>CAXXUL010000003.1:0-1117520 GCA_963665375.2 Christensenellaceae bacterium
TCGCGCAGCATGCGCTCGCTGTCCGCGCGTACGGTTGCCGTAACCTCAAGGCCTTTGCGCTCCGCTTCGGCTCTCAATGTATTCGCGGCGCTGATCGCATCCGAAAGCAGCGCTTCCGCTTCCGCTCTTGCGCCTAAGCGCGTTTGCTCCGCTTCGGCGAGCACCCGCTGTGCCTCCGCCTGAATCTGCGCGCCTTGCGTCTGCACTTGCTCAAGCGCTTTTGCCGCGTTCTCTTTGGCGGTCTGCATTGCGTCCAGAACCGCCTGCTCGCGCGCGCGGTATCCTTCCACCAGCTGATCCATGGTGTCTATGCGGGTTTCAAGCAGCGCAATGCGCTCAAAACGCTCTTCCAGGAGGAGCTTCATTTCCCTGCGTTTCATTCCTCAACCTCCAGTTTCAACTGCTGCGTATCGCTTTGGTAACCAAGGTGCGCGTAGCCGGCCGGCATGACGATTCGTCCGCGCGGCGTTCTTGCAATAAATCCGAGGCGTAACAGATAGGGTTCGTATACGTCCTCAATCGTCGCCGCGTCCTCGCCAGTCGCCGCGGCGATGGTATCGAGCCCGACAGGACGACCGCAGAATTTTACGATCATGGTTTGCAGCATACGCCGATCCACTTCGTCTAAACCCAGTTCATCGACGCCCAGCATATCGAGGCCTTCTTTTGCGGCTTCCAGATCGATAAATCCGCCTTTGCGAACCTCCGCATAGTCGCGAATGCGCCGAAGTAAACGGTTGGCGACGCGCGGTGTTCCCCGCGCGCGGGAGCCGATCTCTATCGCTCCGTCTTCCTCAATCGCAATACCGAGAATGCGCGCGCTGCGCACGATGATCTCCTTGAGAGACTCTGCATCATACATCGCGAGCTGCTCTTTGATGCCAAATCGGTCGCGCAGCGGCGAGGTCAATAGCCCCATGCGTGTCGTTGCGCCGATGAGCGTGAATTTCGGCAAATCCAGCCGGATACTGCGCGCAGACGGCCCTTTTCCGATGATGATATCGAGCGCGAAATCCTCCATCGCGGGATAGAGCACCTCTTCCACGTTTGCGTTGAGGCGATGGATTTCGTCGATGAACAGCACGTCACCCGGCGCGAGATTGGTCAATATCGCGGCGAGATCGCCCGCGTGCGTAATCGCAGGTCCGCTGGTGACCCGAAGTGACACGCCCATTTCGTTTGCGACAATCCCCGCAAGCGTCGTTTTGCCAAGACCCGGCGGGCCGTAAAAGATCGCATGGTCGAGTGGTTCCGCGCGCTTGAGTGCCGCGTCGATGTAGATGCGCATGTGATCCTTCACCGCGTGCTGACCAATGTATTCGCTCAGCATGCGCGGGCGAAGGGAGTATTCCGTTTTTACGTCCTCCTCACGCATGGAGGAGCTGATCAGGCGTTCGTCCATTCTTGTCCTTATCTATCGAACTGATTCCGTTATTTAGCCATCTTGCGCAGCGCCAGGGTGATCAGCGTTTCTACGCTTTCCGCCTGCTCCACCGCTGCGACCGCTTTGCCCGCGGCGAGCCCGTCGTAACCCAGAGAAACAAGCGCCGCGACCGCCTCCGAGCGGATATCCGGCGCGTCCAGATTCGCGTTGCCTGCGAGCATTTCGTTCGTTCCAACGCGCTCTTTTAATTCCAGCAACACGCGCTGGGCGGTCTTTCTGCCCATGCCGCTTACGCGGTCAAACGCCGCTGCGTTGTTGGTCACAATCGCACCCGCAACATCGCTCGGCGTAAGGATTGACAGCACCGAGAGCGCAAGCTTCGGGCCAACGCGCGTCACCGTTAGGAGCCTTCGGAACATATCCTTCTCTTCCGGTTCATAGAAACCGTAGAGCGCCATCACGCCCTCCGCCAGATGCAGGTGCGTATAGAGCCGCTCCTTTTGGCCGGGGCGCAGGCGCTTGAGCGTGAGCGCGCTGCAAAACAGCTCGTATCCCACGCCGCCCGCTTCTAAAATTGCGCGGTCGGGCAGCAGTTCGTCCACAATCCCGCTGATGTATGCGTACAAGGATAGTTCCTCCGTTTATTTTATCGAATGCGATATTCTTCCGCCGCCGGGCCGATCGTACACCCGTGGCAGATCGCTGCCGCAAGCGCATCTGCTGCGTCGTCCGGCTTGGGAATGCTCTTTAGCGAGAGCAAAAGCTTCACCATGCTCTGCACGGCACGTTTGTCCGCGTGTCCATTTCCCGTGACCGCGAGCTTAATCTGCATCGGCGTGTATTCGTATAAGGGAATTTTCGCCTGTTGTGCCGCGAGGATCGCAACCCCGCGACCGGCGCCAACGGCAAGGGCTGTCGTCGTATTCCGGTAAAAGAACAGTTCCTCAAACACCGCCAAATCGGGCTGATATCGTTCAATCAGCGCGCGCATGCCGTCATACAGGCGATTCAGCCGTTCCGGTAAGCGCTCGTCCGGTGTGGTCTCGATGACGCCGTAGTCGACAGGCACAAGTTTTGTTCCCGAAACATCCACCACGCCGTAGCCCAAAATGGCATATCCGGGGTCGATTCCGAGAATTCTCATGCTGTTACCTACCTACATATAGTCATCTTATTTTAGCATGAACGCAATCGAGTGTAAATGAACGCGGGTCGTTTGCCCGATGTTTCATCTCGCGTTCATATCTGCCTTTCTTATATCGACCCGCTTTTGCTCTTTTGCGCTCGGATTTCGCAAAAAGCAGCCGCGTATATTGCGGCTGCCTTTCAAGCGGAGCGATCTTATTGTTTGTATTTCGCGATGAGTTCGTCCAGTTTCTCCTGCGAAACGCCGAAATACTTGCGCATGTTTTCCAGCGCGTAATCCGGCCGCTGCTCGATAAACGTGCGCATCTGGGCTACGCTGTCTTCCCACTCGCGCATGGAGCTGGGCTTGCCCCAGCGCGCAATCTGGCGCGGCATTTCAGGCCGAAGAGCTGCGACCATCTGGTCAAACAGCGCGGTCGCACGCTGTGCGTTAAAATACTTCTCCACGACTTCTACATATCGATCGACGCAGTGCTCCCGCCAGGCCGCGTTTTTCTTCAAGCCGATATAGATTTCGAAATAGGTCAGCGACTTATCCGCGGAAGGAACGCCGTTGACGTTGAAATACTGCCCGATCATGTCTCGCGCCGCCGTTTTGTAGGCAAAGTCGAGATCGTAGAACACCGGCCGCCATTTCACCGTATAATCCGTCGTGCGCCAATACTTCTGGTTAAACATATCGCTGTTGCAGATGTACGTCTGCGCAATAAAATAGTCCGTAAAATAGTCGACATCGACCCACTGCGAAAACTCGGCAAAGACCGCGTCGTCGCTCAGGTCCTCGTTTTCCGCAAAGGCGCGCACGCGCTTGATATCCTTGCTGCCGCCCTTGATCGGGGTCGCATTGCGGCGAATAAACTCCACCGTATCTCCGTCAACACCATAGTGCGTCTCGAGAAACGAGCTGTTCTGCTCCTCATTGAGGTCGTAAAGTCCGTTGTATTTGCCGTTGATGTACACGACGACGGGGCGTGATGCGGAGTTGTCGAGGTTCATCCCTTCGACGAGGTTGCTTGTGAATGCGTCGCGAATGCGCGCCGCGCTCCAATCCTGTCCCGCGTTACGAACCACGAGCGCAGAGAACGTGTCAAATTCATACCCCGGCCAGAACGGATAGGTTACTTTGCTCTGCCCGTACCCCGCGCGCAGGTTGATGCTCAGCGACTTTTGCGAATAAATGATGGTGCCCGCTCCCTTTGGCTTGATTCCCGCGGGAAACGAAACGCCAAGTGTTCCATCCGCCTCGTAGAACGAAATGCTCGCGGGACGCTCAATCTTGTTAAACTTGTCGTCGACGCGCAACACCTCCTGAACACTGTCAGGATTCCCCGTAATGCAGATCACGGGTACGGTATGCGGCTCCTCAAACAGATAGGTCGCCGTCGCGATCTCGCTCAACCGCTTTCCGTTGACGTAGGAAACCGCCCGCAGCGGCGTATTTTCGCTGATTTGCACGGGCTCCGTATATCTCTTTGATTCGAGTGAGGGCTCGTCGCCATCCGTCGTGTAGTAGATCTCCGCGTTTGGATCGTCGCACGAAATGCTCACGGCAAACGCGCTGCTATGATACAGCGTCAGGTCGGAAAAAGTCGGCTGCGGAGAAACGCCGGTGGTGATGTCCGTGTCGTTCTCTCTCCCGCGTGTCGGGTTTTGAAAGAACACACGCGCGGTGGAAGGGTCTCCTTCCAGTCTTCCGCTCGTGATCTCCGGTGTGAGCACGCCGGAATCAAACGTGTCAACCAGCGTACCAGTCGCGTTTTTGAGAATCAACTTCTCGCCCGCAGCCGAGATGGAAAACGGCGCGATACCCGCACCCTGTTTCACGGGCGAGTTGGTACACTCAACGACAAGATAGTCACCCGCGCCGATCGTTTCGCCGGAAAAGGTATAGGGTGTCGTCGAATCGATGCCGTCATAGATCGTCCAACCGGTCAGATCGACCGCTTGACCCGATCCGTTGTGCAGCTCGACCCAATCGTTTTGCCCGCTCTTGATTTCATTGACGGCGCAGACTTCGCTGATAAATACCCCTGTATTGTCGAAACAGCCGATCTGGTCGGCTGTTTCAAATCCATGTGCGTTATCGCTGCCCGGTGTTGGCGAAGCGAAATATCGAATATTCCGCCCGCTGTCCAACCCCACCGAGATGTTATCCTTCGTGATGCCTGTGAGCGACATACTTTCCGTTCGCATGCCACTGAGCGATGTAAAGTATATCTCGTTTTCATCGTCAGAGAGTCCGAAGTTCGCATGCAGTTCGCCGCTGGTGCGATTCTTTCCGGAGAGGAAGATCACCTTGCATTCCCCGGGCTGCAGCGTTACATCCGGCAGTGCCCATTTATAGAGGTCGTCCGCGCTGTCCGAAAGGAAATAACCGAGCAGCGAAACCGCCTCGGACGAAAAGTTTTTCAGTTCAACCCATTCTTCGCGGTCGCCGTCCGCATCGATTGCGGAGAGCGTGTTGTGCTTGAGCACCTCGTTGATATGGATAGGATCGGACTGATCCATAATCGTCATTTCCAGCGAGGAAAACGTCTGGTCGCTGTTTGTGGCCTCAAACGTTGGATAAGCGGTATAGACCGCCGTGCCGGATGCATCCTTTACCACCGAAACGCCGCCGGGAACGCCTGTCTGCCAGCTGATCCGGTCGATTAGGTTACCCTGCAAGTCGGAGAGAAGCACCGTCGTGTCCTCGTTGCTGAGGCGAAACGGCGCATGAATGCCGTCTTTCCCGTCGCTGCCGAGGCCGGACAGGTAGATGCAGACATAGCCACCCGCAGGTACGGTTCCGGAAGAAATCTGCCACTTGAGCGGTTTGGTTTCGTCGTCCGAGAGGCAGTAGTTTTCGAGTTGAATCGCGCTGTCGCTGTTGTTGCGCAGCTCCACCCAACGGTAACCGCTCGCGTCGTCACTCGGCATGACTTCGCTGATCGCGAGCGCATTGAGGTTCTGCGAAGAAAACACCGCATCCAGCGTTGTAAAAATCTCGCTGTCGTTTGCGGCTCCCGGCGTCGGCACGCCGCAGTAACCGTAGGTGCCGTCCGCCTCTCGCGCATACGATACGTCCGTATACAGCGCAGGAACCTGCATCTGCGCAACGAGTCCGAAGTAAGCATCGGTGATGAAGATATAGTCGCCGCTCTTGCTCAGGCCAAAGTTTGTGATCATCGGATTGGTTTGATCTTCTGTTGCGTTGGTTGCGTATAAAACGAGATATTCGCCTGCGCCAAGGATGGTTCCTTCCGGCACGACGAACTTATGCAGGTTTCTCAAATTGTCCGACACGCCGTAGCCGGAGAGATCGAGCGGCACGGAACCGGAATTGTAAAGCTCAATCCAATCCGGCGTGCCAAGGGATTCGTCCACCAGCGAGCGCTTGTTGCTGGAAACCACCTCGTTGACCACAAGCGCGCTGCTGTCGACGGCGGGCTCTTGCGAACACGCAAAAAGCAGCGGCACCAATGCCGCAACCAGCAGGGATATGAATATCTTTTTAAAAACAGATGTCTTCTTAAATTCGGATGCCACATTCGATATCATATTCAATGATTGCAACGCCATTTCCCTTAAAAACTTTTACACGGCAATTATTATATCATAGTAAAAACTAGATTTGTAGAATGCCTCTCTTGTTGCGAAAAAAGTTACAATATCTCTTCTTCGAAATGACCACGCAACATATCCGCAGAAGAATACTTTCTTATCAGCAAAAACCCGCCGGTTTCCCGGCGGGTTTTATGTGTTGCCTGATTATTCTTAGTCCACCAGTTCGACGACGACCATCTCGGCTGCGTCTCCGCGGCGGGGCCCGAGCTTATACATACGCGTGTAGCCGCCTTTGCTGCCGGCTTCTGCGCGCTTTGCATACTTCGGCGCAAGATCACGGAAGAGCTTCTCAACCACCGGATGCGCGCGGTCTTTCGTGCGCTCGGTGTATTCGCTCTTGTTCTCTTTTGCCTGCTTGGGTTCGGGAATGTCGTACACATAAGCCATGATCGCGCGGCGCGCGGCGAGCTTGCTCGCCTTGTCGTTGACAACTTCGCGCTTGATGATCTGCGCCTTTTCGTTACGGGATTCCTTCTCTACGGTTAGGCTGCTATCGTATTCCTTGACTGCCAGCGTGATGATCTTTTCGGCAATCGAACGGATCTCCTTGGCACGCGCTTCGGTCGTGACGACCTTGCCGTTCCAAAGAAGCGCCGTGGTCTGATTCCTCAAAAGCGCGACTCGCTGATCAGAGGGCTTACCCAGTTTGCGGTTCGCCATTGTGCTTCCTCCTCTTATTCATCGTGTGCGCGAAGCGACAGACCCAGCGCACTCAGTTTTGCCTGAACTTCCTCGAGCGATTTCCGGCCAAGATTTCGAACCTTCATCATCTCTTCCTCGTCGCGCTGTACGAGCTCTTCAACCGTGTTGATGCCCGCGCGCTTGAGGCAGTTGTAAGAACGGACGGAGAGATCGAGGTCTTCGATGTTCATCTCCAAAATTCGTTCCTTCTTGCTCTCTTCCTTCTCCACGAGAATTTCCACGCCGACCACGTGATCGGTGAGGTTGATGAAGAGCGCCAGATGCTCGGTTAGAATCTTTGCCGCGAGGCTAGCCGCCTCGTCTGGCTTGATGCTGCCATTCGTCCAGATTTCGAGCGTGAGCTTGTCAAAATCCGTAATCTGGCCAACGCGCGTGTTCTCAACGGCGAAGTTGACCTTCTCAATGGGCGTGAAAATCGAGTCCACGGCGATTTCGCCGATGGGCATATCGTGCCGCTTGTTGCGCTCGATCGGGACATAGCCCCGACCGTTTTCCAGCATGATCTCCATATGGAGTTTCGCGCCGCGATCCAACGTCGCAATATGCAGCTCCGGGTTGATGATCAGCACGTCGGAATCCGGAAGGATATCCTTCGCTTTGACTTCACCTTCGCCGGAAGCGTCGATGATCACCTTTTTGGGGCCGTCGCAATACAGCTTGCAATACAGCTCCTTGAGGTTGAGAATGATTTCGGTAACGTCTTCTTTCACGCCCTCGATGATCGAGAACTCATGGAGCACACCGTCGATGCGAACGCTCGTCACCGCCACACCGGGCAGGCTTGAGAGCAGCACGCGACGCATGGAATTGCCAAGCGTAGTGCCGAATCCGCGCTCCAACGGTTCCACGACGAACTTGCCGTAGTGATCCGTTAGTTCAACACATTCGAGTTTGGGCTTTTCGATCTCCAGCATTGCTTACCCTCCTTCGGTTTGTCTGTTGCGGTCCGCCAAATCAGCTTGGCTTACCTGGAGTAGTACTCAACGATGAGGTGCTCTTCGATCGTCAAGTCGATATCGTCGCGCGACGGGAGAACGACGACCTTACCGCTGAGCTTTTCGGCATTCAGTTCGAGCCATTTCGGAACGGTTCTTGCTGCGCCCTGCTCTTTGAGGGTTTTGAAGAATTCGACGTCATTGCTCTTCTCGCGAACGGAGATCACGTCTCCTTCTTTCACCTGGTAAGAAGCAATGTCAACCTTCTTGCCGTTGACCTGAATGTGTCCGTGGGTCACCATCTGGCGCGCCATCGGGCGGGAATCGCCAAAGTTGAGGCGATAGGCCACGTTGTCCAAACGGCGCTCCAGGAGCGATAGCATGTTTTCGCCGGTGATGCCGCGCATGTTGGACGCGAGGTCGTAATATTTGCGGAACTGGGACTCCAGAACGCCATATGCTCTGCGGACTTTCTGCTTCTCGCGAAGCTGAATGCCGTACTCGCTCTGCTTCTTTCTGCCCTGACCATGCATTCCCGGAGGGGTGTGGCGCTTGTTGACGGCGCACTTCTCGCTAAAGCAACGGTCACCTTTGAGGAAAAGCTTGACGCCTTCTCTGCGGCACTGCCTGCAGACGGAACCGGTATATCTTGCCATATCGCTTTTCCCTCCTTAAACTCTTCTGCGTTTGGGCGGGCGGCATCCGTTATGGGGGATGGGCGTCACGTCCTTGATCATGTTGACATCCAGTCCTGCGGTCTGCAGGGCGCGGATTGCCGACTCACGGCCGGAACCGGGGCCTTTGACATAGACCTCGACGGTCTTCAGGCCATGCTCCATCGCGCCGCGCGCGGCGGTCTCCGCCGCCATCTGCGCTGCAAACGGCGTGGATTTCTTCGAACCGCGGAACCCGAGCGAACCCGCACTCGACCAGCTCAGGGCGTTGCCCTGCAGGTCGGTGATGGTCACCAGGGTGTTGTTGAAGGAGGAGCGGATGTGCGCTGCCCCGCGCTCAATGTTCTTGCGCTCGCGGCGCTTGCGCGTGGTGGCGGTCTTCTTGACTTGCTTTGCTGCTGCCATTTTCGCTATTCCTCCTTACTTCTTCTTGCCGCTCTGCGAGCGCTTGGGTCCCTTGCGCGTGCGAGCGTTCTGCTTGGTGCTCTGTCCGCGAACCGGGAGGCCCTTACGGTGCCGTACGCCGCGGTAACAGCCGATCTCAATCAGCCGCTTGATGTTCATCGAGGTTTCACGGCGAAGATCGCCTTCCACCTTGACATTGTGGTCAATGTAGTCTCTCAGCTTAGAGACGTCGCTTTCCGCTAAGTCGCGTACGCGGATGTCGGGGTCGACACCGGTTGCGGACAATATTTCCAAAGCGGTCTTGTGGCCGATCCCATAGATATAGGTCAAGCCGTACTCGATCCGTTTGTCTCTGGGAAGGTCAACGCCAGAAATACGTGCCATATCGTTCCTTTACCTCCGTAAATAGTCGTGAATGGTTATTTATATCAGCATCCGCCGGAAACGTAAATCATGGTCTCCCATCCCTTACGCAGCCGCTCCGACGGTTTTGTTCCTGAAAATCAGCCCTGCTTCTGTTTGTGCTTGGGGTTTTCGCAGATAACCATGATGCGGCCTTTGCGCTTGATGATCTTGCATTTCTCGCAAATTGGTTTCACACTCGGTCTTACTTTCATGGTGGTTCTCCTTTCGCTTCCTATCGTCGAAAAATCATTTTTCTAAAAAGCTGCATTCTTTCAAAACCGGTTCATGTGTATTTCCCGTTTCGGAAAGAGCGCCGCTCTTTTCAAAATCAGTTCTTGCCGCGCCAGGTGATGCGCCCGCGTGACAGATCGTACGGAGAGAGCTCCACGGTGACCTTGTCACCCGGCAGGATCCGAATGAAATTCATTCGAAGCTTCCCCGAAATCGTTGCAAGTATCTTGTGACCGTTCTGGAGCTTTACCTCGAACATAGCGTTCGGGAAGGAATCCGAAACGACACCTTCTACTTCAATAACGTCCTGTTTTGACAAGCTATCCCTCCTAATTTGTCTGTCTCAACACGGTTTGATCAATTCTTGTATTGCAATAGATTCAACCGATGTTGTAACCGAATAATTTTAACGCATTTCGCATGTCCACGTCCAGTACTTCTTTACTTTCTGCGAATTTTTTTGCAATTTCGTCCGCTTTTTGGGGCTCAATGTGCAAATGCGAGAGCTTTTTCTTCTTCGGTCGCTCAAGTTTCCGCGTTTCCCCGTCGCAAATCAGCACATGGTTCTCATCCGCTATTCCCACGATAAGAAACGCTCTGCCTTTATCATGCCCGGCACGCGAGGTGCAAACCCTGCCGATCACCGGTTCATTCATGCGCGTTCTTCCTCCTCGTGCAGGGTCAGAAGCCTTGGCTCATCCTCGGTGATCAATACTGTATTTTCATAGTGCGCGGAAGGTTTGCCATCCGCCGTAACGACCGTCCAGCCGTCGTCGAGCTGGTACACACGCGCTGTACCTAGATTGATCATCGGCTCAATCGCGATGGTCATGCCTGCTTCCAGTCTTGCGCCACGCCCGAAGTGCGCCGCGTCCCAGAAGTTTGGTACCTCGGGATCTTCATGCATATGCCGTCCGATTCCGTGGCCGACGAGATCGCGTACTACGCCGTAACCATGGCTCTCCGCATGCGCTTGCACCGCCTTGGCGATGTCCGAGATGCGGCAGCCGGGTTTTGCGAAGCGAATCCCTTCAAAGAAGCATTCCTTCGTCACGCGGACGAGTTCCTGCGTCTCCTCCGGCACGTCGCCTACAAGCACCGTGCGCGCCGCGTCTCCATGGAACCCGTTTTTGTACGCGCCGACGTCCAGAGAAAGAATATCTCCGTCTTTGAGGCGGTAGTGTCCAGGAATTCCATGAACCACCTGCGCGTTGACCGAGGTGCAGATGCTCCTCGGATAGCCGTTGTAGTTCAAAAACGAGGCTTCCGCGCCACGGCTCTTGATGTAGGCCACCGCGATGTCATCCAGTTCCTGTGTCGTCATGCCGATCTCAGTTAATTTTGACAGCAGGTTCAGCGTTTCTTCTACAATGCGCCCCGCTTCGTCCATCTTCTCAATGTCGGAAGCAGATTTAATCGTGATCCCGCTCATTTTGAAAGCACCGCGCGGATTGCAGCATCAACCGTGTCGATATCCGCATTTCCGTTTACCGTATGCAGCAGGCCCTTGCCGATGTAAAAGTCGATCAGGGGTTTGGTCGAGCGCTCGTAGACGACGAGGCGGTTGCGCACCGTTTCTTCCTTATCGTCTTCACGCTGATACAGCGCCGCGCCGCAGACGCAGTTTGGCTCCGCATAGGTAGACACATGGTACCCGGCACCGCAGGACGCGCACATTCTCCGTCCGCTGATTCGCCTGATGAGCGTTTCAACCGGCACGTCGATGTTGATCACGTAGTCGATCTCGCTGATTGCTTCCAGCGCTTCCGCCTGTGCAATCGTGCGCGGAAATCCATCGAAGAGGAAACCGTTTTTGCAGTCCTCTTTCTGAATGCGGTTCTTCACCATGCCCAGAATCACGTCGTCCGGCACCAGTTCGCCGCGATCGATGAGATCTTTGGCTTCCTTGCCGAGCTTCGTGCCTTCACGCATTTCGGCGCGGAGCATGTCTCCTGTCGAAATATGCGCAATTTGGTACGATTGGGCGATCTTGACCGCCTGCGTACCCTTTCCCGCGCCTGGCGGGCCTAAAAAAATCAGTTTCATCGCGTTTCCTCCGGTCTAAGCGCGTTTCGCGTTGTTACGCAAATTATCTGCTTGTTCCGTTTGTTCGCTGTTTGCGCCGCGTCCCGCAATTCCGCGGAACCGGCGCGCCGGCAAGGTACCGGCACGCCAATGTCCGCTTGTAAGCTTAGCGGGCGCGAAACGCCAGCCGCGTGTTTGATTAGTTGAGGAATCCCTTGTAGTGGCGCATGAGCATGTGGCTTTCAAGTTGGTTCGTCGTCTCAAGGGCAACGTTGACCATGATCAGTACGCTGGTTGCGCCAAACGCACTGCTCTCCGCCATGCCTTTCATCGCCAACTGAGGCAGGATCGCAACCACCGCGAGGAAGAGAGAACCGAACAGCGTGAGGCGTCCGGAGATCTTTCCGAGGTAATCGCTCGTCGGCTTGCCGGGGCGGATCCCCGTGATGAAGCCGCCGTTTTGCTGCAGGTTCTTCGACATTTCGATCGGATTGAACGTCACGCTCGAATAGAAGAATCCGAAGCCGATGATCAACAGCGCATAGATAACATAGTAGATCGCGCTGTTCGTGCCCATATACGTCTTATAGAACGCATAGAACGCGCCGTCCGGCTTGAACTGGGCAATCATGCCCGGGAACTGCAGGAACGTGAGCGCGAAGATCAGCGGCAGAACGCCGTTGGAGTTCGCCTTGATCGGCAGGTAAGTGCTCTGTCCGCCATACATCTTGCGGCCGACAACGCGCTTTGCATACTGCACGGGGATGCGGCGCTGCGCCTGATCCACATGCGTGACCAGCGTAATCAGTCCGACAACCAGAATCGCCAGAAGCAGCAGCTCCCAGATGGGAAGCGTGCCGACGAAGAGCTGTTGACCGAGGCTGATGAACGTCTTTGGTACGCGAGAAACGATGGATGCAAAGATCAACATCGAAACGCCGTTGCCGATTCCGTCCTCGGTGATCCGCTCGCCCAGCCACATTAAGAATGCGGTACCTGCGGTGGAGCAAATGCCGATAGTGGCGTAGGTCAGCCAGCTGGTGTCGACCAAATACTGTGAGCCGAGGCCGATGAAGATACCGATGGACTGAACCATGGCCAGAACGATACCGGTGTATCGTGTGATTTTCTCGATCTTAATCTTCCCGTCCTCTTCCTTGCTCATGCGCTCCAGCGAAGGAATCGCAATGGTCAGGAGTTGGAGGATAATCGACGCGTTGATATAGGGCGAAATACCCATCGCAAAGATCGTAAACTGGCTGAACGAACTACCGGTGAGCAGATCGAGGAAGCCGAGAATGTCGTATTGCGATACGGCGCTCTTGAGGAGCTCCGTATTGACGCCGGGAATCGGAATAAAACTTCCGAGCCGGTAGACCACGATCAACAGAAGCGTGATGAGCATCTTCTTGCGGATCTCTTTGATCTTAAACGCGTTGATGTATGTCTGGAACATTAGCCGATCACCTCAACACTTCCACCAGCAGCCTTGATCGCAGTCTGAGCGGATTGAGAGAACTTCGCCGCTTTAACGTCCAGTTTCTTCGTCAGCTCGCCGCCGCCTAAAACCTTCAGGCCGTCCTTTTCGATCTTGCTGATATAGCCTTCTTTTTTCAGCGACTCAGCCGTCACTACGGTGCCGTTCTCCAACCTTTCGAGGTCGGAAACGTTGATAATCGTGTATTCTTTTCCAAAGATATTGGTAAAGCCGCGCTTAGGCAAACGGCGCGCAAGCGGCATCTGTCCGCCTTCAAAACCGTTCTTCTTGCTTCCGCTGCGTGCTTTCTGTCCCTTATGGCCCTTCGTGGAGGTCTTGCCCATGCCGCTACCGGTACCGCGACCGATGCGCTTGGGGGCTTTGACCGACCCGGGGGCGGGCGATAATTCATGGAGTTTCATGATGCACGTCCTCCTGCCTTAAACTTCTTCCACCGTGATCAGGTGCTTGACCTTAAAGATCATGCCGCGCGTGCAGGCGTTATCCGGCTGGGTAACGGTGCTGTGGAGCTTTTTGAGGCCCAGCGCGACGACCGTCGCCTGCTGATCTTTCAGGCAGCCGATCGGGCTCTTAACGAGCGTTATCTTGAGTTTTTTGGCCTCCGCCGCTGTTGCTTTCGCCATTGTAGCGTCCTCCTTAACCCAAGATCTCTTCCACGGACTTACCGCGGGCCTTGGCAATCTGCTCCGCCGTGCGCAGCTGGCTCAAGCCTTCGATCGTGGCTTTCACGCAGTTGCTGGGGTTGTTGGAGCCATAAGATTTCGTACGGATATCGCGAATGCCGACCATTTCGAGTACGGCACGGGCGGGGCCGCCGGCGATAACGCCGGTACCTTCTTCGGCGGGCAGCATGCGGACATGACCCTTGCCGAATCTGCCTTCCACGGCGTGGGGAATCGTCGTGCCCACGATGGGAACATCGACCATATGACGCTTTGCGTCTTCAACGCCCTTGCGAACCGCTTCCGGAATCTCCGCGGCTTTGCCGAGGCCAACGCCAACTTTGCCTTTTTCGTTTCCGACGACCATCAGCGCGGTGAACCGGAAGTTCTTACCACCCTTGACAACCTTCGCAACACGATTGATGGAAACCAGGCGCTCTTTGAATTCGCTGGGCTCTTTTTCGAATCTCCTGTTGTTTTGCATGTTCGTTCCTCCTTAGAAGTCCAGCCCGGCTTTACGAGCGCCGTCTGCGAGAGCGGCAACACGTCCGGTGTAGAGGTAACCGCCGCGGTCGAACACGACCTTGGTAACACCCTTCGCCTTAGCGCGCGCGCCAACGAGTTCGCCGACGAGAGCGGCTTGTTCAACCTTGCTCTTGCCCTCCAGCTTGCCCTTGATGTCGGCGTCCAGCGTGGAAGCTGCGACCAAGGTGTTTCCAACGGTGTCATCGATCACCTGCGCGTAGATGTGCGTGGTGCTACGGTAAACGTTCAAACGGGGACGCTCCACGGTACCAACGATATTCTTGCGCATGCGGTAATGACGATCCACGCGAATCGCGTTTTTATCGATTTTGCTAAACATCTTTCGTCACTCCTTCCTGCTTTACTTACCGGTCTTGCCTTCCTTGCGGCGAACGACCTCGTTCTCATAGCGAATGCCTTTGCCCTTGTAGGGTTCGGGCGGACGCACCGCGCGGATCTCGGCGGCCACCTGGCCAACCTTCTGCTTATCGATGCCCTTGACCGTAATCTTTGTGGGCGCCGGAACATCAAAGCTGATGCCCGCGGGTGCCGGATAGTTCACGGGATGGGAGTAACCGACGTTGATCACAAGGCCTGTGCCCTGTGCCTGCGCCTTGTAGCCTACGCCGACGATCTCCAGCTTCTTTTCGTAGCCGGTGGTCGTGCCCACAACCATGTTGTTGATGAGCGTACGGCTGAGACCATGTAGTGCGCGATGGCGTTTGTCGTCACTGGGACGCTTGACATAGAGTACGCCGGCATCCTGCTCAATGATCATCTCAGAAGAGATTTTCTCGCTGAGCGTGCCTTTCGGACCCTTTACGGTGACGACGTTGCCGTCTTCGACCGTAATTGTCACTCCGGCAGGAATGCTGACCGGAAGTTTTCCGATACGAGACATGTTGATTTCTCCTTTTTCGTAATATCATGCAGGCGCGGACGTCTGCTTCTCAGTCTGCCGCCTTGCGGCAATCACACCGAAAAACGAGGCATCCGCCCTTTTTTGATTACCAAACGTAGGCCAGCACTTCGCCGCCAACGCCCTGCTTACGCGCTTCCCGGTCGGTCATAACGCCGCGGGAGGTGGAAACAATCGCGATGCCGAGGCCGCCGAGGACCTTGGGCATTTCGTCCTTACGCGCATAAACGCGAAGGCCGGGGCGAGAGATGCGCTTGATGCCGACGATAACGCGCTGCTTGTTTGCTCCGTACTTGAGCTGAATCCGAATCGTCTTCTTCTCGCCGTCCGCGATGACTTCGAAGCTTTTTACGTATCCTTCGTCCACGAGGATCTGCGCGATGGCCTTCTTCATCGTGGAGGCGGGGATTTCAACGGAATCATGCTTCGCAATCAGTGCGTTGCGGATACGGGTGAGCATATCGGCAATGGTGTCTGTCATGTTCGTTTCCTCCTTTACCAGCTAGCCTTGCGTACGCCGGGGATCTCGCCCTTATACGCCAGTTCGCGGAAGCAAATGCGGCAGACGCCATACTTGCGCAGAACCGAGTGGGGCCGGCCGCAGATGCGGCAGCGGGTGTAAGCACGGCTGCTGAACTTCGGCTCGCGCGCCTGCTTTAATTTCATGCTTAACTTAGCCATTTTTGCTTTCCTCCCTTATCAGCCCTGCACAAACGGGATGCCAAGCTGCGTTAGCAGTTCTTTGCATTCTTCGTCGGTCTTGGCGCTGGTGACGAACACAACGTTCATGCCGCGTACCTTGTCGACGTCGTCGTAGTTGATCTCCGGGAAGATCAGCTGTTCCTTGAGGCCGAGGGCGTAGTTGCCGCGCCCGTCAAACGCCTTGTCGGACACGCCGCGGAAGTCGCGAACGCGGGGCAGGACGATATTGAAGAGCTTATCGACAAAGTAGTACATCCGGTCTCCGCGGAGCGTCACCTTTGCGCCGATGGTCATGCCTTCGCGAACTTTGAAGTTTGCGACGCTCTTCTTGGCGCGGGTGGGTACCGCTTTCTGACCTGCAATGGTGCTGAGTTCCTTGATCGCGGCCTCAATTCCCTTGGGGTTCTCCTTGTCGGTGCCAAGGCCCATGTTGATGATGACCTTCTCAAGGTACGGAATCTGCATTACGTTCTCATACGAAAACTTTGTCTTCATAGCGGGCGCGATCTCATCGATGTAGCGCTGCTTGAGACGCGGCATGCCTTCGAGCTTCTTCATGTCGGCAGAACCGCTCTTTGCCTTCTTGGCTGCGGGCTTTGCTGCGGCTTCGGCCTTTTTCTCGACCTTGGCTGCTGCTTCCTTGACGGCGCCCGCCGCTTTGGCAACCGTTTCCGCGGCCGCTTCGCTTACGGCTTCCGCCGCTTTTTCAGCGGTTTCGGCTGCGGCTTTGGCGGTCTTCTTCACGGCTTTTTCAACGGCTTCTGCGGCTTCGGCGGCCTTGGGAGCTGCCTTCTTCGCGGCTTTCTTTACTTCTTCAACGACCGTTTCGGCTGCTGCTTCGACGGCGTCGGTCACGGTTTCAATGTCTTTCTTCGTTGCCACTTGTCAGTTCCTCCTTCCGCCTTAGTCAATGACTTTACCGCACTTTTTGCAAACGCGGACACTCTTTTGCTTCTTCTCGCCGGAAATCTCAACTTCTTTGAGTTTGTGGGCGATGCGGGTGGGCTTGTCGCACTTGGGGCACACCAGCATGACGTTAGACGCATGGATGGGGCCTTCTTTTTCGATACGACCGCCGGGCTGGCCCTGCTTACGGGGCTTCACGTGGCGGGTCACCATTGCGGTGCCCTGCACGATCACGCGCTCGTCGTCAGGCTGGGCGACCATGATCTTGCCCTTTTTGCCCTTGTCTTTGCCGGAGATGACAACGACGGTATCGCCTTTTTTGACGTTTAAGCTGTTCATGTCATTCTCCTCCTTTACAGTACTTCCGGTGCGAGGGACACGATTTTCATGTAGTCCTTCTCACGCAGTTCACGCGCCACGGGCCCGAAGATACGGGTGCCGCGGGGCTGTTTCTGGTCGTTGATGATGACGGCGGCATTGTCGTCGAAACGGATATAGCTTCCGTCCGGACGCTGAACGCCGGACACCGTACGCACGACAACCGCGCGAACGACGTCCTTCTTCTTGACCGCGCCGCCCGGTGATGCGGACTTGACGCTGGCCACGATGACATCGCCAATATTGGCGGACTTACGGTAGGAACCGCCCAGCACGCGAATGCACATGATCTCTTTCGCGCCGCTGTTGTCCGCGACCTTTAATCTGGTTTGCGGTTGAATCATATTCCCAGTTCCTCCAGTCTTTACTTCGCCTTCTCGACGATCTCGACGAGGCGCCACCGCTTATCTTTGCTGATGGGGCGCGTTTCCATAATCTTAACGGTATCGCCGATGCCGCACTGGTTCTCTTCGTCATGAACCTTGAACTTTCTCGTGCGGTTAACCATTTTGCCGTACAACGGGTGGCGGACTTTGGTCTTGATGGCGACAACGGCGGTTTTGTCCATCTTATCGCTGACGACCACGCCGACACGGGTCTTTCTGTAGCCTCTTTCTTCCATGTGTCTGTCCTCCTTCCCGTTACTCGGCTGCCTTCGCAAGCTCGCGCTCACGAATGATCGTTTTTACTCTGGCAATGTCTTTCTTACACTCGCTGATGCGATTCGGGTTCGAAAGACCGCCGGTAGCCGACTGAAAGCGAAGGTTGAACAGCTCGCTCTTGAGCTCTTTTTCCTGAGCCGCAAGCACGTCGTTGGTCATATCGCGAAACTTATTTGCCTTCATCGGTTTCACCACCCTTTTCGGTTTCCTTCTTGATCACTTTGCACTTGAGCGGGAGTTTGTGCATTGCGAGACGAAGCGCTTCGTAAGCGTCCGCCTGTTCAACTCCAGCAATCTCAAAGAGGACGCGGCCCGGCTTCACGACGGCAACCCAGTATTCCGGGGAGCCTTTGCCGCTGCCCATGCGGGTTTCAGCGGGTTTTTCGGTAACGGGCTTATCGGGGAAGATCTTGATCCAGACCTGGCCGCCACGCTTGATGTAACGCGTCAGCGCGACACGGGCCGCCTCAATCTGTTGGCTGGTGACCCAGCAGGGCTCCAATGCGACGAGACCGTATTCGCCTTGAGAAACCGTGTTGCCACGGGTGGCTTTACCCTTCATGCGGCCGCGAAATACTCTGCGGCGCTTTACTCTTTTCGGCATCAACATGGTTATTTGCCCCCTTCCTCACGCCTGTCGGAAGCGCCACGCTTACCGAGCAGTTCGCCCTTGTAAATCCAGACCTTGCAGCCGATGCGGCCGTAGGTGGTCTTCGCTTCCGCAAAGCCGTACTGGATGTCCGCGCGCATCGTCTGCAGCGGGATGGAACCGTCGTGGTAACCTTCGCTTCTTGCGATTTCCGCGCCGCCGAGACGACCGGAGACCATGAGCTTGATTCCCTTGACGCTGTTCTTCTGCATCGCGCGGCCCATGGATTGCTTCATGGCACGGCGGAAGCTGATGCGCTTTTCGAGCTGGGAAGCGATGTTTTCCGCTACCAGCTGCGCGTCTGCGTCGGGATCACGGATCTCCATGATGTTGACGCTGACGTCCTTGCCGATCGCCTTTTTGATTTCTTCTTTGATGGTGTCGATCCCCGTGCCGCCCTTGCCGATCAAGAGACCGGGACGCGCGGTGAAGATGCTGACGGTGGTCTTGCCTGCCGCGCGATCGATCTCGATGCGCGAAATGCTGGCCTGATAATATTTCTTCTTCACGAAGTCGCGAATCTTGCGGTCTTCGACGAGGAAATCGGCGAAATCTTTCTTGGAGGCGTACCAGCGGGTGTTCCAATCCTTGATGACACCAACGCGGAACCCGTTCGGATTAACTTTTTGACCCATAGCTCATTTCCTCCCTTACTTCGCCTGATCCAGCACGACAGTGATGTGGCTCGTACGCTTGCGGATTGCGCTCGCGCGGCCATGCGCTCTCGGCCGGAAACGCTTCAGGGTCGGACCCTGATTGGCGTAGATCTCGGCGATGAAAAGCTCTTCGCGATTGAGATCGAGGTTGTTCTCGGCGTTTGCAATTGCGCTCTTGAGCAGCTTTGCTACCGGCTCTGTCGCGGCTTTCGGCGTGTAGAGCAGGATTGCTTCGGCTTCTTTCACGCTCTTGCCGCGGATCAGGTCGATCACGGCCTTGACTTTACGCGAAGAGATGCGAATGTATTTTGCGGTCGCATGCGGGCGCTTATCGGCGTTTGCCGCACGTTTGGCCGACTTTTCTCTCATTCTGGTTGCCATTTTGCTTCGTTCCTCCTTACCTTGCAGAAGAGGACTTCTCGGAGCCTCTGTGTCCTCTGAACGTACGCGTCGGCGCGAATTCGCCGAGCTTATGGCCGACCATTTCTTCCGTCACATATACGGGCACATGCTTTTTGCCGTCATGCACCGCGATCGTGTGACCGACCATCTGCGGGAAAATGGTAGAGGCGCGAGACCACGTCTTGACGACCGTCTTTTTTCCGCTCGCGTTCATCGCCTCGATACGCCCAAGGAGGCGTTCGCTAATGAACGGGCCTTTTTTAATCGATCTGCTCATTGTATATCTCCTTCCTCTCCCGTTACTTGCCGCTGCCGTTGCTGCGGCGCACAATGTACTTGTTGGTCGGGTTCTTATGCTTGCGCGTCTTGTAACCAAGAGCGGGCTTGCCCCACGGGGTAACCGGGCCGGGCTTGCCGATCGGGCTCTTGCCTTCGCCGCCGCCGTGCGGGTGGTCGCAGGGGTTCATGACGCTGCCGCGCACGGTCGGGCGGACGCCCATGTGGCGCTTGCGGCCTGCTTTACCAATCTGGATGTTGGCATGGTCGATGTTGCCGACCTGGCCGATGGTGGCTTTCGCGTTCATCGGGATCAGGCGGACTTCACCGCTGGGCAGACGGACCTGCGCATACGCGCCTTCCTTTGCCATCAGCTGCGCGGCGTTGCCCGCAGAGCGGACCAGCTGCGCACCTTTGCCGGGTTTGAGCTCGATGCAGTGAATCATCGTACCGACTGGAATGTTCGCGATCGGGAGCGCGTTGCCGACTTTTATATCGGCGGTCTCGCCGGAGACGATCAGATCGCCAACCTTGAGGCCAAGCGGGGCGATGATGTAGCGCTTCTCACCATCGAGATAATGGAGCAGCGCGATGTTCGCCGAACGGTTCGGGTCATACTCAACAGAGAAGACCTTCGCGGGAACGTTGTCCTTGTTGCGCTTGAAGTCGATGATGCGGTACTTCTGGCGCGCGCCGCCGCCCTGGTGACGAACGGTGATCTTGCCGGTGACGTTACGACCGGCGTTCTTTCTCTTATCTTCGACCAGCGAGCGTTCCGGCGTCTTCTTGGTGATCTCTTCAAACGAAGAAACCGTCATGAAGCGCTGGCCAGGCGTGATCGGGTTGATTTTACGGATACCCATGGTTCTTCCTCCCCTTACTGCGAAATGCTGTCGAAGAACTCAATGCCTTTGGAGTTCTCCTTGAGCTTCACATAGGCCTTTTTGCTGCTCGGCGTGCGGCCGGAAGAGTTGCCCTGGCGGCGCACTTTGCCGTCGCAATTGATGGTATGCACGCTTTCGACTTCCACATCGAAGATCTCTTCGACTGCCTTCTTGATCTCGATCTTGTTGGCGGTCTTGTCCACTTCGAAGGTATAGGTCTTACTCGCGAACTGATCGTACGATTTCTCGGTCAGAACCGGCTTTTTGATGATGTCATAGGCGCTCTTCATTACGCGTACACCTCCTCGATCTTCTTGGCCGATTCCTCGGTGAGGATCAGCACCTTATACTTGAGAATCTCGTACGCGCTCAGGGTGCCGACCAGCGTGGTCTTGACGCCGGGGATGTTGCGCGCAGCGCGCTCCACCGTTGCGTTGGGTTCCGGCAGGACGATGAGCGCCTGCTCTGCCTTAATGGCTTCCAGAACCTTGACCATCTCTTTGGTCTTGGCGGCCTTGAGGTTCAGCTCGTTGAAGAGAACGAGTTCGTTATCGAGAACCTTGCCGGACAGCGCGCTCTTCATTGCGGCACGCTTGACCTTCTTGTTGACGCGGATGCTGTAGTCGCGGGGTTTGGGTGCGAACACCACGCCGCCGTGACGCCACTGGGGCGAACGGGTGGAACCCTGACGGGCACGACCGGTGCCCTTTTGACGCCAGGGCTTGATGCCGCCGCCGGAGACTTCCGCGCGGGTGAGGGCGCTCTGCGTGCCCTGACGGCAGTTTGCCAGGTGCGCCTTCACGACCTCGTGGAGTACGAATTGGTTGACAGGCTGTCCAAAAGTATTTTCGGAGAGCTCATATTCGCCGACCTTTTTGCCGGTGATATCGACAATTGCTACTTTAGGCATTCTCTTGCTCCTCCTTACTTCACGGTGCTCGTTACAGAAACGAGTCCGCCCTTCGGGCCGGGGACCGCGCCCTTGACGAGCAGCAGGTTACGATCTGCGTCCACGCGCGCAACTTCGAGGTTCTGCACGGTGACGGTTTCGTTGCCCATATGGCCTGGAAGGTTCTTGTGTTTGAATACGCGGGATGGGCTCGAGTTTGCGCTCATAGAGCCGGGGGCGCGATGGAAATGGGAACCGTGTGTCATTTTCCCGCGGCTCTGGTTCCAGCGCTTGATGACGCCCTGGAATCCCTTACCTTTGCTTACGCCGCGCACGTCGATCTTGTCGCCTTCTGCGAACACGTCCGCTTTGATGACCTGGCCGACTTCATAGTTCTTCGCGTCGTCGAGCTTGAACTCTCTCATATAACGGAGGGGTTTCACGCCCGCTTTGGCAAAATGCCCCGTTCTCGGCTTGTTGGAGAGCTTTTCACGCAGCTCGCCAAAGCCTACCTGAACAGCTTCGTATCCGTCCGTCCCGACGGTCTTCTTTTGGATGACGGGGCACGGACCGGCTTCGATGACTGTCACGGGGATCATGGTACCGTCAGCTCGGAACATCTGCGTCATACCGATCTTTTTGCCCAAAATGGCTTTTTTCATGTTTACCTCCGGTTGGTTACAGTTTGATCTCGATGTCGACACCGGCGGGGAGATCAAGCTTCATCAGCGCGTCAACAGTCTTGGAAGACGGCTGGAGAATGTCGATCAGGCGCTTGTGTGTGCGCATCTCGAATTGTTCGCGGGAATCCTTATACTTGTGGGTCGCACGCAGAATGGTAACGATTTCCGTTTCCGTGGGCAGGGGGATCGGGCCACTGACCTGCGCGCCGGTTCTCTTGGCGGTCTCTACGATTTTTTCCGCACTCTGATCGATCAGAGAGCTTTCATACGCCTTGAGCTTGATGCGAATTCTGTTTGCCATGTTATTGATATCCTCCTTCGTAATAGGGGCGGTACACAAAGCCGTGTGTTTCCTTCTTCATAAGGCAGGCGCAGCCTCTCGGCTGTGCGCTATACTCGTTCGGGACTGCACGATGTGCTCTGTAGACTCACCCTCGTCCGCTTTGTGGACGTTGGGTCTGAGCGGAAATTACCCGGATGGCAGAACCGGCAACCTCCCGTTCATCCCTTTCACGCGCAAAAACATCGCCTTTGCGGCGCGAACAGGTTTATTTTACACGGTCTGGATAGGGATTGCAAGAAGAATTTTAAGAATTCCTGTAACAATTTTTAACGTTGTTGTCTTGCAAGGTTTGCCCGCAATCGGGCATTTTCGGGTTTGAAACGGTGTCTTTCGCGTTTGGCACAATTTTACGTCCGATCTTTGACAAATCCAACGTTTTTTGCGCTTTTTCACGCTTGAGGAGTATATCACACTTTATGACAAGGTGCAACACGTATATAGGCAACTTCTCCGGCTTTTCGGATTTATTGTTCAGTCGGTTCCACTATCAATACCGTCCTTTGGATTTCTCTTCCTTATATATAGCGCATCCGGATAGATCGGAATACAACAGATCGTTCCGCGCAAAAAAACAGGCCCGCTGACGAGCCTGTCTCTGTAAGAAAAGTGTTTATTTCATTGTATTCGGAATAAACTGCTTCGCGTTGAGAATATGATCGCGCAGGAGGTTACAGGCGCTTTCAAAATCCCCTTCCCGGCAGGTCATGATAATCGCTTCGTGCTCGTTGATCGATACCTCGCGCGTCTGCGGCGTTCCGTAAAAGCTTGCGCGCAGATAGCGGTCGATGTTCGCGTGAACCAATTCGAGCAGGAAGTTCGCCATCGAGTTCTTTGCGTGAGATGTTAAGATTTCATGGAACTTGTAGTTGAGCTCCTCCGAGCGAATGATGTCCTCCACCGAGGTCTCCCGCTGTTGGCGAACGATCTCGTCCAGTGCGTCAAAGTCCGTACGCGTCAGCATCGGCGCGCTGTTGCGCATCATCATAACGGAAAGCGTTGCGCGCACTTCCATCATGTCCAGCAGTTCACTGCGGGTGAGTTCCGTAACTGCGGCCCCGCGATTCGCGTGGATGCGGACCAGTCCCTGCGCTTCGAGTCTTCTCAGTGCCTCGCGTACCGGAATATGGCTGACGTTGAGCGCCGCGGAAATCTCGTCCTGTTTGAGCTGCATGCCGCCCGGAAGTTTGCCGCTAATGATGCCTTCGCGCAGAACGTGAAAAATCCACTCTTGCGTGGCGCCTACGCGCGGCCCCACCTGCTCCGCTATGGCTTTGTAATCCATAATTCACCTCATATAGATTGAGAGTTGTAGATTTGCACATGTCTACGAGCATTATATATGATCATATCCGCCGATGCAACCCTTTTGCATAATGTATGCTCGTATGCAGCATAATATTGCTTTACGTTTTTTTGGAACAACAGGTTGCCACAATCTACCTCATTGTGCGTATCATCAAGTGACCGGACAGGACAACCATATAATTATATAGAAAGAATGATCTGATGCAACAAACAGGAAGCTACCTTTCGCGAAACAATCCAATGACGGATGTCTGCTATTTGGTTTGCTTCCTGTTGATTGTTGTCGGGGTGTGTTCGTTTCCGTTTAACCCCTCCCCCCGGGCCGGCGGAGGGCAAGACTTGTGATCAGCGGCCGTACTTAACGCGCTCTAAGCGAATCAGTGCCAACACGCCTTCGCGGATCTCGCCCGGCAGACGGTCGGCAAGCGCTACGTCGTTACGGTACGACTGCATGCCTTCCGTGTCGAACAGATAGCTCGGCTCCTCGGTCAAACCGAGAATGCTATCGGTCGAGGTGTTGTAGTGCGTCGCGATCGCAACCAAAGATGCGATGTCCGGCATACAACGGTTGGATTCCCATGCGGCGACGGACTGCTGTACGACGCCGACCGATTCACCCAGCTGCTGCTGTGTTTCGCCATGGGACTTGCGAAGTCTCTTGATACTTGCTCCAATGTCCATTTTGTTCTCTCTCCTCCAACTAATGTTAACAGTGGATGCTTCTGATGATATTGAAGCACATCCACATAGGTGGCGCAAGGCGATTCCCTTGCGTCTTCAGCTCTGTCCTCACTGGTACTCGGAAGAACCGTATAAAACATTTTACTATACTTCTGGTCAGAAGTATAGGGCCAGAATTAAGAAAAAATAAAACTTTTTTTTGTCAATGACAGCAATAACAGGTTTTTATGTTTCTTTTGTAAGCATTTTTCTTTCTTACGTAATTTATTAACAGCTGTGAATTCGACAAAATGATTCTGTTTTCCAACATGCGGATTTAATAGAAACACAATCCACTTTGGAATCGAGGGCGAAATCGATTACGTCATATTTCCGTTTCCCCTATCGAGAAGCGGTTTGCAGCAGGGAACGCATCCATGTCATCTATACAAGCTGTTCGTTTTTTGTTACGCGTGCTGACCTTATATTCGATCATGTACGAATTCATACAGTGGAATTGTTAATTGAAAATGTTACTCTGTAATATTTCATTTTTCATGCAATCGTTTACATTTATCAAAACTATTGGTGTGAAATTTAATTCGTGCGCCTGGAACCGCATATTTTCCGTTGTTACATTTTTTGGCGAAATCACAACGTATTTTTTTACAGAAAGATAGCAACAGAAAATTGAACTGTGATATACTAAGCAAGCGCACCGGATCTTTCGCAAGGTGCCCCTTTCGAAATGTTGTCACACAACACGATGTCATCTTTTCTCTCTCGTCATAGGAGGCGAATATGGGTATCAAACTTGCAATTGTCGGCGCGGGCAGTTCCTATTGTCCAGAGTTGATGCAGGGGCTCATTCGCCGCAAAGATAAAATTGCGCTGGATGAGCTTCGTTTGAGCGATATCGACGAATCCCGGCTGAACATCGTCGGCGAGTTTTGCGAGCGCGTGCTGTTCGAAAACGGCATGGAGCCGCGCATTACGCGAACGACGGATCTGCCGCGCGCGCTGGAAGACGCGGACTTCGTGGTCACGCAGATTCGCGCGGGCCGGCTTGAGGCTCGCATTCGAGACGAAAAAATCCCGCTTGGCTTCGATTTGATCGGTCAGGAGACGACCGGCGTCGGCGGCTTTACCAATGCGCTGCGCACGATCCCGCAGATGGAGCGCATCGCAGCCGCCATTGAACAATACGCGCCGGATGCCTGGCTCATCAATTTTTCCAACCCATCCGGGATTGTAACCGAGTTTTTGCTCAATCATACGCATCTCAAAGCGGTCGGTTTATGCAATCTGCCCATCGGAACGCAGGAGCGCGTTTCAAAGCTGCTCGGCCTGCCAATGGAGCAGGTTCGCCTCGAAACGGTATCCCTCAACCATTGCGGCGCGGTCACCGCGGTTCACGCAGGCGGCGAAAATGTTTTACCGCAAATGCTAAACTCCCGCGCGCTCTATCAAGCCTCGCAGCAAGACGCGTGGATTCAGAATTATCGCCCGATCATCGAGCTGCTAAACGCAATTCCCAACGATTATCTACAATACTTCTTTTATCACAGCAGAAAGCTTGCCGAGCAGAAAGCGGCTCCGCAAACGCGCGGAGAAGCCTGTGTCGATATTGAAACCCGCCTGCTCTCGTATTATGCGGATGAGCGAAATCGCACCGTGCCGCCCATGCTGGCGGAGCGCGGAGGCCATCTGTATTCGGAGGCTGCCATTGCGTTGATCGCGTCCCTTTCCGGTGCAGAGCCCGGCTATCATGTGATCGACGTGAAAAACCGCGGAGTCATCGACTTCTTGCCGGACAACAGCGTCATTGAAACCTGCTGCTATGTCGAGAAAGACAGCATTCGCCGCGTGCCGCTCAGCGTTTCGCCTTCCCCCGTACTGCGTTCGCTACTAACAAGCGTGAAAGCATACGAGACACTCACCGTGGAAGCGGCGTTGACGGGAGATCGCCAAACCGCACAGCGTGCGCTGGCCTGCAATCCCATCACAGCCGATTTGGATCGGGCAATTCCCTGCCTACAGGAGATGCTGGAGCAAAACCGCTCTCTGCTTCCCCGTTTCTTTCCGCAATAATCCGCATCAAGCGGACATATCATGACGATCCGCCGTCAAATATCAAACAACTTTCGCTGCGAGGAACTGCAATCATGGACGAAAAACGATGTTATCTTGCCGTTGACGGCGGAAACTCCAAGACCGAGTACCGGCTGCTCGATGCTTCCGGCGCGGTGATTGCCGCGCGCCGCGGCGGCGCAAGCAACCACGAAACGCTCCCCGGTGGGATTGACGACGCGGCGAGTTTGATTGTAAGCGAAGCGGAAGAGCTGCTGGATGCGCAAGGGTATTCGCTCAGTCAGGTTACGGACGCGGTGCTAGGCCTTGCGGGAGCGGATTATGCGGAGGAGGCGGCGGCGCTGCAAGGCGCGCTCGCCATACGCGGCCTGGTTTACGCGTTTGTCTGCAACGACGGGTACCTCGGCGTGATGGCGGGCATTGACAACGGCGTCGGCATCTGTTATTCCGCGGGCTCCGGCGTTACCTGCGCGGGTATGAATGCGGAAGGCGAGCGCGCGCAGTTCGGCGGAATCGGCGTTCTCAGCGGAGACGTCGGCGGCGGGTTTGACATCGCGGCTTTCGTATACCGTTGCGTTTATCGTCATCTTTTTTTCGCTCAGCCCTATACTGCGCTGAAAGATGCTTATTTTACCCTGTTTGATATCAAGTCGCCGGATGCGTTTTTGTCCTCCGCCGCGCGTATTCAAAACGAAGAAGCAGCGCGCCAGCTGATCAGTCTATTCTTTACGGCAGTGGAGACCGGCGATGAGATCGCCCTTCGCTATGCCGCGCGCGCCGCAAGTCACGCCGCGGATTGCATCATCGCTGTTTCGGACGCGCTTGCGCTCAAGCCGACGGTTCCCGTCGCGCTCTCCGGGTCGATCATGACCGCGGTTGCGCCGCCCGCCTACCGGCGCATGATCGAATATGAGCTCTTCCGCCGCAAAGGAAAATTCTTCTCTCTTCGCGTGAATGAGCGCCCGCCGGTCGACGGCGCGGTTCGCTGGGTGCGTCTTCGCAACCACCTCAGCCTCGGTTGATCCGAAAATAGCGACTTTCTATTCCGTCCGCATACCCCGCGGACGGTTTTTATTTGTTCCTCTTATATTCTTCTTCCCGTATGGAAAACGCAAAGTGCGGCATGTCGATCCCGTAATAGTGCTTGATGAAGCGGCAGCGGATCGTCATCCCGTTTCTTATGGCAACGTTCATCGAGGCAATGTTATTATCGCGAACGATGGAGTAGACCTCGTTCGCGTGGAGCGTATCAAACGCATACGCCTTGCAAGCACGCGCGGCCTCGATTGCGTAGCCCTGTTTCCAGTGTTTTCGCTGAAAGAGGTAACCGATCTCCAGCACTTCTTTTCCGGATACGTCCTGTCGAGTCAGTCCGCACTGACCGATCAGTTCGCCCGATGCTTTCAGCACCACCGCCCAGAGGCCGAAGCCGTCCGTACGATATCGCTCCAGCATGCGGTTGAGCCAAGCCTGCGTTTCCTCATCCGTAAACGCGTGTTCATAGGCAAACATCGCCTCGCGATCCTGCATGATCTCCGCCAGCGCGGGGTAATCCTCATGTGTCATTTCGCGCAGAAGCAGTCGTTCCGTCTCCAGTGTCATTGTTAGATTCCTCATCTCATCCGACTTCTTGTGTTATAATACTCTTCAAGACTCGATCGCGTCCAGCGATACAACAAGCACAAGGAGAATCCCATGCCCCAGACGAGCCAGTTTCTCACGTCCAGCGAAGCCGAATCCGCAATTATCTCGCGTGTAACCGCGCTGCTGAAATCACCCCCCCGTGTTCTGATCGCCATAGACGGCAACTGCTGCGCGGGCAAGACTACGCTTGCCTCGCATCTTGGCGATCTATTGCACGCAAACGTGTTTCATCTGGACGACTATTTTCTCCAGCCGCAGATGCGCACACCGCAGCGCCTCGCGCAGCCCGGCAGCAATGTGGACGCGGAGCGGTTTCTAGCCGAGGTGCTCCTCCCCGCTTCCCGCGGAGAAACGGCGCAAGTGCAAAAATATGATTGCCACGAGGATGCGCTTCTTCCCGCAATCCCCGTTCTACCTAAACAGGTTGCGATCATCGAAGGCGCCTACAGCCTGCATCCGCTACTGTCGCCTTTTTATGATCTCAAGATTTTTTGTCGCATCGAGTCCGATCTGCAAATAAAGCGCATTCTGGCGCGAAACGGTAAAGACGCGCTCAAGATGTTTCAGGAGCGCTGGATTCCGCTGGAGAACAAGTACTTTGAAGCGCTGGATATCCTGTCCCAATGCGACCTTGTGATCGACGCCGCAGAATCATAACCGTGATATAAATCCGAATAGTAACGCACAAAATGCCGCTCTGAGCGGCATTTTTTATCGCGATATTCTGTTTCTTTTTAGCAGCAGTCCCCGCCGCAGCAGCAGTTGAGGCACATCAGCGCGCTGCAAACATCGCAGCAGGGTGAGGCGTCCATGTTTCCGGCGGTGTTTCGTTGATACGCACGGCCTGAATTGTTCAGCGAAAGATAGGCGTTGCGATATTCGGCGTTGTCCGGCTCCGCGTCATAGGCGCGGCCAAAGCACTCCATCGCGCGCTGGTAGGAACCCTGCCGCAGGAAGATAACGCCGGATAGATAGTTCCACTCCGCGTTGTGTACGGTTACATTGTTTAGGATCGCCTGCGCCGCGTCGAGATTGTTTTGGTTGATGAAAGAGCGCGCGCGCGCAAACTCCGTCGCAAAAGGCCCGCTGTACGCCGTACCGCCCGGGCGCGAATAAGAGCCACCCGCGTTATAGGAACCATACGTGCCGGAAGACGAGGAACCATACCCCGTGCCGCTGGTCGTAGACTGCTTTTTCGTGAGCATTTCGTAGGCCTGATTGATCTCCTTGAGCTTCTCTCCGGCCAGTTCTTTGAGAGGGTTATCCGTGTATTTATCAGGATGGTATTTCTTCACCAGTTCCAGATACGCCGCGCGAATCTCCTCCTGCGAAGCATTTTCGCTCACGCCAAGCACTTTGTAGGGGTTCATTCCTTGTCTCCTTCATCCATCTGCGTCGCGGTCTTGTCCGCAGAGCAGCCTTCCTGTCCCAAAAGCACACGCTCTTGCGTATGCACCAGTCCCAATATCATAATATTATCCAACACGCCGCTCTGTGTCTTCAACGACAACAGATCGTAAGCTTTCTTCGCTTCGTTGAGCGTGATGTTGAGCAAAAACGTGGCTTGTTCCGCCGTCATGCCGGAGAGCAAAAACGGATTGTAACTCTCGTTTTCTTCATCCTTCTTGCGGTCGTCCCACGCGTCGATCAGATACACCCATTTGCCGAGGTTATAAAACATCCACTGCGCGGCTTTTTTTTCGCTGACGGGCAGCATCGGCGCGTTGAGAATCACGGACGCAAGCAGCCTGCCAAACGCGTTGCTCGGCTCGTCGAGAACTGCGCATTTCTCGAGTTCCAATTCATGAAGCTGCGACATACTCTCGCGTATCTCATAGTCCAGCGCCGGGTTCGCGCGCGAAGCTTTCCTGTATGCGCGTTTGAGCGCAATCCGCGCGGCAAGTGCCTTCGCGCTCTTATCGTCCGAAGCATCGTCCTGCGCTTTGTACCACGCAAGCAGCACGTTCACGTCCGCCGCGTAGTCGAGCGTGGGCGAAGCGTCCGCAATCGGCCGCTTTCCGCGATACACGCGCGGGCCGCAATTGCCCCGCGTAAACTTCGCATCGCCGTTGATCGAAAGCAGCGTCAGCGCGAGAAACGCGCAGTCATAACTCAGCGTCAGTCGCTCCAATTGTCCATAGCGTCTGCCGATGCTCTTGCAAAGTCCGCAGTAAATTCCGCGGTATTCCGCCTGTTCCCGCACCTTAAGTTCGCACTCCAGCGGGCGGATATAGCCAAACATATGCCGCTTCCTTTCTGCATCCGCAGAACATTGTATCATGCTATAGCACCTGTGAGAATGCCTTTTTTCCGACTATCCTGTGAACGAATGTGAAACAACCCGCGATTTTAGCCAAAACAGGCGCAAAAAAGCCGCGGGGGTTCTTCCGCGGCAGGTTTGCACGCTGTTGCGCTGGTTCGCGTTATTTACTCGCGAGATACTTGTTGATGTCGCTGATGAGCGTGTCGGAATTGATTCCGTGCACCGCACAAGCCTGCTCAATCGACTCGCCATGCGCCATCGCGCAGCCGAGGCAATGCATGCCCGCACTCATCAGAATATCGGCGGTGCCTTCGTCCAGCTCAATCACCTGCTGAATGAGCATATCTTTCGTTGCCTGCATGAGTATCGTCCTCCAAAATGTTGATGTCGCTATTTCAATCACTAGCTTTTTACTAGTATATCACCAATTGTCAAAAAATAAAGTGTTTTTACAACAGAATCGTGAGAAAGTTACGCGTTTTATCCCGTGAATCCGTTGCGCGTCTCATATTACGAGAATTCTGCGCGTCTTTTCCGAAATCAGCTGCGCGTCTCGAATACATTCCCGCAGTTGGTGCAGGTCACGCGTAGTCTGCCCTTGCCGCGCGGCACGCGGAGTCTCTGTGCGCACTGCGGGCAGATGAGATATTTATACTGCTTCATCTCCGCCCAGGTCGGGTTCTTATGCGCGCGCTTGGCACGCGGCGCATTGTAAGCACCGCCGGCGTTTTTTGCGTGAAATGTCCTGCGAAACCAGTTCTTGACCGCTGTTTCATAGGTCAGGTACTTCATATTCTCCTGATTGCGCTTGTTGAAATTCCGGCTCGTCATGCGAATGACGATTAGCACAAGCAGCGCGCCGCTGAGCAGGCTCAGTACGATTCTTAGCCAACCCACGGTGTTAGAAACGATCATGCCGACGAGCGACAGCACAAGCGCCGCGATCAGCATCGTGCGGCTTAGCTCATCAATTCTTCTCTGCTGTTGAAACATCCAGTATCCCTCGCTTTGGTTTTCTATCGTTTGGATCGTATTGAATCGTTCACTCAATATGATTCTCTGCGAATCATGCTCCTACATGGTTAAATACAGCCTCGCGGTCAGCGGCGGCAGCGTGACGCTCACCTCGCCGTTGCTTGGTGTGACGACTTCCTGCGTGAGCACATCCGTCATCGTTTGATCCAGCGCGACCGGCGTCTCCCCGTCCGCTCCCTGTGGCATGTCGTCCGGATGCAGTGTCACCGCCTGCTGCCGTTCGCCACGGTTGATCAGCAGCAACGCCTGCTCTCCGCTCTCCGGCAGCCAGCGCAGTACGGCATAAACCTCCGGCGAGAACGCGCCCATCCGGCAAAGCCCGCGTTTAAGCGCGGCGCTTTCCTTTCGCGCGTGCATCAGTGCAGAATATCCCGTGAAAACCGCTTCGTTCTCCGCGCCCCAGGGGTATGTTCCGCGGTTAAAGGGATCGCTCATGCCAGTCATACCGGCCTCGTCTCCATAGTAGACGCTGGGTACGCCCGGCAGAGACATCTGAAGCGCAGCGGCAAGAATCAGGCGAAGGTAACCCTTCTTTTGATCCTGCTCGCTCGCTCGATACGTCGCCTGTACTTTGCGAGAGACCGCGTTACGATCGGGCGCTCCGGAGAGCGCGGTCGCCGCACGAATGATATCATGCGAGCTGATCAGGTTCAAACACGCCTCATAAAACGGCCTCGGATAGCGCTCCCGCTGGGTCTGCAGCACGTGGTCGAGCGCGTAAGCATCCGTCCGCGAGGATAAAAACGAAATCGCGGCCTCGGTGAAGGGATAGTTCATCGCGCTGTCCAGCTCGTCGCCGTTGACATAGCCGCGTCTTCCCTCCGGCCCGTATTTATTGGAGCAATCGTCCCAAACCTCGCCGAGGAGGACGCCTTCGGGATCGTTTTGCTTGAGTCTTCTGCGCAGAATGCGAATGAACTCGTCCGGCAATTCGTCCGCAACGTCCAGCCGCCAGCTGGTCGCTCCGTCGTTTGCCCAGTGCGATAACACACCCTGATCGCCCGCGATAAACTCTTGATAGCTCGGCTCCAGCTCGTTGACGTTCGGCAGGCTTGGGAATCCCCACCAGCTGTCGTAATGCTTGCGGTCTCCCGCAAAGCGGTACCAACTCTTGTAAGGTGAGTCGTCCGATTCGTAGGCGCCAACGTCTTCATAGCGCGAGAACTTGTCAAAATAGCGGCTGTCCGCACCCGTATGCGAAAACACGCCGTCGAGCATGATGCGAATGCCATTTGCTTTCGCCTCCGCGCAGAGCGCACGGAACTCGTCCTCATTGCCGAAGATCGGGTCAAGCCTGTGATAGTCCGCCGTGTCGTAGCGATGGTTGCTGCCGGACTCAAAGACCGGGTTGAGGTAGATCGTCGTCACGCCAAGCGAGGCAAGATAGCCGAGCTTTTCGCGGATGCCGTTTGCATCCCCGCCGAAAAAGTCGTTGGGTTCGTAATCCTCCGCACCAGGTGCGGGCGTATAGCAAACTTCCTCGCTCCAGCGGTCGTGAATCCGCAAAAACCGGCCGAGGTTGGCGTGATACTTTGCGCGCTCGCGAAAGTCTTCCCAGCTGCTTCTGCGGAATCGATCGGGAAAGATCTGGTAGACAATGCCCTCCCGCCAATGTTCCGGCGTTGCAAAGCTGCCGTCATATACCGTAATTTGGTAGGAGCGAGGCGCATGGGATTCCATTCTTCCCTCGCCGCTGTCCCCGCCGTAATACTGCGTGCGACCGTCCGAGGTGCGAATGATGAAATAATACCAAACGAGGCAGGGTACCACCGGCATGGGGATCTCCCCGTGCACGCGGTCGCCTTCCCGCGTCAAATCGAAAAAGGATTCTACGCCAAGCTGGTTGTAGAGGCGAAGCTGCACATGCGCGCCGCCGTCTCCGCCGATCTCGGCCTCAATGCGTACGCTCGTGTTGCAGGGAACCGCGCCCTGCGGTCTGCGAAACGAAAGATATCTGGAATGGTGTCGAAACGTAATCATAAGCATAGTATAGCCGATTCCCCGCGGCGAAAAAGCGGATTGTGCGGAATGTTGCGAGCTTTTCACAATTTTTCCGACTTCGGAAAACCCTCGTCTTTTTTGTCAAAAACTGCTGCGATTTCTTGGAATTGCGCAGAAAAATAGCCGCGCGCGATTCAGGCTTCACTGCCCGTGGCACTGCGGCTATTGCTGCGCTATTTGCGCGGTACGATCTCGTCCTGAGACTTGAAGATATGCCCCGCTTTGACCACGCCGCGCACGCGCGAAAGAGGATAGACGGAGGCATAGGGCTCAATCACCGTTCCGGGGTTTAATACGCTGTTGCAGCCCACCTCAACGTGATCGCCGAGGATCGCGCCGAACTTTTTCAGCCCCGTCTCGTGCACCATTCCCTCATGGCGGACGATGACCAGTGTTTTGTCGCTCTTGACATTGGAGCAGATTGATCCCGCGCCCATGTGCGAATAGTTTCCGAGGATGCTGTCGCCGACATAGTTATAGTGCGGCACCTGCACCTTGTCGAACAGAATACAGTTTTTCAGCTCGGTCGAGTTGCCAACCACGCAGCCGCGGCCGACGAGCGCGCTCCCGCGGATAAACGCACCGGGGCGCACTTCGGTTCCCGCTCCGATGATGGTCGGCCCCGCGATGTAGATGTTTGGATACAGCACTGCGCTCTTGTGAATCCAAACCTCTTCGCTCGGATGATTGTATTCTTCCGGCGAAAGCTTTGGCCCAAGCGCGCGCACAAACGTCTGAATCAGCGGCAGCACTTCCCATGGATAGATCGTCTCAATAAAAAGCTGCCCTGCCTGCGTGGTGGAAAGATCGGCAAACATGTCCGTGTTTTTCATCTATCCCGTTACCCTCTTCTCTCGAATGATCGTTTTTGATGCTTCCGTCTTTCGCGATTACTGGTTTTCCTGCGCGATGGAGCGGAAGCGCGTATATTCACCCTGCCAGAGCAGCTTGACCACGCCGGTCGAGCCGTGGCGGTGCTTTGCGATGATGATCTGGCTTGTGTTGTCGCCCATCTCGTATTCCTGCGTGTCCATATAGGCAGCCGGTCGATAGAGCAGGATGACCATGTCCGCGTCCTGCTCGATGGAACCGCTCTCACGAAGGTCGGAGATGACCGGCCTGTGGTCGGTTCTGGTATCCGGGCCGCGGTTGAGCTGGCAGAGCAGCAAAATCGGTACATCCAGCTCGCGCGCTAAAAGCTTGAGTTGGCGCGTCATGTCGGAGACCTCCTGCATGCGGTTGCCGTCCTTGCGCGAGCCGCTTGCCTGAATCAACTGTAAGTAGTCGATCACGACAAGGTCCAGCCCAGCGCGCGCGGAAAGCCTGCGACACTTACTGCGAATCATGGATACATTCGCGCCGCTGCTGTCGTCGATATAGATCTTTGCCCTGCTCATGGGGTCCATGACCTCCATGAGCGAATTCATCTCGTTGCTGCCGATGAGACCTTCCTTGATGCGCTGGGAGTCGACCGAAGCTTCCGTGCAGAGCATACGCATAACGAGCTGTTCGCTGCTCATCTCAAGGCTGAATACCACGACCGTGCGGCTGTTGTGCACCGCGGCATACTGCGCGATATTCATCGCAAAGCTCGATTTACCCATGGCGGGACGGGAGGCTACGATGATCAAATCGCTCTTTTGAAAGCCGTTTGTCATGCGATCCAGCTCCATAAACCCGCTGGGAACACCCGTAATTTTGCCGCGCCGCTGCGCAAGCTCACCGATGAGGTTATATGCCTCCGGCACGATCTGCTCCATGGGAACCAGCGTTCCCTGCACCTTGCGCATGGAGATTTCGTAGATGCGCTTCTCAGCCTGGTTGAGCGTTTCTTCCAGCTCTTTCTCGTCGTCCATGCCGTCGCGCATGATCTCGCCGCCCGCGCGGATGAGCGCGCGCTGCGTGCTCTTGGTCTCCACGAGGTTGATGTAGTGCGAAACGTTGGCCGAAGTCGGCACAAACGTGACGAGATCGGTCAAATACGTCAGCCCGCCCGCCATGTCCAGCTTGTTATGCCGTTCCAGCTCCGCGGTCAGGGTAACGAGGTCAACCGCGTTTCCGCCCGCGCGCACATCCCGCATCGCGGCGAAAATCGTCGCATTCGCGGGCACGTAAAAATCCTCCTCGTGCAGTTGCTCGAGGCAGACTTCCAGCGCGCCGGTATCGATAAGCATACTGCCGAGCACGGAGCGCTCCGCGTCGCTCACGTGCGGCAGCGTGGTCATACTCGCCGCAGGTTGATTGAATTCGAATTCTTCCATCGGTTGCTCCGATCCGCTTGAATTGCTTGACGATACGCCTTCGCGCGGATGCGCGCGGACGTCGATCCAATCAGCACTTGTCTACGATCACCTTAACCTGCGCAAACGTGTTTTCATACAGGCTCACGCGGACGGTGTATTCGCCCAGCGCACGGATGGGGTCCGAAAGCGCGATCTTTTTCTTGTCGATCTCAACTTGCTTCTGTTCCGCAATCGCCGCGGCGATTTCCTTGCCGGTGATCGCGCCAAAGAGGTGCCCGTTTTCGCCAACCTTGGCTTTCACGGTAATGACAGCGCCTTCCAGTTGCTTGGCGAGCTCGCGCGCGGCGAGTCCCGCCTGAAACTTTTTGTGCGCAGCCGCGCTCTTTTGAATGCTCGCGGCGTTGACCGCCTGTGCGTCGGCCGGGGTTGCCAGCTTGCGCGGCAGGAGAAAATTACGCGCGTAGCCATCCGATACGTCCACGATCTCGCCCTTTTTGCCCGTTCCCTTAACGTCCTGTTCCAATAATAGCTTCATAATGTGTTTTGAACCTCCTGCATATAGTGTTCGATGGCGGTGCGAACGTGCGCCTCCGCCTCGTCGAGTTCCATGTTGGTCAGTTGCGCGCCCGCCATGGTGAGGTGTCCCCCGCCGCCCAGGCGTTCGCAGATGAGCTGCACGTTGATGTTGCCCAGCGAGCGTCCGCTAACGCTGATGCTCTCTCCGTCGCGTCCGAGTACAAACGCGGCTTCGATGCCCTTGATGCCGATGAGCTCGTCCGCCGATTTTGCGGCGATGAGCGGCGCGTTATTCATCTCCTCGCCAACGCTGGCAAGCGCCACGCCGCCGCTGAGGATCTCCGCGCTGCGCACGGTGGTCGCCACGTCTCCAAAGCTCTCCATGTCGTCCTGAAACATCTGCTTGACCATGCTGGTCTCCGCGCCGTTTTTGCGCAGATAGCCCGCCGCCTCAAACGTTCGGGAGCCGACGTTGAACGCAAAGTGTTTGGTATCGATCGTGATGCCGGCAAGCAGCGTTCCGCAGACCAGCGCGGGCGGGCGAATGTTTGCGTCGAAGTATTGCAGCAGTTCGGTGACGAGCTCGCTGGTGGAGGAAGCGCGCGCCTCCAGAAAATGCAGCGTGGGATTATCGATATGATCTGCGCCTCTGCGGTGGTGGTCGATCACGACCACGCGACCAGCAAGCTCTAATAGCTTCGGCGCAACCAGCGAACCCACGCGCTGGGTATCCACCACGACGAGCACGCTTGTCGGGCGCATGATGCGCTCCGCGTGCTCCGGCGTGATAATCATCGAGTTAAATGTATTGTTGTCCCGAATGAGTTCCATCGCGTGCTCGATCATGCTGTTTTGTTCGCCGAGCACGATATACGCGCGCGAACCCGCATGTTTTGCGCAGGTGGCAACGCCGAGCGCAGAGCCGATGCAGTCCATATCCGGCCTGCTGTGGCCGACGATGAAGACGTCTCCCGCGTTGTCGAAGAGTTGATGCAAAGCTTTGCTGAAAAGTCGCATCTTCACGCGGCTCTGCATGGCTTCCATCTGCCGTCTGCCGCCGTAAAACACGTATCCGCCGCCCTTTTTGATGACGGCCTGATCGCCGCCGCGTCCCAGCGCGAGTTCCATCGCCTGGCGCGCGCTCTCGTCTGCGCGTGCGATGCGATCCGAGGCGCCCACCGCAATCGAGAGCGAAACCAGCATGCTGGTGCCGGTGTCAAGGTTATGCGCCTGCTCCAGCAGCGGAAAGCGCGCGCGCTCCAGCTGCGGCAGATGCTGGGCCTCAAACACCACGAAAAATCGCCCGTTTTCGTAGCGGCGGTAAACGCCGTCAATCTCTTTCACAAGGTCGGCAATCAAGCGCTCCACCTCGGAAAACACGCTTGTGCGGTGAAACTGCACATCCGCCGAAAGCTCTTCGTAATTATCGATGTAGATGAGCGCGACATATGGCATCTGTTCCTCAAAGAGGCGCTGATAATGCGCGGCCTCCGTGCGATCCAGCCAGTATTGAAACAACATCGAGCGATCGTCCGTTTCCCGATGCACGGGCACGCTCATCACCTGATAAACGTTGCCTGCAAGCTCCATCGGGGCCGCAACCAATGGGGCCGCAAAGTCAAAATGTGGCTGCACGCCGCAAATATCCGGCTCCGCGAAAATCTTTTGCATGGTGTCGTTGCGCCAGGCGATCTTGCCATCCTGCTCAATCAGCGCGCAAGGAATCGCAACCTGATTGACAAGTTTTGACGCGATTTCGGAATTTTCCGAAAATACATCGTCCATCAACCGCTGCGCCTGATGCAGATGTTTTCGTTCCAGCACAAGAGTCGTTACAAAAAAGATCAGGCTTATGCCGAGCGCGATCAATGTCGCAGTCAGGCGATAGGACTGAAACCAGCCGGACGCATAGAGCGCGATGCAAAGCACGCAAAGCAGTATGCCAAGCGGCAGGAGAATGGTTTTCGTTTTCTTCATGCCGTCTCTCCTTTGGAACAGATTTTTGGTTTGGCGACTTTTGCCGAAGGCAACCGTCTATCGATACACAAAAGGGATTGCTTCATACCGCTTCATTCGGCGGCATGCCGGACAGGCGCAGCCGCAACCGAAAGATTTGATCAAAGCAGCCAAGCAGCAGCAGTGGATAGTATAAGTAATAATAGAAAAACGCGAAGCCCGCATAAACCAGCACGCGCGCTATCGTCACGTTTTTCTTGGTGCGTGCAATGAAGAAATCCGTCACGCAAAGCCCCATCAAAAACAGCGGGATGGCGACGAGAATATTCGCCGTCACCGCAAAGCTGTCGGCAAACGTCCAGCCCGCAAGCTCCGCAATCAGCGACCCGATCAGCATTAAAAACAATCCGAGCGTCATGCTGCGCGGCAGCGTCCATTCGCGAAATGCGCGCATGGGCGAGATCGTAATCTCGGGATGTTTCCGGCAAAACAGCCGAAAGAAAAGCAGGTTGCTAAGGCCTAGAATGCTCGCAAACACGCAGAGAACGCCGACAAAGCTCGTTGGAACCGACTCATACATCAAATTCATCGTATCCAGCGCGGATTTTGACATCGTTGCGTCGAGTTGCGGCATCTGCGCAAGAGACTCTTTGTAAAACGTGATGAGCGAGCTCATCTCGCTCTGAATATCCGCAAATGCACCTCTGCCCGCCAGCACGCCGGGCAGACAGACGGAGGCGTACAGACCGAGCAGAAACACGCCGGATAGCAGCAGCGCCGTATCGGAGTTGCTAAAGCGCCGCGTCATCAACACATAGAGGATCACGGCGGCAAACGCGGCTGCGCCGTATAATCCGGCAAGAGTCGCCGCCGAATCCAGCATGAGCGTACTGAGCGCAAACGTCGCGATGGGCAAAAGCATCCAGTAAGGCTTTGTCCGCGCGCCGGCATAGGCCCAGAGCGCGGACGCAATCAGCAACGCAAACGGGAAAAACGCCGCGATAAACGCGACAACGGTCGAGAGCAAGAGCACAAGCCAGCCGCGCTGTTTCGCGCGGGACGGTTGTTGGTTAGAATTTTCCATGTCATCATTCTATCGTCCGGCGCGCAAGAAATCAAGGCGCGGGACACCTTCCAAACAGGATTTATCAAGATCGCGCTGTTTTGCGGGTATAAAAGAACCGGAAGCGCGCGCCTCCGGCTCAACCCGTTCGCCTGTTCTCGGCGCGTTACGGCGCTTGCGTCGTCTGCGCGGCTATTGCGCCCTCGATATCCCAGTTTCCGAGCGCGAGTTTTTTGAGCAGCACGCGCTTCACGCTCTCGTCGATGCGCTCCTGCGTGAGTCGCCCGTCCGCAGCCGCGGCGCTGAGTGCCTCTACGATCGCCTGTTGCTTTTCACTCACCGCGCCGCAGATGATCACATCGCCTCCGGCAAGGAGAAACCGCACCGCGGCGTCGCCGACTTCATAGCGAATGGTGAGTCCGTCCATCCGGAAATCGTCGCTGATGATGAGTCCGTCAAAGCCCATCTGATCCCGCAGCAGGTCTGTCATGATCGGCTTGCTCATGGAGGCGATATCCGTGCTGTCCAGCGCGGGATAGAGCACGTGCGAAATCATGATGGCGTCCACACCGGAAGATACCGCGCTCACAAATGGAACCAGATCGTAGCTTTGCAGTTCTTCCAGCGTCTTGTCTACAACGGGCGTTACCGCGTGGGAGTCCTCGTTTGTGCCGCCATGCCCCGGGAAATGCTTTGCGCAGGAGAGACATCCGCCCGCGTGCAATCCGTCGATGACCGCGCTGCCGATGGCGGCGGTTATGTTTGCGTCCTCGGAGATGATACGCGTTTCGAGGAAGGTGTCCATGGGGTTTTCCGAAACGTCGAGCACGGGCGCTAAGTCCAGATTGATCCCGACGTCGATGAGTTTCGCGCCGATGGTTTGAAACTGCTGCATCGCATAGTCCGTGTCCCGCCGTCTGCCAAGAGAGCGCGCGGAGACCGGCTGCGGGTTCCAGCGGAAGCGGACGACGCTGCCGCCTTCCACGTCGATCCCGATCAGAGGCGGAATCTCGTTGTTTACGGTGCCGGCGATCTTTTCGGTCAACTTCGCCGTCTGTCCAAAGCCGCCGTCGCTGTTTGAGCTCTTGACATTTGAGCCGTAGAGAATCGCGTTGCCAACCGAATAGCTGTTCCAAATCGAGCGAAACGGCTCCTGTACCTCCGTCGTGCCGGAGAAGCCGAACATCACGAGCTGCCCCAGCTTCTCTTGCGTGCTCATGGTCGCCATATACCGCTCGACCCATTCCTCCGCCGTCGCGGGGGCCAGTTCCGGCGTCGCCGTCGGCTCGGCTGTTGCGGCTTCGGTTGCTAGCGGCGTTGTCGTAGCTTCGGGCGTGTCCGCGGAGGAGACTTGCTCGTCCGGTTCTACGCGCCAAACGTCATAGCGCAGCGCGGGAATCACGCCAAAATACACGCCGGCACCAAGCCCAAGCAGCAGCGCAAGAGCAAAGAGGGCGATCAATATCTTTTTAAACGCGTTTCCGAACAATATAGCTCTCCGTTTCACGTTTTCTTGATTGGCTTCAAATAACCCGGCAGTAAGCGCGCCGGGAATAACGCGCACTTCATAAACTGCACTCAAAAACAATCGCGCCTGCGCGTAATTTTTTCTCATTATAACCCGTTTCTTTTTAAAAAGTAAACCTCGTGTTGATAAATGGCATTCATCACCCGCGAAGCGAAAAAACTGTCTCTGCGTCGTAAAATCGCGCCTTATTCCGAATCTTTGGTCATCCTGCGCCTTGCAAAACACATCAGAAGCGTAATACAATATCGATAGATCCGTCTGTTGATCCAGCGGAAATTCGACGATCACACGGGAGCGAAGCATGGACACGATGAAAGAAGTGCAAGACGTGGGCAGCAAGACCGAAGATTTGAATATGGAATCCTTTTCCAAGATCGAATATAAGCGCCCAGACATGGGCGCGCTGAAGAAAAAGATGAAATCATACCTGCGCGCGCTCAAAAAGGCGAAGACGTATGAAGATGCGCGTGCGGCATACCTGGCCTCTTTGACAGAGACGGGGCATGTGGAGACGAGCTATGTTGTGGCGAGCATTCGCAACACGCTGGACACGACGGACAAGTTCTATGATGGCGAAATGCAGTTTTTCAACCGCGCCGTCGCGCAGTTGATGCCTGTGAGCAAGGCGTTTACGGAAACGCTCCTGCGCTCGCCTTTTCGCGCGGAGTTTGAGCAGGAGTACGGCAAGCAGCTTTTCACTTTAGCCGAGATCGATCAAAAGATGCAGAGCAACAAGATCATCCCCGATCTGATCCGTCAGGGAAAACTGGAAAACGTGTATAAGAAAACCACCGCGGGCTGCAAAACCACCTTCCGCGGCGAAGAGGTCAACTTTTACGGTTTACTCAAGCATATGGAAAGCCCCGATCGCGAAGAGCGCAAAGAGGCATATCTGGCCTGGGCGAAGCTGTATGAGAACATCTCCGAAAAGCTGGACAAACAATACGACAAACTGATCCGCGTGCGTGTCCGCATGGCAAGAAAGCTGGATCTTCCGAATTATACCGCGCTGGGCTACCTCGGCATGCACCGCGCGGACTACGGCCCGGAGGAGGTCGCACGCTTTCGCGAGCAGGTACGCACCGTGATCGTCCCCGCCGTCGCCAAACTGCGCGAGCAGCAGGCGGCCCGCCTCGGCGTAGAAAAGCTGAAGTATTACGACGAAACCTGCGTCTTTCCGGACGGAAACGCGGACCCAATCGGCGGCGAGAGCGTGCTCGTTCCCATCGCGCGGCGGATGTATCGCGAAATCTCGCCCGAGACCGGTGAATTCTTCGACTTTTTATCGGAGCGCGGCTTGTTTGATCTGGAAACCCGCCCCGGTAAGCATATCGGCGGTTACTGCACCTATCTGCCGGACTACAAAGCGCCGTTTATCTTCTCCAACTTCAACGGCACCGCGGCGGATGTCAACGTGCTCACGCACGAAGCCGGTCACGCGTTTGCGGGCTATACCGCCATGCGCAGCCAGCCGCTGCCCGCTTACCTGAGCTCAACCAGCGAGGTCAACGAGATTCACTCCATGACCATGGAGCACTTCGCTTATCCATATCTGAAGGATTTCTTCGGCGAGGAGCATGTGCAGAAGGCGAAATATGCGCATCTTTCCGGCTCGCTGTCGACGATTCCTTATCTGGTAAGCGTGGATGAGTTCCAACACCGCGTCTACGAAAAACCCGCCATGAGCGCGAAGGAGCGCCGCGCGGTCTGGCATGAAATCGAGCAAAAGTATCTCCCCTGGCGGGATTACGACGGCGTGCCGTTCCTGGCCGAGGGCGGGTTCTGGATGCAAAAGCAGCATATCTTCCTCTATCCGTTCTATTATGTCGACTATGCGTTAGCTCAGGTCTGCGCCTTCCAGTTCTACGGGCGGATGAAGCAGGATCACAACGCCGCCTGGGAATCTTACCTGACGCTCTGCCGCGCGGGCGGTAGCAAAGGGTATTTCGACCTGCTTAAGCTGGCAGGTCTTGAAATCCCGTTTGAAGAAGGCAGCGTCGAGCGTTCCGTTCGCCACGTGATTGACGAACTGAACGCATAAACTCGATCATTCGCACGAGCGCCCGTGCTCACAATCGAGCACGGGCGTTCTTCTGTCTACGATAGAAATGGATCAAACCGCTCGTTTGAAAATCACTGGATGATTATGTAAACAAGTTGTGAGTTTTGCCGATTTCATTGTATCGTTGCGGATTGATGTGATATCATGGTTGCGTTTTATAGAGTATCACGAGTGTAAATTAATGAGGTGTTTTTATCATGTCTAAAGTCATGAAGATCGTTTTGATCGTCCTGCTGGTCATCGTGCTGGCGGTCGTTGGTGTGGGCGTTTACGTTCTGACTAACATGCGTGCCGACGCGGTCGAGACAGTTGAAAAGCCGGATGATCTAACCGCAACGGAAGAACCCGCGACCGTCATGGTCATTGAGGATGAACCAACCCCTACACCCACGCAGATGCCCATCTATGAAGAGGAAGCCAAGGCGGACAACATCGTAAATATCCTCCTCGTCGGCACCGACTCGCGCAGCGTAGAAGCCACACAGAGTAACGAGGGCCGTTCCGATTCCATGATGCTCGCGTCCATCAATACGGATAAAGGCACGATTACGCTCGTTTCCTTCATGCGTGACTCGCGCGTGCACCGCATCGGCAAGAGCGGAAGATTTACCTTCTATAGCCGTCTCAACGGCGCTTACAGCGGCGGTTATGCCGGCGGCGGCCCGGGCGAACTCATCAACACGCTCAACGAGAACTTTAAGCTCGACATTCAGGAATACGTCTGCATCGGTTTTGACGGTTTTGCGGCGTTGATCGACCAGATCGGCGGTCTGGACGTGGACTGCGATCAGGCGGAGATCAACTTCATCAACGATCGCATCAAGGGCGACTACGTCAATGAGCCGTCCATCGTCAGAAAAGCCTCTACTATCAAAGAAGATCCCGGCGTGCTCCATCTCGACGGCGCACAGTGCCTCATCTACGCCCGCAACCGCCACACCGGTTTTGAAGGCGGCAGCGGCAATGATTACGATCGCGTCAACCGCCAGCAGGAAATCATTCAGCTCGCGTTTGAGAAGGTGACCAAGCAGATGAACGAACAGAGCGTCATCGCGCTGCTCTCGTTTGCAACCAACTATGTTTCAACCAATATGGGGCTGGATACGATGACCGAGCTTGCCAAGATCCTGCTCTCCAAAGGTATGACCTTTACGAAAAACGTCATTCCCGAACCGAACAGTTACTCCAACTTTGTAGACGATAAAGGCGAAAAAACCGACCAGTTGGAGTTCGATCTTGATGCAGCCGCAGCTGCGCTCAACGCGCTGATCTACGGCGAGTCGTTTGTTCCGACGCCGACGCCGGCAGAATAAAGCGGCGTTCCTTTCGTGTTCTTACCGCCGTGCAAGCGATTGCGCGGCGTTTTTTTTACGCAAGAATTGTCGCAATCCACTACTCTGGTCAGTCGTTGTCATGTTATACTAGGTGCATGAAACGTCTTTTTTCTATCATTGCAATTCTGCTTCTGTTTTCGCTCTCAGCCTGCGCAGAGGGTTCTGTCGCGGTTCCGACAACTATACCAATGGAGCTCGCTTCCGCTTCCATTGCGCCTTCGCCAAGCCCGACGCCGACGCCTGCGCGCGTTGTCGCAGTCCTTGGCGCGGAGGATGCGGAGGCTTTTCTTGCGGGGGGTACGTACCGCTGCCGAAGCAGATGGAAATGTCGTTAAAATCCTTCCCCTCGACGGCGGGCTGAGCGCGCTGGCAGAGGATTCCGCAGTGGATGCGGATGCCGCGATTGTGTTTCTGACCGGCGAGGCTACTTTCCCGAAAACCACGCTTCCCGTCTATGTCTTCGCCGCAGACGGGCAAAGCATTGTGGCTGACACCCCGCATCTGACTTACAACGCCGCTGCCGCGCCGAAACTCGCGCTGGACAGCGCGCTGAGCTATCCGCCGCATCTGGCACCCGTTCGCATGATCGGCCTGTTTACGAGTCAGAGCAGCGCCGCATACCTGATTTGGAGCGACGCGAAGGCGAGCGGAACGGTGTTCGCCAAACAGGAGTTCTTTCTGGAAGCCTCGGATGTCTCTCTAGCGGACTGGCTAAGCGAGACGTTGTCGCTTTATTACCCCGGCATGCTGGACGCGATCTATGCCGAGTCCGGTGCGCTCGCCGTCTCCGCCGCGGAATCACTCGCAAGCCTTGGCCGGGACGATATCGAGGTGTTTTTCAGCAGGTTCGGATGCGGACGCCACAGCAAAGCTCTCGCCAATTCTCGTGTGCGCCGTCGGCGAAAACTTCCCGGACGCGGGCGCGCGCTGTTACGGTGAGGCGGTCAAGTTGCTCTCCGGCGGCTCTGCGCAAAGCGAGGAGCTCTCACCCGAAATATTCTGGTATTCTAAGAAGGCCTTAATCGTTTCTCCTCCACACTCATTATACCCAAAAGAGACTGCCAAAATTGGCAGCCCCTTGTTTGTTGCGCCGTATTTACATTTTTCGTTCGGATCAGTCGATGATAACGCCCCAGTCTTTCACGATTTTGCCGGGTTTCACATACCCGGTTTCATTCTGGTAGACGATCTTGATCCAACCGTCCTCGGTCGTCTCCAGCACCTTGACGGAAACACGCGCGGGTGCCTTGACGATCTTTTCCGATTCGAGGTTTGGCTCGGTATAGAGCCACTCCGTCGACTTCAGCACGTCCGCATCCGGCCTGGTATCCAATACGCCCTGCTGAAAAGAAATCAATCCGCGCAGAACATATCCCTCTTTCTTGCCAAAGCGAACTTTCACCCAAACTTCGCTGTCGAGCAGTACCTCCAGCTCGTCGCCGACATTGAGCCGCGCGACGCTGTCAAACGCGTTTCCGCAGCCTTTGCGTAGGCGTGCCCCTTCCACGGTGACCCAAACGCGCGGGTTCGGCAGCTCTTCCGTTTCGTCGGTGATGGTCTTTTGAAACGCGTTGTACTCGGAGAACGGAATCTTGCTTTTCAGCGCGCGCTTCATCTCCTTATTGCCGGGTTCGCTAGCGCTGACCTCGATGGTCGTGCCGGGGCAGGCGTAGTAATAAAGCCACCTCGCGTCCTCCACATACAACCGCACGCATCCGTGAGACACTTTATTCCCCATGTCGCTGTAAGCTTGGCGTTCCATCGAGTCGATCGAGCGCTTGCTAAACAGCAGCGAGTGGAAATAGATGCTGCCTACGATCTGTACCCAATAGCGCGCGTAGGAGGCGCTGAAATTCGCAAATTTTCCGAAGCGCTCCCGACCGCCGATTTTCCAGATGCCGCGCGGAGTCGGCGTCGCCTCGTCCTCCGGGTCCGCCTCGTCTACGTCCGTTCGCCCGCTGGCGCATAAAAAACGACGCACGACCTTGGTATATTCGCCGTTTTCGTCCTTCTCAAAAACGGTCACGATCTGATTGCGCAAATCAAGCAGGATATAGTATTGATCCGGATCGTCGTTTTTGAGTTCATCCATCGCTTTGGCGCGTCCGGGTACCATCAGCGCAGAAAACAACACCAGCGCCGCACATAGGATGCCGAAGGCTCTTCGCATATGTCCCCTCCCTGAAAATATACAGATGCGCGGGAGAGGCATTGCCTGCCAGTCCCGCGCAGATTGTATGATGTTCTTTCCACTTCACGCACGGCTTAGAATACGTGATAAGCGCAGATGAAGTGTCGCGTCCAATATCCGCCGGAGCTCAACACGGAGGAAGACAGGCGGACCTGACCCTCGGAAGAACTGGCGTCAATCATCTTGCCGCCGCCAAGGTAGATACCGACGTGGCCCGCAGAATCCGTCTCGCCCGAGAACACGAGGATGTCGCCGCGCTGAATCGAGCCCATGTCCGTAAAGCGCGAGAAGCGTGAAGTAGAGCGCCACATGTAGGAAGTCATATAGCTCGTGCTGACGCCCGCGTTCTTGAGGCACCAGTAGACGAAGCCGGAGCAGTCAAAGGTGTTTGGCCCCTTTGCGCCGCGTACATACTTGCTGCCGATCTTACTGTCGGCGAGTGCAACAAGCTTTTCGACGCCCGACTTATCGGAGATTCCGCTGGAAGAGCCGCTGGAAGAGCTACCGCCGGAACTTCCGGAGGAGTTGTTTGAGCTGCTCTTCGTTTCCTTCTTCGTCGAAGGTGCGCTCGCCGCCTTTTTCGCGCTGGAGGAGTTCATCATGGTCAGCGTAACGCCGCCAACCTTGCCGTCCGCCGTCAAGCCCGCGCGCTTCTGGAACGCCTTTACCGCGTCTTCGGTGATTTCACCGAAGTAGCCGGTCGTATTTGCGCTGGAAAGATAATTCAGCTTTGACAGACGCGTCTGCATGTTTTTCACGTCCGTACCATAGTCACCAAGCTGCAAGACCATCTCCTGTGCTTTGCCGGAGAGGATCATATCTCGCGTCACCGGGCCGAGTGCACCATCCCGCGTTAACCCGTTTGCCTGCTGAAACGCCTTAATCGCGGAGACCGTCGCCTTGCCCATGACGCCGTCCGGCTTAAAGGTAACGTAGCCCAGCTTTTTCAGCGCGGTCTGGCAGTCCTTGATCACCTGGTTTTCGTCGCCGAGGCGATAAGCGTTGCTGACCACGTCTTCGCCGTAGAGCATCTCAAGCGTTTTGTTGCCGACTTTGCCGTCCGCGGTCAGACTGTTTTTCTTTTGAAATGCCTTTGCGGCAATCTCGGTTTTCTCGCCAAAGGTTCCTTTGATATTCGCCTTGTTATCGAGGTAACCGAGTTCGTAGAGGCGCTGCTGAACGCCCTCGACATCCGGGCCGGTATCGCCAAGCTGCATGACGTAGATCTTTGCGTCCTCACTCATGAGCGCCGCGTAGGTGGACGCGCCGCAGATGCCGTCGTCACCAAGGCCGTTGTGCCGCTGAAAGCTCTTCAGCGCGCTTTGCGTCAGCGGGCCAAAGTGCTGCGTCGGTTCATCTGAATCCATATAGCCGAGATCCATAAGCCGGGACTGTATCGCCGATATGATCTCGCCGTTATCTCCGGCTTTTACTTCTTCGGTGAAGGCGGTTACACCGGTTGTATCCACCGCAGCGGCGTCGGCAGGCTGTTCCGTCGCGGCATCCTGCGTCATATCTCCGGTTTGTGTTCCGTCCGCTGTCGTTTCGCCGGGCTGCGTACCGTCAAGTGTTGCGTTCTCCAGCGCCGTCTGCTCAGTCTCCAGCGCGGTAAACGCGGCAATCTCATTCTCCTCCGCTTTTGTCGCCTTTCCCGGCAAGGCAAAGGCAAGCACAACGACGGTGATGAGCAGTACGCCAAACGCGCCACTTCCGATTAAGAGCGTGCGCTGCGGCAGCTTCATGAGAAAATGATAGACGTTGCGAACGCCCAGATAGACGCCGCGCGCAATAACGCGCAGCGCGGTAAGGAGCGCTTTTTGCGTTTTTTGAAGGATGTTTTTCGCCGTTAAGGGCTGCGCTTTTTGTGCCGGCCCGCGGCCTTTTGCGGAATTCATCGAAAACTGCTGCTTCTTTTGTGAGAAGCCGAGGTCGTCGCTTGCGAATGCTTGCGTTTCATTCACCGGATCCGGCGGAAGCTCTTCCACCTCGATCAGCTTTGCTCCAAAGGCTTGCAGTTCTCTTCCCAGCTTTTTAAAGAACCGCTTGGGTTTGAATTTCTTTTTCTTTTTCTTTGGTTGCACATAGTGCGATTCATAACTATCGTTACTCCGCTTCATTTGCGCGTATTCCGCGGTTTCGCTGGCACCCGATTTGTGCGCCTTTCGCGGATAACCGTCTGCGGCATAAGCGCTTTGATTGGATCGTATGTGTTGATCGCTCTTCTTAGCTCTATGTTCCTCATGGTGTCCGGATGAATGATTACGGGATGATGAATGCGCATCTAAGTATGCCGCGCTGCTTTTTCCGTGTGGCGCAGCGCCGCTGTGATTTGCATTTGATTTTTTCTCCGGATTTCCCTTCGAATACTTTCGGTCTAAATAGGGATCAGTAGGCACGCTTTAGACTCCTTTCGGCTGCCGGCACATCGTTTGCCGAAGCCTATCCATCCAAATCATGTGTCTTGCTGAAAATAGCAATCCAACACCGTTTCGCCGGAGCGGGTATATCCCTTCGCTCGTTTGAACCTGATTTTGAAACATGCTGAGTATAGCAAGCAATCGTGTCATTGCGTTGAACAAATCATTAAAAATCAATTAATCCGGCGCGTGGCGGTTGATTGTCCTGCACGAGTTCAGCCGCCATAAAACGCGAGTTTTATCGCTCAACTATCGTAATATTCTCCCCGGCGATAATCGTAAATCGCCGCGTTGTATTTTTTCAGGTCGTCGAGCACGCGACCCGTGCCAAGCGCTACGCAGGAAATCGGGTCCTCCGCGATGCGGCAGGGTACGCTGGTTCGCTCTGTCACATACCGGTCAAAACCGGCCAGCAGCGCGCCGCCGCCCGTGACCACGATGCCCGTGCGCGCAATATCGCTCGCCAATTCCGGCGGGGTACGTTCCATGAGACCGCGCACGCGCTCCATAATCGCGGCGAGCGGTTCGCTCAGCGCATCCACCATCTCGTTGGTACCGATCGGTATCACCTCCGGCAGTCCGGTCACGACGCTTCTGCCGCGCACTTCGATGATACGCTGTTCTTTTTCGATATGCGCGCGCCCATAAGCGATCTTGATATCTTCGGCATTTCGCTCACCGATATAGAGGCTGTGCTTACGCTTCATGTATCGGCGCAGCGCGTCGTCAAACTTGTCTCCCGCCATCTTGATGGAGTCGGAGATGACGGTGGCTCCATGCGAAATCACCGCGATATCCGTCGTTCCGCCGCCGATGTCGAGCACCATATGCCCCGTCGGCTCGATGATGTCCAGTCCCGCGCCGATGGCGGCTGCAATCGGTTCCTCGATTAAATAAGAATAGCGCGCGCCCGCCTCGTCCGAGGCCTCTATCACGCAGCGCTTCTCCGCCTCGGTCACGCCGGAGGGAATGCAAACAACGGCGCGCGGACGATAGAGCAGCCGCGTGCCAACCACTTTTTGAAAGAAATAGCGCAGCATGCGGGCCGTCACGTCAAAATTTGAGATGACCCCATCCCGTAGCGGACGGATGACAACCGTGTTTGCGGGCTCCCGTCCCATCATCTTTCGCGCATCTTCGCCAATCGCGACAATGCGGCCTGTCACGCGCTCCACCGCGACGACGGATGGCTCCTTGAGCACGATCCCCTTGCCTTTAACGAAAACCAGCGTCGAGGATGTGCCAAGGTCAATTCCAATGTCGGATGTATCAAACAAACCCATTTAATAAACCTGCTTTCGCGTGATCCAATCGGACACATCGATCCTATGATATCAATTGATTTTATCATGCGGGTCCGGTGCGGGCAATCAAACAATGTGTGAACGGAATATGAAGCGGCGCCAGAGAAAAGGCTTCACCGCCGCAGCCGGTGAAGCCTAAACCATGTGAACCAACTTCTTTGGCGGATGTTACGCCTCTTTTGCCAGCGGGCGGTCAATCACCACTCTTCGCATCACTTCACCGATGGGCGCGGAGATATTCAGCGTCGCGCTGCCGTTTCGGCTGGTCTTGCCGAGGTTGATAACGATCAGGTTCCGTCCGTGGAAATAGTCGACCAACCCCGCCGCGGGATAGACCGCAAGCGAAGTACCCCCGATAATGAGCGTATCCGCCTTGTCCATCTTGGACACCGCGGTGTGCAGTACTTTTTCGTTGAGCGGTTCTTCATACAGCACCACGTCCGGCTTGATGACTCCGCCGCAGCCGCAGGTCGGAATCCCGACCTTGCGGATGATATCCGCCATGGTAAAAGCCCTGCCGCATTTCATGCAGTGGTTACTGTTTACGCTGCCATGCAGTTCCAGCACCGTACGACTCCCCGCCTTTTGGTGGAGGCCGTCGATATTCTGCGTGATCACCGCAGTCAATACGCCGTCCTGTTCCAGCTTGACCAGCGCGCGATGGCAATCGTTCGGCTGCGCATTGGGATGGAGCAGGAATTTCCGGTAATATTCAAAAAATGTCTCGGTGTGTTTTAAAAAGAACGTATGGCTCAGCAGCGTTTCCGGAGGAAAACCGTAGTCGCGCATCGCCGCAAACACCCCGTCGCCGGAGCGAAAATCCGGAATCCCGCTCTCGGTAGACGTTCCCGCCCCGCCGAGAAAAACAATTTTCCCGGGGTGCGCAAGAATCCGCCTGAGCTCCTCGATCTTCGATAACTCATCCGTATTCATCATGTTTTCACGCTTTCCAATTGGTTTGTCTTGATGCGCTCATCCGTTTTGTCAGGACGCGCCATAAAATCGATAGATGATTTGATCTGTAAGCTATATTTGTTGTTACTATTTTAACACGAATTCCTTCCTTCGGCTCAGCTTTTTTGAAACAATCCTGTGATTTGTTCGGATTATGATTCCACAAGAAAACCGAAACGGTATGGATATCGAAGCAACAGTTGTGCAGATATGTTGCGGTAGTTGTTATATCGCATGCTTCACTATCCTCACTTTGTAGATTCTCAATCCATCCTATGGTAGAATGTCTCCATGAATATTCGATTTTATAATGCTAAAATAACTTCGCTGGACGGGCAGACGCCGCTTTTCTCCGGCGAGCTCATCGTCTCCGGAGGTCGCATCGCGGCGCTCGGCAAAGATTGCGTCTTTTCAGGCAAGATCGATCGCGAGATCGACTGCCACGGCAACCTGCTGATGCCGGGTTTTAAAAACGCGCATACGCACAGCGGGATGACTTTTTTGCGCTCCCTCGCGGATGATCTGCCGCTTCAGCGCTGGCTGACGGAGCAGATCTTTCCCAAAGAGGCGCAACTCACGCCGGAAGACGTCTATATTCTGACCAAGCTCGCCATCATGGAATACCTCACCAGCGGTATCACCATGATGTTTGATATGTATTTCCCGCGGGAAAGTGTTGCGCAGGCCGCCGTCGATACCGGCTTTCGCGCGGCGCTGGTCGGCTGCGCAAACGACTACGGCGGAACGGCGCAGGAGACCGCGGACGAGTACGCAACGTATTCGCGCTTCCATCCGCTGATCTCCTACCGGCTCGGATTCCACGCGGAATATACCACGAGCGAACCGTTGCTGCGCGATCTTTCCGAAATGGTGCAGCAAATCAAGCAGCCGTTTTACGCGCACCTGAACGAAACGGCGGCAGAGGTAGAAAGTTGTGTGGCGCACAGCGGCATGCGTACTATCGAGTATCTCGATTCGCTCGGTTTGTTTAACTATGGCGGCGGCGGGTACCATTGCGTCCACGTCTCCGATCACGAAATGGATATTTTAAAATCGCGCAATATGACGGTCGTCACCTGCCCCGGCTCCAACACGAAGCTCGCCAGCGGAGTAGCTCCCGTCTACGAGTATCTCAAGCGGGGCATCCCGGTCGCAATCGGCACGGACGGGGCCGCGAGCAACAACTGTCTGGACTTCTTTCGCGAGATGTTCCTCGTAACAGGGCTGCAAAAGCTTGCCCACGGCGCGGAGGCGGTGGACGCCACGGACGTGCTCACCATGGCATGCAAAAATGGTGCCTACGCCTGCGGTTTTGACGATTGCGACTGCCTCGCCGTTGGAAAGCAAGCGGATCTGATCATGATCGATCTGAATCAGCCGAACATGCAACCGCTCAATAACATTAAGAAAAATATCGTCTACAGCGGAAGCAAGCAAAACGTTGCTTTGGTTATGATCGCCGGAAACGTGCTGTATGAGCACGGAGAATTTTTCATCGGCGAAGATCCGGCGCGCATCTATGCCGAGGCAAATCGTATTATCCGCGGTATGCAGTAAGACCGTTCCCCGTCCTGGCTCAGCCAAATCAGGGAAAGCGTTGATTACTTTCTATTTTATATTTAGTTAGGACCTCTCACATGAATTTGTTGCAGAAGATCACCCCGTTGTTCGCGGGTTGGAATGAAACGTTGATTTGGTCCGTTTTGAAGGGGCATATGGGCTATGCCCTCGCGGATAACGAAGAAACGCCAACCGCAGCGCAACTCGTGCTGGGTGATTTTTGTTTTTTTGCGGGTCGGCCAAGCGTCCCCTTCGCGGCAAGCGCCGCCGCGAGGGAAATCGTCCTGCAGAACGAAAATTGGAGCGACGCGATTGAGCGCGCCTGGGGATCGCTCGTACAACGCAAGCTGCGCTACGCCATCAAGAAAGAGCCGGACGTCTTCTCCCGCGAAATGCTGCAAATGTACATCGAGGCACTGCCGAAGGAATATGAACTGCGTCTTTTTGACAAAGCGATCTGTGAGCAAACCGTTCGGGAAAACTGGTCGCGTGATTTTTGCACGTGTTTTTCCGATTTTAACGACTTCTTACATCGGGGCTTTGGCGTTGCCGCCATATTGGACGGTCAGCTGGTATCGGGTGCGAGCAGCTATTGCGTGTATACCAGCGGAATCGAGGTAGAGATCGACACCGCGCCGGATCAACGCCGTCGCGGGCTCGCGCTCGCTTGCGGTGCGCGCCTGATTCTCGAGGCACTTGATCGCGGGCTGTATCCAAGCTGGGACGCGTACGATCTAAGGAGCGTCGCGCTCGCGGAAAAGCTCGGCTACCATGTCGATCACCCGTATGTCATCTATCTGCGGCGCTGATTGCTGCTAAGATACTTGCGCATGCAAAAGGAGCTGCCATTTTCGGCAGCTCCCTTGTTTTATAAAACGATTCAGCGCTTATCCCATGACGGGAACCGGCTTGTTGACTCTGCGCTTGCGGAATAGGTTTTTGCGTTCCTTGGTCAGGAAAGCGACGGTATCCTTAATCGTAGCGCTGATGTCGCGCGGCTTATAGCCGAGATCGCGCCGTGCTTTTTCGTACGTAAAGCGCGCGTTGCTCGTCAGCGTATACAGCGTATAGCGCGTAAAGAGCGGAGACTCGTGCCGAATCCTGTAGTATAGCTCCGCAATCGGCGCGGTCAGTTTTGCAAACCAGAGCGGCAGCACGGTGTTGACACTCTTTCCTCCGGTCACGCGAGAGAGCGTGTTGAGCAGCTCACGTACGGGGATATAGCGGTTGGAGAGGATGTAGCATTCGCCCTTCTTCCCCTTGCTCGCCGCCGCGATGACGCCGTCCGCCACATCGCGTACATCTACGAAATCATAGCCACCCTCAACGCAGGCCGTCAATGTCCCGTTGAGGTAATTGATCACCATCTGCGTCAGGTGACCGTGGCCGTAGTCGTTCGGACCGATGATGCCGGAAGGATGGATAATCGTCGCGTCCAGGCCGCTTCTTGCCGCATCCAGCACAATCTGCGTCGCCGCGGCTTTCGTCTTTGCGTAAAGGCCGATCACGGACTCCGGCTGGAAGCCCTCCACCTCATGGATGACGTTTCCGTGCGGCAGCTCCGGCAGCGCGTGTACCGAGCTGATGTAGACCAGCTTTTTCACGTTGTGTTCCTTGCAAAGGCTCACCACGTTTTCCGTTCCGCGGACATTGACGTCTACCACGCGCTGGTCATATTTAGTCGCAACGGAGACGATCCCCGCGCAATGGATGAAGTACACCTCGTCGTCCGCATTCAGCCCGTAAAACAATGGCTCCATGGAAGGCTTATCGCGCACATCTCCGCGAACGATGGATACCGCGTCGCCATACAGCATGGTCACGTCCTCGTTCGGCTGAGCAAAACCGCGCACGGTTTCACCTGCGGCGAGCAGCTCCCGCGCAACCGTGTTGCCAAGGTGGCCGCCAACGCCAGTAATAATATAAACTCGTTTCATGAGAAAATTGCCTCGCTTTCTGGTCTCACAACAAATGAATGGCTTTATAACCAAACTTTAAGCTCTGTATTGTCATCATAGCCGCTTATTGTTACGCGGCTATTACGAAAAACCGACGATTTGCCGACAACTTTACGTCTTTTTCATGAAAAGCGGTGTTTCGTCGGTCAAATTGGAAACATGTGCCGAATTCGACACTTTCTTCCTGATATACCCGCATGATAGCAGTCGATTTTCAAGTATTTCTCAAGCAAGTCTCAAGTTTTCGACAAATCCGGATCAAACGACAAAACGGAGAAACACATTGCCTGAAAACATCTGTTCGTATATAATCAGGTTATCAAACCGTCTATTCCATCTATAATAGGAGGAAACGCGATGAATGAACAAATCTTGCGCGATCATTATGCTAAGCGCGGCTTCTCGATTCAGGAAGCGGACGAAGCCGTCGCATCCGTCAGAGAGCTGCAAGCGTGGCTGGAAGCGCGTCAACAGTCGTTGGAGCATGCCACGCGCGATCAAATCCGCGCGTATATCAAAGTTCTCATCAACGATCAGCGCAATACACTGGAAACGCTGCTCGCCCTCGCGCGTTATTTCTATCTGACCGGGCAAACAGATCTGTATGTGTATTTTACTTCGTTGCTGGGCGGCCTCGGCGTTATCGACAGCATTCGGGACCGGCTCGGCACATTGATACAGCCATCCGAGGCGCAAGCGATAATCGATGCGGTTGCGCACCCGCCGCTTGGCGCAGATCCGGTCGATTTCCCCGCGTTTACGCGCGCGCTGATGGAGCGGCTGGAGCAAAATCTACCGCGTGAAACGGTTCGAAGTGCGCTCGCGGGAAATCATCACCAGATTCCCGCCGAAGCGTTTGAAGAGGATATTGCGCTCTACCGTTCCTCCGGCTCGATCGATGCGTTTCTTCGCGCCATGTATACGCGTCAGCTTGAGACGCTACAGCGGCACTGCGACACCGGCACGGTGTGGTTTGAACAGATCATTACGCAGGAGGTCGTAGACTACGTCGCGCAACATCAGGAGATTCTCTCAGCCGTGCGTGATGGAGATACGCTCTATCACACAAAGATCCCTTATGATCCTGCGCGCTATCTTGCCGCCTCCGATCCGACCGAGAAGCGTTATTACGCCTGTCACTGTCCGTTTGTTCGGGAAGCGATTTTAAAAGGTGAATCGGACATCTCCAGCGACTGGTGTTACTGCAGCGCGGGATTTGCCAAGTATCCTTACGAAGTCGTCCTGGGACGAGAATTGCGTGTCGAGCTGTTACAGTCCGCTTTGCGCGGCGACCCGGTCTGCAGATTTGCCATCCATCTTCCCACAGACGAGAGCGAATAAAGGATTTTCTTCAAAAAACAAGGGTTCGGTTACCCTTGTTTTTGTTTGTCTTGTTTTTGATTTATTGGTGCTTTACTCTATACTGGCGCAGGGTTCTTCGATAGGATACGTGATTCTGCCCTTTCCGTTTTGTTTGGAACGATACATCAACGCATCCGCCTGCGACAACATCTCTTGGTAGGTGCTTTCGGGTCGCATCTGCACCACCCCGAAGCTGCACGATACCACAACCGTGTCGTTCAGCGATAGTTTTGAGATTGCGAACTTGACGCGATCCAGCAAAAGCACCGCGTTTTGAAGCGTTACGTTTGGCAGTAACAGCACGAACTCATCCCCGCCCCAGCGCGCAATGGTGTCCGAATTGCGCAGTTGCGCTTGCATGAGAGCAGCGATTTGCTTGAGCGCAACGTCGCCCATCGCGTGTCCGTAGCTATCGTTAATGCTTTTTAAATTATCGACGTCGACAAACACCAAACAAAGCGGAAGGCTCTGTCTGCGGCAGAAGTTCATCCAGCGAAGCGCTTCCTCTTCCAGTCTGGCGCGTGTCGCGGCGTTGGTTAAGTAGTCCTTCGCGCTGGTCTCCTGTAAACTCGTCTTGGTAGATAGTTCCCGCTGCGCATGCTGCTCGATTCCCAGCGCCCTCGCGGCGCAGATGACGATTGTGAGCGCTACGTAAACCATCGCCGCAAAAAAAGACTTGAACGGCACACCTTTGATAAAGAAATAGGAAAACCCAAAGTATACGATCGCCGCGGAAATGGAGAGCGCCAATACGTTTTCACTCCGGTTTGGCACGACATAGATAGCAAGTATTGTCAGAATCATCCCCATGGATTGAATCATGAAATCCGGCGATTCATAGAGCCATAAAACAGCAAAATACAGAGAAATGGAGGCGGCTTCCAGCAAGGTCACAATCGTCGCAAAGTTGGCAAATGACCGAACGCGTTGCAGCTTCCGAACCATCAGTATCAATAAAATCGAAAAACAATAGCGCGTGATCGCAACGATCATGCGCTCCGTCTGTCCTTGTATAAACATTAAATCACAGATGAGAAAGATAAAATTGCATATGCTGGCTATCTGCGCGTACACATGGATGCTTCTCTGTGCAGCGCTTAGTTTGGTTACCTCAAATTGGATGCGCGACTTTTTTCTTTCTTCAGCCGCCGACTTTTTTTCCTTACCAGACACAATCTTTCACCTGTAGAACGCATCGATTCATGATATGAATAAATCCCTGCAAAAAACATGATGCATACATCCAATTATTTTACACGAAATAGGCGTAATATCAAGCTTAATGTTCTAAATTTAATACATGTAAATATATCATCGCTTGTGAGAAATATTAATCCACCGCATTTTGCTATGAGATACAGGAAACGAAACCCCTTCTCTCAACGTCTATCAGACATATACAAAGAATGCGCTTATTACCACGTGTGGTGCATTCGATTTGTAAAAAGCTCTTCCCTCATTCAAAAATACATTCGAAAAACCTTTTTTCGCGAAAAACAAGCGGTCAATCTCCCGTTTCACATCGCTTCCAGTTCTAATGAGGAAAGCAGAATACCACACAGGGTATGTCCGGATACGTCTGCAAGATTATTATTGCGAAATTATGAACAAAGTTTGAATGCTGTTTTCAGGCTTTGCTCGGCACTTCGGGTTTGCTTTCCTCTGTCTGAACAGCGGTACGCGTCATTTGCCAGCAAAGAAGCGCTACCCCAATGCCAAGCACAAGGTCTCCAACGCTCGCAAACCCCAGCGGTCGATTCGCGAATCCGAAGCGGATGATGTCTCCTAGAAACGGCAAGCGCGTCGCGGCGTCCATCAAGCGGTAGGCATAGATATGCCCTTCGGTCAGTTGCGTCAGGCGTTCTCCCGCCGCGCTTAGCAGCGAAGCGGAGACCGGCATACATCCGCCGTTGAAGACGATCACGAGGAAGTTACACAATGTTCCCGCAAACGCAAACAGCGGCCACACGGGCCGCCGGCGGTTGGCAAACAAAAACAGAAACAGAAGTCCGTATTGGATCAGGGCCACCCATACCGCGCCCGTCTGCGGTGTAAGCAAAAGCGCCGCTCCTGCTTTTAGCGCATACGCTGCGATCGGCAGCCATATGCCTTTGAGCGTGTAACGAAATACCCCGCGTGGTGACCCACCGGATAGCAGCCCAATGATGAATCCGATTGCCGCAAATCCAAGCAGTATCATATCGTATACAGCAGCAGTTTCTCCGCTTCCTCCGCGCGCAGGCGTGGCTCAATCGCGAGAAACACCTTTACGACCTTCGGGTCAAGCTGGGTTCCGGCTGCTTCCTCCAGAATTTCCCTTGCACGCGCTTTCGTCAGCCCCGCGCGATATGGTCGGTCGCTGATGATCGCGTCGTACGTATCTGCAACGGCGAGTATCGCCGCAGAGAGCGGGAGCTCGCCAGAAACAGGTCCCTCCGGCGGATAGCCGGTTCCATCGAATCTGCGGTGATGGTAGAGCACCGCGTCGTTGACGACCGTCGGCAAATTGATGCTCTCGATGATGCGCCTGCCAACGACGGGATGCTGTTTGATGATGTCGTATTCCTCCGTGGTGAGCGGGCCGGGTTTGCGAAGAACCGCGTCTTCCACGCCGATCTTGCCCGTGTCATGCAGTAGCGCCGCCATCATGACTTGATCGGAAAAGGCGCGCGTGCAGTTCATCGCCTTGCAGATTTCGTTGCTGAGGTAGGCGACGCGCTGGGAGTGCCCGTGCGTATAGGGGTCTTTCGCCTCAATCGCTTCCACCAAAGAAGCGATTGTGCGAAGTAGAATCGTGTGGCTATCCAGATACACTTTAAAAGAATACCGCGCCAGCATCAGCGGTCCCATGAAAAGCACGAGCCAGAGGTACGCGTTATACTGCGTCAGGATATAGCCGATCACGAGACCCAGCGGAATCGTCGCCAGAATATTCGGCAATATGCCGCTGATGTTGTCCCGCAGTAATGCGAAAAACCGACCTTGGTCGCTGAGTTTAAAATAAAGAATAAAGAAAATCAGATTGCCAAAGATCGCAATAAACGAGAAGGCGACAGCGCCGATGACCACTCTCCAGGTAAAAACGTATCCGCCTGCGCTCGGTACGATCAGGTGATAGACCAATCCTCCGAGCAAAATCGCGATCAACACGTTGGATACATTAAAGATTTCCTTCTGCGGCGACCTTTTCCAGGGGGAATAATGCTTCTTTGTCTGCGGATCGGATAAAAAAACAAGAAACGAAGAGATCATGTAAAGTACGATGGTCAGATAGACACCCTTTGTCACAAGGCATGCGACGACGGGAACAAAGCTGATCTCCATCGTTTTATCCGCCGTAATATAGATCGGCAGCATATGGCACATGGTAAGGATGACGACCATCACGGCGCAATAGACGGCAAAGTCCCATTTCGACGCGGCTAGCTGATAGAGCGCAGTTGATTGGTAAACACACAGTGCAAAGACAGCAATGCCGCACAGGCTTACCAGCGCCATATAGAGTTTCTGTTTACTGAACCAGCTTTGCACTTGTCTCAACCCCCGCCAATCGGCGAAAAAAGATTAACAGATCCGGCAGAATACCCAATTCACTGTCTCGGTGTTTGTCTTGTCTTATCTGACATAGAAAAACGCGCCGCTTGCCAAAACCAGAGCAGCCAGAGATGCGAGCGCCATGAGGATCTTCTTCATGTGGATATAGCCTCCTTTTTCAAGTCTCTGTTCTCCGCTAGTCGAACAGGCTATATCCGCTACGCTATTGCCGGATCTGTTAATTTATCAAATAACACATTTTTGAAGATATTCTGTGTGAATGGTATGGAGTTTCTATCGTTTATCCGTATGGTTGTTGCTCGATCGTTATACTTCCTGCGTGTAGATCTCCAATTTACGGTTGATCGCGTCTAAAACGCTCTGCGCCACCGCGGCGTCCTGATCCGGCTCCGCATAGACGCAGCCGATCAGCGGGGTATTCTCCGGCAGGCAGTAGACCTGCGAAACCACGATGGAGCGCGAATTGGATTGAATCACCTCTACGCTCGCCAACTCAAAAAACGAAGAACCGTTGGTGCAGGCTTTTACCGCATCCAAGGTTGCCTGCGCGATGCATCGCATCCGTGAAAACGGAATCGAGCTACCGACGGCGGTTCCCGTAAAGCGCTCTTCATCCCGCGCGAGAACCACGGATACCTCTACCTCCTTGCCGGAGGAACGCATGCTGATTCCGGAATAGATCAGCCGAAATCCCATGCCTGTGATGATGTTGGAAGACACCTGCGCCACGCTGATGATGTGATAATCCACATCCACTCCATAACGCGCAGAAATTGCGGACTGAACATCCCGAACGATCGATTTCACATTGCGGCGGTTACTCGCCAGAACGTGTATCTCAACCGGTTCCTGTAACTCGGAGAACACAACATGAGAGGCATAAACGCCGTTTAACTTTGATATCAGAGACTGCCAGTCGTTCGCGGTGCCAAATCGTTCGTCCATTCTATTCTCCCGTCCCATCGCGCGTCTTGCTTCGTGCTTCTGCGGCTTTCAATAGATGCTATCCTGGTTCATTATATCCCTTGTGATGTATGATCGCAAGAACAACAAACATATTTGAAATGACTATGTAACGGAATATCGGCGTTGGTTGTGTTTTTATGGCCAATAACGGATGTAAAACCATCTTATACCAGACGAGAAAATCGCCTGTCGCGCATTTTTCGGTTAAATTATGTTGTTTGAGTGAATCCGACTGCCTTTCTTGTTTTGAAAAGCATCGTCGCAAGATTTCGGCACTGTGTAACTGATATAAATCATTCTTACATCGTCACAGCGTGATTCTGTCGAGAAGCCCCGTCAATCGTCAAATGCGTCGGATCGAAAATAGTACCGCCCATGATTTTTCGTGCCCTCGCCCATCTGAATGGCGCGCTGCGGGCAGCGATTGATGCAGCTCATGCACTGCGTGCAGTGTTTCTTGACCCAAACCGGCTTTTCGTCCTGCAACCGAATTGCGCCAATCGGACACATGCGCGCGCAAAGCCCGCAACCGTTACAGGAATCCTCAACCGAAAATCGTTTTGTCGAGCGCGCAAAGGTGTTAAACATCGGCCGCACCAGCGCGGTCTTGATGCCCGCGCCCACGCCTTCGCTCACGTCATATTGGGTGGAATTCGCCAGCACCGCATCCGAAATCACGATGAGGCGTTCCTTCGCAACAGCGATCTTACTGCGCTCCAGCTCGTGACTGTCCACATCGTATCCAACGATATAATTATTCGGCATTTTGACCGACCAGGCACCTTGATACGCAAATATCTTCTTCAGGCGACGCATTGCCTTGCCCGCCTCGTCGCCGCAGGTGCAGACCGCAAACGCATATGCGCCCGCAAGCGTAATCGACTTGCAGAACCGCTCCACAATCGGCGGTACGCCCCAGGCATAGATGGGAAACACCACACCGATGCGCGCGTCTTTTCCGGCGTAAACCACGGTCGGGCCGTCCTTGACCAGCTCCGCAATGCTCTGCGCCTCGTCGCCCGTGCGCCGCGCAATCTCTTCGGCAACCCATTTGGAATTGCCTGTTCCGGAAAAATAACAGATCATATTATGCCTCCACAAAGTTTCGCCATCTGGCTATGAGTATAGCACAGCAGCTCTTGCCACGCATCGCAAGAATGATGCAATCCGACACCGATTTTGATAAAGCAATGCCGCCGGAGAATCCGGCGGCGCTGCGAAGGAGAGAATCGGGGTTGTTGTTCGGGAATGAAGATTATACGTCCTCGCGTTTGCGCTTTCTGCCGAAGCAGTCGAGCCAGATGATCGCAACGATCACGACGCCCTGACACACCTGCTGGATATACGGCGCGATGCCGAGCATGTTCATACAGTTGGTCAACAGCTGCAGCACCATGAGTCCGATGAAGCTCTGGAGGATGCCACCGACGCCGCCTGCAAAGCTCGTTCCGCCGACCACAACGCCGCAGTTGACCATCAGCGCGGTGTCGTCGCCATAGATGCTTGAAGCGGTGTTGAGCTTGCTGGAGAGCAGCACACCCGCAACCGCAGCCAGCGCACCGCTGAGGATAAACGCAATCCACTTTGTCGAGATGACATTGATTCCGGAGTACTTTGCGACGTCGTAATCACCGCCGAGTGCATACAAATTTCTGCCATAGCTCGTGTAGCGAAGCAGCGCGTATGCCAGCAGTCCGATCACGATCATGTAGAGCGCAAGATTTGGAATCACACCGCCGAGCTTGCTGTTTGCAATCTTCATGAACTCCATGTTGGTGCAGGAGACCGGGTGCGCGTCCGTGAGCTGCTGGTTGATGCCCTTGATGAGCATGCCCGTACCGAGCGTGATGATAAACGCCTCGGTCTTTTGCTGCACCACAAGGAAGCCGTTGATGAACCCGACCGCAGCGCCGCTGAGCACCGCGAGGAGGATGGCGAGCCACATGTTCATGCCGCTGTTGATCAGTTGAATGGACACGATGCCGCTTAAGCACATCACGCCGCCGACGGAGAGGTCGCAGCCCGCCGCAATGACCGTCAGCGTAACGCCGAAGGCGATGATCTCGTTGACCGCCGCGTCTTTGAGTACGTTGAGCAGATTATAGCTCGTGTAGAAGTTCGTCTTGAAGAACAACATCATAATCAGCATGATGAGGATCGCAATGATCGCCTTCTGCTTGGTAAGAGCACGCAACGAGCGTTTCCCGAATGCCGCGAAAGTTGTTTGCATACCGTTACCCCCTTACTGCTCTTTCCGGTTGTCGAGCCAGATGGCGACCACCAGAATAGCGCCCTTGAGCACAACCTGCAAGTAGGACGAAACGCCCAGCAGGTTCATGCAGTTTGACATCAGCGTGATGAGCAGCACGCCAAGCACCGTACGAAGCACGCTGCCCTTGCCGCCCTTCAGCGTCGTGCCGCCGACGACGACGGAGAGAATCGCGTTGGTTTCGTAGTTTTTGCCAATGATTGGCGCGGCGGTCGTGATGCGTGAAAACAGCACCACCGCACCAACCGCGGACATCAGTCCGCAAATCGTATAGATTAAAACCACACTGCGCTTGATCGGAATGCCGCTTAGCTCCGCCGCAACTTTGTTTCCGCCCGTATAGCTGATGGCTCTGCCGTTGTAGGTCTTGTTATGAAACACCCACAAAGCTCCCAGCGAAACGAGAAAGATCAAAAACGAAACCGAGATGATGCCGACCGTACCGGACCCGATTGCGGTAAACACGGACTGGGACGTTTGCAGCCAGCTCATGTGCTGGGTCGAGCCGCCCGTATAGATCAGCGCAACCGCGCTGTAGACCGCGCTCATGCCGTAGGTGATAAACAGCGCTTCCGCCTGTGTCAGCGCGCCCGCGCTGATGAGCACCATGCTGTTGATAAACCCGAGCAATGCGCCAAGGCCGATGCCGAGAATCAGTGCGGGAACTTGCCCCAGCGGATCGATGAGCGACACCGTCACCACCGCGACGAGCGAGATGATGCCCGCAACCGACAGGTCGATGAATCCGCCGATGATGACGAACGTCATGCCCAGCGAGACAAAGCTTAAGGGTCCGAACTGGCGCATGATGTTGGTCAGGTTCTCGCCGGAGAGAAACTTCGGCTCCACGATGATCGTGATGATCACCAGCAGCACGATGGCGACGAGCACCAGATAATTCAGCAGAAAATTCTTGAGACTAAACCGTTTTGTCATACCGTTTCCTCCCGTCAACCGATCGCGCTGTCCATGATCGTCTGCGCGGACACCGCCTCGGGATTGAATTCACCCGTGATGCGGCCCTCGCAAATGGTCAGAACGCGGTTAGACATGTTCAGCACTTCCGGCAGTTCGGAAGAGATCATGATGATCGATCCGCCGTTTTCCACAACCTGCTTCATCAGCACGTAGATTTCGTACTTCGCGCCAACGTCGATGCCGCGCGTGGGTTCGTCCATGATAAGAATCTGCGGGTTGATCTCCAGCCAGCGGCCGACGACGCACTTTTGCTGGTTGCCGCCGGAGAGGCTGACCACCGTCGTTTGCGCAGACGGCGTCTTGACGCCGAGATTGTTGATCTGGCGCTCCGCAATGCCTTTCTCCTTGGAGGCATCCACGAAGCCGAATTTCGTAAGATTATCAAGACTCGCCATGACGATATTGCTCTGCACGGAGAAGCGCAATACGAGGCCTTGCAGCTTGCGATCTTCCGGTACGAGCCCGATGCCGTGCCGCTTTGCATCCGCAGGCTTTTTGATCTTCACCGGTTTACCGTCGATCAACACCTGATGGCCTTTTACCTTGTCCGCGCCGCAGATGGCGCGCACGATCTCCGTGCGCCCGGCGCCGACGAGTCCGACGAGGCCGAGGATTTCTCCGCGTTTGAGCTCAAACGAAATGTCGTGTAGTTTATGGGTATTGATCGAGCGCACCTCCAGCAGCGTCTCTCCGACGCAACGCGGACGCTCGGGATACTCGTGTTCAATCGATCTGCCGACCATTTTGGTGATCATATCCGCGCGGGTCAGCTCGCCGACCGGCTTTGTATCGATCACGTGTCCATCTCGCATGACGGTCACGATGTCGCAAAGCTCAAAAATTTCATCCAGTTTATGGCTGATGTAGATGATGGACACGCCGCGTGCTTTCAGATCGTGAATGATCAAAAACAGCTGTTTGAGCTCGTCGCTGGTCAGCGAGCTGCTGGGTTCGTCCATGATGATCAGCTTGCTTTGAAACGACAGTGCCTTGGTGATCTCCACCATCTGTTTTTCCGCGGCGGAGAGGTCTCCAACCAGCGTGCGGGTGTCGATCGTGCAGCCGATGCTGTCGAGCAGTCTTCTCGCCTCGGTGTGCGTGCCGCGCATGCCGTGCATTTCCGAAAAGCGCCCGAGAAAGATATTTTCGCCAACGCTCATCGTGTTGACGAGGTTGAATTCCTGATAGATGATGCTCAGTCCCCGGTTCAGCGACTCTATCGGGGTTGTGTGTTCAATCGTTTCTCCGTCAAATATGACCGTGCCGGTGTCCTTCGTGTAAACGCCGGAGAGAATCTTCATGAGCGTGGATTTCCCTGCGCCGTTCTCTCCTACGATTCCGTGTACGATGCCCCGGGCAACCTCAATGGAGACATTGTCCAGCGCTTTTACGCCGGGGAACGATTTGCTCACGTCTTTTATGGAAAGGATGATTCCCGAATCCTTCGTTTCCACCCGAATTTTCCCCTTTCAAATTTACTCCGCGCCCGCTCTCTGTATCCCGAATGCCTGGCAGGACATATTGAAACGCGGCCTACTACTTCTGCAAGCAACAGTGGAAGGCTGCCCGGCCCTGAAAAGAGAGCCGGGCAGACCTGCCGTAATCAGTATTGGCTCGAATTTACCATTCCGGATACGGGAGGGTTTCCACGTTATCCTTGGTGACGACGTCGAGCGGAATGAAGTTGACCGCTTCGAAGGACTTGCCTTCCAGCTTGGCCTTTGCGCATTCGAGGCTCTTGATCGCCATGTTGGTGAAGCTCTGTCCGATGGAGACCGCCTGTGTGCCGGCCTTGACCTGGTCATAGCCCGCACGGCAACCGTCGACTGCAACAACGTAAACATCCGTCATGCCGGCGTTTTTGAGTGCTTCGATGATGCCCGTGGCGCCGTTGTCCCAATGGCAGAATACGCCCTGAATCTGATCGCCATATTTCACGATGAAGTCTTCCATGATCGCCATGGCGTCTGCGGTGACCCAGCCGGAGCAGTTCTGCGAGTCAAGCAGGTTGATCTTGCTGCCGTTGATGACCTGACGGAAACCGTCCGCGCGCTTGATCTGCGCGTCGTGACCAGCCTGGCCGCCGACTTCAACGATGGTTGCGCCATCCGGGAAATGATCGACAAACGCCTGGCCTGCGGTCTGGCCCGCCATGGTGTCGTCAACGCCGCAGAAGAAATCGCGATACTGCTGCGATTCTGCGGGGAGGTCCGAGGAGAACATGCCAACGACGATGCCAGCTTCTTTTGCTTCCATCAGGCTGGGTACGATCGCGTTGATGTCGCTGGGGTTGATGAAGATGGCGTCATAGCCCTGCGCGATGCAGGTGCTGACCGCTTTCGCCTCGTTCTGAACGTCGTTCTGTCCTTCAAACACGTCCACGGTGAAGCCGTATTCCGGCGCATACTGCTGCAGCTGCTTCCAGGAATATGCCTGCGACTCGTTGGAGAGCGCCTGCGTGATGAACGCTGCTTTGTAGGTCTTCGCAGCGGTGTCCGCCGCGGGTGCTTCGGTCGCTTCCGTCGCGGCGGTGTCTGCCGCGGGGGCTTGGGTCGCTTCCGTTGCGGGAGCGGTGACGGGTGCGCAGGCGAACACGCCGACAACCATCATGAGAGCCAGGAGCAGTACGAGAATCTTTTTGGACATTCTGTTTATTCCTCCTTTTTATTTAAGCACCCAACGCACGAAATGCCGTGTGCGCGCCGTTTGCTTATTCCGTAGTGATTTGAGCTTTCTTAGCTCAGCGCCTCTTGCAGCGCCTTCAACATAACCTTCTTATCCGGTTTCAATCCCGTCCAGAGTTCGATATTGATTGCGGCCTGATTGATCAGCATGCCCGTGCCGGTATTCCATCTTGCGCCGCGTGCTTCCGCCGCGCGTAAAAACGGCGTAATCGCGGGATTCGGAATCACGTCCTGCACAAACATGGAAGGCAGGATCGTGTCGAGATCGATATTCGGTATCTCATCCACATTGGGATAGAGGCCGATCGGCGTCGCGTTGACGAGAATATCCGTATCCGCGGGCACTTGATATGTATGATCCCAGGTGACGAATGAATTGTTCTTCATGATCTTGTTGAGCAGCTCCATTAGGCTCTTGGCTAGCAGCGCGTCTTCCGGACGGTTGACGATCGTGATGCTGCCGGCACCCACAAGAGAAAGCTCAACGCTGACCGCGCGCGCGGCTCCACCCGCGCCGAGGATGACGATTTTCTTGCCCTTGGGGTCTACATGGTTTTCCTGAAGCGATTCCATAAAGCCCTTGCCGTCCGTGTTTTCACCGAAGAGCTTGCCATCGTTGTTGACGATGGTGTTCACGGCCCCGATCAGGCGCGCGCTCTCGGAGAGTTCGTCGAGATATTGAATCACGTTGATTTTGTGCGGAATGGTGCAGTTGATGCCGCGCATCTTAAACGCCTTTAGGCCCTTGATTGCGTCTTCCAGCTTGTCCGGATCGACGTCGATCGTCAGAAAGCGCCAAAGGTTGAGGCCCAGCGCGCGAAACGCCGCCTCCTGAATCACGACCCCGGGATTCTCCGCCGCAGGGTGTCCGAACACGCCGACGAGACAATCCAGATAATTCTGTTCTTTCATATAATGTATCCTCCGTCGATCAATGGTTGTTTCTTATTATAATTGCGAGGCGGCGAAGTAGGCCGCGCCAACCGCCTGACCAAACTGAGCTACCGTGTGGACGGGATCACGTTTGAGTTCCAACATGACCGGCGTGAACGCCAGCGTTCCGTCTCCCGCCACAAAGCGCACGTTGTTTCTCGCGGCGGCTCCCGCCTGCATCAGGTCAAAGCAGCGCTTGTGTTTCACAAATCTGCCAAACAGGATTCGCGCGCGGCTTCTGGGTGCGAGCATCCACTCGGTCTCCTCAAACGTTACCGCGAGGAATTCTCCGATCTCGCGAAAGATCTCTTCCGCTGCCGCGTCGCCTTCACTCGCGAGACGCATCAAGTGCTCCAGCAGAGGTTTTCGCATGTCGCCCGGTGTTTGGCGAACGAAGATTCCGCCGTCCTTGCGCTCTAGAAATCCTTTGTCGAATAGATCGGCATATTGCGCGGGCGCTTTCGCTTCAAAAATGCGTAATGCGAGACGATACGCGCCGCTCTGGCTGCAATACTTTTGCAGCGTGCCGGAAAGGCTGGTGTTAAAGTTATTCACGCTGCGCGCATCGAGTTCGTGATAGGCGCGCGCGGGATGATTCCCAAGGTCGATGATGCAGTTGTAGACCTCTAGCGGAATCTGCGGAATCTCGCCTGTCTCGTCGATCCATCCCGTACCCAGCTCGGTGCCGAGCGTATGGGCAAACACGCCGGAGACAACGTTTTCCGCCTCTGCGGAGTGCGCCAGCTCGACCGCCGCGGTATAGGCTGCGAGCGAGCCGTCGTTGGAAAGATGCACCTTGCCGCCTAATTTACACTGCTGTAACAGAAGTTGTTGCAGCGAAGATAGCTTGAAAAACTCGGACTCGTAATCGGAAGAAGCGTTTCGGATGCCGCGCGTTTTATAGGTTTCGCCGCCGACGATCTGGTCGTCGATCACCACGTCCGGGAAACATACGCCGATGCCGTCCAGTAGCGGGGCTTCGCCGTAAAGCGCCTGGCAGGTGTCGACCACGCTCTGCATCGCCTCGTTAGAAACGCCTTTTTTCAGCATCTGCTCGCGAAGCGCGTTTGCTTCCGCCGTATCCGGCAGGGACATCGCCGCGCGCACCACCCGCGCCATGAGCAGAATCGGCTCGATCACGTGCTCCATTTTCGTCATCTCGGCGGGGAACCAGTCATATTCCTTTACCGCAACAATGCCGCCGCCCGAAATACCGACCACTTTGATGTCCGTGCCGCCGATGTCGATGCCGCAAATCACGGCGCCGTTGGCTTTCTCTACCGCGGCTTGGCAGGCGGAGACGGCGTCGGAATGCCGTTCTGTCTCTTGGATCAAAGCCGGCAACGGCTCCTGCGTCACCACAAACGAAAACTTCGGCTTACCCTGCGAGGCGTTGATACGATCGGTCACGTTGAGGCACTTGCCGTACCCTTTGCGTGCGCTCTTGGGAAGATTCACCTGAAAGACTTCGTCGAGCGAATCACAGAGCTTCTTTGCAAACGCGTCGTCCGGCGAAAGAGAGAGCGTCATGCGCGTTCCGCCGAAGGTCGAAAGGATGTTGTAGAGCGTTGCGTAGAAGTATTCGCGCACAAATTGGAGTTCATCCGGCCTGTCGACCGCGGGAACGCGAATTTCCCAGCGCTTGTCGCCGCCGATCACGAGAGACAAATTGCAGGAGATCTTGCTGTCTGCTTCGGAAAACGCCTTGCGTACATCCGGTAGATAGACGTTTTCGCCGCGCGCGGCTTTGTCCAGAAACCCTTGTAACGTTGCTCTCATCAGTCGTGTCCATCCTAAATTGCTCTTAGACCGTGTTCGGTCAATATTTGTTTCAGCGCGTCCACCCGCTGTTGCGGTATCTCACGCTGGTCGGGATCAAACGGGTAAGTCTGCCGCAGAGAATCGTATTTCTCCCTGCACATGGGGTTAAAGTTTAATAATTCTACTGGAATATCGCGCTTCAGTGAGGCGACAAACGCCGCGATTCCGCGAATATTGTCTTCGTCGTCCGTAAATCTCGGAATCAGCGGCACCCGCAGCAGCAGATTGGTTCCCTTTTCCGCAAGCCGCCGGATGTTTTGCAAGATCAGCGCGTTGTCGACTCCCGTCGCCTGCTTATGTCGCAAGGGATCGATCAGCTTAATATCTGCGATGATCTTGTCCGAAACCGCTGCAAACGCGTCCGCCGTCTCCGGCGAAGCAAAGAGGCTTGTCTCAATCTGCGTATTGATGCCACGCTGCCTGCAACCGCGCAGGACATCGAGTGAAAACGCGGGGCTCATCATGCATTCTCCGCCGGAGAGGGTCACGCCGCCATCCGGCCCGTAAAACGGGCGGTCTTTCTCGATCTCCACCAGCGTTTCTTCCACGCTCATCTGCCGCGCGTCATACCGGATTGCACCGGTCGGGCAGGCGATCACGCAATCGCCGCAAAGCGTACATGCATCGTGATCGATTTTTACGCCACGCTCATCCCAGTTTAGCGCACCTGTTTCGCAGGCTGCGATACAACTCTTGCAGGCAACGCAACTGTTTTTCGCGTACCAGAGCGAGATTTCGGGGATCAACCCTTCGGGATTCTGGCACCATTTGCAGCGAAGCGGGCAACCTTTGAGGAAGATCGTCGTGCGGATGCCGTCGCCGTCGTTAATGGAGAATCGTTTGATGTCGAAAACGTTTGCGGTGATCATATGTCCGAAAATTCCGTGCGTTCAATGATTTCCCGCTGCAAATCCGGCGCCAGCTCCGTAAAGTACGCGGTATATCCCGCGACGCGGATAGTCAAGCTCTTATACAGCTCCGGCTGTTTCTGCGCCGCGATTAAATCCTCGCGATTGACGACGTTGAACTGCACGTGGATGATCTTGAGCTCGATGAACGCCCTTAGCAGCCGCACAAACTTTGCCACGCCCAGCTCGGTATGAAACAGACTCGGCAAAAACTTCATGTTCAGCAGCGTGCCGTTGCTGCCATATTCGCTCTTGACGCGGGACACGCTCTTGAGCACCGCCGTCGGCCCGTGCGCGTCCCGGCCGTAGACAGGCGACATGCCGCCGTCCGCCAGCGGCTCTTTGGCGAGTCTCCCATCCGGCGTAGCGCCTACGTTTTGCCCCATCGGCACATGCGCGGAGACGGTGTAAAGCCCCATCTGGTACGGGCCGCCGCGCACGTTGGTATAGTGGCTCAGCCGCTCGGCAAAGTCCCGCGCCCAGTCGAAGGCGATGGCGTCCACCCATTCGATATCGTTGCCGTACTTCGGCGCTTTGTTCAGCATGCGAAGCCGCAGTAATTCCTCGTTTTCAAAGTTATGAATCAGCGCCTCATACAGCTCGCCGCGGTCGACAATCTTCTCGTCGTAGACCAGCGTTTTGAGCGCGGCGAGGCTATCGGCGATGTTCGCGCATTGGATCGCCTGTATGCCGGAGAGGTTGTAGTGTGCGCCGCCCGCGGTCACGTCGATGCCCGCTTCCATGCAGTCGTCGATCACGCTGGTGAGAAACGGCGAAGGCAGCAGCTCCGCATGTGCTCGTTCCACCACTTCGCAGCAGCGAATCATCCGCTCGAAGAAGAAGTCCACCTGCGCGCTCAGCGCCGCGATCACGTCTTCATATCGGGCAAAATCCTTCAGCGTGCCCGTGTGCGCACCCATCTGCTTACCGGTGAGGGTACAAACGCCGTCGTTGAGCGCGAGTTCCAGCGCCTTGACGAGGTTGAACATCGCGGCGTCGCTCCAGCCCAGGTTGTTGCCCATCGTGGTGAGCTCTACGCACCCGACGATGGCATAATTTCTCGCGTCCTCGTCCGAAATCCCCTTGCCCTTGAGTGCGGGGATCACCGCCTCGTCGTTGAAAAACTGCGGCATGCCACTGCCTTTGCCGACGACCTCGGAGCATCGGGTTAAGAAATGTTCGCTCGATCCCGCAAACACACGCGCCGAGAGATTCGGCTGCGGCAAAAGCAGGTGCTCCTGTGCGCGGAGGAAGAGGAAGCTGAGCTCGTTTTCCGAGGATGTCCCCGCTTCGTTCTGCCCGCCGATGGCTACGTTAAAGCCGATCGGGAAGCCTGCGAAATACTTCGCGCTTGAGCTGCTTCTGAGATATACGATCTGGTTAAACTTGAGGTACAGACATTCGATGAGTTCCAGCGCGGTTTCGCTCGTCAGTGCGCCGGAAGCGATGTCTTTTTCGTAAAACGGATAGAGGTATTGATCCATACGCCCCGGCGAGAAGGAGGAAGCGTTGCTCTCCATCTGCAAGATGACGTATAAAAACCAGCTGGCTTGCAGCGCCTCGCGGAAGCTTTCCGGCGCGCGCTCGCTCAGCGCGTCGCACACACGGGCAATCTCAAGAAGCTCTTCCTTGCGTGCGGAAGTGTTTGCCATCTCGCTCGCCAGAACCGCATAGCGGCGCATAAACAGGCAAGCGCCTTCCAGCGAGAGGATCAAGCCGTCATAGAATTCCGCGTTGTCGGGGTGCTGCTTACGCTCCGCTTTCGCTTCCTCGATCAGGCCGGCAGGCCCGTACTTCAGCCAGCGCTCGGTGTTCGGGCAGATATGCCCCTGCGCATGGTCGGTCTGGTTGATCTTTGCCACTTTACCGATGGCGCGCATCTCGCCGCCGATGCGGTCGTCGAGAATGTCTTCCAGCGTCTTGCCCTTCCAAAATGGAAAGATGTCTTCATGAAAAGCGTGAACGTCCTCTTCGCGAATTTGAAACGGGTCTTGCGGACGCGTCGGCAGAGTCTCGATTTCGCGATCCACCCAGCTTAAGCCCGACTCGGGAAAGATCACCCCCGCGCGAACGCCGGTGGTGCGGTTGCCCACGATCAGCTCGCCTTCGGTGATTTTGATTTCAATCTTCAGCAGCGCCTCTTTGAGCGACAGCGCGCGTAAAATGTTGCGCGGAAGCTCGCCATGCGCGCGATAAACCTCGGTCACGATCTTTGCCTGTTCCACAGACGCATATCGTTCTTCGGCAAACATGACTTCCTTTAGTTTTTGAACACGATGGCTCATCGGTAACTGATCGAGCTTGGTTTTCATGATTTTGTCCTTTATTTTGTCGCGTGTGAAAAAATGGTGCTTTTTATCTTCGATGTTGAATTATGTGTGTTTGAATCGCGTATTTGTTTCGAACGAAATTGTTTTTTCAATGAATAGAATGAATCTGCTTGTTACTATAAGAATGCTACCATAAAAAAAACGGTCCTAAAACCGTTTTGCGAGTCTGAAACGTGTACTATCGTGAACCGGAGGCCTTGTTTTCGATCTCTTTTTTCCGGTACTCCCGTGTAGACATCCCCGTATAGGCGCGAAACGCACGATAGAAGAATTTGGTGGAGTGATAGCCCGTTTGATAAGCGATCTCCTCGGTGTTGAGATTGCTGACCGCGAGCATCGCCTTTGCCGCCTCCATCCGCAAGGAGTTGAGGTATTCCATCAGCGACAAACCCGTCTTCTGCTTAAATGCGCGGCTGAGAAACGACTTGCTGACATAGACCATATCCGCGAGCTGCTGCACACTGATGCTCTCGGTCATGTGGTCGTGCATGTAGAGGATCACGCGGCTGACCATGTCGTTCTGCGTCTGCTTCTCAAAATAGCAACGGCCGATGAGCAGCACGACGCTCTTCACATAGTGATCGATCAGCGGTTGGCACGGGGTTTGGCTCTTGTATTCCGCGTGGATTGCCTCCATGAGCCACTTGAATCTCGCGTCCTTGTCCTGAATACGCTGGATGTCTGCAAACTCCAGCCCTGGAATATCCACCCAGAGGCAGATGATCTCCTGATGATGATCAAACTGCAAGCTCTCCGTGTGCGGCATGCCCTTGGGATAGATGATCATGTCGTAAAACGAAGCCTGCACGCTGGTCTCGCCCGTGATCACCCGCGCGTTGCCATAGAGAAAGTAGATCAGCTCGATGCAGTCGTGGCAGTGCTCCTTAAAATTCCAGATGTTGCTGCGCTCGTCAAACCGCTCGCAAAACAGCACCGGCGTTGGAGATTGTTCCACCGCTGCGCAAAAGCCGTCAAACCCCTCGGAAAAGAAGTCCACTTCGATCTCTCCTTTTCTCCATAAAACGAATCGCGTTACTCAAAGCTTACTGTATAAAAAAGAACGGAGGCGTTCCCTCCGTGATATGGTTTACGTAAGTATGATCTCTACGCCGCTTTCCTGAAGCGACGCGCGGCAGTTCTCCGGCACCGCGTTGGTGATGACATGCGTCACCTGACGCGCGGGCATGAGTTGCACCACGCCGCGTTTGTTAAACTTGGACTCGTCGGTCAGGATAATGCGCTTGTCCGCGCGCGCCGCCATGGCGCGAACGGCCTCCGCGCGGAGCATATCCACATTGGAAAACCCCTGTTTGGGGTCGTAGCCATCGGTACCAATGAAGAATTTATCGACATAGAATTCTTCCGCGCACTTTCCCACGAGGGGGCCACTCATCACCTGCGCGTCCGGATCGTACGTACCGCCGAGCAGCACAACCCGCGCGCCGGGAATGGAGCGCACGTAGCCCGCGATAAACGCGGAATTCGTGATAATCGTCACATCCCGCTTTTTGCGCACCAGCTCTTCCGCGAGCATGGCGCAAGTGGAGCCGGACTCGATCATGACCGCCTCGCCGCTACCTACCATGTCCGCAGCGCGCCTCGCAATACGCCGCTTGACCTCGTAGTCAAACGTCATGCGATAGCCGACGTCGTTTGGGGAAACGCGCATCGCGCAGCCGTGCTGCCGGTGTAAAAGCCCCTTGTTCTCGAGAATCGCGAGGTCTTTTCGCACCGTGACGGCGGAGACGTCCAGCCGCTCCGCAAGGTCGTTGACGTCCAGCGTCTCCTCGCGATTGAGCAGATCCAGAATGGTCAGGCAGCGCTGATTCATTTCAAAGCTCCTATCATGTTGTTTCATATCGCGGATCAAATTTGATCATATGAAACTATTTTTCTAGATCATTATAGCAGTTTTCGAATCATTTTCCAACCGGTATCGATCGAATCCACGCGCTTTTTGCTTACAGCACCTGCTCGGTTCTCGCGATGATGTCGTCCTGCGTTTGCCTAGAAAGCACGTTGAAAAACGCGGAGTAGCCCGCCACGCGAACGATGAGGTCTTTGTGGTTCTCCGGGTGAACCTGCGCGTCCAGCATCGTCTCACGGGAGACGACGTTGTACTGCACATGGAATCCCTTGAGCGCGTTGAAGAATGTGCGCAGGAGCAGCAGAAGCTTCTGGCGGTCGCGCGGTTTTTCGAGCATGCTCGGAGAAACCTTCTGGTTGAGCAGTACGCCGCCGGTGATCTTTTCCGTGCGGAGTTTGCTCACGCTCTTGAAGACAGCGGTAGGTCCGTTGACGTCCGCCGCGTGCGTGGGCGAGCAGCCCTCCGCGAGCGGATCGCCCTTGTGCCGTCCATCGGGAGTCGCGCAGGTGCCCGCGCCCTGTGGCACGTTTGCGGAGATGGAGCTTGTGCCCGCGTAGTAGCAGCCGCCGATCGGCCCGCGCCCGTAGCGCGTGTTTTTATACTTCTTCAGCTCGTCGATGTAGCTGTCGTAGCCTTCGACCACGAGGCTGTCCACATAATCGTCGTCGTTGCCGAATTTCGGCACGGCAAGCAGGAGTTTACGAATCTCTTCCCCGCGCTCGCCCGCAAAATCGGTCAGCAGCGCGTTCCAGAGTTCTTCTCGTGTGACGCTCCTGTCCTCATAAACCGTCTTCTTGATCGCGGCGAGGGAGTCGCCAAGGTTCGCGATGCCGACCTGCAAATCGCTGATGAAGTCATACACCGCGCCGCCTTCCTTGAGGTGCTTGCCGCGCGCGATGCAATCTTCCGTGAGCGCGCTGCATAGGATATCCGGCACCTCCTGTTCCAGCACCATATCGGCGGCGGAGTCGAGAATCACCGCCTGGCGGCAGAATTCACGCACGAAGATGTCCCAAGCCTTCCGAACATCGTCAAACGACTTCATATCAAGGAAATGTCCCGTTCCTTCGAAGACGCGCTTGCCGCTGTCGATATCGATACCGTCGTTGAGCGCGATCATCAGCGTCTTGGGAAAATTGAGGAAGCTCATGCCCGTGCAGCGGTAGCCCCATTTGCCGGGAACCGCCACCTCGACGCAGCCGATGGCGCTGTAGTTATACGCGTCCTCTTTCTTCACGCCGATGTTGAGGAACGAGGGAATGATAATCTCGTCGCTGTTGAAGGCGGGCATGCCGAACCCGCAGCGGATCACCTGAATGCACTCCTGCATAAACTCGTCGCTGAGTCCCTTGTGGTAGCGAACCGTGAGGTTCGGCTGCGGCAAGTGGCAGCGCGCGACCGAGCGCAGAATCATGTAGCTGAGTTCGTTGACCGCGTCTTTGCCGTCTACGGTCTGTCCGCCGACGGTGACGTTCTGGTACAGCGGGCTGCCCGCGGAGAACCGCGTGTGCGACCAAGATCGAATCTTGTTGACCGTAAACGTGCGGAGCCAGAGGTTTTCGAGTAGCTCCAGCGCTTGTTCCTCGCTCATGCCGGCGGTACGGCTCTTTTCATAATACGGGTAGACATATTGATCCATGCGCCCGTAGGAGAGCGAATGACCATTGCTCTCAATCTGGAGCACAACGTGCATGAGCCAAACGCTCTGCAACGCCTCATGAAAGCTTCCCGCGGGCTGCATCGGCACCTTGCGGCAGATGCGCGCGAGCTCCAGCAGTTCCTTCGCGCGCTCCGGCGAAGCCGTCTCCGCCTGCTCCTCCGCCAACGCGGCGTAGCGAAGCGAAAACGCCTCGACCGCATCCAGCACGATCAGGATCGCGCGATAAAAGTAGCTCTTCTTGAGGTCTTCAAAGTTGGAGAGCTCCAGCTTGTTCTGCTGTTCCAGCGTCCGCGCGCGATAGCCCGCGAGCCCTTCGCGCAGGATTCTGCCGTAGTCAACCGCGATATGTGCGTCGCCCGAGGTAATATTGCCCTCCGTCTTGATGATGCCGAGGTCGTAAAACAATCTCGCCCGCTCCGGAAACGCCGCATACCCCTTATCCTGCAAAGTTCGCCCTTTCCAATAGGGATAGATATCGCGCAAAATCTGCTTGTTCTCTTCTGTGATGGTAAAGCGGTCGCCGTCGCGCTTGTCAAACGCGTCCAACTCATTGATCACCCAGTCCATCGCGTATTCGGGGAAGATCGGCGCGCTGCGATCGCTCGACGCCTGATTGCCCACGAGTAGCGCGTCCGGATCGATATAGATGCTCATGTTGCGAAGCACGTTGCCCAGCATATATGCGCGGCGCAGCACCACCTGATCCTGCTCGTGCGCGCGGTAGCTCTCCGTGGTCAACAGCGCGCGCTGGGTATCCACCGTCGGCTGGGTATCGAGCAGACGCGCGCGGATACGCGCGGTACGCTCGCTCAGCGGACCAAAGTATTCCTTGGGGTTTCCATATTCTTTTTGATTGTTCAATGCTTCCATATATTTCTTCGCTCCTGAGTTGTGATTCTGTATTATGCCTCGCGAACGAATTCCGCGGCGCCGATGAGCCCGATATCTCCGCCAAGCTCGGCGAGTTTAAACTCCACCGGCAGCGGAATGTGGTTGTATTTGTCAAACTCCGCCTTCACGCGGTCAAACAGGATGTCTCCAAAGTTCGTCAGCCCGCCGCCGAAGACAAAGCGGTTGATGTTGAGCATCTGGTAGATATTGAACGCGCAAACGCCGAGGTAATGCGCGATGGTATCGATGGTTTCAATCGCGAGCGCGTCGTTTTGATGATACGCCGCCAGCACATGCTCCCCGTCCGCCGTCTCCGGCGTGAGGATCGTGGTGTTGCAGTAGGTCATCTGCCCACGCACACGCGCGCTCATCGCGCGGCCGCTGGCATAACTCATGAAGCATCCGCGGTTTTCGCAGCCGCACATGAGTCCTTCGTCGGGCGTTGCGAGCATATGTCCGCATTCGCCCGCCCAGCCGTAACTGCCGCGAAAGAGCCTGCCGTCGATGATGATGCCGCTACCGAGGCCCGTTCCTGCCGTGATGTAGACGAGATGGCGGCTGCCTCTGCCCGCGCCTCTGCGATATTCCGCGAGCGCCGCCGCGTTGCTGTCGTTATCCAGCACGATATTGGTGTTCAGCCGCGCTTTGAGATAGTCCCGCATCGGAAACTGCTTGATGCCCGGCATGGCGGAGGTCATCAGCACATATCCTTCGTCAAAGAGGATGAACGAGGGCATGCAGATGCCGATGCCGTCCAGATCCGAATCCTTCATGTTGTTTCGCGCGAGGATCGCCTGAATATTCTCCACCAGCGTGTCGGAAAACGACTCTCCCGTGGCGCAGACATCGGTCGCGTGCTGCGCGCGGTCAATCCGCTCTCCCGCAGGGTTAAACAGTCCGTAAGCGACCTTCGTGCCGCCCGCATCGATTCCGATCACATATCCGCTCTTCATGCTGCTTCCTCTTTCGTGCTGGAAATATCGTTCTTGTCCAGACTCAGTATAGCCGCCACAAAAGTCTCTGTCAACGAAAAACGTTGCTATTATAACAATATTACTTTCATATGAAACTATTCCGTCTATCATTGCATATTTCAGCGTGATGCGCTAGAATGATAGCGCATCAGTAAAATCGTACACAATTCTATCCCTAACGGTAGGCAACCCACTCGAAACCGAATTCACCACAAGGAGAAAACCGATATGAAGCGTTCCGAAATCAACGCGGCGATCCGCCGCATGGAAGCCTTTGCCAAGCAAAACGGCTTTGCGCTACCCCCTTTTTGCGGCTGGTCGCCGGACGATTGGCAGAAAAAAGACCGCTCGTTTAACGAAATCCGCGATAACATGCTCGGCTGGGATGTCACCGACTACGGCGCGGGAGATTTTTCCAAGATGGGTTTTTCGCTCGTCACCATCCGAAACGGAAACTTCGGCATGCGGGATGTTTACCCGAAGCCTTATGCAGAGAAGCTTCTTTATATAGAAGAAGGACAGTATTCACCGATGCACTTCCATTGGAGCAAGATGGAGGACATCATCAACCGCGGCGGCGGCAATGTGCTCATCACGGTTTATAACTCCACACCGAACGAACAGCTCGCGGATACCGAGGTTACGCTGCATTGCGACGGACGCACGTTTACCGTAGCCGCCGGCACGCAGATTCGCCTCACGCCCGGCGAGAGCATCTCCATTCAACCGTATTTGTACCACGATTTCAACGTGGAAGCGGGCACTGGTCCGGTGTTGCTGGGCGAAGTGAGCATGTGCAACGACGACGTGCACGACAATCGTTTCTTAGAGCCGCTCGGGCGATTCTCCACCATCGAGGAGGACGAATCCCCTTATCGTCTCTTGTGTAACGAATACCCCGCGGCGAAAGGTTGACGCATGAGGGATATCAAGCTCGTCGCGTTGGATGTGGACGGAACGCTCGTCCGCCGCGATCTTTCTCTTTCCCCCGCCGTCATTTGCGCGGTCGAATCCCTGCGGGACGCGGGCGTCGCCGTCGCGATCATAACGGGGCGCACCATGCAGGAGCTTGTCGTATTGCGCAAGGAACTTCCCTGGATTCGCTATTTTGTGCTGAGCAACGGCGCAACCGGTCGGGACACGGAAACGGACACGGTCTTCTACCAAAACCATCTTCCTCTCGCAATTGCGCGGGAGGTTGAGCGCGAAACGCGCCGCTATCGTGTGATGACCGAGATATATGCAGACGGAGTCTCGTACGTGAACCGGGACTGTTGGGCGCATACGGAGCGCTACAAAGCCGCTTTTTTACATCATCCTTCGCTGGAATCTGGGCGCGTACCGGTCGACAGCGTTGGGGATTTACTCGAAGCGCGCAGCAGCGACATCGAGAAACTCTACGTTTCGTTTGAGGATTTGTCCGATCTGCCGAAGCTCCGCGCATATTGCGAAGGCTTTCCGGTCGATCTCGTCACCTCGATCCATGACGGACTCGAAGTCAACCAAAAAGGCGTGGAGAAAGGCGCGGGACTGGCTGCCTTATGTGACTATCTCGGCATCTCGCCCGCCGAAACCGCGGCGGTTGGCGACGGCGAAGCGGATATTGCCATGTTTCGCGTCGCGGGGCTTTCGTTTGCGATGGAAAACGCGCAAGACAGCGTGAAAGCCGCGGCGGATATCATCGCGCCCGATCAGGACGAGGACGGCGCGGCTTGGGCGATTTCGCAAATTCTTTTGGCAAGATAAGTCTTATTATATTTAAGGAGACATCAGGATATGAAAAATCGCTTGGTATTCATCGGCAGTTACTCGCAGCCCATCGTGCTCGGCACGGGCGAACTCAGCCCCGGCAGCGGCGAAGGCGTGACCGTCTATCGCATGGACGACGCGGGGCATCTCACCCGCCTGTTTGCGGCGGGCAAACCGAACCCGACCTATCTGGCGTTGAGTTCGGACAATCGCTTTCTCTACACGGTCAACGAGCTGAAAGAGTATCACGAGGAAGCGTCCGCCGCGGTCTCCAGTTACGCGATCGATCCCGAGAGCGGCGAACTGACGTTTCTCAACCGCCGCATGACCGGCGGCGAGGATGCCTGTTGTGTCAATGTCAGCGCGGGAAACAGCCACCTGATGGTTGCGAACTTCACCGGCGGCAGTTTCGCGATCTACCCGATTCGGCAGGACGGCAGCCTCGGCACCGCATCCTGTTTTCTGCAACACTACGGCAAGAGCGTCAACCCCGCGCGACAGGCTAGCCCGCATGTGCATCAGGTTTCGCCCGATCCGCTGGGTAAGCACGTATTGGTTGCCGATCTCGGCACGGACGAAATCTCCGTCTACGGCATCGATTGGGCGACGGGTTGCGTCGTTCCAAACGCCGCGCCCGCGATCAAAACGGAACCGGGCGACGGTCCCAGGCAGTTTGTGTTTGATTCAACCGGAAAGTTCCTCTATCTCGTGACCGAGTTGAGCAATACCGTCCGCGTCTATGCCTACGACGGCGAAACAGGTCACGCGAAATTCCTGCAAACGCTCCCGACGCTGCCCAACGATTGCGTGCTCAATACCACCGCCGCGTGCATCAAGCTGCATCCCAACGGAGAATTCCTTTACGCCAGCAATCGCGGGCACGACAGCATCGCAAGCTACCGTGTGCACAAGGATGGAACGCTGACCCCGCTTTCCATTTTGCAAGCAAACGCAAAAACCCCGCGGGATTTCAACATCACACCGGACGGAAAATTTCTGCTCTGCGGTTTTCAGGATTCCGACGAATTGATTCTCTACTCGATCAACCCGCTCAATGGTCAGTTGACCGAAGTGGAGCGTACCGCCTGCAACTCCTCCACGGCGGTGTTGTTCGCGGATTACGAGTAAATAACCCGCTTTCAAAACGCGTTCGCAAAAAAAGGCCGCCGATTGCTCGGCGGTCTTTGTGTATCTATTTCGATGATGCCTTACAGAACAAGACTCGGCGCGGTGTACATCCTTGTGCCCATCTCCTGATCGAGCATGTACAGGCCCTTGCTGTCGGTGCCAAATAGCTCCATCTTTTTGATGTTATCGGTGGAGTTCATCTCCTCTTCCGCCTGTTCCCTAACGAACCAGTCGAGGAACTGCATGGTGCGGAAATCCTTCGCTTCGTAGGCTGCCTCGTAGATCGTGTGGATCGACGCGGTGATATATTGCTCGTGCGTTAAGGAAGCGCGGAGTGCGTCCATATGCTCTTTCATCACAACATCCGGCTTGGCGATTGCCTCAAAGGTCACCTTGATCTCGTTGTTCTGCATGTATTTCGTAAACAGCAGAGCATGGTCGCGCTCTTCCTGCGCCTGTACCATAAACCAGTTTGCAAAGCCCTTCAGGCCCTGCTCCTCATAGTAATTCACAAAGTCGAGGTAGAGGTAAGCGGAATAAAACTCTTTCATAATCTGTTCGTTTAACAGTTTCATAACTTTTTCGGTAAACATATCAATTGCTCCTTTACTCTTATTTGAATTCTGTTGTTGCTATCTCATTTGTTAACCTGAGTATAATGCTTCTACCGCTATCTTACCGTGCTTTCATCACAATTGGCAACTGAATTTTATAAGATTATATCAGTCGTGTGACTTTCGCACGGATTCTGGCGTTATATGTGCTATACTAAATATATTAGTAGGGGGTGTTGAATATGGAATTTCTGAAAATTGCCGAAACAGACGTGCTGCAGCCCGGCGAAAAGAAGAGTTTCCCGCTCCAAGGCAAGATGATTTTTCTTGCCAATGTTGACGGAAAATTCTATGCGCTGGACAACAGATGCCCGCATATGGGCGGCGCGCTCTCCGGCGGAGATCTGGACGGCGCAACGCTGACCTGTCCGCGACACGGGGCAAAGTTTGATGTTCGCACCGGCAAGAACGTTGGCAGCGCAAAGCTCGCGTTTATTCAAGCGAAAGTTGGCGACGCAAAGGTATTTCCCGTAAAGGTTGAGGGAAAAGACATTCTCGTTGAACTCGCATAACACGTCCTTTTGACGACGCCGTGCATAGCGGCGGAAATGACCACTGTAATGAAAGAAGGAAAAAAGAATGAAACAGAATGTTGGAAAAGTTGACCGTTGGATCCGCATTGCGGTTGGTATTGTTGTATTGAGCCTCTTGGTGTTTGTCTCCGGTCCCGCCCGTTGGTTTGGCCTGATCGGCCTGATTCCTCTTTTGACCGGTATCTTTGGCTATTGCCCGATCTACTCGCTGTTAAAGATCAAGACAAACTAAGAGATAACTCGGACTGATTCTTTTGTATGGTTTTTGTTCGCAACCCCCGTTGGCAGACGCTGGCGGGGGTTGTTGGTTATAACACAACGCCCGCGCACCAAGTCGGTAACGCGGGCGTTTTTCATCTATTCGTTTCTATCTATCTATCACTTGATCGACTTTACGTTCAGCATGCGGATGGCGTTGAGGATCGCGAGGATTGCGACGCCAACGTCCGCAAAGATCGCGGCCCACATGCTGGCGATGCCCAGCGCGCCGAGCACCAGCACCACGCCCTTGACCAACAGCGCAAACGTGATGTTTTCCTTCACGATGCGCAGCGTCTTTTGCGACACGCGAATCGCGGTCGCGAGCTTACTCGGTTCGTCCGTCATGATCACGATGTCCGCGGCCTCAATCGCCGCGTCCGAGCCAAGCCCGCCCATCGCGATGCCGATATCCGCCCTTGCAAGCACCGGAGCGTCGTTGATGCCATCGCCTACAAACGCGAGCTTTCCGCGCGGAGTCTTTTGCGCGATCAGCTCTTCCACCTTCGCGACCTTGTCCACCGGCAACAGCTCGGTATACACGCTGTCCATACCAAGCTGGGAAGCGACGCGCTCGCCGATCTTCTTTGCGTCTCCCGTGAGCATGACGGTCTGGCGAATGTTTGCGGCCTTGAGTTCCTGAATTGCGCACGCCGCGTCATCCTTAATCTCGTCCGCAATCACGATATATCCACGATATGCGCCGTCCTGTGCCACATGCACAACGGTGCCGATCACATCCTCCGGCTCGGTAAACGCAACGTCGAGGCGGCGCATGAGCTTCGCGTTGCCCGCGGCAATCTTCGTTCCATCCACCGACGCGGTCACGCCGTGGCCGGAAATCTCTTCGACGTCGCAAATCCGCGCCGCGTCGATCGATTTTTGATACGCCTTTTTAAGCGATTGCGAAATCGGGTGGTTGGAGTAGCTCTCCGCATGCGCCGCTAGATCTAATAAGCGGCTTTCGCTGATGCCCTCCGGAACGATCTTCTGCACCACGAAAACACCTTTGGTGAGCGTACCGGTCTTGTCGAAGACCACAATCTCCGTCTGCGCCAGCGCCTCCAGATAATTGCTGCCCTTGACGAGGATGCCCCGGCGCGAAGCCCCGCCGATCCCGCCGAAGAAACTCAGCGGAATCGAGATGACCAGCGCGCACGGGCAGGAGATCACGAGAAAGATCAACCCGCGATAGATCCAGTCACGGAAGGTCGCACCCGGAACGAAGAGCGGCGGAATTAGCGCAAGCAGCACCGCGACGATCACGACCACAGGCGTATAAACAGCCGCAAACTTCGTAATAAAGTGCTCCGACTCGGACTTTTTATTGCCTGCGTTTTCCACCAAATCCAGAATTTTGCTCACGGTGGACTCGCCGTATTCCTTCGTTACCCGCGCGGTGAGCAGCCCGCTGATGTTGATGCAACCGCTCAAGAGCGCGTCTCCCGCGTCCACATCGCGCGGCAAGGACTCGCCCGTGAGCGCGGAGGTATCGACCGAAGAACTGCCGCTGAGCACAACCGCATCCAGCGGCACACGCTCGCCGGGCTTGATGACGATGGTTTCGTCGATCTTCACCTCGTCCGGATCGACTTTCTCCAATAGATCGCCGCGCTGCACGTTTGCATAATCCGGGCGAATGTTCATTAAGGAAGCGATCGACGCGCGGGACTGATCCACCGCGTAATCTTGAAAGAGTTCACCCACCTGATAAAACAGCATGACCGCGACCGCCTCGGCATAGTCGCCAACGATAAACGCGCCAATGGTGGCGATGCTCATCAGAAAGTTTTCGTCAAAAACCTTCCCGCGGAGAATGTTGCGCACCGCGCGCCAGAGCACATCCCCGCCAATGATGAAGTACGCCGCGAGAAACGCACCGAGCGAAAGCAAGCTGCCCTCTTCCCGCGTCAAAATCGCGAGCAGGTAAACCGCCGCGCCGACGATCGTCTTGATCAGTTTTTTCTGATTCTCCGACAGCTTCATGCGTTCTATGCCTTTCGTACGATGGTATCCGGCTCAATCTTCTTTACGATTGCGGTCGCTTTCTCCATGATTTCGTCCATCTGCGCGTCTTCCCCTTCAATGGTCATCTTCGTGGTCATAAAGTTAACGCTCGCGGAGGACACGCCAGGCAGCTTCGCCACCGCGTTCTCAATCTTCGCCGCGCAGCTCGCGCAGCCGAGTCCATCCAGACGACATACTTTCTTCATGCTTTCCCTCTTCCGCTGCATGCACAGCTATCTTTTTTATCGGATCGCTCGCTTGATTCCGAATCAATCCTTCGACTCTTTCCGGTAACAGTTGAGCAACCGTTCAACTTTCACGACTATTATAGTTGAGCGATCGCTCAACTGTCAAGTGCGTTTGCAGATTTTGATTCAAGTATTTTTATCGTCACACATTTGCTTTGCGCGCACCTTCCAGCATGTTTGTCGATTTCTATATTTCTATTTTTTTGTTGACTTTTTGGTGCGCGTGTTATGATATAGAAAGATATGCGTTGCGGTCATTGCGCTTCGACCATTTATTCCATCGAAAGGATATCATGATGAGCAGAGAAGATTATGTATGCGATTGCGACATCATCCATTCGGACGTGGTCAATTCCGTCCAGCGGAATATGCCGCAAGAGAGCGAATTGTATGATCTGTCGGACTTTTTTAAGGTGCTTGGCGACAGCACGCGCGTAAAGATCATGTGGGCGCTGGATGAGCACGAGCTCTGCGTTTGCGACCTTGCGGCGCTGTTGAATATGACAAAATCCGCAATCTCCCACCAACTCCGCGCGCTGCGGGAGGCAAACCTCGTTATCAACCGCCGCGACGGAAAAAACATCTATTATGCGCTGGCGGATCATCACGTGCAGCAGATATTTGAGATGGGCCTGGAGCATATTCGCGAAACATGCAGCCGCACGGAGGACTAGCGCGCTCTTGCGCGCGCGCCGCCTTTCGCTTTCCTTCGCGCATATGAATAAGCATAACATCGATCATCCTTTTTCATGTTCGTATTATTATAAATATTAACTGCATATATATACACTTCTAAAAAATATTTATCCGAATTCCACGAATTTTGAGCAAGATGATTGAATAAATTACTTATAATTATAAATTATATATTGACAAGACCGTATATCTATGCTATTTTAATGCAAACAATGAAGTTGAATTGTTCAACTTCTATTTTTTTAGGAGGAATGGATTTATGAAGAAGATGATTGCTCTTGCTTTGGCCGTTGCGATGCTGCTCTCGTTTGCTGCGTGCACCGCGAAAGAAGCCGCTGTGGAACCCGCTGCCGCAACCGCAGCAGCCGCCGCCGTCGACATGTCAAGCGTCAAACTGATGCAGGACGGCGTTCTGACCGTCGGTATGGAAATCGGCTACCCGCCTTTTGAAGACTTTGCGGAAGACGGAACCACCCCGATCGGTTACGATGTCGATTTCGCCAAAGCCCTTGGCGAAAAGCTCGGCGTCACCGTCAACTTTGTCAACACCGCATGGGATGGCATCTTCCAGGGGATCGGCGTGAACTATGACTGCGTCATCTCTGCCGTGACCATCACGGAAGAGCGCAAAGCCAGCATGCTCTTCTCCGAACCGTATATCAACAACTATCAGGCCGTCGTTGTCACCAAAGATTTCGCCGGCAAAATCGCCAGCTTCCTCGACCTGAACAATATGGCAATTGCCGTGCAGAAAGAGACCACCTCGGATATCCTGATGTCGGACTATGTCAGCACCGGTTCGATCACCGCCACAATCTCCGCGAATGAAAAGGTCACAACGTGCTTCACCCAGCTGGAAAACGGCGAAGTGGACGCGGTTGTGGTAGACTCCACCGTTGCGGACGGCTACCTTGCCTCCAACCCCGACAAGTTTGTTAAGATCTTCCAGGACGAGAGCGAGCCGGAGCAGTTCGGCGTCGCGATGGCGCTGGATAACACCGTCCTGCAGACCGCCATCAACGAAGCCATTGCGCAGTTGACCTCGGAAGGCTTCTTCGAATCCAACGTCGCCTACTGGTTCGGCAAATAATTTCTCAAATTCGAACCGCTTCTTTCGGCTGGCGCGGGCAAACAAATCTTTGCCTGCGCTGGCCGAAGTATTTCCCCCAATTCACCAGATAAGCGAGACAACATGAGCAAATTCAAAAAACTCGTGGACATCAAAAACTGGCAGCGCTCAACGAAGACAATCGCCATCGTCATCATGGCGATTTTGGCGCTTGTCATCGTCCTCTCCGCCATCAATGTTTCGGAGCAGGACATGCTCAACCACGCCTCGGACGCGGTCAAGCAGCTCATCGAAGAGGAAAAGACCAGCAGCAGAAAATCGCTCACCATCACCTACAACAATCTGGGTGTGGTCAGCTATATCTCCTTTACAACATCCGGCGCGAGCGCCATCAAAGAATCCTATGTCGGCTTCGCGGGTTCCGTCTATGGCGCGGATGCAGGCGCGGGCAAGTTCGCGGGCCAGATGGTGAACTATACCTACCGCATGCTCGGCACGGGAGAAAACCTGCTGCACGGCGTAAAACTCACGCTGCTGTTGACCACGCTTTCGATGGTGATCGGCGCGCTGATGAGCGTATTCCTGGCGCTGGGTAAGATTTCTGAAAACAAACTGATCAGCAAGATCAGTAGCGCGTATATCTTCTTTTTCCGTGGTACGCCGCTTCTGATTCAGCTCTTTGTCGTTTATTTCTCCGCTCCGGGCATCTTCGGCTTCTCCTGGCGCAGTCTCTTTAGCGCCGCGGACCCCGAGGCTGTTTACAAGGGCGCATTCATCGCCGCGCTGATCGCGTTTTCCCTCAACTCGGCCGCATACTGTGCGGAGATTGTCCGCGCCGCGATTCAGTCCATCGACAAAGGACAAAACGAGGCTTCCAAGGCGCTTGGCATGAGCTACGGGCAGATGATGCGTACCGTTATCATTCCGCAATCCATCCGCCGGATGATTCCCCCGCTGTGCAACGAGTTTGTCATGATGATCAAGGATGTTTCTCTCGTGTTCGCCATCTCGCTGATGGACATCACGACGATCTCGAAGACCATTATGACCAGCGAAGGAAACTATCTCGTGTTTATCCCTGCCCTGTTGATCTATCTGGTCATCACGGCGATCTTCACGTTTATCTTCGGCAAGATCGAAAAGCGGCTCTCCATCTATGAATGATACGCGCGAAGGAAGAAGAACGTGCAAATGAGTAAGAACGACTTTCGATTGATAAGTAGGGCGCGCATATGAGTGAATATCAACACATTCTCAGCACAGAACATCTTTACAAAAGCTTCGGGTCGCTCGAGGTTTTGAAAGATATCAATTTAGCCGTTAAAAAAGGTGAAGTGATCTGCATCATCGGGCCTTCCGGCGCGGGCAAGTCCACCTATCTTCGCTCGCTCAACCAGCTGGAAAAGATCACGAGCGGCAAGATTTTCATCAAGGACGAGCTGTTTTTGCATCGCGAGCATAACCGCACGATCCACCGCGCCGAGCCTGAAGCGCAAAAAGCAATGCTGCTCGAAATGGGCATGGTATTCCAGCGGTTCAATCTCTTTCCGCACAAGACCGTGCTGGAAAACGTGATGATTGCGCAGGTTTTGGTGCGCAAAAAAACCAAAGAAGCGGCGGAAAAGCTCGCCAAGGAGATCATCGAGCGCGTCGGCCTTTCGGACAAACTGGACGTCTACCCGAGCAAACTCTCCGGCGGTCAGCAGCAGCGCGTCGCAATCGCGCGCGCTCTCGCCATGGAACCGGAAATCATGCTCTTTGACGAACCCACGAGCGCGCTGGACCCGGAGTTGGTCGGCGAAGTATTAAATGTCATGAAAGGCCTCGCAAAGCAGGGCATGACCATGCTTTGCGTAACCCACGAGATGGGGTTTGCAAGAGAGGTTGCCGATCGCGTGGTGTTCATGGCGGATGGTATGATCCTCGAAGAAGGTACCCCGAAGGATATTTTCGACCACCCGACAAACGAAAAAGCAATCAGCTTTTTGAGGAGCGTTCTGTAAAGCGCTTCCTTTGCGCAAGAGCAGCTTTCACTCCCTCATCCGCCTGTTTCACATTCAAAAACATCGACGCCGTTTTCAAGCGGCGTCGTTCTTTACCCGAATCTTTCTTCAATCCTGTTGCCATTTTATTGTTTCTTTCCTGTTATCTATCCGGTTTTTATCTGATCGGGCTGATTGTTTGGACAGCGCGTAGGAATGTTGACATCGCTTGTAAAATCATATATAATAAAACATACTTATTTAATAGGATAAAAAGGAGGGTGACTCCATGAGAATCTCTGCAAAGGGGCGCTACGCGCTGGCTTCGGTCGTTCATATGGCACAACAGCAACACAGCGGCGAGTCGATTACCCTCATCAGCATTTCGGAGCGGCTCGGTATCTCCAAAATCTATTTAGAGCAGGTGTTTTCCCTGCTCAAGCGTGCCGAACTCGTCACCTCCGTCAAAGGGGCACAGGGCGGATATCTTCTTTCCAGCGCGCCAGGCCAAATCAGTGTGCTGGATGTGCTCACGGCGGTAGAAACCGGCCTTTTCGATAAGACGGAGGACACCGTGCCGGAGAAAGCGCCGGAGATTGAATTTGCCATGCGTGAATGCGCGTTTGAGGCGCTGGATCATGCAGTCTCTGTCGCACTCTCGCAGGTCTCGCTCGAAGACCTGGTCTTCGCAAGCGAAAAGCACAAAGGCGAAACTGCCGCGATGTATTACATCTAATCATATCCTTTCATTTGCGCATAGAATCAATTGCATTCGCATCAAAAAGAGCAGGAAGCGATCAACTTCCTGCTCTTTTGTTTCATTTGATTGGTCCTCTCGGCGCTTCGTCAGTCGCCGAAGATGACATATCCCACGAGATAGCCATCGTTCCAGGTGAAATCCGTATACTCGTTCACCGGCTGCACAACCATCTCTGCAATATTGATCGGGGAATCAAACACGATGTCGAAGGACGTCGCGACCCCGTCTTCCGCTTTCAAATTCGGGAAGCTATGCCAAGCTCCATCGGTATCACGCACCCAAAGCACCCAGTCGCCTTTGTGTGTGCCGCTGACCTTTTGGTACATATAACCAAGCGTAAAGCCCTTGCAGTTCATGATTGCCGGCTTTGCAATGTACATGTATGCAATGCTGTCCTTCAGCACTCTCGGACTGGTCGCCCATTCAAACGAATATGTTTGTCCGTTGCCAACAGACACTTCGTAGGTAAACGTTACTCCATTTGGCGCAACACCGGTTATCTCGACGGCATCGTTGTATCCTTTTTCAATGTCCACCTGCATATAACCTGCGCTCAGCATGCCGCTCTTGGAGCATTCAACCAAGCTCGTATCGCTGCTGGTCCATTGCACATCGTCATCGCTGATGTCATAAGAGAACGCAAAATCCTTGACCGAGCAAAGGAATGTTTCGCCGAAGTCAAGCTTTAAGGTCAAATCGGACGGATTCGGAATCTTTGTCGGTTTCGGCGTGGCGGTTGGCGTCGGCGCTGCCGTGGCAACCGGCGTGGCGGTGGCGATCGCTGCTGCTTCCATCTTCACGTCGTCTTTCTTCTCGTTTGATCCCCCGCGAAACGCCCCGACGCCCAATAAAATCAGTAAATAGATGGCAACGGCGGAGCCCGCGATGATCGCGATCGTTTTGATCCGTCCTTTTTTATCCGCAGGTTTTTGGAAAGGATCCTTCGGAGCAGCGGGGTCATAGATCGGCAGCTTCTTCTCTTCTGCTTTGATCGGTTCTTTTACCACGACGGGGTCTGCATAGAGCTCTTTTTCGAGTGTTTGCATGTCTCTGGTGCGGTATTGCGCGTTAACGCCCAAGCCGTGGAGAATCGCGCTTTCCTGCGCGGGCGTCAGATCTGCGCCGAGTTGCCTCGGCGGCGTAATCGCGGCTCCGCTCGTGAGGCGATCCAGCGCTTGCGGCGGTGTTTGTCCCGTGATCAGGCGATAGATCGTCGCGCAAAACCCGTATACGTCTGTCCAAGGGCCCTGTTCACCATGCGTGCGATACTGTTCCTCCGGCGCAAAGCCGTGCTTGACGTTGATGGTGTTGGAGTGTTCGCCGGATGCGGAAATCTGCCGCGCAGAACCGAAATCGATCAGCGTCAGCGTTCCGTTTGGCCGTAGTATGATGTTGTCCGGGCTGATATCGCGATGCAGCAGCCCTTCCGCGTGTACGTGCGTCAGCGAGGTGCACAGCGGGCGGAAGAGGCGGAGCACTTCCTGCGCGGGCAGCTTGCCGCCGCGGCGCTCCGCGAGGGACTTGAGCGTTTCGCCTTCGACAAAGTCCATGATGATATAGGCCGTTCCGTTTTCATAGATGAAGTTGCGAACGCCTACAATGCCATTATCGCGGGAAATCTTCGCCAGCGTCTTTGCCTCGTTGACAAACCGCTCCAGCCCTTTCTGGTAAAACTCCTTTTTATCGCCGCCAAGCGTCAGCACGCTGATGTGCGTGTGTGAATCCCGTGTCGCATAGCCCAACGGATAATATTCTTTGATGGCGATCTTGAGATCGAGGTTGAGATCCCATCCGGTATAGGTGATGCCAAAGCCGCCCTGACCCAAAACGCACCCGACCAGATATGCCCCCGCGAGGATGCTCCGGCACTCCAGTTGATGCGGTTCGTTGGCGGCGGTTGCGTTATCAAAGCCGCAGTTTGGGCATACCCCGTTTTCCTCTGTCAACTTCGACATGCATCGCATACATAATAGGTTTGGATCGATCATACCGCGTGTTCCCTCCCGTTATTTTTTCGGGCATGTTGCCCGTCTTGGTGGACAATGTAAGCAAGCGCGTTTATGCCGCGTCAGACTTTATTCGTTTGCGCTGTAGAATATGCGATAATCCGCATCCGCAATGCGCAGCACATCGCCAACGGATAGACACGCGTTTTTTCGCGCGGGCGAGCCGTTGACCAGCACATCTTCGCGGTTTTGCATAGCCCATACCGTGCCGTCGCGCCAAACAAGCCGCGAGACTAACACCGCCCTCGTCTTCCGCTGTCTTCGGGAGAATCGGCGAGTCTTCGCCCTCTCCCAAAAGAGATCGGCTCCGAGATCGATCCTTGGAAAACAATCGTCTCCTGCTCGCCCAGAAGCACGATGCAGATCGCCGGGTTTTCCTGCTTCGGTTGGACAAAAGGTTTTCTCACCTTTTTGCAAAGCGGGCGATTGCGCCGTTTTGCTCCTGCTTCTTGACGCGTTTCTTTCCTGTTGCAATTATCACGACAGCGAGAATCGCAAGTAGCACGAGTCCACCGGCAGAATATAGCACCCATAGAGGCAGAGTCAACTTCGTCCTTATCGTCCGGCTCGGGCGTAGCTGCAGGTGTCGGCGACGGTGCGATCGTATCTCTCGGCGCGGGTGTATCCGTTGCCGCGGGCGCCAGCGTAGGAAGCCCCGCGATGCTGACCGTTCTTGTTGCAGAGAGCGCTGTTACACCGGCTTGTTGCGTCAGCGCGATCTCAGCCGTATCCGCTTTTGCTGCCGCGCGCACCGCGTCGCCCTTCAGCGCGGCGAGATAGGTATGCTCGCGTTGCGCGAGGATGCTGTCGACCGCGTCGCTCGTGGTCACGGCCGTCGTTCTTGAGCAGAATGCTCACGCGCCGCCCGGTGAAAGCCGCGCGATGCCGGAGATATCCTTTGCCGCTTGAACGCGCGCAGGCGTTTTGGTGTTGTATGTCAGCGCGACCAGATAGACCGGCACATGGCTCTGTGAAACCTGATTGCTCACCTCCAGCGCTGAGATTCCCGCGCTGGTGTTATCGAGGCCATTCCGCCATCACGACCAGACAACGCCTCGGGTCGTAGCGTCGTGTCATTCTCCAGCAACCGGATTGCGTCCGACATGGACGAATACAGATCCGTTTCGGAGTCCCCGCGTGTCAGCGCATCCACCGAGGCGTTTCAGCGCATCCCTTGTCGTCCGAAAACGCCTTTGCTTCGATCGGCTGCCCGATGGGCAGGATCAGCGCGTTGTCGTTCACGCCAAGCTTTTCAACCAAGCTCTTTGCCATCGATTGCATATCCGGCAGCGCGCGCTCCCGTCACCCGCCGTATTGGTGTCCAGTAGAAACAGATATGACGTGCCGGGATCGGCATAGTCGATTGGATTGACCGAGATCGCGGGAACAACGGTTCCGTCAACCGAGATGCTGAGGTTTTCGGCGCTCGGCGCTTCCTCCGCATCGTCGTAAAAAATGAGTTGCAGCACGTCGCCGCTGACGGTTGCACTCTCCAGATTCAGCTTCGCTTCACCCTCTGCGCCCGCCGCTGCAAACACACCCGTCAACAGCGCACAAAGCAGCAGCAACGCAAGCGCCTGCCGCGTCGTTTTCCCCTTCTTACCTTTCATCGTCTCATATCCTCCATCCTGTGGTCCGCTTGGCCTTCGGGCAAAGCACGGCGACCGCAGAGTTGTTGTCGTTCTTCTTTCCGGCGCGCCTTTTGATCAAGACAACCATGCGTGCCATCCAGTCTTCCGCGTTTCTCGCGCGGTGAAGCGCGCGTAGCATCTCACGCTCGGTCACATATTCCCAGAATCCGTCTGTACAGAGTAAAACCGCATCGCCCTCGCGGAGCGGCTCGTCTTCCACGTGAATCTCCGGTGTTGCGCCCGCCTCAGTGCCCAGCGAACGGAGTACTTTGTTTCGATCTTCGTGAAACCGGATCTGTTCCGGTCGAATGGCGCCCATTAAAACGGCGAGTTGAGAAACGCTGTGATCCTGCGATTGATACTCGATTTCTCCCGCCCGAAACAGATACGCCCTGCTATCTCCAACGTGTAAAAACGCAAGCGCATCCTCCGAAATGGCGGCAAGCGCGAGCGTCGTCTTCATGCGCACTTGAGACGTCTGCGCATCCAGCACGGCGCGGTTTGCCAACGCGCAAGCTTCACGCAGGCTTTCCTCGTTCATGATTCGAATCAGCGGCGCATGCTCTTCCAGCGCTTGAATCGCGCGCGTCGAGGCAGTCTTGCCGCCGCCATGTCCGCCAAGGCCATCCGCAACCGCCGCAAGGAGGAATCCTTCGGCTGTTTGCAGAGCGTCGCGTCCTCGTTTTCCTCTCGCCCACCTATATTCGTATAGCTTGCCACATCCAGTTGCATGGTTCGGCTCCCTCAAGTATTTTAGCTTGCTCGATTACACCCCGCGCGACTTCGCATAAAGCCACACGGGGTGATGACAATCCGCTATTTCACACGGAAGCCGTTATCCTTGGAAGCAAGGAAGAATGCCTCGCCGGTGAGGATCGTATACGGTTTGTTTGGTTCCATCTTTGTGCCGTTCTCAAGAAATGTTCCATACGAAGAGCCGAGATCGGTCACTACAACGCCCTGCGCAAGCTCCTGAACGGCGCAGTGTTTCCCGCTGATGCCCGGCGTCTTTGCCGGAAATACAACCTGGCAGGTGGCTGGATCGCGACCGATGACGATCTTTCCGCTCACCGAATATGTCTTTCCGCCGAGGACATTGGTCTGGCCCGATGCTCGTGATCTGTCGTCCGCCGCGGCTCGCTACGGACGGTTTGCCAACCGGAACGGTATAGCCCGTCTCAACTGGTGCGGACTGTTTCTTCTTCTTGTCGATCAAGAGGTAAGCCACCGCTGCCGCCGCCGCGACCGCAACGCCGATTGCCAAATAGACATACCAGCCAACAGGAGCGGGCACCGGTTCCGGTTCCGGCGAGGGGACTGGCGCGCTTGTTACATCCGGGGAACTGCTGTTGACCGGTTCACCGGTAGGAAGCGGGGTCAGGCGCAAGCGTGTAGGGATACCCCATCGTATTAAAATAGTCGATGGCATAGTCGATATAGAGCGCATATCCCAAACCCCGTTCCATTTGTCGGCCCGCTCACCATCGAGTTGATGCCGACCACCACGCCGGTTTCGTCGACCAAAGGCCCGCCGGAGTTGCCGGAGCTAATTGCGGCGTCTACCTGCAGATAGTTTGAACCTTGCGCCTGAAACTGCTCCTTGGTAACCTTTCCTTCCGTGATCGTCACGTCATCCGCAGTGGACGGTAAATAGCCGCTGGAATCGTCCGCAATACCCGGAAAACCAAGCGCATAGACCGGCGTCATGATGCCAACGCTCTCCGCGCTGCGAAGCGGTAGCTGCTTACGCAGCGTCGTCGGCGCTTCCAGCCGCAAAATAGCGAGGTCGAGGCCGTTGTCAAATATCTTCAGCACCTTTGCGGACACGGTCGAATCCGAGTCGACATCGTCAAACACAACATGGACTTCGTTGGCATATCCAATGACGTTTCCGTTATCATCCGTCGCAGTGACCACATGCGCATTTGTTAAGATATACTCAACCGCGCTGCCTTCGGTCCCGACAAAGAACCCGCTGCCTCTTTGAATATAGTCACCCGTTCCATCGTTATAAGCAAACACAAGACGAACCACGCCGTTACGCGCGTCCACAACCGCTGTCGTGTCCGCACTGGCACTCGTGATGGTCAAAGAGAGCGAAAGCGCGAGAATCAAGATCAAGCTGATCCATTTGCGTGTCAATTTCATACCGTGTTCCTCCCAGTCCTGATTGGATTGTTTAAAGAATGCGCATTGCGATGATCGTCATGTTGTCCTGCCTGAACAATCCTTTGGCAATCACGCGGCTTTCCACCCGTTCCGCCGCGTTCTGCGCGCTCCCGAACAGTGCGGATGCAATCTCGTTTTCGTCCAGCGCGTTGAATACGCCATCCGTCATTAAAAGCACCCAGTCGCCGCTCAATAGTTGTATTCCGCGCGGATTGTAATCGATCTGCTCCAGTTCGCCCATGCCGACATAGCTCGTCAACGCACAGCGTTGTCCGTCCGCCAGCGCGGATTCAAACGAAATGCTTCCGCAGGATGCGCGCACATCCAGATCGGTTTCGTATACATGGGGTCTTGTCAGGGTAATCAGGCATCCGCCGCGCACAAGGCAGATCCGGCTGTCGCCAACGCTGGAAAACCAGAGCCTACCATCCCGCACAAGCGTCATAACGAGCGTCGATCCGCCGTGGTTGCGGCTCCCTCCCGTTACGGTATTTGCCGCGTCGTTGGCCCGCTGCACCAGATACAGCAGCTTCTGCTGCGGCATCCAGTCGTTTGACAGCAGCGGAAATTCCCGATAAGCCGCCGCAACGGCAGCCGAGCTGACCAGTTCTCCGTCCGCCAATCCGCCCATTCCGTCCGCGACGACGGCGAGAACGCCGCTTTCGCTCACCAGGCGCTGGTTGTTGATATCCGATGTTGCGAATGCATCCTCCTGGTTGCTTCTCTTGCCAAGGTGTTGCGCGTTTCCAATCTCCAGCCCTTCTGGTAGAGCGCCTGTCAGTTGCGGCGGCGCACTCCTGACCGGCTTTTTCTTCCTTCTTTGCGCCGCGATGGCGGAAAACAGCGCGGCAGTCAGCGCGATGCCGAAAACCAACCCGAGTGCTATCCCGTTGGCGGTTACACCGCCCGGAAGCGGTTGCGGCGGCATCGTGGGAGATGGCGCAATCGTCGCCGTCGTCTGCTGCGTCGGTGTGGGCGCGGGTGTTGCCGTCGGCGTTGCGGTACTATTTGGTGTCGGGGTTGCGTTTGGTGTCGCCGTTGTGTTCGGCGTTGGCGTAGGTGTATCAAGCGGCATAGGGCTCATGCCCTGCAATTCCCTTACATGAAAGGTTCTGCTCACTCCCAAGCGAATTCACCCCCGCAGAAGGGTATGAACATCAGAACCGAACTTCCGATCAAGATTCGATCATATGCTTTCAGCTCACGGCGTTCATGCGGGAGAACGACGTCGTCGTTGATTTCAATCTGGTTTCTCGTTTCGCCGGCCATCAGTGAGAACTTTCTCGATTTGGCGATATACGAGATATTCGCTGCGTCTTCCTTCGAAATGGAGCTGTCTCCAAGAATGCGAATCTGCGCTGTTGCGCCGCGCCCGATGGAGCTGTTGCCTTTCAAAATACGGTAGTCCTTCCCCTTGTCCGGGCCTTCGATGCAAACAAGCCAACCAACCACGGGATCAAAGGTCTTACCGTCTTTGTCCTTCGTGATGATGGGCACCGTCACTTCGTCCTTACTATCGAGAGGTACGGTTTTACCGATGTCTCCCATATCGCCGCCAAAACCGCCGTCAAAGCCCGCGTCAAACGAGCCGGACGACTGATCGAGCGGTACGGTACGGTTTACTTCCGCAAAGGTAGGATTGCAGTACGGGCACTGGGCGTACTTCGATTGATCATAATGATGCCCGTTCTCACAAAGCTGAATGTTCATGAATTGTCTCCCCTTCTCGATTTTGGTTTGCAAGAAACGAAATGTCGCGCATCAACCGCATTCATCCATTGAATCGTCAGCAGAAAACGCAGCGTGATTGTTGAAAATGGTTTGAATATACATTTGTTAAACTGTTTTCATTATAGCACGACAGCTTCAAAGATTGAGTCGACTTTTCGTCGATCTCAGAAAAAAAAGTGGAAAGAATTTTTCATAGTTCACCGTTTGATCTTATTTTGAAAAGAGCATTGCTTCCTCAAAATTTCCTCGCTTGTTCCATTTTGACAGAAAACGAGTAAAATATACAACGGTTATTTTAAAAAACTTCGCTTCGCCAAACCATTCATGACCGCTTAATTCTCTTTCCGTTGACGAGCGAAGCGTTTTTCCTGCAGCAGCCGTTGTAACAGCATGATCGCGTAAATAAAAAAGGATTTGGAAGAGAAAAGATCAATTCATTTTGCGAAAGCTTTTGTCCGGATGGTGTGCAAACATCGACACACGGCGCGCGTTCCATCCGGTACAGTAGGAACAGAACAACGTAAACCTCCAGATGCTAAAAAACTCTGGTTTGGGGTTCTTGTTTTCAGTACTCGTTTCCTTCGCTTGCTCAGGTCGCTTCATCCTATCGGTGTGATCGGCTATTGAAGAGATAAACTTCTATTTCATACTAAAAAAGTTGCTATCGCCGTCTATCTATATATAATGAATTCAAACCTTCTATATTGGGAGAAAAATCAGTATGTGCGAGAATCTAACAATCCCCGATCCCCAGAAAAACTTCAAAGACGAATTTGATAATAGAATCGGTCGACTGACGAAGAGCAAGGCTTATCTCGATTTCTGCGAAGAAGTATACGGCTATCGGATCTATCTGTTCAACATGATGGATTCGGAGCAGCTTGATTTTTTATTTCATTCAACTCCAATATCGGCGGATGATACCCTTCTGGATCTCGGGTGTGGAAACGGAAGCATTTTGAATTCGCTTGTCGAAAAATACGGCTGTTCAGGGATCGGCATCGACCAGATTCATCCTGATTTTATGCAAAAGAGCAACAACGCGATTACCTACATAAACGGCGATGCAGACCGGCTTTTTGAGTATCATCTGAGCCCGACCGTCACATTATCCGTCGACAGCTTGTATTTTTGCAAAGATTTGAATGTATTGCTTCGCTATTTATGCGGCCTTCCAAACAATCGCGTGTATCTGTTTTATTCTCAATATTTGTTTGACGAAAACGCCGTGGACAGAAGCATTTTGCAAAGAAACCATACGAAAATCGCTGAGATTCTGAATCAGATCGGCGTATCGTATGAAGCGATTGATTATAGCGAAAACGAACGAAGATTGTATGAAAAGTCTTTGACTGCGCTAAAAAAGCGCGAAGAAGCGTTTGCGCGCGAGGGAAACTCGGACTTATTCTTGAGTAAGTTAAACGAGGATCTGTTGGGAAAGCAGCTCTATGAAGCAGGCCGTGCAAGTAGGTTTCTTTATATTGTATAATAAGCGGCTGGAGGGATCTTCGCTGAGGCTTCGGCTTGCTTGCGCTACCCGGCCGTTAGAACAATCCACCGGACTGTTTTCTAAACGCGACAACAAATCCTTCTAAAGCTGCAAACCAAAAGCAAGAACCCCCGCGCTGGGGGTTTTTGCTTTCTTACGCACTCTCACCCGCCCCTTTCTTTTACTCCTGCACGGCAAAATGCCGTGCGAAAGCATGCGCACATGGTTCTATGCTTTTTTTAAAATCACAGTTGACATACCCACTATTGAGTGTTACTATATACCTGTAGTAAGTAATACATCATACATGTGATACTAGATAGCAAGGAGGCATCGGATTGGAACAGATTACGGAAATGCTCAAAGGCGTGTTGGAAGGTTGCGTGCTGGAGATCATCAGCCGCGGCGAAACATATGGATACGAGATCACGCGCAGGCTCAACGCGCTCGGCTTTGCTGACGTCGTGGACGGCACGGTCTACACCATACTCGTGCGGCTGGAAAAAAACGGGCTTGTGGACATCAACAAGCAGCCGTCGGACATGGGGCCTCCCAGAAAATTTTTCACGCTGAACGAGAGCGGACGCGCAGAACTCATCACATTCTGGGAAAAATGGGAATTCGTCGCGTCAAAAATCATGGAACTAAAGGAGACAAAAGTATGAGTTTCTGGGATAACATCACAGGCAACGACATGAAGCGCCAATGGAAAGCATTTGAAGCACGTGCAAGGAAGCTTCCCGCCGAGTATCAATCCACATGGATGCAGATCAACGCGGAACTCTGGCAGCGCTCGGACTTCACCGGACGCAACATCATGCCCATTCTCGATGGCGTGCTGGAGTTGTTTGAAAATGCCGCAGCGGACGCTCGCAGCGTCCAGGATGTGCTCGGCGGAGACGTCAAGGGTTTCTGTGCGGCACTGGCAGGCGAGCAGGGCGCAAAGACATACCGTGACCGGTGGCACGATCAGCTGAACACTTCGATCCTGCGCAAACTGGGCCGATAGGAGGCAACTATGAAATTACGAGACATGATACAACAAAAGAAACAGTGGCGCGTGCACATGCGACGTGTCAAAGCGCTTCCGCGTGACTACCAGATCGTATACAACGAGATGCAAAAGTACATCTTTCTGATTGGCACCGTGGAGTTTGAAGGCACCATAAACGTGCTATCGGGCATTGTCGATCTTTTCGAAGAAGGCGCGGCAGCCGGTAAGGATGTGCTGGATGTCACCGGAAAAGATGTCGCGTCTCTCTGCGACGAGCTGGTTGCGGGTGTGCGGACGTATGCGGACATCGCGCAGGAGGAATCTGATCGTGCGGTGCTGAAAGCGATGGAAAAGGAGGCGCAGAAAGCTGCGCGGAAACAGAGGAATTAATATGGAACAAGCCATTCAAATCAAAGGACTTCAAAAGTCCTACCGTAAACTGAGCGTACTCAAGGGCGTGGACCTCGCGGTCGAAAAAGGCACGATATTCGCGCTTTTAGGCTCCAATGGCGCAGGTAAAACGACACTGATCAAGGTTCTCGCAACGCTTCTGCCGAAGGACGGCGGGTCGGCGAGCGTCGCTGGCGCGGATGTATCGCTTGAGCCTGATCGCGTGCGCCGCGCCATCAGCCTGACCGGGCAGTTCACCGCCGTAGACGACGTGCTGACCGGGCGGGAAAATCTCGTTCTCATCGCGAAACTTCGGCACTTACCGCAGCCGTTGTTAATCGCAGACGGACTGCTGGATCGGTTCGGGCTTACCGAAGCCGCCAACCGCAGAGCGGGCACCTATTCCGGCGGTATGCGCCGCAGGCTCGATATCGCGATGAGCCTGATCGGCAACCCGCAGGTGATCTTTCTGGATGAACCGACCACGGGCCTCGATCCCGAAGGGCGAATCGAGGTTTGGAACACGATCAAAGCGCTTGCCGACGGCGGAACGACGGTGTTTCTCACCACGCAGTATCTCGAGGAAGCAGAGCAGCTGGCGGATCACATCGCAATCCTGCACGAAGGCAGAATCATCGCCAACGGCACGCTGGATGCGCTCAAGCGCCTGTTTCCGCCCGCAAAAGAAGAGTATGTATTGAAGCAGCCGACGCTGGAGGAAATCTTCCTCTCGATCATCGGCGGAAAGGAGTAAGGATATGAACTCGACGAAAACACACCCGTTTTCCGATATGTTTGTCATGCTCGGCAGGTCCATGCGCCATATTTTCCGCAGCATGGACACCATTATTACGGTTGCCGTGATGCCGATTGCGATGATGCTGCTGTTCGTCTACGTGTTCGGCGGCGCGATGCAGGTCGGCACGAGTCGATATGTCGACTATCTGCTGCCGGGGATTCTGCTGATCGCGATTGCCAACGGTGTGGGTTACACCGCCTATCGGTTGTTTCTGGACGTGCAGCGGGGTATCTTCGAGCGGTTTCGCTCCATGCCTGTTGCCCGATCCGCAGGGCTTTGGGGGCATGTGCTGTCCTCGCTGGTGTCAAGCGCCATCACGGTCGTCGTGATCGTGCTGGTCGCGCTTCTGATGGGCTTCCACTCATCCGCAGGTGTACTCGTGGCGGGTATCCTCACGCTGTTTGCGCTGGCGCTGACGTGGCTCGCGGTCATCGCGGGACTATCGGCAACGAGCATGGACGGAGCCATTGCGTTCTCGTATCCGTTGATCTTTCTACCGTTCATCAGTTCGGCATTTGTGCCGACGGAGACGATGCCGGGCATGGTGCGCGCGTTTGCGCAGCATCAGCCGGTGACATCGATCGTCAATTCCATTCGTGCGCTGCTTTCGGGCAGCCCGGTTGGGAGCGAACTGTGGGTTGCACTTGCCTGGTGCCTCGGCATCATGGCGGTTGCATACTTCTTCGCGGTAAGAGCGTATCAGAAGCACGCATAAGATAGTAAAAACAAAGAGACTCGTTTGGGTCTCTTTGTTTTTGGTGCGACCGGAGGGATTTTCCGCTAGGCTTCGGCTTGCTTGCGCTTCGCGCGGCGCAAGCTCTCGCCTGCGCTACCCGGCCGCTAAAAACGCTGACACTGCGGCGTTTTTGACGCAGCTACATGAGAAATTTTAAATCAAAATGAAATTCTAAGAATTTCAAAGTTTGGAAATTTCTCCGAGATGCTACGCATATGCAAATCCCTTCTGAATAATTGACCAAATCAAAAGAGGCTCCTTAGGAGCCTCTTTTGATTTGGTGCGACCGGAGGGATTTGAACCCTCAAGGTTTCCCCGACGGATTTTAAGTCCGTTGTGTATGCCGTTCCACCACGGTCGCAACGTGAATATTTTACCATGCAGACGCAGAAAGTCAATTCAAACCGGTTCGATTTCTTAAAACTTCGCTTATATCAGCCCCATCACGGCGCCAACAATTCCTCCCGCCAGAAAAAAGAACACCGGATGCAGATTCTTTACTTTCGGAACAAACAGCAATCCCAATAGCACCACATACAGCACAACGTTGCCCCAGTTCATCGCATGGAATAGTCCGCCAGAAAGCGGGGCAACAAACAGCGCGGCATAGATCACCGACCAGGCGGCTGCGGCAATCAAGCCGGTTACCGCAGGACGAAGCGTAAGGAACACCTCGCTGACGAGTCGGTTTTGCCGATATTTCTCCAGCGCACGCGCAACCAGAGAAACAATCACAAACGACGGCAGCACGAGCGCCGCTGTTGCGATCAGCGCGCCCGGTATCCCCGCCGCACTGTAGCCCGCAAACGTAGCCGCATTGACTCCGACCGGGCCCGGCGTCGCTTCCGATATCGCGGCGATATCCGCGAGTTTCAGCGTGCCAAACCAAGCGGGATAATGTTCCATCATCTTCTGAATAAAGGGCAGTGTCGCGTAACCGCCGCCGATTGCGAACAGACCCGTTTGGAGAAACTCCAAAAACAACCACAAATACGTCATTTGCGCACCACCCACAGAAGAACGCCCACAACAACGGCAAGAAGCACGACAAACACGGGCGAAAGATGCAAAAATGCAATGATGGCAAACCCGGCGAGGCACAATCCGATGCCAAGCCAGTTCTTCACGTTGGCGCGGAATAATGAGATCACGGCGGATGTAATGACCGCGGCAACCGCAACGCGCACGCCGTTAAACACGTTCACCATCACGGGGCTGTTCCAAAACTGCATCAGAATCGTAGCGACGAGTAGGATCGCAACGATCGGCGCGGTGATTACGCCAAGCACCGCCGCGAGCGTGCCGCGAAAACCAGCCTGCTTTTGCCCGATGAAAGACGCGGTGTTAACGCCAATGACGCCGGGAACGACCTGCGAAAGCGCAAACACATCCATGAGTTCATCCTGGGTCATCCAGGCGCGGTGCTCTACGATTTCGCGCGTTAAGAGCGGCAGCATGGTATATCCGCTGCCAAACATCAGCGCGCCGATTTTTAAAAACGAGACATAGAGCTCGCAAAGCGTTTTCATGTGCATCCGATCCTGTCTCGAGAGCCTGTCAATAGACATACCACTGGTTCACATACGCCAATAGATACAGCACAAAGAGAACGATACAAATGGCTGTCGCGATCCGGTCCGCAGCCTTCTTCTCCGTGATCGCACCCAGCGCAAGCGCAAGCGGATAAGCCGCGGTCAGATAGCGCGGCGCGGAGAGCAACCATGTCGCGCCCATACAAACCGCGTAGTACGCGATGAAGTAGGCGACGTTGGAAGCGCGCAGCTTGTTTTGCGCCGCGATTACGATACCGAGCGAAGCAAATAGATAAAGAATATTCGGAATCCACAATCCCCACAGCATAGGGATATCGGTCGAAAACGATCCGGTTGCATTGCTGACCTGCGTCGCCATGGTGCCAAAAAACCATCCGAGTTGCTGATGCCAATTCTCGCGTTGATAGGTTAAAAACATGGTAGCTGAGCCGGTAACGCGGTAATTGATATACAGATAGAGCAGCAACCCTGCTGGAATCAACAGTAGCGAGAGCGCATTGCCCGTCATTTTCAGCCGCCAGACGTTATCCCGCCCTTGCAGCGGCCGCTCTCGAATGATCGTTCCAACCAGCTCAAAGCAGGCGGGCGCGAAGAGCAACACACCCGGCATGCGCGTGAACGCCGCCAAAAAGCCGATGATTCCCGCCACGGGATAGATGTTTTTGCGCACCGCATAGACGCAGGCCACGGAGAGCAGTAAAAACAAACTATCCGAAAGCGGTGCGGAAAAAAGAAACGACGCAGGCAGAATGCAGAGGTATTTCAGCGCCCGGAGCGCGCCTTTTTTATCCGTATCCATCAGCGCGAGCTCGTAGAGTAAATATGCCGCAAACACCCAACAGAGATTGGATACGATCAGCCCGCTGACGAGATAATGATCAACGATGAAGTTGACCCCACGCACCAGATATGGATAAAGCGGGAAAAAGACGATCAAAAGCCGGTCATCGCCCGTATTCACATATCCGTTTTGCGCAATGTTCAGGTAGTGCTGGCTGTCCGTTCCGAGTTGATTCCAAAGGCCGAGGCTATCGAGCAAACCGCCTGTATACGTTTTCTTGACCAACGAGAGCGCATAAGCCAAAACGAACAGGAGAATGCGAAACAGCGCCAGATAAAACACCAGTTGGATCATCGGGTGCATGCGCTGTTTCCTCGCGCTGCGCTTGCCTTCCTGGGTGCGCGCCGGAATCCATGGTTTCTTGCTCCAGGCCGCCATCCACTGCGGGATGAAGCGGATGCCGAGCAGCGCAAAGAGAAACGCGCTCACCGCCGCCGCAACGATCGCAAGCGGGTCGCGCGGCGCACGGGTCAGCACCCACTCGGCAAACGCCGCAAACAATAGAATTAAGGGTACCGATGTAAACAGTACCCTTTTCCAGAACCATACATTTTGTTTGTTGGTCGAGTTCTGCATCAACGTTTCTCAATCCCTCAACGCCAGACATGGGCCGAGAATCTCGGCCATCACGAGCCCGCTTCGCACGGCTTCCACATTCCAGGTAAACGCATTTTCAGCCGCAGGCTGCGTCTTCTGTGCGGTTTGCTTGGTGGATGCCGCTTGAGTCGGCGGACAATCGGGCATAATGCCTGTCGTGCTCGTCTCTTCGTGCGCGTGGCCGCTTTCGCTGCTGACCGATACCGTGTGCGTGAGCGTTGTGTTCGCTTCCTTCAGCGTACTCTTCGCGGAGGCGAGATCCGGCTCTACTTCATGCGGTAATTCGCCTTGAAATACCGAACCGTCACGTCCCTCCTGGGAACCTGTTCCTTCGGGGGATACTTGCACACGCGGCTGCATCGATCTTACGCTCGGCGCAATCGGCGTAGTACGCATCGATTGCTGTGCGCGCTGAGGCTGGGGCGCTTGCTGCCTTGCGGCTCGCATGCGCTCCGCCGCCTCTTTCGCTTTTTTTTGGCTATTCTTCGAGACGATCGGGATGATTACCCAAAAGATCACTAGAAGAATGATTACATATTGCATAATTATTTTTTATTATCGGTGGTCGCGGGTTTCGTTCCCTTACCGATGGCTGTGCGCATTTCCGTGTCGGAATTCAAGTTCTGCATGCGGTAGTAGTCCATGACACCGAGGTTACCGTTGCGGAATGCTTCTGCCATTGCTTTGGGCACTTCCGCTTCCGCTTCGACAACGCGCGCGCGCATGCCGGCGACCGCCGCGATGTTCTCCTGCTCTTGAGCAACTGCCATCGCGCGGCGCTCTTCCGCCTTGGCCTGGGCGATGCGCTTGTCCGCTTCCGCCTGGTCGATCTGCAGCTGTGCGCCGATGTTGCGGCCGACGTCCACATCCGCGATGTCGATGGAGAGAATCTCAAACGCGGTGCCCGCGTCGAGGCCCTTATCCAGAACCGTGTGAGAGATCTTGTCCGGGTTTTCCAGAACGTCCTTATGGCTCTTGCTGGAGCCGACGGTGGTGACGATGCCTTCGCCGATACGGGCGATGATGGTCTCTTCACCAGCGCCGCCGACGAGACGGTCGATGTTGGCGCGAACGGTGACGCGCGCTTTGGCTCTCAGCTCGATACCGTCCATAGCAACCGCGGCAATGATCGGGGTTTCAATGACTTTGGGTAGAACGCTCATCTGAACGGCATTGAGTACGTCGCGACCGGCGAGGTCGATGGCGCAGCTCTGCTCAAAGCCCAGCGGGATGCCAGCGCCTTGCGCCGCGATGAGGGCGTTCACAACGCGATCCACGTTGCCGCCCGCAAGATAGTGCGCTTCCAACTTATTGATGTTGACTTCAAGGCCGGCCTTGGTCGCCTTGATCATCGGGTTAACGATGCGGCTGGGAACGACTTTACGAACGCGCATACCGATGAGCTGGAAGATTTTGACGCGCACACCGGAAGCCGCCGCGGAAATCCAGAGTCCGAGCGGGACAAAGCTGAAAAACAGTACCAGGAAAATTGCGATGATGACAATGATTGCAATAGGTCCAAACATTATGTTACCTCCTCATATTTGGTGTAGTTGCCTTTGGTGCCTCCGGAACGGGTCCGGCAATTTGAAACGCCGATCGGCGCTGCAAACAACTTATTCGGCTGGCTGTTCCGCGCCGCCTGCGCGAACACGGATGTGCATGCCCTCCGCAGCGATCACGGTGATCGTTTCGCCTTTCTGGATAAACTCTCCAGATGTCGCTACGTCGACGCGTCTGTCGTTGATCTCTGCGATTCCGGCAGGACGGAGAGTGGTGATCGCGACACCGGTCTTGCCAATGAGTTCTTCCTTTGCCTCGGCAACCTCAGGCACGGACGTGCCGTTGGAGTGATCCCGCAGCACGAGGAAGGACTTGCTCAAGCGCCCGTGCTGGAAGGATCGTATGATCCAGATCAGCCCGAGCAGTATGATCAGCATCGCAATGGCAATGATATAGACCGCCACCTGCGGGTGCCCCCAACCAAGCTGCATCACGACGACCGCGATCAGCGCGAGCAACCCCGTTGCACCGGCCACGCCGATGCCGGGTGTGAAAAGTTCAATCACAAACATGACGAGCGCTACAATTAAGCAAATAACCGTCGCCACCGCTGTTGGGCCGAGTAGTTCATAGAAACTCATGTGAAATACCCCCTTTTCCGGAAGATCAACACTATTATATCATACGTTGCGACTGTAATCGAAACATTATTGTTTCAGTGCGGTATATACATTTGTCACAATTATCTTTTAATCATGGAATAGAGCCAATCGTGTCTTCTTTTTCACAAAGCGCATCTAAAAACATCGCGCAGGCCAGCAGATCCGCGGCGCCGCCCGGGCTCGCATTCCATGCCCTGCAATCGCGATCCAGCATACGGATTTCTTCGGTAAACGGCGCGCCACCCGAGGGGTATCGTTTCACAAGCGCAAGCGCTCTTTGCTGTAACGCCAACGCCGTCTCTTCGCCGCAGCGGGCGAGCACGTTTGCGTCCTCGACGGATGCAATCAGCGTTAGCAGCGACAGCAGCCAGCAATCGTCCTCCGCCGTGCCGCGCGCGCTCGCGATAGAATACACTTTCAATGCTTCTTGCGCGTGTAAAAAGCCATCCTCCGCCTCGCCGCGCGCGCCGCGTGCGCCGTATCGCGCGAACGCTCTTCCGGCGTTTGCACCGAGTTCCGCCGTAATGCCCGTGCAGAGTTTTGCGCCAGCCGCGCACACGTCCTTTGTAGAAAACATGCCATTTGCAGAACAATATCCGGCAGAATAGCAGAGTACACCGAGCAGAAAAAGCGCGCCCTTATGCGTGTTGACGCCGCAGGTGACGGCAAGCATCACTTTCTCTGCCTCCATCCCGTCCGCGCGGATTGCGGAGAGTCTGCCTGTCGGTGAAAGATTCGCTTCCCGCGCACCCTGCTCTGCAAACTTCACAAAATATGGTTTGAGCGCATTGGCGCTGGCAATGAGCAGCGCTAGATCCATATCCCGATGCGCGCCGCTGTTTTCCGCGTCCACAAGTCCGGGCTTTGGCGAGAGCGCAGCTTCCCGCGCGAGCGCATCACGGGCCAGCGCGCCGATTTGCTCCGGCAAAATTGCGCGAAGCGCTTCATGCTTGAGCGAAAGCGAGCAAATCTCCACGGGGCTACCTCTCCTCTGTCAATCCGGCAAGGTCTGCATCAAGCGTTCCACCGCAGATCGAACCTCTTCCGTCGTGTGCAGCCTGCGGGAATAGCAAGCGCGCCCAGCCTTGCCGCAGACGAAGCACCCGCGTGGCGAGAAACCGATGTCTTCGCGGCTGATGTGTTCGCCGTTTGGCTTGATCACATCCATATCCCACAGCCTTCCGTATGGAGCCAATTCTTCGAGCTTGCAAAGCTCCATCTTCAAAAATCCCGGTTCGGTCTTGACCGCGAGATACGCTTCGTCTCCAGTCTCCTTCTCGTGCGCCTCAAACACAAGCGGCACAAGCTCATATCGCATCAGCACGCGACTGATGGCGGCGATCCCCGCTGTAAACAGCCGGATCGTGTCCGAATTGCGCTTGACAGCGCCCGGCGATATCACGGTAAACACCGCGACGCAAGCGTCGGGATAGCGCTTTCGCAGCGTCTTGATATACGCCGCGCGCGCGTCACGCGCGGCAAGCAGTTGCTCAAGGGTAATCTCCATATTCGCATTATAACATACTTGTTTTCCGGTTTTCGTTTTGTATTTTTATGCTTATATGCACTTTCATATTCAACGAACTCATTGGCTTCTCCAATTTCTCACAACAATCATATTTTTGTCCGTTTCTCTTATTTTGTGCGCTTGTATACAACAATACAAGCATGCTTGCGTGTGATATATCATTTCAAAATACCTTGCATAACGCTTGTATTTATCCATCATGCAGCATATGATTATACATGGATAGAAACCATATGAAGGAGCGAAATTTGAATGAAGATCACCACGCCCGCCTCGGCGGGCACCATGGAGTCCGGAGACATTTTCATCGAGATTGAACCCGCGCAGCAGCAGGCGGTCGATGTCGTGCTCAAAAGCTCCGTCGCAAACGAATTTGGCAAGCAGATCGTGTCCACGATCCGCAGCGCGGTGGAGGAATTCGGCCTCGAATCCGCCGTGATTAACGCCGTGGACAAAGGCGCGCTGGACTGCACGATCCGCGCACGGGTTTTTGCAGCATGCCAGCGGGCGACGGGCGCGGAATCCTTTGATTGGGGGAAGAACGTATGAGCAGACTGCGCAGAAGCATGCTGTTTGTACCGGGCAACAACCCCGGCATGATGAGCGACGCGCATATCTACGGCAGCGACGCGCTCATGTTCGATTTGGAGGACTCGGTCACGCTGCGCGAAAAGGACGCGGCGCGCCTGCTCGTCTATCACGCGCTCAAGACGATCCATTATGGCGAGTGCGAGCGCGTGGTGCGCGTCAATCCGTTGAATACCCCGTATGGTAAAGCCGATATTGAGGCGATGGTCGCCGCGGGTGCGGAGGTCATCCGCCTGCCGAAGACGGAGAGCGCGCAGGATATCCTCGACACCGAAACAGAGATTGAGCGGGCGGAGCGAAAATTCGGCATTCCGGTCGGTCAAACGCGCATGATGGCGGCGATCGAGGGTGCGCTCGGCGTGGTTAACGCTTACGCCATCGCCGCCGCGAGCCCCCGCCTCATCGCCATTGCGCTCGGCGCGGAGGACTACTGCGCAAACCTCAAGACGACGCGTTCCCTCGAAGGCAGCGAGCTGCTCTATGCGCGCGGGGCGATCGTTGTCGCGGCGCGCGCGGCGGAAATCGACGCAATCGACACCGTGTTTTCGGACGTGAACAACGAAGACCAGCTCGTGCGCGAAACGCAAGCGATCAAGCAGCTTGGGTTTGACGGAAAGTCCGTTATCAACCCGCGCCAGATCAAGCCCGTACACCGCGTCTTCACGCCGACACAGCCGGAGATCGTCAAAGCGAACCGCATTCTCGCGGCGAGCCGGGAGGCGGCCTCCCGCGGCAGCGGCGTGGTCGCGCTGGATGGCAAGATGATCGACCGCCCGGTGGTCATTCGCGCGGAGCGTACGCTGGAGCTTGCCTACGCTTCCCGCGCGGTGTTTGAGGAGGACGAAGTATGACACGCGATCAGGCATTTTACAGCGCGCTATCGGCGCTTCATCAAAAAGCATATGTTCCTGGCGAGAACCCGCGCTTGAACGGCAAAGACCCCGCGCCGCTGAAAAACCGCATGGCGCGCGAAAACAAGATTGTCGAAAACCTCGAAAAAGCGGTGGAGCTCTCCGGCCTGCGGGACGGCATGACCATCTCGTTTCACCATCATTTTCGCGACGGGGATCACATCGTCAATCTCGTGATGGACACCCTCGCGCGAATGGGCTTTCGAGACCTGCGGCTTGCGCCGTCCAGCCTTTCGGATGTGCATGCCCCGCTGATTCAACACATCAAAAACGGCGTGATTTCGCATATCGAAACCTCCGGCTGTCGCGGCGAACTCGCAAAAGCCGTCTCGCGCGGACTGATGGATGACCCAATGGTGTTTCGCTCCCACGGCGGAAGAGCCGCGGCGATCGAGGAGGATGAAATCCATATCGACGTGGCGTTTTTGGGTGCGAGCAGCTGCGACCCCTTCGGCAACGCAAACGGCTATTCCCGCGAGGGCGAGGAAAAATCGATGTGCGGCTCGCTCGGTTACGCCCGCGTGGACGCGCAGTATGCCGATTGTGTCATCGTGCTCACCGACAACATCGTGGGTTATCCGAATGTGCCGTTCGGCATCTCCCAGCGGCTCGTGGACTACATCGTCTGCGTGGACGACGTAGGCGATGCCTCAAAGATCATGACGGGAGCCACCCGCTTTTCCACCAACCCGCACGATCTGATGATCGCGGAGGCGACATCCAACGTGATCGTCCACAGCGGATATTTCTACGACGGATTCTCGATTCAGACCGGTTCCGGCGGCGCTTCGCTCGCGGTCACGCGGTTTTTGCGCGAAGCGATGCTCGAAAAGAACATCCATGCGAGCTTCGCCCTCGGCGGCATCACGGGAGCGATGGTCAAGCTGTTGGAGGAAGGACTTGTGCGCAGGCTCCTCGACGTGCAGAGCTTTGATCTGGACGCGGCGCAGTCGCTGAAAAACAACCGTTTCCATCAGCAGATCGACGCGAACTATTACGCGAATCCCTATCGCAGAGGTGCCGCGGTCAACCAGCTGGACGTGGTCGTCCTCTCCGCGCTGGAAGTGGATACCAGCTTCAACGTCAATGTGCTCACGGGTTCGGACGGCATGATTCGCGGCGCGGTCGGCGGGCATCCGGACACGGCGGCGGGCGCTTCGCTTTCCATCGTGGTTTGCCCGCTCATGCGCGGGCGTATGCCCAGCGTGCGCGAGCGGGTCAACACCATCGTAACCCCCGGCGACACGGTCGATGTTCTGGTGACCGATCAGGGCATCGCGGTGAATCCGCGTAGGCCGGAGGTTGCCGAACGTCTCGAAAAAGCGCACCTGAAGGTCACACCCATCGAAGAGCTTGCAAAGCGGGCCGAACGCATTACGGGCAAGCCCGATCCGCTTCCCTTCGGCGATACCGTCGTCGGCATCTGCACCTACCGCGACGGTACCGTGCTGGACTTGATTCGAAACCTGCCGTAAGAAACGTATCAATGTATACGACAAAAATCCGCCTCGAAAGAAGGCGGATTTTTTGGTGTGTTTCGGTTTCTGCTCACGCGGCGCGGGGGCCTTGTCTTTTTTTGAGGGGTAATCCGAAGCAATGGAGGTGACTCACGATATCGTTGTTAGAGAATCGTAGAGATGGAGTATTTCCGCGCGGCAAGATACAAAAAACACACCCCGAAAAACTTTTTAAATACGTTTTTATCCAAAAAATAGCTTTCCCGTCTTGTCAATACTCGAAGAATCCCTTCTTCGTCTTTCGTCCGAGCCAGTTTGCACGCACCATCTTTTTGAGCAGCGGGTGCGGGCGGTATTTCGGGTCACCCGTCTCGCTCTCCAGCGTCTCCATGATGGCAAGGCAAACATCCAGCCCGACCAAATCGCCGAGTTCCAGCGGCCCCATCGGGTGGTTTGCGCCGAGCTTCATCGCGGTATCGATCTCCTCCGCCGAGGCAACGCCGTCCGCATAGACTCCGATCGCCTCGTTGATCATCGTAATGAGGATGCGGTTGACCACAAACCCCGCCGCTTCCTGCACGCGCACCGGCGTTTTACCGATCGACCGCGCAATCTCCGAAACTCGATCGCAGAGCGACTCCGGCGTGAAGAGCCCCGCAATGACTTCCACGAGCTTCATCACCGGCGCGGGATTAAAAAAGTGCATGCCCACAACCGGACGATCCAGCCCGCGGGAGAGCTCCGTGATGGAGAGTGAGGAGGTGTTCGTCGCAAAGATGCAGTCTTTTTTGCAGACGGTTTGCAGTTGCGCGAATACCGCCTTCTTGAGCTCCATCTTTTCAATGGTCGCCTCGATCACAAGATCGCAATCGCCAACCTGCTCCACAAGCCCCGTCTCCACGCGGGAGAGCGCGGATTCATACGCCGCTTGCTCCATCCTGCCTTTTTGCACAAGCTTTTCGAGGTTCGTTTTGATCTTTTGTTTGCCGTTTGCGGCAAGTTCCGCTGTGATATCGCAAACGACGACGCGATATTCTTCGTTCACCGCGAACGCTTGCGCGATGCCCGCGCCCATAACGCCCGCGCCAATCACACCAATCTTCATTGGGTCTTCCTCCTTCTAGCGGTCTTCAAACGCATCCGGTCTGCGTTTTTCCACAAACGCGGACATTGCGTTTTGCTGATCCTGTGTTTCATAGCAACCTACGTAAAGGTGCAGCGCCGCTTCCAGTCCGGTTTCGAGGCTCGTTTCGGCGCAGAGATTCGCCGCGGCTTTCGCGGTGCGAATCGCGATCGGTGCGTTTGCCGCGATATCCGTCGCGAGATCAATCGCTCCGCTCATGAGCGCTTCGGGCGCGAACACGCGGTTTACGAGTCCGCAGCTCAGCGCTTCCTGCGCTTTCATCTTCCGTCCGGTGAATAGCAGCTCTTTTGCCATGCCGACGCCAAGTGCGCGAATAATCCGCTGCGTTCCGCCAAAACCGGGAATGATGCCAAGCGTCACTTCCGGCAGCGCGAACACCGCGTTTTCGCTGGCAAGGCGAATATCGCACGCCAGCGCAAGCTCAAACCCGCCGCCGAGCGCGTACCCGTTGACCGCCGCGATCACGGGAACCTGCAATTGCTCGATCCTGCGAAACAGGTCGGAACCCATCCGCGCAAACGCCATCGCTTCCGTCTTGTTTTGGTTTCGCATCAGCGCGATATCCGCGCCAGCAACAAACGCTTTTTCGCCCGCGCCGGTGATGACGATACAGCGGTCGCTTCTCGTCAGCAGGTCGAGCGCGCTCGCAATATCAGACAGCACCTCCGCATTCAGCGCATTCAGCGCCTGCGGACGATGGATGGTGAGGATTGCGACGCTGCCGAAGCGCTCCAGTTTTGCAAATTGCATCGATTTACCCTTCTCTTTCCGCCGTTCGTTTCACGATAGCCGCAACGCCCATTCCGCCGCCGACGCAGAGCGTCGCAAGTCCGTAGCGCGCGTTTCTGCGCCCAAGTTCGTGCAGCAGCGTCACGAGAATGCGCGTGCCGGAGGCGCCGACCGGATGACCCAGCGCGATTGCGCCGCCGTTGACGTTGACCTTATCCGCATCCCAGCCCAGCTCCAGGCCAACCGCAAGCGACTGGGAGGCAAACGCCTCGTTCGCCTCGATCAAATCCATCTCCTGCAACGAAAGCCCCGCTTGTGAGAGTGCCTTGCGGGAGGCGTAGACCGGGCCGATACCCATGATCGCGGGATCTACACCCGCGGAAGCGCCGGTCACCCACGTAGCCATCGGTGTCACGCCAAGGCGTTTTGCCGCCTCCGCGCTCATGACGACCACCGCGGCGGCACCGTCGTTGATGCCGGAGGCGTTGCCCGCGGTCACGGTGCCGTCCTTGAGGAACGCGGGTTTGAGCGCGGCTAATCCTTCCTGCGTTACACCGTCGCGCGGGTATTCATCCAGCTCGAACAGCACGGTATCTTTCTTGACTTTGATCGGAACCGGAACGATCTCGTCCGCAAAGCGGTTTTCTTTGCGCGCGCGTTCGCATTTTTGCTGGCTGCCCGCAGAAAACGTGTCCTGCATCTGCCGCGAAATCGCGTATTGCTGCGCAAGGTTTTCCGCCGTGATGCCCATATGGTAGTCATGAAACGCGTCCCAAAGGGAATCCCGAATCATGGTGTCCACCAGCTTGCCGTCGTTCATGCGGTAGCCGTATCGCGCGTCCTGTAGCGCGTAGACCGCGCGGGACATATTCTCCATGCCGCCCGCGACGACGATCTCCGCCTGTCCTGCCTGAATCATCGCGGCGGCGAGGTTAACGCATTTTAAACCTGACCCGCAGACGTTGTTGAGCGTCAGCGCAGGCACCTCGTTGGGCAATCCTGCCGCAATCGCGGCCTGCCTTGCCACGTTTTGCCCCTGCGCCGCCTGTAGCACGCAACCCATCAGCACCTCGTCCACCTGAGACGACGCAACGCCGCTGCGCTTGAGCGCCTCTTTGATCACGATCGCGCCGAGCTCCGCCGCGCTGACGCTGGAAAGCGAGCCGCCCATCTTGCCGATCGGCGTGCGAACGGCGCCCGCGAGTACAATCTCTTTCATAATCTCTCCCCTTCTTGCGGCGCATCCAGCGCTCGACTCAAAACGCGCAGTGAAAGCGCTTCTCAAATTCCTGTTTCAGCGACGCCTGAAAATCCGGGTGTGCAATCGAAATCAGGCTCCGCGCCCGCTCGCGAAGCGTTCTGCCGCGAAGATGCGCAATCCCAAACTCCGTCACCACATAGTCCACGTCGTTTCGGGATGTGGTCACCGCCGCGCCTTCGTCCAGGAGCGCGACAATGCGGGAAACCGTTCCCTTTGCCGCGGTGGACGGCATGGCGATGATTGAGCGCCCGTTCTTGCTCAGCGCCGCGCCGCGCACAAAGTCGACTTGACCGCCTACGCCGGAGATCTGCTTGTAGCCGATCATCTCCGCCGCAACCTGCCCCATCAAATCCACCTGCGTGCAGGAGTTGATGGACACCATGTTGTCGTTGAGCGCGATGACAGCAGGATGGTTGACGTATTCGACGGGATGCATCTCTACATCCGGGTTATGATCGGCAAAATCATAGAGCGCGCGCGTTCCCATCAGAAACGTCGCGATAAACTTGCCCGGATGCAGCGTCTTTTTCGCGTTGGTGATCACGCCTTCCTTCACCAGTTCGACCACGCCGTCCGAGAACATCTCCGAATGAATCCCCAAATCCTTTTTGTGCTTCAAAAACAACAGCACCGCGTCCGGAATCCCGCCAATGCCAAGCTGGAGCGTGTCTCCATCCTGTACAAGGCTTGCGCAGTTTCTGCCGATCGCTTCCTCCACCTCGCCGATCTTCGGCGGAGACAGCTCGATCACGGTGTCGTTATAGGGAACAAAGATGTCGATATCGTCCACGGTCACGAGGGAATTGCCCAGTGTGAACGGCATCTGATCGTTGACCTGCGCGATGACGAGCTTTGCCGTCTTTACGGCAGCCATCGTGTAGTCCACCGAGACGCCGAGTGAAAAATTCCCGTCTTCATCCGGCAGGCTGACCATGATCAGTGCCACGTCTACGGGCAGCGTCGTCGTAAACATCTTCGGAATTTCGGAAAAATAGCACGGCGTAAAATCTCCTCTGCCGGAAGCGATCGCGTCCCGCGTCGCCGCACCGACAAAGATGGAGTTGTGTCGAAAATGCTTCTCCATACCGGGCTGCGCATACAGCGCCTTGCCCATCGCCACCATATGAACGATCTCCACATCCGTATACGCCTCCGCGTTTTGCGTCATCGCCGCAAGCAGCGCGGAAGGCTCTCCGCAGGCGTGGTCAACCACCACGCGATCGCCGGAATGAATGTGTGTCACCGCCTCATTTAGCGTGGTGCATCGAGATTGGTAGCTGGCCTTCCAGTCCATGGTTTCCTCCTGATACTGTGTGTTCACTTGACCTAAAACCTGTTTTACTTGTGTCATATCTGATTCATATCGTATGACGATTGCGTCGCGATTGCTCCTCAATCCCGCCCGTTTGGCGCAGCTTGCGCCGCAACCGCATACAACAAGCACAACCTCGTAAGAAACGTCCTCTTTCACGTTCTCGAAGCTAAGAAGCGGATACTGTTGTGTTATGTGGCGGACAAAACCGACACGGTCATATCTGGGATTACACCCGCCGCAATATCGAATACCGATGCGCGGCGGCTCACGTCTCATGGCGCAGGATCGCATAGGCTTGCTCCAGCAAACTTTGCGCCACCTCGCGCACGAGTACGACGCGCTTGACTTCCGGAACAGCAGAGGTCAACTCGGCCTGCACCAGCTCCTCCGTCGTGATGTCGGCGGAGGGGCATCCCGCGCAGTGCCCCGTCAGGCGAAAGCGCAGGACGCCGTCCGAAAAGTCAACGATTTCCATGTCTCCGTTGTGCAGATACAGTTGCGGGCGAATTCGTTCTTCGATGACCCGCGTGATGGCACGCATGCTCGCGTCTTTTGATTCCATATCGATCCTCCTTCGCGTGTACCGTGCGTTCGCAGGCATCCGTCGCGTCCTCGCCAGTTGCGCGATTATTCCGTAATGTGCGCAATCGCCTTTGCGAGTTCCTTTTTGTGCGGCAGATTGCTCTGGCGTGCAATCATGATCCGCTGCGCCTGCGGGGAACCTGCACCGTGCAGAGACTCGGTGCGGTAGCCCACCGCCGCGGTGCCGAGCGACATGTTTTCGATCAGGCGCAGGATGCGCAAGCGGTTTTCCGTGGAAACGGACGCAACGCCTTTGAGATATTTTTCCACATACGGCCCGAGCGTTTCGTCCCGCAAGTCCGCTTCGGAAGGCGCGGTCACCATGAGGCCTCCCGCGATATCCTCCGCAAGGCGTACAATCTCGTAAGGAAAGCGCGTTACGTTTTGCTTGCAGACGTTTGCCAGCAGCAGATCGATGATATAGTTGCCCGCTTCCGTCGGCGTTCCTTCCGCCGAGCAGGCGATGCCGCAGCAATAGAGCGTTTCGTTCAGGTGCGTCATCTCGATGAGTTTGTCCTTGATGTGGCTGGCTTTCGCTGCGCCGTTGTAGTCCGCCGCGAGTGCCGCGGCACCGATGAGTACGTCTCCCACGCCGACCTTGCAACCGCCGTAGCTCTGGCGGTGATAGCCCGCAAAGCGCTCGACGAGCATGCCCGCAAACTCCGTTTCACCGTTGAGGAAGATGCGCTCGTTCGGCACAAACACGTTGTCAAACACGGTCAGCGCTTCCACCCCGCCGAATTCGGAATTGCCTACGTCCATCGTGCCACCCTCGCGCTTGCGCGTATCGCAGCTCTGGCGGCCGATGATCATGAAAAGCCCCGGCGCATCGAGCGGAACCGCGAATGAAACCGCATAGTCCTTGTCTTCCGGGCGCATGGCGATGGTCGGCATCACGATCACCTCGTGGGAGTTGAGCATGCCGGTCTGGTGCGCCTTTGCGCCGCGCACGACGATGCCGTCTGGCCTGCGCTCGACCACGCGCAGGTACAGATCGGGGTCTTCCTGCTGGCTTGGTGAGAGCGCGCGGTCGCCCTTGGGGTCGGTCATGGCGCCGTCGATGGTCAGGTCTTTTTCCTGACATTCGATCAGGAATTTTTTAAAGTTCTCGTGATAGCTGGTACCGTACTTTTTGTCGGTCTCATACGTTGTGGAAAACACCGCGTTAAACGCGTCCATACCCACGCAGCGCTGGAAGCAGGAAGCGGTCTTTTGCCCAAGCAAACGCTGCATCTTGACCTTTTTCACCAGGTCTTCCGTCGACTGGTGCAGGTGTAAAAAGCGATTGACCGGCTTGCCCGTATAGGGCGATACCGCCGTCATCAGGTCCTGATACTCCGGCATCTGCGCGAGGTCGTAGGTCATGCGGACGGAATTCAGCGAAGGGCGAAGAATCGGGTCATCGACCGGATGCTCCACCTTCTTGCCAAACATGTAGACCTGCATATTGATCTTGCGAATCGATTCAATGTATTGTTCACCCGTCATGAGTGCCATAGTCGTTTCTCCTTTAATTTGATTGATTGGGTCGGTGTTAGTAGAGTTCCGAGTAGATCTTCAATACCCGCGCGGTGTCCAGTGGAACAAACGCGTTTGCCATCAATCTACCCTGCGTTTTCATCACGCTGTCGGTCAATTTGGTGAGGTCTTCCGCCGCAACGCCATAGGCGCGCAGTTGCTTTTTCGGTAAGATGTGGTTGAGCAGTTTTTCCAGCTCGTCGTAGACCACATAGACCGAGCAGTCCAGCTGCTTTGCGAGATATTCATTCATGGCCTGAATTTCACCAGAATTCTTGATCTCCAGATAGTTTTTCAGCACGCCGGTAAAGAGCGCATAGTTGCTCTCGCCGTGCGCAACGTGATAGACCGCGCCCAGCGGATACGCCATGGCATGCACGGCGGCGCAGCCCGCGGTTCCGAACGCAAGCCCCGCAAAGTTGGAAGCAACCAGCATGGTCTCGGATTCCGCCGCGCGGCTTTCCTTCGTGTTACCCGCTGCTACGATTCTGCGATACGCCTGCAGGATCATCTCGATTGCCTTATAACCAAAGAGCTTTGTATAAGCCGTCGCTTTGGGCGAGAGGCTGGACTCCACCGCGTGCACCAGCGCGTCGATCGAGCTAGTCGCAAACACGCCGAGCGGAAGATTGTTGAGCAGCTCCGGAATCAACACCGCCGTGTCGGCGTACATCGCGTTGGAGACGAGTCCCATCTTGGTGCCAAGACGCGTGCGGTTGAGAATCGAAAGATTGGTGACCTCACTACCCGTGCCGCAGGTGGTCGGCACGATCACGAGCTCGCAGGCCCGTTCCAGATTCGGCATTTTGCCGTAGAGCTCGTCCACGTTTCCGTTTGACTTGAGCGCGAGCACTTTGGCGATATCCACCACCGTGCCGCCGCCGATGGCGACGATACGCTTATAGTCGATCTTTTTTGCGTCCGCCATGATGGTCTCCACCATCACGTCCGTGGGTTCGCCCGTTCCGTATGCTTCCTGAAAAATGGTTGCTACCGGCAGACTGAGACGCCCGAAATACGGCTCGTAAATATACGCGTTCGACAACACGAGGTCGCCTTTGCCGAGTTGAAACTCGCCGGCAAATTCTTCGCAAGTGTGAAACATGTGTACGTTAGGTTTAAAGATCAGTTGATTCATGTGTTTGCTCCTTCTGCCCGCCGTATTTTCTTCCTGTGACCCACTCACGGCGGAGCTGCTCCATTTGCCTTGTTTTGTTGCTTCGGCATTCGGTGCGACCTGTTCGCGTTTGCGCAGAACGCGGGCGGGAAATGGCATCGATGCCATCTATTTATAAGCAGCGCTTATAGATTTCGATCGTTGTCTTTTTATAAGCAGCGCTTATAGATTTCGATCGTAGTCTTTTTATAAGCAGCGTTGATAGATATCAATCATTGCCTGCCGGTCGATCGGCACGCACGACGGGAAGGTAACCGTTCCGCCGTTGGTCGCCTTGTCCGCCATCGGCACGATGTCGGTCTCCGAAAGTCCCGTCTCGCGCAAGGTGGACGGCATGCCAATCTCGCGGAAATATGCGCGCGTACGCGCGATGCCCTCTTTTGCCATCTCCTCCGGCTCCGCATCGGCTACGCCCCAGATGCGGGACGCATACTGCGCAAAGCGCGGTAGATCGCCTTTGTAAATATAATCCAGATAAGCGGGCCAAACGACCGCAAGCCCCGCGCCATGCGCGATCCCGGGATCAATTGCGCTCATCTCGTGTTCCAGTTTATGCGCGATCATCACAAACTTGCTTCCGGCTCCCGTGATCCCGTTGTGGGACCAGCTTCCGGCGAGCATCAGCGTCGCGCGCGCGTCGTAATCCTCAGGATTCTTCATCGCCTTTCGCCCGGCGTTGATCACGGCGCAAAGAAGGCCTTCGCTCACGTGGTCGATCAAATCGTGATCCCCCGCGTCCAGGCGGATATACCGCTCCATTGTGTGCATCATGATGTCCACAACCCCGCTCGCCGTTTGATAGGGCGAAACGGTATAGGTCAGTTGCGGGTCCATCAGCGCAAAGAGCGGACGGTTGAGCGGATGGCTTAGTCCCCGCTTGAGGCCTGTGCTCTCCTGCGTCAAGACAAGGCTGTCGCTGGTTTCACTCCCTGCGGCGGCAATCGTCAGCACCACGCCGACAGGAATCGTCTGAAGAACCGGCGTCTTTCCAAAGAGAATGTCCTCTACACTCGCTTGATTGGCTACCGCGTGCGCCGCGCACTTGCAAGTGTCGATTACGCTGCCGCCGCCGACCGCAAGCAACAGCTGTGATCCTTCCTTTTTCGCAAGCGCCGCAACCGCTTCGCAAAACGCGACGGTCGGGTTCGCCTGCACACCGCCGATTTCCGCGTAAGATGTGCCGGATTTTTTTAGCTCGACAATCACGCGATCATACAGCCCGTTTTTGCGGATGCTCTGCCCGCCGTAGACCAGCAGTACTTTCTGAAATCCGTTTTCACGAATGACGCCGCTCAGTTGATCGAGCGCTCTTTTGCCAAATATCACCTTTGTTGGAAGTGCTAGAGAAAAATCAATCATCAAATGCCTCGTTTCTGATCAAACCGGTGCGTGTGTGCGCGCGATATTATTCCGTTTGGCTCAATAAAGCTCGTAATGCACCTTTTCCGGTGTAATGCGCGCTCTGTGTTCCGGCGGCGTCAGCGGGCGGCCGATGGAGAGCAGTACGGTTGGTAAAATCTCGTTCGGAATGTGAAACAACGCGCGCAGTTTTTCCTGCGGCTCTGTCAGAGGGTGAACGCCGAGCCAAACGCCGCCGTAGCCAAGCGCGGTTGCCGCAAGCAGCATGTTTTCCGCAGCCGCAGCGCAGTCCTGCACGAAAAAGTCCTTGCTGGAACCCTTGTACCCCTCCAGATTTGCGTTGACGAGGATCGCCAGCGGCGCCTGCGCGAGCATACCCCAGAATTTTCGAATCGTTGCGCACTCGTATAGCCGCGTGCGATCCTGTACGACGAGGAATTCCCATGGTTGCGAGTTGACCGCGGATGGCGCGGACATTCCCGCCCGCAGGATCAGCTCGAGATCATCCGGCGCAACCGCCTCATCCTTGTATTGCCGCACGGAGTGCCTCTCGAACAGCAAATCGATCTTCTGCATACCGCGCCTCCTATTTCACCCAGTTTTCGGAATAGGAAAGCGAACCGTTTTTGCCCCAACTCGGCAACTCAATCACGTTCATAAACGCGTCTTCCCGCGCGATGGAGAGATCCTTTTCCAGCAGATCAAAGAGCCGCTCCACAAGCTCGGTTTTGTCCCGCTGCTCGGCCTGGTTAAACATGCGCACCTCAATGAAAGCAAGCGCGCGATCCTGACCATCCAGATAGAGATCGCTCTGTGGTTGGATACTGACCATCGTGCGCCTGGCGAGCTTGCCGGGAAGGCTGCCGACCAACTCCGCCGCCTTCTGCGCAAGCGTAAAGCGCTCGCTGTCGGAAAGATATTGATTGAGTTCCAGTCGTATGTATGGCATAGCAGCCTCCTCGCTCTCGATTGTATGGAATTACTCGTTAATCTGAACGAGTACTTTAAAGCCCTCTTCGCCGTGCTCGGCATAGGCAAACGCCTCGTTGATTTCGGCAAACGGATACACCTTTGAAATCAGCTTCCGAACGTCGTCGGCAACCGACTTGACCTGCAAAAGCTCCAAAGCGCCTTTAAAGTTATAAAAGTTATGGATACGCGCGCCTTTAATGGTCAACTCCTTGGCAAAGATCTTGCCCGTATCGACGGGAAGCGGCTCCTTGGTGATCGCGATGACCATAATGGTGCCGGTACTCTTGGTGTGGTCGACGCAGGTCGTAATCGCGGACTTTACGCCGGCTACTTCAAAGCAAACGTCAAATCCTTCCTTGCCGGAGAGCGCCCAAAGCTGGGCGTCAAAGTCCGCCGCGGTTGGATCAACGACCGAAAAGCCCATCTTCTGCGCAAAATCGCGCCGGAATTTCTTGATTTCGGAGATGACAACCTGCCTTGCTCCCGCGGCACGGGCTACGATCGCAATCAGCATTCCAATCGGGCCGCCGCCGATGACCAGCACCTGCTCTCCCACCTTCAGCCCGCTGAGCCGAACGTCGTGCACGGCAACGGCGAGCGGCTCCGTCATGGCCGCGAGTTCGTTATCAATTTCATCCGGCACGGCAAGCATCTTCCGAACCGGAACCTTGACGTATTGGGCAAAGCTGCCTTCCGCGTGGATACCGATGATCTTGAGGGACTGGCAAACGTTATCTTCGCCCTTTGCGCAGGCGCTGCAGCGTCCGCAGGAGAGCACCTCCTGCGCAACCACGCGCTGACCGATTTGGAACTCTTCCGCGCCTTTTCCTTTGATCTCCACCAGTTCGCCGACCATCTCGTGTCCGGGAATCAATGGAAACGTAGCGGTGGCGTGGTGCCCGTGCAGCAGATGTACATCGGTACCACAAACGCCGGTATAGAGCACCTTCATCAACGCTTCGCCATCCGCCAGAACAGGCATCGACACTTCGTGCAGTTCCATCACTTCCGGTTTTTGAATGATTGCCGCTAACATATCTTTCCCTCGATTCATCCGTTTGATTTCGTAATATTCGTATTGTTTTTTAGGAAAGGGCAGCGGCGGTTTGCCATTGCCCTCTCCAATTTTTCTTTACGCTTTTCGTGCAATCGCTTTCTTCGCGGCTTCTACAATGTAAACCGCGTTGAGTTTGAACCGCTCCGCCAGATAATCCAGCGGGCCGACCTCGCCAAACTCATCCTGCACGCCGATCATCTCCACCGGCACCGGACGATTTTTCACGAGCACTTCGGAGACCGCCGCGCCGAGACCGTTGAGCACGTTGTGGTTCTCCGCCGTTACGATGGCGCCCGTCTCCATGGCAGCCTTTACAATCGCCTTTTGGTCGATCGGTTTCCAGCAGAACATATCCAGCACGCGCGCGTTGATGCCCGCTTCCTTCAGGATCGCCGCGGCTTTATATGCCTCCGCGACGCAATACCCGCTCGCGATAATCGTTACATCCGTTCCATCGCAAAGCTGCACCGCTTCGCCCATGCGGAACGTCGTGCCTTCCTCATACACCTTTGCGCAGTTCTTACGAACGAGGCGCATGTATTGCACACCGAAGGTCGCCGCCATCTCTTTGAGCATCCAGCGAAGCATCGTGATATCCGTGGGTTCCAGAACGGTTAGCTCCGGAATGCCTCGCATGATGCCCATATCTTCAAACGGCATATGCGTGCCGCCGTTGAGCTGCGCCGTAATGCCCGGGTCGGAACCGACGATCTTCACGTTGTTTCTGGCGTACGCGCAGGACATAAACACCTGATCGCACACTCTGCGGGTTGCAAACGGCGCAAAGGTATGAGCAAAGGGAATCTTCCCAACCGCGGACAGTCCCGCGGCAACTCCGATCATATTCGCTTCCTGAATGCCGCAGTTGACGGTCTGCTCCGGAAATTTCTTCGCAAACGCCTTGGTTCCCATGGCGCCCATGAGGTCCGCGTCCAATACGACGATATCCTTGTTGTTTTCGGCTAGTTCCATCAATACGCTGCAAAACGCATGGCGCATTTCTTCGCTCTCCGGCGTGATGGTGCCGGCAATTTTCACGCTCATGTTGCTCACTCCCCTTCCTCAATGCGCTTGAGCGCCGCGTTCATTTCAACCATGGCCTCTTCCAGCTGTGCGGGTGAAATGGTGAGGTTGTGGCAGCTGCTCTTGTTTGCAACCGAGCTCCAGCCGTCGCCCTTGATCGTGTTGAGTACGATCATAGAGGGTTTCTCATGCTGCGCTCTTGCGGTTTCAATCGCGTTGTTGATCGCCAGAACGTCGCGTCCGTCGATATCCTGTGCAAACCAGCCAAAGTCTTCAAACTTCTTTGCGACATTACCCACGTCGCAGATTTCGCAGGTTGGGCCGTCGAGCTGCAACTTGTTGTAGTCGACAAATGCAATGAGATTGTTAATCTTCTTCGTTCCGGCGAACAGCGCCATCTCCCAGACTTGCCCTTCGTTGATCTCGCCGTCGCCCAGCATAAGGAACACTTTATTGCTCTTTTTGTTCATCTGGTGCGCCAGCGCGATGCCTGCCGCGGTCGAAGCGCCTTGACCCAACGATCCGGTCGTCATGTCGATGCCCGGCGTCTTGAGCCGGTCGCAATGCGAGGGCAGCCGCGTTCCGGGACGATTGAGCGTGTTGAGTTCGCTCATCGGGAAAAAGCCCTTCATGGCGAGCGCCGCGTAGACCGCAGGACCCGCGTGGCCCTTGGAGCAGACAAACCAGTCGCGCTCTTCCCACTTGGGATTTTTCGGATCATACTTCATCTGCGCGCCGTAGAGTACTGCGAGCGCATCCGCAATCGAGAGCGAGCCGCCGAGGTGGCCAACACCTAGGTTTGCGATCATTTTGACCGTTTCGATCTGGATTTTTTTGGAAAAGATTTTCAGTTCTCTCACTCGTTCTTTGCTTAACATAACTACCTCTAATTTATTCCTTCGCTAAATCCGGTGCGCCGAAGCGCAATCGGTTAAATTCCGAGAAACGCTTTCTTGAGTCCTTCGTCGCAGAGCAGTTCGCTGCCAGCGCCTTCCATCGTGACCACGCCGTTTTCAAACACATAGCCCCAGTCCGCAATCGAGAGTGTCTTTGCTACGTTCTGCTCGATGATGAGCACCGCGGTGCCCTCGCTGCGAACCGTCTGAATGGTTTCGAACAGCTCGGTAACGAGAATCGGCGCAAGACCCCAGGACGGCTCGTCCATCACGAGCAGTTTCGGGCTGCTCATGAGCGCGCGCGCCGTCGCAACCATCTGTTGCTCGCCGCCGGAGAGCGTGCCCGCCATCTGTTTCGCGCGCTCGCGCAGTCTGGGTAGCAGTTCAAACATCTCTTCCTTTTTCCTGGCGCGATCTTTCCGCGTCGTTGGCGTGCAAGCGCCGATATCGAGGTTTTCTTCCACCGTCATCTGCGGAAAGAGCTGTCTTCCTTCCGGAATCAGCGTGATTCCATGGTCGCAAATCTTGTTTGTATCCAGAGAGGTGATGTCCTGTCCGTCGAACGACACGCTGCCCTTTGAAACCGGAATCATACCCATGAGCGCCTTGATGAAGGTGGATTTGCCGGCGCCGTTCGCGCCGACGATCGCTACGATCTGATTATCTTGCACCTTCAGAGAGATTCCGTGAACGATTTCGATATCGCCGTATCCGGCATGAAGTTCCTTAACATCCAGCATGGTAATCCTCCCCTAAATACGCGCTGATTGCGCGAGGATCGTTCGCAACCTGTTCCGGCGTGCCTTCCGTGAGCTTTGCGCCGCGATGCAGAATCACGATCTTTTCGCAAAGCGTCATGATCGTCTTGATGTCGTGCTCGATGACCACCAGCGTGATGCCGCATTTCTGAATCTTCCGGCAAGTCTCAACGAGTTCGAGCTTTTCCTGCGGGTTGCAGCCCGCCATGACTTCGTCGAGCAGCAGCAGTTCCGGCTTGGTCGCGAGCGCGCGTCCGATCTCCAGCTTTTTGCGGTCGACCGTCGTCGTCTCGTTCGCGGGTTTGTCACGCCCGCAGCTCATGCCGATATAGTCGTAGATCTCTTCCGCCTGTTTGCGTGCCGTCGCGCGGTCTTTCGTGTGCAGAAACGCGCCGACCATGAAGTTTTCAACCACGGTCATATCGCCGAAGGGTTTTGTGACCTGAAAGGTTCTTGCAAGTCCTCTTGCCGCCATGGTATCCGTGCGCGCCTTGGTGACGTCTACGCCTTTGTAGAAGATTTTCCCGGAGGTCGGCGGGTACGTGCAGGACATCATGTTGAACAGGGTCGTTTTGCCCGCTCCGTTCGGGCCGATCAGGCCAACGATGGAGCCGGTTTCGATTTCGCCGCTGAAGTCATCAACCGCGACCAAACCGCCGAACTTTTTGGAAACATGTTCCAGTCTGATGATTTCCCCCATGACTCACTTCTCTCCCTTCTGAATGGATTTTTTACCGGGCTTGCCAAAGCCGAACAGTTTTGCCTCAATGCTTTTAAACAGCTTGGTAACAGGATTGTAGATTCCTTTCGGCATGTAGAGAACGACGAGGATCATCACGATACCGTAGATGAACAGGTGCAATCCCGGCAGCGTTCCGCCAAATTCTTCCGAGAGGAACTCCGTAATCGGTACGAGCAGGCAAGCGCCCATCAGCGGGCCAAACACGGTGCCCTGTCCGCCGACCAGCGCGATGAGCGCAATCTGCACGGACATGTCGTGGCTAAAGATTCGCGAAGGACCGACGTAGCGGAAATACTGCGCATAGAACGTTCCCGCAAAGGAGATCAAGAAGCAGCTGATGCCCATGGCGATGAGTTTATACTTTGTCAGTTTGATGCCGAGGGATTCCGCGGCGTCCGGATCGCTCTTGATGGCGGTCAGGTAGAAACCAAGCTTGCTGTTCTTGATCAGCCAGGTAACGAGGATCGTTACCGCAACGAGCGCAACCAACACGTAGTAGTAGGTGATCTTGTTTGCGAACTCAAACGCGATGAACTGATTTCCCGACTGTTTGAGAACAAGCCCCATCGCGCCGCGAATATTGATGCCGAATACCGTTTCGTTGTTTTCCACGAAGATGCGGATCAGTTCGCCAAGTGCGATCGTCGTCAGCGCAAAATACGGCCCGTGGAGACGGAAGCAAGGCAACCCAACGATCACGCCGAACACGGCGGTGATGGCTGCGGCGATAAACATGCCGATCCAGGGCGAGAGCGAAGCGTCCATCAGAAGCAGCGAGGAGATATACGCCCCGACGCCCAGAAAGACGGCGTGCCCCAGCGATAGTTCGCCGACGAACCCGCAAACGATGTTCCAGCAGGATGCGCACAGCGCGTAAAACAGAATCAGTATAAACACGATCTGTACGTTCGTATCCACAAAGTTGGGCACGATCAGGAGGCTCAGCAAGCCGAGAATCGCAAAAACCTTCCCCTGAAAAAAGCCGGAATGTTCTTTTGTGTTCATACTTTGCCTCCTTTACCCAATAACCCGCTCGGGCGAATGAACAGCATGATCATAAAGAGAATAAACGTCAGCATGGAGGACGCGGAGGACGTGATGAACTGTGCGCCGACCGACTCGACGATGCCGAAGATCAAGCCGCCGAGAATCGCACCGGGAATGCTGCCCAGGCCGCCGAGCACCACGATGAGGAACGATTTTGTTCCAAACAGTGTTCCAACCTGGGGCTGAACAAAGTAATACTCCGAAAGGCAAGCCCCCGCCACCGCAACGGCGGCAATGCCGAGGCCGAACGCCACCGAGTAGGTTTTATATACATCCACGCCGCAGATCGCAGCCGCATCACGGTTTTGCGAGACCGCGCGGATCTTTTTGCCAAGCTCTGTTTTATTGATGATGAACCAGAGCGCAAAACCGATGATAAACGCCGCGAGGAACGCAATCACTCTGGCCCACTGTGTTGTGAAGAGAAAATCCCCCACCTCAACCGTCAGATAAGCCTTGCTTGCCGCGGTTGGAATTGTCTTGTAATCGGATCCATAGATCATCATAAAGAGGTTACTGATCGCGTATCCAAGCCCGAGGGTGATCAGCAGAAGCGATGCCGGATCCTGCGTGGTGCCTCTCTCTTTCTTGAGCAGCGGGGTGATTAAAAATCTTTGTGTCGCCATACCCAGCAGGTACAGAACCGGAGTCACAAAGAGAATTCCGATATACGGATCGATTCCAAATCTCGTGAACAGCTCATAATACAAGAATGTAGAGAGCATCAACATAGCGCCGTGCGCAAAGTTGGTCACGCGGGTGACGCCGAAAATGACGCTCAGGCCAAGCGCAATCGCGCCGTAAGCGCCTCCCTGCAAGATACCGTATATTAAGGCGAGCAGCACTGAATCAAGCATAAATTCGCCATCCTTTCTGCGGTTGAAGATTGGGTAGAAGGGGGTAGTACCCCTCCTACCCATTACGATTCAATCGGTCTTATTTCACTTCCGGAGCCGTGCCCCAGGGTTTCGAGGTGCTACCGCGGGTAGCAAAGTCATCGGGAATCGGGACGATCGGAGAATAGCCGGGGGTTGCGGCGGAGAGAGGCGAGAAGCCGATCTGTACGCCGTTCTGGTACTGGATGATGGTACCGGAGGAGAAGGTGTTCTGGCCGTCTTCATCAAACTTGATCTCCGGGTAGCCGGTTAGGATGATGTGGCTATCCGCGCAATCTTCCAGCTTCACGTCGAGGTTGACGAGCGCCTGACGAATTGCTTCCTTATCGGTGGTTCCGGCCGCTTCAATCGCGGCGATGGCAACCTTTGCTGCCGTCCACCCCTGGGCAAAGAAGCTCGTGATGTAATAGCCGTTCTTGGCATAGCAGTCTTCCGAAATCTTAGCAGCCCAGTCATAGAGGTAAGGCATGGAGACGTTCCAGTCTTCCTGGACGAAGGAATACTCATACTCCGCGGGGCTGCAGGCTTTGTAGAAAGCCGCATCCTGAGAGCCGCCGCCGACCGACCACACGCCGAGGCGCGGGTTGATCTTGTTGGCATAGAGCGCCTTGGTGAACACGATCGCATCATTGGTATAGAACGAGAAGTTGATAACGTCCGGGTTCGCCTTCTTGATCTTGATCGCCTGTGCGGACATATCGGACTGGCCGGAGGTAACCGGTTCGTCAAGGACGCAGGTCCAGCCGCGTTTATCCGCTTCTTCTTTCCAGATTCTCGCGTTGTCGCTGCCCCAGTCGGTGGACTCATAGACCAACGCATAGGTCAGACCGCCGGCTGCTTCGATGTCAGATGCAACCTGGGGGCTCTGTGCAAGGCACAGGTCAACGCCCTTGAGCATCTCGGCGACGTCGTAGCTCGCCTTGTTGTTCACGCGGAAGACCCACTCATAATCGCGCTCGGTGATCTCGTTTTTCACGCCGCCCATGCTGATGAACGGGGTGGAGTAACGCTGCGCCACTTCCGACGCGGGGAACGTGACGGAGCTGTTGTAGCAGCCGACAACGATATCGACTTTGTCCTTGGTGCAAAGGGTTTCCACGCGGGAGGAGCCAACGTCCGGGGAAGTCTCGGAATCGTAGACGACCGCTTCAATCTTCGCGCCGCCCATCGATTTGATACCGCCGTTTGCGTTCACTTCCTCAATGGCCATCAAAGCACCGTCGTTGTGCTGCTGACCGATTGTGGCGCTGTTGCCGGTGAGCGGCCAAACGAAGCCGATCTTCACCACGGGGACATCTGCGCTGTCGGTCGCCGCGGTTTCGGTCGCAGCCGCCTGAGTTGGAGCCTCGGTTGCTTCCGGCGCTACGGTTTGCGGCACGCAGCCTGTCGCCGCCATTAAAACCACGATTACCAGAGTCAACAAGCGCAAGTGTTTTCGAGTTTGCATTTTTCTTCCTCCTTTTATTTTTCTCCCTTTCGGGAATTGAAAGTTTGCGTCATCGATTCCAGGTTGTAGCAGGAGTTTTTGAGCGCATCTTTCAAAAAGTGACAGGATGACAGGGAAATGAATCTTCTCAATCTAACTGCTCGATTGGTTCTGAAACGGGGTATCTCTTCGTTATCGGTTTCGAATTCTGTTTTTCCAAAGAAATCGTTTATCTGCAACCAATATTCCGTTTATTTTTTCAGAAACTCCGGAAAATCAAACTCCTCATGGAACGTATACTCGACCGCTTCGGCGCAGGGTGCGTAGAAACACATCAGCTTCAGCGGTACCGTGCCGTTGTTCCAAACCATGTGCGGCACGCCCTGGGGAAAGAGAAACAGCGAGCCGGGTTCGATATCATAGGTTTCCTCGCCAATTTTCACTTTCCCGGTGCCGGACACGATGTAGACCGTCTCCTCACCTTTCTCGTGCGAGTGCGCGGGTTTCGCCCGTCCGCCGGGATGATAGATGGTGCAGCAAACGCTGGAATACTTTGATCCGGTATAACTCGGCAGTTGCAGCCAATAGACGTCTCTGCCTTCCAAATGTTTAACGTCGCCTCTGGTTTCGTGCGTGATGATCGAATGATCCATCGAATACTCCTTTTTACGCGAAGCAACAGAAATCCTGCTGGAATTTGCCTGCGTGATCATGTGGTTTTTTTATCTTGAACCGGTTCAAAGCAAAGGTGATGTCGCGAGGGTTGGATTTGCATCCGTGTCGAATTCTTGAAATGTGTTTGAAAAGATATTCGTTTGTTCTGTGTTTTGTTATTCCAGGCAGCCGGCTTTCTCCAGCGTCTCTTTGGTCGTTGCGTACGCTTCCGCGATCACGTCCTCCGGACGCCGTGCATAGTGCTCCGGGCGAAATGTCTCAATCGAGACCATACCCTGATAGCCCATGCGCTTGAGCACGTCCAGATAGTTGTCCAGATCGATCACGCCTTTTCCGCAGAAGCACCGCGCGGGTGGCGCAAGCTCGCTCTCCGGTACATCGTCATAATCGTTGATATGCACCGCGAACACTTTTTTCACATCCGCAAGCGACATCTGGGAAAAGTCGTTAAGTTTATGGTATCCGAATATGTTACACGGATCAAACGCATAGCCCACGTTCGCCCTGTCGATCTCGTTTACGATCTCTACCGCGAACGGCACCGTGCGAACGCTGCACTTTTGCGTTCCGACCAGCTCGAAGCAGAGATTGACGCCGTAGTCGGCGGAAATATCCGATAGTTTGCGCATGATGCGGACGCAATCGCTCTTGATGTGTTCCGGCGTGTCCGTATACGGGATATGCGCTTCCACGCTCATGGGCGGCACAACGATGAACGCATGGGAACCGATCTGCTGCGCAATCTTGCAGCCAAACAGAAAATCTTCCATCAGCGCTTCGCGTCTATCAGCCGTATCGTCGCCGGAAAACAGTTCTTTATAGGTGTAGAGCGCGTTGATTGCGTGCGGCTGAATTCTGTGGTCCGCAAAGAATTGCTTGAGTTCCCGCTCCGTATGCGTGCACAGATAGTCCTTGAGCATATCCAGACGAATCTCGATGAAATCAAACCCAACGTCGTTGCAAATCTCCAGATCCTGCGCCAGTGTGGAGCAGCCTTTTGCGGTTGATTCGTTGAAGCTGATCTTCATAGGTATCGTCTCCTTTTTTATCTGCCGAGGTACCCGCCGTCTACGGGAAGCGTCACGCCGGTCACATATGCCGAAGCGGAAGAGGCGAGAAACAGTACCGGCCCAATGATATCCTCCGGCTTGCCCCAGCGACCGGCGGGAATGCGGCTGACGATGATCTTGTTTTGTTCAGCTCCCTCCGGCGTTCTGTAAAACGGGTTCAATTGCGTTGCGATATAACCCGGCGCGACGGCGTTGACCGTAACGCCTTTGCCCGCCCATTCGTTGGAGAGCGATTTGGTGATCAGCGAGACCGCGCCTTTGCTCGCCGCATAGGACGGAATCTGAAGTCCGCCGAAGAAGCTGTTCATCGAGGCGAAGTTGATGATGCGCCCGAAACCGCTTTTCAGCATCTCCGCGCCAGCCAGCTGTGAAAAGAGGAATGTCGCGGTAAGGTTGATTTCCAGCACCTCGTCCCAGTCTTTTTCGCTGAATGTTTCGGAAGAAGCGCCTCTGCGGCAAATGCCCGCCGCGTTGACAAGAATATCGACGCCGTGCATGGTGTCCATGCAGGTCGCAAACGCTTGTTTTACCTCATCCCGCTTGAGCAGATTTGCCGTGATGCCGTGCACCGCGGTGCCGCCGTCGCCGGCAATCTCCTTGCAGATTTGATCCATGTTTGCGCTGATATCGACGATTGCGACCTCCGCGCCCTGATGATGCAGCTGCCGCGCGATCGCCTTGCCGATGTCCCCCGCGCCGCCGGTGATGATAGCGCGCTTGCCGGTGAAATCAAACGTATATTCCATAATCGTCTTCCTGTTCTGCTCTGCAGTTGCTAAAAAATCGCAGTGCCGATTCGTAATCGAACAAATTCCGTCAGAAGGTTACGATGCCTTTGATGAATCCATTTGGCGCATGCAAAAGCCACTCAAAGCCCGTTTGAATCTCTTCAAACTTCACCCGGTGGGTCACCATTGACTCCATCGGTATCTTTCCCGTCTGCCAGGCGGTAACGCCGCGCTCGATGTTTCTCGTTACGGATATCGCGCCGATGGGATGCGACACATTGATCTGCGGGGAGCGAATCATGAGTTCGTAGCCCAGCCTGCGGGAGAACTTTTCCTCTTTTGCGTAAACCGAGGCGCTGACGACTCTACCTTTGGTTTGATACGGCTGCTCGTGGCGACCGCTCACATGCGGAAACCGCACGATCGAGGCCGCTGTTTCCAGTCCGCGGAGGCTGCCGGTGATCTCGACCACCGCGTCAAAGAAATTGCCGCCGGTGTGCGCAAACAGTATCTGCTGGATATCGCCCTGCGTCGGGTCAAATGCAGCAGTCGCTCCCATCTGGAGTGCCAGCTCGCGCTTGTCCGCGGCGATGTCGATCGCGACCAGATCGGTCAGGTTGCAGCCGTTGAGCGCCGAGATCGCCATGAGCCCCATCGCACCGCACCCGACGACTGCCACGCGGGAGATGCCCTCGCCCGTCGCGTTGTCCACGATGTTCATCGTGCAACCCAGCGGTTCGCCAACGCAGGTCAGCGGATCGAGTGGAGATTGCGGTACGCGGGTAAAGACCGCATTCTCCGAGATGACCATATACTGTGTGAACGAACCTGCGATAAAGCCCGTAATACGATCCCCCGCCCGGAAGCGCTTGACCGCCTTGCCCGTCTCCAGAACGGTTGCAATCGGTTCGTGTCCGATCAAACAAGGGTATTCAACCGGCTTCACGTAGCGATAGCCGTCCGCATTAAAATCCACGTCGCAGGTGCCCATATACTTCGGTACGTCGGAATGGCAAAGGCCAACCGCGTCCATTCGAATCAGTAACTCGTGCTCTCCTAGCGGCTTGATCTCCTGCTCGACGAAATCGATCTTCGTCTGCTCCACCACTACCGCCGTCGTCGTTTTCATGTCAGCTCTCCATGTATTGTATTGTTCAATCGTACAAAGGTGTTTTAAAAAAAATTAAGTGCGTCTGTAAAAGTGTTTGTGATTTTTCTAACCGATGCGTTTTGATGAAATCTTTGATTTGCCTTGTTTTTCTGGGCCACGCTATGATTATGCAAGATGAAAGCACATAATCCAATAGCAAATTCCATAAAAAATCATTGATTTGTTGTAACTTTCAACAATTGCACATTTGTTTCGTTTTAAGTAGAATGTGAGTGTAGCGCGTCTCGTATTGTAGAAATCAACAATAGGAGTTGTAGCGTACACATCTTACGAACGAATTTCTCCTGTTTTATCAACCCCCCGCGTATTTTAACCTTTCAATCGCAAACGAGAACGACTTCTCCGGGTCACTCTTTGCTCCAAGCGTCTTTGGACGCAATCATCTTTTTTTATGATCAACGAGTTTATTGCAAAGATGCCAGGCAAGGCCTTACATGTGTGCGCAACGCGCACGCGCTTTGATCTTTATTAAGCATCAAATCTCTTGCCTATGAATCCCCGCATACGATTTGCCCCATATAATACGAGAGGATGGTATATCCATGCAGCAAGCTCCGACGCTGAGACAAGTATTATCCAAGTATCCGCTCTCGATGGCACATGTCCTATCCGGTGCGGGCGCGCTGGATACGCGCGTTGCGAAGTTTGGCGTATTGGATGCGCCGGACGCGACGATGTTTGTGCAGGAAAACGAGCTGGTTGTCACCTCCGGCTTCATCTTCAGCAACAATGAGGCGCTCCTACTAGACGTGGTCAAGCAACTGATTCATAAAAAAGCCGCGGCATTTGGGGTCAAGCTTGAACGAAAGTACGTCAGTATACCGGAGAGCATCATCGAATATGCCCAGCAGAACTCTTTCGCCATCATCGCACTGCCGCTGACCATCACGTGGTATGAGCTCGCGAGCATCCTCTTTTCGTTTGGCGCGGAGAACTCCGCACAGGCTACGGATCTGAGCCTTCGGAGCAAGAACGTCTACAACACGGTGGAATACTTCTTTTCCTCCATGAAAAATCTCGTAGACATCTCGCAGATTCCAACGCTGATTCATGAGTTTTTCGGTTTGGCCTGCATGGTTTATAACATCAACAGCAACGCTGTCATCGCCTGTCCGGAACAATATCCGTTGACCGAGGATGTCAACATCGCCGTGAGGGAGTTTGAAATCAGAAACGCGAAGGTGGAGAATTCCAGCGCGCTGTATCGGCATTATCTGATGAACGGGCAATCGCTTCTGGTTAGCACGCTCGCTTTTAACAACGTGTACTTCGGCCACATCATCGTCGTGGAGAGCCCGAATCAAATCTTGGACGACATAACGCTGGAAGAATCCCTGCGTTACATCCTATTGATGATTCGCCTGCGCTGCCGGGATGTGTTTGAGCTCACGCGAAACGACCTCGTCATTCGCAACAACCTGATCATCGATTTCATTACCCACCCGCACGAGGAAAAGGACATCATCCGCATTCAGGCGCTCGCCGGGGAATACGGGCTGAAGCTGCAAAACACAAATTATCTTGTGCTGTTTAGCCCGGATTCCAAGGCCGCGAACGATCACACCCCGCAGCACATCATCACAAGCGCGGTGCTGGAGCTGATTCCGAAGCTCTACAACCTCTATTCGGTCATCGGCGGTTGGAAAAACGACAATCTCTTTTTCTGCATCATTCCCTATCGCGACGAGGCACACGCAAACAAGCTTCTCTCCAAGATCACCGGCTATATTCAAAGTCGGATTACGGATGTCCCCCTGAAGTTCGGCGTAAGTCTGCCCGCCGCAATCAATGATACCAGCACGGGATATCAGCAGGCGGCGGCCGCGCTCAAGATTTGCATGGACAACGATCTCGCGCAAAACATCACGTTTTTTGATCCGTTTGACCTGAGAAACGTGTTGACCGATCCGAAGATGATCTCTCATTTCAATCATTACTACGAGAAATATCTCAAGCCGATCGAGGAATATGATAGCGCGCACGAAGGAACGCTCATGAAGACCATGCGCATGTATTTTGAGAAAAACCGCGAGATCAAGCCCTGTGCGGACGCGTTGTTTGTCCATCAGAATACGATTCGCTATCGATTGGATCAGATTTCGCAAATCGCGAATATCGACTTTAACGATCGCAACACCATCATGATGCTCGGACTCTGCACGCTGATCTACCCGTTTTTAGAGCACGAGTAAGAATCATTCATGACGTGACATAAGCTATTATCGCGAACCGACCGACCCGATCGGTAATTTACACTGGAAACGGAGAACTCTGTCTATGCTATCGTGTGATACTCTGGTTGCGCTCGGCTGCATAACGTCCAACGAACAAAACCTTTTCGCCAAAAACAGCGATCGCCCGATCGGCGAATCGCAACCGCTCGTTTTCATTCCCGCCGCAACGCATGCGTATGGCGAAACACTCCGCTGCACACACATCTCCATTCCGCAGGCAACGCACACGTATTCCCTGCTGGGTTGCAATCCATACTGGATGTGGGGATTGGAAATTGGCGTCAATGAATGCGGTGTTGTGATTGGAAACGAAGCGGAGGACTCCAATTTACCCGCGGACGCCGTAGAAGGGTTGCTCGGCATGGACATCCTGCGTCTGGGGTTGGAGCGCGGTGCAAGCGCGTATGAAGCGATGCATGTCATGATCGATCTGCTCGAAACCCACGGGCAGAACGCCAACGCGCATGTCCGCGCGGATTATCGCTATGATAACTCTTACATTTTGGCGGACGCAAAAGAAGCCTGGGTCCTGGAGACCGCAGGCAGGCGCTGGGTCGCTCGCCGCGTTCGGGATTGCACCGCAATTTCAAACTGCTACAGCATTCGCGATGATTTTGACGAGGCCAGCGCGGATATCGAGTCGTATGCGCGGCAAATGCGCCTGCTTGCGCCCGGAGCACCGTTTGACTTCACGCGCGCCTATTCGCGCACGGTTCTGCGTCAGCAGAGAGCGGTGCCGCGCTATCGCAGGCTCAATCAGTTGCTGAAAAAACTCGGCTGGATGCTCAACTCTCAAATCGTAACCGAAATCCTGCGCGATCATTTTGAGGACGATCTGCTCGCCCCGCGTTATGGCGCGGGCGACGCGGTTTTTCCCAGCATCTGCATGCATGCGCTGACGGAGAAGGACAGCAAAACCGCGGGTTCTTTGATCGTTTCCTGGCGGAAAGGACTTGGCGTTACCTGCCGCCATTGCTTCTCCAATCCGTGCATCTCCGTCTATATTCCTGTGTATTTGACCGGAAAGTTACCCAACTCTTTCTCAACCGGCGGCGGTCAATATTCCGCCGAATCGCTCTGGTGGGTGATTGAGCGGCTCAACTGCGCGGTTGAGGCGGACAGCGCGCGTTTTTATGCAGAAGTTCGCGCGCGCATGGACGCGCTGGAAATTTCGTTTTCCGCGCAAGCCGCCGAAGCGGAAGAGCGGGCAATCGCTGCGATTGCCGCAGGTGAGACAACGCAAGCAAACGTGCTGCTCAACGCGCTGACGCAATCCTGCGCCGATCAACTGCTTTTCGCGGCAAATGAGGAAACCTGTCGCATCCTCGCGCTGCTGCGGGAAGACGGCGGACTGTATGGTTGCAGGGCTGCGTTTCTGCGAAAATACTGCGCCGAGACCGCAATCCCGTTTCTGGACGCTGAATAAGCGCTGTTTGTGACCCCGTCACGGTGACAAATCGATCATCTGTTACACTGTAGCAAAGGAGTGATCGATATGGATCAGGCATCGTTCAATCTGCAAAACGCAGAAGAACTGCTGCAAACACTCAAAAGCCGCTTTCAGTCGCACATGTCCCGCCACCCTTCGGTGCGTTGGGAAGTCGTGGAAGCGCGCCTTCGCAGCAATCCTACCAAGCTCTGGTCGCTCTATATGATGGAATCCACCGGAGGCGAACCGGATGTGTTTGGTTATGATGCTACCTCAGACGAATTCGTGTTTTTCGACTTTTCGGCAGAGACGCCCGCCGGACGCAGAAATCTCTGTTACGATCGCGCGGCGCTGGATGCACGCAAGGAGTATAAACCGGCGAACTCCGCGCAGGATCTGGCGGCGGAGATGCGCGTTTCCATCCTGACGGAGGACGAATACCGCGCGCTGCAAACGCTCGGCGAGTTCGACCGGAAAACGTCCAGCTGGGTGAATACTCCGGCAGAGATTCGCACCCTCGGCGGCGCGCTCTTCTGCGACAGGCGCTATAACCATGTGTTTACCTATCACAACGGAGCCGAGTCCTATTATGGGGTACGGGGATTTCGCGCTTCGCTGAGAATCTAATGCACAAGCGCAGATGAAAAAGAGAGGTATCAATAGAACCTCTCTTTTTCAATTGAAACCTTGACAACAATATGTCAGTTTTCACGCGCTATTATGGTATGATCAATATGTTGATGACTGAAAATCAGTTGTCCGAGATCAGGCAGGAGGTTTCTATGGGATACACGCTCAACCTTTCCGATATCTCATTGATGGATTATCAGGGTCTACTTCGCCAGCAAAACCTGCTTCCCGGACGGCGCATGCTGTTGGAAGAGCTGGACGCGCGGTTTGCGACGTTTGCAGATTTGGGGTTCACCACCGTTGCGCAGCTAAAAGCATCCCTCGCGACGCCACAGAAAACGGCCTCACTCGTTCAAAAAACCGGAATTCCTCAGGAGTATCTTGTGATCCTTCGTCGCGAGCTTGGCAGCTTAACGCAAAAACCCGTGCCCCTCGTTGAATTTCGCGATTGTGATCCTAGCCGGATCGATTCGCTCGCAGCGATCGGGATTCGCACCTCGCAGGCATTGTGGGAGTGCGCAAGCGATGCCTCCGCCGAGTTGTTTGCTCTTTGCGATCTGGTCCGCATCAACGGCGTTGGCGCGGTTGCGGCACGCGCGTTTTACGAAGCAGGTTATGTCTCAGTCGGCGCTGTTGCGCGGGCAAGCGCCGCAGACATGCTGGTACGCGTCAGCGCGGTCAACACTGAAAAGGGTTATTACAAAGCACGGCTCGGCAAAAAAGATATGCAATTCTGCATCGACTACGCAAAGTTGCTGGAAAAGTACAATTGATTCCGTGACAGAAGTCTAAATTTGAGACCTGCGGGTCTCTTTTTTCTTGCGCCGGGAACCAATCTGTGTTATAAAACTACAAACGCCAAACAACCGCCCGGAACCGCGCGGTGCAGGGAGGATCATGAAAAAAGGCATTCTGCTGGGACTACTCGCCTCGTTCTTTTTTGCGTTTACGTTTTTGCTCAATCGCAGCATGCACCTCTCCGGCGGCAGCTGGATTTGGAGCGCGAGCTTACGCTATCTTTTCACCTTCCCAATCTTTGCGCTGCTCGTCTGGCGCACCTCCGGTTTTTCGCGCGTACATGCAGCCATTCGCCAAGCGCCCTTTCAATGGTTGCTCTGGAGCACCGTTGGCTTCGGGCTTTTCTACGCGCCGATCTCGTTTGCGGGAGACCACGGCGAAAGCTGGCTCATCGCCGCAAGCTGGCAGATCACCATCGTGATGGGGCTTCTGCTCTCTCCGCTGTTTCAAAAACGTATCGCGGTCAAAAACCTCGGCGCGGCGGCGGTTATCCTCATCGGCGTATTCTTGCTTCAGGTGAAAAACATCGTCTCCCTCAACACCGCCTCGTTGATCGGCACGCTGCCGCCGATCCTGGTTGCCGCCGTATCCTACCCGCTCGGCAATCGGAAGATGATGGCGCTCTGCCCGCCGGAGATGACGACGATGGAGCGCGTCTATGGTATGACGCTCTGCTCGCTTCCATTTTGGGTGCTGCTCGCGGTTACGGGACTCGTCACAGTCGGCGCGCCTTCGGGTTCGCAAGCCATCCAGTCGCTCGGCGTCGCGGTTCTATCCGGCGTGATAGCGACGCTGCTCTTCTTCCGTGCGACGGACCTTGTGCGCCATAGCCAACGCCAGCTCGCCGTGGTGGAATCCACGCAATCCTTCGAGGTGCTGTTTACCCTCGTCGGCGGTGTGCTCCTGCTGCACGATTCCGCGCCGGACGTGTTCGGCTGGGTCGGGGTCGGGCTGATCGTCGTGGGTATGGTGCTCAGCAGCATCGCGTCTCTCGAAAAACCCGTCTCAGCGAACTGAATAAACATAACTCCAATCAAAAAGAGGCTCACACCTCTTTTTTTTGCACATTATTCCAACTTGAGCCGTAGTCGTTTCTTGCGATACTGCGTGTCCTGATAGAGGCCGTCCGTGCGCAACAGCGAGGCAAGCAACCCCGCCAGTAGCAGATTCATCAAGAACGCCAGCGTGTTGTCGGTTAAAAACGGAAACACCGCGCTGTACCAAAGCGGATACCCCAGAAACACCGCAACCGAAAGCACCGCCTCCGCGCCAAACACCAGCAAAACCGCGCTCGCGAGCAATTTTCCAAGCGTGCTGCCAAGTTTGCGCATACGAGAAATGCCATACACGAGCCACGCCACGAGCCCGATCACGGGCAGCGCCGCAACAGCAAGCCCGTAGCGATACGCGAGCATCGCGAGCAGCAGACTCTGCGCGTTTGTACTCTCGCCAAAGCGGGCCGCGACCTCCTGCGCCGCCGTCGGCAGCGCACTCCCCGCGCCGAGTAAAACAGAATGCGAGATCAACTCCCGAATGCGGAGCACGAGCCAGCCGTCCCCCATCGGGTCACGCGCGGGATCGAGCACCGCGAGCACGCGCGCCACACGATACGGCTCGATGATCGTAACCACGGCTGCCAACAACAGCACAAAAAAGAGCAATAGTCCGATCGTCAAACCCTTTTTACAGTGGAAAAATCCGGATCGAATCGCCAAGATGAGCAGCCACAGGCAGGCAATTGAGGCGATTCCTTCCAGATAAAACCCGCTCCAGAATAAGGCCATGCTCGCGATGAGCGGTACGCCCGCAAGCGCCGAGGCGGCGAGAACGCCGAAGAAACCAAGCCCGCGCAGGCGATAGAGCAATAGTCCATAGATCAGCGGAAACACCACCCATAGATAGCGAACGACAAGATAGCGCGCGCTCTCCATCGGCGGTTGCCCGATAATGATTGAGTACCCAACGGGAAAAACAATTACGATCGCCAGAAACGCGGCGTACGCCTGCCAGCCAAAGCGCGCCAACCGATAGAGATTGATGCGAAATAATAATGCAACGCCAACTACACCAACCGCAACCGCGAGCAGAAACCCCTGCCAGGCTGCGGTTCCACTCATCCGGTACACCAGCAGACGAAAAACCACGCCCAGCAGCGCATAGAGCGCGATCGGAGCCAGCACGCCGAACGTCGCGGCGGGACGATAGCTCGCGTCAAAGAGCTGTCCCAGCGTCTCCGGCTCGCCAAGCTCGCGAAGGGTCTGCTCCTCTGCCGCCTCTTGCGTCAGCCCGTTTTGCAGCAGCGCTCCCTTCTGATCCTCCATATGATCCGCAAGCTCGGAGCAAATCGCCGGATGCGCCGCACGCCAGCGCACCTCGCCGCAGACCGTGTTGAGATAAGCCCGCTCCCGTTCAGACGCTTGCAAGGCTCGCACCTCCCGTCAGCACCCGATTCACCGCGCCGGAAAAGACGGCCCACTCCTGCGTCTTTTCCGCGAGCGTTTCGCGTCCTTCCTTCGTGAGGCTGTAAAACTTTCTCAGCCGCCCCGATTCCGCAATCTTTTCGTAGGAAACGACGAGCCCCTGCCGCCAGAGATCGTGCAGCAGCGGATAGAGCGTGCCCGCCTTGAGGGTAAATGTTTGATCCGACCGGCGGCTCAGCTCCTCTATCATCTGGTAGCCATACATGTCCTGCTCCTGCAACAGTTTCAGTAAGAGCATCCCCGTACTTCTTGTTACGAGCGTTTTATCCAGTCCCATACGGCACTCTCTCTTTCTTTTCGATATATATCGGAATTCTATTTATAACATATATCGATATTCTATCTATGTCAAGCAAACAATTGCATATTTCGAATAAAAAATCGAACAATACGCATGTTTCTCGCGAAGTACGGCACTGAGGAAAAGAAAAAAGCGCCCGCAAAATTGCGGGCGCCGTGACGATTTTTGTTGACAGAATGCTTGTTCTAACAGTACACTAGATGTATATATTTTGCAAAAAATAACTATTTATGCATCCTATATTTTAATCTTATAACAAAAAAAGTGTGCTGTCAAGACATAACAAACGCTTTGGGAGACGAATATGAACGATTTGGAACTGCTGCAGGAAGAACAATGGCTCGCCCTCGTCCTCGACGAGGCTAACGCGCAATATCGCGAAGCGGATGCGCGCGACGACGCGCTGAAATCCGACGCGATCGACACCCAGCGCGAGCTTTGGGAGGACGTCGGCACCATCGCGGCCTCGGACGGCCTTGATAAACTCGTCGATAAACTCGTCGATTTTTTGGAATATATCAACGTTATGAAGAAGCAGAAGCGGAGCCATGGCATCATCGCTTCCCAACTTCAAAAGTTACAAAAGATCATTCGCTCCCCTTATTTCGGACGGATCGATTTTCGCATGCATTCGGAACCCAACGCAAAAAGCTACTATATCGGCACCTTCAGCCTGATCACGGACGACAATCAGATGCTGGTATACGACTGGCGCGCACCGCTGAGCGGCATGTTTTATGACGACGAGGTAGGCCCGGCGCAGTTTACAACCCCCGGCGGCGTGATCGAAGGCGAGCTGACGCGCAAGCGCCAGTATAAGATTGAAAACGGCAAGCTCGCTTATAGCTTTGACAGCAGCGTCAAGATTGACGACGAGATGCTCCAGCAGATGCTGGCGGGACACGCGGACGGCAGGATGCGTACGATCGTCACCACGATTCAGCGCGAGCAAAACCGCGCCATCCGGAACGAGTCCTTCAAGCATTTAATCGTACAGGGCGCGGCGGGCAGCGGAAAAACATCCGTTGCTCTCCACCGCATTGCCTATTTACTCTTTCGTCATCGGGACACCATCACCGCGGAGAATATCATCGTCTTTTCGCCGAACACCGTGTTTAGCGACTATATCTCAAACGTGTTGCCGGAGCTCGGCGAAGCGAACATGCTGCAAACAACGTTTGAAGCGTTCCTCTCCGGCGCGCTCCCGCTGAAAGGACGAAAAGAGCGGTACTACGACCTGATGGAATACCTCTTTTCCGCCAAAGAGAAGGCGGGTTATACGGAGCGCATCGAGAGCCTCCGCCTCAAGTCCTCGCCTGCGTTTCGGGACGCGCTGACCGCTTATGCAAAATCGCTTGCATCTGAGCCGGTACGCTTTGCTCCGCTTGTATGCGCGGGCGTCAGCATCGCTTCCGGCGCGGAGCTTGCGCGGCTCTTTTCCTACGATTATGCCTCTCTTCCCTATCTGGCGCGCTTCGAAAAACTCCGCGCGCGCATGGAATACCTGCTGGACGGGTACGAAGCAAAACGCGCGGCGCAGATTGCGGAAGGCATCACCGCGCAGGAAGGATTCATCGACAGAGCCGAGCTTCGGCGCAGAAGCCGTCAATTGGCAAGGCAGGAGACACAGTCCGCGCGGACTGCCGCCGCCATGATGACGGAGGTGACCGCAAGCAGTGTCTATCTCACGTTTCTGGATGCGATGGATGCCCTTTTGCCCGACACGTCCGAGCAAACCTGTGCATCCGTCGCGCGCTACACGCGGGAAACTATTCGCGCGGGACAATTTCACTACGAAGACCAGATCGCGCTGCTCTATCTGCAAGGCGCACTCGGCGGCACACAGAAGACCGCGCGGATTCGCTACGTTATCATCGACGAGGCGCAGGATTACACCCCGCTGCAATACGAGATCATCCGCCTTTTTTTCGCGCAGGCGAGCGTCACCATGCTGGGCGATCTGGATCAGTCCATCACGCCGTACCTCAGCCTCGGTGGGTATGAAAATCTCTCAGGGCTCTTCCCTGCGAAAGAAACGTTGCAGCTGAACTTCACCAAGAGCTACCGCTCTACGGCGGAGATCATCGCGTTCTCCGGCGCAATTCTCTCTCGAACGAGCGCGGAATCCGTCGATCGCCACGGCGCGGCTCCGCAGATTGTCAGTCTGCCGGGCGAGAGCGCGGTTACCCGCGCCATAGCGGACGAAATCACCGCCATGACTGCGCGCGGGCATGCTTCCATCGGTATACTCACGCAGACCAAGACAGAGGCGAAGAACCTGTTTCACACGCTAGAAAACACGGCGGATGTTCACGCGCTCTTTGGCGGCGAGGAAGAGTTTCCGCGCGGGGCAGTCGTGCTGCCCGCGTATCTGGCAAAGGGGTTGGAGTTTGACGCAGTCATCCTCGCCAACGCGGGAGAAAACCAATATTCGGAGGAGAGCGAACGACTGCTGCTCTACACCGCCTGTACGCGCGCGCTGCACGAATTAAAAGTGTTTTGCGTGGGCAATCATTCAAAGCTTTTACCGGCCGGAGTATCGTCATAACCGGTTTTTCACTTTACGCACGAGATGGAATATGATACGATTCGTTGCGGACAAAACACCCCGGAGGAACTATGGAATCGATTCCAACGCAAAACACCCCGCCGCGCCCGCGCTTTCTTCGCGCGGTAGTCGCGGCGCTCCTGATGAGCGTCATCTCGCTGTTGATCTGGTTTCTGACCAGCGAAAATGCAAGCACGATCGGGCTTGCGATCCTGATTACAACCGTTATTCTCACGCTCCTGAACTGGCTGATCTGGACGCTGACGCGAAACGCAAAACGCGGCGGAATGGCCGCTTTGCGCATCGTCGCTGCGATCGCGAGCCTGATTATACTGCTGAGTGCAACGATCTATACCTTCGCGCCGACACAGCTGTTTTATCCGCATAGCGACGAGGAATCCACGCAGGCGCTCGCGGCTTACCCAAACGCAGAGCCGCTCACGATCGAGACGGATGGACGCGTCGTCTCCGGTTGGATGATTCATCAGGCGGATGGAAAAGCGCCGCTCGTGCTCTATTTCGGCGGAAATGGAGAAACCGCGGCAAAACGTGCGCTCCGCCTGATCGAGAGCGGGGATATCGACGCGTTCTCCGGCTGCAACTTCGCTTATCTGGACTATCCGGGTTACGGGCTTTCCAGCGGCAACCCCAACGAAACCTCTCTCAAGCAGATGGGGTTGGCGGCTTACGACGCGTTAGCCGCGCGGGACGATGTGGACGAAAGCCGGATCGTACTGTTCGGCTTTAGCATGGGCACGGGCGTTGCAAACTACGTCGCCTACTGCCGCGCTCCCGTAGGTCTGATGCTCTTTGCGCCCTATGCGGACGGCTACGATCTGTATAACACCATGGTGCCAATCTTTGTTGGTCCTCTGCGCGCGTTGGTCGCGTTCAAGATGGAATCCATCCGGTTCGCCGAATCCATCCGCGTTAAGCCGCTCGTCTTCTCTTCGGTGGACGACAAAGTGATTCCGTTCGCTTCTTCCGAGCGGCTTTCGCGCGCGTACCCCGCCGGATGCTATCTTGAGCAGATGCAGGGCTTAGGACACAACGAATACTGGGGCTCGGATGTGGTATTGCAGCGTGTCTCCCAATATCTTGCGGAGGTGATCGATCTTGGAGCATAACGACAAAACGTCCCGCGCGGGTTTGCTTGCCGCCGCCGGCGCAATTGCGCTCGGTTGCGCCCTTGCGGGGCTTCTGCTCTGTACGTTTTTAATGTGCAGCACGTTTGTAGAGCAGTTCTTGCCGCTGATTCTGCTTGGCGGATTCTTCTTGCTCGCGTTTTTCGTCATGCGAATGCGCTGGGCACGGGCGCATGTCCGGCTGTTTTATACGCTCTGCGTCGTCTTTGCCATTGCTTGCGGATTTGTTCTCCGCGCTGTTTTTTAGCGCTCATCTGACCATTCGGGCAGTTTTGTCGGAATTCTCAGATAAATCCATACATCGGCTGAATTTTAGTTGTCATTGTGATATAATCGTTCAAGCAAACAAATGTACTCTTTTGCGCGATGCCGCGAAAGACGATCGCTTGTTTGCCTGAACGATTTTTGATTGGTTGGAGCCCGCTTTGGAGAAACGAAGAGTCGCCGTGCGAACCCTCGTCGAGACCGTCATGCTGTCCGGCAGCCTCTCCGCGACGGCCTCTTCCGCGCGCCTGCTAGACGGTATTCGCGGACATCAGGCGTTGCAATCGATCGCGGCGGGCGGCGCGCAAAACGAGGTCTCCGTCTCCGGCGCGGTCTCATCGGAGCACATTGCGCTCACCGTTTACGGCAGGATCGACCGCCTCTATGGCGACACGCGCGTGGAGGAGATCAAGACGACCTATCTCGACAGCGACCGTCTTGCTCCCGGCGATCCGCAGCACTGGGCGCAGGCAAAGTGCTACGCGTTTCTCTTTTGCGAAACAGCGGGCTTGGAGCAAATCGACGTAAGCCTGACGTATTTTCACCTCGGCACGGGTGAGGTTACGACATTCACCGAGTCGCATCCGCGCGAATCCCTTGCGGAATTTTATACGCTGCTCACCGGGCGGTATCTCGCCCTGCTTGAAACGGAATATGTTCACGAGCGCGCGCTGCGGGAAGACGTGCGCCAAATGTCGTTTCCGTATGCCGCGTTTCGAGCGGGTCAGCACGAGCTTGCGTCTCAGGTCTACTATGCCATCCGCGAAAAGTCCGCCTTGCTTGCCCAGGCACCGACCGGCACCGGTAAAACCATGGCGGTGCTCTTCCCCGCGCTCAAGGCGCTTGCGGACGGTCACGCGAACAAGATTTTTTACCTCACCGCGCGCACCACGCAGCAGGAAGCCGCCGTCAATGCGGCTTCGCTCATCCGCGCGCCGCATCTGCGCGCCGTCGTCATCAGCGCAAAAGAAAAGATGTGCGTTTACGATCATCCAATCTGCCGCGAGGGGGACTGTCCGCGTGCGGAAGGGTATTACGACCGGCTCGGCGACGCGCTGCGCGAGCTAAACCGGCTCGACGGCGTCTTTACGCCGGAGCTCATTCGCGCCTATGCGGCGAAGCACTACCTCTGCCCGTTTGAGCTCTCGCTCGATCTTTCGCTGAGCTGCGATCTCATCATTTGCGATTATAACTACGCCTTCGACCCGCGCGTGCGGCTGCAACGCTTCTTTACCGCCGGACGAAACGGGTTCGTGCTGCTTGTAGACGAGGCGCATAACCTGCCGGATCGCGCGCGGAACATGTATTCCGCGATGCTTTCGCTCTCCGGCGTGGTCGAAACGCGCCGCTCGATCCCCAAACAACAGCGCAAAGCCCCGCTTTATCGCGCGCTCAAGCGACTCGAAAGCGCGATCTTAGCGTTGTTTGCCGAAGTCGAGGTCCCGCTCGCCGCGCCGGAACCGCCGGAATCGCTCGCGGGCGCGATCGAATCCGCACTGGATCAGCTCTCCGCGGAATCCATCCCCGCCGACCGCGCGCTTGCGCGGCAGCTTACGTTTGACCTGAGTTCGTTTCGCTTTGTGCTGGAACTGTACGACGCACGCTATCACACCCTCTATCAAGGCGGAAAGACGACGCGAACGGTCACGCTCTATTGCACCAACGCGGCGGAGAAGCTCGCGGAGATCTACAAAAAGTGCCGCAGCGAGATTCTCTTTTCCGCTACGCTTTCGCCCGCCGCGTTTTATCGCGATTTGAGCGGAGTCAAGGCGGAGACGCCGTTTCTCGCGCTGCCTTCGCCTTTTCCGTCGGAGAACCTCGCCGTGTTTCATCATTCGCTGGATACCCGCTTTGCCGCGCGGGAGGCAACGCTTGGCACCGTCGCAAACGTAATCGTCGCGTTCGTTTCCGCGCGGGAAAATGGCAACTATCTCGTCTTTGCCCCGTCGCATGCTTACTTAAGTAAGCTCTCCGCGCTGCTGCGCGAGTTGCTGCCCGATATCCGTTTTCTAGAGCAATCGCCCAAGATGGACGATGCGGCCCGCGCGGATTTTCTTGCGCAGTTTTTGCCGGATGCCGTCGGCGTTACGCTCGGCCTCGCCGTAATGGGTGGCGTGTTTGCCGAGGGAATCGATCTGCCCGCGGAGCGCCTCTGCGGCGCGGTAGTGGTCGGCGTTGGACTGCCGCAAGTGTGTTTGGAGCGGGATGTGCTGCGCGAAGCGTATGAAGAAACGTACCAAAGCGGATTCCGCTACGCCTACCAATACCCCGGCATGAGCAAGGTGTTGCAGGCGGCGGGTCGCATCATCCGCACGGAGACCGACCGCGGCGCGCTGCTCTTGATCGACACCCGCTATTCGCTCGCGGACTATCGTGGATTGCTGCCTCCGCATTGGAGGATCGAGCGGGTCAAGTCCGTCGGCGAACTCTCCTCTGCGCTCTCGCGTTTTTGGAATGACGCGCAGGGCATCGTTTCCCAGCCGCCCGAATCAATCTCCGCCGCACTTGATTCCTCGTCCCGAACCTGATAGACTGCACACTGTATGAAAAACAGAAATGCAACAAACTTCAAAGCCGTCATATTCGATATCGACGCGTGCCTGATCGACTCCGCACCGAATTTGATTCTCACGCTGGATCGCGCGGTGTTCGATACCGGCGGCGGACATCACGACGAACGGTATCTGCGTCAAATGCTGGGGCTTCCCGGGTACGCGCTCAACGATCTCTTCGACCTGTCGGACTGGGAGCGTACGTTGCGCACGTGGAGTGAGTACTACGCACCGCTTGCGGTCGATAACAAACCGTTTGAGGGCATTGAGCCGCTGCTTGCCGCCATCAAGCGCGCAGGATTACCACTCGGGGTAGCAACATCGCAGGGACATGATCTCTATCGGGAGCACTTTCACAAATACGGACTTGCGCACTATATCGACCTCGCAGTCTGCGCAGACGACGTAGCAAACCCAAAACCGGCCGCCGACCCGCTGCTCTTTGCGGCAGCGCATTTTGCCATCTCTCCCGGCGAAATCCTGTTTCTCGGCGACGCGCCGTATGACATGCAATGCGCAAAAGCTGCTGGCGCAAAAGGCGCGCTTGCGATGTGGGGTACAACCGATCCCACGATTCCCGCGGACTATTATCCGCCAACGCCGCTGGACGTTCTGTCGATATTGGGACTCGCACAAGATTGATTTTTTACGCAAACAAGCCCCCGAACGAAACCGTTCGGGGGCTTGTATTTGCTTGCGTGCTTACAGAATCCGCTGACCGATCTTGCCAAACGCGTTCTTGCCCGCATAGACGGCGCTGGAGCCCAGTTGGTCTTCGATGCGAAGCAGGCGATTGTATTTCGCAACGCGATCTGTGCGCGAAGGCGCACCCGTCTTAATCTGGCCCGAATTGGTCGCAACCGCGATATCCGCGATGGTCGTGTCCTCGGTTTCACCGGAACGGTGCGAGGTCACGGCGGTGAAGCCCGCGCGCTGCGCCATCTCGATGGCTTCCAGCGTCTCGGTCAGCGAGCCGATCTGGTTGACCTTGATCAGAATGGAGTTGACGCTGTTCTCCTCAATGCTCCGCGCGAGGCGCTTGGTATTGGTGACGAGCAGGTCGTCGCCCACGAGCTGCATCTTGTCGCCGAGCTCGCGGCGCAGTTCTTTCCAACCGTCCCAGTCCTCCTCGGCAAGGCCGTCCTCCAGCGAGATGATCGGGTATTTCGCAGCGAGATCCGCCCAATAGCGAATCATCTGATCGCGGGTCTTGAGGTCTCCCGTCTTCCAGAAGAGGTAGCTCCCGTCCTTGCCCGCTTTCTTCGCCTCGTCAAACATCTCGGTACTGGCTGCGTCCATGGCGAGCATGAAGTCCTTGCCGGGTGTAAATCCAGCCTGGCTGATTGCTTCCAGCAGGGTTTCCACCGCCTCTACTTCGCCGGAGAGGTTCGGCGCAAAGCCGCCCTCGTCGCCGACGGATGTGCTTAGTCCTTTCTTATGCAGAATGCCTTTGAGGGTATGGAACACTTCCGCGCCCCAGCGCAGGCCTTCGGTAAACGTCGGCGCGCCGACGGGCATGATCATAAATTCCTGACTGGAGATGTTGTTGTCCGCGTGCTTGCCGCCGTTGATGACGTTCATCATCGGCACAGGCAGAATGTGTGCGTTGATGCCGCCGATGTAACGATACAGCGGCAGATCCAGCGTTTTTGCTGCGGCGTTTGCCACCGCGAGAGACACCGCGAGAATTCCGTTTGCGCCGACTCTGCTCTTATCAGGCGTGCCGTCGATGGCGAGCATCGCGTAGTCGATTTCGCGCTGGCTCGTCACATCCATGCCTAGGAGTTTCGGCGCAAGCTTATCGTGTACGTTTTTAACCGCCCTGAGTACGCCCTTGCCCTGATAGCGGGTCTTGTCGCCATCGCGCAGTTCCAGCGCTTCATAAGCGCCCGTGGATGCACCGGAAGGAACAGCTGCCCAGCCGACGACGCCGCCGCTGGTGGTAACCTCCGCCTCAACGGTAGGATTGCCGCGCGAATCGAGAATCTCCCTCGCTAAAATCTTGGAAATTGTTTGCTGACTCATCTATTCAAACCTCAACTTTCTGATGTATTTTTTGGATGGTTGCTCCGGTTTGGGAGCAAGTAATTGTTATAAATACAACGTAGCACAACCGTTTGGAATGTCAAGCGATTACGTCACTCCGCGCGCGTTGTTTGCGACAAAGTTACAATATTTAAAAAATATGAATCACTTTTTCCGTTGCTTACGCAATCAGCGTGCAGAAAAAAACGATAAAATGCACGTCAATTCCATTCGGAAAACACTTGGTGCAATTGATTCATCAAGCAGCGAAACATGCTTTTAAGTCACAAAATCATTCGCGCGATGTGTGTTTTCAGCACACGCATACCCCCTGTAATCCCTCCATCATTTTTTTTGCTATAACGGCATATAAAACTTCTTCTTGACAAGTGATTTGCGGAAGTATATAACGTTGCCATCAGCAATGGCGCTTTTGGGTTTTCCCGGAGGCGCCTTTGCTTTTGTTTGATCAAAACATGCCAAACAAAGGCGTTTTCAGCTGTTTTGAGAGGGCAATCATCGGTTTTGAGGGGTCTGATTCATAATAATTTTACGAAGAGTAGGAGGTTGAGCAATATGGTGCGTACCGCTACGGCAACCCCGTCCGCGGCGAAGGGGAAAGTCGCCATGATCATTGTTCTCTATGTGACGTCGGTGATCATTATGCTGCTTGGCGCGGGGTTTTGCGTCTACAGTGCAATCAACAACGTGCAGCTGCAGGTGATGACGTCCACGTTCCCGGGTTTTGTCTTTGGCATGGTGATTCTGTTTCTCGGCATTCGATATTTCATGTCGATGTCCAAACTGCGTGATGAAGTCATGAAATCATCCGGTTTTTCCTGGAGCAACTTTCGCAAAGAAAAAATGAACCGCTCCTGATCTGCGGCAAGCTTTCGGAAAGTCAATTGAAAACGCGGTTTTAAGAACAATTTCAAAATGAATGGGAGGTAAGTCAATGAAAAAGTCCATCTTTACCATCGCGGTCATTCTTGCTCTCGTGGTGGCGGTACTGCTACTTCTCTTCCCGATGCAGTCCGCTGCTGCCGACCCGACCGGGGCAAGCTATGTTGCCACCACCGGCTCGGAGACCGTTGCCGACGTCGCCACAACGGCGAACAAAGCCTACTTTGGCGCAAACTACACATGGGTCATGATCTGTGCGTTCATGGTCTTCTTCTTCCAGTGCGGCTTTGCAATGGTGGAAACCGGCTTCTGCCGCGGTAAGAACGCGGCGCACACCATGACGATGAACTTCATGGTATTCCTCGTCGGCGCGATCGGTTACTTTCTCGTCGGCTTCGCGCTCCAGATGGGCGGCAGCGGCGGCGCGGCAGGCCTCGGTGCCGGCGGCGCGGCGTTGGACTCCATGCTGAAGATCCCCGGCCTCGGCGGCGTAATGGGCTACAAAGGCTTTATGCTCAACGGCACCTATGACGCCGGCATCTATGCGCTCTTCTTCTTCCAGATGGTGTTTATGGACACCACGGTCACGATCCCGACCGGAGCCATGGCGGAGCGCGTGAAGTACTCCGCGGTCGTCATCACCTCGTTCTTTATCTCCATGGTGCTCTATCCGCTGTTTGCAAACTGGGTCTGGGGCGGCGGCTGGCTGGCAACCCTCGGCGCAAACTTCGGTCTTGGTCATGGCGTTGTGGACTTTGCCGGCAGCGGCGTGGTTCACTCCATGGGTGGCATGCTCGCGCTGGCTGGCGCAATCGTCATCGGCCCGCGCATCGGTAAATTCAAAAAAGACGGCACGGCGCGCGCCTTCCCCGGTCACAATATCCCGATGGCGATCGTCGGTACCATTATCCTCTTCTTCTGCTGGTTCTCGTTTAACGCGGGGTCAACGCTCAACTCTACCGACTTTAGGCTCTCCGTCGTCGCGACCAACACGATGATCGCGGGCGCAATCGGCGGCCTCGTCGCGATGTTCTATATGTGGGCCAAGTTCGGCAAACCCGATCCTTCGATGACCGCAAACGGCACCCTCGCTGGTCTCGTCGCCATCACGGCACCCTGCGCGTTTGTCGACGGACCTTCCTCTTTCATCATCGGCCTCGTGGCTGGTCTTCTCGTCTGCGTCTCCGTTTCGTTTTTTGAGAACAAGCTCAAAATCGACGATCCCGTCGGCGCAATCTCCGTCCACGGCGTCAACGGCTTCTGGGGCATTCTTTCGCTCGGCCTCTTTGCGGACGGTAAATATGGCGACGGATTTAACGGCGTTGCCGGCGGCGTGCGCGGCCTGTTCTATGGCGACCCGACGCAGCTGTATGCGCAGTTGATCTGCCTTGCGGTACTGCTGGTCTACGGCTTTGGCGTCTCCTTCCTCTTCTTCAAGCTGCTCGACAAGGTCTGGGGCATTCGCATCAGTCCGGAAGCGGAGCTTGAGGGTTTGGACATTCCCGAGATGGGCGTTATGGCGTATCCCGATCAGCAGTTGGTGCAGAGCGAACTGGACTACGATTCCGCCGACAACGCGGATATCAAGCAGCTCCGCAGGTTCAACTATGTTCCGTTCCATAAGCAGCCCGCTCCTTCCGCGCCGACGGCCAGCGCTGCGAGCATTGACGCCGCGGTTCCGGTCGAGCTGATCAGCAAGCCTGCCAAGGTGGTCGGTTCCGACGTGAAGATCACGAAGGTCGAAATCATCACCAAGCAGAGCCGCTTCGAGGCGCTCAAGGCCGCGATGAACGAGATCGGCGTCACCGGCATGACGGTTACTCAGGTGCTCGGCTGTGGCATGCAGAAGGGCAAATCAGAGTTCTACCGCGGCGTTGAAACCGAGGTCAACCTGCTGCCGAAGGTGCAGGTTGAGATCGTGGTCACGAAGGTACCTGTCCGTACGGTCATCGAGACCGCCAAGAGCGTGCTCTATACAGGGCACATCGGCGACGGCAAGATCTTTGTCTACGATGTGGAGAACGTTATCAAGGTGCGTACGGGCGAAGAAGGCTACGACGCGCTGCAGGACGTTGAATAACGCATAACGCAACATACTGGAGCCCGCGCAATCGCGCGGGCTCTCTTTTTTTAGTCTCAGCATTTATTATCGATTCGCGATATCTATTTACAATATCGGTTTACGATATTATAATCCAATCAGGAGATGATAGCGATGCAAGATAAGATTTTAAGAAAACTCCATCTGGGCTTTATTCAGGTACACATCCTCTACCATGCGAAAAAAGCCGCTTTCTACGGCACATGGATGATCGATGAACTGGCAGAGCACGGCTATCGTGTCGGGCCCGGAACACTGTATCCCATACTGCACGAGATGGCGACGCAAGGCTTGCTCAACATTCAGCAAGCGATCGTCAACGGCAAAGTGCGAAAATACTACTCCATCACGCAGTCTGGTGAGGTGGTCTTTGCGGACGCAAAGGAGAAAGCGCTGGCGCTTGTTCACGAGTTGGAGGAAGATTGATTCGCGTCATCTTCCCCGCAGTGTAAAAAGATTATTTATTATAAGAAGAGATTTACCAAACGAGGCATACTATGCAAGATCAACTCAACAAAAAGAAACTCTCACTTACCCCGGCGATGACATTCATTCTGCTCTTTAGCATCGTCAGTTTGCTTTCCGATATGACGCACGAAGGAGCCGCCAGTATCCGCGGCGCATACCTGAGTCTGCTCGGCGCTTCCGCCGCAACCATCGGCTTTGTCTCCGGCCTCGGAGAGCTCGCGGGCTATTCCCTGCGTCTGCTGTTCGGGCGCATTGCGGACAAGACCAAGCGCTACTGGTTCATTACGATTCTGGGATACACCATAGACGTGCTTGCGGTGCCTGCGCTCGCGCTTGCGGGCGAACACGGCTGGATTTTCGCGAGCTCCTTGATCATCATCGAGCGCATCGGAAAAGCGATTAAAAAGCCCGCCAAGAGCACGCTGATGTCCTTTGCCGCCACGCAGGAAGGCGTAGGCAAGAGCTTTGCCATTTCCGAGATGGTGGATCAATTCGGCGCGTTCCTCGGCCCTGTGATGCTGTATTTAACCCTGCTGTTTAAACAGGGTGGCAGCTTACAGCAGCGCTATGCCTTTGCGCTGGGGCTTTTGATCATTCCCGCCGCAGCGACGATTCTGATGCTGTTTTTTACCAAGCGAAAGTTCCCAAATCCGGAGCAGTTTGAGCCGGAGCCCAAGCAGCTCGTCCCGTTCAAGTTGAATCGTAAATTCATCCTCTATCTCGCGGGCATCAGCCTCTTCGCGTTCGGTTTTATCGACTATTCGTTGATCCTGATGCACGTTTCGCGTACGCACGCCGCGCTTTCAACAGGACTTTCGGAGGTTTCTTCCTTTGTCAACAGCGGAACGCTTCCGCTTCTCTACGCGGGCGCGATGCTGGTCGACGCCGCGGCGGCGATGGTGTTCGGGTTGATGTACGATAAAAAAGGCATGCGCGCGCTGATTCTCTCCACCGCGCTCTCCGCGCCGTTTGCGCTCCTCGTATTCGGCAACTACGGTAACGCGGCGCTGCTCGTCGGCATTGCCATGTGGGGCGTCGGCATGGGCGCGCAGGAGTCCATTTTAAAGGCCGCCGTCGCCGGTATCGTACCAAAAGCGAGCAGAGGAACGGGGTACGGCATCTTTGAGTCCGTCTTTGGCGTGTTTTGGTTCCTCGGCAGCTGGCTATTAGGAGCTTTATACGACGTGAGCATACCGGTGATGATCGCGGTCTCCGTGGGCGCGCAATTGCTCGCAATTCCGCTCTACTATCTCTCCTTCAAGTGTTCGGATCCGGCAGCGGTCGAGTGATTCCAACCAATATGGATGCGGTTTCTTAAGATTTCCAGCGTACGCCGCGCAAAAACGCTTCATAGACCAACCGGTAGACCAGCGGGTTCGGGTGGTACTCCGGGTTGTTTCGAATGATACCTTCGTCCTGTCGAAGACCGCCGAGGATCCCCGCCGCAACCGCCGGACTGCGGGATGCGCCCGCCGTGCAATGGATGATGAGCGTGTCGATTTCGCGCGCATAGCGCAGCACAAACGCGCAGATTGCGTCCGCCTGTTCCTCGGTCATCAGGTTTTGCCAAAAGGTGCGGTTGTCCGCGTCGTCAAAGCAGAGGCGCAGGACGCGAGGCGATGGATATCGCTCGATACAATCCCGTTTGTGATCCATAATCGAGATCAGCGCGGTGCGCTCCGGCGCACCATTTTGCGCCATATAGAAAAGCTCCTGCGTGAGCCTCGAAACCTGAATTTGAAACAAACGAAGATACCTTCCTATCACATGATTGACTTCAGTATAGCATGACGATCTTTCGCAAACAAACGCCGGAAATGGGCTTCCGGCGTTTGTTTGAGTCGACACATTTTTTGATATCTAACTGTGCGGATAAATCGATATCCTGTTACGGAAAGTCTTGACAAATTCACATTTTTGTTATATTCTCTAACCTAATTCGATGTTTTATCGGCTATGTTTTCAATCAATGAAGATGACTCCAAAACATAGTCGCGGCTATTTTCCAATTTACGAAATTCTGCATGTGCCGGTGCGGTTGCATCGGCTATGCATCTGTAAGGGGGTATATCCTATGTCTTTTGCCAACAGCTTACTTGTCGCTCTGTTTCTCATGGCAATCGTATTCACCGCGCTTTTTGCTCTGTACCTGTTTATCACGTTGTTCTCCCTGATCGTCGAGACGGCTGAACACGCGTCCAAGCACAAAAAAGCCGCTCAGTAATCAGAACACTAAGACGAAAAGGAGAATACGATGTTAACTGACGCATTATCCAATCTTTTAGATTCATCCGGTTTTACCGCGTTGAACTGGCAATATATGGTGATGATCGCGATTTCGCTAGTCTTGATCTATCTTGCCATCGTGAAAAAGTTTGAGCCACTGCTCCTGTTGCCGATCGCATTCGGTATGTTGCTTGCAAACCTTCCGCTGACCGGTTTGATGTCCGGCCCCGCCGCGGACGGCGAAGCGGGCGGCCTGCTTTACTACCTCTACAAGGGCGTTAAGCTCGGCATCTACCCGTCGCTGATCTTCCTCGGCATCGGCGCTATGACAGACTTTGGTCCGTTGATCGCGAACCCCAGCAGCCTCTTCCTCGGCGCCGGCGCGCAGTTCGGTATCGCGATTGCATTCATTATCTCTTCCGCGCTTGGATTCACGCCACAGGAAGCAGCCTCCATCGGCATCATCGGCGGTGCGGACGGCCCGACGGCCATCTACCTCACCACCCGTCTTGCGCCGGATCTGCTCCCCGCCATCGCCATTGCGGCGTATTCCTACATGGCGCTGATCCCGATCATTCAGCCGCCGATCATGCGTCTTCTGACCACAAAGAAAGAGCGCGAAACCGTCATGGTGCAGCTGCGTCCAGTCTCCAAGCTGGAAAAAGTCTGCTTCCCGATCATCGTTTCGATCCTCTGCATTCTGCTCTTGCCGTCCGTTGCCCCGCTCATCGGTATGCTGATGCTCGGTAACCTCTTCCGCGAGTGCGGCGTTGTAGAGCGGCTTTCGGACACCGCGCAAAACGCGCTGATCAACATCGTCACCATCTTCCTTGGTGTCACCGTTGGCGCGACTGCTTCGGCAACAACATTCCTCCGTCCCGAAACGCTGATGATCATCGGCCTCGGCCTCGTTGCGTTCATGTTCAGCACCGTCGGCGGTCTGCTGCTCGGCAAGCTCATGTATGCGCTCTCCGGCGGCAAAATCAACCCGCTGATCGGTTCCGCAGGTGTTTCCGCCGTTCCGATGGCGGCCCGCGTGTCCCATCTGGAAGGCCAGAAAGCGAACCCGAAGAACTTCCTGCTCATGCACGCGATCGGCCCGAACGTCGCAGGCGTTATCGGTTCCGCCGTTGCGGCAGGCGTTCTGCTCGCGATGTTTGGCAAATAAGCCAATCGTCATTGCTCGATTGCCATCACGGAACCCGGGTTTTGCCGGGTTCCGTTTTCTTTTTCCAGTCTGCATGTTATGCGTAGCGAGCCGCTCATATTGTCAGCACATTGAATATTCGATATAATAGTAAAAAACAAGGAGGACACCTATATGGGTTTTTTAAAGAAGCTTTTAGGAATCGGCGTCACCGCTGGCGCAACTGTTGCCGCGGTTAAAGTTGCCGAACAGGTGAAGGAAAATAATCCGGACGGTGTGCAGGATGTCAACGGCGACGGTAAGGTCGACGCCAAGGATTATTTTGAAGAAGTGAAGAAAGCCGCGGTCGAAGTCTATCAAGAAGCGACCGCCACCATCAAAGAGAAAGCACCCGTCGTAACCCAAAAGGCGAAGGACGCAGCCGAAGACGTGAAGGAAGCGGTCACCAACGCCGCCGGCACCGTCAAAGAGAAAGCGCCGGAATACGTTGAAAAAGCCCGGGACGCCGTTACCGAAGCTGCCTCTACCGTGAAAGAGAAAGCTCCGGAATACGTTGAAAAAGCGAAAACCGCCGTTACAGAAGCCGCCGCTACCGTGAAAGAAAAAGCACCGGAATACGCGGAGAAAGCCAAAGAAGCCGTTCTTGGCGCAAAGGATGCGGTCGTGAGCGCGTTTGAGAAAAAGGACGAAGAGCCGAAAGCATAACCATTTTGATTCACCATGGATCAGCAAAACTCCCGTTTTAAGCGGGAGTTTTTTGTTCTCTGTGTGTATTTCGATTCATTCAATCTGTTGACTGAACATTATAGTTTGCGCTTCTCACCCGAATATCCCACCGGAAAGGCGCAGTACGGCAATCGCGTACATCGGCAGTTTCAGAATCTTGTCTGAAAGGTTCACCGCCTCTTCCCCGACCGTCAGCGCACCAGTCAAGCGATATTTCTGAAAGGTCGTGCCCGATAAGTCCACCTGCGCTGTACGCTCACCGATGTTGCAGAGGATGAGTATCGTCTGATTATCCCAGGTTTTCGTGATCGCGCAGACGGAGTCTTCGGTCAGACTGGTCTCAGCTTTCGTTTCACCGCGGGCCAGCTCCGGGTTGCCGTTTCGGATACGCAAAGCAGTTTTATAGTAGCTGTAGATTGAGTTGGGGTCGCTTTGCTGTTCATCCAGCGCGGGAAATTTTTGCGTTACCTTGTCCGCGTTTGGCGGCGGGTTTGGGGTGCCAGTCAAGTCCGTGTCCGACCAGTGCATCGGCAGGCGCTTGTTTTCGTCCTTCTTGCCGGAGCTGTTCATGCCGAGTTCCTCGCCGTAATAGACAAACGGGTTTCCGTCCATCATGAGCAAGAGTCCCGCGGCGAGCTTCATCTTCTCCGCGTTATTGACGTATTGCGCGCTGATGCGCGAGGTGTCATGATTGCTTAAAAACGGCGCGTCGATGTAGTCCGCCAGTACCGCGCCGTAGGTCTCACTTGGTCGCGTGAAAAACGCCGCGAGCTTTTCCCCGCTGCCGCTCTTGATCACGGCAAACATGCTCCCGCTTGCCTGCGCAACCGGAAAATCGAAGAAGCTCCGAACCCCGCTCTGATAATACTTGGCAAGTGTCACAGGATTGGTGTCCCAGTCCTCGCAAACGAGAATTGCATTTGAATCGACCGAGAGAACAAACGTGTTGAACCAGGCGAGTGTTTCGATGTTTTTCGCGTGGCTTCCGCTGAAGAATTCCTTTACCGCATCCAGCCGGAATCCGTCCGCACCGAGATCGAGCCAGAAGCGCGCGGCGCTCTCCAGTTCCTGTCGAACCGTCTCATTCTCCAGCGCGAGATCCGGCATTTGATCCCAAAAGACGCATTCGTAATACCACTCGCTCGTACCGGCTTGATGCCAACCTGTCGCGCCCGCCTTCTCGCGCGAAAAATGATAGTATCCGGCATACGGGCAGGCAGCTAAATCCGGCTCTTGATTTGGCGCGAGAGATTCGTAATACGCGACCGCCTGCTGAAACCACGGGTGCTTGGCCGACGTATGGTTCATCACAAAGTCGATGATCAGCTTCATGCCGCGCGCGTGACAAGCCTCCGCGAGCGCCCGAAAATCCTCTGTCGTGCCATAAGCGGGATCGACGGAGGTGTAGTCCGTCACGTCATATTTATGGTAGGTAGGCGACGGCATGATCGGCATCAGCCAAATGCCGGTAAAACCCAGATCACTGTCGGTCTTATCGTTGCCATCATTCAAATAATCGAGCTTCGCTGTAACCCCGTTCAGGTCGCCTGTTCCGTCGCCGTTGCTGTCGTAAAACGAGCCGACGAATATCTCATAAAAGGTGCGGTAGTTGTCGTCCGGCGTTTTCGAGTCGCCCGCAGACAAGCGGGAACAGCCTGCTTGCGCGGCAAGCAGGCTGAACACGAGTAAAATGGAGAATAAACGAAGGATTCTCTTCTTTCGCATAGGCCAATCTGCGCGATCTCCGCGCCGTCTCGGTTATTCCACCGGATTGAGCAGCCAGTCGTCCAGTGTACCCCAGCCGCCGCCCGCGCATTTCACATACACGCCGACGGTGATCTCCCCGCCGCTCACCGGAATCGAGTCGATCGCGGGCTGCTGCCAGTCCACCCATCCGGTTAGCGTAAAGGGCATCGTATAGGTGATTCCATCCGCAACGGCGTAGAGATAAAGCTCCGCGTTGTCGCCGATGTCGCCGCCCTGCGCAGAGAGCGTGAAACGATAGTTGCCGGGCTTCAAGCCGGAGACTGTCTGCTCGGCACGCCACTCCACTGCGTCCGCATTCCAGAAATGCAGCGAATATTCACCGCTGTGCGCGTCCATCTTCTTTCTCTGGAAGTCGGTTTGAATGCCCGATGCGATGGGCGTAATCGCCCACATGGACGTATCCGTGTCCTCAAAGCCGGGGTTGTCCAGATAGTTTTCTTCCACGATGTCGATGTAGCAAACAACCGGAAATCCTTGCGCCGTTCCGGCAACGGAATATGTGCCGGTCTCGCCCGCCGACATTGCGGCAAGATCGGCCTTCTCCCACACAACCGGAACCTCCGCCGTCGTGCCGTCGTTATTCGTCGCGGTTACGGTCTCGGGCAGCGTGACAGGATTGTTTCGCCGAACGGTGATATACACAGGCGCGACTTCATCCACCTTGACAGGACAAACCGTTCCGGTGCGCACATACGAAAACGTCTTGAGCGATTCCAGCGGATGCCCCGTCTCATCGAACAGCGCTTGATTTTCGCAAGCACATCCGCCGTAATAAACGCCCGCGTCTTTGGGATCATACCCGGCGGCAAAGCTGCTCGCCCAGCCGGAACCGTATTTCTCCCAGAGGGCTTTGCGTGCATCCAGCGAGTCCGCAGGAACCGCAATCCACGCGGGTTCCCAATAAAACACACCAACCACAGCGTCCCCCAGCGCGGAAACAGTATTTATCACGCTCGCAATCTCGTTCGTCTGCCCCTGCGTTGAAAACGTGTATTGCTTCTCGTAATTCGGCTTCTCGCCGATCGTGTTGGCGTGCCCGTCGCTGTCCGCCAGCGTATACGCCCAGGCGGTCTCCGCAACCATCACTTTCTTACCGTAGGTATCCGAAACCAGTTTGAGCTGCTCCATCAGGTTTTCCAGCGTACCGTGCCAATAGGGATAATAGCTCGTTGCAAAGATATCATAATCCACTTTGAAGTGATCCAGCAAGAACGCAAAATTCTTAAATTTTCCATCCTCCGGATTTGTAAAGTGTACCGCAATCAGGATGTTCGGGTCAAACGCGCGAACAGCGGACGCGCCCGCGCCGATGAGCTGATAGACCGCGGGCCAGTCCTCTTCACCGCAAAATCCGGTCGTGGTCTCGTTGCCAATCTGTACCATATAGGGTAAAACGCCCGCGTCCTTGAGTTTTTGCAACGATTCGGTCGTGTAGCTTGTGATCGCACTGGCTTTTTCGTCGAGGCTCATGCCGGCCCAGGCTTTCGGCGCCTGCTGCTTGGAAGGGTCCGCCCAAAAGTCGGAGTAGTGGAAATCGACGAGCAGTTTCATGCCGTAGTTTGCCGCCCGCTGTCCCAGCGCGATCGCGGTGTCGATCGTACAGTTGCCGCCGCCGTATCCGTTTCCGTTTGCATCAAACGGATCGACCCAAACGCGCACGCGGATGCAGTTGACGCCCGCTTCCTGCATCGTTTTCAGCGGGTCTTGCGGCGCGCCGTCAAAACCATAGTAGACGACGCCGCTGTTTTCCTCGGCAATCAGGCTGGATACATCCGCGCCCATGAGGAAATCGTCATTGAGCGCGTCAATCTTTGATACGATCACGCCAGCGTCTACCGGGCCGCTCGGCGCCTGCGTCGGCGTCGGATCCACAATCCTCGGTTTTGGAGTGGTTGAGCATCCAAAGGAGAGCGCCAGTAGTACTGCCAGTGCGAAAACAACGGTTTTCTTCATGCGCTTACCCCTTTGTCGAGCCGCCGGTCACGCTCTCAACATAGAACTTCTGCATGATAACAAACAGAATCGAGATTGGTATCGAAACCAGCACGCCGCCCGCGCAGAAACGCGAGAAGTAGTTGTTTACGCTGCTCTTGTTCAGCATGTTAAAGAGTCCGACCGCCACCGTCCAGTCCTGCGAGAGTCGGGATTTGATGACGATGTTGGAGAAGATGAAATCCATCCAGGGAGTCAGAAACGAGCTGATGACCGTATACACGATGATGGGCTTGGAGAGCGGCAGGATCACCTTCCAGAACACGTCTGCCTCGGAGGCGCCGTCCAGCTTTGCCGCGTCGATCATGGAGCGCGAAATCGTGTCAAAAAACCCTTTCGCGATCAGATACCCTAAGCCGGAACTGCCGGAATACACCAGAATCAGTCCCAAATGAGTATCCGTCAGCTTGAGTTCCTTTAAGATGTAGTAGATGCAGATCATCGTCAAAAATCCGGGAAAGAGCCCCAGCAGCACGCCGGTATTCATCAGCACTCTCCTGCCTTGAAAGCGCATGCAGCTCGTCGCATACGCCACCATCAGCACAAACATGGACGAAATCAGGCAGGTAAAGCACGCGACGATAAACGTGTTACTAAACCACGCGGGAAAATTGGACACCGAGTCGGTATCCGTAAAAAGGCGAAAATAGTTGCTCGTCGTCCACTCCGCCGGGAAGAAGCGCAGAATGTTGCGCCCCGGAAAGGCGGAAAACGAGGTGCTGACAAGCCAGAGAATCGGAACCAGCCAGATCGCGGCCAGCACCGCTAAAACAAGATGCCGCGCGATGTCTCCCGCCAGATAATGCGGGTTCACATGGCGCTTCTTCTTCATCACGGGCGCGCCTCCCTTCACGGCTCCTGTGGAGGTTGTAGCTGGCATTGTTTGATTCATACTCATTGGAATTTGTCCTCCACTCCCTTGCGGAACGTATAGTTAAACGCAAGTAATGTGAAAACGGCGCAGACGACGAACACCAGAATACCGATGACGGAAGCCATCTTGTAGTTGTAGGAGTCGTTGGTCAGCCGGAAGAGCCAGGTCACCAGTAAGTCGATATCCTTTGCGTTGGAGGCGGCGAGTTTGGTATCCATCGTGAAGTAAACGTCCTGTGTGAGCAGGTAGATCACGTTAAAGTTGTTGATGTTGGCAATGAACGCGGTGATCAGATACGGCCCGGTCACGCTGAGCATAAACGGCATCGTGATTCGCCCGAAGGTTTGGAACGCGTTCGCGCCGTCGATCTTCGCGCTCTCGTAATACTCGGTGGGAATGTTCATCAATACGCCGGTTGCGATCAGCATCAAATACGGTACGCCGATCCAGAAGTTGATCAATATAATCATGAACTTTGCCCAATTTGCGTCCGTGAGAAACGGAATATGATCGAGATACTGCCCGACCAACCCGACAGACTTCAAAAAGTTCGTGATGCCGACATTTGCGCAAAACGTATTGACGATGCCCGTGTCGGCAAAGAAGTTTCGCACCAGCAAAAGCGAAACAAACTGCGGCACCGCGATGCAGACCACAAACAGCGTACGCCAGAGTTTTTTCACGCGCGTGCGCTTGTGGTTGATCAGCAGCGACAGCGCGATTCCGCCAAAATAGCAGGTAAACGTTGCAAATGTGGCCCAGAGCAGCGTCCAGCCAAGCACCTTGCCAAACGAGTAGCCAAACGTCTCGCTGAGGGAATCCTTAAACAATCGCAAGAAGTTATCCAGCCCAACCCATGTGAAGAGTTCCGTCGGCGCCATGTGCGACTGATCGTAGTTGGTGAACGCGACCAGTATCATAAACAGCAGTGGAACGACGGTGAAGACCAGAATGCCAAGCATCGGCACCGACAGCAGCGTAATATGAAACCGCTGGTTAAACAGCGCGCGGATATCCTCAACAAAGCTGTTGACGTGTCCGCCCGCGGCTTTCGTCTTCCGCAATGTGTTGGATTCCTCCACCATGCGCAAAATTAAAATGACCGCCGCGATGATGACGACCAACGCTACGAGGCTGAAGAGCAGAATTAAGAAGGAGTTGTCGTATTGATTGACCTCGTTTTTCATGGTCTGCGGGTTGTAGACCGTTGCGCGCTTCACGGTGCCGAGCGTGCCGAATTTCGCGAGGTTCGGGAGTCCGTATTGATTGAGAAATAGGAGCACGACCGCCTCGCATAGAAAGGCGAGCAGCCCCTTGATCCACTGGCCGACGCGCAGATAGCCCGCGCCCCAGAACAGCGGCGTGAGCTTCACTGCCCAGTCACCGGCGAGCCAGGCTCTAACGGCGCGGATCGGCAGAAACTCTTTTCTGGGCTCATGCATTTCCGTTTTCATGCGTATTGATCCTTTCCAAGACAAGAAAGTTGCGCCGCAAACCGAGCGCACGGCGGATCGAACGAAAGCAGACAGGCGAAAAAGTGAAAAGAACACTCTCTATGGACACAATATCAAAAGAACGCGTAAAAGCAAGTAAAATATAAATCGAAACTGCCGCCTTTTACGCGGAAAGACGCGATGCGTCCGCCGCGGAGGAAACCCTCCGCGACGGACTCGTTTCACAAAGGAGTCTGTGGCTTAGCCGACAGGTGCCGTTATGCCCGCTACAGTCTCGTCCAGCAGTTGCTGGAGTGCGGTACCATCCGGGTTGCCGTTGGCGAGAATGTTGCCGAGGGTCTCGGTCGGGGTCCAGTAGTTGCCGCCGACGGAGAGGCTCTGCGCGGAGGCAAACTGGCTCTGCGCGGCGAGCGCCGCGACAACGGGGTTCGCCTGTACGCTGGCGGAGGATGCCGCGTTCACGTTGGACGGAACGGCGCTGCCGTTGGTGGCCTCGTAAAGATAGATTTGGTTCTGCTCGTTGGTGAGCCATTCCGCAAGGCGCATTGCCCAGCCGACGTTTGCAGAGTACGCGTTGACGCCGACGAGTTTATAGCCGTCGAAGGAACCCATCTGCACTTCCGCACCGTTTAAGGTGAAGGTCGGCAGTTTTGCGGTGGCATAGTTGTCGCCCCAGGCGGTCTGCACGGTGCCGGCGTTCCAGCTACCGTTCACGCCCGCGATGATGGTGCCTTCCTGTACGCCGGTAACAAACGCCGCGTCGTCGAGGTTGATGAAGCCCTTGTCCGCCGTGATGTTGAGAATCGCCTGCAAAACGTCCGTTCCGCCGGCGCCCGCCCAATCGCAGACGGTCGAGGTCTTGTCTTCACCCAGAGAGCAGGTGAATCCCGCGCCCTTGAAGAAGCCGTAGAGGTACCAGCCGCTGTTGAGCTGCATGGTAACCTGCTTACCCGCTGCGTTTGCTGCCGTCAGCAATCCTGCCCAGGAGCCCGCCTGTTCGGCCGAGATATACTGCTTGTCGTAATAGAGGAAATAGCCGTTGCCGCCCATCGCGGGGTAGGCATACAACATACCGCCGACGGTTGCCGCCTGAACCGCGCCCGCCGTTGCGCCGCCGTTCGCCGCGGTGATTGCGTCTACGCTCTCAACCGGTTGCAGCGCGCCCGCGTTCACGAGCTCGCCCGTCTGGTCATCCGCATAGTAGAACACGTCCGCTGCTGCCGAGATGTCCAGCAGGATCGTGTCCTTCGCGGTGGATTCGGACTGCGCGCCCAGATTGATCGTGATGTTGGCTTTGTCCGCATTTTCTTTGATGAAGTTATCCGCCATCACGCGCAGAGCGGCCTGAAACTCGGGGAGTTCGGAACCCCAGAGGGTGAGGGTAATGTCTTCCTTGACGGCCGGCGCTTCGGTTGCTGCCGCAGGCGCTTTGGTCGGTGCTTGCGTGGCCGTTGGTTCCGCGGCTTTCGGCGTACACGCGACGAACGAGAGCGCCAGAAGCAGGGCCATGAGAATCGCTGTCAGTTTTTTCATTGTTCTTCTCCTTTTGTTTATTTATCGCCTGCTATGTTGCAGGAAATAGCCGGAAACATAAAATGGAACCATTATCTGTTACTATTCTTCACCGCCTGCTATATTGCAGGACATAGCCAGAAATCTAAATTGAATCATTTTTGTTTATTTTTTACTATTTATCGCCTGCTATATCGCAGGAAATAGCCGTTTTACTTCGCCAATCGTTTCGAAAATACGAGAAACTCCTTCAGCGCGGGGGTAGCGTTCCCTTCATAGTCAAAGATGCATTGGTTCGCCCACTCGTTGCCGCCGGGTTTATTGAGTTCGCCCATATATTCACGCGCGGCAAAGCTTGCCCAAGTGGAACCGCGCAGCGGCAGCCACGCCGGTTCCCAGTAATAAACGCCAGTTCCGTGACCGCCGTCGAGCGACGCAACCAGATTGAGTAACTCTTTTACAAACAATCTCTGACCCTCAATCGTGAGCGGATACGGCGCATCGCTTCCGTCATAGCACTTGAGCGAATCGTTGATCACGAGATTCGCGCCCGCCTGCTTTGGGTCAAAGTGTTTGGAGGTAAACGCATACGCCGTCTCCACGATCATCACGTCTTTTCCGTAGCGCGCGATCATGTCGTTGAGGTTAAATCGAAGCGCCTCAAAATTTCCGTGCCAGTAGGGATAGTAGGAGGCTCCGATCACGTCAAAGTCCGCGCCGCGCGCGATCAGGCGGTCAAACCATTCGCGCCAGACGGCGTTGTCTCCGCTGCGCTCCAAGTGCAGCATCACGCGCGCCGATGAATGCTCCCGAACTGCGCGGCAACCCGCGTTGACAAGCCAGCTCAACGCGTCGAACCCGTCCCGTGCATGGCCCGGCTCGGGATCGCTCAACCGGCCCTGCGGCCAGAGCATGCCGTTGGTGATTTCGTTGCCGACCTGCACCATATCCGGCGAGAGTCCTTCCCGCTCCAGTACCGCCAATACATCCCGCGTGTAGTCGTAAACGCGCATGGAAAGCTGCGGCAGCGCGAGTGTTTCCCAGTCTTTCGGTGGCAGTTGGCGGCCCGGATCGCACCAAAAATCGCTGTAGTGCAGATCCAACAAAAAGCGCATGCCCTCTCTTTTTGCGCGTCTTGCTAAGCGAATCACCAGTGGTAGATCGCAGGTACCACCGCCATACGGCGCGCCGGATACGGAATGCGGATTCACCCAAAGGCGGAGCCGCGCGGCGTTTACGCCGTTTTTTGCGAGTATATCAACGAGGTCTCCGACTGCTCCATCCTGCCGGAATACGCCGCCGAGCGCTTCCGTTTCCTCCAGCGTCGAAAAGTCCATTCCCAGATCGAACACGTCTAATCCTCCCATGCGGTAATGCGGCGGAGCATATCGCGGTAACGAAAGCGCGCCATCTGGTTCTTTTCCAATACGTCCTTCTCGTCGCCATGATAGCAACAGCGGATGCAGTAGTATTCACCTTTGTTGGGATCGTAAAACATATCCATGTCCAGATCGCGCATGAAACACGACGGACAGCGAAAATTCAGTTTGCCTTTTCCAGACTGAGCCATGTGGTCAACGTCTCCCCTTCTCCGATTTCTGCTTCATACCCCAGCGTAAACATGGGCGAAAACGCGTATCCTTCGCGGATGTAGCCGCGCGCAGCCCGCGCACATGTCATCTTCACCGCGGTCTCAATCTGCGGCAGTACGGCGCGCACTTCTTCCGCGCGTTCCAACGCCGCCTCACGGCAGCGGTAAGCGTATTCGATCTCTTCGCGCTGATCCGTCGCAGAAACGGAAAGCGTAATGCCCGTCATATCCTCCGGGTACTCGGTCGTGCCATAACAGGCGGTCATGTATTCGTTGAATTTGAGTTTCGCGCCCGGCACGCTGGCGGAGAGAACGCTGCGGTTGATCTCGATTGCCGCGCTGCCTTCGCGAAAACGAAACGTCGTCTGCACCATCGCGGTCAATTCTCCAAGTTTCAGCTCAACCGGATCGAGCGTGAGCAAGCGTGCGTCGCCTTCATCCGTAAAATGCGCCTTCGTGCGGGTCATGCAGAGATCCGCCTCCTCGCCGCCATAGGAAATCTTGCAGCTTTTGACCGTTCCCTCTCCGGCATAGTGCGTAAAATATCCCGCGCGGTAATGCGCCTGAATCAAAAACGGATAGCTTACATCCTGAATATGCCTGGTTCCGATGCCCATCTCGGTATCGAGCTTGGCAACATACGGGCGCAGGTCGATGATGGCTCCGCCCTGATTCATATCCAGTGTCGCGCGCAGAAACGGATCGCAATACCAGAACTGCTGCTTTTCCGAGCCGTAGAGGATATCACGCCAGAGCGCGCACTCCGGTTGGTGATAGGTATGCGTTTTGCGATAGACATCCGCAAGCTCGCTCATCGTCAGATCGATGAGTTCGCCTTGCCGCTTTAGTTGCGCATAATACGCCAGATCGTCCTCATAGCTCTTGACGAGCAGCGAATACGGCGCTTCCCAGCGTCCGAGTTTGTTCATCCATCCCGGGCCGACAAACATCATATTGTACGTAAACCCGCGATTATACTTCGCTAGATGGCGATATTGATCGATGAGATTAAAGAGATACGGATACTGCCCGTCCTGATAGATCATCCCGCGCAGTACATTTTGCGGATGCGTGCCAAAGTTGCTGCCGTTGCCGTCAAAGCAGGCCAATAGATCGCGCGATAGATGCGGAATCGCAACGATCCCGCTGTCTTCCTCTTCGTTTGCGGCGGGCGCATGCGTGTTCTGTTTGGACGGAATCCATGGATTCCACGGCCCTCCGTCCATCAGCGTATACCAGCTGTTGTTGCAGGTGTGATAGGCTTTCGGCCCTTCCTCAAAGCAGGTCGCAACCGCGCAACGAACACTCGGATATCGTTGCTTGATCTGATTAATCAACCATGCGTCCATATAATAGGAACCGGTCGACGCGGGATAGAACCCGAAGCACGCATAGAATTTCTCAAAGACATCTTCCACGATCGCAATCTTGTCCTCTTTGGAGAACATCCAGATGCAGAAATCCTTGGTCTTGTATTTTTCGCGAAACTGTTCGCAAGGTAAGCCCAGTAACGTCAACGCGATCTCGTCGCCATAGGTTTCGTGGTGCTCCTTGGCGAGCGCGACCGCCTCCTCGGAAAACAGCGAGGCATACGTCATTTGAATCGTGGTCTTAATGCTGTTCTTGTGCGCAATCTCCTGCTGGAGGCGAAAAATATCCAGCGACTCCTTCACGAGCGCGCTCTTCACCTCCGCGCCGTTGCTATCGCGCGTCATGACGGTCTCGGCATACTCCGGAACCATCTCAGGCCGGTGAATTACGTTGAGAATCAGTGGATTTGACATATCGTTCATCCTTGTTGTTGCTTCTTACTCATGTTTCGTATTTGCGCAACCGGTTGCGCATGCTGCATACGAAATAGCGATCATCAAATATTCTTTTTTTTTGTGTTTGAGAAAACGGTCCTGTTTGGATGCGTAAAATTGTCGGTCAATGCTTGTATTGCAATATGACGTGTGGTACAAATGTCTTCTTTGGAACTGGTTTGTTTTCGATTAAGTCGATCAGCAGATTGCCGGATGCAATGCCGTAAGCGTGTACATCCACGCTCATGACAAGGTCTACCAACGGAAGATTTCGCAAGATATCACTGTTGTAGTAGGAAGAAACAGGAATGTCGCTTCGTCCGTCTTCGCGCAGCTGCTCCACCGCTTTTGCGCAGATAAAGTCGTCTCCGCAAATGATGCAGTCCGCGCCGGATTGCGCAACACTACGGCAAGCTTCCCGAATGTTCTTGCCGCCGGAGACTCCGGTCAGCACAACGGTGCTGGATTGCGCGCGCCCTGCTTCCGCCAACGCCTGATGAAATCCGTCCAGTCGATTTTGGTTCACGATGTAGTCCAGCGGACCGAGAATCAGCGCCAACTTCGCGCTGTTGCGTTCCAACACCTGCAGAGTCAGCGCTTTGCAGGCAGCCGTAGTATCGGTATCCACCTGTATCATGTTCGCATCGCTGGAAGAGCCTACGGTAACAAACGGAATCCGCGCGGCCTTGAGATAATCCGCCGGATAGTCCACGACCAGCGAGCGCGTTAAGAGGATTCCGTCCACCTTGCGGCGGCTGACGATTCTCTTGAGTACCGAGATGTTCCCTTCTCCAACGGGCGCGATTAAAACATCGTAGTCGCGCTGAATTGAAGCTTCGCAAACACCCATCAGGCACTCGTGAAAAAAAGGGATTTCGCTGTAAAAAGCTTCCGTCGGGATCACCACGCCGATGTTGTTGGTCTGCGAACGCGCAAGGCTGCTCGCGATGCTGTTTGGCGTGAATCCGTGGCTCTCCGCATATTCCACAACGCGGCGGCGCGTTTCGTCGCTGATGCGCCCGTTTCCGGAAAGCGCACGGGAAACGGTTGATTTTGACAGGCCGAGTTCTGCGGCCATATCGTTTAGTATCAAGTTGTGACGTTCATGGGGCATGTATGCTCGCTCCGACGATTGATGCGATATCAAATCAAAAAGAAGTGTGCGCAACCGTTTGCGCAAATTCATCATAGCACACCATAACAACTGCGTCAATAACGGATCGATACGACTTGAATCAGAACCCAAAACAGCGACAACCCCCTGCTCGTCTCTCTCGAACAGGGGGCTGCCGCATCAGGAAGGTAACAGGACTGCTCTGATCGCCAAGCAAGGAGAGTCGCTCAGCTCTTGAGGATGAAGTTGAATCAAAAATTATCGAATCTTCTGCTGACCGCTGGCCGCGTAGATTTCATACCACTCGTGATGCGCAAGCTTGACGTCCAACGCCTGAATCGCATGATCGAGGCGGGCGAGCTTGTTTGTGCCCGTGATAGGAGCCGCTCCAACCGGATGATAGAAGATCCAGGCGTAGACGATCACGGAAGGATCAACGTTATGGCGATCCGCAATCTCGCCGATCTTCTTCATCGCGCTGACGCAAGTTGCGTCGTCGCTGAAGAGTCTGCCGCCCGCGAGAGGCGACCAGATCATGGGGTGAATCTTCTCCACGGTGAGCAGGTCCATCATGCCGGAGTTAAAGTGCTCAAAGCAGACCGGGTTCCACTCGATCTGATTGGTGATCAGCGCGCCGTCCATGGCTTTGTTGAGCGCCTCGAACTTAAACGGATCGAAGTTGGAAACACCGACTTCGCGGACGAGACCGTCCTTTTTGAGCTGCTTGAGGGTACGCGCCGTCTCCCAAACGTCCAAACACGGGTCTTCGCGGTGAATGAGGTATAAATCCAGCGAGTCCGTGTTCAGGCGCTTGAGGCTCTCTTTGCAGGACTGCATCACGCGCTCGTAAGAGGTGTTGTAGTAGCCAAAGGGTTTTCCGTTGATTGTCTCCACAAAGATGCCGGTCTTGGAGACCAGTTCGATGCGCTTGCGGATCGTCGGGTCTTTTTTGAAAGCCTCGCCCATCAGCGTTTCGCAGACGGTGCCGCCGTAGATCTCCGCGGTGTCAAACGTGGTCACCCCGCGGTCGATACAGGCGTTCATAAAGTTCGCGAGTTCCCCCGCGGGAAAATTCCAGCCATCCAGCCGCCAGAAGCCCTGGACGACCGCGGAGATGGAAAGTGCGTCGCTCAATTGATAACGTTTCATGAAAACTCCTTCTGTGTGCGATACTGCGTGTTTGTTTCTATGTATGGAGGCTGAATTATTGTGCGTTCTTTCTCATATCGAGGGCGACCGCGCTGCAGATGATCACGCCCTTGATGATGAGCTGCCAGTTCGGGTTGACGCCGATGAACGCAAGGCCGTAGCTGATGATCGTGAATATGATCACGCCGATGATGACCCCCGGCACGGTTCCAATGCCGCCGCTGAGCGATACGCCGCCGACGACGCAGGAAGAGATCGCGTCAAACTCGTAACTGAAGCCGTATGCGCTGTTTGCACCGCCAGTTCTCGCTACCTCCAGCACGCCGCCGAAGCCGACGAGCAAGCTCTCGATCACGAACGCCGAGATGATGATGAAGTTGATGTTGACGCCCGAGACCTTCGCCGCGTCCTTGTTGCCGCCGACGATATAGAGATGCTTTCCGTATACCGTACGATTGAGAACAAACCAGACGATGATCGTAATGATCAAGGCGATATACACCAGCATGCTGAGGCCGAAAATCTTATAGCTGCTCAGGATCGTGAGCGATTCCTTGATGCCGCCGATGGGCTGGGAACGGTTGGGCTCTTGCGCAAAATAGAGGCAATTGATGCCGTATACGATTGTGGACATACCGAATGTCGCGATAAACGGAGCCATGTTGAGCTTTGCGATCATCCAGCCGTTGACCATGCCGATGATGGCGACGACGATGAGCGCGATGATGATCGGAATGATGACAGGCAGATCCGGCAGGTTGGGATAAAACCGACCCGCGTAGGTCAGCGTCTGCGTCATGCTCGCGACGATGACGGCGGCGAGGCCGACCTGACGACCGCCGGCGAGATCGGTGCCGCCGAGCAACAGCGGAAAGAGCAAGCCGAGCGCGACAATCAGCTTGATGGACGATTGCGTCAGGATATCCTTGAGCACGCGCCATTGCAAAAAGGCAGGTTCAATGATGATGATCACGATAATCATGGCGAGCATCGCCAGAATCAGTGCCTGATCGATCAGCGTTTTCTTCACTTTGGGCCAGGTTAGCGTCTTGGTATTCATAATCTTAGTCTCCATTGCTGCAAATCTTTGGTGAAAACTCGGTTGCATGCTGCATGACATCCACCTGTGTGGTGTTGACGTTGTCGAGAATCGTCGTGAGTCTGCCTTCGCACATGACCATGATCCGGTCGGACATACCGAGCAGTTCCGGCATTTCGGAGGACACCATGATGATTGCGTGTCCCTGCGCGGTCAAGTCCCGCATGATGCGATAGATCTCATATTTTGCGCCAACGTCAACGCCGCGTGTCGGTTCGTCCAGAATCAGGATGTTGCAGCGCCGCAACAGCCAGCGACCGACCAGTACCTTTTGCTGGTTACCACCGGAAAGGTTGCGAATCAACATTTGCGTGCTCGCCATGCGGACATCCAGACGTTTACAGACCTCGTCGACCGGTTGATTCAGTTTCTTGGGGTTAAAGATGCCAAGTTTGCCGGTGAGCACACGGTAAGCCGCGGCAAGTGCGTTTTCCTTGACGGAGAGCATCGGGATGATACCGGTGGCGCGGCGCTCCTCGGTCAACAGCGCGAACCCGTTAGCAATCGCCTCGCGCGGGGTTCGATTGTGAATCTGTTTGCCGCTGAGTGTCATGGTGCCGCCGGAAATCTTGCGTAAACCGAAGATGGACTCAACCAACTCCGTTCTCTGCGCGCCGACCAGGCCGCCGAGGCCGAGAATCTCGCCTTTTCTCAGCTCAAAGCTAACGTCCCGAAACGAACGATGATTTGCACTGGAAAGATGGGAGACGTCCAGCAATACCTCTTCCCCGCGCTGATGATCGCGCGGCGGAAAGCGCTCCTGCATGTCTCTGCCGACCATTTGGCTGATGAGCTGGTCGATCGTGATATCGCCGATCTCCCAAGTGCCGATATACTGCCCGTCGCGCATGACGGTGATCTCGTCCGCGATGGTGAATATCTCTTCCAACCGGTGGGAAATATAGATGACGGAGCGTCCCTCCGCCTTGAGTCTGCGGATAATGCGAAACAGGTGCTCCGTCTCCGCTACGGTCAGGGAGGACGTGGGTTCGTCCATGATGATCACGCGCGCGTCGTAGGAGACGGCCTTCGCAATCTCGATTGCCTGCAGCTGGGAGACCGAAAGGTTCCTCGCCAGCGTTTTGGGCTCAATCTCAAATTCAAGATCGCGAATGAGCTTTTCGGTCTTTTGATACATCTTTGCTTCGTCGACAAAGATTCCCTTTGTCTCAAATCGACCGACCCAGATATTATCAATAACGTTGCGGTGCGGCACGGGAATCAGTTCCTGATGGATCATCGAGATTCCCTGCTTCAACGCGTCGTTTGTATTCCTGATTGTAACGGGTTTGCCATCGAGCTCGATGGAGCCGCTGTCCGGCTGATAGATGCCGAACAAGCATTTCATCAGTGTGGATTTACCCGCGCCGTTTTCGCCGATCAGCGCGTGTACGGAGCCGGGCTTGACCCGGAGTTGTACTTGATCCAGCGCTTTCACGCCGGGAAAAGTCTTCGTCATATTTGTAACGAGTAAGCGATCGTTTTCCAAAGCCATACCTCCAAGGCCCGAACGGCCTTCTATGCCCGCGTTGGAGCGTTTGCCGTGCGCCGCATCCCGTACCGGACGCGGCGCACAGCCTGTGAATCACGTTTATTGGATGATACTAATCTTAAGACACGCTCAGCATGACTTCAAGCACTGCGTCGAGGTTGGTGCTATCCACGATCTGGTACGGAATCCAGATGTATTTGCCGTCAACCTTGCAGGAAACGCCGACCACGTCTTCGGTGATCGCGGTGCCGGAAATGGCTGCCTTGAGCACGTTGATGACCGCGATGGACTGGTTGGTGCGATCGTTGAGCACGGTACCCAGTAGGGAGCCGTCCTTCATGGCCTGGAGCGCTTCCACCGTTGCGTCGATACCGACGATCGGAACGAACTTCGCGGGATCGCCGCTGTTGTAGCCGTTGTTCAGCGCGGCCTGGACAGCGCCCATCGCCATACCGTCGTTGTTGCACAGTACGCCTTCAATGCCGTCGATACCAAACGCGGTGATCCAGGCATTCATCTTGTCGAGCGCCTGACCCTTGTCCCAGTTGGCGGTATCCATCGCGATGATTTCGTAATCGATGCCCTGCGCCTTGAGGGTGTCTTCGTAGGCTGCGGTGCGGAGGATTACGTCGTTGTTGCCGATTTCGCCCTGGAGGACGACCATCTGCAGTTTGCCATCGCCGTTTTTATCCGCGACTGCCGTGTTGGCATTCCAGTAGTTGATGAGTGCCTGTGCGCACATGGCACCGGATTCGGAAGCTTCCGCGCCGACATACCAGGCTTTGTCATAGGCGTTCATCGTGTCTTGGGTGGGCATCATGTTAAAGAACACGACGGGAACGGACTCGTCTTTGCACTTGAGCATGAGGGAGTTGGTGCTCTCGGTGTCGGGCGCGCAGATCGCGACCGCATCGGTGCCCTTCGTCAGAGCGGCTTCGAGCTTGTTGGTGGTCTTGGTGACGTCGTTTTCGCCGTCCTGCATGTCCAGCGCGATACCGGTCATCTTGTCGGCCTCGGCCTGCATGATGATACGGAAACCGCTCTGATACTGGTCGTCAAACGCACGCCAGATGACGGTTGCTTTGACGGATGTCTCTGCTGCGGCGGGTTCTGTCGCTGCGGTGTCGGTTTGCCGCGGTTGCCTCGGTTGCCGCGGGAGCCGGGGTGCTCGCGCTGGAGCAGGCGACCATGGAGAGGGCGAGCGCTGCGATGAGGAGGATTGCTACTAGTTTTTTCATCATTCTTCTCCTTTTCCTTAGATCGGGTCTTTTTATATACAAGCGTTGGATCGCTTGTTATCCCGTCTTCTGTCGTCAGGTTCTTATGACTCAAACATTGATTCTCTTGCAGTGGTCTCTTGAGTTACTTCACGAAGCGGAAATCGTTCATCTTGCCTTTGATGAATTCCTTCATCGCGTCCTTCACCTTCGGGTAGATCGCGGTGTTGTACTTAAACCCGGGCGCGGTCGAGAGCTCGGTATAGGTCTTGATCATTGTGGTGAGCACGTCGGTTGCCACGTTGATCTTGCGGATGCCGTTGCGGATGGAATCCTGCACCTGATCCACCGGGGTGCCGGAGCCGCCGTGCAGCACAAGGGGCACGTCCACCAACGACTTAATCGCCTTGAGGCGCGCAATATTGAGGTTCGGCGCCGCGAGATATGCGCCATGCTGGGTGCCGATGCTGACCGCGAGGCAGTCTACGCCCGTGCGGCGGACAAACTCCTGCGCTTCGTCCGGATCCGTCTGCGCGCCTTCCGGTCCCTTGACGATGAGGTTGCCTTCTTCGCCGACCAGTTTGCCGAGCTCGCCTTCTACGCTGATGCCGAGCGGGTGCGCATAGTCCACAACCTTCTTGGTCAGGGCGATGTTTTCTTCAAACGGCAGCGAGGAACCGTCGATCATGACGGAAGAATAACCCGCGTTGATCGCCTGAACGCATTCTTCATACGTTCTGCAGTGATCAAGGTGCAGCGCGATGGGCACGAGCGTATTGGCGGCGGCGCGCTTGACGGTTTCGACCGTACCGGCGAATCCGCCCATCAGGTCGCAGCAGTCGGTGCCCGTAATAAAGATAACCGGAACGTTGAGTTCCGAGCCGGCTTCAATTGCGGCGAGTGCGGAATCATAAGAAACGGTGACATATGCGCCGTAGGCAATGCCTTTTTCTTCCGCGAGGTCGAGTATCGGTTTCATGGATGCCAAGTTCATCTGGGGTTCCCTCTTTCTTTGCTTTGCTTTTTCTGGATAAAACCAAATCTATCTATGAATCGGCTATGCGACTGTTCGCGCCGAACACAAACTAAAGTATTTGATACTATTTACTAGAGAATGCGTGATTCTGCACAAGGTTGTTTTGACTCATCTATTTTTTGTGATTCATTTCCCAGTTCAAGAAGAATCGCAGTGCCTCGTCAAACGGGGGAATGCCCGCCGTGCCGCCATATGCGCCAACATTTTGTGAAGCGATCGTGTTGGCAAACTCCGTGCTGCGGAAGATGTCCCAACCTTCTGCAATTCCCCGCATGAATCCCGCAAGGAACGAGTCCCCCGCGCCGGTCGTATCCACCACCGGCATCCAGGAGAGCGCAGGCACGCTCAGCGAACGCTGGAAATCAGTCACGAAGCAGCCGCGCTTGCCAAGCTTGATGCCAAACGCCTTCATACCAAATCCGCTCATGCAGGCGGCGATCTCCTCCGGCGTATTCTTGCCGGTGATGAGACGCGCCTCGTCGATGCTTGGGAAAAATACATCCGTCTGCCGGAGTGTCGGCGCGAGCGCCGCGAGCCAATCCAGATCGGTTCGCGTCTCGTCAATCGCCGCGTCCATCACGGTCCACTTGCCCGCGCTTCTTGCCCGCCGGAACAATCGTTCCAGGCCGCCGGCATCCATACCGGGCAGCGCCATCGCGCTTCCGAAGTAGACAATCTCCGCCTCGTCGATGAGCGATTGCGGAATGTCGGATTCTACGAGCTTTGCAAAAATCTCTTTATCCGTCAGAAAGTGTCTTTCGCCACGCGCATCGATCAAGGCAAACGTCGTCGAGGTTGCGCAGGTTTCGTCGTAAACAAGGCCGCGTGTGTCGATGTCCGCCTCTTCGCAGGCCCACTCGATGAACGCGCCGCTGACGTCGTGCGCAATTCTGCCCGAGATCATCACGTCGGCTCCAAGCTTGCTCAGCCCCATGGCGACATTCAGCGCATCCCCGCCGCAGGAGGTGATCGGTCGGCGAATGCCAACGCTGTCGCGGCTGAGGATGTCGTCCGGCACGGTGCTGATTAAGATATCGCACACGAGCATGCCAATACACAAAATCTTGTTCATTCGATTCTCATATCCTTTGGATTTCTGTGCGTATGTACGTACATTCATCTGGACGGGTTGTTTTCTCTTGTTTTCATTTCAAATGAATCTTGTTGGAATGTACGCAAGAATGGATTTGCGTTATGTGATTTTTGCTTTGTTCGTACATTCGTATGTTATGGTTGGATTATTACACGATTGAAATCAAAATGCAATACCTATTTTCATAAATATTTGAAATATCTGTTGTCTAACCCGATTTGGCTGTTATTCGTTCGATTCGTATGTACGTACATTAGTTAATAGCATGTTTTTTTCTCTCTCTCGCGTATTTTCTTAGAATTATTTCTCAAATACACAAAAATTGACTTGCCAAATTAAATCAAATGCATATAATTGTATTGTAATGTTCGTACAAAGGATGAGAGGTGCCCCAATGCCTGAACAGTATTTCCTCGACCGGGACGTTCCAATTCCGCTCTATTTCCAAATCAAAGAAACGCTCTTGCGGGATATCCACAACGGCGTTTATGCGATGGGTGACCAGATACCGACGGAATATGTCCTGCAAGAGCGCTATCATGTCAGCCGCTCTACCATTCGACAGGCGCTCAATGAGTTAGTCAACGAGGGCTGGCTGGAGAGAAAGCAGAGCAAGGGTACGTTTGTCACCACTCCGAGCGAATCGAAGAATGTGTTCCACTCCTTCGAACCGTTCTACAGTCTCGTTGCGCGCTCCGGCAAAACCCCGCGCACCGAGGTGATTGAACTCGGCATCGTCGAAGCGAATAAATTCCTCTCCTCCGCCATGAACGTAGAAATCGGTGAGAAGCTCGTCACCATGTTTCGCAGGCGATATATCGACGACGAGCCGGTCGTCACCGTTCGAAACTATCTGCCGTTTTCGCTTTGCAGTTTTATCCTAGGTTACGATTTTAAGCAGCAGTCGCTCTATGAGCTGCTCATGCAAAACCCGCAAACGCGGCTCAAAAAAACAAAAACCGTCATCTCCGCCGAGAAAGCGAAGACGGAGGACGTCAACCTCCTCGGCGCAAAGGTCGACTGGCCGATGCTGGTGTTTAACAACACGAGCACGACCATGAACGACACTATAGTAGATTTTGCGTTTTCGCACTACCGTGGAGACATGAGCAATTTCGAGTTTGAAACAAGCCCGAATTGATTCTAATCATAGACCTCACGATATGCAAAAAACCTGCGCGCATCAGCCGCAGGTTTTTTATGATGAAATGAGGCAGAATCTTTTTTTGTAATCGCTCAGCGCTTCTTCAGCATCTTGCGCACAGCCGTATACTGATTCATTCCGCCGGAGAGATTGTAAACGCGCTTAAATCCACGATTGAGCAATATGTTTTGCGCGGCGTTGCCCGTAACTCCCTTGTTGCAGTAGGTCACGACGATCCCGTCGCGATCGATTGCACCTATGTTCGTGCGAATCTTCGCATGAGGAATGCTGATCGCTCCTTCGACATGCGCCTTTTCAAACGACTCCGGCGCTCGCGTGTCGATGATGGTCACCTTTTCCCCCGCGTCTTGATGCGCGAGCAACTCCTGCGCGGTCATCAGCGGTTTTGCGCCGTGAATCGCGTTGTCGAGTATCATGCCGGTGTACAGTACCGGGTCTTTCGTGGTCGCAAACGGCGGCGCATACGCCAGATCGAGGTAAAACAGATCCTCCGCCTTCGCGCCAAAGGTGATCGCGGTGGCAAACACATCGATGCGCTTATCCACGCCTTCGGGGCCAACGATTTGCGCGCCGAGCAGACGCCCCGTCGCGCGGTCGGCAACGGCCTTGATGACCATCTCTTTACCGCCAAGGTATTCCGGCTTGTCGGGCTTGATGTTGTGGCAAACCACTACCTCATACCCCGCCTCGCGCGCTTCCCGTTCGGATAGCCCCGTTTGCGCGACGGTTAGGCCCAGCACGCGGAAAATGCCCGTGCCGAGCGTACCACGATAGGCAAGATCGCCGCCCGTTGCGCAGTCTCCGGCGATTCGGCCCGTCTTGTTTGCGGTCGATCCCAGCGGACGATAGACCGGTTTTCCCGTGACCACATGAAACTGCTCCGCGCAGTCTCCGCAGGCGAAAACGTCTGCTAAACTCGTCTCCATCCGCGCGTTGACCGCAATCGCGCCGGTTGTGCCCAGCGCAACGCCTGCAGCTTGTGCCAAATCGATGTTCGGGCGAACACCGGTCGAGAGCAGTGTGAGCTCCGCCGGAATACTGGTTCCGTCCTCGAGCACTACGCTGTTGCCCGTGATTCCGGCGATCGAGACGCCTGTTCGCACGGCAACGCCGCTCTTGTGCAGGTGTTCTTCCACGCGGATCGCCATATCGCCGTCGAGTCCCGGCGTCACCTGCGGCAGTTTTTCGAGGAGTGTCACCGAAACGCCCAATCGCATCAGGTTTTCGCACATCTCCAGGCCGATAAATCCCGTGCCGATGATGGAGACGGATTTCGGTTTGTTCGCGTCAAGAAACGCTTTGATGCGCAGCATGTCGTTGATGTTGCGCAGGGTGAACACGTTGTCGCGTTCGCGCCCCGGAATCGGCGGAGTAGTGGAGCGCGCGCCGGTTGCGAGGATGAGTTTATCGTAATGATCCGTAAAGACTTCATCCGTCGCGAGATTCTTCACCGCAACGCTCTTGTTCGCGGGATCGATCGAGAGCACCTCGTGCCCGGTTTTGATCTCGACATTGTATTTACTTAAGAAAAACGCGGGATCACGCGGGGCGAGTTCCTCCGCCCGTTCCACCTCGCCGCCGAGATAATACGGCATTCCGCAGCCAGAATAGGAGATAAAGTTGTCCCTTTCGTAGATGGTGATCGCTAAATCCTCGCTGTTTCGCCTCGCTTTTGCGGCGGCGGAGGTTCCGGCGGCGACGGCTCCGATGACGATGAGTTTCATATGTTTTCTCCCTTCCGGCGAATGGTTCGTTACTTTGACTGCTCCGGGAACCAATGGGTCGTCTTGTTTGCGATCTTCACGAGAATCAACATCACAGGCACTTCCGTCAGAACACCGACAATCGTTGCCAACGCCGCCGGAGACGAGGTGCCAAACAGCGAGATCGCCACCGCAACCGCAAGCTCGAAGAAATTGGAAGCTCCGATCATGCCCGCGGGCGCGGCGATATCATGCGGCAATTTAAGCAGCCTGCTTGCGCCATACGCGATGAAGAAGATCAAGAACGTCTGAATCACCAGCGGTACCGCGATCAGCACAATATGTAAGGGGTTTTCTAAAATAACATTTCCCTGGAACGAGAAGATAATGACCAGAGTCAGCAGAAGTCCTACGATCGTAATATTATTGAACTTCGGCAAAAATCCCTTTTCGAAGTACTCCAACCCGCGTTTTTTGATGATGCTCGTTCTGGTCAGGATGCCGCCCGCCAGCGGAATCACCACAAACAGCGCAACGGAGAGCAGCAGCGTATCCCACGGAATCTTTACCCCGCCGATACCCAACAGCAGCGCGACGATGGGCGTAAACGCGACGAGAATGATGAGGTCGTTGGTCGCAACCTGCACCACCGTATAAGCGGGGTTTCCCTTCGTCAGGTGGCTCCAAACGAATACCATCGCCGTGCAGGGCGCAGCGCCCAGCAGGATCGCCCCCGCGAGATAGTCCTTGGCGAGGTCTGCGGGGATCAATGTCTTGAAGATTACGAAGAAAAACAGCCAAGCGATGCCAAACATTGTAAACGGCTTGATAAGCCAGTTGGTCACCCAGGTAACGAATAACCCCTTCGGATTTTTACCGACGTTCTTGATGCTCTGAAAATCCACCTTGAGCATCATGGGATAGATCATCAGCCAGATGAGAATCGCGATCGGAATCGAGACGTTGGTATACTCAAACTGCCCTAGAAACGCCGGAATTCCGGGTAAAAACCGGCCGATCAACACACCGGCCACCATGCAGAGAATCACCCATACCGTCAGATACTTTTCAAAAAAGCCGATGCCGGTGTTCTTTTTCGCTTCCATATACGTTCCCTTACCCTTTCCCTATTTTGCGTTTATCGAACCTTTTTCAAGATCGCGACAACTTCTTCTGTTTTCAATACTTTCCCGTAAGAGACCACTTTGCCGTCCACCACCAGCGCGGGCGTGCTCATCACGCCGTAAGCCGCGATCTTCGCAAAATCCGTCACGTGTTCGATGGTCGTATCCATTCCAAGCTGTTCCAGCGCGGCTTTGGTAGCAAGTTCCAGCGCGTTGCACTTAGCGCAGCCGCTGCCGAGCACCTTGATGGAAGCACCTTCCGTCTTTGCCTTCTCCGCCTGTTCCATGCTCTCGCAGTCGCAGTTGCCGCCGCAGCAACAGGATGATTTTGTTTCTTCTTTTTCTTTCCGTTTTCCAAAGAGTGCCATAATGATGATTTCCTTTCTAATTCTCTTTTATTTTAAATTAAGTTTGTTTTCGTTTCGTTAAGTCTATATTTGGTTCTCTTGTTTTTAGAATCCCAAATAGAACAGGTATAATCCGATCATCAGGATCAGCACGCCCATCACGATCTTCAGAACGCGGGAAAGCGCGCCGTAGCGTTCACTCTGCATGAGCTTGTTCACCGCGCCAATTGACGAACCAGCCAGCACCGCCAGCGCACCGTGTCCAACGCCATAGACCAGCATCAGTAGCGCACCCCAAAGAAGGTTCCCGCTCCCAGCCGCAACGGCCAGCAGTGCAATAAGAACGGGCGTCGCGCAGGGAGAAGAAAACAACCCGCCGAGCATACCGATAATCAGCGCGCCAAGATAACCGCGCAACTTGCTCTTTCCAACAAGATAGGTAGAGGGGATGATGTTCACAACCTCCCACGTTTGCAGCGCCATGAGCACCATCAGGACGCCAAGAACGATATACCACCACTTCGCACCCGCACCAAGCAGTTGCCCGACGCTTGCGGCAACGACGCCAAGTACGGTAAACGTTACCGCCGCCCCGAGCGCAAACATCAACGAGAGCCGGAGCGCTTTTTTCGGCTCAACGCCGATGCCGCCGACATACGCAATCACGAGCGGGATGCTCGAGAGCGAGCACGGCGTAAAGGACGTGAGTACCCCGGCAAGCAGCGCAAGCAAAGGAGCCAGCCAAATATTCTGACCGATCTGCGCGCTGATCTGTTCCAGCCAGGTGTTGATCATTCGCCTGCTCCCATGTCCGCAAGGATTTTGTTCATCTGCTCTGTGGTCAAGCCTCCCTGATGGACAGTAAACACATGCTCCTGCGTATCCTTCGTGCTGTAGAAACCGAACTCAATACCGAGATCATCGCTTGGCACATACGGCGTTCCATCCGCATTGAAGAATACCTGTGTCGGAATGACCTGCACAGGGAAATCGTTCGCAGCGTCCGTATACTTCCAGACATCGACGAACTTGATGATCGCCTTACCCTGATAGTCTTCATTCGCGCTCTGGAGCACGGGCGCCATCTGCTGGCACGGAATGCAGGAATCCGAACCGAAATCGATGATGATCGGGAGCTTATAAGCAAAGAGCACGGCAAGGTCGATGGCTTCCGCTTCCAGCGCAAAATCAGCGTCTTGATCTTCCGAAGTCGCTGCTTTGCCACTTTCTACTGTCTGTGTCGATTCTGCATTCGGTTCGGTTGCATCTTTTGTAGCATCGCCGTTCTTCACAAACCAGATAGCTGCAATGGCGATGAGAATCACTGCTAAAATAAGAATCTTTAGAATCAGGCTTTTCTTATTTGGTTTGGTCTCAGCCACAGCAGTTTCCTCCACCGCATCCGCATCCTGCCTTGCTTTGTTTTCCATCATAAAAGCTCCTTAAGTTTTCTGGCAATTGGTAGTCGCCGTCGCTCAGGACAGGGTCACTCGTACCAAAAACTGCTGACAGAATGCCTTCCGCAAGCATTGCCTTTGGCGGCACCTCGAAGATTTCCCCACCGTATTCGAACACACGGCAGTCCACCTGTGTTCCGCTGATCTCGCCGCAGCAACCGCAATCGTTTTCCGCAACAGTAGCGCAGATATCGCGCCCGTTGACGCGGACGGTCGGCGAAGAGAGAAAGCGGTGCTGGGTCGCGATCTCGCGCGTGGTCATCTCAATCTTGCGATACTCGAGCGTATATCCAGCAAGTGAAAGCGCGGGCGTTAACGCGATCATGACAGCGTCCAGTTCCTGCTCGGTACCAACGCAGCGTTCACAGGTGTTCAAGTCGAGGTAAAGATACTCCACCAGCACGGTCTTGGATGCGCTGCAGTCGCCCTCGCAGGTGCAGGCAGCTTCGTCCACTTCCGGTGCGCCATTCGGCGGTGTCCATCCGGTGTTATCACCGACATAGGTAATCGCGCCCACGGGGCAGCGGTTACCGCAACCGTGGCAGTGATCCACGCAGGCGTCGGGGTTGGTGACGACTGGCGTAGGCGCTTTCTTTGTGTTATACACGCCGTGCGGGCATTTTGAAACGCAAGTTCCGCACTCGGTGCAGAGAACGTAGTCGATGACGGGGTACCAAGTTTTTGCCATACTCTATCCCCTAAGCAATCAACGGCTGAAGCGCATTGAAAAGATAACCGACTAATATGATGCCGGCGGTGCAGATCGCGATAAACAGCGCGAGCAGCTTTGGTTTCACCGCTTTTCGAAGCATGATCATGGAGGGCAGTGACAGCGTGGTCACCGCCATCATGAACGAGAGCACGGAGCCCAGCTGCGCGCCTTTGGTAAAGAGCGCCTCCGCGATCGGAATCGTGCCGAAAATATCCGCGTACATCGGCACACCGATCAGGGTCGCGAGCACGACGCCAAACGGATTTTTGTTGCCAAGCACCGTCACAACCCATTCCTGCGGAATCCAGTTGTGAATCACGGCGCCGACGCCCACACCGATCAACACATACGGAAACACCTTTTTAAACGTATTGATCATCTGCTCTTTTGCGTAGATGAGGCGATCTTTGACCGTTAAATCCGGCGACTCGATATCCACGCTACCCGCGGTGAGAATAAAGCTCTCGACATACCGCTCCATCCGCAACTTTTCAATCAGCGTTCCGCCAAGAACCGCGATCACGAGGCCGAACACAACATAGATCACCGCAACCTTTGCGCCAAAGATGCTCATCAGCAGAACAAGCGAGCCCAAATCGACCATCGGAGACGAGATGAGGAACGAAAACGTGACCCCGACCGGAAGCCCCGCCGAGGTAAACCCGATGAACAGCGGAATCGACGAGCAGGAGCAAAACGGCGTCACGGTGCCCAGCAACGCCGCGATGATATTCGCGCCGATGCCGTGGAATCGACCGAGAATCTTCTTGCTGCGCTCCGGCGGGAAAAAGCTCTGGATATAGCTGATGAAGAAGATTAACGTGCAGAGCAGGAACGTAATCTTGATCACGTCATAGAGAAAGAATTGCAGGCTGCCCGTCCAACGATTCGCCGTGTCCAGCCCGATTGCGCCGAGCAGGCTACCGATCAGCTCGTTGAGCCACTTCATTGCGAGGATTTGATTTTGAAAAAAGTCCCAAACGGATTTTAATAGTTGCATGATGTTTCTGATTTATTCCTTCTCTATTTACTTGCCTGGAGCTATTTACAGATACAGGCGTTTGCCTGCTCTTCGTCATCGGGCGTCGTGATTTCATCGAGCAGTTCCCGCGCACGCGCGCTGCCAGATTCGCTGATGCTGTAGTGCGTCCACTTTCCCTCCTGCCGCGTTGAAACAACGCCCGACTCGATGAGAATCTTCATGTGGTAGGATAGCGCGCTTTGTCCGATGCCGAGGCTCTCGATCAAAGCGCAGGCGCACTGTTCCCCGCCGCGCAAACGTTCCAATACCCTCAGCCGGTTCTCATCACAAAACGCTTTAAACACCTTTGCGTTCTGCTCGTAGGATGCATTCATGAAAACACCTCATATCAAAATATCTTGATGTGTTGATTGTATGCCTCATATCAAAATTTGTCAATATGAAAATTGGTCCCTACCGCGTAAATCGCACAATCCGGAAAAATGAGCGCATCAAGTGCATAAACAGTAAACAATCCTTTTTATTTTCTTTAGCATTGATGTATACTATTTTCTATCAGCGTGATGATGCGTTTTCGCTGCATGTGTAAATCATTTAGAGATGGTCACCATTTTATTCATAGGCCGAGGGTTTTATGACGCAGACACAAATGCTTGAGTATATCGAAAGAAAACGAATGCACAATCTCTATCTCTCCCGTCCCTGCCGCGAGTTGGAGGCACTCTCGCATGAGTTGATGGGACTGCACAGCTGGTTTTACCGCAATGTCGCGTTTTCCGCGCTGATTCGCGGCGCGGATATCGCGGCCTGGAAAACGAAACTCACCAAGACCTGGCTCTATCGCGGAACGCTGCACGGCGTGGTCTATGACGACCTGCCAAGGCTGCTCGCGCTGCATCCGGGGGAATCCTATCTGACCGGCATGTTTGGCAAGCAGTTGATCGAGACCCTAGCGGACGAGGTCATTCGGTATATGGAGGACGGGGTCACGTCCCGCGCGGAGTTTCGCAGAATTTTTAGCGCGCAATACAGCCCGGAGATGATCGAGTCTGTGTTTTCACCCTGGGGCGGTATCTTCGTGTATCTCGCAAGGCAGGGTCGCGTCGCGTTTCGGGACATGACAAGCCGGGATTTTGACTTGATCTCCGCAGAACCGACGGAATCGTTTGAAGAGGTGCTGCCCGAAATGGTGCGACAGTATTTCGCGGTCTACGGGCCTGCCACACTAAGCGATGCCGCTTGGTTTTTCGGCTTTTGGAAAGAAGAAGCAAGCATTTTTCGCAAACTGCCTCTCGATGATATCGCGAGCTTTGAGCTGGACGGCGTTCGTTATTTTGACGCAAGCGGTGATGAGACAGAGGATATTCCCCCGCTGACGCTCCTCTCCGGTTTCGACCCGATCGTCGTTTCCTATACCGATCGAAGAGCGGTAATGCCGGCGGAATATAAAAGCCGGGTTATCCTCAAGTCCGGCATCTGCAATCCTTCCATCGCAATTGACGGGCGCATCGCGGGCATTTGGAATATCACGAAGAACGAGCCGGTCGTCGAGTTTTTTGAAAAGCAGCCGAAGCGCATCGTCTCCCAAGCGCAGGCGCGCGTAGACGCCATTCGCTGGCAAATGCGATAATCGGGTCGTTTCGATAGACTTTCAGCACCCTGCCGGCAGCGGATATCGGCAGATAAAATCGAGCAAAACCCGCATCAAAGACAATACCCCGCTTTAGGAGGAGCCTTTGCAGAATAAGCGCCGCTTCACAACAATAGTTATCGCGATCATATTCGCTTGCATGTTTATCGTCGGAATCCTGCTCTATCAGGATTATGGAATATCTGTCGATGAAATGATTCAACGACAGCATTCGTTAATCGCCTACAAATATGTCATGCAGCAGGTGTTTCACCATGATGTAAAAGAACTTGCCAACTATTCTGATTTGCCGCAATACCAGTATCGATATTACGGCACGTTTTTGCAGTTGCCGATGGTGTTTCTCGAAGACGTGAATAGCTTTTTTAACGACATGGGAGATGTGATGCGCACCCGCCATCTGATCACATTCACCTACTGCTTCATCGGTTATCTCTGCTTCTATTGGCTGGGTAAGCGCGTCTTTCAAAATCGCTGGATCGCGCTCTTAGGCTCCGTCATGTTGTATCTCTATCCGCGCTTTTTCGCCACGCAGTTCTTCTATATTAAGGATATGCTCTTCACCGCCACCTTTATGGCGGCGATGTGGGTTTCCGTGCTGTTGATCGAAAAAGAAGGCAAGCCGCTCTATGGCCTGTTGTTCTGTTTTGTGACGGCAATTTGCGCCAATGTGCGCTTTATCGGCATGATATTCCCCGCACTTGTCATCGGTTACTGGATCGTTCGGGATGTGTTCATCCGAAAGATATTCCGTCAAGGAATCAAAGCGGTCCTGCGGCGCATCGGCGCTTACGCCGCGCTGGCGCTTGGTTTTCTCGCAATGTATGTTGCGATTCACCCTGCCTGTTGGGAAACGCCCCTGCGGTCTATCGTCGCGGTCGTCAAGACATTCTCCTACTATGACACGTGGCAGGGAGCCACCATGTTTATGGGACAATGGGTGCCGTGGAATGATGTCCCTTGGTTCTATATCCCCGTTTGGCTTATCATTTCCCTTCCGGTTTGGTATCAGCTGCTCTTTTTCTGCGCGCTGGTCTTTGCGGTGCTTATGATTCTGTTCCCAAAGCGGTTTTTCAGGCGCCTGTTCCCTTTGCAGGTCGACGAAGCAAAGCAATCCTGGCTGGAAACCTTGCTGCAAGTGCCATATCGCTATGTTTTGTTTGCGATCGCGTTGTTTTTCGGCCCGCTCCTGCTCGTTATTCTAGGTCGGTCGGTGCTGTATAACGATTGGCGGCAGATGTACTTCCTGCTCGTACCTTACGTCTTTCTCGCGCAGTTTGCGGTATCCGTACTGTTCCGTTTGTGCAATCGAACCTGGGTGAAAAACACGGCTGTCATCACAATCTGCAGTGCGCTTTTGATTCAAACCGGTTGGATTATCAATCACCATCCGTATGAGCATCAGTATCTCAACTTGTTTGCTACGCCATACCGCGCGCAGTTTTGCCGGGATGCGACACGTACGACATATTACGACGCAATTCAGTATCTTGTGAAACACGCAGAGGAAGACGAGATCGTTCTCAATAGTGATTGTGTCAATCTACCTCTTTTGAAGTATCAAATCAATCTTTTAACGCCGCAAGAGCAAGCTCGTTTCCGATACGAACCCGGCGGTATGTATGAGATATCGGATTATCAATATGTCAATCAAAACTATGTCGATAACGAAGGATATGATCCCTGGTATACCTTCTATGTGGACGATTGCCCGATTCTAAGCATTCTTCGCAACGCAACCCGCACGGCGGATTGATCTAGGAGGACTCGATGCTGCAAAAACTTTCGATCGTAATCCCTTTTTATAACGAAATTGACTCTTTGGCAGACCTGTACGCACGTGTCAGCCGGAGCGCGGACACCTGTGTTTCGACGGGGCAAATTTCGGACTGGGAGCTTTGGCTTGTGGACGATGGCTCCACCGACGGCTCTACGGAGATCGCGGAGCGCTTTACAGCCTCCGATCCCCGCGTGGGTCTCGTCGTATTTCGCAAGAACCGCGGGAAAGCCGCGGCACTGCAGGCGGGGTTTACGCGCGCAAGCGGAGACGTGATCATCACCATGGACGCAGACCTGCAGGATGATCCGAATGAGATCCCGCGCTTTCTGGAGCAGTTGGAGCATGGCTACGACGTCGTCTCCGGCTGGAAGAAACAGCGCAACGACCCCGCGGAGAAACGGATTCCATCCCGCCTGTTTAACGCCGTAACGGCGAAGGGCTCCGGTGTTAAGCTGCATGACTTCAACTGCGGGTTTAAGGCATATCGAAGCGAAGTTGTGCGCAGTTTCACTCTCTATGGCGAGCTGCACCGTTATATTCCTGTTCTGGCCGCGCGATCCGGTTTTCGTATTACAGAGATCGTTGTGCAGCACCATAAGCGGGAGCACGGAGCTTCGAAATACGGCTTCGAGCGCTATTTGCGCGGTCTGTTTGACTCGATGACCACACTGTTTCTGTTGAAGTATTTTGATCGACCGATGTACTTTTTCGGTCGCATCGGGCTTATTGCGTTCTTGATCGGTTTCGTTCTATGCGGTATACTGACCGTCGAGTGGTTCATGGGTTTAACAATCGGCAATCGACCGCTATTGCTGCTCGGCGTCATGCTGATTTTACTCGGCATGCAGTTCTTTGGAACCGGCTACCTTGCGAGCATGATCGTTGAAACGAATGCGCGCAGAAACTATTCCGAAGACCATATCAAAGCGGTTATCAAGCAGACGAATGCCGCGATGAAATAAAAAAGCAAAGGATATTTTCTTGATTCGAAAAACTTTATCCAACGAGATCATTCGTTACAGCATCTCAGGCGCGCTGATCATGCTGGTCAACCTCGGCGTATACACCGGCTTACTGTCCCTCGGTATGCGCTACGAGATTGCCAACATCATCGCTCTTGTGTTAAGCCGCGTTGCGGGATTCGGGTTAAACAAGTATTTCGTGTTTCGCAGTACGGTCAAAGGCTGTTTCTGGCGCGAATTCTGGGGATTCATGGTCGCGCGTGGATTCTCCGGTTTGGTCGACTATTTCGGGCTGATTCTATTGGTGGACCAGTTCCATATTCAGAAAGTTCTGTCCAAAGCGATCATCATGATTCTCGTGATCGTATTGAACTATATCCTTGGCAAATTTTTCGTGTTTCGCCGCAAAGAAGAATCTGATGATTCCGCTCGTCAATCGGAAAACGCGCAGAAGTATCATTCAAAGAATCCTCTGCGTCAGTTGCTGGTACAACGCTTGATCGATCAAATCATGCTTTTTGTGTTTGAACCATCACAAGAAGTCGCGAGCTCCGATTCCCCCGCACCGGATGTCGACATTCTGGATGCGGGCTGCGGAGAAGGTTTTGTCGTCCGGCAACTGCACGCCTATGCGCCGGAGCAGACCATCGTCGGGCTGGATGTTTCGCAGAGCGCGCTGGAGATCGCTGGAAAAAATAATCCGGATATTCGCTTCCTACTCGGCTCTGTCTTCGCGCTGCCCTTTGCGGATGCAAGCATCGGCACCGTTCTGCTCTCCGAAGTGCTGGAGCATTTAGAGAACCCTGCGTTCGCTCTCCGAGAGGCGATGCGCGTTGCAAGCCGCTCTGTCGTCGTCTCCGTTCCGCACGAGCCGTGGTTTCGATTGGGCAATCTTCTCACGTTTCGGCATGTCTCCCGGCTCGGAAACCCAGTAGGACACATTCAACACTGGACGTATCGCTCGTTTCAGACGATGATTCTCTCACAGGTTCACGGCACCGTTCGTTTCTGCAAGAGTTTTCCCTGGAGCATTGCCGTCATCGAAAAGTCAACTAAATAGCAACTTGCGTTGCTTTTTTTGAGCAAGCAAAACAGCATGCAAGTTATTACCGGCATGCTGTTTGTCTATTTCGATGTTGTTTAAATCAAGTTGAGGTCCGCTAAGCGCGATTGCAGCGAACGACGACGCGGCTGAGTCCGCCCGGCGTACAGGTAAACAGTGTCAGGTCATAATCGTTGTGAATCAGTTTACCAACTTCCGTACTGCCGAGCGTCTCGATTGACACCACTTCGTACAGGATCACATTCCCGACTGCATTGGTGAACACTACGCTCGCGCCAACTTGAATCTGACGCAGTCCTCGAAAATGCGCGCGCACACTGTGTCCCGCAATGACCAGCGTATCGTCCAGATATGAGCCCGCATATCGGCAAGGCGAGCGCATGAGTTTTGGATAACTCCACTCACTGTTGACGGGCAGTTCTAAATTCAACGATGGAATCTGAATGACCCCGATGTAGGACTCTTCCTTCACCGTGATCGTCTGCATCTGCGGTGTTTCCGCAACAGCGTCCTGCGCTTCTTGCGTCTGCGCCGCTATCAGCGCCGTCTCATTTGGATCGTTTGCCGCGGCAACAATTGCTTCGCTCTTCTCGTCCAGTGAAGGAATGACCTGACGAATCTCAGTCAACGCCTGGGCGGAATAGACCTCCGCCATCTGTTCCTCTTGAATATTGCGATAAAAGAGTCCGCCTGCAATGAGTAACAGAAGCGCGCCGGAAACCATAAAAAGCGTACCGCGGTTACGACGCATCGTGTCTCCCTCCGGAGCCGTAGCGCTTACGCCAGCCGATCGTAAAGAGCACAACGCCCGCAATCGCAAGCAGGTAGACCGGCCACCAGTTCAACCCGGTCTTCGGGATGTCCTTGTCGTCATTGTCGTCATCCGGCGTGATAGAGCGCGCGGTGTTGACAATCACGAGCGTATTCGCGCTTCGCTGATACTTGACCGTATAATCGGCAAGCATCGTCGTCTCGATTGCAGACCAGATGTATTGATTGCTCAGGTTCGTCCAGGTATAGCGCCAGTTTTCCGTTGCGTTGAGCGTTCTGGTATCATACACGACGCCGTCGCGCAGCAGGGCAACTTCAATACTGCTCGGTCGTTTTGCGTTTGTGCCCTGGTCTACCCACTGCTTCACGATCAAGAGATCGTAATAGGGAACGATTTCCTCCGGGTCTACGATCTTTGGATATGCGTTCACGTCGTATATCCAGGCTCCTTCTTTGTTGAGCGACGGCAGCGCGATCAGAAACGGCTCAACAATATAGGAGTTGACACCGATCTTCAGTGTCTCTCCAACAACTAGATAGAGTCCCTGCGCCATATTGGTCAGCGAAGCAATGCCCGTCGCATTGGTTTGTACGCTTGCTGTTGCGGCAATCCCATTTGGTTGAATATAAGCAGCCAACGTCGCCGCGGCGATTGCCCAACCCGATGCGCTCAGTCCGCTAATTTGTACCGGAAGCGAAGCGAACGCGCCGCTGAGCGTAAAGCCCGTGTCCGCCGTGCCATCCGCCACGCGATATATCCGAAGATGCATTCCCTCCAGCGGCTTTAGCTGATAACTGCAATGCAGCGCCAACGAGCAAGGCTTGGTCGGATCGACCGCCTCTGCGGCCCATGCGCCGCGCGGCGCTATCACCATCAGGCAAACAAAGAGCGCCAACAAAATGGCGATTTTTCGCATATGTTGATTCAATTTTGCCCGAATATCGTTCAAAGTTATATTTTCCTCAAAAAACTCTCGTATTGGTTGAATCCGCGTTTTTCCTAATATCTGCTCCGCGTATGCTTCCTGCGACGCGTCTTTTTCTCCCACAGCAACAGTATAAAAATCAGAATCAGCAGAAACAGAATCGCAAGAACCGCCGGCGCATATGCATATGGCTCAGACTGTATGATTTCTGTCTGCACAGGCGCGCTCGTCGCGACCGGCGCTTCCTTCTGCGTGCGTACCCCTCGCACCATAAGCCGATGCGAATTGATTCCATACGGCGTGCAGGTAACCAGCGTACAGTAATCCTGATCCGGATCAATCTCGAGCACGGTCAAGTCATAAGGCTCAACCACCAGAATTTGATCCACTCGATAGGTCAGCGCTTCGTTCAGCACATGAAGCAAAAACTCGTCTCCCACCGCCAGTTGATCGAGATTCGTAAACAGCATTGCAGAGGGCAGTCCGCTATGGCCGGAGATGGCGCAGTGCGTGCCCGCGCCTCCCGTCGGCAGCGATGTGCCAACCACATGGCCTGCGCCAACCTGCAGCACACTGTCATCGGTTCCGTGATAGATCGGCAGCTTTACATCGATCTTGTCGATCTCCACATACCCCATAATCCCGTTGTTAAACGGATTCAGCAACGCGTTGTAGGCGGTCAGTTCTTCGTCCGTCTGCAAAAAACGGTTTGGGTTTGCGGCAAGCGCCGCGTTGTAAGCAATCGCGGCTTCGCGAATCGGGGTATAGTCCTCCGCTTGATGCTTCGCCACCTCCGCCTCATAGCTGGAGACAACGTGGCTTTGATGAAGCGTGTTGATATAGTTACTCACCGTCGGGTAGAGCAGTAATGTCAACCCGGCGAGAAACACAAACGCAAGCATCAAGTTCGGTAAAAGCTTCTTCATTCCACTTCCCGCGCGCATGGGCAAACCGGCATTTCACCGGTCTGCCCACCGCGTAGCAAAAAATACCGATTAATTCTTCTCGGAAGATGATCTCTTTCTGGCGATCACGAGGATCAGCGCCAGCAGAATCAGGGACAGGCCACCGACCACGAATACCTTCGTGCCAATGCCGCCGGTCTCCGGTAGCGTCACGCCAGCCTGGTTAATGACGGTCAGCTGCGTGCCGCTGTTGACCGTAACTCCGGTGAGCTGATCCAGCGTCGCATCCGGAATGTGTCCGTCCACATAAGCGGAGCTTTGCGCTCCATCGTTGTAGGACGAGTCGATCGCTACCGTAACCGGTGCACTCAAACGATTGTATCCCACCGGCGCCGCGATTTCAACCAGATAGTACGTTCCCTGATCGAGGCCGCTGATCGAATAGATGCCGCTGCCGTTGTCCGCGAGCGTGTAGCTGCCGGAGGTAGAGCGCGTGTAGCTGCCTGCGCTTCCGCTAAAAAGTAGCGCCGTATTAAAATTCGCCGCGGTGTTGGGATCTCCCGCCGCCGTGATCGCGTCCGCTTCCGTAGTAAAGATGGCGAATGTTGCGCCGGTGAGCGCAACGGGTGTTGCGCTGCTATCAACCTTGTTGATCGGGAGCGTGAAGGTGTAGACGACAACCTCGTCCTTCGGCGTCACACCGGTGCCGGAACCATCCGCATTATTGGGGTTGTTGCTATAGGTCAAATACACTTCCGTCGGGTTGCCGGGGTTTCCGACGACTGCGTTGCTGTTCAACGTCGCGGTGTATTCCACAACGATATAACCGCCGCCCAGCGCCGGAACGCCGCTGGTGTTGGACAGATCGCTAAAGGTTACGGTAAAGCCGCTTCCGGTCGGAGTCACGGTAAAGCCGCTCGTGAGCTGCGTTCCGCCCGCTCCGGTCGATGTGGATGTTTCAAGAGCATACATATCTCCGCTGCCGGAAACATAGTAAACCTTTGCGCTGCCCGTGTCGTAGGTAGAGCCGGACGAGATCGTGTCCGTAATCTGATAGTAATACGTATCAAAATACGTCATGTCCGGTACGATGCTGACAATGCGGTACGGAACGGAGTTGGTGATGTTATAATCCGCTGCATCGTTCCAAGTGTTCTGATAAACGGCGTCGTTGTTTTCGAGCACTTTCAGCGCGATGGCGGGCTTATCCGTTTTCGCGTTTACGGTCACGTTGTCCACCACCTGCAACATATACTTGGTGTAGGAGTTGTCGACCGTGCCGCTGAACGTCGCTTCCGTTACGAAATAATAACCGTCGTCCAGACCCGTAATCTGATAGGTGTACGGCCCTGTGCCTGTCGGTGCGCCGGAATCTGTGTGCGTCGCGGACAGATGTGCCGCCACGATCTTCGCAAATGCGGTTGCAAACGCATTGTTTGTCGAATAGCTCGAGCTGATCACGTTCGCAACATCCGCCGCGGTCACGCAGCTGGTAAAGCTGGAGCCGTAATTCGCATCCGCTTTCAACGCTGTCAGCAGCGCCGCGCTGTCAACGCCCGCACCCCAGGTTACATCGGTCAGCCGGCCGCTTACGTCGTCAAGGATACCCGCAAAGACCTGATACGCGTAGTACGTATGATCATCGGTATCAGAGCTGATGGTGACGGTGTTGTCTCCCGCTGCCAGCGCGCTGCTGAAACAGAGTGAAACCATTAGCGCCAGAATCACGAGGGATCGCAACAAGTTCTTCGTTGTTTTCATGGTTTTGCCTTTCTGTGCTCCTTGTTGAATTTATATGGAAAACGTTGGTGCCTTATCTATGCCCGTATCTTGCCTGGCTTACGCGTCTTCGCCGGAAGAGTATGATCCCCGCTATCACAAGGAGGAGTCCTCCCAGCGTGTAGAGGCGGATGACTCCAACCCCGCCGGTGCTGGGCAACGCGTAAAGATATTGGTTGGTGACGGTAATGCCGCCGCTGGAAACACCCGTATCGGTGGAGTAGCTTGCCGCGTAGTTGGAAGATACATCCGTCGAGCCTTGCGTTACCGCGGTTTCGACGATGGTATAGAGACTGCCGGTCGGCAACTCCGTCCAGCTGTATGTCCAGCCTGTCGTTGAGTTCAGCGTAACCGGAGTACCGTAAGCCGTTCTGGTCGTGCCGCCGTCGGTAGAGCGATAAAGCTGGAATGTTACGCTGGTGTTTGCCGGAGAACCGGTGCCGTAATCACTCCAAACCTTATTTCCCGTTACCGTTACGCCGTTTGTCACGCTGCCGATAAAATCGTCTCTGTGGCTCTCCGCGTTGATCGTTACGTTGTTGCCGATGACCGTGCCGTTAAAATTAACGCCTATGGTCACCGAAGCATCCGGCGCAAGCAGCGAGGCGTACAGCAGCCGCGTGGTCACCGAAGCCGTGCAGTTGTAGAGATTCCAAAGTACGCGACCGTTGACAAAGTTGGTCACTTCGTTGAGGTTTTGCGCCACTCCGTCAACGTACATCCTGCTTTCCGGCAGTGTGATCGGCGAGCTTACGCCCGTGCAATCCACGTTGATAATCACGGTTCCGCTATGCCCGCTCGAAAATCCCTTTACGCCAAAATAGCTGTAGCTGGAGAGCGCCGAAGCGGTGATGTTAAAGAAACCAACCTTATCCGGGTTTGTCAAATTGATATAGCTCAGATCGCAGCTGCCGCCGGTCGGCGACAGATGAGACTCCGTATACGCGGCACTGTTCCCCGCGAGCGAGGAAGAGAGCGATTCTGCGCTGGATTTCACCGAAGCGAGGTTGACGAAGGGCAAATCTGTTGTCGATTTATCCTGCCAGAGATTCTTCGGGCGATCGAGCTTCGTGCCGTTGACGCCTAACGAGCTTCCGTTATCAAACGCGGAGACGGTGTTGTCATAGCCGATCACGAGCACATGCGCATTATTTGACGCGCTGACACCATTGACCTGCAGGTAATTCTGTACGTAGGACAATTCGTCGGTCAGCCCGTTGGTGCCAAAGTTGCTGCTGGCATAGAGATTCTTCGCCAGCACGTTTCCGTTGGTATGCGCGCTGAGCCTCGCGGTATCAAATGCAACAATATGGAAGTTACCCGCAATTCCCAGCTTCTGCGAAGAATTATAATAGCTCGTGTTGGTAAACGTATCCGCAGCGGTTTCGATGACCTTATAAGTCAAACCCGAATTATCCGCGAGTGTAAGCGTAGACCCGTTTGCCAGAACTATATAAACCGAGAAACTGTCCGCGGAAAAAACGACCTGATCCGCGCCGGCGCTGCTGTCTTCTACGGCAGGAATCTCTTGAAGCGCGGGTTCCGCGCTCTCTTCATCGAGCACATGGTAGACAAGCGGATCTTCTACCGCCTGCGTAAAGGCATTGTCGCGGATGATAACATTTACCACGTCGCCAACCGGCTCAACCTCCTGCCCGTCGGCATGGAAGCTGATATCATACGCATTAAATGTAATCGGGAAATCGGTATTGTAGAGCGCTTGCAACATTTCCGCATATTTTGCGTAGCGCTCCGGCGAATTTTCGCTGGTGATCCGTTCCGCCGAGAGAACCGCGCCTTCCGGCAGCACGTTGCTGTTTGCCGGGGAACCGCTGACATATAAGCCATCGTTCTCGTATTCATAGAGCGCAACGGGTTCTACGCTGGGCGAAGGTTCCGGCGTTGTTTCCGAAGGCGTGGCGGAGGCTTCCGGATCGGGCGTCGGTTCACCGGGGATTGCCGAGTTTTCGGGATCAGGCGTCGGTTCCGGTGAAGTCGTTGCCTCAGCCGTTTGCTGTAGTTCCACAAACAGCACCTCCGGACAGACCGGCAGCGAAAGCAGAAGCACGCCGTCTTCGATACGTGCTGTTGCGGATCGAAGCTGATCCGCACCTGTCGGCAGATAAAAGATGTGGATCGAATCCTGATCCGGCGCAAATGCTTGCGCGTTGTCGCTCAGCGTGATATCCGCCACGCTTTGCGGCGGCTCAATCGCGGCGCTTTCCACAAGATAGCGCAGTTCGTAAGCGATATACTGCTCGACCTGATCGGAAGTGACCATCTCGGCGAGCATGGTTCGATAGTGTTCAAATGTTGTCTCGTCGCTCTGCAACGTAACGCGCGAAAGGGAGAGCGCCGGAGCTGTTTCCGGTTGTAGTGCCAGCATGGTGTTTACGCGAATCCGCGCGCCGCTTGATTCACTCGAGAACTGCGCCTCGCGAACCTCGGTCGGCTCTTCGCTCACTTCCGGCAACTCCGGCGATAATGACGGTGTTGGAAGATCGCCGGTTTCCGTTGCCGTCGGTTCGGCAGGCACGGGTGTTGTGAGATCTTCCTGCGTTTCCGTTTGTTCCGGCGAAGGTGTTTCGCTTGACAAATCGGTCGTTTGAGCCGACTCGTCCGGAACGGGAAGAGATGCGCTCGCAGCCGGATCGATCACTTCAGCCGCATACATGCGCCCAAGAGCGGACGAGGAGCGGATGAAGAATGTCGTCAACGCAAAGGCCACAAACAACAGCACAACCAGAACACGCGCAGTCATCAGTCGATGTCTGCGCGGCACTTGCTTCACACTATGCTTTGTTTTTTGAATACCCTGTCTCAAAGTCGTTTTATTGGAGCCTCTCATCAACGTGTGCGGTCGCATGCGCCATCCCAGATTTTCGCGATGCGGCGGAAAGCGACACGCACGATTTCTCGTTTCATTATCAGCGCTAGTTCAACAGCGATACCTTAATCGCTTCAAAGGCAGTTTGCGGTCTTTGACCGGTTTTCATGCGGATTGACACGCAAACCGAACAAAAACTAAATTTTCTCATAAAATGCGCAACCGGATTTTCGCGCGTGCTGCACATGGATCAATATCACACTGTAACGGTTTCCCATCAGCACCCTCTGTACGCTGTTTCAAAGCAACTCTGGTTCTAGCAACAGATTCCCGCATGTTTGTTGGCTTTGTTTCAATAATAAGCAATAATTTGCGTATAATTGCATTTATCTTGCAAGCCTATTGCCAAACTCGCTCCGTATTATAATGTACAATTGTTACTATTGTATTACATTGTAGCATTCGACCAAATATCAACATTTTCGTATTATAGTGCAATTTGTGAATTAACTAATTATTAAGTGTGGATTTGCTTAAGAGACACTGTTAGAATAGAGATAGTCGTCGTGGATTGAGGTGAACCGAATGCTTGCACTGCTGGACGAGACCGACCAACGCAGGATTAAGCTTCTGGAGGTTTTAACGAATCAGGCCGGATGGATTACCATCGGAGAGCTTGCGCTAGCCATTCATGCAAGTGAGCGAACGATTCACTCCGACTTGATTTACTTTAAAAATCAATGGGACAAGCAGCTGCAGATCGATGTCTCGCTCAAAAACGGCGTCCAGCTGGGGTGTCATAATGCGGCGATGCTGCACGAAATACAAATCGAGATCTTCAAATCCGCCTTAGCTCCGCGCTTGATTCGGGATGTGTTCTTCTTTCCGCATCAGGATGCCGAATTCTACACAAGGAGACTATTCGTCAGTAAATCGACGCTCGTTCGAATCATTCCAAAGATCAACGCATATCTATCCGTTTCAAAAGTCTTAATCGAGCGAAACGAACTCAGTTACTGTCTCGCAGCTTCTGACGAAATGGAATTACGAAAACTGCTTTCCACGCTCTATATCGAGCTCAATCCGCAGTTGATGCAATTGCCCGATCTAGAGGTCGAGCTGCCCGTGCCCGGCGTGTACAGGCCCGTGAGTTTCTCTCGCCTGTATGAAATCGTGAAATCGATGTTGTTGCAGTCTTCCGACCGCGATGCAATCGAGCTTGTATTAATGGACACCTCGGCGTTACCGCAAATGGCGGCTTTTTACTTTGTGTCTCTCATTCGGGAGTATCAGGGGTTTCATGCGGCGTCTTCCCGCCCGCTCGCTTCGGAGATTTCTGCGCAAGACTTTCAATATCTCCGCGAGCACTTCCCGTCCATCTCGCCGGAAAACCTCCAGCCCATCCACGCGCTGCTCATGAAGCCATTTCTCCCGCCGGAAGATGTCGCGGCGGAATCCCGGCTCGATATGGAAGCGCGCGCGTATTTCGATCGCGTGTTTAAGGCACTTTGCGTCTCCTGTCCGGACGAGATTCAAAACCAGCTTGTCCAGACGATGAAGATTCTCTATCACTACGTGCTGATCTATCCCGTCAATATTTCGGGATTCATCCGCCGCATCAACGGGTTTATCATTTCCCTGCAAGGCTCGCATCCGAAGCTGTTTCTTGCGTTCTCCGAGAGTTTGGCGGTGTTTAACCGCGCAATGCAGGCCGACTTGACCGCCTCGCTGCCGGATCTCATACAGCACTCCTGCTTTTTGTTTCCCGCTCTGGGTATGGCGTCTCCGCCGCGACGCGTGTTCATCGTCAGCGACTCGGGCATTGAACACGCCGCGTTTATCGCCAGTTTCATCCGCTCTTCCCTCAACGGCGAATCTTACGAAACCGTGCAGGTGACGCCCGTTCCGTACGCGAACGCAATTGAGCCCGGTTTTGCCGAAAGTTTGACGAGCGATGATATCTTCATCACGACCGTACCGAACCTGATGCAGATCGCGCCAAACAGCCAAGCGATTCTGTTTCATGACTTCCCTTCGATCGAGAATTTTTACAGTCTGCTCAATGCGATTTATCGCAACTGAGAGGTCGCCCGGTAGCACGCCAGTGTGAATGAAAATCGAATCGCCTTTTCAAACAATTTGGTTATTGAATCGTTCCACGTCATTTCGTTTTACGATATCCGATCGAATATATTGCCATGCAAGCGCCGTGCGTGTATCTCGTGCGACGCTTTCGTATGTTGACAGCCCGCGCTTTCATCCGCATAATGGATGCTAAGTGTTGCATTCGTATCCTCTTGTCATCTATTAAATCTGCAAACAATATCGTTTCGGAGGTTCCTATGGGAAAACCTCGATTGGTTGCCAAACCGATCCTGACCGCTACCGCTCGTCACCGTTTGGCTCCATCAAAGCTTTCCGCGCCGTTTTCGCGGCTCGGGCGGCTGCTTATGCCTGCATATTTATCGAGCGCGCTTGCTTTTGAGAGAGTTGAGATCCTCTCTGCTGAACGGATTCTATCCGAGCTTCACGATTTTCAATCGGGTCAATCCCGCCTGATCGTTGCCTTTCGCCACCCTTACGGAGACGAAGCGCAGCTGATGTTTCATGTGTTTGAAAACATGCTGCCGCGCCTCGCAAAAAAAGCCGGCAGACCGCTTCTGCGTCACCCCGGCCTACGGCTGGTACACGATTACGCCGTCCCCCTTTGGGGCAACGCCTTCATCCGCTATCTGCTCCCGCGCGCGGGTGCGCTGCCGGTCTATCACGTCAGGAGCGACACAAACAGTCTCTCACAAATTCGCGCCGTGCTCAAAGATGGTCCAAGCCCGCTGGGACTTGCGCCGGAGGGACAGATTTCGTACCATAGCGAAACACTGCCGAGAATCGAACTCGGCACGGTGCGCATGGGGTTCTGGTGCGCCAGCGATCTTGCTCGGGCCGGTCGGTCGGAAGAGGTGCGCATCCTGCCCATCTCGGTACACTATCGATATGACAAGCGGGACTTTCATCAAATTCACGCGATCATTCGCAATTTAGAGCGCCTCTCCGGCTTAGATGCGCAGCCCATCGCGAGAAAAACACCGCTGCCCGCGCTTCTGCCGCGACTCGACGCCATCGAGCTCCGTCTGCTCAAGCTGACGGAGCAGTTCTATCGCGACACCTATCACTACATCGAGCCGGATGTTATCGCGGGCGAAACCGAAGCGGACGAGCGTCAGCGTCGCTGGAACGCACTGCTGCCCGCGGCGATCACAGTTGCGGAGTACGCGCTCGGCATTGATCCCGGCAAGGAAGACCTCGTGCAGCGCATGTATCGCGTCCGTCTGGAGGGCTGGAGTCGCGTCAAGCCCGAAGAACCGCTCAACGGTCTCTCGAAGTTGGAGCTTGCGCTTGCCGACCGGCGCGCGGGCGAAGGTTGGTTTGCCATGCGGCATATGGAGCTGGTCGACCTCATGAGCTATCACGACGTCTCCTATATCAACGTTGCATCTAGCTGCAACGACAACCGGATCGTGGAACACACGATCAACCTGCTGGATTTGGCAAACAGGCTGATGGCAGGCAACGTCTCCAACCGTCCCAACCATATTCGCAAAAAGGCGTACATCATCCCCGGCGAGCACATCAATCTCACCGAACTACTGCCGGATTATCGAGTCCATCCGAAAAAAACCGTGAAAATTGCCACCGAAGCGCTCGCAACGAATTTCATACGCTGTATAGAAAGGGTCCCTCATGAAGAAAACCTCTAACCACGAAACAAACACCGCTTCCAAACTGCCGCTCTCCGTCAAGCTGGGCTTCGGTATAGGAGACCTCGGCGGAAATCTCTTTTTCACCGCGATGGGTTTCTATTCGCTGATCTATCTGACCGATACGGTCGGACTCGCAGCCTCTCTCGCGGGCATCGCGATCCTGATCGGCAAATTCTGGGACGCGGTCACCGACCCGATGGTGGGGTTCCTCTCCGACCGCACACGCTCTCGCTGGGGGCGCCGGCGGCCTTATCTGCTCTTTGGCGCGCTGCCTCTGTTGCTTGCGATGTGGTATTTCTTCTCTGCACCGGATTATTCGGGCGCGCAGACGGCAGGTTTCCTTTGGGCAACGTTTGCGCTGTGTCTTTTAAACACCGCCTACACCGTCGTCAACATTCCCTACGGTTCGCTCACGCCGGAGATCACAAAGGATTATCAGGAACGCACCGCACTCAACGGCTTTCGGTTTAGTTTCGCGGTCATCGGCACGATTCTCGGCGCCGCCGTCGTGCTGCCGATCGTGAACCTTGCGAAAAACCCGCACGTGGGGTATTCCCATGTCGGCTTGCTCTTTGGTTTCATCATGGCGACGACGATATTGACCACGTTTTTCTCGGTTCGGGAGACGACGCGCCTGAGCGACCCGCGACCCAAAGCAAAGTTTTTTGAAACATTCCTCGTCGTCTTCAAAAACAAGACCTATATGCGCCTCGTCGCGGTCTATACGCTGAATCTAACTGGCATCACGTTTGTGCAGACCATGCTGGTCTATTACTTTAAATACATCTATCAAAACGAAACCATGACCACGATCGCCATGCTCCTGCTACTAGGCGTTGCGATGCTTTGCGTACCGCTCTCCGTTTTAGTCGCCAAGCGCATCGGTAAAAAACGCACCTATCAACTCGCGCTTGCCATCCTCGTAGTCAGCTGCCTTGCGATCTTCCTCTTTGCGCATACACTCGGCATGGTCTTCACGTTCTGCGTGATGGTGTTCGCGGGCGTTGGCATCGGCTTTGGCTATGTTCCGCCGTTTGCAATGCTACCGGACGTGGTCGAGGTGGAACGCAATTCAGACCAAGTCCCGCAAAGAAGGCGCGTATTACGGCATGTGGACGTTTTTCTCCAAGATCGGCGTCGCGCTTGCCGCCGCGCTCTCCGGCGTGTTCTTAGGCTTTGCCAAGTTTGTGCCAAACGTGATGACTCAAACAAGCTCCGCGCTGTTCACAATTCGCCTGTTGATCGGGCCGGTTCCCGCGCTGATCTTTTTAGCGGGCATCCTGCTGATTCAGCCCTATCCGCTGGATGAGCAGCGTTATGACGCGATTCTCGCGGAGGAACAGCAAGAAGCATAATGCAACAACTCGCTTCGTCTGCGTTAGTAAATTATAGAGCGTAAAAAAATCCCGCACGGATACCCGCGCGGGATTTTTGTTGCTACTCGTATTCTGTTTCGCTTGCTTACCCTTTTGCCTGTTCCACGGCGGACAGCACCTGCTCCTGAAAGAATTTTCTCGCTTCCTCCGCGGCAATCACGCTCTTGACTCCGTCGAGCGAGACCGCGACGCCGGGCTTATGGCACTGCTTGGTGCAGAACTTTGCGGAGAAAGCAACCTTATCGTGCAGATCGTTCGTTTCAATCATATGCTGGAACGTGGAAATCACGTTGTACGCACCTTTGAGATGGCAGGCGCTACCGATGCAGACCGAAAGCTCCGTCATGCTTTATGCCCTCCGTCTTTCACATAATCCACATGCAGCAGTTCGTGTACGCGCCCTTTCAGCACATCGCCATAGAGCGCCTGCACGAGTGAGTTTTCCTCCGAGCGCTTGACGCTGGACACGCGATCCACCGCGTAGAGTCCTTCTCCGCGCTCCGCTTTAGCGCCGGACGAGCTATAGGGCTGCCCCGCACCGCTGACGCAGCCACCCGGGCAGGCCATCACCTCGACAAAGTCATAGTGTGCTTCTCCGGCGAGAATCCTTCGCACCAGTGCATCCGCGTTGCTCAGTCCGCTGACGATGGCGATGCGCACCTCTCGGTCGAGATACGGCACGCTCGCTTCCTTCACGCCCTTCATGCCGCGCACGCCGGTCAGCGCCGCAGCATAGAGCCCGCCGCGCGATTTGTCGCTGGCGAGTCTGCGCAACACCGCCTCTGTCACGCCGCCCGTCACGCCGAAGATTACGCCCGCGCCGGAGGTGACGCCAAACGGCATATCCAGCGCTTCCGGTTCGAGGTCTTCAAACACCACACCGGATTCTTTGATCATGCGGATGAGTTCCTGCGTGGTGATGACCGCGTCTACATTCGGCACGCCGTCCACGCAGAATTCGTCTCTTGCCGCCTCAAACTTCTTTGCCGTGCAGGGCATGACCGCCACATGAAACTGCTTGCGGGATGAGGTCTTTTCCTGCTCTTTGATCACGGCGGCGAACATCTCCATCGGCGAACGACAGGTGGAGACATGCGTTAAAAGCTCAGGATGCGACTTTTCACAAAACTGCACCCACGCCGGGCAGCAGGAGGTAAACAGCGGCAAATCGCTTCCACTCTCCAGATGCGAAAGCAGCTCTTCACTCTCTTCCAGCACGGTCAGATCCGCGCCGGTGGAGGTATCATATACCTCGTCAAAGCCCATGCGATGGAGCGCCGCTACGATCTTGCCCATGCTGTTTTCGCCTTCACGTAGACCCAGCTCCCCGCCCGAGCGCAACACGCACGGCCGGCGCGATTTGCGCGGTTACCTTCACGCCGCAGTCGTCCCAGCGCGCCGCCAGACGCGGTTTGCGTTGTCGCGCACGACGATTGCGCCCGTGGGGCAGACCGCCGCGCACTGACCGCAACCTACACAAGGTGACTCCGCAATCGGCATGCCAAACGCGGTGCTGATCTCCATCTTGGAGCCGCGGTGCGCAAAGTCGATCGCGCCCACCGCTTGCACCTCGTTGCACATGCGCACACAGTCGCCACAGAGGATGCACTTGCTGGCATCCCGCGCGATGCAGAGCGAGGAGTCGTCCTTTTGCTGCTGCGGCGCGGTGTTGGGAAAACGCACGCCTTCGATGTTAAAGCGCATCGCCAAGTCTTGCAGTTTGCATTTGCCGTTGTTGCCGCAGGTGGTGCAGTCCCGGCAGTGGTTTGCCAGCAGCAACTCTAGAATGTTCTTGCGGTAGCGACGCAGCCGCTCTGTATTGGTCTTGATCACCATACCGGCTTTCGGCGGCGTGGAGCAGGCGGCTTCCAGTTCGCCGCGCTCGGTCTCCACCCCATGCACATGCGGCATGCGCCGTAAACCGAAAGCTCCGAATGATAGCAGAATGTCGGGAGCTTGATGCGCGGCTTTTCGGATCAGCTCCAACAGGTTTTTTTCGCCGTTTGATCTCTACGGGGATTCCATCCACCGTCATAAACGCTCTTTGTTCCATGAATCAGCCCTCCAGTATGGCGTGGAATGCACAGGTAGAAATGCACGACTCACACCGGATGCACTTCGTCAAATCGATGGAGAACGGCTGTTTGATCTGGCCGGAGATCGCGTTCACCGGACAGGATTTGGAGCACTTGGAGCAGCCCTTACACAGCGCGGGATCAATCCAGATGCGCTTAAGCTTCTGGCAACCGCCCGCGGGACAGCGTTTTTCGCGGATATGCGCTTCGTATTCATCACGGAAACTACGAATCGTGCTCACGACGGGCGACGCGGCGGATTTGCCGAGGCCGCAGAGCGCGGTCGCCGTGATGGTGTCCGCAAGCTCCAACAGCAGGTCGATATCGCCCTCTTCGCCTTTGCCCTCGACGATGCGTTCCAGAATCGCGAGCATGCGCTTGGTTCCCCTCGCGGCAGGGCACACACTTGCCGCAGGATTCGTTTTGCGTAAAGTGCATGAAGAACCGCGCGACCTCCACCATACAGGTGTCTTCGTCCATCACAACCAGTCCGCCGGAGCCGATCATCGCGCCCGCTTTTTTCAGCGAGTCGAAGTCCAGCGGCAAATCGAGGTCTTCCGTGGTCAGGCAGCCACCGGAGGGACCTCCGATCTGCACCGCTTTAAACGCCTTGCCGCCGCGTACGCCACCGCCGATGTCGAAGATGACCGCTCTTAGCGTGGTGCCCATCGGTACCTCGATCAATCCCGTGTTGACGATGTTTCCCGTCAGCGCGAAAGCCTTCGTACCGGGGCTGTTCGTAGGTCCGATGCTCTTGTACCAGTCCGCGCCGCGGTTGATGATCAGCGGCACGTTGGCGAAGGTTTCCACGTTGTTGAGCACGGTGGGTTTATCGAAAAGGCCGTGTTCCACCGTGCGCGGGGGTTTCACGCGGGGCATGCCGCGCTTGCCCTCGATGGAGGCGGTCAACGCGCTGCCTTCGCCGCAAACGAAAGCGCCAGCACCGCGCGCAATATGCAGCGTGAAGGAAAAGCCCGTGCCGAGGATGTGCTCGCCGAGAAGGCCGATCTCCTCCGCCTGCGCAATCGCGCGCCGAAGCCGCTTCACCGCGAGCGGATACTCCGCGCGGACGTAGATATAGCCTTCGCTGGCGCCGCAAGCGAGTCCCGCGATCATCATGCCTTCCAGCATGCGGTGCGGGTCGCCTTCCATGACGCTTCTGTCCATAAACGCGCCGGGGTCGCCCTCATCGCCGTTGCAGACGATGTACTTCACCGGCTCCGTCTGAGAACGCACCTGCGCCCATTTGCGACCGGCGGGAAATCCGCCGCCACCACGCCCGCGCAGATTACTCTTCGTGATTTCGTCGATGATGTCGTCCGGCGTGCGGTCAAACAGCGGCGGTTTCAAACGCGCTGTAACCACCAAAGCCGAGATATTCGCGGATGCTGGTCGCGTCAATCTGCCCGCAGTGCTCCAAAACAAGTCGGGTTTGCTTCTGATAAAACGGAATCTCGTCCTGCTTGGGGTAAGCTACGCCGTCCTTCGCAAACGAAAGCCGCTCGATGCGCTCGCCCGCCGAGGATGGTGCGCTCCACGATTTCTTCGCAGTCTTCCAGCTTGGTTTTTGTGTATAGCCAGCCTTGCGGCTCGATGCGCACCAAAGGCCCCATCTCGCAGAAACCGTGGCAGCCGCATTCTTTCAATCCAACGCTTTCGCCGTGCGGCTCATGCGCAAGCTCCACCGAAACGGGAATATTCTTCTCCTCCAGCAGCGTTTTGAGCCGCTCGAAGATCTGCATCGACCCGCTGGAAACGCAACCCGTACCCGCGCAAACAAGGATGCGGCGGGTTTCCAGTTGCAGCGCACCCGCGCAAGCACGGCGCAGCGCCTTCAGTTCGCTTCTATTACTCAGTTTACTCATGCGCCCGCCTCCTCGCTTTCCGCCGCCAACTGCGCGCGCAAAGACGCGACGAGTTCGCTCGCTTTCTCCGGCGTCATGGCGGGATAGACTTGATCGTTGACCGTGATAACGGGTGCAAGACCGCATGCGCCGAGGCAGGAGACCGTTTCAACGGTAAATCCGCGATCCGCAGTGGTCTTCTTTTGTTCCGAAAGCCCGAGTTCTTTGCGCAGGCGTTCCAAGATAGGAATCGATTTGCGCACATGACAGGCGGTTCCGTCGCAAACGCGAATCACGAACCTACCCTTTGCTTCCAAAGAGAAATTCTCGTAAAACGTCGCGACCGAATAAAGCCGCGCTTCGCTGACGCCGAGCGCACTCGAAAGATAGGGAAACACCTCGCGCGGCAGATAATGGTAGCGCTCCTGCACATCCTGCAGGATGGCGATGATATTCGACTCCTTCTTTCCATAGAGGGAAAGAATGTCGTCAACCGCACTGTAGTCAAAAGGTGGCTGCATGTGTGTGTTGTTCCTCCAGCTTGTTTATGTGAAAACCTTGATCGCGCTTCTATCCGGCGATGTGTTCGCCGCTCTTTGCGGATCAAAAATAACTTGTCTTGATCCGTTTACCCATCTTCATCAGGCAGTCCGATAGCTGCTCGACCAGACGCATCTTGAGATTAAAATTGATCGGCAACTCCGGGTTCTGGTGCGCGGGGTTCACCGCGCAGCCGACGAAAAAGTTGATATCTGTCGCTTCCTCGAAGAGCAGGCGCGCGATGCTGCTGGCCCCGTCCCTGCCCGTACTCCAGCGCTCGTAGTCGCTGTTGTCGTCGAGGTAATTCTTTGCGTATTCCAGCACGCGGTTGATCGTAATCACGCCTTCCGTGACCAAATCGACGCCGGATATCGTCGCCGTCGGCGGAATCTCCGGATCGGGAAAATCGAGGTTTGCCGCAAGCGGCTTTTGCAGATAGTTTGCCGCGATGGTGGACGTCGTACCCCCGCAGATGATGTGCTTGCCCTCTTTGCCGAAGAAGAGGGACATCATCTTCTCGTTGTCGTCCCGGCTGCTGGGCGGCCCGCAGAGCAGGTTCATCGGCACACGCGGACGGATGCGAACGGTGCAAACCGTCGCATCGTCGCCCGGTTTTTCCTCGTAAAGGCGGTTCGTCTCCTGAAGGAGAATCGTCGTCAGTGTCTTTGCCGTAAAGCCGACGTGCCAAAAGGTCTCCATATAGCGCGCGATGTCTTCCCGTCTCCAGCCGAAATTATAGATTCCGCCGACGCCCGCGTGCACCACGCCGTCGCTCATGGCGATGAAGATATCGTTTTCGCAAAGGGCGATGTCCGATCGATAGATTCGCTTTTCGCCGACCATCAGCATGCTGGTCGGCAACTCGATGTTTTTTCCTTCGCGCAGGAGGATGACGGCAGGGTTATCGTACTGAATAATCTCCGCGCGCTCGTTATTGACGAGCCGAATGATCGTAAACGTGGAGTACGCGATGCCGCGCGTGCTGCAAACCGGCAGCGTCGCCGCGATGGTCTCCACGCAGTCCTCCAACCGGAGTCCAGCGGCCAGCATGGTGGAAATAATCTTACTCGTCAGCGTGGAAAGAATGCTCGCCTTGACACCGCTGCCGAGGCCGTCCGCCAGCACGATCACGGTGGAGTTTTCGTCCGTCCCCGCAATCTCGATATGGTCTCCGCAGAGCTGCTCGCCCGTGTGGTTGAGGCTCATAAAGCCGATATCTGCGCAGAGATGGTTGTGTATGATCATCGGCTTTCGCCTCCTTTCCCTCGAACGATACGGTTTATCGCTCTTCTTCGCTCTGGATGGTCTCTTTTAGCTTCGTGAGCGCGATCTTTGTCTCCGCCGTGGTCTCGCCCAGCAGGGAGGCGATCTCCTGCACGATTCGCATTTGCTTTTCCACGACGCGATCCGCAATCTCCACGGTCTGTCTGCCGATTTGTTCCTTTTTGAGGCGTTCCTCTTCCTCTACCGTAACGTCACGCAAGATTGCGATGAGGATATGCGTCGTTTTATCGTGTACAAGCGATAGCTCCAAATATTTCTGAAATTCCGCATAAAACGCGCGCTCTTCTCTGACCACGCGACCATCCAGCGCATTGAGGAACGGCAACGGATCCATCACGCGAACAAGCGGCTCTCCCAACACGTCTCCCTCGCGCGCAATATGCAGCATCTTCATCGCGGCGGCGTTGACCTGCTGCACCTCCAAATCCTCGTTGACCACGAGGATTCCGTTTGGCGTGTGGCTTAGGATATTGTTAGAAAAACGCTCCGCCCGATCCATCAAAAACGGCAGGCACATGCTGATATCTGCCTTGCCGTGGTAGACCGCAATTGCCTTCTCACGGCAGGTGTTATAGCCGCAGCTACCGCAGTTGAGCTCGTCCGCCTTGCTTGTTTTGCCCCGTCTTCGCTAAGATCTCCGCAATCTCCGCTTCGGAAGGCATACTGCTCGGCACACCGATATACGAGTACCTCCGCATAAGCGATCCCGCTTTCGGCTCGGAGACGGCGAAATCCCGTTTCCCCGCGAACGTCGTCACCGCCTGATAATGCCGCACGGGCGAATTGTTGTATTTCTCCATGACAGGCCCACCGATGCAGCTGCCCGCGCAGGCGCTCATCTCAATAAAGCAACTGCGCAGATTCCCCGCATTAATATCCTCCAGCGCGGCTTTGCAGTTCTCCGTTCCGTCCACCGTCAGGCAGGTATTAGCCGGTGTTGGGAATATCCATGGTTTTAAGGATGCCGCCGACCGTCGGGAAGAGTCGCGCGCGGCTCTCCTCCGCGCTATCCAGCTTTGGCTCCGGCACAATGTTCGCCTCGGAAAGCATGCGGGAAAGCTCGTCAAACGTTAGCACCGCGTCGACGGGGCTGTTTTCCGCTTCGTCTTTTTTGGAAAGACAGGGACCAATGAACACCGTCTTCGCCGTTGGGATACGACGCTTGATGTCCATGCTGTGCGCAATCATAGGTGACACCACAGGCGAAAGATACTTGATCAGTTCGGGGTAGTATTTTCGAATCAGCAGATTGACCGAGTGGCAACAGGACGTGATGATCACATCTTCGCTCTTCTCCGCCAACTGCTTTTCATATTCGCGCTTGACGAGCGTCGCGCCGATCGCCGTCTCCTCGGCGGAAGTAAAGCCGAGCTGCAACAGCGCGGTCTTCAGCGAAGCAAACCCGACATGGTCAAAATAGGCCGCAAACGACGGCGCGAGACTCGCAACCACAGGAGCTGTTCCATCCAGCAGCACGTGAACAAGCTCCGTTCCGTCCGCAATCTGCTTTGCGTTTTGCGGGCAGACGACGAAGCATTGACCGCAGAGAATGCACTCTTCCCCGACGATATGCGCCTGATTCGCCGAAAAGCGAATCGACTTCACCGGGCAATGGCGAATGCATTTATAACAGTTTTTACAGTTCGACTTTTTCAGCCGCAATACGTCCGACATCGTCGTATCATACCTCTAATTCGATCATATAGGTTCGATTTGTTTTTCAATAGCTTCGTTCTCCGCGCGCGATCCGCGGCAACACGATTTGCATCAAAAACCGCTCTGTGTCCTCCGGCGTGAGGGAGTAATATATATCATCCACCAGCACACTCACACCGGTTTGGCATTGCCCCATGCAAAACGACCCACGTAGCTCAATTTTATCCTTTAGATCGCGTTCCAGGATCAATCGTTCCAGTCGCTCCACAACATCCCGCGACCCTTTCAGGTGACAGGAACTTCCGATGCATACCGTAATATTCACGTATCGCTCCTCCCTGTGCAATCAAATCCCAATTCGTATTTTATGTATCGATATTGTATTACTGATTATGTTTTTTGTCAACCGTGTAAATCCATATAGTTGCTATGAGTTCCGGTTCGACGACACATGCGGTTTGTTCCTGTCATTCACCCGTCGAGAACAACATCATTTGCGACTAGCGTTTTAGACGAACCGCCTTTTCGTACAAAAAAACACCGTTTCGCTGCATGCGAAACGGTGTTTTGCGTTTGTTCGTTATGAAAATTCTTTTTCGTTTACCGGTGCTTGCGCGTACTGATTCCGCTCAGCTTACCAATACATTGAGCAAATAAATTTATTATCGAATGACCGTGCCGGTGTCGGCTTTCTTCGCGCTCCACTTTCTCGCGGGCGACTTTTTCAGTTCCGCCGCGCAGCGCTCATGAGAGTTGACGTAATCCGGATGATGGAACGTTGGAACCGCTCGCATCAGCGCGAGGCGAACACTCTCAGGATCATCAGAAGCCAGCGATTTTTCCAATAGATTGAGCTTTGCCGTGATACGCTCTTCGCTTTTACGCTGCCCTCTTTCTACAAAAATCAGCTCGCTTTCGGTCTTTTCCAAATTATCCGCGTCAATCAGGAGTTCCTCGTAGAGTTTTTCGCCCGGACGCATACCGGTTTCCACAATCTCGATGTCGGTGTACGGAACATAACCCGATAAGCGAATCATATTCTCCGCAAGGTCGATAATCTTGATGGGATACCCCATATCCAGCACATAGATTTCGCCGTTTTCCGCCATCGCACCCGCTGTCAAGACCAGCTGACTCGCTTCGGGAATGGTCATGAAATAGCGAATGATGCGTTTGTCGGTAATCGTGACCGGGCCGCCGTTTTCAATCTGCCGCTTAAACAATGGTATGACGGACCCGTTTGATCCCAACACATTGCCAAAGCGTACCGCGCTGAAGTTGGTGCCTCCGCCCCTGCTCTGAATAATCATTTCGCACATGCGCTTCGTTGCGCCCATGATGTTGGTGGGGTTGACCGCTTTGTCCGTTGAGATCATGATAAATTTCTGCACGCCGTATTCTTCCGAGCACTCGACCATATTCAGGGTGCCAAACACATTGTTTTTTACGGCTTCGCAGCAGTTGCGCTCCATCAAAGGCACGTGTTTATGTGCGGCCGCGTGCAAGACTATCTCAGGCCGATGCAATTCCAATATTTTCGCTACCGATTTTCGGTCGCAAACCGACGCGATTTCAACCGTAAGGCGGAGTCTTTCCCTGTACTGCATGGAGAGTTCCTGCTGAATATCGTATGCACCATTTTCGTAGATATCCAGAATGATCAGCTCGCGGGGTCCCATCTTTGCTACCTGACGGCAGAGTTCGCTCCCGATTGAGCCGCCTCCGCCCGTGATCAAAACGGTCTTATCGCGGTAAAAATCGCTTGTCGTATTGTTGGTAAAGGAAAGTTGCGGGCGAAAGAGTAGCTCTTGAATATCAAACTCGCGCATCTTTCGCTTTCCGCTGTCCATGTTTTCCGCAGTGGGGTAGTCGTACGTTTTGAGCCTGCACCCCATATCCTTGTACTGTTCGTTCAGCGTCTTCTTCTGCTCCAGATCCATACCCGGTACGGCGAACACGATCTCTTGAACCATATTGCAGCGAATCAGCTCTCGCGTCACCTCGGAATGCGAGTAGATTCGAATGTCGTTGATGTACCGCCCAATCTTTTCTCTGTCCCTTTCGATGAACATCACCGGCTTATAATATGCCATGGGATTGTTTCTCAATTCATCGGAAAGCATTGCGCCAACGCGCCCCGCACCAACGATCGCGATGTTGATCCGCGCCTTGCAGGGCATCTTATCGCTGAGTTGTTCCGGGCTGTATCGCAAGCCCGTGATGAATGCCGTGCTCTTCCGCAAGAAGATCGCAATCGGCGAATTTGCGCTGTTGTAGTCATAGAGGTATTGATAAACCAGCCGTGCGGACATCGTCAACAGCAGGTTTACGCTGATGATCGCGACCGCGCGGATAAACGTAATTTTGTCCGTCAGCAGCAGCATTTGCAGGCCGTAATAGATAAACCCTGCGATCGTATCCGCTAAAATCAAGCGGATGTAGAGTGTGGTGCCGCCATATCTCCACACATGGTTATAAATACTGAACAGCAGTCTGCTTCCATATAGCGCCAGCACACACAGAAGGATCTGCATCGTTAATCCATACATGGATAATCGATGTGTTTCGCTTGGATAAACCACCAATAACGCCAACATCGTTAAAAAAAGAAGCACAGCGTCGTACGCCACCAGCGCGACCGAGTGCCGGTGGCCCCGCTCAAAGTTTGTGTCTTTTCCCAAAACCTCATTCTCGACAGACATGACAATCATACCCCATTCTTCTCTTGCGCAGTTCCAACCCTAAGAACACCGCCGCTTGCGCTCATCTCTGGTAGAAAGCATCCTAATAAACAGCGGACGATTGATTCGAAATTCTATTCAGATGGATGCCTCATAATTCGATTATCTTGTTTCTCCTTTACACGAGTATCCGTTTGCGATTTTCCGCTGGCAGTATCATCCCACATAAAAACATACTTCCCGTATGCAATTCTGCGTTGGCGGCATCATTCAACGGTTACGCTCTTTGCCAAGTTTCTTGGTTTATCCACATCAAGCCCGCGTGCAACGCTCATATAGTACCCGAACAGCTGCAGCGGAATGATCGCAAGGCTGGCCGTAAAGTGTCGGTCGGTCTGCGGTACATACGTCGTAAAATCTGCGGTGTCCTCCAGCGTATAGTTGCCGTAGTTGGTTAATCCCATCAAATATCCACCGCGACTCTTAACTTCCATAAGGTTACTGGTGGACTTCTCATATAGATTCTGCTGTGTCAGCGTCCCTACGACCAATGTTCCTTTTTCAATCAGGCTGATCGTGCCGTGCTTGAGTTCCCCGGCCGCGTATGCCTCGGAGTGGATATAGCTGATTTCCTTCATCTTCAGGCTGCCTTCCATGCTGATCGCATAATCCAGCCCGCGACCGATGAAGAAAATATCTTTTGCGTTGGCAAATTTCGCGGCAAACCACTGAATCCGCTCTTTGTCGCCCAGTACGCGCTCCATCTTCTCCGGCAAGGACAGCAGCTCGTCCAACAGTTCCGATAGTGTCTCCTGCGAAATCTGATCGTGTATCAATGCCAGCTTGAGCGCAATCACATAGCTTGCTGCAAGCTGCGCGCTGTAAGCCTTTGTCGTTGCAACCGCAATCTCCGGGCCGGCAAACGTATAAAACACGAAGTCTGCCTCGCGCGCAATCGAAGAACCGACAACGTTGACGATCGCAAGCGTCTTGGCGCCGAGATTCTTTGCTTCGCGAAGTGCGGCTAAGCTATCTGCCGTCTCTCCGGACTGGCTGATGACGATCACGAGATGCCGCCCATCCAGAATCGGCTTGCGATAGCGAAACTCCGAAGCCAGTTCCACGCGAACCGGGATTTTCGCGATGTCTTCCATGACATATTGCGCGACAAGTCCTGCGTGATAAGCCGAGCCGCACGCGATGATGTCGATGCTGGTAAATTGCATCAGCGCGTCGTCCGAAAGCCCGATCGGTGTAAAATCGATCTCGCGGTTACGGATTGCGCTGTTCAGCGTCTCTCGAACCGCCTTGGGCTGCTCGTGAATCTCTTTCATCATGAAATGCTCGTAGCCGCCTTTATCCGCTGCCTGCGCATCCCATTTGATGTGCGTCACCTGTTTTTCAATCGGTTCCTGGTCGACGTTGTAAAACGAAACCTGACCCGCTTTCAAGCAGGCAATCTCCATGTTGCCAATGTAATATACTTCTCTTGTGTATTTCAAAATGGCAGGTACATCCGATGCAAGATAGCTCTCTTCACCGGTGATGCCCAATATCAGCGGGCTGTCTTTTCGAGCCGCATAGATTTCGCCGGGATGATCTTGAAACAGAATCGCGAAGGCGTAGGATCCCTGTATACGAAGCATTGCGCGCGCAATCGCAGCGATCGGAGAACCGCCCTCTTTTTTATAATAATAGTCGATCAGCTTAACTGCAACTTCCGTGTCGGTTTTTGAGTAAAAAGAGTATCCCTTTTTCATCAGCTTTTCGCGCAGTTCCTGATAGTTTTCAATGATTCCGTTGTGTGCGCAAACGACGGCTTGATCGTCGCTGCAATGCGGATGCGCGTTTTCAACCGAAGGTTCTCCGTGTGTTGCCCAGCGCGTGTGTCCTATCCCGCAGGTGCCCTGTAAGCTTTTTCCTTCATTCGTCATCTCGTAGAGCTCTTTTAAGCGCCCTTTCGCTTTGACGATCTCGATCTCGCCGCTGCCGTTTCGAACCGCGAGCCCAGCCGAATCGTAGCCTCTATACTCCAATTTGGAGAGTCCTTCCAGCAATATCGGCGCCGCTTGGTTGGATCCGCAATATCCGACAATTCCGCACATATCTCTGCTCCTAACACGATCTCTGCATACATAAGTAGGCTCTTCGAAGATCGTTTGGGTTTAAATTCTGTTTTTTACAGTTTCACTTGTAAGACTTCGATAAAAAATACACAAAAAAAGCGACGAACCATGGTTTGTCGCCTTCAAAACAAGCAAATATTAAAAACGAACTTCAACAAATTGAAGTGAAAGTTATGCTTGTTTCGGCATCAATGATATTGTATCCGCGGTCTACCGGGTCGTGTTGTCCTGGCATCTAACCGTTGGGATGATTCATATGGATAAGGAGTGGACCTGTATCATTTTCTCCACGCGGTTCATATGGAATCGAAGCATTCTCTCCGAATCGAGCAGTAGGCCCTTCTTATCTCCTTTTCACCACTTTTAAATCTTGAAAAACCAATCGATGGATTGATGATTCCCCGTTAACCGATCGGCGCTTTCTTTTCCAAACATCTCTTCCAGTTTATCATATGTCTTCTGGAGCGTGCTGGCTCTGCGCCGCGTATCGTGCGCGTCCGATGCGATAAAATCGATCATCTCATCTTGTATTGCGCGTTTGATCACTCTATTCGCGAAAAAATCACGTTTCGTTAAGATGCTATCCGCATTCACTTGAAAAAAAACATCGTACTCTTTTTTTAGGTAGTCCAGGTGTTTTTGCACATGCATAAGGCAGGCATACCGTTCAATGTGCGCGAGTATCGGCAAATATCCTGCCCGCAATACGTTCAAAACGGCATCTTCAATCTCCGAAAAAGCAACTTTTAACGGGAACTCAATCAGTACTTTGTTAGAACCCGCCATCGTTGGCAGTAAGCGCTCGGACAAGTATCTCTGCAAATGGTAAGTATACATGATCTCCGAGCCGAGATAGAGTTCTAAATCGAGTCCATATGCAAACGAAAATACTCTCGCTTCTTCGATTCGGCTGTTCAGTCTGTCAAGTGAAATCGGCGTCAATCCAGGTGTGATATGCGGCGTTGCAATGATGATCCTTGCGCCGTCTTTATGCGCCTCCACCAACATTTGCTGCATTTCCAGTTTTGTCGACGCACCGTCATCCAACCCATACAGGAAATGGTGATGTAAATCAAAGAAAGCACTCATGAAGCGATTAGCCCTTATTCCCGCCCTCAGATTTCACATATTGTGAGTAATAACCCTTGTAATATCCGCGTCCCTGATAATTCTTGCTGTTATACACCTTGAGCGGAACGTTGTTGATCGCGACGCCCAACACATCACAGCCGGTTTTTTCAATCTGCTGTCGCGCATCCAGCAAGTCTTTTCTTCTAACCACGTTATAGGTTGCGGCAAGCAACGCGCCATCGCAGGATTTTGCAATCTCCAGCGCGTCCACGATCATACCAACCGGAGGCGCGTCTACGATGATATAATCCACGTTTGGCGATATTTGATCCAGTAACATCGAAAATCTGGGTGAGTTTAAAAGTGCCAGCGAGTTGTTGACGGCATACCCCACGGGTACATAAAAGGCACGGCGTAGGTCAGTGGTATAGACCACGTCCTCCAGTTCGCACTTCTTTGCGAGATAGTGTGATATTCCAAGCTTTTCCTTGTCCTGATATTGCAGGCGATAAGTTGCGTCAATCGTCGATCTGCGTAAATCCGCGTCTACCAGAACCACGCGCTTGCCGAGTTCAGAGAGCGTGCGTAGAATCTTCATGGAAAGAAATGTCTTTCCTTCAGCATTCATAACGCTAGTCACCATGATTTTTTTATATTTCGCTCCGGTAAACGTCAGGTTGGTGCAGAGCGTATTGATCGCCTCCGTACCTGCATAACCTAACTCCGGAAACTTTCTGATTGAAAGCGTTTTCACTCTTCCAGTTTGCCTTTCTGTGTTGCTTTTCTGTCGTTCGGCTCAATCTTCGGTATGATAGCAAGTACCGGCATACCCGTATACCGGATCACGTCCTCCGAAGACTTGATCTTATCGTCAGAAACAAACTGTATCGTTATTCCTGCGGCTGCCAGCGCCAGGCCTGCAACCAACCCCAGCAGAATATTTCGTGTAATATTCGGTGAAGAGGGGCTCGTCGGAACAAGCGCGGTCGACAAGATGTTTGGTTCTTCCGTTGCCATGGTCTCGGCAATGAACTTGTTTGCGACGGTAGCGTACTCATTCGCGATCGCAGCCGCTTCCTTCGCTGAGGATGAAACGACTGTTATCGTTAGAATTCGGGTATTACTCGGGTTCTCAATCGTCAGCATATTCCTGAGCTGAGAATAGGAATAGTGTAATCCGAGATTTTTGATGACCATTTCATGAACTTCCCAGGTGTTAAACACCTCGATGAAGTCGTTGGCCAGATAGGAACCAATCTGCAAATCCGAAAGATTGATCGCAGAATCGTCAGAGTTTAAGACGTAGAGCTTCGAGGTTGCCTCGTACATTGGCGTCACAAAATAAAACGTATAAATCGCCGCGACAGCCGCACCTAAAATACCCATCAGTATGATGAGCTTGATATGATTTAGAAAACTGAGAAACAGCTCTTTTAGATCAATTTCTGTTTCTTCGTTATCATGCGCATAATGATTCGCTGTTTGATTGACCGAAGAGTTCTTCTCCGGTACAGTGCCGTAAGCCATCCATGCCTCCACATAATTAGGCCGGTGTGCTGTTTCATGACAGCGCTAGACCTTCTCAGTCCACCGGCTGGCACAAGTGTGCCAAATTTGCAATGTCGTGCGCGCGACTAGATCAGTTTGACAGAACCGCAAGAATTGCATCGTGTCCAACTTTCGCCATGAGTTCGGACGGAAAAACGATCTGCAAATTGCCTCTTACAACTGTGGTCTGCAGCGCCTGCCAAATCACGGTGCCATCGCTGGCAGGATATCCCACCATCGCGATCACGGTTTTATTGGTGCCAAACGCGGTCGGAAACTGGAACGTTGCGGAAACATCGCCCATAGTGGTGTCGTACTCGCCAATTCCGAGCGCGACATACTCGCTCATCGTCAGCTTCGTCAGGTCTGTTCCCGCCGGCAGAAGCGCGGACATTCCCTTTTTGACTTCGTCCGAGAAGTAATTCGAGATGGTGTTCTTCTTTGCGAGGAAGCTCTTTATTTCGGTAAGCTGCGTTTTCGCAAGATCAAACGGCGTCTTCTCAACCCAAATCAACGCGCTGCCAGCTTTGCCCGACTCTGTTTCGGTCTTGATAACGCGTGTCAAGTCTTCCGTCGTTTTACTTGGTTGTGCCTGTGCCGCAAGAGCCGAGGTGGATACCGTCAGCGTAACGAGCGCCACCACAAGTGCGATCCATTTCTTTTTCATAACTGTACTCCTACTTTTCTTCAAAATCTTTGTCTCGGAATGATCCGGTTAACTTACTTTTTGATAAAACAAACGCATGACGAGTTCTTCCAACGCAGTTTCGTTCACGTGAAACTCTACAAATCCATCCTCGCCGATCGTGTATTCCCCTTGCGGGTGCACCATTTCCTGCCGTGTATAGTCTTTATCTTTCCAAATCTCGTTGATCAATCTTCCGTTTGCCATGTTCGAGGTGAGATATGGATCCACCTGTTTGAGTATGACATGCAAAAAATCTGTGTCTTCTTCCGTCCTGAGTCGCTGATCCATCAGCTGAACCAACGCATCCCAATACTGCGTTTGCCGTTTGCCGCGTTCTTGATTGGTTCCAACGCCGATCTCCATGCGATTACGAACAAAATACTCGGCTTGCGTCCCGTTGAGCACGATGGTTGCACCCATCTTCATCTGCGGATCGAGTTTTGAAAAGTCGTCCGTAATCGTAACCGTCACCCCGCCAACCGCATCGTTCAGCGTTGAAATGCCATCCATGCTCATTGCAACATAATATGGAATACTTACGCCGTAAAGCAGCCTGCTCACCGCATCGCTCTGCAGCGCGCAGCTTTGCTTTCCTCCGTCTCCAAATCCGTGTGCAAGACAAATCTGGGTCAATCTCGTCCCGGTCTCGTTGCCCAGTACCCCCAATATGGTAATCTCGGCAAGTGTATCACGGTCAATTTGAATCGGCGTAATGCTCTTTTCCTGATCATCGATAACCAGTAAAACTAGAAAATCCGCTTGCCCGCCGTTTCGAAAGGAATCTTCACCAGTGGCCTCGTCCGTGTAGTGGTCCGTCCCCATGAGGAGAATTGCGGTTAGGTTGTTTTTTTTGTGATATTGATTACCATTATACTCCAAAACAGGTTCTGGTGTAAACCTCACTTCTAAATCACCTTTGGGTTCACCATTGCTTCGATTGGGATTTAGATACGTCCCGATCAGAATCGCTGCTGCGATGCAGACAGCGATTCCAGTAATTGCAATGACCAGCTTCTTTCGGATCGCGTTCCGATCAGTCCTCTCGCGCGTTGCAACTTGTTTCATTCTCTGGTAGCTCCTTCACAATGTCAAACCCCAACCAGATTTTTTGCTCTCTTCCAGCAAATTGAACCGTTACCTGTCCGCTTCGGTTCCGTTTGTCAATGCGTGTAATCAGTCCCTCGAGTTCCTTCAGCGGACCATCGATAATAACGATTCGATCTCCAATCTTATGCGCCGTCGACAAAGTCAACGTACCATCATACTTAAAGATGAATTTTGCATAGTTCTCGTCGTCACCGAAAAGACGCCAGTCTCCGTCCGAATAGGTCAAGACGGATATCATATCGTCTCCGGGGATCAGTTCATGCAGTTCCGCGTCGCCCGGCGCTTCAAAAAAGACATATCTGGGGATTACAACATCGTCATGCAGCGTAGTAACCCCGTTGGTAGTGCGCCGCATGGTTTGGCACACCGCGCGCGCCCGTGCGCTCCTGCTGAATAATTCAATCCCGTTTGCGACCAAACGCTCTTTTCCTGTGATGCAAAATACACATCCGTAAGATGTTCTCGAGGAATTTTCTCTTGGTGCCTGTTCCGGTGACATAGAAGTCCTCATTCGTTCTGTTCGTTTCACGTAAACAACTAAAGTAAAAAACCTGGTAGTCTTCTCTACTTCAAGTCTACGAAAACATGCTCTTTGATAATACAGCTTGTAAGAAGGGATGGGGTCGACTTTTTGTCATCAAATTGAAAAACTATGCTGCACAATTTCTTTCTGTGTCAAGCCTCGCGTCAATCAGAAACAGTGTTGCGTTAGCCTGTAGAAAATACGATTTCGTAAAAAATCGTCCATCCAAGTATCAAACAGTCATTGCATCATTGCAACCATTTAAAAACTTGCTGGACGTAAACACGAACTCGCATATTCAAAATCGCTGCATAGCTTCGCCCTTTCGACCAAGTCGGTCTACTCGTTGTCGTATGCGACCAATCGGTTTCGCACCGCTGAACTCTCAGCATCTGCTCTGCGATTGTATGTTCACCACACTTTGACGGGCCCGGTTGATTCAACCTGCGATTCCCAATTCCGGACAAAATAATCCACAATATAGAACATAATGGAGATTGTATATATTATCCATCATAGTGAGAAGTTTACACGATTTCATATCATGCGTCAACCTCTTTTGCTAGTAAAATTGTCCATCTCCAAGCGGAATCAAGTAATATTTACCATTTTTTACACGTTCTTACGTGTTCTAGACGATTTGCTAACCGCGGCGGTCCAGGCTCTTCGTCGTTTGCTTGGTATGAATTTACCGATAACGGGTACATGTCATATTCTACAAGTCGTTTTGCTGAAAAATAGTCCGACCCGTTTTTCTTCCAGCCAGTGTTCAAACATCCGGCAAACACGTCTCTACCGTAAAGCTCTTCCGTTTAATACGGCAAACCGAACGCGATTTGGTACTCGACATAGAGTCCGTTGTCGGTCCAGCCGCCGTCACCGGAGCTGTTTGCGCTAAAACAGATGTTGCAGTTTTTGAGCGTATCGCTCAATTGCTGGCGCTGTTCCGGGGTGACATATTTCACTTTAACAAACCATAACATATCGAGATTTTGCAGCCCGAGCAATGGCGTAATATCCTCAATATACGTCGAACTACAGTTCAGATATTTTAAATTCGGCAGCTCCGCGACCGGAGAGATATCCTTGATCGGGTTTTGATAGATTTCCAGGCACTCCAGTTCTTTGAGTTCAGCCAGCGGCGAGATATCCTCTATTTTGTTCATTGACAAAATCAGAACCCGAAGATGCTTGAGTTGTGATATGACAGTCACGTCGCTAATGCGGTTGCCGTGACCTAAATCGAGATAAACCAAGTCAGTTAAATACTTCAGCACCTGAATATCGTCGTTATTAAAGTTTGTCTTCCCCTCTTCCGTAAAGCGGCCCATCCCGTTTGGAAACGTCTTGCGGTTCCCCTTGGAAAACGCGGTGATATCGGTGCGAACTTCCCATGCGCCAATCTTGATCATCCAAACAAACTTCACGGACGGAAACTGCGATATCAGTTGATCCATCTGTTCGTTGCTCAATCCGCAATTGGAAAGATCCGCTTTCGTCAAATTGGGCAGGTATTTCAGTTTATCCGCAATCTCATCCGGCGACGTGAGCGCAAAACCGTTCAAATTCAACTCCGTGGTCTGCGTCGTTACCTGCTGCGAAAACAGTTCAAACGAAAATGAAAACGAAATCTGCGGAAATGCAGCCATCAGCGTATCCATCTGTTCAAATGAAATCGTCTGCCCTTCGAGATTTACGCTTGTGAGCGCCGGAAGAAGCGCAAGTACTTCGGGCAGTTTGTCCAAATTCACCGTCTTGCCGGAAAGGTCCAACGTCTGTATCGTCGTCGGCATCTGCTCGCCAAAAACATCCACATCGCACACAAACGACAGGTTCGGGTAAGCCGACTCTAGCGCGGTAATCTCATCCGTGCTCCAACCTGTTCCGTTGCAGATCACCTGATTTAACGAAGTAAGTCCCAGCAAAAGCGGCTTGACTTCGTCCGGTGAAACCGTTTGTCCGGTAAGATCCAGCGTCGTATCCGTGCTCTTTACCAGGACACTGCCAATCGTCACATCCCAAGCAAACGAAATATTCGAGTACCCCGCAGCAGCGTTTGCAAATGCTTCGTCAACGACGCAACTCGTCGCATCCACGCGTGTCAGCGAAGGGAAATAGCGAAGCATTGCGAGGTCTTTTGCCGCGCAATCCTGTGAAAGCGCCAATTCGCTTGACGAGCTGTCAAACGTACCCACACCAAGCGGAACATTCCATATCATGGTACATCCCGGGAGCTTTGCTTGCAGTGCATCCACCGTCGCCGCGTCCACCGAAACAGCGCGCAAGTCCAGTGTTTTCAACTGCGCAAAGCCCGTGAAATCCGTATCTTTAATTTGCGAAAGATCGGTGATCACGATTGACTCGGCGCTCGGGTCTAGTTTCTCCGCCGCGCACCCCGTGACTATAAAACAAAGAGAAAAGACCGCAAGCAACAAAACCGCCAACCGAACGTGTCTTCTCACGAGACTGCTTTTTCCTTGATATCCGGTCATAAAATCCTCACTCTTCCTCGTATGAAACCTTCCTTGTTTTTCCGTGCATCTTCCGCCGCTAGGCGACATCAGCCGCGCGGGTAGTTTTCCAGTCCGAAACGAATCAAGTCCATGATCGTCTGAGCATTGACCACCGCGAGCACAACGGTCGCGACAGAGAATACACCGATTTGCACTGCGCGAAGTTTTTCAAACACACGCATGATCAGCATGATGATCAGCGAAATAAACGCCCAGCTGAAATAGAGCGAATAGAGCACCAGCGCGTTCTCCGAAGTACCCCATCCGACCAGGCAAAGAAGAAGAACGGAAAACGCAACCCATCCCGCGCAGATCTGCGCATACCGGCTCTTGCGATTCATAAAAAAGCCCGCAATCGCCGCCGCGAAACACACAATACCGAATACGCTCCATTGCGTGATCGCGGCCTGCTGATACACCATCACTCCGTTTACATAGCGCGTAATCTCCGCCACCGGCGCAATCAGGCAGGAAGAAACAAACGCGCTGTATTGCATCGCGCGCGCAACAAACGGCAGCTTCTCTCCTGCAAACTGCATGATAAATCGAATGCTTTCGCCGGACGAGAGCACCATCGCCACGCGCCCGAGTAGAATCATGAACAGCGCAAATTGCAAAACGGCGAGCGCGCCCTGCTTGATTTTTTCTTTGACAGTCCCTTTCTCGGGCAGCAGCAAGAGGAAGATTCCGCTCGTGAGCGTGGATCCCGCGGCGGCAACCCAGGCTGTGTCTTTGCCTCGCTCGCCACCTTCTGCAAGCATCCAGACCAAAAGAATCAACCAGAAGACCGAGAAGATATACTGCTCCACATTCAGTGAAAACAGCATCGTTGGATAGAGCAGCGAAAACAGAGCGAGCAAAAGCGCCTTGATCGCGCCTTTTGCGCCGGTCAGACGTACGACCAGAACAATACTGAGCGCGAGAAGCGCGCCCTGTAGAACCTGCATCATGATCGGGTATGCGTTCGGCGCAGGAATTGCGCGCGAAAGCAACGAGGTCGCGAGCGCGAACGGCGCGGCAAACGCGCCGAACAGCGGCTGTCGAATGTCGTTTTCCGAAGCCGCGATGTTATAGAATACGTTTTGCTCCGTCAGCATCGATGAATCGCTCGAATACACGATGTCAATCTTGTCCCAAACGTTATCCGAAGAGGCGTTCGCCGCATAAAACACATTTGTTTTGCTGTATACGAGCGTGATTACGACCGCAAAGAGCACGAATGCAATGACGAGATACCAGCGCTCCACCCGGTCGGACGCATGAAATACCTCCCGCATCCGATCAGAAAACCAACCAATAAACCAATAGAGATAGACGAATAACGCCGGAACGGAAACGATCGCGGCAACGACGGTAAAGAGAAGCCCGAATCGTCCGGCCAGACCGGTCACTGTCGAGCTCGAAATCTCTGCTGCCAGACTCTGTAAATGATAATAGAAGATATCGCCATAACAAAACGCCCCGTACACCGCGAGGACGGCGCTCGCAGCCGCTTGCCAGCGGATAAACGTTGAAAATGTCCGTTCGAGAAAACGGTATCGAAAGGTGAGAAACCCAAGCGTCGCAAGCGCAAGCAGTATCCCGGCGGCAACCCAAACCAGGCTTCCTTTGACGGAGAGCAATCCCGCCAGAGCCGTTCCCGAGACGAGAAAGAGCCAGTTCAGCGCCATTCGCAATCCGCTTTTTTGAGAGAGGAATCCTTCCGACATGTACCTTACCTCATTCATGATTACTATCGTTGTAAGATGGTCACCTTGCGAATCTGTTTTGCAATATTATATTACGCAACCAAAGATTCCAGCACCGTTACACTTTTTTCTTGCGAAATGCAAACAATTTGAGCAGGACAAACGTCACCGGAATGCCGATCACCGCGGCAAGGATATACGCCATCAGTTCGGTTCCGCCGAACACGCCATGCACCAGGAACACCACGATATTCTGAATCAAGAAGTTCGGAATATACGAAATAAAGAAGCGCAGCATCTTGGGAACACTAAGCCGCTCATGAAACGTTATCGCGCTATTAAGCAAATAGGAAATACCAAGGCTGAGTAGATAGCCGCACCAGAAAGCGACCTGTGCGTGCATAATGCGCGAAAACAGGTAGGAGAACACAACGCCGTTTAGGGTATTGACGCCACCGATGACCAGAAAACGAAAGAATTCAAACGAGAAAAAATAGCGTTTCGCCTTCTCCAGCGCGCTCAGGTGAAACTCGCTCCACGGGGTCAGCTCGCCTTTGCGCACGATGTAGCTCGTTTGCGCAATCTGCGCCATGGGAGAATCCGAGAGCGAATCGGAATAAAACGTCTCGACCGCGCTGGTCCCAAGCTCCTCTAAAAGCCGCTTCGGTTTCTCCGCGCCATAGCAGTTTTCTCCCGTGAATTTTCCTGTTTGGGGATCGACCCGAGAGGCAATCAGGCGCTGTACGCCGAGCATTTTGCAGACCGGTTGCAGCAAAAATTCCGGAGACGCGGAGATGATCAGTTCGTTATCACTCCGGCGTTCGAAAAACCAGCCGTAAATCTTCTCTTTATTCGTCGCCCAAAACGCATCCAGCGCGTTTTGTAGATCGTCAACACCTTGTAAGAAACAAAAGAAGCGCTCTTTAAACTCCGTTTTCGAAATAAACGCAAACGCAAACAGGAGAAAACCCCAAATCTGGCGCGGAAGATAGCGCAGCAGCGCGGGCTTACGCCTCAGACAGAAGCGGTAGAAATCGATCGTACAATCCCCCGCGTAGATGCAGTGGTCAAAATCGTAAGCATTCATGCGTGATCCTTTACGCGTATCTTGCATTTGTCCGTCAAACAGCATACGCCGTTTCTTATTCTATTGATAACCGCGCATTTCGTCAATCCGGCAAGCAGCGCGTTGGTGAAAAACAAAGGAACGATATCAATGAAATTTGACGCAATTCCTATTGCCTCACGTGATGAAGTATATTATAATGCAAAACGAAAGTAATCGACTGAACAAAAGGGGGGAATCCATTGGACCACATCATTGAAGTGAACGGCCTGAAAAAGAGCTACGGCGCGGTTCAGGCGGTCAAGGGATTGGACTTTTACGTGGAGACGGGAAAGATATTTGCATTTCTTGGCCCGAACGGCGCAGGTAAGTCCACCACCATCGACATCATCTGCACCTTCTTAAAGGCGGATGCGGGCACCGTCGAAGTCGACGGTCACCTGCTTGGCAGAGACGACAACGCGATTCGCCACAGCATCGGCGCGGTGTTTCAGGACGGACTCTTAGATCCGCTGCTCACCGTATCGGAAAACTTGCATCTGCGCGCGGGGTTTTACGGGCTGCGGGGGAAACAGCTCGAAACCACCATCCACGATATTGCGCAGCGCATGGGCATCGGCGAGATCATGAAGCGGCCTTACGGCAAGCTTTCCGGCGGTCAAAGAAGGCGCTGCGACATCGCGCGCGCGCTGGTCAACACGCCGAAGATTCTCTTTCTGGACGAGCCGACAACCGGCCTCGACCCGCAGACGCGAAAGAGCGTTTGGGAAACGATCACAAAGCTTCAGCATGACACGGGCATGACCATCTTCCTCACCACGCATTATATGGAGGAAGCAGCCGAGGCGGATTACGTGATCGTCATCGACAACGGCAACATCGTCGCCAAAGGCACGCCTTCCGATCTAAAGGAGCGTTTCACAAGCGACAAACTCACGCTGATCACCAAGGAGCCGGAAGCGCTCACGAAAAAGCTCACCGAAAACGGGCTTGCGCCGGAGGTGGTTGCAAACCGCGTGACGTTGAAAGTATCAAATACGCTCGCCGCACTGCCGCTGATCAACACGTATCAAAGCGATATCACCGGCTTTACGGTTACGACGGGTACGATGGACGACGCGTTTATCGCCATCACCGGAAAGGAGATTCGCGAATGATCAATTTTATGAAGCGCAACCTCCTTGTATTCTTCAAGGACAAAGCATCCGTGTTCTTCTCATTACTGTCGGTATTCATCATCATCGGCATGTATGCGCTGTTTTTAGGCGACGTCTGGACGAGTAGCATGCAGGACGTGACCGGCGCGCGCAACCTTATGGACTGCTGGATCGTCGCGGGACTCATCGCGGTCACGTCGGTCACCACCACGATGGGCGCGTTTGGCACCATGGTCGAGGACAAGTCCAAGAAGATCATCAAGGACATCCACTCCTCGCCTCTGCCACGCGTCAGCATTGCAGGCGGCTATATCCTCAGCTCATTTATCATCGGCGTCATCATGTGCTTGGTTGCGCTGGTGCTTTGCCAACTGTATCTGCTCAGCGGCGGCGGCGCGCTCTTTACGGGAATGCAGCTAATCAAGATATTCGGGATCATCCTGCTCTCGACGTTTAGTAATACCGCGCTGGTGCTGTTCTTCGTTTCGTTTTTTCAGAGCAACAACGCGTTTTCGATCGCGAGCACCATCATCGGCACGGTGATCGGTTTCATGACGGGCATCTATATCCCCATCGGGCAACTGCCCGCAGGGGTGCAGACGATCATCAAGGTGTTCCCGCCGTCGCATTCCGCGCTGCTGCTGCGGCAGGTGATCATGGAGGACGCGATCAAGACCGGGTTTGCGGGCGCGCCGGCGGACGTGGTCTCAAACTTTAAGGAGCTCATGGGGGTTACGTTCAAAGTCGGTGGCTCGACGGTGACTCCGATGATCAGCATCCTGATTCTGGTACTCGCCGGAATTCTTTTCCTTGGGCTTTCGATGCTGAGTCTCTCTAGAAAAAAGAGATAATTCCTTGGGTTAAGTGAAACAAGTTGCCCCCGCTGGCGGTTGTCGGCGGGGGGAATTTTTTACCTATTTTGTTTTAGTCATGTATTATTGCATTTTGTCTGATAATTTTTTAAAAGGAAGTCTAGCAGATGTTTCAACTCGTCTAAATAAAGCCACGTTTTTAATACTTCCGTCCTATCAATCTCCTCAAACATTTGGCCATGCATATTCTTGTGTCGAGAGAGATTTGACGCTTCTTCAGGTTTGCTCATCTCGAAGTGATCTGTAAGTCGCTTATAAATCTCTCTTAGAGTTCCTCTACTGCAATCATGAAAATACGCAATATTCTTTTCCGAAATAGACTCCCAAATGTCAATAAATTTGTCCAAGCTTATCTTGTTGGTGCTATCAATATTGATATGTTTATATAAATAGCTCTTTATTATACCTTCTAAGTGTATTGTAAGTAGAGTGAAACAAGCAATATGATAATTATGTTTATAACATTCAACTGCTTCTAAAAACACAAGCTTTCTTTCTGAGAAAAATGGATTCTCCCACCAATCGTTTAGCAAGCAATTGAGTTCTTTGTAGTTGCTATTTTTATAATAATCTAGCATGATCCCATCGACATCAGACTCTGACAGCTCGGATTTATTCGCGTTAACGTATTGAATAATGTGGCCTGGAAGCGCTGAAAATCCTCCCCAACCGAATTCATGCATGACAGGATCAAGTTTAACCCTACCTTCATAGTACTTTTCGATTGCATCGCTAATTCCAGCAAAACTTGAAACGAGAGATGACATTAAATTGCTTGAAGCATCAACTAATTTATCTAATAACTCTTCGAAGCCTAAAGAGCAATTTGTAACGATTTGTTTCGCCAAATTTACTGTTAAAGTGTTAATTGAATCGAACATTTCTCTTGTAGACAGATGTGCATATTCTCTTATGTAAACTTCAAATCTCTCATAAATATCTTTGATCTCAAGTTTCCAAAGTTCATGTGGAGCATCAGTATTTGTACTTATTACAATTTGCATGATTTTCAAAGCTTCATCATCACTCATCGTGTTGAAAACATGGCGTGCTTTGGTTTTTGCTTTATTCATTTTTGCTTCATAATACATTGTAAAAGCAAATTCGCAAAAAGCTGCTCTCGGGGACATTCCATTGCTAATGTTCTTTAAGAATGAAACAGAATTCTCCATACTAATAATTGCACTTATTTCGACAACATTCCCTGCAATTTCGACTTTACTAATTACTCTATCAAATTTAATTAAACCGAGGTCAATTACATTATTCTTCATAAGTACCTGCTTAATAAAAATTGGTTTCTTTCATTTTACTCGTATAAACTATCAATACACAAGTATATGCAATACTAATCTCCACGTTTTGCTTTATATGGTATGATTAGCAAACAACTTTACTTGTTTGATAGCTCGCTAATCAGCAGCTATGAAAAGATTGCACACAATACTCAAATAGAACAATCGTCACCTTTTGTTTCGTTTTTGGTTGACATTCCACCCCATCCTCCCTTATACTACCCCCTAAGGAGATTCTCCATGACCGTACAAGAACACCTTCGCACCTTGCTCGAATCCAACAAGAGCGTATTCCTCTCCGGTGAGGAAATCGCCCGCCGCCTCGGCGTAAGCCGAAACGCGGTCTGGAAGGCGATCAAAGCCCTGCAAGCAGACGGCTACCCCATTCAGGCCGTGCCGAACCGCGGCTACTGCCTCGCCGCTTCCAGCGACGTGCTCTCCGAGAGCGGCATCCGCCAGTATTTGACGGAAGAGGCGCAAGCGCTCGACCTGCGCGTATTCGACGAAGTCGATTCCACCAACCTCGTTCTGCGCAAGCTCGCGGGCGAGGGCGCGCCGGAAGGAACGGTCGTCATCGCGGCGACCCAAACCGGAGGACGCGGGCGCAAAGGGCGCAACTTCTATTCCCCGCAGGGCACGGGCGTTTACGTTTCCCTTCTGCTCAAGCCCAAGATCGCGCCGGACGACGCAACCCTCATCACCACGACGGCGGCGGTCGCCGTCTGCCGCGCGGTTGAGGCGCTCTGCGACGAACCCGCCACGATCAAGTGGGTCAACGACGTCTTTTTGCGCGGCAAGAAGATTTGTGGCATCCTCACGGAAGGCTCGTTTGACATGGAGAGCGGCCAGTTTGAGTACGCAGTGCTCGGCACGGGCATCAACGTCTACGAACCCCAAGGCGGCTTTCCGGCGGAGATTCGCGAGATCGCGGGCAACGTGTTACCCGCGCCCGCACCGGATGGAAAGAACCGCATGATTGCGGAATATCTCAACCACTTTTTACCGCTCTACCGTCAACTCGGCAGCGCGGAGGCCAACGCGGAGTATCGCAAGCGCAGCTTCGTGCTGGGAAAGATGGTCAACGTCATCAGCACAAGCGGGATCACCCCCGCCCGCGCAATCGATGTGGACGAGCGCTGCCGCCTGGTTGTCGAATATGCGGATGGACGCAGAGACGCGCTCTCTTCCGGCGAAATCAGCGTGAGGGTTATCTAGTTTTTTTTTGCAGTTACGCTGTCGACATATAAGAATGAAGAGAATCAACGTTAGGAGAAATTACTCACGATGAACCCTGTCGCAAAATCCCGAACCTACAAGATGATGCTCGTGGCGCTGTTCGCGGCGCTCATCGCCGTCGGCGCGTTTATCCGCGTGCCGGTACCGCTCGTTCCGTTTACAATGCAAACGTTTTTCGTCGTCCTCGCGGGCATGCTGTTAGGCAAACGGTTAGGAGCCGCGAGCGCGCTGGTCTACCTCGCGATCGGGCTCATCGGCATCCCCGTCTTTACGCAGGGAGGCGGCATCGGCTACGTGCTTAAGCCGTCGTTCGGCTACCTGATCGGCTTCGTCGTCGCGGCGTTTATCACGGGCGCGATCGTGCGAAAAGTGGAGAATCCCTCCTTCTGGCGATTGCTGATCGGCGCACTGGTCGGCCTGCTCGCGCTCTACGTGATCGGCACGGGGTATTTCTACTTTTTGAGCAACTACTATCTAGGCAAGCAGGTTTCCGTCTGGACGGCGGTGCTGTATTGCTTCCTCGTGTTCGTGCCCGGCGACCTCGCTAAGAGCATTGTCGCGGCGCTGATCGCAAAGCGCATGATCCCCGTACTCAAAAAGAACAATCTGTCCTAACCCCTTAGCACTACAAGAGCCGGAGCATGCGCCCCGGCTCTTTTTGTTCCAAACAATCTCATTGAACGTAATCCGTTAGGTTCGCTGTTTGAGTAGTTTTCGCACCCGTTTCCAATCCGGAAAATACTCGTCCATCCGCTTCCAGAAGCGCTCCCCGTGCCCCGCCTCGTGCAGATGGCAAAGCTCATGCGTCAGCACGTATCGCAGGCACTCCGCGGGCCGCTCCACCAGGCGCAGATTCAGCGTAATCAATCCGTTTCGCGTATTGCAGGTACCCCATCGCGTCGTCATATCCCGCACCTTGAGCTCCACCGCGTGCTTGCCGACCGTGCGCTCGACGGCGGGCAGCATCGCCCCTGCTGCCTCGTAAAGCTCTGCTTTATACCAGGCGTCTACCGCCTTTTTACGCGCTTCCTCGCTTGCGTCGCGGCGGATGGTCAGCTCCAGCGCGTCACCGCGCAGCACGATATGCGTGCGCCCGGTGCAGGGAATAAGCCGAAGCGTCAGTTTTTTGCCGAAATACGGCACTGCGTCTCCTTCGTCATATCCGCGCGGAACGATTTGCGCCTGCTTCTTTTGCTGCTGATCGATCCAATCCGCACGGCTGCGAACAAAGCGGGATATCTCCGCATCCGTGGTGTGCATGGGCGCGTTGATTACCACGCCCTCCTGCGGCAGCACGCGCAGATAGAGATTCTTGATTTTTTTCCGTGTCACATGGACTGTGAATGGATCGATTGTCAGAAGCACAGACTTTGCCATATCTACCCCAGATAAACGACGGCTCAGCGCGGCAGGATCGCGCAAGCACTTTTCTGCATTCTAACACCCGCTAGTTCATTGCGTCAATCTGCGTCTAGCGCTCGCGGCTCACATTTCTCCTCCCGCTTTGGCAGCATCTCGCCCGTTTCACGTATGCCAAACAGCCCGATGACGCCCGCCTCCATCGCCGCGTACAGCACGATCTCGAAGATGTCCTCGCGCCACTTATAGAGCGTGGATTCCGAAACGCTCATCTCCGCGCTAAGCAGGACCAGGCGCGCACGCATGGGCTGGCTGCGCGGCAGCGGTGTTTCCAACCCAAACAAGCGACACATATATCGCTCCTTTGCGGGGCTCTGCGCGCGTAAATATATACGTGCAGAGTCAATCGCGCGCACCCAGGCAAGCATCGTGCCACCTTCGGCGCGAATCGCGGTGCTGCGATAGAGACGGGATTGATTGCGGCGGTAATTCAGCAGTTGACGTTTGGCCTCCATGCGTAGCTGCGGTAACGAGATTGCTTTCATGTTCTCCTCCTGTGTTCGCATGATACGAACGTTTGTACGTTTATTATACGTCAAACATGCCTGTTGAGTGGTGGCGTATCTTGTACAACTAACGCATTTTTTCGGTTGCTATGTGCGTTATTTTTCGTATTGTGTCGTTTTTTGTCGACTGTTCAGAAAATATACCGTCAAACGATGAGCGCGCGTGACTCGATCAGTCGAAAAAATGTTGCAATCCTTTCACCTAAGCCGCCGCACGCATCGTTGCCACCCGGAACAAGTCGTGTTATCATATTAAAAGTGATTTTATGTGCTGTCCGCGCGGGAGAATGCTCCACGGTTGCGCTGTATGATACAGGGGTTTTATGTTGGAATTTTCAAAAATAACGATTCAAAACGCACGGGAACTCAAGCCGTATTTAGATGTTCAGCCGTTTCGCAGTTGCGATTATACGTTGGGTGCCGTGTTCCAATGGCGCGCGTATTTCCGCTCCGCCTACGCCATCGTCTCCGGCATGCTGGTCATGCTTGCTACCTACCCCGGCGAAGGGGTTTGTTTTGTGTATCCGGTCGGCAGCGGCGATCTCAACGCCGCGCTGGACGCGATTGAAGCGCACGCAAAGGAGAGCGGCATGCCGCTTCGCTTCTGCGCGGTGCCGAAGGAAGCCATGGAGCAGCTCTGCGCGCGGTATGGTTCGCGCGCGATCGTCTCCACGCATCGCGACTGGGCGGACTATGTCTATCACGCAAACGATCTGATCGAGTTTCCGGGCAAGAAATACCACACGCAGCGCAACCATCTCAACCGCTTTTGCAAGGACAATCCTTCCGCGGTGTTTGTGCCGGTGACGGAGGAAACGCTCCCCACCGCCATCGCCTTTTTAGATGAGTATGAGCATCATGTTCCGCTGGATAAGGTCATCGAGGCCGAGGAGATGAAGCGCGCCAAAGAGCTGCTGGCGGATTCGCTCGTGTTGAGCCAAAAGGCCGGCTATATCGACGTTGCTGGAACCATCGTCGCGCTCTCGATTGGCGAGGTTGTCGGCGACACGCTGCATTGCCATGTGGAAAAAGCGCGCGTGGACTACGCGGGCAGCTACCAGGCGATCGTATCCTGGTTTGCCAAGTACGCCGTCGAGAAGGACACCTGCTTTATCAACCGCGAGGACGACTCCGGCGAAGAGAAACTGCGCTATTCCAAGCTGGCGTATCGTCCGGTTTGCATGATCGATAAATATTGGGTCACGATCGAGTGATATAAACTCAATTTCAATAAATCAATCGCCAGACACACGCAAAAACAGGGGGGTAGTAAAAGATGAAACTGGCTAAAGATTATCGGGATTCTGCGTGGAATATTCTGCGCGGGCGCTATTGGTGGACGGTGCTTGCGGGGCTTATCGCGTCCGTTTTGGGCGGCGTTGGTTTCGGTGGATCGTTCAACTTCGATTTTAATATCAAGATCGATACCAGCGATTTCGGGCATTTTGTGCAAGAAGCGACCGCAGGACAGATCGATGTTTCGCAAATCTACTCGATGATGCATCCGTTTACCGGAATTTTGGCAGCGTTCGGCGGGCTTGTGTTCGCTTACGGAATCGCGATCCTCATCGTCGGCAGCGCGGTCGAGCTGGGTTATAACAAGTTTAATCTCTCGCTATATGAAAGCAAAGCCGATCCGAAGATTGAGACGCTGTTTTCCCGCTTCTCTTATTTCGGCAACGCGCTGCTGCTGCGTTTGCTGATGCTGGTCAAGATTTTTGCCTGGGCGCTGCTGTTTGTCGTGCCGGGCATCATCGCGATGTTTCGTTACAGCATGGCACCATTCCTCATGGCGGAGAATCCCGATCTCTCCGCAACCGAGGCGATTGAAGAGTCCAAGCGACTGATGATGGGCAACAAATGGAGACTCTTCTGTCTGGAATTCAGCTTCATCGGTTGGTGGCTGTTGGTCGCGCTCACGGGTGGTATCGGCGCAGTCTTCCTGCGCCCGTATTCCAAAGCCGCGATCACCGCGTTTTATCTCGACCTCACCGGAAGGCTTGAGGGTGCATCATATTCCACGCCCGTTACGCCAAATCAGCCCGCCTCTCCGATTCCGCCAACCGCGCCCAAGCTTGGCGAAGGCGAATCCGACTCCAGAGAATTTATCTAAACGAAACTCCTTCGAATACGCAAAAGAGACGCTTGTAAAAGCGCCTCTCTGAGTATCGACAAACTCTACAAGGGGGTATGGGGATTCGGAAATTCCCCATCTTCCAATCAAATTCGGCGATTCATTCGCCGAATTTGTTTAAAATGGCGCGTTAAGCGGCATTTTTTCTCACAGAAAAAACCCATCGGCGAAGTCCGTAGGACTTTGTCGATGGGCTGAGAGACGCTTGTAAAAGCGTCTCTTTGATTATCTTGCTACATTAGGTTGACTCGACTGATTCCTCTGCCTGCGGCGCAGCAGTCGATGCTTGCGCCTTTTCCGGTTTTTCCTCGAGTTTCGGCTCATCGATCACAACCGCGGTCGGCAGCATCTTTTCATACAACGCAAGATAGGCTTTCGCGGGTTTCTTCCAATCGAAGCGCTCCTCCATACCGCGCAGCATCATGCGCTGCCACATCGCCTTATCCTCGTTCCAATACTTCACCGCGCGCTCGATGGTAAAGAGCATCTCGTGCGCGTTGTAGTTGGCAAACGAGAATCCGTTGCCCTCGTCGGTATAGACGTTATACGGCGCAATGGTGTCCCTCAGCCCTCCGGTTTCGCGCACGATGGGTATACAACCATACCGCAGCGCGATCATCTGACTTAAGCCGCAAGGCTCAAACTGGGACGGCATCAGGAACAGATCGGCTCCCGCATAAACACGGTGCGCAAGGCCTTCGTCCAGTTCGATACGCGCATGCACGCGCTTGGGATAGCGCCAATTTGCCCAGTTGAGCAAATCGACAAATCTGCGATCGCCCTTGCCGAGAAACACCATCTGCACGTCGTTTTTCATGATATCGCCCAGCACGCGCTCGACCAAATCGAGCCCTTTTTGCTGAGACAGCCGCGCGATCATGCCGATGAGCGGCACATCCCGCTCCTCAAGGCCGCATTCGCGCTGTAACGCGCGTTTGCAGGCGAGCTTCCCATCCATCGAATCGATATCGAAATGTTGCGTCAAAAACCGGTCGTCGGCGGGATTAAAGATCGTATAATCGAGACCGTTGAGAATGCCGCTGAGGGTATTTTCCCGCGCGCGCAGCAGTCCATCAAGATTTTCTCCGAAGAACGGGGTTTTGATCTCTTCCGCATAGGTCGGGCTCACGGTGCAAAGCCGGTCCGCAAACACAAGTCCACCCTTCATGCAGCTGATGCAACCGTAAAACTCCAGATACTCATACGTAAAATATCGTTCGTCGAGTCCCAGTCTACCCGCGATTTCACGCCAGGAGAAGATGCCTTGATACTTGAGATTATGGATGGAGAACACCGAGCGAATGCGCGCGTACTCCGCCTTTGCGGTGTATTGCGTCTTTAACAGCGCCGCAATCAAGCCGGTCTGCCAGTCGTTGAGATGCAGCACGTCCGGGAAGAAGTTAATCTTCGGCAGGGTTTCCAGCACCGCGCGGCAAAAGAACGCAAACCGTAGCCCCTCTGAAATGCCGTCGCCATAGATCTCCGTTACGCCAAAGTAAGTCTCGTTGTCTACAAAGTAATAGGTCACTCCGTTGTCCAGAACGCGCTCAATGCCGCAATAGACCTTCTCCCACCCGAATAGCACGTCAAAGTGGCAGACATGCTCCATACGGTTCTTCCAGTATGCGTCGATCACGCGATACTTTGGCAGGATCACGCGAACGTCGTGCCCCTCTTCGGCAAGGGCGATCGGCAACGCGCCGGCAACATCCGCCAGTCCTCCGGTTTTAACAAACGGTACGCACTCGCTTGCGCAGAACAGCACTTTCATGTCGTAAGTCCTCCCGAAAAACTTTCTTTACGCCTGTCGTGATCCTTAGCCGGCAAAAAACCAGGCGAGCGGAACCCGCCGCGTTTTTTTGCCGCGCAGAGCGAGATAAAATTAGATTGTGGTGCCTTTTTTCAGAACGATCGGGAACCCGTCGTAGCCGGTGAGCGTGCGTCCTTCGCGAATGGTAACGCCTTTGTCCAATATGACGTGATCCATCAGGCAGTTTTCACCGATACTGACGCCCTGCATCAGAATGCTGTTTTTGACGACAGCGCCTTTTTTCACACTGACGCCGCGGAAGACGATGCTGTTTTCCACCGTTCCTTCAATCTGGCAGCCGTCGGCCAGCATCGCGTTTTTCACCACCGCGTTTTCGCCGTATTTCGCGCTCACCTCATCCTTAACCTTCGTATAGATCGGGTGCGCGGGATTGAAGAGATCGTTTCGAACGTTTTGCTCCAGCAGTGCGAGGTTATGGCGGAAGAAATCGTTGATGGAGTCCAACCGCGCCACATATCCATCGTAGCGGTAGCCCATGATCTTGAGCGTCTGGCACTTCTTGAGCAGGATATCGCGGGTCAGATCATAATCCCCGTGGGAGTACGCCTCCTCCACGAGATACTCAAGAAGAAGTTTGTCCATGATCATCACGTCGCAGCTTCTGTGCGTCGAGCGCGGCGTAAAGGGGTTGAGTTCCATCTCGGTGACGCGCTCGTTCTCATCCATGATCAGTCGCAGGTCGAGATTTTGCTCTTCGCTGACGGTCGTCTCCGCCTCGTTATAGAGCATGGTGATATTCGCGCGCGTCTCAATATGCCGCGCGATCATCTCATTAAACGTCATGTTGAAGATCGTATGGCTGCCGGAGAAGATGACATATTGTTGCGGATTTCTACGCACATAACCAAGGCACGAGCGGATTGCGTCCACACTGCCGCGGTAGAGGCCCGTATTCTCCTTCGTCATAAACGGAGGCAACATGAAGAGACCTTCGCGTTTTCTGTGGAGGTCCCATTCTTTGCCGGCCCCCAGGTGGTCCATCAGCGAATGATAGTTTTTCTGCGTGATCAATCCTACGCTGGTGACGCCGGAATTGACCAGGTCGGAGAGGATGAAGTCGATGCAGCGGTATCTGCCGCCAAACGGCACCGCGGCGACCGAGCGAGAGAGCGCGAGATCCCGCAACAGCGGATTGGTTTCTCCCGTATAGATGAGGCCAAACGCGTTACTTGTCATAGCATCTTCCTCCGCTTGCGTCTTCTGTCGCAACCGTGCCCTGCGGCAGGTACGCGCTCTGCTGAATGCTGATATCGTTGCCGACCAGCGTGATCGTGCCGGTCAGCGAATTATCCACTCGATCGCCCAAGCGAATTTCGCCGCCGATGATCGAACCTTCCCCGATCACGGAGTTCTCGCCAACGATCGCCTGATAAACCTTTGCCCCGCGCCGGATCACCGCGCCGGGGAAGATGACCGAATCGTACACCTCCGCCTCCGCCTCCACGGATACGTTGGAAAACAGCACGCTGTGATGCACTTTACCTTCCACGCGGCAGCCTTCCGTCACGAGACTCTGCGTGATAGAAGCGTTTGCGCCGACATAATGCGGCGGCATGATGGGGTTACGGCTGTAGATCCTCCACTGCGGGTCGTTGAGAACGAGCTTCGGCGGCGTCGAGATGATGTCCATATTCGCTTCCCAAAGACTCTGAATCGTTCCAACATCCTTCCAGTAGCCTTTAAACGGATAGGCGTATACCGCCTGTCCTCCGTTGATGATGGCGGGGATGATGTCGTTTCCAAAATCATTGGTCGAGTCCGGGTTGTCGTCGTCGACTCGCATGCACTCTTTCAGCGCGCGCCAATTGAAGATGTAGATGCCCATCGAGGCTTTGTTGGACTTTGGTTGTTTCGGTTTTTCTTCAAACGAGGTGACGCGATCAAACTCGTCGGTGTTCATGATGCCGAAGCGATGCGCCTCTTCCATGGGAACAGGCAGAACGGCAATGGTCGCCACCGCGCCTTTTTCGATATGATAGCGCAACATCGCGCCGTAATCCATTTTGTAGATGTGATCGCCGGAGAGGATGAGCACATAGTCGGGATCGTATTGGTCGACAAACTCGCGGTTTTGATAGATGGCGTTCGCGGTGCCGGAATACCATCTGCCGTCTGCACCCGTCACATAGGGCGGAAGCACGAACACGCCGCCGTTCATACGGTCGAGGTCCCAGTGTTGGCCGGTGCCGATGTAGCTGTTGAGCGCGAGCGGACGGTATTGCGTGAGCACGCCTACCGTATCGATGTCCGAATTGACGCAATTGCTGAGCGGGAAATCGATGATGCGGTATTTGCCGCCAAAGGGAACCGCGGGCTTTGCCATGCTGGATGTGAGCACGCCGAGGCGGCTGCCTTGGCCTCCAGCGAGTAGCATTGCCACTATTCGTTTTTTCATGCGTCGTCCTCCTGTTTTACCTCAAGTTTCGGCAGGGGTTTCGGGGTGATTTGATAACAAACCGCGCCAAACGGCGGCAGTCTCAGGCGGATGCGGCAGGGATGTTCGCCATACGGTTCGTAAACCGACAGGGTCGGCGCATTGGGGTAGTCTCCCGTACCGCCGTAATACGGTGCATCGGAAGAAAACACCTCGGTATACAGGCCGTATTTCGGCACGCCGATCATGTAGTCCAGCCAAGGCTGCGGCGTAAAGTTAAACGCCCAAAACAGCGCGTTGCCGTCCCGGTCGATGCGCATAAACGACAGAATCGAGTGAATGTTGTCGTCCACACCGCACCAGCGGAAACCTGCCCAACTGTCGTCAATCTCGAACATCGGCGGATTATCCAGATAAAAATGGTTGAGATCATGCACATACAGCTGCATCTCGGAATGCTTGGGATAGTCCAGTAGGAACCAGTCCAGCGAGTCATCCTCTTTCCACTCGATATACTGCCCGAACTCGCAACCCATGAACATCAGTTTCTTGCCGGGATGCGCGTATTGATAGGCATACAGCAGCCGAAGCTGCGCGAACTGCTGCCAGTAATCGCCCGGCATTTTACTTAGCATGCTCTTTTTACCGTGGACGACCTCGTCATGCGAAAACGGCAGCACATAATGCTCCGAAAACGCATAACACAGTGAAAACGTCAGTTTATCGTGGTGATATTTTCGATAGATGCTGTCCATGCCCATATAGTTGAGCATGTCGTTCATCCAACCCATGTTCCATTTATAGGCAAAGCCAAGCCCGTCTTCCGAAACGGGGCGGGTCACATACGGATACGCCGAACTCTCCTCCGCAAAGAGCATCTTACCGCCTTCGAGCTTGTTGACCGCAGAGTTGAGCTTTCGAAAGAACGCAACCGCGTCGAGGTTGTCGTGTCCGCCGTAGCGGTTGGGCAGCCATTCGCCGGGTCCTTTGCCAAAGTCGAGGTAGAGCATGGCGCTCACCGCGTCAACCCTCAGACCGTCAAAATGAAACTCCCGCAGCCAGTACATCGCGCTCGAGATCAGGAACGACTGCACCTGCGTCTGCTCAAAGTTGAATAAGAGCGTTCCCCACTGCGGCATCTCGCCGCGCCGGGGATCGGGGTGCTCAAACAGCGGTGTACCGTCAAAGAGACGTAGTCCGTGCGCATCTCGCGTGAAGTGTGCAGGCACCCAATCCATGATCACGCCGATGCCCGCGTTATGCGCGCAGTCGATCAGATACATCAGCTCTTCCGGCTCGCCGTAGCGTGCCGTGGCGGCGTAGTATCCCGTTACCTGATATCCCCAGCTCGGATCATACGGATATTCCATCAACGGCATGACTTCGATATGTGTGTAACCCATGTCGACCACATAGTCGATGAGTTCTTCCGCCAGTTCGTGATAGCCTAGCCCCTGCTTCCAGCTGCCGAGGTGTACCTCGTAGATGTTCATCGGCTGGTTGTAGGAATCGCGGCTTTCACCCCGGCAATCCAGATACGCTTCGTCGGACCACTCATAATACGGCATGTCGCCTACGACAGAAGCCGTACCGTGCGCCTCCGCGCGGAAAGCAAACGGATCCGCCTTCATGATCAGTTCGCCTGTGTTGGTTAAAATTGCATATTTATAGAGATCACCGGGCTGTGCCGCGCCGATTGCGATTTCCCAAACGCCGGTTGTACCGACGCGCTCCATCGGATCAGCCTCCGGATTCCAGCGGTTGAATGTGCCGGCAACGCTGACCTGCTCCGCATTGGGTGCCCAAACGGAAAAGCGGAACACCCGCTCTCCGAATTCGCCAACACCTTCGTGGCAACCGAGCTCTAAATATGCCGCCGTAGAAACGCCACGGTTAAAGTAATAGAGTGCTGTTTCGTCCGAAAATCTGCTCATCTATGCTACCCCCGGGTACTAGGCTACCAATTTCGACCTGTATGATCAACGCTTTGGCTGGTCAAGTTATACATTGCTTTTCTGTCATCATACCATCATTTTCGGGCAAAAGGAACATGTATCTGCCCGATTGCTGTCTTTGCGCGCGCATTTTACATGGTGTTAACGAAAATCGCTTCCGTGATATTCAGTAACCCCTTGGCAAAAAGCCGCGCAGAATCAAGATTTGCTTCGCGTTTTTGATCACAAAAATCAGGATAACAGTGGATTTTCTCTTGCTTCTTCACCCCGCAAACGAAGCCATTGTGATATAATGCATCCAATATCGCGCCTGGATTTGGCGCAAACTATGAAAACCGGGGTTCGTGAATGGAAAACCTGATACTCTCGTTTAATGTGGTCGCTCCCTTGATGATCTATATGCTCATCGGCGTCGCGCTTCGCAAAACCAACGTGGTGGATGAGCGCATCATGCGCGGGGCCAATAACATCATCTACTATGTCACGCTTCCGCTGATGTGCTACCGCGCGGTCGCGGCCAGCGATCTTGAGACGATGTTTGACACGCCGTATCTGCTCTACATGACGGTCGGCATTCTCGCGCTCTATGCCGTCACCGCGCTGCTTGTGCCGGTCTTTTGTAAGGATAACCGCAGAAGAGGCGTGCTGATCCTCGGTATTTTCCGCTCCAACGACACAATTTTCGGTCTCGCGGTGGCGGCGGCCCTGCTGGGTGAAAACAATCTCGGCATGATGTCCATCGGTATTTCGTTGAGCGTACCGCTCTACGGCCTGCTCTCCGTCGTCGCGATGGAGCGATATCGCGGAGAACGTGTCCATTTCGGAAAAGTGATCCTTCGTGTCATCACCAACCCGATTATGATTTCGTGCATGCTGGGCTTTGCGGTCAACCTGCTGCAAATCAAGCTACCGGCCGTGCTGCAAAAGCCCATCGACGGTCTTGCCGCGGTCACGACTCCGCTGGCGTTTGTGCTGCTGGGCGGTACCATTTCGTTTTCCGCGGTCAAGAAAAACCACAAGGCGATCACCGTGGTATCCCTGCTCCGGCTTTTCCTCATTCCGCTCGCGACGATCGCGGCGTTTCTCGCGCTTGGTTTCCGCGGCGAATTCATCGTGGTCGTGCTGATTCTCTTCGGCGCGCCGGTAGCGATGCTCACGTATACGATGGCGGTCAGCATGCAGGCGGACGACGAACTAGCAGGAACGCTGGTCGCGGTTACCAGCGTGCTCTCGATTCTGTCGATGTTTCTATTTATCTTTATTTTAAAGCAGTTTGCGTTTATTTGATAGATATAACGATCTTGCTTGCCTTTGAGAGATTACTATATAACGTGAGGACAAACGATGACAATGAGATTGTATGACTTGGACAGCCACCAGACCGAAACCGAATCCAGGGTTGTCTCCTGCACTCCTGCGGGTGATCAATTCGACGTTGTGCTGGATCAAACCGTGTTCTTTCCGGAAGGCGGCGGGCAGCCCAGCGACACCGGCACGCTGGGCGAGGCGAATGTTTTGCATGTTCGCGAAGAAGAGGGCGTAATCTATCATCGAGTCGATCGAGCGCTCTCAACCGGCGCGGTCGTTTCGGGCAAGATCGACTGGGTGCGGCGCTTCGACCTGATGCAGCAGCACACGGGCGAGCACCTGCTCTCGTTTTCGTTTTACGAGCTGTTTTCGGCGAGCAACGTCGGCTTTCATCTTGCGCTGGACTACGCAACCATCGACTTCGACAAGCCGGTCTCGCACGAACAGATCATGGAAGCAGAGCTGCTCGCAAACCGCTTTGTTTGGAAAAATCTGCCGGTGATTGCGACATTTTATGACAGCGAGGACGAGGTTCGCGCGCTGCCGCTGCGCAAGCACGCCGAAGGGCTCGTTCCTCCGATCCGCATCGTCGGCGTCGAGGGTGCAGACCTCTGCACCTGCTGTGCGCCGCACTGCACCAAGACGGGTGAAATCGGCTCCATCTTCGTCGCCGACGCGTCAAACTATAAGGGCGGCACACGCATTACGTTTTTCTGCGGAGAACGGGCACTGAAGCTGCATCGCGCGCAGCACGACGATCTGGATGTGATCGCGCGTCGCTTTTCCTGCCAGCGGGAGGCCGCGGTCGGCGCGGTCAAGAAGCTATCGGACGATTACGGTTCGCTGAAGAAGAACGAGCGCGATCTCGCCAAGTCGCTCAATGGCTATATGTCGGCGGAGCTGCTTGCAAACGCCGCGCAAGCGGGCAAATTCCATGTGGTCACGCGGTTGCTTTCCGGTGTGGATGCCACGCGGCTCAAGGATCTCGCGCAGACTGCGTCTGCGGAAAAAACGCTCGCGCTCCTGCTGAGCGAGTGCGACGGAAGACTCCTTTACGTTCTCTCCACTGGCGCGGGATTCCCGCTGGATGTCTCTGAACTCATGCCAGCGGTCAACGCGGCGCTGGGTGGCAAAGGCGGCGGCAGAAGCACCCTCGCGCAGGGAACATCCTCTACGATTTCCGGCTCCGCAGAGGCGCTGGAACAGATCAAGAGCTATTTTGTCAAGCGGCTTTCCAATCAGCGATAGTCAATCACTGAAGCACAGAATCGAATACGACACAAAAAAATGCCCGCTTTACAGCAGGCATTTTGTTTGTCTGTGTGTTTACAGCCCTTTGAACAATGTTCCGAGGAACAGAAGACCGTAAGCCGCGGTCATGACCCAGAAATCATATTGCTTGATAAAACTCCCGACAACGGGGATGCCGACGTACTTGCTCGCAATCGCGAGTCCCGCAAGAATCAAAGCCAGCAGCCAAATGATAAACTTCGGTGCACTCAGTTTCATAAATTGTTTCCTCCCTGTTGATGATGATTGAATTGTAACACATACACTTACTTTCTTCCGGATGTTTGTCACATATCGTCTCTCTTTTGTATCAAACGAAGAAAAAAAGGTCACCCTCCACAGAAGGCGACCCTTACTACCCTGTTACAGCATTTTTACGAAGCAGCGGCGGCGCTTGTGCTGAACGCCCTGGAACCGCTCCCACTGCTTGAGAATATGGTCGTTGATCTCCAGCATCGGGCCCGTCTCGGCGTAGCGAACACCCGCCTTAATGAGCTTATGTTGCATGTCGTCGAGAATGACGGCGTTTACGCCCTGTCCTTGCAGGTCCGGCCGCACCGCAATGAGCAGCAGATCGACCGTGTCGTTTTTGCCCTTGAGCGCCTTTAATAGACGAATCCAGCCAAACGGCATCGTCTTGCCCTTCATCTTTTGCATCGCGTTGTCCAGACGGGGACAGCAGATGCCGAAGGCGACCATCTCGCCCTCTTCGGTGTAGACAAACGACGTGGTGCGCCGCGCCACCATCGGGCGGAACTCGCCAACGTACTTCGTAATCTGCGCTTCCGTGAGCGGAATCATGCCAAAGAGCGTGTACGCACGGTTATAGAGCAGGAACATATCTTGGATCAGATCTTTTAAGGGTTTATCGCCCATGTTGACCACGTGCAGTTTTTTGCGTTTCTTCACATAGTCCGATACGCGGGTGATGGACTCGATCGGCTCGGTCGGAATCGTCAGCCGCATCTCCATCCAATCCACCTGCTTGCCGTAGCCGCGCCGCGTGAGCTGGGTTAGATAGTACGGGTGGTTGTAATAGGTGTGGAACAGGCTCAGTTGATCAAACCCTTCAATCAGCATGCCCTCGCGGTCCATGTCCGAAAATCCTAACGGTCCGTGCATCGCCTCGCAGCCGAGTTCCCGCGCCCAGCCTTCCACCGTGTCAAACAGTGCGTCAACCACCTCGTCGTCGTCGATGAAATCCACCTGTGTGAAGTTCATATACTTGTGGTCGAATGACGCGTTTGCGCGGTCGTTGAGAATTCCCTGAATGCGGCCGACGATCTTATCGTCGCGATAGGCGAGGAACGCCTTTGCCTGGCAAAACGCGAATGCCGGATTTTTATCCTTCTGCATATCGGCAACCTGGCTCGCCAGAATGTCCGGCACATAGTAGGGATTTCCTTTGTAAAGCTCGAGCGGAAATTCCATGAACTTGACCAAATCTTTTTTGGTCACGGCTTCTTTGATCGTTACCACCTATTCCATCCCCCTGATGATTCAATTTTATTCGTTCTTCTTGACGGTATCGTCCGGCTCCGCGGAGGCAGGCTGCTGCGCTTTGAGCGCCGCGGCCTTTTTGCGTTTGTTTTTCTTGTGCGCTATGATCGGCAACCCGATCAGTAGGAATAATACACCTGCGGGAATCACGGCAACGGCAAGGAAAATGCCGACAGCCCCGATGGCGTTGACCACAAAGCGAATGCTGTTTTGGAATCCTCTGGTCATCCTGCTCCAAACGTCCGAAGCTTTCCAGAGTTGAACGAGCTCGTTTTCGCCCTCCACCGCCGTCTTGGGTGTGCGGTTGATGGTGATGTTGAGCGTTGCATAAGAAACGAGATTGTCCCAAAGATTGATCTGCGCCGTGTAGCTCTCGATATCCGCGCGCACGCTCGTCAGGCTCTGACGAACCGCAAGGATGTCCTCTACCGTTTCGCACTTGGCGAGGATTTCCAACAGCTGCTGCTCCTCAGCCTTTGCGTTGTCCAGACGCGCCTGCATATCGTAATACGACAGCGAGATGTCGTCCGAACTCAGGCGATAGTCGTTTACCTTGCCCAACGCGTTTGCGGCGGTGACCAGCGCTTCGAGTTGATCCGCCGGGACCTTCAGCGTGGTGTACGCGTAGTTGGTGCCTTCTTCATCCGTTGTGGAATACGAGCCGGAGACATAGCCGCCAAGCGACTTTGCTTTTTCCAGCAGCGTGTTGAGCGCCGCCGCAGGATCATCCACCGTCACGGTCATATCCGCGGTATAGACGATCTTTCGCACGTCAAAATCACCGGTCTGTTCTCCGGTCTGCTGCGTAGTTGCCGGTGCTTCACTGGAAAACGTTGCTTTTCCTGCTTCATCCGCCGCCATGTCATACGTTCCACTGGCGGGTTCTGCATACGAAATGCTCTCTTGCGTACTGTTCTTTGCGGCGCATCCGATCATGGTTAACAGCACTGTGCAAAGAACGAGCGCAATCAGGGTGCGTTTTGTTTTCATACTCAATCTCCCCTTCTATTGTCCATTCGTCCGTCTTGTTCCGCCGCCGTCAAGGTGACCGCGGTCATCGTAAAAGCGCTTTGCTTTCATATAGAACACTGCGTTCTTTTGCGATTGGTTGCACGACACTGCTTGTAATGCGAATTTTTCGCCATTTTTGAGATATTTTTACGCGCATGAATAAAAGATTGCGTATAGAATACCACATTTTTCAAAAAAAGAACAGAAGCCAGGGTTTCCGTGCCTGCGGAAAAGCCGCCCGTTCAGGCGGCTCCTGCTTACTCGCTCCGTTTTATTGCTTATCCCTGCGGGGATTCTTCCGGTGCTTGCGTCGTTTCAGCAGGCGCTTCCGGTGCAATGGTATCGTTTATGGTCGTCACGCTGGCGCCGTCCACGAGCTTGCAGCTTACGAGCAGCCGCCCTTCTCCGCCGTCCGGCAGAACGACGCAGAACGAGACGATTTTATCGCTGGATGTGATCTTCACATTGCTCGTAAAAGCCGAGGTCGCATTTAGATTGTCAATAAACGATAGAAAATCCGCCTCACCGGAAAACGCGATCGGAATACTGCCTCTGGTTCCATCCACACGGGAGCAAGCAAAGACCTGAAGCGTCTTCTGCGTTCCGTCCGGCAAAAACAGCTGAATCTCGGGATGGCGCGAAAAATAGTTCGGGTTTTCGTATTCCCAGAGCGAGCCAAACATCGAACCGTCGCTCAGCGCATGCCCATAGATGACCGTATGCCGGTCGGAAAAATCGCCGATGTTGCCCGCGTCGATAAACGGCGTGCCAAGCTTGTTTCTCACTTCGTCAAATCGATGGGTTAAATAATAGGAATTGTCCGTGGTTTTCACCACCGGCAGGTTGATCGCCGTGTCCTTGAGCCGCACCCAGGCGCGCACCTCCGGGTTTTCTTTGCCAAGCTGGGCAAAGTCCACCGTGTCCGCGGACGCTGCTTTTTCCGCAAGCGACGCATAGTAATGATTACCCACGGTCACACCCATGAGCGCATACGCTCCACGGCCGATACCATACAGCACCGCGAGCACAAGAAGCCCGAAGATACCGTACAGAACAGCCGTGATGATATCCGCTTTTGATCTGGATCTGCGTTTTTTCCGTTTCATATGCGCAGTATAAACCATACGGTTTCCCTTTGCAATCGCGATGCATATATTCTGCGCGTCATGCAATCATATTTTGCACAATATTTACAATAAAGACAGATATCATCTGCTTTTTTCGTCCTCACACGAGATCGTGAATTAACTGTGAAATGCATTTCATACAACACGCCTTGCGCGTGTTCTATGCAACGCCTATTTCGCGTGCGTCAGTAAATATGATTTTGCTTTGCGCGCAACCACGATCTCTTCGTTGGTAGCGATGGCAAAAGTCCGCACGCGGCTGCCGTTTCCCGTGAGCTCACAGTCCGGTTTCGCCGTCTCGTTTTTGTTTTGATCGAGTGAGATTCCCATGAATTCCAACCCTTCCAGCGCCTTCTTGCGCACCAGCGCGCTGTTTTCGCCGATTCCGCCCGCAAAGCTGATCGCATCCACGCCGCCCATCGCCGCGGCATAGCTACCGATCTGCTTTTGAATCTGGTAGCAATAGCTGTCTACCGCGTTTTGCGCGTCCTCGTTTCCTTGCTCCGCCGCAATTTCCACATCCCGCAGGTCGTTGGAAACGCCGCTCATGCCGAGTAAGCCGCTCTGTTTGTTGAGCATCGTCTCAATCTGCTCCAGCGTATAGCCGAAATCTTTCATCAGATAGATCGGAATATACGGGTCGATGTCCCCGCAGCGGTTGTTGTGCATAATGCCGCATTGCAGCGAGAAACCAAGGTTGGTATCGATCGATTTGCCGTTGACGATCGCACAAAGCGAGCCGCTACCGCCAAGGTGGCAGGAGATCAGCTTGAAATCCGTTCGTCCCATCAGCTCCGCCGTGCGGGTGGAAACGTATTCATGCGACGCGCCGTGGAAGCCGTATCTGCGGATCGCGTGGTCTTTGTGGAGCGCGATCGGCACGGAATACAGATAAGCCTTGGGCGGCATAGATGCGTGAAACCCCGTCTCAAACGAGCCGATCATGGGCGTATTCGGCAGCGCCTCCTGAAACTGGCGAATCGCGGAGATATACGGCGGGTTATGGCTGGGCGCTACCGTGTTGAACGCCGCCATCGCGGAGAGTACCGTTTCATCGAGCAGTTGCACGCCGGTGACCCCCTTTGCATGCACCACCTTAAACGCCACACAGTCCAGCGCTTCCATCGAAGGCAGCGCGCGTTGCAGGAGTGCCTCCTGCATGAGCCGGATGCCCGTTGCGTAGTCCGGAATCGGGAGCGTTTGCTTGGTCGCTTCTCCGCCCGCGTCCTTGTGCTGCCAGGCGCCCGCCTGTGTGCCGACGCGTTCCATACGCCCTTCGGAAAGGGTCTCTTCTCCGTTTGTGAGGTCAAACAAGCGATATTTCAGCGAGGTGCTGCCAACGTTGCAGACGAGAATCTTCATGCGGTTCTCCTTTGGTGCGTCATATTTGTGCTTGAACTAAAAAAAGTATATCGTGTTCCAGCGAGCCTGTAAAACAAAAAAACGCCGCGTAAGGCGGCGAAAAGAACAGATTCTAGTTTAATCCAGTGTGCCGCGAAACAGTAGCACGCCAAAATATGTCACCGTGTTTCTTCCGTTGATATAAGGTAGTCCCGTTTGCTTTGCCAATTGAACCACATCCACCCCCGCGGCCTCCAGCGGAACCACCGCGCGGTTGGGATGGCGGCACGGCTCGCTCGATTTTTTGGCGCAGGTTTTGCAACCGCCGCAAGCGCCCGCGCCCAGCAGCCAGCAGTCGATCTCGTTTTTCTCCGCCGCGCGCCGAAGACGGACAATCAGATGATTGTGCGCCTTTGCCGCGCGGTGCATGCCCTCAATGTCAAACGAATCCACAATCTCATGCACCGTTTGAAACACAAGCGCGTGCTCAAACGACTTTGCCCGCGCAATCAGCGCCGCAATCTCGCCGACATCCGGCGGGCACATCCAGCACGCGCCATAGAAACCGCAAGCATTCTGTTCGCAGGCTACACGAAACAAGGGGTCGAAGGAAATATCCTTCGCCTCGATCTGTGTATACCCCGCGCTGTGCTTTTCCAGCAGTTTCGTCAGGCGCATGCGATTTTCGTTTTCTCAAACGCGAACGATATAATTCGCCTTGCGCGGCGCGGGTTCCGGCGCGGGACCTTCCGCGTAGCCCAATATCACCTGACCGATTCCCTCATAGTCGCCTTCGATGCCCCATTTTTTGAGCAGGGCTTTGCCTTCTTCGCTCTCAAACATCTCCTTCGCGCGGTGAATCCAGCAAGAGCCCAATCCCACCGCATGCGCCGCGTTGAGCAGCGTGGTCATCACGGAAGCGCCGTCGAGCTGATAGGTCCCGCGCGAACGATCCGCGAGCACGACGAGTACCGTCGGCGCGCCGTAATAAGGATCGCTCTTGTTTCCGTTGACCGCGGCGTTCATACGGGAGAGCTGCTTGACCGTCGCCTCGTCCTGCACGGCAACGATGACCGGCGTTTGCCTTCCGCCGCCCGTGGGCGCGAGCGTCCCCGCCTCCAACACCTGCTCCAGCAGGTCTTTTTCCACCTGTTTCGGTAAATAGGAGCGAATACTCCTGCGCGTCTTGAGGTTATTGAGTGTTTCATTCATACTTGTGATCCTCCGTTTCGTCATTGCTCTCTTGGTTTTGTTGATTGTTGACTTCCGCGTGGGTTTCCTTTGTCACGAAAGTCAGTGCTCCATGCAACCGTTTGAACGGCTGCATGGACTTTTCCAGCTTCTTTGCATATCTCAATCCCAGTCGTTCATATAGTCGGTAATGCGGTTGTAATCGCTTGATAAACGCATCATAATTCGCCTTATCTGGCGCTGCCCATCCGCTCTCCGCCGTGGCAGCGAGACGCGGCAGCGTGTTGAAAAACAGCTTCTCTTCCGTGTCGATCCACTCCGTCCAAATCGCCGCCTCAACGCCGAGGATGTTCTCTTGCTGTTTCTTTCGTACACCACGCAGGGTAGGTCGATACTCGAATGTCTTTTTCAGCGGTGTTGCGGCGTAGGGATAATCATAGTAGACTCGCGTGACAGGACTGAGGATCGCTTTTCCTCCAGCGTTGACATATTGTGCCATTCGCGCAAGTCCGTTGTGCGAAATTGGCGTCCAATACTGAACAATCGCGTTCTTTGAAAGCGTATCGCAAAGCCCGTCGTTCCAAATGATCGCGCTTTTTCCATGCTCTTGTAGATACGCAATCACGCGGTTGAGAAAATATCCTTGCAACTCCCGCTCGTTTTCGAGTCCCTGTTCGCGCATGACGAGCTGGCAGCGTTCGCAGCGCTTCCACTCGCTCTTGAGCGCCTCATCGCCGCCGATGTGAATATAATCAAACGGAAAAAGCTCCATCACTTCGTCCAGCAGGGAAAACAAAAACGCATAAGTCTTCTCGCTGCCCGCGCAAAAGAGTTTGTTGGAAAAGTCGGTGACGCCAAAGCGCGTCGCAACCTCGACCGGTTCGTTCACGCACGCCAGATCGGGATATGCCGCAATCATCGAGAGTGCATGCCCGGGCATGTCGATTTCGGGCACAATCTCAATTCCGCGCGCTTTTGCATAGCGCACGAGTTCGCGAAGCTCCGCTTTGGTGTAAAATCCACCGTGTGGAACGCCGTCTTCACCTTTCAACTCCGTGTGTTTGACAAACGTACTCTTTCGATAGGAGCCGACGCTGTTCAGCAACGGAAAACGCTCGCTCTCAAACCGGAATCCCTGATCCTCGGTCAGGTGCAGATGCAAGCGATTGTATTTGTTGTATGCCATGAGGTCGACGAGGGTTTTGATCGTCTCCACCGGAAAAAAATGTCTGCAAACGTCGATCAGCATCCCGCGCCAGGATTTCTCCGGCGCGTCTTCTATCTCGCCGAGCGGCAGATTTCCCTCGTGCTCCGCGCAAAGCTGCGCAATCGTCGATGCGGCATATACCGCAGCCGCGACGTCGCCCGCTTCCACCAGTACGCTTTTTTCATCCGACACGATTCGATACTGCTCCGGTGCAAACGCGCTGTTTTGCCGAAACGAGATCATCACGCCGGTCTCGTTCGGGCTTTTCTCGCCCAAGCCGAGCATGGCGAGCACGCCTTCCCGCGCATCTTCCAGCGACGAATCAAGCCGAACCGCACGGCGGTTGACCGGGATCACTCCATTGCTTAATTGCTGCTTTCGCACCTGCGGAATCGGCATAACAGATTTTTGTCCCCTTCGCTGCTTGATCATATCAATTTGTTTGTAACGGATTTAATTATACGCCGCCGCGTCCCTTTCGGCAACGCCGCGCAGATGCTATACTGAATCGAACCATCTACAAAGGATCGATACGGGAGGACTTTTCTATGTTTTCCGCCATTTTAAAGCGCGTTGCCCCGATTCCGAAGCCCGATTCGTTCGAGCGCTATCTCTTCATCGGCCCGCATCCGGACGACATCGAGGTCGCCTGCGCGCCGAGCGTGCGCAAGCTGACCCAGGCGGGCAAGCAGGTATCGTTTCTGATCCTGACCGACGGGCGCATGGGCGCGATCGATCCCGCGCTGTTTGGCGACGAACTGGTCGCGATTCGCCAATCGGAAGCGCTTGCCTCGGCAAAGCGGCTAGGTGTAACGGACGTTACGTTTTTGCCGTTTCATGACGGCGGCATGTACCGGATGGAGGACGCGGCTTGCGAGGTGGCAAGACAGATCGTGCGTCTCAAGCCGGACGTTGTGTTTGCACCCGACCCGAATGTGATCAGCGAATGCCACATCGACCACATCAAGACGGGTCTTGCCGCCAAGATGAGCATGAATATGGCGCCGTTTGAGAGCGTGATGAAGAGCATCGGTTCCGAAGGCGGCCACGCGGTCAAGGCGCTGGCGTTCTATTATACGGATAAGCCGAACGCCTATCTTCGCGTGAAGCGGACGTTTTCCGCGCGTGCGGAGGCGCTTGCCTGCCACAAGAGCCAGTTTGACGGGAAGACAGCTGCGGATATCTGCATGTACTTCAAGCTCCGCTCGATCCGGCTAGGGTTAAGAAGATGCATGGGTCTTGCCGACGGCTACCGCGCGCTTTCACCGACGCATATGCACTGCTTCCCGGAAGCATCGGAGTGGGTGAGATAATTTTTAGAATCATCTGCATATACAAATCTTCCCGGAGCATCGGAGTGGGTGAGATGATCGATCCTTTTCAAAATAATACAAATTATTAAAACATATTCAAATTTAAAAACAAACGCGCCGATCACTCGGCGCGTTTATCGTCTCTACTCATATTGGAGCTATGAAAGAGAGCTCTCCTCTTCTTTGCGGTTGTCGATTTCCAGCATCATTTGATCATAATAGTTCTCATCGATGAAGAACTTCTTTCTCTGAATAAACAACGATACCAGCAGCAGCAATGCCGGCAGCAGCGTTGCGGCAAGGCGCACCCAGACGCGCATGGTCAGCGTGCGCTGATCGCGGAAATGGATGTTTGCCGCGCTCTCGTCGCCGCTCTTAAGATCGTCAATCTTGATGGAATACGTTCCGCTGGAGGCGGTCAGCTGCTTTGCGTCAAACGAGCCGAGCCTGCCCAGTTCCTGTTCGCTGCCATCCGCCGTCTTGAGTATGACCATCGCGTCGTTCAGCGCGGGCACATATTCCGGGTCGAGCTGGAACTTGCTGACGATATCGTCAGCCGCGATCTGCGCACCGACCGTCTCGGCAGCTTTCTTATACTCCGCAGTACCGGCCTTGAGTCCGTCAAACTCCTTCAGGTAGTTCTGCACCTGCGTGATGTAGTAGACCTGATCCGCGGCGTTGTGCTTATCAAAGAAGTCCCGCTGGGTCTCCAGCGTACTGATCGACTGGCTCAACAGGAACGTGCCGGAGATGGCGAGCACCAGTGTTACGATGAGGGTATGCATCGCTGCTGCAAACTTTGCCATAAACGGGCGGAGCGTAGAGACCACGGCCTCGTTGCGCTCGCCATACTTATAGTCGTTATACTCCACGCAGTTCGCCATGTTGATGATGCAGGACATATAGAAGAGCGACTGTCCCGCGGAGACCATCATGCAGAACGCGCAAAGCAGCGCGATGTTAAACGGCAGCACTGGCAGCCACCCCAGCAGGGCAATCAAGGTATAACCGATGACAGCCGTGAGAATGCTCACGTTTTGCAGGCGGTTTCTGCCGAGCTTATTGACCAGCGCCGGATACAGCGCGTTGACCGCGACCATCGTGACGCCGTATGCCACAACGACGTAGAAATAGAGCGTGCCGTTGTAACCGATTTCCATGTACAAGAGGTTTGCGGCAAGTGCGATGAGCATCGTACTGCCGATGTTATAGAAGAGCATCGAGAGCGTCATCCAGAGTACCTGGTCGTTTCTCGCGATGGTCTTCCACATCTTCTTGAGCGAAATGTTTTCGCTCTGTTCCACCTTGCGGCGCGGTGGCTCTTTGACCGTGAAATAGAGCAGCGCCTGGCAGCCGATGAACACAACCGCAATCAGGATCGACACAAAACGATAGCCCGCACGCATGTCGCCAACCGTCACCTGCGGGATGATGCCCTGCGCCAGAATCGCGCCGACGCCCGCAAATAGCACGGTCAGCGTGGTAATGGAGTTTCTCTCTTCCTTGATGCTCGAAAGACTCGGCAGCATCGCCCAATAGCCGATGTCGTTCATCGTAAACGTCGATTCCCAGAGCAGGTACATCACCGTCATAAACACGACGAAACGCCAACCGGGAATGCTCTGGATATTGAACATCGTTATGATGACCAACCCGCAGAGAATACCGCCAAGCAGAATCCACGGGCGGAACTTACCGTTTTTAAAGTGCGATCCTTCGATGATCGCGCCCATGAGCGGGTCGTTGATGGCATCCCAAATGCGTCCGCCGACGCCGATGATCAGGCTCAGCGTCGTAAACTGCGCGAGCGTGAGCGAAACGCCAAACTGGATATAGATCAGCAGGAAGGAATCGATCAGAGAATAGCTCATGTCCCGGCCGATGCCGCTGACGGAATAGAACCATTTGTTGCGATTGAAGGTCTTTTTGCGAAGCAGCTCTGTCGCGGATTTCGCTTCCGCCACGGTTGCTTCTGGTGCCACCTTTGTCTCCATTTTCGTATTGCTCCCATCCCAAGAATTGCAATCCAATGAAAAGCTGGTTCGGTCAGGCGACCGTCTGAGAGAAAGCGTATCACACTCCGTTCGCAATGACAATGGGTCTTTCTGATTCTGTATAAGTCGTCCAGTTATCGCTCGATTCGGGTACAAAAAAAGGGCGGTTTCCCACCCAAAAATGCCTTGTCTTACACCGGAATCTCGCCGGTGAACACGATCTCCGCAGGGCCTGTCATATACACGTGATTATCCTCCGCCCAGTCGATATGCAGTGTGCCCAATTCAAGCTGAATATCCACGCTCCGCTCCGTCTTTCCGTTGAGATAGCTCGCCACCGCGACCGAGCAAGCGCCCGTGCCGCAGGCGAGCGTCGGGCCGCAGCCGCGCTCAAACGTGCGCATCACGAGCGTATGGTCGTCCACCACCTTGGCGAAGTTGACGTTGGTGCGCTTGGGGAACACGCTTGCGTGCTCGATATCCCAGCCCAAATTCATCCATTTTTTGTCGGTAGGATCGTCCACATAGATCAGCGTATGCGGCACGCCGACGAGTACGGTGGTGTAGCGCAACGTTTGGCCCTGCATGGTGAGCTCACGATCGATGCATCGCCCTTCACCGACGACGGGTATCTCCGCGCATTCTAAATACGGTTCACCCATGTCGACGGTCACGCCGGTGACCTCGCCTGCTTTCATCACGAGCTTCGGTCGCATGATGCCCGCAAGGGTCTCCACCGCAAACTCGGTTCTGGCGACAATCCCTTCCCGATAGACGAATTTCGCAAAGCAGCGGATTCCGTTGCCGCACATCTCCGCCTCGCTGCCGTCCTCGTTGACGATGCGCATGCGGATATCCGCAATCGCGCTGTTCTCAATGATCAACAGCCCGTCCGCGCCGATGCCGGTCTGCCGGTGGCAGAGTTTTTTCGCCAGAACGGGATAATCGCGCGACTGCGTTCTTCCATCCAAAATGATAAAATCATTGCCCAGTCCGTGAACCTTGGTAAATTGCATTTTTGGATTTCTCCTCACTCTATTACTGCGTTTGTGTCATCTCAGAGAAACTGCATCACTGCGTGTCTCCTTTTCTAATATCGGGAGGCTTTTCTAATATCGGGAGGCTTTCGCGCCGTCAACCGCCCATGATCTCGACAAACGCTTCGTCGGCATAGCTACGGACGGATTCTTCAAACCTGCGGTATGCCGCAAGAAAATTCTTCGCGTCCGGGGTCAGCTCCGCGCCGCCGCCGCCTTTGCCGCCGGTCACCGACACCAACAGCGAAAAGCCGAGGTTTGCCTCCGCGATCTTGACGATCTTCCAAGCCTTACTGTAGGCCATGTCCATCTCAATGGTCGCCTTGCGCAAGGAGTGCAGGCGGTCGACCCGCTCCAATAGATCCGCAACGCCGGGTCCGAAGCATTTCTCTTCGCCGAAAATGCGGACGCTGACCTGACAGCGCAGCTGTTTGTTTGGCATAACGGCCTCCATTTTTATCATAGACAGATTATGGGAGTGAAAACCGTCTTGGATGCGAATCCTGATTCAGCATGGCTGACCTTTGATTCGCGCTTTTTCGGATATTATATCATACGTTCCAAAACGTGCGAGTGCGCGTCGCGGTAAGTTTACATTTTCTCTTCCGCTTCGCCGCTCTAACATGCGATTTTAGTGACCGACTACTATGATTTTCATCAAAAAAACGATAAAATGTATCGTATCCAACGTAAAATTACGCTGCTCTTCACGTATGATCATTGACAGCGTGATTTGACATGGGTAAACTGGCATATATGATCCCGCCGTATGAAAGCGAAATTCGCGCCCGGATTGCCGAGACGCTCGGCACCGCGCTGGAAAACCCACTCCCTGCGCGAAGCATCCATCTGCCCGCGCGAAATGCGCACGCTAGCGTTCACCCGCAACGGGACGGCAAGATCGATCGTCTTCTTGCGCTCGACTACAGTTCGCTGTATGGCGCGAAGCTGGTGGAGACGACGCGCGTGGTCAACGGCTGGCTGTTGTTGGATTTTACACCCGCGTTCTTTTCCGCGCTGGTCGACGAGATCAACAGTTCCTTGCCCGCTCCGGACGCATCCGGCGAGACCCACGCACAAAACCGCATGCAAGCTCTATCGCGGCATGGCGGAATGGGCTGTCCCGAAATTCCTTCCTTCTATCGTGCGCTAATACTGGCACTCACCGCGCACGAAAGCACCGCCGCCTATCAAAAGGCGGAGCGCGCGGCGCTGACGCTCTTTCACGAGACTCCCGCACGGGATCGCCCCGCTCTCCTCCGTCAATGCGGCCCGTTCGGCGGCGCACTTCTGCGACTGCTAAACGCGGTGTCAAGCAACGCTCCCGTTCTTTGATCTACTTTTTCGCCAGTGAAATCAAAGACGCTTTCACGACGAACCTGCTCAACCGGCAGGGCTATTTTCACATAAAGGAGAAACGTTTATGCAAATCACCTGGTACGGACACTCTTGCTTTCTGCTCACCAGCGAGAGCGGCTATTCCATTCTGACAGACCCTTGCGATCAGGAGACGGGCTATGAGCTGCACGACCTCGTTTGCGACGCGGTCACCATCAGCCATGAGCACCACGATCACAACTGCCTCGCCATCGTTGCGGGTTCGCCGGAGATTCTACGCAAACCCGGCGAGTTTACCGCAGGAGAAATCCCTGTCACGGGGTTTTCGAGCTATCACGACGACGCAAAGGGCGCAAGCCGTGGAGAGAACGTCGTGTTCCTCTATCAGATTGACGGCTTAAAGGTGCTGCACCTTGGCGACCTTGGCCATATGCTCTCGGATGAGATCGTCAAGAAAATCGGCGATATCGACATCCTGCTCGCACCGATCGGCGGCGTCTTCACGCTCAACGCAAAGATGGCCACAGAGCTTGCCGACCGGCTCAATGCAAAGGTGCTGATTCCGATGCACTACAAGACCCCCGCGCTGCACTTTAACATCGAGGGTCTGGAGCCGTTGCTTGCCGCGAACGCGACGCGGCGCGTGCATCATCTCAACGCAAACACCGCGACGCTCACGCGCGAAACGCTCGGAGACCGCAGACTGCTGATTCTGGATTACAAGCGCAGTTAAGTAATCTACCGTAACAGTAAAATTCTCAAAAGTCACATCATTACGGCATCGTACCATCGATCATGATGATAAATCCGGGGGAATTCCCTCCGGATTTTTGCTTGTTTTCAAGCGCTTTTCTTCGATTCGAAGCGAAATGTTTTTTGCGGTTCAGCACCGGTGAACCCAAAAATAAAGTCAGGGTGTAACAAGAGTTAACGATCTGTAAACTCGCAATATCTGGTTATGTCAAGTCTTGTTTGCTACTAGATATGGTGCTATGCTGAATTTGCGCCTGAATCAGGCGCCTTCTCTTCTTAAATGACGGCGCTTTTTCCAGCAAGTATAAAGCAAAGCATAACCGAAAAATCATCATAAACATCGATAAGGGGCGGGATTTCCTATGGCTATTGGCGGTATCAACGACAACGCAATGACGGTACTTGAAAAACGGTATCTGGCAAAGAACGAACTTGGGCACGTGACGGAGGACGTAGAGGGACTCTTTCGGCGTGTTGCGCGCGCGGTTGCGGCCGCGGACGCGATCTATGATGCAAAAGCGGACACAGAGGCGGTTGCAGACTCGTTTTACGAACTGATGACCTCGCTTCGTTTTCTGCCGAATTCCCCGACGCTGATGAACGCGGGTCGCCCGCTGGGTCAGCTTTCCGCCTGCTTTGTGCTGCCCGTTGGCGACAGCATGGAGGAGATCTTCGAGGCGGTGAAAAACGCAGCTCTCATCCACAAGTCCGGCGGCGGCACGGGCTTTTCCTTCTCGCGTCTGCGGCAAAAGGGCGCGACCGTCCGCTCCACGGGCGGCGTGGCGAGTGGCCCCGTGAGCTTTATGCGCGTGTTCAACGTCGCTACCGAGGCGGTCAAGCAAGGTGGCACACGGCGCGGTGCCAACATGGGCATTCTGCGTGTGGATCACCCGGATATCCTTGAGTTCATTCGCTGCAAAAGCAACACGAGCGACATCAATAACTTTAACATTTCCGTTGGTCTCACGGAGGCGTTTATGCGCGCCGTCGAGGCAAACGAAAACTACGACCTGATCGATCCCAAGACGAAGCACAGCGTTTCCCAGCTCAACGCACGCGCCGTGTTCGACGAAATTGTGGACGCGGCCTGGGCGACTGGCGAACCGGGAATCGTATTTCTCGACCGGCTGAACCGGGACAACGTCGTTCCCACGATCGGTGAAATCGAGAGCACGAATCCTTGCGGCGAGCAGCCGCTGTTGCCGTATGAGAGCTGCAACCTCGGCTCCATCGACCTCGTTACGTTGTTGAAGACCGAGGACGGCGTCGACAAGTTCGATTTTGATCTGCTGAAGACAACGGTTGAGTCCGCGGTGCATTTTCTCGACAACGTGATCGACGTCAACAACTATCCGCTGGAGCGCATTGGCGAAATGACCAAGAGCACGCGAAAGATCGGGCTTGGGGTCATGGGCTTTGCGGACGCGCTATTAGCGCTCGGCATTCCTTACAACTCCGAAGAAGGCGTTGCGTTTGCGGAGCGGGTGATGTCGTTTATTCAGGCCACGGGTCACAACGCGAGCAAAGCCCTCGCGAAATCGCGCGGCGCGTTCCCGCTGTTTTCCGAAAGCACGCTCAAGGATGGCGAGCCGATTCGCAACGCGACGGTGACCACCATCGCGCCAACGGGCACGCTCTCCATCATCGCGGGCTGTTCCTCCGGCGTGGAGCCGGTGTTCGGCTATGTCTATATTCGAAACGTGATGGACGGCACGCAGATGGTCGAGGTCAATCCGCTTTTGATGGAAAAACTCCACTCGCTGGGACTCGACAGTGAGGAGATGTTCCAGCGCATCGCAGCGGAAGGCACCATCGTACACATCGCGGAGATTCCGGAAGACGTGCGAAAGGTGTTTGTCTGCGCGCACGATATCTCGCCGGAAGCGCATGTGCGCATGCAGGCGGCCTTCCAGCGACACACGGACAACGCCGTCTCCAAGACGGTCAATTTCCCCAACGCCGCCACGCGTGAGGATGTAAACAACGTCTACCTGCTCGCTTATCGCGCGGGACTCAAGGGCGTCACCATCTATCGCGACGGCAGCAGAACGGGTCAGGTACTCAACATCGGCAGAGTCAACGACGGAAAAGCGGGCGGCGAAACCGCCGGGTCCGACAAGCCGGAGCTCAACGCGCCGCTGCCCGAGAACTATGGCAAGATCGAGCCTCGCCCGCGCCCGCTGGTAACGCGCGGTTTTACGGAGAAGATGAACATCGGTTGCGGCACGCTCTACGTGACCGTGAACTATGATGAAAACGGCATTTGCGAGGTGTTCACAAGCACCGGCAAGGCGGGCGGTTGCCCCAGCCAGAGCGAAGCCACGGCAAGGCTTGCCTCCATCGCGCTCAGAAGCGGAATCTCGATGAGCGAGGTTTACGACCAGCTCAAGGGCATCCGGTGTCCTTCCACGATCCGGCAAAAGAACATGAGCTGCACGTCCTGTCCGGACGCGATTGCGCGCGTGCTCCTGAAGGTCAGTAAATATATTGACAGCGGCGCGGACTACACCACGCCGGACGCGCAGGCAAAGACGCTTGCGCCGCAACCCGCACCCGCGCCGCAGAGCGGCGAGCCATTGTTTGTTCCTCTGGATGTGGCGGATGTGCCCGCCAACGCCGCCGAGGTGCATGTTTGCCCAGAGTGCGGCGGCAAGGTGGAGCACGAAGGCGGTTGCGTGATCTGCCGCGCATGCGGATTCAGCAAGTGCGGTTGAAGCAAACGACGCAAAAAAGAAATCACGTTTTTTCTCACATGGGGATGGGAGGAAAACCGAAATGCGAACTCTGATTTTAACCGGGCCGGATAACGACGACCAAAGGGCTGTTTCGCGTGCGCTCAAGCTCGCGTTTTCCGAGCGCGGGGACAGCTGTCTCGTCGTCGACGCGCTCGCGCTGCTTGGGCAGCATATCCCGCTTTCGCAGGCGCGCGCCATGGAGCAAACCGCGCTATGTACCCCGCGCGGGTTTGCGTTTCTCTCCGCCGGCAATGCGTTTTTGAGAACGCACAAACGAAAATCCCTCGTCTATGAGATCAACGCGCGCTATGCGGAACACCTAAGTACGTTGCTTCGAGAAGGCGAGTTTGATGCGGTTCTGTGTCTGCATCGTTACCCTGCCGAGGCGGTTAGCTTCCTTCGTAAAGCGATTACCTTCTCCGCGCGGTGCTGTTATCTCTCCTGCGACTATGCCTGCGTGCCATTTTTAGAAGAAACGCGACTGGATCATTATTTTACCGCGCACGAGAGCTTGACCGGCGCTTATGAAGGGCGCGGCATGCAGACAAAAAGGATCGTTTCCGGAGGTATGCCTGTCCCCGCCGACTGGTTTTCCGCGGAGGAAAAGGCGGATGCGCGCGCGCTGCTCAATCTGCCGCAGAGCACGCCTTGCTATCTGGTTCCGTTTGCCGAAGACCCGCAAGCCGCGGTCACCGCGCTGTTAGCACATATGAACGGCGACGAGGGCCGCATCTGCGTACTCGCGCCAGACGGCGCGCCGCCAAAGAGCCCGTTCGTTGCGCGTTTCGCCAGCGACGTCCGCGTGATCGTACTTTCTCCTGAAGACGCGCTGTCGCTCTATCTGCGTGCCTGCGACGTCATCCTCTCTGCACCGCTTGGCGCAATTTCCGCCTTCGCCGCCGTCCACGGCAAGCCGCTTGTCCATCTGCCGACGCTTGATCCCTGGCAAGTGCAGACCGCGCAATTCTTCTCTTCGCGCGGCATGAGCCTAATGGGAAAGGATTACGAAGACGCCGCGCTTCTTGCGCTCTCGCTTGCAAAAGATGAGGCGCGAAAAGAAGCGATGTGCGGTTCTCAGCAAAGCGAAAGCATCCCGAATGCGGCGTTGCGCGTCGTGCGCTTTTTACACGACGGTCGCCTGTCATAACCTTATAAAACAGTCTAAAATCTACCTGTTTTTCTCTCGTTATATGCGTAAAAAAACAAATATCTGATATAATAGTGTCGATCGAGCGGGTTTTGCCGATCGACACTTTAATTTTTGACCGGATGGGAATCCAAGCGGATGAAGCAAACGCTGCGCAATCAATTGACGAACATCGTGTTTCTAGTTTTAATCGTCGCCGCCGCTCTGGCGATCTATTTACTGTCCCGTTCGGATAGCGGAGCCGTCGCACCGACCGCAACGCCGGGAGCAGCCAAAGCCGCAACGCCCACCCCGGCTGAGACCGACGCGAAAAAATCTTCCTCGCGCGGCGTGCCGGAGTCCGTCTTTAAAACCTATCTCGCAACAAACGAAGTGTTTTCGGCGGATAAGAGCAGACGCAATTCACGCGAGTACGCTCTGACCTATGGCGATTCTCCGAACATAGAGGCCACCTTGCGTTACGAAGTGTTAGACGGGAATCTCTCCTCGATCGAGATTGATTTCCCTCTGCTGGAGGAATATAAAAACAAGGGTAAGACCGACATCGAGAAATATTTGTACAAAACGGCTCAAGAGCAACAGCTTGCGTTGCAGGACGCGCTCTCCGCGATACTGAACGATCTATTGCCCGCGTGCGACGCGAAGGACGAACTGCAACTCTCCTCCATCCGGTATTGGGTGGAGCAAGCGATGCTGCTCAAGAAAGTCGGCAGCGATTTTGAAGACACGCTCGAAGGCTATCATTTCCTCGCCTACCGCAGTCAGGGAGACGCGCAGCAAGAGCTGATCTGTATCTTTTATTTAACCTGATCATTCAAAATCACAAGACAAAGCGCGATCCAATGTGAATCGCGCTTTTTTGCATTTTGGTTGAACGCAGATAAATCGTGCGGCGAAATAGTCACGACGCGGCTTTGAGAATACTCGCGGCTCCGCGGCGCAGCGCCTCGCGGTTAAGGTCCACCAGCCCTGCTTTCGCGCCCGTAAAGAGATGCGAAAGCACCTTCTCCACCGTCTGCGGTCTTAGGCACTGCGTTACCTCAATATACGCGCCAAGCATGACCATGTTGGCAGCACGCGGATTGCCAAGCTCCTGCGCAATATCGAGACACGGCACATAAAACGCGTTGATATCCCTGCGCGCGGCGCGGATTTCTACGATGCTGCTGTTGATAAACGCAAGACCGCCTTTCACCAGCTGGGGCTCAAAGCGCAAAAGCGAGGGCTTGTTCATCACGATGATCTCCGTCGGCTCCTGTACGAGCGGAGACACGATCTCTTCGCTGCTGAGCAACACCGAGCAGTTTGCAGTGCCGCCGCGAACCTCCGGCCCGTAGCTCGGCAGCCAGTTGACGCTTAGCCCTTCCTGCATGCCCGCCTCAGCGAGCATCTTGCCCATCGCCATAATGCCTTGTCCGCCAAATCCCGATAGGATGATTTCGTGTGTCATCGAGCCGGTTCCTCCTTTTGTTCCGCTTTGTCTGCATAAACGCCCAATGGATAGACCGGCAAGAGGTTTTCCTTCAGCCAGCCCACCGCTTCAATCGGGGAAAGTCCCCAGTTGGTAGGACAGGTGGAGAGCAGCTCCACCATCGTAAAGCCCGCACCCGCGAGCTGCAACGTAAACGCTTTTTTGATCGCACGCTTTGCTTTGGCGATATTCGCGGGATCTGTCACCGTAACCCGCTCCGCATAGACGCAGCCGTCGAGCGTAGACAGCATTTCCGACATGCGAATCGGCGAGCCGTGCTGCTCCTTCTGTCTGCCGAGCGGTGCGGTGGTCGCCTTTTGTCCCAATAGCGTTGTCGGCGCCATTTGCCCGCCCGTCATGCCATAGATTGCGTTGTTGACAAAGATCGCGGTGATCTTTTCTCCGCGCATCGCCGCGTGGACAATCTCCGCGGTGCCGATGGCGGCAAGATCGCCGTCTCCTTGATAGGTAAACACCGCGCGGTCGGGAAACACGCGCTTGATGCCCGTCGCCACCGCGGGTGCGCGCCCGTGCGCCGCCTGCTGCATATCGCAGGCAAAGTAGTTATAGGCAAACGCGGAGCAGCCGACGGAAGCCACGCCGATGGTGTTACCGACGATGTCTAGCTCGTCCAGCACCTCCGCAACCAACTTATGGATGACTCCGTGCGTGCAGCCGGGACAATAGTGAAACTCCGCGTCGGTCAACCCCTTTGAGCGTTGATACACAATCGCCATCCGCTTCACTCCCTTTCCAGCGCTTGCAGCGCGGCTTTTGTAAGTTCCGAGGGCGTTGGGAACGTTCCGCCGCCCGAGCCAAAGAAGTGAACCGGTTTTGTGCCGTTGAGCGCAATCTTTACGTCGTCGATCATCTGCCCCATGCTCATCTCCGCGCAGACAACGGCCTTCACGCCGTCTCGATTGGCGCAGGCATACAGCTCCCGTTCGGGAAACGGCCAGAGCGAGATCGGGCGGAACACGCCGGCCTTGACCCCCGCTTCGCGCAGTTTGAGCGCCGCCGCGTGGCAAATGCGCGCCGTGGTGCCGTAGGCTGCAAACAAAACCTCGCAATCGTCGGTATATCGTTCTTCAAAGCGAACCTCGTTTTGCGAGATCGTGTCATATTTCTGTTGCAGTTTCTGATTATGCTCCGTGCAATCTTTTGGATCGATAAACAACGAGTTGACGATGTTGTGGTCCCTTTCGCCCTTGGTGCCAACGGTCGCCCAGTCCTTTTTCGGTAGCTTGCGCGATTTCGGTTTCTTCCACTCCACCGCCTCCATCATCTGCCCGATCATGCCGTCCGCAAGGATCAACACGGGAATACGATAGAGGTCGGCGATGTCAAACGCTTCCTGTGTAAGGTCGGTCATCTCCTGAATCGTTGCGGGCGCGAGCACAACAGTGCGATAGTCTCCGTTTCCGCCGCCGCGCGTCGCCTGAAAGTAGTCCGACTGTGCGGGCGCGATGCTGCCGAGTCCGGGACCCGCGCGCATCATATTCACGATGACGACCGGCAGCTCCGCACCAGCAAGATAGGAGATTCCCTCCTGCTTGAGACTGATGCCCGGCGAGGAGGAGGAGGTCATCACCCGCGCGCCGCAGCCCGCCGCGCCGTAGGTCATGTTGATCGCGGCAACCTCGCTCTCCGCCTGCACAAACACGCCGCCATGCTCCGGCATGTGGCGCGCGAAATATTCAGGAATTTCGTTTTGCGGGGTGATCGGATAGCCGAAGAAATAGCGGCAGCCCGCGCGAATCGCGGCCTCCGCCACCGCTTCGTTGCCTTTCCAGAGTTCTTTTGCCACGCTTGCTCAGCCCCTTTCCACGGTGATCACGCTGTCCGGACACATCCGCGCGCAGCTTGCGCAGCCGGTGCACTCTTCCATGCGCTCCACCGTCGCGGGATGATACCCCTTTGCGTTTGTTACGGCGCTGAGCACGATAATGTGCCTGGGACAAACGAACAAACACAGCTCGCAGCCCTTGCAACGCTCTTCCCGAAACGATACCTTGCCCGACAAGCGGATCACCCCTTTTCCAAATCGATCAAAATTCCCAAGGTTTTCTCATATAGAGTTGCAGTTCAAAACGCGTGTCCTCCGGCAACTGCAACCGCCCGGAAAACTGCTTTTCAAACGCGTGATATTTCAGCGGAATTCCCGTTTTACTTGCCAACTCTTGCGAAAGCGTGATCCCGCGCTGCAGATCCGCCAGTGTCGTCTCGTGATCAAGATGTGTGTTGTTGACCAAACCCGTGACGGGCAGCCGCGCGCTGTAAGCGATCTCCTTTAGATACGCTTCCGCTTTCTCCGGCGTGTTGGTCTCCGGGCGGTTAAAGTTCACCACGCAGAGCAGCTCGTGTTCGATGGTTTTAATCTTCTGCGAAAAGCGACCCAGCGACTGCGCCCCGATCGCATCCCCACCGACATCCATCACCCCGCAGACGCCCGGTTCAAACAGCGCATATACCTCCGGATTGATGGCGGGCAGGTCGGAATCCGCGCCTTTGGACGCGATCAGCCGGATACCCTGCGCAGCAAGCTCTTGTTTTCGCTCCCGCGAACAAAAGTAGGGATTCACAATGTCGAGATCCGCCAGCAGAACGGTTCTTCCTTCCCGCGCAAAACGGAACGCGAGATTCAGCGCAAACTCCGTCTTCCCGCTGCCGAAGTGACCGGTGACGATGATCAGATGATTTACCATGTCTTTCTTCTCCAAAGCGCCGATTCGCTGCCGATTGCAGCCGCTTAATACTCCAGCGCCTGTTCCTGTCCCGATAGTACGCGCAGCGCAGCGGCGCAAAGCGCCTGCTGCTCGTCCTCGCCCGGCATGACAACGATCTGCGCGAGAAAGCGTGTCCGCTCCGCAATCCAACCCGTAAACATCTCGTCCCGCGCAAACCCGCCGGTGAGAATGATCGCGTCTACGTTTCCGCAGAGCGCCGCGGAACCGGCTCCGATCTCTTTTGCAACCTGATACGCCATACCTTCGTAGACAAGACGCGCCTTTTCATCCCCATTTTGTGCGCGGCGGCTGATCTCTTTTCCGTCGTCTGTGCCAAGATAGCCGAGTAAACCGCCCCGCGTGTTGAACCGCCGCAATAGCTCCGTCGATGTGACCTGCTCCCGCTCCAACAGACGAAGAACGGCGTTGGTCGGTAGCCCGCCGCAGCGCTGCGCGCTGTATGGCCCTTCCCCGCCGAGACCGTCGTTTACGTCGATCACGCAGCCTTTTTCATGCACACCGACCGTGACCCCGCCGCCGATATGCGCGATGATTAAATTCACTTCGTCGTATCGAAGGCCCCGTTCCGCGCAAAAACGGCGCGCTTTCGCCTTTTGGTTCAGCGCGTGGAAGACGGATTTGCGGTTGATCTCCGGATGCCCGGAAAGCCGCGCCAGCGGGCAAAGCTCGTCGGTCACGACCGAGTCCGCAATGTAGGCCGGAATATGATACATTCTACCGATGGAGTCCGCGAGCATTCCTCCCATGTTGGAGGCATGGTCCCCATATTTTGCGCTCTTGAGGTCCGCCAGCATTCGCTCGTTGACCGTATACACCCCGCCGGGAATCGGATGCAATAGTCCCCCGCGGCCGACGACCGCGTCCAGCGAATCCATGCGCACGCCGTGCGCCGCCATCGCGCTTTCAATATGCCGCATGCGAAACGCAAGAGCGCCTTCGGGGTCCGCGCTGTAGGCAATCGCGCTGCCGTTGTGTTCAATCGTCTCCTCAAACAACGGTGTCTCGCGCTCGTACACCGCGAGTTTTGTCGTTGAGGAGCCGGGATTGATCGCGAGTATCCGCAGATTCATCGCATCCATATTCCTTTCGTGTTTCCGATTGAATGTTTATCGATCAGATAGCTTGTAAGCTGGATGATTCATTGCTTTTGTTTTGAAGGTTGTGTTGTCCGATGTGTAATGTCTCAGTACGACATCATACTACTAAATCATTTGTATGATGTCAATGCAAAACGAGCCGCTTCGCTTGTAAGACGAAAATATATGATGTATGATGTTTGCAACCTATTTGTTTTCTGTAAAAGGGTATTTATCTGTCGTAAATTCAGGTTCTATCATTCAAAAAGAAGGTGAATCCCATGTCCGGCGATAGCAGAAGCCTATCCGAGCGCACGGCAAACGAACTGTATAACATAATCGTGCTGCAAAAAAAATTCTCCGCGGGTGAAAAACTGCCGAACGAAAACGAGCTCTCACAGAGCCTCGGTGTGAGCCGCACGACGTTGCGTGAGGCGGTGCACTACCTGATTGCGCAGGGAATTTTAAGCGTGCAGCGCGGACGCGGCACGTTTATCAGCGAAGATTTGTCGATGTTTCATAAATACGACATGGGAGCTCTAAGCCACACGCGGCTCGCGGACATGTACGAAATTCGTCTGATGTTTGAGCCGCAGTGCATCCTGCTCGCCTGTTTGCGCGCGACGGATGAGGAACTGCAACGAATCTTTGATCAGGCGCAGTTGGTCGAGGAGCTGGTTCGTTCGGACGGTAACTGGCCGGACGAGGATCAGCGCTTTCATGAGATGATCGCCGCGGCCTCGCACAACGAATTCATCATTCGCATGTTTCCAATCATCAACGCCGCGGTCAACGAGGCAATGGAGATGACGGACAACATTGAGGGACTCAAAAACATCGTGATCTACGACAACCGGGATCTAGTGGGATTCCTCCGCCTTCGGGATGCAGCGGGCGCAAAGAGCGCCATGAATATCCATATTCGACACGTGATCAACGCATTAGGGCTATCGGTTCGCGCCGTGATCGGTTGAAGCGTTTCGCTCTTTGGAATCTTTTGTTGTCCGGTTCGGGTCGCGAATGTGAGTTTGTCATAAACAAAATGAATTTTAAGCGATATACTACAGATACAGCAAAAGAAAGAGGTGTTTTATTATGAAGATAGATTATCAAACAACAGCCTATTCGACCGGCGGTCGTGACGGTCATGTTCGCGTAGAGAATAGTCCGATCGATTTTGAAATGGCTTTGCCCGCGGGTTTGGGCGGAAGAAAACAGGATGGCGTCAATCCGGAAGAGCTCTTTGCCGCAGGATACGCCGCTTGCTTTGGCAGCGCGCTGCAACACGCGATTCGCGTACGCAGACTGAAGCTGCCCGCGCCGGATGTGCAGGCAACCGTCGGCATCGGTCGCAACGAGGCGAATAATTTTCAGCTGGAGGTTCATCTCGTCTCTATCATAGACACCGACGACGCGGCGCTTGCCGAGAGCCTCACGCAGGAAGCGCATCAGGTTTGCCCGTATTCGCACGCGACGCGCGGCAACATCACGGTCACGCTGGAAAGCAGAATTCGATAAGAGTTTTCTATAGATAGAACAAGGAGCTGTCGTTTTCAGACAGCTCCTTTGTTATGCGCTATATTTCTGCCGCTCGGCAGGAAAAGAATAGATTCGTTATCCCTCGTCTGTTGTCGTCGGCGCCGGCGTCGGTGTGGCCGAAGGATCAACGCTCGCGGAAGGCTCCGGCGTCGGAGTCGGGTCGGGCTCGACCAGTCCGGTCGCTACCTCAAACGTGTGGTAGAGTTCCGCCTTGTGCCAATCCCCCGCAATCGGATTGGAGCCGCGCGAAACGATGGTGCAGTCCGGCAGTGCTTCTGCCAGTTTCGCGACAAGATCCCGTGAGATCTTGTTGTTGCCGAGAATGTAAAGCATCTTGAGCTGCTTCATGCCGCTGAGCATCGTGATGTCGGTGATCCCCGTACGCGCAACATTCAGGTGCGTCAATTTCGTCAGCCCCGCCAGCGGCGCTTGATCCGCAATCGGGTTTGAATAGAGCTCAAGATACTCCAGCTCGGTCAACCCTGCCAGCGCGGAGATATCCGTGATATCATTTTTTCCGACGCAGAGCAGGCGAAGCTTCGTCATGTTTTTGACAAACGAAAGATCGGTCAGCTCATTGACGGAAAGATCGAGGTATACCAAATCGGTGCAATAAGCAAGGCCGGCCGCGTCCTCGTCCGTGAGTTTCGTGTTGCCTTCCTTGCCAAACGTTGCCGCGTTGTCGGGAAACGCCTCGCGGTTTTGCGTGGTAAACGCCTCGATGTCGGTACGCAACTGCCAGGCGCCAACCTGCACATACCAGATAAATTTCACCGCGGGGAACTGCGTTTGAAGCTGCGCCATCTGCTCGTTGGTCAGCCCCGTGCCGCACATATCGCAAAGCGTGAGATTCGGCATATGGCTTAAGCCCGCAGCAACCTCTTCCGCACTCGTAAATGTTTGTCCTTGCAGGTTGATCTCGGTGGTTTCGGGCGCAAACTGTTGCCCAAAGAGCACAAATGAGAAGGAGAACGTCACTAGCGGATAGCGCTCCTTGAGTGCGTCCATCGTCTCAAATGAAATCGTTTGCCCCGTCAGATCGCAGCTCGTCATGTTCTTGAACGAGGCGAGCGCATCGATGAGCCGGGTATCATCAATCATCGAAGCCTTCGTCAAATCGAGTTCGGTCGCGTCCGTATTGACCTGAACGCCAAACAGGTCGATCGTGCGCAGGAACGTGATGTTGGGATAGCGCGCTTCCAGCGCCGCGCCGTCCTCCGCGCCGATATTGGTGTTTGTGATATCCACCGTGGTCAGCGCAGGCAGATAATAGAGGTTCTGCATGAGCGCTGCGGCGTCCAACGTCTTGCCGGAGAGATCCAGCGACGTGTCGGTGTTGAGCAGCGTCACATCGCCAACCTGTACCTGCCAGGTAAACGCAATATCCTTGCGCTCCAGGCTCTTGCTCATGAGCGCGTCATAGCACGTGCAGCTCAGCGCATCCACCGTGGTCAAGTTCGGGAAATAACGCAGCAGTTCCAGCGCGGCGGCGTCCGTACTGGCGGGCAGAGCAAGCTGCGTCACCTGGTTGTCGTAGCGCTGGTCCATGATCGGCACGCTCCAGTGAATGCTGCAACTTGGTAGAGCGTTTTGCAGCGAAAGGTATTCTTCCACTGTGATGACCGCTTTACGAATGTCAAGCTCCTGCAGGTTCTCGTACTTCACGAGGTCTTCCGCATCGATCAATGCCGCGTCGTCAATGGTGAGAGACGTTGCGGAGCGGTCTTTGAACAGACCGCAGCCCGCTAAAGCAACCATCAGCGCAAGCAAAAGAAGCACGGCAAGCGCGCGGCGGATACGTGTTTTTGTCTGTGCGCGTTCAGTTGGCGCGCTGGTATAAACGGAATGTGTCATTTTGTCCTTCGCTCCAGAATGTCTGGGTTTGAATGAGTGTATATCCCTCCGGAGAAATCTCCAGATTTCGGGTCACAAGAAACTCCGCGCTGCGCTCTGCGATATACTCGCTCTGCGCCGCTTTTAGTTCAGGCAGGTCAACGTTGACCCGCGCGAAGAAGCGATATTGAGGAATGATATTTGCCGCGAGGTAAAATCCCGCGTCGGGGCACTGGTAGCAAAACAGCGTAATCTCGTCCTCGGTCTTTTTCTCACGCATGATGGTGGCAAACTGCACCTGCGGCGTGTCCTCGCGCTTGATCGAGAGCATGTAGCGATTGTCTGAAATGAGCAGCGCAAAGGCAAGCATCAGGAGAGCAAATCCACCAAACACCGCGCGGCGAACCCAATGTTTGCTCTTGTCGAGCAGTTCCTTTTTCTCAAAGAAGCGGAAGACCGGCACAAACCCCAGCGCCATAAACGGCGTGAGTACCAGTCCGTAATAACGATATCCCTGTCCGCCCATGTAGATGGCGCAGGCGAGCAGCCCCGCCATCAGCAGTACGTTGATCTTCTCGATCACGCGCGCCTGATCCCGCTTTTGCAGCAGATACCAGAGGATGCCGCCTGCGATAAGCAGCGCGATCTGCGGGTTACGGTAGGAAAACGCGCCGACACTCTTGACGATGATGAAGATGACGCTCAAAATCGAGGATTCGTCCGTCATCGAGTAGCCGAACATGTTTTGATAGAAATAATAATGATAGAAATCCCCCAGCGCGCCGTTGAGGCCAAAGTAAATGACAAACGGAATGCCGACGGCAAACATCACGAGAATAAACAAGGCGCTGGCCGAAAACGCGCGCTTGACCTGTTTTGCCATGAGTTGGGAGACCGCGAGCACGCCCATCCAGGCGATATAAAACGCGAGAAACGTGAACTTTCCAAAGAGCATTATGCCCGCAAACAGCGCGTTTCGCGCGATCATGCCGAGCGGAACGGGCTTTGCCGGGTAGCTTTCCTTAAAGTAGCGCAGTGTGTCGTAAAGCGACCAGGCAAACAGCGGCATCATCAGCTCTTCCAGACTGCCGCCGTGCGAAAAGCTCAGGCTTCCGAGGATGAACGCCGCAAGAACCGGCAGCGCAAGAAGCGCAAACTTCTCGGTATAGAGCGCCACGATCCGATACGCAGCGTAGAGGAAAAACGAAAACGCGATCGTCTCCAGAAAATAAACGCCGAGGAACGACGTGCCCGACACCAGCGACGCGAGCCCGAAGAGCAGAAACGCCACCGGGCCTTTTTGATCGTAGAGATTGAGATACGGCACATAGCCGTGCATCATACCTTTACCGATCGTGAAGTAAATATTTGCGTCCACCCACTCGTTGAGCGGATAGAGCGGAGAGCTCTTTGTGCAGAGCAGCAGGAATACAGCCGCAAACAGCAGGCAAACCGGATAGATCGTTTTCCAGGTTGACGCGCTTTGCTTTTTCTCCATGCTATACCCTCCCGCTCCGAATGATCGCAATTTGGGCTCTTTTGCCCAATACGAAACATTATTATACTCATTTTCCTGTTCGCACGCAACCATTGCCTATGATACGGAGTATTATAGGTAAAGAAAGCGAAAAAAGCGCTTAATTGGAGGAAAATCTACATGAAAAAGTTCTTAATCTTGACCGCGTTCGTGCTCGCAGGCGCCTTTCTGCTCACCGCCTGCGCGCCGGGTAACAGCAGCGCGGATTTGATCTATCGCGGTGAGGTCACGAGCATTTCGGACAACGGCGATATTCTGGTCACGCAGGTTGCGGGTTATAACTACGGGCAGCCGAGCATTCTGTTTCATATCGGCGACGGTATCAGCAAGGATCTCGACAGTTCGTTGGTGGTGGGCGCGTTCGTCGAGGTACTGTATGACGGCAGACTGACCCGTTCTATCCCCGCGCAAGGCACAGCGAGCAGCGTCACCATCATCGCGAGCTTTAGCGAAGGCATCGTGCAAAACGGCACCATCCTCAGCGTCACCCCCGGCAAGGACGGCTACAGCATCTCTCTGCTGCCGCTGGGTCAAGAGAAAAAGGACGACCTGAGCAACACAATTACGCTCACGGTGCATATGTTCGCGCTGGAAGGCCTGACGGGTGAAGACCTCGTCGAGGGCCTCAAGGTCAGCGCAGTGACCACAGGCATCGCCGCGGAGAGCTCGCCGCCGATCATGCAGGCGGTCGCTCTTCTGCCGTATACCGAATAACCACCCCGATCCACACCGCGTTTATCCGGAGCTGTCGAAAGAAGACAGCTCCTTTTTCGTGCGATAAATAGCACTTGACAACTATATCGGCTAACGATATAATTCTATTACGGCAGCCGATATATCGTATCACGTAATAAAAGTTTGGGAGATGATGAACTTGCCGGAGAGCAATGAACGCGGCGCTTTGACCGAGGCGGTATTCTATATTTTGCTTGCGCTCTATGAACCGATGCACGGCTATCGCATCATGCAGACGGTGCGCGAGCTCAGTCGCGAGAGGGTCGACCTGGGCGCGGGAACACTCTATGGCGCGATCAATACCCTTCTTGAAAAAAGTTGGATTATGCCCGTTGCTGGTGAGAAGGATTCGCGTAAAAAAGAATATCAGATTACGGAACTTGGGAAATCGATGGTGAAAGCGGAAGTCAAGCGGCTGGAAGAGCTTCTACATACCGGAAATACGATATTGGAGAGGAATCGCTTATGAAGCATATCGTACACAAAGCCTATTGGGACTTCGAAAAAGAGGAGCAGTGGCTCAATGAGATGTCCGCGCGAGGCATGGCTTTTACGGATTATTCCTGGTGCCGCTATGTGTTTACAGACGCACCAAGCGGTCAGTATAACTACCGCATCGAGCTGCTGGAATACATGCCAAAGCACCCGGAGAGCATGGCGTATCTGCGATTTTTGGAAGAGAACGGCGTAGAAGTCGTCGCGACCTATTTACGTTGGGTCTACCTGAGAAAGCCTGCGTCAGAAGGCGCGTTTGACCTCTATACCGACCTTGACTCCAAGATCAAACACTATCAGCGGATCAACTACTTCTGGACCGTGATGATGATTGTGGAGTTTGCGGCGGCGATACCAAACCTCGGTATCGGTATTGCCAACCTGTTTCTGAACGAGCGACTGGGAAACTTCTCCTACGGCAATCTGATGATCGGCGGAGTCACGCTGGCCCTCGGAATTCTCTTTCTCGTGCTGGATCTGCCGATCCGGCGAAAAATTAAGAAACTGCGTCAGGAAAAAGCGATCCACGAATAACCTTTATACAAATCAAAAAAACCTCTTTTGTTCGGCAATCCGGATCAAAGAGGTCTTTTTTGTTTCAATAAAAGAAAAACCTCTTTTTACTGAAGATCAGCAGAAAGAGGTGATTTCCTTTTTGTACAAAAGTTTGGCTTAGTTGCCGCGGCTAACCTTGCCGGAACGGAGGCACCGCGTGCAAACATTCATCTTCGTCGGTTTCCCGTCAACGACAACATGCACGCCCTGAATGTTCGGCGCCCAGCCGCGCTTGGTCTTGCGGTTGGAGTGGCTGACCAGATTGCCGGACATGACACCCTTGTTGCAGACTTCACAGTACTTACCCATGCGAGTAGTCCACCTCCTTGATAAAAATCGAACAGAACAATATTACCACGCGGTATGCCGCGATGCAAGCCTTATTTTCCCAATCCGGGCGGGATGTTTCGCGTTTTACGCTTTGTTTCAGGTATGCGTCGTCATTTTTTATCACAAAGCGACTATGTCGGGAAGACGCGGGCGGTGATAAACAGCATTTAGTACATCTGTGGAAAGCCCGCCTGTCGCAGCGCCTCATACAGCACGAGCGCCACGCTGTTGCTCAAATTCAGCGAGCGGAGGCCATCCCGCATGGGAATCCGCACCGCGTCCTCGCTTCTGCGCGTGAGCAGCTCTTTCCCTAACCCCGCCGTCTCCTTGCCAAAGACGAGAAAATCTCCGTCGCGATACGATACATCCGCATAGCTCTTGCTCGCGTGCGTGGAGAGCAGAAAAAACCGCGCCTCCGGATATGCCGCCTCTACCTCGGCAAAGCTGTCGTGATAGGTGATGTCGAGTTCGTGCCAGTAGTCCAACCCTGCACGCTTGAGCTGTTTATCTTCCACCGAAAACCCCAGCGGGCGCACGAGGTGCAGCTCTGCCCCCGTCACCGCGCAAGTGCGCGCAATGTTTCCCGTGTTCTGCGGAATCTCCGGCTCGACGAGTACGATATGAAACAACGTTTCTTCCTCCAATATTGCTTGCGGTTGCCGCGCGAACCGCCTTGGTTCGATTCAGGTCCTCGCGCCTACCCTCCGTTTCCGGTTGCGCGATACGACTCCAGCATGAGCAGCATCTGCTCGCGCACATCGTCCGGCGCGAGTATCTTCACCCTGCCGCCAAACTGAAACACCCAGCCAAAGAACGGCGGAGAGGCGCGCACGGGCGCAAACAGCGCGTAGGTTTGCTCGTCCAGCGGTTCCACCGGCACATCCGCGCCAAAGCGATCCAGCATCGCGCCGATCAATTGCCGGTCAAACGAGAGATGCACCCAGCGCTGCTGCGCGGGCATCATGGAAAACACGGTCTTTGCATACGCCGCCGCGTCAAACGAGGCGTCCACGGGTGCCGCGGGCTCGTCCAGCGCGCGTACATTCTCCATTTTATCCAGGCGGTAGTGCGCAAGCCCCTCGTGATAGGGATGATCGGCAATCAGGTAATAGTGATCCTCCGCATAGATCAACAGGCAGGGGCTTACGATATACGCCTCGCCGCCACGCTTCGGGGAGAGCGCTTTCTTCGCCACAAACTGGCAGTAGATAAATGAAAGCTTGCTGCCACGCTCCTGTGCCGCGAGTATCTGCGCTGCGTTAAAATAGGCTCTCTCGTTCTCCGCTTTGTAGGGCCCGATTGTTCCGCCCTGCCGCTTGAGCCAGGCTGCGTCAAACTTGCTGCCCAGCGAGGAAAGTTTGTCAATCAACGCTTCCGAATGTTCGCGCGAGAGCACGCGGCTTGCGCGCACCATATCGCTCAACAATCGAAGTTCCGTGCGCTCGAACACGCGCAGATGCACGTAGTATTCATTGGCTCTGTGTCTGTTGATGCGAATATCCAGACCGCTTTTGCGCAGCAGCTCGATATCGGAGTAGATCGCGCGCCGATCCGCGGCGTAACCCGAAAGCTCCAAATGCGCGGCAATCTCCCGCACGGTCACGCTGTGCCGCTCGTCTGTTTGCTCCAGTAAATAGGCTCTCAGTTGCAGCAGCCGTGCGCGTGCATCCAGCATGATTCTCCGCCTCCGGCAAACGGCGCTATTGATTCGCGCCTGTGATACGATCGATCGATTCAAGCTCTTCCTGTGTCAACGCGGGCGCTTTGAGAATGCCAAGGTTTTGCACGATCTGCTCCGGCGAAGAAGCGCCGATGAGCACGCTGGTCACCTGAGGCATGCGCAATGCCCAGCTCAACGCGAGCTGAGAGAGACTCTGTCCGCGAGAGCGCGCGATCTCGTTGAGCGCGCGAATCTGCGTCAGTTTCTCTTCGGTGAGTTGTTCCCGTCTCAAAAACGGGCCGCCTTTGCCGATTCTGCTGTCCGCCGGAATGCCGTCGATATAGCGGTCGGTCAGGAGCCCCTGCGCGAGCGGGCTGAAACAGATGATGCCAAATCCTGTGTCGTCCGCCGCCTGATCCAGCGCGTCCGCCTCGATATGGCGATCAAATATGGAATAGCGCACCTGATTGAGCACAAACGGACAACGCAGTTCCTTGAGGATACCGGCGGCTTTTCGCGCGGTACTGTTGTCGTAATTGGAGAGCCCCGCGTAAAGCGCTCTGCCGCTCTTCACCGCCGTATCGAGCGCCATCATGCTCTCCTCCAGCGGTGTGTTCTTGTCCATCCGGTGGTGATAAAAGACGTCTACGTATGGCAGGCCCATGCGTTTGAGACTCTGATCAAGGCTCGCGAGCAGGTATTTCCGGCTGCCCCAGTCACCGTACGGCCCGGGCCACATCGTGTAGCCCGCCTTGGTGCTGATGATCATCTGGTCGCGGTAGGCTGCGAATTCTTCGCGCAGAATCTTGCCAAAGTTTTCCTCCGCGCTGCCGGGAAGCGGGCCGTAATTATTGGCGAGATCAAAGTGGGTCACACCCCGGTCAAACGCGGCATAGCACATGTTCTTCATGTTGGAATAATCGTCATTCGTGCCGAAATTGTGCCAAAGGCCCAGCGAGAGCAGCGGCAGCTTCAGCCCGCTTCTGCCGCTGGAACGGTAGATCATCTCGCCATAGCGCTGTTCGTTTGCGGTATAGGACATAAGCTCCCTCCGAAATTATGTATTTGAATCTTGGTTGCGTTTTGTGTCGATCGATATGCCTCATTGTAACATATTACAGCATGTTCCCCAAGCCAACCGCGCAAGAAACGCGCGAAAGCCGGCTGCCGGGAATCCGGCAACCATGAAAAGTTCAAATAAAGATAAGAAAACGTTCATTGACTTTTTTGCGCAAATGCCGGAAAATGAGGAGCGTCGGCGGCGAAAAAAACGCGCTAAGAACCACTCATCGCCAGCCGGAATTCAAATGCTAGACAAAACAATCGGAGGACAAACTGTGATCACCAAAGTACCTGTAGCCACCATCGAAATGCAGACCGGCAGCATCATCAAAATAGAGCTGTATTACGATATCGCACCCAACACGGTCAAAAACTTCGTCACCTTAGCCAACAAGGGCTTTTACGACGGTACCGTCTTTCACCGCGTGGTGAAAAACTTCGTCATTCAGGGCGGCGACCCGACCGGCACCGGCACCGGCGGCCCCGGCTACCGCATCAAGGGCGAATTTACCAACAACAAGCACCCGAACCATCTCTCCCATGAGCGCGGCGTGGTCAGCATGGCGCGTCAGGGTAACCCCTACAATCCCCCGGCTGCCTATAACACGGCGGGAAGCCAGTTCTTTATTCTACATGCGGACGCAAAGTATCTGGATAAGGACTACGCGGCATTCGGCATGGTCGTCGAAGGCATGGACACCGTAGACGCCATCGCAACCTGCGTCACCGGCACGCAGAGCAAGCCAATCGTGGAGCAAAAGGTCAAGACCATCCGTGTGGAGACATTCGGCGAAGAGATCGGCGAGCCGGAGACCATTGCGGACTGACGCTCACCCGCTTTCACCAGCCTAAAGCATCAGAAATCCGCCAAATCGCGGTAAATATTGGACTTATCGTTCAAAGTCTATTGACACATGCGCGCCCTTCTGCTAGAATACATAAAAATCTTTATGTATTCCGGTTGGCTGGGCGCGTTTCGTTTTTTTTGCATTTCGCTCGTCCAATCATCCGATCGATTGTGAATTGGAAGTGATGACCATGTCCCATTCCGGCATTGCCGCCGCGGTATCGGAACTCTATCGAAACCTGCGCCTTTCGCATTATCGCAACCTCTTTGGTCAACTGCGCGAAAAAGCGGGCAGCCTGAGCGCGACCGAAGCGTTCTCCGCCGAGGTGATCTATCTGCTGGATCGCCCGACAATCGGTGAGTTTGCAGATTTTATCGGCATCTCGCAACCGAACGCGAGCTATAAAGTAACCTCTCTCGTGACAAAAGGGTACTTGGAGCGCGTTTGCAGTGACGACGACCACAGAGAAGCCCATCTGCACGTGACCAAAAAATTCCTCGATTATTACGGCAGGCAGTTGCCGGATATGAAAAGCGCGGTCTCATCCGCGCTCACTTCGTTTACCGAGCAGGAGGTTGAGCTGCTCTCAAAACTCTTTCACAAGCTCAATCGCCATCTCGTCACGCAACCCTGATCGATGAAAGAGACCGTTTCCCAAGCGCTCCGCCTCCGGTCGGGGGTCGGAAAAGCGGGGCATTCAAAACGTTTGTATGGGGGTAACACATGGATTTATTTGAAAAATGCGGCCGGATGACCGCGGTAAAAGAAACCCGTGAGGCGGGCATCTATCCGTATTTTCACGCGCTGGAGTCGCGCCAGGATGTCGAAGTCATGATGGAAGGCAAACGCCGCATCATGCTCGGCTCCAACAACTATCTGGGACTCACCACGCATCCGGAAATCGTGGAGGCAGGCATCAAGGCGATGGAGCAATACGGCTCCGGCTGCTCCGGCTCCCGCTTTCTCAACGGTACACTCCGCATGCATTTGGAGATTGAGGAGGAACTCGCGCGCTTTTTAAACAAAGAAGCGGTCGTGACCTTCTCCACGGGATTTCAAAGCAACCTCGGCATCATCAGCGCAATCGTCGGCAAAGGCGATTACGTGATTTGCGACAAAGAGAACCACGCCAGTATCTACGACGGCTGCAAGCTTTCCTACGGCACCATGGTACGCTTTCGCCACGCGGATATGGAGCACCTTCGCCACACGCTGGAGCAGATTCCCGACACGGCGGGCAAGCTCATCGTGACCGACGGCGTGTTCAGCATGGGCGGCGACATCGCAAACCTGCCGGAGATCGTCAAGCTCGCAAAAGAGTTCGGCGCGCGCGTCATGGTGGACGACGCGCACGGCCTCGGCGTGCTCGGCAAAGGCGGACGCGGCACCGCGAGCCACTTTGGCCTCGAGGACGAGGTGGATATCTATATGGGCACCTTCAGCAAATCCCTCGCAAGCCTCGGCGGCTACATGGCCTCCAGCCTCGAAGTGGCCGAGTTTGTGCGCCATACCTCGCGTCCTTTCATCTTCTCCGCCTCCATGACGCCCGCGAGCTGCGCCTGCGCGCTGGCAGCTCTTCGCATTCTAGAGCACGAGCCGGAGCGCGTCAGCCGCCTGCAGGAGATCTGCCGCTATGTGCGCGCAGGGCTCACGGAGCGTGGCATTCCGCATAAATACACGGCGGATATCCCGATCATTCCGATCTACACCTACGAAACCATCCGCACGCTGACCATCGCCAAGATGCTCTACGAAGCCGGGGTCTACGTCAATCCTGTTCTGCCGCCCGCAACGCCCGCGACGGAGTGCCTGCTCCGCACGAGCTATATGGCGACGCTGAAAGAGCCGCTGCTCGACGAAGCGATGGACATCATGGCAAGCGTCTTAACGGAGGAAGCAAAATGAAACGCGTCTGCGTGCTCACCGGCGGCAGCAGCGGCATCGGCAAAGCGACCGCATTGCTGCTTTCAAACAACGGATACACCGTGTATGAGCTGAGCCGCCATGGTGCGGATATGGACGGCATTCGTCATATCACGGCGGACGTGACCCAGCCCGAACAGGTCAAGAGCGCGGTAACACAGGTGCTCGCCGCCGAAGGGCGAATCGACCTATTGGTCAACAACGCGGGCTTCGGCATCTCGGGCGCGGTGGAGTTCACCGACCCCAAGGAGGCGTTTTCGCAGCTCGACGTCAACTTCTTCGGCGCGCTCAACTGCATTCAAGCGGTTTTGCCGGCGATGCGCGCGCAAAAGAGCGGACACATCGTGAATATCAGCTCCGTCGCAGCGCCGATCGCGATTCCATTTCAGGCGTTCTATAGCGCAACGAAGGCTGCAACCAACTCCTTCACGCTCGCGCTACGCAACGAGGTAAAACCCTTCGGCGTGAAGGTCTGCGCCATTCTGCCGGGAGACGTGAAGACCGGCTTTACCGCCGCGCGTAAAAAGAGCTGCGACGGCGCGGAGATCTACGGCGAGGCAATCGATCACGCGGTCGCCGTCATGGAGCACGACGAGCAGAACGGCATGCCGCCAGAGAAGGTCGCCAAAGCGGTCTTACGCGCGGCAAACGCAAAGAATCCCAAGGCGTTTGCCACCGTGGGGTTCCAGTATCAGGTGTTTGTGCTGCTGAGTAAACTTCTTCCCGCAACCTGGACAAACGCCCTCGTCGGCATGATCTACAAGTAACTTATTTTCGTGCATTAAAAACGCCGTTTCCGCTCAGGAACGGCGTTTTGTGTATCAACAAATTTTACAAGGGGGTATGGGGGATTCGAAAATCCCCCAGCTTCCAATCAAATTCGGCGATTCATTCGTCGAATTTGTTGAAATGGCGCGTTGAGCGGCATTTTTTCTCACAGTGAAAACCCATCGGCGAAGTCCATAGGACTTTGTCGATGGACTGAACGCCGCTTCCAAACCGAAGCGGCGCTCTTTGTTTTCGCGCAATTCCATCTTTTTTAGGAAATTTGCCAGAATGTTGCCATTTTTGTTCCGTCTGCGATGCAAAATTCTCCGATAAGGTAATTGTATTACAGTGAGGGAGAAGGGAAAGCAATGGAACCACGGGAGAAAAAGCGACTCACCGCGCAGCAATCGCGCGCGCTCAAGCTCGCGCTGGACGCGGTTATGTTGATTCTGCTCGTATTGATGTACAAAAAGCAGGTCATCAGCATGTCGTTTCACGAGATCGGCGGCCTCGCGCTGATCGGGCTGTTTGTCATCCATCATCTGCTCAACGCGCGCTGGATCGGCGCTGTGACAAAGCGGCTGTTTGCGAAAGCCACGCCGGGCATGGTGCGAGCGCGTTATATTGTCGACGCGCTGCTGCTGATCGCGTTTCTCACCATCGGCGTCACCGGCATCCTCATCAACAAAACGCTGTTTGCGATCCATGTTGCCGGCAAAGCGAAAACGCTGCACTATTTTGCTTCCGCGATCGCGATATTGCTGATGGGTGTGCATCTGGGGCTGCACGCGGATTATATCTTTGGCAAGCTGTTCAGAAAAGGCGCGAACCGGATTGCGAAGCTCACGACGGCAGTCGTGCTCGCGCTTTTGGTTGCTTTCGGCGGCTACAGCCTGTTTACCACGCAGTTTGTGAGCTATCTCGCCGCGCCGATTCAAGCCGCCGCTTTTTCGCACGGAACATTCCAGCCAAACGGCGCGCCTGCGCTCGACGGCTCCAGCGGAGATCGCCCGACCGATATCAGCGAGCTGCCGGAGTTTGCGGGCGACGACGTGTTTCAATCCAGTCAGGGCGGCAACGGCGGCGCTCAACCGCCGCAGGGCGACGGTAACACCGGTTTGGGCGGCAGAGGCGGTCAAGATCAGGGCGGCGGCTTTGGCGGCGGAGAAGGCGCGGGAGGCGGCCATATCGAAGGCGGCTCCACCAGCGCGGCTCTCCTGATTGCGCAATACGTCGGCATCATCGCGTTGTTTGGCGCGGCAACGTATGGAATGATCAAACTCATTGGACGAAAAAAGAAACCGGAGCCGGACGAAACGGCGATTGTCGCCGCCGTGATCGGCGAGCCGGATGCGCAGCCGCCACAGGAGTAATCCAATCGATCAAAGAACAGCCCCCGGTCGCGTGATTGCGGTCGGGGGCAATTCATTTCAACTCTCTTTTCGGATAGCATCTGCGCGCTGAGCTGCGCCACACACCGTTACAGCTCTTTTTCGAATTTCACGCGGTAATAGACCGCGCTGCCGACCACAAAGAGATAGGCGAACACGAGAAGCAGCACGGCGACCATGTCCATGCCCATCAGTGCAAAGGCGACCATCAGCGCACCGAAGACAAACACCATCACGTCATACGCTTTCGCTTTTGCGCGGTTGCTGATCTGCTGATTCCGCTCGTCGTTGACCTCAATCTCCTTTTGTTTGAGTATCTCCGGGTTCTTTTTCAGAACGCGCCGCTCAATGACGCCACCCATACCTTGTCCGAACAAGCCGCAACCGATGCCGATAAACACATACGGTAGCGCGCGCATGATCCCCTGCGGTTCGGCGATGGTTTTCGCAAGGTATAGTCCCACCACGAGTAAAGCCAGACCAAGGATGCCCAATGCGGTCTGTAATTGATTCTTTTTCATTTAAATTCCTCCTCATAGATGAATATTTCTTCGATGGATACGTTAAAGTAGCGGGCGATCTTGAACGCCAGCAGGATCGAGGGATTGTATCGCCCGTTTTCCAGCGAGCCGATGGTCTGGCGGGAGACTTCGAGCGCCGCCGCCAGCTCCTCCTGCCGAATCCCCCGCTGCTTTCGCAATTCTTCCAACCTGTTTTTCATATGTCCTCCGCAATTTGGTTTACGATGTAATGGAAAGCGCGCTTTCCATCATAGTAGCACAATATTGGGAAATGTCAAGCGTGCTTTCCATAAAATCATAAATAACAGAAAAACAGCACCCCGTTTGGGATGCTGTTTTATCTGTTTTGGAGCTGATGAGCAGATTCGAACTGCCTACCCTGCCCACAGTTCGGCAAGGTCGCGCTGCGTTGCCGCTCACGCGGCTTCCTGGCGCTTTCTACCTCACTGGGCTTCCGCCTCGCTGTATCCGCCACAGGCGGCGCTCGGCTCCGCCCCCATTACCAAGAATGGCTCTTTGTATGATAGATAGTCGCATATGCCCATCTGCCTGAAAACAGAAAAACAGCACCCTTTTGGGGGTGCTGTTTTTCTGTTTTGGAGCTGATGAGCAGATTCGAACTGCCTACCTCCTCATTACCAATGAGGTGCTCTACCGACTGAGCTACATCAGCGCTCGCAACGAACATTATAGCGAAGCCAGCCGTTCATTGCAAGTGTTAATTTCGCCAAATCGAAACTTACTCTTCTACGCGGATCATGCTCTCCACCGCGTTGACGCAACTCAGCGCCTCAATCTTCTTGAGCGCTTCCCTTACGCCAAACTCGCTCGCCGCATGCGTGAGGAATGTAATCCTCGAAGACACGCCGTCGTTTTCCCCAAGCTGGATCACGCTCTTGAGCGAAACCCCCTGCTCCGCGAACGACGCGGCAATCGCAGCCATCGTGCCGGGACGATCCGCCACATGCAGACGAATGCAGTAGATGCAGTGGAAATCTTTGACCAGCTCAATCTCGCTGGACATGCTCGCTTCGTTGACAAACGTCATGTATTTATGCTGCTTCTCATGATGGCAGGCATAGACGATGTCGCTCACCACGGCGCTCGCGGTCGGCATGCAGCCCGCGCCTCTGCCGTAGAGCATCACGTCGTCCACCGCGTGTCCCGTGAGGAAGATCGCGTTAAACACGCCGCGCACGCTCGCGAGCGGATGCGTCATCGGGATCATGGTCGGATGCACGCGCACTTCGATCTTGTTGCCGTCCTTCTTGCCGATGGCGAGCAACTTGATGCGGTAGTTCAGCAGCTGCGCCGTCTCAAAGTCCGCACGGGTCAGCTTGGTAATCCCTTCGCGGTAGATCACCTCAATGGGCATATGCGCATGGAACGACATCGACGAGAGAATCGAGAGCTTGTACATCGCGTCATAGCCCTCTACGTCCGCCGTGGGGTTCGCTTCAGCATAGCCAAGCGCCTGCGCCTCTTTCAGCGCGTCCTCAAAGCTCTGACCGTTCTCGGTCATCTGTGTGAGGATGTAGTTCGTCGTGCCGTTGATAATGCCCATCACGCGGGTGATGTTGTTGGCCTGCATGGAATCGAGTATTGTGCGGATGATCGGGATGCCGCCGCCAACCGTCGCTTCGAGGTACAGCCCCGCGCCGGTGGCTTTCGCCGCCTTTTCAAATGCGGGCCAGTTCTTGCTCATGACTTCTTTGTTGGAGGTCACAACCGTCTTGCCCGCCTCCAGCGCGCGGATGATAAACGTCTTCGCCGGCTCAATGCCGCCCATGCACTCGACCACAACGTCGATGGCGGGATCGTTGATGATCTCGTCAAACGATGTGGTGAAGAGCGCGCGGGGCGCGAGATCCAGATTCGGTTCGTGTTCAAAGTCCCGCACTAAAATGCGACCGACGGAGAGCTCGATTCCCTCCCGATGCGCAATCTGAGCGCCGTTTTCGTTGATGATGCGGTATACACCGCTGCCAACCGTGCCAAAACCCAATAGGGCCACTGAATTGTGTTTCACATTTCCTCCTATGTAACTTTCGGCGAATCTGCTTCGCTAAAAGCGTTTGTTCTATTCATTTTTTTGCGTATCCATCAAAAAGAGCGCCCGCAAGCGCCCTTTTTTAAAAAGCGTTGGGTAAAAAAACTACTCGGATAATGCAGCGCCGATCGCCGTTGCAAAAGCAGCATGGTCGGGCACAATAAACGTGACATGATGCAGAGCTGCTACCTCGTCGAGGCTGCGCTGCGCGATCGGCCAGTCCGTAATCGTACCGACCATGATAATAGTTCGGGTCATGTGCCGCTTTGCCGCGAACACCGCCATCACGCCAATGGATTGGAAGATCATATTGCAAAGCCCCGCCGCGATATCCGCGCGCGCAGACTGCTCCGAAAGCTTGCTCATGCTGGCGACTGTCGCGCTGGGTGTGAGGTGCGAAAGCGTGCCTTCAAACACATCCCGAAGCTGCAGGTCGATGGCATGCAGATCGCCTTCCGCCGCAAGCTGTTGCAGCTCTTCCATATCGTCCGTGCCGCAGAGTCTGCTGCTGAGGCCCATGAGCATGCCGCCGCCGAGGCCGGTGCCGCCGACGTGCCACGCGCGAACGGGCGTGATGCGCGTAAAGGACGTGCCGGTGCCAACGCTCACGACCAGCGTATTGAGCTTCCTGGAGAGCTTGGTCGCCCCGCGCGAAACGGAGGTAAACTCGTCCTTATGAACGGTTGGAATACCCTTTAGATTTTCTTTGATGAACGAGGAACCGACGCCGGTGATCGCGATGCGCTTCACGCCCGCGTAGCCAAAGCTCTCGAGCGCGTCGTCAAAGCTCTGCTCGTCCGGCTTTCTGTATTCTTTGACACACTTGCCGTTTTTGACAAGCGCAAATTTCGTTGTAGAAGCGCCGATGTCGATGCCCAATACGATCTCTCTGGGGCTGACGGCGGCAACGATCACGGGCACGAGCAAAATCGCCGCTACAAGCTCGATAGAGCCGTTGACCCCGATGAGGGTTGCATAGATGGTGCCGAGCAGCGGCAACCCCGTGAGCACAGCGGAGAAGAGCTTCAGCGCGGAGAGCACGAGCACGGTATTGGTCAGCGTAGCGGCAGCCGCGGAGAGCGCGGCCACGAGGCCGGAACGCAGGCGAAGTTTTCTGAGTCCCTGCGCGGTGAGTCCCGCAACGATGCCGACGATGACGCGCGGAACAAGCGAAATCAGCGGGTTGACAAACGGCGCCCAAAGCGGGTTGGTCAACGCGCGCAATATACAGGTAACGCCCCAAACGAAGCCGAGCACCGCGCCATACTGCCAGCCGAGCATGACGGCACCGACGGCGACGACGATATGCAGCGTTGTGATCTCCACAAGGCCGTAGTTGATATAACCGGTATAAGGCACAACGGTCATTACGATGATCAGTGCGGAGAGAATGCCAGCACGCACGAGACTTTTAGTGTCGGTTTTCCGCTTTGTCGCAAGTTCCATCTTGATCGCCTCCGTTTCAACAATTCAACATATCCGTTTGTGTTGAGTTTCCATATTATATATCATCGTGGACGCTCATGCAACGAAAACCGCTTTATTTTATGGTTTCTACCGAAAATTCAGTAAATCCGCCTGTGAATCGCCCGTTCTATTGGAGGAATTCTATATGTGGAATCGGCAAGATTTTTCTCTGGCGAATGTGTCAGTTTTCCGTTGACAGGTCAACCTTTCTCCGCTATACTTATTTTTGCATTTGTGATGTGCGGGGGAGCATAGCTCAGCTGGGAGAGCACTTGCCTTACAAGCAAGGGGTCACAGGTTCGAGCCCTGTTGTTCCCACCATTTATCACGGCCCGGTAGTACAGTTGGTTAGTACGCCAGCCTGTCACGCTGGAGGTCAGGGGTTCGAGCCCCCTCCGGGTCGCCATTTTTTTATGCCTCGGTAGCTCAGCTGGTAGAGCAAGGGACTGAAAATCCCTGTGTCGGTGGTTCAAGTCCACTCTGAGGCACCAGTTTTCCTGCGGGAGTAGCTCATTTGGTAGAGCGCAGCCTTGCCAAGGCTGAGGTGGCGGGTTCGAGCCCCGTTTCCCGCTCCATTCATGAGACGGCATGCACCTGTTTCGCCGTCTCATGAATGGATTTATCTTCACATAGATCCATAAAACTTCATATGGCGCCATAGCCAAGCGGTAAGGCAGAGGTCTGCAAAATCTCCACCCCCAGTTCGAATCTGGGTGGCGCCTCCAGCTAAGTACTCACGAAATGATACAATTCGTGGGTACTTTTTCTATGCGAAAAACCCAGACTTTCTGGGCTTTTGGGGTGTTATGGGTATTGAATGTTCATACGGAAATTGACCGATTGTACCTTACGCTTCTAGAAGTAAGGAAATTTGCACCCACCTCGGGGTTACGCGCGAGAGTATCGAGGAATCGCGCGAGAGTATCAACAAATATGTGCGTTGCGTAAATCTGTCAATTAGTCTACTGCCGACAATCTTCTATTGACCGAATCACCCAAACTGTAATTTCACTTATCATTAGTCGGAGTGATGAACAATTTCTAATTGAAATTGTTTAAATTCTCGATAAGTCTCTCTGTCAGTTCCGACCTGTTCTTCTTCTTAAGTTCGCACTCCCAAATTCGCATTACTCTCCAGCCTCGACTTTCAAAGCATGCTGTGATTTCTGCATCGTGTTGAATATTACGCTCTCGCTTTTTATTCCAGTATTTCTCGTTTTCTGTGGGACGTGTATTGCGGCAGTCATGGCCATGCCAAAAACACCCGTCAACGAAAAACGCTATCTTTTTTTCTAAAAATACAAAGTCAGGGTGCCCTTTTACAGGGTACCCCCGACGCCAGCCAGTAATTCCAAGCTCGCGGAATATGGATATCAGTTTCAATTCAGTAGATTTGTTGCCTTTCGAGCGAACGTGCCGCATAATTTCAGAGCGTTTATCTTTTTCAAAAACGTCGGGCATAACGGGTCACCCTCGTTCTGATTCTTCAAGACGGTTAATAATCTCTTGATACCTAACAAGCAACATCTGTGCGACTTCAGGTTCTTGTGCTCCACCAGCGATGCCAAACACATTTTTTACTGTACGGTCAAGGGTGGCGTGAGCTTGCCGCAATTCGTCAGGCATTACATTTTGATTGTACAAAGCGTTATAAGTAACCGCCGCAAAATGTTCTCTCACATCTAAAACCCCTTGAGCTGCCCGCTCTATAGCTTGACGCTGAGCATCCGTTGGATCAGGCCAAGGAAAGTTGTTGTAGACAATTTCAATTGAATATCTGTACCGCATTTCAAGTCTGCCGCAAACCGCCCGCATCCATGCCATATGAATACTTGACGTCAGGATGCCGAAATGGTAAAGATTCGCACCCGGCAACAACATCGCAAGGTTACTGCACAGAACTTCTGGTGGCATAAAGCCCATTGGAATGTACGCCCTGCCTTCTCCCGAAACTTCCGGGACGAGCAAGTACTGTTCAGTAGGAAACGCCTCAACATGGAATTTCAAGGGCCGAACCGCTAACTTGCGCGTACCCTTGCTTATACTATTTGCGCGATACCGGCGTACCGCCTCGATCCGCTGCAAAGCATGAGGCATCCGCTGTAGCTCGTCTGGTGGACAATCTTTCAGAAATAGGCAATACCTAGGACGTTTATATATGAACTCATCCGACCCATACCAAAGTCGAAACCATCGTACCGAAAGCGGTTCTCGCGCAATGAACGCATCCTTTTCTGCTGACTTGAACAGATAGTTACCATCATCAATTGGTTTGTTTCCGCTTATCATTCTCGGCACGGCACAGATTGGCGTCCGACGGCTAAATAGGAAGTAGTTCGGAGCGCTCTCAAGATAAGGGTTAATATTATTAGGTGCAGGTACTACGACATCGCCGGCTTCATCGAACAGGATTTTGGGCACAAGATTTCCGATATGCGAGAACCCGATGATTACGCAATGCACAGTAGCCGCGCCATGCGCTTCATTTTCCCAGCGAAACGACCTACGCGCGAAATCAATTGTCATGTTGTGCCGCTCGAAAAGCGGCTTCCAGAGGATGGCGGGGTGTACTCCTTGGGAAATCGAGTTTGTCGACACATATGCGGTACGGACGGAATGATTATGGCACATATATTCGGCTGCTTTAATATACCAGCCAGAGACGTAGTCCAATGTCCCGAGATGATCCCAACAGGCAGCTACCCTGTGCAAGTCCCGCTTTTGAGAGTTAGTCATCGTCTTCGCACCAGCATATGGAGGGTTGCCGATAATGTACTTCAGATTGGCTGCAGGTACTATTGATTCCCAGTCCATATCCAACGCATTGCCTTGGTGAATATGCGCTCCTGCTGTTAAGGGGATATGTAATAGTTGTCTGCCAAACTCTCGCGACACCATGTCATTCATCTGTTGATCTACGAGCCACATGCCAACTTGCGCAATCTGGCAAGGGAATTCCTCGAGTTCGATTCCGTAAAACTGCCCCACGTTCACGCGGATTTCATTGTCAAGCGAAAAACCTGCGGGAACTTGCATTACATCGGGGTATAGGCGTCGCAACACTTCAAGTTCTAAAACCCGTAACTCGTGATATGTGACCATAAGGAAATTTCCGCAGCCACAAGCGGCGTCTAGAAAGGTAAGAGTGGCGATTCGACGATGAAAATCCTCAAGTAGCACGCGATTTGCACCGATATCTTCAAGCTCAGCGTAAAGTTTGTCGAGAAAAAGAGGTCTTATAACGTCTATAATAAAGTTTCTCGGCGTGTACTGGGCTCCTAAAACATCGCGCATAGCGGGATCCATGACCTCTTGAAACATGGCGCCAAAAATCGCGGGCGAGATTTCCGACCAATCAAATTCACAGCATTCCAGCAGAAGGTCGCGCATGCCTCGGTCAAAGTCGGCGGGGCGGAGGTTTTCACTAAACAACCCGCCGTTCACATATGGAAAGTCACGCAGATCTTGCGGCAATGTGGGAGGTCTGTTGGCAATTTGCGTGTTTAAAACGTCAAAGAGTTGAATCATTCTACCCGAAAGATCGCGACCACTGGCGGTGCCGTTCCTCACATATTGAAAAAATTGATGCCGATTGAAGATACCGGAATAATCGGCAAATAAACAGAATAGTAGACGGACAAGATACAGCTCCAAAGCGTGTCCAACGTAGCGATTGTCGCGGAGCATATCGTGCAACTTTGCCATTTTATACGCCGCATCAGTACTCAGTTCTCGGTCTAGATCTGTATCGATTTCCCGCGGATCGTTAGTGAGAATGGAGAATAATTCAACATTGTCTACAAGATTAGCCGTGAGGAATTCCCATTGCTGATCGGTGCTCTGGCGATAAAGGCGAATTCTCGCAAAATCGCAGACCATGATATATTCCGGAAGATCGTCATCGGCACGAATGTTGAAAGCGTAATCACGCGCTTGATTGTAGGCACGATCAAGGGATCGCCCTCTCGATTTCATTTCTACCAAAATACGCCCAGGCCAGAGCATATCGATGAACCCATTTCTGCCGGCGGAAGGGACTCTTCGTTCAAATGTTGCGGTTCTTCTCGGGTCGACACCAAAAATGCGTAAAAACTCATACAGGAACGTCTGCGCCTCCGCTCTTTCATCGGTCGCGTTCGCCCACCGTACCTGAAATTCAAATGCCCTATCACGAATTTCCTGCCATGGCGGCATAATAGCACTACCTCCGCGTTTACATAATTAAGCAAAGATAGAGGGCTACAAGGTTGCTCCCGGAACCCTCTTCACCTATATGAATTGCATTACTCCGCAGTTTCTGAATATTCCAATATCCGCTTTGCAACATAAGTAGCTAAATTTATGGGCACGGCATTTCCAATTGCGAGCTCCATGTCGGATTGCTTTCCATTGAATGCAAACCACTCGGGAAACGTTTGGATGTAACTACGTTCCTTAGTCGTAAGCGACCTAACACCATCCTGAATCGTAGCCTTGTCGGCATGATGGCGTTGGTAATTGGCTGGTATAGGGCGGTTTATGCCGCGTATCGTCGCACTCGGTTCGTGAATGCTAAACACACCGCGTCGCTTATATGTTCGTGGGTGCATGTAGTAGAATTCCGTGCCAAGATTGTCACCAAGGTAATCATGGACGGTCATCCTGCGGTGCGATAGCCTTTTTTGTAAAGTCTCGGATAAGAATCCGTCTTTTTCACGTAAGCGCCCTATCATGAAGAAACGTTGCCTTGCTTGCGGTACGCCGCAATGGCAGGCGTCTAGCACTCGCGTCGTAATACCATAACCCGCAGCGCGTAACATATCCATCGCTTGTGCTAGTACAGGGCTTTTCTCAATATTGTAGACATTCTCCATTACGAACCATTCTGGTTTCAAGGTAGAAACAATCTCTGCAAAGCGGAGGGTTAAGTCGGCGCGACGGCCTTCGAACTCCCTCTTCCCTGCGATTGAGAAATCTTGACACGGTGGGCCACCAATAATAATATCCGGCTTAAATTGGGCAATATGAGCGATTGCTTCGTTGGATTTTAAATCCATTTGGAAAATTGGATGCTTGAAATTATCTTTATACACACTTACGGCAGGATCCCAATTGTCATAAGCAGCTAAAACCTCAAACCCTGCGTTTTGAAAGCCTAATGACATACCGCCGCAACCGGAAAATAAATCGACGGCTTTCATTCGCTCTCACCTCGTTTCTTTGAACTCTCAATGTATTCAAGTAACGCCCGGCCGACATACCTAGCAAGGTTTACAGGAACTGCGTTGCCAATCATTGTGTTTAAATCCGATTTCCCACCCTTAAAAATGTAATCCCTAGGAAAAGTCTGTATATAACTTCGTTCTGCAACCGTCAACCCCCTGACTTTTTCGCCCATAGGAACGGGATCGTTTGGATGCCCCTTATACCCCTTTGGGATCGGACGATCAATACCTCTAATGGTGACGCATGGTTCATAGATGCTAAACACCCCGCGCCTAGTGTAGTTTGTCGGAACACGAAAATAGTATTCCGTGCCGAGGGAGTCTCCGAAGTAATCGTACATAGTCATCGGTTTTTCTGACAATCCTCTGTCGAGGTGCTTCGATAAAAAGCCATCCTTCGCGCCGATATGTCCGATAAGGAAAAAACGCTTACGCCTCTGAGGAACGCCGCAATAACTCGCGTCTAGAGCTTTCTGCGTAAGTCCGTATCCAGCTTGTCTTAGTATTTCGATGGCCCTTTTTAGAACAGCACTGTTCTGAACAACGGGGACGTTCTCCATAATAAAGTATTGAGGCTTAATGCTAGCAACGATCTCTGCAAAGGTGACGGTTAGCTCTGCACGATGTTGCTCGATGCCATGACCCGCCGTGGAGAAGTCCTGGCAAGGAGGCCCGCCGACAATTATATCAGGTTGCATCTTTCGAATACGTTCTTTTACTGCATTATCCGTCAAATCTTCCAGATAAATTGGATGTGTAAAGTTATTCCTGTACACTTCCGCAGCTGGTCTCCAATTATCAAATGCCGCAATAATATCGAATCCGGCCTCCTGCAATCCTCGCGACATACCGCCGCAACCGCAGAACAAGTCGACCGTTGACACGTTTTTCATACCCACACCGTTACTTTGCATTTTCTTCGTCAACTAGAATTTCCATAATGTCATTTACGCCACAATTAAGTGCATAACAGATTTTCACCAATGTGTCTGTGTTCACGTTTTCGCCTTTACCAAGTTTCGCAAGCGAGGAAGTGCTAATCGCAGCTTTCTCACAGAGCTCTCGCTTTTTCATTCCCTTATCTATTAGTAAATGCCATAATTTAGTATAATTAGTACCCATGGCTATACCTCTCTCACATAAGTATATATAGTGATTACATTGCGAGTATACCTCAACGGGTAGTGTATAGCAACCCCAAAATAGCGACATCTCGAAATTACTTACTCGATTTCATACGCATTGTTTATATGCCTCTGTTTTACCTGCCAAAGTGCTTCGCCGGCTTTTGTCCCGTAATATTTCGCAATCTAGTTCTTGTCGAGAATGATCTCGTGCCGTACCTCCACGTCTCCGCACACTGCAGCAGACTGATCCGGATTGCTGGATCATACAAACATTCTATGCTGGTGTAACACGAGTTCATATCCACATGTAGAATCGGCCGATCCAGGGATCATCGCTCCTTTCGTGATTTTGGGGACACAAAATACACCATCCAGAACCCTCGTTTTCCGGATGATATGCACGCGAAACTTATTATAGTTAGCTTTATGTATGGTAAAGTGTTAACTTCTCATTTCCTAATCAGCAAACAAAATCATAATTTCTTTTGGTTAAACTCATTTTTGCATTATAGTGCTGCGGAATTTGATTTGTAAACGTACGTTTGTTCGTGTTTCGTTTCTGCTAGTTAACTAAACAGTTAATTGTTGTTTTTATTGAAAGTATTTGATATACTTAAAAACAATCAAGTAGTATGATCAAAGACTAGCTTTTGTTGTGTCAAGTTTTAGGTAAACTAGCAAAATTTCGTCAAACATCGTATCAAGAGAATTTTTCTTGTGTCTAAAGCGCAAACCAACAAATGGAATCGCCTCAAAATGCTATTATGTCAGCATCGCAAACAGTATTTTTAATTGCTATTTATATTATAGCCCGCTTAATAAGGTGGCTTGTCATCTCAACAATAATTGGATATCCTGATAAAAACGTTTATATAGGAGTTTCTATGCGCGCACATACCGTTATATTAGGTGCTGGTGCGACAATCGCCGCAATTCCAAATGGAGATAAAAACGGAAAAAAATCTTCCGTCATGAATGGACTTATAAAAAAGCTAATGTTTGATAACATTCTTGCAGGAGTAAAATTGCATACGAAAAGTAATAATCTAGAAGATATCTATTCGGAATTGCATTCTAGACCAGATTGCAAAGAAGTCGTTAATCAGTTAGAACAAAGTCTATATAATTATTTTTCAACACTTGAACTTCCTGATATGCCAACAGTGTATGACTTTCTGGTTCTAAGCTTAACAGAAAAAGATGTGATTGCTACCTTCAATTGGGATCCATTACTTATACAGGCTTACATCCGGTGCCTTAAAATAACGAATAACTTACCTCATATATTTTGCTTGCACGGCAATGTTGCAATTGGCTATTGCGGTGAACACAATGAGTTTGGAACGACAAATGCCAGGTGTCCTGTTTGTGGCGAAATACTTCCGCCAGTACGATTATTGTACCCTACAGTAAAAAAAGATTACAGCACCAATAAATATATAAGCGAATGCTGGAGTGCAGCAAGATATTCTCTTGAAAACTCATATATGCTCACAATATTCGGTTATAGTGCTCCTTCAAGTGATAAGGATGCAGTAAACTTGATAAAAATGGCGTGGGGAGATTTAGAAAAAAGGCAACTTGAAGAAGTATCTATTATTGATATTCTTAAGGAAGACGAAATAGCTACTAAATGGAAGGATTTTATTTATTCGCACCATTATAAATTCTCGAATGACTTCTTCAGCTCGTATCTTGGAGAGTTCCCTAGAAGAAGTTGTGAAACGATCTTCGCTACATTTCAATTAAACCTTCCCCCATATAATAACAAAGGATTTAAAGAAGGTATGTCTTGGGATGATATTAAAACACCTTAAGCGAAGTTCTCGTAGAAGAATTGAACACCCCAAAGGACGAGAATTATCCATTGCACTACCATCAGTAACAACCACTACAATGCTTTAAACAAATAGATTTGCTTCATCAATGTGCCGAATGAATCACAACCCCAAATGTAATAAACAGTCGATTCAGATTTTGCCGATTGCAGGAGGATGAGCATGAGAATTCTATCTACATATGTTCAAAATTTTCGGAAACTCAAGCAATGTCGAATTGATTTTAGCAAAAACACTACACTTTTTGTTGGTCCTAATAATAGCGGGAAAACAACCGCTATGGATGCATTAGGCAAATTCCTCGCTGGTCGAGAATTCGTTTTTAGCGATTTCACAATTTCAAATCGAACGGCGATTAATTCGATTGGCGAAGAATGGGCTCGAGGAGATTGTGAAATGCCAGAAGACCTTTTAAAATGGGATAGTCTCGTACCAATGCTAGATGTTTGGATAGAAGTTGAGTCTGGCGAAATTCACTATGTTACCAGTATCATTCCTGCGTTAAAATGGCGCGGTGGAAAACTTGGCGTACGTCTTGCTTTTCTACCAAAAGATGTTTCGAAGTTATTCACAGAATATCGTGAGGCCTATAATGCTGCACGAATTACTGAAGCTGCAAGGAAGGCGAAAGATACGTCTCGTTTACCTCTATATCCGAATAATTTATGTGATTTCCTTGAAAAAAAATTGACTGCATATTTTTCCATTAAGTCATTTATTCTAGACCCAAAGCACTCAGAAGCAGAAGCGCCACAGCCAACACCATACGCAATGGAGTGCCTCACCGACAATCCTTTGAAGGGCATTATCAGAATAGATATGATTGATGCTCAGCGCGGATTTTCGGATCCAGATTCTTCCGATGGCAGCGAAAGGTCACGGAAACAATTATCGACCCAGATGCGTCTCTACTATGACAAGCACTTAGATTCAGAGAAACTTCCTACCTCTGAGGATTTAGAAATGCTGGAAGCTGCCGAAGGAGCCAGGCGTATATTTGATAAAAACCTTACTAAAAAATTTTCACCTGCAATTTTAGAACTGGAAGGTTTAGGATATCCGGGAGTGACCGATCCTAGACTCACGATTACAGCTAAAGTTGATACAAGTGAGACTTTAAGACACGATTCCGCCGTGCAATATACGCTTAGTAAGAGCGATGAGTCGCTGAAGTTGCCTGAGAAGTATAACGGCTTGGGTTACCAAAATCTGATCTCCATGGTTTTCGATCTGATGAGCTTTCGAGACGGTTGGATGCGAGTGGGAAAAGCTCGCCCCAATCAAGACTCACCGGATGTAATTGAACCTTTACATTTGGTTTTAGTCGAAGAACCGGAAGCGCACTTGCATATGCAGGTACAACAGGTATTTATTCGAAAAGCCTATTCGGTGTTAAGAAATCATGAGCTGCTAAAAAATAAAACCGATTTTATCACGCAGCTTGTGATCAGCACCCATTCCAGTCACATTACGCGTGAGATGAACTTCGCGGACTTGCGCTATTTCATGCGACTTCCAGAGTGTACCACCTGCAGTATTCCTACGGTAAAAGTGATTAATCTATCCGATGTTTTTGGTAAAAATGATGATACAGACAAGTTTGTAACGCGATATCTTCAAACGACCCATTGTGATCTGTTCTTTGCAGATGCTGCTATACTAGTCGAAGGTACTGCCGAGAGCATGCTGCTACCCCATTTCGTTAAGAATTATTACCCCGAACTTCATCAAAGATATATTTCAATACTTAATATCAATGGTCGACATTCACATCGACTAAGTCCTCTTATTGATAAACTATGTTTACCTACATTAGTAATTTCTGATTTGGATTCCGTAGAAGAAGGTGGTTACCATAAAGCTACCCTTCCTGTTAGAAAAGCAGGCTTAATAAGCAGCAACTATGCGATTACTGAATGGTTAATGAAGGAAAAAAAGTTGGACATACTGCTTGAATTTCCAACAGAGCGAAAAGTGTTTATGCGAGAATCAACACACAAATATCCTATTCGCATTGCTTATCAGACACCTGTGCAAGTTGATCTTAACGGGGAAAAACCCGAAGCGTTATCAAGTACATTTGAAGACTGCATGATCTACACAAATTACGAATTACTCAGGAGTCTTACTGAAGATGAGCCCGGAGGTTATGACGGGAGCCTAATTATGGCGGTGAGCGATATACTTAACACTGAAAAACCATTTGCCACGATCCATAAGCAGATATATGACAAACTGCGCGAGGGGAAGTCAGATCAAAAAGCATTATTTGCGCTAGATTTATTGTTTGCTATTGATCCGAGCCGATTAATAGTTCCTGCATATATCGCGGAAGGTTTGGAATGGCTTCAAACTTATCTGCACTCGGAGGGATGTTGAAAAAATGGAAGAAAGCAATGCACAGCTGATTTCTGATAATCATGTTGATGATCATGTAGATGACGAAATAAAATTGTGCTTGTCCGAAGCTAATCATCAAAGCTTTTTTATGTTTGCGGGCGCAGGTTCTGGGAAAACTCGTAGCCTAATTAACGCATTGACTTTTATAGATACTGAAATGGGATTAAAGTTATCTACACACTTTAAACAAGTTGCGGTTATTACATATACGAATGCAGCGTGCGATGAAATTTCAAAAAGACTTCAGTATAAACCAATTTTTGCGGTATCCACGATTCATAGTTTTTTATGGGCTTTGATTGAAAGTCATCAGCGTGATATTAAGAATTGGGTTATTGAATCTTTAAACAAGGATATTGCAGAACTTCGTGCAAAACAAGCTTCAGGACGTGGCGGTGACGCTTATATAAGAAGAGCAGAAGAGATTTCAAGAAAAACCGCTCGTTTAGCCAAGATTGAAACTATAAGAAAATTTTCATATGACCCTAATGGTGAAAATGCGGGCTATGACTCTCTTAGCCATAGTGAAGTTATAAAAATGGGTTCTGAGTTTATTGCGACCGAAGAAACCATGCAAGAAATTTTAATTAGCAAATACCCGATACTTCTGATCGACGAAAGCCAGGATACCAAAAAAGAGCTTGTTGATGCGCTACTTATTGTTTACGAAAAGTACAAAAATAGATTCGCTATTGGTATGTTTGGTGACACAATGCAGCGGATATATTTAGATGGCAAAGACATTTTAGATAGCTGTATTCCAGATGAATGGAACAAACCCGTAAAGGTCATGAACCACCGTAGTTCAACCAGAATAGTTGAATTGGCTAACGCGATTCGGGAAACCATAGATAGTAAGAAGCAGCGTTCACGATCTGATGTTGATGCAGGTACAGTACGCCTCTTTATAGCAGATGCTTCTGCAACTAAAGATGATGTAGAATTACGTGTGGCTCAAATGATGGCAAAACTAGCCAATGATAATGATTGGCTAAATTCTGCAAATTACAAGGGTTTAATTTTAGAGCATCATATGGCTGCTAGTAGATTTGGATTCCTCGATTTATATGTACCACTTCATGAATCAAAATGTTTCGAGACGTCGTTACTAAGTGGATCAATACCCGAACTATCATTCTTAGCCAATATTGTAGCTCCGTTGATAAAAGCGCATCAACAAAACAATGAATTCGAAATTTCAAGAATTGTTCGCCTTCATTCTCCTCTTTTGAGTAAAAAATCCTTTGAAGAAAACTCTGCGAATCAGACAAGATTACTGGAAGTCGCCGATAGAGCAGTTGAAGCATTGCTTCTTCTCTGGGATGATGGCGCCGTCCCTACTTGTATTGAAGTATTGGAATCCATTAGAAAAACTAATCTTTTCACCCTCAACGAATATGTGGACGATATTCTTTCTGAGCCGATAGAAGATGAGGATAAAAAAGTAACCGCTTTAAGGCAAGCACTCTCTGTTCCTTTTGATGTGCTAGAAAAGTACTCGGCATATGTAACTGATAATACCTCGTTTATTACACATCAAGGAGTCAAAGGACGCGAGTTTCCCAGAGTCATGGTCATAATGGATGACTCTGAGGCAAGAGGATTCTTATTTAGTTATGAAAAGCTCTTTGGTGTTAAAGACAAAACAGAGACGGATATGAGGAACGAACGAGAAGGTAAAGACACAGGGATTACAAGAACGACACGGCTTTTTTATGTGGCTTGTACACGAGCAGAAAAAAGTCTTGCAATCATAGCATATACAGAAAACAAAACTGCTGTTAAAATAACAGCGATTGCTAACGGTTGGTTCTCTGATGAAGAAATCATTGTTCTGTAGCTATACTACTAACATTAATGATATTTGTTGCCTGTTATAGCCGATCTGTTATCAGGTTCATAATAAGGATTTCACATTTCATATCAGCAGGTAATCAATAAAAAAGTCGCTGCAATTTCTCATAACAGTATTTAGTTGACCTCCCTTGTAAACAATAACGCTCTGTACCGCCACATTCCACAGTTCCTCGTCAAACTCCACAATCGGCCCCGTCGCCTTTAATACCTTGTAAAACGCATCCAATTCTCGCTTCCTTGCCTTCCTCTGCTCGCGCTGTTCCCCGATCTCAGCAATCCGCTCATCAATCGCCCGGCTTTGAACCAGAAGTTCCGTATATCGAGTATCGTATTCAACCTGCTCGATAAGTGCATGCGCATAGGCTTCAAGCAGCTTGCGCATCGATTCGGACACCGTTTCCAGTTCCTTACCAGCGGAAGCTTCTTTTTCTTCCAACTCTCGCGTGTCGGTCAGCGTTACAATCAACATCCTTATGTCAGCCAGCACCTGATCTTTGTTCGCAATCACCCGGTTCATCTCATCTACAAACGCCGCCTTGATCTGATCCTCGGTCACGTGCGGCGTTTTGCACGGTTCGCCATTGTCATACTTATGCTGGCAGCGCCAAATCACGGTTCGGTATTTATCCGTGCTGTGCCAAACCTTCCGTCCGTAATAACTGCCGCATTCCCCGCAGATAATCTTGCTGGAAAAGCACCCGCTCCTGCCAACATATCGGGCTTCACGGCGGCGTTTGAGTTCCTGCTGAACCTCATCAAACACTTCGGGCGAAACGATCGCAGGGTGGCTCTGTTCCACGTAGTATTGCGGCAGTTCTCCTTCGTTCCGCTTCATCTCTTTCGTCAGGAAGTTCACGCAGAAGGTTTTCTGCAGCAGTGCATCGCCCTTGTACTTTTCGTTTGTGAGGATGCTCTCCACCGTGCCCGAGTACCATACCGGCTTACCCGCAGGAGACGGTATACCCCGCCCCGTCAGCTTTTTTGCTATACCAGAGGGCATCAGTCCATCAAGGAAGAGTTTGTAAATAAGCCGTACCGTTTCCGCCTGATCTTCAACAATCCGCGGCTGACCATCCGTTCCTTTTTCGTATCCGAGGAATTGCTTGTAGGGCAGGTACACCTTCCCCTCCTCGCACTTTGCACGCTTGCCCCACGCTACGTTCTCGCTGATCGACCTGCTTTCCTCCTGCGCCAGCGAACTCATGATCGTGATCAGCAGCTCGCCTTTGGAGTCCATGGTGTAGATGTTCTCCTTTTCGAAGTACACCTCTACGCCCTTGTCCTTCAATTGCCGAACCGCCGTCAATGTATCAACCGTGTTTCTGGCAAAGCGGGAAATGCTTTTTGTGGTGATCAAATCAATCTTCCCAGCCAGTGCGTCCGCGATCATGCGATTAAATCCGTCGCGCTTCTTCGTATTCGTGCCGGTAATGCCCTCGTCCGTATAAACCTCGACCATCGTCCAGTCCTGGTTAGCGGCGATCTGGCGGGTATAATAATCCACCTGCGCCTCGAAGCTCGTAAATTGCTCGTCGCTGTCGGTCGATACCCGCGCATATGCGGCGACGCGCCGTTTCGCGAGTGAGCGAATCTGGTTCTCGCCCTGCGCGACCGCAGAGCGCTCAATTTTCGTTACCCGTTTCTGTACTGCTTCCACTAAGAAGTGCCTCCTTGATTGCTAATGATTTTGCTTTAGCCGTTTGTTTCATTTCATCCGTCCAGCTCTCCGAGCGGGAGCGGTCTTTCCACACCGCTATAAGTGCGATTCCATTTATAAAAACGAATCTCAGCGTGTTGACCCCTGCGACCTCGATTCTTGAAATTCGTTTCCGAAACTCGACCTCGTCGAAAGATGGTAATTCGAGCGCTTCCGCGCAGGCGTCCAGCAGCGCCGTTTCCGGTATTTGTTTCGCGGGGCAAGCGCTCCTTCCGTGCTCCAAATAGGTCGCGCAGAGCCAGCTTACGCGCCCTTTCGTCGTTTTTCGTTGGAAGTTCTTCCCGCAATTGCCACAGATAATCTTGCCGGTGAAGGGATATCGCGCGTTAACGGGGCTGTTCGGCTTATTCCGTTCGCCAGCCGATTTGAGCAGCTCCCGTACTGTCTCGAATGTATCGATATCGATGATTGCCGGATGCGACTGTTCTACATAATACTGTGGCACTTGTCCATGGTTTCGTTTCTTGCGTTTGCTCAAATAATCGGTGATATAGGATTTTTGCAGAAGCGCGTTCCCCGTATACTTTTCGTTTGTCAGGATTTCGCGGACATGTTTCGCACTCCAAGCGGCATGGTTCAGCGTGAGCTCGCCCATCGCGTTCAACCGCCTCGCGATCACCACGCTCGAATCTCCGGAAATATACCAATCGAAAATCTGCCGTACGATCTCGGCTTGACGCGGTTCTATGGAAACACTGCCACACTCAATCACATAGCCGTACATATCCCTTAGTCCGACCAGCTCGCCCTGTTTCATCTTCTCCCGTATTCGCCATTTACAGTTTTCGGAAACGGACCGGCTCTCTTCCTGCGCAAAAGAAGAGAGGATGGTAAGCATCAGCTCGCCATCCCCTGAATTGCTGTGGATATTCTCCCGTTCGAAGAACACATCCACACCCTTTTGTTTCAGTTCCCGCAGAATGTTCAGCGTATCAAGCGTGTTTCGCGAGAACCGGCTGAGGGACTTCGTAATCACCATGTCGATCTTTCCCGCATAACAATCGGCGATCAGCCGCTGAAACTCCGGCCGGTTATCCTTCGTACCCGTCAAGCCTTCGTCCGCGTATACCCCGGCATAGATCCATTGCGGATTTCTTTGGATGTGCGCGCTGTAATACCCGACCTGCGCCGCTAACGACTCCACCATGGACTCCTTATCGTTGGAAACGCGAGCATAGGCGGCAACCCGCATCCGTTGCGGGATTGCCGGGATCGTTGGTTTTAATTTACGAACCACACGATTCATATCCGCTCTCCAGTCATTGGCATATTAGCTCGATTCGCGGTGTTTATCAACGGAAGATTTTAACAAAAGTCCGTCGATCAGTGGCCGGTGTTTTTCGGCCATAATCCGATTGAAGCCGTCGTATTCGGTTTGATTGATTAACCCTTGACGGAGCATACTGTTCGCGGCCGCCATCGAGACACGGTAGCGCATCTCCCGTTCAAACTGCTCGTTTGTCATGCGGTTTTTTCTCCCCAAAACGATCGTGAATATAGCAGCCGTGACAGCAGTACTTCCGGTGATTTTTCTCGTAATCTTCGAAAACGCGACCGCAGAAAGCGCACTTTGCTTTAGAGGCGGATTTCAAACATCGATTGTCTTGATGTTGTTTCCACCATGCTCTACGACACAGATCAGAGCAGAATTGCTTTCGTTTGCCATTTGCATTCTGTACAAGGACCGTTCCACATTGTTTGCAATGATCAGTATCGTGATTCTCCCCTGCGGTCTCAGTTGGCTGGATACCCATTCTCAGGCATATTGACTTCACCGTATTCCGCGAAATGCGCAGATTGTCCGAAATCTGGGTATAACTCTTCCCTTCAAGCCTTAAGCGAAGAATGTTGTCTCGTTCTTTTTGCGTCATTTCTCCTCCAACGAAAAAAGGAGCGTCTCGAAAGACGCTCCCGTTCCTCGCATATGCTGTTTACTTCATGCCCGCAATCAGCTGCTCCGCTGTACCAGTGATCAACGCAGATACATCGACCTGTGCGGCGGTCAGTACATCCATCGCCGAAGCGGAGAGTTTCGCAGTGGTCTTCTCGTAGAGAAGTTGTCCGAGTTGTACAATCTCTTCCTTGGTCAGCTTGCCGTCTTTGTGCGAGGCCTTCATGCCGTCCACAACCGTCTGTTTCAGCTCGCCAACCGTGATCTGCGCGAGTTTGATCAGTTCCTGTTGCGCGTGGTTCACGGTGTCGAGCTGGGTCGCTTTGCCTAGTTTCGCTGTCAACCACGCGCCGAAAACGCCGATCAACGCAATAAAAAACGCCGCAGCGATGTTCACGGCGTTCTCGATCAGGATGTCGGCAACGGTGGCGTCTGTGGTCCCGCCGGTGTCCGCCAACGCAACGGCGGGCAACGCGAGCAGTACGAGCGCGATCAGTACCAGAATCAGTTTCTTTTTCATGTGTGTTTTCTCCTTTTTAGATAGATGTAGCTTGCTCCGAAGCAAGCTCATGGACAAAGTCTTCGTATTCTTCCTGCGCGGTTTTCGCCTTTTCCCGCGCAGTTTTCATCTCGCCGTTTGTCTCCCCTCGTTCCACAGCAATCGCGGTAGCCAACGATAGCGATAAGCTCGCGTCCTGCATCTTCATAGCGAGCTTCGATTCTTTTGCGCGAATTACGGCACGCTTTTCCGCTTGCTTTCGATCGCGTGTCATTCGAACTTCCAACCAAACGACCAACAGTGCGAATACGCCCGATATGATCTCTCCGATATAGTCCAAGTCCGTTCCCTCGGTTCTATTGATATAGGAGCTTGCAGCGACCGCACTTGTGCCAGTAAACGCTGCCTCCCTGATTGATTCCCTCGAGCACGATGCCAACGTCGCGACCCTTATCGTGGATCACTTTACCGGAGCCAAGGTACAGGCCGATATGCGTCTCGTCCTCGGTGTTCGTGCTGCTGTTACGGAAAAGGAAATCCCCCGCGATCAGTTCATTACGGGAAACCACTTCACAGAGTGCCCATAGTCCGTCACAGTTCTTACGATCGTCCCAAATTCCCGCTTCACGCATGAGCCAGGATATGAATCCCGAGCAGTCATGACCCAGCAGGTTGGAAAAACCGTATTTATACTGCTTGTCCCGAAACGCGATCGCCCGCGCATACTCTTCATCCTTCGCCTGGATCGCGCTGTCGGAGAGATCGGTCATGCCGCTGCCACCCCAAACGTATAAATCGCCGATCCGCGTCAACGCCAGCGCGCAGATCGCGGTTGCTTTGTCTGATACCGTATCCTTTGTGATCGGCTCCGCTTCCGTCGCCGTGTCGCCGAACAGCGCTGCCCACGTTTCTTTCCCAATGATTCCATCGACAGTCAGCCCGGCCTGCGCCTGAAACCGCTTCACAGCCTCCAGCGTGTCCGCGCCAAACGTCTTCTTGGTGACCGTCGTAACATGGTTGCCATAGAACCCAAGCTCCAAGAGCTTTTGTTTACAAAAAAGCACGTCCTCACCGGACGTGCCTTTTTTCAGGTTGCGCGTAAGATCCATTTCAATCTCCTATATGCGAAATCCTTTCAAGATTTGACATGGTTCGTTGATGTTCAGTTCATAAACGTTTGCTACAGTAAATTCGTAAAGAGCGTGGCTCGATCGAAATCGTATTTTCATCATTCTTGCTATCGAGTCATGCGACACAAAGGGCGCTCCGAGAGGAGTGCCCTATCTATTTATCCCTATGCGGTTCTCTTCCAGAAATAACAGGTGATATAGGGCTGCAGGTTGTTGTGCGCCGATCCGCTGCCGTTATTACCAACCGAACCGGATACCGTCGCCGTATGGTCGTGCGACCCGCCGGAACCGGTCGTCTGTCCGCTCGTGCTGCCGCTGTTCGTCATATAGTAATAGGTCGAACCCGACCCGCTGCCCACTTTGTAAGAACCCGACGACGCCTGATGGGTATGCGCGCCATTGGCATTGACCGTCACCGAACCGCTGAACGAGTGGTTGTGCGAGGGCAGTTCCGCCGTCGCCAGCGTGTGCGTGCTTGCGCCGCCCGTCTTCTCTACCGTGTTGAAGTTCGTGTCGGACGTATTCACGCCCACCGGTACACGACCTGTTCCCCAGCGTACCCATGTCCCGCCGAGGAACGCGCTCTCGTCCACCGCCGTTACCGTCATGCGGATACTGCCGACAGGGAAGATCAAGTTGAGAAGCCACAGGGCGCTCGAAAATATCAGCCCTTCGTCGAACTGTACGTCTCCCCGGAACCTCGCCGGCCAGCCGACGTCAAAGCCGTCCTGCTCCGCGACTTTCCCGACCGCCAGCCCCATACCGGTACTGCGTACGGAAAGGATCACCTCCGCCGTGCTGAGATCGGCGTATCCGTACGCTTCACCGAAATAGTCGCCAAGCGTAACGCGGATATCGTAGGTGTACTGGTTCGACAAGCTGCCGCCAATCCGAAACGAACCGTTGACGGCATAATCCGCAAGGGAAAACGACGCATCCGTATAGGTCGTTTCGCTCTTGCGCTTGTAACCAATCTTAAGCGTCCGCGTGTTCGTATTGTTGACTGCAGAAATCGAACCAGCGACCGTTACCATCGCATAGCCGCCCGTATTAGTGGCATTCCCCGAAGCGTCGCAGCGATAGACCGAAACGGATTGAACGGCAGGCACGTCATATGAGACCACATCAAACGTCTGCGTCAGCGTGGTCGTTCTCCCGCGGCTGTCTGTGATCGTCGTGCGGATCGTGTTCGTTCCGGCAGTCGTCAGTTCGTTTGTCGAAAAAGAGTCCCCCGAATACGTCGAGCCGTTGACCGTGGTCGAGATCGAGGAAACCGACGATCCGAACGCTCCCGCGGCTAAAATCTCGACGTTCAGCTTGCTCTTGCGCTGCACGAAACAACCGAACTGCGCGAGCAGTCCATCCTCCGCTTCGGAAAACGAGACGGAGCCGGTCGGTACGACCGAAGCGGGAATCACGGCGGTCACGCTGACCTGCGTCGAGCCAATCAACGCACCGCCGGAGTAGGTGTCGCAATAGAGCGTGCCAACCACGCTCGTCGCGTTCGGCGCCGCGTTGGCTTCGTCAGTCGATGTCGTCCATGATATATTCGTCGCCGAAGTTTGCGCTGCGATCGTCGTTTCCGAGCGCGAACCAAACTTCGCCCGCAGCGTATGCACAAATGCGCTCGATGCGGGTGAAAGCGTGATCGTCGCCGCGCTCCCGAGTGTTACGACAGACACGTTTGGCGTAGTAACGCGCGGGATAGCCGGAAGCGAAATACTAACCGACCCGCTGGCGGAGCCGATCGCCGCGGAGTACGTGAAATTTCCGGCAAACGATAGCGTCACCTGTCTCGTCCCATCCGAATTGTGGGAGATCGTGCACTCTCCGAATGCTTCGCTTTCCGTGCTCGCATTATCTGTCAGGATCATAAGGTACTGATAGCCCATCGCCGTATCATATGGCTCTTGATACTGCGAGATATACTCGTCCCGATATGGAATCCGAGAGATCGCAAACCCTCTGCCATTACGGTTATACACGGAACTGCCGTCAAACGATACACTCATTGCGCCACGGGAGTTGGAATCGATATTATTGCAGTAGACGTCATACTGCGAAGTATTCCCCGATGTTGCCAAAAACACATAAAACCGGATCGTAGAAGTGTTATTGGCGACGGACTGCGATACGACCTTGTATTCCAACCAACAGGAGATCTTGCTCTCGGCGGATCCGGTCAACGAGCCATTGACGATCGTATACCCGACATGAATCGACTCATACGGCCAATTTGCCATATCCTCACCCCGCGATCTTCTTGAAATTCAGGTTCCCGCTCTCGGGAACCCACGTAAAGCTCCCGATGCGCTGCGACGAGAGCACCTGAACGTCGTTGACGAACAGCTTTCCTGCCGAAAAATATGCGATCGCGCTGTCGGTAGTCACACTGTCCTCACCGCCTGTGAAGAAATACAACACGTCGTTTTCCAGTTTTAGCTTGATCGCCGACGTGCTCTTCCCGATCACAATGCCCGACGAAATCAGTCGGATGAAGCTTCGCACTGATTCGAACTGCTGCGAGGTTTCACCGTTCAGTGTAGAAATACGGCTTGCCGTCTCCGTAAAGTTCGCTTCGATCGTCCCCGCCATAACCGAGAAAGAGGTCTGTATTGTATTCTGCAGCGCCACGAAGTCCTGTGTCCGAACGTAGTCCTCCAACGCGGTCAATATGATTTGCTGCGCCGATTGCAGGATTGACGTGTTCTGGGAGATTTGCTCCTGCACGATCTCTTTGATTTCGCCGTGTGTTGTATAATCCGCTTCGATCGACGCGACGCGGTTCTTCACCGATGTGTTCTGTTGGATTTCTTCGCCGATCAACGACGGGCGCGAATCTCCGAGCACGATGCCGGTACTCGCCGGATTGTTCAGCGGAATCGTCAGTTCGGACAGCACGTAGGTTTCTTCCGGACAGAGCGTTCCGCAGGAGACGACCACCTTATCGAGGAAACGGAACGATTCTACGTTTGCAGCGGCATTGTGCAGATCGACCGCCGAGAGCTTGATCGTCTGTTTGAATCGCGTACCGGTACCGCTCAGCCAGTCGCGACCCTGGTTCATGAGGATGCTCGCGTCGGTGATTTCGTCCCATGTAGTCGAACCGATCGGCGAGAAGATCACGCCGTATTCAGCCGCCAGCGCGGAATCGATCAGGAAATCCTGTCCGTCGTTCACGCTCTCGATTGTGAGCCGCGCGTCGCTGTCCATTTCCGGGTCGATATCCCGCAGTGTCGCACCGAGCGGAACGCATGCGGTATAGGTCTCGGACGCACTCCTAGTCAGTGCCAGATCGATTAGGTTTTCGCCGAACTCGATCCGCTGCGTTGATGTGTCCGGCACATCCGAGAGATAATCCAAGATCGGATTCTCGTTTTCGTCATATCGGACGATCAGGTAACCACCAAAGGAATCGAGCAGACAGGTCTTCAGCGCCTGCCATGACGACAAATAGTCCTTTGTTGTTGCACTGACCGAATCGGGTATGGCGCAGTTCCCGAGCGTCAGTCTCTGGCTTTCGTTCACCTGCGCATTATGCGCGGTCAGAATCCACGCAAACAGCTCCGTTGCCGTTCCATCGAATGTGAATGGCCGCAGAACGCTGTCCAGCATAAACGACAGCGCACCCTCCGCGATCACCTTCCGATTCTCGTAAAGATCACGGTCGTCCTCGATCGCGCGGCCAACCCAGAGCAGGGTATCGTCCCGATAAACCTTGATACGGCTCTTGAGTTTTTCCAGCACGCCGTAGTTCGGATGCTCCTTTAAAATCGTAAACGTCAGCTCGCCCGGATCGTTCTTCTTTTGCGTCAATTCCGGCTCAAAAACGAACAAATCCGGCAAACGAGGGTCGTTGAGCACATACGAATCACAGAGTATTCGGTACATTACAGCGCTCCTTTCCGGTAGGTGAACGTGACTCGCCCCGTGCCAGTTATCTCAATCTTCGTTTCACCCTCCGTGAGCACCAGCGATGGGACGGTGTGCGTCCCGGCAGAAAGCGTCACGGAATAGTTCTTTTCATTGATCGTGAATGCGAGCGTCATCTCGGCGGAAACGGTGATTGTCGGAACGACCGGCATACGCATGTTCGTCAACGTCACCGTTGCGCTGCCCGAAGGAAGAACTGTAATCGCAGTTTCAAATTGTTCCAGCTTATACGGCTTCGCGCGGCACTCCAGCGACAACTCGCAGTAACCCCAGTGCCGTTCCACATCTTCGATCGTGATTCGCGCATCGTAATAGAAAGTCGGGTCGCGGTCAAAGATCACGTTCATACGCCGCCCGTGGATGTCCGCTGCAAATGCGGAAATCAATGTGTCGAACGGCGCGCGGGTATATAACGTGAGCGGAATGATCCGATCGGCGTAACACGCCGTGCCAAACGCCTCCGACAGGTCGAGCGCGCCGTCGCGCCCGGGGATCTCCACGAAGTTCGTCTGCAGCTCCGGCATGGGGATGGCGTAGGGCGCGACGATCAGACCGTAGTCCGCGCGCGCCCATTTCGTTCCAAATCGGATATCGCTCACGTCAACCGCTCCTTTCGCCTTCTGATCGCACCGAGCGCGTCGTCCATGGCCGGCGCGAGCCAGCCAATGGTTGCTCCTGTGTCTGCAACCAACTGCATGCCCGCGAGTTGTGGCAGGTACCGCCGCACTTCACCAATAAGCACATCCAGCTTCTGCGATAAAAGGTCGCTTGTGCCGCCAAAGCTCACGCTGTTCGGCAGGTTCGTCAATACGTCGATCACGCCGACGTCCACGCTGGTTGGGATCGCGCTTTGTATCTGCTTGTTTACGTCCTCCATAGCGTCGGTAAAGCCAACGCCCACGCCATCTCCCATGTTTTCGCCGATCCCGGCGAACACTTTGGAAGGCGATGCAATGCCGAGCGCCTTCTTTGCGCTTTTCACGATATTGGAGAAGAAATCCTTCACCTTCGAAGCCAGCCACGAGGCCATGCTCTTGATGCCTTCCCACAGGCCGCTGACGATGTTCTTACCGATCTCCACTACCGAAGACACCGATTGTTTCAGCCCGTTCAGAATAGCTATAACGATCTGCGGCAGAGCGGCAATCAGCTGCGGGAGTGCTTTTACAAGACCGATCGCAAGCTGAACCGTCAGTTCGATGCCCATGGCCATAAGGGTGGGCAGGTTTTGCATGAAGAAGTTGATGATCCCTGTGATGAGCTTCGGCAGCGCTTCGATCAGCTTCGGCAACGCGCGGATGATGCCCTCTGCTAATCCCTTCACGATCGAAAATGCCGCATCCAGTATCTTGTCCATGTTATCGAACAGTGTTTCGCAGATCAGCAGCACCGCCTCTATAATCGCCGGAATCAGCGTCGGCAACGCTTCTCCAATGCCCTGCACGAGCGACGCAATCATCTGAATCGCCGCTTCGACCAACGCAGGCAGCATGTCGACGATCCCCTGCGCGAGTGTGGTGATCAGTTGCACCGCGCCGTCCGTAAACTGCGGAAGTGCCGTGATCACACCCTGCAGCAGCGTCATTACAATGCCAGACGCGGCGGAGATCAGTGTCGGTAGATTCGCTGCCAGCGCGCCACCGATCGCGCTCACGATACTCATTCCAACCTGCACAAATTGCGGTATGCTTCCGAGAACCAGATTTGCAATCCCGCCGACTGTTTCGCCGAGCACAACGGTAATCTTGTCGAAATCGCCGCCCGCCTCCGCAAGTCCCGAGGTGAAGTCGCCAAGCAGGGAAACGCCGTCATCCGCAAGCGTCTGAAGCTGCGGTAGCAGAACCGTTCCCATGACCCGCTGCGCCGCTTCCGAGCCTTGCTTAAGCCGTTGCACGGAATCATCGAACGCGCCAAACTTCGCGATCGTATCTTCGCTCAGAACCGCGCCCATGCGCTTGGCTTCGTCGGTCAGAGCCGCGATGCCTTCGCTTCCCTGCGCAATCAGAGGGTTCAGATCCTGCGCGCTCTTGCCAAAGAGCTGCATGGCCAACGCGTCGCGTTCCGTTTCGTTCGCCACTTGGCCGAGCGCGTCGATGGCATCCCAATAGACATCCTCGCTGTTGCGAAGCGACCCGTCTGCATTGGTCACCGATACGCCTAAACGGTCGTATGCCTTGGCAAACTGTTCGCTGCCACCGGCGGCGTTGGACATGGACTTCACGTTCTTCGCCATGGAGCCGGTCAGGGTATCCAGCGACACATCTACTAGATCGGCGGCGTAGGAGTATGCCTGCAATCGTTCCACGCTCATGCCAGTGATGGAACTCTGAGTCAACATTTCGTCGGCATAAGCCGCAGTGTTGACGGTCATATCGATCAGCGCTTTGCCAGCGGCCACCGCCGCCGTACCGATTGCCACCATGGCCGCGCCGAGCGCGATGCCGATGCCCTTCACAACCGAACCGAGCTTGTCGAATCGCCCACCCGCGTCATCCGCCTGATCGGCGGACTGCTTGATCTCGTCGCCGAACTCGTCCGCTTGCTTGCCAGCAGAGTCCAGATCATTCGCAGTGCTTTCTAGCGCGGTTTCGTTTGCACCTAATTCACGCTCCATACCGTTGAGAGCGGCTTTGGCGTTGTTGAGCTGAACCTGCCATGCTTGGGTGCGTTTATCGTTCTCCCCAAAAGAAGAAGCCGCGTTCTGCAACGCGGCTTCGAGGGTTTCGACTTTATCTTTTTGAGCGTCGATCTCTTTTCGCAGTACTTGATTTCGGGCGGTCAGTGCGCCGACCGATTTGTCCTGCTTCTCAAACTGAGATGTGACAAGGTTCATCTCGCTCCCGAGCACCTTGAACGATTGATTGATCTCGGAGAGGGCTTTCTTAAACTCCTTTTCACCCTCAATCCCGATCTTGAGTCCGAAGTCGGACGGCATTTCATCACCTCCCTAGCGAAAAATGGGCATAAAAAAACGACCCGAAGGTCGCTTTGTAATTCCTCATTGCGTTACTTAATTCTACAATTCAGTATGATTTATCTCATATTCTTCGTATAGCAGTCTTTGTATTTGGTAATAATTCGTGCGTTCTAACTCAACATCAAGTCCGTCGAGAAAATCAATAAATGCTAGATATTGGCGAAGCATAGTTTCGAGTATTATATCAGGAACCATTAACGTCAGATTTTGCTTCGTTCCATCAGCAAGTATTTGATAGATATGTTCCTTTCGCACGTCTGAAGGTGGATGAGATATATAATCCGGTCTATCCCGCATTTCAATTATACTTAATGTTTTAAAGAATAGTATTATTCCACATGTACACATATCATAAGTAGTCAATTCATCTTTTGTCACCAGTCTTACGGCCAGCTCGTCTGCATCAAATTCTTGCTGCCAGCTATACAAACAAGCAATTTCATTGCTTCCGCAAAGGTTAATACTAACTTTATCTGGTGTTTTCAAATGATTGAGTAATAAATGTGCATACTCATGTGATGATATAAACAGTAAGTAAGTTCCTAATATCTGACTGTGTAAGACGTCTTCGATTTTATCGTGAAATTCCAACGGTTTTGCTCCAACCGTAGTACTAAACATTAAATACGAAATCAATGAATCGATGAAATATCTAGTCACTTCATCTTCTCTGAAATTGTTATTCGTGTGTTTAATATCAGTACAAATCTTCGCGCTTATTACGGTAGCGAACATGTTCGCGATTTCAAATAATCCTTCACAAAACACAATAATTGGCACGTTATTTACCATCATTACCACTGCATTATAAATATCCGCATGAATAGACCCGTAAATCGGGATTGGCTTGATTTCTAGCTTTTCTTCATGAAAGGTAATTTCGCCTTTATCAATTAAGTTTTGTAACCGATTAAAAGAATTCGATAGTAATCTATAAAATATTGGCTCTTGATATGGAGTTGGCATCTCCCCCATCCAGCTTTCATATTGAGTGCACAAGTCTCGCCAATTCATGTCATTTTTTGAATTCAAATCAAATTGATCTTCACTTTTTTGAAGTTTATTAAGAATCGAATGTGGATGGCGAACAAGTGTGCGTTTTTGGATTTCTTCGAGTTTCTGTAAGGCGGTCATTAATCTTCCTTCTTCTTCTTCCTTATGACCAGTTTCATACTTGTCGTTATACTTGCACTTCCTGTAACAGCTGATAAAATGGAGACTTCACCTTCAGCTCCAATTCCTAAATTCAACTCAAGCTCATCTACCTCATACTTGCTATCTGCATCTTCAACTGAATCCAGTAATTTCATAGATTCATCAATAACATGACGCAGATTTTTTTTAACAATATCCGTACTTGCTTGAACAACCACGGTACTTCCTGTGTTAACTAGTTCAGGTAACCCTCCGGAAGATAAGCCTCTAAAATCAGTTTCGTTTCTTTCCATTACTAAAATTGGCAACCCTGATGAACTCATAATAAATTCTCCTTACAAATTATTCGATTTGCATACGTCACTTACTATCATTATACATGATAATACGAAAAACACCTCTAGCTAGTTTTTGAGTTTCTTGTTTAACATAAATACGAGTACATGAGGATGGCTCCTACCCATAATAGTTGATCACTCACTATTAGGAAGTATATCATCTACAAACAATTCCTCCTTTGATCTAGATATCCCATTAATCTGCTTGTATATCTCCCACTGGTCGAGCAGCGCGCCAAACGGCATGAGCCAAACTTCGCGCTCCGGCCGCCCCAGCAGGGTCACCCCGTAAAAGATCAGTCGGGTAAACAGCTCTTCGTCGCTTGCCCGACCGGCATTTGATTGCTAACTCGCTCTTTTTATTCATTTAGTCGCTCTAGTGTCCACCCAAAGTTCAAGCGCTTACTCCTGAATCGTTATTTGAATCGGAGTAGCTGTAAAGAAATCAATATCTTCTTGATACAGAGTCTGGTTTTGTTTTGATATTGTAAGCTGCGTAGGTTGATTGTAGTTTGTCTCGTCAAAAATTAGGTTAAAGACTACGTTCCCGCTTTTATCTGTCGTATAACTCTGCCCATCAATCGACAGCGTCAGCCCGGTAACAGGGGTCCCGCTTTGATTGAAAATCTGCGCGGTAAATTCCCTGGTGACCCGCGCGTCCTTCCATTGCAGATTCTGACGTAATTCGGGGTCGATCGTAAGGCTGCCCGTAATGGTAAAATCGTTACCCGCAGAATGATAATCCTCGCCGCCGATGATCTCCCCCGCGTTCGTCCACGTGCAATTTTCGAAAGAGACCGTACCATAGAATTCCCGTGGAATGAATTCGACCACGTGGGAATTAATCAACGTTAAATTTGACGTTCCGCTGGGCTGCAGAAACAAGTAATTCGAGTCTTTGATCGTCACATTGGAGTTTTCAATCGTAAACGGCCATTGTCCGGTAATCGTAACGTCGTTTAATTCAATATCCCGATATTTCAGGTTGCTTGGAGTGTCAATTTTCAGGTTTTCGAACGAGACCGTTTCCCCGTTTATGTCGATAAACACTTTCCGCAGTTCAGAATCGGAAAGACTGACGTGAGAGTTCGCATCGGGGAAAAAAAGCCAACCACGTTCGTAAGGACCGGGTCCAAGATTGTCTTTCAGGATCGTCGTGTTTTCAAGCGTAAGATCATAACCGGCCTTTGGGATCCAGTCGTGAACGTCCCAAGACTCCAAGTACTCACCAGATTTTAAACCATTCAGCGTAAGGCTCGCATCCGCCGGCACGGTCAGCGCCAACGCGCCGAGTGTAGAGTTCACAACGCGTGTGCTCCCGCCGCTAACTTGCAGCAGCCCTCCGATTTCGTTGATCATTTCGGTGTTCTGAATCTCCACCGTACCGTCATATTGCTCCAGTAAATGGATTTCAGTGTGAGAATCGGTAATGTTCGTCATCCCGTGGTTGCGGATCACGATAAGCATTCCCGCGCCTTCTTCGGCTTTCCCAATCACCGTGGAGCGCGCAATCTCCAGTGCCGCGTTCTCCGAAACATTGATATACACATGGACGGTTGGCACATCTCCGCGTCCCAACATGAAGGTCGCGTCCCGAATGATCAGTTTTGATTGGTCGTTCAGGTAGACGTTCCCAAGTTGGAGATACTGTTCATTTTCAATGGTCAGCTCTTCGGATCCACTCAATATCAAATCGCCTTCATGCGTCTCATACGGAAGGAACGCATTGCGTGCCTCTTCCTCCTTACGCAGCGTCTTCTCCTCGATGGATGGAGCGGTCAGATCGTTCGCTTCCGCCTGCGTTATGCTCAGCGCGCGCAACTGAACGCTAGAGTCCTCTAACGTCTCCAACGCCACGCCGCTCCCGCTCAACGAGGCTTCATCCTCATAGACGATATACTGCACACCGTCAAGGCTTACGTTGATCAGCGCCCCGCAGGCTTTGATCTCAATTGCGTGCCAACCGTCGTCCAACTCGATCTGCTTAACCGCAAGATCGGTAAAATCCTCTCCCACCTGCTTATCCAGATAGAGACTGGTTTGATTCACGCCGATAAAATAACGGCTCGGCCCCGCTTCGGATTCGCTGCGCCGAACATTCAAATGTACCGTACCCGACGTAATCTTCACTTGCGCGCTCAGGGCGACGTTCGTCCAGGCGTCTTCCTCCAGAGTCGCCCACGAGTGCCCAATTCCCTCCAGAACCGTTTCGCCTTCGATCGTACTCTGCCGCCAACCATCCTCCAAGGTCCAATGCCATGTTTCGGATAGGTCGGCGGTTGGTGAAGCGGTCGGCAAAGTGGTTGCTGATGGTATTGTGGTTTCGTTTTTACAGCCAATCAGAGCAATAGCAAAAAGCGCGGCAAGGAAGCAGGCGATTCGCCGGATAGCAGTGTTATTTTTACATATCACACGCAGACCGCTTGTCTTCATACCATACCTCCCGCTCTTTTCGCTGTGCGATTCTGTACAGGATCAATATATTCCTGCCGGTATGGCTTCGTCAACGCACAGCTCTTGCCTTTTTCTAGTAATTCCTTCAAATTGCCGATATATCTCCCACTGATCGAGCAGAGCGCCAAGCGGCATGAGCCAAACCTCGCGCTCAGACCGCCCCAGCAAGGTCACTCCGTAGAAGATCAGTCGGGCAAACAGCTCTTCGTCGCTTGCCCGACCAACCCGTTTTTTGAGGGTTCCTCCTCACTTTCGACATAGCGATTCGTACCCTTGACCATCGCTTCCATAATCGCGACTTTGTATCCAGAAAGATCCAGCGGAGTGGTTAGCAGCTCAACCGCTTCCTCGGTCAATAGCTCGCGCTTAGCATCCGGCTCCAGCAGGTTGTGCACCAACGTGCTCTGATTGGCGAGCAGCGTAATCAGCCACACTACCTCGTCCAACGCGAGCTCAAAGTTCTCCGCTTTCATGAGCTTGTCACCGAGATGCTCCAAGCCACCGTATCGCTTGGCAATTTCCTTGGTCGCACGCGTGGTTAGGAGCATTTCATACTCCCGATTGCCGATCTGGATCATCGCGCCTCTGTCGTTTTCCATATGCTTAACCCTCCGCCGCAAATGTCGGTTCGTAAACCTGTGTGTACCAACCCGTGATCGTCGCCGCCGGTACGCTCGTATCGTCTTCGTTGACTTCCGCTTTCCAGGGATGTTTGCCCTGCCCATCCTGCTTATTGCGGCGAATGATCGTACCCTCGATCGACGGGGTCGAGAACGTGATGTTATCGCCCTTCGTCTGCAGGTTCGTTGCGGGAATACCGAACACAACACGGTAGAGCCAGAAGTATCGGTATTTGCCGTTGCTCTTCTTCGCTCGGAACCCGATTGCAACCGGCTGCCCGCCGTTCTCGCTCTGGGACACCAGAACCTTGTTATCGTCAATCTGCGACCCTGTCAGATCGCTCGCGACCGCAGCCCCAATGTTGTCGATCCCCAGCGTCAGCGTGCCGCTCTTGAACTCTTTAACCACCTCGGCCGCGCCATCGTCGGCGTAGAGCGTCGCTTCGTTAATATCGATCTTCAATTCAGCGGACATCGCCTTGGCGAGCGAAACAGGAGCGGCATAGGTTTCGTCGCCGTTCGCGCCTTCGGTGATCTTCGCGTAATAGAGTTTATCCAATCCGATGGTTGCCATCTATTCTTCCTCCATGTACTCCTTCGCCACGTCGATGGCAAAGTGGTGATAGCCCGTGTCTTCTTCCAGTCCGATATAGCGACGTTCCGTCACTAAGAATCCCGCTGTGAGCAGTAGCCGAACGAGTTGCCGCTTTTTCACACCATAATTTCCTTTTGAAAAGAGCGACAGCCGAGCTTCCTCGACGTTCATACCCGGCGTATTGTCCGAAAACAACTCGAAATGCTCCGAAATCGGCGTGATCACAACGTACTCGTCCGGCGCGGTGGCAGAGAAAACGCCGGTTTCCGCAGGAAGTCCGGCGCTTTCGACGATCGTATTCAGTTCTTCTAACATACTCACGGGATATCCAGTTCCTCCTTTAGCGCCGTCTGCATCGCCTCAATGCACGGTTTCCGGCTTGAGGACTTAGTCTGCTTCAGAAACGGCTTCGGTGGCTGACCATGCTTTCCGTATTCCAAGACATTGGCAAGCATGGCGTTGCTCACTTCACCGCGTCCCTCCGAAAATCCTACTTTCACGTCGAGGTTTCCATCGCGATCCAGCTTTGCGGGTGATACACCAAGCGATGCTGCAAGCTTGCCGGTCGAGCGGGATCTTAACTTTGTGCCTCGCCCGATGGCCGCTTGCAGATTCGATTTCATCTTCGCCATGACGACCTTGCCGCCCGCCGCGAGCGATTTGGGAATCGCAGCATCGAGAGCGCTGCCCATTCCGGCGATTTGATTGAGGAACTCGTCCGGCATTTCGATCTTGATTTTCGCCAAAGAACCCTCCCATCTATGTTTTCTCTCAGCATGACCTCTTATATGCCGCTGAAATTGTGACATTTCTATGAGCTTCGCCCAACATGGGCAATTATGGAATAATCCGCACATTTCGATGATTTGCATATTGAAATCGTCCAAGTTATATTGGTTCTGAGAGCTCTCGGACAAAATAAAGGAGAAATTCCCAATGTGTAATGAATCTTATCTTTGCTCCCAATGCGGCGATCCACTTCCCACACAAAATTCGATTTGTCCAAAGTGCGGAAGCCGGATTATACAACTTAATGACTCGATTTCAACTACTGACGGGTTGACAGGGTATCGCAAACGCGAAAAAGGAAACTACCCGAATTTTCGTAAGGGTGAGTTCATTAGTACCTTTTTAGTATCAGACGATTACGAAAAAACTCGCTCGCTCCACTATGTTTATCAACAAGTAGACCGGCAAAATGATCGGTATGCAAAGGTCGTTAGCAACACAAGTGCAGAACTACAACACATTTGCATTGAATCACTAGAATCCCACAACATCATTAGCAAGAGGAACCGACAACTGATCCAGATAGATCGTTGGAAGGTTTCAAAAGAGACCCGTTTCAATAAAGAAGACATAGACTTCTTATGTGCATTTTTCAAGAAAGAACACAAATTTGCATTGTCATTTTATGTGTCTCTTGTGATGCACCTTCGTGATAATTACGGCGATATTTTCGTAGACATTATCGATTGAATTCCTTGTCATTGCTCTCTCTCGAAGAGAATGATAGTCCTAATAGCCATCCGGCATAACATTCTTTGCCAACACCTCAAGGTACATCCCTCGGCCCTTCACATCCTCAACGGACGTGATTTCGAAACGATCGTCGCCGCAGAGGAGCACAGAAGCTGTGGTTACGGTTAGGCCCGGGATAACTCGAAACCGAAACAAATCCGTCGCCTCCGAGAAGGCGGCACGGTTGACCCATTTCTGAGAACCGTGCCGCCCTTCCCTATATGCGAACATTGAAGCCAGAACTTGATCGGTCTTTGTCGCGAATCCCTCGACATCCTTCGTCGCAACTTCACGTGCAATAGAGATTTGGGTATTCATTCTGCCGAAACTCATGAACCCACCTTCCAGTCGCGGTCAAGGCGAAGCAGTGTGTTCACTGTGTTCCATACCTGCTGCCCCGCCTGCACATTATCCGCGAAGAACCCGCCCGTGCTTCCGTCCCGACTCTCATAGAAATGAGATGCCAGCATGATCACTGCCGCCTCAGTTGTCGGCGGCATACCCGCCACTTCGTAAGTTCCAGCGGTCAAGTGTTGATAGCTTTCAGCGTAGGATACTGCGGCGTCAATGAGTCTTTGAATTAGTTCATCATCCGCGTCGTGAGTCAGGATCAGATTCGCCTTGACCTTAGTCAGCAACGTCGCCATCTCACATCGAACCCGGCTGGTCTGCCGCCATCATTCCAGCGTTCTTGAGTTTCAGAAGAAGCGCATTGAAATCGCTCTTCAGGTCGGCGATGGTCGTTGCAGCGCTTTCCGCTTGATTCGTCATCTGAAACACGCTTCCAGCCGATTGATCGGTTGCGTATCCCGATTGCACGCCGATGACGGTGGCGGTATCCAGAACCTCCAGAGTACCGCCAATCACCAGCCGATCCCCGCCGTCTGTGAGGTAGTTCTTACAGTTGCGGGTCACATCACCCACTGGAGTATCAATGATCTCCATATAGCCCCTCCGTTACGCCTTCTGTTGCAGGACTTTGATCGCTTCCGGCAGGATGAGTTTGCCGTCGAGACGCTGGGAAGCGAGGAATCCGACCTGACCGGTTGTCGCATACAGCTCGTTCAGGCGCTTAAAGGTGCGGCCTTGACGGTCAGCGATCCAGTAGTAGGAGAAGTCGCCAAACGCGATGGACTTGTTCCCCGCGCTAACTCCTGGCATGAACTCGCTGGTTACGATCCTATGCCCAAGGATGGTATCCGGTGCGTTTTCTGTGATACCCGGACGCCAGAGGTATTGACCGTCGCCGTCCTTGAGCTTGCGCAGCTGCTTCACGGTCGTGTCGTTGAGCACGAACACCGCGCCCTTGCGGTATGGTGCGCGGAGCGAGTACACGAGGTCGATCAACTCGTCGCCCGTGATCGCGGTAGCTCCCGCCGTAGTCACGCCGACTTCCGCACCGCCAGTCATGTGGAGAATACCAATGGGCTTGCTCACACCGTTGCCGTTGAGGAACGCGTCCTCTTCCTTGTCGCCGATGCGCTTGCCGAACTGCTCGGAGACATAACCCTCGATGTCGAAGATACTGTCCGAGAGCAGCTCTTCCGACACCTTGATCATGGTCGCGAGCTTATACGCGCCAAGGACGACCTGCGAGAAGGAATCGTCCGAAAGCGGATAGGTGCCCTCTTCGTCGACCCAGTCGGCGGTGCCCTTCGAAGCGACCACCGGAATCTTCCGATCGCCGTAGCTGGTTTGGATCACATGACAGAGCGGACGCAGCACGTTCGCTTCCGTCAGCTTCTGCACCAGCGTGCGCTCGAACTCGTCGGGAACGAGATATCCGCCCTCGCTGTCAGTGCCCTCTTGAAGCGCGTTCAGGATCTCGGTACGGGGATTCTTGGAGCGAATCGCGTTCCAGAACGCTTTTTTATACTCGGCGGTTGCGCGACCCGTCTTTTGCTCCGAATTGGTTTGGGCGGGCTTGCTGGTCAGCGGATTGGCGGTGGGCTTGTTCAGTTCCGCTTCCAACGCCGCCTGACGTTCGAGACGCTCGACCTCTTTGCCGAGAGCTATGACCTCGGCTTCCATCTTTTCGTATGCGCCAGCGTCCTCGGCAGAGAGCAGCCCGTCCGTGCCGCGTTTCACGTCTAGAAACGCCTTCGCGGCGTCCCATTTCTTTGCGCGGTTCTCGCGCAGTTGTAAAATCGTATTCATTCGTATCCTCCTCAGTGTGAAATCAAAGAGAGCCGCTGATAAAGCGGCTCTGCGGGGTGTCTTGGTTCAGTTGTCTGAGCGGCGGGTGTCTCCTCCGTCGTAGGCGGTTTGTTTGCCTGTTTCCGCTGGACTTTATTCAGAAGCGAGTTTGTAACCGCGCGGCGGGAGAAGCTGAACACCACATCGTCGCGCGGCACTTGCTTCTTTTCATCTGCCAGAACACCATCCACGAAGCCAAGCTCGATCGCTTTGTTCGCGTTCATCCACGTTTCCGCGTCCATGAGGTGCGCTAGCTTCGCGCGGGACATGCCCGTTTTCAGCTCATATGCGTTGATGATGCTCTCCTTGACCTCATCAAGCATGGCGATGGCCTTCTGCATTTCCTCACTATCTCCAATGGCTACTGTCAACGGGTTATGGATCATGAGCAAACTTGTTGGTGCCATGAGCACTTCGGTACCCGCCATGGCGATGACCGATGCGGCGCTTGCTGCAATGCCATCGATCTTGACCGTGATATGTCCCTTGTAATCCATGAGCATGGTGTAGATTTGGCTCGCCGCCACGCAGTCGCCGCCCGGGCTGTTGATCCATATCACAAACGTCACCCGTTCCGGCGTTCAGTTCGTCTCTGAACATCCTTGGGGTGACGTCGTCTTCGAACCAGCTTTCTTCGGCGATCGTGCCGTTCAATGTGAGTGTTCGGGTGCCGTCTTCGTTTCGCACCCAGTTCCAGAACCTTCTGATCAAGCGGAATCCTCCTTCTTGTTTTGTGTCCCTGCGAACAATCCCGCATCCTCCAACTTCGTCATAGCCCCGTTGATCAGGTACAGATCGCCACCAATATCTGGCGCGATGCGATCAAGGTTTTCCAGTTCGCGGATGTCGTTCGCACTCATCCAGCCGTTTTGCCGCGCCGTGGCGTACCCGCTCATGCGGGAAGCGTAATCGCCGCGCAAAAGGCCGTCTACATTGAACCGGATGAAGTATTCCGGCTTTTCGCTCTCGCTGAGCAGTACCCGCCACATGCTCTGTTCCCAGCGCACCACCCAGGGATCAAGCGTGTATTTCACAAATTCCAGCGACTGCTGCTCGATGTTGCTGAACGACGATTTCTCCAAGTCCGCCAGCATGTGCGGCGGCACGCGGAAGATACGCGCAATTTCGTTGATCTGGAACTTGCGAGTTTCCAGAAACTGCGCTTGTTCGGGCGCGATCCCGATGGGTGTATACTTCATACCCTCTTCAAGCACCGCGATCTTATGTGAATTCGCGCTGCCCTGATACGCCGAGTTCCAACTCTCCTTGACCCGCTGCGGGTCTTTGATCGTGCCTGGATGCTCCAGCACACCTGCTGGGGCCGCGCCGTTGGCGAAAAACTTCGCGCCGTACTCCTCCGTCGCAATTGCCAAGCCGATCGCGTTCTTCGCCATGGCGATCGGACTGTAGCCGATCAAACCGTCGAACCCGAGTCCGGGGATGTGCAGCACGTCCGAAGGCGAAAGCGTCACCTGCGTCGATTTTCCGAGTGTGGTCGGATCCTCCGACCCGCGCTGATACAAATAAAAAAGCCGGCCGTTTTGATCACGGTCGACTGTCATTTTGTTCGGCATGAGTGGGTAGAGCGCGATCACCTCGCCTCTGGCGTTTCGGATAATCTGCGCGTAAGCATTCCCCCACAGCAGAAGATGGCTCATGAGTGTTTCCCGAAATGCGAAGCTCGTCATCTCGGGGTTTGGCTCGTCGTGCAGCAGTCGGTAGAGCGGGTGCTTGAACGCCTTTTCTTTCCCGCCGCTGTCGTTGTACCGATAGACGTTCAGCGGCAGCCCTGCTACGGTCTCGGACAGGATTCTCACGCAGGAGTACACCGCCGTCATCTGCATGGCGGTCGTTTCGTTCACCGGCTTCCCGCTCGATGTGCCGCCGAAGAAGAAACTGTAGCGGCTGCCGTTGAGGGAGTCTTTCGGTTTGTCGCGGGAATGGAAGATCCGCTTAATATAATTCATCTATATTGAAGTCACCTCCTTTGCAAAGCCGATATTCGGCAAACGTTTACGGTTGTTTCATATCTCGATGAAACGTTTGTGGTTGTCTGTATGTAGCGAAAACCGTTTTTGGTTGTTTGCTTGTCTTGACAATTATTTACGATTGCTCATAAGTAGCTATTGTGTTACTATTACTTTGAGGTGGCGAAAATGACATACTACGTATTTATGATTGACCTGAAGAACTCTACGCTAATGGACAAAGATACACGGGTAAGATGTCAAAACATGCTCAACACTGCAAAACAGATTATCAACAGCATGTTCCATAAAGACGGCCTTGAATTGGTATTTGCATCGGGAGATAGTATTCAGGGGTTCTCCACCAACGCTTCAATAGTTTTCAAAGCTTGCATAATTGCTCAATACATCATGTTTCCCGTCGAAATACACGCTGGTATTGGATCAGGCGAACTTTATATAAATTGGAGCAATGAACCAGAGGGATCGAACTCATGTGATGGGCCAGCATACCATTCTGCAAAAAAGTGCATAATCAAATCACGAGACGAAGTGTTGGATTGTGTCATAGATTTTTCCACTTCATTAATATCTATAGATGTTCTGTTCAACACTATCCTAAAAACCATACAATCAATAAAGGAAAGTAATACAACGCTGCAAAATAGTTATCTTGCGGCATACGTTTTACTGGTCTTTACAGATCAAGCCCCTTTGGCGATTCAAAATATTTCGACTTATAAAGCAAATAAAAACATAGAGGTTGTCGAAATCCAAAATGTTAGAGATATCCTTCCGCCCCAACTTTTGACAAAGCTATTTGACGTAACGATACAAAATGTGCGGACAGTATTAAAGCGCTCATTTGCTTTGGAAATATCTGATTTATATCAAGCTTGCTTAAGTTATTTGATCGGAAGTTGCGAGGACTCTTTATGAGCTTTATATTATTGTTGATCTTCCACCAGTTAGGAGACTTCATCTTCCAGTCAAACGAAATGGTAAGTAAAAAGAAAGAGTCGGTCTGGTGGTTATTGTTTCATTGCGCAATTTATTCAACTTGTATCACCCTAGTGGCAATGCTTTGGAGTTGTACAATTCAAACGCTGCTTATCTGCTTGCTTGTTTTTGTAGTACATTTCGTAATAGACGGAATTAGAATAATTATAGAGAAAAAGTATTCTTCAAAACCTTCTCGTTTGAATGACAACGATAAATCTAAAAATAGAAAGAAAGCAGTCGTTGAATTCTGGTTGCTCGTATTTGATCAAATATTGCATTGGATGACTCTGTTCCTATTCTCAAGGATCTTTCTAAACCAATCTTGTCTAATATCTGATATCTCGAGTGTTTTAAAAATTACTATAGAATTAAAACACGTCTACATTATCTTATGCTTGATAACGATAACTAGTCCTGTAGCAACGTTCATAAAGCACCTCCTTAACATATATACCGGCGAAGACAATAAACAGCAAGATGAACAGAAAAATGCAGGATATCTCATAGGAATACTTGAGCGCCTACTAGTTTTTACGATGGCTCTACTAAGTCAATATGAAGCAATTGGTTTTGTATTAGCAGCAAAATCTTTAGCCCGTTTCAAAGAATTTGAAGATAAAAAATTTGCGGAAAAATACATTATTGGAACCCTAGCGAGCGTTGGCTCAGCAATTATGTTGGCAGCTTGCTTGAGCATGTTCAAATAGCGTCCTGAACACTCAGACTCGTTTCGAATTGAGATTGATGCTTGATTAATGCGACTCCCCCAGATTCAAGTTATAAACTACAAGTATCATCTGATGGTTACAAAGATAGTCAAGTTGATCAACACCGTTATCCCCTGAAGACAATAATAGCAAAACGCCACAATAGAGTTCGCGTCGTTTTGTCTCTAAAAGACTAGTAAGCCTCTATTGTCATATACACTAGTACCATCTTCGCGCTTTCTTCGTAGCGCTCGATCCAGCGCCATAATCGTTGCAACAGCACCGTCGATTTTCTCGGTGCTTTTTTCTTTGTCCGGCTTGATGTTCCCCGCCGGATCGGTGCGGATATAGATGTTGTCCATCATCCAGCGCAAAACCGGCTGGCCGCCGTGCGCGATCCGCTGTTCCAGCGTCAGCTTCATGAGCTCCTTCGTCGGTGGTGACATATCCTTGAACCCCTGACCAAACGGAACAACTGTGAAGCCCATACCCTCAAGATTCTGTACCATCTGAACAGCACCCCAACGGTCGAATGCGATCTCGCGGATGTTATACTTCTTGCCAAGCTGCTCGATGAACGTCTCGATAAAGCCGTAATGTACGACATTCCCCTCGGTCGTCAGCAGGTAGCCTTGCTTCTGCCAAAGGTCATAATTCACATGATCGCGCCGCACGCGCAGGTCGATGTTCTCCTCGGGAATCCAGAAGAACGGCAGGATAAAATATTTATCATCCTCGTCCAGCGGCGGGAACACCAACACAAATGCTGTGATGTCGGTGCTAGACGAAAGGTCGAGGCCGCCGTAGCAGACCCGGCCTTCGAGCGATTTGGGGTCAATCAGGAAGGCGCATTTATCCCATTCTTCCATCGGCATCCATCTAATTGCCTGTTTGACCCACTGGTTCAATCGGAGTTGACGAAACGCGTTCTCCTCCGCGGGGTTTTGCTTCGCGCTATCACAAGCGGCTTTGACCTTGTCGATGCCCACCGTGATCCCGAGCGACGGGTTCGCTTTTTTCCAAACCTTCGGGTCAGTCCATGAATCATTTCCTTCGGTGCCGTAGATCACTGGGTAGAACGTCGGGTCTGTCTTTCTACCGTTAAGGATATCTTGTGCTTTCGAATGCACCTCCCAGCAGATGGAGTTTGTGTTGTCGCCTGCGGTGGTAATCAGAAAGTACAACGGCTGCATACGAGCATCACCGCTGCCCTTGGTCATAACGTCAAAAAGACGACGGTTCGGTTGGGTATGTAACTCATCGAAGATCACGCCATGTGTATTGAACCCGTGCTTGTTGGCAACGTCCGCGCTGAGCACCTGATAATAACTCCCCGTCGGCAGATACACTATCCGTTTCTGCGACGCGAGAATCTTCACACGCTTTGCCAGCGCCGGGCACATAGTCACCATGTCCTTTGCGACCTCGAACACGATCGAAGCTTGCTGTCGGTCGGCTGCGCAACCGTAAACTTCGGCGCGCTCTTCGTTATCGCCACATGTCAATAGCAATGCGACCGCAGCGGCGAGCTCAGACTTTCCATTCTTCTTTGGTATTTCGATGTACGCCGTGTTGAACTGGCGGTATCCGCTGGGCTTCAGTGTTCCAAACACATCACGGATGATCTGCTCCTGCCAGGCGATGAGCAGGAACGGCTTCCCCGCCCACGTACCTTTTGTATGTGCTAGGCACTCAATAAAGGCGACGGCATTGTCCGCAGCCTGTTTGTCATACACCGAATCCTTCGCTTTGAATGGAGTCGTCGTGTACTTCTTCAGCTTCCTACTCACGGCCGCCTCTTTCAAATCAGCAGGCATAAAAAAGAGCCTCCTTTCAGGAAGCTCATGTGGTAGCCTGTGCGATTTAGTTGTATTCTCTCAGGACCTGCTCGTAAACCGCCTTCACCTGCACGCCGCTCGGTTTCTTTGACCAGCCCCTGTCGTACTGTACGAAAAGTTGGCCGTCTTTCCAAATCTCAAGCTTCGAAATCCGCCCGCCTGAGATCCCGTACTCTGAGCCTTCGTCGTATTGCTTGATGTAAAAGCTGTACCCGTCAATCGTCCCTCTAATCCACATTGCTTTGCCCTCCGTGCTTTGTTGTTTGCCTTTCGGCATGTGTATCTATCACTCTACGGGCGAAGAATAGCAAGTGAATTCTGTAATGAATCCTCGACATTTTCTGTAATAGTCATGGGCAAGGAAATTATCTGTTTTGCGGGTTTAATAGCAAAGCACGGAAGCCCGCGTGAGCCTCCGTGTTCGCTTTGTTTCGCGCCTCAATCGTTCTTGGGGCAACCGTCCAATCCGTTTCATGAATGCGTCAGTGGCGGCGACGTTGCCCCACGTTCGGTTGCTCAAAATCAAGAGGTCACGACGTCCGCACCGTTGAACTGCACCGCCGCTTTCAAAATTTCGGTATCGAACCCAGCAGCTTTGTATCCTTCAAGAAGCGTACTGTAATAGAAGGCACTCGGCTTGTTCGGTGGCTTGTTGCCAATCAGTATGTACACAAAAGCATCCATCGCAGCACCGTTCAATCGTACCTTTACCGTATCCTTTCGGTACAAATCTGGCACTCCGATCCAGCGGTCGAGCGCAACTTCGTCCTGTGGGGTTATCTCCCACAGGAGCGTGGGTACGCCACCGCCCTTCGCCTTTTCGATCGTCGCAACCGCGCTGGCGTTGCCGCCGCGAAACGCAAGCCTGAAATTCTTCAGCTCCGTCGTACTAATCGGCTTCGCGGTCGGGCAATGCTTCGCCATTTCCGTACGGTTGAGGTCGACGCCATAGGCGGCATACAATCGATTACTCATTTTCCTCAATCCTCCGGCACTCATCTTCGCCGAATACCACACCGAGTGTACTGCCACGATCCCAATTCACATGGATCGTTCCGATATCGTCGACCAAGGTGACAGTCCCCGTATCACCCTTTCGTAGGTTGGTGTAATGATCACTCATGCGAATCAGCATCACCCGTGTGCCGGATGTGTAATACTCTTTGAGCTGTTTCAGCATCTCCGGATGAATGGTTGTCATACTTCATCACCCGCTTCCCGTGCGGTGCGAAACGCCGCGTTACCAGAAAGATTTTTCAGCAGGATCTTTCGTGCTTCCTTGTACTCCGAGCCGATAAATCCGAGTCGCAGCAGGAAGCAGCGGAAGGCGTACTTCTCGTTTTCGACATCCTGTTCCGTCGCGCTAACGCGCTTTTGTGTGCGCGCCAGTTCGCAAAGCCCCTGTACCAGTTGGTAGTAGGCGGCGATCTCAGCCTGATCGTCAGTCGTTCGGAACCACCCGAACTCGATCCTGTCAGAGTGTTCTGTGATCGGTAGGCTGTCCGTATCGAGCGCCTTTTTGAGTAGAATTGCCTTGCTTGCGACCAGCCGCCTTAGGTTCTCCATTGCGGTCGGCGTAATGCCATCCTTCGGCAGCTCGACTGCGAGGCGGTCGGGATCGACAGTGCGAGGTGTTTCTTTTTTCAGTTGATCCGGCTCGACCGCTTTGGGGTCAACGGGCGTTGCCGCTTCGCCGACCCGTTCGCCGATGAAACCGTCGTGTGCCAGTTCGCGGATCAGCATCTCGATCTGCCCTTCGTCCGTTCCAGCTGGGCAAGTGACCGTGCCGTTCTTATCGACCGTGTAAGCTCCCACCTGAAACGCGAAGCTCGGCGCGCCAAGGTATCGCGTCGCGTCCTGCAATGTGTCGCGCATAACCGCGACCAGTGCCTTTCGTCTGTCCCCCGTAACGTTGTACTTGATCTGCATTGTGAATACCTTCCTTTCGATTTAGTAATCACATACATTGATCAAACGGGTGTGAATATCAAGATATTTCGTCCAGATATACAGCGGATTCTGAAAGAACTCCTGACAAAACAAACACAACGCACGGCAACGCAACTCCGTTGCCCCAAAGCTTATACTCCGCTGCGTCGGTGTACGGATCGTTCAACCACTTCACGATTTGCTTTCTCGTCTTCGGATTCATTGCCGAACCTGTGATTCGGCGGTGTGTTTCGAATACTTCCTGCCACCATTCGATCTCCTGATCGGAAGGATGCTCCGTACCAAGATCCGCGCACCACCAATCGGGAAAACCTTGCAAGCGCGCGCATTCCTCGGGCATCAATCTCCGCACCGCGTATCTCGGTTCCTTCACGCAACGCGCAGGAACAAGCATGTCGTTGGACGCATCCTGCCCGTTGAACCCACCGGGATGCGCGCCGGGTGAAATCGTACCGCAAACGCGCTGGTACGGTTCCACCACATACTTGCTGTCCTCCACCTGTTGGTTCTGCGGGAATTTGTAATCGCTTGCGCAGAGACAACCGACCCGATCGGGATAACACACGACATGATGATCGGAAGTATTGAGCGTAAAACATACGCCTTCATTAACGCCGTCGCCTTGCGGACCGTTGTGGTCGCTTCGCCCGATCATGCTGCCCTGCAGCGCATAAGTCTGCTGCTTCATGCCCGCTCGAGCGGATAACGCTCCGACGACGTCTCCGAGATCGCGCACCTCGTCGCGTTGGTTCTGTGTGAAGGCGACTACCGCGATACCACCCTGGTTGCAATCCGGTCTGCCCCCGTTCGCGTCAAGCGTACGAGCGGTGGCTGCTTCGTAGAACCCGCTCTCGGGGTTATCCGATCGCATTGCGTTGCTGCCATCGGAGCACACGCCAAACGCGCGGTTTATAACGAGCGGTACGTTCATCCCACCCGTTCCCATACGCGCGGCGAGGGTTTGCACCAGACCATCCTTCTCTAGCTTGCAGCGTCCGTCGATCGGGTGATTCTCTATGGCGACCGCCGTTTGGTTGTCGCCCATATCCGCGCGAAGGCATCCGGTGCTCTCCGGCCATGCGTGGCCACCCATCCGTCTCAGTGCGCCGGGTTCGAATCCAACTGCCGCGACAACGCCTCTTTGAGAATTTCCGGCAACCGTTTGCCCCTCGCTTTCGCGCGGCGCAAAATTCCTGCGCATGCCTTCGCGCTCAAATAGTATTTCTCCGGCGCGTTCGTCGACAAAACTTGCGACAAGGTAGATACGGCGGCGGCGTTGGGCGACTCCGAAATACTGCGCGTCGACAACGCGGTATGCCACGCTCCATCCTGTTCCCAGATATACGTCGGCGTAAGGCCACTTGCCATCCGCAGGCGCAGGCACCTCGGTTCCCTGCGCGACGATCCCGACGATCGCGTCGAGCACCGCTTTGAAGTCTTGCCCTCCGTTGCTGCTGAACGCGCCCGGGACATTTTCCCAGACGATGTACTTTGGATATGCTCCATTCGTAATTTCCCTCATTTGCCGCACGATCCGAACCGCTTCGTGAAACAGGCCGGACTGGGAGCCTGACAGTCCCGTGCGCTTTCCCGCGACCGACAGATCGGTGCAAGGCGAGCCAAACGTTATGATATCAACCGGTTCGATCATCGCACCGTCAATGCGCGACACATCGCCCAGATGCCGAATGAACGGCATCCGCTTCGTCGTGACGTAGATCGGGAACGGCTCAATCTCCGCCGCCCATACGGGGCGAATCCCGCAGAACAGCCCACCGAGCGGAAACCCACCGCTGCCGTCGAACAGACTGCCAAGCGTCAGTTCACGCATGGGCAACCTCCGAGTACGGCGTTTTCGCACCGTCCCTGACCAGAATTGCGTCCTTCTCAGAACCAACCTGCTCGATAAACCGCTTCACGATGACATCGCAGTATTTCTCGTCCAACTCGATCATACGGCAGACGCGATCGGTCTGTTCGCAAGCGATCATGGTGCTGCCGCTGCCGCCAAATGGATCAAGCACGACGCAGTTTGCCATGCTCGAATTCAGGATCGGGTATGCCAGCAGTTCCACAGGCTTCATGGTAGGATGATCAGCGTTCTGCTTGGGTTTATCAAACTCCCAGATAGTCGTTTGTTTCCGGTCGGCGTACCATTCGTGCTTGCCCTTTTTCTTCCAACCGAACAAAACCGGCTCATGCCGCCACTGATATGGGCTTCGCCCCAGTACTAACGACTGCTTCTTCCAGATGCAGGTGCCAGAGAGGTAGAACCCAGCTTCTGAGAACGCTCTTCGGAAATTCAATCCTTCGGTATCCGCGTGGAACACATAGATCGACGCATCGGAAGTCATGCTGGCTTCCATGTTCTGAAACGAAGCTAGCAGGAAATCGTAAAACGCGCTGTCCGTCATATTGTCGTTTTTTATCTTGCCCGCACTACCTTCGTAATTGACGTTGTACGGCGGGTCCGTGACCACGAGGTTCGCCTGCACACTGTCCATTAGCAAATCGAACGCTTCTCTTTTCGTGCTGTCGCCGCAGACCAGGCGGTGTTTTCCGAGCAGCCAAAGATCACCATGCTTCGTGATCGCCGGTTCCTTGAGCGCAGCGTCAATGTCATAATCATCGTCCTGCACGCCTTTGCACTGCGCATCCTTGAACAGCGCATCGATCTCCGGCGCGTCGAACCCGGTCAGCGATACATCGAAATCCGCAAGCTGCAAATCGGAAATCAGAAACGAGAGCTTCTCTTTGTCCCACTCACCGCTGATCTTGTTGAGCGCGACGTTGAGCGCCTTCTCTTTCTCTTCGCCCATTTCTACGACGACGCATTCGACCTCAGTCACACCCGTGTCGATCAGCACTTTCAAACGCTGGTGCCCACCGACGACGTGGCCTGTGGTCTGATTCCAGATCACCGGTTCAACATACCCAAACTCAGAGAGCGAACGTTTTAGCTTTTCGTATTCCGGGTCGCCGGGTTTCAGGTCTTTGCGTGGATTGTAATCCGCAGGTACTAGCTTATCGACCGGTAGCGTTTGAATGACCATGCTGGATTCCTTTCGAGACGATTTTCCGTAAGCCGACCTGCGCCGCGGGAAGGTTCCCCGCGAGCGCTTGTCCGCGCAGTGTCTTTCGCTGCTGGCTCGTCAGGCGGTGGTATTTCAAAGCGCGTATGAACGCTTTTACTTCATCCATGGTCATTTCCCCTTGCGCGCGGTCAACAGGCGCTCCATAACGTCGTCCTGCGGATTCGCGCCCGTGTAGTCGGTGGCACAGTTCTCCTTTACGATTTGGAAGATCTCATACCAGAGCCGGTTAGTCTGTGCCATGTAATTCTGGCTCATTGCCACATATGGAGACTGGATTGCACTTCCCGTCGTCGGATGCTTCGCTAAGAAGCCATATTCTGTCACCGCTTCCTCACACTGAATCCAGCGCGCGGCGCTCATGGCGTACCGCTCCAGCAACTGCGGAGAAACGATTCTCGCCCCGCCTCGCTGGTCGAGCCAGTCCCATGTGATTGCATAGATCTCGGCCGCTTCAAGGTTGCGCCCATCCTTCTGCCGCGCGGAAAGCAGTTCTCTCGGAAGCGGCATATCATTACCCAGTAGGTTGGCGGTGTTTGAAAACTCCACTACGGTCAGCTTCCGCTTCCCGGGGTTACCATCGAGCATCTTATCCGCGAGCGGCTTTTTCTTCTGACCCGCGCCCAATCTCGACCCACCGTGGCCGTTTGGCATTTGAGCTTCCTCCTGAAAAAAATCGAGGCCTATTCGACCTCTTGAAACCGCGAAAGTTTGTACGTGACCCGACCGCGTTGTCCGGTTGAAAATAATGTGGAGATTTTATTACCCCCGGCCTACCTGGGTACGCTATTCATTCAACTAAACTTTTTATTGTCTTTCGTGTTATAATGCTTATGTAGCAAATAGTGAAAACTACAAAACCGACGCAGAAGGCAAAGGCATTTCGCTAGTCACAGCGATATGCTTTTTCTGTATTCACGGAAAGGAAGTGTAGCATCATGGGTGATAAGAATCCGCACAAGCAACCCAAGCCCAAGAAGGACACAAAAAAGATTAATATCGTGAAAGAAGAAATTCCTCAGCCTGAGTTGATTAAAAAAGTCAAAAAAGGCGCATGATTAAAATGCTTGTCTTGACACGAAACGCACCTCGAGCAGGTGCGTTTTTTATTCATTGAAACTTGTTTACCCATACTGCATCAACGATGTGTGTTGCCGCCCTTAACCGTGATCCTCGAATGGCAGCTCTTGCACAGCGCCATGAGGTTGTCCTCGTCGTTCGTGCCGCCGCTTGCCAGCGGAAGGATGTGATGCACTTCTTCTGCGGCTGTCAATCTGCCTTCGCTCCGGCACTGTTCGCACAAAGGATATTGTAAAAGAAATCGCGCGCGTAGTTTCTTCCACGCGCGGCCATATCGTTTGTTGGTGTCCGGGTCACGAAGGTATCGGTTGTACTGACGATCGATGGATTGTTTGTGCTCATTACAGTACTGACCATCGGTCAGCCTCCCGCACCCCGGGTAGGAGCACGGTCGCTTAGGTTTCTTTGGCATCACAGTCCCCCATAGAAAGCAAAAGAGCCTCCACGTTTTGTCCGCGGAAGCTCTCTTCTTTTTCGACATCATAAGAATATCAAAGGATGATACTCTCATTCAATCACATTTACTCTCATCTTTTAGGAATACTAACCGCTTCCAGCGCTTCGTCGTGGAGCCTGAACAAATGCTGCATGCTATACCCAAGCTCAACGGAAACTTCTTCCCACCGCTTGAAGCATAGATACCGCAGCTCCAGTATCGTCTGGAACTCCGTGTTCTCCACTCGCTTAATCCGCCGCATGATTTCCGCCTTGAGATCAACGAGCGCGTCGATATCGTCGTTGATCTCATTCTCCAGATCCACCATCTTGGCGATGGTATCCTCCATGGAGTGCGGGTTGGGCGTCGCCGCTTTTGGTGCGCCTGACAACGTTCCAGTCGCCTTACCTAATAGGTCACGCAGAGACATCACCTGCGCCAGCTTGCTGTTGATCCGCTGGTCGATTCGGTATGCCTGCGAAAGGTAATCCTTCGTACTCATATGAACCCTCCCTTGTTAAATATCGATTCCCGCATATGCCCACAGCACGGCTTTCACATCGTCCACCGAGCGAACGACATACGCATGTCCGCCAGCGACTTTGATTCTGTGAATCGTGCACTCCTGCAGCTTCGTCACGCTGCCATCCGGCGTCTTCACCTCGAAAGCGAAGAATCGTCCATCCAGACAGCAGATCACATCGGGGATACCCGCCGTCCCGTACATCCCGCCATGCTCTTTCCACGCGAAGCATCGTGGAACCTTCTTCAAAACCCGCATGATCGCTGCGGTGATATCTTTTTCCAGCATGTTCGCTGTATGCTCCTTTCTGTACCTGTAATAAAAAAGCCCGAAAATCGGGCGTTTTTAGGTTCGTCGCATCTTGTCGCAGGTATTTTGGTTAATTCCCTATATATAGCGTTTTTTACATATTACCTATTTTACTTGCGACATCTGCGACAAAGAGGTTAATCGAACGGAATTTTGCCTTTGTATTCGGTAAATCCACCCATATCGAAGCGTAGCCGGAACCCCAGGAACATTGTCGTTTCGCTTCCTCCAGAATGCGGTCGTTTCCGTTCCACGCGCCCGTACATCGCCAGAATCTGCTTGAAGTTTCGCGTGTTTTCGGGAAAGCATCCGTTCGCGTCGCACCATTTCTTGTAACGGTCGTACACCGCCGACGTCCGTTCCTCCGCATTCGGGATTGGTTCCATTTCGTCCTCGATAAACAGCCCGACCTTATCGCTCTCATGCCGATACCGTTCGGTTGCGAAGCGCACCGAATCCGGCATGGTCAACCCTTCGGCTTCCAACGCGCGATAGCCTTCCAGCAGCCAATTCAGGATCGCGCTCTGATTGCGCGGCTGAAAAAACAAATGCTTCAGCGTTTTGTCCTGTTGGTTCTCTTCGAAATGGCGCTCGAACGGTATGATCATGATCCTGCCGCTTGAAAACAGCGTCATATCCGTGACCACAGGCAAATAGTTCGTATTCATGTAAATCTTGAACTGCGGCTGAAAATCGAAGCTGTTTTCGTGCAGAAACCGCGCGTTGAGCGTATCGTTACCCGTCATGCTCTTCACCTGCGCGGCGTTGAGCAGTAATCCTCTGCTCGGCTCCGAGATGTTGGCAAACCGAATCCCTGTTAACCGGGCGATATCCTCCGTCGGGTTCTGGCTGCTGACGTTTTGCTTCATGCTGATCGTCTCGGGGCGCACCGTACTCCCATAGTCGCCCATGACCCGAAGCACGCTCTCCATGAGCGTGCCTTTCCCGTTACGCGTCGTCGCGCCGTACAGGATGAACAGACATTCGAACCGGGTGTCACCGCTCAGTGCATAACCCAGCGCACGCTGGAGAAACCGCGCTCTTGCCTCGTCGCCGCTCATGATTTCGTCTACGAAAGCGTCGAACCGCTCGCAACGCGCCGCCGGGTCGTACACAACGCCCGATATCTTTGTGAGTTTGTCCTCGGGATTGTGCGGCAGGAACAGCGTTTCCCGAAGGTGCATCGTTCCATTTTGGCAGTTGAACAGAAACGGGTCGGAGTCGAACGCCTCCATCGGGATCGGATATACGCCCTGCGCATCCTTGAGGATCGTTTCCCGGTTTCTTCGCACCTGCCACTTTTTGCATTGATCGATGCACTCCTTACGCGCCTGTTCGTCCTCGATGTTCAGCGCGTACACCATCAGCTCATCGGCGAGCGTTTTGCACAGTTCCATCGCTTTCAACCCGCCTACGTCGGGCTCCCAGCGTTTGCCGCTAAAGATATACCAAAGTTTTCGTTCCGGGACATACCGGGCTACCCTACTGTAATAGTCCGAAAACAGCCTGCTGTTGCCGATATCCGTATTCGGATAGCGTGGGTTGCGTTCCGGGCGCAATACGTGCAAAGCAGGCATTCCCGTATTCTTCTCCGTTGGAGTGCCACGCTCAACACTCGGCAGATTCCGCGCTTGTTCGGCCCCGTCCGTCAGCCATTTTTGGAACAATTCCCGATCGCCAATGAGCAGCTCGTTCGGATCTTTGTATCCCTCCGGCGTCGTCAAACGGATATGCGAAACACCCATCGTTTCGAGCTGCTCGCAGAGCTTTTCCGCCGCTTCTACTCCCGCATCGTCGCGGTCCATACATATGATGATCGGCGGTATTTTCCCCCGTGCTCTGAGCGCTTCGGTCAGTTTCCGGGTTCCCGTCCCGCAAATGGCAACGGCATGACCGCCCTCCTGAATGATCGACAATGCGCAGAACGCGCTCTCCACGACAAAAACCGGCTCACTCTGATTCAACGACTCTTCGTAGAACAGCGGCTCCGGTCCAACATCCTCCGAGCGAGGTTTTAAAAATCGCTTGCCGGATATGCTTCGCGAGGTGTAATACTCCGTTTTCTCGCCGTATGGGATAACGATCGCGTTTCGCTTTGCGTCGAATCCGAACCGGAACCGCAGCATGCTTTCACCGGTGAACCCACGTGATTGAAGGTACATCTGTGCGCGAGGAGATACAGCGAACGCCTCTATCGCGCTCTGGATGTAAGATCTCAGGTTTGTACGATCCGGCATCTCCTTCTTCTGCGTCGATTCCGGGGTGCTTAGATGAAACGCCTCTGAAATCAGATGCGCCGCTTCAACCGTGCCGATGTGCCGGAGCTTAGCGACCAAATCAATCGCGTCGCCTGATTCGTTGCAGCCAAAGCACTTGAACCGCCCGTCCTTGAACGAAAGAGATGGCGTTTGGTCGTTGTGGAACGGACATCTTGCCTTCCCACTGTGAACCTCAATTCCCAGCCATTTGGCAACCTCTTCAATCTGTACGGATCGTCGGATAAGTGGGAAGTCGGTCATACCCCTTCCTCCTTTTGCAGCGCCAATTCTACCCGCTTCTTATACTCCTTACAATCCTGATCAAAGAATCGGATCGTCATATGCGTCCCCAGCGCGTGCGTCATTTCTTGTTGCATACCCGTACTATAGCGATCGCCAAATACCCAAATCTCCTCGCAGAGATCAAGCAGACGGATTCCCATTTCCATCCCGTCCTGTCGTTCTTTTGTCTGGGTATCGTCCAGATAGCGCGGGAACATCAGGTGCGGCGTGATCGGCATATATCCGCTCAAATACGTAAAACGGGAATATCGGCGCGCGTTCTGCACATTCTCCCGCACGCAGCCCGCAAATGGGGAACAGACGAAAACCATAGGACGGTCGGTTCTTCCCAGAAACAGGATGCGAGGATGCCCTGCTGTTCCCCGAGGTGGTTCCAAATTCAACTCGCTTAACATTTCATACCGAAATCCTTTCTTCCAAATCGACGGGGAGCGGTTTCCCGCTCCCCATCCCCGAGGTTATTACTGCTCCACGATTTCGCCCGTCGCGGGGTCGAACGGCGTCGGCACTTCGACGAACTCGTCCAGATCGACGGAGTACCCACCGACATGTTTCGCGTACTCCTTCACCTGCGCGGCAAGGTTCGACACCGCCGCGAGCTCTGTTTCAGTCAGCGCGCGCTCGATATTGAACTGTGCCTGCGAATACGCAATACCGCCCGTGTTCACCGCTTTCTTGAGAGAGAAGCGCGTCACCACCGCAAGCGACTTTTTGCCGCGGCTCAAGAGGCGCTGAATATAGCGTGTGAACTCCTTCAAGGAGCCGGTCGGCAGCGAAAGTAGAACCGGAAACACCTCGCCTTCGCGAAGGATGTAGATCCTGCGGCGGTTCTTGCATGCTTTGCCGCCGCCCTCACCCGAACCGAACTGATTGCAGCGACATTTCGCGCACGCGCCGCCCGGGTCGCCCTCTCCGTTCACGCCGTCGAAGCTGCCACAATCCGGTGGCTCGTTGCCGCCCGCGTATTTATCCCGGTAATACGCGAACAGCGGATGGTGATAGAGGATCACACCCGTGAACTCCTTCACCGTTTCCGGCTCGCCGCCATCGACCGTGGGTAGTTCAAACACCGTACTCCCGGCAGAAGGAATCTTGATCCGCTCAAAAGAAAGGCTCAATCCTTCGAGTTCCTGCGACATCGCGTCGGTCAGGTTGAAGTTTGCAAGTTCCTCAAACGCGTTGTTGGTTGTTGCGATTCCTGTATCTTGCGTCATATTGATCGTTTCCTTTCTCTTATCGGGCGGCTTTGCGCACGCCAACAGTTGTTTTTTCGAACACGTTCACGAGTCCATCCAGCCATTGCGGTAGGGTGTCGCCGTTCTCCGCGGTCTGTTCCTTCACGAACGCCGATAGCGAATTGGCGTTGACGGTCTCGTAGACTAGATCGCCGTATCCCGCTTCGCGAAGCGCTTCGAACAGTTCTACCTTGCGCCCTGCGGCCGCCGACGCCCGCGTCGTACTGGTCAGGCAGAACATCGTACCGTTCCGGGTGAAGTTCTGCGTTTCAGTATCCGACATGCTTTGAGCGAGGTTGGCGTCCACGCGGTCGATCTCCAAGCCCACCGCCTTGAGCTCGTCCTCCAGACGCTTTTTTGTTTCTTTCAGTTCGCGCAGTTCGTCCGCCAGCGCGAACAGGTCGTTGGATTCCATATTTCTCCTTTCAGGGTGTGTCGAACGGGTTATGCCCCGCGCGGCAGTCGTCGATCAGGACTCTCGCTAGATTCGCCTTGTCGCGCAGCGCTTTGAGTACTTTCGCGTCGACCGTATTTTCCGCAACAAGGTAGATGTAAGTGCAAGTGTTGCGTTGGCCGACGCGGTGAATGCGCGCTTTTGTCTGCTCGAAGTTCGACATGCTGTAGTCCATCGAGTAGAACACCATCTTGTCGGCAGCGGTAAGCGTGATGCCCAGTCCCGCCGTCGCGATCTGGCCGACGAACACGGTTACTTCGGAGTCTGTCTGAAATAGCCTCACCTGCTCGTCGCGATCTTTCACCGCGCCGGTGATCAGCGAAAACGCGAACGATTTTCGCTCCAGCATTGCGGTGATAGCATCGATCTCCGGCAGAAACCGCGCGATGATCACAAGCTTGCCGCCTTCCTGCGCCGCGCTGTCGACGATGTCCGAAAGCGCCTCCAGCTTCGCGGAGCTGACTCGCTCCACGCGATCAGTCTCGTCTCCGCGTAAGAACCCGCCAGTCAGCTGCGAAAGCCGCAGCAGCCGGGTCAGCACGTTGACGGCGGAAATCTCGTCTTCCTTGATCCTGGTGTAGCTGTCTCGAACCAGTTGCTGATACAGTTTCCGTGCCTGTAGTTCCAATTCGACTGAACGGATGATCTCCGTCGTTTCCGGCAAATCAAGGCATTCAGCTTTCGTCGCGCGAAACGCGATACTATGGATGCGCCGCGTCAGTTCTTCCGCCATGTTTGCTTTCAGGACTGGCGTGTGGTTGCCGTACCCAACCATGTCAAAATAGCGGTTGCGAAAGGCGTAGAAGCTGTTGCCAAACACCGCCGGATCCAGGAACTTATACGGGCTGAACACGTCGATCGCTTTGTTTGTGATGATCGTCCCCGTCAGCAGCATCCGGTATCCCGCCTTTGCGCCAAGCCGGTGCATGCACTTGCTTGCCGCGATGTTGTGCGTTTTGATCTTGTGCCCTTCGTCGCAGACGATGAGATCGGCGTCCCAAGCGGTAAGCGCTTTTTCCATCCGCCACGCGGATTCGTAGTTGACGACCGCAACTCGCAGCCCCAATGTCGGCATTTGTCGTAGTTTCTCGATTTTCTTGGATTCGCTGCCGTTCAGAACAACAAGCGAATATTCAAAATCCGCAAACTTGCGAAATTCCTCCTGCCAAACACCGAGGATAGACAACGGTGCGACGATGAGCATTCGGAAAATCTTTCCATCGAGGTGCAGCCTGCTTGCAACCGCTATGGCGGTCAATGTTTTGCCTGTTCCCATTTCCATGAGCAGCGCTACGCCGCGGCTCGTCGGCGGATCATGCCCTGTTAGGCCAAACAAGCGGCAGGCAAATTCAAATGCCCGCCGCTGATGCTCATATGGATGCGCTTTGATCGGCATCCGATTGGTTTGATTCTGTTCCATGTTCCCTTTCGGAAGGGGTGATAACAGAGATACTTCTCCTATTTGACACTTCTATCCCGGAGAATGGGCGGTGGTCGTGATCGGTTCGTCGCCGCGCAGCTCTTCGCTCCCCGCATCCAGCCGGGCCGCACTCCGGGACGTTATCCTCGACTGTGCGGGCTTCTCATGACCACCGGATATTCAGATGTCAAGGTTCCGAAAATAACCCCTTCACTGTTAGGTCACGGGAAGGGGGTAAGGTCTACAGTTTTTCTAGAATTTTTTTCAGAGCTAAGCGAGAGCGCCACGCATTTTGCTTGACGCTCTCTTCACGAACACCGAGAACTGCGGCATATTCCGCTTGAGATAATGGCTTTTGAGAAAGATATAATTTGTAAATTAGTGCCTGCTGCTGCGGTTTCAATTGCTGCAGGGCAAGCCTAAGTTTTCTGGAATCAATTCTTCTGATCGCGGCTTGTTCGGTATCTATGCGAGGATCCGCCAGATTTGCGCTTTCAGACTCCAAAGTACCCAGAAGCACATGCCTACGACTTTCTTTTTGTGTGTTGTTGTACTCTTGACGATCCAGTTCTTTCAGCGTTATCGCGACCTCGTTTTCCACCTCCAATTCCTCGGCATGTCCATCCGCAAAGCGATACGTGATTTTAACCAGTCCCATTTGTCCGGCTCCTTTCGTTGAGAGCCAGACGAATGGCGCATTTTTGAGCGCACGAAAAAAAGGACCCGGCGGCGCGGCACAAAAAGCGCCGCTCGCCAGGCCCTATTCAATTGTGTTGTGCTTTATCCTTAACCCCTGAGGGCGGCAGCCGGAAGATCAGGTCACGAGTTCCAGAAGCCAGGGTGCGACCGGTCTACCGATCAGCCGCGCGTTCATATAAGCCATTTCCAGCGTTAAGCAAGTATGGCCGAGATAATAGCCATCCATGGGTGTCAGCGTCATGGCAAGATCGGTGTGCTCCGTGTCCAGCAAGCATAAAGGAAGCAAAAATTGCACCTTGCCTTGATATCCCTGCGGCACCACGATGCCGGGTTCAAATGACGCTTTGCGCCTCGCAAGTTCGACGGCGGTTTCGAGCAGTAGTGATAGGTTCTTCGCCCGTTGCACCTCAAACGGTAAGCGCGCGAAGTTGTCAGGGTCACATAGAATGTGGTTCACATTTACGCGAATGTCCCAAGCCGGAAAGTACGTCATACCCGTGATCGGCAGCAGGAATCCCGGTTTATCCGGCAGTGGCTGCACATACTTCATATCGGGCGCGACATCGTCAAAGAAACCGCGAAAAAACCAGTCTTGCATCGCGTCTTTGCGTTTGTTTCGGGTGAAGCATCCATAGATGCTCTTGTAGTTCTTTGTGTATAGGCCTGTGTTGAAACATGCTTTTTCATTTCGGAGATAGAAGATTCTGTCCGCGTATTCGGGATCGGATTCATATTGAAAATTGTTGAAATCGATGACTTGTTTTTTGAAAACGTAATTGACGTATTTTTCGAGGATTGGTGTGTCAGTGTTCTTTGATGGTATTAATGGATGAGTAAATCGCCATGATTCAGGCATGGCCATCTCAGCCAAAGTACCGAGATGGTCGAACCAGTTGGGTACATAAGCGAATTCGAATAGATCCGGTAGTATCATTTGCTGGGCTCCTTCCATTTTGGAATTTCTTCCATCAGTTTTAATTTCAGCATTTGGTAGACATCTTGAGAAAAAACCTTCTCTTCATGTCCGTCCTTATCCCGGCGGACGATGATTGAAAGAAACATCATATAGGGTTCGTATTCGTTCAAAACCTCATCCATCGCTTTTTTATCGCCGGAAACAGCGGCTTTGATCGTCTCGTACTTCAGATTCATATTGCACCCCAACCAACGCCGTCGGCAAAGCGAAGGCGAAGACGTGTTATTCATCAGGTTGATTCGCGAATCAGCGACAACCACTTTTTTATCTTTTCAAACGCCCGGCTGCGGATATTCCTTACAGTCCGGTCGGTTACTTTCATCTCTTTGGCGATTTTCAGATCCGTCCATTCGAGCCAGAAACCGAGTATCAAAACACCGAGTTCCCGTTCCTGTAAACTCCGCATCGCCTGCAACAAGAGTTCATTATCTAGTTGGTAGGATCTATTCATATAAGCAATATGTAAATGATCACCTTCATAAACATCTCGCCGCGCACAGGACTTCTTCACATATGTTTCGGGATATTCCGCTAAGAACTCGTACTTCTCTTGAATAGAAATATGTTTTGTGTAATTTCGAATTGCATTGCGGAGAACCGTATGGCAATAACTGTCAAAAAGCGCACACACAGACGCTTCTTCTTGTTCAGAAAGCATTGCTTATCCTCCGCAATATGCAATTTTCAAGGTTCCTATTTTCCCCTCTATATAACAAGAACAACTCAGCTTCCCAAAACCGGAAAGAAAAACTACAAATTAGCAAAATATATTATTTCAATGCTATAAAAATGCTTGCACAAAGTATTGTTGAGACTAATTATTGTTCAGTCATATTTCTTAACCTCGATAAAAGCAACTTGATCTTCTGCGGAATTGGGAGTTTCCCAAAAATAGAAAAATCCGCTCGTTTGCGGATTTTATTCTTACTTTACCAATTAAAAACAACACTTTGATCTCTATACAATCCGTTTGTAATGGTACCTTTCTAGGTTTTCAGGAGATGAACGGCAAAGCCTCCGAACTCACGTTTCAAATAGACAGCAATCAGGGTTGTTTCTTTGTACTTAGCGGTATCCATATCCACCGCAAATCCGCGTTCTTCGAGAAATTGAATACCTGCATTCAAATCATGGCAACCGATCGCAATATGACCCTTGGTTCCTAAAAATGGTTCGTTCATTACCTCGACAATATCTCCGGCGAAATTTGAACGACTGCCCTGTTTTACTTGAAACCCGAAAGCGGTTTTGAAGAGCATTGCAATACTAAGCGCCTCCTCCGGACTATCTGCGTTGATTCCTATATGCGCCAGTGAAAAATCCGGCTTTTTCGTAGTTTCCTCCATATTAACCTCCTTTATACTCTGTCCAGTAATTCGACCTATTGCTTTTCATGTTCTTTTCTCGAAATCATCACAGATACGCCGTTTGGTATGACGGATACCGCTGCATGTTCTCCCCGCAGCTGTTTTGCAAGGCGCACTCCCTCTTGAAGCGACGCTGCATAGTCCATCTTCATGTTGCGGACGGTCCCCTCCATCTCCGGCCGCGTCACGAAAATCACGCGGTGACGCATCAAAATTCGCGCAAGGATCTGGCTTTCCCACTGATCGGGAATGGTCTTGTCCTGCGGCGTCGCCATGATTTCGTCATACAGCGCGTCGGGGCTTTCGCAGTCCGCAAGTGAATGGTAGAATCCGTCGCCGCCCGTCCCGTCCGCGCATTCCGCGAGCATAATCAAAACGCCGTCTTCCTTTGCCGCGGCTTCAGCTGCTGTGAGGCCCTTGACGCACTGGTATACGTTTTGATCGAGCGGCGCACCGCCGTTGGTCGTGATCACGATATCGCTCGGTTTGGCGGAAACCTCGCAGTAGGGACGCAGGAAAGCGTAGCCCGCCACGTGCGCTTCAATCGGGTCGCCGGCAAATGCCGCGACCGTTTTCTTGTTTTCGTCGATAACCACGTTGACGCAATAGCGGAACTTCGCCAACTGTGCCGCCGCAACCATATCCGCATGAATCGGGTTGCCGTCCAGAACGCCCGTCCGCGCAAACGGACTGTCGATGAACTTGCTGCAATGGTTGCCGAGTACCGTCACCCGGTCGCAGACGCCGGGCAGAACGCTCTTTCGTCCGCCGGAGAAACCCGCGAAAAAATGCGGCTCGATGAACCCCTCGGAAACGAGCAGGTTCGTTTCCGCCGCAAGACGGTCGATCACCAGCGGCGCGCCGGACGGCAAAACGCCGATTGGAACGTTCGTCGCCGAATCCGCAGAGTCGTGCACAACGATTTTCTCATTCGACACGATGTCGTCTCCGAGCTTTGTGGCCAATTCCTGTGTCGTCGTGCCGCGATGGAAGCCGGTCGCAACCAGAAGCGTGATTTCAATCTCCGGGTTTCCCTTGCGCAGTTCTTTGAGCATCGGCGGCAGGATATCCCTGCTGGGGACGGGCCGCGTGTGGTCGGATATGATCAAAGTGCAGGTCTGCTTTCCTTTTGCCAGTTCGCTGAGCGGTTTACTGCCGATCGGACGCGCCATCGCCTCTTCGACGAGCTCCATGCCGCCACGACTGTTGGTAAGCTCGTCAATACGTGAACGAAGTACAAGCATTCCTGTCTCGTCGAAGGGTACCGTTGTATTTCCATACGGCAGTTCCAGCATTCAGACCACCTTCCCGGGGTTGAGAATATTGTTGGGATCGAAGGCTTGTTTAATTCTTCGCATGAGTTCGATCATCATATCTCCGTATGCGTCCGCCATGTATGCCCTTTTCGCATAGCCGATTCCATGCTCGCCGGATACGAGTCCGCCGAGTTCTATCGCCTTTGCATACAGCATGTCAAATGCGGCCTCAAGCATTTTCTTCCATTCGGTTTCGTCCATGTCGTCACGGCAGATGTAGACGTGCAGGTTGCCATCGCCTGCATGCCCAAACGAAGGCAACCTTACATTCAGCCAGTTTGATAGATCATGCGTATATAGCACAAAATCTGCCACTTTGCTGCGCGGCACCACCACGTCGCATTCGTCCATCTCCGTCGTCGAAGCCTTGATTGCTTCCAGGAAAGCCCCGCGCGCCGTCCAGACCGACGCTTTGCGCTCCTCGGTGTCCACGAAGTACGCATCCAATGCCCCGCTTTCGATACACAGTTCCGCCACGCCGTCGAGTTGTGCATCCACCGCGCATCGCTCGTTCCCGTCTGCGGTCAAAAGCAGGTATGCTGGAGCCTTTGTGTCTGGAAATCGCTTGCCAAGGTATTCCTCCGAAAATAAAATCGTGCCCTTCTCCATGAACTCGATCGCCGTCAACGACGCCTTGCTGCGGATGAGTTTCGGCACCGTCTCGATCGCTTCCTTGATCGACAGAAATGGAACCAGCAGCGATACCGTGACCTTCGGCAGCGGAACGAGTTTTAAGGTCGCTTCCGTGATCACCGCCAGCGTACCTTCCGAACCAATCAGCAGTTCCTTTAGTGCGTAGCCCGTACTGTTCTTGACCACCTTGCCGCCAAGATGTAAAACTTCCCCGTTCGGCAGCACCGCCGTCAGCGCTCGCACGTAGTCGCGCGTCACACCGTACTTTACCGCGCGCATCCCACCCGCATTTGTGCTGATATTCCCACCGATCGTCGCGCTCTTTTCACCCGGGTCCGGTGGATACAGAAAGTCGTGTTCCTCGCAGAATGCCGCGAGGTCCATTAATAACACGCCCGGCTGAACCGTAACGGTCAGGTTTTCTTCATCCAATTCGAGGATCTTATTCATGCCCGTCGTCTCCAGCATGATCCCACCGTACAGCGCAACGCCCGCTCCGACCAATCCCGTCCCGCTGCCACGCACGACCACTGGGATGTTTTGCTCGCTGGCGTATTTCATGATCGCGGAGACTTCCTCCGTGCTCAGCACTTTCACCAGCGCTTCCGGCATGCTCGACACGCCGCCGAGTTCGTCGTGGCTGTAATCCGCGCTGATCTGGCCCGCCGTAAAAACGCGTTCGGGCGATGTAATCGCTTTAAGGCGTTCCATATCAATCGCTGTCATCCGTTTATACATCTTGTGAATTACTCCTTTTTTAAAAGCGCAATCCGTTTTCAGTTTTCCTCGATACGGTACATTTCGGCATGGCGCTGCAGCGCAAATACAACGCCTGTGAGCATGTCCCTGCCGGACGTTGAACCAAACGCCAGCACCCGTTGTGCGGCATGTCGAACCGCCTGCTCTTCATCCTTTTTTCGCAGTTGCCGTAGCAAGCAAATCATATCCTCCGACACATATCCACAGCTGGATTGCAGTAAAAAAGCTCCGCTGACAACGTTTGTTTTCAGTGCGGCTTTCTGTCCAATCGTGTGTAAAATATCCATCATTTTCTTACGTCGTTCACCGGTGTATTCGATGCACATAGCATGAAGCATGGTCATATAGCCGACTAAAAAATCGTCCGACGACGGTGTAAGTCCAATTCCGCATCCTGCAATTAGTTCCGCCTCTTTTCCGGCTTGCAGAGCGTCTTGGTCTGAAACGGCTTTTGCAAGCTGCAGAACAGGTGATTTCAGACGTTCGGAAAAAACACTCTCTTTTCCTTCCAGAACCAGCGCATCCAAGCATCCGCTTCTTTTATCGGTGCTGAGCAGTCCTAATAATAAAGGTAAATAGCGTTTATAATCGCTTTTTAATGTACCTTCTGAAAAGTTATTTCTGATTGATAGATCGATTACCATCGTTTTTGCGAGTATTACGTTGAAGGTTTCAAAACAGATCCTGCTCTCCAAAAGTAGCACTTGCTGATCCGCGGCACAGCCCAGCTGTGATAGTTCCGATTTGTGTGTAAGAACGAGCGAAAATGGCTGTAACCCACGTTTTGCTGTCAGAATGGTTACAAGCCCAAATAAGGTTGCCAGACAAATTGCATGTTCGAATACTGCCAGCACTTTGCCGCATACCACTGCGCCTGTTAGTCTGCGACGCAATTCCAAGCAGATTTTATCCGCACCAATTTCCGTCGTTTCAAAAGAACGCTCAGGCATTTCGGTCCGAGTCCTTTATGCGCTTAATCAACTCCGGTAAAATCGCATAAAGGTCGCCGACGATTCCGACGTGCGCAAACTCGAAGATGGTTGCGTTCGGATCTTTGTTGACCGCGACAATCCGTTCGCTGCCCTTCATGCCCGCCGCGAACTGCACCGAGCCGGATATTCCCAGCGCGATAATTAGCTTCGGCTTCACCGTACGGCCAGACAGACCAATCTGGCGCTTCGGGTCGAGCCAGCCCGTCTCAATCATGGGTCGCGTGCCCGCCATCTGCGCGTGCAGAAGAATCGCGAGCTCCTTTGCCAAAACCAAGTCCGCTTCCTTGGAAAAGCCCCGTCCGCAGGCGACGATCGCGTCCGCTTCCGAGATGTCGGTCTCCTTCGGCTTCTCCTCGATCGCAATCACCGTCGTCTTGCTTTGCCGCATGGCGTCCGTAACCGGCATTTCGGCCACTTCGCCCTTCGCCGTTTTGCTCCGTTCGCGCGCGGTGAAGATTTTATACCGCGCCGTGCAGAACTGCGGGCGCGTGTTCGGCGTCACGATCTGCGCCATGATGTTCCCGCCAAACGCGGGACGAATCTGCACAAGGTCGGTGTTATCCTTCATTTCGAGGACCGTGCAGTCCGCCGTCAGCCCCGCGCTGCACCTCGCGGCCACCTTCGGCGCAAGCGAGCGGCCGAGGCTCGTAGCGCCGACCAAAATCGATGACGGCTTGACCTTTTTGATAAAATCGTAGAACGCCGCGGCATACGGCGAGACCGTGAACCGCTCGAACGCCGGGTCGTCGTAGACGAACACTTTGTCCGCACCGTAGTGCTGAAGTTTGTTTGCGAGTTCTTTTGCATTGCTTCCAATCAACACAGCGTAGACGGGTTCGCTGGTCACCTTCGCGAGTTGCTCCGCCTTGCCAAGCAATTCCAGCGTGACCGGATGAATCGTATCCCCCCGCTTTTCGGCGAACACGGCGACCCCGCGCCACGCGGACTTGTCCAGCGTCGTCTTCTTTTCGTCCTCCCACGTGACCGCACCCTTAGGCCCATTTTTCACGCAGAGCCTGCAGCTTTTGCACGCGGCGTTGACGGAAAGGACGCCGTTTTCATATTCCAACGCACCGAACGGGCAGATCTCCTGCAACCGTTCGGCGATTTCGTTCGTGATCTTGTCTTGGTTAATAACCAGTCCCATGTATGCTCCCTCAGACGAACTTCTGCTCGTGCAGCAGTCCGTACAGCGCGTTCGCCAGTTCCGCTCCCGTGCCGATGAGCGTCTGTTTTTCCACGTGGTTCTCTGGAGGAAAAATACGCTCCACCTGCGTCGGCGAGCCTTTCAGCCCCAGCTTCGCTTCGTCAGCGCCCGGCAGGTCACAGGCCGTCAGCACGCGGATTTGCTTCTCCGTGTCGACCGACTTCTTGCGGTTATACGACGGCAATCTGGGTGTGTTCGCATCCTTGTCGATCGTCAGTAAACACGGAAACGCCATCCGTTGCGTCTGCAGCACGCTATCGAGGTCGATCGTGACTGTAATCCCGCTTTCGTCGATTCCATCGATCCGCACGACATTCGTCGCGTGCTCGATACCGAGCCGTTCCGCGAGCTCCGGCCCAACCTGCGCCGTGTCCCCGTCCGTCGTCTGTTTGCCGCAAAAAATCAGGTCGAACTTTCCCATCTCCCGAACTCCAAGTGAGAGGGCATAGCTCGTCGATGCGACGTCCGATCCCGCGAACGCCCGGTCACACAGCAAAGCGCCTTCGTCCGCGCCCATCCAGAGCGTTTCCGTTAGCACTTCCTTCGCCTGCGGCGGACCCATGCTCAGCGTCTTTACGCTCCCGTCCGTTTCCTCCGCGAGCGTGAACGCCGTCTCCAGCGCAAATAGATCGTACGGGTTCAGCTTCGCCGCGATCCCCGCGCGCTTAAGCACGCCCGTTTCTTCGTCAACTTCAACTTTGTTTGTGCCCGGTACTTGCTTGCAGCAAACAATGATCCTCATGATTTCTCTTTTCTTATACCAGCATTCTCAAGTAACTCTTTCGCAATACCTTCCTTCAATACTGCGAGTAGTTCAGGAAGGTTTTTGCCCCGCTACTAGATCGGTTCGTCCACCATATGTTCCAGAGCGTTGTCGATAGATTCTCCTCCGTCCACAAAGAACGTCTGACCAACAATGAATTTGCTCTTTTCAATATCCGCAAGAAACAGGATCATAGGCGTAACGTCATCCACCGTGCCCAACCGGGCCACAGGTATCTTCCTGATGTAGGCTTCCATATCCCGTTGTGAATACCGCGTCGTTGCCTTGGTCTGTATAAACCCCGGAGCGACGGAGTTAACATTGATCCCATACTTTGCAACTTCTGTTCCCAACGTACGCGTAAACCCGTTGACCCCGGCCTTTGCCGCGCTGTATGGCAGCGTTTTCCTCCGGCACCAACCAACAATGCTCAGTCCAGAGCTGATGTTAACGATTCTGCCTTGGGTATGCTTTAGCTTCATATCCTTCACGGCGTAGTGCGAGCAGTAAGCCGCTGCACAAAGATTCAGCCGGATCTGACTGTCCCAATAGTCCAGCGGCATTTCATCGAATCCACCGGTCGGCATTTTCAGCGCACCGCCGGCGTTGTTAACCAAAACGTCGATGTTCCCAAATGTTTCAATGAAATCTTCCATCATTTTTTTGCAGTCATCCCGGTTTGATACGTCTGCATAAAAAATCTTCGTTTTCGCTCCAGCCTCTTTGCAGCGCTCCTCGGTCTGGACAGCGCCCTCGAAGTCATGAAAATAGTTGATCCCAACCGCATACCCTTCCTTAGCGAAAGCGATTGCCGTCGCCTGGCCGATTCCGTGCGACGAACCCGTAACCAATACACTTCTCATAGCAACATACACTCCTTATGCAATTGATCATACCATTCGCTTTTGCTATAATGAATAAACAAAAGCAAATCAAATTTGTGAAAAACAAACATTCAGGGGGTACTTATGAAGGTATGTGATATCAACCCCTACATCCGCTTTGCAAACAGCAATCACACGTTCCTGTATCCCAAGCATGTCTGCGCACGGGATCACAGACTTTTTTACCTGCAGGAAGGGCATGCGCGCGTGATCGTCGATGGACGCACATACTCCATCAGTCCCGGAACGCTGATGCTCTGGAAGGCCGGCACGGATTACTGCTTTGAAACTGACCAACAACTCCGGCTGATTGTTGTAAATTTTGATTATTCACAGAATCACAGCGACCAGGTCGCTTCCATGTCTGTTTTGCCTGCGGACGCCTTTACGAGCGACATGGTGTTCGAATCGGTGACTTTCGAAGACGCGGAGCTATTCAACGCACCGCTGATGCTCGACAATATGCAGCGCTTTGAGGCGCCACTGCTTCAAATCGCTTCCGACTACATCACAAAAATGATCTACTTCGGCGAGTATACGTCCGCCCTTCTTAAGCAAACGCTCATCGATTTGCTGCGATGCAGTCTGACAAGAAACGTACGTTCCTCAAAGGCGATTCAATCGATCATTCAATATATTCACAATCACTACGCCTGTGAAATTACCAACCAGACAATCGCAAAAGAATTCAACTATCACGAATACCACATTAATAAACTAATGGTGAAGCACACCGGAGTTACACTTCACCAATATTTGATCAACTATCGAATTTTCGCAGCAAAACAGATGCTGATTAACACCGACCTTCCGTTATCGGAAATCGCAGAGAAAACCGGTTTTGAAGGCGGCGCTTATTTTTCAAACTGTTTTAAGAAAGCGACCGGCCTCGCCCCGTCCGAATTTCGCAATCGCCACCAAAAGTTGGTATAGAGAGTCCTTGTTACCGGGGCATACCAAATCGCTGATCAATAACCTCGCCGACCCAGACACAATCGATCATCTGCACCAACTCAAACAGCCCGATCAGGCAAAATGGAGCCGCTGGCTCGAAAAGAAAAATCAACAGAAGCACCGACGAGCCCGTCAGTAAAAGCAGCTTCAGCGAGCACTTCCATTCCAACGTCGCAATGATGAACGCGTTTTTCAGATTTGCCGCTGCGGGCGCGTCGATCATCACAGCGAGCGGAAAGAAATAATCAGCTACCAGAAGCGCCGGTGTCCCTAGCGCAAATAGCAGCACAGACGCCAGCATGTCGTTCCCTAGAGCTTTTGCGTATGCACAGAGCGAGAGCGGAAGAAACAGCAGCAACGCTCCGTAAAATGTCCGCTTGAGAAAATCAGTTCGAAATTCTGTCCAAAAATCCGCCCAAACGGCGGTAGGACGGTTCCGCGCCCAGTTCATATTCACGCGTGTAAGGCCGCAAATCGCCGCAGGCAGCGTTATCAACGGCAACGCGACAACGGTAAACAGCAGATTGGCGCCGACCATCTGTACGAAAAACTGGCGAAGTATCAGCCAGACGCGAGGCCATCCGTACCGGGAAATGGCCTCCGCATCCGGGCGGTTTTCGTCTCCAAATATCCAGTTTCTCAACTTTTCAAACACGCCTGGTCGTTATCCTTTCACCGCGCCCGACGTAAGGCCGGAAATCAGAAATTTCTGGAAGAATGCAAACATCAGCACAATTGGCAGCGACCCCGCAAGCGAAAAAGCCATCAGACTGCCGTAATCGTTGCTGTACTCGCCGAGAAAGCTTCTTGCCAGCCCGATGGTCAGCGTAATATGTGCGTCCTTTTGCATAACGATCAGCGCCAGCAGGTAGTCGTCCCATGCGGAGAGGAAGGTATACGTCCCGACCGCGACAATACCGGGCAAAATCAGCGGCAGAAGGATTTGCATGAGCACCTGCATTCTCCCCGCGCCGTCGATGCGCGCCGCCTCGTCCAGGGAAGTTGACACGGTATCGTAAAAGCCCTTCAGCAGTGTGATCGCAAGCGGCATGGCAAACGCGGTATTCGCAAGAATCAAGCCGATATACGTATCCTTCAGGCCCCATTTGTAATAGAGCGTATACAGCGAAACCATAATGACGACGATCGGAAACATCTGCACGGACGTTACTGCCGTCAGCATGGCCATTTTCCCGCGGAAACGATAGCGTGACAACGCGAAGGCCGAAGGAAGCGATACCAGCAGTACGACCGCCACACAACCAAAAGCGACGATGAAGCTGTTCTTGAAGTAGTTTACATACTGTGAATTCTGAAAGATTTTTTTGAAATTCGCAAATGTCACCTGCTGCGGCCACCATTTGATCGGGAGATTCATGACGAGATGGTTCGGCATCAGGGATGAAATCACCATATAGTAGATCGGAAAGCAGACGATGCAAACCGCCAGAATCGCTAGTGCATACTTGCCGATCGTCAGGATTTTCTTTTTTATTCTGCCACGGTTCTTCATTCTAGGCGCTCCTTCACATCAGATCCCGGCTCGCCCGCTCGCTCGCACGGTTACATGAAAACGTCAGTACAAACAGGATAATCAGCCAGCAGACGCCGATTGCCGCGGACTTGCCAAAATCGTATGAGCGGAACGCCACGTCGTACGCGCCGATCGCAAGCGTCGTCGTCGCATACGCGGGACCGCCGCCGGTCAAGTTTGCGATGATGGTGTACATCTGGAAGTTCGAAAGAATCGCCAGCCAAAGCACTGTGATCAGAACCGGCTTAATCGAAGGGAGCAGAACGTGCGTCAGCACCTGATAGGAATTGGCGCCGTCGATTCGCGCCGCTTCGACGCGCGATTTGTCCACGCTCTGGAGAGCCGCCAGCAGCATCACCATCATATAAGGCATCTGCCGCCACACGCATGTCATGATGATGAGGATGCGCGCCGGCCAGGCGTCGATCGTCCAGGCGAAATTGATGGAGTCCAGAATGCCGAGCTTGACCAGTATGTAATTCAGTGTGCCGAACTGCTGATTGGTCAATAACCGCCACACGATTGCCGTTACTACCGACGGAATGGTCCAGGGAACCAGAAGTAAGCCACGTAGGAGACCACGCATTTTACTGATGCTGTTGAGCAGCAACGACATCATCAGCGCAAAAACGAATTGAAGGCTGACGACCGTCACGCAAAATAGCAGCGTGTTGGAAAAATACTTGAAGAATTCGCCGCCCTTTAAAAGCGAAATATAATTCTGAAAGCTATTCCATTCCAGTTCGAAAATGGGCGCGCGAAGCTGCTTTAGGCCATAATCAAAAAAGCTGATACAGACCGCCTTTAAAATCGGGATCGCAATGATCATGATTAAAAGGAGGATCGCAGGACTCATCATACCGATGGCAAACGCACTGTCACTGATTTGCCGCCTCGTACGTTTTTGCCCAGCCGCGTGTTGTCTGCTCATCATATCAACGTCATCCTTTCGGGCGTCCGGTCATGCGCGCCGCAGTTATGGACACGCATGACCGGTCAACTTTATGAAAGATGTTTGCGATACAGCCGCAGGTTACTGCTGGCCGTAAAGCGTGCGGATCTTGGCCTGCGCATCCGACATCGCCGTAGCAACGTCCGCACCCTGTGCAATCGTCGCAATCGAATCCTGCAGGGCCTTGTCCGCATCGAGGAACGCGGTGTTGTTAACGTTGAGCGCACGTGCCCCCGCCATCGCCTGAACGTACGCGGCGGTGACTTCGTCTTCGACGTTGCCGTACACGGCCTTCATGACGCTGGCTCGGTCGCTCATCTTACCCTGATTATTGTCATAGAGCACCTGAATCGCGTCCGCGCTGGACATGTATTCGAGGAAGAGCGAAACGGCTTCTTTCTTGGAATCGTCGACCGTATCGAGCGCTACGAGATAATGCGATTCCACATACCCTGCGGAACCGACGGAGTTCAGCGTCGTGAGTCCGACATTTGCGAGGAACGCATCTGGATCCGCCGCAACAGAGGCAGCCGTCTTTACGCCGGCCTGGATGTCGTAGAAGAAGCCGATTGTTCCCTGACCGAACGCGTTGCGAATTTCCTTAAGCGAGTAGCCGTACGGCGTAATCTTGTTCTGAATAAGACTCTGCAGCTCGGTGTACGCCCGAATCGTGCCTTCGCGCGTAAGATCGATCGTTCCGTCCGCATCCATCCAGTCGGAGCCATTGGCCCACTGCCAGATCAGCGTTGCATACCCTTCGCCCGTCTCAATCCAGCTGGTCGGAACGGCAAAGCCGTAGATCGTATTGCCGTTTTCATCGGTGCCCAGAGCCGAGATGTCCGCCGCGGCTTCCAGAAGCTTATCCCAGGATGTGATGTCCTCGATCTTCCATCCGGCCTTGGCGAGCAAATCCTTGTTGTAAATCAGCGATTCCGTGTTGCCGAACCAGTCGACGGCCATCATATTCTCGTTTTGGTCGGTCAAGGCGTCGATCGCACCGTCGCTGTAATCGGCTACCGTCTCAGCCGACAGGAAATCGTTGACAGGCAGGATCGCGCCGATCTCCTCCAACTGCGCAAGCCAGGTGTTCTTAATGTGCGCGACATCTGGGCCGGTGCCGGCCGCCGCCGCCACAACGAGCTGCTCAAGGTAATCGGCGTACGAGTTGGTATAGATATCCACGGTAATCCACGGGTACTTCGCCATGAAGTTATCGAGAATTTCCTGATAAATATAGTTCACGCTGTCCTCAGGAAACACCCATGACCCGAACGTAATCGTCACCGGCTCATGCTCGGCGGCTGGTTCCACGGTTGCCTCGGCTGTATCCGCCACAACCTGTTCTGCAGTAGCAGCCGCCTCCGTCGTTTCCCCGGTGGTCGACTTGCATCCAATGGCGGAAACGGCCATTAGTGCGATCAGCATCAACGCTATCCATCTTTTGATTTTCATTTCTCTTCCTCCTTTTTTTATTTTAATACCCGCGCGGGTATTTCGTCGCTATATTTCAAATAAAACACGAAAAACCTTTCGTTTGGTTACCGAGGCCTCATCGCTTTATATTCGCATCGTCTCGTGTTTTCCATCGAGGTATCGCGGTTTTCAATGACGATTACCTTGCAGTTCTCCGACGCCCAAATGTGGTGCCAGGTGCCCTTCTCCACGCAGTACACGTAATTGGGAAGCAGCATCGTCGTTTCGGCTTTCTCCCGCGTATTCTCCGGATCGTCGCCCGGAATCGTCAAGAGTTCCGCTTCACCCTGCAACAGAACGAAGCATTCGTCTGTAAAAAAGTGTTTCTCCAATATAACTGGCTGCAGACGGCTGAACCGTTCTGCATAGTTCATAATTGCGATTTTCCAACTTCCTGATTCCTGTACTACCGAATAACCATCACCTTTGTAAGACCTGACGAGTAGTCCCATGATTCTCTCCGATTGCAGATATGCTCTGTAAAATAGTGAAACCGTATTGCTTATTACTATTCCACGATAGCATAGCGCGGCATGCTTTTAAACACGAAATACCAACATGAATTTATAAAATACAAATACTCTTTACTTATCTCTCAAGGAACACTTACCGCTGAACGCGGCCCGAAGCGTCGCCGTTTGCCAGGCGCTCGATTTCAGCAACAGTGGACAAATTGAAATCCATCTCTATCGTTTGTTTGAGGCAGGACGCGGCTACGGCAAAGTCGATGCTCTTCTGCGCATCGTAATGATGAATCAGCGAATAGATCAGACCGGACGTGAACGAGTCTCCTCCCCCAACCCGGTCAACGAGATGAATTCGGTACTCTTTCGAAAAATACGCCTCACCGCCTTGGAAGAGCATGCCCGCCCAGCCGTTATCGGACGCGGAAAAGCTGGTACGCAGCGTAAACGCAACGGTTTTGCAGCCGAACGTTTCGCTGATTTCACGAGCCACCTCAAGATAACCTTCTTTATTCAGGTTGCCTTTGGTGACGTCCGTGTTTTTCGGTTTGATACCGAGGCATTTGTCCGCGTCGTCCTCGTTGCCAACCAGAACATCGACATACGGTGCGAGCTCGCGCATGACTATCCGCGCCTCCGTTGGCGTCCAAAGATTCCCGCGATAATTCAAGTCGGCTACGACCGGGATTCCCTTAATCTTCGCCGCTTCGCAAGCGTCTTGGCAGATTCTCGGCAGCGCGCCACCGAGCGCCGGCGTGATGCCGGAAAACGTGAAAAGATCGACTCCTTCAAGCAGCGCGTCCCAATCGAATTCCTCCGGCTGCGCCATAGCGATTGAGGAATACTTCCGGTCATATACCAGTTTGGACGGCCGCTGCGAAGCGCCGCGTTCGATATAGTACAACCCGATGCGGTCCCCGCCGCGAAGCACATTATCGGTGCGAACCCCGTACTTATGAAGCGCGGCAAGCGAGCACTCCGCAATGTCGTTGACCGGAAGTTTTGTTAGAAACTCAGCTTCCACGCCGTTGAGACTTAAGAAAACACAGATGTTCGCTTCCGCTCCGGTATAGGTGGTCAAATACGAATCCGTCTGTAAAAACCGGTTGAAACCGGGCGCCGACATCCTGACCAGTATCTCGCCGAATGCAAGAACTTTCATATTCTAATCCGTCCTTTTCGTTTCGGCCGATTGCGGCGCCACGTACAGAAACTGGCGCCGCAACTGCCGATGCTTTGTTTTCAGGTTCGGTATTCCGCCGTAATCCGGCAGAACACGCCCGCCCTCTTCGTAATCTCGGCAAAGTTCCCTTCTGCTATCAGCTTTTTATCGCAGAGGCGTGAACTTACGCCCGCACCCGCAAAACCGAGTTTGAGATAATCGGGCCAGTTTTCTTCCGTTACGCCGCCGGTTGCAACGAGTCCGACATGATTGATCGGGGCAAGAATGTCCTGAATGTACTTCATGCCGAGCGACCCGGCGGGAAACAGTTTCACCAAATGCGCGCCCGCATCATGCGCATTCATGATCTCCGAGGGCGTCATCGCACCCGGTATGGACACCAGACCCGCTTTCAGCGTTTCGCCTATGACGTTCAAGTTCGTATTCGGTGAAATGATGTAGGCCGCGCCCGCCTGTTTCGCAATTTTCACCTGCTCCGGCGATAATACTGTTCCAGCACCAGGCAGAACGCCGCCTTCAAATCGCTCCCGAATCATGCGGACGGCTTCCGCCGTGCGCTCCAGACAGCGAGGATCCTCCTGATCGAATGTAACCTCCATCAGCTTCACGCCGCCCGCGTAGAGGGCTTCCGCCAAGCGGAGCAGATCGTCCCCATAGACCTTACGGCAGATCGTGACAACCTCGTTCTCTCGGATGAACGAAAGATTATTTTCGCATTCGGTCTTTTCCGCCTGCTTAAACATCCCAAACGCCGCCTTTCGCCATGGAGCCAACGTTCTTGGAGAACATATGCAGGTAACGAAGGTGCTCGCCTTTCGGGAACTCCCATTGGAACGCTTTCGCGCGCTTCTGCATTTCTTCTTTCGAAACCACAAGGTCCATCTTACGCGCAGGCACGTCGATTTTGATTTCATCGCCATCCTTAACGAGCGCCAGCGGACCGCCGAGAGCCGCTTCAGGCGACACATAACCGATGCTCAGACCGACCGTTCCACCGGAAAAGCGACCATCGGTAATAATAGCGCAGGTGTTGAACAGCTCCGGAATGCCTTTTAGTTCTTCCTGAAAGGTGAAGGCAGTCGTTCCGAACCGACCTTTCAATCCAAGATAACGGATGATGATTGCGTCGCCTGGCTTGATCACCTTACGGCTGCGCAACGCGTCGAGACTATCCTGAAGAGAATTGAAAATTCGCGCCTTACCGGCGAAATGATTGAGATGTTCCGGCAGCGCAGCGATCTTGATGATCGCGCCTTCGGGAGCCAAACTGCCGTAGAGTACCGCAATACCCGGTTCGCGCATGACGGGATTATCGAGTGCGCGGATCACCTCCGGATTGTAGCAAATGGCGTCTTCCACATTTTGTCGAACCGTCTTGCCCGTTACTGTCAGGCAGTCCACATTTAACACAGGAAGCAGCGCCTTGAGCATCGCCGTCGTTCCGCCAGCAAGATCGTAATCCTTCAGGTGATACGGGCCGCTCGGTGCGAGATGCGCCAGAAGCGGCACCTCGTTGGACGCTTCGTCAAAGTAACTCCACCAGGGCAGGTCCAATCCCGCTTCCTGCGCAATAGCCGGAATGTGTAGAATTAAGTTGGAGGAGCCCGCAACTGCCATATCCAGCTTGATTGCGTTGATAAAGGCTTCCTTCGTCATGATTTGCCGAGCGGTGATTCCTTCAAAAACAAGCTCCATGATCTGCCTGCCGGCACGGTAGGGCAAGATTGCGAATCTGCGAACCGTGCGCAGCCATGGAGGAGTTGCCGGGCAGCGTCATACCGAGCGCTTCCGCGATCATGCACATGCTGTTCCCCGTGGTCATCACGGCGCAGGCGCCGCAGCTGCCCCACGCATTGGAAACGATGTTTTTGTATTCATCAACATCCATCTTTCCAGCCATAACGGTCCCAACCAAGTCCTGAGCCGCCCATATTCGTGACTTCTTTTCCGCCACAGTGTCCAAGCGGCATATAGCCTCCGGTCACCATAATTGCCGGAATGTTCAGCCGCGCCGCGCCCATGAGGTGGTCCCGGGACGATGGAATCGCATGTGGCCAGCATGACCATGCCGTCGAAGCAATTGCCTTCCACGGTGACTTCCACCTGATCTGCAATGCAGTTCCTGCTCGGCACCTCGATATACTTCGGGTCCATGAGAACCATACCATCACAGATGGCGGTCGTCATCACTTCCAAGGGCAATCCGCCCGGCCTCACGGATGCCTTGCTTGACCCGCTCCGCCAGATCTCTCAAGTGCACGTGTCCCGGATTATACTCGTTCCAGGAATTCACCACAGCGATCAGAGGGACGCTTGAGTTCTTCTTCGGTTATAGCCCATACCGCGCATCAGGCCGCGGCGGTCCTCCGCCGCTTCGCCGAATTCCCAATTGCTTCGCATATCCGCATACGTCTTTCTCATTGTTCAAATCCTCCTTCAGATTGTGCCAGATTATAATAACGGCAGCATTTGCCGTGCCACGCTGAGTTCCTCGTTCGTTTTGATCCGCCAGACCTGAACCCCGCTTCCCGGTGCGTCGATCCGTTCGGCCTGTCCCGCTTCGTTCAGGAAATCGTCCAGCTTCACATGCAGGAACGCGCATTTTCCGCATACGCGTTTCCGAATTTCCGCGCTGTTCCATCCAATCCCACCTGTAAAGACGATTGCATCCGTTCCGCCGAGATACGCCGTATATGCGCCGATATAGCCAAGAATATTGTCCACGAATGCGTCAACCGCAAGCGCCGCGCGCGCGTTTCCCTGTTTTTCAAGGCGGAGTATTTCCCTTAAATCGTTGCTCTCGCCGGTGATTCCCAGAAAGCCGCCATGCCGGGACATTTCAGTCAGCACAGAATCGAGCCCACCATACGCACCGCACAGCTTCGGCAGGCAGAACACGTCGAAATCGCCTGAACGGTTGTTATGAAACAATCCCGACTGCGGCGTCGCGCCCATGGACGGTTGCAACGCTTCGTCCATCTTCAATCGCGCAGATCGACGACGAGCCGCCCAAATGGATCGACAGAACGCGCTTTGCTTCCGGCGCGCATTCGCGCATCTTCCACGCAATGTAGGAATGGCTCGAACCGTGAAAGCCGTACCGCTTCACCGAGTATTTCGCGATCCACTCGTAAGGTACGCCATAAACACGCCGGTACATCGGCACCGTTGTATGAAACGATGTTTCGAAGCACGCAATCTGCTTTAAGCCCGGATATTTCCGGCCGATGTAGCGCATCATGGCGATATACACCGGGTTATGCGCAGGCGCAAAGTCCGAATATGCTTCCATTGCCGAAAGCACGGACTCATCCACAATCCGGGCCCCGCTGATCTCTCCGCCGTGAACGGCTTTGTAGCCGACCGCTTGCACCTCGCCGAAGGACTCGATTACGCCGCGCCGCGTCAGCTCGTCCGTGCAGCGTTCGAACGCCGCGATGCAATCCGGGCATGCAAACGTGCCTTCGCAGCGCTCGTTTCCAATCCGAATGGCATACTCGCTTCTCTTTCCGCCGACGTTTGCGACCTCGCCTTCGGCAACGCTATTTTCCAGACAGCCCGTGTCCATGATTTTGAACTTCAGGCTGGTCGACCCAAGATTCAGAACGATGATCCAGGGTTTCATTTCTTAGCTCCTGTATGTTTCGGCAAATGCCTTCAGCGCTTTTTCGAAGCAAAGCATCGGCACGCGCGCGCTGCCGGCGCCGATCAACCCGCCGTCGTGATTGAACATTCCACCGTGGATCTCCGGCGCGATGCCGGTTTTCATGACCTTTCGAATGTCGATCCCGACCGGCAGAAAGTCGAAATCAAGATTCGGAATGGGGAAATTCGGGTTTTTCGATATGCAGATTTCGCCCATCTCGCGCGTCAGCGCAATCGCCTCGCGCAGCGTCATGCCGCGCAGGTTGCATACGATCGGGCTCGCCGCCGCAGCCATGCCTCCCATGCCCGCGCACTCGACTACACAGCTGTCCCCGATCCACGGGAGCTGGTCCTTTTCAGTAAACTTGCTCGACGTATAACGGCCCTTCATCATCGGGGCCGGCGCGCAGAACCAGCGATCGCCGAGCCCTGCAACCTTGATGCCGAACTCGCGCGCGTTGCCGCAGATGCCGACCACCATGGTCGAATACGGCGTTTCCTGCGAATTCATCAGTGCGGAGCGGCTCGCGCCCTGCCCGCAGCAGTGGAAGAAGCGCGGCGTTTCGACCACGTAGTCCATCGTCTGCAGTAGCTGTTCCTTCGGAAAATCCTGCCGCATCAACACCGGGATTATCTGCTTAATCAGGATGAGGTCCGCCGCCGTCTGGCGCGTATGGTTCTCGTCGCCCATCTGCATGCCCTCGGCGAGGATCGGCTTGATCGGCAGTCCGCCGCGCGCTTTCAGCGCCGCCCGCAACGGAGGAAAGAGGTCCTCGCGCATGTGCCGCAGATTCTCCGCAATCCCCTTTGAATACAGTCCCCAACCGCAGAACCCGCCCTGAAACGGTCCTTCCGCCGGAAAAGTCGCCGCGCGTTTGCCGGTCGTCTTGTCCTCGATGACGAACATTGCCACGGACTTCGTAACAATGCCCGTCCCCGCGCCGACCGTGTTGTGGTCCAGTGCGCTTTCTATCCGGATTTTTCCCGCTTCCAGCAGCGCAACCGCGTCGGCTTCGCAGTCCGCCCAACCTTCAAAGAGGATGCCGCTGACCATGCCTCGCCGGTGCAGCATGCACATATCGTTATAATCGATCGGCGGACCGGAGTGCAGGATCATATGATCCTCAAGTCCGTCGACGCATTCCCCCGCCGGCAGGATATCGGCCCAAACCGGATTGGAATTAATTACGTCGCCGACCGCTTTCTCGTTTGCCGCCTCGATCTTTTCCTTCAGGTCCATGTTTCTCATCTCCTACAGCAATAAGTCCAAGAGTTCTTCCATTTCTTTGCTCTGCTCGACCGGCGGCCGCCAGTCCAGCTGCGTTACCTTTGCCTTCTGCGCCGAAATCGCATCCGCAAAGCTCTGCAAGCCGATGTTGACCACGCGAAGCTTCGCATCGTTTTCCGTTTCGTTCCCACTTTGAGCGCGACAGTTTTGTCTGGCCATACGGTCTACCTCCTTTGTCCCAGAGCACGCACCAGTGCGCTCGCCACGCGCAGACTCTGGTAGTTGCTCGACGAAACCACGACGCCCGCTTCTTCCAGCGCTGCGCGCTTCTGCACGATGTTCTGCGGGTCGTAAACGGACCCGCAGATATTGGCGACCACCGTGATGCCACGCCGAATCGCTTCCTTGCACGGTTCGATAAACGCCGTGATCGGGTCGGGGTGAACGCCGGGGCCTGTGATAAAATCCAGTAACAGCACGGCAGTTTCTTCGTCCTCCAGTTCCTGGCGGAACCGCGAAAGGCGAATTGCCGGGTCGAACACGGGATGCGGCGCCTCTTTTGTAAATTCTTCGCTGCCAAGGTCAAGAATCGTATTGCCCCGGCTTGCAAGGTGTGATTCGAGCTTCGTCGTATACCGCGTGTCCAGATTGCTGTAGAATTTCGTTTCCGAATTGTGTTCGGAAAAGTAGAGCATTCCTTCTTCCGTGAACGTTCCCCCGCAGTATAGTCCGCGCAGATATTTCCGCATGTTATTCCAGTGTTTCAGCGACCGCGCGACAACCTGCTCGATCTCTTCTTGTGAAAAACCAAAGTCTTTAACCGTCTCGCCCTTCACAGCTTCCACCGCCAGAAGCGCCGCCTTCTCGAGGCTGTCAAACGTACCGCGCACGCGATGCCCGCTAAACAGAGTTTCGTCGCCGCCTAAAAATACCGCAACGGTCGGCTTTTCGTTCCGGTCCGCAACGTTCAGCACATTTTCCATTACCGCAGAATCCGCGAGTTTGGAAACGAGCACGATCGCTTTCGTCTCTGGGTCGCGCTCCAGCCGCCGCATGCCTTCGAGCATCATCAGCCCGCCAATTTCCGGATAGAGGTCCCTGCCTCCGGTCCCGATCAGTGCGGACACGCCGACGCCAAAGCGTTCCAGAATGCAGGCGATTTCCTGTGCGCCGCTGCCAGACGCGGCGACAATGCCGACCTCGCCTTTGGCTGCGATGCTGCCCGCGCCGAGCGCTACACCTTTGAAGACTCCTACGCCGCAGTCCGGCCCCATCATCAGGTGACCGTGCGAGACGGCGTATTCTTTGAGTTCGCGTTCCTCCATAAGGGAAACATTGTCGCTGAACATAAATACGTCAAGGCCCTTTTCGAGCGCTTCCATGCCTTCTTTTGCCGCATACTTTCCCGGCAGTGAAATCTGCACGAGATCGAACGGGTCCTCCGAAAGATCGATTTCTTCAAGAGTATGGTAGACGCGCTCCGCAGACCCGCCGCCCCGGTTGAGCAGTTCCTTTGCCTGCGCTGCGCCCCGCTCGGCCTGCTCCCCGCTTTCCGCGCGCACGGCGATAACCAGATCGTTCGGCGTCCCCTCCTCAGGAACGTCAAATCCCGCGTCCGTTAACAGTTCGCGGTTTGCGGGCGTACACATCTGCACGTCGGCCTGCACAATGCCTTCCGCTTTGCACAGACGCTCGCTCAGCGACATCAGCGTAACGGAATCCACGTAACGGTTTTTGATCAGTATCACCTTGTTCGTCAATTGCCCGCGCCTCCCATATTCATTCTCCTTACCTCGGGACCGTCCGCCGTCTTTCGCACCGTAACGGTATACATGTCTTCATCCGACCGCGGCTGTTCGTCCGTTCGAACGTGGCAGCCGACGGACTGCGTCCTCTCCCGTGCGCTCAGCACGGCGAGGTAACCGGTCAGCAGGTCGTTGTACAGCCGGTTTTCTTTCAGTCCGGCGCGTTGGGAGCCCAGCCTGTCAAGCGCGCCTTTCAGCGCGTCCACCGCAGCGTCCAGCTGCGCCTTGTTCCGCAAAACGTTCATGCCGCTTTTCAGCGCGACCTGAAGTGTACTTCTCAGTTCTTCCAGAAGCGCCGGGTTGTCCGCCATCGGCGGTTGCCCCTCTTCCGTGTCCCCGCTCTGCAAAACGCCGCGTTCAACGGCGTACGCGGCTGCGGAATCCCCTGCGGTTTTGCCGAATATCAATGTTTCCAGCCCCGCGTTACCGCCGATGCGGTTTGCGCCATGAATCCCGCCGACAATTTCGCCGCAGGCAAACAGTCCCGGGACGGTTGACGCGCAGGTTTCGTCGATCATAACGCCGCCAATAGACGTATGCGGCGCGGGCGCGATTTCGATCGGTTCTTTTCGAAGATCAATCCCGCAGTCCAAATAACGCTCCAGATACATTGGATACGTTTTTTCGAGCAGTTCCTTATCAACGCCGGTCGCATCGAAATAGACACCGCCGTTTTCGCTACCGCGGCCCGCAAGCAGTTCCTCGCTGATGCGGCGTGAAAGAACGTCCTTATCCACGCACTCCGCCTGCTCACAATAATCGAGCATAAAACGTTTTCCGTCGCAATTTTTCAGTACCGCTCCGCTGTAAAACAGCGTTGAAATAACGCCTTTGCCACGCACTTTTTCAGGAAATACGGAAACCGTCGGTTCGAACTGAATAAACTCCAGGTCCCGCAGCGCCGCTCCCGCTTCGTACGCCATCGCGATCCCATCGCCGCCGATATCGGACGTATTGGAAGAAAACGGAAATATCCCGCAGAATCCACCTGTCGCAAGAACGGCCGCTTTTGCGATAAACTGCATCGGCGTTCCGTTCCGGACGTCGCGACAGCGCGCCCCGTAAGTAACCCCGCCCGCTGTAAGCAGGTCAAGCGCGCGCACGTTATCGATCATTTCGAAATTTTCGCATGCTTCCAGAGCGCGGCGCAGTTTCTTCATGATCGCGACCCCCGTCGCATTGCCGACGCTTGCGACGCGCGGGTAAGTCGAGCCCAGCGGGCGAATCAGCTTATAATCGCCACCCTCCCTGTCGAAATCGATCCCAAGCGAGCGCAGAAACGGCAGTAGACCCGCCGCTTCGAAGCAGAGTTTCTTTGTGAGCTTTGGATCGTTTTGATAGTAGCCGGAACGCATCGTGTCCTCATAAAAGCACTCCGCCGAATCCATTGGCTTGAGTGGAATGTTGAACCCGTGAACGAAAGGAGACGCGCCGGAACCGTTTCTGAGCAAGACAACGCGCGCCCCGTGTACGATGGCGGCTTCATAAGCCGCCGTCAGGCCAGAAAGCCCGCCGCCAATCACCAGTACGTCCGCATTCTTCCTCTCCATGTTCATTCCGTTAGCCTTTCGATACATCTTTGCACTTTGCATAGGATATTTGCTTTCATCTTCGCTCCGTATTCTCCCAGAAAGATCAGTCCCGGCTTCTGTCGAGCATGCAGTCGATCACGCCGTCGATGGATTGCCCGCCGTCGATCGTGATGGTTTGTCCAACGATATAACGGGACTTTTCAACGTCCGAAAGCAACAGCACCATCGGCACGATGTCCTTCGGTTCTCCAAAAAATCCGACTGGAATTTTCCTTCGGAATCCTTCGCGCTCCTCTTCGGTATAGCGGCTCATCACGTTTGTCACGATCAGTCCTGGCGCGATGCAGTTCATATTAATTCCATATTCTGCAATTTCGGTTCCGACCGTTTTTGTCAGCATCTCCAGTCCGCCTTTCGCCGCACAGTACGGCAGCGCCTTTCGCCTGACCCAGGAAACCGAACCGTGGATCGAACTGATGTTGACGATCCGTCCCGGAATTTTGTTTTCGATCATATTCCTGATCGCCGCCTGTGAACAGTAGGCCGCCGCGTTAAGATTCAGGTTGACTTGCTCGTCCCAATAGTCGAGCGGCATATCCGCAAAGCCGCCGGACGGGATCTTCAGCGCGCCGCCAGCGTTGTTGATCAGAACGTCGATGGTTTTAAAATAGCCAAGAAAATCCCGCATCAACGTTTCGCTGTCGACCCGCAGTCTAAGGTCCGCATGGAAAATCATTACGTCCGCGCCGTAAGAGCGGCATGCCGCAGCGCATTTTTCCGCGCCATCGCGATCGCCGCAATAGGTGATGCCAACATTGCAGCCTTCTTTTGCCAAAGCCTCGGCAATCGCCCTCCCGATTCCATGCGACGCCCCTGTTATCAATGCATTCCTTTTCACTTTTCCTGTGCTCCCGCTATTTGTTCTTTAATATGTTCCGCTATGCTGTACATCGCCAAAAACAGATACTTTGGTTTCGCACAGCCAAGTTCCCGGATCACTTTTTGCGTTATAGCAACCTGATCGTCCATACCGCTTTGCAAACATTTTTTCACCAGCTCGCCATAATCTTCCGTGAATTGAAGGCAGCGTGCCAGCGCGGCCTGAATCTCACGGTTTCCGTGGACGGCGTAGCCCATGCCGTCATACTCGTGCGCCGCCGCCAAATGTTCGATATGCCGCTTCTGCAGCTTTCGAATCGTTTCGCGGTACGCTTGCAGGTCCTGATAAAACGCAATCCCTTGTGTAATGCTGCCGTTTGCCTGAATCGAGTCGCCGCTGATTAGCGTTCCCGTCTTTCTGTCAAACCAGCAGACCGCATCATCGTCATGCCCCGGCGTATGAATCAGTTCCAAACGGCCGTCCAGAAGTTCGCCTTCCTCCATCGGCAATTCAGTCTCGACGCCTTCCAGCGACAGATTGGGCGGCGGGCTCACTTCCGGGTATTTCTCCCGAATCTGAGCGCCGTACAAGCTTGGGTTTTTCAGTTTCGGCACGGAGCCCTTGTAAGCTGCAACCTTTAAATTCCCAATTTTTTTAAGCGTCGCATGACCGCCAATATGGTCGCCGTGGCAATGCGTATTGAGAAGCCAATCCACGTCGCTTGCACTTAGTCCCATGCGTCCCAGCGCCGGTAAAAGAATCTCTTGAACAACCGTCGCATCCACACCGCTGTCAACCAGATAATTCTTCTCTCCGCGAATCAGTAAAATCCCGCTCCAAACCGGCGGAAGCGGCGATTTCAATAGATAGATTCCGTTTGTAATTTCGGTAAATAATTCTCTGCTCACGATCAGTATTTCGTGACCTTTCAATTTGATCTGTTCAGGGCGCATTCCGTTGCCCTATGATTTGATACTAGCAGACATGCATGCTCTATTGAATAGGAAAAACAAACAGATACTTATAAAAAACAAATATCTGATGGCCACCGGAGTGATCGTCTCTATTTATGATCAGGGTGCACAAAATGAAACATCCCAGCGTAACGCGACGCTTTTTGTGCACCGATTTTTTATGAAAAAAACGCCCGCGCAAGCGAAGACGTGCGCGGGCGTTGAACGTAAAAGAAATTGAAAATTAAAATACTATAAAGTCCTTTTTATAAACAAAACTCAATCGTTGACTTTTGTTTGTATGTAAGAGCAGATAAACGGAAAAGTGTGTTTTACGAAATAGGAAAAATTGTAGAAAGGTTCCATATAAAAAAATTTCTTACAGGTTGTACTAATGGCAAATACATGATAACTGGTTATTAACCGCCTAATAATCTAGATTCGTCTAGAATACCGTTTACATCTTGGAGCTATAACTGTCAAACTACACAAACTGGCCTTACATCAATCGAATTTGCTAATTAAGTAGTCTTGGTTTTTGTGGTCTCTATTACTGTTTTTTTCATGTTTATCCTGTTTTTTTACTTTATCAACAACTCAAGTTGTCGAAAATTGCTTTGTATTTTTATCCCATACTACTCGATTTGCGCAACCCAAGTCGACTCTTTTCGTTAAGATACAATTGCCCCATTGTTTCGTAACACGTCTTTATAATCAGCAGGAATAACTATTGCTTTTGTAAGATTAATTCCTCGCAGTGTAAACCCAGGAATCGGCCTCATTACTTTCATGCATTTTCCTTCGATCATATTCCATATTTGCACCGATCCGTCACTTGATGAGCAGGTGAAACATCTGTTTTCGGGAGCAGTTCCCAATGCTATTGGTGTATCGATTTGATCAGAAATGCTATGCCTGCAAGAGCCTGATTGCATATCCCAAATTCTAAGAGTATTGTCCCAGGAGGCACTGATGCAAATTTTACTATCCAAAGAAATGTTAACTGCACAGATCGGTTTTCTATGTCCAATCAGGCTATGTAACCGTTTACCTGTTTTCAAATCCCAAACTGATAACGTACAATCATTTGACATGCTAACGCAGGTTCTGTCGTCATGACTTATTCTTACTCCAGATACGGACCACGAATGCCCTGTTAAAATATGCAAACATTCGCCTGTTAATATATCCCAGACTCTAAGAGTACTGTCATCTGATGCACTAACACACCTCATTCCATCGGATGTAACATCTGCAGATAGGACAAAATCTTTATGCCCTTCTAGCACATGCAAACATGTACCTGCTTCAAGGTCCCAAATCCTCAATGTGGTATCAGCAGATGCGCTTATACATTTTCTACCATCAGGCGTAATAGTAATTGAGAGAATAAATTTCTGATGTCCCTCCATTGTATGTATACATTCCCCAGTTGCCAAATCCCAAACACGTATAGTCCCGTCCCACCCGCCACTGACACATCGGCGTTCGTCCGGTGTTACGCTTACAGACTCAATTGACGCGCATTGCCCACATAACGTATGCTTACATTTTCCAGTTGATAAATCCCAAACACGTATAGTCCCGTCATCAGATGCGCTGACACAATGTTTGTTGTCTTCTGTCATATCTATTGAATTTATTACATTCGTATGACCTTCCAGAAGATACACACAAGTTTCTGATAGTAAATCCCAAATTCGCAGCGTATTATCATTGTATGCATTAATGCAATACTTTCCATCACGTGTTATGATTGCCTTCGAGGCTGTCAAAATGCTTCTTCTAAATACATGAAGACACTTCCCATAATTAATATCCCACACTCGGAGTGTTCTGTCGCTTGATGCGCTAACACACTGCATGCCATCACATCTGATACTAATCGATCCAATTTCCCCTTCATGCCCTTTAAGAATATAGATGCATTCACCCGTTCTCATATCCCAAATCCGTAGTGTATTGTCGCAGGACGCGCTAACACACTTCTTGCCGTCCATTGTTATACTAATAGCTTTAACAGAGCCTTCATGCCCCTTAAATGTGTAGATATTTTTTCCGTTTGTTATGTTCCAGACTCGAAGAGTGTCATCTTCAGAGGCACTAACACATTGCCAATTGTTCGGCGAGGTAGCCACCGCGCAAACAGCTTCCTCATGTCCTGTTAAAACAAATTCGCATTTTCCGGATAAAATGTTCCAAACGCGAAGAGTCTTATCTTGCGAAGCACTGATGCATTGCTTGCCATCCGGAGTCAGACTTAATGAGTAAATTGGTTCAGTGTGCCCCTCAAGTATATGAATGCACTCGCCACTACATAGATCCCATACTCTCAATGTGCCATCTGCTGACCCACTAACACATAACCTATTATCAAGTGATACAACAACGGAATATACTTCTCTTCTATGTCCACACAAATCAAGTAAGAACTCACCTGAAATTATGTCCCAGATTTTTATAGCACCATCCCGTGAGGCACTGACACACCGTGTGTTATTTAGAAATATGCTTGCTTCTTGAACCTCGCTGATATGTCCCTCCAATGTATGCAAGCATTTACCTGATTCTAGATCCCAAACACGTATTGAATGGTCAGTGGATGCGCTAACACAAATCTGACTATCCGTTGAAATACTTATTGCATTAATCGCACCTTGATGCCCTTTCAATGTATATTGACTAACACCTGTCACTAGATCCCAAACTCGTAAGGTCCTGTCATTTGAAGCACTAATACACTTTTTACAATCCGGTGTAATACGAACAACAGTTACTTCTGCAGAATGACCCTCTTCAAAGAACGTACGTTCACCAATCTTGCAGTTTTCATAATACGCCTCGCCTTTGGGCAATAGCATAAGCGACCTTCCTGGGGTCCTAAAACGGTGTAGTGGAATCTTCGTAAGATCAATTCCGCTAAATACTAAACTTGTAAAATCATACTGTCGTATTCTTCTTTGCAATTCAAGCATTGTTACGGTTGTTATTGAATTTCTTGACCCATCTAGCCGATTTATTTCCCACAAGAGATCTGCATCACTTTGTTTAATTATGTCTGCAACAAAATTCATCACATAAGAGTCTACCGTAGATTTCCATGCTTCTGGAAGAATCCCTCCAAGTTTGACTAACTGTGCCAAATTCACTAAATACAAAGCTGCAAAAAAATCGCGAAAATGTTGGTGCATTAATCTCAAAATAATTCCCGCATTACTGTCTTGCATACGAAACACATTTATGCTTCTTGTTAGCAGTAAAAAAAGGTTGTCGCTATCTGGCCACATCTGCATTCCGCCGGAATATCGTAACACTTGAAGAAAATGCTTAGGTAAAGCATCCTTGTCCCATGTCTTTAGTTGCGCAAGTGCTTGGTGAATATCCTGACAAAACTCATCTTCAGATAAATCATATTGGTTTTTTCGAACCATCTGCCACGCAATATATGGTGTAATATATTCGATAGCAAGTGCAACCACCGGAAGTGTAGCAATATCTTTGCTTTGTCGCGCGCATCTTAATAGTTCTTGTTGCAAGAAATTCCATATAATTGATCCAGCGTTACTTGCTGTATGCCAGTCAAGAGGAATATCACTTTTTTGCTTTTGGACCACCTCTGTCTTTATATAGAGCGCCAACATAAGTGGTATATTAATAATTCCCCAAAGAACGCTATCCTGTTTTGGTAGTTCTATGTGATTTGATTTCAAGAATAAAGTAATTATTTCGCGAGATAAGGGCTGTAATTTTATCGATTTATATTCTCCCGTTATTCCTTGCAGCATAGCACGAATATCAAACCGTGATGCTGTAATTATTTGTACACCGCGTTTCCTCGACCATTCTTCTATATCTCTTGCTATTGCATAACGCGCGGAAATCTTTATCTCGTTAAATCCATCAAGAAGTAATATTAAACGTGGTCCTTTGTTCCATGGCTTATTTGCAAGGCACTCAAGATCATCATAAAGTAGTTTTTCAAATCTCAATATTACTTCAAAAATATAGTTGCTTATACTATTTCCCCCATCACTTATTTTAAGCGCATAAAGAGGTACGTATATTGCAGGAACTTTGTGCGGTAATAAAATCAATTCTGTTGGCAAAGAAAGTAACGCTACTGTTTTTCCAATTCCCCCTTCACCTTCAAGCATAATATGACTTTGTGTATTGTGTTGCCAGCTTTCTTTGAATAGGTCGCGGAGTGTCTGTGTTATTTCTTGTTCATCATCTAGCCAGTAGTAATTACATAAATCCGAATAAACAATTCCATCGGGAAACAATGTTTCGTCAATTTTCATTAATTGAAAACTTGGATGTTCTTTCCGTGTTTCTAAAAGACAATCCATTAAGTAATTAAACAAATGCGAATTGACATCGGAGTACATCGGAAATGGTCTTAAATAATCACCCATAAGCAAGGTCAGCTCTCTTCCCGAGCCTTTCCGTTCCCATGAAAGATACTTCGGGGTCACCAGGTTTCTCTGTTCATCCCAGCAATAACTAATTACGTAAAAATCCGAGTAAGTATCATCTACTTTCGCAACAGCCTTTCCAGCAATGATATTTGGCCACGCAGAAGTATCTGTTTTTTTATCAATTAAATAGTCATCATTGTGGAGGTTTATTTTATGTTTATCCCCAGCTAAATATGCCCAAACATTACTTTGATTAAATAATTGAATTAACCGGTCTCGAATAGAAGAATGTAAGTCATAAAAGCTGTGATGTCCTAAAACCAATGTGGGTAACCCATTATTAAGAGTTTCTCGCGCCTCTTCACTGCATGCTTTAACGATATCCACGGCCTCAAAATGTTTCCTATCTCCATTCGATATTATCGCTGTATTTAAATGTAACAGATTGATTCTACCGTTCCATACACGTATATGTACGGATACCGGGTCTAGGGCTCTCTCATAGCAAGGATCATATTCGGTCACAAGGTTTTGTGCAAATATAATATATGCATCAAACGCACTCAATAGCGTATGTATAATGCCCTTTTTTTCTGTAAGAGGAATTGTATAGTCATTTAGACCATCAGAAGCTTCACTACCGATAATTTCGGCAATTCTTAGATTTCTTTCTGCTGATGGAACAAGATCATGATTCCCTGGAACCAGAAACAAGTCAGATTTGATATCTATCCCCAGCGCAAATGACAATTGAACTAAAAAATCTTTTGCTGGTCCATACTTTTCAATATCTTCTATATTATGGAAATCACCAGTAGCAATGACAAAATCCGCCTTCACTTCACCATTCATGCACGCACGTAGAAGGGTATGGCGCATATTTTGCTGATCTGGATCACTGGCGGTTTTAAAGTGCAGATCGGATATATGGAGCCATCTTATCATAAATACTACCTCGAAAAAATAATAGATATTGCATTATCGAATTTGTAGAGTGCTGTTCCTTAGTACAATTGCCAGAAAATAGATTTTGCATATTCTGTTGTTACAAATTCAAACATAAACTTCTAGGTAAAAGTCATTGATTAATACCAGAGCCACACCAAGCAAAACCAATACACATGCAACAAAAATAGATTCAATATTGAATACCTTTTTCAATAAACATACCCCGTCTAAATCGTGTGGTTTATTACATTATACATATTATTTGATCATACAGTTATTTTTATTTAAACACTTAACCGTCCACCATCATGCTATTAAAAGAACCAAAATTAGAAAGGGCATTCCGTTTATTTACAACAAAAAATTGTGTGATATAATAAAAAACTAGGGGGGGTAGCGGTGCCTAAAGATTTATTCTTATTTAGCAAATGCGAAAAAATGATAGCACTTCGGCAATTTGAAGATGTTGCTTCTTTAGTTTTGCCGCTTATACAAGAACGTTGTTATTCAGGCTATGATGAGGCTCAATTGTTTTACTTTTATGCTATTTGTCTCTATGAATCCTTTAAGTATGACAAGGCATTAAGCTTCTTGCTCGATGCGGTTGAATTACTTGATAACTACAACAAACAGGCGAATGAGAATAGAAATCCTTCATCACGTATTCATGACTCATTATGGTTGCACAAAATTACACAATCTACCAACTTGTATTCAAAAATTCTATATGAAATTGCATTATGCGAGCATAAGAAAGGCAATATTGCATCTGCAATTAATTACTGCAGGAACTCAATTGCTGTAGCTTCTGATATGATAAATATAGTTTCACGTGATTCGCCTTTGTCTTCGGATATTAATTTCTGCGTTATTGCTGAATCTACTCATGAACTAGCAGTAATATATCAGGAGAAAAAGCATTATGATGAGTGTGAAACTTTGTTATACTATATACTTTGCTTTGCTCGTTATGCTTATGATATGCGGCTCATTGGCAGTATCTACCACGAGTTAGGGATCACTAATTTTATGCAATCGAAATATTCTTCTGGGCTGCGGTTTTTTCTACTTTCTATAAAAACAAAAAAATTGATCAACAATCAGTACGGCATAAAAATCACTCAGGAAACTTTAGCTGGTCTTGTGCAGATATTTAATCCCCACCTTCAGACGGATGAAATGCAGCATTTACTTTCATTAATTGAGGTAGAATTGTGCAGCTTTTAGAATCTTCCATTGAAGAAAAAATGATTCAGCAAGAACAGCTAAATATGCCAAACAATCTATCGCGTCTTGTTCTTGAAGAATCCGTATATCAGCAATTTGCTGTAATAGCTTCTTGCTTATTGGCATATGCGCTATTAACAAATATGCGATCAGAAGTAGATATCAAATACTATGATCAACTTCTCGATAATATTGAATTCCGTTATACTCCCCCCTCTAGAAGCACAGCCTTAATTGATCTGGTCGTTGCAGGGAGTATTAAACCTCTTTCTCCGAACGATTTGTCCAAAATCAAAATACGGATATTTAAAAAGGAAGTCCCGTTATTCGAATCCGATGAAATTAATCGCCAACTCATGTTGCTTGGTTCCTCTATGCGCGTGTTCATTTTCTCCGGTGAGCACATGCTTGTTAATTGCGTTAAGGAGTATTTAAATATTGACACTTTCCCTGGTAGTGTTGATGCAAGGTTCATTATTGGGTATATCAACTGGTTTTCCGGAACTCCTTTCGGTCAAACTTATCATTTTAAAAAAGAACTTTGTGTTTCACCCTTTTTATCTGGTCATGAACCTGGATTCTGTATAAAGGATAAAATAGTTATTCGTGAAGAACTTGCCATTAAGACTGCAGGAGAGAATGCAATAAATCATGTTTTTACTCACGAACTTCTACATCAGACAACTTATGCATTGAAAGCAAACTTACCATATGGTAGATTCTTTTGGCGAGACGACTTGAATATGGATATCCTCCGCTTTTTGTCTGTTCCTCGAAGCAGGGATGATATATATCAATGCTTTAGGGACTCTTATCATAATCGTTTATGGGAAGAGTATCTGCTTAAGTACTTACCGGAACTCTACCCACACATAAATTATAAGGAGTTTGTTTTAGACATGGATGAACTCCTTGATTCATTGATTGATAAGAAATTAATTGTTACTAATGCAAACGGATTGCTCTCATCTGAATATATGCTAAGTGCTCAAGGATGGTATCTTATATGAAAGTATCTATCCCAGTTATTGATCTTCTATGTGAGCACTGTGCAGTTGTTTCCGTTCCCCCACCCTCTGCTTCTCAGTTTAACATTATTTTTGATGTAAAGCTTCCTTCGGATAATTCAGAAAATGTTTCTGGTAGTGAAGGATATAACTATCAATCCGTACTAATTGATATTAAAAACCTTGTTTTTATAAATTGTGGAAATGGATGGTATCAAGCAAAGGCATCAATGGTGATTGTTTGCCCCCTATGTCATAAAGAGCATAGCATAATCAAGCTGCTATCCATTCCGAGGATCTTTATTCAAGACATGGGTTGTTGCGAATTATGTGGCGGTAAGCTAAAAACTATTGAGGAATATATCAGCGTCACTGAATATGAAGGTAACCCCTTCATCGAAATTAGTTCGAGAACTGTCTGTGAAAAATGTAATATTGAAAATCTGTACAGAATGCCTAAATCTCCCCTGACAAATGCTGAATATGAGGTGGACTTGCGGTCTCATAATCCACTGCCCATTATTAATGCTCCAGAAGAAAGGAATCCTGCATCTATGGGAAAGATACTAATTCTTACTGCTCTTGACAAAGAATTAGCCGCATTACTCGCTGCACTAAAAGCTCCTTTTCAGGAACCAGTCCTCCAAAGTAAAAATAATCTTTCTTATTATAGTTTTGAGGTCGGTAATAAAACGATAATATGTGCTTCTATGGGTATGGGACAACAAAATGCTGCTATTACCGTATGCAGCTTTATTTCTATATTTAAAATTGATATGCTTCTATTAACGGGAATTTGTGCTGGCATTAGTAAGGAATTAAAGCTTGGTGATATAGTAATTTCAGATCAAATTGTAGATTATGAACTTGCAAAAATCCACGATGATCATGATAGTATTCGTTGGGAGGTATATAGGACAAGTCATGCATTATTGCATGAACTAGAAGCCTTCCATAGCACCGATTGGCAAGATTACATATTAAAAATGTTCCCCGAGCAAAGGAATAAAATAACAACTCATTATGGAACAGTATTTTCTGGTAACAAAGTAATAGCCAGCGAGAAAGCAGCAGCACGTATTAGCCTGGGTTGGGATAAAGCATTAGCTCTTGAAATGGAAATCTCTGGAATCGCAAAAGCGCTATATACTCTTGAGAAGCCTATCCCATTCGCAATGATAAAATCCGTATGTGATTTTGCTGATTCAAAAAAATCCGACGATTTTCACGAGTTTTGCTGTCACGCTTCTGCCGCATATGCAGTATCGTTTATAATGCACTGCTCTGCTGCTTCTATTCCAAATAATGAAAATTACACCAGCGAAAATTATCCCTTAAACAAGAAATTGCTATATATATTATGTGATATTTACAATACCGCCGAATTAAAGTGTCTTGCATTTAAATTGGGCATTGACTTCGAAGAACTTGCAGGAAATGTGAAAAGTAGTAAAGCTATAGAACTTATCCAGTTTTGTCAAAGGAGAGGAAAACTCGACTCCTTAATCTGCGAGATTAAGAAAGAACGAGAATTCGTAGATCTATAAGGATATACCAATCATAAATGACCTGTAATTTAGTTTGTTCGAAGCTAGTAATGAATGTAATCGTTTATTTTTGAAATTTTTCAGTTTGTGAAACATCACTCAGCAATTATTCACGCGGTAATAAATATATCGGCACCACTTCACACTGGTTATCTGTTTTTCGTTGCCACATTCAACAAATTGCACCCACCCACAACGAGTTTGCACCCACCTCCACGATTCGCGCGATTGTATCACTTTGTGAGGGTTTAGCCAGGTAAGTACTCACGAAATGATACAATTCGTGGGTACTTTTTTTATGCAAAAAGCCCAGACTTTCCGGACTTTTTCAGCATTTGGTATTTTGATTGGACGTGAGGAAATTGGATGATTATGTCTCAGGTTATAAATAGCAGGAGAATTTGCACCCACCCCCGAGGAAACGCGCGGGAGTGCAGATGAAACGCGTAAGAGTATCATGTCAACGCGCTGCACACAAGCAATCTCACAAACAAAATCACGTACGCTTAAACTTTAGTAATTACGATATATCAAAGAAATTAATATGATTATAAATCTAATCTGAATCGATGGATAATATTGTTGTAAGTGCAATCTTCCTGTAATATGAGTATTAATTTATGCGACTATTGGATTGTCAACATTAAGTCGGACAGATTTTATAAGGTACGGGATCTCTTAAACTCTGCTGGTGACAAGTATCCTAGTGTTCCGTGCAAACGGATGTTATTGAACCAATGAACATAATCTGACAGCTCCATTTGGAGCTGCTCTAGCGTTTCAAAGCGGTGCGAGTAAACGAATTCTGCCTTGATCATTTTGAAAGTCGATTCCGCCACGGCATTGTCATAAGGGCAGCCTTTCATGCTCAGTGAGCGGCTGATCTGGAAACTGTCGAGCAACTCGTCGATCAGCATATTATCAAACTCGCTGCCCCGATCCGTGTGAAACATTGACAGCACACGCTTCAGCTTTCGTTGACCGTAGACGCGACGGTTCTCGTCGTATGCCATTTGGATCGCTTCTTCCAAAGAACTTTCATCTCGAAGATCATGGCATTCGTAATAGTAGGTGCTCCGTGCAATGCCTAGACATCTGCACAGCGCTGATATTGAGTATTTGCGGGCATTGGCTTTGATCACAATTACTTTCGTGCGAATATCAGCGCTGCTTGCTTTAAAACATCATTCTCCATCCGCAGTTGCTGATTTTCCTTACGAAGCTTGATCAATTCCTGCTCTTCGATCGTACGGTTGTCTTTCTCCCGGCTGGACCCCGTTGCGTTGATCCGTTTCGCCCATTTGTCAAAGGCTGAGGCAGTCAGATCATATTCCCGGATGATTTCGCTTCTGGGTTTGCCATGGTTGAACAGTTCAACCAATTGCTTCTTTTGTTCTTCACTGAACGTTCTTCTTGCTCGTTTTTCGGTCATGGTTTTCTCCTTCTCTTTCTTCTTAAAGAGAATACCACTACCTTATCTTTTCTGTACAGTTTAGTGTAGCCAATCCAGTGATTACTTTCAAGTAGCCAACAACTAATTAAAAGTGAAATGAAAAGTCTTTGATGTTAATCATTTATATATGCTATGCGAAAACTCTACCTTCGTAATAATCATGTTGAATCTGCATTGGCAACTCCCGGAACGAATGCTTGAACATGAACTGGTTAATGTCTTTGGAAGACGCCAGAGACAAAGTAGAGCGCTGGCGAAGGGACTACAACGAGTTCCGTCCGCACAACGCTCAAGTATACCTAATATCGGTTGTATTTATCTAGAAATCCGGTTTAGCAGTCAACTTAATACCTATTTTTCTCGTTTAACCAAAACTACCATTGCGGGGACACCACGATCAATTTATCTAAACAACAATCGTTTGTCCCTCACTGCAGCGTTCCTTTATTTCCGGCGTGATCACCCGGAGATGACGGAGCGCACCACCATGCATATATTCGGCTTTCAGCGGCTGATCCGTAACAATTACGCTGAGATCTTGCAGATCGCAAAACGACAACAACGCATTGTGTCCAAACTGGCTGTGATCGGCCATCAGCACCAGGTTTCTGTTCCACTTAATGACTGTTTTTTTAACCTTTACTTCCGAATAACTCGTATTGGTCAGCCCGCGCTCAAGAGTCACTCCCGTCGCGGCCAGAAACACGAGATCGATCGACATCTTGGACAACTCGTCCATCGTGTTTCCGCCCAGAAACGAAGATGTCGCCCAATTATAGATACCGCCAAGCGCGATGACATGCAGCATCGGGTACTTTGTTGCTTCATACAATGCAGTCAGGCTATGGGAGATAACCGTTATGTTTTGCTTTCCTGCAATATACGGCAGTATCTGCAGGGTCGTCAAACCGGAGTCCAGAAAAATGCTCATCCCGTCCTGGACAAGCGAAGCGGCAAGCCGCCCAATCACTTGCTGCGCATAATCTTCTCTGGGGCGCCTTTCTGCGTTCGAAATACCGTCCGGCATCTGGCAGCCGATCGCGACACCGCCGTAAACCTTGCTGAAGTTCTTTCGTCGCACCAGCTCGGCGATATCACGACGGATCGTACTCATGGACACGTTGTAATGACGGCACAGTTCTTCCAGAGAAGTCACGCCGTTTCTTGCAATATATTGTTCCATGTCGTAGAGCCGATCAAATTTCACGTGGATCCCTCTTTTGCTGTTTGATAAAAATACGTTTCCTTGCCTGTTACCGTCTTATGCCAAGCCGGTTCGCCCAGCCGGGGCTGATTGCCAAGGGGGAAAGCCGATAAACAACTTCCCCCCCCTCGCTGTGCCGTGCTGTTCCCTGCCGTGGGTTTCGTTTCAAGCGCTGATGTTTTGTGCCCTAATCCGAGTCACTGTGTTGTTCGTCCAAGCGCTTACTGTGACTCGCTTCTGCACGGCTTGGATGAATCTGCGGCAAAATCGGGATTGTTGGAGCCAATTTGCCGATTAATGCCAGGTCAGGTAATCGCTTGCGTTGTCCTTGGTGACCATCGTGCAGCCGGTGTCGACAGTCGCTTCGGGCTTCGTGCTGTTGACGATGTACTCATACATCGCGTTGACGCCAAGTTCCGCCATGCGACCGGGCGCCTGCGCAACGGACGCGGCGCAAAGACCGTCGATGATGCCCTGCGCGCAGTCGGGGGAGCCGTCAAAGCCGATCACAGCGATCTGAGCGCTCAAGCCCGCAGCCTTCACCGCTTCGCCTGCGCCCATCGCCATCTGGTCGTTGCAGCAGTAAATCGCAACGAGATCCGGATACGCCGTGATCAGGTTCTCGGCGCAAGTCATGCCTTGTGCGCGTTCGCAATAGCCGGGAACCGGATCCGCAACGAGTTTCACGTTCGGATAGTTGGCGATTCCGTCAATGAAGCCCTGCGTACGGTCGGTATGGCACTGGTTGCCCGGCACACCGGTTATGATGGCTACGTTGCCGGTATAGGTCTTGCCCACCCATTCGCCAGCCAGTACGCCGCCTTGGTAATTGTTGGTGCCGATAAAGGAAAGCACGTCGCCGCCGCTAGCGTTGGTGTCCAGGCAGATCACGGGGATTCCCGCCACGTTTGCCGCTTCGATGGAGGAGACGATTTCATCCGTACCGTTCGGAACGATCAGGATGCCGTCGACACCCTTTTGCATCATAGTTTCAAACATGGCGATCTGCTCGTTGATCATGGTTTCTTCCGTGGGTGCGTCGCAGAGCAGCGTGACGCCGAGTTTGTCGCAGGCAGCCTGGGCTGCGTCCTTCATGGCGACGAAGTACTCGTTGGTCAGTGTTTTCGGCAGCAAAGCAAACGTGAGCGTCTCCGCCTCAGCAGTGGCTTCCGCGGCAGGAGCTTCGGTTGCGGCTGCCGCTTCCGTTGCGGCAGCTTCGGGTTCCGCTTCGGTGGTGGGCGCAGTCGCGCTGCAGCCAAAGACGGCCAGAACCATGCATAGGACCATCGCGATACAGATTACTTTTTTCATTTCTTTCTCTCCTTTTTTATTTATTTCAGCAACTCGCGTTGCTGGAATATTTAGTATTTTCATTCAGTGCCTGTTCTCTCATGCCAAGCAATCTTGACGGGTTCAATGGAGTTTGCGCGCTTCCGCCTTTTTACGCATGACGTCGAAGATGACGGCGACAACCAGGACGGTTCCAATGATCAGCTGCTGCCAATAAGTGGAAACGCCGAGCAGTACCATCCCGTTTCGGAGTATCATCACAACCATCGCGCCAACCGCGCTACCAACGATGCTACCTTCGCCGCCCATAATCGACGAACCGCCGATTACAGCTGCGCAGACCGCCTCCAGTTCATACCCATTGCCTGCGGTCGGCTGCGCCGCTCCAAGGCGTGACAGATACATGATGGCGGCAATCGCTACGGCAACGCTGGAAAACACATGCGCAACGACTTTCGTCTTTCGAACATTGATGCCCGATAAGTGGCTCGCTTCCGCATTGGAACCGACCGCCAGAATATAGCGCCCGATGGCGGTCTTTGTCAGGATAAACTGCCCCGCAACGGCGACGAACGCAACTAGATAGACCGGCAACGGGATACCGAACAGATAACCGGTGCCCAGCACGCGGAAGGGAGCATAGTCCGCGCCAACAGGCGCCGCATCAGTCAGGATCAGCGCGACCCCGCGCATACCGTACATGGTGCCGAGCGTAGCGATGAACGCGGGCACGTCCAGATAACCCACGATCACACCGTTGAGAAGCCCGATCAGCGCGCCAACTACCAGTCCCGCGAGCATGGCGAGATACATGTTTCCCTGCCCGCCCTTCATGATCATGCCGACGACCACGCCGACCACGGCGAGTACGGAGCCCTGCGAAAGGTCGATGCCGCCGATCATAATGGCGAACGTCATGCCGACCGCCATGATGGCGTAAACCGATCCCTGGCGCAAAACATTCGTAATATTGTTCATTGTCAGGAAAGTATGCGGCGAAAGCACGCTCATGCCGATAAAAACGATTGTGAAAATGATGATGCTCGAGAACCAGGGCTTTTTCCCGATCGACCGAAGCGCGCTGTCTTGTTTATTTGTCATTGTCTTTTCCTCCAATCGCGTAGTACATGATTTTTTCCTGAGTCGCATCCGCACGGGTCAGTTCGCCAGTTTTTCTCCCTTCGTGCATCACGATCACACGGTCGCAGATTCCGAGTATCTCCGGAAGTTCGGAGGAAATCACGACGATAGCAGCGCCCTGTTCGGCCAATGTATTGATGATTTGATAGATTTCGCGTTTGGAACCGACGTCAATGCCGCGTGTGGGTTCGTCAAAAATGTAGATTTTTGATCCCGCGCAGAGCCATTTTGCAAATACCACCTTTTGCTGGTTGCCGCCGGAAAGGAACTTAACCCAGCGTTCGACGCTCGACATTTTGATGTTCAGTTTGTCCCGGTAGGTTTCGGTCGCATTGACTTCCAGCTTCCGCCGGATGATCCCCCGACGGATATAATCGTTTAGGCAGGCCATCGTGATGTTTTCGCGGATCGGTTTGGTGAGTACGAGCCCTTCGTTTTTCCGATCCTCCGGCAGGTAGCCGATTCCTGCGCGGATTGCGTCGCCGGGACAATGGATTCGCACATCTTTTCCGTCGATGAGGATCTGCCCGGTGCTTTTCTGCAGAACGCCGATAATGGCTTTCGCGGTAGACGTTCTGCCCGCGCCAACCAACCCGGCCAGCCCCACAACTTCACCCTTGCGAACGAAGAATGAGATATCGTAAATCGTTCTGGGCACGCTTAAGCCTTTTACTTCAAGATAAACGTCGCCAATCGCAACGAATCGTTCGGGGAACTTCTCGCCCAATTTGCGGCCGACGATCATCTTTATCACTTCGTCCAGACCTACGCTCCGCACATCCGGAATGTAGCCGATATACTCGCCATCGCGCAAGACGGAAGCGTTGTCGCCGATCTGCTGGATTTCCTCCATGCGGTGAGAAATATAGATAAAGGTGATGCCTTTTTTCTGAAGATTCCGGATGATCCCGAATAAGTTGTCGATTTCGTTTTTGGACAGCGCGGACGTCGGCTCGTCCAGAACGATCAGTGAAGGGTTTTGCGAAAGAATCTTGACAATTTCTACGATCTGCTGCTCCGCAACGGTAAGGTTTTTGACCACCTCGCGGACGTTGATTTCAAGCCCCAGCTCGCCAAGCCAGCGTTCGCATTCGGCATTTGTCTTTTTCCAGTCGATGGCGCCCAATTTATCGCGGAACTCGCGCGTGAGGAACACATTCTCCGCTACGGATAAATGCGGAACGAGGCTGTTTTCCTGAAAGACGACGCCGATACCGAGCACGCGCGCTTCCTGAATGTTTGCGGGATGAATCTCCTTGCCGTTGAGTACAATCGTGCCCGTATCCGGCGTGTTGACGCCTGTAAGCATTTTGATCAGCGTAGATTTGCCCGCGCCGTTTTCGCCCAGCAGAACGTGCACTTCCCCGCGCAGCACATCGAAGGAAATATCTTTCAGTGCCTTCACGCCGGGAAATTCTTTTGAAATATGCCGAAAACTCAGCAGAACGTTTTCACCTGACATTACTCTTTTTCCTTTCGGCCTATACTTGTTGTTGAAATGAGCTGCCGGTTATTTCATCGACGGGTCCAGAACGACCTTCATGGATTCATCCCCCATGCTCGTTTTAATCGCCTGCTCCGCCTGATCGATTGGATACCGGTGGCTTACGAACTTCTCCCAGGGGAACCATGTGATCGAGCGTTCCATCATCTCCATATGGGCTCGGTAACCAACATGCGTATGGTTGCTCATGCCGATGATGCGCAAATTCTTGGAGCAGATTTCGTGCACATTGATCGATGTTTCCCCGCAGTCGACAAAGTTTCCCGGCTCCAAATACATGCCTGCTTTGCGCAGCATCCGGAGACCCTCCGGAACGACATGCGGCCGCCCAACGCACTCCACGGCGAGATCCGCACCGCGGCCGTGCGTCTGCTGCATGACGGTTTCGACCCGTTCGTCTTCCGTAGTTGCGTTTACGTTGAGGGCGATATCCGCGCCAAACTCTTTTGCCAGCGCGAGTTTGTAGTCGGAGATGTCCGTAACGATGATCTTTCCGGCCCCCATCATACGCGCTTTAATCACATGCGCAAGCCCCAACGGGCCCACACCCTGAATCACGACCGTATCGTTAAAGTTAAACCCTTCCAGAGAGAACGAGTTGAACTCCTTTGCCTTGTCCATCGTCGCGGTGACGCACATGACTTCCGTCAGCACCGCCATGCTGTCCGGCAGGCCGTCCGGCACCTTGTATAAGCGCGTTCCCGGCTCGATATAGATGTACTCGGAAAACCCGCCGTACAGATGCTTGCCGTCGTTGCAGGAGCGCATATTGCCGTAGCTGAAGAGCATGTGCTCGCACCAGGGGTAGGTTGGCATGTTCTTGCAGAACCAGCAGGTTCCGCACACGACATCTGGGCACATGGTGACGCGGTCGCCAACTTTGAGGATGTTTCCGTCAAAATCCAAATGCAGTGCGCCTTCGGAATCAATCTCCTCGATAATCATCACGTTTTCGTGCCCCTGAATGATCGGGTACGGCAGATCAATTTCGTTATCCGTGCCTTTATACTGAACACTCTCGCCGCGATAGCTGTGTTTATCCGTTCCGCAGACCCCTGCCAGAACGATTCGGCAGATGGCGGCTCCTTTTTCCAGCTTCGGATAGGGGAACTCGCGAATTGTCATTTTGCCCGGTGCTTCCAGCACGGCCGCCTTTACTGTTTGTTTCATGTATTCTCTCCTTTATCATGCAGTACAAATAAATCTATAGTTGTTTCTGCTAAATCAGTATCTTGTCATAATATCGTTGCCTTTAACGTTACAGTATATTGAAAATGATTCTTTGCCTGAACCTTTTGCTTCTGGCTTTTCAGCTTTCACAGATTGATTCGCTATCTGAAATCGGATGGCCTTTTCGAAGTCTGATCAGTTTTCGTTCGTTTTGTCTGTTGATTCCTTGCTTACGCGGAGCTGTATCGATACCTATAACGTTACAGTAAAAACGTAAAAAAAGAGTAGCCGCGAGAATGTGTCAGGTTGTTTCCCGTATAATCAGGGTTGGATCAAGCAGATACCTTGGGCTCTTGACCGGATTGCCTTTCATCAGATCGATGAGCAGGTTGGCGCTGATTTTGCCGATTTGTTCCTTGGGCAGCGCCACTGTGGAAAGAGCGGGTATCAGGTAGGGTGCCATATCGATATCGTCGATACCGATGACGGCAGCGTCCTTAGGGATGCTCAGCCCGGCGTCATGCAAGGCTCGCAGCACGCCAACCGCGATTTGGTCTGTCGAACAAAAAACGGAGAACGGCGGCTTGAACGATTCCGTAATCTTCTGTCCTGTGGCGTACGCGTCGTACAGGCCATATTGATCGTTAAACACCCATTCGGCATGGACGCAGATTCCCGCATCTTCCAGCGCTTTGCAATACCCGGCGTAGCGGAGTGTTGTCGGCGAAATTTCGTCCGGCCCGTTGATGCAGAGCACCGGGTACCCCGGCTTGCGGGAGATCAGGTGTTCCGTTGCTAGATAACTCGCTTTTTCATTGTCCGCGGCAACGTAATAGTCTTTATCACTTTCGAAAAAACGGTTGGAGAACACATACGGAATCCCCATGCTCTCCAGAATGTTTTTGCTGCTTTGGGAGTGCTGCGCGGGATCGATGATCACGCCGGCCAAGGACATGGACGCGATCTGGCGAAGAATCTGAAGCTGGCGTTCCGCCTGCTCGAAGGAGTTGAATAACAGCGTTTGGTACCCCGCCGAAAGCAGCGTGCTCTCATAACCATAGATGACCTTTGCAAAGTACGGTTTTGACACGTCCGAAAGAACCAGGCCGACCATGTTCCCTTTGTTGCAGCGCAGATTGACCGCCATGAGATTGGGAACGTATCCCGCTTCCTCGACAACCTTGAGGACATGTTTGCGCGTTTGTTCGGAGATATCCTGATGCCCATTCAATACCTTAGAAACCGTTGTCACGCTGACATGCGCACGGCTTGCGATATCCTTCATTGTCGCGGTATTGGACGTTGGTCGCATGCATTATCCTGCTTTCAAAAATCTACTGTAACGTTTTAGTAAATACAAAATAGCACAGCAAAAACAGATTGTCAAGATAGACCTTGAAATTTTAAGCCCTTTGCTTGCCTGCATAGCTAACAAGAACTAATCCAACGGCAGATAATAGAATCGTTGGCGATGGGAGTACGCTCATGCTAATGCTGCCCGCAAAACCAATCGATTGATATCACATCGGATTGAAATTACCATTCAAATGCGTGTAAAACTCGATGTTTCTGCATATCTTTTGTTTGAATACTCCTGTCGTTTTTTCGCAATCACGGTCGTGTTAACCTATTGACTTAAGGTACCGAGTATCACGTTTTACGATGTAGGGCACCTGAAGGTAATTACTCTCATCTAACCAACTATTAATAGAAAGCGGAATGAAATAATCTTTGATATGAATCACCCATATATGCTATGCGAAAATTCTACTTTCGTAGAAAATGTCGACTCCGCGCGGCAGTTTCCGGGATGAATGCCTGAACATGAAATTGTTCATGTCTTTGGAAGACGCCTGAGACAAAGTAGAACGCTGGCGAAGGGACTGCAACGAGTTTGTGTCCGCACAGCGCTGCTTCATACCTGACACCAGCTAAAATTGCCCTGAAAACGGGCTCGGAAGCCGTCTAAACATGACCTGCTTCCTAAAAAGGTAGTCCAACCTGAATGAGAAAACTCGATGTTTAGACGGCCTCAGCGCCCGATCTCCGGGCAAGTTCAGGCTCAGACATAAACATCGAGTTTTTATCAATCCGTCTCGATTGCCGTTTGGAGGATGCCGTGGACAAAGCAGAGTATGGGAAAGTAAATTTTTATCGATTCGAATACAGCGCTCGAACTTTCTCGCGTTTTTTAGAATCTATAATTTCTATAATCTTTTGCTCTTACGTGATCAACACTGAAATCATTTATCCTTTAGAGAAGCGCTTGAATGGAGCCTGCCAAGGAGTTCAGCAGAAGCCAGCAGCTGGTAGCTCCTGCGTCAAGCACGCCGCGGGAGCGTTCCCCAAGGCGGCTGGCTCTGCCGATCTTCGCGATCATTCCTTCTGTAGACTGCCATCCCTCTTTCGCCGCCGTTTGCAGGGCGAGGAGTGCTTCTTTAAAATCTTTCCCTTGATCCAATGCAGCGGTATACGCCTCCACGCCGGGGATCAGCGTATCGAGCAGCGTTTTATCTCCGCGCTTTGCGCTGCCGATCTCCTGAATGCCGGAGAGCGCGTTTTGCAGCATCGTGCCGAAATCGCGCGCGTTGATTTCATCCAAGTCCGCGCTGGCAATGGACATCTCATCGAAAAACACGCCGTAAAGCGGGCCCATCGATCCGCCGATGTCCTCCATCAGCGTTTGACTCAGCACGGCGAGGCCTTCCGACAGCGAATACTGCTTACTGCTGAGCCGCTGCGCACACATGGTGAAGCCTTTGTTCATGTTGATCCCATGGTCACCGTCGCCGATCTTACCGTCGATCTCGCTCAGGTAGGCCGCGTTGTCATGGATCGTTTGAATCAGGCCCAGTAGAATCTTCTCGCCGCAATCGCGATTGTTTATCGTCATGTCATTCACCCTATCACAGTTGCTTGAGTCCCATGGAATTCGCCGGATAATCGACGCATTGTTTGAGTTCGTCGTCCAGCTTCATCACGGTCAGCGTAACGCCCATCATCTCCAGAGACGTGAAGTAATTACCGACATAAGCGCGGTGTACGCGAATGCCCTTTTCCGTCAACACTTCCTCGACTCGGTTATAGACGATATACTGCTCCATCACCGGCGTTGCGCCGAGACCTGAGAGCAGCACGACCACTTCATCCCCCGCCGTAAACGGCAAATCCGGCAGGATCAGCTGAAGCATCTGCTCGGCAATCTCGTTTGCGGTTGCCAGAGGCTGAACGCTGACGCCTGGCTCTCCGTGGTGCCCGATGCCGAGCTCCATCGTGCCGTCCGCAATCGTGAAATTTGGATGCCCAACGGCGGGAATCGTGCAAGGCGCGGTTCCGATGCCGACGGAGCGCGTGTTATCGATCGCCTTCTGGGCCGCCGCAATGACCGCATCCAAGTCCGCACCCATTGCGGCCTTTGCGCCGCCGACTTTCCACATGAGCACTTCACCCGCGACACCGCGGCGTTTCTCCAGCTCGTCCTTGGGAGCGGATGCGCAGTCGTCATTGGCGACGACGGTCTTGACTTCGATGCCCATTGCTTTCGCCTTGCGCATCGCCATCTTGACGTTCATGTTGTCGCCCGCATAGTTGCCATACAGGCACGCTACCCCGCGTCCTGCATTTGCCGCCACCATCGCGTCTAAAAACGCGGCGGCGGAGGGCGAGGAGAAAATCTCTCCAACGGCGACCGCGTCGCACATGTTCTTGCCGATGTAGCCGATAAAGGCGGGCTTGTGTCCGCTTCCGCCGCCGGTTACGATGCCGACTTTGTTCGCAACAGGTGCATCCTTATACTTGAGCACGCGCGAATTCTCTGTCGGGCTCACGATATCGGCATTTGCCTTGATAAAGCCCTTGAGCATATCTTCTACAACGAAGTTTGGATCGTTAACGATACGATTCATGGGTGTTCCTTTCAGCAGGTCTTGTGATACATGGCGTCGATTTCATCGATGCGGTTCACCTTTGGCGTGGAACCGCCGCCGGAAAAGTCGCAGCCGAGCCAGATGTCGAGCAGATATTTGGCGAGTTCCACACCGATGACGCGTTCGCCCATGCACATGATCTGCGCATTGTTGCTCTTTCTGGAACGCTCCGCGGAGAAGGGGTCGTGACAGACTGCGGCACGAATGCCCGGCACTTTGTTTGCCGTGATCGCCATGCCGATTCCCGTTCCGCAGACGAGAATGCCGCGTTCAAAATCGCCGGCGGCAACCGCCTCCGCAACCGCTTTGGCCACGTCGGGATAGAGGATCACCTCTCCCGCGTTGGCACCGAAGTCTTTCAGCTCGACGTCGTCCCGTTTCTTCAGGTGTTCGATGAGCGCTACCTTGAGCTGATACGCTGCCTCATCACACCCGATCGCAATTTTCATACCGGTCTCCTTTTAGTCTCTGTTGACCCAAAACAGCACGGTTTGTGTTGATCCGGGGTTGCTGGAGAGATGCCACTCCCCTGCCGGCAGATGCACGATCTCACCCGCTTTGGCGCGAATGCTCGATCCGTCTTCTCCGGCAATCTTGAGTTCGCCGGACGCAAGAAAGAAGATCTCATCCGATTGGTGCTTTTCAATCTCCTTCATCGACTCGCCGGGTTGAAGGGTCAATGTTCCGCAGCTGAGTTCCGCGCCGTTTCCCGCGCTGAGTGCCGGGCGGACAACGCCGCCGTATTGTGTCGTTCCTTCTGATTCGGAAGGTCTGTAAACTTTCATCTTATTATCCTTTGTCCCTTAGAGTTCAGCCGCGATCCGCTTGAGATTTGCAAGGCCTTCGGTCGCCAGCGCTTCACCTGTGGGCGCAAATGTGCGCCAAATTGCGCAATTGCCCGCGAGCTCTGTAAAGCTCGGGTCAAACGACTCGATCGTCAGCGGGCCATCGTAGCCTACCTCGGCAACCGCCTGGAAGAATTCTTTAAACGGAACCAAGCCGGTCCCGGGAATTCCGCGGTCGTTCTCGTTGACATGGATGTAGCCGAGGTATTCTTTGCCGCACGTCTTGACCGCGCCGGAGAAGCTCTTCTCCTCGCGGATCATGTGGAAGCAATCCAAATGCACCTTGATGTTTCCTGTGCCGACGTCTTTGCAGAACTTGACGGCGTCTTCCGCAATATTGAGGAAGAACGTTTCAAACCGGTTCACGCACTCCACACAGATCACGACATCGCCGGTTGCTTTTGCGTATTCGCCGACTTCGCGCATGCACTCGACGCCCCACTTCCACTCCTCGTCGGTCCGCGGACGCTTCGTGATGTAGCCCCACGCGGCATAGTTTACGCCGCCGAGGATGTTGGTGCCGAGCGTGTTGCAGATATCCACGCACTTCTTCATTGCGCGGACGCCCTCCGCGCGAATCGCGGGATCGGGCGAAATCGGGTTGGTCTGCGGCGTTAAGGTCGTCGTGCAGACGCAGTCGATGCCGACGCGCTTAAGCTCCGCCTTGACCAGTTCTGTCGGGAACGTAAACGGATTGGAGATCGCAAAATCGACCGTCTCAAAACCGAGTTCCTTTGCTTTCTGGATGATCCAGAGGTCTTTTTCACCAAAGCTTTCCGCCCAGATGAAGCTATCGACTCCAAACTTAAAATACATGCGCTTCCTCCTTACAGGGTCTGCGGAACCGCAGGATTGTTGTTGGCAAAGTTCTGCAGGATGACCAAGGGTTCGTAGCTGCTGGTATTCTCTACGATAATGCCCTTCTTCGCGGCGCTCTCAGAGACAAAGAACTCGTCGCCGGAGATATCGCCATAGCGCAGCACGCCCGGTGCTTCGCACTCGAAAGCGCCGAATTTACCGTGTCCCTGCACGACCAATGCGCAGTAGCATGCTTCGTCGCCGAGCTTCACCTTTGCGCCGGGCGCAACCGTGACCTCTTTTGCGGCAATCCACTCGTTGGCATAGGCCACCCACTTTTCAGCAAGGCCCTTCTGCGTTTCCGGCAGGGGTTTCGGCGCACGGAAGTATTTCTGTTTATAATCCTTGCGGGTGCTCTCTTCCCAGTCGATCTGTGCAAAGAGCGCGTCCGCGTTGCCCTTTTCATCCTTCGGCTGGCAGTCGGTCAGGAGGTTTTCGGGGTTCACTTCGCCCATCGTGACGTTTTCCATGATGGTATTGACGTCACTGTTCCACTGCGGCTCATAGGTCACAACAGAAGCGGGCGCGTGAATCACGCCGGCCGGCGTATACCAGCCGGTGCCCAGCTGAACACGATAAGCGCGGGAAAGCTCCGTAATGCGCGTGTCCCGAACACCGTAATTGCGGATGCACTCCATGACCTCTTCCTTCGTTGTAGAAGGATCAAAGCCAAAGTAGGTCAGCGGGAATTTGCCAAGGTACGGGTTGTACTGAATCGGGAAATAGTACGCTTCCGGTTTGCCGTGGCGGCCGATTTTGCTCGCGCGCTCCTCTGTCAGGTGCAGGTGATGGAACAGGGGTTTATCATAGTCATACAGCTTTGCAAAGGTCGGCCATGTGCCGTATTTTTCCTGCAACGCATTGCCGATGAGATCCGCGCCGAGTTCCTTCACCGCATCCGCAAAGAGGATTGTTTCCTTGGTGTCCGGGTCCGCCAGAACATAGCTCATGCCCTCGGTGGCTCCGGTCTTGGGTCCGTTCAGCGCAACCGTAACGGAACCGAGCCAGCGCTCGCATATGCCGCCGCGATCCATGCCGAATGCGAAATAATCGTCCGGGTGCAGGCGAAGTCTGTGTCCGGGTTCATTAAAGCCGCGCGGCACCCATGTCGGTGTCAGCTGAAAAACGCCTTTTCCCTTATTGAATACCTTCTTGATGCTATCGCTGGACATATGCAAAGCCTCCTTCTCTTACAGACTGTAATATTTCACTTTGTCCGCCGCGTTGAACAGGTCGATCTTATGGTTGATGACCTTCTTCATCACTTCGATTCCGTCAAGATAGAGTTCGAACGGTTCACGGATTTTCGGGTCGTTAAAGAGTGTTTTGCGTAATTCCTGATAGAGCGCGTCCTTCGTGTCGGAAGAGATATTGATCTTGTTGATACCGCGCTTGACGCTCTCAGCGATCTCTTCGTCCGGATTGGCGGAGCCGCCATGCAGCACGAGTGGTACCGTCGCCTTCTTTTTGATCTCAGTCAACAGATCGAGCTTCAGGTGCGGTTTGAACCCCTTTGGATAGATGCCGTGCGCCGTACCGATTGCGATTGCAAGGCAGTCGATACCAGTTGCATTGACAAACTTGACGACGTCGTCGGGATCGGTGTAGATGATTTCGCTGGTGCCGCCTTCCGTGTCATTGCCCGTGGTGCCGATGGTGCCGAGCTCTGCTTCCACAGAGATGCCCAGCGGGTGAACCATGTCCACAATCTGCTTGGACAGACGCATATTCTCTTCAAACGGTTTATCGGAAGCATCGATCATCACGGATGTAAATCCGGTACGCACCGCATGGAGTATCTCTTCCACGGTAGCACTGTGATCCATATGAATGCAGACCGGAACCTTCGCCTTCTCAGCAGCATCTCGCAGCGCTGCCATTGCGCTATCGCCTTGGAACGCGAGTTCTTTCGGGTGTACCGCGAAGATGACGGGGGCTTTGAGTTCCTCGCAGCATTCCACAACGGCTTTCATAATTTGACAGGTGCCAATATTAAACGCCGGCACGGCAAAATTCTTCTCATTTGCGACAGAGAGTATCTCTTTCATGTTCACTAACACAGTTGCAATCCTCCGATAATTGAAATATAATACTTGTATCTGTAAACCGACATAAATTTGATGTCAGGTCTTGGTTTCTAAACCGTAATTTCTTTAAAAGTTGAGACTCTGTCTCGGCAATTCGGTTAATGCCATACCGGATATCCTTTGTCGGGAACCCATTTTCAGGGTTGCGTTTTCTCTGATATCTGTCTTGGTCGGAAGCAACCCCGCGTGAGGGTTGCTCCCAACCAATCATTCGAATTTCTATTGTGTAGGTTCTTTCAGAATCTTACTTCAGATACTGGTCAACGTTCTCAGCGGTAACGAGGGTGAACGGAACCATGATGGACTTCTCGACGGTTTTTCCGGCGATGATGTCCGGGATCAGGTTGACCGCGGTGGTGACCTGCGCGGCTCCATCCTGAAGGACGGTTGCGACCAGCGTGCCATCTTTGACCATCTGGAGCGGGCCCGCGTTGCCATCGACGCCGATGCAGATGATGTCGGTACGGCCGATGGAGTTGCAATAGGCCTGGACTGCGGAGGACATGTCGTCGTTGTCGCAGATGATCGCCTTGATGTCGTTACCATACTGCGTGAGCACGTCGGTCGCGAAGCTGACGGCTTTATCCGCGGACCAATCCGCTGCGAAATCGCCAACGCTGGACCAGTTGCTCTGCTTACCCATGATATTCGCGATGCCTTCGCCTCTCTGAATCTGAGCAGAGTTGCCGACGATGCCCATCATGTGAGCATACTTACCACCATCCGTAATCTTCTCGAGGACGAACTGCGCCATCATCTCACCGGCTTGAACGTCATTGGAACCGACAAAAGCCGTTGCGAGATCGGTGGTGTTGTTCGTCATGGAGTTGACGACGACGATCGGGATTTTGGCTTCCGCACAGCGGGAAACCACAGGTGCGCTGCCTTCGGCTTCTGCCGGGAGCAGGATGACGAAGTTCGCGCCGTTGTTGATCGCGTCTTCAATCAGGTTGGTCTGGATGATCGGGTCAGTCTGGCCGTCATAGAGCTGCCAGTCGGCAATGGTTCCATTGGCAACCAGTGCGTCCAGGGCAACTTTCGCGGCGCCGTTCAGCGTTGCGTGGAATGCGTCCACCGTGTTCTTCGCGATGTAGGCAACGTGGATTGCCGGTGCTTCTGCGGGAGCTTCGGTTGCTACCGCTTCCGTCGCGGCCGCGGCTTCTGTTGCTGCGGGGGCTGCGGGTGCGCTGCTGGCACAAGCGACAACGCTCATAACCATGGCAAGCGCTAACACTAGAACAAGTACTTTCTTCACTTTTGGTTCCTCCTGTTTATTTTATCTTTACCCGTTTCCAGGGTAAGATCAAGATTAGGGGCTCTTGATGTATGCGCGGCGGTTTAGCCGCGTTTTTTATTGAGCGTCATGTCGAGCATGACGGCGCCAATGATCAAAAGGCCTTTTACGATGGTCTGATAATACGACTCGATGCCGATCAGGTTCATGCCGTTGTAGATCAGTCCGATGATGACGATACCGACCAGCGTGCCGGGGATTGTCGAAACACCGCCCGCGAACGAGGTGCCGCCGATGACGCAGGCCGCAATCGCGTCTGTTTCATAACCCACGCCGATGTTCGGCTGCGCTGCATTGATCTTCGCCGTCATCAGAATTCCCGCGATGCCCGCAAAGATGCCGCTGATGACAAACGTCATCGTCCGTGTCCAGAAGATGTTGACACCGGAAGCCGTCGCCGCGTTGATGTTGCCGCCGACCGCGTAGACGTAGCGACCGAATTTGGTCCAGTGCAGCAGCACATAGGAGATCAGGAACACCGCCAGCAGGATGATCACCGGATACGGCATGAACGGGAAGAGCTTTCCAAGACCGATCTGTGAAAACGTCGGGTTAGCCAGCGCGAAGGAGTAGCCGCCGGAGATGACGAATCCCAGGCCGCGAATAACGAGCTGACTTGCCAGCGTGACCACGAACGGGAACATGTTAAACTTCGAAACCAATACGCCGTTAACCAATCCGAGCAGGCCGCAGATCACGATTGCCGCAATGCAGGCGAGCAGGTTGTTTCCCGTCAGGTTGAGTACGAAGCCGATCGTCGTACTGGCCAGTGCCAGCATCGCTCCGATTGAAAGATCAATGCCGCCCGCGGTGATGACGAACACCATGCCCAGCGCCAATACGCCATTGATGGACACCGAAACGAGGATGTTGATCAGGTTGTTTGTCTTCAGGAAGTTCGGCGAAGCAAACATCAGTATCACAAACATGCCGAGCATGACGAATACGATGCCGTATCGTTTCATGAAAATGTTCAGATCATGCTGATCCATTCCAAGGACTTTTTTTTCTTGATTTGTGCTCATCATTCTTTTATCTCCCGCCAAATTCTTTGCTCAAAATGGTTTCCTGATTCACGCTGGCGTTTAGAATATCGCTGCGCGCCACTTCTCCGTTGATTCTGCCCTCATGGTAGATCAATATCCGGTCGCTCATTCCCATAACCTCGGGCAGTTCGGAAGATACCATGATGATCGCCATGCCTTCCGAAGCAAACTTGCTCATCAGCGCATGAATTTCCGACTTGGCTCCAACGTCTACGCCGCGCGTCGGTTCGTCCAGAATCAGCAGTTTCGGCGTTGCCATCACCCACTTGGAGATGACAACCTTTTGCTGGTTACCGCCGCTGAGGCTGTAGGCCTGCGACTCGATACTCGCCATCTTTACCGTCAGTGTCTTGGCAACAACGCGGCATTCTTCTTTTTCGCGCCGCTGATCGATCAAAAAGCCCTTCTGCCGCGCGGGCAGGTTTGGTAGCGAAATGTTTTCGCGGATCGAGCGGAACAGGCACAGGCCATAGTTCTTGCGATCTTCATTGATCATCGCGATGCCTTTGGAGATCGCATCGCCGGGTTTTCTGACCTTCAGCTCTTCTCCGCAGAGATACATTTTTCCGCTTGTGAGCTTATCCAAGCCGAAGATTGCGCTCATCGTCTCGCTCCGGCCGGAGCCAACCAGTCCGGAAAGGCCGACGATCTCACCCGCGTGTACCTCGAAGCTGATATCCTGAAATCCCTTGCCGCAGAGGCCTTCCGCCTTGAACACAACGTCACCGATCGGGCAATCGACCTTCGGAAAGATGTTTTCCACTTTGCGGCCGACCATCATCGAGATCAGCTCGTTGACCGAGATATCCTCTACGCGGCCCGTGCCGATGTAGTGACCATCGCGAAATACCGAATACGAATCGCAGATCTTGAAGATCTCTTCCATGCGGTGCGAAATATAGATGATCGTGACGCCCTGTTCCTTGAGGTTGCGGATGGTCTGAAACAGGCGCTCCGTCTCCTCGCTGTCGAGTGACGATGTCGGCTCGTCCATGATGACCAGACGCGCGTTGCAGGAGACCGCCTTGAGAATTTCGATCATCTGCATCTGCGCCAGCGTCAGGGATTCCATCAACGCTTTCGGGTTGATGTTGAGGTGATATTGTTTCAGGAGTTCTGTTGCGCGACGGTTCGTCTCGGTCTTGTTTAAGAACGGCGTACGCTGATAGGTATCCTCGCGCTTGAGGAAGATGCTCTCCGCAATCGAGAGATACGGTTCGGGGTTGAGTTCCTGGTGGATCATCGAGATTCCCGCACGGATTGCTTCCGCGGGTCCGTTCGCGGAATACGGCTTGCCCTCAAAGAGAATTTCTCCGGAATCCTGACGCAGGAGCCCGATGACGATCTTCATGAGCGTCGATTTGCCGGCGCCGTTTTCGCCAAGCAGCGCGTGAACCTCTCCGCGTTTCACCTGCAACTGCACATTTTGCAGCGCGTGCGTGCCACCGAAGGATTTGCTGATTCCCTGACAATCCAGAATGTATTCGGCGTTTTCGTTTGTGTTGGTCATTGCATTCAAAGATATCACTTCATTTCTCCACGAATTCTTGCGGTTATGATGAGCTGCGATCCAGCGCGGTGAGCTGATTGAGCGTTTGCTGTGCGTTTCGAATTGCTTCCTTATATAACGTGTAATATTCCTGATAGATTTCGTGACGCTGCGCGTCCGGCTGTACGATTTCGTCGCGGTACCGCACCGCTGCCATGCAACCCTCTTCCAGGTTTCTGTAAACTCCCGCCCCAACGCCCGCTGCGATTGCCGCGCCAAAGCCCGCTTGCTCCTTTGTTGCCGCGACACGGAGCGGGAAGTTGTAAACGTCCGCCTGCAATTGCAGCCAAGGCTTGCTGCGGGCGGCTCCGCCGGAGGCCACCAGCGTGTTTGCCCGGAATCCGAGTGACCCGCAGATCTCGATGCATTGCATCAACGAATACGCGACTCCCTCCATCACAGCGCGCGTCATATGCGCATGCGTGGTTCCGATGTTCAGTCCCAGAAACGCGGCCCGTAAGTCGGGATCGACATACGGCGTTCGCTCTCCGTTGAGAAAGGGCAGGAACAGCAATCCTCCGCTGCCGGGTTGAACCCGCTCCGCCTCCTGATCGATGATCGCGTAGTCTACGTTTCCGGAATGACGATGCCACCACTCCAGGGAAAGTCCCGCGGACATGGTCGCTCCGAAGAGAATCCATCGTCCTTTTTCATATCCGCAGAACATGTTTGTGTTCAAGTCTGGATTCAGCACGGGTCTGTCAATCTGGAAACTGACCTGCCCGCTTGAGCCAATGTTGACCGTCGCGTCTCCGACGTTGACCATTCCGTTTCCGATGCCCTGCATCACCTGGTCTCCGCCGCCCGCTGCTACGATTGTTCCGGCGTTGAGTCCTGTTTCGCGTGCCGCAGCGGCGGATATTCTGCCGATGCTTTGCGTCGTTGAAAAGCAGTTTGGGAACAAGAAAAGCGGAATATCGACCAGGTCCAGAATCGGTTTTGACCACTTGTTTTCGCGGATATCGTATGCCAGCGTTGCCGAAGCATCCGAATCATCCGAGGAAAGCTCGCCTGTCAGACGGAGCTTCAGGTAGTCCTTTGGCAGACACACAGATCGTACTTTTTCAAAGAGAGACGGTTCGTTTTCCCGTACCCAGAGCAGCGACGGCAAGAGAAATCCTGTGTAGACCGGGTTCATCACCAGTGACCGAATCCCTTCCGGATTAAGCAGCTGTCGCATTTGATGCACTTGCTTGCCGGAGCGCGCGTCGCAGTGTAAAATCGCCGGTCGTACGGGGCGCAGGTCTTTATCGAGTGTGACGAGTCCGTGCATTTGACCGGAAAAGCTGATTCCGACGATCTCATCCGCCGGACAACCGCACGTTGCAATCGCCTCGCGGATGGTTTCTTTGCAGGCGATCCACCAGACCTCGGGGTCTTGCTCCGCAAAGCCGCTACGGGGACTGTCGAACTGATAAGAGCGCTTGCTGAGCGCTTTCATCTCGCCCGCTTCATCGATGATGATGGTTTTCAGGCCAGAGGTGCCAAGGTCTATGCCCATCATCAAAGCCATACGTGAAACTCCTCTCCTAGCGGACAAATGCGGTCAGGCATCCGGCCATAAATGTGTCACCGAGTCCTATCGTATACTTCGGATGTTCCATGTATCTGGATGGAACGATAAAAACATGTTCGTCGTGCCGACAATGCTTCAGTTCGTCCGCAAACCGGATTCCCTCCGGGCTCAGCGCGAGATTCATGGTTTCCCGGCAATCTTCATAAGAGCCGTAGCGTCCCGTTCTTGCCCGCGTTGCCGCCATGAGATTCCCGATGGTCAGGCCCTTTTCCATGTTGCTGTTTAGTATCTCTTGTCCAAAGTACATCGCATAGTCTTTTGTGTGCAGGATAATGCCGCGTACCGAATACCTTTCAAGCAGCAAGCGCAGCGCCTTCAGGACAGAGGTCAGATCTTCTTTGTCGGTCTTTTGTCCGAACCGTTCCGCGTGCTCCACGAGCTCTTCTTCATTCATGCCGTAGAGATCAATCACGCTCGACAGTCGGTCAAAAACCAGGTTCTTAAGCTCCGGATTGAGATAACACGCGCCTTCCAGATAGATCATGCAGTCCGGGTTGCCTTGCTTGACCGTCTGATAATGCCGGATCAGTTCGTCCGCCTTTTCCGACATCACGCGTTCATCGATGATGCCGTTGAGGCCGGAGATGCAGTAGACCAGAATTTGTCCTGCCTGCTTCTCGCAGAAATCATAAAACCACGGATCAACCGGCATTGCCTTATGGATGGTATCAAAGTCCATGATCAAACGGTTCGAGACCGGCGCCTGCCAGCTTTTGCCATTGTACGTAATCGTTGTGCCTTTTGGATATTGCAGAATCATGTGTCGCACGGGCAGCTCGCCTGTCGCGCTCTGCATCATCGGGGCAACGCCCTCACGCGTGATCGTGTCCAGTCCCGCGCCGCTCATCAGCCGGCAAACCTCACGGGAGCGGTCTGTGATGTGCGCTATTACCGGAAAGCCGACCGCGTTGAGCGCCGCGGCTCCCTGCGCGCAGGTTCCGCCCAGCGCGTAGCCTGTATGAAATCTCTTTTCAAGTTGCTCGCAAACTTCAATGTTTGTGATGTCGACTTCTCCGCCGAGCCCGCGAATCATGTAGTAGCTGACAACCCTTGCGAACGATTCCATGGAATCGATCACGTCTCCGGGGTGAAACACCGGTTCTTCGCGAAGAAAAGTGGTCAGTATGTTTGAGAATACCTCGTCGTTCCATTCCAGAACGACGTCCAGATCGCTGGTATATCCGAGAATGATTCGCTTTCCGCTCGCTTCCAAGCGTTTGACATCCTGCGGTAATTGCTGGTAATACTCGGCGTATTGATCCCGATATGTCATCCTATCCTCCGCTTTAAAGCTTCGTCTCCGACAACAAGTATTCCACATCGTCTGTCAAAGCGTTTTTTGCCGCGTCCTTCTTTGCCCGGTCAAGTTGATAGATCAAAATATCCAATATTGCAGTGATATAGATATGTGACGCTGCGCCGAAGATATAGACGCTTGAATACTCAATGCCAGTGCTGATCGTGATATCAGCTTCTTTTTCAATCGGGGTGCGCAGTTGATCGGTGATTGCAATCGTGGTCATGCCACGCTTTTTAGCAACTTCCAACGCGAGTAATACCTGCTTGGAACTGCCAGAATGGGAGATGCCGATGACGATATCCCGCTTGGTTCCAAGATCGACATTGTTTATCTGATGCTCGGAGATGCTTGAACTGGAGGAGCGGATGCCAAGACGACCCAGACGAAATGCAAAGTCGAGCGTCGAAGGAATGGAGTTGCCGATTGCAACCAGATGCACCGTTTCGCTCTTGAGAATGAGTTCTACGCATTTCTGGAGCGTATCGCCGTTGAGATTGTTTTTTGTTTGAATGATGTTGGCAGCGGCTTCTTTCAGCACGTCTTCCCAACCGCCAAGCTCGCTGGTCTGTATATTCCCGCTCAGAAGCTGATCTCTGCCGAGATCGTGCGCCAACTGTAGCTTCATTTGGTAAAAACCCTTATATCCGAGGTGCTTACAAAGCCGGATGACAGTCGCGTCGCTAGCCCCGCTTGCCTCGGCGAGTTCCGAAACATTGATTCGAACCGTGTTCTCAGGCTCGCGCAGAATATAGTCGGCGACTTTCTTCTCAGCAGAGAATATCTCTTCATAATTCACACGGATATTTTCTAAAACAGAGTATTCAAATTCCATAAATGATTCCTTCTCTGCAGATGTGAAATATTATTTCTTTAAACCGAGACTGTTGTGTTTTCTGCTTGAATTATATGAATTGAAATTTCTTTTGTCAATGAGTTTTATCCATTTTTTCGCAGTTTCGTGAAATATTATTTTATTCTAGGCGCGTTTTTGTTAAAATTCCTATTCTTTGCTTGCTGTTTGTGTTCATTCTGCTGTATTTCAGTTCATTTGTGAAATAAAATTTTATTCCTCTCGTCAATGCATACGCAACTTCAAGAAGCCTTTTTTTTGCAATCATTATTCATTCACAAACTTGATATCACATTCACAGTTCAGAAATAAAAGTCTTAACGCAAGTCCACCTTTTTTCGTTTAATCCTTATCGATGACCGTCTTCACTAAGTGAACCAATTCAGATTTGGTAAAGATAAATTGTAAAAATCGCACCTGAAACTAATGTTTACTTGTTGTTTGTTGCTAATAATAATGACGTATCATCGTTCATCAATCTCGGAACAATATTATGCATTGTCCTGAGAAACATTCAATCATCTTCAGTTGTAATAGTATAATAATTAGTATTCATCGCATGAATGCATGTTTATAATGAGAGATTTTTGGTTCAATGTATCAGTTGTTTTCGTTATTTCGGTTAGGTTTGTGCTATTCCTCGCATGCTGAATCAATGCTGCAACCAATTTAAGTCACTTGCACTTACCTTGCACCCCACCATTTGGTAGATATGCACCCACCCTGCTGAATCGCGCGATTGTATCACTTCGTAAGTGTTTAACCAGCTAAGTACCCACGAACTGATACAGTTCGTGGGTACTTTTTCTATGCGAAAAGCCCAGACTTTCTGGGATTTTTCGGTTTTTGGTGTTGTGATGGTTCGTTAAAAATTGACCATTTATACTTCGTGCTGTATCAGACAGTAAAATTTGCACCCACCCTCAAGGATACGCGCAAGAGTATAGAGGATATGCGCGATAGTAAAAGTAGCACGCGAAAGGCCGTATCCGTTGTTGTTGATTCTTCTCAGTGAACAAAACATTAGAATTGACTATGCAGATACAAATTTACTCTTCTTTTTGTCTGGTAGTTTTTTGCCGATCCACTAACAGAATCTTCTGTTGGACAGCACTTATTTGAAATCTAGTTGTTAGTTGCTACCGTTGGCGAAAGTCTAAATTATCCATGTGAACCAAAGAATGATCCACAATTCGTCTTAACATTGTTTGATAAAGATGCGCCGCTTCAACGTCTTCTTCTGACATAAACTGTACAGCTTTTATATGTGCATTACTAGCACCTTGTTTTTCTAGCATCAGTAAATGTTCAAGTTTATATATCGGATGAGAATTGTAATTAAAATCCTATAGATAAGAATATGTGTTATCTTTTGCAGCACACAGTATTGCAACATCATACATCTCTAGAAGTAGTGACATTGCTCCCCATTGCAATGCTTGGATAATCTCGTCGTCAGAGGCCTCTTTCTGACTCAAGTAATATTCTTGAGATCTTTCTTTAAAATATTGAATAAAAGCCGTTGCTTCTTTTTTCGCGACTTCCGCCCAATGAAGGAATATTCTGTTGAGTAAGCGGAAACTTCTTCAACTATCTTTTTTTCTCTAGCTTTGGTAAGCAGTGCTCAAAAGCAGGTAGGCGCCTTGGCAGTTGGATCACTCCAAACTACTGTTTTGTTTCTGCAACCAAGTTCCTTCCATGCAGCGTGCTGACATACCTTGCGTCGTTTGGATTTGCTCAAAAATATAGATTCGAAGACGCCTACATCGATTCTCTTCTTGGCGTGGATCACTGTTCAATGGAGCAGTTCTTTCGCCTTCTGGAGGGTGATGCAACCTAATTAAACTGAATAGTTCAGTACTGCCGATTCACAAGTTGTGTTGATCACAAGACAGCAGCTTGAGTGCATCTTTTTGATCAAGAGGTTCCCCAATGAAATATCCTTGGATCATATCGCAATCATACTTTTTCAAATATCGCACCTGCGCTTCCTGTTCAACACCTTCTGCAATGACGTAATGCCCTAGTTTGTGAGCCATAGAAATAATATCACCCGTCACTGCTTCTTCTTCTCGTATCGATAGTAGGTTGTCTATGAAACACTTGTCGATTTTTAAGCAATCAACGTTAAGTTCACGCTCGCGGGCAAACGATGAGTACTCCGTTCCAAAGTCATCTATCGCAATCTTGATTCCATGTTCTTTTAACAATCCTAGCACCATATTGATATCTCGATATTTTGAAGAAAACACGGATTCTGTTAATTCAAGGCAGATACGTTTCGGATCAATGTTCTGCTTGTAAATCAAATTCAATAAGTCCTCTATAAATCCAGACTGAAGAACCTGTATCGCCGAAACGTTGATAGATATGCTGATAGAAGTGTTCCCGGATTGGCTCAGCAGAGCGATGAATGCAAACGCTTGTTTGATGATTTCATTGCCCAACGGTATAATTAACTTCGTCTTCTCCGCTATTGGGATGAATTCGATTGGTGAGACTATCCCGAGTTTATCGCTTTTTAGCCGCGCAAGCGCTTCACATCCGATGATCCTTTCAGCCTTCAGATCATAAATCGGTTGGAACTGTAGATAGAATACTCCTCCACTTTCACCTCCCAAAATTCGAACGAGATCAAGACGTATCGTTTCCTCTCGAATAATCTGCGACTCCATATCCTCATCATAGAAACTATACGCAAAATCTCCTTCGATTTCGCAAAGCGCTTTTTCAGATGCGATCAGTAAATTTTTCAGCAGGCGATCTCCAGAAGTTCCATTTGTTTTGTTAATCTCAATAATTCCGATTCCACCGCCTATCCGCTCAACGGCGAGCACCGATTTTAAGATAGTTACAATATTCGTGCAAAATTCTATTAGCTCAGTCTTGTCTTTGTAGTCCGAAACATAAAACACAAATCGATTCTCATATGTATAAAACAATCTACGGTTATCTTCTGATATAGTGCACAACGCATCAGCTGCTCGTTTGATTAACGCCTGACTATATTGAAACCCGTATGTTAAACTTAGAAGATGCATGGTGCTCAGATTGATGCCAACTAGCGCCCGTTTGACGGTAAACTCGGTATGTTGATCAGTTCTCAAAACGCCTTCCAAAAAAGCGCGATTGTGTAATCCAGTCCATACATCATACTCGCTATTGTATTTTAGAGTCCGCTCAGATTTTTTACGATCAGATATGTCAAGGATGATCCCTTCGAGCGCTTCCACTTCGCCGCTCTTGTCAAAAATACCTTGACCGAGCTCCAACACCCATCTTCGTTCGCCTTGGGCCGTGACGATTTCATACTCATATTTCAAGAATTCTCGCTTTGGTAGTATTCTCTCCCATTCCTTTACAAGTAAATCGCGATACTCAAGCGCAATCAAATCATTGTACGAGATATCTCGATTGAACAATAATGCTTCCGGCGGATATCCCGTCAATTTCAAACATCCATCCGAGACGAACTGCATCGTCCAGGATGAATCATATTTGCACCTGTAAGCTAAGCCGGGTAAATGTGAAAGCAACACAGCCTTGCCTCGTTCGCTTTCTTTGAGTTCCTCTTCAATTTCTTTCCGCGATGTGATGTCTTCCAATAGACACAAGTGCATCGAATACATGCTGTGATTTCCGGCAATCGACGCGATAATCATGTTTGTCCAGACAATAGAACCGTCGGGCTTTACAAACCGTTTTTCCATAGAATATCCATCAATTTCACCTGATACAAACCGCTCAAATTGTTCCAAGTCGGCTTGCAAGTCTTCAGAATAAGTAATATCTGGCCAATTAATAGCTGTCAGCTCTGCACTACTTCTTCCTAGAATTTTTTCGAACATGGAATTCATGGCCATATTTCCTGTTTCTGATTGATAAGAGAAGTTCTTATTTCGAACGATGGAAATCCCGATTGGTGCTTGATCAAACACACTATGAAAAAGTGCTTCGTCTATGGATAACCTTTGTGCGTGAGCTTTTACTTTTCGATGTTCTTCCCATGTGAATAACAAAGCGGTACACACAGCAAGCAAGCTGATGATGATCATCATATCCGGAGTTAATCGCTTTAAAATTCTTTGATTCCATTCTGCCGCTGAATAGTCTATGCCCAATACTGCTATAATGTTTTGTTTTACCGGGTCTTTTATCGGGATTAGCGCGCTATACCAAGTTCCCCATCGATCCTCTACCGGGCCATTCAACACGGAATTACCAGATTTAAATGGAACCAAATCATCAGGCGTAGCCTCGTAATAAACCTGACCAGGCGGTGAATAATCCGATGAAGTTGCATCTTCCGAATCTACAAGAAAAACCATGTTTACCCCTCTCATTCCGAGAATATAGGCAAATCTGATTTGATCATTCGCTTGGATCAGCTGTGACAAGCTTCTTTTCGTCATATCATAATCGGGTGTAGTAACATCATCCGGATTTCCGGTCAAGGTAGCAATGTGCTCGGCGTGAAGTAGTGATTCAACAGATTCGGCAAGCATGATTGCCTCCGTCTTGGCCATTTCCTGATATCTATTCCATGCAAAAAACAGATAACCCACACAGAAAGCAACGAGTAGACCTCCCACGACTATCGCAGAAATCAGTTTTTGCTTCATATGTGAATCTTCCCTAACTTGTTTGCTTTTGAAATTATTCTGCTTCATTTGACACCCCCGCAAGAAGATATCAGATTTGGTGTTTAACAAAAGTTCAAGTATCACGACGTTTTTTAGAATAGTAAAGAGTGATCTGTTGAGTTGTAAATAACTAATTGAAAACCTATCTGCCAGAGTGCGTTTTGTAATGCGGCGAATAAAGGCCGAGAAGGATTCTGTGCCAAGTCGGGGAACAAAGCCGCCGGAACTGTAACACTGTACTTAAAAACACTCTCTAGCATTATCATACGTTTATTTAAACCGAATCACAAGATAGATAGAGTTATGACCTAATTCACTTGTATTGCAATCGACCTCTTGTCATCATCATTCCATTGTTGCTTTGCGACTGCAATGCATCGGATCTAGCTCTTATCTTACAATCATCACGCAATCATATTCGGAAGATTTATCTATCAACAGAGGGTTGCACAGTTTTCAATGCAATTTCCTAACTTATTAAATAAGTGTTATGATTAATTGATTAATTATTAAGATTGTTCCACCGAAAAAGATTTCACGACGTTGAATTAGGAGGAATTATGAATGTTTTTTCACTGATATTGATTATTCTTTCTGTTATATATGGTTTTCTAGGAATCATTGTTATTCAGCGTGACAAGCGATCGGCTCTAAACAGACTTTTCTTTGCCCTAAATTTGAGTCTCGTTATCTGGTCATTTACTGCCGCTCTTTTCATTTCTGCGCCCGATATGGCAACATGCATTTTCTGGCATAAACTAAGTTTGATTGGAATTTTCTGGTATTTTGGTATTTTACTTCACTTCTTTTTGGAATTTACCCAAAAAGAAAAACTCTTAAAACAATGGTGGATGTATATTGTCCTGTATTTCCCAAGCACTATATTCTCATATAAGGAAATTACAACGGATTTTTTTGCAAAGGCTTATTCCCGCGGAAGTAATGGCTGGATAATATCCGCGCGGATAGATTCAATGTGGTTCTGGGCTCTAATTACTTACTGCATCATTTATGCTGGCGTTTGCGTATTATTAAGTTATCGGCGGCAAAAAACAGCGATATCTCTAAGGGAACGAAAACAGGCGGGGGTACTTTTAATTCTATGTGCAGCATCGCTGATTACAGGTCTGATCATAGTGGCATTTGCCTTTATCTTGAGATCTGATATCCCGGATATAACCTCAATAGCAGTAGCAATCTGGTCTGTTGGCATCTTCTATGCTATTAACAAGTACAAGATGATGGCAATGACTCCCGCTTTTATCGCAGAGAATTTGTTTCAGACAATCATCGATTTGGTTATTCTCGCAGATCCAGAAGGATTTATATTAAGTGTGAATCCGGAAACACAACGACTGCTTGGTTACAGCCAGAACGATTTGAAAGGAAAAACGCTTGCGACGCTTTTCGGCTCTGATCATAAATCAAACAATTCAAATATCTCCGAATTGTTGAACGCATGCCCTGTACGGAATATGGAATCATACATCATTTCCAGCAACGGTGTGGATATTCCAGTTATTCTATCTGTTTCTGAATGCAAAGATAATTATGGCGGTCGGGTCGGATTTGTTCTTGCTTCCAAAGATGTTACCGCATATAAACTCGCTGAAGAGAAGATAAGCTATCTTGCCACACACGATAGCCTGACGGGACTGCCCAACCGATTGATGCTCTCGCAGCTTCTGAATCATTCGATCCAAACTGCCAAACGTCACAACCGGAAATTAGCAGTCATATTCGTCGACATTGACCGATTCAAGCTCATCAACGATACAATGGGCCACGAAGCAGGAGATCAACTGCTACAAGAGATTGCGATGCGCTATAAGCAAACACTACGCGAAGAAGATGTTGTCAGTCGTCAGGGTGGAGACGAATTCGTCATTTTGATTGAGGATATTCAAACGCTGAGTGATTTAGAACTTATCGCTAACAATATTCTTGCGAGTACTTATAAACCAATCGTTTTAATGGGTGAAGAATGTCGCGTCACTGCAAGCATCGGGATCAGTCTATACCCTCGGGATGGCAAAGACGAGCAAGTTCTGATGAAACATGCGGATATGGCTATGTATTTTGCTAAAGAAGAAGGCAAAAACAATTTCCAGTTTTACTCAGAAGATATTCAATTGCAATCGGTAGGGCGTTTGGCTATAGAAACAAATCTACGGCTTGCACTGGAACGAAATGAACTCTCTTTGCATTATCAGGCAAAGGTGAATTTCAAAACAGGTATCATCACCGGCGTGGAAGCGCTCCTTCGTTGGCAAAATCCAATTCTTGGATCTGTGACCCCCACACAATTCATCCCGGTAGCGGAAGAGGCAGGAATCATAGTATCAATTGGCAAGTGGGTGTTAAGGACAGCATGCTCTCAAAATGTTGCATGGCAAAAGCAGGGGCTTCCCAGTGTCTGCATGGCGGTAAATTTGTCGTTGCGACAACTTACCGATGCCAATCTGATCAATGATATCAAGGCCGCTTTACACGATTCCGGTATGGCACCAAATCTATTGGAATTGGAGATTACCGAAAGTATGATGATGAGTAATCCCACGAAAATGATGGATGTGTTAGTTGGAATCAAAAGTATGGGGGTGCGGTTAGCCATAGATGATTTCGGTACAGGGTACTCCTCTCTTGCACAACTGAAGCATTTCCCCATTGATACGATCAAAATTGATCGTTCATTCATTCGTAACGTACCGGATAATGCTGAGGACAAAGCGATCACCCATGCGATCATTGCAATGGGGGAAACCTTAGGCTTAACCGTTGTTGCAGAAGGTGTTGAAACAATCGAACAATTGAACTACCTAAAGGATCAGTCCTGCAACGAGATGCAGGGATTCTACTTTAGCAAACCGATTGTACCGGAACAGTTTGCCGATTTGTTGCGAGACCAGGCCACACATTCACCAATCTGAGCAATCGAACAGTGAACAAGATCAATCTTAATTTTGCTAAAACAGTCAGTCGTTTATGACGAAGCAACCTGGAAATGTTGCAAGCGTATCAAAAGCTCAGAACCCAAGTGATCGACGTCTATTTTGAAATAGAAAAGGCAGTCCGCTGGTGCCGTATCGGATTAAAGTAGACAACGGGCCTAAGTTCATCTCCCGGGCATTGGACGCCTGGGCGTATTTCAACAATTTCAAGCTCGATTACTCCCGCCCCGGCACGCCGACGGACAATCCGCATATTGAATCCTTCTTCCGGGACGAATGCCTGAACATGAACTGGTTTATGTCTCTGGAGGACGCCAGAGACAAAGTAGAGCGCTGGTGAAGGGAATACAACGAATTCCGTCCGCACAGCGCACTAACATACCTGACGCCGGCCGAATTTGCCCCAAAATCGGGCCTTGAGGCCGTTTAAACATCGATTTTTTCTCATTCAAAGTGAACTACTCTTTGGGGGAGCGGGTCACGCATGAATTGCATCACTCTGAAGAGGATTCTAGATGCCAAAGGATTACCTGAACCTGAGATTCCACCAGGTTTCTTGTTCCATCTACTTGTTCATGGTGGCGCAAAATCTAAGCCGTAATGAAGTATCTGCAAGCATATTAAGACCTGAATCGTATGGATTGGAAAGCAATCGTTTGCATTTTTCTATTGGTTGGTGATTGGCAATTTCTTAACTCGAAAGTGATCCGAAAGAGTGCCATTCACTTGTTCCTTCAGCAGCTTGTCATATTTCTCCCGTTTTTCTTTGACATATACATTGCCCGATCGGCAGCGTTAATCAACTCGGCACTTGAAATGTTTTTAGCGGGCATCATAGTCGTTACGCCAACGCTGATGGTCACAAATTTTTCTACCGTCGAAAATGCATGAGTAATGTTCAGAGAGGCGACCGCTAACCGGAGCTTCTCCGCAATAATAAACGCGCTGTCCTCATTCGTATTGGGTAATACACATACGAATTCTTCCCCGCCATACCTCGCAAGAAGGTCCGTCTTTCGGACAACCACTTTTGAGAGCGCATGCGCAATTTGAATCAGGCATGTGTCGCCGCCCTGATGACCGTAATTATCGTTATATTGTTTAAACAGATCGATATCCATCATCACCAGCGAAATTGGTATCGATGCACGTACCGCAAGATTCCAGGTGGATTCAAGATATTCGTTGAACTTGCGGCGATTCGAAATCCCTGTTAAGCCATCCAGGTAAGACATGTTTTCCAGATAATCACGATATTGCTTTAACTCAACATGCATGCCGACTCTAGCTTTTACGATGACCGCATTGAATGGTTTTTTAATATAATCGACCGCACCGAGGTTGAACCCGAAGATTTCTTCGTCTTCATTCACTTTTCCGGTAACAAATATGATCGGAATGCCCTTCGTCAAGGGATCAGCTTTCAATCTTCTACAGACCTCGTAACCGTCAATACCAGGCATTATTACATCCAGCAAGATAATATCAGGCGGGTTTTCAGAAAAAGCGATCTCCAGCGCCTTTTCTCCATTAATCGCAGCACGGATCTTGTACTCAGGCTTCAAGAGTTCAGCCAGAATGCTGATGTTTTCTTTCGCATCGTCAACAATCAATACCGTCGGCTGCTCAAACAGATTATTCATTATTCGTACCATCCAATCTGATATTTAGTTCCGTCGCGATCTTTAGTAGCGGTTCCTTGGCTGCCTCGAAATCAAATCCGTTAACACTTATTACGATTTCGTCGATCTCTGATGCGAATCTCTTCCCTAAAGCCTGTTTGAGTGCTTTGATTGCCGGATCTGCATCGACATCATCCGTCCAGATCAGATGCGCTGCTCGTAGCAGTATCGGTTCAATGTCTTCAACTGCTGTGAGCTCTTGTTTTCCCGAATCATCCGGCTGTTTATGATCGCGTATCGCGTCTATGGCGTCGATGACTGAATGAAGTTCGATACTCAATTTTTCCAACAGTTGATTGCACTCTTCCGGGGGAGTAGCAGTCAATGCTTTTTCAAGTTGTTCTGATATTGAGAAGACCTCATTTACAGAAATGTTGCCCGATACGCCTTTCAACGTATGCGCAAGTCGTCTGGCTTCTTCCATCTTTTGTTCTGAAATTGCCTTTTGAATACTGTCTACAACCGGTCGATAACTGTTCGCAAAATCATTTAATAACTTCAAGTAAAGCTTTTTGTTTCCACCGACGCGACTCAAGCCTTCATTCATGTCGATGCCCGGAATATGATCTGCCAATGTTTGTTCGTCTGCTTTGATACTTTCACTCCCTTGAGACAATTCAGCAGCGCCTCTGCTTGTATCCGGATTTGGTTTTACCCATTTCAGAATCGTGGAAAAAAGATTTATGGGATCAATGGGTTTGCTGACATAATCGTTCATTCCCGCCGCTTTACATTCCGCTTCAACACCCTGCATTGCGTGGGCAGTCATTGCAATAATAGGCAGATTCAGATTTTTCCGTTCAGAGCGGATGAATTTCGTCGCTTCGTATCCACCCATGACAGGCATTTGCAAATCCATCAACACCAAATCATATGTGGCCGCAGTAACTGCCTCAATGGCCTCTTTCCCATTATTTGCAACTTCCACTGTAGCTCCCGCGCTGCTCAATATTTCTGTTGCGACCTCCTGATTGATTACATTATCTTCTACTAAAAGGATATGCACTCCATCGATATGATATTCCTCTGTACCATTATCCAGATTTGTACTGCTCTGGATCGTCATCCCGCTTTTATCCATTTCGAACATATTAACAATCGTATCAAAAAGTAGCGATTGATTGATCGGTTTCATCAGGAAGTTTTGAATGCCGATCTTTTCTGCTTTTCTTGCGACTTCTTCTCTGCCAAATGCGGAAACCATAATAGCCATCGGCGTGTGCTCAATGCTCTTGTCACCCAGAATCGTTTGCGCTGTCTCAATGCCGTCCATTTCCGGCATTCTCCAATCCATAATCACGAGATCGAATGGTTTATGAGCCGATTGATTCTTTACTTCTTGAATTGCAGCCTTCCCTGAAGCAACCGTGACAGCGTCGACACCAAACGCACTCATCTGTTCTTTTAGAATTTCTCTGGAGACCTCATTGTCATCAACAATAAGAACCTTTAAATTCTGTAGGCTCTTCTTGTATACCGGTTGGTTCGCTTTTTCACTATTCTGTATTTGAAAGCCAATTTCAAAAGAGAAGGTGCTTCCTACGCCGAACTCACTCTCAACAGAAATGGTGCCCCTCATCATCTCAACCAGTCGTTTAGAGATGGTCAATCCCAGCCCGGTACCGCCAAATCTTCTCGTAACTGAAGTATCCGCTTGCGAGAATGCGGAAAACAGCTTATCCTTCTGTTCCTTCGTCAATCCGATTCCTGTATCTGAAACAGCAAACTTGATTCTGCATGATTGTTCGGTTTTATCAACAAGCGAAACTTCAACCAAAACATGCCCCTCATTTGTGAACTTGACCGCATTGTTGACAAGGTTAAGAAGAATCTGACCAACCCTTAAAGGATCTCCTACCAAGCAATAGGGAACATCGCTCTCTATGTTGTTGATCAGCTCAATGTTCTTTTCTGATGCCTTGTTGGAGTTCATGCTGATGATATTGTTAATCACATCGTCCAGTCGAAAATCAACCGACTCGAGTTCGAGTTTCCCCGCCTCCATTTTCGAGAAATCTAGAATATCATTGATGATTCCAAGCAAAGATTTCGCAGATGCGTCGATTTTATTGATATAATCCCTTTGTTTAATTGTCATATCCGTCTTTTTCAGCAACTCTGAAAAACCGATGACGGCATTCATTGGCGTGCGGATTTCATGGCTCATGTTCGCCAGAAACTCGCTCTTTGCGTGTGTGGCTTCTTCCGCAATCGTCTTTGCGTTGATCAGTTCCACTTCGTTTCTCTTTTGTTGTGTGACATCTCTTAATATCCCAACCGAATGCCACCCGCTGCTCATTTTGATTGCCGACAACGACAGTTGAACTGGTATGATTGTCTTGTCTTTTCGAACAGCTTCGAGATCCACGATTTTTCCGACTGCACTTCCCTCTCCGCTGATCTGAAATTTAGAAAAAGCCTTATGATGAGCTTCGTGATATTTTTCCGGAGCAACGAGTTGATGCAAGTCCTTCCCTATTGCCTCTTCGCTTGAATACCCAAATATCCGTTCTGCCGCAATATTCCAATATGTGATGTTCCCAGTTGGATCCATCATTAAGATAGCGTCATATGCCGAGTCTGTTATGGAGCGAATCTGAAGCTCTTTGTCTCTCAAAGCGTTTTCAGTTTGCTTGCGTTTGGTTATGTCGCGAATCGCCGCCATTCTTAGCTTTGAACCAGCAGTTCCCATCGATTTTCCCTCGACTTCCGCGAGGAACACGGTGCCGTCCTTTCTGATCAATCTGATCTCCAGCAACCGATCCGAGTCTTTCGCAATACTTTCCGCAACCGCTGCCCTATCGCCCGGGCTAATAAAGTCGATGATGTTTTTGCCAAGCACCTCGCTTTGTTCGTATCCGAACAGAGCGGCAAGCGAGGGATTCACGTCTTTAATCAATCCATTCTCATGAATTACGATACCTTCGATCGTAATCTCCGCAAGTAGATGGAATCTGGCTTCACGCTCCTTTGTTTCCAACTCCGCTTTCTTTTGGTTTGTGATGTCCGTAGAAATGCCCCATGTGCCAACGATTTTTCGTTCACGATCATATAATGGATATCTGGACACTTTGGACCAGAGCAGCTCTCCGTTTGCAAAAGAAGAGTGCTCCTCTTCGTTGATGATCGGATTACCGGTTTGAATGATTTCCTGCTCCTCTTGAAACGCTCTCGTCGCGTGCTCTTTTGAGAAAAAATCGAAGTCCGTCTTGCCGATTACGTCCTGCATATTTGCTCTATTAAGCCGCCTTAACTGCGCATCGCTGACAAAGAGAAAACGAGACTGACAGTCTTTAAAATAGATTGAGTCGCTCGTGCTCTTCATCATCATCTCAAATGCATCTTTATAACTGAGAGATACGGATTCGAAGAAATCGTCTGTGTTTTTACTCATGGTGCACCTCTTGTCTCGATATTAATACTACGCAATATACTCTTATATTGTTTCTCCCGACTATGAAGTGGATTATAAAGAACCAAACAGCACCATATAATAGATTCTGCCTTCGTCGAACACGTAAAACTCTATCTTGCGTTCCGCTTCGTCATCAACCTTATAGTAAAATACCGTTTGGCCGATCTCGTCCGCAATTTTCACCATGTCTTCTATCTTGTCAATGCTGATCATTACCGAGGACTGATAGAACAGCGCTTCGCTTAAGCCAGCCAATCGATTCCCATATTCTTTGAAAATGTCCGAGACTTTCTGAGAATATGCATCTTCTTTTGCAAGAACTTTCGTCTTAAAGCGGATGATGATGATAATTCCAATACAGACCAAGATCGCTGCCCCGTATAGGATCAACAGGCTCATATCTGGCGCTGCGCTATGTTGCACATCCCGATCAATTGAAATATCACGGCTGCCATCCGGTATGCCGCCCACCTCAATGATTGGATTGGTAAATGGAATGGTGATATAAGAGGAGAACTTTTCTTCTCTTGTCATTCCGCTATAGTCGATCATTACAGTTCCGGTATAAACGACCTTGATTACATAGTCTGTAACCAGGTCATATTCCTCGATCAAAGAGTTGACCAAAGTGTCGTAATTCTCAAAACGCAAGCGAATATTTCTGCTGGATTCAATCGATTGACCGGAATCTTTTGTTTCCTGTAGCGAAGCTCCATCATTCACCTTTTCCCAAATAGTTTTTGTTTCCTCGTCCGTTCCAACCTGAGATACCAACAAGACATCCATCTTGTCATTTAATACAAAGTTGGCCTCATGATCGGTATTCAAGACAAAGTCGCAAGAAATATCAAGGTAGTCCACAAATGGCTTGAGATAGTATTGCCCTTGTTTCATCTCACGTTCGTCAGTCACGGGATTCTCTTTCAAGTGTACGGTATAGGACATAGTTGAAGATCCGGTACCGTTGAGCAGTGATTCTTTCACCAACTCGACATCCGGCATGTATAGTTCAAGTGCACTCAATCCGACTAGGGTAATAATAATGATAGAAAAGACGATAAATAGAATTACCCTCGTTTGTTTCTTCAAGGTATACATAACGTTTCTCAGTCTCCTTTGCCTTGCCCATCCGGATTTTGCGTTTGACTCTCGATATATTCTGAAGCAAGTTTATCTAAAAACGTTGGCTCTGTTCCGCCTGTCTCCACCTGAACTTCTCCGCCGCTTTGGTTCAGTAAAACTCCTGGCCATCCGATGTAAGGAATCGTTGCAATATGCTTGCCGATGATTTGTTCAATCAGCACCGGTTTCGGGTCTTCATACTTGTTGTTATCCCCTTTAAGCGTAAACTGCTTTACACCTTGAACATACTTTATTTGAATGATCCTGTGGAACACTTGAATGTTGTCTAGCGCATAAAGTATGACATCCTGTTCTTTCAAAGAGTTTGGGTCCACCTTTTGTATCAATACGATGTCTCCTCGGCTGATATCTGGCTTCATACTGTCTGAGACAATCGCTGACGGGAATATCGGGAAAATACCTAGCGCGAACCATACAGTTGATACGGCAACCATCGCAGTCGCGATCCAAGAGTAAGGGCTTGCCTGTTTCATCTCCTGCCGTTTACCGCGCGTCGCCTTCTTTCGGCTGATGCTGCGCAGGACAATCGTGAACATCAGTGGAAGAAGCGCGCCAATCAAAAGGAGTGTAATCCAACGAAAATTGGGGAGTATTTTTACTACCCAAATCGGGAACTTGGTTAATGTGGCATAGATTGCCGTTCCGTAGAATCCCAAAATATACGCTGCGAATGTCATAAACACGTTAAAGAATACGACCGGTAGGATATTCTTGCTGATGTATGAAAACCATTCTTCCAGTGTCTTCAATTTGCTGAAGGTGTCCAAATTTACTTCTGTAAAACTGAAGATCACGATGATCAAAATACCGAATGCAACGACAAACCTTTTTTGAACGGAGTTGATCAAGAAATTTCGTACCCACTCTTTCAAAACGACTGCCGATCCTAATACGAGCAGGTTCTTTACAATACCCGAAAACGAAGTGTCATAAATATTGAGACCGAACCCGTCTATCGTTCCGATGAGAAAGTATGAAATCAAGTAGAGAACCGCGCAGACCAGCATCAGTAAAAGATAGAACTCCGTAAACTTCAGTTTGCTGTGACGATTCGGTTTCTCACAAAAAAACGTGTAAGTCGCGATCAACAGCCAAAAGAGCGAAGTAATTACGCTCTGGTATTCCACGCTGAAGCGCATCCATCGTAATAAGAGATAATACGCTAAAATGGAAAATAAGAGGATTGATACTCGTTTCTCTTTGATAAAGCAATTGACCATTCCGGATACACTTCTCCGTTTTAATAGAAATTATCGGTATTCACGCACGTTTACTTTGAAACCAGAATGGATACGCTATTCCAGTCGTCCGCCAGATCTTTCATCGTCTCCGAGGAGATCAACCCGTTTTTGAATAAACGTACCAAGTGATTGTCTTTCGATAGCATGTTCGTCGTTTCACTGTTTGCAATCACTTTATCAATCTGAATGATCTTGTTTTCCCGAATGAGGTTCGCAACTGCTTTAATACCATAGACAATTTCGCAAAGCGGAACCAACCCGCCATCATTATCTGGTATCAACTGCTGAGATACGATGCATTTCAGACTTTGCGAGAGCAGAGTGCGTATATAATTCGAAGATTCGCTCGGGAAGATGTCTATGATATTTCGTATTACATTGCTCGCGCCAAAGATATCCATGGTTGAAATGACCAGCTTGCCAGACCGAGCCGCCTCTAAAGCAAGCTTGATCGTATTCGTATCGATCATTTCGCTCAAGTAGATAACATCTGCATTGTCCTTGATTGCGATTTCGATGCCTGTCTGCATGTCCGGAACATCAAGCCCGACATCCATCTGGCTGACGATGCTTTTGTCATAGCTATATAAGTATTCGATCGGATTCTCAATCGTCATGATATGGCAACGTTTGCTGGTTCTCATTCGATCCAAAATATATGAGCACGTTGTTGTAACCCCGCTGTTTTTTGCCCCGGTAACAAGAACCAAACCAGATTCCAGCGCAAAGATGCCGTCTGTTTCATCCGGCAGTCGAAGCTTCGCTTTGTCCGGTACTGTAAAATTGCTCGCGCGAAAAGTAATTGCAAAAGTCCCGCGCTGTCGGTATGCGTTTACGCGATAGCGGCCTTTGCCGGGTATAGAATAGGCAAACGTCAGATGGTTGCTCCGGTTTAACTCGTCCTGCAACTCCGGTTTTACAACCTGTTTGATAATGCTGTCCATATCCGCAATGCTAATCGGGGTCAGTTGGTTTAGAAAATGCACTTCACCGTTTTTTCTCACAGAAGGCAGCGCACCGACGGAAAGGTGTAGATCGTTGATCCCTTTTTCCGCAATAATCATCAGTAATTTATGAAGCAATTCATTCGACATTTTCATTCCCCTGCTTTTTGAATACTGTTCTTAGTAAGATTGTAAAGCTATCGCTCATATTGACACAAATTTAGAATGCCTGCGTGAAAAACGGAGTGATCGAGAATATGAATGACTTGTTTTCAATATCGGTACTGGAATCGCTCTTTACCATGATTTTTACATCCAGTTGAATCGTTTCACCCGGCTGAATAGTCACATTTGCACCTTCAAGCGCGCGCATCGATTGAGCGGAAACCGCTATCGTTTCAGAAGCCTCCAGCGAGGTCATGTCTTCCATTATACGGTTAAAGAGGTCATACTGAATATTTAAATCATACAGCATCTCAACCTCAACTTCACAATCCGTCTTCATATCAACGATATCATCAATGTCTTGTCTGATCCATATGAATTTGATTGGTAGTACCCCCGTGTTGGTAATTTCGATGCTTACGTTTGTCTCCGAGCTGGAATAAAGATTGTGTACGCCAATTTCCACCGTTTTATTGTCATTTTTTACGACAATAGATGAGGGTGATATTTCAATATATTCCGATACATATCCAATCTCGGCATTCGTGATATCAATATCAATTTGTCCGCCGCTGGCATTGATCATATCAGCTGTATGCGGTGCAAACGCGCCAAATATAAGCACAGCACAAATCAGCGCTGCCCCTAACCCAATGATAAAAAATCGCGTCTTCTTCACGGGTCATTTCCTCACATAGTAATGTGTTAAAGCAAAGTATATATTAAGAACTAACATTAATATATCGTGAATTTTATAAACGAATCGAAATGCAATCACGAAAGTCGATTCAACCAATACCAAAGTGCGTCTTTATTCGAATGCTGAATGGAGACAATGAATTCACACACAGGTAAAGAATTTGAGGCTGTTATTCGGCGTTTAGAACTTTCGAATGCTGAATGGAATTCTGTGGATTGTGCGCAGTGGTGCTGTTCAGAGAACGTTGCCGAAAAAACGGAGCATTGAGATGAAGGGTAGCATCATTTTTCTCGCGATATTGACGTAGTATTGAATGGTATACTCAACGTTACTTTTAGGCTCCCTTGTTAGAAATTTGCTCCGCTCTTATGACTTAATCCAACTACTTCCGTCCCATATATAAGTTCCAGCTCCTCCGATTTCTGAAAGGTATGCATCTCTAAATGTATTATTGCCATTGATTGCACCACTTTTCAAATCGGATAGATTGCTACCCACTGTGATCTTCGTGAGTTTGTTAAAGGCATTGTTTTCGATTGTAGTTACGCCATCGGGAATGATCACCGTTGATATCGGATTATCATAAAAAGCACGCGTATCGATTCTATTGAGTGAATCCGGTAAAACGATCTCTGTCAGATTATTGCCCAGAAATGCCCTGGCATGGATTCGCTCAATTTGACTTCCTGACTGAAAAGACACGGATACAAGACCCTTTTCGCGAAAGGTGTTTTGTCCTATCCCGATGATTTCTATATCATCGATTCCATTTGGTATTGTGATACTTCTTGAACTGCCCGAATATTCCTCGCTTCCGTTCCATGCACCTAACATCCCATTATTTTGAACTGAAAGTCCTTCCAGCAAATAGCTTCCCGATACTTCGGTGGTGGTTTCGCTTTGACCAGCAACATCTTCGGCTACAGGTGTAGCTGTCGATTGCACCCCGTCAGAGTTCCCTGCTTCAACTGACTCTCCTCCAGAAGGCTCTCCACTCGGCTGAACGAACATGGGAACAAACTGGAATTGGAACAACGCGTTTTCGGTCTCGTCTAACGCGTCTTTGTCCAAGGCGAGCTGCATTTCAAATTCGATTGTTTTGCCAGCCTCGATTACAATGCCTGTGTTCTGGAAGAGGGAATCCGTTGTTCCTGAGGAAGAATCCGATACTCTCACCTGCCCGTTTTTCGTATCTGCTGTTGCAGTGTACTTGACAACAAGCATATTGGCAGCGCTCGTAGGTAGGTCATCATTTGTCTTCGTATTCACTGCCAACTCCCTCATTTGAGACGCATTGCTCAACATGACAGGGATCGTTCCTATGTTGGTGACCACGATAGTAGCAGTTGCTTCCGCGCCGGGATATAGATTCTTGATGGAAACAGTTGCGGATTTCCTGTCCTCGGAGACGGATATGGAATCTGTTCCAAATTCGACGTAATCCGAAACCTTTCCAATGACAATGGAAGAGATTTCAACATCCATTTCTCCAGCGCTAGCGTTTGCAGAAATGGTTAGTCTGCTGGTCCATGATGCATATGCTCCGCCAACCACCAGTAGCGCAATGATGGACACGATGATAATCAGTCTTGTTTTCCTCATAGTACCGCCTCACAAAGCTCTCATGATTTGATGGTTCCACCCTATAGATCCCTAGCATGAAACGAATATGCACTGAATCATTATGATTCGACGTGCATTCAGATGTACGTTTGATAAACGCTTTCATTTTAAATACAGCAAAAGGGGATTCTCATCCCCTTTTGCGATCCTGTCCAAGTAATCTTTAGTTGGCCTGAACAAACATCGGCGTGAACTTGAACGTGTACAAGGCGTTCTCCGTGCCGTCTCCAGCGTTTTGGTCTAGCATAATCTGCATATCGAACGAAATCGTCTGACCCGCTTCAATGACCATATTGGCGTTTGAGAATAGGGTTGCAGTGGTGGCAGAGGAGGAATCCGACGCTTTCACTTGTCCGGTCTTCGTGGTAGCCGTCGCATTGTATTTCACGATCAGCATGCCGGCATCGGTTGCAGCCAACGCTTTGTTGGTCTTCGTATTGATTGCAGAGATGCGCTCCATTGTGCAACCGCTGAGTTTGACGGGAATTGTTCCAGTATTGGTGATTGTGATGGTCGCATTCGCTTCTGCGCCCGGATAGAGGTTTTCAATTGAAACCGTTGCGGCCTTTTTATCCTCGGAAACCGAGATGTTGTTCTTTGCGAATACCACATATTCGGAGACCTTGCCAACGGAAGTCGCGGAGATCGCAACGTCCAATTCGCCGGAGCTTGCGTTGACTGAAACAGTGGTTCTGCTGGTCCACGCGGCATATGCTCCGCCAACAACCAGTAGTGCAACAATGGCTACGATGATGATTAACCTTGACTTTTTCATTCTTTTATACCTCCGCTTTAATTTTGATTGAACCGCGAGTAATCTACTTCAATAACGAAAGACACATTCTGCCTGATATCGGGGGCATCTGTTTCTTCCTTTGAATCCTCTTTCTTGCTCTGACCGTAATTGTCTTTGGTTTTTATATCATCGAACTCTATTTCACAGATCACTTCGATGATTCCGTTTACTGGAAGTTGATACAACTCATCGCGTTTTGAACCGGAGTTATTTGCCTTCCATTGAAAGATCTTTTTGTCCTGCTGTAAAAACCGTTTCTCTCCTGCGTATCCTGACACTGTCAGCCTTAAATCATTCTTAAAATCATCTGAGTACCCGCTTACATAGAGTACTCTGATATTATCAATATCAATTGGAATCGTACCCGTGTTCTTGAACCTCAGTGTAACGGTATTCACTGTGCCGGCCTCTAACTCTTTGAAAACCACTGTTGCCTGCGTATCATCAATATTCGATACGCTCACGCTTCCGCTATTGATTCTTGAGTTATAATCCTCATAGCTGAGTTCTGTTACGGCAGTTTTTGCCTGAATCTGTATGTTGACCTGTTCCGTCCATCTTGCATATGCAACGCCTGTCAGAAGAAGCAGTATCGTAATGATGAGGACGACCAACTTTGCCTTATTCATCTTTTCGCCTCAATATCGTTCCGTCAAATCAAGTCTCCCAAGCGTTAAAAACAGAAAAGCAGCTAACCTATAATGCTAGCTGCCAAAAATTCAATTCCCCGCACATCACACAAAGCGGGTAATCCACTCGGCAACTGGCTACCATCGACGAATCGCTCGTCCTTAGGCCCTGTAGTTTTGCGTCGCCCGCTTTCACGGGTTATGCCCTAGGATGTGTTGTTTTATTACTTAGTTACAAATTATCACATATAAATCGTCTTGTCAATACAATTAAGTAACTTCGTCACGGTAGTGTTTTCACATCATTTGGTCTGCTCCGATTGCATGATAGCCGTATTTTGTAAAAATCCATGTTTGAATTTAATAATCTTATTATATATATTCGGCATATCCGCTCACTTTGTTGATAAACACACGACCTAAATAGCAGAATATATCACGCTATGTGTTTTACGGCACTAATTATTCTAGCACATACGTGTGCTGGTATGAATAGTTCAAGAATTACGATTGTTACATTGTATGAATTAACCTTTTCAGGTGCTGCCAATTACTATATATCTGCATACAAGAGCAGCATCTCCAATATCTGGTATCTTCACTCCGCATTTTGAAATGAGATGTCAAAGGTCTCAATCAGTGTATCGATCAGGTGGTTGGGCATGTTCCTGAAAAGTAATCCGCTTAAAAAAAGTAGAATCAGAAAAAATAGTCGCCAAGAAAACGAAGACGCGCATTTATTCAGAGGAGTTGATCACCGCTGCACTGTAGCAAATGGAATATACACGTCGTTTTAGGAAGTTCACCTAAAACACGAGATTTCGGAACAAACGTTTAACGCTGAAAACGCAAGCACGGCAAAATGATTCTACACGTTAAAATATATCTCGTCCGTAATAAATCAGAAATCTTCTTCGTTCTCTTCCGCCTGCACCCACCCAACGTTTCGCGTGATCACGTCGCTTCGTATGGGTTTCGCCAAAAAAGCACTTGAAATTCAATTTCGTGTGTGACCTGCTCCCCGAAAAAGTAGTCCACCTAAAAAGAGAGAAAATGATAAACTAAGAAAAAGGAAAAGGTGGACAAAATGAAGAAGAGCAATTACACAGAGGAGCAGATCGCCTTTGCGTTAAAGCAGGCGGAGCTGGGCACGCCGATATCGGAGGTATGCCGGAAGCTCGGGATAGCGGAACAGACGTTTTACCGCTGGAAGAGCAAGTACGGCGGAATGCTGCCAAGCGACATGAAGAGGCTGCGGCAGCTGGAAGAAGAGAACGCAAAGCTGAAGAAACTGGTGGCTGATCTGAGTCTGGATAAGCTGATGCTGCAGGATGTACTGACAAAAAAATTCTAAGGCCTGCTGAGAAGCGGGATGCCGTACGTTATCTGCAAGAACGCTTTCAAGCAAGCGAACGCAAAAGCTGTACGGTATTGCGAATCAACCGGGGATGGCATCGGAGGCAGCCAACCCGCGACGAGCAGGCCTTTTTACGGATGAGAATCAAAGAAATCGCCTCCGTGCGAAAGCGATATGGATATCGGCGGATCCATGTCCTGTTGCTGCGTGAAGGGTGGAAAATCAACCATAAGCGGGTCTACAGGCTCTACAGGCAGGAAGGATTGAACCTGAGAAAACCGTCAAACCGAAAGAAAATCAGCGTTTCGAGGGCCCCTACGAAGGGATTGGCATCTGCGGTGAACGAATGCTGGAGTATGGACTTCGTGTCCGATCAATTGTACAATGGTAAGCGGTTCCGGGCGCTGACGGTGCTGGATACGTTCAGCCGGGAAAGTTTAGCCATCTGCGTGGACAAATCGATCAAGGGCGAACAGGTCTGCGACGAGCTGGAGAAACTCAAGGCAGCCCGCGGGCTGCCTCTGCGAATCAAGGTCGATAACGGGCCTGAGTTCATCTCTCGGGCGCTGGATGCCTGGGCGTACTTCAACAAAGTCAAACTCGATTACTCCCGCCCCGGCACGCCGACAGACAACCCGCATATCGAATCGTTCAACGGCAGCTTCCGGGATGAATGCCTAAACATGAACTGGTTTATGTCTCTGGAGGATGCCAGAGACAAAATAGAGCGCTGGCGAAGGGACTACAACGAGTTCCGTCCGCACAGCGCACTAACATACCTAACACCGGCTGAATTTGCCCTAAAAACGGGCTCGGAAGCCGTCTGAGCATCGATTTTTTCTCACTCAAAGTGGACTACTCTTTGGGGGACACCTCAGAGCATCGATTTTTTCTCACTCAAAGTGGACTACTCTTTGGGGGACACCTCAAGCATCGATTTTTTCTCACTCAAAGTGGACTACTCTTTAGGGGACACCTCACTTCTCTTTTTCCTAACATTGTAGCTGGTCCAATTCTACGGGGTTAGATCATCCAAACTAGTTCATGCCACTGGATAAGACCCGATCATAAACAGATTCCTTGCGAATGAGCTGCAATGAGTTTTTATTCACACTAGTACTAACTTAATCTCCCACCAAGTTATACCAAAAGCACCTTGACGCCATTTGAACATCTACTCTTCTCATTCACGGTGTCTGTTTATGAGGGAGACTCATAATAAAAATCGGAATCAGAATTGCAAATTTTGAGCACTTAAGAGCGGAAAAAGACGCATGAATATCCTATGCGTCCTCTTCCACTGTTCATTGCTCTGGCTTGTCGTGAAAATACTATTCCTATCACTCAAAAACACGGATCCAAGACAAATCATCGCCGCACACGATCCCACGATCTGTAATGATGACACCTGGTCTTGTCGGGAGAGCAAGCACGGAAGCGCGCAACAGTGCGTCATCCTTTTTCCCGCCGCGAAGTCCACAAAGTGCTTTTTCCAGCTCGTCTATTTCTCGAACGAGTTCTTCCACAGGGAGAGGAGACATTAACCCGCCTATAGGTAATTGCAGCGTGTAGAGAACCTTGCCGCCTTTTGCAATGCAGATACCACCTCCCACGCGCTCTAGTTCCTTTGCCGCAGTAAAAGCTGATGCAGAATCGGAATATACAACCGTGAGGTTATGGCTGTCGTGTGAAATTGTTGTTGCCACAGCACCGTCGGTCAACTCAAAATTCGCGAGAAGTGCCACGGTGCGATCCCCGGAGCCATACCGGTTTGCAACGCAAACATATTGCAGTCGTTCCGGATCAGTGTTTTTAACAACGCCAGATTGCACCGGCAGTCGCACACGCTCGACACTTCTCCCATGCTGCATCTGTTCTATCAGAACCGAGTTGATCACCACTACATTTGCAGTATCGCCGCAACTTTTGGGTGCATGTAAATCAAAATCCGATGGTGACTGAATCTGCGGCAGGAACACCGTGTTTTTTTGTTCGTACCACGCTTCCTTTGTTTGTTCATTCAGCAGTCTCCCGTTTTTCGCAACCAGTTCCCCCGAAGCAAATACGGCTAGCGGTTTATCCCCAAGTGTATCCAACGACGAAAGCAATTGCAAGTCTGCAACATACCCGGGTGCAATTGCACCGATATCCGAAAAGCCATATTCTCGCGCAGCGTTGTAGGTTCCTAGACGAATAACTTGCACCGGGTCAACACCTTCTTCGATCATACGAGCAGCAACATGGTTGATGTGGCCTTTTTCCAGTAGGTCGCTCGCGTGTACGTCGTCCGTACAGAGAGACACCAAGTCGCTCCAACGTATTGCCTTTACGGCGGATGCCGCGATATGCACGTTGTCTATGATAGAGGACGCGCGGGCATCGATATGCATGCCAAGCTGCGCTTTTTCGAGAACTTCTCTTGTTGCAAAACACTCATGATCACTTTGTGGACCCGCGGCGAGATAGGCATTCAACTCTCTGCCGGATAGGCCTGGCGCATGCCCTTGAAGAAACGCGCCTCGCTGCAATCCTTCGCGAATAACAGCGTGCATGCGTGCATCATCGCTGCATACGCCGAGGTAGTCCATGATTTCCGCAATGCCGATTACATCATCATGTTTCAGAAGCGCGGCAATTTCTTCTGCACCAAAGGACGCGCCGGAACTTTCAACTGCCGGAGCAGCCGGCACGCAGGAAGGCGCAAGCACATACTGCCGTATCGGCGATTTTTTTGCGCTAACAAGCATGTATTCCACGCCCTTCAACCCGGCAACGTTGCCTATTTCATGCGGGTCGGTCACAACAGTCGTCGTGCCCCAGACGATCGCCGCCTTTCCGAAGTTTTCAGGCGTTAGCATGGTTGATTCCACATGCATATGAGTGTCGATAAACCCTGGCGCGAGATAAGCGTTTTCGCCGTCAAACACAATATTCCCCTGTGGGGGGGCGTCTGTACCCACATGTCGGACCGCAGCGATTACGCCATCTGTCACATCCACGCGCGCGAAGTAAATTGAGCCCGTGAAAACGTCCACAATCTGAACATTTTCAATTGTTAGGTCGCACGGAATCTCACCCATAGCCACTTTCACAAGTCGCGTACGATTTTTATTTGGCAAAACAAGCATGATTGACTAGATTCCTCTCATCAGGATGCGGAAGTTGGAATGAACTGCAACAGAGACAGCAGCGTCAACACAATCGTAGCCGCCGACGGTAACGTTGCCTTGGAACGTTCTTCTGTGAAAAGAAACTTGCTGCAACGAATGATGCAAAAGGATAGAAGTCCAATAGCGATAGCCGCGCCAAGGCTGATGAACATAGCGATGATAATCATAATCGCAACCGGAATCCACTCGGAGATTTCAAAATCCGCCCCTGATAAAGTCTGCAACATGGAAATACCAACCATGATCAGTGCTGGAGCAGTTGCGGCAGTTGGAATCATCAGAAACACCGGCGCAAAGAACATACAAATCAAAAACAACAAACCGGTAACAATCGATGTGAGTCCCGTACGGCCACCTACTTCCACGCCAGCAGCGGATTCCACATATGTGGTAATCGTCGTTAAACCGAACAACGCACCAACACATGTACCGATGGCGTCGACGAGAAAGACCTTTCCGATAACAGGCAAATTGCCGTTTTCATCCAGCATGTGCGCTTTGCCGCCAAGGCCGAGCGCCGTACCGAGCGTCGAAAAAAAGTCTCCCATGAAGAAAATAAGAATGTAGGCAAAGTACTGCGGTTTCAACGCGCCGAGGATATCGAGTTTGAATGCAACGTTTTTCAGCGATGCGAACCCACCCGTGGTCATGACAGACGCCGGCAGGGAAACCACACCCATGACAATGCCGATGATAGTTGTAAGTACAATGGAAATCAGAAGCGATCCGCGGAGCACATAGGTTCGCCCTTTGATGCGGAAACGAAGGCAGTAAAGCACAAGTGTAATCGCCATGCCAATTGCGGCAAGCAGGATATTCGGATTGGAAAAGTCGCCAAAACCAGAAAAGTTTGCCCCCACCAGGCCGGAGTTAACGAGTGACAAACGGATTAAAAACAAGCCGACTGCCGCTCCAATTCCAACTTTTAGTGGTTTAGGGATGATTTCTACGATTTTTTCACGGATAGAGAAGATGCTCAGCAGTAGGAATACGATGCCGGAGATCATGATCATACCCATGCCGACCTGCCAGGAACAAACTCCTCCGAGCACCAGCGTATACGCCAAAATCGCATTGCCGCCCATGCCGGGAGCTAGCGCAAAAGGCACCTTCCCGTAAATACCCATAGCGATTGTAACCAGTCCTGAAATCAGTGCCACTGCAAGCATAACGCCCATTCCGTCCATACCGGCATCGATCATCATACCGGTGTGGACGATCAGGACATATGCCAGTGTAGCGAACGTCGTCGTTCCCGCAAGAATCTCTGTTTTGAGATTCCCTCCGCGTTTCGTCAACTGAAAAAACTCGTCTGCTCTTCTGTTCATAATTGCCTCCCAATCTTTCTTCATTTGTCTTTTGAGAAATGTGTGTTACCATCCCGCTAATGAATAGATCTATCGTTGAATTGCATTTTCATTATATTTTTTAAGCATTTTATATGCAACGGCTCTGGAAGTGGTCATACCTTTTGAAATGCCAAGGGCGGGATCTGTTCGGATGCCTTGTGCTTCACAAGGTGATCCCGGATTCTAACGTTATGTAAGTTATTGTTTGTACTTTTCGGTAAAAAAACAACAGACGCATCCATTCAGGCGTCTGTCGTTAGACCCTTGTCTGCACAACGAGATAACCCCGTTGCACCTAAGAGTACAATCTTACTGCATTTCAGGCGGTATCTTGCTTTTTGTCGATACTCCGAACAGTGTCACCATCACAACGCTTGCCAGAATTAAAACGCATCCCACAACATTGGAGGCGCTCAATGTTTCACCCAATAAAAGCCACCCGAAGAATACACCTGAAACAGGTTCTAGCATGCAGATGATGGAAGTAGTCGTTGCTCCGCATTTTTCGATAGCAAGTTTCAGCGAGGACATTGCAACAACGGAAATAAGCAGTGACACCACAAGCGTATATACCCATGCAATGGGCGTCAAATGAAAGCGCAGTGTATTCGTAGCTATCCCGAAGATGAATGCCGCAGCAACCGCAGTGAGAGCTGAGTAAAATGCAGTTTGAACCGGGTTCAGTTCTCTCAATATAGAGTAATTCATTCCGAGCAACCAAATAGCGTAAAAAAGGGCCGATCCCGCCGCCAGGAGAATCCCGGTTAATCCACTCAAGGCAGAACTCGTAAAGAACGTGGAAACGCCAACAAAACCAATAACTAGTGAAATGATCTTGCCAGGTATGGCACGTTCGTGAAACAATACTACGCCACCGAGCATGACGAGCACTGGAAAAAGGTAATGCAACACGGTCGCCATGCCTACGCTAATGTAAGCATATGAATTATACAACGCTAGTGTAGTTAAAAAGGACCCAAACAGCAAAATGCAGATTGCTGGCAGGCGCCCTTTTTTCGGGATGCACAGAGAATAATTCTTGAAGCGGGAAATTGCATATAGAATCGGGAGAGCAAATAATCCGCGCGTTAATGTCATTGTGATGCCATTGCTTCCACCGGCATATGCAAGTTTTATCAACGCAGGTGTAATTCCAAAGGTAAGCGAGGCAATAACGGCTGCAATTATACCTATAAATAGATCTTTTCTTCCGGCAATGTGTGGTTTCATATGCTTACCCTTTCACTCGCAAACGGTTCCAATATTATTTTGATGTATTAATCATACTTTTCGATGACTGTAAAAAAAGAGTACGAAAACAAACGCCATGTAGGCGACGAATAGAAACAGTTTGTTTGCGACTGAGGACAAAATTTTAACGAATCCGACCTTTTAGAGTGCCTCACGCAGGTAAGTTCATACGGAATTGCGCAAAGGTGATAGCCGTATTATTTTACCCGCGCGGTGGTGTAAGTATGGCTCCAAAGTTGATTATGTCTGCATTGATATAGCAGGTGCTGAACAGTAGCGGTTCCTGGTTGACATCACGAAAAACGGTCCGTAAAACAATAAACGGGTGTACGTCAGCTTTTTCTTCATGCATATACAGCTGCAATTCCGGTGTGCGCGCACAGTTTGTTGAGCTGATTTGCATGATTTCGCTTTCTAGGCGGGCAACGCCTTTCCGGCTGGCAATGCGATCCACCATATCCCAAATCGCGTCTCGCGGCAAACGGTAAAGTTCCAGATCAACCTTTTTTACATACCGTGCGGGAATAATCATTACGTTGTGTACGGCCAGGCAGTCATCGCCATAAAACATCTTGCGCACCTGAACAATCTTTTCTCCAGTACGCAACGAGAGTCGCGCGCTCGCCTCAGCATCTGCAGGTATCAGCTTGATTCCTTCGGTTTCCACGCGTGGACGCATACCGAAGAATTGTATCACTTTTTCAAAATATACACATGAATGGAAGCAGATTACGTTATCATCTTCAGCTCTGCTGACAGCGAACGTACCGGCACCGTGCTTGCGACGCACCTTTCCTTCAGCGGCCAGCTCGGCAAGTACATCCCTAATCGTCAGGCGACTGACGCCAAGTTGATCAGCAAGTTTCGTTTCAGACGGCAGTTTACCGTGGTTCCGTGTTTCAACTTCTGTTGCCAGCGCGAGAATTTGCTGACGTATCTCTTGTTTGATGTCATAACCTTTGCATCGTTGCATCATAGATCGCCTCCCAAAGTCTCTGGATCACGCCGATCAGCAATCCCTATATACATATCATATGTTTTTTCTTTTTTCAAGGCAACTGATCGTTATTATCAAAGGTCGGACAACTTAAAAGACTGTGATCTATCCTCGCGAATATGATCAGGCCCCGGTCCCTAGACAAGAAACTTTAATAGTAGATAAAAAGATGATTCGTTCCGTTCAAGTGCCACCTTTGATTCTTCTCAATATCCAAACGCTCCATCGACAATGACTACATATCCTTTTAATCTGCACCCAAAAGAGTAGTCAATCTAGAATAAGGTGAAATTGGAACGGTCAAGAAAAAGTGGACACAAAGATAAGGTTTTATGTATTCTGCGCCTCGAATTGCGTAGGGCTTAACCAGCCAAGAGCGGAATGAATTCGCTTTGTGTTGTTGTAAAGTTCAATGTATTGGAATATCTCCTGGCGAGCTTGTTCTGGGTTGTCATAACCGGCATCCTGAACAAGCTCTCTTTTTAACGTGCGATAGAAAGATTCCATAATGGCATTATCGTAAGGATTGCCCTTGCGGCTCATGCTCTGCCGAAAACCATAGCACATCAGTAAAGCTTGAAATCGCTGCGAGGTATATTGAGCGCCACGATCCGTATGAACAAGCAAGCCATCTTCAGGATGCTCTCGCCCAATTGTCTGATTCAATGCGGCGAGGACAAGCGTATCCCGTTTTCGGGTATCCATCGCCCATCCAGTCACTTTTCGGGAATAAATATCAATAAATACGGCCAAGCATAGAAAACCGTGCTTCGTGGTGATATAGGTGATATCACCAACCCAGATTTTATTGCGTTCATTGGCTGGAAAAACTCAATTCAGCACATTCTATTTTTCTTCGTAAGCTTTTCCTTTTCGATGTTTCTGATAAGCTTTTCTCGTTCCTTTCGCAATTAAGCCATGCTCGCTCATCAATCTGGAAACTCTTTTGCTGTTTACCTGAATGCCTCGCTTTTTGAGGACAAGTTGAATTCTCCTCGCCCCATATCGGCTGTGATTGTCATGAAAGATATCCTCAATCATTTCAGTCAATGCCTCATTTTCAATCGCACGTTTGCTTTTTTTGCGATGCAGAAATTCGTAGTAGCCTGAACGTGAAATTTTTAGTATCTTGCAGGCCTTCTTGATGTTATATTTCCTCTGGTTTTCTTTGAGAAATTGAAATCTCACGCATGCTTTCGCTTCAAGAGGGCCTGGAGTTTTTTTAGTATTTCGTTCTCCATCTTTAATTCTTCAATTTGTTTTTGCAATTTCTTAATCTCGTAAGTAGAGTTGAAAAGTGCGTTCCCGTGTCCCGGAAACGCACTTTCTCCATATTCATCGTATTCGTTGATCCAGCGACGTAGAGTTGTCCCACTGACGCCCAGTTCTCGTGCAACTTCTTTGACAGGCCGAGAAACACTCTGAGCGTGCTTAACCGCTGCCATTTTGAATTGCTTGTCGTAGATTGCTCTCTTCATTTTAATCTGACCACCTTTTATTTGCACTTATCTTGGTGTCCAGATTATCTTACCACTTCCAATACAGGGGCTTTTGTTTGTGTCTAATCAACGGGGTTCAGTTCACACCGGAGGGATAATTTCCTTCTTTCGATAGCGTATTATTTCAACAAGCCGACCTATTTACAGTTTAAAACAATTTTCACCAAATCCGGCGGATTGTCTACCGCGAGTCTCATTGCATCTTTATAGTCGTCCAGCGCAAAGCGGTGCGTGATGAATCCTTCCGTACTATAAACCTTGTCGCGTATCCATTCCTGAACAAGGTCAAAGGTGTAAAGTTTGCGTCCCTGCCACTCTTCCATGCCGTGCGCATCGATACCAACCGTTTTGAGCTCCTGCCACCAGATAGGCGACTCGTCGTACTTGATGCTATTCATGTGGTGCCCGATCTTGACCAGTGTTCCGCGCGGCTTGAGTAATCGCAGGCATGTGTGGTTCGACCAGTCGCCACCCACGCAATCGTAAATGCGGTCAAATCCACCAAAGAACATTTTATTCTTGTTCATTCCAGTGAAAACCTTGCTCCCGCCGGTCGCTTTTGCCGTTGCTTCGTATGGGTTTCCTTTCAGCACGTGATCCGCGCCAAGTTTCAACGCAAAATCCTGTTTGTACTTGGAAAGCTCCATGACCCAGACTTCACAAGCCGGCTGAACGATTTTAAGCGCCTGCACAATGCCGAGGCCAATCGTACCACAACCAAGAACCATTACTTTTTCACCCGCTTCCGGCGGGGACATCAGTACCGCGTGTACGGAAACGCAGCTCGGTTCCACCATAACCGCCTGGTCGTCCGTGAGTTCGTCGTAAATCTTTGTCAGCTGTTGTTCCGGCGCTATGAATGTGTCGCCCCAGCCTGCGCCAGTGTCGGGAAGTTTATACGGGCTTGGCTCGCCATAATTAAGGCAAAGATTATAATTACCTTCCGCGCAGTATTTACAGGGCGGTTTGATTCCCTTGTTGCCGCAGCCGGACATGTATTCGCGAATCGTAACGCGATCACCCACTTTAAATTTCTTTACATCGGGACCGGCTTCTACGACAACACCAACATTTTCGTGTCCAAGATACGTCCGTTTGGAAGCGGGGATCGGTTCAAACGCAGAGTTCGTTCCCGTCGTCGCTTTGAAAAAGCTGACGTCGGTTCCGCACAAGCCGCAGGCGATGTTACGAACCCGCAACCAGTCTCTCGCAGGCAGCGGAGGGTCCGGCAGGTTCTTGTTGTATTTCACGGCGTTCAGTCCGGTATAGAGCAAGGATTTGCAACGCTTTGCTGCAAATTTTGTAACAAGAACGCGCGGAATATCCTTCTCAAAATAGATCGTTTTCATGGCAACCTCCCATTGTCTGTAGTTTTTTATTACCGTTAGAACACTTTTTTTAATAACCCATACTAATTCAGGCTGATTGCGGTCTCAAAAGCCGCCCGCGTCGCGCTGCCAATTCTGCCGGGCGCATTTGCGTCTCCAATGAGGTAGAGATTGTTCAAGCGGCCTTCCAGCTCTTTGTAAAGCTTGTTTTCCGGACGCACGCCAATTGAAAGAACAACATGATCGACTGGAAGCGATGTCTCTTCTCCGCTGGCAAGATTTTGTAGTTTCACACCGTTTGCGTCGATTTCGAGCAATTTATGCGCGGTTAAGAAGGCAACCCCCTGTTTTTTCAATCTCGGCATTAAATCGTCCAAATGCTGCACATACGTTTGCGGCGAAATTCGATCTGCCATTTCCACAACGGTAACTGCGTTACCGTCCTGCGCGATTTTTTCAGCGGTTTCGAGTCCGGTCATGCCGGAGCCGACGAGCGCAACATGTTTGCCTGAAAGCCGTACTGATCCATTCAGAATCTCCGATACTGTGCAAACGTTATCCTGCGCGATTCCCGGTATAGAACCGGGCTTAATCGATTTGCCGCCGGTGGCGATGATAACGGCATACGGATTGCGGGCGATTATTTCTTCCGCCGTCGCTTCGGTGTTCAAGAAAATTTCTGCGCCGTTTTGTTTCGCCGTATGCTCCATGTCCTGATAGCACCATGAGAGTTTCTCCTTCATCGGCGGTTTGTCCGCCAATTGGAGCTGTCCTCCAACGAACGCCTGCTTATCAAAAACGGTTACGCGAAACCCTCGCTGCGCAAGAATCGATGCGGCTGTCAGCCCGGCAGGACCAGCGCCGACAACGACGACCAATCGTCCGTCACCGTTTTTTTGCATCTCACGCAGCTCCCGCTCATAGCCCATCGCCGGATTCACCGCGCATTCACCCGGTTTCCCAACGTATGCGTTGGCCTGCATGCTTTCAAAGCACCAGAGACAGCAGGTGCACCGGCGGATGTCTTCCGGCCTTCCTTCACAGACCTTTTGTGTCCATCGCGGATCCGCCAGATGTGGCCGTCCCAGCGCGACAAAGTCCTGAACCCCTTCGGCGATCTGTTGTTCGGCCTGTTCCGGGCTCCGTATCAGATTGGCAGCAATCACCGGAATGCTTACCGTTTCTTTCACTGCGGCAGCCAAGTACTTGCGCCATCCGGGTTCAAACGACGTCGGTTCGATCCAGTAGTTCATCGTTTCATAGCCCGCGGAGGAAACATTGATGGCGTCCACGCCTGCCTGCTCCAGTCGCGCCGCAATCGTAACGCCTTCACGCAGAGTGTACCCTTTTCCCGTTTCACCAATCCTGTCGTAGCACTCATCCACCGTCAACCGAACGGAAACCGGAAACGCCTGTCCACAAGTTTTTTTGATCCCCTCAATAATCTCCAGCAAAAAGCGCATCCTGTTTTTCGGTGTTCCGCCGTATTCGTCCGTTCGATGATTTGTGTATGGACTAAGAAACTGCTGGATCAGATACCCGTGTGACGCATGCAGTTCAACGCCGTCGGCTCCCGCGCGCTGCGCTCTCTCGGCAGCACGGATAAACTGCTTTACCAGTCTCCGAATCTCATCATGGCGCAACGCTCTCGCTCTCGCGTTCGTATAGCGGTTTGCCTCGATCTTTGACGGTGCGGCAACGGGAAGCACGAGACCTCTTTGCTCAAGCTTTTGTGCAAATGGAACAAGTTTGTAAAACGTCTTGTGAAATGACGGGAAAATCTTGCTGATCCCGATCACGATCGGTACAGTTCCGATGGTCAACGCCTCAGCTTGCCATCCTGCATGATGCAGTTGTACAAACACCTTGCAGCCATGTTTATGAATGCGTGCAACCAATTCGGACATTGGCTTGATTTGGTAATCGTGGCTCAACGCCAACTGTGCAAACGAGCCCGCGCCGGTGACGTCGTTGACGCGCGTGATCTCGGTTATAATCAACCCTGCGCCACCTTTTGCACGCTCTTCGTAGTAATCCATCATCCGCTCGGTCGGCGTTCCGTCAAACTGTCCGAAATCCAACATCATTGCCGAAACCACCACGCGATTTTTCATTTGAACCGCACCGATTTTTTTCGGCGAAAGCAGATTCGGGTAATCCATGTCTTTCCTCCGTGAATCCTAGTTTATGCTTGTATGAATTGCACCTGTCGCCATCATCTATGATCTTATGTCGTTTTACTATGCAAAATAACGTCACTCATAATTGCTTTTGATGAAATTCATACAAGCGATCAACCGCGTTTATGCTCTGTCCAGATATGCCGCCTTTGCGTAGTCCGCAATTGCAAGCATGAACTCACCAACGGTTCCTGCAAACTCCGGCGCACCTTCAACCGTCATATACTGACTTGCGATATAGTCGACCATATCGCCTTTTCCCATCAGAATATCTAGCGCGTGCATCACAGAATCAAACCGAAGCGTTAAAAACGGTTTGCATCGTGGATATTCGCCGCGCCCAGCCTTTGAGTTGCCCCCCTTGAAACGGATGTAACTGTTGAGCTCTGGATATCCGGTCACCGCAAAGGCATAGGCGCGATCCGGTGAGTTCAGGCAAAACGTATGAATCTTCTCGTGTCCCGCCTTGTTCAACTGGCTGATGCCGTTCGGTAGCAGGTAGAAATACAGTTTGACCAGCAGTTCTCTGTCGGCCTCATTCTCCGGCGCGGAAGTTGCGCCGAGCAGTTTTGCCATGGTCATCAAACCCGTGAGAAGCGCCGTAAATGCCGAGAAGTTGCGAAGAACGCCCTTCATCTTCGGCAGCGGCGAGCCCTTGCCCGAGAAGAAGATGATGAACTTTGTTAAGTCTGAAAACTCCAGTTCAATATCCGGCTTCGGATGCAGCTGAGAAACCTTTACCTCTATTTCGCCATTGTCAAACAAAAAATGTGTGGCCATCTTTCCGTCCGGGGCTTTGTCATATCGCGCGGAAACCTGGAAAACAAGGGTTTTATTTTCAAACTTTTTCCGAATCTCCGGCTTGCTCTGTATAACGACTTTTAGCAGCGGCAGCGCGGAATTGAAAAATATTCGCGCCGCATACAGGTCGTCCTGCGTGATTTTGGCTTCCTTCATGCTTACACCTCGTCTGTCCAGTCGATTTCAGCCTCAAAGTCACGGTCATCAAACTTCAAAGCCTTTGTGGTTTTGCCGTCTGAAGAGATTTCTACGATGTGTGCGCGCTTCATCATATCCACCGCATTTTTCACAATGCCCTCAGTGTCAATTCCGTTCATGTGCATCAGGTCTTCATGTAACCCGATTGCGCTGAAGCAATCGTTCAAGCCGAGTTTTTGAAAGGCGCATGCCCTGCCGTTCTCGAGCACAACTTCTCCAACGGCCGTTCCGAGTCCACCCAGTATCGTATGGTCTTCCACCGTTATGATGCGGCGTGTTTCCTCGGCCGCCTTGAGGATAATTTCCTTATCGATCGGTTTGATCGTATGCAGATTGATCACCCGCGCGCTGATGCCGTAATCGTGCTCTAGAATACGAGCAGCTTGAATCGCCTGGAAAACGCAGCATCCATTGGCGATGATGGTAATATCGCCGCCTTCATACATGAGCTTTCCTTTACCAAATTCAAACCCGTAATCTTCGTTTTCGTAAACGGTCATATCAAACCCGCGATTGATGCGGATATAGACCGGTCCGTCTATGGCATATGCTGCGCGAACAGCATTCGCCGTTTCGTGTCCGTCCGCCGGAACAATCACTTTCAGGTTTGCAATGCTCCGCACGATCGCGATATCCTCTGTTGCGTGGTGCGTGCTGCCTGCCTGTCCATAGGATGTTCCGCTGTGCGAACCGATGATTTTCACATTCGCCTTCTGATAACAAATGTCCGTGTGCAGCTGGTCGGTTGCGCGCATGCTCGCAAATACGGAGAACGTGCTGATGAACGGAATCAATCCATTTTTTGCCATGCCCGCGGCGATGCCGAATAGATTTTGCTCCGCAATGCCAACGTTAAAGAACCGATCCGGATACTTTTCTTTAAAGTCGCCAATTCTTGTAGACTGTGCCAGATCTGCGGTCAAGGCAACGACTCGCTTATCCTTTTCTCCCAGCTCGCAGATTGTTTTTCCATATACTTCCGCTGTTGCCAGTTTTTTGCTGTCGACAACCGTATAATTCATTCCGCCCATACTTACGCCTCCTTCTCAACGCGCGCAAGGCGCTTTGTTTCATAGTCACTCAATTCTTTTTTGGACAATTCATATTTCTCCGCGTCCATTGCGCCATAGTGCCACTTGTGGTTGCCTGCCATAAAGCCGATGCCCTCGCCTTTGAGCGTGTCAAGTATCAGGCACACCGGTTTGTCCTTTGCCTGCATGGCCTGTTCCATCGCATCGGAAAGCTTATTCAGGTGATGTCCGTCAACCTCGATCACCTCAAAGCCGAACGCGCGCCATTTGTCCGCAAATGGTTCCAACTTCATAACATCCTCTGTGTTGCCGTCGATCATATACTTGTTGCGATCAACCACCGTGATCAGATTTGTCGCATTAAAGTTCGCCGTCGCCATTGCCGCCTCCCAGACGCTGCCCTCGTCGCACTCGCCGTCGCCAAGCAGTACCCAGGTTTTATAGGCTCTTCCGGTCACACGGGCTGCCAGCGCAGCACCGAGGGCCATCGCACTGCCGTGACCGAGCGAGCCGGTTGAGGCTTCCAGCCCTTTGACCTTGCAGCAGTCGAGATGGACGCCCAGCTTGCTGCCGGTAAGGTTAAAGGTTTTCAGGTCTTCCTGTTCGATCAAGCCGAGTTCGGAGAAGAGCGCCGCGATGCAAACACCGATGTGCCCCTTGCTGACGATGCAGCGGTCGCGATCCGGATCGTCGGTGTTTTTCGGATCGAATTTTAGATACTTGAAGTAAAGAAGCGTTAAAAAGTCCGTTGCGCTGAGGCTCCCTCCCATATGCGCGCCTCCGGCCCAGTTGCAGGTATCCAGCGTGAGATTGCGTACACGAGACGCCTGTTTCTCAAGCTTTATCCACTCGGATTTCGTCAATGCCATAGTGCAGATTCCTCCATTTTTTTATTTTTTTACGAAATATTGCGTGCAAGAAATACACGCTGCCTGTTTTCAGCGCTGAGTCAGTTTTAATTTTTCAAGAGATATTTTTACTGGACCTATTTCAATAGCTTCTCCGTCAGACGTATCACTGCGTCTACGAAGGCTTGATCGGAAGTAAGATTCACAAAGTCCTTCTTTGCTTCTTGTGGATCGCAGCCGAATTCCGCCGGCGCAAAGGTTTGCCATCCAAATACGAGAGCATCATGTACCATATCAGTAGTATCGCAGCCCGACCGCGGAGCAGGCTGCCGGAAATATTTACCGCTTTTGAAAAGTATCGTCAATGCGTTAGCAAGATCGGCTTCGGAAATACCAAGGACTTCGCCAAATGCGGCATACGTTTCGTCGTCGCTTTTCTTGCCAGCCAGCACCTCCTCGAGTGTTACTGCAATCTCCGGTTCGGACGCAGCTATCAGCGCTTTTACCAGCCCTTTTCCAAAGAGTTTTAACTGTGATTGCAGCTTTTCTGTTTTGGCGATATACGCCGCGCCCAGGGATGCGTTCATGCGGTATCTTCGCATATCGATAAAGCTATCCAACGTATCGTCGGATACATTTACAACGTTCATAATCTCTTCCGTCGTGAGAGACTTTGCCAGCAAACATTCCCGCACAAGGCTTTCCACGTCCAGCTCGACTGCCTCACGAAGCTTTTCTTCGTAAGATAAAAAGGAGTATATCGTCTGCTCAAGCGGAATATTCGCGTTCAGGCGTAGCTTCACGAGCTTCATGAGTTGATAATCTTCACGCGTACAAACCCGCTCGTGATCCACCGTTCCTACGCGAATGAGCCCTGCGCGGGCAAGCGCATCCGCCTCGCGTGTTCTCAGTTCAGACTTCTTAATCGCTTCCGCATACGGTATCTGCTCATTATAGACCGATTTATCAGCCTTGTTGATTACGTCGAGCAGTCTGTATTCTTTGAACCCAGCCGTTTTGCTGCTGAGAACATGTTTGATCACCGCAAGCGGATAAAACTTCTCATTCTGAAGAGTGCGAATCATCTTGACGCGTTCCACGCTGTCAGGCGAGTAATATGCCATATTGCGTCCGGTTTTACAGGCGATCTCAATGAGGCCCTCTTTAATATAGTACTTAATCGTTGTATAGTTCACGCCGGTTGCTTCTACAATATCGCTAATTTTCAGCAGCCCATCCGTATTGAAATTATCTTTTTTGTTATCCATGCATGTGGCTCCAAGCTTTTTTGTGATAATATCACGAATGCCTACGGTTTGAACAGTCGTTGAATGGAAAGCCACATGTTATACGACGTGAAGCAGATCCCGGCGGCGTATCTGCAGATGTACTTTGAGAAGGTAATTTGTGTATTCCGGCTGCACGTTTAAAAAACTTGTTTTGTAATCAGGCTGATGGTAACGGTTGTGGATATGCGGTATTCGTGTTGGTAAGTGGTTAGTGTTACTCTCTACTTTCGAATATATCACAGCATTGCGAATACTTCAATAGAAAAATCACATTTTCTCTACAAATATTTGCTTTTTTTATAAATCCCACCCTACGCATCCATCCCCGGGTCATCGCGCAATTGCATTGCTCGTGATGGTTCGACCAAAAAAGAACCACCCACCACGATTCGCGCGATTGTATTACTTCGTGAGGGTCTATACAGAAACAAAGAGTTCATCGTCAGATGGACTCTTTGTTTCGCTTATTCCGTTATTCGGCGAGCCACGGCGAAGGGACTGCAATAAGTTCCGTCCATATAGCGCTGCTTCATGCCTGACGACAAATGAATTTACTTGAACGCGGGCTTTGATGCCGTCTGAACATCGATTTTTTCTCACTCAAAGCGGGCTACTCTTCGGAGGACACCTCAACCAGACTTTATGGTATTATTTATCGTATAAGTGATTCTATGTCTCTTCTGTCTGTTGAGACCCATTTCCTGCTTGTTACGCTTTAATTACAAGCGATTGTTGACGTTGTACAGATTCAATACTACAATCAGATCGAGTTAAAAGCGAACTCGTTAAATAGTGAAGTATTTCCCGCTGCGGCGGCGTTCGCTTGAATTTCGGATGCGTGCATATCGTAATTAGTGATTTTCAATGGATTTAGCTCGAAGATCATAAAAATATTAAGAATTTCTTATGGTAAAATTCACAATTACGCATCTTGAATCTGATAGCATATAGTATCCAAGCAAACCTTGGGAAAGAAGAAAAACCATGCGCGAAAAGATCCTGATCGTCGACGACGAACACGAAATTGCGGATCTGGTGGAAGTGTACCTCAAGACCGAAGACTATATCGTTTACAAATTCTATTCCGCAACGGAAGCGCTTGCCTGTATCGAAACCATCGAGATGGATCTGGCGATTCTTGACGTTATGCTGCCGGATATCAACGGTTTTACGCTCTGCCGCAAGATACGCGAGCAGTATGCCTACCCCGTTATCATGCTGACGGCAAAGGACGAAGAAGCCGACAAGATTAACGGCCTGACCCTCGGTGCTGACGACTACATTACAAAGCCGTTCCGTCCGCTCGAAATGCTCGCGCGCGTCAAAGCACAGCTTCGCAGATACAGAAAATACAATCCCGCGCAGGCCGCTTCCCCACACGCGGCGGTGCTTGTTCACGGCGGGCTGACAATGGATATCTCCAACCACGCCTGTATGCTCAACGAACGCTCGCTGGAGCTGACGCCAACCGAGTTTGCGATCCTCCGCATCCTGCTGGAGAAAAAAGGCAATGTCGTGAGCGCCGAAGAACTCTTTCACGAGATCTGGCAGGACGAGTACTACAGCAAGAGTAATAACACGATCACCGTTCATATCCGCCACCTGCGCGAGAAAATGGGAGAGTCGGCGGAAACCCCAAGCTACATTCGGACGGTATGGGGAATTGGGTACAAAATTGAGTAATAAATCGTTATCTTTTCTAAATTGTATGAACAGGCGGCTTGAAAATTGAAAAATAGATCATTACGGGGAAAAGTTTATCAAACGCTGCTCTGGAAGCTGTTCTTTCAAACAGTCGCCGTACTAGGAGCTTCTTTTTTGCTCACACTCGGTACATACGCCGTCGTGAGGGGGAGATTTGCGGATTTTCTGGTTAACGGAATCAGTTACATATTGAGCCTAAACTGGGACTCAGCCCGGGATTTTTATCAGCAAGTGATCCGGAATAATATAGCGCTGGTGTTTGGGGCAACCTTTATCGTTTATTTCTTAATCCTTATGCGTATTCTGATGCCATGGTTCACGCGGTTCTTTGACCGGATCGTTTCCGGCATTGATCTTCTAGCGGAGGAAGCAGATGCACCCATTCGCATGGGCGACGAACTGAAATTTATGGAAGTCAAGCTCAACGAAGTGAAACAAAGGCTCAAGCAGCGCGCCGAAGCGGCGAAGCGCGAGGAGCAGCGGAAGAACGATCTGGTCGTATACCTTGCACACGATATCCGAACGCCTCTGACCTCGGTGATCGGCTACCTCAGCCTGCTCGACGAAGCGCCCGACATGCCCGCCGAACAGAGGGCGAAGTATACGCGCATCACGCTCGAAAAGGCAAACCGCCTCGAAAAGCTCATCAACGAGTTTTTCGAAATCACGCGCTATAACTCTCAGCAAGGTAAACTGGAGAAGGGACCCATCGATCTGTATTATATGCTCGTGCAATTGATGGATGAGTTTTTCCCGATTCTATCCGAGCACGGCAATACGGCGGTTCTGGAAGCAGCGGAAACCCTCACCGTTAGCGGCGATTCCACCAAACTGGCGCGGGTATTCAACAACATTTTAAAAAACGCGGCTGCTTACAGCGACCCTGGCACACCGATTGTGATCTCCGCAAATAAGATCGGCGCTTCCGTTTTGATTTCGTTTCAGAACCAAGGCCCGACCATACCGGCAGACAAGCTCTCCGTCATCTTTGAAAAGTTCTTCCGTCTCGATGAAGCGCGCGTTTCCGACACCGGCGGATCGGGACTTGGATTATCCATCGCAAGAGAAATTGTCACACTGCACGGCGGAACGATTCAGGCGCAGAGCAAAGCTCATTCGACTACTTTTACCGTCTCGCTGCCCGCTTAATAGAAAAACCACCGTGCATTAAGAAAGTCTTAAGATTTCATTCGTCCAATATTAATGAATAGCCTGTCCGATTCTGATAGCATTTTGCTGTCAAGCGGACAGGTAATTTTTTATTTGGAAAGAGAAGAAAATGAACTGTAGAAGTATCCTGCGACAATCCCCCCTGCTCCAGTCGATCCGAAAAAAGCAACGGATATTCTTTTTTTACACGGCAATGCTGCTGGATGCAAATCGCTATTGCTCCACGCAATCCAGCCGTTTTCTGCCGCATTTGGTGTTTGAAACGCGCTGCCCGTTATTCAACCACGAAACAGGCTTTGATATGGTATTCCAGCAGAACAAAGTCTTTAACCTTAAGCTCGCCGCCGCCGTGCTGGGCGGCGTGGTGATCCGTCCCGGAGAAACCTTCTCCTTCTGGCGGCTCGTTCGGCATGCCGACCGACACACGGCCTACCGGGATGGTCTCGTCGTAACCTGCGGAAAGCTCACCACGGCGCCAGGAGGCGGCCTGTGCCAAATGAGCAATTCGCTGTTCTGGATGTTTCTGAATTCCCCGCTAACCATCGTCGAGCGGCATGGCCACGCCGTCAAGGACTTCCCGGAACCGCCGAGCGACGCGCCGATCGGTGTGGACGCCACCATATCGGAAGGTTGGCTCGACCTCAAGGTTAAAAATGAAACGAATGCCGCTTACCAAATCGGTATTTCGTTCGACGATGCGTTCATCACCACAAGCGTCTATTCAGACGAGGACGACGGCGTTCTCTATCGTGCAGTCAGCGGAACGCCGCGTTACCTGCGCGAAAACGGCAAGGTGTATGAAGAAGTCGACATCTTCCGTAATACCGTTTCTTCCGAAACCGGTGTGCAATTATCTCGAGAGCTTCTTTACCGAAATCGATGTGAGATCGGCTATGCGCTGCCGGAAGAAACGTTAATTGGAAGAAAGTAGGTGATGAGAATGAATAAACAAACAATCGCAGTCCTATTTGGTGGCTGTTCCTCGGAATATGCTGTGTCACTTGCATCCGCGTATTCCGTTATCAAACACATCAACGATAAAACCTATACCATATTGCCAATTGGCATATCAAAGAATGGCGATTGGTACTTCTTTCAAGGGGATGTTGAAGAAATCTCCACTGACACCTGGCAAAACGAGGACGACTGCATCCCTGCCGTATTTAACCCAAATCGCTCAAATCCCCAATTGATTCTTTTTCGCCCGGATGGCACTGATATAAGACAGATCGATGTCGCCTTTCCTGTGTTGCACGGAAGAAACGGAGAAGACGGCACGGTGCAGGGTTTGTTCGAGCTCGCGGGTATCCCGCTGGTTGGCTGCGGAACGCTCTCTTCCGCACTTTGCATGGACAAAGACCGCGCGCATCGGTTGGTTAACACCGTAGGAGTCTGTGTTCCCGACTCGTTTGTATTGTGCCGCAGTGACAATATGGAGCAAGCCTGCGCGGCAGCGGAACGCCTCGGCTATCCATTGTTTGTCAAGCCGGTTCGGGCGGGTTCGTCCTTTGGCATTACACGCGTGCAGAATGAATCCGGGTTGTCCGAGGCAATTCGTCTGGCACTTTGTTTTGATGATCATGCGATCATGGAACAGTGTATCTTCGGGTTCGAGGTGGGCTGCGCCGTGATGGGCAACGAAGAATTATTGGTTGGCGAACTGGATGAAGTCGAACTTTCCGGCGGTTTTTTTGACTATAGCGAGAAGTATACGCTGAAAACATCCGCTCTCCATGTCCCGGCCAGAATCACGCCGGAACAGACAACGCAGATCAAGCAAGCAGCAAAGCTCATCTACCGCGCGCTCGGATGCCGCGGCTTTGCGCGGGTAGATGTGTTCCTCACGTCCAATGGTACGATCGTGTTCAACGAAGTCAATACCATCCCCGGTTTCACGACGCACAGCCGGTTTCCTAATATGATGAAAGCCGCGGGCGTCCCGTTTGAGCAGGTGATCTCCCGGGCAATCGAATTGGCGGTCGAAAAATGAAACCGATTTTGTTGCCATATGCGGCCATTCATTCCGGCCCGCTTGTGCTCGTAAACTCGGAGCACCCGATTGCTTCGAATCAAGAATCCCCCGCCCTCGTTTCGCTTGGCGGAGAATGCAGCAACGTTTTGCTGGAGCGCATGGTTATTCCCCCGTTTACCCGTCTGATGAACGCAATCGGCGGCTGGACGGATATCCGCATCGTCAGCGGCTGGCGCTCAAAAAAGGAACAGCAGGAAATCTATGAGCGGTCGTTTACCGAAAACGGAGCAGCCTTTACGGAACGCTTTGTTGCACTACCGGACCACAGCGAGCACCAAACCGGTTTTGCCGTGGATCTTGGGATTAGGAAGCCGGATCTGGATTTTATATGTCCAGACTTTCCTGATTCGGGCGTTTGCGGAGCGTTCCGTAAAAAAGCAGCGACGTATGGTTTCATCGAACGCTATCCAAAGAACAAGGAAAGTGTCACAAGGATTGTTCATGAACCCTGGCACTTTCGCTATGTTGGCGTCCCGCACGCAGCAATCATGTCCCAGCTTTCGCTTTCGCTGGAGGAATACATCGATTACATCAGACAATTTCCCATTGGAGGCGAATCGCTCCCCTTCACGCTTAATCAAGGAATGATCGCCATCTACTACAGAAAGGCAGAGAGAAACGCGCCGACTTCGATTGAAATAGACCCTCGTTTCCCGTATTCCATATCCGGCAATAACGTCGACGGGTTTGTTCTGACCGAATGGAGAATTTCGCATGACAGGCGATAAAGATTACGGTAGAGTAGACGTGTTTCGAATGCTTGGCGCTTTATTGGTCGTCTGCATTCATACTTCACCACTCGCATCGATCAGTCACGACGCCGATTTTCTGTTGACCCGAATTATCGCGCGGGTTGCTGTTCCTTTCTTCCTGATGACAACAGGATATTTCGTTCTGTCACAAACATTGTTCGAAAAAGGCAGCAGTTCGAGCGCTGTTTGGCGATTCATAAAAAAAACCGCCTTGCTGTATGCAGTCGCAACGGCAATCTATTTGCCGGTCAATCTCTACGCGGGGCGATTCCATCAAGTCCGCACTCTGGATATCTTGCGTGAAATATTCTTTGACGGAACATTTTATCATTTATGGTACTTACCTGCTTCCATTCTCGGCGTTTTTCTGCTGTTTCTGCTGAGCAGAAAGTTGCGATTTCGGAGCGTTTTTGCGGTAACGTTGTTTCTATACGGCGTCGGTTTGATGGGCGACAGTTACTTTGGTACGATTTCCGGGGTTCCGATCATCGCCTCATTCTATCGCGTGGTCTTTTGCCTGTTTTCGTTTACACGAAACGGTATATTTTATGCCCCGTTTTTTTTATCCTTGGGTGCATGGTTCGGACAAAAAAGACGAAACTGGTCGCAATCGCTTCTTTGCGCAGGATTCATCTTCTCCCTGTTCTTGATGGTTGCAGAGGGGTTGATGCTTCGACAGCTGCGTTGGCCGCGGCACGACAGCATGTATCTATTATTGCCCGTCTGTTCAGGGTTCTTGTTCGCACTGCTTGTCTCTAGAAGCGCCAAGCCGCGAAAGAAACTACGCACGCTCGCGACATGGATCTATCTTCTGCACCCGCTCTGTATCGTGCTGGTGCGCGGCGCGGCAAGAGCAACAGGCACGACAGAATTTTTAGTGGAAAACAGCATAATTCACTTTCTTGCGGTTGTGTTGCTTTCCGTTGTGTTTTCCCTGCTGATCGCCTTGCTGCCTGTGACTTGGTCCAAAAACCGTTTCCGGCAAGGGCGCGCGTGGATTGAACTCGACCGTGGGGCGCTGAGCAGGAATGTCTCTGCGCTGCGCACGTTATTGCCGGAAGGTTGCGCTCTCATGGCAGTGGTCAAAGCGGACGCATATGGGCACGGTGCGGTTTTCATCGCGCGAGAGTTGAACGCGCTCGGCGTAAAGTCCTTTTGTGTAGCATCCGCAACGGAGGGAGTTGAACTGCGAAAGCATAATATCTGCGGAGAAATTCTGGTGCTTGGCTATACGCATCCAGCGCAGTTTGGCCTTCTGCGTCGCTATCTCCTCACGCAAACCGTAATCGATTCCGCCTATGCTGCGCTGCTGGATGGATACGGCAAACCCCTTACTGTACAGATTGCTCTCGATACCGGCATGCATCGTTTAGGAGAACCATGCGAGCGAATCGACGAAATTCAGCGCGTGTTCCAATACCGCAATCTCAAAATCAGCGGTGTCTACTCTCATCTCTGCGCAGACGATACCGCTTCTCCAAAAGATCGGACGTTTACCCTTCTGCAGGCGCAAAGGTTCCAACAGACGGTTTCCTTGCTCCAAGCGGCCGGCTGCGCCTGTGCCAGGGTTCATCTGCAGGCGAGCTATGGGTTGTTGAACTATCCGGAACTTGCGGGTGATGTTGTCCGCGCCGGCATTGCGCTATACGGCACGCTGAGCACGCGCGCCGATACCGCGCGCTGCGCTGTTCCACTGGAGCCGGTATTGTCGTTAAAAGCGCGTGTTGCCTTAATCCGGGACTTGCGCATGGGCGAAGCGGCCGGATATGGCCTGCTGCACGTTGCCGAGCGGGATTCTAAAATCGCCGTTCTTTCAATTGGATACGCAGATGGACTTCCGCGTTCCTTGTCCTGCGGGATCGGCAGTGTTTTGATCAACGGGCAGAGAGCCCCCATCATTGGATGTATTTGCATGGATCAAACGCTTGTCGATATTACAGATATTCCCAACGTCTCGTCAGGAGACATTGCGGTACTGATCGGTAGATCCGGAGATGCAGAGATAACAGCATGCGATCTCGCGGAGCAAGCGGGAACTATATCCAACGAAATTCTGAGCCGCCTTGGTAAACGGCTGGAGCGCATCGTTGTACCTTGAGTTAACGTCTCCGTCTTCTAAACCGCCTATGCGTTGTTTGTCGAACAATAAAGCCACGCATCACAGGTTCAATGGTGCGAAGTCAAGCTGCCCGTAATACAACGTTGACTGCTGCTTCTCATATTACACCCACCCCTGAGGAAACGCGCGAGTGTATCACTTCGCGAGGGTTTAGCCAGCGCAGCACTCACGAAGTGATACCATTCGTGAGTGCTTTTTATTTGAAAAGCTCAAACTTTCTGGGCTTTTTCGGATTGTGAATGGAGAAAGGCAGCCGGCCGTGCTCCCTCATCTCATGCCGAAACTACAACAAAAGGGGAATTGACCTGACACGTCCACATTTGGACTAACCACGTCCGCAATTCAAACAGTCAGCCATCCTTTTATTACAGCGCTCGTTTCTAGCAGGTTGAACCACCGTGCTTACGAGGTGTTCGTGTCGCTCAGTAAATAGAATCGGTAATGAGAAAAGATGTATGCAAATTACAGATCAACCATAGGAGGTTCATAAATGAACGCCGTTGGTATTGATGTCTCCAAGGGGAAGAGTATGGTTGCAATCATGGCCCATTTGGAGAACTGGTGTAAAAAAACATTCAAGATTTCTTATGTCGCCAGTGAGCTCGAAAAGTTGGCAGGTCTCTTTGAAAGCCTTAATGGTGAAACCTGCCTTGTAATATAGTACAAAGAAAATCACCTTCAGAATGATGGGGACTATACTCACCTCGTTGTACAAGAGTTGTTTCATGAGCGCAGTCATTAAACAGGACGTGTATTGAATCAGCACCAATGAAGATCGTATGCAAAACAGACATATCTCATCTCCAGCTTCTCCATTGCGGATTGCGGCTTGTTGCAGCGCAAGTGCAAAGCCGGATGCTTTGTCCGGTAGTCTGAGTGCACAGTATGGCATGAATTTACTTGCGCACTGTACAAAAAGAACTGATCGGGTGCTTGTCGGCATCTATGTAGATATACTTTCGGACGCAACAATCTTAAAACGTCCGTATCTCAATAGATGGTGAACATTTATAGAGAACGAGCGTTTGACCGGATTTTGAACGGAACGAGCAGAGACAAGAAACCGTTGCCGAATTCATAAAAACAAGGTACGATATCCTTGAATTTTCGAGGCAGGTGATAGGATACATGAATATTCTGGTGATAGACGGGCAAGGCGGCGGAATCGGCAAACAGCTGATCGCTTCGATCAAAGCCGCGCGGCCGAACGATACGCTGATCGCAGTTGGAACAAACAGCGCCGCAACTGGCGCCATGCTGAAAGCCGGAGCGGACGACGCCGCAACCGGAGAGAACGCAGTCGTCGTCAACTGCCGGAACGCGGATATTATCGTTGGCCCCGTCGGAATCGCAATCGCCGACTCCCTGATGGGCGAGATCACTCCGGTAATGGCTAAGGCCGTCGGACAAAGCCGCGCCAAGCGAATCCTGATTCCGCTGAACCGCTGCAATACCTGGATTGCGGGCGTCAATGATCTGACCACAGGTTATCTCATCCAGCGTGTGGTTGAAGAGCTGGCGCAACTGTAATACCGCGCTTTCGCCGGACGCCATCAGCTGGAGCGTCCTATGAAAATGACCCGATATTTCCAGTTGACAATCCGTTTCTGTTGGTTTAGGCTTAATGAATCGGTCGTCATGAAGTCGACCGAAGGGATAGAAGTCCCCTGTCGCAAACGTTTTCCTGCAGTGTAATTCATATGCTTTTGAAGAGCATAAGGCTTTCTGAAGAAAGTCCTATGCTCTTTTTTATGTTTCTCATCAGGAGAAGAATCATACATTATTGGAGGTAATACTATGGCATGTTTCCTTGTTCCCGCTACCGAAGCGGTCATCGTTACCGTCGCAACGCAAATCCTGATTGCACATGACAACAAAGTCCTCGCGAAATGTAAGCGCGAGAACAATTCCACCGTCGAACTGGACGAAGACGTAAAAATTCCGTTCTCGAAAAAGCTGCGCTGGCTTTCCAACCTGCTCTGGGGCGGCTCGTTCCTGCTCGCGTTCGAGCATGTTTGGCACGGCGAAGTCGTTCCGTGGTTCCCGTTCCTGACCGCGGCGGGTAATCCGGTCAACGCATCCGTCATGCTGCACGAGATGTCCACCATCGGCGTGACGATGGCCGTTCTTGTCACGGCGGTTTGGGTCGCGATGGTTCTCGTCTCCGGCGCGATGGCGAAGAAAGTCCTGCAGCCCGCCATCGCTGCGAAGTGAGGAGGATTTTACCATGACCTTGCTCGTAACGGTATTCGCCGCGATTATCTGCACGATTCTCTGGTATCAGAAAGCGCCGAACGACGAAATGAAGCTCAACGTCCTTTGCTTCATGTTCTGGGGCGCATCCATCATGTGGCTGGTCGACGCCATCTTTGAGTACGCCGAGCTGAAAGCAGACTTTTTCGCCCCCGCGCTGGAGGATATGGTCAACGACCTGTACCTTGGCCTTTCCGTCGTCGCGCTCGGGCTGGTCGTCTGGCTCGTCATCCTGCTGATCAAAGACCCAAAGGGCGTCGTCAAGGCCTCTTTCTTGAAGAAGAAGTAATTTCACTCGTCGCCGGTTCCGCCGAAGTAACACTCGGCGGAATCGTTTTCTGTTTTAACCATTCACACGGAGGATTCATGTTCGATTCGTTGGAAGCCTGTATCAACGCCTGGAAAAACGCGGGAAATCACGGCAGCAAAGAGGAGCGCATCGAGCGAAATCTCCGCTGGATGCGCTATTATGCGTATGTGTATGAGCGCCAGCGGGATGCGGAAGCGTCTATCGATCCGCATGCGGCGGACGTTGTCGATACACTCTTTCGGCAGGGGTTGCTCACGCCGGAATCTTCCGTGCTGGACATCGGTTCCGGTGCCGGCGTATACGCGCTTGCGTTCGCCAGCCGGTGCGCCGAGGTGACCGCGTTCGATATGGAGCCCTCTTCCCTTGGCATTCTGCAAGAGCACGCGGCGCAGCTCGGCTTGAACAACATCGCATGCCGGGAAGGCATGTGGGAAAGCTACCGGCCCGATCGAGCGTTTTCTTTTGTGTTCACGTCCATGTGTCCCGCGATCTGCGATTACGAGGAGCTGCGCCGATTGGAGTTGCTCTCCGGGCGTGCCTGCGGCATCATCGCCGTAACACGCGGTTCATACGATCTGCACCGGAAACGCCTGATGGAGCTGCTCAATGTGCGCTCCCCCGCCGGCATGACGACGGAGGCGCTCTGGTATTACGAATCGCTCTATCTGGCGGGGAAACAACCCAACGTACGGAGTTGGTCGAATCGGTACGCATACAACACGCCGATAGAAGAAGCGTGCCGCATAAACGAAATCTATTTCGAGATATTCGGCATTCCGGCAGAGGAATCGAGACCAATCATAAAGAATTATTTTGAATCCAAAGCCGAATGTGGATTGGTTGCGGATGAGACACACCTAAACACAGCGTTTATCAGTTGGCTCGTCTCGTCTAAATAAAACCATTGGAGGAACCCTTGAATCGCAAGAATACAGAATCATTACTCCGTCAGGTTCGGTCCGGCGCGATCTCGGTTGATGACGCGCTGATCAAACTAAAGTCGGAACCATTTGAAGACTTAGGGTTTGCGAAGATCGATCATCACCGCGCGCTCCGGCAGGGCGTGGCGGAGGTCGTCTATGGCGCGGGAAAAACGTCGGAACAGATCCAAAGAATCGCAGAGCGCTTGCTTGCGCAGGACGTGGAAACCGTTTTGATCACGCGCATCTCCACAGAAACTGCGCATGAAATCCGCCGGCATATTCCTCTGCAATATTTTGATACTGCGCGGATCGGCATCGCAGGCGTGATGCCGCAGGATGCCACTGCCGGGCACATCGTGGTCGCGACCGGCGGCACGAGCGATATTCCCGTTGCGGAAGAGGCCGCCGTCACGGCGGAGGCGCTCGGCAACTGCGTCGTCCGCCTCTATGACGTAGGCGTCGCGGGATTACACCGCCTGCTATCGAACCTCGAACCGCTCATGAGCGCGCGCGTGGTCGTCGCCATCGCTGGTATGGAAGGTGCGCTGGCCAGCGTGATCGGCGGGCTGGTCGACTGTCCTGTGATTGCGGTACCGACGAGCGTCGGATACGGCGCGTCCTTTGGCGGTGTTGCCGCGCTGCTCTCCATGCTCAACTCCTGCGCAAGCGGCGTGAGCGTGGTCAATATCGACAACGGGTTTGGCGCGGGTTACCTCGCCAGCATGATCAACCAAATGGGAAAGGACGCACCGTGAAAACCATCTATTTTGACTGCGGTATGGGTGCCGCGGGCGATATGCTCGCAGCAGCGCTGTACGAACTGCTGCCGGAAGAACAGCGCACATCCTTTCTTAGGAATATGAACGCACTGATCCCCGGCGTTTCGGTCTATGTGGAGCGAACGGTTAAATGCGGCATCGTTGGAACACACTTTCACGTTGAAGTTCACGGCGAAACGGAAACATTAGAAGATGTTCCGTCGTGCGAGCATGCCAGCCGATACGAGCGCGAGCACCATCACGAAAACGATGCACATCCTCACGGGCAGGCGTTGAACCAAATTCATCAAACGATTTCCGCGCTGAACCTGCCCAACGACGTGAAAGAGAACATGCTGAGCGTCTACGGGTTGCTCGCTTCGGCGGAGAGCGAAGTGCATGGTGAACCGGTCGACCGGATTCACTTTCACGAAGTCGGCGAATTGGACGCCATCGCCGATATCGCCGCCGTCTGTCTGCTCCTTCACCTGCTCGCGCCGGATCAAATCATCGCATCGCCCGTTCATGTCGGTTCCGGTCACGTGCGCTGCTCACACGGGATACTGCCCGTCCCCGCTCCAGCGACCGCGATTTTGCTTACAGGAGTCCCCGTCTACGGCGGAGCGATTCGCGGCGAACTCTGTACGCCAACGGGCGCCGCATTGTTAAAGCATTTCTGCACCTTCGGTGAACTGCCGCAGATCACGATCGCGCGCATCGGTTACGGCATGGGAACGAAGGATTTCGAAGCGGCGAACTGTGTCCGCGCGACGATTGGTGCGTCAGATGACGCGCAGGAACCGATTCTGGAGCTTTGCTGCAACCTCGACGATATGACGCCCGAAGCGATCGGTTTTGCCATTGCGCGGCTTTGGGAAAGCCCCGTTCTGGATGTGTTTACCGCTTCCATCGGCATGAAAAAGAATCGTCCCGGCACGCTCTTGACCTGCCTCTGCCAAAAACAAGACGCGGAACAGATCGTCCGGCTTCTGTTTCAGCATACGACGACGCTCGGCGTTCGGCAGCATGCTTGTGACCGCTACACGCTGGTTCGAACGGTTCACGAAGCAGTGATCGACGGCGAATCTTTGCGCGTAAAACGCGCCTCCGGCCGGGGTGTGCAACGGGAAAAGGTAGAATATGAGGATGCGGCGCGCTTCGCCCGCGCGAACGATCTATCGTTTGCCGAAGCGAGCGAAATCATCCTCCGTGCTTCGCAGGAGCAGTCGTCCACCTAAGAAAATAACGGAATCAACCCATCAAATAAGATTTGGAGAAAAACATGACCCCGCATGAAAAACTTGATCAACTAAAGACAAACCTTTCTTCACTAAGCGGAATCGTCGTCGCGTTTTCCGGCGGTGTCGACAGTACGTTTCTGCTACGAGTTGCTTACGACGTGCTTGGCGACCGGGCGGTTGCCGTCACCGCTCGCTCGTCCACCTATCCGGAGCGGGAATATCGCGAATCAGCCGCCTTCATCGAAGCGCTCGGCGCGCAGCAGATCACCATTACCTCGGAGGAACTGGAGATCGAAGGCTTCTCCAAAAATCCCGCCAATCGCTGCTATTATTGCAAGAAAGAGCTTTTCCTCAAGATTCTCGACATCGCGAAAGAACTAGGCATTTCAACGATTGCCGATGGCTCCAACGTCGACGACACAGGCGATTACCGTCCCGGCATGCTGGCCCTGAAAGAGCTCGGCATCATCAGCCCGCTGAAAGCAGCCGGAATGACAAAGGAGGATATCCGCATACTCTCGCGGGAAATGAATCTCCCTACATGGGATAAGCCCGCGTTTGCCTGCCTCGCCTCCCGTTTCCCCTATGGGCAGGAAATCACACGGGAGAAGCTCAACATGATCGACCAGGCGGAGCAGTTTCTCTTTGATCACGGGTTCCGGCAGGTTCGCGTGCGTTGCCACGGCGACGTTGCGCGTATCGAAGTGCCTTGCGAGGATCGCGCGCGTCTGCTCGACATCGAGCTTGCGCAGAGCGTCTATGCCGCGTTTAAGAAGATCGGGTTTTCGTATGTGTCACTCGACCTGCTGGGGTATCGGATGGGGAGTATGAATGAAACATTGACGGAGAATCATACACTAAAATAGTCCTTCAGCAGGAAATAGCCGTGGCAAACGGCAGCAACGAATACCGTCCGCATCGCGCTGCATCATGCCTGATGCCGACCGAATTTGCCCGGTAATCCGGCCCCACACCACTTAAGTATGCATTTCTCTATATTTGCCGGTCTACTATCTTCCGGTTATGATTGATCATTTGCTCCAAAACGAAAACTTGTTCCGGGCGCGGATGACGGCGCACCGGAACAAGCTTTTTTTCGTTTGATTGTCGAAGGATTCGATCAATCGTCCTCGACGCTGATCTCCATGTTCACCTTTCTGGAGCGAATCAATCCAAACAGAATGGCGACGACAAACACACAACCATTTGCAATTAACCCATTCGTGTCCAGATTGGAAACCATCATGGTCGCCTGAACAAGAAAGACAAGAATGCCCAGGATGTTCAGCAGATAGAACCAGAAGTTGTTCACGTGGAAAGGAGAGGACTCCCACTGCTTCTGAAACATCTTCGGAAGCCGCAGCGCGCCGATGGCGATGAAGAGTGCTGCAACGAAGTTGAGCAGCAATGCGGAGCTCGCAATCGCATCCATATTGATACCGACGATGATGGGAACGATACCAATGACATAGTAGATTATCAGGAGAACCCAGGGTGTATTATACTTGGGATGCAGTCTTGCAAGCGATCTCGGGAACCAATTGTCCACGCAGGCCTGCATCACCGGCTTGGTAATCCAGCTGACTTGCGCATTCAGCGTCGTAATAAGAGCAAACATTGCGCCGCCTATGATAAAGAACACGTATAACCACGACGGGAGAATCGCTTGCGCCACCAACGTAAGCGGCTGCCCTGCAACCTGTTCAATCGGGAGCACGCCGCCGGCTACCGTCGCCATGAGAGCATAGAGCACGGCGACCGCCAGAGTTGAAATGATGATCACAAAGGGGAAGTCTTTTTTCGGATTCTTGGCTTCAGCACCCAAGTTTAGGATTACCGTAGCCCCGCCGGTTGCGAACGTGAGAAGTGCCGAGGCGGTGAGCAGGCCGGTCATTCCGTTGGTCAGAAACCCGGGTTGTTCAAAATATCCCGGCTGCACCTTAAAGACACCGAAGCCCACAAATGCAGCCAGCGCGGCCGCCATGACGACAACCATCGCCGTTTGGAGCCAGGCGGCATCCTTCACGCCAAAGAAGTTGACGACAAAGATAATGGTCAGAATAATCGCGGCGATCAACTTCGACGGAACGCCGGGCACCAGAGCAAAGAAGTAGTCGGCGAACGAGATCGCATACATCGCCAGTGAAATATTTGATACGATGAATATGATGATAAACATTCCGGCGAATTTTTTGCCGACAAACACGGCGGCCTGCGTATACTGTCCGCCACGGAGTCGTACCGAGCTGGTCAGAAATACCATGGGAACTGCGAAAATGATCACAGCAATCGCCGCCAGCATGTACGCAAGGTTGACGCTGCGCCCGGTCATTGCAATTGCCATGCCAGTCAGAGCCATAATGCCCGCCCCAATGATCTGCCCGATCGCGATAGAAAACAACTCTGTGCGACCGAGAGACTTTTTGAGGTCCTTTGTGGAAACACTTGTGTTTGACATACGATACCTCCCTTGTTTTTTATACATCCAGAAGAACTCTGTCCTCTATCTGCCTTTTTGGATGATCAGTGGTTGAGCATGGCTAAAAACTGCGCTGGTGTCGGTAAATCGGTGAGATTCTTTGCATATCGGCTGTACTCCACCTTGCCGGAAGTGTCGAGTAAGAACGCAGCAGGCAATTGCTTTTCCTCGCCCTCATATTTCCCGTGCGTGATACCGGCAGCCTCCGCCCGCTTCATCTTCGGAACCACCTCCAGCGACATCAGTCCCATCATGTTCTTCGCAGGCTTGATTTCAAAGCGGCGGTAGAGCGTCTGCTCCGGGTCACATGCGATGATGTAGGGGATATCCGCTTTTGATTCATTGATCACGTCCGGCGTGCTCTGCAACACGATGACGACCTCGGTATCTTTCTTGCGAAACTCATCGTACGCTTCACGATACTCGCGCAGATCCAATTGGCAGAGGGTGCATCCGTAGTAACGCAGGAACAGCAGCAGCGTGTGTTTCTTCGTTCCATATACGTCCGAAAGCTTCATTTCCTGTCCATTCGATGTATCGAATGAAAAATCAGGCATCATATCTCCTGTCTTAATCTTCATTCAAATCCTCCTTATTGATTCAAGTCCGCAAATGCGCTTGCAATCCGTTCAAACGCTTCCTGCACCATCGGTCTCGGCGAAGAGAGGCAGATTCGCTCAAACCCCGCGCCGCAGTCCGGATCGTACATCAGCCCGCCTTCGAGCAGCACGTTGGCGTCTACATAGATGCGCTTATGGACCTCCTCGTGCGAGATGCCGTATCCCCGGAAATCCATCCAGAAGATATAGGTTCCCTCGGGACGAACGCATTTCACCTTGGGCATGCGCTTCTGCATGAAATCCATCACCCAATCGATCGTGCCGTCGAAATATACTTTGATCTCCTCCAGCCAGTCCTCGCACTCGTTGTATGCCGCGATGACCGCGTTGATCGTAAACGGCGTAGGCGTCTGCATGCCCAGTTCCGCCTGATATTTTGCGCGCAGCGCCGGGTCGGTGATGACGATTGCCGAGGCGTGAAGGCCCGCGGTGTTGAACGTTTTATTGATTGCCGTGCAGGTGATGATGTGATCGATCTCGTCCGCCAGTTTGACGATCGGGGTAAACTTCTGATCACAGCGGATCAGGTCTCCATGAATCTCGTCCGCAACGATGACGACGCCATTCTCCTTACAGATACGCGCCATCTGCCTGAGTTCTTCGTCGTGGAAGATGCGCCCGGAGGGATTGTGTGGATTGCAGAGAACGAAGAGCTTGTTTTCGGGTTTTTTAGCGAGCTCCTCAAACTCGGTCAGGTTCACGCTGTAACGGCCTTCCTCATCCACTAGCATCTGGTTGTTCACAACGACGCGGCCGTTGCCCTCAATCTGCTGCGTGAAGGGAAAGTAAACAGGCCGCTGGATGATGACGCCGTCGCCCGGATTGCTGAACGCACGGATCGCGGCGCCGATTGCATAAACGGTTCCGGGGCTGTAGACGATTTGATCCGCCTGAATCTCCCAGTTGTGCCGCCGCTTGAACCAGTCGATGATGGCGGTGTAGTATGGCTGCGTTGGGAATGTGTAGCCGTAAATGCGGGTATCCGCCGTCCTGTGCATCGCCTCGACAACCTTCGGAGGAACGGCGATATCCATATCAGCCGTAAACAACGGAAGCGTGTCCTTGTCGAATCGTTCGGTGAACTTCATCTGAACCAGTAGATCGCCAATGTCCCACTTAACCGATCCTGTTCCGTGGCGATCGATGATCTCGTCAAAATTGTATTTCATAGGTACTCCCCCTTCGTTTATCGATCTTGAAATGCGATTGCTTCGATCTCGACCATTGCGTCTTTTGGAAGACGCGAAACCTCAAACGCCGCACGGCTGGGGTAAGGCGCCTCAAAAAACGTCGCATAGACGCGATTCATAGCTGCGAAATCGTTCATATCGTTTAAGAAGACGTTCACCTTCACGATGTCCTGCATCGTCATCCCGGCTTCGGAGAGGATCGCTTGCATGTTTTTCAGCGACATCTCGGTTTGCGCTTCTATCGTGTTTCCGTAAAATTCGCCCGTGGCCGGATCGATCGGCAATTGGCCGGAGATAAAGAGAAATCCACCCGCAGACACGGCCTGCGAGTATGCGCCGATTGCTGCCGGCGCGTTCTTGGTTGCGACTAGTTGCTTCATCTAATCATTGCTCCTTTGTTGTAATAAGAGACGGAATCGAAATCAGAATCTTGATCAAAATCAGAATTTGGACGAGCTGTTCATAGAGAGAATAATTTATTATTCTATTAATTATTTATTATGATATTGCAATCATGTTTGTTTGTCAACGAAAATAATAAAATCGTCCCGAAGTGTCTTCTTTAGAACGATCTGCTTTAATATGAGAATAATAAAATCGTCCCGAAGAATTTCTTCAGGACGATCTGTTTCAGATAGATTGCTTTCAGAGTAAGCGTTACAGGATCAAAATGCTCCTCACAGCAGGCTTCTATTTTAGCCTCGCTTCACTTTGCCCAGGTAGCGATAGACGGTAGGTTCGGATACCTTGAGAGCGGCGGCTGCCTCGCTGACAGCACCCTTAATGAGGAATACACCCTTTTCGTTCAACGCCTCTATAACGCGAATTTTCTCATCCTGCTCCATCCGTTCCGGAGGAATCCCAACCGCGTTGACTACGCTATAGATGCTTTCAAACGTCAGCTCCTGCGCAGAGTGGCTGAATGTTTCAGAGAAGCTATCCTCCTCCGGCACCTCGGTAAAACTCATGAGTTTGTCCATGTAGTTTTTGACCATTGCCATTTTTTCGATATCCATGTTGATGCATAAAAGCCCAATCACCTTAGCATCGTCGCCTTTGATGAAATAGGTGGCTGATTTTAAAAGCTTTCCTGTTTTTGATTTACCTTTGTAATTGGTCAGGTAGGGTCGCTGCAAATACGTCTTTTGTTTGAGTATTTCAAGCACCAGATCCGTAGCCGGGCCGCCAACCTGCCGCCCGCTGATGTGACTGTTTCGAATTGCAACAATCGAGTTTTCAAGGTCGGCGACATCATGAAGCACGATTTCGGCATCTTCGCCCAAAAAATCCGCCAGAAAATCGACCAGATTGATGTATTTGTTCAATGCTTTGTTCAAGATATGCACCCCTATTGCGCTAATAATTATTTATTATGCTAAATCATTTTTAGGCGTTTGTCAACAACTAGATCATGTGTTAATTAATATTTCACCTGCGAGACACACTATGATATAATTTATTATCATGATAAATATTTACGGAGGTATGCTCTATGTCCGTCTCTTATGAAGTGATCGATATCGGCGGCATCGAGGTTGTCCGCCCGCTCTTCGACAAGTTAATGCGATATCAGCAGGCAAGAGTCCCCTATGGTAAAAAGCTGTTCGATCACATGACCATGGAGTTTCGCGTATATTCGGAGCTGAAGAAGAACGAGTTCAAGGATACCCATGTAATTCTCGTAAAGGATGACGAGAAGCTGATTGGATTTGCCTATTCTGTGATCAATCGCAAGGACTGCGGCGTACTAAAGCTGTTCTATCTGGAACCGGAATATCGCGGAAAAGGGATCGGACACGCGCTGTTCTCGCAGTCGACGGCTTGGATCAACGGTTTCACGACGAAGAACATCCTGATTTTTGTCACGCGCGGAAATGACGGCGCGGTGAAATTCTATCAATCGCATGGTTTTCAGCGCCGCGGAAGTATGTTCTTTGGTATGATTTTGCGGCTGGTGCAAAAGAAAGCATAAGCGCGTTGTAAATTGTCTATTGCGACCGGGATGTTCCATAAGAGCGATCCAGGCCAAGTGAGAGAGATCGATGTTCTACCCAACGAATCCTATTTGTCTCAATTCGTTTGGATAACTCCCTGCTCCGGCCCGTTTGAAACGTTTGGATAGTTCGCAACCTTTCCCGGTAAAAAACCCGTGTAAAATTCGGTTGAAAGCGCTAGCGTGGCAGCTGTAAACAAAACTCGACGCCATCCGTCCGATTCTCCGCCGAAACGCTGCCGCCGTGCAGCTGCGCGATCGACTTGACGATCGCAAGCCCGATCCCGTGGCCGTTCACCCGGTCGCCGCCCTCACCGGTATAAAACACATCCCAGATGCGCTCAAGTTGCTCCTGCGATAGATGCGAACCGGTGTTATACACGCAGATACGCATCTGTCCGGCCTTCGCTTCCGCGCACACGCGGATTTCGCCCGATTCCGGCGTATACCGCAGCGCATTGGTCAGAAAGTTCTCGACCGCTCTGCCGATCATCGCTTCATCGGCAAGTATACTCAGCGTCCCCTGCGCCTCAAAGCTGAGGCGAACATTCTTCTGCTCTGCCTCCCGTGCAAAGCGTTCCGAGAGCGAATCAAACAACCCGCGAACGGATAGCGCGCGTAAGTCCGGCTTCATCTGCTCGTTTTCCAATCGGGAGAGCTCCAGCAACTGCTGAATCTGCGCGTCCATGCGGTCGCACTCCGCCGAAATGACCGCACAATAGTGCGCGGTTTGCTCCGCATCCTGCGCAACGCCGTATTGCAACCCTTCCGCGTAGCCCTTGATCACCGCAATCGGCGTTTTCAGCTCGTGTGACAGGTCGCGCACCAGTCGCTTTCTGTGTGCGATGTCCCCTTTGAGCCGATCGATACTTCGACTGAGTTTCTCCGAAATCTCATTGATGCTGGAGCCAAGCGCGCCAAGCTCGTCCCGGGTCTCTACATGCACACGCTCTGAAAAATCCAGCTCGGCAATTAACCCGGTCACACGGCTCATCTCCACGATCGGTTTCGTGATCACGCTGGAAAACAGCAGCGTTACCCCGCCGCCGAGCAGAATCAGCCCCACCCCGACGATCAGGTAAAAACGGCTCGCGATGCCCGCGCTTTCCTCAATGCCTTTGATGCTTTTGTTGAGCACGAGATATCGCCCGTCCGATATCCTGCGGATGTGCACCAGATTCGGGTTCCCGTTTTCGGTGACGACCTTGCTGAACGCAAACTGCACTCTTCTGCCCTTGTCCAGCGAGATCATAGCTTGAATTTCGTCCGACAAAGCCGCGGCTTTCTTCCTGCCGGCAAACGATGAAGCCAGTATCGAACCGTTTGCGTCGACCACGCGAATGCCGACGTTATTATCCCAGTCGAGCTGCGACAGCGTTTCTTCCAGGTCGCCACCGGACTGGTTCAACATCGCCACCACTTCGTTGCCAAGGCTGCGCAGTTGAACCCTGTTTCGCGCGACGTAGAACTGCCGCAGGAGGAGAAAGTTGCACAAAAGCCCGATCAGCACGAGCAGCACGATAAAGCCGCTGAGCAGCAGAAACACCTTTTTGCGAATCGTCAGTTTCATGGCGTCACCTCAAAGCGGTATCCTGCACCGCGCACGGTTTGAATCATCCCGCCGCAGGAGGCGAGCTTCTGCCGCAGGGTCTTGATGTGCGTGTCCACTGTTCGCTCGTCACCTTCAAAATCGAATCCCCAAATCTTGGTCAAGAGTTTTTCGCGAGAAAACACGACGCCGCGATTCTGGGTCAACAGCGTCAGCAGCAAAAACTCTTTGTTGCTTAGTATGATCTCGTTTCCCGCGACCAGCACACGTCGCTTTTCCGTCTCGATGGTGAGTTCGCCGTAGCTCAGCGCGCTGCCTTGTTCGCGCGTCACGCGGCGTAAAAGCGCATGCAGCCTTGCCACAAACACTGCATAGCGAAAGGGTTTGGCCAGATAGTCGTCCGCGCCATGCCTCAGCCCCGTGACCTCGCTCTGCTCATCGCCCAGCGCAGTGAGCATCATGACCGGCACATCGGAGTGCTCGCGGATCTCCTTGAGCACATCCCAGCCGTCGTAGACCGGCATCATCACGTCCAGAATCACCAGCGCGGGCTCCGCGCCGGAGAAGAAGCGGTCGATAGCCTGCTTTCCGTCCGCGGCTTCAATCGGCTCATACCCCTGCTGGCGCACGATGTCGCAAATGAGCGCGCGCAGCGCCGGATCGTCGTCCGCAACTAAAACCCGAATTTGCATGCCGTCCACCTCCGGGATGTGATCCATCAAAGAGATTTACCTTGAAGTCTGCCTTTTTACACGATTAGTATAGCATATGACTTGCGTTCCCTAAATCGCGAAATCGCGCTGGCTCCAAGCGTTTTGCTGTGTCTTACACGGAAAAAAGCCCGCGAAGTTGCTTCGTAGGCTTTTCCGGTTCTATTGCTTTTTACCCGAACCACCTTTGCATCATCCGAGCAGTACGACCAGTTCTTTCAGCGTAGCATTGACCTGTTGCTTGAGGGCGATTCTCGACTCCAGCACGGAGATTGCCTGATCGAGCGACGTCTTCGCCGCGGCAAAGTCCTTTGCGGCGATGCTCGTGCGTACGGCCTGCATGCTCGTGCGAACCTGACCTTCCGTCGCCTTGATCGACTCTCTCAGTTGCTTGAGCATTTTCAGCAGTTCCGCGATGCGCTCCGGCGAGGCGGGCGTCTTCGTACCCGCTTTGACCGCCTGCAAACCGGTTCTGACCTGCTGACTAAGGGTCTTGTTCTCCTGCGAGAGCGCCTTTGCCTGCGCATGGAGGGTCTTAAGGGTTTGCCTGCTTGCTGCGATCTCTTCCCGCAGCGCCTTTTCCTCCGGCGTCAGCGTAGCTCTGGGCTGAGCCGACGGCGCGGGGGTTGATGTAGCAGGTGCCGGCGTTGGCGCGGTCTCCCCTTCCGCAAATGCTACGGTCGGGATCAACAGCAGGAGCAGTGCTCCAAGTAGTACCAATGTCTTTTTCATTTCGTTCCTTCCTTTCATTTACCGAGTGCGATGAGTGCGGAGTCCGTCAACGTATCCTGATCCGCCGCAGTCGTCGACGCATCCAGTTCGTTGAGCGTTTCTTCCAGATCATCCATTAACCGGTCGATGTCAGCAGTTTGCTCTTCCGATGTCTTCTGATCCACGGTATATGGCGTCGCGGTCGGCGCGGCGATATCCGCCGTGCTATTTAGCTCTGCTTTTGACGCGCTCTTGTCCTGCACAGGCGTCATTTCCGGTTTTTGCGTCGTTTGGGTATCCATCTGAAACACCACGATTTCCGATATCGCCTTGCGGTCAGAATTCTCGCGTCTTCCGCATCCCGCCAGTACCAATGCCGACATGAGTAGCACCATTCCGATCCGCAGCGCTCTTGCGTATCTACGCATCTGTTTAGATTCCCCTCTCCAGTTTAGATACAAATGTTTCCTTGCGATTCCTAGGATAGAAGGGTTATGTGAAATTCACGTGAAGCGAATCGTGAAGATTCTGTAACCGAAAAGCTCTTCCTCTCGAGCACCAAAATATGGTTTTTAGATGCAACAGGTTTGTTGATTCATCTGCACAACACCTCGATCGATATCCCATCCTGCATGTCACACTGGACTATGTCTCGTTGAGTCGGGTCAGGGGAAAGACTTCCTGGCGCGACAAGGGCGGCAGTTAAAAATGATAATTACCACCTGTTACTCATTTATACTCTGTTTTGATCATTTGCGCTTCGCTTGCAGCAATCCATATTTCGCGGGATTGCATCACTTCTGAAAGGGTTGAACAGCAAAGCACTCACGAAATGATTCCATTCGCGAGTGCTTTTTGCATTTGAAGTTTTGGTGCTGTTCTCTTGAAGAAGGCGGAGAAACTATAAGCGGGAAGCGAGCAAGAAGAACACTCCGCAAAGAACCGCAAAATAGCTGATTGAACCGTTCAACCTCGGCAAGTCAGACTAGTGATCTCATCCGGAAGCATGAACGTACGGCTTGCGTGTTTGACATATGGGCAACGCAGAGCAACACAGCAGGTTCCGGCGAATGACTTGCATCCTTTTGCTTCACTTCGTGGATAGTTCATTCGGTACATCAATCAAATTGACTCATATCAGGAGCAAGTACCCCTTTGAAACCGGTTGGTACCGATCTTTAAACAGGCTGTCATACACCGGAACCAGTTCCTCGCTGAGCAGCAGGATCCGTCTGCCGCGCGGGCAAGCAGGCAGCTTCTTGAGCTTGCTTCCAATTACGTATACGCCGTTTTCCGCGCCCTCCGCCGGAAACGCCTGATCTTCGAACTTCGGCAGGGATGCCACATCGCGGTATTGGTAAGATGCGACCGCGCAGTACTCGGCGCCGTCTTCCCCGCGGGTAAAGATTGGATCGAGCGAGTCTCTGCTGCCGTTGCTCGGGGTATCCAAAAACCCGCTGCCTGTATCCTCGCCCGTGGCATGGACGCAGCCTTCAAAGAAGCTGTAAACCCCGCTGTCGCTTCTGTTTGTGAACGCGAGCACGAAGACCCCGGTAAATCCGGAAAGCTGCTCGACGCGAAAGCCCGTCATAATGTCATGAATCGCCAGATCGCAGCTTTGCGCGTTGCAGACGATATACTTCTTCCCTGCGCGTTGCCGCCAGGACACGGGCGGCTCGGCGGCGCTTTCCGCCTTCATGGCAAGGCCGAACGAATACTCCCTCCAGGTCGTCATCAGATAGCGGTTCTTCCCTTGCTTTTCGAAAAAGAAGTCCTGTTTCTCCGGGCCTTCGAACACCGCGCCGTTCCAGCGCAGATCCTTAAAGACACGCTCCTGCGTACCGTCAACGCTGACGCGAACGATATCCGCCTCCGCACCCTCCATGCGCACGTCCCAGACCGCGCTCGGGGTCAGGTAGATTCCGGAAAAGTCGCGTTTCAGCTCTTGCGGAATCGGCAACAGTCTCCGGTAGAGGCTGACGCCCTGTTCAAGCATCGCGGTGGCGAACAAGCGCAGGATCAGGGTGGGCGTTTCCAGCCCGCAGTCATGCGTTTCGGATATCGCCAGCACCGCCCGGTACCGCGGTATGACCAGGAACATGGAGTCGAACTGGAAGCTGTTTCCGCCTTTGAGCAAAACGTTTTCGCCCAGATCCAGCTCCGGCGCATGGTACGATACATGATCCCAACCCAGCCCGAACTGCGCCGCGCGGTTGTCCTTTGTTAAAAAGCTGCTTCCCTGCTGCCGCCGCATTTCCTGTTTGCTGCTCTCGGACAGGATGGCGTTCTCTTCCAGAAAGAGATTCCCAAGCCGGCAAAGATCCGGCATGCTCGTGCAGAAACCCGCCGCGCCCTGAATCAGCAGTTGTTCGACGGGAAAATTCTTCTTGTGCACCAGCGCATATGCGGGGTTCCGGTGATCGGACAGCCGCGTGGAATGCGCGCCGATCGGTTCGGTAATGTGTTCCATGCAGTATTCTGCAAACGGTTGACCGCTGCGCGCAACAATCGCCATTTCCGCCAGCGTAAAACCGTCGTTGCAGTAAACCGCATACGCGCCGGGATCCGCCTTCAGCGTGCTCTTGGACAGGTAGTCGTACACATCGTCGTAATAGTGGCTTTGATCCGGATCCGTCACGGAAAACCCGCGCCACTGCGTACCCGGAAGACCGCTCGTATGGCTGAGGCAGTGCCGCAGCGTGATGGCGCGGTACCGCTCGTCCCGCATGGTGAAGCGCGGCAGGTACTCGACAACCGGCGTGTCGAGCGCGAGCTTGCCTTGTTCGACGAGCTGCATGACCGCAACGGTACAGTAGATTTTGGAGATGGAGGCAACGTTATAGGTGTACTCCGCCTCATCGGGCCGGGTATCGTTCTTTCCGCTCAGGGTATCCGCAGCGATGAGCTGCCCGTTTTGCATGATCGCGTAGGAGACGGAAGTTCCGTCCTTGTTCAGCGCCGGGCGCACGATTGCGGACAGGCGCGTTGTCAGTTCATTCTTCATTGTTTCACCTTGTTTTCCATTGCCGTTTGCACGGTTTTCCAGTGGTGGCAGGATACGAAGTGGCCGGGCGCGCTTTGCTGCAGCGGCGGCGCTTCAACAGAGCAGCGCTCGTTGGCATACACGCAGCGCGTGCGGAATTTGCATCCGCTCGGAGGATCGATCGGGCTTGGCACCTCGCCTTCCAGCCTTGCGTGCTGGCGGGCGCTCTCAATATCCGGATCGGCGGTCGGGATTGCCGCAAGCAGTGCCTGCGTATACGGATGCAATGGTTGAGCGAATATCTCGGCAGTAGGCCCAAGCTCGACCAGATTTCCCAGATACATGATGCCAACGCGGTCGGAAATATGCTTGACCATGGATAGATCGTGCGATATGAACAGGTACGTCAGCCCGTTTTCCCGCTGTAGACGGAGGAGCAAATTGACAATCTGCGCTTGAATGGAGACGTCCAGCGCGGAGATCGGCTCGTCGCAGACGATAAACTCCGGATCGACCGCCAGCGCCCGGGCAATGCCGACGCGCTGACGCTGTCCGCCGGAGAGCTCATGCGGAAAACGGTTTGCATAGTCTTCCGTCAGCCCGACTTTAGCCAGCAGTTCGGTCACGCGCGCCTGGCGCTGCCGCTCCGTCATCACAAAATGCACCTGCATGCCTTCGCCAATGATCTCTGCAATGGTCATGCGGGGGTCGAGCGAAGCGTACGGATCCTGAAAGATCATCTGCGCGCTTTTCTTGAACGCAAGAAGCTTTCGTCCCTTCAAACGCGCCACATCCTGATTTTTAAACAGAATCGACCCGGCGGACGGTTCATATAGCCGAAGAAGCGTGCGGCTGCAGGTGGTTTTACCGCAGCCGGACTCGCCGACCAGCCCCAGCGTTTCACCGGGATAGATGGCAAACGAAACATCGTCCACCGCCTTGAGCAGGCATTTTTTACCGACCGGGAACGATTTTGAGAGCTTGCGGACCTCGATGAGCGGCTCAGCCATCCTGACACACCTGCCTTTCAAAAAAAGACTTGACGCGGGGCGCATCGGGATGATGCAGCCAGCAGGCGCTGGAATGCGTTTCGGAAAGCACGGTTTCCTGCGGCATGCGCTCTTTGCAGATCGGCATGCAGTATTCGCACCGTGCCGCAAACGGGCAGTGGTTCAGCGGGAGCATCAGGTCCGGCGGCGTGCCGCAGAGCGAATAAAGCTCCTGCTTGGCGCACTTGGCCAGTTTGGGAACCGAGCTCAGAAGCGCCCAGGTATACGGATGCGTCGCACGGTAAAAGATATCCCTTACGGTGCCGCGCTCAAGAATCTGACCCGCATACATCACCTGAATGCGGTCGGCAAAATTCGCCACCAGTCCGAGATCGTGCGTCACGAGCAGCACCGCGCTTCCCGTCTCGCTCCGCAGGTCGCGTAACAGGTCGATAATCTGCGCCTGAATGGTAACGTCCAGCGCGGTCGTCGGCTCGTCCGCAATCAAAATGCTGGGTTTATTGGCAAGCGCAATGGCAATCATGACGCGCTGGCGCATACCGCCGGAGAGCTGGTGCGGATAGGAATCCAGACACTTTTCCGCGTCCGGAATCCGCACGAGCTTCAGGCCGTTGAGCGCAAATTCGCGCGCTTCCGCCTTACTCATGTTCCGGTGTAGAATCAGCGTTTCCGCAATCTGCTTGCCGCAGGTCATGGTGGGGTTCAGCGACGTCATGGGGTCCTGAAAGATCATGCTCACGTCGCTGCCGCAGTACTGGCTGAGACGCTTCTTGCCCATGGTGAGCACGTCCTCGCCGCAATATCGAATCTCGGACCCCTGCTTGATCTCGGAAAATGGCGGCGACATCAGGCGCATCAGCGCCTTGACGGTAACGGATTTTCCGCAGCCGGATTCGCCTACAAACGCGAGCGTTTCGCCGCGGTTTAAGGAGAAATTGACGCCGCGTACCGCCTGAACCTCTCCGGCATATGTATGAAAGGAAACGCGAAGGTTTTTTACGTCCAACAATTTTTCCATCTTCGCCTCCTATTTCCGCAGCCGCGGGTCGAGCGCATCCCTAAGACCGTCACCCAGCAGCGTAAAGGAAAGCATCGTCAGCGCAATCATCAGCGCGGGGAAGAACATTTGATAGGGATAAAACGTAAAGCTGCTCTGCGCCATAGCAGCAAGAGCGCCCCAGCTCGTGTTGGGCGGCTGAATGCCAAGCCCGATGTAGCTTAAAAATGCTTCCGCGAAGATATACCCGGGCACGTCGAAGGTCAGCGAAACGAGAACGACACTCAGCGAATTCGGTATCATATGCCGCGTGATAATCCTGAGCGGACTCACGCCGAGCGCGCGCGCGGCGGTGACGAACTCCTGCCCTTTGAGCTGCAGCATCTGCCCGCGTACCAGCCGCGCGATGCCGCACCAGCCGGTCAGCGTCATGGCGAGAATCAGCGTGAACATGCTCTTGCTCTGCAGCACGACCGAGAGAAGAATCACGACGATCAGATATGGAACGCTGATGATGATCTCCACAATCCGCATCAGCACGTTATCCACCGCGCCGCCGAAATAGGCCGAGATTCCGCCGTAAATGCAGCCGACCACAGAAGAGACCAGCGCGCCGATCAACCCGATGAGCAGCGAGATTCGGCCGCCCTGACAGACGCGGGCAAAGAGGTCGCGCCCGAGCTTATCCGTGCCAAACCAGTGTTCGGCGCAGGGAGCGACGTTGCGGGCGCTCTTATCGATTTCCTCAAAGGCGTACCCGCTGATCTTTGGCCCGACCGTTACCATTGTAATCAGCAGGATTAACAGGATCAGCGCAATCAGCGCCAGACGGTTCTCTCGAAACCGCCGCCAGACGTCCTGCAGGTAGCTCACGCGAGGGCGCGCAATTCGCTCCGCTTCCGCGCCCTCCGCGCCGAGGATGATGAACTTCTCCTTGGGTATCTGTTCCATACCACGCACCTCTATTTCTCGCCCGCGAGACGGATGCGCGGGTCAACCAGAACGTAGATGATATCGGTCAGAAGCTGCATCACCACAAACAGGACCGCATAGAAGATCGTGGTGCCCAGCGTCATGGAGTAATCGTTGTTGTTGATGGAGCTGATGTAGTAGAACCCGATGCCGGGGATGCTGAACATACGCTCCACGACAAACGCGCCCGTAAAGATGCCGACAACCCTGCCCGCGAGGATCGTAATGCCGGGCAGAAGGGAGTTGCGGAGCACATGCCGCGTGATCACCTGATATCGGGTGAGCCCTTTGGAGCGCGCGGTTAGCACATAATCCTGGTTCATTTCGTCCAGCATGCTGGATTTGGTAAACCGTGCGTAGGTGGCAATGGTTCCGAAGGAAAGCACAATCACCGGAATCACCATATGCTTGCCCTCTCCCCAGCCGGAGGTCGGCAGCCACCCCAGCTTGACCGAGAAAAAGTATTGCAAAAGCGAAGCAAGCACGAATACCGGAATGGTGATGCCCATGATCGCGATGCACGTTACAAGATAGTCCGGCCACCGGTTTTTCTTAAGCGCCGCAATGACGCCAAGGCCAACGCCAAGCACGAGGCCGAGCGCGAGCGCGATTCCGCCGACCGAGGCGGAAACCGGCGAAGTCGTAAGAATGGTCTGCTGCACCGACCTGCCGGGGTAAACGACGCTCTCGCCAAGATCACCCATACAGAGATTTTTCAGATAAAACAGATACTGCTGAAAAAGCGGCTGATCCAGACCGTACTTGGCGTAATAGTTCAGCCGCGTCTGCTCGGGCAGCGCTCTTGCCATATTCGCGAGCGGATCGCCGGGGATGGCGCGCATAAGAAAGAACGTCAGCGTTACGACGAGAAAGATGGTGAGCAGCATATACAGAACGCGCTTAACGATGTATTTGAACAAGCCGCAGAATCCCCCTTGTCAAAGGGAGGAAGCACCGGAGCGCCGCCTCCCTTTAAATTTGACCGCTGTTTTGATTGTAGCGGATTATCTGCCGCTGGTATACATGTACTTGAATCCGTCGTTGGAGAAGCCCACCGTGGAGTATCCGTAGACGAACGGACGGTAGAAGGCGTGGCTTTGCCAGGTGGCGAGCGGGCTTGCGACGCATTCGTCCTTGATCAGGATCGTCTCTGCGTCGATATAATCCTGCAAACGCTTGGCTTCGTCCATCTCGCTGGAAGCACCCTTGATCAGCGTGTCGTACTCGGCGTTGCTCCAGCCGGTCTTGATCGCGTCGTAGTCGGAAACGAACAGGCTCAGCACATCGTAGGGATCGTTGTAGTACGCGCCCCAGCCCATAAAGCCGATCTGATAGTTGCCGTTGAGCACGTTGTCATAGAAAATACCCCATTCGGAATAGGAGATTTCCATATCGATGCCGAGCTGCTCTTTATAAACCTGCTGCAGGTATTCGCCGAGGGTGCGGAACCATTCGCTGGTACCCGCAAGCGAGAAGGTTACCTTCAGCGTGGAGGGATCGCTGCCAAGGCCCAGTTCTTCCATGCCCTGGAGCAGTAAGTCCTTCGGCGTCTTGCCTGCCGCGGCAAGCTCGTCGGACATATCCTTGATCATTTCGCCTGCGGCCTGACGGTAGTTCGTCTCGCCGACCGAGATGGTGGGTACGACCCAGCCGTAGGTCGGAACGCGCAGTCCGCTGAACACCATGTCGTTGACGTCCTCACGATCCAGCGCCAGCGTGAAAGCCTTGCGGATGTTAACGTTCTGGAACAGCGCATCCTTGCTGTTGTAGAATGCATAGGTCAGAGAAGCAGAGACGAAGGAGACGTAATTCGCGTCGCTCGCCTTGAAGGTATCGAGCCACTCGGTGGATTCGGTGGTAACATAGTCCAGCTCTCCGCTCTGGAACGCGTTGTAGGCTGTGTTCTCATCGGCCATGATGCTCAGCGTGATACGGCCGAGTTTGACGGACGCCGCGTCCCAGTATTTATCGTTCTTTACGAGCACGATCGAGCTGTTGTGCGTCCAGCTTTCCACCTTGAACGGGCCGTTGCAAATATAGGCTTCGGCTTCCGTGCCGTACTTGTCGCCATACTGCGTTATGTAATCCTCGCGCTGCGGATAATAGACCGTTGCGTCGATCATCTGCAAAAACGCGGGTGTTGCCTTATCCAGCGTGATCTCAAGCGTCTTATCGTCTACCGCTTTCACGCCAAGTTGATCCAGTGCCATTTCACCGGTATTTACGGCGGTAAAGTTCTTTAAAGGCTGTAAAAAGAAGCTGCTCGGCGAGCCGGTTGCCGGAGCCGCGCTGCGCTGCAGCGAGTAAACGAACTGCTGCGCCGTGACGGGTTCGCCGTCCGACCAATAAGAATCACGCAGGTGGAACGTCCAGACCGTGCCGTCGGCGTTCGCTTCCCAGCTCTCGGCAATGCCCGGATAGGAGAAGATTTTGCCATCCTTTTCGCCGTTGCGGATCAACCCTTCCATCGTGTTGACCATGATGGTAGAAGAGTACGCGTCGGCACGTAGGCTGATATCCAGCGTCGTCGGTTCGCTGCTCAGATACGTGTTGAAGTACTGGTCCGCATCCGGTACAAGCTCGCTTGCTTCGGGCGCTTGTGTCGCTTCCGCCTGGGCGGTTTCTTCCGCCGGAGCGGAGGCGGCTGCTTCTTCCGCCGTCGGCTTGCTTGCACTCACGCAGCCCGCCAGCGAGAAACACAGTGCAAGTACCAGAAAAAGTGCTGTCAATCTTTTCATGATGCCATTCCTCCAAATAAAATTATGTTATGGATGTTCCCTGGGCAAAAAACGGTGCGCGTGGTGTCTACTCAAGTAAAAGATACAAAAAAGTGACGTGTTGCATTAACGTCACTTTAGCATTTACTATGTTTTATGTCAATACAAAGAATGCGATTTCATATATTTAGCATGGATGCTTTATTTTTTTCTTGTTTCACTTTAATTTTCGGTCGGCTTACAGCCAATGACGGATTTTGCATCGATTTTGGTTGTATTAATCGGTGAAACTCTTAAGGTTACTCTTCCACGTCGCGAAAGAACTTTGCGAATTCCTGCGGCGTTGTAAAGCGATTGTTCTTTCTGGCGCTTTTTTCGATGTTCAGCGCAGAAGCCAGCAGGTGGATCAACGTGATCATCGGCCCTGTCGTGTTGAGAAAAAGCCGCGTGGTCGAGGGTACGGTAAGCACCATATCGCCAAACTGCGCAACCGGGGAGCGCGTGGTGGAATCGGTCAGGCAAAGAATCGGGCAGCGGCGCTGGGACGCAAACTCCGCGACTTTTGTAGTCATCAGATAGTAATCCGGCAGGGTGATGGGAACGACAAGCACGTTGCTGCCAAACAGCGGAAGCGCCGCCTGAATACTATCGTTGAGTTCCGTATTGATGATGACGGAGGGGATTCCCATCGTCGCCAGACGGTTGGACAAAAACTCCGCCGGTTGTAGGGAAGCGCCGCGCGCACAGATGACGGTGTTGTTGGCGTCCAGAATCATCTCGGCGGCGCGGAAGAGGTCGCCCGTTTCGATCTTGGCAAAGAACTTTTCAAACAAATCGTGCTCTTCCTGACAGATCTGATTTAAGAGCTGCTGCTTGTCGTCCAGTTCATAGTCCGGCGCGCTGGCCACCTCATATAGGTTCTGCTGCTGCACCTCGGTTTTCATGCGGACGCCGAGGTATTTGCGGAACTCGTACTTCACTTCGTTGTAGTTGGAGTAGCCAAGCGCGGAACAGGTATGCAAAATCGTCACTTCCGAGATCTTGGTTGCCGCGGATAGCTCCTTGAGCGTGATAAAGGACATCGACTCCGGGTCGGAAAGCATATAATCCGCCAGGATTCGCTGTTTCTTGGTTAATTCCGGATATTTTTGCCGAATAACTTCAACGATATCCCTACTCATGTCTGCATACCCGATTTCCGTATTCATGCTTCTATCATAGCATACGCACAACACGACGGCAACACATTAAGTAAACACAAAAGAATCGCTAAAATAATGGTAACCGTCTTTCTTCAACATGATCCCGCCGAAAGAAGGCAACCAGCTCCGGAAACCACGCATAAAAGTATCGACTCGGAAACGATACCGTCCTTCCTTCTGTTTTGCAGGCTTTCACTGTTTCAGATGATAAGGCTGCATAAGTTATTTGTTGCATATTGCAACTGTTTTATGTTACAGTTGTTGTAAGGTGAGGTGAAGTGGTCTTGGACGAACAGGAGATCTATCAATTAAGGGAATTGATTCGCATGCTGGAGCGGAAACTCGGCGTTCTGGAAGATGGCGAGATGGCTTGTTGCGGCATATCTTTGGCGCAGTGCCACGCGCTGGTCGAAATCGGACGCGTGGGGAGCATATCCCTTGTCGATCTTTCCAATCTGCTCAATCTGGACAACAGCACCATGAGCAGAACCGTAAACAATCTGGTCAACAACGGCATGGCCCAGCGGCAGCTTGACCCGAATGACCGCAGGTTTATTGCCATTCAGTTGACGCAAAAGGGCCTGGAACAGTTTCAAGGCATCGAGTCCAGTATGGGTGCGTATTTTAAGAAGATTTACGCTGCCATCCCGGCAGAGAACCGTTCGCAGGTGCTCGAAAGCCTGCAAATTTTACTCAAGGCAGTGGCGGACAGCGACTGTTGCGGATAAAGGAGAAAACAATGTCAATATTACTTCTCATTCTCCTCGTTGCCGTGATCGCGAGCGCACCGTTGCATGCCGGAGAATCCCGCGCCGCAACGAGCGAATACTGCAATCTCGAATACAACGATTGTAAATTTCAGGATGATTCCATCTGTTGCTAGATATTGTCGTTAGGAGGAAGGAGTCTATGGCAAACACATGTTGCGGCGGAAGTAAAGTCGCGATCCGTCGAGCGAAGCAGACCGGCTGTTGCGGCGGGACACGAGCACCCTGCTGCGGTCAGCAGGACATAGAAGCGTCGGAAATTGTTGAAACAGTGATCGACGAATCCCGATTTGAGTCGCGCTGGGTCGTCGGAAGAGTCTCCACACCGGTTGGCGATGTTCCGCAAGTTGCAACAAAGCTGTCGTTTCGAGACACGCTTGGTTCGTGGAAATGTCGCTGGTCGATCGAACGGATGAACTACAAAGTGAAGCCCGGTCTTTATGCCGTTGGCGCACCGACCGCTGATTCCCCCGTGCTGGTCACTTCCAATTACAAGATGACGTTCGACCGTCTGCGCGAGCAGCTAGGTCATCAGAATCTTTGGATTGTCGTACTGGATACCGACGGGGTGAACGTTTGGTGCGCCGCCGGCAAGGGTACGTTTGGCACGGACGAAGTCGTCCATCGAATCACCGAAGTCAACCTCTCCCGTGTTGTATCACATCGCAGGTTGATTCTCCCGCAACTTGGCGCGGTTGGCGTCGCGGCGCACGAAGTGTTGAAAAAGAGCGGATTTCACGTACTCTATGGTCCGGTTCGCGCAAAGGATATCCCGCAGTTTCTCGCAAGCGGCATGAAATGCACCGAGGAAATGCGAACGGTAAAGTTCCCGATCGGTGATCGCGCCGTGTTAACGCCGGTTGAACTGGTCGGTGCAGCAGTTCCCCTGCTTGTCGCATTTGGCGTTCTGTTTCTTCTAAACGCCGTAGGATTCGGTCACTATGGTTGGATCGACCTTTATGGCATTCTGGGCGCCGTGTTCCTCGGGGCTGTCGCTGCGCCAATCCTCTTGCCTTGGATTCCCGGCAGAGCCTTTTCATTCAAAGGCGCTCTTCTGGGCGTACTGTGGGCGATTGGCTTTCTATTTTTGAACGGCCTGCCGGGAACGCCCGTCTTTGGGTGGTTGAAAGCCTCCGCCTATCTTTTGCTGCTCCCGGCACTTTCCGGCTTTCTCACCATGAACTTCACCGGCAGTTCGACGTTCACTTCTCTGTCGGGCGTTGATCGCGAGATGAAATTTGCCATCCCGATGATGCTCTTTGCCGCCGTCGGGGCAGCTTTACTGCTGCTTGCCAGCGACGTTACTCTTCTTCTTGGAGGTGTACCGATATGAAATACCTGACGAATGTCGCAACACTCCGGCTCGATACAGAAAAGTGTACCGGATGCGGTATGTGTCTGACTGTTTGCCCGCATCGTGTGTTTGAAATGGTCGAAAAAAAAGCCGCGATTGCCGATCTCGACGCCTGCATGGAGTGCGGCGCGTGCGCAAGAAACTGCGCGTTTTCTGCAATCACGGTAGAGGAAGGCGTAGGTTGCGCCGCGGCGATCATCATTGGATTCTTTGCAGGAACGGAACCCACCTGCGGCTGAGGGATCTCAAAAAATCGATTTTCTCGCTAAAATGGATTGCTTTTTAAGGGCACCTCATTTGAGCTTCTGAGGACTACTATGTATCGAAGAAAAATAAGGCGCTGCGTCTGTCCCGCATCACCGATTATGTAGAGCATCATTATAAAGAAAAAATTCTATTGCGCGATATTGCAGAAATCGAGAACGTATCTCTGCCCTACCTGTCGCACTTTTTCCGTGAAAACATGGGCATGACATTTCAGGATTATCTCAACGATATCCGGCTCGAGAGCGCGCTGTTGCTGATCGATAATAAGAACCTGAATATTCTGGATGTCTTCATGGAGAGCGGCTTTTCCGACTATCGTTATCTCAATAAAATGTTTATGAGGCGCTTTGGTTGCCTGCCGTCCATGTATCGCAAGCAGGCGCAAAGCATCGCGCCGCATGCCTCCGACAACAACACATTTGTCAGTCAGTACTTGGTTCCTCCCGACGACAGCCTTAAAATCATATTACAAAAGGCGGAGGATTTCATCCAGCTTCACATGGCGGAGGGCAGCATTTTCGCAAAAACCAACGAATCTGTTCATCTAGCAAACGAATCCAACTGAAAACAAAACGGACGCCGCTCGAAAAGCGACGTCCGTTCACTTGATTCCAGGTATTCATGCGACATGGGTTTTTATTCTCATCTAATCAACGTTTCCCAGTTCTCTGGAAACACGTTTCTGCGCGCTTCTTAACGAATGATAAGGTCCATCACATCACGTCTCATGCTGTTCGGAAACTCTTGAGTCGGCATACCAATTCGGAAAAACATCTGTATCGTTCCGCCATTTGCCGCATACTCATCATGAATTTTGGTGTACTGTTCCCGCATTTCAGGATACTCTTCCAGAACCTGACTCGGCGGTTGCATGGCCAAACCGAACGAATGCGCCGTTAATACCAACCTGCTGTAAAGCATTCCGCTTTTCACTTGTTCTTCCCGACTATTTGTATTTGAAATGATCATGGCATATGCGCGTGTATTGTTCACCGCATTCTCCGTGGATTTTACAAACAAGTCGGCTGAAGATTTCTCATTATTCATGCTCGGAAACAACGTTAGAAGACCTTGCATCAGGTGTTTCATAATCCCCGTTGTCCCCTGGCCTTCTACCGAGAACCCATATCGATACTCGTTCTTCTGATATTCATTTGCCCGAAAAATCGCTGCAGATTCTTCATTGATACGGTGGATATTTGATTCGATTTTTGCTCCTTCAATAGCAAAGTCGCCTAGTTTGGTCGTGTCCACTTCGTCTTGATAGATATTCAGCTTCAGATCACTGTCATTGTTGATCGCAATCAAGCTGCTTATCTGCTCAGAAGTTAATTCCGATTTCGTATATGGCGCTCTATTTGTATCCGGCAGAAACATATCATCATACAAGGTGCTAACTTGCGGTTCGGATTTCGATATTATAATTTTAGCAACAGGCTTTGTCGCCATGCTTTTTTCGAGATCGGTCTCATCATATTGTCCGTTCGGAAAGAGCGTGATCTCCGTGCTATAACCCAGTTTCTCGCCTGCCACTACGACGTACTCAAGAAATGTTCCCTGCGTAATCATCGTTTGTCTTGCAAAAGGATCTACCTCAGGTGCCAACCGTTCATGATCCGCATATAGATAGAAAACATTCGGGTCTTCATCGAGTTTTATCTTCCAGGGTTGCATATTATGACCGTTGGCAGCAAGCATTCCATGTGCAGCAAGTTTAATCCGCGGATCATCAAATTGATCCGTATATGTTTTCTCCCAGGGTTCCAGGTACTTCGGTCGGGAAACGATACCGCTTGCCAGGAATACGACCATCACCACTGCCAATAGCAAACCAACTATACTCGTCAGCATTATCTTCACGCCTTTTTTCCAGTTACTATTTTTCACTTTTCTCTTCCTCTGTATTACTCTTTATCGACTCCGCCAAGAAGTCCAGTCCTGCAAATAGCAGTTCTTTTTGTTCTCTGTTATGATAGTTTTTTATGTAGTTATTCTTTTTTGCTATGGTGTTAAACAAGCCGATTACAAATGTCCAAAGCAAAATTGCAGTTTCAACAACATCCAGATCGCTTCGTATTACCCCTTTCTTTATCCCGTTGGTCAACTCATTTGTTAAATATCGAAACAGTTCCTCGCCTAGTAAATAACACTCTTCTCTAGCCTCGTCCGTCACCCCATTAATAAAATCCTTTTCGCTATTCTCGTAAGCCATAATAGCTTTAAAATAATCAGGATATTTCTCTTTGAAGTCGTATAAAACAACGCCGATCTCTTTGATCCTTTTTAGCTCATTGCCTGTACGCAGGCCGTTCAGCGCTTCAGCAATCATTCGATTCAGGATTTTATATCCCCTGACCATGATCTCAAAGTAAAGCTGTTCTTTACTGTTGAAATATATATACACTGTCCTCTTGCTGAATTCTGATTCTTTTGCAATATCGTCCATCGTAGCCAGGTAATATCCTTTTGCAGCAATCGTTCTTTCTGCAGCGTCAATAATATCGTTTCTTCTTATCTGTTTTTCCTTCTCCTTGCGTTCAGTTGCTCCCATTGCTTCGCCCTCCGTCATTGCACTCGGTTGCACATATGTATACCGATGGTTTACTTTATTACATTATAGTGCTTTTCTTGGGTTTGTCAAGTGCTTCATGCTGGTGATCGAGCCCCGCAAACACAAGCCAGCGACCATATTCGGAATAGCAGAATAAAACTAGGCAAGCGTGTTAAGCAGGATCACACGACACAGAAAGCAGCAAAGACACGCCGGCGAACGAACGCGGCGTGTCCCGAAAGCTTGGTTTTGAATTGGATTAGATTCCTCCGGGTGTGCCAATCGCGGCAATTTAAAACGAAAATCTTCTTCCGGCAGACGCCGGATTTTTTTCGTTCGTGAACCACGTTCCTTCCTTATGAAATGAAGCAACTAGATGATCTTTACTACCGTCTCCTCGTCTACCGCTTTTTTGGCTGCGAGCGCCCATTGCACCGCCTTGTAGCCGTCCATCAGGCCTGCCGCATGGATCGCACGATGTTCGGCAATCGCGTCCACAAACTCCTTCATCTCCGCGGTAAACGTCGGTTCCCAGTACTCATAAAACCACGACACAGTTGTTTGGTGAATGCCGCCCTTATCCAGATAGAGCACGCGGTCGTTGGTCGGGGTCACGCAGACGCGGAGGCACCCGTCCGTGCCGAAGATCTCCGTCTCGGTGTGGTAGCCGTAGGAGCAGTTACGAGTGGTTTCAAACCAGCCCATTGCGCCGTTGTCAAACTTGCAAAGAATGCCGCAGTTGTCGATATCGTTGACCGCCGCGAGCCCTTCGTAGGCATAGACCCCGCCGAGGCCGTATGCGGTCGTCGCATCGGAACCCAGAAACCAGCGCGCAGCGTCATAATCATGCGTGAGCATGTCAAACACCAGTCCACCGGAGGTCGGGGCAAACTTGATGATAAACTCCGCCATGGAGGCCGGGTCGCGGTTGATCATCTTGATCAAAATCGGCTTTCCGATATAGCCTTCTTCGAGCTTCTTCTTCAACGCGCGGTAGCTCGCGTCAAAGCGGCGGTTGTAGCCAACCTGAAACACATTGATGCTGCTCTTGCCGACCGCAAGGCGAATTCTCTCGATCTCCTCCAGCGTCATCCCCAGAGGCTTCTCAATGTAGACGTTCTTGACGCCGAGCTCTGCCGCAGCGCACGCCATCTCGCAGTGGGACTGCGAATTGGTCGCGATCACGACACCGTCGAGTTCCGTGTTTTGAAACATCTCGCGATAGTCCGTATACCGATAGCGCGGTTGCATCTCCGTGCCCACGCTGTCCAGCTCCGCTTCCACCATGCTGCAAATCGCGGTCAGTTCCGCGTTCGGCAGGTGGTAATGGATGTTCGCCGCGTGGTTTCTGCCGAGTCTGCCGAGTCCTACGATGCCCAGTTTGACCTGTTTCATATCTGCCTCCGGAAGAAATCTGATTGAGCCGATCTTGTTTGCTGTTAGTTTGTTAATCCGCGATCAGTGCCTGCGCTGTCTTCACGATGTGATCCGCAGTAAGACCGAATCTCTTTTGCAGATAGTCCTGCGGGCCGACCTCGCCGTATTCGTCGTTGACCGCGACGACGTCGATCCGCGCGGTATTCTCGCGCGAGAGCGTCTCGCAGACCGCGCTGTAGAGTCCGCCGATGCGGTTGTGGTTCTCCGCAACGACGATGTTTCCGCATTGTTTGGCATATTTCTTTACCGTCTCGGTGTCGAGCGGCTTGATCGTAAAGAAGTTGACCACCGCCGCGCTGATTCCCTGCGCTTCGAGCGTCTTTGCCGCCTGCATCGCCTCGTGTACCATGATGCCGCTGGCGAAGATCGCGAGGTCGCTTCCCTCCCGCAACACAATCGCAGGGCCGATGGGCGTCTCCGTGCCATCCGCAAAAACTTTCGCTGCGTTTTTTCTGCCGACGCGGATGTATTTCACGCCCGGCAAATCGATGCACTGGCGCAGGACGCTGATGAGCATCGTTGCGTCCGTGATGTCCAGAATGGTCGCGGTCGGTATCGTGCGATAGAGCGCGACATCCTCAAACGGCATATGCGTGCCGCCGTTGAAGGTCGCCGTCACGCCCGGATCGGTGCCGATGACGGTGATATCGTTCTTGGCGTAACCCGCGGAAAGAAACACCTGGTCAAACACGCGGCGCGAGGCAAAGGGACCAAAGGTATGCACGATCGGCCGATATCCCGTTGCAGCGAGTCCGCAGGCAACGCCGATCATGTTCGCCTCCGAGATGCCGCAGTTGATGCCGCGATCCGGATTTTCGCAAGCCCATCCGCTGGTGCCGATGCAGCTCATCAAATCTGCGTCCAGATAGATCACGTCCGGATTTTCCGCGCTGAGCTGGCGGATGGTCTGGCCGATCACGTCCTTAAACAGGCGGGGGTCCATGCTTCCGTCGTATACGATTTCCATGCGTCTCCCCTCCTTACTGTAACTGTTGCTGGAGCGAAGTCAGCCACTCGCCCCATTGCTCCGCAGAGACCGCAACGCTGTGGTTGCTCTTCATCTCTTCGATCTGACGAACGCCCTTGCCCTTGATCGTGTTGAGCACAATGGCGTAAGGCTTCTCGCCGCCGTTTCGCGTGCGCTCCAGCGCGTCATACAGAGCTCCGATGTCGTTTCCATCGATCGAGACCGTATCAAAGCCAAACGCGGAGAGTTTCGCGCCGAGATCGAACGTATCGAGAATGTCCTTCGTGCAGCCGTCGAGCTGTTTGCCGTTGACATCCAGAAGCAGCACAAGATTGCCGAGCTTTTTTGCCGCGGCAAACATGCACGCTTCCCAAACCTGACCCTCGTTTGCTTCGCCGTCGCCCACGATGAGGAACACGCGCGTATCCCGCCCGCGCAAGCGCTCGCCGAGCGCCATGCCGCAGGCAAGGCTCGTGCCCTGACCGAGTGAACCTGTGGTCATATCCACGCCCGGCGTTTTGTTCCGGTCGCAGTGACTCGGCAACTTCGTTCCGGGTTGGTTGAGTGTCTTGAGCATATCGTAGGGAAAATAGCCCTTCAGCGCCAGCGTGGCGTAGACCGCAGGGCCCGCGTGCCCCTTGGAGCAGACGAGCTTATCCCGCTCTGCCCAACCGGGGTTCTTCGGGTCAAAGCGCATCTGCGAACCATACAGCACCGCAAGCGCATCCGCGATGCTCAGCGAGCCGCCAACATGACCAAAACCGCGCGCCTTCATCTCCTCCAGCACGCCAACTCGAATCTCGAGCGCAAACCGCTCCAGTTTTTTCCGTAAATCCTGATCCACCGAATCTACTCCTTTCGAACGCAACCGCGCGCTAGCGCTTCTCCTGCGAGAGCGGCAGCGTGGAACCGCCATATGGCATCACGATTACGCTTGCTTCCCCGCCGCACTTGTTCAGCGCCGCGTCAAAGGCGGACTGTACATCAGAAAACGGGGTTAAGAAGATGGTTTCGACAAACGCCGCGTCCAACTCCGAGACGAGATAGATGTCCGCGTCCTCGAGCACCATCGCAATCGCCGCCGCCTTGTGCCCGCCAAGCTGAAAATCCCGCCGCACGCGGTCGATCATGCTGTGCGCGTTCGGCGATTGGGTCATCCATTCCTCAAACACATGCTCGCCGAGGCCTTCTTTGCAGGAGCCGACGAGGATGATCACGCCGCCTTTGTTGACCGCGTGTTTGGCGTTGTCCAGCGCCTTTTGGGTTTGGTAGAGGTTGAGATCCTTCGGCGCGCCACCCTGGGACACCACGACGATATCCACGCGGGACGCGATCGGTTTTCCGTAGAGCTGATCCAGATAGCGGCAGCCCTCGCGATGCGCCTGCACAAGATCGCCGGTGACTGCGTGGACAATCTTCTTGTGCTCGTCCAGCACGACATTGACGATGAAGTCCACGCCGACCATCTGCGCCGCCTCTTCGATATCCTCCCGCACGGGGTTCCCGGCGAGCCTGCCCGCAGCCGCTGCTGTTTCCACCATGCGGCTGTGGTTACTCTGAATCGCGGCTCTCGTGCTGACGCCCGGCATAATCGCCTTCGCTCCGCCGGAGTAGCCCGCAAAATAGTGATATTCGATGTTTCCAAGGCAGATTCTGCGATCCGCCTCCGCCACCGGGCGAACGATATCCACCGGCGTGCCACGACTGGTTGTGCCGAAGTGGACACAGTCGGAATCGTCCCCGTCGATGCATTTCACCTGTGAATAGACCGCCTCGCCGACAAGCTTCTTCTGCTCGTCCGGCGTTTGCTTTCTGTGGCTGCCGAGGCCAAACACAACGGTAACGTCCTCCGCCCGAATCCCCGCCTGGAATAGTTCCTCCAGCAGCAGCGGGAGAATCTGGTAGCTCGGCAGCGGGCGCGTGATATCGCTCGTCACGATCGCGACCGTCTCGCCGGGGCGGACAATCCCGCCAATGCGCGGGGTACCGATCGGGTTTTTCAGCGCGCGCGCAACCTCGTCCGTCCCCGTCAGATCATGACTGACCGGATTGGGCAGCAGCACGCAAACCAAGTTTTCATCCGGCACATCCAGCCTCTGCGTGCCCGTACCAAAGCCTAGTTCAAACTCCATACCGTCCATTTACTCCTTTGGATGGTCCGCGGGAAAAGCACCTGCCGCATGGCGCAGCGCCTTCACAACGGGCAGCTCTTCGCCGGTCAGGAAGCGAATCAGAGCACCGCCGCCGGTGCAGAGATACCCCATCTTGTCCACGAGACCATACTGCTCCGTCGCGGTGATGCTATCCCCTCCGCCGAGAACGGTATAAGCCCCCGTCTCCGCCAGCGCCTGCCAGACGGACTTTGTGCCAAATTCCGTCTCCGGCTTTTCAAACACACCCATAGGGCCATTGACAAACACGGTCTTTGCCGAGAGAATGATTTTCTCATACAGCTTCGCCGTCTCTTGTCCGATGTCCAGCAATCCCGCGTCCGCGGGGATAGCGCCGACCTTCGCCTCTTTGCGGTGTCCCTCCGCGTCCAGATACGCGGCATCGAGCGGCAACACGATTTTTTCGCCAAACCGCGCAAGCAGGGCTCTCGAGGACTCGATGAACTCGCCGTAGTTCGAGCGAATGATATAGTCCAGGCTCGCACTGCCGATCTGCTCGCCTTTTGCCGCGAGCAGTATGTTCCCCACCAGTCCGCCGGTCAAAACCGTGTCCGCCGTGCCTTTGGAGAGCACCGTCTCCATCATCAGAAACGCATCGGACACCTTCGCACCGCCAAGCACGAACACACAAGGCCGCGCGGGTGATTCCATCACGCCGGATACAACGCAAAACTCCTGCTCAAAGAGCCGCCCCATCGCGCTGGGCAGCACCTGCTCAAATCCGCAGAGCGACGGTTGATCCCGGTGCGCTGCGGCAAACGCGTCGCAGACAAAGAGGTCTGCAAGCGGTGCGAGCTTTGTCACCACCTGCGTCTTTGCCTGCTGCTCGTGGCTCAGGCAGAGCTTCATTTCAAAGAGCGTCTGCTCCTCCGAGCAGAAGCGAACATTGTCCAGCAAAAGGATCGCGCCGTTCTTAAGCGAGCGAATCGCCTCCCGCGCGGCAGGGCCGGTCACATCGTCTATGAACCGAACCTCGCGTTCGAGCAGCTCGGAGAGCACCTTTGCGTGCGGCGCGGTCGTGTAAAAATTCTTATACTCGATGTCCGATCCCTGATGCGCAAGCAGCACAACTTTTGCCCCGCGCTCGCTGAGCTCCCGCACGGTCGGCACGCATGCCTGAATGCGGTTGATGCTCTTGAGCTTGCCCGTCTTTTGATCGACCGGCTGGTTGATATCTACGCGGCAAAGCACCGTCTTGCCCGCAAGATCAAATTCATCGAGTGTATGGATTCCGAAGCGCATATGTGTCCCCTTTCCGGCCCGCTGCGCGGCGCGCAGGTTATTTAAAACGGCCGATGTTCAGATATTCGTTCGTCTTTGTCGTTCCGTCCAGCCTCGTCGTCTGCATACCGCAGGCAGCGCGGATGGCGTCGATGGTCTCGGGAATGGTCACGCTCTCCTGCGGAATGTTGATGGCGTACATGATGTCGTCGCCCGATTCCACGATGGAGTCCGACCAGAGCCCGATTTCATACATATCGCCGCGTGCGTTGCCAAGGTCGCGCGCATACTTAAACAAGCTCGCGTTGCCGAGGAACCCTTCGTCGATGGACACCACGCGGATGCGCGGATGCTGCTCAAACGCTTCCAGCGCCATCTCTTTGGTGATCTTCTGCTTGCCGTGCGCGAGCACCGTGATGATGTGCCCGTGGGTCACGGGCGTGTGTACGAGGATACCCGTCGCCTGCACGTGCGGCATGATCGTCATGAGATCCAGCGCCTGATGACTCGGCGCTTTGTCGATCTGCAGCGCGTTGGTCAGTCCGCGGTGATAATCGCCGGGGTCAGCCACGCGGCGGATGATCGTGATCGCCACGCGATCCACGCCATACGCGCGGTCGAGGCAATCCACCGAGCGGATGAGACCCGTGGTATTGCAGCTCGTCAGCTTGAGATAGTCCTTGTTCAGGCCCAGCTCATAGTTTGCATAGCCGTGGAAGAACACATCCGCAACGGAGTTCTTCTCACCGCCCTGGAAGACGGCCTTCACGCCGGCCTGCTCATAGAGCGCCTTGTTTTTGATGCCAATGCCGCCGGGGCTACTGTCGAGCATGATATCCACACTGTGGATCAGCTCGTCAAACGTGCCGCTTGTTGGAATATTCAGCGCGTCAAACTTGCTCTTGTCCGCACCCTCTACCAGATAGAGCGCATAGGGCATGCCCTTTTCCTTGAGCGCGCGGATGGCGAGCGTCGGCGCAAGATCCGCCACGCCAACCAACTCCATGTCTCCCTGCAGCGCGACGCCGTCCGCCAGACGCTGTCCGATCGTACCGTATCCGGCCACGCCAACCCGTATCTTCTTTTTCATAATCTTTTCCTCCATACTCTCTCAACCCGCCATATCGACGGCGGTAAACCAAACCTGTGACGAAAACTTTCTGATCGAAGCGCGCATATGGGCGACGGGCGGATAAACCGCCCGTGCCGCGCGCAAATTCTTTTGATTAGAGCTTCACCGGCATACCGGTTTCGAGGGACTTTTTCGCAGCCATCGCAATCAGCACCGGCTTGAGACCGTCTGTCGCATTGACCAGCGTGGGTTTGTCCTCCAGCACCGAATTGACGAAGCCCTGTTCTTCTGCAATGAACGCCTCGTTGTAGCGCTCGAGGAAGAAATAGAGCGGTTTTTCACGCATCACACCGCTTTCGGTATACAGCGTGGTGAGGTTCGGCGTCTCGTTATCCGCTGTCATGCAGCCTTTGCTGCCGAAGACCTCAACCCGCTGGTCGTAACCATAGACGGCCTTACGGGAGTTGTTGATGACGCCGATGGCTCCGTTGGCAAACTTGAGCGTGACAATCGCGGTGTCGACATCGCCTGCTTCGCCGATGGCCGGATCGACCAGCACAACGCCGGTGGTGAACACCTCGGTCACCTCGCTGCCGGAGAGATAGCGCACCATGTCAAAGTCGTGAATCATCATGTCGAGGAAGATGCCGCCGGACACCTTGACATAGCTCACGGGCGGCGGCGCGGGGTCGCGGCTCGTCACCATGACGATGTGCGGGTCTCCGATGAGGCCGGCCTGTACGGTATCGCGCACATGCTTAAAGTTGCGGTCAAAGCGGCGGTTGAAGCCAACCTGGAACTTCACGCCTTTTTCGTCAACGGCGTGGATGACCTTGTTGATGCGGTCCAGATCAAAATCGATGGGTTTTTCGCAGAAGACATGCTTCCCGGCCATCACGGCATCGTAGGCGATGATGCTGTGCGTGTCCGTCGAAGAGCAGACAAAGACCGCGTCGATTTCGGGATCGGCGATCAGCGCGCGGTAGTCGGCATACACCTTCGAGATGCCGAGCTGCTCCGCCAGTGCTTTTGCGCTCTCGGGCACAACGTCCGTCACTGCGACGACCTTTGCGCCGGAAACGCGCGTCATGAGATTGGCTGCATGGATTTTTCCGATGCGGCCCGTTCCAATGACGCCGATGTTTAGAGTTTTCATACGGAATATTCCTTTCTTGATTTTATAAAACCAGTGGATGATTTTGAACGCACGCTTGCGTTTAGCGATCAATACTTTCTTGCTTCTTTAAGGTGCTCGTCCAATTCATTTCTCGCGCTCTGTACGCTTGCGCGCTCGCTGACCTCGGCAACGCCGACGCGCCACCAGCCGCCGTACCCCTCCGTCATGCTCTTGGGCAGAACCTTGATGTCGATGAGCGTGCTCACCTTCTGCTTCTTGCTGTCCTCAAGCGCTGCCTCGAGCTCTTTGGCGTTGCGCACGGTATAGCTCACGCAACCGTACGCCTTTGCGATTGCCGCATAGTCGATGCTTAAGAAATGTCCGGTGTGATACATCCGCTCGCCTTCGCTGCGGGCGCGCAGCTCCGTACACATCGTATCGTTGCCCGTGCCCATCTGCAGGTTGTTGATGCAGCCGAATCCTGCGTTGTCAAACAGCACGACGTTGATCTTCTTGCCTTCCTGAACCGAGGTGATCAGCTCGCTGTGCAGCATGTTGAAGCTGCCGTCGCCCGTCATGGCGTAGACTTCGCGCTTATCTCCGATCGCGAGCTTGACGCCCAACGCACCGCTGACCTCATAGCCCATGCAGGAATAGCCATATTCCATGTTGTAGGTGTTCGCCACAGCGGGCCGCCACATGCGCTGCATGCAGCCCGGCAGGCTGCCGCTCGCGCCGATCACGACGGAATCCGGCGCAATGATGCGGTTCACCATGCCCAGCGCCAGGGTCTGGGTCAAATCGCAACCGACGTCTTCGCGGAACTTCTTCCAGCTCTCGCTGTTGGGGTCCTTGACCTCCGGCGTATAGCGCTCGTCGATCGATTTGTTGTCGAGACGGTCCAGCTCCTTCAGCCATGCCGCCTTGACCTTCGTAATCTCGTCGGTATAGGCGCTCTTGTAATCTCCGAGCGCGCGGCTCAGGGCATTCAGCCCCTCCTGCGCATCCGCGATCAGGCGAACGCCATCCATCTTATATGCCTGAAACTCGCTGACATTGATATTGATGAATCTTGCGCGCTCCGGGAAGAGCCACTTGGAGGCGGTCGTAAAGTCCGTCAGCCTTGTGCCGACGGCGATGACCACATCCGTCTCTTTCGCAATGTCGTTTGCCATCTGGCAGCCGGTGACGCCGATGCCGCCGAGGTTGAGCGGATGCGTCCAAACAACCGCGCTCTTGCCCGCCTGCGTCTCGCCGAAGGGAATGTTGTGCTTCTCCGCAAACGCCTGAAATGTCGCATTCGCCTCGCTATAGCGCACGCCGCCGCCGCAGATCATGATCGGGCGCTTCGCCTTGCAGATGATCTGTGCAGCCTCGGAAACGGCATATGCCGTCGCCGGCCTGCGCTCAATGCGATGTACGCGCTTTTCAAAGAAGCTCACGGGATAATCGTATGCTTCCGCCTGCGTGTCCTGCGGCAGCGCGATGCAGACCGCGCCGGTGTCCGCCGGATCGGTGAGCACGCGCATGGCGCTGATCATCGCAGTCATGATCTGTTCCGGCCGCACGATGCGATCCCAATAACGGCAGACAGGGCGGAACGCGTCGTTGGTTGAGATGCCGAGCTCCTGCGGCTGCTCGATCTGCTGCAGCACGGGGTCCGGCTGACGCGAGACATAGATGTCGCCAGGAAGCAGCAGAAGCGGAATGTTGTTCGCCGTTGCGTTTGCCGCCGCGGTCACCATGTTGGCAGCTCCCGGCCCTACGGAGGAGGTACAGGCGAAGATCTGCTTTCTGTGCATTTGTTTTGCAAACGCCATCGCAGCCTGCGCCTGTCCCTGTTCATTCTTTCCCTGATAGATCTCAAGCGTGTGCGCTTCCTGTTGAATCGCCTGCCCGAGGCCGACGACGTTGCCATGCCCCGGCAGCATGAAGATGCCGCGCACAAAGCGGTGCTCCACGTCGTCATATCGAACATACTGATTCTCGAGGAACCGAACCAGCGCCTGCGCCATCGTCAATCGTACGGTTTCCATAAGATTTGCCTCCCGCAAAAAGTAATCTGGTTGATACGGAGTAATCCGGTTTATATTATTAGGAAGACTGTGGTCGTTCCCGGTTACTTGGCCGGGGCGTCCGAAAGGAACACCGCGTCCGGTTGGAGCATCCAAAGATGTTCCGGTTCGTCGATGCGGGTCTTCTTCCAAGGGTCGTTCGGCAGGTGCCGGATGCCCCAAACGTAACATAATCCATATCCCGGCGCGGCAACCTGGCTGTGGAACCCGTTTTGGATCACAAGCAGGCCGTTATGCCCCGTCTGATGCAACTCGCCGTTGGCAAACCCCGCACCGAAGCCCTGCGGCTTGTCGAAGCGATAGAAATATACTTCCGGCTGCGGATGAAAATGCGGCGGATAGCTCGACCACTTGCCGGGGAAATTGAGCACCTCTCCCAACACCATGTTGGAATACGGCGCGTTCTCATAATCAAATATCGTCTTGATATTCCGGCGCATCGTGCCCTGCAGCTCGGTCACGCCCGCGCGCTGCACCAACACATCCTCCGGCAGATAGCATTTCGCCTTAAATGCGGTGCTGTTTGCCACGCGCTGGATATAGATTTCGCAATGCGACTCGGCGATGATCTCTACGCGCGCGCCCGCGCAAACGTGCAGGCAGCTCGCCTCCTGCGTAAACTCGTTTGTACGGGAAACGCGCCATTGCTTTCCATCCGCAGAGAACACGGCCGCCCCGCAAAACAGCAGGAACGCGGCTTCCTTCTCCGCGCTGCATTCCTGATGCATTTCTCCCCGCTCTAAAACCAGCAGGGCGACGTCCATGCCGACCTCGTTTCCGGTTCCTTCCTCCATATTGATGTATGGATTCAGGCCACTGTGCCATTCGCGCTTGTCGATGTACATTTGCTTTGCCTCACACTTCGATTCAGGGATTGATTTGCCAATATTGCAATGATATAATAAGCACAAGATTCCGACTTACCCATAATACAACAATCACTTGACTAGCTTTTAACGTATTATAAACACTTCTTACACAAAACGTCAATGCTTAAACATGGGAAAGGAAAATTTATATGCTTGATCAAAAGAAAGTTTTTCTCGGCATCGCGCCAATCGGCTGGACCAACGACGACATGCCCGAACTCGGCGCAGAAAACACCTTTGAACAATGCGTCAGCGAGATGGCGCTTGCCGGATTCTCGGGAACCGAAATCGGCAACAAGTACCCCTCCGACGCCGCCGTGTTGAAGCACAAGCTGGATGTGCGCGGCATGCGAATCGCCTCCCGCTGGTTCAGTTCCTTCCTGATCACAAAGCCGCTGGAGGAGAACATCCGTTCCTTCTCGGCGGAGCTGGACTTCTTAGCCGCCGTCGGCGCCTCCTGCATCAACGTCTCCGAGCAGAGCCACAGCATCCAGGGCATGCAGGATACGCCGATCTTTGGCAACAAATATTGCATGAACGAGGCCGAATGGAAACTGCTTTGTGACGGACTGAACGCCTTGGGCAAAATCGCCGCGGAGCGCAATTTCCGCCTCTGTTTCCATCATCATATGGGCACAGTAGTGCAAACAGCCGAGGAAACCACTCGTTTGATGCGCGAAACCGACGCAAAGTACGTCCATCTGTGCTATGACACGGGTCATTTCATCTTCACGGGCGCGGATCCGGTCGAGATGCTGCGGCTGCACATCAATCGCATCGGGCATGTTCACCTCAAGGATGTCCGTCTTAAGATGCTAGATCGCGTGCATCAGGAGAAGATGAGCTTCCTCTCCGCCGTGCGCGAGGGCACCTTCACCGTACCCGGTGACGGAGACTTCGACTTCTCCCCGGTCTTCCAGCTGCTCAGCGACGCGAACTATACCGGCTGGCTGCTGGTCGAGGCCGAGCAGGACCCGGCAAAGGCGAATCCCTTTGAGTACGCGAAAAAAGCGCACGCCTATATCGTAGAACATACCGGTCTGTAATTCGATCATTGGAAGAGAGTCACACACGTGGCTCTCTTTTTTCTTTTTTCTTTGGAACGAAACGTGCCGTCTTTACATTTACCGCCGCTTTTCCTCCGGCGTTTCCCTTCGCCGGCGACGTGACACGTCTACTAGTTGGCAACGTCAAATTTAACCAATACGTTTCCAAAGTTGCTCACTATTTGACAATATTAGTTCATATTATAATCAGTATTATGTTATCTAATTGTATTTTTATGGTATATTGCGTATAAACTGTTGACATCGTTTTGATAGCGTGGTAGACTGACCGCATCAAAACAGCCAATTCGGCACCAACACTTGATCATAATATTACAAAACATGATCCGATCCACATGAATTTAACGAACATCGTTCAGACATCTTTCCATTTGACCATCGAAACATTCCACTGCGGCTGACTTTGCCGCGAACAACACGAAAACCAACGGAAAACGACACACTGTAACACTCTTTACTTTTAGAGATTCAGCATGTAACCGGGTTCTTGTTTCGTATTCGCTTTTTCAACCGTTTGCCGAAGCAAGCGCTCAGTTGCATCAGAAAAATGGCGCGATTGGCGCACTGAAATCGGATTTTGAGCAGTTCTACCGCTCAAAAAATAAAAGGAGGTTATTAGGAACTATGAAGAAACTCATTGCTGTCTTGATGGTCCTGGCATCTGTTCTCGCCCTCGCGGCCTGCGCAGCACCCGCCGCGACGACCCCCGCCGCCGCAGAACCCGCCGCAGAAGCGGCCGCTCCGGCAGAACCCGCCGCCGCCACGGAAGCACCCGCGGCAAAGACAATCACCGTCGGCGTATCGCTGTATGCACGTGACCAGTTCATCAGCACGCTTGAGCAGGGCATCCTGGCCGCCGCCGAAGCAGCCGGCGTAACCGTTGACTCGCAGGAAGCGAACAACGACACGCAGAAGCAGGCCGAGCAGGTTCGTACCTTTGCCGCCAAGGGATATGATGTATTGATCGTCAACCTCGTTGACACATCCACGGCAGAGACCATCATCTCGGAAGCGGGTGGCATCCCGATCATCTTCGTCAACCGCCGCCCGGATGACTCCATCCTCGTGACCGGCAAGTATGCCTACGTTGGCTCTCAGGAATGGGATGCCGGCAAGATGCAGGCGGAGTTCCTCGCGAAGTATTTCGCAGGGCGCACCGATCCCATCAACTACGTGCTCTTCATGGGCCAACTGGGTCTTGAGAACACGCAGCAGCGCACCGAATCCGTCAAGACGGAACTCACCAACGCCGGCTTCACGCTCAACAAGGTGTTTGAAGACACCGCGAAGTGGGACCGCGCCACCGCAATGGACATGATGCAGACGTTCCTCGGCACCGGTGCCGTGTTTGACTGCGTCATCTGCAACAACGACGAAATGGCTCTCGGCGTCATCGAAGCGCTGAAGGCTGGCGGCGTTGACCTGACCAAGGTTCCGGTCGTCGGCATCGACGCAACCGACATGGCTTGCGAATCCGTCAAGAACGGCGAAATGGCGATGACCGTATTCCAGGATGCGGCAGGCCAGGGCGCAAAGTGCATCGAGTTCGCGAAGCTCGCCGCGGAAGGCAAACTCACCGAGCAGTTCGGTTGGGTTCCGTTCCAGCCCGTCACCAAAGACAACGTTGCGGACTTCATCAAGTAATCAGCACGCGCAAGCAACGTAACGCAACGCAAGTCCGGTGCCCAAATGGGCGCCGGACTTGCCAAATCAGCGGAATCGCGGTACGATCAGGGCAACACAAAACACTCTTTTTTACCACATCTGATCGACCAATTTATCATCATTCCTGCAATTTACTGTTCGTCTTTCGCGAAACACACGACCAGAATCGTAAAAACATATCGTTCTGTATGGAGGTGCATGCTACGTGAGCAATTATGTGCTCGAAATGATCGACGTTTCCAAATCCTTCCCCGGCGTACAGGCGCTCAAAAATGTATCCTTCCGCCTGCGCCCCGGCAGCGTACACGCGCTCATGGGTGAAAACGGCGCCGGTAAGTCCACCCTGATGAAATGCCTCGTCGGTTTGTATCAGATGAACAGCGGACGCATCCTCATCAATGGCAGCGAGGTTCATATCAACAACCCTCTGGAAGCGTCGCGGCACGGTATCTCCATGATCCATCAGGAGCTCTCCCCTGTCAAGGAACGCTCCGTTGCGGAAAACCTGTTTCTGGGACGGACTCCGCTCCACGCGGGCGTGTTCGTAGACCATAAAAAGCTGTATCGTCAAGCCGGCGAAACACTACGCAGCCTTGGCATCGACATCAACCCCTATGAAAAAATGGGCAATCTTACCGTCGCAAAAATGCAGATGGTCGAGATTGCCAAAGCCGTTTCGCAGGACGCCAGCATCATCGTCATGGATGAGCCAACCTCCTCCATCACCAGCACGGAGGTCGCTCAGCTCTTTGGCATGATCCGCTCCCTCAAGGAAAAGGGCGTCTCCATTATCTATATCTCCCATAAGATGGATGAAATTTTCAAAATCTGCGACGAAGTCACCGTATTTCGTGATGGGCAGATGGTCGGCACCGATATGGTCGCCAACATGGACGTGGCCAAGCTCATACAGTTGATGGTTGGCCGCGATCTGGACGCGATGTTCCCCAAAGTTGTCTGCCCGATTACGGACGTTGTGATGGAGGTAAAGGATCTTGCCTCCGGTAACCGTTTCTCGGGTGTGAGCTTTGATCTGCGCCGCGGCGAAATCCTCGGCTTTGCGGGTCTGGTCGGCGCGGGTCGCACAGAGGTGCTCGAAACCCTGTTCGGACTAAGGCCAAAGACGGCGGGCACAGTCAAGATCAACGGCAAAATCGCGGAAATTCGGCGGCCTGCCGACGCGCTTCGCTACCGCATGGCGATGCTGACCGAAGACCGGCGCGGCACGGGAATCATTCCGGTTTCCAGCGTGGCGAGCAACATCGTCGTGGCTAATCTCAAGAAATATGTTCGCAAGAGCGGTCTGGTCAACCACCGTTTGATCGCAAGCGACGCGAGTGAGTATATCAAGAAGATCGAAATCAAGACCCCGACCAAGGAAACGCTGATTCAGGATCTCTCCGGCGGCAACCAGCAGAAGGTGCTTGTTGCGCGATGGCTGCTCACCCAGCCGGATATCCTGTTTGTGGACGAGCCCACGCGCGGCATCGACGTCGGCGCGAAGGCGGAAATCCACTCCCTCATCACGCGCATGGCGGGCGAGGGTAAGGCGATCATCATGGTCTCCTCCGAGATGCCGGAAATCCTCGGTATGTGCGACCGAATCCTCGTCATGCACGAAGGACGTCAAACGGGCATCATTGACCGTACGATCGCCACGCAGGAAGTCATCATGCAATATGCGACATCCGCTACAGAATATTTAGCAAATTGATCAGCAGGAGGACAAATCGAGTGGAAACCAAAGCACTTTCTAGGCACAACTTTAACTCCAAACAGTTCCTGAATAAATACGCGATGTACCTCATCCTCATCGCGTTGATCGCGATCTTCAGTTTTGTGGAGCCTGCCTTCTTCACCGGCAGAAACTTCGTCAATATTCTAACCGCCGAATCCAGCCGCGGCTTGCTCGCCCTCGGCGTTGCGTTCTGCATCATCTCCCGCGGTATCGACCTCTCCCTTGGCTCGGTCATGGCGGTCTCCTCCGTCTTCTCCGCGTCGCTGGTGCAGAAGCTGACTTATTCCACCCTGATCATCCCCGGCCTGGTCAATCTGCCGGAAATTCCGGCCTGGGTCGCGTTTCTGGTCGGCATACTGGTTGGCACCTCGTTCGGTCTCATCAACGGTCTGCTCATCGCCTACACGAAGATTCACCCGTTTATTGCGACGCTAGGCTCCATGACGGTTGCCAGAGGTCTTGCGCTGCTCTTCACCAACGCCTACCCGGTTCCGATGCTGCGTGAGGATTTCACGAAGATCGGTCAAGGCACCATGTTTGGCTTCCTGCCGAATATCGTCTGCGTGTTCCTGCTCATGACCATAGTGGCAACGGTATTGCTCAATCATACACGATTTGGTAAGAACCTATTCGCCGTCGGCGGAAACGTTGAGGCGGCGCGCGCTGCGGGCATCAACGTTGAGCGCACGCTGATTTTGACCTATGTCTGGTCCGCCTTCTGCGCCTCACTCGCGGGCGTTATGGTCACCGCCCGCAGCGCCAGCGGCATTGCCTCCCTCGGCGACGGCTACGAACTCGACGGCATCGCGGCGGCAACTGTCGGCGGCGTCTCCCAGACGGGCGGCGTCGGCTCGATTGTCGGCTGCATCGGCGGTATTCTCGTGCTCGGCGTCATCAACAACGGACTGCTGATTACAGGTGTTTCTCCGTATCTACAGAAGATCATCAAGGGCGCGATCATCGTCATCGCCGTGGTGTTCGACATGCGGAAAATCGCGCGGAAAAAGTAAATCGACAAGATTCACAATCTTTTTCACAAGCGGGCAGTTATCCTAGTTTTTCTCCTCCTTCCTTTCATTTCGCAGCCGGTTTTATACCGGCTGCGAAATGATCCCGTTTTGTACACTGCATGCTTATCCTCACGTTTTGCCATCACTTTCTTTTTCTGCATCACTCTTATTTTTAACTTCTCAATCTCATAGTTATTGGAGCAAACGATTATGAAGATCTGCTTTAACCAGGCGACCACAATGAAAAACTCCACCTTGGAGAGCGATCTGGAGTATTGTGAAAAATATCACTACGATCTCATCGAAATCCGCCTCGATAAGCTGCGGGACTATCTCAAGCGGCACACACTTACCGATCTGCGTGCGTTTTTTGACGCGCACCATATCAAGCCCTTCGCCTTCAACGCGCTGGAGTTCATCAACTTCCGTGACGAAGCCGGTTTTCAGGAGATCATGGACGGGCTGAAATTCTGCTGCTCTGCGGGCGAGATCATCGGCTGCAAGCGGGTTGTGATCGTACCTACCTTTGACATCGGCAACAAAACGATTCTGGAGATTCGCGAAGAGACCGTCCGCGTGATCCACATCATGTCCGACTATGCGGAGCCGTATGGCGTGAAGCTCGCGTTTGAGTTCGTCGGTTACCCGAATTGCTCCGTCAACACGTTCGGACAGGCATACGACATCGTAAAAACGGCGGATCGCGCCAATGTCGGCGTCGTGCTGGATTGTTTCCATTTTCATGCAATGGGCTCGCGCTTTGAGGATTTGGAAGCGGCAGATGGCAGCAAGATCTTCATCCTGCACCTCGACGACGCGGAGGATCTACCCGTCGGCGCCGCGCGGGACAACAACCGCCTCATGCCGGGAGAAGGCGCGATCGACCTGCCCCGCATCTTTCGCACGCTGAAACATCTTGGTTACGACTCTATGGTCTCGATCGAGCTCTTCCGCCCCGAATACTGGGGCTGGCCGGACGAAGAGAATATCCGCATCTGCTACGAGAAGACCTGCGATACGATTCGCCCGTATTTCCCGATTGGATAAGGTAATTCGCTGTTCTGTTCTAAAATCGCTCAAAAGTTTCCCAAAATAGCATGTACAGTGTATCAAAAGCTGATATAATGAGGCGAATAATGGTATGGATCTTGCAGGTACGGAGTTTGAAACACCGTCTTCGTAAGGAAAGGAATTTTAAGTGCGACTGGATCGACTCAACGATATGGAGCAATACGTACTGGATCAGGGTACATCCTCTCTCGAGGAGCTTTGCCAGCATTTTAACGTATCCATGAATACCGTGCGCCGCGACTTAGCGGATCTCGTTCAGCGCGGACGGCTCAAAAAAGTATACGGAGGCGTCTCCGCGGAGTCCCGCTCGCCCTCCGTTATTCCAATGTCCGAACGCGCAAGCAGAAACGGCTCCGGCAAACAGCTCATCGGAAAACTCGCAGCTTCGCTGGTGCAGGACAACATGAGTATCTTTATCGATTCCGGCTCGACGACCATGCGCATCCTGCCGTATCTTGCTGAAAAGCAGAACGTCACCGTCATCACCCACAGCCTGATGGCGCTGTACGAAGCTGCGAAGTACCCTTCGCTCCACGTGATTGCGCTCGGCGGTATGTATAACTCCGCAACCAGCTCGTTCGTCGGGTCCAATACGCTGGACGAGCTTTCGAAGATGGCGATCAACCTCGTGTTTCTGGCGGCAACCGGCGTGACGCTGGAGCGCGGACTCACCAACACCACCTATTTCGAGGTGGAAGTAAAGCAAAGCGTAGCACGGCAGAACAAAAACCTCGTACTAATGGCGGATCATAGTAAGTTCGGTCATAACGCGCTGTTGACTTTCTGTAATTTTGAAGATCTGACCGCCGTCGTCACCGATCAGGCGCTGCCGGAAGAATACAACAGCGTAGTTTCCCGTTGCGGCATCCGGGTGCTCAGACCCGAGTGAAAAAACAACCGGAAACGCAAGTCAGTAAGCTGACACGTTTGTATCAAATTTGAGTTTTACCAACCAGAACCACCTCAACGGGTGGTTCTCAGCCCATCGACAAAGTCCTACGGACTTCGCCGATGGGTTTTTTCTGTGAGAAAAAATGCCGCTAAACGCGCCATTTTAAACAAATTCGGCGAATGAATCGCCGAATTTGATTGGAAGATGGGGATTTTCGAATCCCCCATACCCCCTTGTAGAGTTTGTCGATACTCAGCAGAACCACCTCAACGTGTGGTTTTTGCTTGGCTTCTTCCGGCAGCAGTATGTTGTGTGACAAGAATCCCTCTTCTTTTTGGTGTAATGTGTTATACTTCTTAAGTTGATGTAATGGATGCAGATATGCTAACAATACGAGAACTTACAACATAAGAAAAGAGAAATCATGACTTTCAACGAAATGGAACTAATTCAGCCGCTATTGCAGGCGATAGACGATGCAGGTTATACCGAACCCTCGCCGATTCAAGCGGAAGCGATTCCCGTGCTGCTGCGCGGGCGCGACATCATCGGATGCGCACAGACAGGCAGCGGTAAGACGGCAGCCTTTGCCCTGCCCATCCTGCAGCGGCTGAGCAAAGAGAAGAGCAGCCAAATTCGCGCGCTCATCTTAACGCCGACGCGCGAGCTCGCGATCCAGATCTACGATACCTTCCGCTATTTCGGCAGGCGGCTGCATCTGCATTCCGGCGTGGTGTTCGGCGGAGTCTCGCAAAATCCGCAAGTGGATGCCCTCAGCCGCGGGATCGATGTATTGATTGCAACGCCGGGACGGCTTAACGACCTGATCAATCAGGGTTATATCCACCTGGATCACATTGAAATCTTCGTGCTGGACGAAGCCGACCGCATGCTGGACATGGGCTTTATCCACGACGTCAAGAAGACGATCAAGCTCCTGCCCGCGCAGCGGCAGACCATGCTCTTTAGCGCAACCATGCCCACCGAGATCGAAACCCTCGCGCAGACGCTGCTGAAGAACCCCGCCATGATCAAGGTCGATCCCGTCACGCGCGCGGTTGAAAGCATCGATCAGCGGGTCTATATGGTCGATAAACCGAATAAGCCGCTGCTGCTTGCGGAACTTCTGCGCACCGAGGACATCAAGAATGCGCTCGTGTTTACCAACACCAAGCACGGCGCCGACCGCGTCGTACAGAAGCTCTCGCAGGAGGGGTTCGTTGCGCGCGCCATCCACGGCGACAAAGCGCAAAATGCCCGGCAGGACGCGCTCAAGAGCTTTCGCGACGGCAGAGTGCAGATTCTCGTGGCAACAGACATCGCGGCAAGAGGAATCGACATTCCAGAACTCTCGCACGTGATCAACTACGACCTGCCGGACGTTGCGGAGACCTACATCCACCGCATCGGACGCACCGGCAGAGCGGGCCTCGGCGGAACGGCAATCAGCTTTTGCAACATCGATCACGTGGACAACCTGCGCGGCATCGAAAAGATGACCGGCTTGAAAATCCCCGTGCGGGAGTCTCAATGGCCGATGCAGATCTTCGAAAAAACGGTTAAGCAGGTGAGGCCGCCGCGCCCGGAACGAAAGCCTACGCCGAGTAAGCGCTTCTCCGGCCCGGCCAAGCCGAAACAGAGAAATCAGTAAGGCTAGTACAGCGCTGCGTGAAACCTGCCTCACTTCGGTTGATTTGCATCCTCAAAACGGTTTGAGCTAAATCGAAAGCCCCGCGATACTTTCTTCTATCAAAAACGGACAAGAAAAACTATAAAGCTGACTTCTGAATTCAAACGGAGTCAGCTTTTTTAATTTCATTTCATACGATCTTCGCTTAAGTAGAGGATGCCTGTCCTAGCCGTCCGCTCTCCTGTATGATCCCGTAAACGCCTGCCGCCGTGAACAATCTTCATCGAGATTCGCTCTGTTCTTCTTGAATGTATTGGATATACGCATAGTTATCCGGGCAATCGGTATACGTCTGCATAAACTCATACACCTGCTGATGGAAATACGCCTGCGCCTCGTGCATCGTCATTCCCTCTTTGGCATAGATCGGGTTGCTGAGCACAACCGTTCTTGCCGGGGTTTGGATGAATCGCAACAGACCTCTTCTTTTGCGAAATGTCGTCGCCATCGCGACGACGGGCAGGTGGAACTTCGCAGGATACTTAAACGACGCATCCGGAAACGGGCGTATACCGGTGTAATACGGCCAGATATGTGCCTCCGGATAAATGGCGATGCACGCGCCCTGCTTACCACGGATTTCGAGCGCATCGACAAACCTGCGAAGGCAGGAAACCGTATCGGGTACCGGAATTGCTCCAACCATCTGTACGATGGTTCGGATGCCCCGGATCGACACAGCGTCCGGGTTTGCAACGACGTATGTCCGTTTATGCGCGGCAACGACATGCGGCAGAAAAGAGTCGCTCCAGTGCGCGTGATTCCCGTAGAGGTAAAAGCCGCCTTTGATCTGTTTTAGCGCCTTGCGATTGACGAATTTCGTTCCGTTGATCACGCGAATATAAAAACAAACCAACGGAAGAGCTATGATGTAATACAGAAGAAAAGCGCCTACGCGAAACGACAGCCCGTCATGAACGTACGGAAACTTCGCGTCCACTTCCTTCGTTTTGATATTCGTCCCAGCAAAGTCTTCCGTCAAATCCGAATAGTAGATCACTCTGTTCTTGTTTGATTGCAGCATAAAACATCATCTCCATCTGATCCATACAAGCTTCCGTATCAAATTTGCGCGCAAACTGCGCGTACTCCTTCCCCAGCGCCGCTTTCTCCGCGGGGTGCTCCAGCCAGTAGTCGATCTTGTCCGCCAGATCGCCCGCGTCGTCCATCCGGAAGAGATTCTCCGGCGAGAGCGCAAAGCAACTCGTTGCGCTCTTGGGGGAATCCGAAGAGAGAATCACATTTCCGCACGCCATCGCTTCCAGACACGCAATCCCCTCCGCCTCGTACCGCGCGGGATGAACGTAAAGGTCGGCAAAGTTGTAAAGCCGCGTCATCTCCTCCCGCGAGAAGAAGCCGAAGACCGGTTGAATGGGCAGCAGCTTTTTTGCATACACCTTCAGGCTCTTTTCCAGCGGCCCGCTGCCGGCAAAGACCAGCTGAATCTGATCGCGATGCTTCGAGCGGCTCACGCCGTCGATGAGCACCTTGTGGGATTTCTCCCTGCTGTATCTGCCGGTGTACAGGATCACGAATTTGTCCCGATACGCCTCCGGCTTTTCTACCAGCGTTGGAAAAAATGCTGCCCCGACGCCGTTGGAGATCACGCAATGCGGCTTCGGCTTCGTATTGGATTCAAACAGGTCGCACATCATCTGGCTGACATAATGCACGCAAGCGCAGTCCTGATAGAGCAGTCGATAGTAGGCTTCGTACGTCAGGTGGTTCGCAATCTCCAGATGGTTCAGAAACAGGTGCGTCGTCAGGTTCTCAGCGAGCGCGTGGCAACCCGCCGTGTAGGGCTTGCCGAGCTCTTTTGCAACCTTTGCGGCCGCAGCACCGAGTGAGTAGGGCAGCATGATATGAACCACGTCCGCGTCCTGCATCGCTTCTCTCAAGATTGTCCGGTCTGCTTTGGCGAGCTTGACCCCGTTTCTCTCGATATATCCATTCAAAGGCCCGAAGTTCAAAGTAGGTACGATATAGTAGCCGGGCATCCCCCGCTTCTCTTCATCTGAGCAAACGACGTTTACGGCATGACCGCGCGCTCTCATACTGCGTATGAGGTTCATCGCCGTGATCGTCGTTCCGTTATTCTCTTTTCCCAGAACGTCGCATACGATAGTCAGATTCATCATGATTTCACTCCATTCTTCGCTGGCTGATCTGGTGACATGTTACTTCGGAAATCCGGATTCGTCACCCGACCATTGCAACCCCTGTAAATAGAGCGAAAAACAGCCGATTCTACTGCCGGTAGAGTCGGTAAACCGCCCGTATTCGGATTCTCTTGATTCTCTACTGATTCATCGTATAATAAGAGAAAGTCTGTTTGGAGGTGTTCGCAAGCATATGGAAGATATCAAACAAACCATTGCAGACAATATCACCGGGTTACGAAAAGAAATGCATTTAACGCAGGCTGAGCTTGCAGATAAAATGGGCTATACCGATAAAGCAATTTCGAAGTGGGAACGCGCCGAGTCTATTCCCGATATTGTAACGCTCAAGGAGTTTGCCGATTTGTGCGGCGTAACGCTCGATTATCTCATTGAAAAAGAGCACACGGAGGATCGGGCATCGCTTTCCAAGCAAGCAAGAAACAACCGTCTGGTCATCTCACTGCTTGCCGCGGCGGCAGTCTGGCTGATTGCTACGGTACTATTTGTGTATCTGAAAATTTTCGGAGTTGCCGATGTGTGGAAAGTTTTCGTCGGAGCTGCACCCGTAACGATGATCGTACTACTGGTTTTCAATTCCATATGGGGCAAAATAAAACGGAATTACGTCATCATCTCTATATTGGTATGGTCTTCGCTTGCATTCGCCTATTGCATGCTGCTGCAATATCATTTGTTCCTGATTTTTCTGATCGGCATTCCGATACAGGTAATGGTTATCCTTTGGTCGAGAATTAAAACTTACAAAGCATAATGCAGTGTCGCGTTTTAGAATCCCGTAAAAATCGGTCTTGTTGATTTCTCATATTCTTTCATAAGTCTTTTTCCCTAATAGCTTCCAAAACCTGTTTCTTTAACGCAATTTTAACGCCGTTTGCCCAAACTCGAACGGCGCTTTTTCACGTATCGCTCTATACTCCGCTTGTAGTTAAAAATTGTACTGCAAAAAGAGGTAACGAGTCATGATAGAAGAATTGGGAGATCTGATCGCGAACGCGAAAGAAATGATCGACCGAAGAGAATTTGACGCCTGCGAGGCGCTGCTCTCGACCGCGATGTTTCAAAACCCGCACAGCGCGGTGCCGCACAACCTCATGGGGTTGTTGCTGGAGCACAAGCGCAGGCACGAGGACGCGATGAAACATTTTCGCGCGGCAAACGCGCTGGATCCCGCATACGGCCCGTCGCGTTGGAATCTGGAAGGTTTTTCGGAGTTCTACCGGACGCGCGCGGAAGCATATTTTGTGAGCGACTGTGATTTTGATCATCTGCCGCGGCCCTATATGAAGGAGACAAAGGCATGTATATAATCGTCGCAGGATGCGGAAAAATAGGCGCAAACCTCGTGAAAACGCTCTCCAACGACGGGCACGACGTGGTCGTGATCGACCCGAGCGAGGAAAACTTTGCGCAGCTGGAAAACGGCACCAACTGCCTCACCATCACCGGCATGCCCATTGATGAAGACGTGCTCAAGAGCGCGGGCATCGAGCGCGCGGACGCGCTCTGCGCCGTCACGAGCGACGACAACGTCAACATCATGACCGCGCAGATCGCCTCTCAGCTGTATCATGTGCCGCACGTGGTCACCCGCGTGTATGACCCGGAAAAAGACGAGGTCATGCGCCAGATGGGGTTGACCACCGTTTGTCCCACGATGCTGACGGTCGCAAAGGTCGGCTCGCTGCTCGGCGAAAAGGAGGAATAACAGATATGCGCATCATCATCGTCGGCGGCGGCAACGTCGGCTACTATCTTGTCAAAACGCTGATGGCGGAGAAACACCACATCATGCTCATCGACAGCAATCGTACGCGCTGCGAGCGCATCGAAAATGCGTTTGGCGGGCCATATGTCGAAGTCACCCACGGGGACGGTACCAGTGCGGACTGCCTGCGGGACGCGGGTATCTACCACGCGGAGGCGCTCATCGCGGTCACGGGGCAGGATCAAAACAACCTTGTGAGCTGTCAGCTCGCAAAGAATTATTTTGGCGTGAAGCGCACCATCGCGCGCGTGAAAAACCCGAAGAACATCCGTGTCTTCGAACAGCTCGGCGTGGACAGCGTTATCAGCAGCACCGCGCGCATCGCGGGCAGCATCGATTCCGAGTTGGACTGGGTGGACGTCAACACGCTCTTAACCCGCAAAGCCACGCATGTGCGCGTGCGCGAGGCGTTGGTGGACGCAGCCTCACCCTACAACGGCAAGCGGCTCAACGAGGTCGGTTTACCCAAGGGTATGATCGTCGTCTGCATCGTGCAGGACGGCGAAGTCATCATCCCCGACGGAGCGTCGGTGCTCAGCACGGACGATAACGTGGTCATCCTCGGCAACGAGAGCGACCTGCCGCTCGTGATATCGAAGATTCGAGGAGAGAAAAAATGAAACATACATTAAGAACTGCGCGCGGCGTTCTGCTGGAGATCGGCTTTTCGGGCGCGCTGATCATCGCTGGATTTGCGGTCTCCGCGCTCTTGGGGTGATATTGAAATGATCGACAGACCGATCAATCGGCTCCGGCCGATTTGTTACTATACGGGGCTTGTGATTCTGGTGCTCAACGCGCTGCAAATCCTGCCGATTCTGACCTCGGTCGCCTATGGAGAGTGGCCGATCGCGCTAACGTTCGTCGCATCGCTCTCGATCGCGGCGCTGGTCGCGGCGGGGTTGATGCTCGCAGGAACCAAGGAGCGCTTCACGAAGTTGAGCTTTGGCGAGGGCATGGTGGTCGCCGCGGGATCGTGGTTTCTTTGCATGCTGCTCGCCGCGCTGCCGTACTATTTTTCCGGCAACTACTTAAGCTATTTGGACGCCTGCTTCGACGTGATGAGCGGGCTCACAACAACGGGGCTTTCGTTGATTCAGGACATGGACCACATCAGCAACGGCATCAACATGTGGCGTTTCATCCTGACATATGTCGGCGGTCAAGGCATGGTCGTGCTTGCTCTGACCTTTCTCACCAAGGGTCAGGGCGGCGCATATCGCATGTACGTCGGCGAGGCGAAGGATGAAAAGCTCTTTCCGAACGCAATCAGCACCGCAAAACGCATCTGGCAAATCAGCCTGATCTATCTTGCGATCGGCACCGTTGTGCTTACGATCTCCGCACTCATTGCGGGATTGCCGGTTGATCGCGCGTTTTTGCACGGTTTATGGATCAACATGTCCGCCTGGAGCACGGGTGGTTTTGCGCCGATGAGCCAAAGCGTATTATATTATCACAGTTCGCTATTTGAGTTAGCAACCGTTGTGTTCTTCGTCATCGGCTCCTTCAACTTCGCGCTGCACCACGCGGTGCTCTCCGGCAACACGAAGGAGCTGAGAAAGAACATCGAGACCGTGACATTCTCGGTGACGCTGATTATCACGGTGCTGTTGTGCACGCTGGGGTTGATGAAGGACGGCGTCTATCCCGACGCGATGGCGATGTTCCGCAAGGGCTTTTACCAGCTGATTTCGGGACACACCACGACGGGATTCATGACGATTTACGCCAAGCAGTTCTACTTCGAGTGGGGCGATATCGCACTCTTTGCGATCACGATCGCCATGATGTTCGGCGGCAGCGCAAGCTCGACTGCGGGCGGCTTTAAGGGCATGCGCACCGGCATTCTCTTCACCGCGCTCAAGGGCGAGGTGCGGCGCATGGTATTGCCGGAGTCTCGCGTGAAGGAGCAGAAGTATCACCACATCCGCGACATCGTTTTGACCGATACGGTCGTGAAAAACGCGGCGTTGATCGTGATTCTATATGTCGCGACGTTTGCCATCGGTACGCTCGCGGGCGTACTTGCGGGATTCCCGCTGAGCATGGCGGCGTTTGAGTCCGCCTCGGCGACCGGCAATGTAGGCCTCTCAATCGGGGTCACAACCGCAGCCATGCCTGCCTTCCTCAAGATTGTCTATATTGCGATCATGTGGCTCGCGCGGCTGGAGTTCCTGTCGGTATTCGCTCTGATTTCCTATGTAATTCGAAAGGTGGCGCAGGTATGCACCAAAAAACCCTATTCCTTATAATCGCGCTGTTGCTCCTGCTGGTGCCCGCCGCGACTCTCGCGGAAGGAACCGCCGTGAGCAGTACCGATTTGATTGACCGCGCGAAGGACTATGACAATCAGACGGTCGTTTACGAAGGAGAAGTGCTTGGCGACATTCTCTATCGCGGGGAGCACGCATGGCTTGCGGTGTACGACGGAAGCAACACCATCGGCGTCTACATAACCGCTGAACAGGCGAACGGAATTTCCGTTGTCGGCGGATATGGCAAACACGGCGACACGATCCGCATCGAGGGGGTTTTCCACCGCGCCTGTGCGGAACATGGCGGCGACCTCGATATCCACGCGGATACGCTCAAAGTGCTTTCCGTTGGATCGAGCGTCGAGATGCCCGTTTCGCGTCTGGTCATGATCCTCGCTCTCGCGCTTCCGCTGCCCGCAGCGGGCCTTTTGCTGCTCGTTTGGAAGAGACGCGCGGCAACGCTCGACGGCAAGCGAAAAACACTCAACACCCCTGCTGAAAAGTGATATGCTATGTCTAGTATTCTATCATTCATTCGACAGGAGGTACCGCGCTTGCGCGCTGAACCGGTCTCGCGGGAAGAACACGTACTCGTCTGCATCTCACCGTCGCCCAACAACGCGCGGGTGATCGAGGCGGGCGCGGTTCTCGCGCGCGCTTTTGGTGCGAAGTTCACGGCGCTGTATGTCGAGCCGCCTTCGGGCGGACCCGGTGCCGGAGAAACCCGCGCGTCATCTGGAAGCAAACCTCAACCTCGCCACCAAGGCGGGCGCGGAGCAGGCCGTATCCTATGGCGCGGACTTTTCCCTTCAGATCGCGGAGTTTGCCAAGACCGCGCGTGTGACCAAGATCGTGCTCGGACGCGCCGCCACAAAGCGCAGATTGCCCGGCATACGGCGCGACCCCGCAGCACAGCTGACCAAGCTTTTGCCCGGCGTGGAACTCTTCCTGGTACCGGAAGAATCGGGCACACAACCGCACGCGCCAAGTCCGCGCATCCGCGGGTTGACGTGGCGTTCGTTTTTGATCGAGATCGCGATCCTCACGGCGGCGACGCTGCTGGGGCTGGTTTTGCGCACAGTTGGCTTTACGGAAGCCAGCATCATGACGCTGTATATCCTCGCTGTACTCCTCACCGCGTTCTGGACGGACGGAATGGTCTACGGGCTCATCTCGTCTGTGTTGAGCGTTCTGACATTCAACTATTTTTTCACCGAGCCGCGCTTTACATTGCTTGCCTACGATCCCGGCTATCCGCTGACGTTTATGGTTATGCTCGTCGCGTCGATTTTGACAAGCTCCCTGACCGCGCAGGCGCGTCAGCAGGCGAAGGTCAACGCGGAAAAGGCTTATCGCACGGAGGTGCTGCTCACCGCGAGCCGTAACCTCCAGCAGGCGGACAGCGCGGACGAAATCCTGTTGGAGACCGCGCGGCAGCTGCATGCACTGGTCGGCGGAGCGGCCCTTTTGTATCCTGCGGAAAACGGCGCGCTGCAGCAGCCCGTGCTGTTCCCATCCGCAAGCGCGAACGATAACCTGTTTGCCGAAACGGAGCGCAACGCCGCCAACTGGACGCTGGCAAACAACAAGCGCTCCGGCGCGGGCACGGGCGTTTCCTCCGGCGCGCGCTGCCAGTATCTCGCGGTGCGCGGACACGGCGAAGTGCGCGCGGTCGCCGGCATCGAGCTGGTTCGCCCTCTGGACTCGTTTGAACAGAGCCTTTGCCTCGCCATTCTCGGCGAATGTGGACTCGCGCTAGACAAGCAGCAGTCGGACACAGCACGCCAGGCCATCGCGCTCAAAGCGCAACAGGAGCAGCTCCGCGCAAACTTGCTCCGCGCGATCTCGCACGATTTGAGAACCCCGCTGACCAGCATCTCCGGCAACGCGGATATGCTCCTGCGCGGCGCAGTTCCCAAGGAAGAACAGCATCAGCTCTACGGCAGCATCTACGATGACTCAATCTGGCTGATCAACCTCGTGGAGAATCTGCTCTCGATCACGCGCATGGACGACAGCTCCATCCGCCTCAACCTCAAGCCCGAGCTAATCTCGGACGTTGTCGAGAGTGCGCTGAACCGCATCGGGCGCAGGGCCGCCTCGCACAATATCCGCGTAGAGACCGAAAACGATCTGCTGATGGCGAATATGGACGCGCCGCTGATCGTGCAGGTGCTCCTCAATCTATTGGAAAACGCGATTAAATATACCCCTGCCGGATCGCAGATCGTGCTGCGCGCGAGCGACGCCGGGCGGTTTGTCCGCGTCAGCGTTTCGGACGATGGACCGGGCATCTCGGATGAAAACAAGCAGCATGTCTTCGACCTGTTCTTCACGAGCGCGGGTTTGAGCTGGGACGCAAGGCGCGGCCTCGGCCTCGGGCTTTCGCTCTGTCGCGCGATCATCTCCGCCCACGGCGGGGAGATCACCGTTGCGGACAACCCGCCGCACGGCTCGATCTTTGCGTTTACACTCCAGAAAGCGGAGGTGAATTTGGATGAGTAAACCGCTGATCCTCATCGTCGAGGACGACAAACCTGTCCGCAACCTGATTTCGCTGACGCTTGAGTCCCAGCAATACCGCCAGATCGCGGTGGAGACGGGCAGCGCGGCGGTGCTTGCGTCGCTCTCGCAAAAGCCTGATATCATGATTCTCGATCTGGGGCTTCCCGACCTCGACGGCGTGGAAATCATCAAAAAAACGCGGGCCTGGTCGCAGATGCCCATCATCGTGGTCAGCTCCCGCAGCGACGACGCGGACAAGATAGAGGCGCTCGACGCGGGCGCGGACGATTACCTCACCAAGCCGTTTTCGGTGGACGAGCTACTGGCGCGCATCCGCGTGGCGCTCAGGCGTGTGCAGTTCATGCAGGATCACGGCACGGCGGGTGAGTCCGTGTTCGAAAATGGCGGGCTGAAGATCGACTTCAGCGCGGGCTGCGTCTATGTCGCAGGTGAAGAAATCCACCTCTCTCCAATCGAGTACAAGTTGCTCTGCCTGCTGGCGCACAACGTCGGTAAAGTACTGACGCACAACATGATCCTCAAAGAGGTCTGGCAGAACACATTGCCCAACGACACGCCGTCTCTTCGCGTCTATATGGCGACGCTGCGCAAAAAAGTTGAGCCTCCGCTCGGGCAAAAGCTCATTCAAACACACGTCGGAATCGGGTACCGGATGATGCGGATAGCGGAGGAGTCATAAACCTTCGCAAAAACACCTGCTTCACGCTGCGCGCGCCCTCACGTTTCGCGTGATTGTATCTCTTCGTGAGGGTTTATTGAAAAAAACAACGGTCATGCTGCTGCATTCCTTCACTTCGACGAAATCGCAAAGTTGTTGTGATTCTCTCAATCACAATCCGATTCAAAGCCTCTACACGGTCGATGTAACCGAAGTTTTCTCTCTGTGAAAATCAAGGACAGCGCCGTTCCCGTCACCCAGCCGACCGGCCAGGCGGCCCAGATGCCGATAGAACCCCAAATGGCGGCGAAAAGAAACCCGCAACCGACCCGAAGCGAAAGATCGACAAACGTGCCGATCAACAGTTCCCTCATGGCGCCCAAGCCGCGCAGAGTCCCGTCGCAGGCGATTTTGACTGAAACAAAGAGATAAAACGGCATCACGATCCAAAAAAACTGCCCGCCCGCCCGCATCGCTACCACGCTGCCAGAGTGAAGGAACAATTGTAGCAACTCTGTGCGGAAAACGAGGAACATTCCAGCGACTGCAACTCCGAAGCAAATCGAAAACAGAATTGCCGCGTTACGGCCGGAGCGAATACGCTCCGGCTTTTTTGCGCCGCAGTTCTGCGCGGAAAAAGTCGCCATCCCTTTATCAAACGCCATCAGCGCGGAGATAGCGAGGTTGTTGAGCTTGATGACCGCACCGTAACCCGCGGACACACCGGAGCCGAAGCGATTGACGTTTGCCTGAATGAACACATTCCCGATTGAAACGATCAACTGCTGAAGCGTCACGGGAAGCGCGATGCGCAGTATTTCTTTCAGCAGCGGCAAAGAGAACCTGCAAGTCTTTTTGTCGATAGAGTTGCACACGAGCGTTCTCAGTCGCAGGTTCAGCAACAGAAACGCGATCAACGCGCTGCCAGATTGGCAGATCAGCGTCGCCCAGGCGATTCCCGTAATGCCGAGCCTAAAGTGAATGACCAGCAACAGATCCAAAGCAATATTGCACAATGAGGAGACCGAAAGGAATAACGTCGGTGTTTTTGCGTCGCCCATCGCGGCGAATACGCCCAAAATGATCTGATAGAAAAACAATGGCAGCAATCCCGCCGTATAGAGCGTCAGGTATTGCCTTGACGGCAGAAACACTTCATTCGGCGTGCGCATGAGTCGGAGCAATGCATTCCTGCTGATCATACCGAGCAGAGTAAAAATCAGGCAAAACACCGCTGCGGCAATCAACGAGGTCGATACCGCCGAATGCACCTCTTCGCATTTTCCTGTGCCAAATCGGCGCGAAACCACGACGGAAACGCCCATCGCCGCCCCGAACGCAAGCGCCTGATACAGCAGCGTAAGCGGATAGGTGTTGCCGATGGCTGCAAGCGCAGTTTCTCCGATGAATCTGCCCGCAACCAGGCTATCCGCCACCACGTAAAGCTGCTGCACCAGCGCGCCGAAAAAGAGCGGTAGACAAAACCGCCACATCACGCCAAGCGGGTTCCCTTTTGTTAAATCGTGATTCATGCGCGCTTCCTATCCCATCGTCGGGAAGCAGTCTTCGTGATCCTGTGAAACCGTGCAAGAAAGAAACGCACGACAGAAGCGGATCTATCGTGCGCGAGAAACATTCGTGATGGCGTGAAGCGTATTGTTTCAGCGATTATTTGCCCCAGCATTTGTAGAGGTTTTTGGAGATCTCACTGGCTGCTTCCTGTAGCGCGGGCAAATACTGCAGCAGGTCGTCCGTTTTCTCTACGCCCACAAACCCGCTGAACGACAGCGCCGCAATGATATCCCCGTCGCAATTACGAACCGGAACGCCGATGCAACTTCCGTTTTCGGCAGACTCCTTGTTGTCAAACGCGTAGCCGGTCTTTGCGACCTTGCGCAGCTCCTGCCAGAATACTTCCGGATCCGTGATCGTGTACTGCGTCAGCGGCACCATTTCGCAAGAGTTGATGATCTGCTCCGCCAAGGCAACCGGCAATTCTGAGAGCAGTATTTTGCCTCCCGCACACGCGTAAAACGGCAGGTCGGAATAGAGCGGCGGGATGTAATCCACAAATTTCTTCGTTCTGGATTGCTGCAGGATATAGCAGTGCGTGCCCTCGCGCACGATCAAGTTCATCGCCTGACCGTGTTCGGCGGTGCTTCGCTCCATGGTGAACGCCGCAACCTCCTTGAGCGCGAGATAGAGGTTATCCTTCTCCATGACAAAACTGATCTTCTGCCCAGTGATGTAACGATCGTCTCCGCACTGGTAGACCCAGCCGTTAACCTCAAGCGTTTTGAGAATGCGAAACGCGGTGGACGGGCTGATATCGCACTTTTTTGCGATCTCGTTCACACCGAGACGTTTGCGCTCCACGCGCAGCACGTCCAGCACGGCAAGCGCGCGATCCACCATCTTGATGGTCTCGGTTCCCTTTGCGTTCTGTTCTTCTAATAATATTGTGCCGGATTGTTCCATATCGTTTCGCCTGCGCTTCCTTATGGCGGTTCCCCATCCGTCCCGACCAAGCGGTTTGCCTGCTCCGCTTTGGCGTATTCGATGCATCAACACTGGAATTTTTATTCCGAATCATGATCGAGCACTTCTGTTGGACGTAATTAGGATAGGGTGTCATCTTTTTTATTACTATATCGTATCGTATTTCCCTTGTCAATCATCCTTTTCCGGCGTAGGATCCGATCGCGGCATGCTCCCGCGTGTAAAAAAAGTTCGATGAATCTGTATTTCTTGCGAAAAAGCAGGTACACATTCGAAATGATCTGTGATAGAATCCATGTTGCACCGCATTTAAGGAATTATTATTCCAAGTATAACTCGTTTGATGATCACATATGCTTTCCCGCACGTGCAATCCGTTTCTGCGAACCATCATTGAATTCGATCTGTATGGAAAAAGAATTCAAAAACAACGCGCTTATCACAAAGCTTTCCGTCGGATTTCCATGAGAATACCCCTTGTTTAAGCCGGAATAGATGGATGTTCTGAATTTTGGAAGTTTTTTTGAATTTTTTAAAATTTCCTGTTGACAATTTCATGGATTGGGTATTAACTAAGTATCGGAATAAGTATTCCAGCTTTATGAAAAACGATCACATCACACAAAAATCTAAAGGAGTATCAAGTTATGGCACGCGAAAAACTCACTGGCATCTTCATCCCGATGGTAACACCGTTCAACAAAGATGAGTCCATCAACTTCAATGGAATCAAAGAAGTGACGGATTATCTGGCAATCAACGGCGTCACCGGCGTAATCCCCTCCGGCAGCACGGGCGAGATGGTCGCTCTGACCCCGGCCGAGCAGATCGCAATCAACACCGCAACCGTGAAGGCGGCTGCCGGACGCATCAAGGTCGTTTGCTCAACGGGAGCCTACCGCACCAAGGACGTCGTTGAAATGTCTATTGCGGCGGAAGCTGCGGGTGCCGATGGGATCATGGCCGTAACCCCCTGGTACATGGCGCCAAACGAGAAGGAGCTCTACAAACATTACGAGACCATCCGCAAAGCCATCAATATCCCGATCATGGTCTACCACAACCCCTACTACTCCACCTGCCTGATGAGCGACGAGTTTATGGCGAAGCTCTATAACGACGGCCTCATCGACTCCGTCAAAGAGCGTCAGGCGGACGTCTATCGTCAGCAGGACCTTCGCTACCTCACCAACGACGGATTTGCCATCTTCTACGGCTACGATGTCTGCCCCGTGGAAAGCCTCGCCTGCTGGGCGGACGGCTGGGTTTGCGGAACAGGCAACCTCTTCCCGAAAGAGAACACCACCGTCTACAACCTCGCCAAGGCGCGCAAGATGGAAGAAGCGATGAAGGCGCACTTCGCGCTCATCCGTCCGTATCTGCCGCTGTTCACGAAGCCCACTGCGGAAGGCATGCCCACGCCGTGGCTCCAGATCATCAAGGAAGGCTTGAAGCTCCGCGGCGTCGACGCCGGTTACTGCCGCAAGCCCGTCATCTCCGAGCTGCCGGCCGACGTGATGGCATCGCTGAAAACCGTGCTGAAGGAATACGGTTATCTCGCATAATCTCTTCCCTTCCGCCTCTGCGTTTATTATGATGGAACAAGCTGCGATCCTTCTCCGCTCCGGAACCTACTTCGGAGCGGGAAGGCGAGCGCAGTGATCCTGATCCTACCAATCATTTTTTCGTTTTGAGCAATTCCAAAGACGCTTTTTCTTAAATCATTACCCTTTCATCACAGCAGAGAATCATAGGAGGAATACAATCACATGCGGACAAAAACAGTGGATGTTCTGGTTGCGGGCGGCGGCACCGCGGGCGTAATCGCGGGATTGGCCGCGGCGAGAAACGGCGCAAAAACAATCATCGTCGACAAGCAGCGCTGCCTCGGCGGCCAGTTCACCGCGGGTATGCAGGGTGCCTGGGTCGGATTCAGCGACAAGAAGAACCGTATCGTCGGCGGAATCGCCTGGGAACTGCGCAATATCTTCAAAGAGCGCAACGCCATCGTGGAAGTCGATCCGGAGACGGATGTTTGCTTCCTGTACGACACCGAAGTTGCGAAGGTTATTCTCGACGAAGTCACCAGCCGGGAACCCAATCTGGAATGCTTCCTCGATACTTCGATCGTGGACGTGATTCAGGACGGCGACACGGTGAAGGGTCTTGTCGTACTCTCGCAAAGCGAAATGATGGAAATTCGCGCAAAGGTTGTCATCGACAGCACGGGCGACGCGCTGGTTGCCTACAAAGCGGGCGCGCCGTACGAAATGCGCGAGAAGAAGGACATCCAGCCGATGACGCTGATGGGCAGAATGTGCGGCATCGACATGGATCGCGTGAAGAAATACTACGAAGAGAACCCGCCGGTACTGGACACCCACGTTCCGCCCGCCTGGCACGACTTTAAGACATTCCCGGGATTCATGCACTTCGGTCTTGCCGACGAGCTGAAGAACGTGGAGCTCCCGCCAGAGAAGGAATACCTTAGAAACTGGCTCGGTATCTTTACCTCTACGCCGAATCCGGGCGAGGTCACGATCAACTGCTCCGGCGCGATCGAGGCACACAGCACGGAAGGCTTTGAATCCCGCGCGGCGCAGGAGAACTTCTCGCAAAAGTGCCTCTACGACGTGGCGGAAGCGTTCAAAAAATACGTGCCCGGTTTTGAAAACTCCTACCTTTCCGCGATTGCGGCGCTGCTCGGCGTCCGCGAAAGCCGCCGCATCATCGGCGACTACAAAGTGACGCTGGATGATTTCAACGCGGCGCGGGACTTTGCGGACACCATCGGACGCGGAGCCATGCCCGCCGGTGCGCACACGCCGGACGGAGTCACCATGTATGTCTACGATCTGGAACCGGGGCAGTCGATGACCATTCCCTACCGCTGCATGCTGCCCAAGGGCAAGGACGGTATCCTCGTTGCGGGCAGATGCGTTTCCTACGAAGCGCCGGTCGCCAACTGCATCCGCTGCATGCCGCAGTGCATGGTCATGGGCGAAGCCGCGGGAACCGCGGCGGCAATCGCGATCAAGGACGGCGTGACCGTTCGCAACGTAAACATTTCGAAGCTGCAAAAGAATCTGGAAGAACACAACGTGATTTTATAAGATTCGTGGTTTGCGCGCGCACTCTGCGAATGAAAATAAAAGGAGGAAGTATTGATGAAACGCTCCATGAAACGATTGATGGCGATATTACTGACCCTTCTGATGACTCTATCCGTTGTTGCCTGCGCGACGCCCGCCGCTCAGGAGAGTGCCGCACCCGCTGAAGAGACCGCTGCGCCCGAAGCCGCGGTAACGGAAGCGCCCACAGAGGCGACGCCGGTAGACTATGCAGGTCAGAAGCTCGTCATCTGGACCAACCTGACCGCCGACGCGCAGTACGAAGTCCTCAGCAAGCAGTTTGCCGAGGTTGCCAAGGAGCTGGGCGTCGAAGTCGAAGTCGAAAAAGTCGCGTTCAACGAAATGTACGGCAAGCTCGCCGCAGCCGCATCCTCCGGCGATGTTCCGGACATCATGCACACCAACTTCGGCGGCACCGCGTATCTTTACGCCGCCGACAGCATCATGCCGCTGGACGACGTGATCAACGCCATCGGCGCGGACGATTTCTCCCAGGCATACAAATCCGTCCTGACCGGAAAAGACGGTAAGATCTACGGCCTGCCGGACTGGGCAATGCATACCTCCGTCTGGTACCGCAAGGACCTCTATGAAGCAAACGGGCTCAGCGTTCCCACCACCTGGGCGGAACTACTGTCCAACGCCGAGAAGCTCAACAGCACGGATCTCTCCGGCTTCGCCGTTCCGTTGGATGGCGTTCAGGTTTCCGCGCAAACGCTCTACGCCATGATGACCTCCGCGGGCGTGTACTTCACCGATCCCGCAACGGGCGAATACTGCTTCGACAAGGAGAAGGAAGATGCCATCAAGGTTATCGACTACCTTGTGGAGCTCTATCACAAGGCGTCTCCCGCGGGTTCGCTAACCTGGTCGTGGGGTGATTACCGCAATGCGCTCGCCGTCACCGGCACCGTCGCCATGACGCTCGATATGGGCGCCGTCATCGGCAACGCGCAGGGCAATAACCCGGATATGGTGAATAAGCTTGGTTGTTTCGATTTCCCCGGTGTGGACGGCGCAGCCAAGGCGTCCTTTGGCTCCGGCTATTGCTTCGTCGCCTCCAAGCAGGATGATCCGGTGCGCTCCGCGCTGGTTGCGGACTTCCTCAAGGCGCTCTATACGCCGGAACGGGCCGCAGAACGCGCGCTTTCCCGCCCGATGTTTGCCTTCCCGTCCTACAAGCCCGCCTACGAAATCTACAAGGCGAGCGACAAGGTTGCGGATTTCCAGGAGCAGGTCGATTTCATCTTCAATTCGTTTGAAAACGGTACCTGGTACTGGTACGGCATGGAAGCGGGACTTTCCGCAATGTCTGCCTACATCGAGTCCACCAACATCTTCGGCGTGGCGCTGCAGGGCGCATGCGACGGCACCTATACCTCCGAAGAAGCGTACAACATGATCAACGATGATCTGTTGAGCTTTGCAGGAACCATGTAATCTCTTCCCTTTCGGCATCTTACTGGCAAGATGGGAAGAACGCAGACAACTGCGTTCTTCCCAATCTGTGAAATCGCATGTATGATATCTTTACTTCTTTCCATTCGCATCAATCCAATCCATCATCTGTCCGCCTGACCGCGCGATTCTATATGAGGGAGAAGCAACTATGACCTCCGGAACAATTCTCAAGAGCCCGCGGCTCATCACAAGCTACGAACGAAGGCATAAACTGATCGGACTTGCATTTGCAATTCCCGTCGTGGTGTTTCTGCTCGCGTTCGTACTCTATCCCGTACTGTATAATGTTTATCTAAGCTTCACCAACGCGTCTCTAATCAAAAAAACCAGCAGCTTTGTCGGGTTAGACAACTATGTAAAAATCTTCAGCAACAAGCTGTTTCTGAAATATTTCTGGAATACCATTCGTTGGACATTCTTCTCCGTGCTTGGTCAGCTCGTTCTTGGTCTCGGTATCGCGCTGCTCATCGCGCGCCCGATGAAAGGCGGCACCGCGCTGAGAAGCTTTCTTCTGATTCCTTATGTAGTGCCGGCCGTCACACTCGCGCTGGTCTCCAAGTGGATCATGAACAGCGACTACGGCATCGTCAGCTACTGGCTCCAGCAAGCGGGTCTTTTGGAGGCACGGCAATCCCTGCTCGCGATGCAAGGCCCCGCAATGTGGGTCGTCGTCATCCTCAACGTCTGGCGTTCCTATCCATTCCCCATGCTGATCTATTGGGCTGCGCTCAAGAGCATCGATAAGCAGATCTATGAGGCAGCAACCGTGGACGGCGCGGGTAAATGGAAAACGTTTCTGCACATCACCCTGCCGCAGCTCAAGAACACCACCATCGTGCTCGCGGTGCTGCGTATCATCTGGACCGCAACGTATTACGACCTGATCTTCATGGTGACAGGCGGCGGGCCCTCCGGCTCCACCACGCATCTGCCGATTTTGATCTATCAGGCGTCGTTCGGCTCCTACCAGATCGGTTATGCCGCGGCAATCTCGATGATTCTCGGCGTGCTGATGTTCGGCTGCATCATCTTCTATGTCGCCAAGTCCGGATTGACGGAAGATTGATGGAAAGGCAGGAAACGAAGATGAAAAGCATGAAAGCTTCCAATATAAAAACCGGCATTGTCGTTACGATACTGATCATTTTTCTGGTCGTCATCGTCGGCTTCCCTCTTGCGTGGATGGCGCTAAGTTCGCTCAAACCCGGCGTCGAGCTCTTCACGATCCCTCCGAAAATTCTGCCGCAGAACTGGTCGATCGAGTGGTACGTTCAGGCGTTCAGCAATCCGAACGTCATCCGCTACTTCCTCAACAGCCTGCTGATTGCGTCCGTCGTCATGGTGGTAGATATGCTCCTCGGCACCCTGACCGCCTACAGCCTCACGCGATTCAACTACAAGGGCAGAAAGCTGATCCTCATCTGCGTGCTTGCGGCGTACTGCGTGCCGCCCATCATGCTCATGCTACCGCTGTATAAGATCGTCAACGCGTTCGGTATGCCCGAAAGCCACATCGGTGTGATCATTGCGCACCTGACCGTAACCCTGCCGTTCTCCGTTTGGCTGCTGGTCTCGTTCTTCAAGAAACTGCCAAAGGAAATCAACGAAGCTGCGGTTATGGACGGCGCAAACGAGATGCAGGTGTTTCTCAAGGTCGAGCTACCGCTTTGCGTTTCCGGTGTGCTCAGCACGGGTATCATGGCGTTTATCATGTCCTGGAACGAGTTTCTGCTCTCCAGCGTACTCATCAGCAAGGAGTCGATGAAGACGCTGACGGTGGGATTGGCGAATTACATCAGTTCCACGCACATCGACTGGGGCATCATCATGGCGCTGGGCACCATTACGACCATTCCCGTGATCATCCTATTTGCGCTGGTACAAAAATACTTTGTAGAGGGTATGACCGCAGGCGCGGTAAAAGGGTGATGCTCGCATGTGGATCAGCATGGTTTGCTTGTTTCCGCAATGCGAATCGATCAACGGCCTGCTACAGGAGATCGTCACAACGGCGCAGTCCGCAGATTCAAAGGACAATCGCCTACGTCAACGGCTGAAGCGATTGGATATGCTCTGTGATCAGCTTGGCCTGATCACGATAGCATCCTGCCTCTAGCCGATTGAAACCCCAAAGTGCATGTGCTGTGTTGGCCCGACCAGTAAAGTGAAATGCCGCTTCGTTGTCTCAGAATAAAACAGATTTCTATCGTAACAATAACAAAGCGCACGAGGGTTTTCGTGCGCTTGCCTGTTTGGATCGTTATTAGCTAAATGAAATTCTATCTGCCCAACTGTCCGCCGCTGAAATCCAGCACGGAACCCGTCATATAAGCCGAGGCATCCGAGGCGAGGAAAAGAATCGCATCCGCGGCTTCCTCCAGCGTCGCAATTCTGCCGATCGGAATCTGCTTTTCATAATGCGCCATGTCGCGATCCAGCAGCTCCGCAGTCATGTCGGTGTACATGATCGCGGGCGCAAACGCGTTGACGCGGATGTGATCGCGCGCGACCTCCTTGGCAAGCGACGTGGTAAACGAGATCACGCCGCCCTTGCTCGCGGTGTAGTGCGTTTTGCCGTTGCGGGAGCCGAGATAGGCCGTCGCCGACGCGATGTTCACGATCGAAGCAGGCTTACCTGCCGCAACCGCCTGCCGGATCATCTCCCGGCAGCAGAGAAACACTCCGCCCATGTTGACCGACATGACCTGATTCCAAAGTTCGTAAGGCGTGTCCTTGATCGGCATCATCGGGCAGACGCCCGCGTTGTTGATCAAAATATCGATTTTGCCAAACTGCTCTTTTACGCGTTCAAACAGGGAGACGACGTCGCTTTCCACCGAAACATCCGCACGAAACGCTTCCGCGTGGATGTTATGTTTGGCGGCAAGTTCGACGGCAAGCGATTCCGCTTTTTCGCGGCTGGAGACGTAGGTCAACAGCACATTCACGCCGTCCCGCGCAAACCGCGCGCAGACAGCCGCGCCCAAGCCCCGGCTTCCGCCGGTGACAATCGCCGTCTTGCCGCGCAGATTCAGCTCCATTTTGCTTCCGCCTTACGCGCCAGTGACGATTGCCACCGAGGCAGAGCAGCCGACGCGCTCCGCGCCGGAGGCGAGGATTTCGCGCGCGAAAGCCGCAGTCTTGATGCCGCCGTCGATCTTGATCTTGACTGCATCGCCAACGATGCCCTTAACGAATGCAACGTCGTCCTTGCAGGCGGCTTTGCCGGTCAGCGCGTTGGAAATCTTAACAAAGGCGGGCGCAACGTCGCGGATGATCTCCAGCGTCTTGCGCTTCTCGTCGTCCGTCAGTACGCCCTGCTCGTAGATCGCCTTGACCTTCACGCCGAAACCCGCCGCATCGACCATCGCCTTTAGCTCGCGCTTGACCTCGTCAAACTCACCGGACTTGATCGCGACGATATTCAGCTCGACATCGAGCTCCGTCACACCGTTTGCCACGCACTCCTTGATCTCGCAGAGCTTCGCGGCAAGGCTCGCAGCCCCGTGCGGAAAACCGACCGGCGCGCAGATGCCGACGTTGCAGGTCTTGAGCGCTTCCGCAGCCTCGCGGACGAAATAGGGCGTCACGCAGACGTTGGCAAACTTATACTGCTTGGCGAGCGCACACTCCGCGATGACTTTTGCCCGCGTCATATCGGGATTCAGAATCGAGTGCTCGATATGCCCCGCCAATTCCAGATTGCAGGCCGCGGGATTCTCCGTATTCGCGCAAGCGCCCATCTGCTTATATACCTCTTCCGTTACTTTCTTGACGACTTCGTTAATATTCATTTCCCAAATACCTTCCCGTCGAACGTCCAGTGATCGATGACGCCGCACGCCGTGTTGTCGGCGATGATCTCCTTATCCCGAAGCAGCATCTTTGCCGCCCCGCCGTCCACATTGACCAGCACAAGATCGCCGATTCCGGCGTCCGCCCCGTCAAACACGATCTGCTGCGCTTCCACAGGGTTGCCGGAGCCATCCAGATACTCGACAATCAGCAATTTATAGTTGTAGTGCGTCTGTTCCTTGATGGTCGAAACCAAATTCCCAACGACCCTGGCGAGTCTCATATTGTTCGCCTCAGGCCTTTGCGGCCGTCTTCTGCGGCGCTTTCGCCTTGGGCTGTTCTGTGACGAGCAGCATCTCCACATCCTCGTGCGGGCTGGGGATGACGTGCACGGAATACAGCTCGCCCACGCGCTTTGCCGCGGCGGCTCCCGCCTCGACACTTGCCTTCACCGCGCCGACATCTCCGCGCACCATGACGGTGACGAGTCCAGAGCCGATCTTTTCCTTGCCCACGAGTGCGACGTTCGCGGCCTTTACCATGGCGTCCGCCGCCTCGATTGCTGCGATGAGCCCTTTGGTTTCTACCATTCCAAGCGCTTGTTTCATAAGAATTCTCCTTCTGTTTTATAAGAATCTAGCTTTTGTCCAACGGACAACTGTGCGTCTTTCAGATCAAATCCTGATCGATAAACCCGGCGATCGCCGCGTCCACCGGTACGAGCTTCTTGCGAAACAACAGCGAGGCCTCCTTCGAGCCGATCAGGTACACCAGATCGTTCGGCCCTGCCTGCCGCGTCGCATCCGCGGCGACGATGGTCTTTGCGGGTTTGCCGTTTTCAATCGTCTCCACGAGGAGTAGCTTGATGCCCTCCAGCGTTTCATACTTCTTCGTCGCCACCACAGTGCCGATTACTCTACCCGTATACACGGCAATCCCTCCTTTCGCGGTTTTGCATCAATAGATCGAGCGGATGAGCTCCATATTCGGCGCGGGAATCACGACGGACTGCGAGAGCAGCCCCTGCGCGCCTTCCGTCTGCTCCGCCGCGCGCACCGCCGCCTCGCAGGCCGAAACATCGCCTGTGAACACGACGAACGCCTTGCCGCCGAGTCCTCTGCCTAAGCGGATCTCGATTAAGGAGATATCCGCGGTCTTGACCGCCGCATCCGCAATCTTGATCGCCACACACAGCGAAAACGACTCCAGAATGCCGAGCGCTTTCGGCTGCGGTACGTCCGAGCAGGCAACGACGGCGCTGAGCACCTGCGGATGGATGCTGGGGATCACGAGCTTGTCGATCAGTCCGCCGCCGCAGGTCGTAACGCCCGCTTCGACAGCGGCGGAGACCGCCGCCACGTCGCCGGAGATCAGCACGATGTACTTTCCCGCGCAGACCGCCTGCGCCGTCAGGAGCGACACGTCAGCCGCCTTGAGCATGCTGTCTGCGGCCTCGATTCCCTTCGGAATATTCTGGCATTCGATCATACCGAGTGCATTCATAAAAACTCCTATCGTTCGATGCGGATGGATTGCCCATCCACAGCCGCTACCGTTCCGTCGATGCTTGCGTGTACATTTGCGCCCATCTTTCCTTCGGGAATCCGCGCGATCAGATCGCCCTTTTTCACACGCGCACCCGCCGCGACAACCGCTTCCGCCGGCGCTCCAATATGCATCTTGAGCGGAATCGTCACGCTGGATACCGCGAGCTCCTCGCGCACGAGCGGCGCGTTCGCCTCATATCGATCCATGCCCATGCGCGACTCCAACCGGTAGACGGGCAGCTTCCTGAGCGAATAGTCCTCGGACACCGGGTAAGCGACGCGCTTTTCGGGCTTCACGCCCGCGCGGCTTAAGCCGTCCTTCATGCGCGACATCATCGCGGAGGGATTCAGGCCGAAGTTGCAGGCGTAATAGGTACAAAGCCCGCAGTTGCAGCAGGAGAACACGCCGTTGACGTCTCCCAGCAGCGCGCCGTCGCCGTTTGCCGCGGCTCGCATCGCCTTGTGCGGCTCCACCTTGAGACCGAGCGCGTTTCTGGGGCACATCTGCGTACAGAGGCTGCACTGGCAGCAGACGGCTTTGGCGAGCTTGACATCCCGCGCAAAATCGTTCGTTTTTGTTGCTACCAGCGGATGATCCGCGCGCAGCACGATGATGCCACCCGTGGTCTTGGTCACGGGTTTGCTCCAGTCGCGTTCCAGTGCGCCCATGCACGGGCCGCCGATCAACGCGACAAAATCTTGTGACTGTTTGGGCCCGCCCGCGCGGTCGATCAACGTTTGATAGCTCGTTCCGATCGGCACCTCCAGCGTCACGGGTGAGGCCACCTCTCCGGTCACGGTCACGCACTTCGTGGTGACAGGGATTCCCTTCGTGGCACGATAGATGTTTTGAAGCGTGGTCACGTTGGAAACCACCGCGCCCGCGTCGATGGGCAGCCCGCCCGTGGGCACAACCTTGCCGGTCACCTCGTATACCATCACCTGCTCGTCTCCCGCGGGATAGGTGCTCTTGAGCAGCTTGAGCGATACGCCATCCTTGCCCTGCACCGCTTTTTGAAGCGAAGCCACCGCGTCGTGATAGTGCTCCTTGGTGCAGATCACACCCCGTTTTGCTCCCGTTGCCTGCATGGCAAGGAGCAGCCCCGCGACGATCTCGTCCGCAGAATCCCGCATGGTGTATTGATCGACGTTGAGCAGCGGCTCGCACTCCGCGCCGTTTGCGATGACGATCTCGGCGTTACAACGCAGTTTGACATGCGTGGGAAACCCCGCGCCGCCTGCGCCGACCACACCCGCCTGTTTGATTGTTTCGAGAATATCCGCCATAGTCACAGCTTTCTCAATCAATTCAGATTACACGATCCGCAGATCGCCGTGCAGCACGCATCTGCGCGCGCGGGTAAAGGATTTTGCGCTGGTAAGTCCTTCGCCCGTCGGGGTTGCGATGGTCAGCGTGGTATATCCCTCCGCCAGGAACCCAAGCCCCGCGTAGGACGGCGCGTTCTTCACAAACACCGTGGTGTTCAACGAGGCCGCAGCGAGCGAGAGGTGCTTGATGTTGGTGGAATGGATCATCGCCGAGTGCTGGCAGCCCTGCTCCGCGCAGATGGCCTCCTCGACCGCCTCCTCGATGGTCGAGACAGTACCGATACCGAGTACCGGCATCAGCATCTCCGTGCGTACGAAGGGATGGTTTTTGTCCACCCGCGCGATGACGAGGCGTGGATCTCCCGTAAACGGCACGCCGCTGTCCTTGAGGATCACGGAGGCGTTTCTGCCGACATAGTTGCGGTTGATCACATATGTATCGTTCTGTTTGACCAGAACGGTTTTGACGATTTTATCGATGTCCTCGCCGGTGACGAGATAGGCGCCGTTTTGCTGCATCTGAGAAACCAGCTCGTCCGCGATATTCGCAAACGCGAATACTTCTTTTTCCGCGATGCAGACGACGTTGTTGTCAAAGCTCGCGCCGTCGACGATGTCCTTTGCGGCCTTCTTGATGTCCGCCGTGTCGTCCACGATCACCGGCGGGTTGCCGGGGCCTGCCGCGATGACCTTCTTGCCCGTGCGCATGGCGACCTTGACCACCGCCTCGCCGCCCGTAACGGACAACAGCGGGATGTCTTTGGACTCCATCATCGCCTTGCCGCTCTCGAGCGTCGGCTCTTTGACCGTGGTGATGAGGGTACTTGGCCCGCCCGCTTGCGCAATCGCCTCGTTGAGGATGCGCATCGCTTCCTGCGAGGCGCGCTTTGCCGCGGGATGGGGATTAAAGACCACCGCGTTGCCCGCGGCGATCATGCTGATTGCGTTGTTGATGACCGTCGCGGTCGGGTTGGTGGAGGGCGTAATCGAGCCGATCACGCCGTAGGGCGCGGCCTCGACCAGAGTCAGTCCGTAATCGCCCGTAAATGCCTGCGCGTGCAGGTCTTCAATGCCCGGCGTCTTCTCCGCGGCAAGGATGTTCTTCGCCTTTTTGTCGGCGACTCTGCCGTAGCCGGTCTCCTCGTTGGCAAGCCTTGCCAACGATTCCGCGTGCTGCAGCGAGGTTTTGCGCATGGCTTCAATCAACCTTCCGCGCTTTTCGAGCGGGAGTTTGATGAGCTCTTTCTGCGCGGATTTCGCCGCTGCGATCGCTTCCTCCATCGTATCACACAGCCAGTTGCCGCGCGCCTTACTCGGATGGTTTTGAAACTTTGCCAGCGTCTCTTCTATGATGCTGTCTATCTGCGTATCCGTGTATGCCATAGTGTCCTCTTTCCGTCGTCTTGCTGCGCTTTGCCGGATTACTGTTCGCCGTATTTCTCAAACACGCGCTCGCCGCGCAGATCGATGGAGTCGATGATCGCGATGATCGCAAGATCGCTCGGCTTCCCGTCCGTAAACGCGGTCTGCCGCGAGGAGCTGCCGCTGCAGCACATCACAACCTCGCCTTCGCCCGCGCCGACCGCATCGATCGCGACAAGGGGGCTACCCTTTGGCTGCATGGTATCCAGATCCAGCGGGGCTACGACCAACAGCTTCAACCCCGTCAGGGTTTCGGACTTGTTGGTGCTCACGACGCTGCCTTTGACAACCCCAATCATCATATGCTTTCCCTCCGTGTGCGCTAACCTTCACGCACGCTCGATATGAATCTGTAATTCTTTCGCGGTATCGACCGCCAGCGGGGTGACGATCGCGCCCGCGGCGCACTCGATCGTCTTCCTACCGTTCTTTTTGGCTTCGATAACCTCCCGCTCGGTGACGAGCGCGCAAACATTCGACGCTATCCCCTCGCACGGCTGATAGGTCGAAAACCGGAAGCCCATGGAGGTCAGTTGATCGATCGCCTCCGCAAGACGTGCAAAATATGTGTCTCTGCGGAATTTCGGCGGCTCGAAGTCTAGGAGCACATCCACCGCTTTTCCCCAGAGGATGCGGCGCACCAACACTTCAGAAAAGTCCTCCGCGTTTTCCCCCGCGCCGATCTTCGAAAGCAGTGCCGTGCCGGGAGCCAGCAGCACCGTTTGCTCCGCGCGCACTAAAAGCTCGACCAGCTCGTTTTTCTGCGTCGCCCAGTCGAGGCGGCAGGCCATCGTTCCCTCCGCGGCGAACACCGCGTCGCTGAGAAAGACGAGCTGCGCGTGCTTGCCGTACCGCGCCGTGAGCGCACCGAGCGCGCGCTCCGGCGCGGGCACAAACCCCGGCACCAGAACCAGCACGCTGTCTTCGCCCGCCGCGAGCGCCACGCTGCTCTGCGCGGTGTTCATCGAACTCTGCGCCCGTGCTATGATCTTTTGAATCTGATCGTCGCTCAGGCTCATGGTTTCCTCACAATGCCAACGATTTCAAGCAGTTCCCCGTTTTTGATGCCGCCCGCGTTGGCCTCTTCCAAATCCAGATGCAGCTCCAAAGAGTGTCCCTCGCCGCAGCGCACCGGCACGTTTTCAAACACCAGCGCGCGAACGCCGTCTTTACGAATGCTCGCGAGATCGCCGTTTTGCAGCCCCAGCCACGAAGCCTGCTCCACGGAGATATGCACATGCCGCATGGCGACGATCACGCCGCTTGTCAGCTCAACCGTGCCTGCGGGGCCTATGATCGTCGCTCCCGGCGTGCCTTCGATGTCTCCGCTGATACGCACCACGGGCGAAATGTCCAGCCGGAACGCGTCCGCCGTGAGAATCTCAACCTGTGTCTTGCCCCGCGCGGGGCCGAGCACGCGAACCTGATCGATCCGCCCTTTGGGGCCGACGATCGAGACTGTCTCAGTAGCCGCGAATTGGCCCGGCTGCGAGAGCGCGCGCTCCGGCTTGAGCGTATAGCCCTTGCCGAAGAGCGTCTCCAGATCCTGCGCGGACACATGGATGTGGCGGTTGGAACCGGCCGCGGGAACAAATCGCTTGCCCGTCTGTTCATATGCGCTTTTCACGATGCGCTCTGTTACCAGCCGCAGCACCACTGCCCGTTCCGTCGCTTCCATGTGTCACATTCGCCTTTCTTCTTAATAAACGACCGGCGCGTCTTTCGCGGGCTTCTCATCCTTGACGATGAGGATGCCCTTGCTGGTGCCCATGCGCACCGCGCCCGCAGCTAGCATCTTATCCGTGGTCGCGCGGTCGTTGATGCCCGTGCTGGCCTTGACCCGGCAGGCGTCGCCCACCGTGCGCTTCATCAGCCGCACGTCGTCGACGGTCGCACCACCGCTGCCGAACCCGGTCGAGGTCTTGACGAAGTCCGCCTTGGCGCGCTTGGCAAGTTCGCAGGCGATGACCTTCTCCTCGTCGGTGAGCGCGCTGGTTTCGATGATGACCTTGACGATCGCCTTGGGGTGTGCCGCGTCCACAACCGCCTTGATGTCCTCATAGACGAGCGTGTAATTCTGATCCTTCAGCGCGCCGATGTTGATTACCATGTCGACTTCATCCGCGCCGTTTTTGACGGCCTCCATGGCCTCCAGCGCCTTGATGAACGAGGTGTTCGCGCCCAGAGGGAAACCGATGACGCAGCAGGTCTTCACGTTTGTGCCCTTGAGCTGTTCCGCAACATACACCACATGCGTGGGATTGATGCAGACGCTCGCAAAGCCGTATTCCTTGGCTTCGTCGCAAAAACGCTTGACCGTCTCGCGCGTGGTTTCGGGTTTGAGCACCGTATGATCCATGTATTTGGCGTAGGATGCGTCATATCTGCCCGCAGAAGCCTGCGTTTCGAGCCCGTCGGTCATGATCTTTTTGACCGCATCCTGAATGAGTTTATCGATATCCATATTCTTCTCCTATTGCCGTTTGGAGCGCAGTATTGCTCCTCTTACTTGAGCAGAATCCCTTCCACATCCTCATGCGGGCGCGGAATCACGTGCACCGAAACCAGTTCCCCAACGCGCTTTGCGGCGGCGGCGCCTGCTTCGACGCTGGCCTTCACCGCGCCGACATCCCCGCGCACCATGACCGTGACGAGTCCCGAACCGATCTTCTCTTTGCCGATGAGCTGCACATTGGCGGCCTTGACCATCGCGTCGGCTGCCTCAATCGCGGCGACCAACCCTTTGGTTTCCACCATCCCGAGCGCTTGTTTTTCCATATGATTCTCCGTTCCTTCCCGTTACTTGAGCAGGATGCTTTCCACGTCTTCATGCGGACGCGGAATCACGTGCACCGAATACAGTTCGCCCACGCGCTTGGCGGCGGCGGCGCCCGCATCCACGCTGGCCTTCACCGCGCCGACATCCCCTCGCACCATGACGGTGACGAGGCCGGAGCCGATCTTCTCTTTGCCGACCAATGTTACGTTGGCGGCCTTGACCATCGCGTCGGCTGCTTCAATCGCGCCAACGAGTCCTTTGGTTTCCACGAGACCCAATGCCTGCTTTTCCACTTGTTTCTTCCTCCGTCAATTTTTAAATTTGTCGAACTAACGATTAAATCAGCATGCCGCCGGTTACGTCTACGATCGCGCCCGCGATGTACATGCCTTTTTCCGAGGCGAGGAACGCGACGGTGTAGGCCACTTCCCGCGCGGTGGACACGCGACCAACCGGAATGCGGTCCTCATAGTACTTCAGCCACTCCGGCTGGGAGAGCTTGTCCTCGTTGATGGGGGTACGCACCATGCCGGGCGCTACGCCGTTGACGATGATGCCGCGAGACGAAAACTCGCGCGCCAGCGCCTTGGTCATCATGTTCACGCCGCCCTTTGCCGCCACGTAATGCGCGTGATCCGGCGAGGAGACGGTGAAGCCGGACTTAGAAGAGACGCTCACGATGTGCCCCTTGACGTCATGCTTGAGGAAATGGATTGCCGCGCGCTTGGAGAACATAAACGTTCCGTTGAGGTCGATGTCGATGACCTTTTTCCACTCGTCGTCGCTCATCTTCTCGATCGGCGTCGTGGGCCAGATGCCGGCGTTATTGACCAGCACATCCACGTGTCCGTAAAGCTCTTCCGCCTGCACGAAGATCTTGTCGATGTCCTCGCCTTTGGAGATATCGCCATACATGGCGACGCACTTGGTGCCGTATTTCGCGCTGAGTTCGGTTGCGAACTTGTCCGCGCCCTCGGGATCAAAAAGATAGTTCGCGATGACGTTCATGCCCTCTTCCGCGAGAACATCGCAGATGCCCGCGCCGAGGCCCGTTGTTCCGCCGGTGACGATGGCGGTCTTGCCTTTCAAATTCAGATCCATATTATCCTCCAGTCTATGTGCAGCTTAGTGCATCTCTCTGCCGCCGGTGATGTTGAACGCCTGACCCGTGCAGTAATCCGCAGAGGCGGTCAGGAAGAAGACGAACTCCACGACATCCTGAATGTCCGTGAGTCTGCCGAGCGGTACTTTTTCCGTAAACTTCTTGACGATCGCGTCGCGCTCCATCTTCATGTTCTCGACGTAACCGCGGCTGACGGAGGACCAGACACCCGTCGCGTCCGTGATACCCGGGCAGACCGAATTGACGTTGATGTTGTCCTTCGCGACCTCGAACGCCAGCGCCTGCGTGAGCACGATCACCGCACCTTTTGCCGCGCTGTAGGGCGCCATAAGGGCGGAGCCGGTCTTGCCGGACTTGCTGGCGAAGTTGATGATCTTGCCGCCGTGGTTCTTCTTCATGCTTGGCAGCGCACCCTGAATGCAGTAGGTCGTGCCATAGACGTTGACCTTGAACATCTTGTCGAGTATGGCTTCGTCGTTCTCTTCAAACGGGCGGGTATCGACGACGCCCGCGTTGTTGACCAACGCGTAGATATCGCCGTAGGTCGCGACGATGTCCGCAAAGCACTGGAGCACCGCGTCACGGTTGGTGATGTTGAGGGTATACCCCTTGGCGGTGTAGCCCTTATCTGCGAGCGACTTTGCGGATTCCATGACGAGCGGATCGATATCGATCAGAACGACTTTCGCGCCCTGTTCGGCATATTTCTGCGAGATGGCGAAGCCGATGCTCTTTGCCGCTCCGGTCACGACGCAAACTTTGCCTTGGATGGCATCACTGTTGAGACTCATGTTGGTTCCTCCTGTTGATTCTTTCTTATTATTGGAAATCTTGTGATTGACTTGAATGGAATGGTTGAAAACCTGTTCAGGCTTTCAGCTGCCGCACGGTTTCTTTGATGTCCTCCGATAGAAAGATCATCGAGCCGCCGACGAGGTTATCTACACCGAGCCGGCGCTTCTCTGTGCCGTTACCCGTATGGATGCCGCCATCCACCTGTATCTCGAAATGTAAGTCTTTGTCTTCTCGCATCTTCGCGAGCCGCTTGATTTTCTCATCCACCGCGTCGATGAACTTCTGCCCGCCAAAGCCCACGCAAACCGCTACCAGCAGCACCAGATCGACCTGATCGAGATAGTGCTCGATGGCTTCCACCGGCGTTGCGGGATCGAGCGCCACGCCCGCGAGCTTGCCGCGCTTTTTGATCTCGCGGATCAGCTCAAAGGGATGCGCCGTCGCCTCATGGTGGAAGGTGATCGAATCCGCGCCGGTGTCCGCAAACGCGGCGATGAATCGGCCCGGCTCCTCTATCATCAGGTGAACATCGGTGCGGAGGCCGGTAAAATTGCAGACCGCGCGCGTGATGTCCATGCCCATCGTGAGGTTTGAGACGAAATGTCCGTCGGTGACGTCCACATGAATGCAGTCACATCCGGCTTCTTCCGCCCGCTTGAGCTCCTCACCCAGTCTGAGCCAGTTTGCCGAGAGGATGGACGCAGATACTTGTTTCATGGTGTTTGCTCCCGATTTGTTCCGTTGTTTCTGTATGCTCTCACTATAGGTATGCCGGCTTTTCATGTCAACTATTTGGCTCTATTATGCACATATGTTCATTTTATCATTTCAAATTCGGTTTTCATGTGACAGTTTCTTCGATTTTACGTTCATTTACGATTGTTTCGTTTACAAATGATCTCATTGTGCTTGACAACGCCCCGAGGATGCACTATATTCAAACCATCGTGAGGAGGAGTGTATCTATGCCGCAGCCGATCGACGAAAAACGCGATCTTTTGATCAAGGTCGCCAAGCTCTACTATATGGAAGGCCGCTCGCAGGAAGAGATCGCGCAGGAGGTGCATGTTTCGCGCCCGACGGTTTCGCGCCTGCTCAAGTCATCCATCTCCTCCGGCATCGTGCAAATCCGCATCGACGATATCTCCTCCTTCGGCATCGAGCTCGCAAAAAGGATCGAGGACCGCTTCGGTATCCGGCATGTCATCGTCGCTCCCAGCAGCCACACGCTCGAAGAGAGCAAACAAAACGTCGGCGCAGCCGCGGCGATCTATCTGGAATCGTTCCTCGAAAACGGCGTACTCCTCGCCATCGCCTGGGGCACGACGCTCAGCTATGTGGTCAAGAACGTTCGCCACAACGCCTATAAGCGCGTGGACGTGATTCAGCTGCTTGGCGGCATCGGCAACAAGACCATGGATACCGACGCAAACGCCCTCGCGCTGACGCTCGCCAGCGCCTTCAACGGGGACAGCTATCTGCTGCAAGCGCCGTTTATGGTCAAGAGCAAGGTCTTACGCGACCTTCTCATGGACGAACCGCACATTCAGGAGCATTTTCAGCGGCTCGCCAGCGCGAAAGTTGCTGTTGTGGGCCTCGGCTCCACGCGGCCGGAGCTCAGCGCGCAGTTCCGCTCCGGGCACATCAGCATGGAGGATGCGCAAACCCTGCGCAACGAAGGCGCGGTGGGCGACATCTGCGGCAGATACATCGACATCGACGGTCACCCCTGCGAAACCCCGCTCATGGACCGCATCATCTCCGCAACGCTGGACGACCTCAAGCGCATCCCGACCGTGATCGGCGTGGCGTGCGGCGAGGAGAAGAAGGACATCATCACCGGCGCGCTGAAGGGCAAGTATATCGACGTGCTGATCACAGACCGCAGCGCAGCACTCGCGATTTTGAGCGAAAAATAAAAACAGCGCCGTTTCGGGCGCAAAGTCACGAATCTATTTGGTTGCAAAACAAAAACCGCGGCATCTGCCGCGGTTTTTGTATGCTTTGTGAAATTTATACCAGCGAGAGTATCGTCTTTGCCGTATTCTCGTCGGTTACAAAATGCGTGATGATGTTGAGCCTGAGCGCGCCGATGATGGAGAGCACCTTGTGGTGGCCCGCCGCGATGCTGAGCACGTTTTTCGCGCTCTTGAGGCCCTCTTCGTCGATGCCCATGATGCGCTCGTTATAGTCGTTCTTCAGGAACTGCCCTTGAATATTGAACCTTCGCGCGCCGATATCGCCGACGGTCTTCTCCGGGTTATCCTCATAGGATCTGCGCAGCGCGACGGGATCAAACTGGCTCTTGTCGCCGTAATACTCCGGCGGGGAGCCGACGCCGACGATGGCGACGTCGATCTTGCGCCATTTTTCCGCGATGGACTGCATGTATTGGCTCTTCATGTGCAGGGCTTTGTCCTCGATGGACTCCGCCAGCGCTGGCGCATAGATAAACGACGGCGTACCTCTAAGCTTCTCCGCAAAGAGGCGAACCATCTCGTTGAGCTGATATTCCGAAGAGAGGTGGTGTGAGCCGCCGATGAGCGGCACGACGTTGACATCAAACAAGCCGGAGTTTTCTGAGAATGCCTTCATGAACTCATAGCAGGTCATGCCCCAGGCAACGCCCACCGTGGAATGGTTTTCGATGAGTTTTTCCGCAACGATTGCGCCCTGCGCCGCGAGGATCTTGGTCAGCGGCGTCAGATTGGTAACCACCGTAGGAGTAACGTAACAATTGCTGATACCGAACGCCTGCGAAAGCTCCCCCGACAATGTTTCGTTGCTCGCGAGCGGGTTTTTGATGTTGATTTCGACGATGCCGAGCTCTCTTGCTTCGGACAAGATCATGGAGATATATGATCTGGAGATACCAAGCTCTTTCGCGATTGCCTGCTGCGTGAGCCCTTCCATATAGTACATTCTGGATACATGTACCATCATCTGCATATCATATCTGGATTCCATTTGACACCCTCAATCACGTTCTTCAATATTGAGATATAGTATCACAGTTTACTGTGTTTGAAAACGATTTTCCGTTCCGGCAGGGGCTTTCCCGGTCGTTCGAGTTAGGGAAAAACATATCCCGCTCCGTTCGGTTGTCATCGCTAAGGTGGTTTACTTGTTCAGAATTCTGTCCCAGTCCTTCCATGTCTCGTCCAGCTGTGCGCTGAGGCGCGTGTACAACCGGAATTTCTCTTCGTAGATTTGCGCCGCATCGGGGTTCGGCATACAGGTGTAAGCGACCTTCGAGAACACATCCACCGCCTCTGCAAAGTCGCGAAACGCGCCGGAAGCGATTCCCGCGCACATCGCGGCGCCCATGGTGCCGAGTTCCTTGCCCGCGGAAACCTCCACGGGAATTTGAAACACATCCGCAAAGATCTGCACCCACACGCGGGAGCGCGCGGCGCCGCCGGAGATGCGGATGCCGGAAGGGCGCGCGCGGAAGCGAAGCAGGTTTTCCATATGCGTGCGGTGCGAAAAAGCCACGCCCTCATAGACCGCGCGGAGCATGTGCGCCTTGGTGTGCAGCCCGCTGATGCCAAGGAAGCAAGCCTTTGCGTTCGCGTTGACATTGGTGCCAAATAAAAACGGAAGGAATATGATCGGGCAATCTCCGGTTGCAATCTCATCCACCATACAGTCCACGCTTTGGAACACGTTTCCGCCCTGCTCTTGCGCTTCCCTTTTCTCATATCCCATCAGGTTTTTGACGAACCACTCGAGGTTGCTTGCGGAGGTCATGCTGTTTTCGAGGATCATCCAGTAGTCATCCATGCAGTACAGCGCGGTCTGAAACAGCTTCTTGGACGCAATCGGCTTTTCCGACAAGAACTCGTTGATGCTCCAGGTCCCCGCGACCATACACATCTTGTCCGGCGAGGTGACGCCCGTTCCGATGCAGCAGGCCGCAACGTCGCAAAGCCCGCCCGCGACCGGTGTCCCCGCGACAAGCCCCGTCTCCCGCGCGGTCTTCTCGCTGATCACGCCGCACACATCGGTGCACTTGCGCAGCGGTGCGAACAGGCGTTTATAATCGCGTATCCCAAACGCATCAAAGATCGCGTCGTCGTAGGCAATTGTGTTGAGGTTGATACCGTTGGCGACCGAAACGTCGGTCAGCTCCGTATACGCCTCTCCCGTAAGGCAGAAGCGGATGTAATCCTTGCAGGAGAGCACCTTGTCCGCACGTGCCAGCACGTCCGGCCGGTTGTCCTTGTGCCAGGCGACGATGGGCAGCGTCTGCCCCGCCCAGATGATTTGCATCGTCATCGGCAGCAGCGCGTCATAGGTTCCGTCCGCATTCCAGCGCTCGACATATTCCTTTGCGCGCGTGTCGGTGGAGATAATCCCGTTTGCTGCGGGGTTTCCCTCGGCGTCGATAAAATAAGCGCCGCAGCCATGTCCCGTGACCGCAACGCCGATGATGTCCGTTGGGTTGACTGCGGATTTTTCCAGCACGTCGCGAATCGCCTTTACATTCGCCTGCCAGAGATCTACCATATCGCGCTCGACAAAGCCGACTTTTTCCATAATCGGCTTGACCTGCGCGCCCGCGACCGCGATTTCCGCGCCGTTGGTTCCGTAAAGCGCGGCTTTCGTCACCGTGCCGCCGTTATCCAACCCGAGCAGATATTGCTGTCCCATACGATCCTCCCAGCTGTTCGAAAGTTGTTTGATAAGCGGAGTTTGCTCCTGTTTCAGCCGCAGGAAAATCAGCGGGTTAAAGCGCCCGCATCACACGCAGCCTCTACGTCATCATACAGGAAAGAGAACGAAAAAATCAATTCCCGCAAGAAGAAGTCCGGTTAGTCGATGAACTCCGGAACGACCTCGATCTGGTCCTTTTTCGCGAGGTCGAAGCAATCGCAATCCCGCGCATAGGTGCGCTCCGGCAACACGCAGAGGATATGTACCTTTTCGCAATGGTACGGGAATCCCGCCTGATGCCAAACGCCCGCTTTTACGTTGACAAGCGTTCCCCTGGGAACCAGAAACACCTCGATCTGATCAACGGGAATAACCTTGTCAAACGTTGCAGGTGCAACATGCATCAGATAATCCCCGTCGAGGCAGAGGATCGTCTCGTGGCAGTAGTCGTGAACTTCCGCGTTGGTGATCACCCACGGGCGCTGGCTGACGACGCAGGTGGAATAGGAAGCAGCGCTCGCAAAGCCGAGGCTCTGCTGCACCATATCCCGGTAAAACACCACCGGTTCCTCGCCAAAGCAGGGACCCGCCGGTTCCAGAATGCTCGCAAATGAGCCGTATTGCTCAAAATTCTCTTTTGTGAGGCGCTTGATGCCCATCTTTTTCATATAATATCCTCCTCGTGAGCGTTTGCCGCCCGCAGGTCTATTCCGTCAGAGCTGCTGTGCCTGTGCGATCCTGTCCGCAATGAACGCGCGCGCATCCTTAGCCGCAACAATTGAGTGCGGGGTTTCGTCTGTCCACATTTCCGCAACAAACAATCCGCTGTATTGTTCTCTCCCCAACAGGCGAAAGAACGAGACAAAATCCACATTCCCGTCGCCAAACGCGATATCCCGCACCACGCCGGGAAGCGTATCCTTCAGGTGGATGGAGACGATATCCTGCATACCGAGGAGAAACTCCTTCTCTACATCGTGCCCGGTTGCGCAGAGATTGCCCAGATCGGGATAGATCTTCAGCCACGGGGACTGAATCGCATCCACATAATGCTTGGCCTTGCCGATGGTGTCCATCAGGTCGTTTTCCATGGTCTCCAGCGCGAGCATCACCGCCTTTTCCTGGGCGTAACGCGCGCACTGTGCGAGCGAATCGTGGAAGTTCTGCACGGTCGCCTCCGTGCTCGGGTTGGCGTATTCGTCATATCCCGCAAGCTGGATGACCCGTATGCCGCAGTCCAGCGCAAAGTCGATTGCACCGCGAATCAGCTGGATGCCGCTTTTGCGTGTCTCCTCGCGTTCGCTGCCAATGGGATAGCGCCGGTTTGCGCTCAGGCACATGGACAGAATCGGCATATTCACGCGATGGATCGTTTTGATGAGCTTTGTGCGTTCCGACTTGCTCCAGTACAGGCGCCCGATGCGCTCGTCCGTCTCATCGATGCTGATCTCCATGAAATCATAGCCCGCGTCTTTCGCCGCGATGAGGCGTTCTTCCCAATTCAATTGTTTCGGCAATGCTTTTTCATATAAGCCGAACAGATTCTCTTGCAAGTTTCTCAAGTAAAGTGCCTCCAGCGTATCGGTACCCGGCGCAAAGCGAACTCTTTTCGAGCGCGGCTCCAGCGCGGGGTTCTGCTATCGTGTGTCAGTGGTTTTGGCCGTATGTCTTGTGGATCTCCACGGCGTCCGCGGTCTGCTCATCGGTCATGATGGCAACGTTGCCCGCAGCTTTTGCCGCGAGATACGCCTTTGCCGCTTCTTCCATATAGATCGCGGCATAGAGCGCCTCTTTGAGGTTGCCGCCGACTGCGATCACGCCGTGGTGCTTCAAGATCACCGCGCGCTTACCACCGAGATATTTCACCGCCTGTACGCCCATATCGAGGCTTGCCGCGGAACAGTATGGCGCTACGTTAATGGCGCCAAGCGTCACATTCGCCAGTGTGGTCAGTGCCGCTGGAAAAACATCCCCGATGAGCCCCACCGCCGTTGCATAAGGCTGATGCGTGTGGATAATTGCGTTGACTTCCGGCAATTGATCAAAGATATATTTCAGCGCTACCGTATCGACCGACTCGCGGAGCGTGCCTTCGATGCGTTCCCCATCCTTATTGAACACGATCAGGTCGTCTTCCTGCATGGTCTCATACGCCGTACCGGAGGGTGTGACGATCACATCGCCGTTTTCCTTGCGGACGCTGACGTTGCCGCCGGAGAGCGCGATTAGGCCGTAGTTCTTGATTTCCAGTGCCGCGCGGATGATCTCGCGCTTGTCTTGTTCATACATGTTCATTACCCCCAGAAACGTTGTGCTTCACAACAGATGTTGATCTGATTTCTAATTCCGATAGACTCTCTTAACTTATGCCGCAACGCTTTCCTTCGAAAGTACGTGGTTGAGCACGACCGCAAACACCAGCACGACGCCCTTGGCGAGCAGTTGCCAGTATTCGGGTATGACGGACTTGAGCCCGAATGTCAGGCACACGATGATGAGTGCGCCGACAAACGATTTCACAACTGAGCCTTCGCCTCCCGTGAACACCGTCCCTCCCAGGAGGCAGGCGATGATCGCCTCGGTTTCCGCGCCGACGCCCGTATACGGTTCGCCGATCAGCAGATAGCTCGCCCGCGAAACGCCCGCCAGCGCCGAAACCGCACCGATCAGGATGTAAACGCCCCAAACGACCTTGACGACGTTGATTCCGGAGAGTTCCGCCGCGGTGCGATTGCCGCCCACTGCAACCAGGTACTTCCCAAACAGGGTTCGTTTCTGCAAAATCACGAGCGCAATCAGTAGGACAACCGCGACGATAAATGCCCAGGACAATCCCATAAATACTTGGCCCTTCGCGAAAAACCCCATCCATTCCGGCATCTTCAGCGTATCCGTATTCGTAATCGAAGAGATGCCCGGCGGTACCAGATATCGCGCAACGCCCTGGTAGGCGTTCATCGTGATCAAGGTCGCGATGACAGGCGTGATTCTTAGCTTCATGACGAGAAATCCGTTGATGAAACCAAGAAATATTCCAAGTGCGATGACGATTACGAGTGAGAGTGCAAACGGAAATCCATTCAGCACCAGAATCGCGTGAACCACCGTCGTCAGACTCAGCGTGCTGCCGACCGAAAGATCCATGTTTCCCGTGATGAAGATCAACGTAAACACGCTGCTGATCATCAGAATCGGTGCCGACATGCGCAGAAGGTTTGCTATGTTCGGCGGAAACAGGAAGTTGCCTCTCTGGAACAGATTGCCTTTGAGCAGGCTCAGCACGGTTACGACCGCCAGCAGAATGATATAGACGTATATTTCCTTTATAAATCTCTTGACCCGTTGGGCCCGAAGAGTCGTCGGTGTACAATTTGATGACATAGTCTTAATCCCTTTCAAACAGATCCGTACCATCCGCCCGTTACTTGTTTCGTTGATCCAGCAGATAGCGCTGCGCAATGATTGCCAAGAATGTTACGACCGCTTTTAAGATGAACTGCCATTCCGGACGCAGCAGCAGACCGTAGGCTGCAGACGACACAACGCCGAGGATCAGCGTTCCGATGACCATGCCCAGAACGGAGCCGACACCGCCGTCGATGCTCGCGCCGCCGAGCAGGGTGACGACCAGCGCGTTAAACTCAAATCCTGTGCCGCGGGTCGAGATGCCTGCCTTCATTTCGGAGGCGAGCAGGATTCCCGTGATGCCGGCAAGCAGTGCGCTGAGCAGATAGAGCAGCCCGATGTGCAGCTCCACCTTCACGCCGGAGAGGCGGGCCGCCTCCCGATTGGCGCCGATGAGATAGGTGCGCCGTCCGAATGAGGTTTTTTTCTCAATAAACAGAGCGATGACGACGAGGATAGCCGCAACAGCAGCCGCTATCTTGATCGGACCGAAGAGGGGCACATTGCCGATGGCACCAAAGATATCCGGAAGCCCCGCGCTCCGCTGCGCGCCGAGCGCCGCAACTTGCCCGATTCCACGCGCAATCGACATCGTACCGAGTGTGACGATGATCGAAGCCACGCGCATCTTCGCGACGAACAGCGCGTTGAGCATGCCGATGCCCAGGCACACCAAGAGCGTCAGCAAAATCGCCACCCCGTACGGCAGCCCGAGGCCCTGTCCCAGTTCAGAGAAGCCCTCGTTCGCCGGCTGGCAGAAGTAGGCGGAAAGCACGCCGGCCATGGCGACGATACCGCCGACCGACATATCCAGATGCCCGGAGACGAGCAGGAACGTCACCCCGATGCCAAGGATCACAATGTACCAATTATTGGCGATCAGATTGAGCGCCGTCGCGGTAGAGAAATATTTATCAATAAAGATGCTCGCCAGCGCAAAGAGCACGATGAGCACAAGAAACATCACTCTGTTTAGGTAGGATTCGTTGCTGATTTTTCCCGCGGCAGAACCCGCGTTTAATCTTGCCATTGGTTTACTCACGATGCCGCACCTCCCGTCACGATATGGATGATATCCTGACTGTTGATATCCTTCCCGTTCTGAAGCTCCGCTTTGATTTCGCCTTCATAAAGCAGGAAGATGCGGTCGCAGGAATTCAAAATCTCCGGCAATTCGGAGGAGAAAAACATGATGGTCTTTCCGTTTGCGACAAGATCCCGCACAATCGTGTAAATCTCCGCCTTGGCGCCGACATCGATGCCGCGCGTCGGTTCGTCGAGGATCAGGAGGTCGGCGTTTGCAAACAGGCACTTACTGAACACAACCTTTTGCTGGTTTCCGCCGGAGAGTTTGCTGGTCTCTTTGTCCATCGAATCCGTCTTGATGTTGAGCTGGCTGATGTAGCCCTTTGCCGTGTTACGCTCCGCAGCGGAATTGATGATGCCCACGTTGGAGATTTTTCCAAGGTTCATGGCGGAGATATTATGCTTGATCGTCAAAAGTGTAAAAAGCCCCTGCGTTCTGCGTTCCTCCGGTACGAGCGCGATGCCCGCTTTAATCGCCTTCTCCGGCGACGGCTTGATTTTTTCACCGTTGAGTACGATCTCGCCGGAATAGCTGTCCGCACCGTAGATGGCGCGCGCGAGCTCAGTTTTGCCCGCGCCGATAAGGCCGTAGAAACCCACGATCTCGCCGCGCTTGACTTGAAAAGATACGTCTCGCAATTTGTGGTTGCAGACGCCTTTGCATTCCAGCAGCACTTCTTCAGACTGCTTTTCCTTCGGCACATACGACTCGATGACGGTCTTCCCGATCATCAGTTGCACGAGTTCCGAGCGATCCTTCACCTCTGCGATGGGTTTGGTTGCGACATGCTTCCCGTCGCGCATAACGGTCACGTAATCGCCCAGCGTGAAGATTTCGTCCAAGCGGTGCGAAATGTAGATAACGGTTACGCCCTTATCGCGCAAGCGCTTGACAATCGTAAACAACCGCTCAATCTCCGATTCGGAGAGCGCCGCGGTCGGTTCATCCATAATGATGATCTCGGTCTCCGCGGCAACCGCCTTCGCGATCTCTATGATCTGCTTTTCGCGACGCTGAGGCGGCCGACACGTTCCTTTGGACCGATGCTGGGTTCGAGATCTTTTAAAACCGCAATAATCTTTTTAATCTTGTCCGTCTTATGAAGAAACCCAAAAGTCGTATCTTCAATACCGAGCGTGAGATTCTCTTCCACCGTGAGCTGATCGACCACGTTCAGCTCCTGAAACAGTGTGCTGATTCCCTTGTCTCTGGCATCCTTGGGGCTTCTGGCGCAGTATTCTTCTCCGTTCAATAGGATCGAGCCGGATGTGCGTTCGCAGGCACCCGTCAGGATCTTGATCAAGGTCGATTTGCCCGCGCCGTTTTCGCCCACGAGGCAATGCACAACGTTTCGCTGAATGTCAAAGCTCACGTCGTTCACCGCTCGCACGCCGGGAAAGTCCTTCACAAGCCCCTTGATCTGCAATACATTTGTTTCCATTGACTTGTCTCCATCCAATCAGTTTCTTGGGAGGAGCCATAGTGACCCCTCCCAAGTGTTTCGCGATCTTCTGTCTATCGAGGATTAACCGAGAATGTCCGCTTCGGTTAAGTTGGTACCGAACTGCTGGTTGTACCAGGAGATGACGTCCGCAAGCTTGAGTTTGTAGAAGTCTACCGGGTACACTTCACCAAAGAGCTCTTCGGCGGGTGTGGAAACCTGCGCGATTTCGCCAAGGTACACGCCGACGATGATGTCGATAATCTTCTCGGAGGTCTGGATCGGCGGGAGGCCAAGGGACATCTTAAGAGAGCTGTTGGGATCAAAGATCGCCTTGACTTCGCTGACGGGGCAATCCACGCTTGCGACGATTTCCGTCGTAGGAACGCCATCCTTCATCGTGCCGCGGCCCGCGTCAACCAACGCCGCCATACAGCCGGGGGTCAAATCGCCCGCTTCGGAGTAAATGATGTTGACATCGGGGTTGGTGATGAGGATATTCGCCATGGCTTCCTTGGTCGCGTCCGCACTGCCCTTGGAATCGATGCAGCCGAGGTTGGTGTAGTTGCCCGCGCCAACGATGCTCTCGATACCGGCGACGAACGGATCGGTACGACCGGTCTTCACTTCCCTGTTGTCCGGCCAGCCAAACTGGACGGTTACGATCGGTTTGTCCGGATTGGCCTTAACCCACTGCTCGGCAGCGCTGGCGCCCATCGCAAACGAACCGCCTGCTTCGTCCGAGCGGAAGACCGGGATTCCCGTGTCTGCCAGCGGGCTGAAGAAGGTCATCATCGCCACGCCGTTGTTAATCGCGTTCATGACGAGGGGAGCAACCGCATCGGGCTGCCAGACATGGAGCACCGCCGCGTCAAAGTCGGAGGTAGCGAGCATGTCGACGTTGTTGATCATCGTGTTGTCGTCCGATTTTCCGTCCATGATCACGACTTCAGCGCCATACTTGTCTTTTGCGTACTTAATGGCTGCCGCTGCACGCGCCTGGTGGAACTCGTTGGCCATCGTCGAAACGAAATATGCAATCTTCATTCCTTGGGTTGTCTTTGCGGCAGGCGCGTCCGTCGCGGCGGTGTCCGCTGCCGGTGCTTCGGTTGCTGCTGCAGCCGCCGGCGCTTCGGTTGCTGCCGCCGGTGCTGTGCTCTGACATGCAAACATGGAAAATACCATGAGCATGGCCAGAACGATCAAACCAATTTTCTTCATCCTGTGTCTTCCTCCTAGTTGTTTTATGTTCAACCGGATACAGCAATCCGGCTAAATCCATATTGATTGGATGCCGTGGTGGATTGTGCGTCATGCAGGGTGTTTTGTTTGCGTTGCGTGTTTTCGTTTAGAGGCGGATTGTTGTCTTCGTGATTGGTACGATGCGATTGAATTGCTTTTTGACATTTGTTATAACGTTTGTTGGCGTCATCGTATCAAACGCTTTGACGTTTGTCAACACATTTTTCAACGAAATATTGAGTATTTTTTCGAACTTTTTGCAAGAAGAAACACGAGGTCTTATTTGTTAAATAATTAAAGAAATGCTACCCATTATTGTATCTCAACTTGCACCGGAAAGAAATTGCGCTCTGACGTTTCTGTTTTATTTTTCAAACTGCACACAATCATACATTATTCTTCTCCTGCCGGAAAAATCTCGCTATTACGCAGAGAATTACAGATGTTATAGTATTGACATATGTCATGTCATGTGTCATACTTCACTTGTTGATCGTATTTCAACACTTTCACGTACACAAATCCTGATAATTCCCATCCCTTTTGCAAGACTAATTCAAGTAAGGAGAAAGCAACATGCGATATCAAAAATTGGGAAACAGCAGTCTTAACGTTTCCGTCGTCGGTCAGGGCACCTGGGCGCTGGGTAACGACTTCTTTGGCGAGGTGGATGTCGATCAAGGCATCAAGGCGATTCAGGCCGCGATCGACGTTGGCATCAATATGGTAGACACCGCTCCCGGATACGGGCCGCATTTCGAATCCGAAATTGCGGTCGGCAAGGCGATTTCGGGTAGACGCGACAAGGTTTGCCTCGCAACCAAGTGCGGCATTCACCGCATTGCGGGCGAATACGTCAAGTGCCTGAGCCCGAAGCTCGTTCGCTGGGAGATGGAGCAATCGCTAAAACGTCTCCAAACAGACTATATCGATCTGTACATGATTCATTGGCCGGATGCAAACTTCGGCATCGAGGGCGCACTGTATGAAATCGCGAAGATGAAGAAGGAAGGCCTCTGCAGAGAGGTCGGCGTTTCCAATTTCTCGCCGGAACAGATGCAGGTCGCCGTTGAAATCGCGGGTATTGTGAGTTGCCAGCCGCCGCTGAGTCTGCTCAACCAGGTCAGCCTCAACAACGGCGTTATCGACTTTTGCCGCAAGAACAGCATCGGTTGCGTTACCTATGGCGCGCTTGGCGGCGGAATTCTCTCCGGTAAGCTGGAAAAACCCGCAGCGGGCGGCAAAGAGCAGCGCGTCGGCTTCTACAACTGCTTTGAAGAGCCCGGCTGGAGCAAAGCGCAGGAACTCTTAAAAATCCTCAAAGACATCGGCGACACGCGCGGCGCGACCATTCCCGAAGTCGCGATCAACTGGGTACTTTCCCAGCCTGGTGTCACCTGCGCACTCATGGGCGCAACCACGCCCGCGATGGCGATTGAAAACGCCAAGGCGGGAGATTGGGAACTCACTGCGGCGGAAGTCAAGACGATTGATGACAACTACAAGCGCATCTTCGAGCTGTAATCGATCATGTGTAAAGCATCTCTCCGCATATGCAGAGAAAACGCTGCTAACATCAAAACCATTGAGCGAAAAACAGAAGAAGAGCAATTTGCGGGCAAACCGTGAAGTTGGTGAAACGGACAAGAACCGAATCCTCCGTATAGATATTGAGAAGTTGATATATTAAAATAATGTAAGGGGAATCCTTGCGGGCCCGGAGAAACTTCCTATTCTTAAAGCGCGAAGCGTTTTCTGTGGCTTAAACTCTCTCCCTCAACTGATAGCGCCTCCAAGAAAAAAGCACGAAACCATTGCGTTTCGTGCTTTTTTTTACGATTTCAATCAACAATATTCTTTGCTAGATCTCCGGCAAATTCCACGCGGATCAGGATGGTACGTGAGCGACTATACTACTTCGACACGGCTGCAACCCGCGCTCAGCACGATGTCTCTCAATGCTTCCATGCAGTTCTCGCCGGGTACAGAAATTGTCCGATAGTTTTTACGCACACCAAGCGGGCGAAAACGAATGAGTTTGTAGCCGATCGCAGCTCCGTTTACCCAAAACGGAGCAAGCGCATCGCAAACCCGGCGCACCGTGTCCTCGTTTGGCAAAACACCCGGTACGACGACCGTTCTGACCTCTTCCAGCTTGCCAATCGACGCGAGAAACGTCAAATTCTTCAAGACTAGCTCGTTGCCTTGCCCGGTTAAGTCCCGGTGGGCCAAAGGATCGACGCATTTTACGTCCAGCATCACACCATCGCATACGGAGAGCAGCTCCGCATCGTGTTCAAAGTCGTAGTTGCCGTTGGAGTCCAGCAGTGTACCGAGTCCCATCTGCTTTGCGCCGCGAAACAGCGCCAGCACAAAGTCCCGCTGAAGCGTGCATTCCCCGCCGGAGACGGTGACCCCTCGAATGAACGGTCTGTTTTGTTGAAGGATTGCGAGGGCCTGCTCCGGCGGCATCACGTCCACCTTTGGCGAAGCGTCGCGCGGGCAGGCGCGAAGACAAGCGTCGCACGCGCAGCAGACATCGCGTCGGTATCGCACCTTGCCGTCGATCAGACGGATTGCTCCCATCGGACAGACGGAAACGCAAGCGCCGCAGCTGTTGCAGACATGAATCGTCTCCGGATTATGGCAATAGCCGCAGTTAAAGTTGCAGCCCTGCAAGAAAAACACCGTTCTGTTGCCGGGGCCATCCACGCTGCTAAACGGAATGATCCGGTTGACCAGCGCGGCCGTCATAGCGAGCGAACCTTGCGATCCAGAATGTGACTGTTTTGCACCTCGCCAAGCCCCCAAATCACGTTGTCCTGCTGCACCGCTTCCCCGCGCGCGAGCTTCTCGATATCCGATTTTTTGGCCAGATAGCCCGTGATGCGGATCACGTCGCTGTCGCTGGCATAGGCGGAGAAATACCGCATGCCGACAGAGAACGCGCCTTTAATCAAGTCGACAAGGCTCTCCGGGTTTCTCTTTGCGGTCACTTCAAAGGGAAAAATGTCGCCAACGCCGGAGTGAAAGTACGGGTGGAATTGCCCCGCATGGCGCAGGTGGTCGTACAGCGCAATCTCGTCGCCGATTGGAATCCGCGCGCCGGAGGTTACGCCGATGTCGGTATCCAGCCCGACCTGCGCATGCAGTGTGAAGTGCCCGCCGCTCACCGCGCAATACGGACTTACGTATGCGTTGACCAGCTCGGTGAGCCGCTGCATCACGCAGTGCGCAAGAGAGTCCGCGGCGCCGCTGTGCCCGTAGAGTAGGCCCGCGCGTCCTTCCAGCGCTTCCAGATGATTGACGCACTCCGCAAGCCCCACAACCCCGAACATGCCGGTGAAGCGATCCAAATGAAGAAACTCTTCCTGTACCAGAAAGTTCGAGCGAAAGAACAGACTCTTTTCCACTAAAAACGCGATCTTTGCATCCATGAACTCGCAGTTGAGGCGCACCGCCTCCGGCAGCACGCGCGAAAGCAGGTCTTCGGTGTCTTTCGCCTGATCCGCCGCTGCCTTAAGGTTCAACCGCGCAAGGGTAAACGCGCCGCCGCCGACGGGCAGCACATTATAGCAGCTTGCAATTCCATACTCAACGGCATACGCACCCCGATAAGCCGCGTCGTTTGCGAAGCTGGGTTTTGCGCAGGCGAGATCGTTTCTCGCGCAACGCGCAGCAAATGCATCCGGCGTAATGGCGGGATCATACAACAGCGTGATGCTTGGCGTTGCGTTTTGCAGCTCATAATCGCAATCGAGTATGATCTCTCCCGCGAGGGTAGTCTCCGGCCCGATGTTTGCGTGCGCATAGGAATCCGAAATCGTGCGGTCGAGGAAGATCATGAAGTGCCGGATGAGCTTCCTTGCCTCCGCTTCGTCCCGAATAAACGGCTGGAGCATCCGGTCGAGCCTTCCTAAATAGACAGGAAAATTCGTGATGGACGGAATATGCCGATAAAACATCTTCAACGCCTCGATTGCTTCAAACAAATCCTTCGGCGGATCGATTCGAAGAAAGCTGCATCCCTTCTGAAAGAAGAGATCGTAGTCCGGCAGCAGATAGCGCGGACAGATCGGCGCATATCCCTCGCCTAAGTCGGAAAGAACTCCGCTTTGCAAGAATGAATCATATCCCTCCGGAGGCGTAAACCCGTAGACAAACTGACCCGGCAATTTAGACAAGTTCATCATCGCCTGCTCATGCGTCAGAGACGCGTCGGTCGCAATCCGTATCGTAGCTTGCGTGAGTTCCTGTTCGATGTTCATCATTTTTACTCCTTCTAACCTCGATCTGTTCATTTTTCATCTATGTGATACAAATATTCGATTTACCGCAACGAATTGCATTACTCTCTTATACAAGTATACAACATTATTTTCTTGTTTCAAGACTGTCTTTTCACAATATTTCAAATATTATGGCATTTTTCCGTTTTTTTTGATTGACGAGCATCTGTACAACTGCTATATTTTAGACAAGTCCAGCGCGGTTCGATGAAAAGTTGTCTGCCCTGTGAACCTTCTATCTTTTTCCACAACACGATACGCAATCGCCCGCCTTGGATACATTTCACATTTTTAATGGAGGAAAGTACATGAAAAAACTCATTGCAACGGTTCTTGCCGTACTGCTTCTTTGCAGCATGGCCACCGCCTGCGCCGCACCCGGCACGGCAACCACGCCCGCAACCGATAGCAGCGCGAAAAAAGCCGCCTGCATCCTCGGCGTCGGCGGTCTTGGCGATCAGTCCTACAACGATCTTGTCTACTCCGGCATGAAGAAGGCGGAAAGCGACCTCGGTATCGCGTTTGATTATGCGGAACCGAAGCAGATTTCGGAATTCGAGCTCATCATGCGCGATATGGCGAGCTCCGGTCAGTACAGCGTCATCGTCTGCGTGGGTTTTGACCAGGTAGACCCGCTGACCAAGGTTGCGCCGGAGTTTCCGGATCAGCAGTTTGCGCTGATTGACGGCGTTGTGGATGGCCCGAACATCGCGAACTACACCTGCATGGAAGAAGAAGGTTCCTTCCTCGTCGGCGCGCTCGCCGGTCTCCTGAAGAAGAATGCCGCGGCTTACGCCGTTGCGGACAACAACACCATCGGCTTTATCGCCGCAATGGAGATCCCGCTGCTCGTCAAGTTTGACGCGGGCTATCAGGCGGGCGCGAAGTTCGTCAATCCCTCGATCAATGTGCTCACCGACTATGTCGGCGGCAACAACCCGTTTAGCGACACCACCACCGCAAAAGAAATCGCGCTGACCCAGTACACCAAGGGCGCGGACATCATCTATCATGCGGCGGGCGGCTCCGGTCTCGGCGTATTCCAGGCTGCGGCAGAGCAGAACTTTAAAGCCATCGGCGTCAACTCCAACCAGAACGTGCTCGACCCGGATCACATCGTCGCCAGCATGCTCAAGCGCGTGGACACCGCGGCGTTTGAAATCGTCAAAGCGGCCTGCGTAGACGGCAACCTCGCGGTTGGCTCCACCACCGTGCTCGGCGTGAAGGACGACGGCGTCGGCTATACGCTCGAAGGCAGCAACATCAAGGTCAGCGACGAAGACGTCGCCATCATCGAAGATCTCCGCGCGAAGATTGCGGACGGCACGCTCGTCATTCCGACCACGCTGGAAGAGGTCGATTCGTTCCTCGCGGCAAACGCACAGTAAGGCGTATGCTCCGTTTGATGACGAAAGCATAACACGATCCATTTGGGGAGGGAGAAGCTAAGGCCTCACCCTCCCCGGTAAAACGTTTGAACAGGAACGCCGGTTCCAAACGAAACGGAAACGAGGTGCACCCTATGCTTGCGGTAAATATGCGCTCGATCACAAAGCGTTTTGGTTCCATGGCCGCAAACGATAAGATCGATTTTCAGGTGGAGCAAGGAGAAATCCATTGTCTGCTCGGCGAAAATGGCGCGGGCAAGTCCACGCTAATGAATGTGCTGTTCGGTCTGCATTGTCCCGACGAAGGCTGCATCGAGATCGACGGCCGGCCGGTTCCCGCACTGACGCCGCGGCTTGCCTATCAACTCGGTCTTGGCATGGTACACCAGCACTTCATGCTGATCAATCATCTCACATGTTTGGAAAACATCATCCTCGGCAACGAGCCGGGCAACGTTGTGATCGACCGGAAACGCGCGCGCAAGGATGTGCAGGCGCTCTCCGATCAGTATCACTTTAACATCGAATTGGACGCGCTGGTCTGCGATCTTTCGGTCGGCATGAAACAGCGCGTGGAAATATTAAAAACACTCTATCGCGGAGCCAGCATCATCATTCTCGACGAACCGACCGCGGTGCTCACGCCCATCGAAGCGGAGCAGCTTTTGTCCATCCTAAAGGACATACGCGCGCAGGGCAAAACCATCATCTTCATCACCCATAAACTGAAAGAAACACTTGAGGTCGCGGACCGGATCACCATCTTACGCGGCGGAAAATCCGTTGCCCTTCTCGACGCGGCCTCCACAACGCCGGAGGAGCTTGCGCGGCTCATGGTCGGTCACGACGTCGAATTTGAAATAAAGAAAGAACCTTGTTCGCAGGGGGATGTCGTCCTTGCGGTTGAGGATGTCCGTCTGCTGCCAAACGCGCAGTCGACCGTGTCCTTTGCGGTACACGCCGGAGAAATCTTCGGTATTGCGGGCGTGGAAGGCAACGGACAGCAGCAGCTGGAGCAGATCATCATGGGACTCATGCGTCCCAAGAGCGGGCGAATTCTTTACCAGAAAACCAACCTCCTTGAGCTTTCCGCCCGCGCAAGGCGCAAGCTCCGCTTTGCCTATATCCCCTCCGACCGGTTGAAGCAGGCGATTTTATCGCATGCTTCCCTAAACGAAAACTTTCTTTTGGGCAATCAGTACGATCCGCAATACGTTCGCCGCGGACTCATCCAGACAAAGCCGCTGCGCGAAAACACGGCGAGAATGATGAAGCAGTTCGACGTTCGCGCAACCAGCGCGCAGCAGGAGGCGGGCTCCCTCTCCGGCGGCAATCAGCAAAAGTTTGTGCTCGCGCGCGAAGTCGGTAAAAATCCTCGGTTCGTGCTCGCCTGTCAGCCGGTGCGCGGACTTGACATCGGAGCAATTCAGTATATCCACAGCGTGCTGCTCAAGCTCCGCAGCGAAGGCGCCGCCATCCTGCTGATCTCTGCCGAGCTTTCCGATATCTTCCAGCTCAGCGATACCGTAGGCGTGCTCTACAAAGGCGAATTGATGGATATCCGCAAGACGGAAGCGTTTGATAACGAGTCGATCAGCCTGCTCATGGCGGGTAGGAAGGAGAACCGCGATGAAACAGCAAAAAACGCATAAGCTGCCCGCACTCGCGGAGCGCCTGCTCTATTCCCTCGCGGCTGTGATCCTCTCGCTGCTACTGGCGACGTTCGTGATGCTGGTTGCGGGTTATGATCCGCTCAAAGCGTTCGGCGCGATGCTCAACGGGGCATTCGGCTCCGCAAACGCAATCGCCAACACGCTGAGTAAGAGCATTCCGCTAATGTTTACGGGCTTTGCGTTCGCCGTTGCGAGCAAAGGCGGCATCTTCAATATTGGTGGTGAAGGCCAGCTCTATCTCGCGGCGCTTGCCAGCGCGGTCACCGCGCTCGCGCTCAACGGTTTGCCGCGCATCATCGTGCTCATCGCGTCCATTCTCGCCGGCATGGCAGCGGGCGGCGCGGTCGGCGCACTGATCGGCTTTATCAAGGCCAAGATGCGCATCAACGAGGTCATCGTCGCCATCATGATCAACTATATCGTCTCGCTCTTTACCTCCTATATGGTCAACGGCCCGCTCAAAGCGGAAAACAGCATGACCGCGCAGAGCGAGGCGATCTCCAGTAACTACCTGTTTGCAACAATCATCCCCCGCTCGCAGTTGACCACCGCGCTCTATCTCGGACTCGGGTTTGCGGTGCTGATCTTCTTTCTCTTCCGTTCCACACGCGTGGGCTTCAATATCCGCGCGGTCGGCGAAAACGCAAACGCCGCCTCTTCCTCTGGCATCAACATCGCGGCAACCACCATCGGTGTGATGGCGCTGAGCGGTATGCTGGCGGGGCTCGCGGGCGTCACGGAAGTGCTCGGTAAGTACGGCAGATTCATCGACGGATTCTCGCCGGGATTCGGCTTTACCGGCATCGCGGTCGCGGTGCTCGGCTCCAACAACCCCTTCGGCATCCTGCTGACCTCGCTGCTCTTTGGCGCGCTGGAAGCGGGATCGATGAAGATGAGCTATGTCGCAAATGTCTCCACCAACATGGTTATGGTGATTCAGGGCCTCGTCATTCTCTTCGTAGCTACGCCGGAGATCGTTAGCCAGCTCGTCCGTCGCAAAGGAGGAAAGCAGAATGGATAACCTGCAATACATCTTCTCCTTCAACATCGTCCTCACGACCCTGCGTTTCGCAATTCCGCTGACGCTGGCTTCGGTCGGCGCGACCATCTGCGAGCGCAGCGGCATCATCAACCTCGGCGTGGAGGGCATGATGCTCATCGGGGCATTTGGTGGCGTGCTGGGCACGCATCTGACGGGAAATCCCTGGCTCGGCGTGCTGTTCTCCATTGTGTTCGGCGGCCTCGTCGCGCTCGTACACGCGGTGCTGAGCATCCGCTATCACACCAACCAAACCGTCAGCGGCGTCGGCATCAACATTCTTGCGGTCGGCCTCACCGTCGTGCTCACGCGCGTGGTCTGGGGCACGGACGGCATCAGCGGAACGGTGGCCCAGCTCGGCACCATGAGCATTCCGTTGTTGAAGAAAATCCCCGTCGTGGGCGCACTGTTTGCGGATCAGTCCCCGTTTCTGTATTTAACGGTGTTGATCGTGTTTCTAGCCTGGTTCTTCCTCTATCGCACCAAGGCGGGACTGCACCTTCGCGCAATTGGCGATCACCCCCGTGCTGCGGCTACGGTCGGCATCGACGTGCGCAAGTATCGCTATATCGCTGTCGTCGTCTGCGGCATGCTCTGTGGAATGGCGGGCGCGTATCTTTCCATCGTGCAAAACAACCTCTTTGTCAATAACATGGTCGCGGGCCGCGGGTTCATCGCGCTCGCCGCGAATATCTTCGGCGGCTGGAATCCGCTGGGTTCCTTCCTCGCGAGTCTGCTGTTTGCCTTTGCGCAGGCGCTTCGCATCAACCTGAGCCTGCCGATTCCGGATCAGTTTGTGCAGATGGTGCCGTATGCGCTGACGCTGCTCGTGCTCATCGGGGTCGGACGCAAAGCGAAAGCGCCGGAAGCTTCTGGCGAGCTGATCGATTAAGGAGGCGCGCATGCAAAAAAACAACCTCTTCACGATTACAAACTGCACCATACTGACCGTCGACGGAGAAGATCGCTTCTTTCCGCGCGGCAGAATGACCGTATCCGGTAATACGATACTGCGCGCGGGACACGAGCACGAGCTGCCTCTGGAAGGCGACGTGATCGATATGCAAGGCCGGCTCATCCTGCCGGGGCTTATCAACACGCATACGCACTCGCACTCCTCCCTCTTTAAGAACCAGGCGGACGATCTCAGGCTCATGGACTGGCTTAACAAGGCGATGTGGCCGATGGAGGCGCACCTGAACGCCGCGCGCGCACAGGCCGGAACCGCGCTCTCCTGCATGGAATACATCTCCTCCGGCATCACGACCTATTGCGACCAGTTTTACTTTGCGGAAGCGATCGCGCCGGTCGCAAGCAGGAGCGGGCTTCGCTGCGTGCTTGCCGCAACGGTGTTTGAAAAGCCCTCTGTCGAGACGAACGATACCCTTCGCGCGGCGTGTGATTTCGTCGAGCGCTGGATCGATCGCGAGGAGGAGACGCTGGTCTACCCCTGTCTCGGCCCGCATGCGCCCTATAGCGTCAGCGCGGATCAATTCGTCCGCGTGGCGGAATTCTGCCGAAAGCACGACGTACTTTTACACACGCATATCTCCGAAACGCGGGATGAAAACGACCAGATTCTCGCGCGTTACGGCAAGACGCCGACGCAGTGGCTGGAAAGCCTCGGCGTGCTGGAAAACCGCGTACTCGCGGCGCACAGCATCCATCTGGACGAAGCAGACATGCAACTATACGCTCAGCGCAATGTCCACGCTTCCTACAACCCCGTAAGTAACCTCAAGCTGGTTTCCGGTCGCATGCCCTACCGGAAGCTTCGCGAGCACGGCGTTCAGATATCCATCGGTACCGACGGCGCGCAGAGCAACAACAGCATGGATCTGCTGCGGGATTTACGTACAGGCGCGCTCATTCAAAAGCTCGCGGAAAATGACGCGACGCTCTTTCCCGCGCGGGAGATGGTTCGCCTCTGCACGATGGAAGGCGCGGTCGCGCTCAACTTGCAGGATCAGATCGGCAGTCTGGAGGCAGGCAAACGCGCGGATTTCATCGCGCTAGACACAAAGAGTCCGCGCCTCGTGCCGCTGCACCGGGATTCGCTGAGCAATCTCTACTCCACCGTCGCATACTCCGCCTGCGGCGCGGATGTACGCGATATGGCGGTTAACGGCAAGTGGGTCATGCGCGAGAATCACATTTTAACCATGGACTGCGACGCGGTGCGAAAGAGCGCGCAAGAAGCCTCCGAATACCTTGTTTCCCACGCCGAACGGCAAGCGTAACGCATTTTGCGTTTCCCATATTTTATCTATACGCAACAAAAAAGGAGCGAAAACAAACATGAGTGAAATCTTGAACAAAAGCGAAGTAACCAAGGGACAGAAACAGTATCATATCGCGCTCTCTCCGGGCGAGATCGGCGAATATGTCCTCCTCCCCGGCGATCCGGCGCGCAGCGATATCGTAGCCGCCTATCTGGACGACGCAACGCTCATGGCCAACAACCGCGAGCACAGAACCTTTACCGGCTACTACAAAGGCGTGAAGGTCAGCGTCACCTCCACCGGAATGGGCTGCCCCTCCGCCGCCATCGCCGCGGAAGAGCTCATCAACATTGGCGCAAAGGCGCTGATTCGTATCGGCAGCAGCGCGGCGCTGGATCCCAACATCCGCATCGGGGACCTGATGATCAGCAGAGCCGCAATGAAAAACGAGGGAACCTCCCGTTTCTATGTGCCGGATTCGTTTCCCGCCGTACCGGATCTGGAGCTCACCTGGAAACTCATCGAAACCGCGCGAGAAATGTGCGCGCCCACGGGTGAGGCAGTCTATGTCGGCATCAACTCCAGCGACGACGCGTTTTACGGCGAAACACCGGAGTTTCTTGAACAACTGCGCAAATATAAAATCATGAATATCGAGATGGAGTCCTCCGCGCTCTACACCATCGGCCACCTGCGCGGCGTACGCACCGCCTGCATCTGCGGCACGAGCGGGAACCTGACCAATCAGGAAGTGATCTATACCGAAAAGAACGTGAAGCTCGCGGAAGCGTGGGAGCGCGAAACAAGAATCGTGCTGGAGACCATCTATCGGTTTGAGCAGCGGAAAAACGCGTAATAACTCAAATATTACGCGTGAAAACGAACAGATAGAATTGCAGCAGACGGCATCGTCAAATCAAGAATACGCCTTGCAATTTTAAGAAAAACAATTTACGATTAATGTAAGTAGAAACGAAATCCGAGGGTTTATGCAGGAAATCAACGATAAAAACGCAACCGATCTACGCCATCTGACGCAGGAGAAGAACCTGACTTTCGTTCGCGTCTACGAGCAGCTTCTCAAAATGATGCTCAACGGAACGTTCCCGGGTGGCTCCTGGCTCCCCTCGGAGCCGAAACTCGCGGCGCAGCTCGGCGTCAGCCGCATGACCTTGAGGCAGGCGCTGGAGTTGCTGCAGGAGGACGGCCTGATACAAAAACATCACGGCAAGGGCAACTTTGTCGTGCGGCAGGGCGCAAAACAGCACCGTAATTTGGATCATCTGGGTCATCCGGTCTATCAGTGCTGCGATGTTTCGATCGATCATGTCGAAACCGAGTTTCGAATCGAAGTGCCCAATGAGCAAAACAACGATCTGTTTCAGCGGGAGTCCGCCGTCATGATCGCCGTTGACCGCTGGTATCGCAACAGCGGAAGCATTGTGGCGTATACGCTCACGCTGATTCCCGTGGAGTCTTTGGCGCCGCTGGAGCTCAAGCTCAACCAACCGACGATGATTTTGCCTACGTTGGAAAGCACCGTCTATTCGCTGGCCGAGCGCTCCCGCATAACGGTCACATCCACCGCAGTGGGCAATTTCATTTCCGGAAAATACGTGATGTCGCCCAATAAAGAAGTCATGCTGATTCGCGAAGACCTCTTTTTACCAAACGAAACCACGCCCGTCGTCTGCAACAAGCACTATATCCAAAGGGAACATTGCCATATCGAGATCAATCCGCGAAGGTCATCTGGTGAAGACGCCGAATAGCTTCGGTCAATCCCTTGCTGCACCATTTTAGGAATAAAGCCATTTTCAGAATGGCTTTTTTTCATGCGCGTTGCCACCCAGAATACCGATCGAACAGCCGGTTCCTCATGTTGGATGCTATCTGTCAATGTAAGATTTCGATCGATGCCGGAGCAATCGGTTTCGTTTCCTTCCAGTTTCGCGCCGTCGGCTGCATGACGCAAGACCGGCAGCGCGAACGCGTGTTGTTTGGTCCTGAAACAGAGTGACTTTATTTATACATCGGCCCGTATGCAACGCAGGCGCGGTAGTCCGCGCCCTCTAAATCGCTTGTGCCAAACGCGCTCCATACCGCCGGCCGAAACACGCGGGAGCTTTCGACATTGTGCATCGAAACCGGAATGCGCAGCATGGACGCCATCGTGATTAAAAGATCGCCGATGTGCCCGTAGCAGAACGCGCCGTGATTCGCGCCCCAGTTTGCCATCACGCTGTATACATCCGTAAACGTACCTTCACCGGTCAGAATCGGTGCAAACCAGGTGGTCGGCCAGGTCTTGTCCGTGCGCTCGTCGAGCGTCTTGTGGACATCCGGCTCCAGCTCACAGGTGTACCCTTCCGCCAGTTGCAGCACGGGGCCGAGTCCTTTGACGATGTTCAACCGCGCCATGGTCACCGGCATACCGCCACGCGTGCCGTGAATGAAGTGCGAAGAATATCCGCCGCCACGGAAGTAGAATTGATCGGCGGCGCACCAGTCGGTCTCGTCCAGGCAGGCCTTCGCGTCCGCGTCGGTCATCTCGTAAAAAGGCTTGATCACGTGATTGCCGTCCTTGTCCGTTACCGCACCCGTTCCGTCGAGCGACGCCGCACCCGAGTTGATCAGGTGGATGATGCCATCTTTCGCATAACCCTTGAGCTCTTTTCCAGTCACACGCTTGACCGCTTCCGGGCTCCAATAGGTACGAACATCGGCAAAGATGCCGGGACGGTTGGTCAAGAGGTGTTCAAAGAGCATCGTCATGGCGTTGAGCGTGTCGTTCTCGGTTCCGATGACAAACGCTTCCCTTAGTCCGTTCCAGTCGAACTGCGTGTTGAGCATGGCTTCGAGGAAGTCGAAGTTAGGCTTATAATCCGTCCATTGCCGCTGGCCCTGAATGCCCGCGACGATCGCGTTGTGTCCTTCCGCCTCCTCGACAAATCCCATCTCGGCCAGGCGCGGGTTTCCGATCATCAGATCGCGCACAATCAGCATGCTCTTGACGACAAACTCCCACTGCGCGTCTTTTTCCGCGCGGGAGAACTGGATGTCCGCTGGGTTCTTATCGAGTCCTTCGCGGCAGTTTTTACGCGTCCACTTCAGCGCGCGCGCAAACTCTTCGTGATCGTAGATGCCTTTGTCGATGCGGCGGAGGATTTCGGTCTCATCCACGCTCTCGCTACGAAGGCCGAAGTACTCATACAGTGTCTGCTGATCGAGAATGCTGCCCGCGATGCCCATACACATGGAGCCAATCTGCAGGTAGCTGTTCTGGCGCATGGACTTTGCCGCGATGCCGGATTGCGCAAAGAGCAGAATCTTCCTTGCGACATCCTCCGGAATCTCGGTATCCGCCGCGTCCTTGACGTCGTGTCCGTAGATGCCGAACGCGGGCAGGCCCTTCTGCGCGTGCGCCGCGAGCACCGCCGCGAGGAACACAGCTCCCGGGCGCTCGGTTCCGTTAAATCCCCAAACCGCCTTGATCGTCAGCGGGTCAAAGTCCATCACCTCGGTGGAATAGCACCAGCAGGGCGAAACGCTCAGCGTGATGGTAACACCCGATTTCTCAAACTTTGCCTGACAGGCGGCGGCTTCCCGAACCCCGCCAATGGTCGTATCCGCGATAACAATCTCCACCGGTTCGCCGTTTGGATAGCGAATGCTGCTCTGTATCAGCTTTGCCGCGGCTTTCGCCATATTCATGGTTTGCTCTTCCAAGCCCTCACGTACCCCGTTTCTCCGCCCGTCGATGCAGGGACGGATGCCGATCTTCGGCAGTTCGATCGCATATCGGTTCATAGCTGTTCTCCTTTGTTCGATGTCGTTTATCTTGTCTCCGCTCCTGTTTTCAGAGCGGGATTTGCCGAAAGCCACTGGAACACGCGAATGGACTATTCTTTATAGATGCGATTGTGCAGATAGCTCTTGAGCCGGATGATCTGCGGATGCGGCAGCGTTTCGCCCGCCATGCGCTTGAGCAGTACTTCACCCGCCTTTTGTCCCATGAGCTGCGTCGGCTGCTCGACGATCGAGAGCGGCGGCGAAACGATCCGGCAAAGATCGACCGCGTCAAAGCCCACAAAACCGATGTCTTTGCCGAGTATGATGTTTCGCTCATGCGCCGCCGTGACCGCGCCCATCGTCATATCATAGTTTGTCACACAAAGCGCGGTCGGCGGATTTGCCATGTCCATAAAGTGATTCAGCTGTCGATAGCCGGACTCAAAATCGTAACGTCCGATTTGAATCAGATTCTCTTTTTGTCCTTCTTTTGTGAGCTGACCTGTTTCAACCTCGATGCCATAGTCTTCCAATGCGCGCCGGTAACCCACCATGCGCTCGTTTGCCGTGGAGATGTCCAGCGGACCTACGATGATGCCGATATGGCGATGCCCCGCGTTGATCAGCTGCTCCACCGCGCCGTAGGTCGCGTTGAGATTGTCGATCACGATGCTGTCACAGACAAAGCCGGAGATCGTGCGATCGACCAGCACCATCGGCATTTCGCTGCCGCGCGAATTGCGGATCTCGTTGAGCTCCTTGGCGGAGACATGCTGGGCCGCAAGCACGATTCCGTCCACGTTATTATTGCAAAGCATCCGAAGCTTCTCGAGTTCCAGATCGCGGTCGAAATCATAACTGCAAACAAAGGATGTGTATCCAGCTTCGCGTAGCGTCGCATCCAGTGAGGAGAGCACGCTGCCAAAAAACGGCACGGATAACGTCGGCATCACGACGCCAACCGTCATCGTTCGATTGGTCTTGAGGCTTCTTGCGTTTCGGTTGACCCGATAACCCAAAGCCTCGACGGCCTCGTCGATCTTTTGACGGTTCTCATCGCGGACATTTCCGCCGTTGAGATACTTCGAAATCGTCGCAAGCGACAATCCCGAATACTTTGATACATCTTTAATCGTTGACATAATATGCTTACCTGCCATACCGTTTGAGCGGTATTTTTATTGATTTATTCACTGTTTTATGGCGGTTACCGCGAACCGTTTCGTTCGTTTAGCGCAAGCGGATTGCATTTTCGGTATGGAAAGATGGAATCAGAGCCATTTTCGTTCATTTTGAGAGCCATTTTCGTTCATTTTGACGGAACATTGTTTGATTGCAGAGAGAATAATAGAGCGAAACGTTTTAGTATTCGGCTAATTTTAGCATTCTACACCGAATCGCGTCAAGCGACATCTATCAGATACCGCTTTGAACCTTATTAATGCACATAATACGCCGGTATATTTTGAATCTTTTCCATTATAAACATTATATTTGTTCTTGACTTCAACGTCATCAGGTGATGCAGCTCAAATAAGTGAAACGTTTCGCTATGACGTCGCAATCAAAAAACGCCGGCGGGGAACCTCATCGATTCCTTTGCCGGCGCGATCCGTTTCGGGGAATATTAGCGTTTCTTTAGCGTTGCTGTTGCAGGGTGAATTCCCGCATGTTCGCCTTTTCCTCTTCGGTGAACTTTCTCAACGTATTGATCGTCTCTCCATTGTTCCACTTGCGATCGCCTACATCATCCGTCGTACCCATGATGGTGACGTTGACCTGACGATGACGGGCGCGCACGTGATCCCAGTCGATAAAGTAGATATGCGCAAACTCGCCTGCATCCAGCTTGCCGTCCTTGATGGTGACGCTCTCGCTGCGACCGAAGAACACGCTTCTGAGGTGACCATCCGTATTCATGCTGGTAAAGTTGCCGGGTTCATCGCAGGCGCGACCGAACTGCGCATGGATGGGGCCCGGGTGGCGATACTGGTGCTCTTCCGCAAAATCCGGAATCATCTTGCGCATGATATCCAGCAAATCATGCTGCAAGTACTCCAGATCAAACGAATCCAGATCGTGCGAGCATTCCTGAATCATCACGGAACACGTCGTATGATGCGACACGATGGCGCAGGTGCCGTTTGTTACGCCCGATGCCGCAACGATCTCCAATATCTCCTTGGAGATATCGTGAAACGTGGGGATCCATCCGCGGGACTGCAACTCGATCTCTTTTTGAACCACTTTAAATTCCATACTGTCATCCTCCTGATTTATCTTATGAATCGGTACGCTTATTACCGTTCTGCGGCGCGGTCGTCCCACGCGCTGCGAACGGCTAAAATCATCTCGTCCACCATCGCTGCCCTGTTCTTTGCCTTGACCACCCCACTGGATGAACCGGTTGCCTCCGCACCCGCGCGAATGACGCGATAAACGTCTCCACCGTTGCTGATGCCCGCACCTTGCAGCACGAAGATATCGGGATCAACATCCTTCACCGCGCGAATTGCGGCCTCGACATACGCCATGTCGCTGGTCTGTCCGGTTCCGATGAGTCCCGTAGGCTCCGCTACGATGATGTTCGGGCGCAGTTTTGCAACCGCGGCGGACTCCTCCGGCGTATCCGTGCAAACGATGGTGGCGAGTCCCACTTCATCCGCGCGCCGGATGGTCTTTGCAAGCACTGAGAGCGAAACCGGCTTTTCGCAGTGGTTGAGCATCACGCCTTTGGCACCCGCGGCAACCAGCGACTCCGGCAGAGTATCCGCAAGCCCTCTGCCCGGTACGATCGGGTCCATATGCGGCGCAAAGACGAAGATTCGCTCCGTTGCCTCCGCAACACGGCGCAGCTCGACAATCGGGGTTGTGAAGATGATGTCGACATCGTACTTCTTCGCCGCGGCATCCGCTGCGAGTGCAAGCTCCAGCACATCGTCCCCAAAGAGGTACGATTTCGGGCCGATCTCAAAAAACGGTGGTTTGAGTTGAAATCCGTTCAGCAAATCCGTTCTCTCCTTTTACATATCTTTCGATATTCTTATCTTTCGATTGAGACGGATGTTTGTGTATCCGTTTACTGAAGTAAGCTTACTCCATATTTTCTGTTCAGTCAATATCATTTTCTTTATTATTGTCTATTGATTTCTTATTAGAATGATTTTATACTGTTTTTAGAAAACATTATTTTCCATTACAAAATCTACCAACTTATGGAGGCAAGGATATGGCGAACGAAGCTGCGATAAAGGCTCTTGAGAACGCGTATCAAATCGAGGCGGATGCCATCCGGCACGCGCTCGGCGGGATCAAGCGCGAAGACTTTCTGCGCGCGGTAAGCGTGCTCGCAAATGCGCCGCGCATCGCGGCGAGCGGTTGCGGACACTCCGGCATCTGCTGCCAGCACTTTGCACATCTCATGTGCTGCATCGAGCGGCCCGCGCGCTTTATCTCGCCCGCCGAGGCCGTACACGGCGCGAGCGGTTTCTTGCAGGCGGGTGACGTCATGCTGCTGGCTTCGCGCGGCGGAAAAACGGCGGAACTTTTGCCGATTCTCTCCATCTGCAAGCAAAAGGACGTCATCGTGATAGCAGCGACCGAAAACCTGAATTCTCCGCTCGCCAAGGGCGCGGATATCGTGCTGCAAACGCTTGTGACCCGCGAGGTCGATCGCTTCAACGCGCAGGGAACGACCAGCTTTACCGTGTTATCCGTGTTGTTTGACGCGCTGCAAGCCGCGCTCATAGAAGAAACAGGCTTCGTCAACGAGCAATTCGCGCTGATCCATCCCGGCGGCGCGGTCGGCGAGCGACTCAATCACGGCAAAAACAGCGCGGATTCCGCAGTTTTACCCGATGCATCCGGCGTGGTATAATATCCGTAAATCGTACCGTCATCGACCAAAGGAGCGCGAAGCATATGGCTGGAGAATTAAAAATCGACGTCCGTAGAAAAAAGATTCTGGAGATTCTCCGCCGGGACGGGCAGGTTCGCGTGTCGCAGTTGAGTGATGCGCTCGGCGCGACCGTCGTTACCATCCGCAGCGATCTGGACGCGCTGGAGCAGGACGGCTATCTGGAGCGCACACAAGGCGGCGCGATCCAGACCATGAAAAACTACTATAATCTGGAGTTCCAGCGCCGCAAGCAGGAGCATATGGAAAATAAAAAGGCCATCGCCGCTGCCGCGGCAGGCCTTGTTCACGACGGGGATACGCTGTTTATCAACTCCGGTACCACGACATATTTCACCGCGGTTGAGCTCAAGCAGCGCAAGAATCTCAACGTGGTTACAAACTCCATCTCCGTTGCGGTGGAGCTGGGCGGGCTGCCGACGTTTCGCGTGATCCTGCTCGGCGGCGACATCAGCGCGCAATATTCCTTTACCTATGGTGAAGATGTGAAGGAGCAAATCTCCCGCTATCGCGCAAACTGGGCAATTCTCTCCGTGGACGGCATTCAGCCCGGCGCGGGCATCACCACCTATCACGCCGAGGAGAGCGTGATCGACCGCATCATGATGGAGCGCGCGCAAGCCTCCATCATCGTAGCGGACAGCACAAAACTCGGCAGAGAGAGTTTCTCCCGCATCAGCGCGCTGACGCCGAACACGATAATTCTGACCGACAGCGGCGCAAACGCCGAAATCGCAAGCCAGATTCGTGCGGAAGGCGTCGATCTCCAGATCATCTAACCCCGCTTACACGGTCGATAGTTTTAGCTTTCCAATGTCCCGCCTTCATCGGAGGCGGGCTTTTTGATGAACCGGTTGATCGAGACAAAATACCAAACGGCGCAGATCAGATACCCAGCGGCGCACAAGATCAGGATCGCAACCGTCGGAATTTTTCCCAGCAGCGCGCCGACCAGATAGGACATCGCCGCCGCGGCAACGCTAAAGAGCACCGTCCGCCAGGCGTTGTACATGCCAGAAACAGCAGGATCGATCAGCTGAAACACCATGGAAGGCACGGCGTAGTCCACCACCGTCCGCCCCATATAGCCCAGCGCGGCGATGACAAGAAACAGCGTGTTTTTACCGCTGTAGGGCAGGAGGACCACCGCGCATAGAAGCCCCGCACCAATCAGGCCGAGGCGCTTGGGCTGCATCACGCGGGAGAGCGCGTTGTAGGAAAGGCTCCCCAGCAGGTAGCCGATCGAGCCCGCCATGGCAAGACTGGCGGCTGTCTTTGCGGAAACGCCGAGTTCCAGCGCGACCAGCACCAGAGAGTTGAGAATGCCGATCGTGACCCCGCGCAGCGTGTTTGGAATGACGAACGCCCGAAACTCCGGCTGCCGCAGCACGGATACCACCATGCTTACCTTGGTTTTGACGCTGACTTTCGCCTGCTTCGGGTGAACAAACGGATCGTGAATCACCGTCATCTTCCGGTTGCAAACATACGCCGCCAACACGAGTAGCGCGCTGGAAAGAAAACCGATCAAAAACGCAGTCCGCGCGGGAAAGCGCGACAGCGTTTGCGCAAACAGCCAGCTGTACACCATGCCGAAAAGCCCGATCGACACGCCCGTCATGGAAGCGACCGCGCCGTATCGCTCAATATCGATGATTTGATACAGCATTTTATAATCCAGCACGCCTTTGCAGGACGCCAGCACGATCTGCACCGACGCAACCACCGTCACAAGCAGCCAAACCGCGAGCGGAACAGACTGGCGATGCAGCAGCAACGGCAGATAACAGACGAAAAACAGCGAGATCGCGAGCAGAAGCCATCCGTTTTGCCTAACCGCATTCGGCCTTCGCTCCGCGAGATCGGAAAACGCCATCGTAGCTGCCAAACTCACGACGCAAAGCACCGTGTTGAACACGCCGATGTCCACGGTGGAAACGCCCTGTTGCGCGAGATAGAGCTGCACAAACGTACCGCTGATAAACAGCGCCGCAGCGGCATAGCATCCTTCCCGAATCGCATAAAAAATACCGTTGTTGCGCTGTATACGCCAAATCTCGCGCGGGGAATCCGCGTCAATCTGTTCGTTATGCTTTTGCTTTAGCATGTTCTCTCCGCCTTAAAAAAGACGATTGTATTTCTCTTGGAGATCCGGTATGGAAAAGGGTGGTCGGGTTGATCCCGGCCACCCTGTAAGAGCCGTGTTGCGCGATCAATATTGGAAATAGTCGTCCGCTTTGATCGTTGAAGCAGAGTTTTCCGACATGTAGATAAAGGTCGGCTTATCGCGCAGTTGCAGAATGGATGCCGGCAGCTCCTGGCAGGGATTTGCAAAGATGCAGAGCCGCGAGATCATACGCTGCCAGGTCACCTTGGTGCCGTCCGTCGTGATGCCGTGCAGATCAAACACATTTTTTGCCTGCATCGCGTCGCGCGGGCCCATCATGGCGCCCATCGGGGGCACCTTCGCCACATCTCCGCTGTAGCCAAAGGAGCCGTGGAGCGAGTTTTGCAGCATCGTCATGGGGTGCAGCTTCGCTACCTTTGCGGGCTGGCGCATATATTCTTCCAGCGAGTCGCAATACCAGTCCTCCACCGGATCGATAAACGCGAGATGCCCCGGCCAGCCCGGACCGGAATAGATCGCGTCCGCCTCGCCGTCGTCTTCCAAGCGCTTGGAATAGCTGTCTACCGTCTCGTTTGAGAAATAGACGAAGTTTTCCATCTTAAAGCCCAGCGACGGGTCGAGTTGAGAGATGCAAAAGCGCATAAACGCGTTGCCAAAGCCAGATTCGTAGCTCAACGGCGCGATATTGCCGTCCTCATCCGCCCACTCGTCCATCATATAGAACTTGACGTTGCGGCAGTTGACCTTGCAGCTGTTGAGCATATATGCGAGCTTACGATAGGTCGTGCAAGGATTCGGCATGACCAGCACAACCTTTTTATCGTAACGATCGGAATCCAGAATTCGGGTGAACATGTCGGTGAGCATGATCATCTCAAACTCTTCGTTACGAATCACGTCTAGATGCACATTTGGATTTCTGGGATGGACGTGGTTCATCGCCGCTATGTCTTCACGCGTGATCGCGCGCACACGATTCAGCTCCGCCTCGTCGCGATACGGCACCCACGCGCCGGGTTTTTGATGGAAGGTTCCCATGGTATTGTTTCTCACTTTCTTTTCTCTTCTCTTCTTTTACTATGATTGAAATTTAACCCTGCCCGCCGGAGTGGAGCCCCGACCGGTCATTATCTCTTTTTTCTCACAGGCTATTCCGACAGTTGCGCTACCGTATCCAGCGCGCAGTCGACCAGCTTTCGCCCGAACGCAACATCCAGCATGGATGTATCCGCCTCATATCCGCCTTCGCTCATGCCTTGCGGCGTGATCAGGTAACCGGGCATGCAACCGTTTGCGAGCGTGTTGACCACCGTCATTGGATACCCCGACATGGCTTTGAGGTAGAGCGCGTATTCGACAAATGCTTCTCCCGGAATGCCGATCACGCAGCAGGAACCGATGCGAAAGGCCTGTACTTCAGCCGGTCGCTCGTCCCGCAGTAGCTCAATCTGTACGCCGCGATTCTGCATCCGCACATAGCCCAGCTGATCCTCTGAACCAAGCAGCTTCAAGTTTGCGTTTTGCCAGAGATAGTACTCGTCGCGATTCGTCGAGTTACCGTAGCGCGCATAGAGGTCTTCGTATACCGCGCGGTCTTTGGCTACGCGCGCTTCCAGCTCCGCTTCTTCGCCAAAGGCACGAATGATCGGCTCTATGCAGGAGCTTGCGACTGCGAGGGAAATATCATCGCGGTATTCTCCGCGCTCGACCACGCGCCATGCCGCCTGTCCCAGCAACACGCCCACGCGCTCTGCCTCGTCAAACGATTCCCCCGTGCGATAGTAGCGGCTGGATTGATTGCCGGAGGCGCCTTGCGCAAAGCCGAAAACCGCGTCCGGCGCATGCTTTTGAATCTCCTGCCGGACATAACCGGGATAATCCGCCGTTACAACGTCGCTCCACTCGTGAATAAACGTCGGATGCAGGGTGTAGTTTGTAAACACACCGCGCACGCTACGGCTCTTGTCCTTCACGGAAAAGACGCTCACCAGCGGGTCATGCGGGCCGCCGCGCATCGTTCTGTTTCCGCCTACGCCCTGCTCTGCGCCGCAGATTTCGCAACCATACGCGAGCGTCGCTTCAAAGCAGCTGTTCTTCGCCTGGGCCACGATTCGCGTGATTCGCTCAATCAAGGTCTCCACATACGCATGCGGCTGTTCTTTTCCCGCTTCCAGACTCTCGACGTCGAGTCTGCCCGCGGCCCACGGGCCGGAGTGCGTGTGCGAGCACGAGATCATCAGATGATCCGCTTTCAATCCGCAGACCGCCTCCACGCGTCTGCGCACTTCCGTCACATGCCGCTTTGAGAAAAACAGCAGATCCAGCGTCACCATACAGAGTTCCGTCTCTCTATCATTCAGATAAAGACACGCCGCGAACAGCGGATCGTGTACGCCGGTGTTGTTGCGCGGATAATGCGGATATCCCGCCAACTCCAGCCCCTGCTCGGGCGAAATGTCAATCTGCGCGACTCCTGCTCTTAACATAGTTCCTTCTATCCCCTTTCCACGCGTGCAGCTACCTTACGCAGGCTGCCCGCCAATCCATTCCCCATTCTTCCAAACGCCGTAAAGATGCATGTTGTCATCCACCAGCACGAGATCGGCGCGTTTGCCCACGGCAATGCTGCCAACCTCGCCGTCCAGCCCGACCGCTCGCGCGGGGTTCAGGCTCGCCAGACGAAACGCTTGCGAAACGCCAATCCCCGTATGGCGCATCATGTTGCGGCAGGCGACATCCATCGTCAACTTGCTGCCGCAGAGTCCGCCGTTCGCGTCAAACAGCAAATCCTGAATGTGCCGCAGGTTCTCCGGCGGCTGTTCGCTGGAAACAAAGCTATCCGTAATCAAAATCCCCCGTTCGTCTCCCTTGATGCGGTGGATGAGCCGCAGCATATCGGGATGCACGTGAATGCCGCAGGAGTCGCAGATCACCTCTGCATACATGTCCGGATCATAGAAGCAGGCTTCGTCCGGCCCGCAGGCGCGCGTGCCGCCAACATCGCAGGGTGCGCCCGTCGCATTGGTGCAGTGCGTTTGAATGATCAGATCGTATTGCTTGAGCGATTCTATTTGCGCGGGCGTGGCCTCGCTGTGCCCAACGGCGAACCGTACGTGATTATTGGCAGCTTTCGCCGCCTGCACAAACGAGGCAACGCCTTCTCTCTCTGGCGCAACTGCCCAAACCAAAACATCCTCTCCCGCCGCCTGAATCAGCGCGTTCGCCTCGGCGGGGTTAATCAGCCCGCGCCACTTGTTTTTCTCCGGCGAAGCGCCGTATTTCGGGTTCATATAAGGCCCTTCCATATAGATACCGCCGATCGCGGGCGCGCTGCCCTGTCGCATCGCGTCCCGAATCCGCCGGATCGCCGCTAGCATCTCGTCGAAGGAAAGGTTGTAATAGAGCGTCGCCAACACCGTCGTCTCTCCGTGCGCGAGAAAATGCGCAGCGGCGCGCGCGGGATCTGCGTCAAACATGACTCCGTTTCCGCCGTGGCAATGGATATCCACAAACCCCGGGCCAACGTATTTCCCTTGCGCGTCATAGACTTCCGCGCCGGTTGGAATCTCTGTTTCGTCCACCGGGCCAAACGATACGATCCGACCGTTGTCCGTCAGGATTGCTCCGTCAAAGAGAATCCCGTCCTCCAAAACCAAGTTTGCGTTGACGATGGCTTTCATGCTCTCACCTCTTGTGTTGATAGGTCTAAGCCTTACAAATTGCGTGGCGCTTTCTTACGCGCCGTTGCCGGATTCCAGCTTTTGTTCCAGCGCGCGAAAGCGCCGATATTGCTCCTCTTCTGCTTCGGAGAACCCGGAAGGCTGGCAAACCTGCGCAATCGAAATCTGCGGCAATTGCTCCCGAAGGAACACGCCCGCGCCAAGCCCCGCAAGAATCGCGGCTCCAACGCCCGCCGTCTCCGCGTTTTCCGGAATGGAAACCGGTAGTCCCAAGCCGTCCGCGAATATTTGCTGCCAGAGTGCGCTCTTGGCACCACCGCCAAAGAGGACGAGCCGTTTTGTCCCGTTACCGGAAGCCATCGATTCCAATATCTCGCGAATCTGATAGACGACGCCGCGCATAACAGCCAGCGCGAAATCTCCCCGCTCGGTCGCCATCGTAATATTGTAAAAACACCCGGTCGAGGCGGGATCAAAGCGCGGAAACCCCGGCCCGCAGAGATACGGTAAAAACAGAGCATGACTGCCCTTTTCACGCGCGCATTGCGCTTCCCGGTTGATCGTGTCGTAAGTCTTCTCCTGATAGATGCTGTCCCTTAGCCAGCGAAGACTTGCGCCCGCGGCACCCGCGACACTCTCGCTGACCCATTCGCCGGAAAAAACGTAGGGTGACCAGCCGACATGCATGCCTTCCTCCGGTTTGAACCCGTCGGAAAGCTTGCAAACCGCGGCAGCCGTTCCCAGCGAAACCGTGACTACGCCGGGCGCGAGCCCCGCGCCGAGCGAGGCGCATCGCTGATCCTGCGCGCCGACGCAAACGATGCAATCGCCGGATAATCCCAGCCTTTCCGCAACCTCCAGCAAAACGTTTCCCGCCACGTTGCCACTCGGCAAAATCTCCGGAAGCTTTTGTTCCGCGATTCCATATCGCGTGAGCGTCGGTTTGTGCCAGCAACCCGCGCGCATATCATAGAGCAGGGTGCCGGACGCCATGGAGGGGTCGGTGACCGCGCGGCCCGTGAGCTTTGCGGTCAAAAAGTCCAGCGGCATCAAGAACCATTCCGCGGCGCGAAAAATATCCGGCTGATGCGTCTGCATCCAGAGCAGCTTTGGCAGCGTATACGTCGCGGCGATTCGCTTGCCCGTGCGCAAAAACGTCTCCTCCTGCCCAAGCTCGCGGATCAGCCGTTGTTCCTCTTCCTCCGCGCGCGTATCCATCCAGCTTAGAGCGCTTCTCAGCGGTTGAAACTGTCGATCCACCGGCACAATGCTGATCCCCTGAGAGCTGATGCTCAGCGCCGTGATCCGCTTACCGTCAATCCCCGCTTTCGCGATGGCAGCAAGCATAGTTTGACAAGCGATCTCCCACCAGAGGGTTGCGTCCTGCTCGTACCAATTGGGTTTCGGCGTCAGCAAGCCGTATTCGACATAATCCGCGCCTAGAAGATGCAGTGTGTCGTCAAACACCATGCTGCGGCAGCCGGTCGTGCCGAGGTCAATCGCCATCAAATACGTCATGCAATCACCCTTTTGTGCGGTCTATGTCTGCCCGTTCGCAAACGTTATTTGGAAAACGTGTATTCTGCACGTCCTGTGTCTTCGTCGTAGTTCAGCATCGTAAAGCGGTATCCCGCAGCTTGCGCAATTGCATCCATGACCGAGGTCGTGGTCAACTCATACCAGCCGGAAACCGTTCTTCCGCTCGCCTTGATGTGGCTCACCGCCGGGCATGCGCGGACGAATACGTGCAGTCCTTCGCCCTCGCGCACGGTCTTTAGCACGTCCTGTGCTTCCTCCGCCGCGTAGATATTCCGCAGGTACTCCTCCAGCGGGCCGATCCCTTCCGCCTTTATCCGCTCGATCATCGGCGCAAAATATGCCAGCGCGTATTCCCGCAGATAACGATCCACCGCCTCTTTGCCGAAGCGCGTTCCAACATACTCAACCCCGGCGTTCATGGAAAGATGAAAATCCTTGTGAAAATACCGGTTGTCGCTCGCGCTTCTGTGCATCACGCGCGTCTTTGGAGATACCTTCAGGGTATCTTTGAACTTCGCGGGATCGTAGATCAATAGTTCGCAGTTGGCCTCGCCGCATCCCGTGAAGTTATAGACGTATTTCAGCCCGTATTGCTCCACCGTGCGCCTATAGAGATCACAATGGCTGCAATAGTCGTGATACGGCGTCATGTGTTTAATAGCAAGCAGTCGCCCCTTCGACGGGCAATGGCGCATGCGGCAGAGATACCAGCCGTTCTCTTCGTCGAGGTAGAGGTCGAAGTCCGCCGCCTCTTCGTTGAGCGTATGCGTCCAGTAATTCCAGCAGCCGACGATGCCGTTTTTACTGAGTTCTTCTTCCAGCAAATGCGTAGGCCCGTTTTTCTTGGGATCAAACAGGTCTTCCCAATACCGGTGTACCTCTTCTATGCCATAGTTTTCTTCCAGAAACGTAAAGAGCGTGCTGTAGGACGGGATAAACTCCGTACAGGAAATCATAGGAAATCCCTCTCTCGTGTCAATCGATATTGTTGTAAACGGTCACCAGCCGACCTTGACTTTGCAGATGATTTTTTTCACAGACTCGCTGCCCGCGCGGTTGGCGGGGCAATGCGCATCCTGCGGGAACAGCACGAGAAGCTGACCTTTTTGGAGCAAAACCGCTGTTTCGTCACCCTCCGGTCTGGTCAACAGCGCCTCGATGGATGGATCATACGGCTTGTCGATCTTCTTGAGCCGTTCCGTCGGCTTGACGTAGATCAGCTCTTCGCCTTCCACCATGTACATCACATCGATATTCGTCCGGTGTGCTTCGAGTAAGCTCTCTGCGCCAAATTCCTTGGGTGAGTATGCGTTTCTTAGTAGAAAGAGCTTGTCGGGAACGATCTCCGTCTTTCCCGTAACATACGGGTCAAGCTCAGCCGTTCTCAGTGCTTGAAACGCCTCGCGCAATCCTTCGGAAATCGTTTCATATTGCTCCGCGTGCTCCAGTAAGTCGAGAATCATATCGATATTTCTTTCGAACGCTTCGGTTTACAGCTCGCCCATCTGCTTTAAGTACGCGGTCACCTTTTCGTGATACGCGGCCTGCGGCAGGGTTTCGTAATCCATATGGAACGTGCCTTCGTAGCCAAGATCGTTCATCGCGTAGGTAAACGCGCCCAGCACGCTGCCGCTCTCCACAAACAGATCGCGCAGACCGACGATCGCGTCCAGACAGGCGGTCGCTTCGGCAAAGCGACCTTCGCCAAGCAACGCATACATCTTCTTTCCGGTCTTCGGCGCGCAGGCAAACATGCCGTCGAGGTTTTTGCTGATGCCGTATCGATATGCGACATCAAACGTGTCCAAATCGCTGTAGACGATGTCAAACGATTCCGGTTTTTCCGGGCTGTTGAGCAGCAACCGCGCGGTCACGAGATTGCCCGTCTTGATGCCGCGAATGTTCGGATGCTTCCAGAGTTTCATCACCGACTCCGGCATGGTGCGCGTCTTGGTCACCACCGCGAGGTCATATAGATAGACCGGAAATTTGCTATGATCCGCCAGCGCGGTATAAAACTTGACCACCTGCGCCTGATTCATGGCGTTATAATACGGAACCGTGGAGACCACGCCGTCGATCGGCAGGTCTTTTAGCGCGTCTACGCGATCCAGCACACGGCTGATGCAGGTGTCCATCACGCCGACGAGAACCGGCGCCTGGCCTTTTGCCGCCTCTACGCCGCAGCGCGCGACGTCCGGATAAACGCTGTTGCGAATATACGGCTCAATGCCCATCGAGCCCATCACGAGCAGACCTGAAGCGCCAGCTTGAATCTGGTCCTGAATCTGCTTGGTAAAACTCTCACAAAGAAGGTTTCCATTCTCGTCTAGCGGCGTACCCAACGCCGGGAAAAAGCCCTGTTTCATTCTCATTTCCTCCGTTCATACATAACGCGAACCCGTTTGATTCGCGGTGTTCCGCACGCGCATTTTGCGCATAAAGCGACTTGATATTGCACAACGCCGGATAGATTCCGCGCTGTCAGGTCTTCCCCCGATTTCACTCGCTGGAAGTCTTTGGTTACGAGTTCCGTTTCGCTGCTTGCCGCGCGGACGGAAAGCTCCACCCAGCTGGTCGACGTACACTCGCCCTCCCACGCGATGCCGGTTAAAACCGTCTCCTCCGGCAGATGCTTCATCTCGGACGTGTACCGCTCCCGATCACCGCGATCGAGGATGTTGCCGGGGTCTACCGTCGTCATGCCGTGCGGGCCGACCGTCGGCAAAACCGTCTTGCGATCTTCCGATAGCCCGTCCGGCCCACCCCAGAAGATATAGGAATGTGAGCAGTGATTGCCGTATTCCTTGTGGCAGGCGACGGCGAGGTCGGTATATCCATCCCCGTTGAAGTCGCCGGAAACGCAGCCGGAGCCGGAGTGGTTAAACAGATATTGCACATTCTTGATGCTGTATTCGCCATGATCGCCTTTATACAGGTAGGAGAGCAAATCCCTCGTGCGTCCGTTGTTATAGGAGGTCGCGTAAATATCAAGGCTTCCGTTGCCGTTGTAATCGCCGACGGTGACGGCGTTTGCACAGGAGACCGGCAGCTGCATTCTGCGGTTTTCGCGATAGCCTTCCGGGCCACCCCAGTAAACGGTGACATACGATTCATACCGCGCGTTCTTCTTCGTAGACTGATGGCTCGCGAGGATCAAATCCGGCCAGCCGTTTCCGTTGAGGTCGGCGACGTTTGCAGAGGAAACCCCGTCGGTCAGCAGCGTGGTCATCCGCTTGGTCGAGAACCCTTCCGGCCCGCCCCAGAGGATGAAGCAACGCGGGCCTGTGATCTCGGAGATAAACAGATCCGGCCAGCCGTCGCAGTTAAAGTCCGCGGAAAGCATCCAGCGCACCTGACCAAACTCGGTGGTCACCGCGCGCTCCTCCGGCGGAACGCTCATGTAGACGTCCTGCCCCTCGCCATACTTCTCAGGTCGATAGGAGCCGTCGTCCGGGCCAAGCACGACGCGGGAAACGTTCTCTTTCGAGTAGCCCTTCTCGCTGCCGTGAAAAATCAGAATCTCGCGATTGCAGAATCCGCCGAACGCGATATCCAGATAGCCGGATTTGCGAAAATCTCCGACCGCGGAGCCGGAACAGTGTAGCGTCGGAAAGATCACTTTCTTCTCTTCACTAAAGCCCGCTTCGCCTTGCGGATAGAGATAGCAGCCGTCGTCGAGATGCAGCGCATCCTCAAAACAGTTGCAGACCAGCACATCGACCTTGCCCGTGTCAAAAAAGTCGCACATGGCGCCGTCCACCGCGGAATGCGCGGGAAACTCGAGTCTGCGCTCCGGTAGGTAGCCGTCTTTGCCGCCGAGATAAACGAACACATGCTCGGCGCCCTGCGCGCGGTTGAGTTCGTGATTGAGAGAAACGATGGTATCGCGCGTTTTGCTTCCGTTCGGTCTGCCGGCAAGAATGCGCATGCAGTCCCCGGCCGGTATCGAAAACACCTCTCTGGCCGTACCGTCCGGTGCGAATCGGAACGCGGGCGAGAGCGTCTCTCGCTCAATCCGCTCTCCGCTGCGGCAGATGATCAGCATCTTTCCGTCCAGATCGGCGGTTGTCACGTTGATCGCCCCCTTGACAGGCAGGCAAGTCACGCGCTGCTCCGAAAAGCCGTCTTTGCCGCCAAGATAGACCTTGCAGTCCTGCTCCTGATCGCGATCCACAAAGACCGCAAACGCCAAATCGTCATATCCGTTGCCGGTAAAGTCCGCCGAGACGACCGCCGCCGCGTTGGGGCAGTGCAGCGAGAATGCGCGCGTCAGATTGCGCGCCGTCGAGCAGGCATAAAATACGGCTTCGTCTTTTTCGCGGCTAAAGAGATATTGCTTTTGATCGATGGTAACGACGCAGGGACGCCATTGCAGATAGGCATGAATCTGCCCCGCGGTCGTGCTGCCTTCGCCTTCTTTCACGATTGCCGCCGTCTGATTGATCCAGACGACGGTCGACAGGTCAAATCCGTTCACACTGCCAAACAGCACGCCGGTTTTGCCTTCAACATCCTTAAAATACAGATCGCAACATCCGTCGCCATCCAAGTCCGCGGCGACGATCACCTTTGCGTTCAGCGGATATTCCGTAAAACTCGCGGGACAGAACCCGCGCTCTTCCTGCTCAAACACCCGAAGTTTCTCATTAGAAAGAAATGCGATGTCTTTTCTTCCATTGCCGTTGAAGTCCCCGACCGCAACGCCAACGCTCGATGGCGCGGGCAGTTCCATGCGATAGCGCTCCGTGAGCCCTTCGTGACTTCCGAAATAGACAAATGCGGTGACGTCCGAGTGCGTTCCATCGTGCTGACAGGCAACGACCAGATCGTCGTAACCGCTACCCGAAAGATCCGCAAACACGCCGTCATAGGTGCCGCCGGAGGGCAGCTCCCGACGTTCGGTACTCTGCGGCAACTGCTCAAACACATACAGCGGCGGGCGCTCATACATGCTCTGACTACACGCAAACAGCAGGTCGGCAAAGCCGTCGCCGTTGACGTCATACTGAAAAATCCGCTGTAAAACGCCTTTCTTGGAAACATAGAGATTCTGTCCGCCGTTCTCCATGGTTCCTTTCGAAAAGCCTCCAAATCCTTCTGTGATCCATTCCATCGCTCTATCCTTCGCTCGCCGAAATCCGGCGATCCGATGTTCGTCTATGCTTTCGCTTCATCCGCGCAGGAGCAAAGAAACGTCTCGTCGCAGCTGCAATCCGCATAATGACAGGCGACAAAATGATTCGTCTTTCCCTTCATCGGCAAAAGCTGCGGTTCCTTCTGTGCGCAGAGCGGCGTCGCTTTCGGGCAGCGCGGGTGAAAGCGGCATCCCGAAGGCGGATTGACCGGAGACGGTACGTCGCCCTTGAGGATGATGCGGTTCTTCTTGGCTCCAATGATGGGAATCGGCACGGCGGAAAGCAGCGCCTCGGTATACGGATGTGCCTTGCAGTCGCACAGCTCGTCCGCGGAGGCCAGCTCCATCACCTTTCCCAGATACATGACCGCAATCCGGTCGGACATATACTGCACCACCGAGAGATCATGCGCGATGAAGAGGTAAGTCAGGTCATATTGCTGTTGCAGCTCGCGCATCAGGTTCATGATCTGTGCCTGAATCGAGACATCCAGCGCGGAGACCGGCTCGTCGCAAACGATTACCTCCGGCCCCATGGCAAGCGCTTTTGCAATGCAGATTCGCTGCCGCTGACCGCCGGAAAACTCGTGTGGAAAGCGATACATATAGTCCGGCTGAAGGTTGACCGTCTCCAACATATGGGCGATCTTTTCCTTGCGCTGCGCCTTGTTGCCGAGGCCGTGGATGCGCATCGGCTCGTCAAACGCGTTGTAGATGTTGATGCTGGGGTTAAGTGAGGCGTAAGGGTCCTGAAACACCATCTGTACGCGGCGACGCGCGGAGAAGCTCTCCGCCTTGCTCAGCGTCAGCAGGTCTTTCATCTGCCCGTCTTCCTGGCGCAGCAAAATTTTACCGCCCGTCGGTTGGTGCAGGCGCACAACGCACTTACCCAGCGTCGTTTTGCCGCAGCCGGATTCGCCGACGATGCCGAGGGTTTCGCCTTTGTAAACATCGAGTGAAACATCGTCCACCGCCTTGACATAACCTACGATCTTCTTAAACGTTCCTGCGGTGACGGGATAGTATTTTTGCAGGTGTTGCAGGCTCAAAAGCGGGTTAGCGTTCTTTGCATCAATCATTTGCTTCACCCTCCTTCGCATACAAGAAACAGCGCACACAGTGCCCGTCCGGCAGAATGCGATCCTGCGGCAGGCCGCCCAGGCATTGCTCTGAGCAGTGATCGCAGCGCTCGGCGAACTCGCAGTGTTGGAACTCAATCGATGCATCCGGCGTCGAGCCCTTGATAGACACGAGCTTTTTATCCTTGCCGATTCCCAGCACGGGAACGGAGCGCATCAGCGCGCGCGTGTAGGGATGCATCGGAGAATTGAATACCTGTTCCAATGTGCCGTATTCCACCACGCGGCCCATGTACATGACCGCAACGTCGTCGCAAGCTTCCGCCACGATGCCCATATTGTGCGTAATGAGGATGACGGAGGTGCCGTGCTCCTGCTGAACGCGCTTCATCAGTTCCAATATCTGCGCCTGAATGGTCACATCCAGCGCTGTGGTCGGCTCATCCGCGATTAAAATGCTGGGATTGCAGATCATCGCGATGCCGATCATGACGCGCTGGCGCATACCTCCGGAAAACTGATGGGGATATTCGTCATATCGCTGCTCCGGAATCGGAATGCCGAGGTCTTTCAGCATCTCGATCACGCGCGCACGGGCTGCTTTCTTGGAGAGGCGCTCGTGCTGCAACAGATTTTCCGAAATCTGCCGACCGATGGTATACACGGGGTTCAGCGCCGACATCGGGTCCTGGAATATCATGGAGATATCCGCACCACGAATGCCGCGGATTCTCCTGCTGTTTCTCTTGTAGGAGGCGATCTCAACGGGCTTTTCTCCGCCGAAATATTCGATCGTACCCTTCGTGATCCTGCCCGCCTTTGGCAAAAGCTGCATGATCGCGCGCGCGGTAACGCTCTTGCCACAGCCGCTTTCGCCAACGATACCGAGCGTTTTTCCGCGCTTGAGTGTAAAGCTCACGTCGTTGACCGCGTGTACGGTCCGGCGACCTACTTTTATTTTTACTTGCAGGTGCTTGACCCGCAAAATTTGATCCTGATTCATCCTGCGCTCCTCCTTCCGTTATGTCGGATCCAGAACGTCCCGGAGTCCGTCACCAAAGAAGTTGACGCCAAGGACAAACAAACAGATGCATACGCCGGGCGCAATCCACATCAACGGATAGTTTTGAATCACGTTCATGTTCCTCGCCGCGTTGATGATATTACCCCAGGTCGGAATGCTGGTCGGCACACCCATATTCAAGAAGCTCAGTGCCGATTCCTGAAGCAGGAAGCCGGCTGTCGCAAGCGTAATGTTGACCACGATCGGCCCGGTCGTGTTCGGCAGCATGTGACGGAACATGATCGAAGCGCCGCTGATGCCGTTGGCGCGGCAACTCTCGACAAACGTCTCCTCTTTGAGTGAAAGAATCCTGCTGCGCACAATGCGGCAGACGCTGGCCCAACCGGTGACCGTAAATATGATGATCAGGTTCTTCAGGCTCTGGCCCACGAACCCGACCAAAATCAGCACCAGCAGAATCTGCGGAAACACCATGAAAATCTCGGAGATATAGACGATTACGCTGTCCACTTTGCCGCCGAAATATCCCGCGACGCAGCCTAATATGCTGCCGACGAGCGCCGCACAGATCGCGCCGACCATACCGACAAAGATGGAGACTCTGCCACCGTAGAGCAGCCTTGTGAGCAGATCGCGTCCCAGCTGATCCGTACCCAACCAATGCTCGGCAGAGCTTGGCAGGTAGCGGTTCGCCGGGTCGACCGTCGTCGGCGAATACGGCGAAAGCAGCGGCGCGAAAAGCGCGGAAAGTATCATGATCAATATGATGGAAAGCCCGAGAACCGCCATCTTGTTGGTAAAGAACTTATACAGGTTCCGCTTCGCCAGGCTTGATTTTCTGGCTCTCGGACGGGTTGAGTGTTTACTTTGTCTCATCATCCCATTCCTCCTGTCAGCTCAGCCTGATCCGCGGATCCAGCATTGCCGTAATCAAATCCGCCAATACGCTGGAGAGCAGCACGACGATCGCGATGATAAACGTTGATATCATCACAACGGGCATGTCTCCGCCGGAGATGGCCGAAAGCAGCATGTTGCCCATACCGGGATAGTTAAACACGCTTTCAATGACCACCGTTCCGCCAACCAGCATCGGCAGACGAAAGACGATGGTGACGATGACCGGGATAATCGCGTTGCGAAACCCGTGCCGGAAATTGACCTTGTTTTCGGATAATCCCTTGCTGCGCGCGGTGGTGATGTAGTCCTTATTGAGTACGTCGAGCATGGAGCCTCTCGTATAGCGCATGATCGTCGCGATATACGCGGTACCCAGGCAGAACACCGGCAGAACGAGATATTGAATCCGGTCGAAAAACGCTTCTTTCCCCGGTGCCATGCGGCCGCCGGTCGGAAACCATTTGAGCTGAATGGCAAACAATACGATCACCACCATGCCGAGAAAGAATTCCGGCACGGAGACGCCGAGCATGCCAAACGTCGTGCAGAGATAGTCAAACGGGGTGTTCTGTTTGACCGCGGAGAAGTAGCCGAGAATCAGCCCCAGCACGGTGGCAACCAATAGGCCAAGGCCTACGAGCTCCAACGTTGCGGGCAGGCGCGCCGCCAGCATGACGGAGATGTTGCTGCCGGAGACGATGCTGTAGCCAAGGTCGCCTTGCAACATCTTGCCAAGCCAGCGAAAATACTGAATCGGCAGGGGTGCGTTCAACCCCAGGCTCTCACGCAACGCGTCCAGCTGTTCCGGCGTCATCTGCGCATAGAGATCGGGCGGAACCGTTCTTGTGATCGCATCGCCTGGCAAAAGCTGGAGTCCGATGAAGATAATCGCGGAAATGACCAGCAGCTTTGGCAAGAGCGAAAGCATCCGTTTTCCAAAATATTTGAGCACGCGCATCCCCCTAACATCATTTCATTATGATGGCGGGGCCGGTACACTTACCAGCGCCCGCCATCTTCATGTTAGTTCCCTATTGGTGGAAAATCAACCGATCAACTTCCAGTCCGCAAACTTATAATCTTTGGACTGCTGATAGTCGCCAGCGAAGATCGATGTGTCAAGTTGCAAATGCGCGCCGTTGTATGCAACCATCTTGCTCAGGTTGTAGAGATCGATGTCGTACTTATCCTTGACCTGCTGCTCCTGCAGTGCGATGACGGCGGCTTTCGCGGTTGCGTCATCCTTCGCGCTAAGGAACTGGTTGTAAGAAGCGCCATAGGTCGCCGCGCGTTCGTCCACATTGCCAAAGAGAGAATCCCAGTTACCGCCATCCGGCGCGAGCAGGGCGTAACCGTAAGCGGGAACGGCAACCGAACCGCCGCCGGAGTAGATCATGTCCCAATTGCGCTGGGTGTAGATGATGTTGGCAAGATCGCCGGAGGCCAGGAAGGACTCAAACTTCACGCCGGCCTGCTCAAAGCCCTGGCGCAGTACTTCCATGATATCCGCCGTGGTCTGATCGCTGTAGTAGTAGAGCACGCGGACGGACTTGCTGTAGTCGTAGCCCGCTTCGTCCAACAGCGCCTTTGCCGCCGCAACGTCATAAGGCGTCAGCGTAAGCGAGGTGTCAAAGAGCGCGTCGTTCGGGTTGATCATGGTGATCGCGGCGTTTGCCTGATCGCCGTAGAACGCGGCGCAGGTGGCCTTGTCCATGAGCAGCTCAAACGCGGTGCGGACGCGGATATCCTGCACGAAGGTGTTATACTGGTCATCCGTTGAACCGGTCAGGTTGAAGCGGAACTGACGCGTATAGGAAGACGGGACGACGACGCTGACCATGTCCGGATTTTGGGCTACGATGTTGCCCATGGTGTTGCTGTCGTTGACCGCATCGCCGAAGATAAAGTCGAGATCGCCTGCGATCGTCGCGCTGACGATTGCATCGTTGCCGCCCGCATCATAGCTGGTGAAGAGTACGTTCTTGATGCCGGCGGGCTCGCCAAAGTAGCTGTCGTTGCGAACCATGGTGAAATAGTTCGGGAACGAGACCTGATCGATGACATACTGGCCGGAGCCGAAGGGTTTGCTCCAGAATGCTTCATAGGTCGGAACTTCGTTATACGCAACGCCTTCAAACGCATGCGCCGGCAGAATTGCGCTCAGCGCAAGACCGTAAAGAAGGCCGTTGTCCGCGATGGATTCGGTGATCTCAACCGTGTTCGCATCGATGGCTTTCACGCCGGAGAGCTCCGTCGCGGTTCCTGCGAGCACATCCGCAACACCAGCGATGTTTTTCATGAACTGCTTGACCCAAGATTTTTCATACGCGATGGCGGTATTCAGAGAAAACACCACATCGTCCGCGGTCACAGCCGTTCCATCCGAGAATGTCGCGGCCGGATTGAGCTTGAAGGTGTAAACTAGGCCGTCGTCCGAAACAGTGTATTCCGTCGCAAGATCGCCGGTAAAGGTGCTGTCGGGCTGCGCTTCAACCAGCGTGCTGAAGAGCATGTTCGGGTAGAGGCACTTAATGTCCGTATACGGGCACTCAAAGATGGAGTTCGTGCCGATTCCGGCAATCCAAGCCAGCTTCAGGGTGCCGGTTTCGCTCAGATCGACCGAATCGGTGGGTGCTGCTGTCGCTTCCGCGGTCGCTTCGGCGGGGGCTTCCGTGCTGGTGGCTGCTGTCGGCGCCGTTGCCGTGCAACCAACCAGAGCACTAACCGCCATTAAGGCAACCAGTAGCATTGCAATGGTCTTTTTCATGTGGTGTTTTTCCTCCTCGTTTTGTTTCTTTATACGCTGCCGCTTACGGCGGCGATAAATCGATAAGGTAAAAAGAATGCCAAGACTCAAGAGAATTTCGTTTGTTTATTAAATGCGCGTTTCTGGTTTTCCGAATCGGGTTTTCTAGATGGTTGAAGGAATCGATCACTCCACTAATAAGTTAACGTTTCAAAATTTGTGATGTTGTTGTTTGCGGGATGAATTAATTCCGTTTTCGTTATTATTGTGAAATCGTCTTTGATTTGTTTTTCAAATTTTCTATCCAAAGAATACCACCATACCGCCATGAATGCAACACTATTTTGTTGTTTTCGTAAATTATTTTTACGTATTTAGAGCGTTATTACCTATATATTTATATATTTAATTCTTGTTTCGTTTTTATCTGTGGAGCAATACAGTGTAATTCTTAGATTAGTTCTCTCGTTTGTGCTTATTTCGAAATTTGAATCTTTTTCCCCCGTCGCCGGTTGCAGTTTTTTACGCTTGTGATAGAATAGATAAAAAGGCGGGGATTGCACGTGAATTTTCTAAACTATAAAGAGTATCGAAGATATCTCGTTCTCAACTTAATCCATTCTCTCGGTCCAATCAGCCGCACGAAGCTAGCGGAGATTACGGACTATCGTCCCGCTGCAATCGGAGATATCATCAACGAGCTCATGGATGAAAATCTATTGGTTGAAACCGGCTCCGCCGCCAGCGGTCAGGGACGCCATCGCACGTTGCTAGGGCTGAATTCGGACTATATCTGTGCAATCGGCGTTTCCATCAACGCGTCAACCATCATCACAAACCTGCTCACGATCGACGGCACCGTCCGAAAATCCGTCTCCAATCGAATTCACGCGAGCGGTTCGATCGACGAGCTTGTCCGGCAAACGATCGAAACGATTCAGGATATGATCGCCCAGTTTTCCAATCGAAAGATTCTGGGCATTGGCGTCTGCGATCCCGGTCCCGCGCCGGGGCATTGGGACGAGGCGGGCGACCTCTTCCCCACCTTGATCGCATTTAACGACTGGGTCAATCATGATCTGAAGTCGATTTTGCAGTCGCAGTTTCACCTGCCTGTCGCGGTGTTTGCGCGCGGTATTCTCACCTCGATCGCAGAAGAAAAGTTCGGTGCGGCGAAGGGGCTCAAGGACTTTATCTGTCTCGATCTTTGTAACGGCGTTGGCATGAGCTTTTACGTCAACGGCAGCGTCGTGCGTGGTGCAAACAATGTAGCTGGGCAAATCGGAGACACGGTCGTACACACCAATGACCGCATATGCAGCTGTGGCAAGGTCGGTTGCGTCGAGGCTTCCGCGGCGTTTCCTGCGGTACGGGCCAATATTCTAGGCGCGCTGGAGCGCGGCGTGTTCTCAGTACTCAACAGTTATTATGACTGCAAGCAGGAGTTGACCGTGCAGGACGTCAGGCGCGCGCTGGACAGCGGCGACAAGCTCTGCTGCCACTACATCAAAGAATCGACGCAGCTATTGGGTCTTGCGATCGCAAACACCGTCAACCTGCTCAATCCACAGTGTGTCTTTCTGCACGGTTACATGATCGGTTTGGGTGATTTCTTCCTTCAAAATCTGGAAGCGGCTATTCGCGAAAACTGCATGATGGTGTTCAGCAACGTCGAGATCAAGGTACTCTCCTCTTCATTGGAAGACGACCTTCCGCTCGGCGCCGCCGCTGTGATCTTTGACGATTATCTGCACACGGATGATTTCAAATGGGTCAAGAGTCTCAATGTGGAATCCTCCTCTTCCTGACGACTCAAGCGATTGAAGCACGCTGCAAGAAATGCGTTCGATCTGGTTTGTCGCAGATAAACGTTGCTTCTTCTCTTCTGCCGCGATTGAGGCCAATTTTGCACAAATTGCGGTCATCATCAAAGTACTCAAACAGAACTGAAAAAGCTTCTATTGCCGCACGGGCAGTAGAAGCCTTTTCTTTTTTCCCTGTGGTTTGCATGAGGTGGAATCCGATTCTATGATCCGTCGAGCGTGATATCCAAATGATACCAGTTCAAACGATTCGGGCTTGATGAAGTCAATGGTTCCCCGGACGGAAAGAACTTAATAATTCGGGATTGGATCGGGGGTACCGCCGTTGATTCCGCCCATCGTGTCCGCCGCGATATGTTCGAACATGGAATCGTGCTTGCTATCCGGTCCTACATTCGATGCAAACAAGCCGAAATACGCCATGCTGTATGTTCCGGTAGACTCGACCGTCCACCCCTTCGCCGCCTGCGACTTGTGCCGCTGAAAAGCAGCCGTTGCGACTTGGAGTACCGTCTCTCCGTTGTACTTGTTGAGTGGTGCGTTCAGGTCAAACGTTATTCTCCCTTCGCTGTACATATGAAGGTACAGCTTCCCCGGCTTCCACACGCCGTATTGTTCTGCCGATTCCGAAAACTTAGTCGGATCGGATGCCTGCTCAAACGCGAGCTGCGCCGCGTAGCTGGTTTCCATATGCGCTCCGTGACCGTATTCGCCGCCTACGTCGTGGGTCACGATAACGGAGGGTTTGTATTTGCGAATCAGCTCAACGATATATCCCACCGCCTTGTCAAGCGGCCAATATTGTTCCATGGATTTCAAAGAATTTGTCATCATGTCGTGCGCGGCCCTCAACGTTGGCGCATACTTCTCGCCCAGCATCCAGCAAGCCTCTTCCGCTTCAAAGCGACGCTGCGCTGTTCCCCACGTCATATACCCGGTTACAACAGTCTTTCCCTCGTCAAGGTAAGTGACCGCCGGCGCAGCTAGAAATACGCTCTCATCATCCGGATGCGCGGCGATGACCAATAAATCCACCCGGTCGCCATTCATTGGTTCCCAACGAGGCACAAACTCAGGAACGGCGCCCTCATATACCGAGATGTTTGCCATCACAAAAGGTATTTCAGAGTTCGTTGCCACAAACTGAAACTCTTTAAACTCGGACATACTCGCGGGAACCTCTGCAAACTCTGTCCTCCCGCAGTCTTCGCCGCCGCTGTCCGCGAGAATTTGATTGCCGCCAGAATCGTATGCATACAGATTCCAGGTTGGCGGAGGGGAATCCCATTTGAAATAAAAACCTGTGATATCCTTGATATCATTCGGTACGTCAATGGTGATGCTCTGTTCTCCCGGATAGCTCTTCCAGGCGCTTTCCATGCTGGCATCGCGCGCGAAGAAAAATTCGCTCTTGTTATTCGTTACGGAGAAGACGCACTGCTTTCGCACGTCTGTGTATGGCGGGACATCAGCAGCACCGGCGGTTTTCGCGGTTGGCTGGGAAGCCTCCGCATTTGCCGGAGTCGGCTGAGGAGCAGGCGAAACCGTTGCAGCGGAGACTTCCTTCTCCGCATCCACATTCACCACCTGCATTGCAGCAGGCATTGCTTCCGCTTCGTGCGAGGTTGATGCCTGGTAATTCAATACTGCAGCGACCGGCGTAACGCCGGCTTCCGGTGCGGTTGCCGGTTGGTGATTGATCGAACATCCTGTGCCGATCAACGCGGCTAACATCGTGACGGTGATCGTGATAGATACCTTGTTCATGTCGTTGCGCTTCACGTCTCCTCCAACAAAGAAGAAATAAAAACTGAAAAAAGCCGCTAGAGAACAGACTAACTCATCTTATCCTTCATAAGAAATGAGTTCGAAAGAATAAAACCTGAAAAAAGCCGCTAGAGAACAGACGAACTCATCTTTTTTCAAAAGGAATGAGTCTAAAAGGAATCTGAATTATTTATGGAATGATCGTGTCGAATCGATCACGTTATGGAATCTGATTCTCCGGCAGGAGATATTCTGCCGACTGCCAATCCGTCTGCGGCGGCAATCCGAATAGCGCCTGCATTTCCTCATAGGTTGGATTATCAAAGCGCCATCCCGTGTCCGTCGAATGCTTGCCATTGGCGATCACGATCGTGTTTGGCAGACCGACCTTGAGCGCATGCAGCGCTTCATCGGAAAATCCGCAATGAATGACCCAGAGGCGCTTGAGGTTTGTCAGCGACAGCAGCGGTTTGTTGTCCGTCAGCATGGTAAAACTGCAATTGAAATACTCCAACTGCGGTAAGTCATACAACACCGAAAGGTCCGTTAGATTCATCTCAAACATTTCAAAGAAAATCAGATTCTTTAGCGTTCGGACCGGCGAAAGATCCGTCACCTTCGTCATTGAGATCACAAGAAATCGAAGCTTGGGTAAACTTCTGATAAACGAGATATCGGAGATCAGGTCGGAGTGCCCGATGTCCAGCGCCTCAATATCCGTGCAGTATCGAAGCTTTGCAATCTGCTCGTCGTCCACCCAGCGATAGCGGCGCACTTCGTCGCCAATCTTCGTAAAGCGAACGCCTTCGTGTTCTTTATACTGGGCCATACTAAAGCCTTTGATGTCCGTGCGAATCTCCCAATAACCGACATGCAGCATCCAGACGACCTTGACCTGCGGCAACTCGCTTCGAAGCTGCGCCATCTCTTCATCGCTTGGCCCGCAGTTGCACATATCCAGATAGGTCAGTTGAGGAAGCAACTTTAGCGTTCGCTTGAGCGCCGCAAGGTCGCCGACGGTATAGCCCCTTAAATCCAGCGAGGTCGTGTCGCTGTCCACGCGCAAGCCATCAAGAACCGGCACCATCCAGTGAATCTTCATTGCGGGATACCGCTCGCAAAGTGCGGTAACATCCCGCTCCGTGGCCGGCACATCGCGTAAATCCAGCGCGGTCAAATCCGGAAAGAAGGCGAGCTGATCGCCAAGCTTCTTTGCATCAAAAGAATCCGCGGCGTCAAGCCTCAATGAGGTCTTTGTCGTATCATACCGCTCACCCATCAAATACGCCTGAGTCAGAAACTGCACGACAGGATATGTACCCGTCAGCGATGCAATATCGCCGGCCAGAACATCCGTCTCCCGCAAATCGATCGATTTCAGGTTGGGCAGGGCGCTCAGCAGTGTTGCTACATCCGAAAACGTGGTTCCCTTCGCGCAGACGATGGTCTCATCTTCGCTGGAAAACGTCTTTCCCGCGGCGCTGCATGTCCAGCGGATAGAAACAGCCGGATACTCGGTTTGCGCAGCAATCAGCGCGGCATAATCCGCGCTACCGGAGGCGTCGAGCGATACAAGGCGAGGAAAATAGCCGAGCATCGCGATATCCGCCTGCGAAAAATCCGGCATCATCAGCGTTTCGCTCTCGGAATCATAACGAGTGGCGCCAAGCGGCACGCTCCAGCGAATATACGCCTCCGGAACAAACGCTTGAATCGCGTCAAACGCCTCAATTGTGAGCGCGTTGTCGCGCAGATCCAGAGCGGTGAGCTGATTCATCTTTTGCAGGTCCTGCAGCGGTTCCGCGCCGGTGATCCCGCAGTTTCGCAAGTCGAGGCTCGTCGCCTGACGATCCACCGCCTGATCCGCAATCGTCACCTCTTTGGAACACGCGCTCAAGCCGAGCATCGCGCAAAGCGCGAGCGCGGAAATCAAGCTTGCGCGCAAAAACCGTCCCAAGAAGCTTGTGTTTGTTTTCTGATTATGTGCCGCCATATATCTATCTCCGTCGTATGGAAAGAGAAACGATCTTTAGATGCCAATTGCCGCGATCACGTCGGCGGCATCACCCAAGGTTTGGCGCCGGTGTTATAAATTGGATCGTCCACAGTCGGAACCAGCTCTGACTTGCCCCAGAACAGCCCGTCCGTCCAGGGACGCTGCACATCGCTGTCGATGCCGCTGTGCTGATTGAGGCATTCGCCCATGAAGATCATCGCCGTGGAGGCGCCGCCGTCTAGGTTATAGGCCATCTGACAACCGAGAAGGTAGAACATCTGCGTAAATTCCTCAATGGACATGCCTACGCTGTATTTACTTTGCCGCCCGTCGACCGTGATGGCGATGAAATGGCCGGGTTCAACCATGCCGATACCGGTGCGCGGGTTCTGCTTGCCGAGCATACTGCGGCGGGACGCAAGGTCCCTCACTCCGTTATTGAGCAGCGTCGGCCCGAAGGAGAAGGTATTGAGCACGCCCTGCTCCTTGAGCTGTTCTACCGAGATCGTCTTGGGTTTGTAAATCTTGATCGTCAGATCATCCGGATAAAACGCGAGGATATCCTGCGCCTGATTCTCACTGTAAACCTTGCCGTTTCGCATGAGGATGCCCTTATCGTTGACTTCCGCCTGAATCAGGTTGTCTCCCGTGATGCCGAGCACCGCGCGATAGCGGCGCGCCATATGCCAAGCATGCTCCAGCGAAGGCTGTTCGAGCGGATTGTCGTTTCGAACGCCCGCCATGAACGCATCCTCTCCGCGCATGCGAATATTCGCGATGCAATACGTGATCGGCTTCTTATCGGGTTTCGTGATATGCACACGGTCGATGAGGATTGAGAGCGTATCCGAACGATACTCCCAGTGCTCATTTTCAAGATCGATGATGACTACCTCTGCCGGATCGGACGCACTGCGGAAATATTGAGCCCATGGATCGGGCGTCGGCGTGGGTTCCGGCTCGGCAGTCGGCTCCGTCGAATCGGAAGGAATGGGTGTCGGCGCAAGTTCCGCTGCCGCATCCTGCGGCTCAGAGACGGAAGAAGCAGACGGTTTGATTTGAAAATATCGAACGGCAAAGAAGATTGCGCCCAACAGGAATACGGCGCAAACAAGAGCGGCGGCGATCTTGAGCCGCGCTCCTTTTTTTAGTAAAATAGCGCCAATCAACGCGAGGATGCCTGCGGCCGCACAACCGACGAACAACGCCCCGTTTGGAAAATCAACCGCGGTCGAAGGCGCGACTTCTGCCTGCGCGGTTGGCGCGGGCGTGGCTGTCGCGGTTACCGTTGTATCGGCTACGGGCTCGCTCGCCTGCGGCGTTGGAGACGGCGCAACATACGGTGCCGCGGTTGGTCCAAGGAGAGAAGCGTCCAGCCCCGCGAAAAGGTCGCCTTTCGTCGGGTCAAACGACGTTGCGTCCAGCGCCGAGGCTAACCCGTATTTTGCGCTGGTATAGCCCTCCCCGTCGGTAATCTTGACGGGGTACGTTTTCGGATAGTACGCGTAGCCCTGCTGATCCAGCTCCAGCGCGGTCAAGCCGTCAAACCGCGCAATCGGCTTGCTGCGGTCAAGCGTTGCCATATTTTCCCCATATTGATGAAAGAACAGTCGCTGTACCTGCCACGCGCCATAGAGCGCGGAGCTCTCCGGATAGCGGTTTGCTTCCGGCGCATATCGAACCGCCATAAACGCGCTGTCGGATGTCACGATATGCGCGCCGTTGCCGTATTCCCCCTGCGGTTGATGCGTCAACACGATCGCGGGTTTATACTCGCGAATCACACCGACGAGATAGGTGATCACCGCTCGCGAGTCCCAGTATCGAAGCTGTAAATCTTTCGAATCCGCATAATCGGCGGAAAACGTGCCAAACACAGCCTGCACCTGATCACCAAAGCGCGCAAGCGCCGCCTTAGCCGCGGTCTGGGTTGCCTCATCGCTTTGACTGAGATACACGACCACGGCAGATCGGCCTTGTTCACCGGCGTAGATCGGCAGAGCGCCGTTTAGAAAGAGATATTCGTCGCCCGGATGCGCGCAAATTATCATCAAATCCACGCCGTCCTGCGGCGTGCTCGACTCTGCTTTTGCTGTTAACGGGGTGAAATATATACAGCTGAAGGCAAGGAGGATGGCAACTAGGGCAAGGCTTCGTTTCCGCATCGTGATCCCTCTCGGATTCCATATATTCAAGCTGTATTATAGCAGAAATAACATTGTAATGCGTACCCATTTCACGAATTCGAAGCAAGATATCACGCGAAAGTCGACAATCGGTCGACAGATCATCGCGGCTTGTAAACGCCAAAGGAGCCTGCTGAAATAAATTTTACTAAATTTCTGGCGTATAAAAAGATCGCGTTTTTCGGGTAAAAGTGAGAAAGGCGAGAAATCATGCGTTTATGCACGCATAATGGCAAATTTTGTGCTTATATATGCAAAAATTACCTTTCGCACATATATGAATTAGGGCTTGACAAGCCGGATAAATGGTGTTAGATTAACCCCAATCTGAAGTAGAAACTAGATTGCATACAAAGGAGCTGCCGGTTGTTATGACGCAAGCTGTTGCAAATCATAACGAGTCATCAACAAAGCCGTTTACCACGGTCTGTTTTGCTTGTGCAGCCTTTGCCGCCTCTCTTACGATCATCCGCACGCTCAACACAATTGTGTTGGGCGTTTTGATTATTAGCATCGCTATACTCTTGGTAGGCCTGATTAGCCTGTTCATTCGACTGGTACACTTACCACGCTATCGCGATACGGAACGAACTTAAAGCTGGCATGCGAAATTATGCGGCGGTTCCGTATCACGGAGCCGCTGCTTTTTGTTTCGATCCGCAAGAACAAGCGCGTGATCGAATAGAAACCAAACTAGGAGGAATCAACATGAAGAAACTACTCTCCATCGCATTGGTCGCCATGCTGGCGCTGAGCGCCCTCGCGGGTTGCGCAGCACCCGTAGCCGCCGATGCAAGCGCGTCCGACGCAACCGCGGCCGACGCAACCGCGGCCGACGCAACCGCCACCGACGCAGCCCAGCCCGCCGCTTCCGGCGAAACCATCAAGGTCGGCATCCTTGGACCGCACACCGGCGATTACGCCGTTTACGGCCTCGCCGTCAAAAACGGCGCCCAGCTCTACATTGACCAGGTCAACGCGGCGGGCGGCATCAACGGCAAACAGATCGAAACCATCGTCTACGACAACAAAGGCGATTCCACGGAAGCCATCACCGCATTTACGCGCATGGTAGACGAAGGCATCACCGCGCTGATCGGCGACGTGCTCACCGGAAACACCATCGCGGTGGTCGGCGAAGCGAACCCCATCAACATGCCGATGATCACGGCATCTGCAACGGCTGCCGCGGTCACCTACAACGCAGACACAGACACGGTCTACACTAATGTCTTCCGTACCTGCTTCATCGATCCGTTCCAGGGCGAAAAAATGGCGCAGTATGCATCCGAGAAGCTCGGCGCAAAGACCGCCGCGGTTCTGACCATGACGGGCGACGATTACTCCGTCGGCCTTGCGGACGCCTTTAAGGCAAAGTGCGCAGAAGTCGGCATCACCGTTGTTGCGGACGAAGGCTACTCCAAGGGCGACGTGGACTTCAAAGCCCAGTTGACGAACATTCTCGCGGCAGCGCCGGATGTCGTCTTCTGCCCGAACTACTATCAGGATGACGGCATGATCGTCACCCAGGCGCGCGAACTCGGCCTGACCTCCACCTTCCTCGGTGGCGACGGCTGGGCGGGTGTCTCCGCTTACGCCAGCGCGGCTGACCTTGAAGGCAGCTACTTCTGCTCCGCTTACGCGCCCGGTTCCACCGACGCGGTCAAGAAGTTCGAAGCAGACTATACTGCGGCCTATGGCGCGGACACGCTGAACATGTTTGCCGCAACCGCCTATGACGCGGCGCAGGTTCTGGTCGCAGCGCTCACCAAGGCGGAAGCCTCCGGCACCGCCACCGGCAGCGACGAATACAAGCAGGCCGTCATCGACGCCATCAAGACCGAAGGCCCGAGCGTTGTCGGTATCACGAGCGAAACCGGCTACACGTTTGACGATCACAACAACCCCATCAAGAGCGCGGTCATCATGACGCTGACCGGCGGTGTGGAAACATTCAAAGAAATGTATTAATCCCACATCCCTAACCGCACTTTAAGCGACTCCTACCGTCCCGCGCAGCATAGTTTGCTGCGCGGGACGGTAGATACGTTCATCACTCGAACGGGAACCCCCGTTTGACAGAGGAAGGTACGATTATGTCAGTCTTTTCCACGATTTTAAGGCAGATCGTCAACGGTCTGCAATCCGGCTCGATCTATGCTCTGGTCGCGCTGGGCTACAGCATGGTGTATGGTATCATCACCCTGCTCAACTTTGCCCATGGCGATATCATCATGATCGGCGCCTATATCGCCTGGCTTTCCATGGCAAAATTTTCGCTGCATCCGGCGTTTGCGATTCTTTCCGCAATCCTCGGCTGCACGCTCCTCGGCATGCTGATTGAAAAAGCGGCCTACAAGCCACTTCGCGGTTCGCCGAGAATCTCGCTTTTGATCACCGCAATCGGCGTTTCTTTCCTATTAGAAAATCTTTCGCAGATGGTGTTCGGCGCAAAAGCACAGGTCATTCCAACCTTCTTCAATATTCCGTCCATCTTCCTCGGGTCGATTGAGCTCTCAGGGATCGCGGTCATCACGCTTTTTGCCGCAGCCGTCTCCATGATACTGCTAACATTTCTTGTCCAAAAGACCAAGATGGGCAAGGCGATGCGCGCGGTCTCCGAGGATACCGACGCGGCGCAGCTCATGGGTATCAACATCAACCGCACGATTTCGTTTACATTCGCAATCGGCAGCGCGCTCGCGGGCATCGGCGCAATCCTCTATTGCTCTGCCTATCCGCAAGCAACGCCAACCATGGGTTCCATGCTGGGCCTCAAGGCGTTTGTCGCGGCGGTGCTCGGCGGCATCGGCTCCATCCCGGGCGCGATGATCGGCGGCTTTGCAATCGGCCTTGCGGAATCGCTTGTCTCCGCAATCGGGCTTTCCGTCTGGCGCGACGGCGTGGTATTCGCGATCCTCATCATCGTGCTGCTCGTCAAGCCCACCGGCATCCTCGGTCGCCCGATGCGCGAGAAAGTGTAAGGTGGCGAACATGAAGCAAACATACAAGAAAATCCCGATGCCCGTCCGTTACGTGATCAATGCGCTGCTGTTTGTCGCGTTTTTGGTCGTCGGGCTTTCGCTCATTCAGTCGGGCGTCATCACGAAGTATTATACAAAGGTGCTGATGCTCATCGGCATCAACATCATCCTCACCGTTTCGCTCAATATCGCGACCGGCTATCTGGGCCAGCTTCCGCTGGGGCATGCGGGCTTCATGGCGGTCGGCGCCTACACGGCGGCGATCTTTATGACGCGCTCCGGGCTGGACGCGAGCGTATCGTTCCCCATCGGCCTCGCGCTCGGCGCGCTGATGGCGGGTGTTGTCGGCGTCCTGATCGGCATTCCGGCGCTGCGGCTCAAGGGCGACTATCTCGCGATCATCACCCTCGGCTTTGGCGAAATCATCCGCGTCGTGCTGCTCAACATCGATAGCGTGCTGGGCTTCAAGCTCACCTACGGCGCGGCGAGCCTCAAGAGCATCCCGAAGGAGACGAATTTTCTCAACACGTTTCTCTGCGTCGGCATCGTTTGCCTTTTGATTCACACCATGATGAAGAGCCGCCATGGCAGAGCGATTCTCTCCATCCGTGAAAACGAGATCGCCGCGGAGTCCTGCGGCATCAACATCACCTACTACAAGGTGCTCGGTTTTGCCGCCAGCGCCGTGTTTGCGGGCCTTGCCGGCGCGCTCTACGCGGGCTATCTCGGCATTCTGAATCCGTCCAGCTTCGGCTTTATGAAATCGATCGAAATCCTCGTGATGGTCGTGCTCGGCGGCATGGGTTCCATGGTCGGCTCCGTGCTCTCCGCAACCGTGCTCACTGCCGTGCCGGAGCTACTGCGCGCCTTCTCGGAATACCGCATGATTTTGTATTCTCTGCTGCTCATCACGGTCATGATCTTCAAACCCTCCGGCCTCATGGGACAATATGACTTCTCGCTTTCGCGTGTACTGGAAAAGGTGTTGAACCAGAAACCCGCGCGCGAAAAGACCAACAGCAAGGCGGGTGAAAAGAATGGATAAGCTCGTACCACTGCCGAGTCTCGGCTTTATCCCGGAGCGCGACCTTGGTTCCACTCCGATTCTGGATATCCACCATCTCGGCGTCGAGTTCGGCGGCCTACATGCCGTAGACGATTTCAACCTCATCATCGGACGTACGGAGATCGCGGGCCTTATAGGCCCCAACGGCGCGGGCAAGACGACGGTGTTCAACCTGCTTACAAACGTGTATACGCCCACGAAGGGCGTTGTGCTGCTCGATGGCGTGGATATCCGCGGAAAGTCGACCGCGCAGCTCAACCGCATGGGCATCGCGCGCACATTCCAAAACATCCGCCTGTTCAAGGACTTGAGCGTGGAGGACAACGTTCGAATCGGCCTTCATAACGCGTTTGAGTATTCGCTCGCCAGCGCGATGCTCCGCCTTCCTTCTTATTGGAAGAGCGAACGACTTGCGCACGAAACCGCAATGGGGCTGTTGTCCATCTTCGATATGCAGTCGCTCGCGGACAAACCGGCGGGTTCCCTTCCCTATGGCGCACAGCGCAGGCTGGAGATCGTCCGCGCGCTTGCGACCAAGCCAAAGCTGTTGCTTCTGGATGAGCCCGCCGCGGGCATGAACCCCTCGGAGACCAGCGAGCTCATGGAGAACATTAAGCGCATCCGCGATACGTTTGAAATCGCGATTCTCTTGATCGAGCATGACATGAACCTCGTGATGGGTATCTGCGAAGGTATCGCCGTGCTCAACTACGGTCGCATCATCGCTAAAGGCACTCCTGATCAGATCAAGAGCAATCCGGTCGTGATTGAGGCCTATCTGGGCCGCAGAGGGGAGGCGAAGGCGTAACCATGCTGGAAGTTCAAAATATCAACGTCTATTACGGCAATATCCACGCGATTCGCGATATCTCGTTTAACGTGGAAAAAGGCGAAATCGTCACGCTCATCGGCGCAAACGGCGCGGGCAAATCGACGATACTTAAGTCGATCTCCGGATTGCTGCGTAGCAAAACCGGCGACATTCTCTTTGACGGAAAGAGCATCAAGAACACAGCTCCCCATAAGATCGTAGCGCAGGGACTCGCGCATGTTCCGGAAGGCCGGCGCATCTTTTTACAGATGAGCGTTGAAGAGAATCTGGATATGGGCGCGTTCACCGCGCCGAGCGCATCGTTTGAGGCCTCGATTGCGAACGTATACGAGCGATTCCCCCGCCTCAAGGAGCGCAGGAAGCAGATTGCGGGCACGCTCTCCGGCGGCGAGCAGCAGATGCTCGCAATGGGCCGCGCGTTGATGTCGCATCCGCGGCTGATGATGCTTGACGAGCCTTCCATGGGCCTCGCGCCAATTCTCGTAGAGCAGATCTTCGATATCATTCAGGAGCTCAACCGCGCAGGTACGACGATTTTGCTCGTGGAGCAAAACGCGCAGATGGCGCTCTCCATCGCAAACCGCGGCTACGTGCTGGAAACGGGGCAAATCGTGCTCCACGCACCCGCAAACGACCTGTTGACCAACGACGCCGTCCAAAAAGCGTATCTCGGCGGTTAACCGAAAGCAAAGTAACAAAAGAGACTGTCCGGTCACGATTTGATTAATCGCAAGCCGGACAGTCTTTTTTTGTCTGCGAATACCGTTTTACTCTCTACGGATTAAGACATCGATTTTAGCAGCGCAACATTCTCTTCCGTCAAATCAAAATACGGAAGCTGTAATTCTTTTGCGCTACCGATCTGTTGATTCAGCCACGCCGTATACTCGCTTTGGTCGACGGGATTTGAGTTGTCGTACTCCATGCCCGGCATGATAAAATACACGATTCCCGCGTTGCTCTTGTCGATCTCCGTCGGGTATGTTTCCCCTTGCTCGTTTGCTTCACCGTACGCTTTATCCCAGGCATCCACGCTGTAATACGGGCGGTAACAATCGATCGTCGCATCATATTGAAGCAGGTTGTATGGCCAGAAGTGATCCCCCACCAATCCCTGATTATGCGACCACCCAGCCTTGACGAGGCCGTTGTCATAGAAGGTTAAATCGACATACTCTACCAACTCGGTTTGCAGCCCTTCGGTGCCTTCCTCATAATCAAGCACATAGCCGGAAGTGCCCGCCATCGACACGGTGTTGTTGAGCAAAATCAGCTCCTCCTGCCCGTCGCCATCGACGTCATATACCGCAAAGCGGCTTGGAGTCGTGTTATCCTGCTCATCGCTCGGCATTCCATCCGGTAAAACGCGGTTCTGTATCAGGTTCTCCAGCGCATCGCTGAACGCGGCGTACAGTTGCTGATTACCGGCAGTCGGCTGAGCCGTAACAGCAGGTTCGAAGGTTACCGATTCCGCGGGACTTGCGGCTAACGTTGCCGTCGGCAGCGCATCGCCAGGCGACGCAGGGGTTACACTGTTGCTGCAAGCCGCGATTGTACTGATTAGGATGATGCTTGCAATGATGGTCAAAACTCTCTTCATTCCTAGTTACTCCTCTTTGTGCGAAACACGGATCCGCACGTGATCATGAATCGCCCGTTGTTGTAAAGGGCCACTCATTATAGCATGCTTACTCCTATGCAATCCCTCAATGATCGTGTACGATATATTGAAAAAAAAGTGAACGTTTCCTAGACGGTTGACGCGGCGTGGAAAGAACGACTACAATCAGAACAAGTCCAGTTTCTTGAAACATCACCAGTATATACACCGAAATCTTTGCCTGTGGCGCGTGTAATCAATTGAACCTATACCGAGAGTGGCAATATCGCGCAGATTAACAGTTGTCCCAATTCCAGACACCCAAGAGGACTATTATGAAGAAGAAAACTCGTTTCCATTTGCTTATCACGATGTTGGTTGTTACTTTTTCCATTGTCGGATGCGTCGCGGCATCTTCCGGTGACGTAGAAGCGGAGAGTGATCAATACTTCTATGATGAATCTACGGGGAAAATCCATACTGACCTCAGCGACAATTTTGATCTCAAGGTCGAACAATGGAAGTATTATTACGATGCCGAAGCAGAGCAAGATCGAATTCTTCTGTCGATTGTGATCAAGAATAAAACCGACCGGAAAATCGAGGATTTTAACGCGGTCGTTTGCCTGAATCAAAACGCCGCCGATCTCGTCGCGAGCGGCACGCTTGTTTACGATCAATTTGAACCGTGCGATCTAGTCCCGCAGAAAACGGCAAACGGCGCATCTTACGCAATCGATTTTCTCGTTGAACACGATGCCTGGCTTCAGGAAATCCATGCAGATAAAAGGAATCTGCTAGACGAAATCCGATCTGTCACGTTGGATTTGAGTTGGCGTGGTGGAAATGAAACCATAGCGTTGATATGCGATCAGCTGGATGATGCGGATGATTCAGATCGTTCCTCAAGCGAGCAACAATAAGGAGTATCAATCATGTACGAGAGAATGCTGGACAAACAACATCAGCCAACCATGGATCAGTTTCTGGAACATTGCGGCAAGGCAAGAGAGATGTTTCAGGTGCTGGATGAGTACTTAACCGACGATTTGAAAGCGGAGAAAATGCTCCGTTTCCCATATGGTAACAGTTATGGATGGGGTATGAAGTACGCGATAAAAAGCAAGCATATTTGTGATGTATTCGCGGAAAAAGACGCCTTCACGGTCATGTTGCGTCTATCGAACAAACAATTTGAAACGTGTTACGATCAACTGGCGGATGACACGAAAGAATGCATCGATCATAAATACCCGTGCGGCGATGGAGGATGGATTCACGATCGCGTGCTGACAGAGCAGCATCTCATCGACATAAAAAAGCTGCTTCAACTCAAAGCGCAAAGATAACCCTCTTTGTCGTGCAATCTGCCAGGGGTTGGCGCACAGGTTATTTATTTCAACGCTCGTCGAGGCAACCGTTTCATCGCGGTTGCCTTTTCTATGGAAACAATGCTGTCGGGTGTTGAGACACGCTATTATCAATGTCCTCATCTTGTCCTTATGAACGACGTTACCGCATCTTCATCATTCTCGAGAACTTCGCGATGATAATGATCGAGGTCAGTACCGCGATGATCGCAAGTCCGAACAAGAGCGAAATCCACCATTGCGAGAGGGACTTTTGCTCCTGCGCTTCCTCTTCGGCTTTCTTTTTTTCTTCGTCGGTTTCTTTCACCGGTTCGAGGATTTCTATTTTAACTTCTGCGCTTTCCTGAAACTGTTCCCCTTTGGCGTCTTCATAGGTGAACACGCAGCTGCCATAGCTCGTTCCATATTTCGTGGTGTTATCGATCGTAGTAGCAAAGACCGACATGGTTTTATCGGATGACTGTTGCGGCTCAAGGTTGCCAAGATAAGCCGAGGCGGAGATTAGCCCGGGTACTTCCAGCGCACATTTTACGTTATAAATCGCGGTCAAGCCGGTATTATAGGCGTTGACCGGCAGAGAAAACGATTCGCCGGAGGTCACCTTTTCCGGCAGTTCCACCTTATCATGTGAAAAGAGAATCGGCTGATCGACCGTCACGCGAAATGTCGCGGTTTCCGTGAATGAAACGTTGCTGGCGCTTTCATATGTGATCGTGATGGTCATGGTATGCATTCCGCCCAGTGCTTTTGGCAGGGCTTGCATATCGAACGCAAATTCCGCTTCCTTATTACTCGCGAGTCCGCGCAGATAGGGCGCGCTGAATTCATCGACTAATGCTATGTTCGGATCGTCGCTAGTAACATTTACGCGGATATTGTGCGCGGTTCGACGTCCAACGTTCTTCACCGTCAGATCGACGTGCATCGTATCCCCGCTCTCCAGCGTATCCGGCGCGACGGAACAGGCGGTTACGATCAGCACAGGCTTGGATGCGGAAACACCGCTGCCTCCGCCGGAGGACGAACCACTGTCGTCGGTTGGGGTTGCATCCACCTTCCCGTCAGTGATCGTCACATACGTCGTGAAATTCTGTTCAATCGTATTGCCACTCAAGTCAGTCCCTTCGATCTCGATCACGACGGGATAGCTTCCGTTCTTCCGATCGGAGGTGAGCGTCAAATCAAATCGAACATAATAGCAGGTTGCCGTACCCGTTCCGCTGTTGACCGGCTGTGTGCTGAGCGGAACGGTTTTCTGATAGTTGCCGAACACAAACGGTGCGCTGCCGACCGTGCCGAGGTTCGGCGTCGCTGCAATCGTACTCCCGCTGATCGAGCCGGTGGTGACAAGAGGCAACACAATGGTCGCGACTCCGTTTGCTACAGTCGGGGAGTACCCTTGGCTGTATGTTCGCGTCATGCCATCATACAGATTCGCATCGTCGATTCCGAGGATGACCGTTGAGCCAGCCGCCAATGCGGCGGACGGGATCATGAGCAGTAGGGCGAATATCGTGAGCAACCAACGTTTCACAAGCTTGTACCTTCTTTCAACGGCGTTTCCCGAATCATCGTCATCACACCCGCATCCATCTCGCAGACCGTATCGCAGAGCGCCTCGATATCCTGAATGTTATGGCTCGCCAGCAGGATCGTGCGCCCATCTTTTGCCAGCGATTGAAAGAGCGACCGCATTTCCGCAACACCATATTTATCCAGCCCATTCATCGGTTCGTCAAGGATCATCAGACTCGGCTCCTCCATAATCGCCTGCGCGATGCCGAGGCGCTGCCGCATGCCGAGCGAGTATTTCCCGACGGGCTTTGTCGCCATGGGATCGAGCCCCACGCGCCGGATCGTGGCCGCCACCTGCTTCAGGCTGATTTTTCGTTTAAGGCCAGCAAGGATTTCCAGATTCTTCAGCCCGGAAAACTGCGGTAAAAACCCCGGCGATTCGATGATGATTCCGATATCTTCCGGAAAGTCGATGTCCCGCCCAATCTGTTTACCGTTCACGATCACGTGACCTTCCGTCGGCTGCAGGAACCCGCAGATACACTTGAACATAACCGTTTTGCCGGAGCCGTTGTTGCCGACGATGCCGTGGATCTTCCCGCGCTCAAAGTCGCGGGCAACCCCCTTCAGCACGGTGTCCTGCCCGAAGGTTTTTGTGAGATTTTCGACTTGGATGATGGGATCGCTCATTGGTCTCCTCCCAGGAAGTGAAAATTGTATTTGCGTAACGCACGCAGCGTCAGCACAAACAGCAGCACAATCGCAACTCCAAAGATCATGTATGTCTGCCAAAGCCGCGGCAACAGATCATAGCCGAAGTTGTGCATGTGATAGGTTGCTTGATTGAGCGGCGAGAGCCACCCGACTGCGACGTTCGCTTTATAGAGCAGCTCGTCCGGCAGCTCGAAGATCTGCTTGAACAACTGCGGATTGAGCAGGAAACCAAACAGGCTAAACGCAAACGCAGCCGCGATGCCCGCGGATTTGCCGCGCTTGATATTGACAAACAGCATGAGAAACACCATCACGAGCGTGTAGAGCAGCATGAGCAGCAGAATCGTCGAAGCGCATTCATATGGGCGGCTCAGTTCGAGTGTCTTGACCAGCGCCGGCAATGCGACCGCCTTTCCCGCGCCGGAGTAGCCGAGGATCGCCGCCGTTTCCGACCACATATTGCCGATGAAGCTGTTCCCCATGCAGATGATCGACGTCGCGGCGAATATGAAGACGATATACAGCACCGTCGCGAGGGAAATGTAGACCGCTTGCCCCGTGAGCCACGTCCGCCGCTTCATACGTACTAGATAATATGGCACGCCCGCGCCGAGAAACGGCATATCGACGAACAACAACACCAGTAGCAGCGAGATCAGCAACACCGAATTCGCGTCGCCAAACGTCCAGACGAACGGCTCAAAAGCCTGCATGGTCGTGCCCATGTCGTAGGCAAACGACGCTGCCTTGTCCGAAAGCAGGAAGCAGAGGATGAACGCCAGCGCGAACGTCAGCAGCACGCGCGCGTTGCCGCGCCACATGCGGAAGTTATAATGCACTACAGAACGCACCTGCCGAAGATCGTTCAGCATGGGGATATCGCGCGCAGGATGGAACGGTTTCTCCAGAGAAATGCTCTTCTGCCGAAACAGCGTCCGTATTGATTTCCTAGCGTTGTCGTCCCGCAGATGATCCTGCGCGATCACATAGAAGCCGAGCATCGCGCCAATGAGCAGCACCGCCATGGTGATGCCCGCGCTCCAGCCGCCAAACGGCCAAGTCCCCGTCAGCGTGAGATAGTTTTGTGGGTTGAGCATGAAGATATCCCGCGCGTACCGCTCCTGTAGGATGATCAGCACATAGTAGAGGATGAACGGCGCGGCGTAGGCCATGTAGGTGTTCATGGTCACGGTGGAGAGCAGCATGCCGAGCATTGCCAACAGTGCGCCCGAGAGACCGAAGATGATGATTTTGCCGACCAGCTCGCCCAGTTGCGATTTAATCGCCGTTTCGCCGAACGTTTCCATCGGCAGCACGAATAGCGACACGAGGATGTGTCCGGCGAGGATACCGATCGTGAGCGTCAAGAAGCCGGAGATCGCGCAGGCTAGCTCCTTGCCGAGAATATAGCGCGATACTGTCGTTCTCGGCAGAAACTGCTTAAGGTAACCGCTCTTCACATCGTCCACAAACGCACCAGAGTAAGGAATCGTCGCCAAGATCGGCGCGGCGAAGAGAATCGCGTTGCCGGAGAGCGCTTTGAGCGTGATGGCCTGATGTGCCAGCAGCGCCGCGGTCGGTTTGTCCATCATATAGATCGCCAGCACATCGGAAAACGCGCCCAACAGTACGCAAAGCATCGTGCCAAGAATGCTTAGCACGAATGCTTTGGATAACGCTCGGTTGAGGTCGGAGTGGAGTTCGGGCAAGATATCCCCCCTAAAATGTCAGTAGCCTACGCTTCTGTCGATAATGCTGCCGTCGATCGCGTTAATGGTTAAAAGGCAATGGTAACCATCTCGGCCATATATCAAACTACTGCTCGAATTTCTCTCTGTAAGCGTTCCCAAAAAATCCCATGCGGGGACGAGCAATCCATAGTTGCTGTTGTCCTTTTCAAATATCCGGCAAAGTCCTAGCTCCACTCTTTCAATGTGTATGTCAGTTTTTTCATTAGAGTCAATCGTAAAATATTTCGTCTGAATCATATGCTCAAAGATTCTTGCAATATCGGAAAATGGCAGCACTGTTGTTTGCTCGTTTACAATTCCCTCAAGTTGATAAGGATCGTTGATTAGAAGACATGGCACTCCGGCATCATTGATAAACACTCTGATATGCTCATATCCCCATGGCCTTGTCATGCTGTTGGGATCGTCTGAAGAAGCCGCAAAAACATCGTTGGTAAAGGTGGTGTTCACGCCGTTAACTGTGCGCGTAAAGATAAACTCGTATACGCCATCAACAACGTTGCCTTCGCGCACATCTCCAATCGGTGCTAACCGACTCCCTGCGCAGCTAAAATCAGAATATCCCATCGCGTTGATCGTCTGATTTGCAACTTGCAGCGCTTCCTCTTTGCGAATGGCAGGAGGTACAACCGTCTGGGTTGTATCGCTATACATGCAAGCTATATAATATGGATTTGTCGCCATGATCTGTGAGTGGTAGCGTGCATCCTTTTGAATGTCCCGGACATATTCTATGGTTACGCCGCTTTCCTGATTCATGGCATCCAAATCAGAGAGTGTAACATGATCCGCCGTGCTTAAAATGCGTGCGGTGGTCATATAGCTGTCAACGACGTGGAATGTAAAATCCGGGTTGATCGCTTCCGGTTCATTCGGCGCTTCTTGCATTGTGCGCATAGTTTCTGAAATGGCGGCATCCAGTTCCTCGACCGAAGTGTATTTATCCAAGTCTCCTTCCTGTCGCATGGATACCAACCGTTCCAATATCACTTGATAATAGGACTTCCACAAAACATCCCCGTCCACCACCGTATTCCCATTGCATAAAGCATAGAAAACGTTTTTCACATCTTGTTCTGTCAGCGTATAACGGCTCACGCGAGTAATCGGAAGAACATCCACTTCCGGCAGAATCACACCTGCATTTGCTGTAATATGAACATTACCATCCTCGGAGCTTGCTTCAAAAGTGTAACGTTCGGGGGCGCTGATCATATCGGAAAGACGCATTTCGGTCTCGCCAGACTGCGCCATTTCAATCATGTTGACATCGTCTTTGGGCGATACGATATCTGTTTCCGGCGTCGGCTGACAGGCGGAGAGGGCAAAAGCAGTGGTGATGAAACCAAAGGCGACGATCGTCCAAGTGAGAAAACGAGTCTTCTTCATCGAATTCCTTTCCAGTGCATCTACGGGCATTTGCTACATCACGAAGCCCGATCTAGACAGTGTTACTCTGTTTAACAAGAAGACACAATCACGGGCTTTCTCAAATCCGGTCAGCGTTTTGCTTTATTGCACGCTCTGAGAAACTTCAAGCGAATGCGATCGTCTATATCCGTTCAACAACTGCAAGATCCATTTCGCTCAATCAAAGCTCATATATATAAGACGGCTCAACAGCATATAATGTGACACAAATCATGAAAACTTTTTGTGTCTGCGCAGAAACAGGTTTTCTTCATAGCCAACCGCGCCGAACAGCACGCAAAGCATCGTGCCAAGAATGCTTCGCACGAATGCTTTGGATAACGTTCGGTTGAGGTCACTGTGGAGTTCGGGCAAGGGGTGTTCTCCTTACATTACTTGTTGACAACTATTGAGGTATAATGATTCAGTCCTTGTAAGCAGCATCACATTGTGATTGAGCCACCCGCTCATTGTTTGCAAGGACTTTCTATATCAGCCGGCTGTTTCAAGAGTATGAGATGATACTACCATTTGCTGCATTAATGGAGAGATGACAGATATCACTTCTGCCTTCATAAAACTCTTCGGTTGTACCATCCTCATATTTACATAGAATCCCACCATAAAAATTCCATGTTGGGACTATCATAGACGCTCCAACTTTATCACGTAGAGGGATAATCGAGTATTCAAAAACGATTCGATCAACGTGGACCTCTGTCTGATACTGTACATTCCCATTCCATGCATACTTGTTTCTAAGCTGTTGTTTTGCTATCTCCAGAATGTTTTGAAAACTGATCGTTTCTACTTGAGCGGGAGATTCAACGAGCGTTCCTTTGTTATTCCACTCGATTGCAGAAATGCCTTGATCATCGAATTTTATTCTGAGCTCATCGCTAGGCCACTTTACTGCAAGATTCTGCTTTGTCCCCGAGACATCTATTATCTGGGGTTGTGCAATTGCAGAACCATGGATACCCTGGCGGAAGACTGCTATGTACCCTTGGGCTTTTTGATCCTCCGTCATACCCGTCTGAACTTCAAATAACTCTAGACCACTTAGATTCAGCTCCTGCTGATATGAAAGAGCTTTCTCTCTCGCCATTTCCAAAGTCATAGTCTGGCCAGCGGCATCTCTGCCTGAAAGAAAATTGCTTGACAGAAATATTTTGTCATAATTCAGGTATAGAACAAGAAAGCTCCTAAGGCTGCCGTCACGAAAGTTAACCACATCAAGAGTCGATGGCTCGCTAAACCCAAGGTCAGCAGCAACGTAAAGCGCTTCATTATCTGACTCGGGATTGATCGCTAGCAATGGTGACGCTGGTTCTCCAGCAAGTTGCTCCGGCGCGGTTGGATATTGTTCTTTTAGCTGATCAAGCGCATACTCCATGCCTGATATGTCATCTTCTGTTAATTCAGCAGGATTTGCTAACTTCTCTTGGATTTCTTCAATTTCATTTGCTATCTGTTCTTTTGTTTTCTCTGTAGTAGCCTTATATAGCTGCTTTTCTGGAAAGAATGTTTGAATCATAAAGTCGACATCAGACTGTGAGAAGCTGTCGGGTGATATTGTTTGGATGAAAGCAGTGTCGGTAATTCGCGATAGCACTTCAGCATCTATATATATACGACCGTATTTTTCACTTATCAGGATATCTTCGTTGATATGGGAAGGGATTTCTGCGTCACTCTCTGTTTGACTCGCAGGCTCATTGTGGTCTTGCTCGATTGTCACAATGGGTTGATTACCATCAGCAACAAACTGTGTATTGGGAGTTTGTTTACACCCCGACAACGCAGCTAAAGATAATGCCAACACAAGGAATGTAGTTATTTGATGTTTCATGGCTATGACCTCCGAAAAAACTGATGCCAGATGGTGCCTAACGGCACCGTCTGAGCATAACCGACTTAGTTACCAGATTGAGTTTCCATAACTGAATAAAATACTGGAACAAATGGCTCGCCAACCGTTTACGCCGATTTTTCCATCTTTTGTGATTGTTGCTATTGCGCCTTCATCCATAAAACTCATTTTCAACGAGAAATAGGACATGAATAAGCAGCTTTCTCTTTATATTTCGAAACGCGCCAAACAGCACACAAAGCATCGTGCCAAGTATGCTTAGCACGAATGCTTTGGATAACGCTCGGTTGAGGTCTGAGTGGAGTTCGGGCAAGGTTAACCTCTTTCAATTTGTGGTAGTCAACTAAATCATCAGTAACCGAGTACAGGATTGATGATACTTCCATCGATCGCATTGATGACAACGATGGGGTTAGCTTGAACTTTCGTATCGAATGTTTGAACTGATCCATCGGATGCCACATATTTTACCGTTCCAAAAAAACACCACACAGGGACTAATAGCCCGGAATCTATGGATTCTTGTTCCAGAATCCGCTGCTCACCTAAATATACATCGGTAATTTCTATATCAATGTTAGTAACGTCTGCGGCATCATCAGCAGGAAGCTGATAGTATGTAATTGCGCGACTAAAGATTTTGAAGATATCCTCATATGGCAACAACGACGCGTTTTTTATTAACATCTCTGGTTCTTCATATGGAGACACCCAATCGATTCTATAAACTCCATTATTATCCATTGTAATGTTCAATTGTTCATATGCCCATGAACCAGTGTAGTCATCGTTTGAAACTAGTGAAAGTACCGAAAAAAGAACAGTCCCTGCACCATGTACATCCCTAGAACACCTTACTCTATATGAATATTCTGAAGGTGTATTAGGGTAAGAACCATCGCTTTCTTTTATACTATCCGCAACAAGTAGTACGTCAAAAACACTGTAAGGAAGCGAAAGCTGATCAAGCAAGGATTCTGCTCTGGCTTGCGCTTCTTGAGGTGTGTAACTCAACTTTTTTTCAGCCATTGCATCTATTGAGTTCATGCCTGTTACATCTTTCAAAATGATCTCTCCCCTGTCGGGAGCCTTGATCCTGCGATTATCGCAATACATAAATTCTGCGCCTTTAACCGATGATGACGACCAATTGTTTCGGACATATAGACATCGTCCATTGTTTAATGAAGGGCTTCTTTCTCCAACGTCCACTCCGGTATAGCTGTATTCGGCCCCACCATAATTCACTTTATAGTCAACCAGCGCAGTCGATGCCGTCTTGTGGATCACTACTTCAGGTGCTGAATTATATTGTGATTGCAACTGCGCTAAACTGCTAACATAATCATCATGCATATCGTTCTGATCATAAGCTGTCTCAAGTTGCTTGAGTAAACTAATTTCATACGCAACTTCATCTTTAGACATTTCATAACTTTGTTGATCATACAACACTGCATCCTTAAGGAACACATTCGCTACTTTATCGATCATGTTTTGAGAAAAATCTATTGCTTTTACTCTATAAATCGGAAAATTGACACCTAATACATGAATACGCGCATTTGCATACACATGAACACTTTTGCTACTGTTGCTAATATCGCAAGTAAAAAGTGCAGGCAATGTCTCAACGTCTAGCCTCGGCGACCCTGCGGCTGTTTTAAACATATGATCAAGATTTTTTTCAGTAACAACGTCTTGCGCAGGTGTTGCCTGGCAAGCACTGCTCGCGATGAGCGCAGCGATCAAGCCAATCAGTAGAATCATTTTTACGTTTTGACGCAAATTTCTCCCTCACTTCGTAGAAGCAATCATATTAGCTTCACCCAACATGGGACCGAATCACAGCTAGATATACCCGGTGGTAATCACTTCCTGTTGTATAAGACAGATCAAACGAGCCATTATGACATAAAACGCAAATTGTTTGTGTTTTTCTCACGTGAGAAGCGACGTCACCAGCAACTGCTGTTATTCTGTGGCAACCGGGATATGGAATGACACATTTTGGCAAACATCGGAAAACGCGCCGAACAGCACGCAAAGCATCGTGCCAAGAATGCTTTGCACGAATGCTTTGGATAGTGCTTGGTTGAGGTCGGAATGGAGTTCGGGCAAGTGCGTACTCCTTCATTCTTTATTTGTTTTGATATAACATGATCTGCTTGCTCCAGCGCTAATCACCAGTAGATGCTTGCTCGATCGTAGTTTTCGTAATTCTCGGTTCTATATACCTTCCATCGATTGCATTTAAGGTGAGCACATAAGTTTCAGCTTCTGAAGAGTCTCCTTCCTTGTAAACGATGTCATAATAAAAGTCCCAGACCGGAATCATTCTTCCAATATTCGTTTCATTTGCGACATTGACCAATGCACTGTCTAAGCGAATCTCCTTCACTGTAATACTATAATCGGCATTATCATTGTTTTGCGGCAAATGTTGATACATCAGTTGCTTCTCAGCTCGTTCCAAGATGTCTTCAAGTGGCAACAGCTCAGCATTCTCGACCAGCACTTTCTTCTGCTTTCCAGCGCCGCGCCAATCAAAGCAATAGACGCTGGCCTCATCGACAGTTATAAATATGACTTCCTTATTCCATGGGGCTCCCAATGCAGGCGCCTCAGATGTATTCCAAAGGCTTACACCATTAACATAGATAGAAGGCAGTCCGTTGCAGCTTCTTGTGAACACCACGCACCATCCTTGCGACTCGATGGCGTGAGCTTTAAAGTAATGATAAGCACATGCTTTTTCCGCGTATGCGACTTCCATATTGTCTATGCCGAGATCAATCAATACCCGCTTTGCGGCTGCTACGGCAGTTTCCTCAGATATCGGGAACTCGCCGTTATAGTCATCCCATTCAGGATCACTTCTTGAAAAAGTGCTTTGAGGTGTTGGTACCGTATAGCTATTCCTGTTATATGAGAAGGAGTTTCCATTCAATGCTCCCCCCAAATGACAATACGTATCATCGTTTATTAGAGCATATGCGGAAAAATACTCACCAGTGCCGACGTCATTCAATGAAAAACGCGTGTTGTTTTCAGAGACCTCGTTTGGAGCGGTTTCGTAAAGCGTGTTGAGTTCGGTTATGACAGACTCCGCCAGATCTTGATCAATTTGGTCTGGGTCAGCTTCTTCCAGCCCGACGATTAACTCGGCAATCTGTCTTTTTATTAATTCATTGTTTTGATAAAGAACTGCATTCTTCGGAGCGAAATAGTTCATATAACGAGTGAGATCGTCTTTTGAAAAAACAGCCTTTTCAATCTCAATTACTGAATATGATTTGGCTTGTGGAATAATCACATCTGCATCAAAGTTTACAACAAGGCCATTCATATCTTTGGAAGATTTTATATGATCTGCAATATTCAATGATGTAGTCTTCTCCGAAGAGTTCTCATTTATATAATCATTGCCCTGATAGATCACGGGCGGTGTTTCGGGAGTCTCCTGACAACCCAACAGGAAAAACGATAAACAGATGACCGCTGCAATGATTCTTTTCATTTGGTGCTCCATTCAGAATGGTTCGTTGTGATTTATCATATTCTGCGGCGCTGGCTATATTTGATATTATTGATGTTCCGTAGAATAAGTAGCAAACATAGGGCCTATGCAAACCTTGGATAACGCGCTGTTGAGGTCGGAGCGATGTTCGGACAAGTGATGATGTCCTTTAAAGGTTTATTATGTATCAATATCCCAGCTGGCGATCGATGATGCTCCCGTCGATGGCGTTGATGGCCAACAGCGATTCATATCCATCATACCCGATTGGGTATCCGTTCCCTTGGTCATATGTTCCAAAGAAGTCCCAAACCGGTACCAATATGCCGTAATTGTTATTGTTTTTTTCTGTTATCCGTGCCAAACCCAGGCTAATTCTCGTAATACTGATTGAGATATTCTTGGAAGCATCATCACCAATATAGTCTCCATATTTCACCAGAATCCTATTGGCAAATATCTCCTTGATCTGGTCAAACGGCAACAGTGTCGCTTTGTCGTTTAGTATTTCGGTAATCGAACTTGGTCCATTCCACATATAGGCATATACGCCGTCATCATCGATAAAAATCCTTACTTTTTCATACATCCATGGCTCCGAAACCGTATTTATGTCGTCGGGCGGCGAAGAGAGGATGTCGTTTGTATAGGTGACACTCACGCCGTTCACGCTTCGCGTAAACATAAACTCATAAGCGCTCTTGCATGCGGCCTTGACTTCGGCAGTCGGTGCATCAAACAGCGGCGCAATGCGTGTCCCTGTACAGGTGAAATCATGGAGTCCAAGCTTGGAGATCACTTGCTCTGCTTTTTCAAACGCCTCCTGCTCGCTGATTTGCGGCAATACGATGTGTGCATCCCTTGTCAACGCATAGGAGACCGTCACAGCTTCCCCGTAAGCGGATTGATTCGCAAATTCTGTTCTGCTAAAAACGTCTCGAATAAAATCGGAATTTACACCGCACCCGGTTTGAGTTGAGTTGATCACAAAAAGGTCCGATAAAACGGAATCGTTTTGAACGCACATTATTCGGGCCGTTCCTGATGTATTAAACGAACAATTCAGCGCGATTGGAGTAATCTGTTCAGGCGCGGAAGCGACTTGCGCCAATACTTCCTGAATTGCAGCATCCAATTCTTCGATGGAGTTATATTTATCCAAAGTCCCCGTCTCTCTAAGCTCCATCAATTCATCTAACGTATGTTGATAGACGAATCGAGGCATTGGCGCGTCCTCGTCTATCGGTGTCGCATCCTGACACACGGCATAATAGATATTTTCTACATCCTGTTCGGTGAAGCTCCGCCCGGTAATCCGTGCAACGGGCATATACTCCACGTCAGGCAAAAGAACCTCTGCATCTACTTCCACTTTTACTCTGTCGCTGGCATCCGTCGCGGCATACGTATAACGACCGCTCGGAATGCCAAGAGAATTCGCCACAGTCCCGTTCTCATCGGAGTTTGCTTTTTCCACCATGCGCTCGGTGTCTTTTTCGACGACAAACACCTCCGTCGGCGTTGGCTGACAGGCAGAGAGAACGATAGTTGCAAGCAGTAAGGCGCATGCTCGAATGATCTTTTTCATTGTTCCTCCTGTAATGACAGCATCAATCTTGTGATTCACCTGCGGGCGGAAGTCCCCCACCCGCAGGTAAAACTCTATCCGATACCATCCGTCATTTTTTAATAACCTTGCAGAGGATTCATCAGAGTTCCATCGACAGCATTGATAGATAGTAGTAATTGCTTGTTGCCGTCATTGACTGGCATTGTTTCACCCGCGCGCGTATATGCACCGGTTCCAAAGAAATCCCATGTTGGCACCAACAGGCCGGATGAGATGGAGTCCTTTTTCGCGATACGGAGAAGACTCAGCCGAATATCGGTCACTTGATATCGGGCTGAATCGTATTGATACAAGCTGATGATCGGTTCATACTGAATTTTCATCATGCGCTCGAATATCGACTCGATTTCGGTGAATGGAAGAAGCGCACAATCGTCGACAACGGCCTTTGTGACTCTCAGCGGAGCTTTCCACGAGAGGTAGACAATCCCGCTGTTATTCATGACAAGATCAAATTGCTCATAAAGCCACTCCGCGCTGTTATCGAGCTCTCCGGCAAACGAGGCCATATCCGGGCTGAAAACAGCCACACCGCCTTGCGTCCGTTCGAACGTAATTCTATACCCGTATTCCGACAGATCTACAGAATCATCGCTCTTTATATACGGCGCGGGTCTGCCGGATTTCACAAGAAGAACCTGATCCACGACCATGTCGGTGATTCCTGCCTCGCGGCAGAATACATCCGCCGTCGCAACTGCTTCCAGCGGAGTATATCGCAGATCAGCTCCGTCAGGGATTGTATTCCTTCCGGTTACGTTTTCTATCTCCGGAAAGGCGACGCCTCCGATTGCATCAAAATTAACATAGATCAATTGCGCGTTCGTTCTCGAGCTTTCATCGCTGCCTTTTGAAGCGAATGAAGATTTCACGGAGAACACGCGTCCATGATTCGTGACCAGCGAAGATCGAGCGTCAAACTCACGATACGTGAAATAGTCGGTCTCTTTTTCCTGAAAGGTTACGGTTTTTACCGGCACGGTATTCTGATCGGGCGCTGTCTCGTAGTCACTCTGAAAACGCTGGAGTTGATTTAGCAAAGCCCCATCGGTATCGGCGCCGTCGCTGATCATCTCTTGCAGTCTTGCCATCTCGCTTTCCAGAAACCCCTTGGTCTTCATCTCGTCTTTTGCGTACATGTTTGCATCATTGCACGTATAATCGAATATGTTTTGGATTAACTCAACAGGAAATTCTATCGCCTCAACTTCCACAATCGGCATGGCATCCGTATCCGGAAGTGACAAATTCGCATCAACCGCAACCGAAAACGCGTCGCTGTTTCCGTAAAAAGTTGTTTGGTATGGCGAGTATGGAATAAACTGCTGCTGAATCAACGATAACGCAGCATCCGTTGTTGTATGCTCTGCTTGCATTGGCTGCTTTGTCTGCTGCGCCTGCTGCAGCATGTTCTCTTCGCTTTTTTCGATAACGACTGGTTCGTTCGGCGTCGGTTGGCAGGCAGAGAGAACGATAGTTGCAAGCAGCAAGGCGCATGTTTGAATGATCTTTTTCATTGTTCCTCCTGTAATGACAGCATCGATCTTGTGATTCACCTGCGGGAAGACATAAATCTTCCTACAGATACAACTTCATTCGCCAACCTCAGTATCCGAGTGCGGGATTGATGATGCTCCCGTCGATCGCATTGATGACCAGATAGCTGTAACCGGAGTCTTCGCTCGTATATTCATTATTTTCATTGAGCGGATAGCCGCCGGGTTGCGGGCCGTCATATTGCAGAATGGTTTTTCCAAAGAACGCCCAGGTTGGAACCATCATCAAAGTTGAAACCGAATCCTTCTTTCGCACCTGCATCATGCCCAGTTCCACTCGATCAATCACCAGTGTTTTCTTAATTACTGCATCATCCGCATTCAGGGAAGGAGCCGATTCATATAGAACTTGACTCTTGAACCGTTCGATGATTTCATCAAACGGCTTCAGCGCTACGTTTTCATTCAGCATGCGGGTCAGCCTACTCGGCATCTTCCAATACATATAATTCACGCCGGAATCCCGAATGATCATCTCGATATATTCCTGCGGGCAGTATGGCGCGTATTGCGCTTCTATGTTGCTATCCCCGCTATTGCTGTCCGAAGGAAGCGGACTGCTCATAAATAAATCATATCTATCTTCTCTAAACGTAGTAGGCACACCCTCGACGGAGCGCGTAAACAGTATTTTATAGCACTGCGGATAATCCTCAATTTGCATCGTGCTCGTGCCGCGAGGCTGACAATACCCCGCCAGAATCAACGACGGCGCAAATCCGGTCTCACCCAACTTCTGGATATAATCCAGTCCGAACTGGACGGCTTGTTCCTTGCTGATTGTGACGTCGTTCAGATTCGTGAAATCGCTGTCGTAATCAAAGTTAAACGGCAGACCCACGCCATCGTCTAAGTTATTAAACTCCACATTGCCGCCTGCGCCGCCCAACATTCGACTGATTGTCAGGTAAGCTTTTCTGTTTTTCCCAAAATCGACAGCTCCGGTGATCTGTGTTGCCGCGGCGAATGTGTCGGACGATAGATCGATCTCCTTTTCTTCAAAAACATCCGACGCCGTCTGATACGCTTCTTTCCAGGCATCTAACGAAGTTTGCCAATCAGCGATGGTTTCCGAACGTATCTCATCGCTCACGCCGTCGGGAAGATAGTTTTCCGGGTTCGCCAACATATCCTGAAGCGATGTGATCTCGTCCAATATCTGATTCTTGGTTTGCGGCGTTTCATTTTCGTAAGTATAAATAGGCTTCCCCTCCGACATTGTTTGCATGAGATTCCTCATCCAATCCGTTGTAACGTCCCGCTGCTCGATCTCAACAACCGGATAGCGCGTTGTATCGGGTACGATTACGTCTGCGTCAACGATAACCTGAAATTCGTCTGTGCCAAAGGAGTCTATGTGTAGCTTAGCAGGTGCCTCATATGGTTTTTCCTCAGCGGGAGCAGCGTCAATCTTCTGCTCCATCTGACCTTCGCCTTTGTTGACAATCGCGTCTTCTGTTGGCGTCGGCTGGCAGGCAGAAAGCACAAAAGCAATTGTGCCGAAACAAAAAGTGAATCCAACGAGTAATAGCGTTTTTCTCATCATCGATTTCCTTTCCTATACCCTGAAAGGCATTCTTTTGCGACGCTCGATCCGCAACGCGTTTTTCTGTTACTCTTCGAGTATGAAAACACGAATATTGCCTTATGATTCCCGCTTGCTTACAGTCGCACGCCCGGAGTACCACATCTTTAAATGGCCTTACGTATCGCGAACCGGCGCCGTTATTGCTATGGTTAAACCAAAGCTTGTATTGATAAGAGTCTCTCAAACGCCCAAGCGTGACACGAATAATGCAAACTTTTTGTGATCGCCGGCGTAAATATTTGTTTTCATCCGCACATATAAAACGCGAATTTCACGAAAAATGGGACATGACTTCTGAAATTTTGCTTGCTTGTATCGGGAAGCGCTAAGCCATAGATAAAGCATCGTGCCAAGAATACTTAGCACGAATGCTTTGGATCACGCTTAGTTGAGGCAGGAGTGAAGGGTTGGTAAAATTCGGCGCATTCCCGATTTTGGTTCTGCGAAAAGCATGCTTCCGGCAGTATCTATCCGGTCATATCGGTCGAATAATTGCTTCTCAAAACAAGTCTTGTTGTACAGGAAAGTATGCATGGCGATTTTCCCATGCAACCATGTGCGTATTCCAGGTTTGGTTGAGTGTCAGTAGCCCGCTGTTCGGTCGATAATACTTCCGTCGACTGCGTTGATGGTCAAGAGAGATTCATATCCGTCGCTGCCTTGCGGGGTGGTTCCCTCGGGATCATCGCTGCGATCATAACTGCCAAAGAAGTCCCATACCGGTATGATTAGCCCGGAGCCTTCCGCGTTTTGTTCCTTGATTCGCATGTAGCCCAGCGTGATTCTTTTGATATTAACATTGCATGTCGTTTCCAGATCAGCCGAATTATAATGATGAAACGCAATCGGCATCATTCGCGCAAAGATGCTCTGAATTTGCGAGTAAGGAAGCAAAGATGCCTTATCGGTAATCGGTTCGATCGATTGATAGGGCGCATCCCAAACGAAGCTATTCAAGCCATCGTTATCCACGATTACGCGTACCTTCTCGTAAAACCAAGGCTTGTCATATTGATTGCTCTGATTATCCTGGTTGTTTGCTTCCCAGTTGGCATAGGTAAACGGAACACCGTTGATCGTTGGAGTCAAGATAAATTCGTAAGCGCCTTTCAGCGTGTCTGTCGGAACGGTTGATGTTACGTCCCACAAGCAGGTTTTTCGTTCCGCCGCAATGGAGAAGTTCTTTAGCACAATCGAAGCCACCGTGTCAATCGCTATAGATCGAGCGGAATCCATGTCCAACGCGGGACTAACATACCTTTGATCTTGCACGAGCGAATAACGATCCGTTGCTGCACCGCGGAGAGCGTCTATGAAGTTGCGTTCATATATGTCTCTATAATAGCTGGCGCTCGAAAGTCCATCTGCATTCTTCACGCTAATTTGGGAAACCAGCGCATTGCTGCGCGAAACATAACAGCTAGCAAATCCCTTTGCATTAAAGTTAAAGTCCGGGTCGACAGGCGTAAATTCATCCGGAAGCTCGTTCAGGTTCTGCGTGAAATCTGCGATCGCAGCATCGAACTCCTCCATCGATTCATACTGCATATCCGGGTACACGTTGGCTTTTTGCATGTCGAGATAGTCCTGATAGCTGCGAAGCTGAAACGCCTTTGTCAATACAGGATCCGATCCAATCGAAGTAGTTCCCAAACAAAAGCTATCATAGAGCCGCCGAACATCTTCACTTGTGAATTCTCTCGGAATCATTCGTGCAACCGACATTGTTTGAACGTCGGGAACCTCGATTGCAGCATCCACATGAATCAGCAGATTCCCTTGCGGATTCATCAGTTCCACTTGATAGCGCTCAGGAGCGCCGGTTATCCGATCGCTATTTTCAACTGCGGATGCCATGGAATCCGTTTCGGTCGCTTTCTCGATCAGCAATTCGGAATTCTTTCCGATCACGATCGGGCTCTCCGGTGTCTTCTGGCAAGCGACAAGTGAGGCGATCACGAACAGCGCGGCCAGCAAAGCGCAAATAGCTCTTCTCATTTCAATTCACCTCGTTTCCTTGTGATACCACAATCATAGAGGTCTAATCCCGAAAAAACCTCACCGGAACCTCACCGTTTTGTTACCGGCATGATGATCCGAACGATCGTTCCACGGTTTTGGGTGCTTTCGATCACAAGATCTGCCCCGTGCGCCGCAACGATCTCTTTGACCAGTGCAAGGCCCAATCCGCTGCCGCCGTTGCGTTTGCTGCGGGATCGATCCGCCATATAGAACGCATCCGTAATGCGGGCAATCTCATCCTCCGGAATGCCGCAACCATAATCCTCCACTTCCAGTATGTTTACATATGCGCGTAGAATAATACGCTGGCCCGGTAGGGAAGCTTTGCTCGCATTGTCCACCAGGTTGATCAACGCGGATTGCATTAAATCCATATCCATGACAAATGCTTCTGCCGCGCACTCCGTCACGAGCGTGACGCCGCGCTGCTCCATCGTTTGAACGGTGCTCTCCTTAACCCGGTTCAGCAGCAACCCGGCAGACTCCTGTCTTGGTTCAATTTGCTCTCTGAGGCAGATTAGCTTTAATAGTTTTTGCGTCAACTGTTCCAACCATTTACATTGGCGTTCAATATGCGCAAAAGAATTCTTTGTTTCTTCCTCGGTTAGATAGGCGTTTTGCAGCAAGTCCGTATGCAGCAAGATAGCGGTCAGCGGCGTTTTGAACTCATGAGAGACGCCACCGATAAAGAGCCTTTGCCGCTCGGCTGTTTCAACGAGTGTTTCTACCTGGCTTTTCACTGCGGCAGCCATCCCGTTGAATTCATCCGCCAATTCGCCGACTTCGTCATTTTCCAAAATGACGGCGCGCTCCTCATAGTTTCCACTTGCGATACGCTTTGCCGCGACGCCAAGGTCGTGCAGCGGTCGCATGGATCGCCGCACCAACCATACGATAATCCCGATCCCCAGCGCGATCCCTCCAAGGCCAATGAAGATAAAACGCCATACCATTCGCGCAATATCGCTGTAAACGCTTGTTATGTCTTCCACAACATAGACAGAATAATCATTCTGCCGGATGGTAACCTGGCTTCCTACGATCAATAAGTTGCGTCCATCGATCGTGCCGGTATATCGCTTTTGCTCACGCGTTTCTGCTGGAACAAGATAGTCGCCCGGATTGATCCGCACTTGCGAATATAGTTCCGCTTGGTCCTTCGTCAGTACGGCGGTTGCGTCCGCAAAGCGCGAAAAGCAGTACAAAACGAATGCATTTTCCGTTTCGGTGCCGCTGTTATCGTCCGCATAATAGCTAGCCATCTCGGAAAAAGAAGACGCAAGGTTTCGCTGCTTGTCTTCCGCCTGCGTATAGGCGAAGGAAAGGATGCTGCTTTTTGCATTGAGTAGTAAAAGCATGCAGCAAACGGCGACGATTCCAACCAAAACGGCGCTGCAAATGAGCGAAATTTTCTGCCACAGCTTCATTTTGCGCGTTCCTCCAGCCGGTAGCCCGTTTTCGATATGGTTTTCAATTCCTGTGTGAGGTCCAGTTTCTTTCGGATATTCGCAATTCGAACCTCAATCGTATGTGGATCGCCAAAATAGTCCGCGCCCCAAATCTCGTTCAGCAGGCGTTCCCTCAATACAGTTCGGTTTTTGTTTTTCAGCAGGAGTGCGAAAACTTCGAATTCCAACGGTGTCAGGTCGACTGCAGCACCGCATTTCGTTACAATATGGTTCCCCATATCCAGTACGACATCGTGAATGCGATAGATTTTGCCGAGTTTTCCGGTTCGTTCCAGCACCTTTTCGATTCGCACCAGCAAGATCGTTGTGTCAAAGGGTTTCACGATATAGTCTTCCGCGCCTCCGCGTAGGCCCTTAATCTCCGACTCCGAATCGGTTTTCGCCGTGATGAATATGACAGGGATCTCATATCTCTCCATCACCTCAAACAATCCAAACCCATCGATTCCAGGGAGCATGATATCCAGCAGCGCAAGGTCAAACGAATGGTCTTGTACGAGAAAGTCGGCGGCCTCCCGACCATCGCCGAACAGAACCGTTTCGTAACCCACGATTTGCAGGTTTGTGATCAGACCATCGGACACGCTCTTATCGTCTTCCACAACCAAAATGCGGTTTCTTTCCATCACGCCAACCCCACTTGTTTTTTCCTTATGATAGCATCCTGACATGTAATCTACAAACATATCACAATTATATCCTGTCGGTTTTTGTTGTAGTCCCGCTCATTATGCCCGGCAGCCGGTGCATTCTACCATTGCAGGGGGGCATCCGTTTGATTCGCGAAAATTCGATATGATAAAGCATCCGGTGCATCCGCTGCTGGCGGATGGGATGAGGGGAATCGGTTTGAGGCGGGGAAAAATGAAAGGCCTTCTCAAAAACGGTCAGCGGCATTACAATCCTATTAACCGAATCGGTCAAAGGAGAGATGATCCGCTATGAACGAACGATTTTTTCTATTACCGATAGAAAAGCAGCAAAAAGTCATGAATGCGGGGTATAAAGTTTTTTCAGAAAATCCGTACAAAAAATCACCCATGTCCGAAATTTCGGATGAAGCTGAAATTTCTAAGTCTTTACTATTTTACTATTTTCAAAATAAAAGGGATCTCTACCTCTATCTGTTTGAATATGCGAAGGAAATCACAAACAAAGAACTGCTGAACATAGGCATTGTGGAATCTACTGATTTCTTTGAGTTACTGGAAAAGAGTTTGCATGCCAAATGTAATCTGACGCGCAGATACCCGTACATCAGTGCTTTTTCACTCAGAGCGTTCTATGAGCAGGAGCCGGAGATTAAAGATTCCATACACCATATCTTTCTGGATCTATATCACGATAACGACAGAATGATTCAGAATATAATGAAAAACTCCTGTTTTCAAGCGGGCATCGATACCGAGTTTATCTATAAAGAAATCACTTGGGCTATGAATGGATATATGCACATGGTTTATATGTCCGGGAAAATCGATGCAGACAGGATTGAGAACGATTTATCCCAACTCATAGCTTTCTGGAAGAAAATATACTTGAAAGACGAGGAATAAAATCATGTTGTTTAAAGAGTTCGGGAACAAGAATGCTCCGGTCTTTGTTGCCGTACATGGAGGCGGATTGTCTTGGTGGTCACTGCAAAGGGTCATTGACATCCTCAAGGCAGACTATTACGTGATTACTCCTGTAATTGATGGTCACGGCGAGGATGTTGCTACGACGTTCATCAGCATTCAAGATTCTGCGCAAAAGTTGATTGCGTACATCGACCAAAATTGCAGCGGGCAGGTATTTGCTCTGTCCGGTCTCTCTATTGGAGCCCAAATCATTACCGAGGTGCTATCCATTCGTCCCGATATTACAAAATTCGCAGTGATAGAAAGCGCGTTGGTGTATCCAATTAAGGGAGTATCGCTGATGGTAAAACCGGCGTATGAACTTAGTTACGGGTTGATTCAGAAGAGATGGTTTTCAAAGATGCAGGCGAAAGCGACTTGTATCCCGGATGAAATGTTCGAACAGTATTATCTGGACAGTTCGAAAATATCAAAGCAGTCGTTGATTAATATTTCGCTGAGTAACGGAGACTATCGCCTAAAGGAAAGTATTGCGGATACCAAATCAAAGGTCCTGATTATGGTAGGAGCGAAAGAAATTGGAATCATGAAAAAATCCGCCCGGCGATTACACGAAACAATCAAAGAAAGCGAACTCTATGTTGCGGCGGCAATGAAACACGGTGAAATGGATTTATGTCATCCTGATCAATTTGTTGAGATCATCAGAAGTTTTAACACTCGCAACGAATGATAGAATGCCCGTTGAAACATTTCGCCACAAGAGAAAGCAACCAGAGGCGCCCGACTTGACATTATAAAGCGCCTGATACTCTGCCCTGAACACATACGAAGTCTATAACACATATGACTGTGATGAGCAAAGCACTATCCCACCCGGATGGTGTATTCCTTCACCCCAAATAACAACAGGAGGTCAACACGTTATAAAGAAGCAACTATTGCGAATTTGCTTTATCTGAAGACGACCAATAACTTGGATGATCAATAAAAGAACGTCCCGCCCTAGAACCGTGTTGGCTCAAAGTTTGGGAAATAATCAACAAACAGCCAATTTGACAAAGTATGAGCAGATTGAATGATATAGCCGCTTTTCAATCTATTCTGGATTTGCTGCTATTGAGCGAATTCTGGGAAAATTCACTTACCAAGTCCGCAAGACCATCCGGAGATATTGCAAAGCCTTCGTTAATCCATTTCAGAATGATATTTAAAGTTCCACCGACATTAAATATAAGGAGATATTCCAACGCTTTGTCATGACTTGTCTGGGGGAAGTTTTTGAGTTTATCCAGCATTTTTGCATGTAACGCAGGAAGAACCCTATTCCAATATTCAAGCATGAAGCCCATCATATTACTTCGCTTTAAGCTCAACAAGAACTTTTCGTTCTCTTTACACAATTTAAATAGTACCCGCAACGCAACAGATGTTGTTAATGCAGGAATTCCGTCCAGTCTAGTTGTAAAATTCTGAGTAAGCGTATCAAAATATGCGATTAGGACATCCTCTTTAGAATCAAAATTTCTGTAAAAAGTTTTTCGCACAAGTCCCGCACGATCCGAAATTTCGCTAACGGTGATATCTTTGTATGGTCTGGTTTCCATAAGCGATACCAAGGATTCCATAATCCATTGTTTCGATTGAATCGCAATGGGATTGCTTGTCTGGTTCAATCAGTATTTCCCTCCTCTGTCACAGAATGCGATGCTTTGTAGCACTTGAGCCGCAACGATTGACGTAGTGTAATAAAAATTATATCATATTTTCGAAAGTGACACATCTGTGTCATGTGATATATTAGTGAAAGATGGAACACGAATATGGTATTTGATTTTTTAAGAGATATCGATTATAAAGCGGCAATGTGGATCATTCCAATCATATTTTTCGCTCATGAAATGGAGGAATGGAACATTCTGGATTGGTATAAATGCACATATTGTCCACCTCCTTCATCCACAAAGCTAAGCTGTCGTATTTGGCTTTTCCTCATTAGCATCTTCGGATTTATGATCACTTTCATTGCCTATATCATTCCTGACGATACCATTTCGTCGGGAGTCATTCTTGTATTTATCGTCTTTTCAACTTTCAACGGTCTACAGCATCTATATTGGACAATTGCATTTAGAAAATATGCACCAGGAGTCGTTTTTTCATCTGTTGGAATTGTCGCAGGAATTTTCATAGCGGCTGTGATTTTATCAAAGGACTTCATTTCAGCTGGATACATTATTATCCTTTATGTCATCACAATTCCGTTTCTGCTTGAAACTTTCAGAGCAAAAAATAAACTGATTCGGTCATTTTCCTATTTGCATAGTCTGACATTAAAAATTGTGGACTTCCTCGAACGATAATATAGAGTTTGCTCGTAGATAAGGCGATTTTATGAAAGCTACCATCGTTTACTTTTCTCCGACAGGTACTACAAAAAAGTATGCGGAGAGCATAGCAAATGGGCTTAACGTAGATACGGCTTTTATCGACATCACAGAGTTCAAGACAAGAGCGTGCACCCTATCGCTCTCAGGAGATGTCATTATATGGGGATTTCCTGTGTACAGCGCGCGTATTCCTAAAATCGCTCTAGACTACTTCCAGACTATGATGGGCAACCAGTCACCGTTGGCGGTGTTCGCGGTTTATGGAAACATGAGCGCAGGATTTGCTCTCAATGAAGCAGCTTATTATGCGAGAAAACAGAACTTTCGCCTGTTCGGAACAGCTACATTTGTAGGTGAACATTCCTTTTCAGGCAAAGATATCGATGTCGCTTTAGACCGCCCTGATGCAGATGATCTTCAAGATGCGGAAAGGTTTGGGCAGCTTCTATATAGGCGGTTGGAGTCTGATGATTTTTATTCTTTCAGAAAAGAAGCAACACACTTTCCGCTACTAATTGAGAAATTCCCATATAGCGGTACACATTTGCTCATCAAAAGGCCCGACGTTGACATTCAAAAATGCATACACTGTAAACGCTGTGTTGCATTGTGTCCCGTAAATGCTATTTCATCAGAAACTTTAGAGATTGATTCAGGGCTTTGCTTGCGCTGCTGTGCCTGTGTAAAAAACTGCCCGACAATGGCGCGACAAAGAATCTTTCGTGTTTCGTTTGCAGGGAAAATTCTAAAATATCTGGGAGCAAAACACCGAAGCAGTAAAGTTGTAATTCGTTAATATTCAAAACAATATCGATTGTCCACCAATCAAAACTAAGCAGCCATTTTTTTATGATGGACAGGCAATTAAGCAACGCGCTTTACAATGTCTTCCCATTGCTGTTGCGCAATTGGAAGATATTCTTACATAGCTTTAATAAATCACAGTAATTATCGAGTTGCCTTTGCCCGTTATGACATACAACACCTTTCAGGGATGTTTTCACATCATTGCAACAGATGGCGTTTTCTTTTCCCCGAAATAACAACACGAGGTCAACACAATGGGGTTTCTCAACCGCGCAATCGACGTATTACAAACCGTAATCACATTACAGCATCGAGCGCTGCAACGGTGATTGACGGCACATACATACTATAAAGCGGCGGCGACATGTAAAAATGATTCCATGTCGTCACCTACTATGCATACGGCATGCCAGTCGAACTCATAAAGATATTATGCCCTCCTGTCCAGCTTGAGGCAGGCGGTTTTTCGTTACTCCAAGTTAAAGCATCCAGAATTTCATACATCACATTTATAGTCGGCACATCATTCGCAAAAATGCAAAACACCAACTCATTACAAAACATTGCAGCAGCAAATGACTGATCTTCTTTATCGTAACTCCCTTCCAAGGTATCTCCACTCGGCAACATATAGGAAAAATACTCCCCTGATACGCCTAATGTAATATGCTTCTGATCATCACTCGGCCACTGTTCATATAGAACAATATCTTCTTCTCCCATATAGTATTCTATCGTAAATCCCGGTTTTCGATAGGAATAAGTCGTGAGTAGAATCCCTACCGTCTCAAACTCTTCACCATGAAGATATAAAAAAGGGGCATTCACATAATCTGATATTTCGTCCAAAGATTTTAACTTGTACTCCGTTTCCTCGGGCACATTGGGACTCGCTTCCGGAATTTTGTAAACAGTGTATCTGCTCGTACCCACGGGATGAATGTAAAGCACATTGTCAAAGAAATCCGTTATCGTTGCGATCGCTTCGTCAGCAAGCGTGCGCCCTTTCGGTGTGAGACCAAAGAAAGCTGCAACCAGCAAGATGCCAACTGTAACCGCGATCAGTTTGTGCCGTTTTGTGTAACGTCTATTCTTCGTTTTGAGTTCTTCGCGTTCAACGCGAAACCCTGTAAGCGCTGTCCATTCTTCAAAGGCCTTCCCCGATTTGATTCGAGCGCTCTCCATAATAGACGATGCGCTTGGATAACCACCCTGCGCTAACGCAAGGCGATGCGCTTTATAGTCGCTCAAGAATCGATCCGATTCCAGCAACCATGGTTTTCGTTTGATTCTATTTTTCAGCAACAGCCACTTTAACATGATTTCACCTATGACTAAAGAACGTCAATTGCAGCAAAAATGGGACATTTGATATAAAAATCAATGTCCAAATCACTTCATCGACTTTGACCGAGGCTGATAATTGCGTTTTGATCCGATAAATCCGTTTCCGAAGTGCCACGTAATCCATACTATATAGCTTTGCTAGATCGACAATAGAAATATCGTCAATAACATGCCGGATAAATATCTCTTGGATTTCCTCCGGTTGATTTTTTAATTTTGCTTTGATCATCGACTGTAATTCAATATCACACTGAGAGCGATTCTGCTGGGGGCTTCACCCATATACGACTCTTTTATGTCGTCAATATCGACAGCGTGTTTTAACACGCTATCAACGTTTGGTTTGTATTTATCTTTCGCCAGAGAATGGACGATTCGCAGCATATAGACAAGGCAGGCGGCCTCATTCTCAAATACAGGCGAACGCTCCAGCAGCTTCAGAATGGCATCTTCCACCACATCCGTGGCTTCATATCTGTTTCCACTCAAATAACTGAGTGCGGCTCTATACAATGGATTGTCAACATTAAGTCGGACAGATTTTATAAGGTACGGGATCTCTTAAACTCTGCTGGTGACAAGTATCCTAGTGTTCCGTGTAAACGGATGTTATTGAACCAATGAACATAATCTGACAGCTCCATTTGGAGCTGCTCTAGCGTTTCAAAGCGGTGCGAGTAAACGAATTCTGCCTTGATCATTTTGAAAGTCGATTCCGCCACGGCACTGTCGTAAGGGCAGCTTTTCATGCTCAGTGAGCGGCTGATCTGGAAACTGTCGAGCAACTCGTCGATCAGCATATTATCAAACTCGCTGCCCCGATCCGTGTGAAACATTTGGATATCGAACAGATTACCCTTCACCGTTGAAAATGCCTTATGTACCAACTCGGCGTTTTATTTGCACCTGCACTATGGTCAACGATCTCTCGGGCTCCAAGCTCAAGCAGGATGCAGACATACGCCCATCTTGTTCCAACGCGAACATAGGTCAAATCGCTTACGACGCACGCGCCCGGAGTTTGGCCGTTAAAGTCCCTGGCTAGTAAGTTGGGGATGGCGGCCTCGTTGCTCTTTGATGAATGCGTACGGTATTTCTTGCAAGTATAGGCCGAAACTAAGCCGCGTTTCGCCATGATTCGTCCGATGCGGCGACGTGAAACCGTCCAGCCTTTCCGGGACAGCACACGCTTCAGCTTTCGTTGACCGTAGACGCGACGGTCCTCGTCGTATGCTATTTGGATCGCTTCTTCCAAAGAACTTTCATCTCGAAGATCATGGCATTCGTAATAGTAGGTGCTCCGTGCAATGCCTAGACATCTGCACAGCGCTGATATTGAGTATTTGCGGGCATTGGCTTTGATCACAATTACTTTCGTGCGAATATCAGCGCTGCTTGTTTTAAACATCATTCTCCATCCGCAGTTGCTGATTTTCCTTACGAAGCTTGATCAATTCCTGCTCTTCGATCGTACGGTTGTCTTTCTCGCGGCTGGAATCTGTAGCGTTGATGCGCTTGACCCATTTGTCAAATGCAGAGCCCGTTAGGTCGTACTCCCGGACGATTTCGCCTCTGGGTTTCCCGTGGTTGAACAGCTCAACCAATTGCTTCTTTTACTCTTCACTAAACGTTCTTCTTGCTCGTTTTTCGGTCATGGTTTTCTCCTTCTCTTTCTTCTTCAAGAGAATACCACTACCTTATCTTTTCTGTACAGTTTAGTGTAACCAATCCAGATTGAGAATCTGGAATTTTTTTTTGCGTCATTGCTTGCTGCTAGAAAAAGTAATCTACCAAAAAAAGAAAAGATGATAAATATAATAAAATGAGATGCGGATGAAAGGAAAAATAGCAATTATGAGGAGGAACAGATCGCTATTACACTGGAGTAGGCAGAACTGAATTCGCATTGATCGTAATATAAATCAGTTAACACGACTACCAGAATGATCTCTGAAACACGATTTTTTACGTTGAATTAAACCACTCAACCCGCGAATATGTCCAAAACTGATGCGTTATTGGTTATTATACTCATTATTGTTTCTATATGTACAATAATGTTGACATATTGCTTTGTTAGATGTACATTATTTCCATATTAGTTTCATTACATCCATTTTTGTTTCCTTTGGAACATTTAACTGAGCTTCAAATGAATTTTAAGCATCCCTCCAATGGGCCGATCACAGCTTGGATCAGCTGAACTCGATCAATATGAATTCATGAGGAGGTGCGTACCGAGCGGAATCTATCTTTTCACCATGCCAATCCTTCAGTAGTCTGTCTATACACGTATCAAAGTTATCAATTGCATATTGAACAAAGCTATGTATGGAATCCAATTGTAGAGACCTTAGCAGAGATCTCATTGACCATCCGCAACCATTGCAACTGTTAGAATTCAGTTTATCCGTTTCACTCTTCTTTGAAGCAAAATTTCTTATCAAAATCCAAATCAATATTGGGAGGAAGTAACATGAAAAAAGCAAAACTAGTTTTGGCCTTTGCTCTCGTTATTACACTGGTTGGAGCGTTCATCGCTTCCGGCGTACAAACAGTAGGCGGAACAGTCACCGTCAGCAATATCACGCTGGCAGCGGAGGATGGCAGATCGATAAGCGCCATGCTATTTGTTCCGGATTCGGCAACCGACAGCAATCCCGCGCCGGCGGTGCTGCTCAATCACGGATATCTGAATACAAAAGAGCATATGACCGACATCGCGTTGGAACTTGCAAGACGAGGATATGTCGTTCTTTCGCCGGATATGTCTGGACATGGATATTCCCAACAGCTCACCAAGGAGGGTCAGTTCTTCGGGCTTGAATCTTCCGCGGGCGTTGACGCAGCTTTGTTGTCGCTCTACGGCATGAGCATCGTTAATAACACGAACATCTCCGTAGTAGGCCACTCTCTGGGCGGACATAATAGCGCAATCACAGAGTTGAAATCTCCAGACAAGATCAAAGCGCTTGTTTTGTTGGGGTATTCTCCGTTCTTTGAATATTCCTCCAGCTGCAACACCGCGGTTGTCATCAGCGAGTACGACGAATTCCCCGGATTCTGGTTCGGTACCACGAAGATCACGGACGGCGGTGATTCAGCAAATCTGAAAATGCTGTTTAATACCGACGAAACCGTCGTAGCGGGTCAGCTCTATGGCTCTTTCGCGGATGGAACAGCCAGAGAATGGTTCATGCCGGCAAACACGCATCCCGCCGATCTCTACAGAACGCAGCCGATTGCCGACACAATCAGCTTTATCCAAAGCTCGTCTCCCGCGCCGAATCCCATCGACCCGAACAGCCAGATCTGGCAGTGGCATCAACTGGGAACGCTGATTGCGCTGCTGGGCTTTGCGTTCAGCATTTTTGCCTCGGCATCGCTGCTCCTGAAAACGAAGTGCTTCGGAAAGCTTGTTCAAGCTTCACAGAATAGTTCCGGGCTAAAAGGCATCCGTTGGTGGATTATGTCTGCGGTTGTCACCACGATTCCCGCGCTTACGCTGTTCACGCTTGGCAATCTCGGCGCGAAAATTCCTCTCACCACCATACTTCCTGTGAAGTATTCAAACATCACGTTCACCTGGGCAGTCGGCAATGGAATCATTTTCCTCGCTATGTTCCTGGTGTGGCACTTCGTCTCCGCAAAGATGGCGAAAGGCAGAAACGCCATTTCCTACGGTCTGTCTACAAACGCCGAATTGCCTTCCTTCAAGTGGGCATCCGTTGGAAAATCGCTTCTGCTTGCAATCTGCACACTCGGCATTCCATACATCCTGCTTTGCCTTGTGTTCAGCATATTGAAGGTTGACTACAGGTTCATTGTTGTCATGTTCCATCCCATGGACTTTGTGCACTTCAAGGTGTTCCTGGTCTACCTGATTCCGTCCATTCTCTTCTTCTTCGCCTCGTCCCTGATCTCCTATTCCTGGTTCAGAACGAAAGAATATATGGGATTCAAGTCGATCATATCGTATCTTGCGAATGCATTGATCGTTGTGCTAGGCCTCGTCGTGCTCAACCTCATGCAATACGTCACCCTGTTTGCGACCGGCTCCGTAAAATTCCCCGATGTTGTGTCCAGCTTGCTGGCAATCGCTGAATGGCAGTTGATTCCGCTGCTTGCGCTTGCGAGCGGTATCGCGACGTACTTAAATAAGAAAACATCGAATATTTATGCCGGAGTATTCACAAGCGCTGCGCTTGTTGCATGGTACTCCATCTGCATCAATGCAATTGAAGTTGTTCTGAAATAAGAATCGCCGCAGATAGAATCTAAAACCCGATATGCCGCTCGCTCCGGCTGAGCGGGACAACCTCAAAAACAGCAAGCGTTGAGTAATGTGCAACCGTTGCCCGCGCTTGCTGTTGTTTTATAGATAGTTTTCCCGGTTAACCGATAATTGACGCAACCTTTTTCTATGATATAATTAATTGTTGTATATTATTAAAATTAAAATGATGAATAGATCATTTTCCAGGAGAAAAACATGCAGCTTGAGTGGATGAAACAATACCGATCCTTGGTAGAGAAATTTATCAGATATGCCAACACCTATGTGCTCGCGCACAACAGGCAGCAGAGCTTTGGCACTTCTATTAAATTTTCCGCAATACAGATTCAGACGCTCGAGTATATTATGGAAAATGAAAACATGAAGATGTCCGACATCGCGCGAAAGCTGGGCGTTACCAGAAGTGCCTTTTCTAAGAACGTAAAAGCACTCCAGGAAAAAGGACTTTTGGAGAAATACAGGCTCGAAGGCAACAACAAGGATATCTATGTCTTCGCAACGGATTTTGGTAAAGAAACCTATAACTTATACGTCAAATATGTCTACGATATTTGGTTTAAGGACATGTTCGAAATGGCAGACAGCCTGCCTGCCGAGAGCCTTGCAGTTTTTGAGGATATGATTGAAGGGTTTGCGAATGCCTTCATCACCAGTGGGCATGTACAAAACAAGCTCGTATACAGACCGTTGGATAAAAGCGCATCATTGCGTAAAGTATCGCAACCCAACTCGGAGAAGAAATAGATTGAAAGCCCCGCCTTTCCCTATAATCAGGCGACGATTCGTTGTTCGTTCTAAACAAATATACCCCTTTTGATTGGCAGTACATTAGCTGCTATCAAAAGGGGTTTTGCTATTCATCTGCTCAATGCCTTTGGCTGGGCTCGGTGAGATCAGTCGAAAACGCCTTGGCGCTACTGTAGATAAATTCGTTGCGGCTCAACTCCGGAGCAGAACGAATCTGCCCCGGATTTATCATGATTTCTGCTAACGAGTTGGTTACGCGTGTCCCAACAGCCGATCACAAAGATCAACCGCCGTTGCAGCGTCAACTGAGTAGCCGTCTGCGCCGATGGAGTCCGCGTAAGACTGGCTTACGGGAGCGCCGCCAACGATAACCTTCGAAGAAAGGTGTTCTGCTTTTGCTAGATCGATGGTCGTTTTCATCCCCATCATCGATGTCGTCAAAAGCGAGGACATAGCCAGGATATCCGCATTCTCTTTTTGAGCGACACGGACAAATGTCTCTGGCGCAACATCGCAGCCAACGTCGATGATCGTGTATCCTTTGCTTTCCAGCATCATGGCCACAAGGCTCTTGCCGATGTTATGAAGATCGCCCTGAACCGTTCCAATCACGATTTTCCCTCGTGATGGAATGTCGCCTTCCACCAACATTGGTTTCAGCAACGCGATACCGGCATTCATTGCCGATGCGGAGAGCAGCACTTCGGGGATAAAAACATCCCCATTTTTAAACTGCACGCCGACAACGTCCATACCTGCGATTAACCCGTTTTTGATGATATCTGTCGGTTTTTCGCCTGCATCCAGCAGCTTCTGCGTCAATTCGACGACAAGTTCTTCTTCGCCCTCGATGACACTGTTTTTAATTTCTTCGAATCGATGCATAGCGCTTACTCCTCATTCCATCCGGTCAAACCCAGCTCTTCCTCTGCTTCGGCGAGAATATCCTTTATCCCCTTCAAAACAGCCGGATCGAGCGGCTTTGACTGATGGTTCTCGGCAAGGTATCGCGCTTTCTCCGTTGCGCGATCAGCCGCCGTTTTGCTGCCGTTCTCTTCCCAGAGATCTCCTGGCGTTCGGTCGAAGAGTTCCGCTACCGACTGCTGGCTCTTCCAGTTCTTGACCGTGTGCTTCTGTGCCAAAAAGTTCCCGCGCGGACCAACTTTCTTGATCACATCGAGTGCCAAAGTGTCAGGATTGACCACAATCCCTTGCAGCGCGCGGATGATATTTCGAGCAACCTCTGCATCAAGTACCATAGCCGCTGTGCTGAAGGTCATGCCGGTATCGATCGTACCTGCACCATAAACATACGTTGACCCTGCCAATGCCGGAAGCAATCCCGTTATGGTATGCTCGCTTCCGCACTGGAAATCGCTGCACTTGCTGTCTGCCTACAATCCGCCGGTAATCGATGGCATGTTGTAGCGTCTTGCCAATTGTGCGGTTGCCGCGGACACGAGTCCGTGCTCGGCCCCGCCGATTGGGGTGTTGTTATTCCTGAAATCCATAATGCTGGATGACGTGCCGTATCTAACGCATGCACCCGGCTTGATAATTTGTGCGAGCGTGACGCCAGCCAGAATTTCGGCATTCATAACAACCATCGTTCCTGCCAAAGTTGCGGGAGCTGTTGAGCCCGACATAATGTCGTTGAAGATGGTGACGGGCATATTGTAGTCCAATGCAAGGAACATCATGTCCGCTTCTTCACCCATGATTTCCAACGGGCTTACCGGGCAAACGATAAGGCCACAGAATGGTCTTTCTCTAAACTTTTCCTTGCCTCCCGCTACGAGTTCATACATTCTAAGTTGCTTCTCCAGAACCCAGCAGTTGTCATGCATATTCACGAAGTGCTTGGAAGTGTTTTGCAAGATTGCCGCGCTCTGATAGAGAGACATTATGGGTTGCGGAACATCCTGTGCAGGAACAGTCAGCATGTAAGACGGGAATTCATCAATGGCATCCACAATTCTGGCAGTCATTGCAACATCGTCCAGCGTGGTGGCGCGTCTCTCGCCCGTGTAAAGATCGACGATGTACGGACAGATACCTGAGTTGCCGAGCCTAACTTTGTTCAGTTCGACCTCCCAATCCATCTCGGGATCGACACCATAGGTCATCCACTCTTTGGGAAGGTGGCTAAGCGCATCCATCACAACATGAGGGTGAAAGAAAATGATGTCTTTTTCCGTGTCAATCGTGCATCCTGCGCTAGCGAGAACTTCTTGAGCCTTTTTGCTCGTGCATCGAATTCCTACGGTTGATAGTACATCCAGTGTCGCGTCATGAATGGCATCCAGATCGGCTTCAGAAACAACCTGAAGTCCCATTCCATACGCATAGTAATCCTTACGCATTTGAATCTCCTTCCTGTTTTTTATTGTTGATCAAAAATACCCCATGCGTTAGGTCGTATTTCCGGTCACAAAACGAACAACGTGATAACCCGCATTCAACATCGATGCCACCGTGTCCGAATCACGAAGAAAGAGGATTCTCCGTGCCGGTATTGATCGCGAGTGTTACCGCTGAATTGACGTCGTCTATCGTTCGGGATGGTTATGATTCATAAAGTATCCAGATGCGCCGCTTACCCGCCTAAAAAAAGCACGGGGTGATCCTTCACCCTGACTGATCACCCCGCACCTCGTTCATATCCTTCAAGAAAGCATCGCGACTGCCGGCGTATAATCCATCGACATTGCGTTTGCAACGGAGCGATTGGTAACCGCGCCATTATACGTGTTGAGTCCGCAAATCAGCGATTGATCCAGCGTCATTGCCCGCTCGGCGCCGTGCTCCACAATGGCGAGTAAATAAGGCAGCGTCACGCCGGTCAACGCATACGTGGACGTGCGCGGCACCGCGCCGGGCATATTTGCAACCGAATAATGAATGACGCCATGCTTCTCATAACACGGTTGATCGTGCGTGGTTACGCGGTCTATGGTCTCAACGGAACCGCCTTGATCGATTGCAACATCAACGATGACCGAGCCGCGTTTCATGGTTTTCACCATCGCTTCGGTAACGATCTTGGGTGCTTTTGCGCCAACCACTAAAACCGCGCTCACCAGCAGGTCCGCCTTGCGAACCGCTTCGGCAATGTTATATTCGTTGTAGATCAGCGTCGAAACACGGCCGCCGAAGAGGTCGTCCAGACTTGCCAGTCTGCTGGCGTTAATGTCGGCAATCGTAACCCTTGCGCCAAGGCCCACCGCCATTTTTGCGGCATTTGTACCCACTACACCACCGCCGATAATTACAACCTCCGCTGGCAAAACGCCCGGAACACCGCTGAGTAAAACACCCATGCCGCCGTTGTGCTTGCGCAGCATATCCGCGCCAACCTGAACGGACATTCTTCCGGCAACCTCGCTCATTGGCGCGAGCAGCGGCAGTGCGCCGCTCGGCAGTTGAACCGTTTCATACGCAATACCCGTAATCTTTTTTTCGAGCAGAGCGTTAGTCAACGAGGGGTTTGGTGCCAGATGCAGGTACGTAAACAGTGTCTGCCCGGTTTTCAACAGCGCGTACTCGCACTCCAGCGGCTCCTTGACCTTGACGATTACGTCGGATTTTCCGAATACTTCCTCTGCCGTAGCCAGGATACTTGCGCCTTGTGACTCGTATTCCGCATCCTCAATCCCGCTGCCTACGCCCGCGGAGCGCTCCACGAGTACCTGATGCCCTTTCGCGACCAAGGCTTGCACGCCTGCCGGCGTCATCGCGACACGAAACTCGTTGTTTTTGATTTCTTTCGGGACTCCAATGATCATATTCGCTGGCTCCTATCCGATATTTATCTTGTTTTTATGCCTTGACGGCTTTCAACGCTTCGTTCGCAACCTCAAGAGTGAAATTGAACTCTTTTTCACGCATGGAGTAATTCACAAAATGGTTGTGATGATTGGTAAAATAGACGCCTCTCTTCACGCATTCCGCAATCCACCTTTGGTGCAGCATGAGCGAAGGATCATCCGCAATTCGCATATACCACATTGACGGTGCGCCGGACACGACAAGTTCGAATCCCCGCGAGGCCGCGAGTTTAACCAGCTCGGTCGTCAGCCGTTTCCCGTATTCCATCAGCATGACAGGTCCGCCCAGCTTTTTCATCTTTCGGAGCGTGGCAATGCCCGCAGCAAACGGTATGGCGGACATCCAATAGCTGCCGGTGAAGAACACGTCGTTGACGGCGTTGCGCAGTTTCTCTGCTCCGCAGAGCGCGGATACATTCCAACCGTTTGCCAGCGCCTTGCAGAAGCACATGAGATCCGCTTTGAAGCCAAAATAGTGATCCGATCCCTCCATATCAAGGCGGAATCCGCAACGCACGTCGTCAATCGCCAAAACGATCCCGTTTTCCGTGCATAGCTTCCTGATTTTCTGCCAGTACTCGCGTTCGGGCAGCTGATTTTCTACGAAGTTACCATGCCAGTAGGGTGTGGACATAAAGCAGGCGATTTCGCCCGGATATTTCTTTACGAGGCTTTCCACTTGATCGAAATCGTTCCAATCCACATAGAGATTGTTCGAGAGTTCTTCCGCAAGAACACCGCCGCAACCCAATCCCTGCGTCCAGGGCGCGACGCCATGATAATTGCCTCGTACCAGAATTGTCTTCTTTCGATTCGTCGCCGCTCGCGCGGTCATGATGGCAAGCGAAGTGACGTCTCCGCCGTTTTTTGCAAAGAATGCCCAGTCGGCCATCGCGACGGTGTTCACCAGTTCTTCAGCAAAATCAATCATCACACTGGACGGGGCCACCGTACAATTCCCCCGCTTTGCCTGTTCCATCGCCGCGTGATCCACGTCGGGATCGTTGTATCCAAGGATGTTTGGCCCATAGGCGCACATATAGTCAATGAAACGGTTGCCATCCACATCCCAGAAGTAAGCGCCCTCCGCGTGATCGGAGAAGAACGGAAAGGCTTCCTTCGGGATAAAGCATCCGTTTGCGGGCCCAAGGTGACCATAGACGCCGCCCGGAATTACCTTCGCTGCGCGTGAAAAGAGTTCCTTACTCTTGTTGTATTGATATGTCTCCATTCTGTCCGCCTCACTTTCTGATTAAGCCAAATAGGTATTGACCATCGGTAATATGTGCTCGACCGTCTGCATGACCGGCATGAACCCTTCCATGCGCACATCACCAAACCCAATCGCGGTTAGAAAATCCAGCTTGCCACTCAGCACCTCGTATGCCTTATCCACGCTGACAAACCTAAGCTTGCAGACAGGAGAATCATCATCTACTGCCGCAACTTCAATATTGCCGGGAGAAAGTTTAAGCCTCACCGTTACGTCCGTCTGTTCAATTGCCGCAACGAGAACTCCCCGTTTTGCGTGTTTCATCACCTGAACGCCAACCGGATCGTGCATTCCAACCTCGGCAAGAGAATGGAACGCAACGTAGAATGTCAGTATCGTATTGATTCTTCGAAACGATGCATCTGCCAGCAAAACGGGATTTGGCTTGAGGTAGTACTCCATCCGCTTTGTCAGTTGCATAAACTCTTTTGTTAAGAAACCGATCTTCAGCAGCCCTTTTGAAATCGATGGGTTTGCCCGACCTTCCATCATTCGGTTAAAGTGTTCGGGACTTGAGAAGTTGAGCTTGATTTGGCTTTTGCCCTTGCCCTTCTCAAAGCGGCAAATCCCGTTTTCAAACACCAAGCGTGCGACCGGGCCATTTCGCACTTTGAACTGAATCGTCAGGTTTCGCTCGCGGATTAGGTCCTTTGCTGTTTGATCCAGCGCACAAACATACGGAAGACACCGTAGAACTCCGTTGAGATTGATATACGCTTTGGCCGTCTGGTTTGTCATAGAAACCTCCTTATATGAAATTGTTATTTGATTGTCATAAGCAGATGTTGAAATTGATGAAATAGTGTTTTATAATAGATCGAGCGCTCGCTCTATTCGAAATATACTCCGCTTAATCGTTCCTGTCAATAATGAATTCCCAATCTCACAGTAAGGATTTTTTTGTTCTATTAACCCGCATTCCAACACAATCAAAATTCACACAATCTCATACTACCCCCGAGTATATCGCGTGAAAAAAACAAAAGGCGTAACCGCTTTTTCACATAAATTCCCGAATATGATCCAAAGCACTTCCGTTTATCAAGTGTCTCCGCGATACCTATCGGTTCACACAGTTTCTTTACCAAACCACATTATGATTCAATAGGAGGTATTTCATGGCCATTTCAGTTAACGAGCAAAAGCAGCTTGAAGACATCGCACGTGAACTTAGATTGACAATTATCGATGTCATGGCGTGGTCCGGCGGTGCGCATATCGGTGGGTCTCTCAGCATCACCGATATCCTTACGATTCTCTACTTCAAGTATCTCAAAGTTGATGCAGGAAACCCCTGTTGGGAAGATCGAGACCGATTCATTTTATCCAAGGGGCACTCCGCAGCTGGCTACATTCCAGTACTCGCTAAGAAAGGATTCTTTCCGTCGGATGCGCTGAAATCCTTTAACCACTTTGGCAGTCCGTTTGCCATGCATCCTGATTCAAAAAAGGTTATTGGCTGCGACGTTTCCGCGGGTTCTCTTGGGCATGGTTTACCGATTGCTGCGGGGATTGCGCTCGGCGCGCGATATCTCAAGAAAGACTATAAGACGGTCTGTCTTCTCGGTGACGGTGAATGCTGTGAGGGTAGCGTTTGGGAAGCCGCCATGTCCATCTCACATTTCAAACTTACAAACGTGATCACAGTTGTTGACCGAAACCGCTTGATGATTGACGGGAAGACCGAGGATGTTATGGCGCTTGAGCCCTTTGCGGATAAATGGCGCGCGTTCGGTTTTGAAGTGATCGAAATCAACGGACATGATTTTACGCAGCTCGACGCGGCTTTTGCATCCGCCTGGGTGGCAAAAGAGAAACCGGTTCTGATCCTTGCAAACACCGTAAAGGGCAAGGGTGTTGACTTCATGGAGAACAATGTCGTTTACCACTATGCTTCAGGCGATACCGCAATGTGCGAAAAAGCCAAGGCATCGATACTAAAAGGTTAAGGAGGGCAAAACAATGGCAGTCAACACAGGAACAAACTGGAATGCTTACGATGCGGCAACCATGACCGCCCGGGAAATTTACGGACGTACATTGGCGGAACTCGGCAGGACAAATGACAGGATCGTTGGTGTTACAGCGGATCTTGCGAATACTACGGCAATCGTTCACTTTGCAAACGCTTTCCCGGAACGATTTTTTAATGTTGGAATTGCAGAGCAAAACATGTTTGGCGTAGCTGCCGGCCTTGCAAAAGCCGGCTTGATTCCTTTTGCCTCGACTATGGCAATTTTCGCCTGTTTGCGTGCTGGCGAGCAGGTTCGAACCGACATCGCCTATCAAAACTTGCCGGTTAAGATTATCGCAACACACGCCGGCATCTCCTTCGGGCATGCAGGGACAACACACCACTGCACCGAGGATTTCGCAGTCATGCGGTCCATCGCAAATATGACGGTGATTTGCCCGGCCGACGGTATCGAGACTTCGATGGCGGTGCAAGCCTGCGTAAAAACACCGGGGCCGGTTTATATTCGAATCGGTCGCGGGTTTGAGCCGCCCTGTTACGAAAACGCAAACTACGATTTCGAGATTGGCAAGGCAATCACTATGCGCGACGGCACAGATATAACCGTCATCTGCTGCGGAATCGCCGTACTTCAAACGCTGCAGGCGGCAAAAACTTTGTCGGAGCAAGACGGAATCTCTGTTCGTGTCATCAATATGCATACGATCAAACCTATCGATCGTGAAGCGATTCTGAAAGCTGTCGTCGATACGCGCCGAATCCTGACCGTTGAAGAGCACAATGTAATCGGCGGTCTTGGCGACGCAGTCGGCAGCGTGATCGCCGAAAGCGGCAAGGGCTGCGTCTTTAAGAAGCACGGCATCTATGACGAGTTTGCCACCATCGGATATGCGGAAGACCTATACTCTTATTATGGGCTGGACGCAAACGGCATCGTTGATCAGGTGCGCGCAATCATGGGCAAGGAGTTTGAGGCCGACGAAAGCTGGGACGACGAATAAGAAAGGAGGGATTGCATTGAACGCAACACCGAAAGACATCATGACCGCAAAGCTATTCCTAAATGCGGTTTTTCCTGTGATGCAGGTTCTTTTGGATGACGATCCAAAGCTACACGCGGCATTTCAGAATGTGACGGCAGTCGTCCAGTTTGGGGCAAAGGATGGCGACTCCATGCTGGCATGCCACCTTCTGTTCAACTGCGGGCAGGTCGCCGTGGTACAAGGCCTTGCGGATCATCCCGATCTTGCTCTGACGTTCCCGAACATCGTAAAGATGAACGCGCTCCTCCGCGGCGGACTTGCGTTGCCGTCCATCAAAGGCGCGCGCCATTTGAGTCAACTGATCAATTTTCTCTCGTTACTGATGGGACTTATGCTGATGTCCCCGAAGCAGCGTCCCAAAGATCCTGCTAAGCAGCACTTGAAGGTGAAGATGAGCCTATACATGATCACGCGGGCGTTGTCCCAATATAACAAGCTCGGTGACCCGGATATGCGCGAGTTTTGTCTGCGGCAGCCTGACCGAATCTATCAATTTACTGTTGCAGAGAATGATGATCCGGCCAGCATCGCCTGTTATCTACGGATCAAAGCAGGGCAAACAAAATCCGGGCACGGCATCTATACGCGCCGTGCACCGTTCGTGCATTTCCGCTTTTTAAGTGTAAAAGGCGCGATGGCTGTACTACTGAAGGATATTGAGTTCGTCAAGGCGGTTGAACTTGGATATGTCGAAACCATCGGCAGCCCGGAGTATTCCTGTTACCTCAATGACTATATGTCCATATTGCAGTCGATGCTTACGTAATCACATCTCAGCAAGCACTCCAATGTCACATGAACAAAGCGGCCGGATTCAAATCCAGCCGCTTTGTTATAGTCAGTTATTGCATAAAGTCGATTTTAGCTCTTGGCAATCATCGTACGAATATATGCCTGCAAATGGCTTTCTACCGTCTCGATGTCGTTGTATTCATCGTCTCCGAGGAAGAGCTTCATTCTCTCTTTATAATACTCGGAAGAGAACGAAAATTGATACATCACGCAAATGCTATCCAGCAAAAAAGACAGCGCTTTATCGTCCAGATCAGGCCGTACCAAGCCTTTCTCCTTTGCTTGCGCGAAGAAGTTCTTATAATGCCGTGTTGTGACCGCTTCCATTTTGTTGGAAAGACGCACAGACATGTTGGATAGTGACTGCGTTGTTAAATCCAGATAAATCTGATTGAGCTTTGGATATTTCAGCGCGTATTCTCTCGATGCAATCAACGCTCTTCTGCAGAAGTCGAAGATATCCTCGCTCTCCTCTGCCATATTCTTTAAGATCATCTCAAGAAGCAGGTACCCCTGCTCTACAATCGTTAGGAACAGGTCCTCCTTGGACGCAAAATAACTATACATCGCACCGATGCTGACGCCCGCCTTTTTTGCGATGTCGTTAATATTGGTCGCGCTATAGCCCTTTGCGGAGAACTCGTCAATAGCAACATCCCAGAGTTTCTTCCGACGATCTGCCGAAGTTTTCGTGAATGTATCTTTGTAAAACTTAATCTCGTTGTTTTCCGTTGCATCTATATCAAACATAATTACCTCTTTGTTAATGGTATCGCGACCACCTGAAAGTGTCAATAGCGTACGCGACAAAAACGATGGTATGGTTTTCAGAGCGGACCTTCATTCCATCGATCCGATTATTGTATGAAATCGATTCCTACTGCTCCGTTTTCAGAGCACGAATACACGATAACCATATTCTCTCTACACTGGTAAAAAAGCTGCAACGAGTTCCGCCTGCAGAGTGCAATTTCTATCTGGCACCAACGGGATTTCCCCGTGCATGAGAAAGAGCGCTTTACGGGTGTTTGCATCAGCCCGCAAGCGCTCTGTTCATTCTGGTCATTGCCACGATTCACAAGGAAAAAAGTGTTTGCTTTTTCTTCGGCTCAATCGGAGGATCCCGCCACCTACGATGTATCGGCTACCGGACACTTACGAGAATGATAATGCATTTTTCGCAGATACTCTGCCAAGCGCCCTGCCTCGCATCGGATTGGCGCATCAAGCGTGATGCTCTCCACGTTATATCATGTATCGGCAAATTTCACTGCATGTATCCGTTTTCTTTGAACCAGTTTAACGCTTTCCGAATTGATTCTTTCACCGGCGTCTGCGGCAGCCCCAGTTCCCGAATTGCCTTGGAATTATCATACCATTCATATAATTTGCCTATTCTGACCTCCGATGCGGTGAATGCCGGTGGTTTCTTTGTTATGAAAGCTGAAAGCTCATAAAGATGGCCGGTAGCAACCGCAAGATGATACGGTATCTTGATGCGAGGAGGTTTTACGCCTGCTACATCGGCTATCAATTCAAAATACTCCGTTATTGTCATATTCTCATTTCCAAGAATGTATCTTTCCCCTACTCTGCCTTTCTTTGCCGCAAGGATGTGCCCTCGTGCGGCGTCTTCCACATCAATTATGTTGCTTCCGCCCTCAATATACCCCGGCATTCTGTGAGCGGCTACATCCAGAATGAGCATTCCCGATGGAGTCGGTTTTCTGTCATAAGCCCCAATCATAATGGTTGGATTGACAATTACGACCGGCAGCCCTTTTTCAACGAACTTTTTTGCTTCGACCTCGCCAAGGTATTTCGAGATACAATAGTGATCCTTGGTTTTCCAGTGATTGAACTCTCCTGTTTCATCGACAAGTACGGCACCATGAGCGCCAAGGGTATTTGTTGTGCTGGTATAGACGACTTTCTCGATGTTTGCATCGAGAGCGGCCTTCATGGAAGCTTTGGTTCCCTCAACATTAATGTCGTATGACAATTTCGGATCGGGCGTCCAATGTGCAAAATGTGCGGCTGCAAAATAAAGCGTATCGCACCCCTTTAGTGCCTCTCTCATGGATGCTTCGTCACGAATATCTCCATAGCATCTTTCCACATCTAACCCATCCAGATTGCGCGTATCGCTGGTTTTTCGAATCAAAACCTTAACTTCTTCGCCGTCCTTGAGTAGTTCTCGAACGATGGCCGACCCCAACAAGCCGGTTGAGCCAGTGACTAACTTTTTCATAGTAATCCTCCCACACATCTTTGTTCCGTTTGTCTCATTTGGTAGATTTATCGGTGCTCCTTTCGGAATGCGCAAAGGCTGGTTTCATAAAAACCAGCCTTTGCTTTGCTAAAAAATGTTTACTGATCTAATGCGTCGAGTCTATCGCAGAGCTCTTTCCCCTGCTTCCATGTGATGCCGGACTGCGGGAACTTGACCGCCATCTGCGCGGTCATGGACATCAGCGCCTGTACGTCTGGTGTCGAAGGATCAAAATCGGGAATGTAGTCGCGAACGATTGCCAATGCCCGTTCGTCTTTGGCCAGATCTCTCAACTTGCTCTTCGATGATAGTGCCATAATAATCTCCTCCTGTTATTTTTTGATATGTTTTTATCTCTGTTTACTACTTATATAATCGATTGCTGTGTTATGAAAGACCGGTACTCCTCATTGGAAGCGATCCGCAAGCCCGTCTCATTCAGAATCCGGTTCGTCTCCTCAACCGTTCTTCCGCCAAAGTCAAACTCGCTCATCCCGTGGGCAACACCCACGAGGCCCGACTTTGGCGGTATGATAGACGTAACCAGATTGGCGCCGGCATCCAGGCGGTTTTTCAGTCCTTCGATTCCGTCCACATCCAGCGACGCCGGAATCAGCGCGTTCGGATATCGAATTCGCATTAGCGCGATTGTCTTGAGCTCCGTCATTCGATCCGGCGTTTGCCGGAGTTCCATCGGGCTGCCCTTCTGCGGCACAAAGCTCATCGCCCTTGCCTGACACGCCCCGATTTCGCCAATGATTTCAATCGATTCCGCAATGTCTTCCGCTGTCTCGCCAACGCCAACCAGAATGCCCTCTTCAATCCGCATGCCTTTTTGCTTCGCGTAGCGCTTTGCCTGCATCCTCTCGTCGTAATCTTGCCCTGCCCGAAGTGCTTGAAACAGCTTGCGATTATGCGTTTCCTGATAGAGCGCGTAAAAATCTGCACCCGCTTCAGCCAGGCGATCCAAAATGTCAAAACTCACTACGCCGGGAGAAATCATGACAGGCATCCCGAATTCCCTTTTCAGTGCACGAATCATTCGAATCAGCGTTTCAAATCGATCCTCATGGAAGCGCAGGTCTTCGCCCATGGTCAGATCGATCAGGTTTACTCCGCTGTCGACCAACTGTTTCGAGAGTCTCAGCACTTCCTCTTCGCTTTTTCGATAGCGGTCGATCGTGTTGTCCTTTCGAAAATAGCAGAAGTTACAGTTGTTTCTGCAATACGTCGAGAAAAACACAAAGCCGTATGCAAAGATTATGTTACCTTGTACCTGCCGGCGGGTCTCTCTTGCCGCGCAAAACAATGCGTCCGCGAGTTCCCTGTCCTGCGAGTGCAAGATCTGTGCCATCTCATGTTTTGTTAAGTGTTCAAACGTTGTACTGTTCCCCCTGCTGTTTGGTTCGCTCTGCTTTACGTTCCATTCCGCCGAGCCTTAACTCAGAGTATTTCCGGAAATCATCCGGTCAATCAACCGCGGCTAGATGCTTTCGCCGCCTCCGCGGCGCTGTCTGATACCGCAGATTGCAGTGTACTGCCATACGAATTGTGAAAGAACGTTTTGGCGTATTTCTCCAGCTTCCATTCCGGAATTCCGCACTTCGGGCACGGGGTGGCTGCCCACTTGTTGCGCAGCCATCTTGCCGCTCGGCTGTTCTTAGAGTCACGAAGGATGATCGACTCGCCGCAATGCGTGGTGATTATCGCACATTCACCGCGGTCTTCGATCGTTTTGATTCCATGCAGAATGCCGGATCGTGACGGCCAGAGGCGCATTTTCTCAAGCAGGCGAAACAATTCTGCTTTCTTTCGATAATACCGTTTCTTCTCCGTGCCGCTCATATGAACCCTCCATCGAAAAGTAATGTCCCCGTATTGGCGAGGAGCCCGGGAGTCTCACCCGACTACGCGGATTTAGAGTCCACGCGATCCATCCGATCAGCCCCCCATGTAAAAATGGGAATCAGGAAGGTAGTGTTGAGGCAACATTGCAGAGCCTGCATGCGTTCTTGTTTCCGGAGCAATATCTACACGCCGTTGCAAGCGGTTTATATTGCTGATTAACGCGGAAGAACAGCCCCATGCAGCTCTTCTGCGGCAAGATGACGTGCGCTTCGGTAACGTGCAACCCGATCGACAAACTATCCGCAAGAGCTGCGATTTGATCGAGTTCTGAAACGTCCATTCCAAAATATCCGGGACCAAAACAATCGCTTAGTGTATGCTGTTTGGATAATTTATCTCGCCAAACACGAAACGCCGCTTCCGCAAACGCCGTGCCCCATAAATCCGCATAACACTGCTCGAAAAAATCCGCACCCGTAACTTCGTAGTCCCCTGCCGTCAGCGCGTATACGGCAACGGCTTCCACCGCTTCCGGACGAATCTTCTCAAACGCCGGGCAGGATATCTCCCGTCCATCCACGCAAAGCAGATCACCCTTTAATGTGATACCTTCATAAACGCGATACACGGCCTTGAGATCGATACTGTTCTCCAGTTGATTGAGCACCTCAAACGCATCGCGACGCATACGCTCAAATTTCGATCCCTCTTGATTTAGTCCGGATGCGCGCAAAAAGAGCTCGGTTGCCTGCATAAGGCACTCCTCTTTGCAAAGTTTAACGACGACGTGCTGCTGATCCATTTTGTTCCTTTCGTGTCACCGCCAGCCGCTCGGTCAAGGTTTATAACGCCATTCCCAGCATGCTCACCGTCCCAATCTCCAGAAGATCGTGAACGCACCGGTTCCCGAGCCGTTCAGCCGAAGCGTCGTCAAACGAAAATGGAACGCCCGGGGCAACAATCAACGCGTTTTCATTCATATCTTCCGCTCTCAACCAACCACCCTCGTTAGTTGCGTCCGCAATGATTTCGTAGTCGCGCAGCGCATGCGCTGGATGTTTGCTGGAAGAATCATAAATCCAGGAGAATCCGTCTTTTTCGACCGTTTCCCGTAGAGCGATGTTTCGTTCGTAGATAGCAACGCTTGCGCCAGATTGCTTGAGATTTTCCGAGAAAAGTCGCCCGATCACTCCATAGCCAAGAACCACCGCCAATCTCCCTTGTAACCCCCCTGACATTGAACGCAGTACTTGCATATAGCCGGCAACGGTTGCAATGTTGTTGTCTGCAATCCGGCCGTTGCGCAGGTTCAGCGCAATATACCGTGTGTCATCCGCCAGATAAACGATGTCCGCACCACAAAGCGAAGCTTCATAAAGCCCATCTATATCAGCTCGATCGGTTACAAACGTATCAAAACCCATCGTTTTCAGAATCGCCGCAACCGACTCGGAGAACCGTCCAATGACACCCAACCCGCTAGTGATGGGAACGGCGGCGATCTTCATCGTTTCTGCCGCGAAACGAATTTCGTTCTCGCCGCGACCGGAAACCCGAGCCGCGAGTTCGATATAGCCAAGGCCGGTGCGTTTCCGCAGCGTCCTGTCCCAATCCGGCACCGTTTGTTCCAGATCACGAATTCCTTCCGTCGTCAACCTGCTCATCGTTTCCCTCGTTTATAGTTTCAGCGATATTCCGTTTACGTAAGCTGTTGAACGGCCATAGTGCTTGATGGTTTGCGCTTTTCCGACCAACATTGCCAGCCGCTCGATTCCAAAGCCGATTCCGACCCAAGGATCAAATACGCCCCAGTTGCCGTCCAGCGGATGCGGACCAAACGATCCGGAGGCGACTTCAACGCCGTCCACCTCAATATCCAACGTTTCGATGTATACGCCCGATTCCTGCTTAACCAGTTGATAGCGCTCAATTCCCAACACACGCATGGCGCTGTTTGCCAGTTGCTCCAATCGTTCCATCTGGCGACCGTCTTCTACGCTGGCGAGCTCCACAAGGTTGAGCATCGTGAATTCATTCAAATGCTGCGCTCCCTGAGATTCCCGCCGAAAACACGGGCCGGACTCGAAGATTCGAACCGGTTGTGCCGTTGCCTTACGCATGTCCCGCATGACCTCGTAGAGGTTGGGTGCCAGCATCGGTCTAAGGCACTTCCCGTCTGGCAACCAAAAAATCTGCTTTTGCAGGTGGTCGTCGTCCTCAATGTTCATTCGTTTGATCTTGTCTGCGGACAGGAGAATCGGCGTGGAAACCCTCGAATATCCTTCTTCTTTCGTCAGCCATTGCTCCAGACGGTCTTCCAGACCGAGCGGTAGCGGAATATGCTCCCGCTCCATGAACTCAGCCAGTTTGCGTCGGTTTTCCTTCATGAGTCGGTTCTCCGTCTCCTTGAAGCATTTGTTCCGTTCTTCCGACGTGTCAAACTCCGCCTCACGGATCGTTGGATCGGCATTCAGCTCAATCAGCCGCTGTTTTTGTGTGTCCGTGTACCCAGTCATCGCTTCTCCAACCTAATCTGTTTCACAATCCCGCAGCGCACGGCGGCTTCGCGCTTTCTAAGTTGTTCCGCCGTATCCGAATGACTGATAAAAATACCTCTCCACTCCACCGCATACGGTGTGTAGTCCGTAATCACACGCGCCGAACGAATGCGAGGCTCTCGATCCCGCAGAACACCACCTTCGGTCAAGATGCGTTCGCCTAGCGAAACAAATGCGCCGTGGTTGATCTGATATTGCGCATAGGAGGCGCAACGTCCTTCATCGGTCTGCATTGTTTGAAAATCGCCGTAACAAAATAGATCGTACAACTCCGTTAGATAATTCATGCCGGTGGCATAATATACCGCAAGCGGCGTCTGACTCGGCAGCCGCGCGTCAATTTCCAGTATCTTCATGCCGTCTTCGGAATCGATTACCTCAAGATCCATGATGCCGCACAACCCGATTCCTTCCGCAACTCTTCTGGCATACTCCACAAGGGTTCGTTTCTTTTCCGGAGTGATGGTGCGATACACCGCCGCAAGATTGCAGTCATATGCCCGATCTACAAAGATTTCCGTTGGCTCATAGGTTCTGTAGTTGCCCGGTTCTCCAATAATCTCGATCGAGTAAGACCGCCCCTCTAGATACTCTTGAACCACATATGAATCACCCGCGTCAGCGAGAAAGCGCTGCAGTTGCTCCTTCGTGGTTAGTCTTTGGACACCGTGGCTGCCGCTTTCCGAATCCGGTTTTGCAATATATGGGAGACTGCCCTGCGGCCAATCCTTCGGATGCGGCAGTCCAACGGCATCGAACAATCGGTCGGAAGTCTTCTTCGAGGAGGAAATTCGGTAAGCCGATAGATCTAAGGCCAACCGAACCCCCCTGCGCTCGCAAAGAACCTGCAACTCCTCCAGCACCGGAAGGTTTTCCAGCGTCGGAAGAACCATGTCCGCTGCGTCGAGCGCGGCGAGAACCTCGCGGTCGCCAGAGAGTACGTTTTTGTTGATGAATCGTGTGCAGAGCTTCTGGGCGGGCGCCATCGGGTCCTGATCGATTAAGATCACACGATAGCCCGCTTCTCTGCCAAGCAGCGCGGCTTCCGTCCCCTGCAGCCTTCCGCCAACGATCACAATGTTTTTCAATCTCGTATGCTTTCGCATTCCGTCACTTTCACTGCGCGCCATCCTCACAAATCAAGACTTAACTCCGGAGCAGAACGAATCTGCCCCGGAGTCGTAATTTGGTCTGTAATCGAGTTGATTATGCGTGCCCCAGCAGCCGATCACAAAGGTCAACCGCCGTCGCAGCGTCAACCGAGTAACCATCCGCGCCGATGGAATCCGCATACGACTGGCTCACGGGTGCGCCGCCAACGATGACCCTTGACGGAAGTTGTCCCGCTTTTGCCAGATCAATGGTGGTCTTCATACCCATCATCGACGTGGTAAGCAGCGAGGACATCGCCAGAATATCCGCTTTCTGTTCTTGAGCAACGCGGACAAATGTCTCCGGAGCAACGTCGCAGCCAACGTCGATTATCGTGTATCCTTTGCTTTCCAGCATCATGGCGACGAGGCTCTTGCCAATGTTGTGCAGATCGCCTTGCACCGTTCCGATCACGATTTTCCCTCGCGATGGAATGTCGCCTTCCACCAACATTGGTTTCAACAACGCGATGCCGGCGTTCATTGCCGATGCAGAGAGCAGCACTTCCGGGATAAACACATCTCCGTTTTTAAACTGTGCGCCAACCACGTCCATGCCTGCGATCAATCCGTTTTTGATGATATCCGTCGGTTTTTCGCCTGCGTCAAGCAGTTTCTGCGTCAGTTCGACGACAATGTCCTCTTCTCCGTCAATCACGTTATTCTTGATTTCTTCGTATAGATCCATGACGCTTACTCCTCGTTCCATCCGGTCAGACCCATCTCTTCCTCTGCTTCGGCGAGAATATCCTTTATTCCCTGCAAAACAGCCGGATCGAGCGGTTTTGACTGATGGTTCTCGGCAAGATACCGCGCTTTCTCCGTTGCACGATCGGCAGCCGTCTTGCTGCCGTTCTCTTCCCAGAGATCTCCCGGTGTACGATCGAAGAGCTCCGCTACCGACTGCTGGCTCTTCCAGTTCTTGACCGTATGCTTTTGCGCCAGGAAATTCCCACGCGGACCTACTTTTTTAATCACATCCAATGCCAACGTTTCAGGATTGACCTGAATTCCCTGCAGTGCGCGGATGATATTTCGAGCAACCTCTGCATCGAGTACCATAGCCGTTGTGCTGAAGGTCATGCCGGTATCGATCGTTCCTGCGCCGTAGACATACGTCGTTCCAGCCAGCGATGGGAGCAACGCCGTGATGGTGTGCTCGCTTCCGCACTGGAAATCGCATACTTTACTGTCTGCCTACAAACCGCCTGTGATCGACGGCATGTTATAGCGCCTTGACAATTGAGCGGATGCGGCGGAAATCAAGCCATGTTCCGGGCCACCAATGGGCGTGTTGTTGTTTCGGAAATCCATGATGGTGGACGAGGTGCCGTAGCGGACACACGCACCCGGCTTGATTGTCTGGGCAATCGTTACGCCCGCGAGAATCTCCGCGTTCAAGACGACCATCGTACCCGCTAAGGTCGCCGGGGCCGTTGATCCGGCCATGATGTCGTTGAAGAAGGTAATGGGCATATTGTAGTCCAGCGCCAGGAACATCATGTCCGCTTCTTCGCCCAGTATCTCCAGCGGACTCACCGGATCAACCGCCAGTCCGGTAAACGGTCTTTCGCGGAATTTATCCTTGCCACCTGCGACGAGCTCATACATCCGCAGCTGCTTTTCTAGAACCCAGCAGTTATCATGCATGTTCTCAAAGTGCTTGGTAGTGTTTTGCAGAATAGCCGCGCTCTGGTACAGAGACATCACAGGTTGCGGAACATCCTGCGCGGGAACCGCCAGCATGTAAGAAGGAATTTCGTCCATCGCATCAACGATTCTGGCCGTCATCGCAACGTCATCCAGAGTAGAAGCGCGCCTTTCCCCCGTATAAAGGTCTACAATGTACGGGCAAATGCCGGAGTTACCGAGCCGGACTCGATTGAGTTCGACCTCCCAGTCCATCTCGGGTTCGACCCCGTAGGTCATCCAGTTCTTCGGAATGTGGCTCAGCGCGTTCATCACAACTTGAGGCGGAAAATGAATGATATCTTTTTCCACGTCAATCGTGCAACCGGCTCCGGCCATTAGTTCCTGCGCTTTTTTGCTGGTACATCGAATGCCAACACTCGACAGTACGTCCAGCGTCGCGTCATGGATGGCATCCAGATCGGATTCGGAAAGAACCTGAAGGCCCATGCCATATGCGGAATAGTCTTGTTGCATATTGATCTCCTTTCTGATTTTTTATGAGAAAATTTGTTCCTTCCACAGTGCATATTCTGATGGAATGCCGCCCTTGATTGTGTTGTGTCGCATGCGTGTGAAAGAAAAACTTGAAACCGATGTGCTGATGTTGTTATAGTAAAAGATAATCAATGTACTCACAACTACATCGAAATCCAATCTGTAAATAAGCTGACACAATCCGCATATGTGTATGAAAACGAGGCTATTGAACGGCAATGGATGATAAGAGAGTTATTAAAACAAAGCGCAATTTCAAGCTGTTCTTTATCGAGCTGTTGCTTGAAATGCCTTTTGAAAAAATCACAGTCGCTGAACTGTGTCGACGAGGCGAATCAAGCCGCATCACCTTTTATAACTATTATGAGAACATGCTTTCGCTCGTAGACGACATCTTCAACGACTATTTCAAAGAGATTGCGCTGAACTACGCGGCTCTCCAGCGAACGAGAAACCCCGAGAAGAACGGCGTGAAAAGTTATAACAACGCACTCGAATGCGTTTTGGACATGTATTTCGCTCATTATAATTTTTTCTTAAAGATCGACCCGAAAAGCAACCCATTTCTGTTCACCTATTTTGAAAAGCATCTAGTCGATCGACTGAACGAATACATCAAAGATCACACGCCCGTAATGCCTCCTTGCTATGAATCGAGAAAGCTTGCTGCCTTGATGGGCTATGGCCTCTGGGGCGTAGTCGACGAGTGTGACGTGCAAAACAAGAGTGAAGCAGAGGTTCGCTCCACACTTCAGTCCATCTTCAGTGATCTGCTGAATTCTGGCCTGTTCAAGCGATAGGGCACTCAGCGCAGCCCCCCCTCTCCGTAAAGAAGGGGGGCTGTTCTTAATATGGGCAGGAGACTCTGTTTCCGCTTTGCCGTTGGCATCCTCCAAATCAGAATCAGCAGCCTAGCAAATGTTCAATCTGATCGTAAAGCTCCTCATGGCTTGGAATAATCGACGCATAGGCAAGCTGGCCGTTGATGTAGAGCGACGGAAGATTCTTTACTTCCATACGCTTGCAGCGCGCTATGCCTTCCTTCGATGTGTATTTGTACTCAACAACGTCGATTTGGCCGTGAAAGTGCTCTTCGGCCTCACGTACCATCGCCCACATATATGCGCAGGCAGCGCAAGAAGCGGAATCCAGTGTAAAGGCTTCCAGCAGTGGTTTGCGCAATGCGTCATAGTCTGGAATCTCCACCGCAACGTCGGTTCCGACGGATTCGTAGTTCTTTACCAGTTCGCGGTACTTCTCAACATCGCGTACCGTTTCTGCTACGGCGATGGCGTTTTCAATCGGCGTGTCATACGGCATATCACAACCAGGTGACACGATTAAATTCTGTCCATCCACGCTGTCCAGCATGTCGACGACGAATTTCATGTTGTCCTGCTGCGTGCCAAAGAGCATCGTCGTGGTCAGCGGAATGTTGCCTCCAATGGCAACGTTATAACGATCCGTAATCTCCTTCGCCTGCGCCATCGGAATATTCTCATCAATCGAGATTCCGTCTGGCTTTGTCAGACACATTTCCTCAATGTTTCGCAGCGCGTTTCCGCAGACGAAGAACGACGAATAAAGCCCCTTTGCGCGAATGTAATCCAGTAATCGCGTATACACGTCCGATAAGAACGTTCGAAAATGAGCCGGCGAGATCTGGGATACCAGCGGATCAACCGGCGCGACAATGTCCATCCCCGCTTCGGCGTATAGATCGACCATACGGCAAGCATTCTGGAATGCATACTCCATCAGATCATGCACGCGCTGGGGATTTCGCTTCATATCCAGAAACAGCTTTGTTCCGCGCAAATGGGAAGCCAGCGTAAACGGCCCGCAGAGCAGGCCATAGAGTGCGGTTGAGTCCCCAATCGCGGCCTTCACCTGGCGGCAGACATTCATTACCATTGGAATCCGCTTGTCATTCGGCCCAATGAGCTTGCCGGACACCGCATCGTCTTGTTCCAGCGGATGTGTCATTACGCTGGGCGGATTGTTCTCCGCCCACAGGAGCTCACAGCCGAGAATTTCCGCCTCCAGTTGCAAGTCGAATATAATCGGCATGCCATCTGGCATGTAGAGCTTATGCACCTCCATCAGAGATGCAAAGAGCTTCTCTTCGTCAGTCAGCACCTCCCGCGCGTTGTAACCCTTCAGTTTACCCGCATGAACGCCCGTAAACGGAACCCATGGTACCCTGCTCGTCCGCTCATGCCGATAGGTTTGAAGAATCAGTTCTCTTCCCGTCATGGCACAGTTCTCCTTTTATATCTTTAATTTTTACGGATTGTTGCGGTGCTTCCGGTCTTCCTCTCCCAGATACTTCGCAAAAGTCCAATCGGAACCGGTTGTTTCAGGAGCAGTACCAGTTCCGTGTCTGTTATGCCCGGTTTGCCGTCCACCGAATGAAGCGACGCCCGCCCGCCGGAAATCTCCGCATACACTGTTCCGTCTTCGCAGGCGGCAAACCCCTTCATTCGCAGCAGGTATGGTGAAAGCGCAACCGCCGCATCCAGCAGCCGCTGCTGCGTAAGCATGCCGGCGGTTCTTAGCACGTAGCTACCCGGCCTTTTCCAGGCGGAGAGACCATTATCCAAATGTTGTTCTCGTTCCGACGATGCGCTGATTGGCAAAAGATCAAATGGAATCTTTGCATATGTTGTCCGCAGGACTCGCGCAGTGCCGTTGATACTTCTTGCATGGGATTCTACACTAGATACGGTATCCTCGTCGGCAAGATCCGTCTTGTTCAGCAGAATGATATCCGCTGTCGCAACCTGATAATCGACCGGCAGCAGAACACCCGAATAATCCAGAAACGTTGTGCAGTCCACAAGGCAAATCGAACCGGTATACCGATAGGGACGCGTCAGCATGTGCTCCAAATCTCGAACCAATTTCGCCATATCCGTCGGATCCGCGAGTCCGGAGCTTTCCACCAGCAGAATATCGATCGGGCTAGCAGAAAAGCGAACAAGCGCTTCGACAAACTGTGGCTTTTTACAGCTGCAAAAGATCGAACCGTTATTAATCTCCGTTAAACAAATCTGTTCCGCTTCAATGAGTTGACCATCAATCCCAAGCGGACCAAACTCGTTGATCAATACACCGATCCTGCGCTCATGAAAGTGTGTCAGCAGACCGTTGAGCAGTGTTGTTTTTCCCGCTCCCAAGAACCCCGTAAGCAGGAATAGGATGATCTCTTCCATACGAATACCTTCAAGAACACCTTCTGGGAGAGCGGTTCACTCCGACTGAATCTCCGTCTCCTTCATGGAGTCTTCCTTTTTCGCGATAGAATTCGTGTCAATAGAGCCTCTATAAACAAAGTGTTTGTCGTACAAGTACTCGCAAACCAGATTACTCGTCATCATCAATCCGGTCACAAGGTATTTGTTCCAGAGTAAATTCTCCGCAAGATAGTTTCCTAGGATAGTCGTAACCGGTGTAAACACGCAGTAGAAAGCCGCCACCTTGACCATCGCCAACGCCACATTATTTGTCGCTTTGAATGTAAAGCGTCGATTAAGTGTAAAATTCCACAGAGTTGATAAAATAACGGACGAGAGATAGCAGGGCCAGTATGGTAAGTCGGTCAGTTCATTCAGCGCGGTAAAGACTGCAGCTTGAATCAGCCCGGCGGATGCTGAAAACAAAGCAAACTTTACAGTTCTCGCCACTTCTTTACTCACTGTTTTCTTCATCACGTTACCTGCTTTCGTATAGTCCGGAGTCAGTTTAATACGCAGCATTAGCTTATTTGTTGATCGGGCGGCTAGTATTACTAAAACCAAGAACAACAGCCTGTTTTCGATAAAAAAGTCGTAATATTCATGATCGTACAATGATCAGAGAAATGGGTGTAAAGCGAGAGGATGAGAACGCGGTATACCTGATAAACGAATTGTGATGCTTCAACAGCAGTTGGTTTGTGCTCTTTCAACACTGCCATCATAAAAGAGAACATCACCATCAACAATGACAATAAATCTGATCCGTATATAAACAAACAGATCTTTAAAAAGCGTATAGAAATAGCCCCATACGTCTTCGAGTCTCTTAAACCCCTTCCTTATCATTCGTAGGCAAGGGGCGTCTTAATAGCAACTACATGATTCGTGCGCTTGTATCATCCGTATTGGCCAATACTGAGGCAAATCCGATTGTATTGTTTATGAGGGTTTTATCAAAAGTAAAAGGTCACCGTTTGGTGACCTTCTGCTTTTACTATCTTGTAGACTCTAGTAATACGAAATGCCCGCGCCATGATCGCATGCGCAAGCTAGAATCCAGCTAAATTGAACCAAGAAGTGTGTTTATTTTATCCAGCAGTCCTTGCATTTCTTCTTTACTCACTTTTGCTCCAAGCAATGACGTCACGACGTTGTAAATCCCCATGTAATTTCCCAGAAGAAGCGGCGTCATGCGAGCGACATCCGCCGCCTGCAATGCCCCTTTTTCAACCAGAAAATCCAAATACATCCTCTTTGCATCCGGGTGTGCAAACACTTGCTTGTGCTGGCTGTCCAGATACAGTTTTCGAAACGCGCTTGTCGTACTCTCGATCTCTATCGTCGCGGTTAAAGTGATCTCCTCCGCTGAACGGCAAATACAAACCCCGTATTCGCCGCTTGGCACATACCAGCCCATCAGTTCGGGATCTGATCTAGCCCCACGGAACCGGGCCAGCTACAATGTTAGGATAAAGAGAAATTGAGGTGTCCCCCAAAGAGTAGTCCACTTTGAGTGAGAAAAAATCGATGCTCAGACGGCTTCCGAGCCCGTTTTTAGGGCAAATTCAGCCGGTGTTAGGTATGTTAGTGCGCTGTGCGGACGGAACTCGTTGTAGTCCCTTCGCCAGCGCTCTATTTTGTCTCTGGCATCCTCCAGAGACATAAACCAGTTCATGTTTAGGCATTCATCCCGGAAGCTGCCGTTGAACGATTCGATATGCGGGTTGTCTGTCGGCGTGCCGGGGCGGGAGTAATCGAGTTTGACTTTGTTGAAGTACGCCCAGGCATCCAGCGCCCGAGAGATGAACTCAGGCCCGTTATCGACCTTGATTCGCAGAGGCAGCCCGCGGGCTGCCTTGAGTTTCTCCAGCTCGTCGCAGACCTGTTCGCCCTTGATCGATTTGTCCACGCAGATGGCTAAACTTTCCCGGCTGAACGTATCCAGCACCGTCAGCGCCCGGAACCGCTTACCATTGTACAATTGATCGGACACGAAGTCCATACTCCAGCATTCGTTCACCGCAGATGCCAATCCCTTCGTAGGGGCCCTCGAAACGCTGATTTTCTTTCGGTTTGACGGTTTTCTCAGGTTCAATCCTTCCTGCCTGTAGAGCCTATAGACCCGCTTATGGTTGATTTTCCACCCTTCACGCAGCAACAGGACATGGATCCGCCGATATCCATATCGCTTTCGCACGGAGGCGATTTCTTTGATTCTCATCCGTAAAAAGGCCTGCTCGTCGCGGGTTGGCTGCCTCCGATGCCATCCCCGGTTGATTCGCAATACCGTACAGCTTTTGCGTTCGCTTGCTTGAAAGCGTTCTTGCAGATAACGTACGGCATCCCGCTTCTCAGCAGGCCTTAGAATTTTTTTGTCAGTACATCCTGCAGCATCAGCTTATCCAGACTCAGATCAGCCACCAGTTTCTTCAGCTTTGCGTTCTCTTCTTCCAGCTGCCGCAGCCTCTTCATGTCGCTTAGCAGCATTCCGCCGTACTTGCTCTTCCAGCGGTAAAACGTCTGTTCCGCTATCCCGAGCTTCCGGCATACCTCCGATATCGGCGTGCCCAGCTCCGCCTGCTTTAACGCAAAGGCGATCTGCTCCTCTGTGTAATTGCTCTTCTTCATTTTGTCCACCTTTTCCTTTTTCTTAGTTTATCATTTTCTCTCTTTTTAGGTGGACTACTTTTTCGGGGAGCAGGTCACCGTGCTCCTTTGGTTTAGCGGAAAACAACATTTGCAGGGGTTCCACCCAGATATGCCTTCAGGTTTTCAACGGCTTTATTCATGAGCCGCTGACGGCTTTCTTTCGGTGCCCAGCTGATATGCGGCGTAATGATACAGTTCTTCGCCTTCAGCAGCGGATTGTCCGCCCGGATCGGTTCGCTGGAAACCACGTCCACCCCGGCGGCATATACCTTGCCGCTGTTGAGCGCGTCGGCTAGGTCCTGCTCAACCACAAGCGGACCGCGGCTGTTGTTGAGAATAATTACACCATCCTTCATCCGCGCGATCGTATCCCGGTTGATGATGCCCTTCGTTTCGGGAAAAAGAGGGCAATGCAGGGCAATCACGTCCGAGTCCTTGAATAGCTCGTCCAGTGTTACATAATCTGCAATTGCGCGTCCGCTTTCGCTCTGCGACGCGTCATAGGAAATCACCCGCATCCCAAGCGCCTTGGCTATCTTTCCCGTGGACTGCCCGATTCGCCCAAAACCGATAATCCCCATCGTCTTGCCATCCAGCTCAATGAGAGGATAATCCCAAAAGCACCAGTCCGGATTTGTCTGCCAGCGGCCTTCGTGCACCGCATCGTCGTGATGTCCAATGTGATGGCAGATCTCCAGAAGCAGCGCCACGGCAAACTGTCCCACCGCCGCTGTGCCGTAGGTCGGTATGTTGGTCACTGTCACACCGTGCGCCTTTGCAGCTGTAACATCAACAACGTTATAGCCCGTTGCAAGAACACCAACATACTTTAGTGCCTTGCCCGCCGCAAAAACGCCCGCGCTCAGCGGCGTTTTGTTGGTCAAAATCGCTTCCGCGTCCCCTATGCGGGATATGATTTCTATATCGTCTGTCAACGACGTTCGGTCGTATACCGTCAGTTCACCAAGCGCCTCCAGTGCACTCCAGTTGAGGTCTCCGGGGTTGAGGGTATATCCATCCAATACGACAATTTTCATATTTCTTTCCTTTCCGTCCGATCAGCGAACACTCGCTGATGCCTGTTTTTTGCATAAAAAATACTAAACCGCCCGATCATAAGCGGATCCGTTCGTTCCGTTCCTGTAATATTCAGGATGTTTGGCCTTTTTTTCGGGAAAACTGCGTGTTTGCTCTCAGTAAAAACTTCGTTAAGGCCTGGGCATGCGTTTCATTCTTCGTCAATCAGATGCGCAATTGCGCCGTTTTTACGCGGCACGGCAGAGAGCCCGGGAATGCTGGAAGGATTCATGAAGATATAGTCCGTAACAAGCGCAATTACACCCATCAGAACGGGATCTTGCTTGAGTGCGCTGAACTCAATCTTTAAACCACTATAGATGACGGGAAGAAGTCTGGATTGCAGCACCTTCTTCACAGCGTTGAGGAAAAGATCGCCTGCCTGCGAAAATTCGCGACTGAGCACGACCAGATCCGGGTTGTAAGCATAGATTGCGTTGACGAGGCCGTAACCCAGAAATGTGCCTGCCTGCTCGATAAGCGAGATGGAAAACGTGTCCCCTTTGAGTGCAAGCTCAATGATGTCCTGCAAATGAATCGACGTCAACTGGTTGAGTCTGCTCTCCGGGTGTGCTTTGAGCCCCTCTTCCGCCTGCCTGACAACCGCGGCCTTGGTGCAATAATTGCGCAGACACCCACGGTTTCCGCAGACGCAAGGCAACCCCTGATAGTCGATTGAAATATGCCCGATCTCCCCGGCAATCCCTTGTGTTCCATAATAAATTTTCCCGTCGTTGATCAAGCCGGCACCTAATCCATCCTCCATGCTGACCGAGAGAAGGATTTTACTCTTCTCCCGTTTTTCGCCAAACCACCATTCAGCAAGGCCGTTGGCTAGAGCATCGTGAACGGTATAAACAATTTCGCCAAATTCATCCTCCAGCGCTTTACGGATGGAGTATCCTTCCCAGCCTGGAAAATCCGCCATCACGGCAATTACACCTGTTTCTTTGAGAAACGGGCCGGGAAGCCCCACGCCGATGCCCAAAATATATCCGTCTCCCGCGCCGCTCAAAATACGATGAATGGCACTCTTCATCTTATTAACAGCCTCTAGCGCGCCCTTCGACATATCGATATCTTCCCGAATCAGCTGATACTCTTTTCCGGCAATATCGTATAATCCAACAAGGATGTGCGAGCGGATCAAGCGCACCCCGACAACCATATAGTGTTCTGTGTTGAGTGCAAGCCCGATCGAACGCCTGCCGCGCTCCGCTTTGAGTAGCTTGGTTTCCATAACGATACCGCATTCGATAAGGTCGTTTACGATCTTTGTTATGGTCGCCTGCTGCAAACCAGTATTATGCGCAATCTGGCTGCGTGAACAGTGCGGTGTGTTTCGCAGGTTCTTTAGCACCAGCGCACGGTTGATCTCCTGAATATCGGATAAGTTCTTTCCTTGCTTGTTTTGATCCACTTTATTAACCTCGCTGATATCATTCACCTAATAAAGTAATTATACACCATTCTTTCGTTCCGTCAAAACGCTACTCCTTTCTTTCCGTTTTTTCGCACCGCGAGGCGATAAAGTGGCGCTCCATCCGTTTGCTTGATCATAAGAATATATTTAGACAACATATTGACACTATTGGATCAAGCTGATATATTAACTTTAAATTATTTCATTCGTTTCGTCAATCTATTAATTCGATTAAGTTTATGCCGTTTCAAAACTATATAGAGAGGAGGCAGCAATCACATCTCAAGCGGAATCACGCGTATCTCTTTTCACGCAACCATTCGCAAGCTATCATAAACATGGAGGAAGAAAATGGAAGTAGCTATTGGGATTCTCATGCTGCTGGCGTATGCGGCGCTTGTCGTGTACACCTTCAAAGGCGGCAACATACAAATCGGTTTTTTGATCATTGCTGCTGTTTACACCTTATTGGCGCTCATCGGTAATAATTTTGTCGCCAGCTCTGCCTTTTTAACGGCAAACGAGGGATCGGTTCCCACGGATGTCGTGGCGGCACTGACCTCGGTCTTCCAAAAAGGAGCGGAAAACTACGGCGCAACGCTGGTCAACGTCATGTTCGGCGCTTGGTTCGGTCAAGTTATCCTCGAGACCAGAATCGCTGAAACCATTATTCGTAAGACCGTTGAGCTTGGCGGCGATCGTCCCGGCCTAACAATGGTGTTGCTCTCCGTTATCTGCACGCTTATCTTCTCGGGTATCTACGGCGCGGGCGGCGTTATCGCCATCGGCGTAATCGTACTGCCCATCCTGACCTCATTGGGGATTCCCAAGGTCGTCGCGCTGTTCTCCTATATCGCTTCTGTCGGCGCTGCGCTGTTTATCAATCCCGTGCAGCACAATCAATGGACTGCGCTGTTCGGCATTGCCGAAACGTATAGCTACCAGCAATTCTTCAACTGGGGTATCATCGCGCTGATCCTTCAGATTGTAATTCTCACCATCTTCTCGCTGGTCTATCTCAAGAAGGAAAAAGCGCATGCCTGGGCGGCGCAAACCGACGTTCCCGCCGAAGGAAAGTCCAAAGTGCCCGGCATTGCGTTTTTAGTTCCCATCATTCCCGTACTGTTGCTTTACGTCTTCGAGATTCCCGTCATCGTCGGCTTCCTGATCGCCGGTTTCTTTGCTATGGCGGTCTGCGGACGCATGAAGCGCTTTAAGGACACGGCGCAGCTGTTCTTCAAAAACTTTCACGACGGCATCGTGGATGTCGCGCCCTTCCTTGGCTTCCTGCTCACGGTGGGCATGTTCAACGCGGCGGCGACGCTGGCTGCGCCATACCTTGGTTCGCTGCTGAACGGACTCGATCTGAAAAACACGCTGCTCGTCACCATTGCGGTCGCCGTGCTCGCGCCTCTGGCGCTCTTCCGCGGTCCGCTCACACTCGCCGGCGCTGGCCCGGCCACGGCGAAGATACTCACCACCATCGGCTTTACTAGCCCGTATGTGCTGATGCTGTTGGGTACCACAACATTGTCCATGCATGTCAGCGGCTGCTTCACGCAGTCCTGGACCGCCTGGGGCATTGGCTATACCAAAGTGCAGACCAACGAATGGCTCAAGAAGAGTGTTCCCGCCTGCTGGGTCTTCTGCATTGCGATCTTGATCTACACCTATCTCGTTTACGGCGCGGGCGCCCTCTAAGAAACCCTGTCGGGACAAAGCCCGCGAGCAGCTTGCGGCAACCGCATAGCCATAAGGCTATGCGGTTGCCGCACAAGCCAGGATGATAAGGAGTATCGAATTTTCTATGAGTAATCGTTTGATTCGTATGGGCATCGACGTTGGCGGCACACACACCAAGGCGGTCGCCATCGACAACGCCACCAACGAAATTATCGGCAAAGTGACTTTAAAAACCACCCACAGCCATCCGGACGGCGTAGCGCGCGGCGTCGTGCTCGCCTTTGAGCAATGCATGCGCGAACACAATATCCTGCCGGAAGATGTCGTGTTCGTCGCGCACAGCACCACGCAGGCAACCAACGCATTGGTGGAAGGCGACGTAGCGCATGTCGGCATCATCGGTATTGCAGGCGGCGGGCTGGAAGGCTTGCTCGCAAAGCGGCAGAGCCATATCGACCCAATTCCGCTGGGCAACGGGAAAGAGATTCAAACCAGTAACGCATTTATTATGAAGAAGAAATTTACAGACACGCTGGTGCGCCAGATCATCAAGGACTTTCAAGCCGAAGGTGTCAAGGTGATCGTTCCTTCTATGGCGTTTGGCGTGGATGATGCGCGCTTTGAACAACAGATCTACGAAACAGCCAAAGATATGGGACTGTTTACTACCATGGCCTCCGAAATCACCAAGCTCTATGGACTGACCCGCAGAACGCGCACCGCGACTGTCAACGCGAGCATTCTACCAAAGATGCTACAAACCGCAAACTCCACCGAAAAAAGCGTTCGGGACGCGGGCGTTCAGGTGCCGCTGATGATCATGCGTGGAGACGGCGGCGTCATGGAGATCAGTGAAATGAAAAAGCGCCCCGTGCTCACCATGCTCTCCGGTCCCGCGGCAAGTGTCATGGGGTCGTTGATGTACCTGCGCGCCTCCAATGGTATCTATTTTGAGGTGGGCGGCACAACGACAAACATCGGCGTGATCAAAAACGGCAGGCCGGGCATCGATTACTCCATCATTGGCGGACATCAAACCTATATCAACTCGCTGGACGTGCGTGTTCTGGGCGTTGCGGGCGGCAGTATGGTGCGCGCAGCCAACGGCAAACTCGTGGATGTCGGCCCGAGAAGCGCGCATATCGCAGGCCTCGACTACGCCGTCTTCACTGACGAGGCTGAGATAGAAGACCCGCAGGTGGAGTATTTTGCGCCGAAAGAGGGTGACCCTGCCGACTACGTCGCCATCCGCCTGAAAAGCGGGAAACGCGTCGCTATCACGAATACCTGCGCAGCCAATGCGTTGGGGCTCGTGGAGCCGCAGTACTTCTCCTATGGCAGTAGAGCTGCCGCGCAAAAAGCCATGCAGCCGTTGGCGGACGCACTCAATCTCACAGTGGCGCAGCTTGCGGAGCAGATACTTCTCAAAAGTTACGAGAAGATCATGCCCGTAATCAACGGATTTCAGGAAAAATACAGACTTGAGCACGATCAGATCTCCCTGGTCGGCGTTGGCGGCGGCGCCGCTGCGCTGGTCGGGTTCTGCGCGGAGAAAATGATGCTCAAATATAGCATCCCCGAAAATGCAGAGGTCATCTCGTCGATCGGCGTTGCGCTGGCAATGGTGCGGGACGTGGTCGAGCGCGTCATCCCCAGCCCTACGAAGGAGAGTATCCGCGCCATCAAACAAGAAGCTGTCAACAAGGCGATTGAAAGCGGCGCGGTGCCTGATTCAATCGAAGTACACATCGAAATCGACCCGCTCACCTCCAAAGTGACGGCAATCGCGCTGGGTTCCAATGAGGTCAAGTCCAGCGAAACCATGCAAGAATGCGCGCCGGACGAGGCGCTGGAGATTGCCGCCACAGATATGAAGATCGCCCCAGAGCGAGCAAAGCTGCTTGCGCGCACCAAGAGCCTCTCCGTATTCGGAGGAGAACTCTGCGAAAACACCTATCCCGTTCGCATTCTGGATAACAAGGGCTTCATCAAGGTACAGCGTGGCAAGGCAAGCGTGCTTATCACAAAGGTCAAAGACTATCCTTCCGTTGTGCGGGAGATGTGGGAGAGCCTTGCGGCTTTCCAGACCGATGCGATCCTACGCCCGGACTATTATATCTGTGCAGGTGCGAAAGTCATGGATTTTTCTGGATCCATCAATCTGGAAAGCATACTCATGATCATGGATCTTGAGCTGCAACTCATGAACCCGGACGATGAGATCATTGTGGTAGGAGCGAAGAATCAGTTATGAGCATTCGCCAGATTGCCCGCGCACTGTTTTTGACAAACCCTGGAACGACAGCACGCGCAACTGCTCCAGATGCGCAGAAAGATGCAGTGCCGTCATTGACCGAAATGCTGTCGCAGCTGTCCCAGCTCTCCGAAGCACAGTGGGCGCTGTATGCCTTTAGCCGCGAGCCGCTCAGGCAAAAGTTTGATACGCAGACGCGCATTTTTCTGGCAAAAGAGAGCTCTGATGCGGGAGTCAATCTCGCGAAACCCATTCGGCAGGAAGGCCTTTCCCCCGAATCATATGCCAAGCGGCTGGGGTTGCTGGTAGAGCGGCTCGGGCGGCCTAGCGACGGAAGCCGCGTGCTCTTTGCGCAATACTTCCCCTCCGGCAAGGTCCGCATCTATGAGGATTGCCTTGACAAGCTAGAAACTACGCTTGCCTCCTTACCATTGTCCGCCCCAACCCGGAAAGAAGTTTCGTCCGTGCTATTAGCACATGAGTTGTTTCACGCGCTGGAAGAAAAATATGCGACTTCGATTTTCACGCGCAGTAAGCGGGTGTTGCTCTGGAAGATTGGCCGGTGGAAATACACCTCCCCGATCTCTTGCCTGAGTGAAATTGGCGCGATGGCGTTTGCAAGAGAGCTCTGTAATCTCGCATACTCCCCTTATCTGCTCGATGTACTGCTCGTCTATGGTTACAACCCCGCGGCGGCCGCAAATCTCTATCGGGGCATCCTGCGGGTCGCCGCCAATGTAGCCCCCCCGCCACAATAACCGGAAAGGAATAAATACTCTTATGACAGGATCAGAATGCAAGCAGGCTTTGGCGCAAGGTAAAACACTTTGCGGCACGCTGATCGTTTCCCCCTCCCCCAAATGGCCCAAATATCTTGGCAAATGCGGACTTGACTTCGTGTTTATCGATACGGAACATGTCGCGCTGGACCTCTATACGCTATCCAATATGTGCATGCTATATGCCGCCAATCATCTCGCCCCCGTGGTGCGCATCCCTTCGCCGGATCCCTATATGGCATCTCAGGTGCTGGATGCGGGCGCACACGGAATCCTCGCGCCATATATCGAAACAGCGCAACAGGTGCGTGATCTCGTCGGCGCAGTGCACTATAAACCCGTCAAAGGCGAGATGCTCCGCCAGGCGCTGGCAGGCGAAGCGCCACTGCCCGCAAAGGATCTCGAGCAGATGCGAAGCGCAAACAAAGACCATCTACTTTTTGTCAATATCGAAAGTAAGGCCGGCATGGCAGCTCTGGATGAAATTCTCGCTGTGTCGGGGTTGGATGGCATCGTCATCGGGCCAAACGATCTTTCCTTCAGCCTTGGCAATCCCAATGACTATGAGAGCGAAGAATTTCATGACGCAGTAATCGCAATTTTAAAAAAAGCGCGCGCAAGGAATGTCGCTGCCGGAATTCATTATATGGGCGACATCAGCCGACAGATCGAATGGGCGAAGGAAACTGGCATGAACCTGCTATTTCATTCGGGAGACATGTATATCTTCGTAGAAAACCTGCGTAAGGACTTAAACGCATTCCGTGAAAGTCTCGGGTTTGAGGAAAAAGCCGCGGAAGCAGTGGACATCATCATCTGAGGCATATCCTATTGGAAAATCATACCCGGTCTGCGTCACATGCATTCGGAAGCTGGCCGCGCCGGGATCTCCTAAATCTAAATACGACGATGCACTTGAGACACAGTGAAAGGAATAGGCTCGCATGGCTGTACTGGGAATCGATATTGGTTCAACTTATATTAAATTCTCCATTTTGGATTTGGAGACGCAGGCGATACAGAGCGCAGCGCACATCCCGACCCCGGACTTTATTGATAAGACGGGGCTCAATCGCGAAATCCCCATCCAAGCGCTGGCGGATCTGGTGAAAGGTGAAATCGACAGCATAGCAACCACCCAATCGCTTCAAGGCATCCTCTTCTCCGTACAGATGCACGGTTTTCTGCTCTTTGGCGAAAATGGCACACCTCTTACGAACTATGTCTCCTGGCAGGATATGCGAGCGAGTCATTTTTCAGACGGGCAGGATACCGCCGAATACATCCGCAGTTTCGTCCCCGCCAGCCTGTTTGAAGAGAACGGCATCATCCTCAAAAATACACACAGCCTTTGCCCGCTGTTTTGCTATGCGAAGGAAACCGGATTATCAGGCAAACCGCAATTTGCCCTGATTGGTGATGCGCTGATTCGGCTACTCACTGGTACGGTTGCGCCCGTGCACTCAACACAGGCCGCCTCCACTGGGTTGTATAGTCTACTCCAAAAGGACTGGAACCGAGATCTAATCGCCTTACTAGGATTAAACCAGGTGACTTTCCCAATCGTTTATGACGGTCAAACCCCCGCCGCGTTCTACCAGGTAGGGGAACAACAAATACCTATCTTCACCGCAGTCGGCGATCATCAGGCTGCCGTTCTGGGCACGGATGCGCAGGACAACGACGCAATCATTAACATTGGAACAGGCGGACAGATCTGTTATGTGGATCAAGGTCTGCACTTCGGTGATTATGAGACGCGCCCGTTTTTCTATGGCAGAACAGTTCGCGCGCTCACGCAGCTCCCCTCCGGCCGTGCTCTTGCGGTGTTGATGGAGTTCATCATGGAGATCGGTAAAAGTGTGTTCCACGTACCCAATCTGGCAGAGTCAGCCGAGGCGGAGGTGTGGCGCACGATTGAGTATCTCGCGCAGACGGCCGCCGATGCGCAAGGTGGCGCAGACCTCAATGTGGATCTGTCTTTCTTCGAGCCCCCCGCGTCGGAGCGTGGCTTTATCATGGGCATCAACAGCAGCAATCTGCAACCGGGCAAGCTCTTCTATGGCGCTTACGCCTATATGGCGCGGGAATACTACAAGGCGTTCCAGTTGCTGCTGCCAGATGCCCGCGAAGAAGTCAAAAGCATCGTCTTCACCGGCGGTGTCATCCGTAAGTCGCCGCTTCTGCAGCAACTCATTCAACAACAGTTCAAGATTCCCTGCCATCCGGCTCCTTATGAAGACGATACCATGATGGGTCTTCTTCGTCTGGCTGTTTGGTATACCCAAGATGGTCATATGCCCGAAAGCAAAACATAGGCCAATAGGAATTCCATCCATATAAGTCGATACGAGCTAATAAAATCGTGGCGCATCATGAAAAAAGGATATAGTCAACAATTCGTGCAGTTATATCCCCCACGTGAATACCAGTCTGATACTTTGTTGGACTCATATTTCTCGTTCTAGTCTGATGCAAAATAAAGCTGATTGCCATCAGTAGCAGCACGTATTGTTCATAATCATCATAAATGCAGACTTGACCCCCGAAGCGGCTGCTTTTCCTATTCTTTTCATAAGTCGTTCACGTGAACTGGCGGCCGCTTCCGGGATTAGTGAATGAAAGCCCAGAGCAAATTCAAACGACAGATAAGACGGACCGTAGATACTTCCGACAAGGTAGTATCCTGGCGTATTTTTATCCGTCTCATATAACCCTCTGATAATTGAAACCAGCTTGCTTTTTTATAAAGATAATGTATTTTAGATGTAGGGTAACAAAGTTCTTAAGCTCATCCATTAACATACTCAAATTTTCGGCAGTTATGAGATCATCGGCACGACCAATACCAAGCCACAGCTCCAGATCGCGCAAATCACTCCGGCAACGGAGATCAGCGGGTATGTGTATCTGTATTGTTTTCTCAGCCGAAACAAAAAAACGACCACACAAGAAGGCCTCCCCGCCGATGATCCGGCGCAGGAGGCTCGTTTGTATGCATCCAGTAATTATTTCGTCTCTCGCCCAAATACAATGCAATAGAAATTATCACCGAGAGTGAAACGCTCGCGCTCTTCGAGCTGCGAGCAAGCAGCAAAGCGAACCGTGTCCTCCGGGCTGATGCGGATTTCAGGCGGCGGTCCAAACGGCGAAGCGGACTTGTGAAATTCGATCACGGCAAGCCTGCCTTCGGGCTTAAGTCGCGTTGCAATCAGCGTCAAAAACGCCTCCTGATCGTCGATTTCGTGCAGCACGGTGCAGAGCAGCGCAAGATCGACGCTCTCCCCAGGCAGCTCCGAAACATCGCTCACGATTTCGACCTGCTGCAAACCAAGGTCGTTCTTCTTCTCTAGTATGATTGTGCGCATGCCTGCAGACGGGTCTATTGCCCAAATCTGCGCGCAGGTGATTTGGGCAGCTGCTGTGGTGAAGATGCCCGTGCCCGCGCCAATATCTGCAAACGATATTCCGTCCAACAAACCAAGCCGTTCAAGCGTTTCCGGCGGAGATAGCTCCGCAATCCGCGCGGGATTTTCGAGTTTGTGCACAGTGGTCTCCTCCGTTTAGTTTTATGAAGCTTATTATACCATACCGTATGGATTACACGATTCCGACGACTTTCTTCTATATAAAAAGGGCGGGCGACGCTTTGCCGCCCGCGCTTTGTGCGCGTGTTATACGCTCCAGCCCATGCTCTGCTGCTGAATGCCGAAGAGCCGCGCATACAGCCCGTTCTTTGCAAGCAGTTGCTCATGGGTGCCTTCCTCGGCAAGCTTGCCGTCGTTAAGCACGATGATCTTGTCCGCGTCAGCAATTGTACGCAGACGGTGCGCGATCACGATCACCGTTTTGCCGCGGATCAGGTGCGAAATCGCCTGCTGAATCTGGACTTCATTCTCCGGGTCGAGCGAGGCGGTCGCCTCGTCTAGCAGGATGATCGGCGCGTTCTTGAGCAGAGCCCGCGCAATCGAGATGCGCTGCCGTTCGCCGCCGGAGAGCGTAAACCCGTTTTCGCCGAGCATGCTCTGATAGCCGCGCGGCATGCGCTCGACAAACGCATCACAGCAGGCGGCTTTTGCCGCGGCGTAGACCTGCTCCGCCGTTGCGTCCAAATTACCGATGCGGATGTTGTTATAGACCGTGTCGTTGAAGAGCACCACGTCCTGAAACACAAAGGACATGCTACGCATGAGCTCCTCCGGATCCATGTTCTTGACATCCACGCCGCCGATGGTCACCTTGCCGACGCTCACATCCCAGAATCGGGCAATCAAGCGTGAAATCGTGCTCTTGCCACAGCCGGAGGGGCCGACCAGCGCGGTGATCGCATCCGCCGGAATCTGTACACTCAGGTCGTTGATCACCGATTCGCCGTCCTTGTTGTATTGAAACGAAACGTGATCCAGCACAATGTCGTAGGAAGAGATCTTCTGCTGTGCGTCTCCTTCCATCTCCGGTGTTTGCATCAGCGTGCGCATGCGTTTTGTCGCCTGCCGGTGGTGAAACAGTTCCGGCAGCAGGGTAAATTCCGTCACCACCGGCCCATAGATGCGAACCACGATCAGGAAAAACATCAGCAGCGGGATGAGCGCAATGCCCCCGCCCGTGAGCAGATTGACTCCCACGAACACCACGATGCCAACCCCTGCTTGGAGCAGCATCTGCGCGCCGGTGACAAATGTGCCCGTGACCAGCTCCATCCGCATTGCCATCTTCATCATCGCATGCATGGCGCGATCCAGCGCGGAGAACTTCTCTCCGTTGAGCCCGCAAGATTTGATGACCTTCATGCCTTCGAGATATTCCTGCACCTGGTCGCTCGCTTCGAGCTTGGCGACGGTGAGCTTCTCGCTGAGTTTGTTTTGCAGGCGCTTACTGCCGAGGATGACCAGCAGCAAAACGGGAACCGTGCCAAAGATGCTCAGCGCCATGCGCCAGTCAAAAAAAGCCATCATGGCACACACAAGCGTGATCGAGATTCCATTTGCAAGCAGCTGCGGGATGATGTGGCTGAGCACATGCTCCGTTGTTGCGCAGTCTTCCATGATATTGGTTGTGAGTTCCGAGAGGTTCTTGGTGTTGAAGAAACTCATGGGGAGTTTTCGGACCTTTTCGATCACGCTGATGCGCGTATTCTCCGCCTCCAGATAGGAGGTCACATAGGTTTTCTTGTAATCGTTTTTACTCGCGATAAATACGATCACTGCCGCGGCAATGCCCGCGCCAAGCAGCAGCCAGAGCTGATTGATTTCCAGCGGGTTACCCAGCAGAGGGTTGAGCAGCCGAGCAAAGAGCTGGATGGTCACAAAGAACGGCAGCATCATCGAAAGGTTGGTCAGCGTGCAGGCAAAAACCGCCTTCTTCAGATCTTTGTAACACTTGTCCGTCAGCATCAGAAAGTCTTTGCGTTTACGCATGCTCCACAGTTCCCTTTCGATCCATTCTCCAGTTCAGCGTCTTGTTATACATTCCCCAAAGGTCGGCATACCGTCCGCCGATGGTGATCAGCGCGTCGTGTGACCCCTGCTCGACCAGTTTGCCCTGATCCAGCACGAGAATCTTGTTTGCCCCGCGTACGGTGGAGAGCCGGTGCGCAATCATAACGACGGTCTTGCCCTTCATCAGCGTTTCAAACGCGCACTGAATCAAATGCTCGTTCTCCGGGTCGGAAAACGCTGTCGCTTCGTCCAGCACGATGATGGGTGCGTCCTTCACAATCGCGCGGGCAATCGCGATGCGCTGTTTCTCTCCGCCGGAGAGATGAATCCCCGCGGTACCGATTACGGTATGATAGCCGTGCGGCAGTTTCTCGATGAACTCGTGGCACTGCGCGGCCTTTGCCGCGTCGAACACCTGCTCGTCCGTCGCGCTCTGGTTGCCGAGGCGGATATTCTCCAAAATGCTCTGTTTGAAAAGAAACACATCCTGAAATACGAAACTGACCTGCTCCATGAGATATTCGCTGCTCATTTCCCGCACGTCCACCCCGCCGATGCGGATGCTGCCGGAGGCAACATCGAAGAAGCGTGGAATCAGGTGCGCAATGGTCGTTTTGCCGCCGCCGGAAGGCCCAACCACAGCCGTGATTTGCCATTGCTCCGCGCGGAAGGTCACGTCCGTCAGCGCGGGAGTTTGCTGCCCCGCATAGGAGAAGCCAACGTGGTCAAACGCAATGTCAAACGTCTTTGCGCGCTTTGCTTCTGCGGGCTGCGGCAGCTCCGGCTCGGCAAGGATTTCGTCCATGCGCTCGACCCCGCCGGTGATCTGCATGCCGTTGCTGGTGACATACATGATCTTCATCAGCACTGTTGCAATGCTTGGCACAAAGATCAGGTAAAAAATAAACCGGCTTGCGAACCCGACATAGTCGCCCGTTGTCGCCGCAATCAAAATCCCGACCGGGACAAGGAAGAGATAGATATTATTCACAATCGTGGTAAACGCGGACATATAGTTTTCCCAACTCAGGGTATAGGGAATCACCATTTTTGTGTACGACTTGATCGCGTCAAACATCCGCCGAAGAGAATAGACGCTTTGTCCGAAGGCCTTAACCACCGTGATGCCGCGTACATATTCCACCGCCGCGTTGTTCATATCCTCCAACGCGTTTTGATATTCGTCCATCATCTTTTTTGCGCCGTCGTTGCCATAGGCACGAATTTGAACATAGATCACAACCGCAATGCCAAGAAGCGCGGCAAGCCCCAGCCGCCAGTCAACCACGATTAAGATCGCGACCATCACAACCGGCGCTACCAGAGAGGCGACGATATCCGGCAGTTGATGCGCAATGAAGCCTTCGATTTTCTCGATGTTTTCATCCATTATTTTGCGTAGTTTTCCGCTGCCAACTAGGATATGGAATCCCAGCGGCACGCGCGCAAGGTGCGACGCAAAATCGACCTTGAGTTTGTAAAGCGTGCCAAATGCCGCCAGATGCGAGCACATCAACGCCGCAAAATACAGTGCGATATTGAGCAGTATACCGCCGAGCGCGAGCCAACCAAGGCGGATGAGATGCGCCGTATCCAGCGTAACGAAGCTTGGGTAAGCCGCTAGAATTTGCGAAATGATGTAGTAAATTGCGATGTACGGAACAAACGAAGCGATCGACGCCAATGCAGACAGCATTGCAGACGTGATCACGAGCGGCTTTTTAATCGCCGCGATTTCCAATAGCCGCGCCACTCCTTTCTTCGGTGTACCAGATTGTTTCCCCATAGTTCCCTCCTGTCAGACTTTTTGAATTGTTCCTGTTCTCTGCCGTTGCTGATTGGGTGCGGCATTGGTTAGATGCGTCTAACCAATTCTCGCATAGGAGTTTACACATTCTAACTCAACGTGTCAAGAGGATTGACTTCAAATCACCCTGTTGTTTTTCTGTTATTCGCAAATTGTTCGACAATAATGCTCGACGATCACTGTTTGATCCGATAGAGATTAACATTTCTTCAAAAGCATTCTGTCACATAGGTCTCGAGAAATTGGGGTCCCTTGAAAACGAGACCCCCAACCTGACGTTTATTTTATGTTCATCGGCATCACAGACGGCCCATAGTCGCTCTTAATTATCAAAATGCACTTTTTATTACCCGTAAAAATCTGCGAATACGCCATATCATCAGCGAATATAATCATATTTTTTAAAATACGCACTTATAACCCATAGGCCATAGGAAGTATATTAGGCGCAAATTTATTATGAGATAGCTGCACCACGTATAGTGATAAAGAATTTTCTCTATCACAAAACAAGCTACCTACGGCTGCTTATTTTTAAGCAGATGTTTCACACATTACAGCAATGCTAGAAAATATTCAATTATCTGGTGTTAAGGATTTCTATGGAAAGTGTTTTAGATGGCAGAAAAAGAATCTCGACTGGTTACAATCGTCAGATTTACCGCGCATTTGCTTGGTAAAATGTAATGATATTGAATCCCAATTTAATATCTCGGATTTTGCTTTTTCACAAAATTAGGATCGTTTGCCGATGACGCTCAATCCTTGTCCGCTGTCAACGCGCTCGTTTTTTCCTGTTATGCGCACCAAAAAAGCACCTGCCTTTTTGACAGATGCTTTTCCTATATCGTAGCTGTTATCTTTATTTGTTTCTGGTATAGTAGGTCGCTTTGCCTTGCCCGTGTGGTGTTATAAAAGAATCTTCGACCAAGGCTTTCAGCGAATTTTCAACCGATGTTTTGCCTATCCCCGGGCATAGTTCCATGATCTCGGTCTTCGTAAACTTGCCGATCTTCATCTTGACAGCCTGCCGCACCTGTTCGACTGCGGGGAGCTTTCCGTCGCCCAGATTGACCCTGTCTTCAAAATCCCTATAAGCGGAAAGAATGGTGCCTAGCAGGTATTTGATCAATGGAGTTGGGTCATTCATCTCTTCATGCCATCCCACGGATGCCGATTGCAAGACATCGTAGTACACATCTTTGGTCTTTTCAATCTTCGCTTCCAAACTGATATAGCGCCCGACTACAAAGCCGCTCTGATAAAGCAGCAATGTCGTCAGAAGGCGGCTCATTCTGCCGTTTCCATCGTTGAATGGGTGGATGCAGAGAAAATCATCGATAAATATTGGTATTAAGATCAGCGGATCGACAACCCCGTCATCAATTGCCTTGCTGTAACTCGCGCAGATTTCCACCACCGCTTCAGGGGTCTCATATGGCGCAAGGGGTGTGAAACGTGTCCATGCGTTTCCGTCTGCACGAGTTTCGGTGATATAGTTCTGAACGTTTTTGAACCGACCGCCGATCTCACGCCCGGAGTAGCGATAAAGCATGCCATGAAGCTGCAGAATATAGTTTGGTGTGATAGGTATGTACTCAAAATTCTCATGAATGGTATTTAGCGCATCGCGATATCCGCTGATCTCTTCCTCGTCTCGATTGCGGGGCAACACTTTTTCTTCACAAAGCTGCTTCAAGCGCGTGCTTGTGGTCACGATTCCCTCTATTTTATTGGATGCCTCTGTACTTTGTACCTTTGCGATCTCCACCAGCTTTTTTAAGACCGCTGGTTTCTGCGTAAGAAACATTTCCTGGCGTCCTTTGCATTCACGTATTCCAGCGACTAGCTGCAAAGTTTCACTATCCCATGTTTTCTTCTCAATCTCTTCATATCCAAACGCTCTCATTCGCCCAACTCCTTCCATTACGCCCAATTGTATGCCTATATTGGGCGTAAGTCAATCCGTTTGGGCGATAATACGCTCAAACAGCTCTATTTTCAGGCGAATCGTCACCTGTAGTAATTGAAATGAAAGTCGATCCTGAAATACCATTGGTGGAAACCGATACCATATTTACTTATCACTTTGGCAGCAACATCTAGCGAATTCTGTGTGGGTACCAGACTAATCAGTTTATCGCCTTCCATATTTGTCTTGTTTTTTGACCATACAAAATTCCTTATTGCAACGCAATATCAAAGATAATGACACAGGATAATTACTTATTATCCTTTATTATAGCAGTCTGATTACTGAAATGGTATGTTTTTGACTGTTCAATTTTGGGCTTTACAGGAAACAAAATGTAATTGCTAACAAGGCGCACCATTTTCAGAACACATTAGCCGAGCCATGACGCGCAGTCTAACATCCGCCTTACTCTTAGTAAATCAACCATCTGAAATCGACTCCATATAGTGTCATGTCTGCTTGCGCTCTTAATTGTTCATTTATGATAAATTATCACGGTAAATCGCCATTAATTTATTACAATTGAGAAATTATGTATCAATATAATCTTGCCAAAGGGTGCATAACTGTAGCAACCCAAAGCCCTCACTATAAACAAGGTTTCAATCATCGCTGGATCGGCGCGTGTCGACTAAGTTGACCCCATAATCGGTTTCACTTCCAATAAATAATTCTGAGGTTGTTTCAATCTCTCTGCTCCTCCAGCACTTATCTCAGGGCTTTCGTTATACCATTAAAGAAGTCCACTCCCCATAGATCAAGTGTATTCTTGTTCTTGATGAATGGCATAACATCTTCCTTTGCCTGCTCATAATCGATCTGTCCAAATCGATCATTTAGCATGTTTCTGACATCCTCAATCGAGATTGCTCTATCTCCGTCAATAAACCCAGACTGAGCAAGCCGCGCTTGAAGGTGCTGTAAATTGACACTGGTTCCTCTTGATATATAGAAAACATAATCGTACAGGTCTCTGCCCTTGACACGATTTTTCCATGACCGGCAAATAACTGCATGAATTTTTCCAGCAAACAGGGACGGCATGTCATATAAGCTTATCTCATAGGGAATCGGGAGCAGCCGATATTTCCGTTCGAAGGATGCATACTCGGGTGGATTGGTATCAACCTCGAATTTCACTTTGATCAACTTTGTAGGTGCAATGAACGGCATAATACGATCATCAGCATAGAACATTAAAACGTGTTCTTTGGTGTTTCCTTTCATAAATGCAGACTTGACCGCCGAATCAACCGTTTTTTCTTTTATTTCCGTGCTGAAGTTCAAGCCATAAGATCTAACTTCTTTTTCCAGCGCCGGCAAATAGGAAGAGAGATCGAAATCGGCATCGGGACGTTTCAACGAAAAATCCAGATCTTCAGAGAACCGGTCTAGTCCATAAAAGATTCTAAGCGCCGTACCACCGTAAAAGGCTGCTGTCTGAAAGAAACCGGATCGACTCAAACCACACAAAACGATTTCCTGAACAACCTCCTTGATTGCATTTTCCTTATCATATAAGGTCTGCGCTTGATATGGTATCAGCATTTGTTCAATGATCGGATTCATGTGATATCCCCCTTTTGAGATAATTACGCAGCAAGCAGTGATTTTGCGTGTGATAGTAGCTAGATAACGTCATAAGATCCGGCATATTCAGATTCCAAAACACATCGTTGTCAATACGCAAATCTTCGAACAACAGATATTCAAGGCTTGCACGGTTTTTCAAAGGTGATATCGTATATAGCTTGTCGCAGAGCGCCTTTTCAGGAGATGCGATTTGAAATCCGTATCCGTTTTCTTCGTGTAGGACAACTCCATATGGGTATGCTTCACTGGGCACATCGCGATAGCTGAATCTGCCAAATGGTGTCTCATATTGCTTCTTTTTATTCTTTTCAAAAGTTGCAGACGTGAATTGATGAACTGCTTCCGGTATCAGTGAATGATATCCCAGAGCAAATTCAAATGACAAATAAGACGGACCGTAGATACTGCCGGCAAGATAGTATCCTGGTATATTCTTATCCGTCTCATATAGTCCTCTGACAATTGGAACCAGCTCGCCTTTTTCAACGAGACGATGTATTTTTGATGTAGGGTTTACAAAGTTCTTCAGCTCATCCATCAACATAGCAGATGTTTTTATCATATTTCCACCACCTAAAGCAATATTACTGCTTTTACTGGAGAATATCAAGCATGTTTACTAGCAGGAATTAGTAATTTACAATCTATTTCCTGCACATCATACCTGCGTTCAATTTAGAAATTGATAATAGGTTATTATCTATCGAAAATCGAATGCGTCTGCGAAGCTTACGTGACGAATGCCTCAACATGAATTGTTTCATATCACTGGAGCGTCAAAGAAAAAATAGCGCTGGCGAAGGGACTACAATTAGTTCCGTCCGCACAGTGCTATTTTGCTGTCTGACACCGGCTGAATTTACCCGAAAATTGGGTTTCTAAGCCGATTTACATCGATTCTCTGAATCATAGTTGACCGTTGCTTTGGGTACCTAGGCTACGTCAGGATCAGTGCAGCAAATTCACTTTTGTCTCCGCGTCAAAGAGATGAATCTTCTTCCAAGCGATCGAAAGCTCCAGTTGCTTCTCGGCAGAATTGGTCTGCATCAACCGCTGATCCTCCGACTCAGGAATGCGAATGATGAAGTCTTCCTGCTCGGTCCGTAAGTGCAGCAGCACTTCGTTTCCGAGCATCTCGGATACGTCGAGCCATGCTTTCACCTTGTACGCGTCGTCCTCCGCGGCGAAACGCACATCCTCCGGTCGTACCCCGACGATCACGTTGCAGGCTTGCGTACCCTTTTGCGATAACTGCTGTTGTTTTTCCTGCGACAGCGGATAGCGAACGCCCAGTAGCGTCAGAAAATATTCGGCGCCGATTCGCTCCAGTTTACAATTTTCAAAGAAATTCATCTGCGGGCTACCCATGAATCCCGCGGTAAACAGGTTCGACGGGTGGTGGTAGATCTCCCGCGGGGAACCGATCTGTTGAATCACGCCTTCGTTCATGATCACAATCTTGGTTGCCATGGTCATGGCCTCCACCTGATCGTGCGTCACGTAGATGAACGTAGTCCCCAACGTATGGAAGAGCTTGATGATCTCCGTGCGCATTTGGTTTCGTAGCTTTGCATCAAGGTTAGACAGCGGTTCATCCAGCAGAAAAATCTTCGGCTGGCGCACGATGGCGCGGCCCAGCGCGACGCGCTGGCGCTGTCCGCCGGAGAGCGCGCGCGGCTTACGCTTGAGATACTGCGAAATTCCGAGCGTCTCGGCAACCGCCTCAACGCGCTCGCGAATGACGTCCTTCGGAACATGCCGTATCTGCAGACTCAGCGCAATATTATCAAACACCGTCATATGCGGGTAGAGCGCATAGTTTTGGAACACCATCGCGATGTCGCGATTCTTCGGCTCCATATCGTTGACGAGTTTTCCATCGATATAGATTTCGCCACCGGTGATGTCCTCAAGCCCCGCAATCATGCGCAACGTTGTCGACTTTCCGCAGCCGGAAGGACCGACCAGTACGACAAACTCGTGCTCGCCCGTCTCCAGCGAAAAATCGGACACGGCAAAAGTGCCTTCATCGTATTCTTTATATACATGGGATAATTGAACGCCTGCCATTGAACTCTCCTCCTAACACATTCATCAGCCTTTGACTGCGCCGCTGGACAACCCGGAGATAAAATACCGCTGTAAGAGCACATACAGCAGGATCACCGGAATCATGGCAAAGCAGGTCATCGCAAACACGTATCCCCAATCGGTTCTGTTGTGCGCCTGAAAGAACTGCGTGATTGCGACTGGGAGCGTGCGCAGCTCGTCCTTCTTTAGTATGGTTTGCGACCATCCTACCTCTTCAAAGGCGAAGAGGAAGTTGAACACACTGACCGCCGCGATAGAGGGTGAAGCCATGCGCAGCATCACCCGGCGATAAATCGTAAACACCGTTCCGCCGTCCATATAGATCGCTTCATCCAGCTCGCGCGGAATGTTGTCGATGAATCCCTTGATCAGGAACGTCGAGAACGGCGTCACCCACGCAGTATAAAACAGAATCACACCCCAGAGATTGTTGACAAGTTTGAACGTCACAGCCAGCTCAAACTGCGGCACCAGCATCGCAAGTCCGGGAATCAGCATGGTCGTTACGATGATGCTGTATAAAAGGTTCCTGCCCGGAAAGCGGAAGCGCGAGATACAGTAGGCGAGCATGGACGACAGCGCCGCGGAAAACAGCGTGGTTGCAGACGCGACAATCAGCGTGTTGCCCACATAGATGAAGAAGTTTTTCTGATGCAACACGTAATCGTAGTTGCTTAGCGTCGCTTCCTGCGCCGTTGGAATCAAGCGGATCGGGTACGAAAACGCGATGTCGTTCGGTTTGAGAGAGGAAGACACCATATAAACCATCGGTATCACCATGATCAGTAAGCCCACGCATAAAAGGATATATCGCATCGTGATCTGCCACGGCGTGTGCTTCTTATTTCTCGAAAATCGAGATTGCTTCTGTTGCTCTATCATGACTTTCTCTCTTCCTTCTGCGGTGAAAACACCTTGAATAACAGAACCGCCAACACGGAGATGATAGCTGTCACCAGGAATGACAGCGCGGCTGCATAGCCCATCTTCCCCGATACGCTAAACGTCTGGTAATACAGCCAGGTCAGCACGACTTCTGTCTGGTGCGCGGGGTTACCGCCAGTCATCACCATGATCGGGGTATAGGTGTTGAATGCGCCGATGATCAGCATGACAAGAGAGAATAGGATCGTTCCCTTGATGTTTGGCAGCGTGATCCGGAAAAACTGCTGCCTGCGGTTGAGCCCGTCGATGGACGCGGCTTCATAATACTCGCCGGGGATTGCCTGCAGCGCGGCGAGAAAGATCACCATATTCCAGCCGATTCCCTTCCAAATGCCCAATAGGCTCGTCGCCGTGAGCGCAGGCCAGCGCGTGCTGAGCCAGCCGATAGGATCGTCGGTTACGTGCAGTACATCCATCAGAAAATAGTTTAGTAACCCCTGATTGCTGAAGATATTTCGAAACAGGAGAGCTACCACCACCCAGGATGTGATTACTGGTAAATAGTACAGCAACCGAAAGGTGACGGTAAACTTACGGATTCCGTTAATCAGCAGCGCGACAAGTAGACCGATGATCATCTGTAGCGGTACCGTCAGGAGCATGTAGTAAAATGTATTCGCGATTGCGACGCCCGCAGCTTTGTCTGAAAAAACGGCTGCGTAGTTCTTCAATCCCGCGAATTGAGATACCTGTTGGTATCCGATTTTCCAATCGAAGAAGCTCATGACAAACATTTTGATGATCGGGTAGAACGTAAATAAGCCGATGACCGCGAGCCCCGGAAAGAGCAGCGCAAGCATGCGGATATTGTCTTTTCGTTTGAAGAACGATTTTGCTCGTGAAAATCGGACTGACATTGTTATCCTCCGGTTTGCTCGCGATTCGCGCGGGAAATGTGCGGGGATTCCGGGAGGGAACACGCGAGGCATGTTCCCTCCCCCGTGGTTTTTTAACCTGCCAGTAAGGCGTTGATTTCGGTTGCGGCTTCGTCCATCGCGGTCTGCGCGTCTTTCACGCCGGTGATCGCTTCGGATGCCTTGGTTGCGACGATACCCTCGATCTCACTCCACTGCGGAATGACCGGGCGGGATTTTGCGGTCAGCAGCGCTTCCACATAGACGGGGAGCAGCGGCATGGCAGCCAGCGCGTCCGCGTTCTGCAGTGCTGCGAGGTTCACGGGCATCTGGCCCACTTTCGCCATCGCGACCTGCGCTTCTTCGCTGACCATGAACTGGACGAACTTCCAGGTTGCTTCCTGCTCCGCTGCGGAGGAAGAGGAGAACATCATGAAGTCTTCGCCGCCGAGTACGCTGGTCGAGCTTGCTGTGCCCTTGGGCAGCGGAATCGCACCGAATTCGATGCCCGCGCTCGTCAGAGCGTTTCCGCGCCACGGTCCATCCACTTCCATCGCATAGGTGCCGGAGGCCCAGCCATCCGTATCACCGATTGCACCGGGATCCATGGTGGGGCCTGTCAGCGCTTTCGCGGCGTAGAGATCGGCCAGTTTCTGAATCGTTGCAACAGCAGCTTCACCGTTGACATAGCCGGTTGCGGTCGAGTAATCCGGCGAGAGCACGTCTCCGCCGTTGCTCCAGATGTACGGGCCAACGTTCCACCAGCCGGTCCAGGCTTCGACAAAGCCGAACTTGCCGTCTCCGCTGAGGGCGCTTGCGGCGTTCCACATCTCATCCTGCGTGGTCGGCACCGCGACGCCAGCTGCATCCAGAAGCGTCTTGTTGTAATAGAGAATCTTCGTGTTGGTGTTGGCAGCGAGGCCATAGTTGCTGCCGTTCATGCTCGTCGTGCTGTTGGCGGAGGGCAGAACGCCTGCCGCAACATCCGCATAGCCGGGCAGTTTGCCCATATCGACCAGAACATTCAGCGCGCCGAATTGCGGAACAAATGCGATGTCACCGCGGAGCACATCGGGCAGTGTGCCCGTCGTGGCGCCGGCAACGACGCCGTCATGCAGCGCGGACCACTCCATGTAGACCGGCTCAACCGTGACGCCGGGATTCGCTGCTTCAAACTTCGCGATCAGTTCGTCCAACACGGCAGTCTGCCCGTCGGATTCGCTGTAGTTGTGCCAGAATTCAATGGTGACGGGTTCCGCCACGGGTGCAGGCGCTTCCGTCGGTTCGGTTACAGGGGCCTCCGTCGCTTCCGTTGCCTCTTCGGCCGGAGCTGCGGGCGCTTTTGCACAGGCAAAAGAGGTGAGCATCATCATGGCTGCTATCAGGACGACCAGAATCTGAAATCCAACGTGTCGTTTCATACGGTTTCCTCCTTGATTTTAAGTATCTCAGCGCCGTACGCCGGCAGCACAACGCTGAAACTGGAACGATAGCGCATTCTATCTTCACGATAGAAGCGATCGTTGTCATCGATGGGATTGAGCTGGAAGATATCTCCGCTCAGTAGGGATTGTGCCTTGCACGCTTCGTTTTCCGTCACCGGAATCTTCAACTGCACCGCTTCACCGGAGCGGTTGAAGACCGCGTATACCGTCTCCGCGCCAAGATGACGCGCGAAAGCGTAGGAATGCTCCGAAACATGCACGGTGTGGAAGTCGCCAAGCCGAAGCGCTTGCTCCCGGCGACGCAGAGCTGTGATTCTCTGATAAAACGAAAGTATGCCTTCGTCGATATTGTTCCAATCCATGGCTTTCCGGCAGTCGGGATCGTTCTCGCCCGTCATGCCGATTTCATCGCCGTAATAAATCGCAGGCATGCCCGTATACATCATCTGAAACACTGCCGCGAGCATAAGCTTTCGCTTATCTCCGCCGCAAAGGGTCAGGAAACGCTCGGTATCGTGGCTGCCGATCAGGTTATAGAGCACCTGCTGCGCAGGCTGCGGATAGAGCCGCTGCAACCGCTGTAGTTGCGCGTCAAAGTTCCGCGCGGGTTCGTCTTTTGCAAAAAAGTCGATCAGGCAATTACGGAACAGATAGTTCATCACGGAATCCATCTGATCGCCGCGGAGCATATCGCCCGCGTCCTTCCATGTTTCGCCGATGAGGAGCGCATCCGGCTTTGCCGCATGAATCGCCCTGCGAAACTCCTGCAAGAACGTAAAATCCACCTCATCCGCCACATCGATTCGCCAGCCATCGATATCCGCCTCGCGAATCCAGAACTTCCCAACATTCAGAAAGAATTCGCGCACTTCGGGGTTGCTCATGCGCATTTTGGGCATCCATTTGTAATATCCCACGCAGTCATAGTTATGCGGGTCGGTCTGAACCGGGCTGGAATGAACAAAGAACCAGTTCCAATACTGCGACCGATCTCCCTTTTCCAGCACATCCTGAAACTGCGCAAACTCATAGCCGCAGTGGTTAAACACACCGTCCAGCAGGACGCGGATTCCGCGCGCGTGGCACCCTTTTGTGAGTTCCCTTAGATCCTCAAGCGTTCCAAACGCGGGATCGATGGAGAAATAGTCTGCCGTGTCGTACTTGTGATTGGAAGGCGACTGGAAGATCGGCGTGAGGTACAGGATGTCGACATGAAGCGCGGACAGATAATCCAGGCGCCGAATGATGCCCTTGAGATCGCCGCCCATGAAGTTCTCGCGTGTCGGCTGGTTACCCCAGCGTTCGGCGGAAGAAGGCGTTAGCGTCGGGTCGCCGTTCTCAAACCGCTCGGGGAATGCCTGATACAGAATCGCACCTTTCGCCCAGGCGGGGGTTTGAAAGATATCGCACTCGTTGGTGCAGAGATACTCAAAACACGTTTCTGGAGGAGCGGTCGTAACACCGTTGGCACCGCAGAACACGGTTTCGTCGTTGGATGCGATGTAGTAACGCAGGTACTTCGTCGATTCATCCGTCTCCAGCTCGCAAATATAGCTGTCGAGCATTCCGTCTCCGCCAAGAAAACGGCAGGAAGTCTGGTATCGTACCGATTCATGAAAGCGATTCCAATAGACAACATTCCAGTCTTTGTTCAGATCAGGCTGACATTCAAACCGGATGGACAGCTTGTTTCTCGATACTGGAATCACATATTCTCTTGTCGGTCGGTGGAGTATGGTCATGCGCGGTTCCCCTTTGATGCGATATTATTTCACCCGCTTTGTAGATTCTCTCGCCTGTATCTCTGTTGCAATCAGCGTCTGTTGCTGGCGCGAGAGCGGGTTGTCGATCAGTTTAAAAAGCAGTTGTGCGGTTTGCACGCCGAGTTCGTATACATCGACGTCTACCGTGGTCAAGGGTGGGTCTGCGAGATCAGCGACCGGGAAATTGTCAAAACTGACAATGCCGACATCCTGCGGAACGGACAGTCCCGCGGTTTGAATCGCCTTGAGAATGCCAAGACTCATAAAGTTATCCGTGCAGATGACCGCGTCCGGACGATCCTTGAGCGAGAGCAGCGCGCCCATCATGGCAAGCCCGTCCGCTTTCGTGTTACCGCCTTCCGCCGTCAATTCCTCGTGGAACGCAAGCCCGTTTCGCTCCAGCCCGTCTAGGTAGCCAAGAAAGCGATTCTTGTTAAACAGTTCCTTGCGGCTGCCGCTGATGAAGGCGATCTTGCGGTATCCCTGGCGGACGAGGTGTTCAACCGCCTGCTGTCCGCCCTGGCGATTGTTGACGTCCACCCAGTTGAGCGGGTCGGGTGAATCCGGTTCGCCAAACACGACAAACGGGAAATGATGCTTGTTGAGCTCCTTGATGTTCTTCTCTGTCGCGAGCGACGAAGGCAAAATGATCCCCTGCGTTCGTTTGCCGTTGATCAACCAGGTCAATATGTTTTCCTTCTTGATGACCGTCTGCATATTCGCGATGATCAGGCAAAGGTCCTTTTGATACACGACCTTCTCGATGCCGTGCATGACCTCATAGAAGAACGGGTTGTTGAAGGATTTCACGTCATCCGCATTGATCGCGAGCGTAACCGTGAATGCACGCTGGTTGGAAAGCGCGCGCGCCATGCTGTTTGGCACATAGTCGAGGTCTTTCATGATCTTGAGCACTTTTTCGCGCGTTTCCGCCGATATCGCGGGGTTATCATTGATGATACGCGATACGGTTGAGGTGGAAACCCCCGCCGCGATCGCAACGTCCTTGATACTTGCCAAGCCAATCACTTCCTTGTCCGATTTCCGGTGTGCAATAAATTTGGCACCGGTTGCATTCATTATGTGATATTGGCAATATCGTGTCAAATCAATTCACGGAATCCTGTCAAAATCCAAGTCCGCAACGTGCTTCAGGTGAAAGATCGTATGCTCCAGCGCTTTTTCGCCAACGCCAACGCAGGGAAATCCCGCTTCGGCTGCCGCTGTGATGGCGGGGTTTGAATCTTCCAGAATCAGGCACTCCTGCGGCTCAAGGCCAAGCCTCTCTGCCGCCTCCAGAAAGCATGCCGGGTCGGGTTTCGGCTTTTGCACATCGTTCCCGTCTACAATGGTGTCAAACAGATCGTAGATGCCCGTTCGCCGTAAAATATCCCTCGTGTTTCGGCTCGCGGAGGCGACGGCGGTACGGTAACCCTGCTCGCGGCAGGCGTTTAAGATATTCCGCGCCTGCGGCATCAGGCTTGCGGGAGTCAACCCTTCGAGCAGCTTCCTATAAGAGGCGTTCTTCCGGTCCGCATACGCGATGATCTGATCTTCCGGCATCGCGCTCCCCATCAGTTGCGCGAGGATTCGCATGCATGCGCGGCGTTCCACGCCTTTGAACTGCTCGTTCATATCTTCGGTAAACGAGAAATCCCATTCCTCTTTCGCGAGCGCTCTCCATGCTTCATAGTGCAGCCTTGCCGTGTCGGTCAGCACACCGTCGAGGTCGAAGATCAGCGCGCGGGTACGGCGGTGATGCGCGTTTGTTTGAATGGGGACATGCAGGCTGGTTTCCAGCCGGTGCTCCTGCCCGTAGAGCGCGAGCGACAATGCTTCGCCTTGCAGCAGCGTGAGCATAACTCCCGATGCGTCCACGCGGACGCGGATCACGCGAGCGCGATACTGCACCGCAAACTGATACTTTTTCAGTTGCTTCGGCAGCACCGGGGCAAACGCGAGCGTTCCGGACGCCGTCCTCATGTTGGCGAATCCTTTGACCACTGCGAGCCAGCCGCCGGACATCGCCGTGATGTGCAGCCCGTCGCAGGTGTCGTGGTTGACATCGTCCAGATCGAGCCGCACGGCGCGCAGCATCAATTGCCAAGCCTGATCCGGATGCCCCGTCCAGGCGGCGATCACGGCGTGTGCGCCCGCAGACAAGCTGGATTCATGCACCGTCATCGGCTCGTAAAACTCATAATTGCGGCGGATGACGTCCTGATGAAACGTATCCTCCAGAAAGAACATGCCCTGCAGCACATCCGCCTGCTTGATGAAGCATGAGCGGAGAATCCGGTCCCACGACCAATGGTGGCTGATCGGACGTTGCGCGGGGTCAATGGTGGCAGCGGGCGCCAACGCTTTGTCTAAAAACGTATCGTGCTGAACGAAGATCTGCCGTTCGCTGTCATAGGGCAGCTGCATCCGCTCGGCGATCTCCGTAAATCGCTCCATCTCATCTTGACCAAATCGACCCCCAAGCGCTCCCGCGTACTCTTTCGCGACGGAGGCAGTGTATTCCAGCGTCCACTTTGCGATGCGGTTGGTGTACCAGTTGTTGTTGACGTTGTTTTCGTATTCGTTCGGGCCTGTCACACCGTGGATGACATAAGACCTGCGCCGGGCGCATTCGTGAACGCGGGAAGCCCAGAAGCGGGATAACTCCAGCAGCAGTTCAAAACCATACCGGATCAGAAAATCGGTGTCGCCCGTGTAGGTCACATAGTTGTATATCGCGTAAGCAATCGCGCCATTGCGATGGATTTCTTCAAACGTGATCTCCCATTCGTTGTGGCTCTCGTACCCGTCAAACGTCACCATCGGATACAGCGCGCCGGAGAGTCCGAGCTTCTTTGCGTTTGCTTTCGCCTGCTCCAGTGTTTGATAGCGAAACATCAACAGGTTTCTTGCGACGGACGGATCCGCGATGCCCAGATAAAACGGGATTAAAAACGCCTCCGTGTCCCAATAGGCAGCTCCGCCGTATTTTTCGCCGGAGAATCCCTTTGGCCCGATGTTGAGTCTGTTGTCCTGCCCGCGATAGGTGCAGAGCAGCTGTAAAAGGTTATACCGGAGCCCCTGTTCAGCGAGAGGATCGCCTTCCAGCTCGATACCGCAGGATGCAAGCAGCGACGCCATCTTTTCGCAATGCGCCTGACGAAGTGCGTCATACCCGCGCAGAACAGCCCGGCTCAGCGTCTCCTGCGCGTTACTCTTGACCGCGCTTGTGTCGCGGGACGTGGCGAGTGCAACCAGTTTCTCGATCTGTGCGCCCTGTCCCTTTGCGCACTGATACTGGAGTGACAGGGAAACGTAGCCTGCGCCCGTCTCGCTGAATACCTTTCTTGCGGGTTCTTCATGCGCTATATGCATCGCGGCGCAAACATCAAATCTTTGACACGTAAACGTATTTTCAATCGTCTTTGCTGAGACCACGCCGCCGCGCTTGGTGGCTTCTGCTGCTCTGGTTTCCCAGAAAACCTCGTCGAAATTTGCGTCCTGGTTGCGCACGTTGCAGTCCAGATAGGGAATCAACAGCACTTCCGCGTCTTCATCCATCGGTGTAACGCGATAGCGAATCGCAGCTACCTGCTGATCGACTATGCTCAGAAATCGCTCCGAGGTAATCCTCACGCGACCGCTCGCGGTTTTAATCACCATATCGCGGTTGAGTACCGCAGTATTCAGGTCGAGCGCAGCGTGAAACTCTGCTATCTGCTGTGCGTCCGCGTCGATTTCCTCTCCGTTGACGAGCACGCGTATGCCGATGAAGTTGACCGCGTTGATGACTTTTCCGAAATAGGCGGGATATCCGTTCTTCCACCAACCGACACGCGTCTTGTCCGGGTGCCAAACGCCCGCAAGATAGGTGCCCTGCAGATGCTCCGCGCTGTATCGCTCTTCGAAATTTCCGCGGATGCCCATATAGCCGTTGGACTGAGAAAGAACCGATTCGTAATATCGCATTTTTTTCGCATCAAAGTGATCAAACCGGACGCGATCCGTCTCGATCGGCACGGTTGAATCCTGCTTTTCTGTTTGATTGCGAAACGCGCGATAATCCTGCATCAATCATGACTCCCGTTGAAAGTGTAATATCGGTTGCATTAGATATGTCTTTGTTTTATAGGATTATCTGTTGTCTTGTTGCAACAATTGTGCAACCGGTTTCATGTCTCCATTATATGCGTCGCCATCATTCTGTCAAGAAGTTTTTAAGAATTCGACTTGCGATTTCGTTTACCCGTTTGTTTGCAGTCTTTCAGACGGTTCGCGATATCAATTATCAAGCGTCATAGGAAGCCGGACACATTCATAAAAACGCAAGCACTTCTGCGCGTTTCTTGCAAAAAAGAGTTGTACAGAACTTTTTCACTTGCATCATCTGATTGATACGCATCCTCCCGACTCTCGAGATTGTGTCACTTCAGTAGGGAATAATCACTTTCCTTTGCTCGATTTGAATCTACCCTTTTGTTTGTAGCGAAATGTGAAAATGAAACCTACTACCTGATGTTTATTTGATGTTTATCGCCATCAATAATGGCTAATAGTCGTTCATGATCGTCAATAGTACATCTCGAATTATCCGCTAAGATCGGCGCTTATTCTCGATTATTATTGAATTTTTGTGATCATTTTTCGCATTAGTACGCACTCATAACCCGAAGGTCGTAGGTTTTACCTCTTTGGTTGAATCGTCAGCATGATGCAAATCCTTTTTCGTGCCCGCGGCAGTATAATGCCCCCCTGTGCGTCAAAAATGCGACAAAAATCAAAATCGACCTGAGAGCATATCTCCTCGCAGGCCTTCCTTTTTCAACTCTGAATAACTCTCTTAGGGATTATTCGCATTGTCGCACAATTTTGAAATGAGCTAAAATTGAACCCCCTAAAAAGTCGCCTATTTAGGGGGTATTTGGTGTGCCCGAAAGGATTCGAACCTTCGACCCTCAGAGTCGGAGTTGACTGACTGTTTTGATTTAACCGTTCTTAATCTCGAATAATCGCCTGTAATCGCGCACGTTTCAGAACTTGCACCTCTTGTAATATGCGACAAATTTCGCGATTGCAGGCAATCTATCGCGACCTCTTGCGGTTATATGCGTCAAAAAATGCGTCAGAAGTGGGTTGACGAATCTATGATATATCTAAATTTATTACAGCTACTGCAAGATTGCCACCAGCAGACTTTTAGAAATCCCGTATCTTATAAAATATTCCCGACTTACTGTTGACGATCCAATACTCGTTGACATTGTGTAAAAAAAGCTATTATAATACTATATGATGTGGTATTGTCATTTCTTGTATATTCACTCGCGAAGTCATGTCCAAGCAATTAAAGTGTTTTTTAAATCTTCTTGTAGTTTTTAGTTACAATAGTTATGTGCAAATATGGATTGTTAGCAACTTGCATATCATTATTATATTCAATCTCAAATAAAATGATAAATTCAGATGCGTCACGCGCTAGTTTAAATTCCACTTTTGGGTAACGGAATATCTTATCTAGTATTTACGGAGGCCTACGAATGAGAGAACTGGACAACAATCAAACCTGTTATGCGCATTATGCAAAAGAACTGTCTAATATGACAGGCAACAGTCCAACAGAGTTTTTTATAAATGTAAGCGCAAGCAATTTGCCCAATTTGCAGTACTTGCTTTTATTACTACAGTCGATGAATGGAGAAAACGAGGTCAAACGTAAATTCATTCTGAGACCAGCAAGCAAAGGAGGAGCCTCCATATCGCAACAGTCGCGGAATGATGATTGGGCTCATATTTCATCTTATCTAGCTTGTTTTCGTGATTTAGCATCGACCAATCAGGTGGAACTCGATGCAAATGAAGACGGCTATAAATATTCGTATTTAAAAGATCCCTCCAAAATGACTTTCGGCCGCATCATACCTTTTATACCAATCAATTTTGATACGTATAATTTCCTTTCTCGCCGTGTTGAAGAGCAATTTGCATCATTAGTATCGTGTTCTCCAACTAAACATTTAGTTGCCACTAAATACAATAGCAAGGATCCAAAGGAAGAAAAAGAGGCAATAAGAATATTAAAGACGGCTTGCTTGGACTACTTGTTCGGTGGCAAAGATCTAAAAAGCAATGATTACTTACTCTTAGTTGATGAAAGAATTAAGAAGTATTCTTCACCTGAGTTTTTCAATAAAATCAAAGACATGTCTGTCCTATCATTTATTATCTTTTGTGCGCAGAATAAATTTAGCCTGCTCGAAGGTTTGGAAAGCATAAGAGACGAAGCTAAAAGCAATAATAAAAAGAGAGCAACATTTAATCAGTCAGCGCTCTTGAATGCTGATGTCTATCCTAATGATGCGATCGATGACAACATAATGATAAACGCGATGGATATGGCCGAAGGTTTACTTCAGTTGATTGAAAATGTGGTTTTCTATGCAGGAGATGAGCCTAATAATGGCACTGGCATATTGAGTTTTCGTATCTATAAAAAGCACACCAAGACTTGGAAAGAGTATCTAGCCAAGCAATACAATAAGTATTTTAGTGGTTATGATAATCGCTTGTATATTCAAAACGAGGTTGAAGAACTTTTTTCAGCGGAATCATCCGAGCTTTATCCCTCCACTAGTTCAAAAAAAACGGATGATCACGCAGATAGCAACACAGATCATATGACAATAGACGAAATTAAGATCCGTTTGGAGAATCAAACGACGATGGAAACACGAGAAAAAATTCGTGCTGATTCGCAATTTTATTTAGAGGTCAAAATACTTGATAATTCTGGAAGAAACATGTGTGATGTGTTTCTTGAAAATCTAAAGAAGCGGCAAGATCCATCATTTCGAAGTAGAATTGTACGTGTCAGTACTTTTTTCAATCCAACATCTTTTGAGCTAACTGAGTGGGAAACCTATACTTCAAAAGTGGAGAATGTTGTTCATCATTATGGTTTGCAACTTTTTGACGCGCTTGTTCAAAGTCTCGATGGATGTTTCGTGGCGCAGAGCATAGCTAGGAACGAAGCGCCCACGAGTGATAGTAATTTTTACTCAACGAGTGGCGACCAGATGTTCAATAAAGAACTAGAATATTTCCCTGGAACCCAATATGCTATACTCCTCCCATTCAATAGAAGAAAACGAAAAGATTATTCTTTTGTAAATACATATGTTGAGTATCCTTTACCTCAATTTGACTATTCAATTATTGATTGCTCTGGCCAATCTTTAAGGAAATTTCAAAGCCGACTAGTGGATTATAAAACGAAATTATATGTAAATCAGGCGGAAAAAAATCAGTTTATAAACTTACTTTTCAAAGATCTTAATGAGTATTTGCCGAAGCCAGAAGAAATTATTACCTTTGATTCATATTGCCTAAATACAAATAATATGGAATTATTTGCTAAATCATTAATGCGCTTTATTGCGGAGAATAGCAAATTAGACCTTAATATAGCCATAATAAATTGTGCAGAGGACACATTTAAACAGCTCGTTAGAATATTCGCAATTTTCTACAATCGAACCGGCAACAATAATTTCATGGAAAATACACAGATCTATTTATCAGGAAGCAACAGCAAAGATGAATTTCTGTTAGCAGGAGCAAATCTAAAAGCGACTTTAGTTGCTCAAATTAAACTAAACGTCGCAAGAGGAATCACCGGTGAAGCCCAGTCTGGCATTACCTCCTTTCTTATTGACATGTTAGAACGGCGACCAGGTAGCAGTCTATCTTCCGATATTAGATTTGTCCCCTTCGATTTGCTGATTAAAAACCACGGCCGCTCAGTTTTCGAAGAGAATATCCGGTTGGTGCTTGATTCCGATGTTCAGTTGAGAAATCCAGGTTGTAAAATTTCACCAGATCATATGAGAATCGGCTCGAAAATTCACGTGGATACATTTTATGAGGCTTTAGTTCTCTTTAGTAATAACTATTACACGGGTCGATTCGCTTGGTTGATTCGTGAAATCATTAAAGACAATGCTAAGCTAAACGAATCAACTGCAGATATGCCATATCTTTTTATTGGATATGAAGTCTATTCTGAAATGTTACTTCTCGACTTGTGTAAGATTTTTACGTATGCTGAGTTCTGCTTGTTCGAATATGGAACACGCGATATGTACGGGAAAAAGGAAAAGGATCGGTTCAGGCATATCGAATCTTTGGACAAAAACAAAACATATATACCAATCTATGTTGTTCCGATTAGTTCTACCTTGAGCACATTCAACAAGCTCGAAGCAGAATTTGCAAAAAGCGACTTAAAAGTTAACCTTGGCTCTGTCAAGGCCTACATTAGTGTTATCCAAACTCGAGATCAGAATAACGGATCAAGCATTGAAAAAAAATACTTCCATGAAGTCATCCTAGACAAACATATAATCGTTAGTACTTTACTGGAAAATGAACGTCATGAACCCCAAAGTGTGTATTATTTATTCTGTGCCCAATCCAACTGGAGCAACCCAATATTTTGCGAACAATGCTATCCTAAACATTTCTTCACAGAACGACCCTTGATCGAAACAGATAAGACTTCTGTAACCCCTTCGCAACTATATGGCCTTAAAGATATTAAGATTTCTAGCAGCAAGTTTAATAATTACAAATACAAAGGCAAAGTTGATGACTTGAAAGGATATATTCGTTTTGGCCATGTAGAAAAAGGTGCAAATCATTTCCGCTACTATATTAAAACTGGAGAATTCTTCGAAAATGAAATGCAAAAAAAAGATTCGAGGGCGGACAAACCAAAAATCGTCTCTTGGCTAGAGGATGAAGTAAAAGAAAAGATCGTGTCCTCCGAAACACTCCGCTATGATATTATCGTTTGTCCCGAACCTTCCAACAACACCGGCTTTGTTAAGTTAGTCAATGATAAAGTGTTTTCAGGGGCATCACTAATTATAAGCATCGATATAGAAAAGGAATTTCGGGACAATTTTAATGCTAAACATAGCGATTTGACAAATATATATTACAATTTGGAAAAATATAACTGTGCGTCAGAAATTAATTTTCACTTTGTAGATGATGCAATAGTTCGGGGCAACCATATCTCGCGCACAAAAAGTCTCATACATTCACTTTTTCCTTTGGATGCATATAGTCATGACAAGATAAAGATCAACATCTTTAAATCGATTGTTCTACTGATTAACAGAAATTCAAAAGAAAGCATCATGAATTATGTAACTGATTGTAGCAGTTTTCATGCATATCTCGACATATATATATCTGCCTTGAGAACGCACAGCAACGCTTGCATTCTTTGCCAAAGAGCAAGTGATTATGATTTGTTGAGCAAACGTTCTGCCTCATTTGACCTTAGCAAACGTTTCAAAGATAAAAGTACGGACTCCGGAATACGCGGGATATATGATACAGAAAGCGCGTCTGAAAAACGTTTATCTGATAGAAATTTTCTACGCTTTCGCTGTGACCACTATTTAAAAGAAGCATATTCGCGTTTAGGCGAAAACGAGAACAACAAGTTTTGTGTTTTCGAGACTTTAGTCAAAAAAATCGCATATGATTATGAAGCAACTAACGCGCTTTCGACAACAAATTCGTTAGATCTTCTAATTTCATATATTGTTGTTGCAAGCAGTCCTTACCTTTCCTTCCGAAAATCTTGCAGAGAAGCAACATTTGCCTTAATACAAATTTTATTTGAAGCCTCGCTCCATAAAGAGGTATATGATTATAAAAAAGAGTTTTCGCACCAAGTTGAAGAAACTGCGTTCTTAACACCTGAAGAAAAGAATGAGTTTCGTCAGATGCTTAACTGTGAAGCCCTCAATTATGTAGTTGAGCTTGTTAGAAGTTTTCCGCCTGATGCCAAAGCAAAAAGAGATTTAGTAAAAGCACTAATAAAGCAAAGCGTAGAATTAAGAAGTAATTTTATAGTTCGAAAGGAAAACATCATAAGGCTTATTCGTTTTTCAGTTGAAAATCATTTCGACGAAATGGAGATTGAACAACAGAATGATGAAAACAAGAAAGATGTCATTCCTTTTGTCGACTACTATTTATATTACGTAAAAAAACTCGTTGCGATAGGCACTGACGAAGCAAAAGCAATGTTTCTGGAATATCTATTGCTTTCTGGTGATGAATGCAGCAATGATGATTGCGCTATTGCTCTCAATAGTCAATTTGGCGAAAAGTTTCTACAAGATGCAAAAGAATATATATCTAAGTCCAATGCTTGTAGTGATGATGTAAAAGACATTATGTCCCAATTACGCACTTTACTTTGTAACCTTTATTTGGAAAATACACAAATCATATTTGATGCAGCGACTGATTTATATAATAAAAGATTTAGCAATAACAACCTGACAGATCCTTATTATTTGGATAATTTTTACAAGCTGCTAGAATGGAATATCATAGATTCAAAAAAAATTATTGAAGAACTTATAATGCTCAAAGGCCACTTAAATTCTTCTTCGGAAAGCAATGGAGGAGTTTTAGTTTATTTTAATAAACTATCAACATACATTTCCAAGCTTCTTAGAGTATCCATGTCCAATAGTGATGCAATAAAGCCTAGTGTATATTTTATTAGCGAGCGGGACGAGGACGTATTAACGCTCGACGAAGAAAGAGGAAATATTGTCCGAAGTACAAAGCGGAAAGCATGGGATTGTTTTGCATGTAATGATGAAAAACAGTTTCAAGAATATATCAATGGTTATAGTGGTCAAATATCTGAAGTAATCAAGAAAGCACAAGCTGAATTGGAGCTCTTAAAAAAAGCATGTGAGCTTTCCGCGAAACCAGATTCTAACATTCACAGACAAAGTAAATTTGTTCTATCAACCTATCTTGAGTCAGAAAATGAAAATTTCTACATTCTGAATTTAAGTGAAAGTTCTCGCGAAAAGGACAAGAATGACGAATTAGTTTATACCCCCTTCATACGTATGATTATAAGCTTCGAAGGCACGTGTACGGATTATCAGAAATTAAGGGCCATTCGCTTAATACTTGCCTTTCGGCATCAAATTTGTATGAAAAAAGATGCTTACTTGAAAAACGACCTGCTGTTAAGTCATCTACACGATATAGCAGCAAAAAAGCAGATGTATAAAGCTCGTGCTGGCGAACATGATAATGAGAGCGATTTTGCGCAATATAGCCCAAGAAACTACGTCGAAAGTATTTATCTAAATCAACAACGCCGTGCATCATTTTACTATGAAGAAACAAGCGCGCTTTTTGGATATTATATTAATGCCACAATTGGAAGAATAAACATCAAACTCTTAGCTGATAGCGATATTACTAGAAGTAGCGCAGAGCGCGAATGTCTGTCAGGTGGCATTGATTTTGTCGAAAGAAACAATGTAGAAATAATTACTCTATGCAAGAAGCTATCTGCAATCAAGTACCTTCCAATGATTCAGCTTGCAAACTTCTTTGATGGAAGCGGTGAGGAAATAGTGCCTGAAAAATTCAATGACTATTTCACTAAAACATTTAAATCTCAAACATTATTAAGAAATGAATCTGGCCAAATCCCCAAGCTAGATTATATTGTTGCTTTCATAGCTGAACAAATCAATAGTGCCATAAAATATAGTCCTCCCCCGCATGACATATTTTTTTCTATGGAAAATGATGGGTATTTCTATATCAGTAACAAACTTCAAAATGATTCTCAAATTCACAGAATTTATTCAGGTCTTAGACGAGAGAACGATGGCATCTCCTTAGCAACAATATGTGGCTTTTTTGATCGTTTTTATATTGAAAGTAAGGCGCAAAGTGATTCCTGTATCAATACTACATATGGTTCAAGAGTAAAAATAATACAAAAATCGGGATTGTTGCATTTTGGGATCCCGATATTTGAAGGGAGAGAGGAAAAATGAATTTTTTGCTCATTGACGACACACCTGAATCAATTAGAAGAATCCAAGACTGTTTCGAAGGTGAAAACATGAAGAAGGATGATTTTAAGCTCTATTGGATCGATGAGACAGGCAATTTAAGAAGCGATATGCAACCAAAGGAAAGAATTACATTCCCATCTTCTCTTGATCATGTTTTTTATGAGAATATTAAGAAGCATATGAATAAACAAGATTTGTTTTTAATAGACCTTTCACTTACAGCTGATGAAGATGACGCATTCTTTGCCAGATATTCAAACAATATGGGGACATTTCATGCAGAAACTGCAATGCGAATAATCCGATTTCTGAAAAAGCATGATTCAGCGACTAAAATAAAAGTCATTTCTAGAACAACATCAAACATTCAAGAGACCCCCTTGTGGCATGAAATCTTCAGTGATTTAGTACAAGAGAGTTGGTTTGGTTCAATAGACTTTTTCCTTGTTGCATATTTCGAAGACGCAAACAATTATGCAGGCATAAGAGACATTTTAGCAGGAAGGACACGAAATTGTAATGTTAATAATCCCGTATGACTATGCTGAAAACTGTTTCCATGAAATCGCTGTTTGGAATGCAACACATCAATTAACTCTTCAATCAGGCGAAAAAATATTCGATCAGCAGCCAACTTGCTTTCATTATACAAGCTTAGATTCATTTTGGAAAATCATTGAATCCGAAGTGTTTCGTGCAACACATGTTAGATTTTCAAATGATATGGAAGAATACCAGCTTGGTGAAAGATTTATTAAGCAGATAGTGCAAAAAGATCTAAAAAACTATGACGATTACTATGTAATATGTTTTTGTTATGAAGAAGATTTGTTAAGCCAATGGCGCGAGTATGGGAAAATAGGGGTGTCCATTGGTATGGATTATAGTAGAAAATCTGTTTTCTCTGTAATTCGAAACTCAAATAAAAGGGAGCCTACATCAACGGACAGAATACTTTTTGCAATGCCTACATCTGTCTTGTATATCGATAATAAATTTGAAAACGGGAGTTTAATTTTTCTGAATAGCCAGAAAGTCACTTTGTCAAGTTTAAGCGAGGCTTGCAGTAAACCGGCTATTGACTATTTTGACGATAAGCAAATGCGGAATTTGATTCCGCATATCAAACATAATGCTTTTCTTGAAGAAAAAGAAGCCCGATTGCTATTTACTCTTTCAGTGGATGAAGAGGCAAATTATGTTTTCTATAAAAATCCTGAGCCTTACAGAAAGCCTTATTTACAATTAAAATATGGTAATACAGCAGAGAAAAATATCGAATGTAAGTATGTTCACGTTGAAGGAAAAGAGTCTGAAGAACTTAAACCAATTATAGAAAAGTGTACACATCAGTTTTGCAAGAGATTTAATGAGGTGATCGAGATAAAAACCTCAAATGACCTTTCACAAAAAAGCACTTCAGTATATATTTCGGATGGAATGCATCAGCAAGAGCTCTTTCAAATTATAGACGGAGCTTGCTCCAGTCTATGTTCTGATGTTCAAATCTGGTGTGATGGGCATTGGCCGATTCGTTCAATTATGGTTGGACCTACATCGGAAAAAAACCTAATCTGCGAAAGTATAAAGCATTACTGCAAATCAATATATTGGTTGAAATATGTGTCTGTAAAGGCGACAGATACACCTTATAGAGAAAAACGAGAATAGTAGATTCAACACTTGGAATCAAGCTTGTGTAAGTAAAAGTCAGAATTATTAGAAAGTAAAAATATGGACTGGCTACAATAACCTGTAAAAAATGAAAAGGCTGTTATCTTAAGTGAATTGAATAAGTCATTATTCACAAATTATATTCCCTCCTGCGGAGGGCACAATTATCGAGATTCATCTTGCATTCCGCTTCGCTGGCGTCGGCGGTTGCTTTTTCTTTTCTCCAAATAGCGCCTCTCCAATCGCGTCTCTTGCTGTATCGTCGGCCTGTTCTAGCAAGTGGCAGTAAATGTCCTGCGTGGTTGAAACGCGACTGTGACCAAGCCTGCGGGAAATGGTCACCGGATCAACGTTGTTTTGATAAAGTACCGAAGCCTGCGTGTGGCGTAGTGCATGTGGATTGATATGCGACAGTCCGTACCGCTTGGCAAAGTTGCTCGGCCAGCTAGAGAATGTGCAAGGGTGAATATACCGTCCGGTTTCATTCGTAAAGACGTAATCCGTCTGTTCCCATTCGGCACCAATCCGCAATTTCTGCTTGTTTTGCTCAACCCTGTACCGACGCAGTAACTCCATCACCTCGCCGGGTACGCCGATTGTGCGGTATCCGGCGCTTGTTTTTGGCGTTTCCTCGTATACGCCAGTTTTGGAGCCGTAAAGAAGGGCACAATCAATCCGAATGCTCCCGTTCTCAAAATCGACATTCTTCCATTTCAATCCCGCGATCTCCCCGCGCCGTGCGCCGGTGGCGATCAGGAGCATCATAACAACCTGCCACATCAGAGGTTCCTGTTGCAGACACTCCATGATCTTCATCACGTCGTTCACCTGCATAAAGTTCGGTTCTTTTCGGATGACCTTCGGTGGGCTGGCTTTAGTAGCGGAGTTATAAGGGATAATCATTTCACGCTCAGCCTGCGCAAGAACCATTGAAATCATGTTGTGATAGTGATGAATCGTATTCGCAGAAAGCGGCTCCGTTTGCTTCTCTTCACGGAACAACGTGTGGAACTTGGCTCCGAGCAGTTTCGCAGAACGCATCGCCAGATCGTAATCGCAGTGTTCACCCCGGCACATCTTCGCAAGCGTCGAACAACTGGGTCCGCCGTTCTCATGGTACTTGTCGAACGAACCGAACTTCTTGCGGATCGTTTCTTTAAACTTCTCCGCGTCCAGCACATACGCATAATGCCCGCTGATACGCTGCCCTTTTTTGCTCAGATCGGTATAAAAAAGGTTCAGGTGTTGCGGTCGGATCTCTTTCAGTTTCAGATTGCCCAGCGATGCGTTGATACGACCAAGCATCTGACGCGAAGAACGAAGTGTGCCTTTTTTTGTCCCGTTCGCTTCTTTCAGGCTCAAAACATATTCGGCGTATTCGGCAAACGTCTGGTTATCTTCGACCTTAAAGCCCTGTTCGCATTGTCTGTCGAAATCCGCAGCGGCAATTTTTACCGCTCGTTTGATTTGCGCGGCAGTCATATCAGGAGAAGGTCTCCAAGTCGTGCTATTGCGCACCTGTCTCCCGAACATATCCTTACCGTTGCTGGAAATAATCAGGTAGGAATCGCCTGATTTCCCCGTGCGTTTTCTGATCGCAGCCATTATCCTTCTCCTTCCATTCGTTTACTATAGATCACTCTGACCCGGTGAAAAGTCAAGCGAATGATCCTGTGAAACTTGAGCATTCAGTACATCGGCAAGAACGTCCAAATCGATCAGGTACTTCTTTCCGACCCGCATGCTCGGCATCTGACCTGAAACAACAAGCCGTCGCAGCGCATGATATGTGATAGCGGTATCTGCATCAAGCGCCTTGATGCATTCAAATGCCTGCTGAATCATTCTGTATTTCGCCATATAACTTCCTTCAATCAAAAAAGGAGCGACCCGAAAGACGCTTCAGCCCACCAACTGACTTAACGATGGGAAGAAGCAGCTCCGGTTGCTTTTTTTTACGTAATATGTGTTCAAGCACTTCAGAAACAAGAGATAATATTCAATTATCTACTGTTAGGGATTTCTATGATAAGTGTTTCAGCTGGCAGAAAAAGGATCTCGACTGGTTACAGTCGTCAGATTTACCGCGCATTTGCTTGGTCAAATGTAGTGATATTGAATCCCAATTTAATATTGTGGATTTTACCTTTTCACAGAATAACGACAATAGAAAAAACTCTGTTTTCAATATAGTTCTTGACTACGATAAATCGGGCGCAGCAAGACCTTATAGACCGTTTATTTTAGCACTTGAAGAAGGTCTTGAGCTAAGCAGAAAACTATCATCAGCACAGCTAAAAGACTCGATTATAGAGGATTTAACAAAATCCTTTATCGTTATGCTGGTAACCGTTCAACGGAAATCCTGCAATTGTTTGGACAGGATTCTCACACACGAGTACCGCCATCATCTGAATGTCGTCTGTTTCTTTGACCGGTTTCCCGCTCGACATCTCTCCGAAGAAGATGCAGTAGCGACTACCGTGCGGGAGTCTTTAGGTTTATCGCAGGAGTGAAATAGGTATCGGTGTAGATTCATGAGCTCACCTTGTTTGATTTGACATCGTTATTTTGACACAATTTGCCTATCTAAACGCATGAGGTGATCTCAATGGTCGTAATCCGTCCCAGTTCTGATCTGCGTAATCGATATGGAGAAATCTCCGAGTTCTGCAATCAGCATAAGGAACCGGTGTTCATCACAAAGAACGGCGCGGGCGACCTTGTTGTCATGTCCAATGCCGAGTATGAACGACTCAGCGGCAAGTGTGAATTGTACTGTATGCTGGACGCTGGCCTCGCCGACGCAGAGTCTGGCAAAAGCCGCAAGGTGGAAGACGTCTTTTCCGATATAGAGAGGAAGTACGGTCTTGGAAAAGTATGAAATTCGGATTGCTGCCGCAGCCGAACAAGATCTGAATTAGATCTACGGTTATATTGCCGATGTACTTTACGCCCCTAAGCCGCGGCGCGGTTGCTACTTTCGTTTTGGGAAGCCATCGATTCATTGAAATTGCACATCGATTTTTATGATCTTATTTCACTTTCGCGCTTGAAAATGAAATAAGGCCGTTATCCGATGACGCTCAATCCTTGTCCGCTGTAAACGCGCTCGTTTTATCCCGTTATGCGCACCCAAAAAGCACCTGACTTTTTGACAGATGCTTTTCCTATATCGTAGCTGTTATCTTTATTTGTTCCTAGTATAGTAGGTCGCTTTTCCTTGCCCGTGCGGTGTTATAAAAGAATTTTCGACCAAGACTTTCAGTGAATTTTCAACCGATGTTTTGCCAATGCCCGGGCATAGTTCCATGATCTCGCTCTTCGTAAACTTGCCGATCTTCATTTTGACCGCCTGCCGCACCTGTTCGACTGCGGGTAGCTTTTCATCGCCCAAGTTGACTCTGTCTTCAAAGTCCCTGTATGCGGAAAGAATGGTGCCAAGCAAGTATTTGATCAAAGGAGTCGGGTCATTCATCTCTTCATGCCATCCTGCGGATGCCGACTGCAAGACATCGTAGTACACATCTTTGGTCTTTTCAATCTTCGCTTCCAAACTGATATATCGTCCGACTACAAAACCACTCTGATAAAGCAACAATGTCGTCAGAAGACGGCTCATTCTGCCGTTTCCATCGTTGAATGGGTGGATGCAGAGAAAGTCATCGATAAATATTGGTATCAAGATCAACGGATCTAGAGCTCCGTCATCAATTGCCTTGCTGTAACTCGCGCAGATTTCCGACACCGCTTCAGGGGTTTCATATGGCGCAAGGGGTGTGAAACGCGTCCATGCGTTTCCGTCTGCACGAGTTTCGGTGATATAGTTCTGAACGTTTTTGAACCGACCACCGATCTCACGCCCGGAGTAGCGATAAAGCATGCCATGAAGCTGTAGAATATAGTTTGGTGTGATCGGGATGTACTCAAAATTCTCATGAATGGTGTTTATCGCATCGCGATATCCACTGATCTCCTCCTCATCCCGATTGCGGGGCAATATCTTCTCTTCACAAAGCTGCTTCAAACGTGCGCTTGTGGTCACGATGCCTTCTATTTTATTGGATGCCTCTGTGCTTTGTACCTTCGCGATCTCCACCAGTTTTTTTAAGGCCGCTGGTTTCTGAGCAAGAAACATTTCCTGCCTTCCTTTGCATTCACGTATTCCAGCGACCAGCTGCAAAGTTTCACTATCCCATGTTTTCTTCGCAATATTCTCATATTGAAACGCTCTCATTCGCCCAACTCCTTTCATTACGCCCAATATTATGCCTATATTGGGCGTAAGTCAATCCGTTTGGGCGATAATACGCTCAAACAGTTCTATTTTCAGGCGAATCGTCACCTAAAGTAATTGAAATGAAAGTCGATCCTGGTATACCCTTGGCGGAGATCGATGCCATATTTACTTAATACTTTGACAGCAACATCTAGCGAATTCTGTGTGGGTACCAGACTAGTCAATTTACTGTTTTATTTGCATTCTCGCGTTTTATTCCCTCATCTTCAATTCCCTCACAAGCTTCGACACGATCGTTATTGAAACAATCACCGCAATGATCGCAAACCCCACGAGCGCGGTAATCCACCATTGGCTTTGTGCTTGTTGCAATGCTGGATCGGGAGTCGGAGATGGTGAAATAACCGGCTGTTTGATTTCCGTTTTTAGTTCCACCGTTTCTGTTTTATTTTCACCCGCACTATCTTGATATGAGACTGTATAGGTGCCGGTGGTAGCTCCATAATCATCCGTATAACCTTCTGTCATGGAGATCATTCCGATAAATACTTTCATCTCTCCCGTTTTCCCCACTCCTGGTTCAATGTCGCCCAGGAAAACACTAGATGACGGGAATAATCCTGCGCCTTCAAGGGATACGGTAACATTTCTGAGAATGCTTCGTCCCGTGTTGAACACATTGGCCGGTAGCGTGACCGTTTCTCCCGCGGTGATTTCCTTTGGCAGCGACACCGGGTCAAAGGCAATTCTAGAAGGCTGAACCACATTGATGATAAATTTGCGCGTGATCGTATAAACGCCACCAGTCCGCGCTGAAAAGCTCAGCGTGATAAAGAATTGGCGGTTCCCTGCCAACGCATCCCGATCTGTTCTCATCTTGAAGTCTGCTTCAACCGTTCCTCCTTTTTTTATCGTCTCCAGTAGGATTGCGTTATTGGAATCGATTGCTGTAATGTCTGTTTCATCGCAACCATAGATCAATTTCGAAGCATATGCAGTCTTATTGCCGATGTTTTTGACTACTGCATGAACGGTAAAGGTTTCGTCGCCACCCACGCTATTGGGAGTAATCACACAGCTTTCAACATATAGTTCAGGGGCATCCGCTGTGGGAACATAACTGCTGCCACCACTCGATCCAGAATCGGTTGAAGTATCCTTCGTCTTTCCGTCTGTGATCGTAACATAAACGGTAAATTCCTGCTCTGCATTTTCTCCGTTTGTATCTATATAATTTGTCTTCAACTTCACAGGATAGGAGCCATTGTATCGATCCGCTGCCAAAGCAATTTCTAGCGTGAATACATATAGATCGCTTGTTCCATGAACCGTTTGGCTGTAATTCCCAATTTGAAACGGATTGTCGGTAGTCGTTCCTAAATCAACAGTCAGGTTTACTTCGTTCGTCAAGGTTTCACCACGCAATGGAAGAACGATTGTCACCTTCGCGTTCGCCACAGTTGGAACATACCCTTGAGCATAGGTTTTATCCATCCCTGGATACAGAGTTGTACTATCGACTGATAGTTGCTCTGCAGCAGTAGTTGAAGATGTTGTCGCCTTGGCTGATGGTGTAGGCGTAGGTTCTGCCGTTGCCGCTGCCGGCGTGGGCTTGTCAGGCAAAGGCGTATCCATCGTTTCAGCCAACGCCGATACAGGCATGACAGAGCATAATAACAGAATTAGCCCTAAGCAAAGCCGCTTCATCTTTCATTCCCCCTTATCACGGTTAATACGCCAGCATCCATCTCACAAACGGTGTCGCAAAGCTCATCGATGTCGCCCTGATTGTGGCTGGCTAGCAAAATCGTCTTCCCTTCCGATCGCAACTCCTTGATCAATGTGCGCATTTCTACAACCCCGTGCTTGTCCAATCCATTCAACGGTTCGTCCAGAACCAGCAAAGCGGGGTTCTCCATGATCGCCTGCGCGATGCCAAGTCGCTGCCGCATACCTAGGCTGTACTTTCCCACAGGTTTGTTCATCAATGGATCAAGCCCAACCCGACGAATCGATGCAGCAATCTCCTTAAGACCAATCTTACGGTTTAAAGAAGCTAGTATTTCAAGATTCTTCGCTCCACTCATCTGCGGAAGAAAGCCCGGCGTCTCGATGATGAGGCCAAGGTCAGACGGGAAGTCTGCCTCTTTTCCGATGTGTTTCCCATTGACGATTACTTTGCCTTCGGTCGGCAGTAAAAAGCCGCAGATGCACTTCATGAGAACCGTCTTACCCGAACCATTGTTACCAACGATGCCGTGGATCCTTCCCAACTCAAAATCGTGGGTGACACTTTTGAGCACTCGTTCCTGCCCAAAATCCTTCGAAACGTTCTGCACACGGATGGCGATGCTTTCACTGTTCATAGTTAGCCCTCCGTTCCAATGAAATTGAAATTGTAATTCCGGATTGCGCGTAAAGCCAAGAAATAGCAACCAATGATTAACCCGCCGAAGATTGCGTAAGACTGCCAAAGCCGCGGTAATAAATCATATCCGAAATTGTGCATGTGAAGCGTTGCCTGATTCAGCGGCGAAAGCCATCCCACTGCCACATTGGCTTTGTACATCAACTCATCTGGCAATTGAAAAATGGTTTTTATCGTTTGCGGGTTCAACAAAAATCCAAACAAGCTGAACACAAACACGCTCACCACACCCGCAAGCTGACCCCTCTTGAGGTTAACGACTAGCATAACGAAAGCCATCAACATGGCGTAGAGTAGCATGAGCACAAAAATCATGAGCATGCTTTCATATGGTGTCGACATCTCAAGCGTTTTTACCAACGCCGGCAATGCGACCGCTTTCCCTGCGCCGGAATAGCCAAGGATTGCCGCCGTCTCACTCCACATATTCCCCGTAAAGCTCTGCCGCATACAGACGAGAGAGGTCGCTCCTAAGACGAATAGCATGTAGAGCAAGGTTGCCCCAGCTATGTAGCAGGCCTGTCCTGTGATCCATGTCCTGCGGTTAATCCGCATGAGATAGAACGGTGTTCCGCTTCCGATAAATGGCATATCCGAAAAGAGCAGCACCAGCATCAGAGAAGAGAGAAGAATGGAGTTGCTATCGCCAAACGTCCAAACAAAAGCCTCAACGATCTGCATGGTGGTACCGTACTCTTTTGCGAACTTGACCGCTTTGTCCGAGAGCAAAAAACACAATATGAATGCAAGGCAAAACGTCACAATGATTCGCGAATTCTTGTGCCATTGCCGAAAGTTATACGCCGTCACCGCCGCAACTTGCTTGAGTTTCATATGGACTCCAGTCTCTTTCGTCCAACGAGATAGAACAGGATGGACGCAAGAATCAATAGCTCCATGACCAGCAACACGACACCCCAATCTCCGAACATCCACTTGCTCTGCGGGTTTAACCACTCCTTGGGATACAACACGAAGAAATCTGGGAAGTACCGCTCATGCAGAATGATCAGAACATAGTACACGACGAAAGGCGACGCGTATGCCATAAATCGGCTATTGGTCATTGCGGCAAATGTCATGCCCAATATCGACCAGAGCGCACCGGAGAACATGGATATCGCAACCTTGCCGACGATCTGAGATAGATAGTTGGTCGATACTTCGCCCGGCTTCAGTGCTGCTTCCATCGGCATAAAGGTCAACGCAGACATAGCATAGGCAAAAGCAACGCCAATTGCCAGCACTGCGCCGCCAGAGGCGGCGCAGGCGATGATTTTACTAGCAAGATAGCTCTTGATATTCGTTCGAGGCAAATACTCCTTGATGAAACCACTCTTGACGTCATCGACGAATGAAGTCGTATAGGGAAGTGTGCAGAGGATTGGAAGCGCTAATGTAAACGCATCCGAGGACAGTGCCGCTAGAATGAATGAAGCATGGTACCCGCACTGTAACAGTTTATCTGCACGAAATGCGTTGAATATCCCATCAATTGAAGACACTAGAATTATTGTTACAACGCCAATCAATGCAAGTGAGAATTTCAAGTTGATAAATCCTTGAAATGCTTCCGCCTTGAAATTCCTCATAGTCGTGCCCTTTTCAAACTTCATGTGAAGTATGCTTTGCATTTCAAAGCAACCGAAACAGACGTGTCTAGCACAGAATAGAACCGCGTCTACATTGTTTGCGTATTAGTAGCCGATCGCCGTGTCAATGATACTGCCGTCAACGGCATTAATTGCTAAAACAATCGTTGGCCCCCAGTAATACATGTTTCCGAATTGATTACTGCTACCTTGATACACTACGGTGTTTTGAGAGGGATCTTCCCAGAAGGTTGCGTTTTTTACTGACCCATAATATATCCATGCGGGTACAAGAATCCCCGTCCTTGTTCCCTCCGTATTCTGCTCACGAATACGCAGCAATCTAAGCTGGATTTCATCAATCTTGACATCGATCTCTATGCTCTTGACCTTCGGGTTCAATGGCTTTGCCTGTGGTTCATAAACGGTAAGTGTCATCATCTTGAAAATATCGTTGGCACTATCTAGAGATATTACCTTTACATTCTGCTTGATCATCTCTTCAATGGAAAGTGGTGCTCCCCAATTAAGCGAGACGATACCATTCTTATCAATTACAACTTCAATTTGCTCGTAGCTCCACCGAATATTATAAGAATCTTCGTTCATGCCCATCGCAGCATCAACAGCAACCGGAACCCCGGCGACTTCTCGCACGTAGAATAGTTTGTATGCATAGTTTTGCGCTGATTTGCTTTCATCATCGGATAACCCCATTGAACCATCATTCACCATATAAACAGATGCAAGATCCAGGGATACCGTATTGCTACTAACCATGTTACTGCAAAGGTCAATTGCATTCGAGAGAGAGTAACCAACCTTCTCATCCGTTTCATGTTCCGAATCAAAGTTAACAGGAACATTTACTGCGTCTGCCATCGTATATGTTGGGGCATTATTCCGACTATAAACAAGTGAGCTCTCATCTGCAGCTTTATTGTTTAAATTTGAATGAACGCGCAAACTACCTGTATCTGACACAGCATTTAGTTTACTAAATTGATACTGCTCATCGCTACTTAACATCATCGTTCCGTCAGTGATGACTTTTTCCGTGTCAACTTTGTCTTGCGCATGCAAATAATCATCCTCTAATTGGGAAATCAGATTATTCCACTCTTCTTCGGAAAACCCATATTGTTCATATGATCCATCCGATAACTGCTGTTGCATTTGCAGAATATTCTTCTCAATATCAGTTTTTGATCTCCCCGCATCGTTAGAATTATCGAACACAGCCTGCCCTGCAAAAACCGTATTGAAGATCTGCGTTACAATCGATTGGTCAAAACCTTTCGACGCCACACGAACCATAGGAAGTTGATCTGCTTCGGGTACGTCTACGGATGCATCTACGGTAATGATGAGATCCCCATCTGCACCCGTTGCAGAGAATTTTACATGGCTGGATGGAATTGAAAGTGCTGCCGTTCCTTCTTCTGAACCATCTTCCGCTTGCTCTATCAATCGTTCTGAATCCTTCGAAACAACGATGGAAGTCTCAGGATTTGCTTGACAGGCAGATAACAACAGCGCAAATGCGCAAACAATTAAAACGTATTTGATAGCGTTTTTCTTTCTCACAATAGTACCTTCCTTCCTTTTGATACATAAATGGTAAATCAAAAGGAGTTTTGAAGTCATCTGTAAGTTGTAAAAGAGTTGTAATGATTAGGGAAAAAGAATAGCGATTGATGTCCCAACATCCACATTGCTTTCGATTATGAAATCTGCACGATGCAAATCAGCGATTTTTCGTGCTAGCGCTAACCCAAGCCCGAAACTTTCTCCAGTTCTTGATTTATCCAACGTGTAGAATGGTTGCATAACCTTGCTTATTTGTTCACTAGGAATTCCTCGTCCATTATCAGCAACAATGATCCTATGGCGCGCAACTCCTACCGAAACCTCTGTTGCATGCGCTTTTTTTGAATTATCAAAAAGATTCGTAATCAGACAAATCATTAAGTCCTGTTCAATATTAATGAAATCGCTATCACTTTTTACGCTCAATCGAATCCCCGATTTTTGTGCGATGGGTATAAGTATATGGTTTATTTCATTGGCAAAATCTTCGCATTTGATTTCACACAATTGCAAATCTGCGCTGTCTAAAACAATGAGTTGAGCAAGTTTTTGTGATAATCGCTCAAGCCGCCTGCTCTCTTGCTCAATAAAACAAGCTGCTTCCGTTTTCTGCGCACCACTCATCTTTGACGCAACCAATGCCTGGGCAAATCCTGCAATAGCTGTAACCGGTGTTTTCATTTCATGCGACAATGCCGACAAGAGCAAACGTCTTTGCTCAGATGTCGCTTCTAGTTCTTCAACATGTTGTTGAATGGCAACTGCCATATTATTAAAATTGTGAGCGAGTTGTGCGATTTCGTCTTTTCCAGCTATTTGAATACGACCATCATATGCGCCATTTGAAATCCGTTCCGCGCTGCGAGAAAGTGCCTTGAGAGGGGCGAGCGCACGCCGAACCGAATACAGGATGAATATTGCCGCTCCAATTATAACGACAGCGCACACAATTATACAGTTTCGGATCAGTTCCTGCAGCCCGGTGATGATATCACCTGTATCCCGAACGAGCGAAATATAATACTCTTCATCATCTTGCTGCCACGACTGTCCGATTAACAGAAAAGCTCCCCCATCATTACGGATCATCGTGTAGGATATGCTCGTTCCGTACTCAGTTGTCTTGGTCTTCGAGGATTTGTCTATCGCTCTCTTGGCATCGATGCCAGAATTATTTACAAGAATTCCCTCATCGTTCTGTAATGTATACTCTTCAGAACCATAACAATTTTTAAATTTATAGATGATATAGCTTCGCATTGATATTGCTTCCGCTTTATCGATGTCATCTGGGAATTCGCCAATAAATTGAGCCATGAATCGTTGTTGATCTATCATCCCAGTATTTATTTCATTGGCCAAGGTAGTTTGCTTTGTAAAGACAATAATGAACAGGCAGCAAGCTGCGATTGCTGCCGTTGTTACCCCAACCGTAAGGAGCGATATTTTCACCGAAAGCTTCATCCTATGCCTCCAGTCTATAGCCAATTTTTGGTACTGATACAATACTTAACTCGGTTTTTTTTCTAATCTGCGCGATGTGCACGTCAACCGTGCGTGTACCGCCTTCATAGTTGATTCCCCAAGCTTCCGCAAGAATTTTTTCGCGCGATAAAGCAATATTCCGGTTCCTGACCAGAAGTAATAATAAATCGAACTCAATCGGAGTAAATGGTAGCAACCGATTCTCTTTCTTTACAGTATGTTCTTCCAAGTTTATCTCGACTCTGCCAATAGAAATTAGTGTCTTACCGCGCCCATTTCGTTTTAGGACATTATCAATACGCGCAAGAAGCTCTGGCATCTCGAATGGTTTGACTATATAGTCTTCTGCGCCTCCAGTTAACCCTTGTAATTTTGATTCAATATCGTTTTTGGCGGTAAGCATGATTGCTGGAATGTTTTGTTCTTGCAAATGTGGGAGTAAATCAAATCCAGAGATTCCTGGCAGCATAACATCAACTAGCGCAAGATCAATTCCCTTATCAACATGTATGAGATCCAATACAGCTGAACCATCTAGCGCAGCTATGGTTTCATACCCAGATATTGCAAGATTCATACAAATCATCTTGCTGATTGACAATTCATCTTCAACTACAAGAATACGACTCATGCTTATTGCCCTTCTGTTGATCTTCCTGTTAAAAGAGATTTTATTGGCGCTTCGATTTACATAAGCATACTGATTAAGCGTGTAAAGTGCAAGTGTATACTAACGCTAGTCGAGTTCTGATTCTTGCACAGCTTCAAGGAGCGTTTGTTGTCTCTTCTTTTTTACTAAAACAAGAAGGATAATGCTGATCATCATGATAACCGCTAACTGGCCAAAACGCACCACAGGTCGGACTGAAAAGTATGCTACTTCAAACGTGAACAACGGAATAACATCTGACAGGAAAGGGATGCGCGCAAAGATCCCCACAAAACAAACTGGCAAGTAATATGATGCGATCGTAAGAGAAAGAGCTAAGCCATCATTCTGAGTGATGCTCAACAATGACAATCCGAAAACGCCATACACACATCCAAAGATGAATGAATGAATAATAAAGCACAGAGAATAAAGGTATGGAGAAACATGAAATACACCGGGAAACAATCCAGCGGTTAGTAAATAGCCAATGTCAGTACCGACATTGATGCCGCCCATTACGATGCAGATTACATATGAGACAGAATAAGCTATTACGAAAATAAACCCTCCATAGACCGCCGAATCAATCGCCATCAACCAAGTGTTTGTGGGCTTGTGATTTTGAAAGACATAGGCTGGCATAGCCGAAACGAATGGAGCCAGGAAAAGCATAATTCCGTTGCCTACAACATGACTGAGAATAAATATGGTGTTTCCATCCATTTGACTGTTTTTTTGATACAGCCCATATATTCGAACGTTCCAAGCATAAGTAATAAGACCAGAAACAAGAATAATTGCAATCGTAAATAGTATTTCAGGTCTAGTGCAAAATACTTTAAAGTGATTTCTTATCACTGTTGTTTCCTCTTTTCTTTTTTGAAGCCGCTTCTATGACATGATGAAATAGCATGAATAGCACGATCGTTATCCCAAAAAGGCCCACCCAATATAATACTGACGAAAAAAGGCTCTTGCGTTGAAGTACGTCCGGCACAGTAGCAATTGTGTATACTACCCGCGAGTGTTCAATCGGCAGCAGATTATAAGGATAAGGTATGCCAAACGTCTCATAGAAGTAAGTGTCAATGACAGCGGCAAAGAATGGAACGATAATGCCAATATTCGTTTTAAATGCAAAATTAGTCCCACCTATCAACAAAGTGTTCCAAAAAAAACGGAAAAAAAGTAAAATATATGCCCACGTTAAATAGTAAAAAGTTGAATGTCCATTGAGACTGTTTTCGAGCAACCACACTTCTGCATTGAAAAAAGAGTGAAAGGTGATGGGTACAACCGCATTAATAAGAAAAATGATTGTTGTAAATACAAGTGACAAGGCCATGGATTGAGTTAAAATCCCTCTAAGCATTTGCGCCGGAGCAATTTGCATGGAGAGATTATCCTCTGGCCGATAAACATCTGAACCAATGATGAAGAAAGTAATCAAATATACAAAGCAAAGATTAGTTATGTCACTAACCTCTGAGAGAATGAACCCGCTCCCTGTAATAACACTATATTGTTGGCGAAAAAACGCTTTATCCTGAAGTGCGATAACGCTTAAAACCAGAATAAGAATTATCCAACGCCATTTTGCAATATATTTCAATCCAATGTGCGAATACATAACGTCGTACCTCTATTAAAGCAGTATGCTCGGGCCGATTATTCGTCGACCCGAGCAGGAGTATCTCGTATTAGGAATCAGTTTGTAGTCCAAAGCTGCCGACAACATGGATCTTTGTGCCGCGATTGTATGTGTTGTCCACCTTAAGCTTGAAGACAGTATTCAAGCCATCATTGTCTCGGTACGAAGCAACCAAAATTCCCGTATCTTTGTCTTCCGAACCACTGTCACCCACTCCAAAGTACATAACATTTGATGCTTCAGTACTCCCCACATAGAATCGGGCCGTATAGCCCACATCGACACCTGAACTATAAATCACAGCAGAGGAAGGGATCACATACGCATAGTTTTGATTTGCAGCTGTCTTTGTGACGGTCCCAGTAGTGTAGAAGTAATTCGTACATTTGCCATCAAAACTAGTAGCATATGCGGAGCTCGAGAAAACAAGCAGTAAGGATAGAACCAGAAAAATCGCAAGAAATTTCTTTTTCATAATATTCTCCTTTATAGTATTGAGGAATCATGTCAACAATGATACAGTAGACAAGTCCTTGTGAATCGCATCGCCTCACGGCGATGGAGCGGCTGGCTCAGGTTTACAAGGACTTTTTTATGTGTTTACAATCATAGGCACCACTCCTTTCGCTTTTTGTCTTTCAGTTTCACCATTATTTCTTTGTAATTAACACGAAGAACAATATCGAAAATGACAGCAAATAAAAAAATAAACTTTGAAAATTCCCCGTCATATTATTGTTGTATCGTCGTGTATAGATTGACGGGTTATACCGTACAAAATAAGAGGTGGAGTAAAAAAATGAAACGACGTATAGTATCCTATGTTATCGTAATGATGGTATGTTTCGTGATTGCTGGGAATACCCTCGCTCTCAGTAGCGATGAGATTGTCATCCAACCTCGAAGCGCGATTTCAGTAACGTGCGGGCTTACCCAATCCGGAAGTCTATATAGGTTGTGGTCAAAAACTAAAACCAGTTTTTCTGATGAACTTACTGCTAGTGCCTCGCTCTATCAGATTGTCAACGGAAGCGAAGTTTTTATTACTTCAGTGAGCGCAAGTGCTACGGGAACTACGGTTACTGCAAGCAAGCTGCGCTCACTTTCATCGGGAACATATAAGGTGTATGGATATGGTACTGCAGGTTCATCTTCCGGCAGTAAAAGTATTACCGTCACAATTCCATAAACACATGTCATAACAAAGAGCCTCAAGGTGGTAAATTTCACCTTGAGGCTCTTTGATTCAAGCAAAGCTTACAATGAAATGATTCTATTTAGTACCCAATTTTTGGTAGTTGTTCCAAAATATCAACAGACTTTCGAGCGGAAATCCATAACACCGAATCCGGAAGCATTGCTACTCCATCAAATATCCCGTCAACTTTATCGACCGCGTATAGTAGCTCGACACCATCGAGAATCGTCACAGACTTCCATGAATCACTGTTGCTATGAAAACTCGTACCGCCATCCGCCAACCATTCCTGCGTAATGACAATAACTCCGCCGGATGAGGAATAGCTAGAAGTGAGTGATGTTCCTGATGTTGCATACTTTGTTAATGTTATCTCGGTGCATATGAAGTCATCTGAAGTCAAGCGTACGGGAGTTGTCCCATACTCAGCAGCAAAAGATTCTAAATCATCATAATGAATGATTAGGTCGCCATACTCATTTACCGTTTCACCAGGAGCATCTTCATATTCGACATAGGAACCTGGATGCATCGGCCCCTGACCAGTCGGCTTAATATCTATATGATTCTCAAACACATTCATGAAGTAATCAAACGCACCTTTCGCCAATGTTCTACCACTCGGAACCAAAGTAAAGAATGCAACCACAATCATGATGGCAACAGCAACTGCTAATTTTCGTCTATGTATCTTTACTCCACGATATAGATCACCAACCCGCTCCCTAATCGATGTAAGATAATGCTTTTTACGTTCTTTCGCCTTCAATGCTAAATCTACCCGCGCCCAAGTAGCTGTGGGTATATCAGAACCCTGCCTTATCGGTCGCAGTACTTGCTCGATTGTAAGTGTCGAAGCAAGCGCCATCTGCTGAGCCTCGAAGCGCGAGCGCACAAACAGGCCATCCGTCAGGTATGGCTTCCTGTTGAGTATTCTTTTCAATTTTCTCTCTGTCATAGACCTAACCAATATTCAAAAATGCTGTTACCATTACCATCATCGTAATCGACTCAAACTTGAGCCGATCATTGAGCTTCATTCGGAACCTTCGAAACCGTTGGCTCAAGGTATTACTCGATATCCCAATGATCTTTGCTGTCTCCTCCAGCGAGAATCCATCAAAATAAACCATCATGTACGCTTCTCGCATTTCAGGCGGCAACGATAGCAGTCCTTTTTGGAATATCTCCCGCACCTGATGATATTGCGCGGTCGATTCCACATTCTCTTTTGTGGTAAACGTATCGATTGTTTCCGGAGGAGCAACCTCTGCCCTCGCCCGCGCGCGCAAATCATCGCGCCGTTTGTTGCGCATAATCTTCGAGAAGTACGCCAGCGGTTTTTCATAGTTCGAGGCCGGAACATCTTTGCGAAGGATTTTCTCAGCGAGATCTTGAATCAAATCCTGTGCATCCGCATCGTTGTCTACCATCATAAATGCGATTGATAAGATTCTGTTGTATTCGTTAATTAGCACTTCGGAGAGCATCTTGCCCATTACACACTCCTGTGATCTTGAACTTCGTGTACTCAGCCAATCAACCGCTTCACATCCATCCGCTTCTATAACACGTTTGAAATCACCATATATGACAGACTGTTTTCAAATTTTCCAAATGGGTTCCACGTAAAGCCGTTCTAACCTGTAATAGTTATCATACCACTTTTTACTACGCCAAATTACGCGTTTCGCATGTTTCATTACTTCTGTGGAAAACATATCCGTTTGGTTCATCCACGGGTACGCGAATTCTCGATCGATCCAAAGACCAATAGAGTACGTCATATCCTGTTTTTGCAGAGAAAGACTCATGAAGTAAACAATTTCTGCGATCCAGAGGTCGGAAGGCTTGTTAATATAGATGACAAAGTGACGGTATCCCCGAGCATACAAAGCTAGTATGAAGTCCACCAAGGTTCTTTTCACATAGCCACAGTTACTTCGGTATCGAAGTGAATCCGCTTGCAGTAGCGGGTGAAAATCAACACGTAGCAAACACGTCTTGACCCTTCCCATACAAATCTCCCCCAATCCACGCTTATACTTAACACTCTTTTCGAAACCATAAATGACAGAATCGCTAGATATGGAGGCTATCTTTTCTTTATATAGCGTTATTCATTACGTTAAATATTATATTTTCCATTTTGCCGAAAATTCGCGTCACATAATTGATCTCTGTTCGTGATATAAGTGTGACACCTTGCTAGCCGGATGAGCACTGCTGGAGTAACAAGCCTATCTAGATTCCTTTCAGCAGAAAGCTAAGCATGAAATCCTTCAACTGCATATGGGTGCAAGTGTTCCAAGAACACTTGCACCCTATTTCATGTCGCCCTTATTCAGGCAAGTGGTTATGTTTCCGTATCAGACCTTGCTTTTATTCCTGCTGTCACATCCGCTCCCCGCCCCATCCCCTTTCCGTTTCTCACGAACTCACAGAACCGGAAAGGAAAATATTATGATTAAAATAAATCTCAAGCACTACTATCCTCATTACACAGCTGATGTCTTTATCGAAGTACCGGACGATATCGCAATTGAGCTGCACACATTTGAGAATGAAGACGCAGCGTTTCGAATGCGAAGAAGCAGGAATCGCGCATTCTACTCGCTGGATCGTGAAGACGGCCTTGAGCGAGAAATGCAGTATAGTGCTCCATCCAGCGAGGATGGTTTTTTCAGGGAGCATCTAGCATGCTCTCTTTTTTCTGCCCTTCAGGAGCTGCCAATTGCGCAAGCGCGGCGCATCTACGCGCACTATATCCTCGACATGAGTTTCGCTGCGATAGCTAGTGTTGAGAGCATCAATGAAGGTAACGTAAGAAAGTCCGTCTGGCGCGGATTGCGTCGTTTGCAAAAAATCCTTCTGGAATTTGGCGATTAGGGGGGACGGATTTGCCCCAAAAATGTTCTGAATAGTAGAGAGACCTATTCCAAAGCTGCACTTTGACAATTTCATATACGGCGTTTCAGGTACGAACCCGTACGATGAGCGAATCAAGGCACGATCAGCACGATCGTGTGTTCCTTGGGCACGGCTTGGCAAGTCGAGCGCGAAGACGCGTACGGCGATCATGATACTTCCTCACGGCCACCTATCGATTGGGGTGGAGTCTCTGCGCTGCGCGGCGTATCAGCAATACGACGGCAGAGCGGAGCTATGACGCGGCAAGCTACCCGCGGCCTGAAACGCCCCCCTCCCTGCTGGGGACGCGTGGCAAATTCGGCAGGCACTTACAATCAATTGACAACATTGTCTCATGTGACCCGTGGCGGTATACTCTGTTTGCAAAACACCGCCACGGGTTGCCATGTTGAGACGCGAAAGGAGGCATGCTGCGTATGAGTCAGGCAACCTGCGGTACGCAAACGGATCATTCCGATAGGAAAACCTACCGCGTCGAGGACATCATCCTAATGCTGGATATCAGCCGCTCCGCGGCATACCGCCTCATTCGGGAAAAACCGTTTCAGACAAAACGCATTGGCGCATCCATACGGATCCTCAGATCATCCTTCGACGAATGGTTGGAGCAACAAAACGACTAATCAAAGGAGACAAGTATGGCCGCCATTGTAAAACGTAACGAATCCTATTCCGTCGTCTTCAATTATGTAGACGAAACCGGGAAAACCAAGCAGAAGTGGGAAACCTTTCGCAACTATAAGGACGCGCGCAAGCGCAAAGCCGAGATCGAAGTTCAGCTCATCGACGAATCATTCATCCCGCCAAGCACGCAAACAGTCGCGGAATTCTTGCGCGATTTCATCACACTGTATGGCGAGAAACGCTGGGGCGTGTCGTCCTATGACGCGAACATCGGGTTGATCAACAACTACATCAATCCAATCCTCGGCACAACGCCGATCCAGCTGATCAACGTGCGCGGCGTCGATCAATTTGTTCGAAAGCTGCAAAGCACATACTCCGTCGCGAGCCTGAACAAGGGGCATACGCCCAAGCTATTGTCGGAGTCGAACATTGAGAAAATCGCCCAGCTCATGCGCACTGCATTCAAGCAGGCGGTTCGTTGGGATTTGATCCCGAAAAATCCGTTCGATAACGCAGTGCTCCCGAAGGTGCACTACAAGCCGCGCGATATCTGGACCGCCGAGATGATCCGAACCGCGCTCGAAGCCTGTACCGAGAGCAAGCTCTATATCGCAATGAACCTGTCGTTCGCCTGTTCCCTTCGGTTGGGCGAAATTCTGGGGCTCACGTGGAGCAACGTCCATATGACCGATGCGGACATCATGACAGACAACGCCTTTGTCTACATCGACAAGGAGCTCACCCGTGCAACCATGCACGCGATTGAAGCACTCGGCAAGAAGGAGATCTTCCATATCTTCGAACCCGTGAAGCGGGACGCGAGCACGCGCCTGATCCTCAAGACGACAAAGACGAAATCCAGTGTTCGCAAGGTTTGGCTGCCCAAGACGGTCGCCTATATCCTGCGGGAGTGGAAGAAGTCGCAGGACGAGCTTCGGAAATTCTACGTTCACGAATATGAGGAGCATGATCTTGTCATATCCCTGCCAAAGGGAACGCCTTGCGACGGTCGCCTCATTGAGGAGTCCTTTCAAAATCTACGAGCAAAGGCAGGACTCCCACGCGTCGTGTTCCATTCCCTCCGGCATTCCAGCACGACCTACAAGCTCAAGCTCAATCACGGCGATCTCAAAGCAACGCAGGGCGACACCGGACACGCCGAGATCGACATGATCACGAAGGTCTATGCGCACATTCTCGACGAGGATCGCAAGATCAACGCGCAGAAGTTTGAGACCGCGTTCTATTCCAACCCCGATTTGCGCGCCGTCAAACCACCGGAGTCACCGGAAAGCGTGCTGGAGCTGGATCACCTGATCGAGCAGTTGAGACGCTCTCCGGGGCTGAAAAAGACGGTATCGCAGCTGGTCGCAGCCAGCGAATTCAACTGATTTCCGCTTAGCAAACCACAAAATCGCTTAGCAGGAGCGAAAAAATGGTTCGTTTCTCCATTAGCAAATGTTTGCCTCGGCAACGAGCCGAAGGCAACGTACCAGCCAAAGAAATGGGCAACTTCCCAAAAATGGAAAAAGCCCGAAAACAGTACTGTTTAGGGGCTTTCTGGCGTTCCCGGGGAGATTCGAACTCCCGACCTTCCGCTTAGGAGGCGGACGCTCTATCCTGCTGAGCTACGGAAACAAGTATTCAATTGACCGCTCAAAACCATGTTTTCAGAAACGAACGTCGACCGATTAGGAGGCGAACGCTCTATCCTGCTGAGCTACGGAGACAAGTATGAAATTAACCGCTCAAAACCACGTTTAGAGAAACGAACGTCGACCGATTAGGAGGCGAACGCTCTATCCTGCTGAGCTACGGAGACAAGTGTGAAATTATAGTTTGCCGCAGGCACACGGCAAGAGGAATTATACCGAAGCTGCGCTGTGGTTGTCAACCAAGGCGGAGACGAAATCGGCGCAGCGCGCGGCGACCAGCTCCCGCTCCGGCCCGTAGGTGCAGCCATGCGGTGAAAGGTCAAACTCCGCGAGATCCACGCTCGGGACGTTAACCGCTCCGGTGCAGAAGATTTCGATGCTCGCGGGGTCTACTTTATCATCTTGCGCCGCGGAAACGAGCAGCGTCGGGCAGTCGATCTGATCGAGATTGCGCTTGAGCTTTCGCGCAAGACGCCCGAGATCGACGAGCTTTCGCGTGGAGAATCCGCCGTACATCTGCGCGTAAAGGTTGTCTCCCCAGGCGGGCTTGCCGCCGCGGCTCTCCGGATATCCCACGACCGGAATGATCGGGCTGAGCGCGCGCGCCGTGCGCAGATATCGCTTCATCTTGATCGGCGTGCAGATCAGTGCGAGTCCATCTAGATGCTCTTCTTCCGCGAGCAGGCCACAGAGAATTCCGCCGAGCGAGAGGCCCAGCGCGTAGACCTGCGTGCAGCCCTCGTCCTTGAGGCGCTTGTAAGCCGCGCGGATGGCATCCAACCACTGCGCACCCGTGGACGCGTTTTGCGCGCGAACGGTTTCGCCATGTCCCGGAATCATCGGGGAAATGACCGTATATCCCTTGGCGATCAGCGCATCCGCCACCACGCGGATGTTCGCGGGCGTACCGCCGATGCCGTGCAGCGTGATGCAGCCGATCTCGTTTCCCTTGTGGAACAGCGGCTGCGAGAGGTCGTCGTCAAACGGCGGGCGCTGATCCAGCACCGCCTTGTCCGGCAAATAGTCCTTCATCACTTCAAAAAAAGACGGCATATCACGACCTCCTTGCCCGCACAGCTTCGCAAAACTCGGTTACAGGAGCTTCTTCGTCTGGCGGTAAACATCGCCGGATCCGACGGTGACCACGAGGTCGCCTTCGCTCGCGTGCTCGTCTAAATAGATGCGAATCTCCTCAAACGTCGGAATATACACGGCGTTGTCGCTCTCTTTGTTGATTGCAGCTACCATATCCCGCGCGTGGACAATGCCGGTATCCTTCTCTCTGCCGGGATAGATATCCGGCACGAGTACGCAATCCGCATCCTTAAAACACATCACGTTATTGCAAAAGAGCGTGCGCGCGCGCGTATAGCTGTTGCACTGAAACACGCAGAAAAGCTTCTTGTGCGGAACGCGCGTTGCGGCGTCCAACGTTGCGCGGATTTCATTCGGGTGGTGTCCGTAGTCGTGAAACACCCTGACGCCGTTACGCTCGCCATAAAACTCAAATCTGCGGCGCGTGTTATGAAAGTCGTGCAGCGCCTTTGCAAGCACCGAAAACGCAACGCCGAAATGATCAGATACCGCGATTGCGCCAAGCGCGTTGACGACGTTGTGCATACCGGGCACGCTGAGCTGCACATGTCCGAGCGCTTCGCCGCGGCGCACGACGGTAAAACCCGCGTTGCCGAGCGCGTCAAACTCGATATCGGCGGCGGTATAATCCCCGCCCTTTAGCCCGTAGGTGACCACCTTGAGATCGCTCTTGTCCGCAAGCGCTTTGACGCGCGGATCGTCCACGCAGGCGACGAACGTGCCGTCCTCCGGCAGGAGCGCGAGAAAGCGCTCAAAGGCTGCGACGATCGCGTCGATATTGTCGTAATAGTCCAAATGATCATCGTCGATGTTGTTGATCAACGCCACCGTCGGTCTCAGGGTCAGAAAACTCTCGACATACTCACAGGCCTCCGTGACGAACAGGTCGCGGTTACCGACATGTACGCCGCCTTCCAGAAACTCGACATAGCCGCCGACATGAATCGTCGCGTCCGTCTTTGCCTCTGCGTTGATGATGGCAAGCATGGAAGTGATGGTCGTCTTCCCATGGCAGCCCGCGATGGCGACCACCTCGTCATATCGCTCGCTGATCTGCCCCAGCGCCACGCTGCGCTCCAGCTCCGGAATGCCTTTTGCGCGCGCCAGCATGCGCTCGGGATTCTCCGGCTTGATCGCCGCAGAGTAGATCACAAGATCCGCTCCCTCGATATATTCGCCTGTGTGGCCGATGCTGTAGCGAATGCCCTCGTGATCCAGCGCATCCGTAAACTGCGTGCGCTCCCGGTCGGAGCCGGTTACCTCGTGTCCCTGGGATTTTAAAATCAGCGCAAGCCCGTTCATGCTGCAGCCGCCGATGCCGATGAGATGAATTCGCTTCGCGTCGTCGATATGTGCCATGGTTTTCTGTCTCCGTGTTCGTTCAGAATCAGTTTATTATACGCCTATCCTCTGCGTTTTCGCAACGCCGCGCGCAGATTGGCTATCCGTAACAGAAAAAGAATACGGTTTCATATGAAAAGGATCCCTTCGATTGCCGACAAAAAGGACTTGCCATTTTTGCCTCAATACGGTAAAATATCTTTTGCGCGGGGATGTAGCCCAGTTGGTCAGAGCGCTTCGTTCACATCGAAGAGGTCGTGGGTTCGAGCCCCTCCATCCCCACCAAAAACAAGAGTCCATCATCCGATGGGCTCTTTGTTTTTACGCTCTTTTAAAAGGGCTCGAAACCGCGTGAAGAAAACGCAGCTGCGTCGGTGTTTTTAGCGGCCGGGGAGCGCCGCCGGGAGACTGCACAGCGCGAAGCGCAAGCAGTCCGCAGGTTGCGCGAAGAGCCCCTCCATCCCCACCAAGTTAAATGGACACCTGTTTTAATACAATTGTCGAGATGGGTGTTTACTCTTTTATGAAAAAAGTGCCCGTTTGTTGGCATTTTTCGACACTGTTTAACGATTTAAGGCTCTACAGCGGTGTTCACGGCACCGTCGCAGAGCCTTTTCATGTTTTTTCGACTAACAATTTAAGGAAACATCGGTACTGTTTGCATTTTTAATTGTTCCTTGGAACATAAGAAGTCGAAACGGAAAATCTATGCCAGTTAAATCTCTCATTTTTAGTTTTCTGGATGAATGCCTGAACACGAACTGGTTTATATCTCTGGGGAGCGCCAGAAACAAAATAGAGCGCAACGCGAACAAAACTGTATCAGTTCCATTCGCGCTGCGCTGCTCTCATCACGCAATGCTATAAAAACTGAAGTCGCATTCATCAGATGCGCTAAATCAAGCCCTGCGCAATCATGGCATCGGCCACCTTCGCAAAGCCCGCGATGTTTGCGCCCGCGACGAGGTTGTAGCCAAGTCCGTTTTCCTCGGCTGCTTTTGCAGAGTTGTCGTGGATGTTCTTCATGATCGTGTGGAGCTTTTCGTCCACCTCTTCCGCACTCCAGCTCAAGCGCTGGCTGTTCTGGCTCATCTCCAACGCGCTGGTCGTAACGCCGCCCGCGTTGACCGCCTTGCTGGGCGCAACGATCAGGTGCTTTTGCTCCATCAGGAAGTTCAGCGCGTCGTTCGTCGTCGGCATGTTCGCGACCTCAATGTAGTACTTCGAGCCGGAGCTAGCGATCTTCTTGGCGCTGTTGATGTTCACGTCGTTCTGCGTGGCGCAGGGCATGTACACATCCGCCGGAACACCCCAGGGTTTCTCGCCCGGGTAGAACGCGCAACCATAACGGTCTGCATAATCCTTCACCTTGTCTCTGCCGCTGTTGCGCATTTCGACGAGGTAGTCGATCTTCTTGCCCAGCACGCCCTTGGGTTACAACAACGCTCAATTCGCGCGATTTACATCATTTCGTGAGTACTCTTTCTATGCAAAAAGCCCGGATGTCCGGGCTTTGAGTCTATAGACACTCATTGGTTCAAATAAGAACGAACCTTATAGAATTTTTTGGTACACGGCACTGAAATTCACCTGCAACACCAGATGATGCGCAGGAATGTATGGATTGGAGGGAGCTCCACAGTTGAGACGTGGCTGATCTTTTTGTTCTAGAATCTATGCTTGAGCAATCACCCTTGTCTCGTATGCAGACAAGACATTTCCGGTGGCATCCGATGTATTGCTTAATACAACTCTCCCCGCAGCAACCTCCGGCAACACGATCTTCTCTCCGCTCATGTTGCAAATAACGGTATAGGTCTCCCCGTTCAATTCCCGCTGATAGGCAAATATCTGCTCGTGCTCCGGCCAAAGCGGGGCGTATTTGCCGTATTGCAATGTTTTGCTTGCGTTTCTCAGTGCGATCAGCTTTTGATAAAACTTCAGCACCGAGTTCGTGTCCCGTTCCTCCGCCTCCGCGTTGATCGAAACGTAGTTTGGGTTCACCATAATCCACGGTTCGCCGGAAGTGAAGCCTGCGCTGGCTGAAGCGTTCCACTGCATCGGCGTGCGCGCGTGATCGCGCCCTTTGCGCAGGATTCCCCGCCAAGTTTGGTCATACCGGCCTGTGATTCGTGCCTCGTTGAGCACGTTGATTTCCCTCGATGTCGCGAATCGCCGATTCATCCGGGAACGGTGTGTTCGTCATGCCGAGCTCTTCGCCCTGATAGACAAACGGCGTTCCGCGAAGCAGATGCATGGCAACCGCGAGCATCTTTGCCGAGCGAACACGGAGTTCTTCCGTGTCTGTGCAGCCGAAGCGTGACACCGCGCGAGACTGATCATGGTTCGACCAGAATAGACTGCCCCAACCGTGTTCGGTCGCCTGCTGCCAACGGTTGACGATCTCTTTGAACTGCTTGAGCGTCCACGGCACGGGGTCATATTTTCCGCGCGGGCCGTCGTCGATCTCCATCAGATCAAACGGGAAGATCAGGTCGAAGATGCCTGTCTCTTCGTCGAGCATCCGCGCACCCTCCTCCGGGGACGTAAACGGCGCTTCGGCAAGGCACAGGCAGTCTCTGCCCGCATAGCAGTTTTGCCGGAGTTCGCGCAGGTACTCGAAAAACTTGGGCCGATTGGCAAAGCGCTCCACCGCAAGCGTGTAGCCTGCGGCGTTCGGTGTGCCGGAGCCATCCGGGAGTCCCTCGTCCTTGGCGATACAGTTGATCACATCCATGCGAAAGCCGTCCACACCGCGGTCGAACCAGCGGTTGACCATCGCATAGATCTCTTTGCGTAGAGCAGGGTTTTCCCAGTTCAAGTCGGGCTGTTTCTCCGAAAATAAGTGCAGATAGTACTGCCCTGTCGTTTCGTCCAGCTTCCAAGCCGACGGTGCGAAAAAAGAAGCCCAGTTGTTGGGTGTGCCGCCGTCTTTGCCGTCGCGCCAGATATAGTAATCGCGATACGGGTTGTCCTTCGACTTGCACGATTCGCGAAACCACGCGTGCTCGTCCGAGCTATGGTTGACCACGAGGTCCATTACGAGCTTGATGTCCCGCGCATGCAAACCCTCCAAAAGCGCGTCAAAGTCCGCCATCGTGCCGAACTCGGACATGATCCGCTCGTAGTCGCGGATGTCGTAGCCGTTGTCGTCGTTGGGCGAATCGTACACCGGGCAGAGCCAAATCGCGCCGATTCCGAGTGATTTGAGATAGTCGAGTTTTTCGATGATGCCGCGCAAATCGCCGACGCCGTCACCGTTCGTATCCAAAAAACTGCGCGGGTAAATCTGGTAAAACACCCGCTCTTTCCACCAGGCTTGTTTCATCTGTTATCCTTCATCTGTTTTTTTATTACAATATCATTTCGTTTCTGCTATCGCTTTGCATCGCGTGCTGTTACGAAATGACGCTCTGCTCAATCTTGTCTCGCACGCCATAACATGCAATCAATGTCGCAAGTGAGAACCCGATCAATATGACGATCGGCAGCGTTCCGGGAAACCACCATGCGCATGCACCCAGAACAAGCAGCGAGATCAGACAAACCGCCGTTTTCTTGATTGGCTGCAGAAAAACCAACAAGAACGCGTTCTTCAGCAGCGCTCCAACGGGCAAACGCATGCGCGAGAGCATATAAAACAGGTTGCAGCACACCGCATAGAGGTAGATTGCCAGCACGGCGCACATCATCGCAAACAATAGAGCAGCGTCGGCATGAACCGACCAATAGAACACAGCGCACACGATCGCGCCAAACAGGAGAATCAGAACGACCCACCCGGCTGCAAGTGTTTTGAAAAACTCGCTTTGAAACGCTTTGAAGTACGTTTTGAACACTGGAAACTCTTCCTCGCGCAGCACCAGCCCGATGCAGCGGTATAGCGCGGATATTGCGTTTGGCAGTGTCACGATCGGCAGCGCTGTCAGGCAGAATAGAAGGTTCAGCGCGATCAGCGTCAGCAATCGCGAGATCGTCATATGCGCAAGTAAAGATAACCCGGTTCGCTTCGGCAATTGTTCGCGATCGAATGCGCTCATACCACATCTCCCTCCTTGGATGGCAGGGAATGCGCCGCGCGATAATACTCCGTAGGCGTCATGCCGACGTATCGCTTGAACAAACGCGTAAAATAGTACCGATCCTCGATACCGACCAGATACGCCACCTCTGCAAACGTCAGGTTGGTCGTCGTAATCAGCTGCTTTGCGTTGCTGATGCGTAGCATATTGATGTAATAAAAGATGGTGCTTCCGGTCGCGCTGGAAAACACCCGGTTGAGATAATCAAAGTTCATTTCAAAGCGTTCTGCTATCTCACCGCTCGTGATTTGTTCCGTGTAGTGCGCGTTGAGATAGCGAATCAGGCTGTCTACCGCCACATCCGACTTCTTGCGCTTGGAGTCCTCTTCCGCGCAGGCAACGTTCAGGTACTCATGCGCGATCATCATCAGCAACAAATGCAGCTGCGTGGAGACAACGCGTTTATACTGTTCCTCTCGTCGATCGTATGTTTCGACGGCGGTGTGCAGTATCTGACGATATTCCAGCCCCGAGATGCTAAATCGCTTCGGGATACAGATCATCGGGTCCGTCGGGTCCACCTCGTCCAGATTATAGCCGATCATCGACTTCCTTCGCGTCTCTTTTGCGACTTCAATCGCGCGCGCATCGTCGGGAATGCGCTCCATTCGGTCGTGCTTGAAATGCGCATAGTAATAATCGCAACTGGCGGCTTTGTAACCCGCATGCGGTAGATTCGGCTCCAGCAGCAGGGAATCCCCTGCTTTTAAGTGCATTCTTTTTCCGTCTTCCTCGATATACATGTCCCCGTCGCGGATGATATAGAGGATATACTCGTCGATCACACGCGAAAAATGACACCAAGGTTCGTGATACCGCACGCGACCCATCATACGTACGCGCGGCAGAACATTGGTGTCATAGTGCAGAAGCATGTTGCGTTTACTCCCATTCGATCCAAATCGTCGAAAAGTAGCGGAGTTCCGGCAGGATGATTTCCTGTATGCGCCCATACGCGGAACTGCGGGTAAGAAACGGTAGATTGACCGCGCCGATCGATTCCAGATCAGGCGACGCGTGATAGACGCCGGTGATCTCAGCATCCAACCGAAGCGACAAATGAATCTCGGATACCGTCTGCGGCTGATTCTTCGGCGCGTTCCAGAGCGCATCGTTTCCCGTGAGGTTAATCAGGTGTATGACCAGACGATTTGCGGATTCCCGAAGCATCATCCATACGGTGTCTGATCTCCCATCTGCGGAAAATACCGCATGATCCGCCGTCGCGACAACGTCCTCGTTGATGCCTCCGCCCGCCGTCATCGAAACATCATATCCTGTATCATCATACAGCAGCTGCGCATAGCGCACAAGAAAATCGGCATAACGAACCACAGTTCCGGTGAATTCCGGTCTTAACTTTGCGTGGTTGACGTAATAGCTGTCGCAAAGCACGCTCTCGTCTTCGCCATGCACGAGCTGAATGCCGCCGGATGCGAGGATGACTGCATTGGCAAGGCAAAAGGCGTGCTCCGCTTTCGTTATGGATTCCCCGTCGGTTGCATGTTGAAACGGCTTCATATACGCAGCCAGCACCACCGATTTCTCTGGCGCGAGCCGCTTTGCTTTCTGTATCAGCCAGTACAGGTCGTGATAGGTGTCATGCGGCGGCCAGACTTCGATATATTGCGCATCCTGCTTGCCTTGGGCGATCCGCTCTGTTGGCCAGTCGTTGACCGCGTTGAAGATCACGCCGTTCTCCGCATCCACCGAAGAGACCGCCTCTTGCGCCGCATTGATCAAAGGCTGAAACACGTCCTCAAACGATACCCGCGCGCCGTTGCGCGCATAGATCCGCTTGGGAAAGCCGTAGGTGTCCAAGTGAATCCCCGAAAATCCCAGCGTCTCCACCGCACTGCGGAACTCATTTACGATATATTGACTCCAACCATTGTTCGGAGAGATATTCATATAATTCAGCCAGTCGGCAAACACCATCGGGTCGCCGTCCATGGTATACGCCGCCCAGTCCGGCTGCGCGGAAACGGTCTCCTTTGTTGCGGCGTACACCGCGCCATAGGCGAACGCGCGCATCCCGCGGCTCCGGCATGCATCAATTTTCTGGCGGATGGTTCTAAGCGAGCTGCTGCGCCCGATCGGATCCAGGTATTCTTCCTCCGGCGATATCAGCCGGTCGTGCCGATACATCCAATCATAGAACTGTACCGCGTTGACATGCAGTCTGCAAAGCCAGTCCACATCTGCAAGATCGTCGTCCTCCGGCGAAAAATCAGATAAAAAGCCATAGCGGATGACCGATTTCGCGGACTCCACCACGTCAAACGCCGTTTCAAACACACCATCTTCGCTCACCACTGACAGACCGTAATTCCCCGGCTCCAGCGGCGCAAGCATGATGACGCCATCTTCCTGTGTCCAGTTGCAGTCGATTTCCCGCTGAAGAAGAAAAACACGAATGGATGTGACAGCAGGAACTCCGGATGCGGATGAAAACAGTATCCGAACCGGTTCTCCGATCCGGTATTGCGCGCGATCAGGACGGCAGAATGCCGTTTGTTGCTTGATCGTTTTCATAGATCTATTACTCCATGACCGGTTCCATCGAACCAGTCAACTTCTCTTAAAATTTCTAGTTGGCGGTCGGCCGAATTCTTCGGCTTGACCTGTGGATCATTCTTTGACAGAGCCTTGCGTCAAACCGCCGATGACGAGCTTTCTTTGGAACAGCACAAACAGTACGACAATCGGAATCAGCGCCAGAATCGACGCGGCAAACACCCACTCCCAGCGGGTTGCGTATTGCCCGTGCAGCCGCTGCAGAAGCAAAGGAAGCGTCATCATCGACTCGTTTGCCCCGACGAGCACCTTAGCCGTAAAGTACTCCTCCCAGAACCCTTGCAACGCAAATATGCTCATGGTACCGATGGCGGGTTTGGAAAGCGGCAGCATCACACGAAAGAAAATCGCGCCGTGCCCGCCGCCGTCCACGATGACGGATTCCGACAGCGCATCCGGCAACCCGCGAAAGAAGTTTCGCAAAAAGAATGTGTGTCCGCAGACGTTGGTGGCGACGTACACCAGAATCAATCCGGCGCGGGTGCCGATCAGATTGAGCTCCGTTCCCGGTATATGAATGCCCTTTAAGATGATGAACTGCGGGATGATATTCAGGAAACTCGGCACCATTAACGTGAACAGATAGATCTTGAACAGCGGCTCCCGACCCGGAAAATCGATCCGCGCGAAGCCATAGGCGGATAGCGTGGAGATAAAGACGGAGAGCACGACGGTGATTGCCGTGTTGATCACGCTGTTTTTGACCGCGACCGGAAAGAACGGCTGCGAAAGCACATATTTGTAAGCCGCAAAGTTTAGCTGGGTTGGAATCAGTTTCGGGGGATACGGCAGCACGAAGCTAAACTGCTCGAAGGAGTTGGTGATCATGAATAAAAACGGAACAGAAAAGAGGATGAGCGAAACCGCAAGAATCGTCCAGATAACCACTTGCGCTATGACGTCGCCCGCTTTTTTGCTTTGCAGATGTTGCTTCATTCGTCCGCTCCTCCCTTCTCCACGGTGTCCAGCTTCAACATGCGGTTGAGCAGCGCCGTGAGAATCACGATCGTGACCGCGGAAATCAGGCCGATTGCGGAAGCTTCGCCAAACTGGAACTGACCGAACGCCTTGTCATAAAGTAAGTACTGCAACACGGACGTTCTGCCGTTGGGCTTGCCCTCTGTCAGCATCAGCACCTGAATGAATACGTTGAAGGAACCGATGATCATGTTCACCAGCACATAGTACGCCGTGGGCTTGAGGCAAGCGATGGTGATATGCCGGAACTTTCCCCAAATGCCCGCGCCATCCAAATCCGCCGCTTCATATAAATCCCGCGGAATGCTCTGGAGCGCGGCAAGAAAGATCAGCATCGCCCAGCCGATGTTTTTCCAGGAACCCATGAGCCAGATCGCAGCATTCCCCGACCATTCCCGCAGGAGCCACGGCACATATTCTTTCAAAATGTGCAGCTTGTCCACCAGGATATAGTTGATCAGGCCCCGGTCCGAATTATTGAACATGTAGGTAAACACCAGGCTCACGATGACCCATGACGTGATGACGGGCAGATAGAACCCCACCTTAAATATGGTTTTGCCGTGTCTGAGGTTGTTGATCAGGTACGCAAACACCATGCCGCCAAAGAGGATCAGCGGCACCGTTACGAGCGCGTAAAGGAAATTGTTGCGGTAGGCATACCAGAATCTGCCGGATGCATCCGTGAGGACGTTGATGTAGTTCTTGAGCCCTACAAAATCAATCTGTCCCTGCACGATTTTGTAGTCTGATAGAGAAATGCGGATGGTGAACAGCATCGGGTACAGAACAAACAGCCCAACGAGAATCAGCCCGGGCAGAATAAACGGCAGAGCCGTGAGCAAGCCCTTTACGCCTTTTTTCCATTTTCGTTTTGAAACTGATTTCGAATGCACGTGTTTGACCTTTCTGCGGCCGAATGCGTTGTGGTGTTACGATAGCGCTGTGCCGCAAGGCTACTTTGCCCCGCGGCACAGCAAGCATCCCGTTTAATATTAGCCCAGGAGCGCGTCAATCTGTTGCGCTGCTGCGGTCATCGTTGTCTGAACGTCTGCGCCGTTGACGAAGATTTCCGTCATCGCATCGCTCCAAACCTGCTTGATCTGCTCGTTGTTGGGCGAAGGAATGCGCGCGGAAGCGGACTCCAACTGCGCCATATAAACCGACCAGACAGGATTGCTCAGCACGGTTTCATTGTTGACCAGGGACTTGAGCACCGGCAGCTGGCCTTTTTCGAGCATGGCGAGCTGGACGGGTTCGCTGGTCATGAACTTCGCAAACTCATATGCTGCATCGACATGTTTGCTTGTTGCAAACACCGCGATATTTTCGCCGCCGACGACGGATGCGCTGCGCCCGTTATACGTCGGAATCGTCGCAGCAATGATGCCCTGCGAGAGCTTCTCTTCGTAGGAGCCGAAGAACCACGGGCCTTCGAAGAACATCGCGTACTCGCTGTTGATGCCGTCCCAGGCGTCAGTCGATCCATCCACGTCACGAATGGTTAAGACCTTCTTGGCGTGTAGATCGAGCAGGGTTTGAATCGCAGCAACGCTCGCCGCGCTGTCGAGATATCCGCTGGCCTTGGTGAAGCCTTCGTCCGTCAACGTGCCGCCAAAGAGCCAGAAGTAGGGATACAGGTCCCAGTCGCCTACGCCGGATACGTTGAGCGAGTAGGTGCCGCGCGTTTCGGCTGCCGCGATGAACTCTTCCATGGTCGCGGGTGCGCCTTCAATACCGAGTTCCTTCATAATCGCCGTGTTGATGACAGCGGCTTTGCAGTTGGTGTCCAGCGGCAGGCCGTAATAGCTTCCCTGATAAAGGTTCGTTGAGAGAGGGCCTTCCAGGAACGTGTCCTTGAGCGTTGAAAAGTCTTCATAATCACTCAATGCGGCGAGTCCGCCCTGAGAAGCGTATGCAGCCGTGTTGACGATGTCAATACGCGCAACATCCGGGCTTTGGCCGGTGCCAAAGGAAGTGACGATCATCTCGTGATACTGGCTGCCATCCTGGCGAACCGCTTCGATGGTGATCTCCGGATGCAGTTCGTTCCACATCGGCAGAACGACGTTTTTAAACTGCTCCTCTTCGCCGTCGCCATAGGTATGCCAAAAGACCAGCGTAATCGGTTCCGCGGTCGCTTCGGGTTCAGCCGTAGCCGCTTCCTGCGTCGCTTGCGGTTCGGCGGTCGCCGCTGCTTGGGCGGGTGCGCTGCTGCAGGCGGCAAAGCATCCAGCAACCATCATGATGGCGGCAATCAGGGCAATCCATTTTTTTAAAGCCATTTCTAAATTCCTCCTCGATATGATTTGATTTGCAGATGTGCGTAGACGGCATTTTGTATTTCAGCCGCCTTGTGATGATTCGATTTTATGCGCACCGCCTGACAAAACAAATTCATGAGAATGACAATATTTGTATTTTAGCGACATGTAAGAAGTTTTTCTGAAACAAACTTAATAGAGAAATCCGGGAGTCATTCAACAGAATATCGCCGTCGGCATATAATCCATCATATCGTGTTTTACGGTCGATTTCCATTCCTCAATCCGTTTGCGAGAATATCTTTTTTAAAACAGCACAATTGCTTTTAACAATAAAAATTCGTCTATCCGTATGGATGCGAGTAGTATGAGAAACAGTCTTCACTCCTTAAGCGCTGTCAACAAGATCATGCAGGGCAATGTGCGCCTCGCTCCAAAAAAAGAAAGACACACTCCGAAGTCCGTGCTTCAGAGGGTGTCTTCCCTACTGTTTATCGATCAATGCCCGCCGTGTCCTCCATGTCGGCTTTCGGTCGGCGTCGTCGCGGTAAAGTCGATCCCGAGTGCGTTTGCAACCGCCTCCATGATGCCGTTGCTGCTGTAGGTCGCGCCCGAAACCGCGTTCACATCCGGCGTTTGCCCCGCGATGATCTCATTGATCACCGTCGTTTCCGCGCGGGAGAAAAACTGCTCGTCGTCGCTGTAGTCGGTCACCTTGATCGAGGTGATCGTGCCGTTTTTCACGATGACGCTCACGGTCGTTTCCCCGCGGAAACCATTGCCTGAGCCGGTGTATGTGCCGTCCGCCAGCGCGATGGAGCCGGATGACGAAGAAGTACTCACGCTGGTCTGCGTTTCAGTAGCGCTTTCTTCACTCGTCGTTTCCTGCGTAGTCGTGGTGCCGGTCGTAACGCTCTGATCCGCAGCGGCGGTTGTTCCGGATGAACCAAGCGCGCTTGCCAGCGCGTTCGTCACCGCCTCGATGATGCCATTGCTGCTAAACGTAGCGCCGGAGACGGTGTCCACCGAGACGCTCTGCGAAGAGATGATCTGCGATATCACGCTGCTCTTTGCTTTGCTGAAAAACTCGTTGTCGTCACCCGTGGACAATACCGTGATGTCCGTGATGTACCCGTTGGAAACCGTCACCCGCACTTGCGTGGTTCCGCGAAATCCCGAGCCGCTACCGGTATACACGCCGTCGGTGTATTGACCGGACGCGCTGGCAAGTACCGTGCTCGACTGAGACACTGCGGCAACGGTTTCCGCGCCGGCGCTGGAAGCGAGATTTCCCGCAAAATACATCCCGCTCATGGATGCTACCGCGACCGCTGCTGCAAGCGCCGGTTTCGGATTCGCCTTCACGTTGCCGCGCGGGCAGATTTCGACGCAGTTCATGCAGTCGATACACTCGCTGTCGGAGACTACGTTCATACCGTACAACGGAATGCCCATCGAGCAACGCTTTGTACATGCCTGACAGCCGCCGCAGTTTTGCACGGGTTTTCGAATCTTAAACAGCCTGAACTTGGAAACAATCGAAAACACAGCGCCCAGCGGACACAGATAGCGGCAGAAGAATCGCTCAATCAACATGGATCCCGCGATGATGAGCAGCAGAAGCAGCGCACCGATCGAAATCAGGGATGACAGATCCGCCCAGCCGGAGAGCGTAGCATACATGCCGAATATCGTCCAGGGGTTTGCCGTTCCGCCGAGGATCGAGAGCCCCAACGTCCAAACAAGCAGTACAATGCCGATCAGAATGACGTATTTCAACCCTTTCAACAAGCGATCCGCACGCTGTGAAATCTTCGGACGGCGGAGCTTGAGTTTGTTTCCGAGAAACCAGAAGAGGTCTCCCATCGAGCCGAACGAGCAGAGGAACCCGCAGAAGAAACGCCCCATGATCGCCGTGATCAGCAGCATGGAGATCACAAGGATCAAATCCCCCGCGTTCTGCGCAATCGAGAATGTTCCGTTGAGGATTGCCGTATAGACGGTCTTAATCCCCGCAAACGTCGAGATAAAAAGCCCCGGAAACAGGACGAACGACGCCGCCTGAATGATTCTTCGCACCAGCATCAAAGGCGATGCTTTTTTCGTTATCGCGTGTAGTTTCTCCATAAATTTAAAAAACCTCTATTTCATTTGTTTGCGGTTTCTGTATTGGTCGCGGGTTTGCGCGTTGTTTGATGTAGCTGACCAATGCCGCAAGAACGAGCAATCCTGATGCAAGCCAGTAGATCGTGTCATACTCCGTATATCGTCCCGAGATGTTGATGATGGCGCGCACCAGCATGCCCGCGCTCAGCGTCGCAATCGCCGAGTTCCAAAGCCGCCGCACCGCGATTCCCGGCCTGTGCTTCGGCTTGATCACCCTGCCGGCGATGATCGCGGGGATCATGCCGAGCACAAGCGACGGAAGAAACAGCCAGATCAGGAACGGTGAACTCTCGCCGTGGCTGAACTGAAGGTAAATAAAGGCAAAAATCCCGCAAAATGCCGCCAGTATGCCGTACACTCTTGCCGTTTTGCTCCAAACAGTGGAACTGCCTTTACGCAATGTAGACAATGTCGCTCACCGACCTTTCCGAAATCGTGTTTCCGCTCGTCGTCGGCTGATTCACCACGACTCCATTGAATACCATCGTGGAGGAGCCGCCGCCGTCGAGATTGTAAGCCGTCACGCACCCATAAGACTCCATGAGTTTTGCGAGTTCTAGCAGGCTAAGTCCTTCGCTTTCATCCGTTCTGCCATCCGCAACGACGATGATATAGTGCAGATCATCGATGATGCCGATCGCCGTACGCGGATTGGTCGACTTCGCGCGGGAGACCTCGTCCGAAGAGGAAACCTGAATCTCCCCGTTTTCGATCAGCGCGGGCCCGAAGGTAAAAAGCTGCACGACACCGCTGTCCAGCAACTCCTGCGCGGTCACCTCGGTCTCGTCGATGATGGCGAAGCTGCCATCGACGTAGATCGCAAGGTCCTGTGTGTCCTCGCCCTGGCGAACCGTGTCCCGGTACAACACGCCGTTTTTGATGACGTAGCCGCGTTTGTTTGCGCCATAGTAATCTCCGTTGATCGCGAGAATCGCGTTGTTTGCCGCAGCCATCTCGCTGGTCGTCTGCGTGATGTTGCTTCCGAAGGTGTTCTGCGCCAATGCTGTCTTGAGGCTATCCGCGCTGGTTAGCTGCACATCCGCGACATACGCGTTGGTATTTGATGTCCGCACCGTCGTAATCACGATGCTGATTCCATTGCCGGAATACGCGCTGTCCGTCACGATGACGTCGCTTGAAGCGCTTTCACTCTGCTCCGCGGTCTGCGCGGTGCTGTTAGTCGTATTGACCACCGTAGCGGTCGTGCTCGCGCTCGTCTGCGTTTGGCTCTGAGACGTTTCCGCTGCCTGCTCGGTTGCCGTTGCCGTGGTCACAACGGTGGTCACAACGGTGGTCACGGCGTGCGGCAAGACGAACGTATCCAACAGTACAAATCCGGTCAGCGCCGTCAGTGCAAGTGAGAAGAACAGCGCGTATCCATGCTTCATGAGAAAACGCTTTCGAAAAAAGCTCTCCTTGCGCATCATGGCAGCATCACCCACGCCTTCCGCCACCGGGACGCTGACCACCGAAGCTTCCATTCATGCCGCCGGCCATGTTGCCGGAGCCGATGGTCGTCACCACACCGGAGAGCGTGATGGTCTCCACCAATGTACTGCCGGTGTACAGGGAATAGCTCTGACCCGTGGTCAACCCCGGCGCGCTGATGATAACGTTCTGGAATGTTTTCTCCGGCGTGAAGGAGACAATCACATTGCCGGAAGCATCTTTCAGCGAAATCGTCGTGCCTGCCTGTTGCGCCGCCGTAAAGGTATACGAGATCGAAGCCTGCGTGGATGTCTCGTCAAACGTCTGCGCCATACCCGCGCTGCCGGCCGCCACGACGGTCCCGCCCGAGATGGTCATCGTGCTTCCGCTGTCGAGTGCGCCGTTGTTGGAAGCAGTCGGCCCAGATACATAGATGGTTCCGCCGCTGATGGTGAGTGATCCGTTGCTGTCGAGGCCGTCGCCCTCGGCGTTGACGGTGATCGTACCGCCGGAGATCACGAGTGATTTGCTGGTATCCACGGCAAACGCATCATTTCCGCGCGACCCGTTGCTGGAGGAGCTGTCCGCGCCGCCCGCCGCGTTGAACCCGTCGTCCGAACTGGTTACGTCGATGGTGCCGCCGGAGATACTTATGGCTCCGCCCTCGATTCCCTCATAGCTCTTGCTGATCGTGATCTCGCCGCCGGAGATTGCGATTATGTCGTCGCTGTGGATGCCGTCGTCGCCCGAAGACAACCGTAAGGTACCGTTCGTCACGGTGACCGAGGTTGTGCTGTGCAGCGCGTCGTCCTCCGCGTCAATCGTGATATCGCCGCCGTTGATGACGAGCGCCGCCTGCGCCTTGACACCCTTTGCGCTGTCCGCGCCGGAACCGCCGGTTTGAATGGTGATGGTTCCGCCGTCGATCAGCACACTGCCCGCCGTCGCGTCCTCGCTGTTTTCACTGACGATGCCGTCGCCGCCGGCAACGATCGAGATCGTTCCGCTTCCGATCGAAACGCTGTCTTTTCCGACAATGCCGTCGGAAACGGACGTTACATTCAGAGACACATTGGCAACGACTACATCGTCTTTGCCGACGACGCCAAACTTATAGTTGCCGTTGACCGTCAGTGAGCCCGTACCATTGATGGTTAGGTCGCAGCGGGCAAAGATTGCACCGTCGGGATTGTTGCCAAACGCATCTTCGGCATATGTCGATCCATCTGAAAGTGTATTGACGGTGTTCTCTTCTGCGGTCACAAACAACTTATCCGCCGCAACCGAGTAGATGGCGGGCCCATCGCTGTTGGTGATGGACGCATTGGAGAGCACGATCTGTACCTTGTCCTCCTCGCCCGCGTTGACGACGATAGAGCCGTCCTGCAGCGTGCCGATGAATACATGCACGCCCGCGGTCGTTATGGTATAATCTCCCGTCACTGTGGAAAGATCCACCGTGACCGCCTCGCTCGCATCGTAGGAAGCGTCTAGATCGCGATCCGAATACGCTTCTGTCGAGAGCTGAACCGCCGCGGATTCTGCCGCCGCGGCCTGCACCGTAACCACCTGCACGCTCGTCGAGTCCGCGGCGCTTGCCGCCGCTGCCGCGCTCTGGCATCCTGCTGAGAGCGCGAGCGCAGATGCGGTCAATATCGTAAATAGAACTTTTGCTTTTCTCATATTCCTACTCCATAGCTCCAAACTCTGGGTTATAGCTCTTCATTATTCCCCGGTGTTCGGGAAAGAATGATGTTCAGGTTTCCGTTTCTGGTGCGAAGCGCGTCGAGGAACGGCTTTTCCTGTTCCGGATCGCGCAGGGTCAAATCATATTGCAATTCAAACATGCTGCCGAGATTGGTCGTCTTTACTTTTTTTAGCTCGACCTGCGTCGCATATTGTGAAAACACGTCGTCAAACACCTTTGTATAATCCAAATCTTCCGGCATGGTCACGCGCAGTCTGCGTTTGTTTGCGTCCTGCTCGCCAAAGCGCAGATGGATCATCACGAGGCTTGCAAGTCCGACCGCAACCGTCAATAGCGCCGCAACCGCAATGTAGCCCATACCGGTCGCAAGGCCGATTGCCATCGCCGTAAAGATTGCGGCGATCTCCCGCGCGCCGCCGGGAACGGAGCGAAAGCGCACCAGCGAGAACGTTCCCGCCACGGCGACACCGGCACCGAGGTTGCCGGAGACCAGCAGGATCACCGTTTGCACCACCGTTGGCAGCAGCACAAGAGACAGCACAAATCCTTTTGTGTAGGTGTTGCGGTGCATGTAGACGAGGGCGCTGATGAGGCCTAGTAGCAGCGAGACCCCCGTTAGTATCAAGTATTGCACAATCGTCAAATCCGTAGTCGTGGTCAAAATGCTTTCAAGCATATGCGTTTCGTCCTTTCTCCTGCTGCCGCAGTTGCGGGTAAATATAATCCCGATAGCAAACGCCGTATTTGGAAAAGCTCGTCGGATACACACCGTTGTGATTGAGCAACTCGCAGAGCCAGAGTGGCATCGCGCCCGGTGCCTTGATTTCCATCAGCGTCATGCCGGGCGCAAGCAGTTCCTGTCCCCAGGTACCGGCGGTCAACCGTAATGCAGTGGTACGAAAGCGAATGTCATCGTCAAACGTGATGCGAAGGCCGCTTTCCGCTCCGGTATACGCCACTCTTCGATAGGAGAGCAACACGCTCGGATGCGGTTGATAAAAACGAACGAAGTACTGAATCTCCCGCGTAATCTGCGTGTCCTGATCGGTTTTCTTTCCCGAAAGCAGCAAATTCGCCTGAGCCAGCGGCATCTCCACACGCCGCTTGTAGACAATGCCGTCCACTTTCTTTTTCAACTCCACGAATGCTTTACTTTCTGCAGTCGGTGTTCCATAGGCCCGGACTCGCAGTTTCTCTTTATAATCCGGTTTATCCAGGGAAGTCCGGATCAGGCGATAATCCTGCGTATCATAATAGATACTCGATACCATGCTTCTGCCGAAGAGATCCGGTTGCATCCTCCCTCGCAGCCCAGCCATCATTGCCTGATATTGCGCCGTGTTGAGCAAATACTTTTCTTCAAACCGTTCAAATGTGTTGCCCTGCATGTGATTCACCTCTCATGCGGCAATTGTAAAGCGCAATACTGAAAACTGACTGAAAAAAGCATTTCAGCCTAATTTCAGGATTTGGCGGTATCATAGGCGCAGGATAAAAAAGCCCGCGGCATTGGCACGGACACAAAGACAGCTTATACTTAAGGTAAAGTGGAGCCAGGACATCGACGCGAGTTTTCATATAAGGGGGGGAATGATTCCATGCGTATCCTCGTAGTAGAAGACGAGAAGCGGCTTGCGGATGCGCTGACGCAGATCATGCGCGAACAAAAGTATACCGTAGACGCGGTCTATGACGGCGAAGACGGTTACCAGTATGCGCGCTCGGGCGACTATGACGCCATCATTCTGGATGTCATGCTGCCAAAGCGAAACGGATACGACGTTGTCCGCGCGATACGTCGGGAAAAAATCGCTACCCCTGTCATCATGCTGACCGCGCGCGATGAGCTGGAGAGCAAGATCAACGGTCTCGATTGCGGCGCGGATGATTACATGACCAAGCCCTTCGCGCCGGAAGAACTCACGGCGCGCATTCGCGCGCTAACCCGCCGCCAGGGTGAAGTGATTTTAGAAGAGATGGCTTTTGAAGATATCGTACTGGAGCTCACCAGCAGCGATCTTCGCTGCGGCGCAAAGAGAATCCGGCTAAGTTATAAAGAATTTGAAGTGATGAAACTGCTACTGCTGTCTCAGAACGCAATCGTTCCAAAAGAGCAGTTGATCGTCAAGGTTTGGGGTCCTGAAAGTGAAGCGGAGGATAACAACGTAGAGGCTTATATCTCGTTCCTTCGCAAAAAGCTGTTTTTCATCGGCTCAAAGGTCGGCATCCAGACCGTGCGAAAACTCGGCTATCGGTTGGGAACGGAGGCGGAAGCATGATTCATCAGCTCAAGAAGAAACTGATCCTCATCAATATGTCGCTGGTGCTTGTGGTATTGCTTGCGGTCTTTGCCGGATTGTGTTTCTACACGGCAAACAATCAACAGCAAAGCGCGTTGCATGGGCTCACCGAGTTGCTCCAGCGGCACGGCGAAGACGCGCCGAAGCTCGACATTGGAAAATTGAAAGATGCCAAGGATGGTTTTGCGCAGAAGAGCAACGACTTTCTCGCGGGCTTTGTCCTCTCTGTCGATGAAGCTGGAACGGCAAGCATAGAATCGGTACATGCTGCCGATATCACCGATGAAACCGCGCAAACACTGGCGCAGGCCGCACTGGATTCCAATCAAAATTCCGGCATGATTCGCGCTTACTCGCTTCGCTACATGATCTCGATCGACAGCAATGGAACCAGAATTGCCTTCATCGACGCGAGAAACGATATCTCGAATATGAATGAACTCGTGGTTTCCTCGTTCCTGATCGGCGCGCTTGCGCTACTGGCATTCTTCTTTGTGAGTCTGTTGTTGGCAAATTTAGCGCTCAAGCCCGTCGAGACAGCGTGGAACCGGCAAAAGCAATTTGTTGCGGACGCCAGTCACGAACTCAAGACCCCGCTGACGGTGATACTCGCCAATCAAAAAATACTGCTCGCACATCCGGAACAGTCCATTCAGCAGGAACGTCAATGGATCGAGAACACGCAGTCTGAAGGCGAGCGCATGAAGTCGCTTGTTGAGGATCTGTTGTTTCTCGCGAAGTCGGACGACTCCGCAAGCAAGGAAACGCTTTCGGATGTCAATCTCTCCGACGTCGTGCAGGGAAGCATTCTCTCGTTTGCCTCGCTTGCGTTCGAATCGGGGATTACGCTGAACGACTCCGTTCAGCCGGACATCATGCTGACGGGCAGCGAGCCCAAGCTACGCCGGCTCTGCGGCATATTGCTTGACAACGCGCTGAAATATGCCAGTGCACACGGGTCGGTGAATGTCGATCTGCGTACTGAAAACGGAAACGCACTTTTCCGCGTACAAAATACCGGCACGGCGATCCCGGCAGAGGAACTGCCGCACCTGTTTGAGCGATTCTATCGAGTGGATCGCGCAAGAAGCGCGGGCGGTTACGGCCTCGGCCTTTCCATCGCGCAGAGTATTGTGAAAGCACACGGCGGAAAGATCTCTGTGACCAGCTGCGACGAAGCAGGCACAACGTTCCTCGTAACCCTGCCTTTGCGCGGCATCAGCGCGCGGAAAAGCAGAAAGGATTTGGAATGAAACGTCATTTCTCAATCAGACGCTGCTTTGCAGTCATTTTCTGCGGAGCTGTGATGATTGGCTTAGGCGGCTGCGGAACGGGCGAGACGACGATCCCGACCGAGTCACCCGTGGCGAATGTGAGCACGCCACTCATCATCGAAACGATTCCCGCAACGCCGACCGCAACGCTGACCGCATCCCCGACGTCCGTGCCGGAGATGATCATCGACGAGGACGGCGATATCACGCTACGGAGCGATATCGCCGCGCAGTTCAGCCCCGCAAGCTTTCCCTTTGATCACAAGCCGGTCGTTTTGATCTACCACACGCATGCGACCGAATCGTATCTGCTGACCAAAGAGGGCGAATACGTGGAGACCGAGCGCGGACGCACGGAGAACACGCGGTACAACGTCATCGCCGTTGGAAACGCGCTGCAAAAGGCGCTCGAAAAGCGAGGATTTACAGTCATTCACGACACGAGCGACGTGGAAGGCGAGGATATCACCAGCGCGTACTCCCGCTCGCTTGCGGTGATGCAGAAATACGACAATGTCGATCTATATATCGATCTGCACCGAAACTCCAGCAACCAGAAAGGGCGCTCGGACAACACGATTCTGATCGACAACGTTCCCTATGCGAAGCTCTTTTTCGTCGTTGGAACAGGCATCGGTACCTATGAGGGCGAATACGACACATTGCCAGACTGGAAGAATAATTACACCTTTGCGCTCTCGCTCATGGACGCCATCACAGCAAAACAGACGGATCTGGTCAAGCCAATCCGTCTGAAAGTTGGTCGATTCAATCAACATATGGGGTTGTGCCTGCTCGCAGAGATCGGCACCAATGCGGACACGCTGCAAGCCGCCATCAACACGGTGCCTTATCTCGCGGACGCGATTCAATCGGTGTGTCTCAGCGAAACAGAATCATGATCATTGTTCCGGGGTTTGGCAATAATGGAACCTTCGAGCGTATGTTCGTTCATCCATAGAATTCCCCAACCTCTCGATTTACGTGAAAGCATCACGTTGCTAGGGTTTGTTTTACCCCCTGTATCGGGCACGAACCATCATATTGTTCGAATGATAATGTAAAAATGAAACGTACTACCTGATATTTATTTGATGTTTATCGCCATCATTAATAGCTTATAATCGCCAATAATCGTTAAAAATGCATTCCGAATTATCCGCAAAGATCGTCGATTGTTTTCAATTACCATCGCATATTCATAACTATATTTCGCATAAATACGCACTCTTAACGCGGAGATCGTCGGACTTGCCATTGCTACCTTCACACCTTAATAACCTATCATATTGTCATTTTCGCTTAGCTTGAACCCTCCTACGCAATTTGCACCCACCCTTTTTGAGTCGTGCGATTGTGTCACTTCGTGAGGGTTTAGCCAAAAACAAAGAGTCCATCCGATGACTCTTTGTTTTTGGCATTCGTTCAAAGTGGCTCAAAGCCGCGTGAAGAAAACGCAGCTGTGCCGGTGTTTTTAGCGGCCGGGGAGCGCCGCCGGGAGGCTGCGTCGCGCTACTCTTACCTGACGTCGACCAAATTTGTCTGGAAGTCGGGCTCTGCGGTCGTCCGAACATCGATTTTTCGCACGTTAATCGGGTTAGCCTTTGTGGGATATTCGTCACATTTTCAAATTGGTTTATTCGTCCGGCAAATGCTTTTTTGCATGACGCGTGACGATTTCTCGCCCTTGAGGAGAGAGAAGAAACCGGTACGTTGTTTCCGGTACCAAAGGTCGAATCTCCTCATATCGTTGCTCCGCCGCAAGCGCGCGTACACGCGAGGCGCTGATTGCCTGCTCGCTTATCTCGCGGCGGGGTATCTCCACGACCCGCACCCCGTGCTGCGGCAGATATGCCTTCATTTGCTCGTTATAGGAAGCCGTCACGCGGCAGAAGGGTTCTTCCCCGACGAAACGAACCGAAATACCAAGAGCGGGGGCAAAGTGCCGGCAGAAGATATCGAGATCCAACTGGCTGGCAACATTGCCGCAGTTTGCCTTTTCCTTGAGAAAATAAGCCGGAAACGTTGCGGCGGAAACCATATATCCATCCGTCGGACACACCGCCAGATTCTTCAGATGCGCGAGACCCTCTTTGGCAAGCCGAAGTCGAACATCCGCGGGGAATGCGCTGCGATCCTCCGAAAGAAGGAAGAAGTAAACAAAGTCGCAGGCGTTCGATGCCTGTTCTGCCAGATGCAGGTGACCGTTGGTAAACGGATTGCAATTGGCAACGATTGCACCGATCGTCCCCGGTTCAGAATGGCACTTTAACCCGGCGATAAAGGATTTGATTCCGTCCCTTCGCGACTCGAGCAGAATAGCGTCCGCAGTTTCCCCGATCGGATAGAAGCCCAGATCGGCAAAAATCTTCCGATTCTCCGGTTTGGTGTACACAAATAAGTGCGTCTTTTTATTACTCACCGCATAGGATACCAAGTGCGAAACCACAGTTGCGCACAGCCCTTCTCCCTGCGTCCCCGGAGAGGTCGCAACACATTTGATGACGTTTCCATCCAACGAGCCTGTGGCGATCATGCGATCATTCTGATCCCATACAGCGATCGAATGCTCAATGCTTTCGTCATACGTCAATCCGCAACTTTCAAGAAAGCGCATCAGTAGAACCAGATCCTTTCCCCGAAAGGGGGAACCGAACGTTTGTCGGTAACCGGAATAATCCATCGCGCTTCTCCTTCCGCCTATCTAACGTTAAGCAACCCTACATCCTTGAGCAAAGCCGCGTATTCTTCATTGCAATCCTTTAGAAACGTTTCGAATTCTTCATGTCCGGCATAATCCATATCCCAGCCGTATTTCTGGCAGATATCCTTCCACTCTTCGGTCTGAACCATCTGCTCTACGGTGTTTTCCCAGTAGTGCAGTGCGTAATCCGGCATATCTTTGGGACCGAACAGCCCACGCCAATTGTAAAATGTCGCGTCGATGCCCTGTTCGATGCAGGTAGGCATGCTGGACACGATTCCGCTCCCCACGCGTTTTGCAGCCGTGATCGCGAGAACCCGAAGATCGCCGCTTTCCACCAGCCCGACCGCATCGCTGATGCCGGTGGAAATCAAGTCCACGTGCCCACCCATGAGCTGAGCCGCCGCGCCGCCATCCTCATAGCCGATATATTGAATTTCATTGAGTCTGGTCACTCCCGCAGCCTTTGCGATTTTCAGAAACTGAATATGGTCCATTGACCCAACGGCGGAGGTTCCCCCAACCTTGACGGAAGCAGGATCCGCCTTGAGCGCATCCATCACACTGCCGATATCGCGATACGGCGACTCGTTGCTGACAGCAAAGCAGCCGTAATCCGTAATCAACCGCGCGATAGGCGTTGTATTATCCTGATAGTTCAGCGCGGTAGAACCGTTCAGATTCACCATCAGCAAAGGCGGCGAGTAGACGGATATTACGTCGTCGGCGCCTTTCATTTCATCCAGATATGTGAGCGCGATCACGCCTCCACCACCCGGTTTATTCGTAACGGGCAACGGGATGGAAACCAGTTTGGTAACGATTAAGCAGCTTGCGACCGAACGCGCCGTCAAATCAAATCCGCTGCCCGCACCGGCGGGAGCGATCAATTCTACAGATTTTTTCGGGTAGGACGATCCCTCGCTTTCGGTGCTGTAAGAGCCGGAGCCGCAGGCGGTCAACGCCAGCACCAAAACGATCGCGCTCAATTTGATGCCTGCCTTATGTTTCATAGCATCCTCCTCAACATGATTGATGCACGCGCTACGTTCAGCGTTTCTCCAGAAGTCTGGCGACGGTTTTCAGCAGTTCTTTGATGCTCAGCGGTTTGGACATGATCTCGCTGATCACTTCTTCCTGTTGCATGATCAGCGCATCCTTTTCCACAAGCCCTGTTATGAGCAGAACTGGAAGCTGCGGCCTCAGCTTTTTCATTTCCTGCGCAAGCACGGTCCCCTTAAGCTTAGGCATGGTGTAGTCCACAATCAGCAAGCTCCATCGATCGGGCGACTTTCGAAATTGTTCCAGCGCCTCCTCGGGGTCTGTGAACGCATCCACAATATATCCTTTGCTCGAAAGGCACTTGACTAAGTGCCGTGTAACCCGCACGTCGTCGTCAATCAGCAGCAGCGAAGCGTTGCCCGCCTTTTCCTGCTGTAGTTTTTTTGCTTCCTTCTTTATCACCGCGGGTTGTTCCGTGACAGGAAGGTATACGATAAACTCGCTCCCCTTGCCAACCGCGCTTCGCACGTCGATAAATCCGCCGTGACTGATCAGAATATTCCGCACGACGGAAAGACCAAGCCCCGTACCTTCGCCAACTTCCTTCGTGGTAAAGAACGGGTCGAAAATATGTTCCAGAATTTCTTCGCTCATGCCGCAGCCCGTATCCATGACCGAGAGCTCCACAAAGTCTCCATCCGCCGATCCAAACTTTTCCGGAAGCGCTTGCGCATGAATGATGCAGGTGGCAATGGTTAGCGTTCCGCCGGCGGTCTCCATCGACTGGTACGCGTTGGAACAGAGGTTGAGCAATACCTGGTTAAGTTGGGTGGCGCTTCCGTATACGTTGGCCGCGGTCGGGCTCAACTGCGTTTCCAGCCGAATGCTGGAGGGCAATATCATGCACACCATCTTTAAGGCGTCGCGAACGATCACGTCAAAGCTAACAGATGAATAAGAAGAGGAATCCGTCTCATGCCGGCTGAACGGGAGTATTTGTTCCACGATTTCCTTGGCACGCTGACCCGCCTTGTAAATTTCGTCAATATCCTCATATAACTCGCTTTTCGCGTCGAGCTGTTCCTTGATCATCTCCGAATAACCCATGATTGGCGTAAGCAGGTTGTTGAATTCGTGCGCGATGCCCCCTGCAAGCGCGCCGATCGTCTGTAGTTTTTGATAGTGTCTCACCTGCTCCCGGCTTTGGTACAGTTCCTCCAGCGTGTGATTGATATCCTTGAGGTAAAGCGTTTCCAGCTCAAGCTTTTGCCGCTGCTTTTGCAAGCTGTATATCACCGAAATACTAAACGCAATCAACGCCAGAATAGCCGCGATTAAAATGCCGAACTTTCCCATGTTTTCGTTGACAAGCTGAATTGCACCGGAATAAGGCATCACCGCAGAAACGAACCACGATGTTCCGTTCAAATTCATGCGGGAAAACGCCGTTATCTCTTTTAAATCCGGTAAAATGCCGTTGGTTGTGTTGCGGAAAATAGCCGCCCCTTCTTCATAATCATACTGCCTTTGCAGCATGTCGTTCAGATCAGCATACCGATCGTCGATTTGAATATCTGAAATATCCCGAAAGTAATTAAACGAAATCATTTCCCGCCGCGGGTGCATAATCACGGTACCCGTACTGTCCTTGACCATGATGTAGCCGTTGTCCCGCAGGTTTAGCGATCCAATGAACTGATCGTACAACGTATCGAGGTCGATTATGCTCACCGCTGTTCCCACATAGCCGTTGCCTGCGGAAATGCTGTTCAGCAACGTCATGCCAAAGTGGTTATCGCTGATTTGAAACACGGTTCCGATGCCGCTTTGGTAAGGCTTGGCCAGCGTGTTGAGCGCAAGCACGTCCTCGTTGAAATTCTCTATAAAGGGATATTGATTATACTTGAAGACCACATTGCCGGCGCTGTCCAGCAGGTACATTCTGGAGAGACCCTGATGCTGCGAAAGCATGTAGGAGAGAATGTATTCCTTCAGGCTCTGCGTGTCGCCAGAGCCGTAGTACTGTCCGAACGCCGTGAGAAATCCGGGCGTTTTAGTGAGAATCTCCACGTCCCTTAACTGCTCGGAGATGTAGAGCGTCAGGCTCTGCGACACTGCGCGCGATATGGTGAGCAAGTGCTGCTGCTGTTGTTCGATGACCATCTGCGTATAAACGTTATAGGTATCAATCACCGCATATGCCAATACCGGCAGCAGCAGCGCAACGAACACAAAAATAAATATTCGTTTGGCATTTTTTATAAACAGTCGCATTCGTTTCGCCCTTTTGCAGCAATCGTTCTTCACTAGCATAACATCTTTATCCGGTCGTGAAAAGCGCGTGTCAAACAAGTCTGATCAGCCAAATACGGCGATAATCAACCGGATGATCTGCGGAAACAGCGAAACCACAACGATCAGCCGGATGATCTGAAGCTCGATCAGCGTGCTGCTGCTGACCCCCAGGTCGGAGGAAATCAACGCCATGTCGGTTGCTCCCGCGGGTGTCGCGGCTAGCATAGCCTCCCTGCGTCCAAGTCCGAACAGCTTGTGCATCAAGCTCCCGCAAAGTACTGCGTTTAAAAAATAGCAAATCAGTAGCAGTACGGCGGGTAGTACGATAAAACGCAGCTCCAGCAAATCTTCCCGCACGATCCCGCTGCCGATATAAGCGCCGGAGAGCATCTGCGCCAGCCGTTTGATCCAAACCGGCAGAAACGCCTTTCCCGACAGAAGTTTCAGCGCGATGACGCCCGCCATGGAGCACACGAGCGCACCTGCGGGAACGCCTGTCCATTTTCCAAATATGCCGCAAGCGAACGCAACCAGAAGCGTCATAACAAGATGGAACGGCGAAAGCGAGCCCTTGCGCTTTGATGTAGATCTCTCCTGTTTTCCGGTCTTCTCGCTTTGATCGGTATCATCCTTATCATCTTTGGTCAACATGGCAATGAGCGAAGGAAATATACCAATTCCCGCAGACATGCGGACGAACTGCAGCACCGCGACCTTCGGCGCGTCCGCCCCCATATCCGCCGCAATGATGGGAACATCGCTCATGCCGCCCGGTACGGCGCAGGTCAGCGACGTCACCAGATCTAGAGGACTGCACCAGTAGATGAGCAGTCCCGTAATCATATTCAAAACCAGCATCACGCTCAGCAGAAACAGCGCAGGTTTCCAGATTTTCCGGATATTCCCCAGATCGCTTTTTTCAACAGAGCAGGCGATGAATGCGCCGGCAAGGCACTGAGCTGCCAGCTTTGCTTCGGACGGCATGTAGGCGTGCGCCGTCAGGACACTCAAAGCGCAGGCGCCGACAATCGCGCCTACCATCATGCCGCCCGGCACCTTCAATCGGTAGAATAGTAAACCGCCACCAAGCGCTGCCAGCAACGTTATGACGAAGTCTAGCAAATGTACTCCTCCCGTTCAGCACACCATGCAGGCTGCGGCTGGCCTATGGATTGCAGAGAGTGTATCAAAATCGTGAGCGCAAGCATATCCGCGCAACCTCCGGGGCTGATGTTTTGGGCGATAAAATCTCTGTTCATATCTGCAAGGAGGGCGCGTCCGCGTAAACTGCGCATGCCGCCCAGTTCCAGAACCTCCCGCGCATAGGTCTGCGCGTACCGGAGCGCTTCCGGACCCGCCCGATAAAGCACGTTGGTATCTTCCATGTTAGCAATCAGGTACAGCAGCGTCTGTATCAGCGCTTCACCCCAAGGCATCCCGCCTTGCAGCAATTCTTCGAGTGCGGGTAATGACAGGCTGCGTACCGTAGCAAATCCCGTTTCCACCTCGCCGCGTATTCCCTTTGCTCCATAGCGCGCAAAGGTTTTCTCCCCGTGGCTGAGCGGCTCCCGCTGCGACATCTGCCTAAAATCGCGGGCGATTTTTTCCGCCGCGATCTCCCGGCAGCAAAGCAGGATGTCCTCCCCCTTCGCCGCTACATCATCGCGCAGGCAATATCCCGCGGCAGCGCACGCTAGCCCTAGCGAAAAAATCGCCCCCTTGTGCGTATTCGCTCCCGCTGTCGCAAGCAGCATCGCTTCCTCCGCTTGCTTTCCCGTCTCGCAAAGCTCTCCGAAGAGGTTTGGCGGAGCGCCGCACGAAGAAACCCCGATTTCCGCAAATCGAATCAGGTACGGGCGCAACGCTTGCGCGCTCGTCAGAAAAGTGGTGATATCCATATCCCGATGCGCACCGGAGTCAATGCGGTCGACCAGTCCGGGTTTCGGCGTCGCGCAAACCTCCTCGCGCAGCGCTCGCTCCGCCAGTATCCCGATCGAGTTGGATAGGGTGCGTGCGTCCATACTCAGGCCATCTCTCTTTCGCCTTCCGGACAATCGCGCAATATATCAAAAACCGCCTGCGTCAGTTCCTCCACAGAGTGCCGACGGCTGCGGCCGCACAACCGCGCGGCGCGTCCGCAAACCAGGCATTTTCGCGGCTGAAACCCGATCTCCTCACGGGATACGCCGCCAAACTGCGAGTGGACGTCGATATCATACAGTCGCCCCATCAAGGACCGCTCTTCCAGTTGAACGCAGAGTGGTTTGACCTGCTTCGCAGCGGCATTTAACACGATATAGCCTTCCGGTCCGGTAAAAAAATGATCCGTTTCCGAATGAAGCACACGGATCTCCTGTTGATGAATCAGATTGAGCAGCGAGCGAAAGCCGGCGTCGAACCCCGAGAAAATCTCCGGACCGGCTTTCACCGGCCCGGGTATATTCATCGTAAAGAGCACAACCGTATGCCCGAATGTCTGAAGGAGCGCTTCGTACTTGCGTACCCGGTTCTCACGCGCCAGAAGCATCTCCTCTAATTCCACCGTACGAATACGCTCAGGCATCGTCCCGCACCTGATGAATCAGATCAATCACGGAGCCGTCGCGGTAGGTTACGATTCCCACCACCTTATCGGTGTAGCGAATCGGATCAGGTTTGCCCACCAGCTGCTCCGCCATCAGCTGGAGTTCTTCAATGGTGTACAGCGGCAGATCCGAATCCCTCATTTTCTCAATCAGATCCGGGCGCAGCGGATTGACGGCGACACCCTGATCGGTTACAATCACGTCCACAATTTTACCCGGCGTGACCACCGTCTGAACATGGTTGACCACGCAGGGAATCCTGCCGCGCAGAAGCGGGCACACCACGATTGAGACACTCGCGCCATACGCCGTATCCGGATGACCGCCTATCGCGCCGCGAATGACGCCGTCCGAGCCCGTCAGTACGTTTACATTGTAGTCGCAGTCGACCTCCAGCGCGGAGAGCACGACGACATCCAGCTGGTTGACAGCCGTTCCCTCGTTGGATGGGCTCGCGTAATAGGACGCCGATATCTGCTGATGAAAGCGGTTATTCATCAGCGACTTGGCGGCCTGCAGGTCAAACGATTGCACATCCAGTATTTTTTTGATCAAACCCTCTTCATGCAGATCGACAATCGAACCGGTGATTCCGCCCAAAGCAAAGCTCGCCGTAATGTTATCGCGCAGCATCATATCCCTCAAAAACCGCGCGACCGCAAGGCTTGCTCCGCCGGAACCGAGCTGGATGGAAAACCCGTCTTTGAATCGACCGCTGGCCTCAATCACATGCGCCGCGGTTTCTGCGATCAACAGCTCTTTGGGGTTTTTCGTAAAGCGCGTGGCGCCGCTCATAATCCCGGCAGGGTCGCCGATCTCCGGCACCTCAACGATGTAATCGACATCCGACTCCGGAATTCCGAAAGGCGCGTTCGGGTAGGGTACAATATTGTTCGTGAGTATGATTTTTTTCTTCGCATACTGCGCGTCGCACTTGGCGTATCCCATGGCTCCGCACATGATGCTGCCTTCCTTCTGCCGGCAGTAACCGTTGGCGTTTCCGTAAGGATCGCAGGAAGGCGCGCCGAGAAATGTCACGTCGATGGGCAACGTGCCCGAATCGATGGCATATGCGCGCCCGCCATGCGAGCGAAATACAACCGGCACGTCCATCAACCCTCTTGATACCGCTTCCGCCAGCTCGCCGCGCAATCCGCTTGTCTCAATCCGCCGGATCACACCGCTTTTGATCTGCTTGATCAAGGGGGCATGACAATCCGAAAGTGAAGAAGCGGCCAGCACCAGATCCTTAAATCCCATTTCCTCTAAAACGGACATCACCATATTCACGATGTAATCGCCGTTGCGAAAATGATGATGAAACGAAACGGTCATACCGTCTCGTAAACCGGAAAGCCGGACGGCCTCCTTCAGGCTGGGCACAATTTTGTTGTTTAATTGTTCCCGCTCCTTTAGAGTATGCAGATCCTTCACCAGTCCCTGCGAATCAAACACCCCGCATAGCGTCTGAATTTCGTCTATCGACGGAATATTTGTCAGATCAATCCTGTCCATATGCTTCTCCTCTTTTGCCGAGCATTCCGGTGACCCGCGCAAGATCCAGCGTTCGCTGCGCGCGCGCCACCACCGGTTTATCGATCATCTTTCCGTTGAGCGAAATCACGCCGCTTCCGCGCTTATTCGCTTCCGAGATCGCTTCCATTACGGCAATTGCCTTTGCAATCTCTTTTTCCGTTGGCGTATAAATCTCATGAACGGGTTTGATCTGTCTTGGGTTGATCACGCTTTTTCCGTCGAAGCCCAATTGTTTGATCAGAGTAACCTCCGCGCGGAAGCCCGCCTCATCGTCCACGTTGCTGTAGACGGTGTCGATGGCATCAATCCCGGCCGCACGGGCTGCCAGCAGCACCATGCTGCGACCAAATAGAAGCTCTATCCCGTCGCTGGAACGAGTGGTTTTCAGATCCGTAACGTAATCCTCCGCACCGATTGCTATGCCGATCAACCGCTTGCTGGAGAAAGCGATTTCTTTCGCGTTGAGAACGCCCGCGGCGCTCTCAATTGCCGCCATCATCTTTGTGGAACCCAGCGGAATATTGTTTTCCGCCTCGATTCGCGCAATCTGCTCTTCGCAAAAGAGCACATCCTGCGCGCTCTCCGTCTTGGGCAGGCGAATGGCAACCTTTCGCGTTCGAACCATCGCCTCCAGATCGTCAAGCCCAAGCTTGCTGTCCAGCGCATTGATGCGTACAATGAGCTCCTTATCCGGATAGCGGATTGATTGAAGCGCCTCGTAAACCAAAAAGCGTGCGGCATCCTTCTCCAAAACCGATACGGAGTCCTCAAGATCGAACATAATGCTGTCTGCCGGGTAGATGCCTGCGTCCTTGACCATAGCTGGGTTGTTACCAGGCACATAGAGCATTGTCCTGCGAAGACGTTTCATTTCGTTTCGCCTCCCCATTGGTAATCCGCTTCCCCGCTGGCACGATATGCCGCGGTTTTCACGCGCGCGCGAACGGCGCAATCCAAGGCTCCTTTATCTACGGCAGTCACGCGGGCGTCTTCTACGCCAAGCTCGCCGAGCGTTTCCAGAATTACTCTGCGTATTTCGTTGCCGAACTGCTTTTCAACGGAGCTTTTCAGTTCAATTTCAATCCCGCTTCCGCCGCCCGGTTCCAGCGTCACCAGAATGTCGCTGGACTCCACGGTGCCGGATACCCCAATATTGGAAATCTTCATACATGCACCTTCTTTGTCGATTGAATCAGTACCTGCTGGCAGGCGGGACATCTGGCGCCGCGAAACAGCGGCGCTTTCATATTCAACCGAGCGCCGCAATGCGGGCAGCGATACAGATTTTTCTCAAATTGGTAAGAACCCAGCAGCATGCACACAGCGCCAATCCACTTGCCGGTAACCAGGAAAAACAGGCCGCCCAGCGTTCCCGCTATGCTGATCACCTTTACCAGCCGTAAGTCTAATCGAAATTTCATGAATAAACCCCCTTAAAGGCAAATGGGACGGGCTGTTGCACGTGATTCGGCTCTTTCAGCCCGTCCCGACAGTTTTTCTATATTACGCCGCAGTTTGTTTCTTTTGTTTCCATTTTTTAATCAAGGGCGCGACCACCGGGCTGACCAGCACGACAAGGCAAACCAGCAGAATAATACCCGTGATGGGGCGCTGCACGATATTCCATGCCGCCTCCAACAGCGTATCTCCGGTCGCGATGGTGAACGCACGCCTGAGGTTTGATTCGCAGATCACGCCCAGCACCAGACCCAGTATCATTGCGGAGCTATTGAACTTGCAGGTGGAGAATACGAATCCGATCAGTCCCGCAATCGCCATGAGGACAACGTCGACACCGGTGTTTTTCGTGGCAAATGCGCCAATCGTCGCCATCATGATAATCGTAGGTCCGAGTATGCTATACGGGATCTTGAGGACCTTCACAAAGATCTTGGCAATCAAAATAGACGCAAATACCATCAGAATATTGGACGCGAGCATGGAAGCGAACGTGGCGGAGAGGAACTGCGGCTGGCTGATGAGCAGCAGCGGTCCCATCGTTACGCCCTTTAATATCATGGCCGACATCATGATGGCGGCCGCGTTGCCTCCGGGGATACCAAGCGTCAAAAGAGGAACCATTGATCCGCCAGCCGCGGCGTTATTGCCGGCTTCCGGCGCGGCAATACCTTCAATGCAGCCGGAACCGAATTTGCCGGGCGTTTTGCAGAGTTTCGCTTCGGTGGAATAGCACAGAAACGCAGCGATCGTGGCGCCTGCGCCGGGCAGTATGCCGATGATGGTTCCCAGAGCCGAGCAGCGCGCAATGATCCATTTCAGCGAGAACAGCTGCTTCAAGCTGGGCATCTTGGCAGAAAGCTTGCCCATGTCCTTTCCTTCAACCGCTTGCAGTTTAGCCGGTTTATTTGTTTGCTTGAGCACCTCGGTTATAGCGAAGAATCCGATCATGACCGGAATCATTTCGATACCGGAGGTCAAAAAGCGGGTGCCGAACGTCAGACGCGGCACGCCAAGAAGCGGATCAAGCCCGATACACGCAAGCACCAACCCGATCAATCCCGAAATCAGCGTTCGATTGATATTGTCCGTTTCCAGACTCGTCAGGATGGATAGTCCCATAAAAGAGATTGCGAACAGTTCAGACGGCCCGAAACTGAGTGCAGCCTGTGTGAGCTGTGGACTCAAGATCAGCATGCAGATCGCTGCAAAGATTCCGCCAAGCGCGGAGGAGATGAGCTGTACACCAAGCGCCAGCCCGGCTTCGCCCCGTTGCGCCATGGGATATCCGTCGTATGTCGTAGGCGCGCTTGACGGTACGCCTGGTATTTTAAACAGAATTGCCGTCATGCCGCCGCCGGTGATGGATGCGCAATAGATGGCAACCAGAAAGGCAATCGCGCTGACCGGATCCATTTTATAAGTAAAGGGAATGCCGAGCGTAACCGCCATGGTCGCGCTCACGCCGGGAAGCGCACCGAAGAGGGTACCGAGAAACACCGCGAAAACGATCAAGAGAAGCATCTTCGGGGCAAACACCAGCGCAAGTCCGCTGGTCAATAGATCAAACATACATTAACCTCCCTTCAGGTTATGCCGGAATCAGCGACTCTATGAAGAGCGCAAAATTCCGCAGGAAAGGAACTTGTCCTCTGGGAAGCATAACGCCGAGGAACACGGCGAAACCGACATAGAGGATGATCGTGATCAAAATGGAGGATAGAAGAATCATCCAAATTCTCCGCTCCCCAAGGAGGATTCCGTAGCCCGCTAAGAACAGCAGGCTGGTGCAGATGAAGCCCAATGGTTCGTAGAGCAGCGCCATGGCCATCACCATCACCATGCCAATAAACAGCTTGCTTTTTACGAACCCAAGCGTATCCTTACCAAAAGACCGGAATGCGCCGGCAATCTCCTCCCGTTTGTGCTTTCTGAAAAACTTGATGAGATTCCAGATCAGTGCGATCACCAGCAGGATCAGCAGCGCCTGCGGCCATTGCTCCGCGCCCAGTTCGTTCACGGGCGATTTGGGCATGGTTGCTCCCACATAAAAGAAGCAAAACACGGAAAATCCCAGGATCAACAGGTTAACAGCCAATTCAATTACCATGAAAAAATCATCTCCTTTCGTTGATTCGTGCAACGGTAGATATCGTTCATCACTTGTGAAAAAATCGGTGGTTTGAAGGCCGTACATTCAAACCACCGATTAAAGTGTCGTATCGGCCGGACGTTATTTGATCACGCCAATACCCTTGAGATACGTGTCAAAGGTTACATACTCTTCGTCGATCAGCGTCTGGAATTCTGCCGGAGCCGCAAAGCCTGCGCGATCCAGATAGCTGGCGTTCTTGAGGAACTCCTGATAGGCCGGGTCATTCCATGCTTGCTGCACGGCGGCCGTCATTGCGTCAAGCGCCTCTTGCGGCGTATCGGAACGGGCAAACAGACCTCTCCATGTGCCGACATACGAATCGATGTTGTAGTCAGCCGTGCATTCCACATCGGGGTAAGCGGACATGCGCTTTTCGGACATGGAGATGAGCGGTACGATGTCGCCGGAGTCAATCAGGCCCTGAATTTCGGAAGCACCGGTGACTTCGATGTTGATGTGGCCGCCGGCAATCGCAGCGCTCAGTTCCGCACCGCTGCTATAGTTCACGACCTTAATGTAGTTTTCCACCTCGGTAATATCGCAGCCTAAGCCGCCCGCCAACGTTTGCTTGAGCGATACGGAGTCCGCACCGGTGGCAGTCAGCATGCCGCAAGTCATCTCCTGCGGATGCGCTTTGGCGTAATCGATAAACTCAGTGAAGTTGGTATATTTACCCTCCATCGCCTTTTTGGAAGAGGCAATGATGTTGATGGAGTGCACCAGCTTGGCGACCGGTTTCATCTCCAATTTGAAATCAAAGGGCAGAATCTTCTGCAGATCCAGCATGATGATCGACTGCGTGGCCAACACATAGGTGTAGCCGTCCGCCGGTTGCTTGTAGGTGTAGTCCAGACCATTTGCACCGCCGGCGCCCTCGACGTTTACGATTTCAACCGGAACACCCAAAATGTCCTGAAGAATGGGCTGGAGCGGACGCAGTGTTCCGTCTGCTCCGCCGCCTACGCCCCACGGGCAAACAAGTGTTACCTTACGTTCCCATTCCCACGATTTGGTTTCGGCGGGAGCAGCTGTCGCGCTCTGGTCGGCGGCGGGTGCTGCCGGAGCTTCCGTTGCCGCAACCGTGTTGGATGCATTTGAGGTGCATCCAGCAAGCATCATCACTGTCAGCATGATGCAGAGTATAAACGTTGCTGTTTTTTTCATTTTGTCTTCCCCTTCTTTTTTTGAACTGATTATCTGCAAGGCGCAAAGGCCACCGCATACACATAAGATGAATCCGCCCTGGTGAGAGGACTTCCCGGTCGATACAGAAAATGTTACTAACAGAAGAAGTCATACACGTTTGAAATTTTCATTGGGAAATTTTGATTGTAACCATATCGCGTTTGAAAACGAAGCTTGAATTGAGAGTGATTCAGGCTTTGTTGCCCGATCATAGAAATTTCGCGTTTCGACTTAATTTAGCCATATTTTACGGCGCGTTCCTTAACTGCACCGCAAGGTTTTCCTTAAAATTCGTTAAGAATCCATATCCGCCTGTAGTATTCCTTCGCAAAGTGATGCTATACTTGCTCTATAAAAACGCAAGTCAACTTCGGGCATCCGTTCTATCTCTATATGATTCAAAACCGGAAAGGCGGGGGTTAACTTGGAACAACCAAGTGTTCTCATTGTTGATGACGAAGAATTCGTGCGCCGTACGATCGAGCGAGTTCTTGAAAAGGAGGGAATCGCTACGCACGAAGCTGCGAGCGGACCCGCCGCGATTGCCCTGCTGCAGACGCAAAAATTCGATTTGATCATTCTGGACATTATCATGAAGGAAATGGACGGCTTCCATGTTATTCACCAAATACGAAGCATGGGCATTTTAACGCCGCTCTTCATCCTCAGCGGCTGCCTTGCGGATACCGATAAAGTGTTTGCGCTCGGAATTGGCGCAGATGATTATGTAACGAAACCTTTCAGCACAACGGTGCTGTGCGCCAAAGTAAAGGCTTGCTTGCGCAGGGCGGAGATTGCCAGCAGACAATCGGGCTCTAAGCTTGAGGCCGGGCCGTTTCGTTACATGCCGGATGAGATGAAGCTCTTTAAGAATGGCATCGATATTCCGCTTTCGAGCAAGGAAAGCTTACTGATGAAATATTTCCTGAACAACCCGAACAAGGTGCTCTCAAAGGAACAGATCTATATCCATGTTTGGGGCAATAATGTGATTGACGACAATACCATAATGGTGCATATCCGCCATCTGCGCATGAAAATAGAAGATGATCCGCAGCAACCGGATTTTCTTAAAACCGTACGGGGTATCGGTTATCAGTTTGTGTTGTCACCCGGTCTGACCTGACAGATTGCATCGCCGGGTAAAACCCGCGGTTTCACTGAATGCCTCCCTGCGGCAGGACTCTTCCCGCCGCTTTTTTTATGTTCATAAGACTTTATACCAACGAAAAACGCATCAGTTTGTTATGTCTCGCTCTTTTTCGAAATACTCACCGTTTCGATTGATCCATCTTTGGTTGTCTCGATTCGCAACAGGATATTCCCAAATTCAACATGCGCTCCCGTTTTGATTTCATTGGATTTCTTGGTAAGCATCTCTTCCATTAATACGCCGATGGTCTGCTCCCCATCGTCCGGCAGATTGATATGAGCGACGGAATTGACGCGGGAAATCTGCAGGCACGCGTCAAAGACAAACCGCTCCGAATGATGAAAATCGTCAACGAAGAGATACTTGCGGATCGCGAATACCCCCGCTATCGCAACCACCCCGACCAGCATTTCCCAGGTAGCCGGGTGCGCGATAATGAGTTGCCTTGCGATCGCAAACAAGAGCACTTCAATCGCAGCATCCGCCGAGTGCTTGATTAACATGCGCGTAAACTCAATCCCGATGACCAGCGAAAAAGCATTGGATAGAAACTGTGAAAAGTCAATCCCTTTGAGAAGGATCGCTTTGATGTCTCTCATCTCCAATACGATTCCCGCAATTCCACGCAAAATAGCGAGAATAATAAAGATGGCAATGATAAACTCGATCAACCCCAGCAACTGAATTGTTCTCTGCGTAATCTTTAATTTCATTCAAATCCTCATCTTTCTCGAGATTTCTCTTGAAGCAGAATCGGTTTCTGTTTGAATTCTGGAAGCATCCTCATGTCTGATTGTTGATGATCGATTTGATCCATGTTCTGTCACTTATGTGCTTTATAGAAGCGTGCTGCTTTGCTGATGTGTCGTTTGCATTGTGATTGAACTTAGTTTCCTGAATCGGGAAGCATTGCCGCCAGATGAGAGGTAACATTTGCTGAACACCCGGACCCGCATGCTCCACTCTGTTTCATATAAATTTTACCGTGCGTTCCTTAACTGTACCGCAAGGTTTTTCTTAAGAAACATTATGAATCGGGATGATTTGCAAAGATGAATGATAAGCATTGCGATTTGATCAAACACCTTTTTCGTGAAGGGCGAATCGGCAGAGTTCCAGCAAGCGTCTGCCCATTTGCTGCCGAAGGAATGGTTCAGAATCGTATGATTATCAGTGTTTCGATGCGGTTGTCTGTTAATCCGGTAGACTTCGCGCAGATTCAACTTTATAATGATACAAGTTGCTATCCTCAAGTTGTCGCTTCCAAGCGCTATAATAAAGAATGTTCTTCGTCTTCAATCGGGTGAAACTGATCGTTGCTGCGCTAAGTGATCCCATTTGCGAAACAATCCGAGAAAGGAATCTCCCGCATGTCCTCAAAAATCATTGCGGTTGCCGGTAAAGGAGGCGTTGGAAAAACGACCGTCTCTGCGGCAATTGTTCGAATCCTGACGGAGCAGTACTCCGATCAACGCATTCTCGCAATCGACGCGGACCCCGCCATCGGGCTCTCCACCGCGCTCGGCGTCACCGTCGTCAAAACGCTGGACGATATCCGCAAAGAGATCGTCGCGAAAACCATCTCCGGCGAAACGCGCGAGGCGGTCGATCTGCTCAACGAAGCACGGTTTCATGTATTTGAAGCCATGGCGGAAAATCATCGGTTTGCGTTTCTCGCCATCGGCAGACCGGAGACCGCCGGCTGCTACTGCGGCGTAAACGCCTATCTCAAGGAAGTGATTGCCTCTCTTGCCGATGAGTTTGACTATGTCGTGATCGACGGCGAAGCGGGGATCGAGCAGATCAACCGCCGTGTGATGGAGAAGGTGACCCACCTGATGCTCATCTCCGATCAAAGTAAAAAGGGCGTCTCGGTGTTACGCAATATCCGCGCGCTCTCCGGCGATTTGATTCATCCGGATCGCACGGGCGTCATCCTCAACCGCGTGGAGAATGCCGATTGGAACCAGTATGTCGATCTTGGAGATATGGAGTTGCTTGCAACGATTGCGCCGGACAGAGCGCATCTGCAAAACGATATCCAAGGACGTAGCGTGTTTGATTTGCCCGAAGATTCCGTCTTGCTGCACGAGGTGCAGCGCGCGCTATCCAGTATGAACTTCATCTGATTTTTTATAATCCGAACATAAAAAACAAAACCGCCGGACAACCGGCGGTTTTGTTCTGCTTAAACGCGTTTTTTTCGTTTGATTTTGTCGTAATGCTTTGTCAAAATGGGCGGCATCAGCGACGAGAGCTTCATGTCGAGATTGAAGAAATACACGACAAAGCTTGTCACAAACAGCGCCGCAAGCACGATTGCGATGATTAGCAACACTTTCAAAACAACTGCCATTTTCGTTCCTCCTTATGCCTTCGCCAGTCCCTTTTTACGCGCAAACTCCGCGGCGCCCAGCGCGCCCATCAACTGCGGATCGACCGAAAGCCCGATCACCTTGATCTTGAGCACCTGCTCGATCGCCTTCTTGAGTCCCGCATTTTTCGCGCAACCGCCCGTGAGGGTGATGCTGTCCGTTGCTCCCGCTTTCTTTGCCATCACAAAGCAGCGCTTGGCGACGGACATCTGGATGCCTGCCGCGATCTCGTCCATCGGCTTTCCTTCGCCGACCATGGTGATGACCTCGCTCTCGGCAAACACGGTACACTGCGCCGTGATCGGAATTGCGTTCTTTGCCGCAAGCGAGAGGTTCGAAAACTCCTCCAGCGTCATCTCAAACGAGCGCGCCATCGCCTCGTAAAACCGTCCCGTTCCCGCGGCACACTTGTCGTTCATCGCAAATGTCTTCACCGTGCCGTCCGTGTCGATCTCGATGCCCTTGATGTCCTGACCGCCGATATCGATGATCGCCTTGACGCTCGGGTCGGTCACATGCACGCCCATCGCGTGGCAGGAGATTTCCGAGATGTTCTCGTCCGCAAACGGCACCTTGTTGCGCCCGTAGCCTGTGCCGACCAGGTAGGAGAGGTCTTCCGTCCGCGTTAGCTCCGGCACTTGCGAGATCACTTCTTCCATCGCGAGCGTCGCCGAAGCGCGGCTGTCGATCTTGCTTCTGATCGTCGTGTCGGCAACCCGCTTGCCCGATTCGTCTAAAATAACCGCCTTGGTAAACGTGGAACCCACGTCACATCCGCCATAGTATCTCAATTTGTACAAGTCCTCCTTGGTCTGTTCCCGCAGCATAGCCCGCTTTACCAAGCGTTCGAGTCGTCGAAGTTCTCCAGCGAAGCATCCAGCGGCTCTTCCTTAAGCACGGAGCGCATATAGAGGTTGACCTCGTTGCGCATGTCCGCGCGGGAAGCCGCCCGCGGGTCCATGAGTCCATGCGTTGCCCAGACGATATGGATGCCGCGCTTTCTGCCTTCTTCCTCGAAGATACCGTGATACCCGCTCATCGACTTGCAGCCGATGTGCTCGTAGAGAATGACCATGTCCGCGCGGAACTCCTCGCAGAAGCGCCAGAGGTCCTCTACGCCGACCTGATAACCGCCGTTGGAGCGGTTGCGCATGTTCATATTCATATAAAGATGCGCCATATCCAGCATCGCCTGATCCTGATCCGTCGTGCTGCAAATTCTGGTGGAGGTCAGGCTCAGCATATCGATGATGGGCAGGATGCCCCAACAGTTTTGCAGCCAGATGGGAAACGCGGTGTAATACTGCGCCTGAACGCCCCACAGCACCGCACGGTGGCGCTCCTCGGAAACGCAGGAACCCTTTTTCTCGAAGGAATCCCACGCGAGCTTCGTGATCTCCTGATCGTTTTTCAGAAAGCGCGGGTCTCTTCCGCCGCCGACCTGATAATACGCGTCGCGGTAGAGCGCCACGTTGTTGCCGATCACCTGCGGATAATCCGTGCGGGACATATCGAGCCATTCCATAAACAGCTTTGTCTGCTCGTTGAAGGTGCCGATGCATTTGAAATAGTTGTCCCAGTCGAAGATTTCGCCGGTCTGTTTCTCGATGAAGCGAATACAGTTTGCGATCTCCTCCGCGCCGTATTCCTGTACGCTCTCCTGCGTGTGGCGAATCGGCACCGCGAGCTGAAACGTCGGAATACCGAACGCGCGCGCCTCAATTCCGTTGCCCATGAGGCTGCCGTCGCAGGTGGTGTTGCACTGCACCGCGCAAACGCCCACGATGGGATAATCGTCATCCAGCGCAACGCCGAGCTCCGCCGCGGGCATTGGGCACACATCGCCGGGAATGCCAAACTGCTGCGCGCGGTCAATGTAGTGGATCACGCCCTCTTGCGTCACCGTGGACGGCGTGTAGATGATCGGAATTTCGCGGCAGACCATGTGCAGATTCGGAAATCCGTTCATGATCTGCGACATCATATTCTCGTCGAACACGACGACGGTCTTGTTGAACGCCTTGTCGTTTCCGCAGAGCGGGTCCGCGCGAAAGAGATTGCCGATCGTTTCGCAGACATGCTCCACGATGAAGTCAAACTCCTTGTGCGCAATTCTGAGCTGCGCACCGCGAAGGCCCTCCGTATGGCGGTCTACAAAATCCGGCACGGAGAGGTAGTTCATCATCCAGCGATAGCGGAAAAAGCCCTTGAGATTTGCGGGCTTCGCCATAAACGCAATCATGACGCCCCAGTTTTTGAGCCAGCGCGTGTAGTCGTACCATGTGTCTTTCCAGCCGCGCCATTCACGGCGCTTCTTGGTCTTGCCGCCGCGATAAAACGTTCCGAGCGGTTCGCTGTTGATTGCCTTGCCCATCAGTTTTTCACTCCCTGCAATTTCTTAAACTCGATGCTCTCGACGAAGGCCTGCACGCGCGTGCGAAGCTGTCCGGAAGAGCCGATCACATATGGCCGATCGATGGAAAGCACCGGATAGCCGTATTCCTCATTCATGAAGTGATTGGCGGCGGCGCGCTCGTATCCCCAATAGTCGCAGAACTTGATCTGCTGGTAGATGAGCCCGTCCGCGTGAAACTCTTTGGCAAGGTTGTCCACATAGGCGCGGCGTTCTACGATCTTTTCCGTATCCATAAAGCGCGGGCACTGGCCCCACGCAAGATATTGGCGGCAAATCTGACTCAGCGCGTCCTCGTCCTCCGTCAGAACGATCTCCTGCCTGCCTGGGAACGAACCAAAGCAGTAGCGATCCGCAACGACCAGTGCCCCGCTGTCCTCGATCAGCTTGATCACATCCGGATCGTCGATCTCGGAACCGACCAGCACCACGCGAATACGATATTGCTTCGTCTCGTCCGGCTCGCGGACTTTGAGCTCCTCCAGCGTTTCGCGCAGGGGCTGAACCAGCAAGTCCTTCGGCGCGCAATAGCTTGCCGCACAGAGAATGTGGAATTCATAGCCGGAGATGCGCGGGTTCTCCTCCTTGCGGAACTCTCCGATCTGCGTGATCAGGCGGCAGACCTCGTTGTGCTCCGCGACCGCTTTGCGAAGCGCCGCATCCGATACATCGACCTTTAGCTTTTCGCCCATCGGCTCCAGCACATGCACACGCATCTGCTTGATATAGTGTCTCAGCGCGGTTTCGTCCGACTTCATCGGCACGTCGGAATACTCCACAAAGAAATGCTCCTTCGTGCAGAGATTCTGCCGCTCGATGTTCTCCACGCAACGGTTCATCATGGCGCAGGCATCAGGAGCGATGATGCAATCGAGAAACTGCAAACCGCCTTCCTCCGCAAGCTCCAGCACCGCGCGGCAGTACTCGCAGCTCAAGCTCGTCATATAATAGGTGCCGATCTCCATCGACCCTAGATGCGGCGCGCGCAGACGAACCGGGAAGCACCCCGGCACATTCATCAGCACCTCTGGAATCAGGCTGCAAACCTGGCCGACCGCGAAGCGTCCCTCGCTTTGCGCCGATCGCACCAGCTCGTTGTTTGCCTCCAGCAGCAGGTTTTCGAAATAAGTCAGGTGTTTTAAATCCTTCATGCGTCCTCTCCTTTTATGACAAACCTTGATTCAGCTTTGGTTATGATTGTTTCGTTCCTCAGGCGTTCTTTGCGTGCTGCTGGTGCAGCTCGCGCATGCCTTCCACCTCGTCGCAGAGCGGCTTCATCTGGCAACTCGCGCAGTCTGTCGCCAAGCCGCTAAAGATCGTATTGAGCGCTTTCATGCGGTTTTGAACACCGCTTGCCAACGCGTCAAGCGCACCATAGCACGCCGTGGGATCGGTGATAAACACGGCCTTGGCCGAGATGAAATTGGGCAAATTTTGATAAGCGCGGATGAAGTCCGCCCCGACGCCGCGAAACGAGATGCCATCTATGATCGCCTGCCGGCTGAGCCGCACCTGCTCGCGGTTGCTTTCGGGAGAGATGCGCATCATATAACCCTTCGGAAACACGCGATACTTGACAAACGCCGCCTCGCAGAGCTGACGATATCGATCTTCCTCTGCGCCGTCGAGCGAAGAAACATGCACCAGCGCGATGCGCGCATAGGCGCAATCCGAAGCGATCTCGTTTAAATCCGGCCCGCAGAGGATGGTTTCGCTCACGGAGTCGAGTGTATCTCCCGTCGTCACGCAGCAATACTGCACGCCGGGGTTTTCACCGCCGCCGAGTTCATATGCCGCGTCCCGCTGCATCACGAGCTCGTTTTTACCCGTGTCCGCCCAGGCATCCGCGGGATCATACCCCCAGCGATGCGTGATCAACGGTTCGATTCGGGTTTTTGTTTCCGAAATGATCGCGTCAAACAGTTCCATGGTTTCCTCAGCCCGCGAAGCGTTCCGGCTCAACAGGCGATGATCTCTTTGATGATAAACTCGCGCCCGCTGAGCGCATCCAGATGCTCCGAGCCGCACTTGGGGCATTTCAGGTTATATTGATAACCGGAAAACTCTTCCCCGCAGTCCTTGCAGCGCACGATGCCGGGGATGATCTCCATCTGCAATTTGGTCTGTTCCATACAGGTTTGATAGACCGCGGCAGGATAGCACTCCTCCATATAATGCGGAACCACGCCGGAGAGCTCGCCCACCTGCAGCACGATGGTGTCCACCTGCGTCAAACCCTCTTTTTGCATAATGTTTTCCACCGTCTTTACGACCGCGCTGATGATGCTGAGTTCGTGCATGCCGTTACCGCCGTTATTTCTGCGTGAAAAGGTCTTTGACCGCGACAGTTGCGATCTTCGCCGTGCGCTTGACCACGTGCTTTGCGACCTCGATTGGCATTTTCTCGAACTCCGGAAACTGTCTGTCGTATTTCTTGTAGAGCGTGATCGCGTCAAAGCGGCACTTCGTGGTGCACTGCCCGCAGCCCACGCAGAGGTACTCGTCCACAACGGTCGCGCCGCAACCAAGGCAGCGTTCGGTTTCCTTCTTAAGCTGTTCTTCGGTAAACGTAAGCCGCGTGTCGCGGAAGGAACGCTCGTTTGCCTTCTCGTGTTCCGGCTGCTGCCGCCGCGTGTTGTCGTAGCTCTCGATGACAAGATTTTCTTTATCCAGCGCGCGATAGACCCTGCGGTCGCGTCCCGCGGTCAGCGTCTGTCCCGGCTGGACAAAGCGGTGCAGCGAAATCGCCGCTTCCTTGCCAGCAGCGATCGCATCGATGGCAAACTTCGGGCCGGAATAACAGTCCCCGCCGACGAATACATCCGCCTGCGCGGTCTGATAGGTAAAGCCGTCCGCAACAGCCGTGTTTCCGCGTCCTAGCTCCACCTTTGTGCCCTTCAACAGATCGCCCCAGAGGATGGACTGCCCGATGGAGAGCAGCACATAGTCCGCGGAAACCGTGATGGTCTCGTTTTCGTCATATTTTGGCGCGAATTTTCCGTCTTCAAACACCGAAGTGCATTTTTTGAACTCCACACCCGTTACTTTGCCGTTTTCCACCAGAATACGCTTGGGACCCCAGCCGTTTTGAATCTGGATTCCCTCCGCCTTCGCTTCCGCAATCTCTTCCGGCAGCGCGGGCATTTCCTTCGTGCTCTCGAGGCAGAGCATGGTGACGCTTTCTGCGCTCTCGCGCACGGCGGCCCGCGCAACGTCGATTGCGACATTGCCGCCGCCGATGACGACGACCTTGCCGGGCAGCTTTGCGTCCTTACCGAGGTTCACGTTGCGCAGGAATTCGATTCCGGTCAGTACGCCCACCGCGTCCTCGCCCTCGATGCCGATCTTTCTGCCGCCCTGCGCGCCGATGGCAAGGTAGAATCCCCGGTATCCCTGTGCGCGGAGTTCATCCAGCGTAACATCCTTGCCCACCTCGACGCCGGTTTTAAACTTGACGCCCAGTTCTTTGAGCACGTCGATCTCCGCATCCACCACTTCTTTTTCAAGGCGGAAGGAGGGAATGCCCATCGTGAGCATGCCGCCCAGGCGCTCTTCTTTTTCAAACACGGTGATGTCGTAGTTATCCAGCGCGAGAAAATACGCACACGCGAGTCCCGCAGGGCCCGCGCCGACGATTGCGACCTTCTTGTCGCTGCAATCATAGCGCTTCTTCGGTATAAAGCGGTTGCCGGCCTTGCGTTCGGTATCCGCGATGAATTTCTTCACTTCGTCGATGGCGATCGGTTCGTCCACCTCGCCGCGCGTGCATTCGCTCTCGCAACGGCGGTTGCAGATGCGTCCGCAGATCGCCGGGAACGGATTCTCTTTCTTGATCAGCTCCAGTGCGTCCATGTATTTGCCTTGCGCCGCAAGCTTGATGTAACCCTGAATGGCGATGTGCGCGGGACAAGCCGTCTTGCAGGGCGCGGTGCCGCTGTCCACCACGTCCTTGCGGTTTTCGCGGTAGTCGACGTTCCAATCCGCCTTGCTCCAGGCGTGTTCGGTGATCTTCTTTACCTCCGGCATGGCGGTAACCGGCGTCTTCGTGCAGAGCTTTTGGCCCAGCATCAGGGCGTTGCCCGGGCAATTTTCCACGCACTGACCACAGGCGACGCATTTCTCCGCATCCACCTTTGCCACATAGTTCGACCGGACGGCATCCCGCGCGCCGAACATGAGTCCCACGCGGAGGCCAAAGCAGGCGCAAGCGCAGCAGTTGCAGATCGCCGCGGTCTCTCCCACTTCCTCAATGTTCGGGATGTTGTGCATGAGTCCGTTTTCCTCCGCCTTGCGGAGAAGTTCCTCCACCTCCGCGCGCGAAACCTGCCGCGCTCTGCCGGTGCGGATATAATACTCCGCACCTTTGCCCATCTGGATGCACATATCCTGTTCCAAATGTCCACAGCCCTCGCCGATGGTGCGGCGCGCCGCGCGACAGGAGCAGGACGAGACAGAGTAAATATTATATTTATCGAGATAATACGAAATGCGCTCATACGGAACCGCCTGCATATTGCCATCGATTGAACTCTCGATTGGAATGACGCGCATGAGTCCCGATCCCATCGGCAGCATGGGAGACATGGTCGCCATGCGGATGCGTGTATATTCCTCAAACGCGCGACCGACTTCCGGATGCTCCGCAAGCTGTTTGGGGTTGTTCACCAGCATCTCCATGATGCCCGGTGCGAAAATTTGCATATAGAACTGATCTTCGCCGTTTGCGTCCTTGTTAACGCGAAAAACACCGATCTCGGCGAGTTCCAGCGCGAGCCGATGCGCATCCTCTTGCGATTTGCCCGTCTTCTCGGCAAGATAGGCCGCCGTACGGTTTTTACGAAGACCCGCCGCGATGGCAATCTCCGCCTGTTCATCCGAAACGATGGAGGCAAGCGCGTAGTATTCCGGCGCGTTTTCGTCGATTTTGTTCATGACGCCGGAAACACCGCCGACGATCTTTGCAAGCTGTACGATTTTCGGTCTCAGAGACATAGTAGATCCTTCCTGTTCTTCAAAATATGAAATCTTAATATAGATTTGCAGTATCACATGGCGGGCGTTTTACGATCGTTTTGTTCGTTAATCGCGATGTGTTATATCGATAGAGATCGCTGGACTGTATCGCATTGCGTGGTCTTACCACGCACAAACAGAATATTTTATTATCGAAACAAAGTCAATTACTTCTTGCATAATACGGCTTTTTGTAGTAGCATGTTGTTGTGGTCGTGGTCTGACCATATAACAGAGAGGTGGTTACTATGCAATTTGGCGTCATCGAAGCCCCGACTATTAAGGAACTCTTTATCGATAAAATCGTAAGCATGATCCTCTCCGGCAAACTCAGCGTCGGAGATCGTCTGCCGACCGAGCGAGAGCTTGCAGAAGAGATGAAAGTCAGCAAAACCATCGTGCATGCCGGTTTAAAGGACCTGGAGCGCATGGGCTTTATCTGCGTGAACGCACGTCAGGGAACGTTTATCGCCAACTACGCGGAGACGGGAAACGCGGAGACGCTGACCACCATCATCAAGTTCAACGGCGGCAAGCTGGACAAGCAGACCGTCATTTCGCTTTTAGAGCTTCGCATCGCAATCGAAGGTCAAGCGGTTCGAAGGTTTGCCGAGCGACACACCGAAAAGGACATTGCTTTTTTGCGCAAGCAGCTCGACACCATCGAAGCCGTCGCGCAGGCGAGAGGTATGGCCAATCGTCACGAACTCGCGCAGATGATCTTTAACTGGCATCACGCCATCTGTCTGCGCAGCGGCAACGACATTCTCCCGCTGGTACTCAACGCGTTTCAAGATGTCAGCGTGTTCTTCTGGGAAACGTCGCTGCAAATCTACGGCCTCGAGCGTAGCATGGGGCACCTCGAAACCATACTCTCCCTGTTGACCGAGCGAAAAGGTGAAGAAGTGGTTCAGTATATGTCCGAAGGAACCGATTACTATATTACGCATATGTAAACACGCGATAACATACAAAAAAGACACGATCCAAAAGGTCGTGTCTCAGCCCATCGACAAAGTCCATCGGACTTCGCCGATGGGTTTTACTGTGAAAAAGAATGTCGCTCAACGCGCCATTTTAACAAATTCGGCGAATGAATCGCCGAATTTGATTGGAAGATGGGGAATTTTCGAATCCCCCATACTCCTGTAGCGTTTGCTGATACTTAGAGACACGATCCAAACGGTCGTGTCTCATTGTTTTCGTGTGATTCCCTATGATCCCGTTACACTTAGCAAGCGATTATGACAATCCCGTTGATGAGGTCGGCGCTCACGAGCATGCCTGCAATCGTCAGTTCCTGTTCCAAAATATTCGTCAATATGATGCTATTGCCCGATATGCGAAACGCGCGCACATTCTTGAGCAGGATGTTTTCCGGCAAAGCTGCGTTCCTATAGGCGGTTGAAATGCACATGTTTCGTTCACTCCTGTAGCGTTTTGAGAATGTCCGCGAGTCGCGCGTTGCCAACCGAAAAATCGGAGATCGCGATATCGAGCTGCTCCGCCTCGGCGTCAAGCCCCAGCGCACGCAGTTGCTTCTGCATCTGCAACATCTCCTCATTGTGGTGGTGATTGTGTTGGAGCGTATACGTCAATAGTGCAACGATTTCCGCCTTGTCCGCGCCGTTTTGCTGCAACAGCTCGCTTTTTTGCAAATCCTCGTGTTCATGCGTGTGTATGTGCGCATGGGTATGCACCGTTTCGGGGCTGAGTCCCTCGTGCTGATGCGCGTGCTCGCCCGTGTGCGTATGCAGATGCGCATGCATGGATTCGTTCGCGTGTTCCTGCGTCTGGTGCGCACCGCCGCTGTGGTCTACGCCGTTATGCATCCCCTCATCCTCCCTTTGATCAAAGCTCTGCTTGTTCCATCAGCGCGACGTTGGAAAGCACGCACGCCGGAACATCATCGGCAAGCAGCTTCCCTTTATGCAACACCAGTACACGGTTACAGGCGCGCGAGACAAGGTCGCTATCATGCGTCGCAACCAACCGCGCCGCGGTCATGGATCGTAGCAGATGGATTAAATTCCGCTTGCTGCGCGGGTCGAGAAACGCGGTCGGCTCGTCAAAGAGCAGCATATGCGGGTCCATGGAGAGCACCGTCGCAATGGCTGCGCTCCGCTTCTCTCCGCCGGAGAGCTGATAAGGTGCGCGCTCCGCAAGATGCGAAATATTCAGGTGTTCCAGGGTTTGAATTGCTTTTTGCTCGATCTGCTCCGGCTGATATCCGCGGTTTTGCAGGCCGAATGCGACATCCTCCAGAACCGTCGGCATAAACAGCTGATCGTCCGGGTTTTGAAACACCATACCGATCATATTACGGATCAGCGCAAGATTCGCCTTGTTCAGCGAAACGCCGTCGATGCAGACCGCGCCGGAAGTTGGCAGCAGTAATCCGCACAAAATTGCAAGCAAGGTCGATTTTCCCGCGCCGTTGCTGCCGATCAGGCCAACGCAGTCGCCGGATTCCATACAAAACGACACGTCGTCCAGCGCCAGAAGCCCGTTCGGGTAGCGATAGGTAAGATGTTCCGCTGTAAAAAAAGCCATCGAATTCTCCTAAACCAGCTTACCGATGGACTCAACCACCGCCGAAAACCCGATTGCGCGGATCGCGATCAACGCAATCGAAACCAATATCTCATACCGGATGCTTGCTTGATCCATCCGCGTCTTCTTCGTCGCGGGAAACGTTCCGTCAAACCCGCGGCACTGCATCGCCGCGTATACGCGCTCTGCGCGGTCGATGCTGCGCAGCAGCAGTTGACCTACGAACGCACCGACGTGTTTCATCTCCAACCCTTTTTGCTTGACCGAACGCAGATGATAGGCGCGCGCCATGCTGCCGGCTTCCTCCGCCAAAAGGGACAGATAACGAAAGCAGAGCATGACCGTTGTGGTAAAGATGCGTGGCACATGCGCGCGCTGGAGTTGCGCGAGCAGCGCGCGAGAAGGCGTCGTTGCGGATAAAATGACCAGCGCGCTCACCGTTAACAACGCTTTTTCCAGCAACACCAGGCAGGAGAGCAGCCCGTATGAAAGACCGCTAGGCGATATCCCGCGCTCGATTATGATGTTGGAAACGCCTGCAAACAGCACAAATGGCAGCGCAGGCAGCGTCCTTTTCAATATTCCGGTCGGTGGCAGTTCGGCAAGCGCGATCAGCACCAGAGGATAAAAGAAATAGACGGTCAATCCGGCAACATCATAACGGCCCGAAGAGACAACGCAGACGATGAACACCAGTGTAACGATAAGCTTCGCCGCGGGATGCAGCGCATGCACGCTCGTGCGCTTTTTCGCCAGCTCTTCCAGCGAAAAAAACGCATCCATGGTTTTTACAATCTTTTGCATGCAGCTCCTGCGCCGGAAGGCGATCGTCCGGCTCAATCACGTGAAGTGGTGCAAACGCGCCGTGTTGCAGCGCGCCGCGCGTACCGGCCCGGTTATTCCGCGTCCGTTACCCCTTCGGTTTGTTTCTTTTTTGATCTTGAGATGACAAACGCTGTTCCCGCGGCGAGCGCAAGCACGATGCCTCCGCCGATGAGTCCCGCGCTGGAGGTGGAGACGGCGGAAGACGCGGCTCCCGTGGAATAGTCCGGCATTACTGCCGTTTTCGATTGAATCCATTCAACAATCTTGTACACAGGCCCGCTCGCCGTAAGCTCTTCGCTCCCCGTCACCCTGCCGATCGACCACTCCAGCCCGTCCGGATGAGCAGAGGCCGCAAGCGATAGCACGCCCGCGACAACAATCGTCGCAATCAGCGCACCGACAACAAACTTTCGCACCGGAACGGAACGCTCCATCTTCTTGCGATTCAAAGCGCTTTCGAGCAGTTCGGGCCGCGCCTGATACACAAAGACGAGAATCGCGCCTGTTACGAGTCCCTCCACAAGGCCGATTGCTAGATGAATCGGTTGCATCATGATTAGAAAACTGCCGAAAGGCAGAGACGTAATGCCGGAAACGAGCGTCTCCAGCACAACCGAAAACGCGCCGAGCTGGAGGCCAACCACCACGCTCAGCACGGAAGCAAGCATCAATCTGGGCTTGGTGATTTCTTTTTTGAGAATCGGCTTAAAGATCAACGGATATGCAAAAAGACACGTCAATACGCCCATGTTGAAGACATTACACCCCAGCGCGAGTAATCCCCCGTCTGCAAAAAACAAGCACTGAATCAGCAGCACCGCCGCAATCGAAATCATGCCCGGATAGGCCCCAAGGAGCGCCGCAAGTAAGATTCCGCCGCCGATATGCCCGCTGCTGCCCGTACCGGGAATTGTAAAATTGATCATCTGCGCCGCAAAAACAAACGCACTCATCACGCCCATCACTGGAACCGTTCGGTCTTCCAGCACGTTCATCTGTTTGGTCTTTACGACCGAATACGCAAGAGCCGCGCCGCTGACGGCGATCATAGTAACGCCGACTGCAGGCGAAACGAGTGCATCGGACATATGCATATGGCATCAAATTCACTTTCATTTTTTCTGCATTATAACATAGAATGAAAGCTACTCACGCCAATACAAACAAGTTTGTACGCGCAAATCGTCATTTCTTCAAACAATTCTCCCTTTACTCGACCAGCATACGCCATGATCCGATCTTACAAGCTTCAAAACGATTGTTACTTCAATCGTTCCATCACGCACTCCGATGGAACAAGATTGGTAAGAAAGGCAAACGAGGCGTTGGCGCCGCGGCGTGAAAACATAATCGTATTGCCGGAGAGCGCAAGGCAATACTCCTGCTCATAGCAGGTCTCCACAAAGCGCGCCGAGAAGACAAGTTTCTCCGGCGTTTCAAAATAGCCGCTCAACAGCACGCGCGTCATGGGAGAGCCTTCAAAGCTGTAGGTGTTTTCCCTGCGGGTACCGTCCAGCGCGATCTGGTATGTTTGCTCGCGCTGATCCGAAAAACGCAGTTTCAGTTCGCACAACACGTTTTCAAAGCGAATCGCACAACCGGCTACATCCGGCGGCAGCGGCGCGCCGCCCATCATGCTGCCCGTCGCCTCGCCGAAGATGAGTTTGCCGCCGTTGGTTGCAAACGAACCCGTGAACTGCTCGCGCGCGCCGTGCGGCTGATAGGCTGGTTTCGCTAGGCTAAGCCGCCGCATTCTCGCGGCTAACCGCGCATCCGCCGCGTCGTCCGCAGCAAAAGGCTCCGACTCCAACTGCTCAAAAAAGCGCCAGACGCAGTCCAGCGTCTTTTGTGCCCAGTGCGCGTTGCCCGCCGTCTCGTTGATGGAAACGACCATGTCCAGCCCCGGGTGGACAATGGAATACTGCCCGAATGCCCCGTCCGCACGATAGCAGCCGGGATGACGGCACATCCAGATTTGGAACCCGTAACCCACAAAGTTATCCAGCGCGGGCGGGTTTCCGATCGCCTCGCTCGCGGTGTCGATCTGCTTGCTGGTAGCGAGGCGCACGTACTCACTCGAGAGAATTCGCTCGCCCGCCCAGACGCCGCCGTTGTGATACAGCAGCATCAGCCGTAGATTATCCTCCGTTGTGGCGAAAAAACCGCCGCCGCCCACCTCGGTTCCATCCGGCATCACACCCATGAAGAAGTTGTCCGCGTCGATGCCGATTTTGTCAAACAAGCGCGTGGTGAGATATTGCTTCAGCGTTTCGCCGGATCTGCGGCGCACCATCGCGGCGAGCAGCGTCGATCCCGTGCTGTTGTAAAAAAAAGCGCTGCCCGGCTCGTGCAGGACGGGTGTTGCGAGAAACTCGCGAATCCAATCCTTACCTGGTCTTGGCATGGTTTCCATTCCGGTGCCCATGCAAAGCACGTCCCGCACGGTCATCTTTTTGAGGTTTTCCGACACCTCCGGCGGCATCTCGTCGGGAAAGACTTCCAAGACCGGCTCGTCCAGCCGAAGAATCCCCTCGGTGCAGGCGATGCCGACCGCCGTCGCCGCATACGTCTTGGAGAGCGATTGCAGCCCGTGGCGAATACCCGGCGCATAGGGCGACCACCAACCCTCGGCGCAAACTTTCCCGTGGCGGAGGATCATCAAGCCGTGCGGCTCGGTAAAGCCGGATTCCAACTCATTGATAAACGCTTCGATCGTCGCGGCGGAAATCCCTACCGCACCCGGTGATACGCGCTCAAACTCGATTCGATTCATACTTTTTCTCTCCTGAATCCTTGGTCAATCTATTATCATTGAAAAGGTCGTGCTTCCCTGCGCGTCGATTCCAGCGATAGCAAATGTCGCATTCGAAAAATCCGCACAAAGCGTTGCCTTGCATCCATCCTTTTCCCAAGTAAAAGTCAACGTTGATTCGCTCTCTTTTGTAAGCGCCAGCTTCGCGTCAAAGCCAAACGCGGAAAACGTATTTCGAAAGCGCAGCAGCGCAAGTTGCTTTTGCACAACATCTTTTTGGAGCGCTTCATTCACTCGTTCACAGGTAAGATTCGTCCGGTTGATCTCCTTGTGTCCTCCCGCGCCCGCGCGAAGGACGGCCTCGTGGTCGTTTTTGCCCGCGAAAAGATCGAGGTACCAAACCTGCGGCATACCGGGCATAAATAGCTGCACCGCGCGGCAGAATAAAAGCCTCTGCTCTCTCTCGCCCAGCGCGGAAAAATACGTCGCGTTCACTTGATAATAGGCGTTCTTTTGTCCGTAAAGATTTTTCACGTAACCGCCGCGCGCAACCACGGTTTCGATCAATTGTTCAATTCTCTCGTCCGGCACCAGCCCGCGCAAATCGAGCAGCGGAATGCCGTCGTGGCAGCCGAGCATGTTGACCACGCGAAAATCGTTGGTCACGAGCTCCTCCGCCCAGCGCGCAATCAGCGCACCGGAGCCGGTCTCCAGCGCATCCAGTAGCAAGCCCGGCAGAAAGAAGTCGTAGGTCATGTAGCCGCGCCGCGCGATCTCGGCATAGGTCTGCTCGGCGTAGGTCGCGTGAATCTCCGGCAGCAGCATGAGTCCCTCTTGCGCCGCCATGCCGCGCAAGCGTTCCAGCATGTCCCATGTCTCCGGCTCGTTGAAAAAGTTTCGCCTCCCTGCGATTTTAGAAGCATAGGCAAACGCATCCAGCCGGACAATCTTTGCGCCATAGGAGGCAAGCTTACTAAGCGTCTCACGGTAAAAGTCCCAAACAACAGGCGCGTTGACGTTCAGGTCCATCTGACCCAAATAGGTTCTGCGCGATTCCAGCGCATCGATCGCGGCTACAGAGACCCCCTCCGGCCAGTCGATCCCGGCGGGCTTTTTACCCGCGTCCAGCGCCGCATTCACGAGATGCGCCAGCGACTCCGCTTCGCGCTGTGAGAGCGGAAGTATATTCGCCCAATCTACGGCCGAGAGGCGCGGATAGCGCACTTCCTGATAAAACGTGTTCCAATACGGGCGCTCGGTTCCATCCGGAAAGCGAACCATGAGAATCGGCAAGCCCGGCTTACGGAAGAACATATCGGCGATCAAATCCTGGTCGGGTTGGAGATAGCCTTCCTGTGTCAATTCGCCCTTTCCCTGCCAGAACGCGTTCCAGTCGATAAAGAAATCACGGTAGACAGAATTGTCTCCGCGCGCGATCATATCCTGAAACTGCGGCGATTGCACGGACGCATGGTTGAGCACAAAATCCAGCTTGAGAGAGACACCGCCCGCACGAATCGCGTCCAAATCGGACTTCGACGCGAGGGTTTCTTCTATGCCGTAGTCGATTACGGAGAACCCGCGATCAAGGTCGGTGTGAAACAAGCTCGGCAGCACATAGAGCGCGGAAAACGCGCCCTTCACGCCGTCCTGCTCCAGAAAAGCGGCGGCTTCGCTCAATGTCTCGCCGAGGCTGTCGGGATATAGATTCAGCATCGCGCCTCCCAGCGGAAGCGGTTTTTGTTCGTCGTGTTGCATGGTTTCTCCTCTGCTTTACAGGGCTTTCACCTGTTCCGGCGTCAATAGCTCACAACTTTTGCTGACGACGATCTTCGCCTTGTGCGCTTGCGCACGGAGTAGTCCCTGCTCTATCTCCAGCACCATCGTCGTAAACGGGCTATCGGGCGCGCCGTCCCGCGCGCGGAGCTTGCGGTGCGCAAGCGTTTCCTCCGGCGTACTGTTGAGCAAAACCGGGATGTCCACGCCCATCAGCAGGTCGTTGTTGCCGTGTGTCCACTCGACCACGAGCACGGAAATATTTCTCATATCGACCGCGTCGTACCAAAGCGCGGTCTCTTCGCGGCCCATACGCTTGAGGAAAATCTCCTCTTTTCCGCTTTTAAACTGCGCCAAAATGCCGGAAAGCTCTGCAAAGTCGATCTCGTTCTGCGTGCCGAGATAGCCGGATAATCCCGCCCGTCCCGCCTGTTGATAGATCGCTAGCCACGGGTGTTCCTGTTGGGCACTCGGATCGGCTTCTCTGCCTTCCTGCATCAGCTTCGTGAGAGTTTCCGCGTGCGCGGCGTAGTATTCTCCCGCCGCGAGCAAGCCCCGCAGGGCTGCAACGCGAAACACGCGTAGCCGCTCTGCATCGTTAAAAAACGGAATCCGGTGCGGATAGTTATCACCGGAGAGCGTGTATGCGCCGATGCCGCTTTGGTTGAGATAGTAACTCAACAGCGAGGCGGTCTCACTCTTACCCACGCCGGAGCCGCCGCAGACCGAGACCACCGCTTTTCCCGCGGGGTTCTGCGCGAGCGTCTCCGAAAGCAGCGCGCAAAGGCGCGGAAAGATCAGGTTGGCCTTTGCAATATGCCCTTCATTGATGGACACCTTGTCGCCCGGCATATCGCCATGCGGTATCTCCGCAGGCAGCGCGGGCGCCGTCCATTCGCGCGAAAAAACTGTTAAATCTTGCATCTGTTTTCTCCTAAATCAGTGTCTCCAGCAGCTTTGCAAGCTCTTCTCCCATGCGTTGCTGTGTCTTTGCGTTCGGGTGGCCCAGTCCGCCCATGCCCTCGCCCCAGGGGTCGATCGCGCCAAACTTGAAGCACACGACGCGCGCATCCCCCGTCTTTGCGCGGTACTCCTGCGCCGCTTTCTCGATGTTGTCGTAGAGGAAGTAGTCCATCGAGCCGAGTGTACAGACAAGCCAGGCGCTTGCGCCGTTTTGCTTTCGCACCTGCTCCAAAAACGAAACGTATCGCTGTTGAAAAAATGTGGCTTCGGCGGGATCGTTGCCCGAGACACGAATGCGAAACGCATCGTTGGTGCCGAGGTTGATCACAACGGCGTCCGGTATATATCGCGAAAAATCCCAACGTGTAAAGCCCTCGGTTTTGCCCTCCCTCTCCTCATGGAAGCGATCCGCGAACGCATAATATCCCTCCATCGTGCGTACGGGCGGATGGAAATCCGGCAAGCCAGGCAGCGTCATGCGATAGTGTTCGTCTCTCGCCCAGCAGAGCGGAATGCCGGAGACGCAGATCATCTGCGCTTCGGCGTCTATTAGCCGCGCCGCGATCGCGCCATAGGATAGAAGCCCGTTCTCCTGCTCCGCCGAAAACTGCGCAGCCTCCGGCGGCATCTCGTTGCCGAACCCGCAGGTGATCGAATCCCCGACGAACTCAATTTTGCGACGATTTGGTTTCTCCGGCAGCGTGAGCAGCTCTCCTTCAAGCAGGAGTGAGCGCAATCCGGCTCCTCCTTTGGAACCCTCGGAGCGCTTGATGATCGTGATCGTATGCGTTTCCGCGACATCGCTTTCAAACAATGTGACAATCTGTTCGCCCGCCTGAAGGCCGAAGATGCGCTCCGGCTCCTTTTTTTCGTCGAGATACAGCGCGAGCCACGGCAGACTGTCCGTCTCGCCGGGGTACGTTTCCGCAAATGCGAGCGCGTGCATCGCGAGCTTCGTTCCCGAAAAGCGCAGCGTAAAGCCCGCGCACGTCCAGTTGAAGAACACCGCGTCATGGGTTTTATCATACAAGGTTCGTCCAAACCAGCGAAGCTGGTGATTGCAATCTTGAGCTGAGAGCTGCATCCATTCCTCCGTCGAGTATCATGATTTGTCAGTGCACGCGATAGACCCGAATATCGGCTGCCTGCTTGCCGCGATCGTTTGCGCCCGCTGATCCGCGAACCAATCCAGGCTCGCGGGTAGAGACGCATTCCAGAAGTCAAAATCATGCACGCCCGGTTTTGTCCACCACGTGTGCGCATAGCCAATCTTGTCCAGATGCGCGTGAAACTCTGTGTTGTGTTCAAAGAGAAAATCCTCTGTTCCGCACGCGAGAAACAGCTTCGGCGCGGTTCCGTCCTTCACGCGCTCGTCGGCAAGGTGCATCGGGTCTTTGTCGGAACCAAGCAGCGCCTTGAGATCGCCGAATGTATGACGGTAATAGGCATACGGCGCCATGTGATTGCCGGTGCCTTCGACCATATTCGCAACTTCGTTTGTAATCAGCGCGGCGGAATGCGAAAGGATTGCTCCAAAGGTATCCGCGTACTTGAGGCCGTTTCGCACCGCGCCAAAACCGCCCATCGAGATGCCGCCGATCACGGTGTCCTCTCGTTTTTGGGACAGCGGAAACATACTGCGCGTCACCTCGACAAGCTCGCGCCCGACGAATTCACCGCAATACTCGAGCGATTCCTCGACATCGAGGTAGAAATTGTTTCGCGCATCCGGCATGATGACCGCGTATCCGCGCTGAGAAGCAAGCTCCGCAATGCGCGTGTTGGTGATCCAGTCGTTGCGGTTGCCGGAGAAACCGTGGAGCAGATACAGCGTCGGAAACGGGCCTTTGACATACATCGGCGGTTGATCCGCCATCGGCGGGCGCTCGACAGGTAAAATCGCGTTGAAGGAGACGAATCCCCGCCGCGCGACGGAATAATAATCGATGTTCATGATCGCCATTTGTCATTCCTCCTGAAAGACGAAAATCAATTCTGTTTGAGCGGTTCGAAGAAATGTGCGGAAAACCAATTCCACCACTAGAAATTATACCGCGCAAGTATCGCGTGCGATATCGCTTTTCCGGCGATTTCTGCCAGCTTTCCGGCCTCGTTGAATCGCCGCGCGACAGCGGCACGAAATCGCTTACGATCAAAGATAGGTAAACGGTTCCTCCGCGTCGAGAAACACCACCGGCGTATCGTTCACAATGTCCGCCAGCCAAGCGCCAAGATGCTTCATGCCCGGTTCCTCGCTGCGCTCATGTCCCAACACGAGGATCGCTCGATGAAAACCGAGTTGGTAAGCATCCCGTACATACGCGGGCAGCGTCCATTCCGTGATATCGCCGCAGATGAGCACATCCGCGTTCCTTAGCCGCATATAGCGCATCGGCATATACTCCGTGCCGAGGCCGAGGCTGCCGCCGCCGGGCAGCACGCCCACGCGCGAAACCTTCATATCAGGATCACCGATGATCTGAACCACCTGCATGTTCATCCTGGACTTAAACTGTTCCACCAGCCCGCGCAGCGTGGTTTCGGGAATCTCATAGCAGCCGTCCGGCTTGCCGGTGACGCCAAAGCCGAGCGTATCGGTGGTCGGCGGCGATAAGCGATACGGTTCCCACCCCATCTCCTGCTCAAAGCCGCGGAAGATACCGTCCTCCTTTGCCATGTGCATATGGTCGTGGAACCGCCAGATGGCGATATTGTGCCGCTCGATCAGCGCCTTTTTCGCGCGGTAAACCTCGTCTTCGGCGAGCCAGTCCGTGCCGTCCATACCGGTAAACCAGGTCGGCTCATGCGTGATGATCAAATTCACACCTGCTTCCGCCGCGCGGCGGATGACGTCTACGGTCGCCATAAACGTGGTCGCGATCTTTGTCACTTCCATATCCCAGCTGCCGGAGATCAGCCGGTCGCAGGTTTTATCTTCCGGCAGTCTATGTGCGCCCGTCTTTTGGATGATTGCGTTTGTCAATTCGCGAACGGTCATGAATGATTCTCCCCTTCTTTTAAAAAACCCCGCAGCGACGCGGGGTTATGGGTATTCCCAGTTTGACAGGGTTCTTAGCCTTTCACCGCGCCCAGCACAACGCCCTTGATGAAGTGCTTCTGCACGAATGGAAAGATGATCACAATTGGCAGGATGCCGATGACCGCCATCGCCATGCGCACGGATGTGCCCGGCAGATCGATATTCATCGTACCCAGCAGCGAAACATTCGAGCTCACCTTGAGGAACTGAATGTTGTTCATAATGCGGATAAGCAGGTTCTGGATGCCGTAGAGCTTTGCGTCCGTGAGGTAATATAATCCGTTGATCCAGTCGTTCCAGTAGATCAACCCCGTAAAGAGGCTGATTGTCGCAACGGACGGAATCGCCAGCGGCAGCATGATCTTGAAGAAGATTCGCAGCTCGCTCGCGCCGTCGATCTGCGCGGACTCGATGATGGATAGCGGCACCGAGGTTACATAATAGTTCCGCACCAGAAACACATTGAACGCCGTAACAAGATAGTTCGGTACGATGAGCGCCCAGATCGTATCCTTGATCTGGAACACGCGCGACCACATGATGTAAGACGCGACGATACCGCCGTTAAACAGCATCGTAAAGAACACGAAGAACGCCAGCACGTTGCGGTAGCGGAATGTTGGTCTCGACATGGGGTACGCAAGCATCGTGGTGATTAACACACTGATGAGTGTGCCTACGCAGGTAACGGTGATGGTCACGCCATAGGCGCGGAGGATCATCTCGCTCTGCTTGACCATGTAATAGTAGGAATCCAGGCTGAGCTTTGTCGGGAAATAGGTGTACCCCGACGAAATCAGCACGTTTTCGTCCGTCACGGACGAAATGACCACCAGCAGGATAGGCAGCAAAATCAAAAACGCCAACACGCTTAAGATGATGGTGGAGCCGAGACGGAAAGTTGTTCCGTCGTCTCTGGAATGTCGTTTCATATGCTCCTCCCCTCCTTAAAACAGCGCGTTTTCGCGGTCTACCTTGCGCACCAGCGCGTTTGCGCCGAGCACGAGCAGGAAGCCGACCACGGACTGATACAGCGCGGCTGCAGCGGACATGCCGATGTCTTTCAGCTCCATCAAGCCGTGATACACATAGGTATCGATGGTCTGCGTTACCTCAAAGAGGCGACCGGACTGCTGCGGCACCTGATAGAAGAGCCCGAAGTCCGAGTAGAAAATGCGGCCGATGGACATCAGCGTGAGTATGATGATTGTAGGCTTGAGCATCGGCAGCGTGATCTTGAAGATCTGCTGCATCTTGCTAGCGCCGTCTAGCTGCGCCGCCTCAAAGATGCCCTTGTCGATGCCGGAAATGCTCGCCATATAGATAATCGAGTTAACCCCGACGTATTTCCAAAGGAATGTCACAATGAGTATAAACGGCCAAGGCTTCGTCGTGCTGTACCACGAGATCGGCTCCATGTGCAGCGCCTTGAGCACGGTGTTGTTGATAAAACCCGTGTCCGCGTTGAGAAACGCATAGACGACAAAGCCGATGACAACCCAGCTCAAGAGGTTGGGCAGCAGCATGATCGACTGAAAGAACTTCACGCGCGTGCGCTGACCAAGCTCGTACATCAACACCGCGACGAATATCGCGGCGATCGTGCCGAGAATGATAAAAGCAAAGTTATACAGCAGTGTATTGCGCGTCATCACCCACGCATCGTGGGTTTTGAAGAGGAAGCGAAAGTTGTCCAGCCCGTTCCAGTCGCTGCCGAAAATACCTTTTCGATAGTTGAAATCCTTAAACGCCAGAAAGACGCCGAACATGGGGATATAGTTGTTGATCAGCAGATACAGGATACCGGGCGCTGCGATCAAAAGAAGCGGCGCGCTGCTTGCCCTCTGCTGTTTTTTCTTTTTCTTTGTCATAACTCAACGGCCCTCCGGTCGTTTTTCATTCCGCATGAAGCGTCGCCGCCTTTGTGCGGATGAGGGAGCGGAAGAGGGCGACCCCCTCCCGCTCCCGAGGTTCGGTAAACGATCGATGTTGCTTATTTACCTGCTGCCCAGGCATCGAGTTGCGTCTGCTTCTCGGCAATGATAGTGCCCATGCCGGCATCCGCAAGTCTCTCAAGGAAGACCGGGATTTCGGTGGTGGGATCCACGCTTCCGCAGACGAGACCGTAGATATACTGTTCGATTACGTTGGTAACGGCGGTGTACTCGGTCTTGACGGCGCTGTTGTCAAAGGTGAAGCCCATTGCAGCGGAGGTCTTGGCGGTCTGGTTCTGTTCCAGTTCCCACGCGAGGGAATCCAGGTTGGTGCCCGCCATCGGATACATGATGAAGAAGTTGCCTAGCGTGCCGCAGGAAAGCTGCGCCGTGTAAGGCACGGTGGTGGCGTCCTGTCCCTCGGGATAGCTCATGAAGCCGTCCGCGCTCAGGACATAGTCGCGATCCTTCAAGCCGTAGATGATCAGGTTGGTGATCTCCGGATCGGTGAAGGTCAGGTTGAGGAACTTCAGCGCGGCTTCCGGTGCTTCGCTCGTGGAAGAGACCATCCAGGTCAGCGCGTTGATGGAAGACGTGTCGAGGAACGCGGTACCAATCGTCTTTGCGCCGAGGTCAAAGCCGCCGCACTGCGCTTCCAAAGAAGCCGCGGTGTCCGCTTCGGGATAGCTGTAGGAAGCGATGTAGCAGAAATAGTTACCGGAGGCCATGAGTTCCGCCGCGGTGCTGGAGGTAGTGGCGGCATCCTTCATGACGAGGCCTTTGTTGAACCAGTCACGCGCGAGGTTGCAGATGTTTGCGAACTCAGGTGTTGCGTAATAGTCCACAACCTTGAGTTCGTCGCCCATCAGCACGCCTTTGGGCGCATACATGCTATCGGTGAGGTAGTCTACGTTCTGCGGGGAGAGGCCAAGGTTGCCCTGATTGACGGCGGCGACCGGCGTCATATCGGGATAAGCCGCCTTCACCTGCTCGAGAACCGCGGTCACGTCGTTGACGCTGTTGACCGTGCTCATGTCGATACCAAGCGCATCCGCGATATCCTGGCGGTAGACGACCATCTGGGTCAGCGCGATCGGCTTATAGGTGGGCAGACCGTAAAGCTTGCCGCCGGAGGTGCAGGCCGCGAGCCACTTGTCACCGATGAGGGCTTTGCTCTCGGGCGCGCAGGTGTCGATCAAGTCGGTGATGTCGAGGCACATGTCGGTGCTGATGGCGGTGCTCAGATCGCCAAGGCTCTGGAAGACGTCGATCTGTTCGCCACCCTGCAGTGCGAGACTGACGGTGCTGGAGTAGTCCCAGATCACAATGGGTTTGAGTTCCACTTCCACGCCGATCTTATCGCGGGTGATGGCGTTGATCGCCTCTTCCACGGTCGCAAGCGTTTCTTCGGAAGGAATATTGTTAAACGTGGCATAGGCATAGACCACTTTTTCGATGGCCTTTGGTTCCTCAGTGGCCGGAGCTGCCGCTGCGGAATCGGTGGTCGCGGTGGTTCCCGTTGCGGCGGGTTCTGCTGCTTTGCAGGCGAACGCGCCGAACGCCAGAATCGCCACCATGGCGAATACAAAAAGACGTTTGGTCAGTTTCATCTCGGATATCCTCCTTTTTTGATACTTCGAGTATAGCAATACGCACCTGACACTCTCTTTCAAAATTAAGTGGTTTTATTTTGAAAACGAGTGAATGTAAAGTTTGAGTAAAACCGTAATTTGTACGACAAACAGCACATCCCGTATGACCGCTTTTTGCGTCTTTGCTCAGGGTGCGCTGTTTCATTTTCCTGTTTCGCGTCTTATTGGTCAGCGCGTGAATCCACGCGCGATCTGCCTTTTCTTAGGGCTCTCCCCGACGGTATTCGTTCGGTGTTACGCCCACATATTTGCGGAAGATCGTCGAAAAATAGCTGAAGTTGTCGAATCCGACCGCACCGGCAACGTCGCTCACCAGCACGTTTTTATCCCGCAAGAGGCGCTTTGCCTGCTCCACGCGGTATTCGCGGATATAGTCTTTCAGGTAGACGCCCGTCTTTTTCTTGTAGAGCTTCGCGAGATACTCCGGCGCGAGGTGAAACGCGCCCGCGATCTCGTTTCGATCCAGCTGCTCGCTGAAATGCTCATGCACATAAGCGTTGATGCGTTCGATGAGGCCGCTGGCTTTCCGCACCTCTTCCTCGTAATCATACGCGCGCTCCAGCAGGTAGTTGACCCAGCGGATCATATCCACCGCGGACTGCGTTGAGAGATCCGAAAGCCGCATGGAGTTTTCATCATGAAACAGCAGCGTCGCCTGAATGCCACATTCCGAAAGATACCCATAGACCGCCTGCAAAATCTCCTGCTTCATCAGAAACAGGCTTCTCTCGTTGAGCGTGCGGTTGTCCGTGCGAATCTTGAGCACATCCTTGATATAGGTCATAAGCGACATCTTGTCCCGATCGATCAGCCATTTTTCCAGGCGTTCAAGGTCGAGAATCATTGGCTCGCCGCAGGATGCGCCAATTGCGCCGCTTTCCGAAAACGCCTGCCCGTAAAACGCGGCGCTGCGCTGGATCATGCGGTGCAGCTGGTGGTGCTTCTCCGGCAGTTCCTCAATGGCGCAGGCGCAGCCGACGCAGCATGTAACCTTGACCCGCGCGCGCTCCGCGCAGGCCGCAATCACCTGCTCGCAGTGGGCAATCAGTTCCTCTTCCGGCGCGTCCGGCACGGTCGTCATAAACCAAAGCCCCGTTTCGCCAACGCGGTGTACGACGCTCTCGTTCTCTTCCGATCGGCAGATCAATCCGGAATGAATATTCTCCAGCAGCAGAAAAAAAAGGTCGTTGCCGATATCCTCCAACGGGCGCTCGTAGTCCGTAATCTTCGTAACGATGAGCCGGAACATCTGCCTGGTGTCGATCGGTAGTTTTCGCGCAAGGATCTCGTTTTTGATCGATTCGTGACCGTTGCCGACGATGCCGCTGTAGAGCGAAAGCCAGAAGTTGAGCTGCTCCTGTCGAAGATTTTTACTATGCCATTCGCCGTACTCGCTCTTTTCCCGCAGACGCTGCGCTTCCGTTATTTTCGCGATGACACGCTTGAGCGTAAGCTGCATAATCTCCGCGTCAAAGGGTTTCACGAGGTATTCCGCGGCTTCCAGCTTGATGGCATGCGCTGCATAGTCGAATCTCTCGTGGCAGGTCAGCAGGATAAACTCCGTCTCCTCGCCGCGCGCGCGAATCCATGCGAGCAGATCGAGGCCGGACGCTTGCGGCATCTCGATATCGCTGATGACGATGTCCACCGGCGCGCGCTCGATCACCGCTTTTGCCTGCGAAACGCTGTGGGCAATTTCAACTTCCGTTATGCCGATCTCGCGCCAGGCGATCGAATCCCAAACCGTCTCTACGGTCGGGACGTCGTCGTCCACGATCAAAAGCCGCATCTGCCCACCTCCTCTTGCACCTTTCTCTTTATTGCTCCGTTGTCTCCCCGTCTTCCGAAAACTCATGTACCGGTTCCGCCGGAACCCAGATACGGTTCAGGCAGCCGTGCGGTTCAATATTGCTCAGTTCCAGCAGGTCGTCCTGTTCATACATCAGCGACATCATGCGTTTCACGCTCCAGAGGCCCACGCGGGAACCGTCCTCTGTACGCGGTTTGCTGTGCCCGTTCATATATCGCAGCACATCCCGCGGATAACCCTTGCCGTCGTCCTCAATCTCGATGAGCAGCATCTCCTGCCCGTTTCGGTCGGTTTTGCTGACCTTGATGATCACCGTAAGTACCGTGTCCACGGAGATCGCATACTTAAACTCGTTTTCCACAAACGTTTGAATCAGCATCTGCGGAATGCGCCAGCTCTCCAGCTCCGGCGGCAAATCAATGAAATAGAACGCGCAGTTGGGATACTTAAACGCCTGCATGTCAAAGTAGTTTTCGATATGCCGAATCTCCTCCTTGACCGTGACCGTATGCAGGCCGGACTTGAACATATACCGGATATTTTTGGAGAGCGCTTCCACATAGCCTTTGATCTGCTGACCGCGGCCCTGGCTGTTCATGCTCGAAAGCGTGCTGATCGCGTTGAGGAAGAAATGCGGCTTGATCTGAAGGCGAACGCTGCGAAGCTCCATATCCTTGAGCGCGATGATCTTTTCATAGCTCTGAATCTTGAGATGCACGATTTCATCCATAAGCTTGTTGAAGGTCTCTTTCAGATGCGAAAACTCGCTGGTCTCAAAATCGCCTTCGATGCGAAGATCGTATTCGCCTTTGTCAATCCGCTCCATGCCGCTGGTGATCGCCTTCATCGGTTGAATCATCTGCCTGGTAACATAGCGAATCAGCAAGAACCCGAAGAAGATTGTAAACACGATAGTAGCCAACGCAACCGCAGTACTGCTTCGAATCTGCCGCCAGACGGAGAGGTTTTGCACCACGGAATGCAGCATGATCTGGTTGGGATAGACCGAATAGCTGACCAGCAGCGTCCGCGCAGAGGAAACGATGTTCATCTGCTGCCCCGGCTCCAGCATCGGCAGTGGCTCGCCCGCAGCGTCAGCGACCACATTCTGCGCATTGGTCAGCACAAACGTCTGCTCGCCATAGTCGCCGGGCGGAATGGTCGCGAGCACATTATCCGTACTCGTAAACGCGCTGACCGCGCGCCCGTTGTAGATGTAGCTTCTGGTCAGATAGGTACGATGATTCAGTGTGACAAACGTCCAGCCGACCGGCAACGCCTGCCCGCGCGCGCAGGCAAGCGTGTATTCCCGCATCGCCGTGCGATCCCAGTAGTTCAATGTTGTGGCGGCAGCATCCACGCAGACGTCATACCGCTCATCCGCAACCACGATAGACTCCACGGTGTCGTCGCTGCGCATCAGATCCGTGATGTAATTTTTGATGTCGAGCGAAGCATAGACGCGCTTGGATTCCTCCGGCCCACGTATGATCTGCAATTGCGTATAATTCTGCACCAGCAGGTTTTGCAGTACACGATCCATCTGCTGGACGCGGCCCTTGAGCTCGCCGCCGTAAACCTGAAGAAAATTCTCCGCGCTCTGCTCGATTTCGCTGCGCAAAATAGAATATGACGACGTGGCGTACACCACCAGCACAACAGCCAGCAGCAATACCAGCGCAGCCAGGTAAAGAATGATTTGTCGGACGAATGCGCGTTTTTTCAAGCGATCGCCTCCCCGTGATCGGATCGGATCGGCAAACAAGATAGGTAGTTCATTCCAAGAATAGAATAGCGCCTCATACGGGTAAACACAATTTCACACGGCAAAGATATCCCGTTTTTAAAACAGATTCACTTGTTTTCGATAAGCTTGCTCCGGTTTTGCCCCTCTTTAAGCGTTCATTCCAGCTCGGCATAGTGCGCGAAAACCTTCAAAAACAGACCGCTGCAAAGATAGGCAGGCAGCGAGATACCGAAAAAGAACCAGGCAAGCAATATTGTTTGCGCCTGATACGGGAACAGAAACATGAAAAACACCCATGCCGCCTGCATCGCGAGCATCAGCAGCGTGACCGGAAAGTGACGAATGCTCATATAGAACGCGTTGACGATGGTCTTCTTGACCGTGTTTTCAAACTTGGCAAACAGCGGAAAGAGAAACGTCATTGGAAAAAAGAACAGTGCGCCTATGGCTGCCACCGTAATCCATGCCCAGGCACGCTCCGCCGCAAGCTGCGGATAGAGCAGGTAAAGATACCCGCCGTAAGCAGCGATCGCCACGATTGCGAGCAGCCCCAGCGGAAGCGCCGAACGAAACTCCGCGCGAAACGTCTGCCAGTAGCCAATCACGGTGCGCCCTTTTTGCTGGCGAATGTCGAACAGCGTCTTATACAGCGCGGTCATGGCGGCGCCGGCTGTGATCAGCGGAATGCAAAGCACGAGCGTCATGAGATTGAGCACAAGGATATCAAACACACGCTCCAAGAAACGCATGACCGGGGAGTTGTAAGAAAGCAGGTTCAATGTTTACCCCACCTTTTGATTGAAGTTGCGTTCGACAAACGCTGCCAGCAAAACCGGCTGTTCTTTAGCGACGATCGTCTGATTTCAATATAACTTTCTTTTGAAGAACCGTCAACTCACCCTGCGTTGGGATGCCAGGTTCATCAAGCACCTATCGTCCGCTATGCCTCATCGGGATAGATCGCCGCGCGCTTGAGCGGCAAAAGTATGTCCAGCGCGATCTCGATGTAGTCGTTCCACATCTTAAAATCGTGGTCGTAACCTTCCGCGACGATATAGTCCACATCGAAGTCCAGTTCCTTTAGGATGCGCGCATCGTTTTCCATCCGCAGACGGATAAACTCCTTGCTGCCGCAGACGAGCGTAAAATGACACTCGGGCTGCCCCGCTGCACGATTCTTCAGCGCGACGGCATGAAGGTCAAAGCGGGAACCCGCGACATCCTCCGCCTTGCCGAACGTCGCGCCGTACAGCGGAAAGAACTTTGAGAAATGCTCGCTGAGAATCTCATTTTTCAACGTCTCCTCGTCGAGCGTCATGCCGATTCCACCGGAGAGATCCACGCAAGCTGTGTAGCGATCCGGCCGCGAGAGCGCGGCTGCGAGCGCTACGTTTCCGCCCATCGCGTAACCCATGATGAAATTATCTTCACGCTTGGGCGAGGAGGCAAACAGCGTCTGGATCACCAGCGGCAGTTCCTCGGTGATAAACGTTTGGTACGGCACGCCATAGCAGGTGTCCGCGCCGAAGCTGTTCGCGATGTTCGGGGTCACGAGCATGACGTGGTTTCGTTGTGCGAATGCCTCCGCATTGGTGTAGCGGTAGGTCAGCGTGTCGTCGTCCCCGCCGCCGTGCATCAGATACACGGTCTGAAACTTCATCCCAGGCGCGAAAAAGTCCTTCTTCTCGCGGATCAACAACCCGTGAGAGCGGTTTTTCAGCGCGTCCGTCTCCGGCAGACGATAGGTGTCCGTCGGGTAGACGACGGTGATATCCACATAGTGTCCCAGCACTTCGCTGCGATAATTAAAGCGTAGTTTTCCCAAAGATGTCTCCTTCGATCAGACGGATTGTTTCTCAGACGTGTTCGACCCAGAGCGAACCATCCGGCATTCTCCGGAACTGCCGGACATAGTTCCAGCCAAGCCATGCTTCCTCCGGATTGCAGTCGTGTCCCTTTCCGTCTGCAAGCGAATAGTTATACAGGTTCAGCGGCACAGCGTCGTTGGAAAAGAACCGGTGCGTCGTATATTTGCGCGCGGGATAGCGCGGATTGGGATGATAGGTCTCGATCACATCGCCCGGCACGCCGACGCCGGAGCTGTCCGCGTCCGCGATATACGGCGTTTCCTTGCAGGTGATGTTGTTGTAGGACTTCCAGAAATCATACTGCACCTGCTGTCCGCTGCCGCGCACGGCGGGGTATTCGATATCCCGCGTGCCGTAGGTGTAGAACACCGGCATACGGTAGTCGTATTGGAGCTTTTTGCAGCCCGCGATGGCAAAGGGACGAGTGTTGCGGTTCTGGCAAAAGCGCGTGTTGTCTGCAATCACGGCGGCGATAAGCTCCGGGTTCGTCATGGCGAACACCTGCGACATCGCCGAGCCGTTGGAAAAGCCGCCGATGTAGACGCGCGTTTCGTCTACCGCATAAGCGCTTTTCATATACGCAATCAGTGCGGCAAGATAGCTCACATCGTCCGGCTGCTCCGGCACCATATCCTGATTCCAGCCCCAGCGCGCGGTCGCCCACGGGTAAACGAGCAGGAATCCCTCTTTTTCCGCGATTTCGTGCATCTTGATCGTGTTGGCGATGTTGCCCGGCGTGTCCGCGCCGCCGTGGTTGAAGAGCATCAGCGGTACGGGTTTAGTCGGGTCTTCTTTGACGCAGGAGGGTACGTATTCAAACCACGTGTGCGCGATTCCCTTGTTGTCGCCTAGGCGCGTATCGTTTTCGTGAATGACAAACATATAGTCATCGCGAACGGTACGCGGGCCCATATCGCCAAGTTCGCTGCAATTCGGCCTGCACACCTTGGAGAACAACCGTTCCCAGCCGAAACGGATCACGCTGGCATCGATTTCGATGGATTCCGACCACTCGGTGCACACAAATGCCGCATCGTTGACGGGATTTGCGTACACGCCATCGCCGGTCTGTTCCGCCTTGTTGAGCGAAAGAAAGAGTTCGCGAGAATCCGCGTCTGCATTGCGGAGGATCGCTGAAACGGCGGCACCTTTTGAGAGCTCCTTTGCGCGCGGGGAGAGCCTGCCGCCGAGGGTATAGACGCCCGCGACGTTGACGGGATTGATGCTTGCCAGTGCGTGCAGGAGCGAGCCGCCCGTACCGCTGCCGATGAAGTATCGCGCGTTGTGCATGTTGTGGTAAATACCGCAGTCGACGAAACCTTCCTGAAGGTTAAACAAGCGCACAAGCTCGGCAACGTCGCCGAGGTCGTCCCGCCCGGCGGGATCTAGCTCCCAGTTCCAATGCTTTCCGATCGGGTTTGGAAACAACAGAAGAACCCGCTGCTGATCCGCCAGCGCACAAAAATCGGTGTCGGCAAGCAGGGATTTCGGCAGAGAGTCGCTGTCGTCCTCGCGCAGGATCGTGATCAACGTGTTTTCATAGCAACTTAAGCGATCCCCCGCGGGATAGAGCACATACATGCTCCTGCCCAACTCGGGATACGTCAAAAATTCGAGTTTCATGTGTTTACTCCATTTCTTTTAAAGCTCCATCGCCTCATAGGCGAGGTCGCGGATGGTCGGGTGAATTTCGCTGTAGGCAGTGATCATGCCGAGAATCTGGTGCGCGTAAAAGATGTTCACACCATTCTTCGGGTCCGCAACGGCGTATGCGCCGGCAGCACCGTCCCAGCCGAACTCGCCCACGGGGCTCTTGCTGCAACTGCCGTCCACGAGCGTGCGCACACCGAGGCCGTAACCGTAGCCCACCTTACCCGCGCGGGAGAAGTCCTCCATCTGCTGTCCGTTGAGACGATTTTCGCGCAGCAGGTCGATCGATTCCGGCTGCAAAATCCGCGCGCCGTTTGCGCCAACGCCACCGTTGGCGAGTGCGTCGAGCACCACGCTGTAGGAGTCCACCGTGCAGGTTAAACCCGCGCCGCCGCTCTCGCTTTCCGCGGAAAGGCGGAAGATCATCTCCGGGCTTTCGAGCATTTCTCCCGACTCAAAGTCCTTGCGGTACTGTGCGGAAAGCCTGTGTTTCTGCTCCTCCGGCACCTGATAATACATCTCCGTCAAGCCCAGCGGCGCAAACAAGTGCTTGTGCATATATTCGCCGAAGCGCATGCCGCTGACGACCTCGATCACCGCCGCCAGCACATCGTGTCCCAGCGCGTAGGAATAGCGCGTGCCGGGTTCGGCGATCAGCGGCATTTTCGCAATTGCGCGGACGACTTCCCGCGTGGTCGCGCGATCACAGGTTTCCTTCCTCAGTTGCTGAATCGGCTCGGAAAACACGTCGTAGGAAAGCCCCGCCGTCATCGACATCAGTTGATGGATGAGGATCGGGTTTTGCGCGCGCGCAAGCGGGGACTTCAGCGTCGGCCATTCAAACGGCCAGTCGCCAATCTTGAAATCCGTCGCCACATACATGGTTTCAAACTCCGGCAGATACTGCGAGAGCTTATCGTCAAGGCCGAGTTTTCCGGTTTCCACGAGCTGCATCACCGCAGCCATCGTGATCACCTTCGTGCAGGAATATAGATCATACAGATCGTTTTGGGAGACGGGCTTCGTCCGCGCGTAGTCGCTGTGCCCCGCCATATGGCGGTAGAGCTCCTCGTGCCCGCGCATGATCTTACAGTCCAGCCCGTGTACTTCATAACGGCTCTCCAGAGAGTCGAGGTATTGTGTCAGCTTCGTAAAATCCATATGTTCCTCCTGTCGCACTATCTGCGGTGCGAAATCATCCAATCCAGAATACCATATTCATTGTGCAACACAAGCACCCAACTGTTGTGGTTCGCCGCGCGAATCTCCCGCTCCGTCAGGTTTTGCGACGCAAAAATCCCATATGCTTCCAACTCTTCCGGCGTAAATAGCGTGTACTTCAGGTCTTTTCTCCCCTGCTCCCAGAGCTTCGTCAGCGCGCGAAGGATATATGCATGCCTGCCCGCCTGATGGTCGATGTACGCCGTCGCAATATAGGCGGGCACGTCCGGCCAGTTCTCCAAGAGCGGATAACTGTCCCCGTTCATGCTCGGGCAGATCGGCACCGCGGCGGCAAACAGGTCGGGAGCTACGGAAACCGTCGTGATCACGCCCGCGCCACCCATGCTCATGCCGATGACATAGACGCGGCTCGCATCCACGCGGCCGTCGGTGATCATCTTTCGGATCAGGTCGCAAACGCGACCGACATAGTCCCGGTTCCAACCGCGGTCGCCCAGGCTGATGTTGGTGGGAGAGCCGATGTTCACGCGGAAGGGATCGCCCGTTGCGATCATCTTGGCGAAAAACTCCTGCATCGTGGTTCCGTAGTCCGGCGCCTGGGGCGCGAGCACAAACATATCGGGGAAGCGTTTCGCGAGGCTGATGGCTCCGATGGTGCCAGTCAGTTGAAGCAGGTTGTCCGTTCCGCATTCTCCGCCGCCGTGCAGAAACAGGATCAGCGGGCGCGGCGCAGAGGCTTTCGGCTCGTAGAGTCGATAGACCACATCGCCATCGATACGCTTGGCGAAGAGTTCCTCGTCGCGTACGGTGATGTCCGCAATGTCGGCTTTGAGGATCGTCTGTCCCTTGATCTCAATCGAGAAATCGATTCTGTATAAAAACGGGTCAACGATAATGACGGTCTCGCCGCCAACCTGATTGACCGAACGCACGCCCTTGCTTGCGATCGTGGCGCAGCAGTCGGTATAGCATTCTTTCAGGACAACGTCCTCCGCAGCGATCTCACCGGAAAGTCCAGCGACACGGATGGTCTCCACCATCTGTCCGAAATCGCCAATGAAGGTGTCGATTTTTGTCTTTAAGTTTGCGCTCATCTTCTTCTCCTCCTGTATCGTAAAAATGTCTTATGTTTCTTAATCGTTGTCGCCGCGCAGCAGATCTTGCAGCAGCCACGACAAGTAGCGTGAGAGCACGGAATAGTGGTCGGTTGCATACAGCGCGCCGTCATATTCCGACACCTGCCAGTTCAGCGCGAAGCGGCAGAACCACTCCAGTGAAATGTAGAGAGTATCGTTGCGGTAGATCGCCTCGCAGAGCATTGCTTCGATGCGGTTGTCCACCGTGCAGCCGATACAGCCTTCGGCAAATTGGAAGATTTTTCCATCAGGCATGGTGAGGCTTACGCGTCTGCCGCCTTCTTCTAACATTGTTGCGCCAAACGCCTCGGCAAGAAACGCTATCGGCACACAAAGATAATCCCCGCGAACGATCTGGTCGCCGTTGAGTCCGTGGTATTTCAGCTTCTCCCAGCGCAGCACGGGAGCCTTCATAGGCACGATCGCGCCGTTCACCCAAGCTTTGTCCGCGCCTTCGCATACGGCGATCGCAAACGTGTCTTCCGACTGTTCGCAGATTGTCGGTGTGTGCGTGAGCGTTCCGTCGGGTTCCTTGCGCACGCCGGAGAAGAGATAGTCCCAAACCATCTCCGCGTCGTCAAACGTCTGCCCGTGGTCGCGGTTTTTCACATCCATCAGCACCACGTTGGCTTTGCTTCCGCGATAGAACGCTAAATTCTTCTCGCCGCGGATACTGATCTTTGGCAGCACGTTTGCGTCGTTGATGATCTTCCAATACTCGAGATTTTTCCGCACCACCGTACGGTCGTCGAGTCCGTAATGGAACGGTGTTCTGTCGTGCTCCAGTCGGGACTGCCAGATATCCATCGCTCCGCTCTTATTGATCACGCTTCCGTCGGGAGCGAACATGAGAAGCGGATTTGTCGGACAGCCGGAGCCTGCGGTCGCGGCAAAGTGCGCGCCGCAGAAGCGCGCCACCTGGCTTGTCATGCAGTCTCCCATCGACATGCCCTGCATGAACACGCGCCCTTCGTCGATGTTGTAGCGATGTTTCATGCGGTTGAGCAGCGCGAGCACAAGCTTCACATCGTGATACTCTTCGACCGTGCCCGTTGGTTTATTGAGCGAGGGGATTCCCTCCGGCATCGGTTGCGAGAGCTCGTCGATGGTGTTCGGGTCGCACTCGATCATCCACATGCGCTTGTCGTGCGCGTTGGGGAACACGCAGATGAACCCCTCGCGATCCGCCACATGCGACCAAGAGGTGTAGATGCACTGTCCCCAGCCGGTCATGAGCCCGCCGTGCATGGAGAACACGAGCGGCGTTTTCTTGGATGGATCGTAGGTCTCCGGCACGTACTCAAACCAGGTGTCAGCGAGTCCGTCATCCGTGATGCTCTCGTGAAATTCCTTCAGATTCTTCGGGTAAACCTGCGAGTTGTTGCCGTTTTCATTGACGACCATGCGACTATGCTTGATCGCCTCCGGCAGATAGTCGCGGTTTTCGTCGTTCGGCTCGCCCGCAAGCAGGGTAATCTTGTTCATTCGTTGCATCCTCTCTGTTCCGGTTTGCGGGGTTGCGTGCTCCTGCGCTCGATATACTCGACCGGAAGCACGAGTTGCTCCGGTACTCGTTCGCCGTTGATGCGGCGGATGAGCAGCTCCACCGCGCGCGCACCCATCTCGCGAATCGGCTGCGCAACGGTGGAAAACGCGAACAGCCGCGAGACGTCGAGTCCGTCGAATCCGACCAGCGGCAGGCGCAGACGGCTCAACACCGTGTCCTGCAAGACCATGTGCAGGTATCCCGCCGCGATCATATCTCCCAGCGCGAATACACCGTCGATCGGGTGTTCGCCCGTTAAAACCGATTTGATCCGCTCCGTCTCCGCCTCGCCAAAGCCCGCGTCGCGCAGCACGATCAGCTGCGCGGACATGTTTAGCCGCGAGCAAGCGTCCAGAAACCCGCGCTGGCGCTGGAACATCGCCATGTATTCCGGCACCTCGGTGGTCAAAATCAGCGGATGACGGCAACCCGCGCGGAAAAGTGCCTCCGCCGCCAGCACACCGCCGCTGAAGTTATCTGCGGTGACGGAGGGTACGCCAGGTATCTCACGGTCTATGCTGATGATCGGAAACTCGCTGTCCGTATAGAGCGAAGCGTCGCCAAGTCTGCTGCACAAGAGGATTCCGTCCACCTTGTTCGCCTTGAGGAGCGCCACCATCTCCAGCTCTTTTGCGGCATCGTGCGCGGACTGGCAGAGCAGGAGCTTGTAGCCGTATCTGCTGCAAGCCTGCTCCACCGCGTCCGTGAGTCTGCTAAAAAACGCGTAATCCACCACGGGCACTACGAGGCCGATCATGCTGCTCTTTTTACTTTGCAGCGCGCGCGCCGTGGGGTCCGGCTGATAGCCGAGCGTATCGATTGCCTGCCGCACCGTACGCTGTGTCCGCTCGCTGAGGATATCGCGCTGGTTCATATAGCGCGATACCGTGGCGGTCGAAACGCCCGCGTGCTTTGCGACATCCTTGATGGTGATCACACTTCCGCCTCCGTGTTTGACGCTCTGTGCCTTTTTCGTCTTGCTTGATCGAAACTATTCTTCGATCACCGAAAAATCCTTCGGCATGGCGCGGCCTTTGAGCAAATCCTTGATCAGGTCCGCCATGAACATCGAAAGTTCGGCAAAGTGGTCGGTGACATACACCACATCGTTGCAGACCGAAACCTGCAGATTCATGATATAGCGGCAGAACCATTCCACGCCGACGAGCAGCTCGCCGTCTCTGTGCAGCGCTTCACAATACATGCTGCGTACATCGCCGTCGATCACGCAGCCGATGCTGCCGCGCGCAAACTGGAGCGTTCTTCCGTCCTTGAGCTTGACCACCGCCGTGAGCGTGTCCGCGCTCGGCTCGTATGCTGCCCCGAACACCTCGCACAGGAACGACAGCGGCACGCAGGTGTATTCGCCGCGTACTTTTTCGCCGCCGTTGAGGCCGTGGTACTTGAGTTTCTGCCAGCGCACGGCTTTCGTGCTCATCGGACAAACGCTGTTGCCAAACCACGCCTTGTCGAGATCAGGACTCACCGCGAGCGCGAATGCATCGCCTTTGCGCGGGAGGATGGTTTCGGTCTGCGTGATGCTGCCGTCCGCTTCACGCCGCGTGCCGGAGAAGAAATAGTCCCAATAGAGGAATGCTTCATCCAACGTCTGGCCGTGGTCGCGGTTTTTGATGTCAAGGTAGACAAGATCCGCCTTTTTGCCGCGGTAAAACGCGAAGTTATCCTCGCCCACGATGCTGATCTCCGGCACGGGGTCGCATTCGTTGAGCTTCATCCAGTAGAAGCGATTGTACTTGTTGGTAACGAACTCGCTGTAGTTCTTGCCCGGAGGTGTGCCGTTGAGTTCCGGACGGGAATGCCAGACCGCGAGATGGCCGCCCTTGTTCTTGAGGTTACCCGCCTCGTCAAACAACAGATTGGGACGGGAAGGGCCGCCGCTGCCCGCGGCACCCGCGAGCAGGTTGCCGTAGTAGCGCGCAAACTGATCCGTCATGAGGTTACCCATGGACATGCCCTGCATGAAAACGCGGCCTTCGTCAATGTTGTACTGCCCTTTCATCTTCTCGATGAGCGCCAGCAGGAACTTCATGTCGTGGTTGTCCTTGATGTCCTTTGGCACGGTCTGGATCGGCAGATCCGGCGCAGCCTTGGGGTCAAAGTCGTCAAACACGCCCTCAACGATCCACATTCTGAGCGAATGCGCGTTGGGGAACACGCAGATAAAGCCTTCGCGGTCGGCGACCAGCGTCCAGCTCGTATAGATCGCGTGACCCCAACCGGTCATGAGCCCGCCGTGGTTGCCGATCACCAGCGGCGTCTTTTTCGCGGGGTCATAACTCGCGGGGACGTATTCATACCAGACATCCTCCAGCCCGTCGGCGAGGATGCCGCGGCATTCCTTGAGCCGCTCCGGATAGGGCTGGGAATTGTTTCCGTTTTCGTTGACCACCATGTCGCTGCCCTTGATCGCCTCGGGCAGGTAGGTTCTGTTGTCGTCGTCCGGCGTGCCGGCGCGAAGATGTACCTTGTACTCCATAGTTCCCTCCAAATATTTCAAAATTCTTTTTGTGCTCTTGATGGATTAGTCTTTGACCGCGGGAATCTTCGCGTAGTCCGGCAGCGTTCCACCGCTCTTGAGCAAATCGCGGATCAAGTCCGCCATGTTCGTCGAGAGCGTGTTGAAGTGATCCGTTGCATAGGCTACGCCGTCGCAGACGGAAACCTGCAAATTCAGCAGATACCGGCTGAACCACTCGATGGAAACCAGCAGCTCGCCGTCACGATGCAGCGCCTCGCAATACATGCTGCGCATGGTGTTGTCGATTACGCAGCCGATGCTGCCGCGCGCGAACTGGAGCCGTCTTCCATCCGGCAGAATCACAACTGCGGTGAGCGTATCCGCGCTTGGCTGATAGTTTGCCCCGACTGCCTCACACAGAAACGACAACGGCACGCAGAGATATTCGCCGCGAACGGCCTGCCCGCCGTTGAGGCCGTGGTACTTCAGCTTTTGCCAGAGCATGGCTTTTGTCTTCATCGGTACCACGCGGTTGTTCATCCAGCCGTAGCTGCAACCATCCGCTGCGGAAAACGCAAACGTGTCGCCCGTGCGCGGGAGGTTGGAGCTCGTATGCACGATGGCTCCGTCCGCTTTTCTGCGCACGCCGGAGAAGTGATAGTTCCAGATCAGCGCGGCGTCGTCCAGCGCCTGCCCGTGATCGCGGTTCTTAATATCGAGATACGTCACGTCCGCTTTCTTGCCGTGATAGAACGCGAGGTTGTCCTCGCCGACGATGCTGATCTGCGGAACGGGTTCGCATGCATTGATGTGCATCCAGTAATAGCGGTTGTAGCGGTTGACCGTCAGTCCCTCTTCCTTGTCCGGTGGGATGTCGTTGAGCTCCGGTCGGGACTGCCAAACGTCCAGATGTCCCGCTTGATTGATCACCGCGCCTTCCGGCGTAAACAGCTTGGAGAGGAACGTTGCGCACCCCGAACCAGCCGCGCCCGCGAGCACATCGCCGTAGTGCCTAGCAAACAAGGAGGTCATGAGGTCTCCCATCGACATGCCCTGCATGAAGATGCGCTCGGGATCGATGCTGTATTTCTGCTTCATCTTTTCGATGAGCGTACGCGCCATCTGCACATCGTGATTGTCCTCGATGTTCTCCGGCGTTTCCGGCAGCTCGCCGGGCGCTTCCTCGCGGCCCGTCTTGCCGTCGTCAAAGCGCCAGCGACCCCATTCCACGCTCCAAACGCGCATGTGTGACGCATCCGGAAACGCGACGATGAAGTTGTGCTCCTCCGCCATCATCGTCCACGAGGTGTAGATCGCCTGACCCCAGCCAGTCATGAGTCCGCCGTGCATAGAGACCACGAGCGGTACTTTTTGCGCGGGATTGTAGCCCGAAGGCACGTATTCATACCACGTGTCGGTGATGCCGTCGCCAACAAGCGCCTCGTGATACTCTTTCAGACGTTCGGGATAGGGCTGGGAGTTGTTGCCGTTTTCGTTGACGACGATGTCGCTGCCCTTGATGCGCTCCGGCAGATAGTCGCGGTTGTCGTCGTCCGGCGTGCCGGGTTGCAGCAGAATTTTTCTCGTTTCCATATCGTTCCTCACTCAAATTAAAAATTATTCACTGAGACGTTTATAGGTATCTTCGATTACAGCTTTGGATTAACGCACTACTCACTTAATCTTTTAAAAGCGTCTTCAATCGAAAGCCAGTCGATGAATTTCTTCACATGCCGGTCGCAGTATTCCCAGTTGTGGTGTCCGTGGTCGATGGTGCGCTCAAACTCCAGGCCCAGCGCCGCGTACTTGTCCATGTATTCCACATTGCCTTCGTAATGCGTGTCCTCCACGCCCGTCGCCATATACCCTTTGGGGAAGCGTTTGCCCGCGGCTTTCTGTTGTTTGATCATGTAGCTGATGTCGTCGGGCGTGTTCTCCACATTGGACTTTTTGCCGAACGCGCTTGCGAACATAAAGAAGCTCTCCGTGTTGTCCTCGACCTCCGGAACAAAATCGATCGCGTTCTTGTTGCCGGAAAACGTACCGAACGCCGCAAACTGCTCCGGATCGCGCAGCATCCATTTCAGCGAGCCATAGCCGCCCATCGAGAAACCCGCGATGTAGTTGTGCTTCGGGTCCTCGTTCAACGGGAAGAGATGGCGCACCACACGCGGCGTCTCGATGGAAAGCTGGGTAAAATACTTGAAGTCGCCGTGCTTGGTGTCCATATAGCCGGAGCAATAGGTGCCGCTGCACACGACCGCGATGCCCGCCTCCGCGGCGTAGAGCTCGATTGCGGTATAGCGTTGCCAGTCGGTATAGTCAAACCCGCCGCCGGATTGCAGCCACAGCACGGGATAGCGATAGCCCGCGGGACGATCCGCCAGCGAATGCCCCCACGTGTTTTCGGGGATGATGACGTTCACGCCGACCTTCATCTTGAGTGCTTCGGAAAAATAATACAGTCTGATGTTTGCCATATGTGTTGTCCTCCCCGGTTATTGGCAAGCCCAGCGGACAGCCTCGGGCAGGCTCTTTTGCTGGCTGAAACAGTCCGCTCCGGCGGGCAGGGTGACGATGTTTGCCGCGGAGCCGAGCTTATGCGCGAGCGCTACGCTCTCGTCTTTGCGCGCGTAGCCTTCCTCGCACACAAACAGGAATCTGCCCTGCGCGGGCTTTTCCGCGAGCGCGTAGATATCGTTTGCACTGCCGGGGAACTTATTGAGATCACCGAATATCGCCTCAAGCTGCGCTTGTTGCAGGCCGATGCCCGTATCATCGCCGGATTTCGCTTTTTCGATGATCGCGTTCATATCCAGCGTGCCGTCGATGGCAAATGCTTTCGTAAACACGTCGGGATGATCCAGCGTGGTCTTGACCGCGCCGTAGCCGCCCGTGCCGATGCCGCCGATCCACGTCTTTGCGGGGTCTTCCGTGATCGGGAATATTCTGCGGCAGATGTTTAATAGCTCCGTGCTGACGAAGGTCTCATAGTTCGGGCCGTAGTCCATATCCGTACCCAGGGTGTGCTGCACATCGGGCGCTACGATGAAGATGCCGTGTTCGGCGGCGAGCCGCTCGGCGGGCGTCCGCTGGATGTCCATACTCGCCCCGCCTTCATCGTGCAGCAGCACGAGAACGGGGTATTTGTGCGTGTGCGCGCTGTCGTCAAGCTGCAGCTTGTCCATCTCGGGGATGAACACGCGCGCAGCAAACGAACCGCAGAGGATCACGGAGAGCGCGTTGAATTCAAAAAAAGCCATGGATCAAACCTCCAAATGATGATCAGAAACCGGTCTTTGCCGGGATCAATACGGATTGCCGCCCTCTTCGGTCAGGCCGAAGAACTTCAGCGCCTCCTGAATCGTGAGATCCCAGAAACGCCACTCGTGCCGGTAATTGGGTAGCTCAAACCAGTGCGCTTGCAGCCCGATTTCGCCTGCATGCGCCTGAAATTTCTTGTAAAACTCATACAGCATGGTGTCTTCCTGTCCGCAGGCAAACATCAGCCGCGGCAACGTTCCGGTGGGTGCGAGGCGGTCGATGATCGCCCAGACATTTTCGTTGGAATTGAGGAATACCTCGAGCCCGCCCGCGTTTTTCAGCGTGGCCTGCATGCGCGGATTGTTGGTGTTTAGCATTGGACAGTCGTTCTCCGGCCCCATGCCGCTCATGTCCATGGGAGTTGCGGACAGCACGGCAGCCGCGGCGAACTTTTCGGGATGATTGACCGCGAACTTGATCGTACCCCGTCCCCCCATGCTCAGACCCGCGATGAAGTTGTCCTCCCGCTTGTCGGAAACGGGGAACCAGCCGTAGACGAGCGGCATGAGTTCTTCGGTGAGAAAATCAAACATGCGGTAGCCCAGCATGTAGTCGTTCCAGTTGGAGTAGTTGGAGTTGAGGGCGCTCGGCATGACCACGACGAGGTTTTTCTCCGTCGCATACATCTCGATGTTGGTCTTTCGCACCCAGTCGGTGTGGTCGCCGAAAGTTCCGTGCAGGAGCCACAGCACCTTATACTTGCGCCCGCTTCCGTAGAATTCGGCGGGCGTGATATTGCGCGGTTTGTCCGGCAGGATTACGGTGATCTGCGTGTTGTTGTTGAGGCATTCGCTCTCAAACGAGTATTGAAAAATCGACATGTTGTTCTCCTCTTTCTCCCGAAGTTATGCTTCCAGCGTGTAGACAAACGGCAGCATGGGCAGCCCCGCGCTGTTGTAGATGTTGTCGGTGCAGAACGGATGCTGGCAAAACGCGACTGTGACCGACTTCGCGTTGGCGATCTCCGGCGCGACGATGCGCAGTTCGTTTTCGCAAACGCTTGCGGTAAATTTCGAAAGTGCGGTTCCGTCGGCGGCAACCTCCAGCGTCTCCGGTGCTTCCCCGCGCAGGATGAGTCCATCGCCTGTATACGCGAAACGAAGCACGATCGAGTCTCCTTCACGTTTTGCGCCTTCCGGCGAGGGTGAATCGGCTAAAATCGCTTTCCCGTAGACTTTCGAAAGCGCTAGTAGCGCAAGCCGCTCTCCGACGGGCCTCTTATGCTTGGGATGGATGTCATAGCGCATGCCTGCGTCCATTGCGCACGCGAGCCAGACTTTCTCGCATGACTTCGTGAGCCGCTCCTGCGCCGCGCGAATCGGAACAAAGTCCAGCGGCTCCATCATCTCTTCAAACGACGCGAGCTGCACGGTCAGGAATGGCAGCTCCGCTTTCCAGAGGTTACGCCAGCAGGAGATCATCTGCTGCATCAGCAGTTCATAGGTGTCCGCGTAGGCCGCGTCCGATTCGCCCTGATACCAGATCACGCCGCTGATCGTGTACGGCGCGGTCGGTTGGAGCATGGTTTCATACAGTCCGCACGGGCGAAACGGCGAGTAGTGCGAGAGGAACAGCTCCCCCATCTCCGCCATCGACGCCATGATCGCAGGGTCGGGCTTGATGGGCGCAAGGTTTGACATGCTGTTATCAAACGGCATATTGTCCATCGAATATTGGAGCTTGCGGTAGCGGTCCAGCTCAGTCGCAGGATCGACCTTCGCCTGTGCCTCCGTCGCGCGGTCGAGATACGGCTGTAATTCGCCGATCAGATAGTCCGGCGAAACATACGCGCTTGCGGAGGTGCCGCCCCATGTGCAGTTGATGATGCCCACGGGAACATCCAGCTCCGCTCGCAGCATTTTTGCGAAATAGTAACCCACCGCGGTGAAGTACTTCGCCTCCGCGCCCTGTGCCTTTCGCCAAACGCCAACCTTGGAATAGTCGCGATCGTTCTGCTGACCCGCGTAGGCGATCTTCGGCACCTCGTAGCAACGCACGTCCTGCAAATCAACTGCCTGCTCCTCCTCCGCTTCCGCGTCATCCCGCAGCAGGAATTCCATGTTGGACTGCCCGCCCGCAAGCCAGACTTCACCCACCGCGACGTCTTCCAGCGTAATCGTCCTTCTGTGTGCGGTGACGCTCAGCGTATAGCCGCTGCCCGCCTCCATCGGCGGAAGATAGGTGCGAAACGAGCCGTCGACCGCCACGGCATAGGCGGTATATCCCGCCAGGGAAACCACAACAAGGCTCCCTTCCGGCGCAGTGCCCCAAACGCAGACAGGCGTTCTTCTTTGCAGCACCATTCCACTTTGAAAGAGTTTCGGCAGTTTCAGATTGCCCATATTACGCCTCCTGCGCGAAGAACGTGTGTTCTCCGGCTTCGTCTGAGGTTGTGATCATAAACACTTTTGTCGCAAAGTCCGCGTGGAGCCGCGCCTCTTGCGCGCCGTTTCGCCAGATGATCGTAAGCTTGCCATCCGCGTGACTCTCGCCGATCTCCACCACACCGTTGAACGCGGGATGCTCGTTTCGGAAGCGCATGATGCGGTAGAGCTCCTGCAACATCGGCTGTTGCACCGTTTCTGCAATCTCCTCTTCTGTGTAGCTGTGGCGGTTGATGCTCCGCGGTTCTTCGCCGCGCTTGAGAGATTCAATGTCGTTCTCTCCCGCGAGAAGGCCGACATAGTAGACCTGCGGGATGCCGGGCGTAAAGAACTGCACCGCGCGCGCCAGCAGGTAGGCTTTGTCGTCCGCGCCGAGCGCAGAATAGTAGCTGCACATCAGCTGATACCGCTGCGCCTGCTTGCCGGAAGTTTTGATCATGCTCGGGAACTTCATATACGGCTGTGCGGGCAGGGTGATCTCGTCCACCTTCGCGCGGACAAAATCGATCTCCTCGTCCGTGAGCAGTCCCGCGACGTCCACCACGCCGATGCCGTCGTGGGTATCCAGCGTTGTAAATTGCTTGCGCGGGCAGATGTTCAGCCAGTGGATCAAGCGGTCTGTTCTGCCGCTCATGAGGCCGTGCAGCAAAAGCATCGGCAGCGCAAAGTCGTAAACCCAATAGCCTTTTTCCGCCATCTTGAGCTGGATGGTGTAGTTTTCGTGAATCTCGGGCAGCATCTCGGTGCCGCTCTCGTGCAGGGGCTTCATGCCGGTCTCCAGCACGTCCCAAATCTCCGGCTCCACAAAGAAACACGAGGTGCCCGGCTTTTTGGAAGCATAAGCAAACGCGTCAAAGCGAATCAGCGGCACGTGCTTTGCAATCAAGCCGAGATTGCGGCGATAGTAGTCCTGCGTGGCTTCGCTGAACGGATCGATATCCACCTGTTCCTGAAAAAACGTGTTCCAGAGATTGACCTGTTTTCCGTCCGCGCGCGTAAACGAGAAAAACGGGCCTTTCTCCTTGCGACGGTACATGACGTCCAGCTCCGCCTCGGTCGGCTCTCCGTTGGGCCAGAACTTGTTCCAATCGATGAACATATCCCGATACGGCGAATCGTCGCCGTTCTTCATATAGTCCTGAAACTCGGCGCAGCGGATGGAGACGTGGTTAAGCATGAAATCCGCCATCAGGTAGTATTGCTCGCCTAAGCGGTCGATATCATCCCAAGTGCCAAACGCGGGATCGACGCTGTCATAATGGATGACCGCAAAGCCGCGGTCGCCCGACGACGGAAAAAACGGAAGCACGTGAATGCCGCCGAACACACCGGAAAAGTGCTGTTTCAGCACGCGATCCAACGCCTGTAGGTTTTCGCCCATCGTGTTGGCATAGGTGATCAGCATGATCTTGTTTTCAACTTTTTTCATTTCTTCACTCCGTTTGTTGGATTGATCGAAGGATCTGCCGGAAAGAACGGGACCGTCCTTATAAAACTGTAAACGTTTTCATTTTTTTGGAAAAATAAACGCCGGACAAAGTCTTTTGTTCGCGCCGCTCGATCCCGGATTGCGCGAAAGCCGCTTGTTTTTCACAAGCACGGTACGGCAAACTCGCAAATCAAAAGTGAGCGGAAGCGCCTGCCTAGCGGTTTATTTTTCACGATGCGCAAAATCGCGCCCGTGCGAACGCGGATATCAGCCCTTTACGGAACCGAGTGTGATACCCTTGACGAAATACTTCTGGAAGAATGGATACGCGATCATCAGCGGCAGCACCGCGATGACGGCGATTGCCATACGCACGCTGATGTTCGGTACAGCCTTTGCGTTGATCATGCCGTTCATGTGGGACTGGAGAAAGGCTGCCTTGTTCATCACGTCGTTGAGATAGTTTTGAATGCCGTAAAGGTCCGTTCTGGTGGTCAGAAAATAAATACCGTTTGTCCAGTTGTTCCAGTAGGAGATCAACGTCATCAGCGCGATGGTTGCGATGATGGGCTTGCTCATCGGAAGCACAATCTTAATCAGCGTCTGCACCTCGTTTGCCCCGTCGATTCGCGCGGCCTCCAAAACTTCGCCGGGAATGCTGGAGGTAAAGTAGGTTCGCATGATAATGACGAAAAACGCATTCATCAGCAGATACGGCACGATCATGCCGGCGAGCGTATCCTTGACGTTGATGAGGTTCGTGTAGACCATATAGGTCGGCACAAGGCCGCCGTTGAAGAGCATCGTGAAAAACAGGAAAAACGAAATCACGCCGCGTCCGGGCAGGTCTTTGTGCGAAAGCGGGTAGGCAAAGAGCACGGTGAGCACGATGTTTGCAAGCACGCCAATGCCAGCGATGACCACGCTCATCAGATAGGCTCTGCCGATGGAATCCTTCGCCTCCCAGAGATACTTATAGGCGTCGAAGCTAAACTCCTTCGGCAGCAGCGAGTAGCCGTGCTGAATCAAGTAGCTTTCGGACGTCACCGAGCTGACAAACAGAAGCCAGAACGGAATAACGCACGCGGCGATCAGCGCCGCCAGCAGCAGATTGACGAAAAAGTTGAACACTTTGCTGTTATTGATCATGGTTTTATTCCTCCGTCCGCCGGGCTATTATGCCCTTGAGACTGAATCCTTTTCTGTTACGATTCGGTACGCGCCACTTAGAACAACGCGCTCTCTTTATCCAGCTTGTTGACGAGCAGGTTTGCTCCAAACACGAGGATAAAGCCGAATACGGATTGCAGGAATCCCGCCGCGGAAGAGCGGCCGACGTCGTTGAGTTCCAGCAACGCGCGATACACGAACGTATCGATCGTCTGCGTGGTAGAATAGAGTAGTCCGCTGTGCTGCGGAATCAAATAGAACAGTCCGAAGTCGGAATAACAGATGCGTCCGATGGCAAGCAACACGAGCGTGATGATCGTGGGCTTGATGCCGGGCAGCGTAATATGCACGATCTGCTTCCATGTGCTGGCGCCATCCACCACCGCCGCCTCGTAATACGTTTTGTCGATGCTGATCACGGCGGAATAATAGAGAATGGAACTGTAGCCAAACGACATCCAGAGAAATACGATGTTCAAAATGACCGGCCAGTATTTCGCCTCGTTATACCACTTGATCGGATCATCAATGCCAAACATCGGAAGAATTGTGTTGTTCATAAAGCCGTTTGTCGGGCTTAAAAACGCAAACGCGATGTAGCTTACGATGACGGTTGAAAGCAAAAATGGAATCAGGTAGACGACCTGGCTGACCTGCTTGAAATACTTGTTCTTCGCGCTGTCGAGCGCAATCGCCACGACGATTGCAAGAAGATTTCCAAATAGAATAAACCCGAGGTTGTAAAGAATCGTATTTCTCAGCGCAATCAACGCGTCGCTGTTGCTAAAGAGATATTTAAAGTTGCTCAGCCCTACCCAGGGACTCTTGAAGATACCCAGGGAATAATTGATTTTTTTAAACGCGATCAACAACCCCGCCATCGGCAGGTAATTATTGATGATTAGATAGACCGCGCCGGGGATCAGCATGATATAGAGCGGCAAAAACTGTAAGAAACGCCTTTTTCTTCTCATCCGCCGGAACGACTTTTCAGAAGGGGTCATCTCCCGCTTTGCAGACACCTTTGTCTTTTTCTCCATGTAACGTCCTCCGTGAAGGGTTGAAGTGCGATAGCTCGCTGTTAAACCTCGATGGGATCGATCAGAAATGTGCACAGATTTGCACCCTGACAAGATCGTATCAAAAAGAAAAACTGCAAACTATCAAATATCCGACCAGATTTGTTAGATTTCTGAAGGGTTCCTGACAGATTTTTGATCTTTTGGTGTTTACCGGATCGAAAAAACGGCTTTCGCGCTCCTACGCGTATCAATAATTAGGAACTGCTACGATTTATTGCGATTACTTGAATACCGTTTTTTATCTTCATGATAAAAGAAGCAGATAGGCCCGTTCCGGCTTTTCAACACAATCCGGCTCGCATGACGGATTTCTTTTCATGATTGTGCGAATTTTACACTGATCTGATCGGAAATATGATAAAAGGGGTCAGAAATGTGATGGCGGCACGACGGATTGCTTTGCTATGATTTTCTTGTCAGAGGCGATCTGCCTCATCATAGAATCTGCAACATCACAACAACAAAAACATAAAAGGAGAGAGACCACATGAAAAAGAGCAAGGCCCTATCGTTCATTCTCGCGATGCTCCTGATCGTCGGAATGCTCGGCGCCTGCGCCGCGCCCGCGGCAACCACCGAACCCGCCGCCAAGACGGATGCAGCAGCAACGACCGACGCCGCCGCAACGGACGGCACACTGCCCGTCATCCGCGTAGCGTACACCCGAATCTTTGCAACCGATTCGGAGCAAAAGATCGAGGATGCGTTAAACGTTATCATGCGCAAAGAAGCACAGGCCGAGATTGACCTCGTGCCCGTCGATTTCTCCAGCATGAACACGCAGTTCAACCTCATGCTCACCGGAGGTGAAGATTCCATCGATATCTTCTCGTCCTTCTGGTATATGCCGATGAGCACGCTCTATGCAAACGGCCAGCTGGCCCCGCTGAATGACCTGCTCGCCTCCGACGGGCAAGGCATCCTCGACCTGTTCAACGATGTCCCCGGCGTGCTCGAATGCAGCCAGATCGACGGTCAGTATTACGGTCTGCCATCCTACGGCCCGTACGCCTCGCCGATGATCTACGTTGTCAAAGAAGGTTCGTCCAAAGCCGCAAACATCGACTGGTCGAGCGTCAAGACGCTTGACGACATCACTACGGCTCTGGTCGCCATGAAACAGGCAAGCCCGGATAAGTACTTTGTACCCGGCGCAACCCAGACCTACTGGATTCCGAAAGACATCGACTACCTCGGAGATACCAACTACCTTGGCGTTCTGCTCGATCCGCTCAACAGCACGCAGGTCGTGAACTACTATGAATCCGACTACTTTATGAACCTGCTCGACAATGTGAAAGTCTGGGTTGATAACGGTATCTTCAATCCCGACACGATGAGCAACACGAACCCGACGCTGATGAGCGTGCAGTTCGGCATTACGGAAGGTACCCCCGGCTACTGCTGGAACCTCGACGAATGGATCTATGAAGCGAACCTCCAGCAGACATACGGCGATAACATGGTCGGCGCCCAACTGGGCGACAGCCTCATCACAACCGGCAACGCCACCACGTACCTCTGGCACATCACGAGCTTCTGCGAAAATAAAGAAGCGGCGATGCGTGTGCTGAGAACCTTCTACACCAATGCGGAAGCGGCAAACCTGCTCGGCAACGGCATCGAAGGCGAAAACTATATCGTAGACGACAAAGGATATGTCCGTTTCCCCGAAGGCAAAGACATGACCAACTGCGGTTGGACCGGTCTCGGCGCTTCCTACAACCTGCCCAACTCCTCCGGCTGCCCGGTTTGGTACTATCAGCCCGACAATATGTGGCAGATGATGGCCGATTCCAACAAGGCCGCCAAAGCTTCCCTGGCTCTGGGCTTCAACTTTGACAGCACGCCGGTTGCGGACCAGATCACGGCCTGCAGCAACGTGATCGCGCAGTACTATCTGCCGCTGATCAACGGCGAAGTCAACGCCGATGAAGTACTCCCCGTCTTCCAAAAGGCACTGAAAGATGCAGGCATCGACGCGGTCATCGCGGAGAAGCAAGCGCAGCTCGACACCTGGCTCGCATCTCGATAACCCCGAACAAACCATGAAGAGAAAGGCGAGGGCACACGTGCCCTCGCCTTTTGAGAGGAACCATCTGTGGAAAATAATCAACCAGTCTCAACCCCCGCTAAGCTCTGGAACAGACAGTATATCCTGGTGCTGCTCATCAGCACACTCAGCTCATTCTCCTTCTTTATGGTGGTGACGATTCTCTCCAAATACCTCACGGGAATCGGCATCACAATCGCGCTGGCTGGCGTCATCGTCGGTCTGTTTTCGTTGACCTCGCTCGTCAGTCGCCCGCTTTGCGGTCTCATGGCGGATCGTCTCAACAACGTGTGGCTGCTTGTTGCGAGCAATATCCTTTTGGCGATCGGCCTCTTAGGTTTCGCTTTTACAACAAATGTAACGCTGATTTTCATCTTTCGCATCCTCAGCGGATTGGGATTCGCCGTCGGCAGTACGGTGCAGGTCTCTCTGATCATCCGCTTCATTCCGCAGGAGAAAATGGGCGAGGGCATCGGCTATATGGGCATCAGCCAACTCATCGGCTCGGCCTGCGCGCCCGCGGCGGGACTCGCTATCGCAAACACGTTTGGCATGCAGCAGACATTCATTGCTGCGGCAGCGTTACCCACGCTGACCTGCGCACTGCTGTTTTTTATGAAGGATTTGCATCAGCCAAAGCCCGTAATAAACCGTAGTATCAAGCTGCGCGACCTCATCGAACCGCGCGCGCTGCCGTTTACGCTACCCTACTCCACCCTCTCCTTCGTCAACGGTATCATCTCGGCATACCTTGTTATGTATGCCGATGTGCGGGGCGTCGCCGGCATCAGCGTGTATTTTACCGTATACGCCGTGTTTCTCTTCATCATTCGCCCGTTCGCGGGCAAGCTCATGGACGCCAAGGGCATTCAGTATACCGTGTTCCCCGGCATGATCATCACCGCGCTTTCGATGTTCTTGCTCAGCCGTAGCAACACGCTCTGGCTGATTCTGTTAACCTCCCTTCTCCGCGCCGTAGGTCAAGGCGCGGCGCAACCCTCGCTGCAGGCAGGCTGCATCAACTATGTCGGTCGCGAGCGCAGCGGCGTCGCCACGAGCACCTATTTCCTCGGCGGCGACATTGGTCAGGGATTCGGCCCGATGGTCGCGGGCGCAATACTCGGTCAGGTCACCGGCCTCGCCGGATATCAGACGGTGTTCATCCTCTGCGGCGTGCTGATTCTGTTCGCTATGACGTATTTCTTCTTTGCGCGCAGAAACGGGAGGCTCGAGAAAGAATGAAGGACTTACCGCGTTGCACACCGGAGGAGATCGGAATTGGCAGCCGACAGGTTGCAAGCTGCATCCGCGCGCTGAACCACGACCTCACCACCATGAACGGTCTGATGATGGCCCGATATGGCAAGGTCTTTTCCGAGTGCTGGTGGTCACCCTACCGCGCGGAGCTGGTACACAGCAACCACTCCTTCGGCAAGAGCTATACCGCAACCGCAATTGGCATCGCCCTGCAGGAGGGAAAACTGCATCTGGACGAGTGCATGACGGATGTGTTTGCGGAAGAGATCGCACAGCGGAATCTCACGCTCGACGCGCGGACACGCAGAATCACCATACGCCATGTGCTGACCATGACCAACGGTATGGCGCACCATCCTGATATGACGGGCGACTGGATCGGTAACTATTTTAAAACGCCAATGGCCTACGAACCGGGCACCCGCTTTGCCTACAACTCCGCGGGTTCCTGCATGCTCGGCGCGATCATTCTCAAGCGCACAGGTCAGAATCTGAAAGCGTATCTTACCCCTCGCTTGTTTGATAAAATCGGCATCGATTCGGATCGCTTTGTTTGGTGCAAGTTTCCAAACGGCATCGACGGCGAACCGGGCACGTTTGCCACGACCGAGGACAATCTTCGGCTCGCGCAACTTTACTGCAACGGCGGCGCTTGGAACGGCGAGCGAGTGCTCGACGAGCCCTTCGTCAAAGAAGCGTTATCGGTTCAGATTGAAAATCCCTACGCACCGGAGCAAAAGGACGGTAGATGCGGCTATGGCTATCAGCTCTGGGCGTGCAGTATCCCAGGCGTGTTTCGCTTTGACGGCGGGCAGGGGCAATACGGCATCATCTGGCCGGAAAAAGAGCTCGTCATCTCGCTGCACGAAGGCGCGTTTGCGCCACTCGGCCCGCAAAAGACGCTGGATGTGCTGTATGAGCACCTGCTACACAAGCTTCAAGACGGGCCGCTCCCGCCCGCGAAAGCGGATTTGTCCGACCTGCGTGCGCTGGAGAAAGCGCAAGCGCTGCCCGCAGGTGAAGTCGGGGAGCGCTTGCCGGACGAAAGCTGGAACGGAACGTACACAACGCAACCCGGCACATTCGATCCGTGGTTTGCTGTTGCTCCTCCGGGCGTTGGCGACCTGTTCGCCGCGTTTCGCGATCCCGCGCGCAATCTGCCGATCCACGCATTCTCGCTGAATATCTCTCGTGACGCGGTTGCGATGACGCTGGATTCCGGCGCAGAACTCCGCGCAAATCTCGACGGCAGTCTGACCGAGCGATTTATCGCCTCGCCTTTCCTCGCGCTGGGAGCTTATGCGGCCACCGCGAGGCTTACGGAGGGAGGCAGTCTGGAGATGCGCATCCGCTGGCTCAACGGCTGGTTTGAGACGATCGTCGTCTTCGCACAGTCACAGGACGGCCTCGCGATCACGACTAAAAAATTACGCCTCAACGAAGCAAGTAACTACCTAATCGAATCATGCCTTGCCGTCCGGCAAGCGGAATAATTCCTCCTACAGAGCAGAAGCGACCGAACTCCTTCCTGAGAAAGACACGGCAGACGAGAGAGCGTCTGCCGTGTCTTTTGTTTGCGGTTATCTTGTAGTTTCATTGTTTTTCCGTAAGGGACGAATATCTGCTGCGGTATTCGCTCGGCGTCATATTCTCATATTTCTTAAACACCTGCGTGAAATGCGAAAAGTAGGAATATCCCAGTTCCAGCGCGATCATGCCCACGGAGATGTTGGAATGCTCCAGCATCTCTTTTGCCGCGGCAACCTTGGAGAGCGCGATGTATTCCTTGATGTTCTGCCCCGTCTCGCGTTTGAACAGCTTGGTGAAATACTCCGCGCTGAGGTTGACGTGATCCGCCACGTCCTTGACGGTAATCGGGTTTGCGATGTTGTTTGCGATATAGCTCTTGGCGCGCTCTACGTCGCTCTTTGGCATATTGTGCCGCTGCGCGCTGTCGATGGCGTTGAGCATGAAGCCTACGCCCTTTCGCAGCGACTCGACATCCTTGAAGCTGTCCATGTAGTCGGTATAGGTATAGTCTTCTTGAAACAGCTCGCTGATATCCACATTGTTGTTGTAGAAGTAACCCAGAAATATGTGCGTGAGTTGCTGGTGCAGTTCACAGAGGGATTTAAACTTATTCTTGCTGTTGGCAATGATGTTTCTTAAATACGCGTCGATCTCGCTCTCTAAGATTCGCTTTTGTCCCGCGGCAATCAGCGTCTTCCAGCGCTCGGTACTCTCGGCGAGGTTGGTCGCGGTACTCGCCGCGATCGCCTGTCCGGAGATGAGGTAGATGCCGCTCGTGTTGTTGATATTTTCGTCGATATACTGATGAATCAATTTGATCTGGTCGCGCATATCCTTGCAGGCGACCCAGTTGCCCGCATAGCAAGCGATCGTCTCTCCCGGCATCTCCGCGCAGAGCATCTCATAAAACGCCTGATACTGCTCGCTGGAAATCATCAGTTCCTCTTCCGTCGCGGAAAACAGCACGAGCACGAACATGCGAAACCGGTTGACCGTGCTGAGCTTTAGTACGGGATAGATCATGTTTGCCTGCTTGAGCGCGTTTGAGATCGCTTTGTGCGTGGCTTTTTCCGAGAAGATCGGCTCGCTGGAATTGCGGAAAGATTCGACATTGATGAAGATGACCTGTACGCGCTTTTCCTTATGGATGGGGTAGCCCATCTTATTGAGAAACTCCAGCGAGGAATCCACATCCTCCGGAACACGCGAAAACAGCTGCGTCACCATATGGTTCATCAACTCGGTTTCATTGGTCTCCAGTAGTTGCCCGTATTGTTGGAGCCTTTCGCGTTTTCTCTGCTGATAGAGGTGCTGCAACGCGCGGCGCAGGCATTCTTCAATAACCTCGTATGGCGCGGGCTGGAGTAAATAGTCAAAGCAGCCGAGCTTGATGCTCTCCTGCGCATAGGCAAACTCCGCGTGCGAGGTGAGTAGGATTCTCAGCGTATCCGGATACTTCGCCTGCACCTGGCGGTTGAGTTCCAGTCCGTTTTCGCCGGGCATCTCGATATCCGTGAGCATGATGTCGATCGGGATCTCGGCAAAGATCTCCAGCGCCTGCTCGCTGCTGGTTGCCGCGCGCACGACGTCGATCCCCAGTTCGTGGAAGTGGACGCCGGATAGTATGCTGTTGAGCACGGAAACCTGGTCGTCAACGATCAGTACGTTCATCCTCTTCCCTCCTTTGCTCCGTCTGCATCGGCAGATAGATCAGCGAACACGCGCCGCCGTTGGGCGCGTTGAAAAACGCAATCTGGTAATCGTTTTGATAGATCAACGCCATCCTGCGCTTTAGGTTGCTGATGCCGATATGATACTGCTCAAACTGCTCGTCCGGCTCGGAGAGCTTCTTGAGCACCTCGTTGCTGTATCCCGCGCCATTGTCGCTCAAGCGCAGGCGCAGATATGGCCGCTCTTCGATTTCGATCTGATCAATCTGCACGCCAAAGCGCAAAAACTTCTTGCTGTCGCTATTGTATTTATAGGAATTCTCGAGGAATGTCTGCACAACCAGCGGTGGCACGCGGCATTCCAGCAACGCAGGGTCAACCTCAAGATCCAGCAAAAGCGGATGCGCACGATCCATCTGGATGATCTGATAATAGTCCTGTGCTTCGTCCAGCTCGGATTTTAGAGTGACGAGCAGGAGATTATCGTGAAAGACATACCGAAGGTGGTTGGAAAACGCAAGTATCATCAGTCGAATCTTCTCGATTTCGCCACGTTCGGACATGTGGTACAGGCTCTTGAGGCAGTTGAGAAAGAAATGCGAGCGCGTTTGCAGCTGATAGTATTGCAGGAGCGCATGTTCCGTCTCCTGCGTTTTGTTACGGTTGTCCTGCTCCAACTGCACCTTTTGCTCGACAAGACGATCCAGCGCATCACGGATGGTAGAGAATTCCAGGAGGTTCTCCTGATCCGTCTTCACGACATCCGTAGCTCCCGAGAGTTGGCGCGAGGCGTTGGTAATCTGATCGAGTGGATAGATCAGAATTCGCGAAATGAACGCATAGATCACAAGAAACAACCCTATGACGATGATGGATATGATCAAAAGCAGGATGACGGTGATTCGTGAATAGCTCCAGATCCCTTGCAGTGACATGATGCCCGATAGTCCGATGCCGAAAGCTGGGTAATAGTCCGACTGAATGATATTGCCGATATAAAAATTCTTCACAAGGTTGGCGTCCGCGCTTTGAATCATCTCCAGCGTGATTCCCTGATCCTTAGCGTAGTCTACATTGGTCAGAATCTGATCTTTCGTAAAGAATGCATATTTAATTGCATCCACGCCTTCCGTATGCGCGCTGATAAACGCATTAAGATCGAGTATAGAGCAGACATATAAATCCTGCAACCGATAGGCGTTCATCAAAAGTACCGTTTCCTCATCGGAGAACGCGGTCCAGCGCATCATGTCCGCCTGATTGCTGTCCAGCCATTGTTCGCAAATCTGACTCATATAATGCATGAGCTGGGGGTTGAATATGCCGCCCATAAAATTCTGCCCGAAGCAGTAGAAAAACTCCGAACGGGATCGATTAAACAAAAAGATTGCGCCGGTGTTCGGCACGCGGTTATTCATCAGCTTGCGCAGGTTATACTCCGGCAAGATCTTTTGATCGTCGGTCAGCGTGTCCGCCTTATTGGCAAGCAGTCTAAAGTCCATATCGCTGGAATAGATATTTTGATTGAACGAGGTCAAATCCTGCAACTCATAGATCAGGCTGTTGGAATAGACATCCAAAGCAGCCTGGTTGGTGAAGATCAGCTGTTGCTCATACATCCAAACCGAATACAGCCCATAGGACACGAGGCAGAGCAGCGTAATGAAAAGCAGGATCAGGAAATACTTGATCAGGCTCTTTTTTGCAGAACGTGTTCTTACTTTCATTGCTTCTCCATGTGCAGGTTTGTAGTTCAATTCTATCAAGACCGCCGTTAATGTTCAAGTGGTGGCCTTTTTGTTGAAAAAAGCTATAAAAAGCACGGAATAGAAATTTCAAAGTGCGTTCAAATTCGAGAAACAGTATCTGGTACTGATTCTTATATCTCCTGTTTACAAGTTGATCTTTCTTGAAGCTCACATCTTTTCCCGTATTCTTCTATTTTGCGACGGCTTGAAAAGCAAGAACCACCCGGACGGGCGGTTCTCCTGCTGAAAATATTTTCGTAGCCGGGATGCTACGATCTTTAGGGTACCGTATAAAGAAACGAATTGATCTCGTTCATTATGGTCAGTTCTTTTGCGTCTTCTTTAATAAATACTTCTCCGCCTCGGCATTCCAAAGCCCGTTGTTGGCTTTCACGAGGCGATCGAGTTCGGCAAACATCGGCTCCGTCTTGCCTTTTTCGGCGAAGTCGGAGATCGCGGTCAGCGGCAGGTCGATCTGGGTGTAGATCAGCTTCTTGCCGCCGGGAATCTTCGGCAGATTCGCCGTCGTCTCCGCCACGCAATCGAGGCCGCCGATATGCGTGATCATCGCCGCGGGGTTGAGTTTCCCCGCGTTCATCATGGAGATCGCCTCGCGCATGTCGCCCGTGTTACCATGCGAGGTAGCAGCCACATGCGTGCGGTTGTAGTGCACGTTGTAGAAGTTCATCGTCGCGGAAAACGCGGTGTCTCCAGGGCCCGCAAAGAAGTTCAGGCAACCGTCTACCGCAAGGATTACGTCGCTCTGCTCCACGACGGGTTTCACCGGCGCAAAGCAGATTACGTCGTTGTAGCCGTCGCCACCGGAGATCGCACGGAGCGTCTCAACCGGGTTTTCGAGCTTGCCTGTGTTGACATAGTGCAGGTCAATGCCGCACGATTTTGCGTGCTCGACGGAGTAGATGCTCTCGGCTCTGGCAAGGCGTGCGTCGTCGATATCTGTCACGACCAGTAAGCTCGGTTTGCGGTCGCAGTGCAGCGCGTAGTCGATCGCGCCCAGTCCCATCGGGCCGACGCCTGCGAGCAGCGCCATCTTGCCGCCTTCCACAATGCCCATATCGTGGACGTATTCGCCATCGCGGGTGTGGTACATCGCGTGAAATGTCGCGATAATGCAGCTCATGGGTTCCGCGAGCGAGCCGTAGAAGAATACGTCGCTGTTGTACGGCAAGAGGCAGTCCATATGTAGCGTTTCCCACGGGATATTGACATACGTCGCGTCGCCGCCGCACTCCTTGTACGAATAACCCGGCGCGTTGAGCGAGCCTTTGTAGGAGTGCGCAGGCTGAATCACAAATCCATCGCCTTTTTTGAATTTGTGCGCCCAGTTCTTGCCGACTTCGTCGATGATTCCGCAGAATTCATGTCCGATGATCGTCGGGTTTGTCGCCACGTCGTCCGGTACGCGCTTGTGTGCCGCGCCCTGTTGCAACGCCTTATAGCTGCTCATGCAGAGGCTATCCGAGATCACTTTACAACGCACGCCGTCTTCGCCAACGGGGCTTAGCTCAAACTCTTCCAATCTTAGATCGTGCGCGCCGTACAGGCGAACCGCTCTTGTTTTCATGTTTGTTTCTCCTTTTGTTCAGTCCAAAAGTGCTTGATTTATCTTCCGTTTTCGTGCTTGATGAGCTTCCACGTGTTTTCGATTAAATTCGAAAACTGCTCTTCCTTCATCTTTTCGATCGTAAACTTCTGTCGCGGCGAATTGATGTCTTCGCCGCTGATCTGCAACATGCCGTATTGTTCGCAAAGCTTTCTGAGTCGTTCGATCTGCTCCTGCGTGTTGCGCGTCGGCATATACGTCACCGCGCGGATTCCGACTTTGTCAATCACCGCAAACAGCTCGTCGAGATAGTCGTCTTCAAACTTCTGCGCCTTCTTGTCGCCGGTCACGCTCGCCGTCACGTCGCCCAGATACGCATACGCGAGGATACCGCCGACTTCGTTTGCGAAGCGAACGATCTCGCTTAAGTTTGGGCATTCGTCCGTCGCGGGGATGAACACCTTCGGGATGCAGTCTTTCTTCAGCGTTCCGACGAGGTCATACTCCGCAAGCATAGTGTCCAGCTCGCTCGCGCCTTCCGGTAGGCTTGCCTTGCCGAGCGAGAGAAGCAGCTGTCGCGCCAGCGCGAGCATGAGATGCCGCTCGGTCACGCTTCCGCCGTAGTTGTATTGAGAGAGCGGCAGCACATCGCGGTCAAAGTCGATGTTCACGCCGTCTGCTGCGTAAAGCGCGTTGATCCGCTCGACCATCTTGCGATTTCGCGCGTTTCGCTTCTCGCGCAGCGGCGCAAAATACGCCTGCACGGTTTCGATCTTGTCGTGTGGCACCGCGTGCAACACCATGTAGCTGTTGCCGACCTGGTCGGGGTTGTTCGTGCGTCGATCGCTGAGCGGCGTCTCTGCAAACGACACCCGCGTCTCGATCCCGATCGTGGTCGGGATGCCCACGATCTCGCCCGCCTGTATGAACTCCCTTGCTCCGCCGATGCTGTCGTGATCCACGATCCCACAAGTGGCGAGACCTTCCGCCCTTGCGGCGTAGACCGCGGCGCCGGGCGAATACGGCGAGAACGAATAGCTCGTGTGGATGTGATTATTGACCATTCTCGGGTCAACAGGCGGAAAGCTTGCGCGCGCTACCGCGCGCGTGAGCGCCAAGAGGCGCTCGTCCATTGATCCTTCATTCAAACTTTTTAACAGAGAAAGTTCGATCATCTGAGCATCACCTGTCCGCCGGTCACCGCGATCGCCTGACCTGTTTCGTAGGTCTGCTCTACCGCGTAAAAGATCGCTTTCGCGACGTCCGTCGGCAAGCATCCGCGCTTGATCAGCGACTTACTTAAATAGAAGTTTTTCACATCCTGAATGGTCGTAGCACCCGGCACCTTGCCCGCGCGCAGATACTGGACAAACAATCCGCGCTCCGGATCGCTCCAAAGTGGGCCGTCGTAATAGTTGCCGGGGCAGATCGCGTTGACCTTGATGTTATACGGCGCGAGCTCTAGCGCGAAGCTCTCGACGAGGCCGATGCCGCCGAATTTGCCGCCCGCGTAGGCGAAGTTCTTGTTGCTGCCTTCCAAGCCGCTCTTGCTATTGATCTCGATGATGTCGCCCATCCAGCTGGAATCCGCCGCAAACTGCGCGCGCATGATCCGCTGGGCGTACTTCACGCAGGTGAAGAACGCCGTATAGTTGATCGAGGTGACAAACTCGAAATCCTTCTTCTCCATCTCGTCCAGCGAGCCCGCCTTAAGCACGCCCGCGTTGCTGACAAACAAATCCAGCCCGCCGAACGCGTCCACCGTCGCCGCGATCAATCCCGCGACGCTCTCCTCGCTGGATACGTCCGTCTTCACCGCGATCGCGCGCTCACCGAGCGACTCCGCAACGGTCTTTGCCAGCGGCTCGTTGAGGTCGGCGATCACTACGCAAGCGCCTTCGCGGTAGAGTTCCTCCGCGATGCCCTTGCCAAAGCCCTGCGCGCTGCCCGTCACCACGGCGATCTTGCCGCCGAGTCTGCCCGCAACTTTCTTTCGATTATGAATCTGCTGAGCAGCAATCTGCTCCCATTTCGTTAGGTCGATCATGTGTTTTCCTCCTCTTCGGAAGTCTGGCAAACGATGCCAAGGTTATTATAGTGCACGAGTCGGATCAAAACGGATGCCCGTTTCCTCCAACTTTCCTGCGAGTTGCTCTTTTTTCACAGATGGAAAATTATTCTACGCTTTGCTCAGAAATCCGAGCAGCTTTGCGTATGCGTCGTCCCACGCTTGCGAATGGCGACTTTCGTACGTCTCCGTCACAAACGATGCGCGCACGACCGCGCGCGCTTCCTCTACGTTTTTGAGTTCGCCCAACGCCACCGCCTGCATCAATAGATTTCCCACGCACGCGCTCTCGACCGGCCCTGCGACGACGATCCTGCCCGTCGCGTCCGCCGCAAGCTGGTTCATGAGCTTGTTCTTCGTGCCGCCGCCGACGATATTGAGCCGCTCGATCCGCTCCCCGCGATACGCTTCCAGCGTTTCCAACGCGAAGCGATATTTCAGCGCGAGGCTGTCGTAAATGCAGCGTGCGGTCTCGCCCACCGTCTGAGGAACAGGTTGATGCGTCCGTTCGCAGAATTGCTGAATCTTCTTTTGCATGTTGCCCGCGGCATAAAAGCTCACGTCGTCGCTGTCGATGATGCTCATAAGACCTTTACTCGCCTTTGCCTGCGCGTCGATCTCGTCGTAGCTGTAGAATTTACCCTGCTTTTGCCAGTCCCTGCGGCATTCCTGCACCAGCCAGAGTCCCATGATGTTCTTGAGAAGGCGAAATGTGCCCTGCACCGTGCCTTCGTTGGAGAAGTTCGCCTGGTAGACCGACGGGGTCTTCACCGGCTTTTCGCTCTCCACGCCGAAGAGCGACCACGTGCCGCTGGAGCAAAACGCGAAGCTGCCTTCGCCCGGAATCGCGGCCACGGCGGATGCCGTGTCGTGCGAGCCAACCGCCGCAAACGGTACGCGCGAAATGCCAAGCTCTTCCGCCACCGCGCCGCGCATATTACCACGCAGGGTACCCGCGAAATCCACCTCCGTGAACACGCGCTCGGGAATCCCCAGCGCGCGCATGGTTTCGGTGTCCCAACGACGATTTTTGCCATCGTAGAGCATGCTCGTGGTGGCAATCGTGTATTCGGTTTTCTGCTCGCCCGTGAAGAAATAGCCGTACAAATCCGGCGAAAAGAGCAGCGTCTTAGCCTGTTCCAACGCGGGGTCGTTTTCCCGCACACGCGCATACAGCTGATAGACCGTGTTAAACGGCATGCTCGCAATGCCCGTGTGTGAAAAGAGTGTCTCCTGCGGTACGATCGCGTGTACATTCGCCATGCCCGCCTCCGTCCCGTTTCGATAGCAGCGCGGGTTGCCGAGCAGCGCGCCGTTTCGATCGATCAGGCCGAAGTCCACGCCCCAGGTATCGATGCCGAAGCAATCCGCCTCGATCCCTTCCTGCTTGAGCTTGAGAAACGACTCCTTCAGGTTGCGATATAAACCCAGCGCATCCCAATAATACAACCCGTTTTGCTCGATCATCGGGTTGTCGAAGCGGTGTATCTCGCTCAGCTCAATCTTTTCGCCGTCAAACGCGCCCATGACCGCGCGCCCGTTCGAAGCGCCAAGGTCGAAGGCGAGGAGTTTACGATGCTTCATACTTTCTCTCCAATAACGGTTGTTTACTTGTCACAAAGGAAGGAGGAATCGTGATTCCCCCTTCTGTGTTTTTTTCTGCTTCTTTCCGAGCTAACGATACGTCCGTCAGTTTCTCTGCCTCTTAAAATCATCTAATAAATGTCTGGAGTGGAAGTGATGCGTTCATCCAATGGCTTCTGCTTACCGAATCGCCTCTCTGAGCCAATCCAGCGTACAGGCTTGCATGTGACGGCCGAGTTCCTCGCTCGCCTGCGATGCGCTCTGCGCAAACCATTCCGTATTCTCCTTGCAACGGGTTAAATCCACATGGTCGGGATAACACGCCATCATGAGCGAAGTTTCATACTTGCCCGCGTGATCAAATCCGCCGCAGAGATGCTGCGCCTCCTTGCCGATCAGAGGGATGACCTTGATGTAGCTAAACGGATCGTCTTCGCCGCCCAGCGTTTCATAATAGTTGGCGAAATCGTTGCTGCCCCACCATCCTTTTCCGCGCGTTTCCTCCATGTATTCCATGGCGATTCGCTTCGCCGCCTTATGGCAGGCGATCGTCATCGGCATCAGGCCCGCTTCCTCGGTTTGATGATGCGGAATGCAATAGATATTTTTCACACCGCCGTCAATCATGGACTTCAGTACGCAATAGAGATATTGGAAATAAGCGTCCTCATCGACATGAACGTGCCCGACGCGGGGCGTGCAAACCGCATAGCTCGCAACGCCGTACCAGATCGGCGGGCAAACGACGATCTCCTTTTCCTTCTCCAGCTCGCGCAAGCAGCCGGTGACCACCATCGTGTCGGTACCGCAGGAGGCATGATGGGCATGGTACTCAATGGTGCCGATGGGTATGATAAACGGAACCTTCCGTTTTTTTGCATCTTCCAGCTGGTCATAATACAAATCGATTAATTGCATATGTTACTACCCCCTAGAGCAATACCCGCATACTTGCTGCGGGTATTAGTATATCACAATCAGAATTCCAGCTCATAGAGATCGCCGATTTCCGGGCTGAGCACTTCGCAGCCGTCTTCCGTAACCGCGATTCCCTTCTCCCAGCGGACGCCGAACTTATCCGTAGAGATAAAGGTGTCGATCTGGTAGGTCATGTTGGGCTGCAGCAGATAATCCGAACTGGTCTCCACCCAGGGCGCTTCCACCTCGATCATGCCGGTTCCGTGAAGCGGGCCGTAGACGAAGTTGTCTTTGTACCCGTTCTCCGCATAATATTGATAGAAGTTTTTGGCGATTTCGCTCGCAGGCACGCCGGCTTTGATCTGCTTCTGCGTCCAGAAATGCGCCTCGCGACCAAAGAGCACCACATCTCGCCGCTTTCCTTCCAGCTTGCCCAGTATGACGGGGTAGCCGATCGCCGCGGAGTATCCGTCGATCTTTGCAGAGAGGTTGAGCTGCACAATATCCCCCTTTTGAAAGACGCGATAGGAAGAACGGGAGATTGCGTGGCGCGTGGATGCCTCGGAAAACACATACATCGGCAGGCCTTCATACTCCGCGCCGTTTTCATAGACCACGCGCTGCGCCACACCGACCATCTGCAACTCGGTCATGCCGGGCTTGATCTCCTTAATCACCTGCTGGCTGGCGAGCTCTGCAATGCGGTAGCCCTCCTTGAGGCAGTTGATCTCGTTGACGCTCTTGATGGAGCGCAGCTCGACCATGATCTTATCCGCACGGACGATCTCCGCCTCCGGGAATGCATCGCGAATCCCCTGCATGATCACGACGGACGTATCCAGATAGCTCGCGACGCCGATGCGAAGTTTTTTTCCGGTTACGCCAATTGCGCGAAATACATCGTGATAGGTGTCCGCCTTTAATTCCGGATATGCGGGGTCCGCGCCCTCGCGGTACTCCTTTAACACAAAGACCCGGTCGATCTGCGAGCGGTCGATGCCAAACTCTCTGCTCTCCGGTCCCACCATGAGCGCAGCCTTGCCGCTCGGCGCAATCGCTACGCCGCAGCGCTCAAACAGCGGCCAGAAACCCGAAAAATACCGGGCGTTGGCATAGTCCGCCTCATTCGAGTTTACGATGAGTGCGTCGAGGTTTTCGCGCTGCAAAATCTTGCCCGCTTTTATTGCGCGCTCTTGATACTCGCGGCTTGGGATACAGATTGTTCCGTGCATGTCTTTTCTCGCTCCTGTTCGTAATTAATTTAACTTTAAACGTTTCATTTATTATCTAAAAAAAATAGATGTTGCTTTTTGCTATACTCTTTTAATAAAATAAATTATACCAACTTATACTATGAAAAGCAACATGAAAATTCGTTCATCCGGTAAACCCGAGCGTTCCAACGATGATCTTTGCCGCGCAAGGTCAGCGGATTTACGAAGCGCGAAGACGATATTCTCTCATCCCGTTGGAGCGATTTTTCTGTTGCGGAGGAGATGTTTTTTGACGGAACAGGAGAAATGCGCAAACGGTCTGCCTTACAGTACGCTCTTTGCCGGTCGTGAAGAGGCGCACCTGGCCTGCGCGGACCTATGCTACGACTATAACCACACGAAGCCTTCCAACCTCGCCGGACGGGAATCGATCATCCGAAGGCTGTTTGGCAAGACCGGCGCGCATTTTTACATTGAACCAAACCTGTTCTGCGGGTTCGGGTGCAATATCGAGATCGGCGAAAACTTCTTTATGAACAACAACGGCGTTCTGGTCGATCCCGGCAAAATCGTGTTCGGGGACAACGTCTTCATCGGCCCGAACTGCTCTTTTTACACCGCGCTGCACCCGCTGGATGCTGCGCTGAGAAATCAGGATCTCGAGATCGCGCTGCCCATCCATGTCGGGCACGACGTTTGGTTCGGCGGCAACTGCGTCGTCCTGCCGGGGATTACGATCGGCAGCAACGTCGTGATCGGCGCGGGCAGCCTCGTTAACCACGATATCCCCGACGGCGTTGTCGCCTTCGGCAATCCTTGCCGGGTTCGCCGCGCGATCACAGAAGCGGATCGCGAACCATACGCCAGTCATTCTCCCGGCTGAGCGCATTGCTTTGTTGTTTCAAACGATTTCTATATGGAGGTATTTACAGCATGCGAACCATTCCAGTAAAGCCCATCACCAACGAATCCTTTGCCCCGTTTGGTCAGTTCTACCCGATGAACGAGCCAACCGGATACGCACTGAGCGGCGAGATTCACCGTTTCTACCCGGATCGACTGACCGCTTCCAGCGAGCACAACGTCGGGTATTCCCCGCTGGTCGTACAAAAGCCGGAGAGGATGATCATCACCGCGGTGGAATACCATACGACCACCTGGGAGATGATCCTGCCGCTGGATGAAGATATGATTCTCCATGTCGCGCCCGCCTCCGGCGGTACACCCGTGCCGGAGTTGACGCAGGCGTTTCTGGTTCCCGCGCGGACGCTGGTGAAGATCAACGCGGCAATCTGGCACCTCGCACCTTTACCGGCGACAAAGAAGTCGCTTACCGCCATGATCATTCTGCCGGAGTGTACCTACGCAAACGACTGCACGGTTGTGAATCTCGATGAAGATCAATACTTTGAGATCGTGTAATCACTCCTTCTATCGTTTTTAGAAAAACCGAGCCCTACCGCAAAAGGAAGAACCCGAAGTTCAACAGCTTCGGGTTCTTTTTATATACCGCGTCTAAAGGGATTCTTTGGCAGGATGTCAATCAGTCTTTCTTCGAACGGGAGTCGATCAGCACGACGACCACAAGAATGATGCCCTTGACCACCCATTGCCAATAGGTGTTGATGCTGACGAGCACCATGATATTGGTGATGACCTGCAGGAACAGCGCGCCGATGACGACGCCGATGATGCGACCGCGTCCGCCCGTCAGCGAGGTTCCGCCCAGCACCACGATCGTCATGACGTCGAACAGAAGGTTGTCGCCGAGCGTTACGTTGCCGGAAAGCGTTTTGGAAGTCAGCCCGAGCGCGCCGATTGTGGTCAGCAATCCGCAGAGCACAAACGCGAGCACGCCGACAAACTTGGTGTTGATGCCCGAAAGTTTGGAAGCCTCCTTGTTGCCGCCGACGGAGTAAAAGCTTCGTCCCAGCGCGGTGTGGCTGGTGAACACGATCAAAATCGCGGCTACAACAATCATTAGAATGACCGCAAACGGTACGACGCCCACATAGCCCGCGCCGAGGAAATTGAACGATTCCGGTAGTCCGGAGATCGGCAGCGCGCCGGAATAGATATAGTTCAAGCCTTTGAGCACATTCATTACGACGAGCGTCGCGATAAACGAGGGCATCTTGCCGTATACGACGAGCAGACCGTTGATCAAGCCGATGAAAGCGGACATCGCAGCTACGATCAGCATCGCGGGCAACATCGGAATCCCCATCTTTACTACAAAGCCTGCAAAGAAGATGGATACCGCTCCGATGGTGGACGAGATCGACATATCCATTTCACCGATGAGGATGACGAAGAATTCACCCATCGCGATGATGGCGATAAACGAAGCCTGCCGCAGGATGTTCATGATGTTTGCGGTGGTGCGGAATTGCGGCGAAAACAGGCTGCAGAGGGCAACCAGTATCACAAACAGAATGGCGATCATCCAATCGTTTAAAAACGCTTTGACTCCGCCGGAATATTTCAGTGATTTTTCCTTGTACGAACTCATTTCTCTTTCACTCCTAATAAGCTGTTGATGATGACTTCCTGCGTCTTTCTCTCGCCCTCCACCTCATCCATGATCTTTCCTTCATACATGATGTAAATGCGGTTGCATAGTCCAATCAACTCCTCCATCTCCGGGGAAACCAATATGACGGCTTTCCCCTGCTGCGCCAGCTGATGGATGAGCGTATAGATTTCAAACTTCGCGCCAATATCGATCCCGCGCGTGGGTTCGTCCAGCAGGAAAATCTCCGTGTCGCGCAGCATCCATTTGGCGATAACGATCTTCTGTTGGTTTCCGCCGGATAGTTTGCGCACGTTTTGCCAAAGCGAATAATACTTTAGATTGAGTTTTTCGTTGATCTCATAAGCCGCCTTGGAAGCACTGTCGTGATTTAAAAAGATCCCCAGCTTTCGAAACAGCTTCATGGAAGGCAGCGTCGTGTTGTCCTTGATGTCAAACACCATGTTCAGGCCCAGCGTGCGCCGCTCGTCCGGCACAAGACCCATACCGGCGTGGTTGATCGCCTTCTGCGGACGCGAATAGTGAACGCGTTTGCCCTTTACGAGCACTTCACCGCCGACGATCTTGTGATTTCCGTAGATGGCGTTGATCAGCTCCGTTTTGCCCGCGCCGAGAAGGCCGGCAAGGCCAACCACCTCGCCCGCGCGAACGTGGATATTGACGTTTTCAAACGCTTTGGGCGCGGTCAGATTCTTGACTTCCAGCACGACATCGCCAAGCGATTCATTCACGGGCGGATACGCGTTTTTGAGCTCGCGGCCGATGATCATCTGAATCAGTTCCGGCTTGTTCAGGCCCTCGACTTCGCCTGTGTTGACGTGTCTTCCGTCGCAAAGCACTGTATAACGATCGCAGCACTCAAATATCTCATCCAACCGGTGCGAGATATAGATGATGCCGATCCCGCGCGATTTCAGAATCTCGATCACGCGAAAGATGTTTTGAATGTCCTTTTCCTGTAAAACGGCGGTCAACTCATCGAAGATCACGACCTTGGGATCATCCAGAATGCACTTCGCGAGCTGTACGATCTGCCGCTCCGCCGTGCGCAGATGGCAAACGGGAATATCGAGGTTCACGTCGCATTGCAGAAACTCCATGAGCTCATACGCCCTGCTGTGCAGTCTCTTCCAGTTGATGAATCCCGCTTTTGTCTCATAACGCCCGACAAACAGATTTTCAACGCCCGTCATATCCCCCATGAGGGTGAATTCCTGATGAACGATTGCAATCCCCTTCGTCTGCGAGTCGCGAATGCTGTAGTGCGCGAGATTGATCGGCTCGCCGTTGATCAGCAGTTCGCCGCTGGTCATCCGGTTTTCGCCCGTGATGCACTTGGACAGCGTGGATTTACCCGCTCCGTTTTCTCCGACAAGCCCGTGGCATTCGCCCGGCAGCAAGGTGAAGTTGACATCGTCCAGCGCTTTCACGCCGGGAAACTCCATCGTGCAGTGTCTTACCTCAATGAGCGGGGTATCCGCAGTATTGTTAGCTAATTGCGTTTTCATTCCGTTAATGGTGCTCCAATCCCTTCCTGTTTACAGCCAGAGCCAACCCAGGGCCTCGATGCCGGAGCAGATGATTGCGTTGTCCGGTTCTTCTGGATGCCTGATATTATGAATCAACCGTTTGATCTCATGATATGGATACATGCAGCTCTTCACGCCCGTTTCTCCGACAGGGTTGATGTCGAAAAACATCTCTTTCACGATGTCGAAATCACGCTCGTTTAAATAGAGTATCTCGTCCAGTATCGCGTCCTTCTTTGCCGCGTCCTGCTCTTCTTCATACCGCAGAGAGGCAAGCGTCATATCGTAGATAATCGCGTTGCGCCGTTCCGCATTGGAGAGCTTGTCAAAGTGACAAAGCCAGGGCCGGAGCCATGGATCGCGATAGCAGCGCTCCTGGAGATGGGCAATGCGCTCCATGATGTGCGGATGATTCTCCTTTGCCGCTAGAATCGCAGGGATATCCGCTTTGGTCATCTTGTTTTTCTGGAATGGGAACGGAGTCGTGTAAAACGGCATCTGGCTTTCATGGATCGTGAGCATGTGCCGCATGACATACAGCACTTCCTCTCCCAGATCGCCAAAGTTCAGCGCGCAGGCGCGGTGGAAGAACTCGTCTTCCTCCATTTGGGAACCCCAGCCGTAGTTTCCGTGCGCAAAGAGATGCAGGAATAATCCGAACCACTCAAACATGAATCCGTTGATTCCGTGTACGCCCATCTCCACACTGCCTCGGTGCTGGCGGATGTCCGTCTCAATCACCTGCTCGTTGGCCTCGTCCTCGTACCGAATCATGTTGGACCGGAATGTTCGATAGAGGCGTCCCATCGTCGAGGTAATGGAGTTGGACTCCGTGTCGCGCGCCCAGATATGATCCGCGCCAAAGGCCGCGATCCACTTGGGAAACTCCGTCTCGGGAACATACAGTCCCGGCGCCCAGAACAGCATGATATCCTTTGGCATGGACTCCACGCATTCTTGCAGGAACGCGGGGTCTTTCTCCAGCGGCGGCTGGCGGAACGCGCGAATGCCGATTACGCAATCCGGGTTCTCCGCCCGTACCGCGCGATAGATTTCGCGCAGCAGCCACATATTCGCCTTATGCTTGGCCTCAACTGGGGAGCTGGTGGTCGCGTGCCAGCGGCTCTTACACGCGTCACACTCGCAATACCAGAATCCCTCTTCGCTCTCTTCAAGCGTAAAGCCGTCGAATCCCAATCGGGTAATCTGCACCATGGAGTCTAAAATATAGTCTACCGTACCGGGATAGGATAAGCAGAGGGAGTCGAAATCGTTGAGAAACTGCCCCGTCTTCGGCGGCTTTGTGCGCGCCTGCGGGTGCTTGATCGTATAAGCGCCGTTGTAGGAATTGAGCCCGACATAGGCGAATATCTTGACTTCCAATTTATGCGCAAGCCGGATGAAGCGATCCATGAACGGATCTTCCAGATTCGGGTGCGTGTAGCGGACGGTCAGCCAGCGGCGATTCTCCGCGTTCCAAATCTGAATCGGAACATTGCGAAACACCGTCTCATCGTGATTCGGCAGGTCAAAGGGCCAGTAGCCATACATGACAAGATTAAACTGGTTGATCTTGTTATCGAGGCAAATGTTCAGGTATTCGACCCATTCGTCATATCCCCAGAGCTGACTATCGAATCCAAGACGCCCGTAACCCGCATACCAGGAGAAGGTCTGGGCGATTGCCCGAACCGCGAGCGACGGGTAGTCGACGATTTCGCATTGCGGCAGGCAGATGCCTTCCTCCGCATGATGATAGAGCTGTTTCAGGCTGGTCAGCGCATTGATATACCCCGCGCGATTGGCATAATACAGCGAAATTTCGTTTTCTTGAATGGTAAGAGCATATCCCTGCTGATCAAACAACTCTCTTTTTTCGACTTCAAATTGATCCAGCGAAGGAATGATGCGCAGCTTGATCTCGTCCGACCGGGTCGGTTCTCCAAGGCGCAGCTTTACCTGTCGATCATTCCAATGACGAAGAACGGCTAGCTCCAGAAGGACTTCGTCCTCCAATGGTCCGCGTTCCGGCATGAGGCATATTCCCTGAAAGACGCGCGAATATGCTCTTGTTTCTTTGATCCGTTTGGGTTCGGGCAACAGATTGATCATAGTAGACCCCCGCATTTTTCTGCCGACGGGGAACAAGCATTCCCCGTCGGCATTCTGTGTTTCGATCCGGTTTTACTTTGCTTAGCCGAGCCAGCTCCAGGATTTCCAATCGTAGGAACCGATGTTGTCCTTGGTGATCGCTTCGGGAGCGGGCAGATCATACTTCGGGTTGAGGGTTTCGCCATTCGCCAGCACGCGATAGATCGCGTCCGTCGCCTGGTAGCCCAGAACGACCGGATCCTGCAACACTTCGCCAAGCCAGTTCTCGTTGCCTTCGGACAGCCAGGTCAACACGTCGATGTCGCCCGCGATGCCGATGAACTTGATTTCGGTTCTTCCCTGCTGGATTGCCGCATTGTATGCGCCGACCACTTCCGCGTCATTGTGTCCCGCCACCACATCGATGACCGGCTCACGCTGGAGAATGTTCTCCATCAGCGTCTGAGCGGAGTCACGGTTATGGCCGTTGGTGTCGCCTTCTTCAATGATCGTTGCGTTCGGGAACGCTGCCAGCACGGTTTCTTTAAACCCGGTGAAGCGATCCGCGGACACCTGTCCGGAGGTCGGCACGGTGATGAACAGGCATACGGGGTTATCTTTGTTGAGCGTCTTGAGGTATTCCACCGCAACTTCGCCCGCCTTGACGCCCAGCGCCTTCATGTCGTGGCCTACAAAGGTCGACCAAACGACATCGTCAGGCGAGGTGGTCTCCTGCGCATAGTCGCCGATGATGAACGGGATTCCCTGCGCGACATACTGCTTCATCGTGGGGATTGCGGACGAGGCATCCGCCGGGAAGAGGATGATGCCGTTGCTGCCCGCCGCGACCATGTTCTCAACGTTGTTGAGCATGGTTGCCACGTCCGAATGAGAATCTTCAAATGTGAAGGTGATGTTGACGCCGTTCTTCGCGCCGTTCTCTGCCATCCACTGATTGCAGCCGTCGATCACGCCCTGATACCAAGTATAAGCGGTCAACTCCATAATGGATACACCAACTTTGAAGTTTTTCACTTCTGCTGCCGTATCGGTTGCGGGCGCTTCCGTTGCGTCAACGGGGGCGGTCGTTGCATCTGCCGGGGCTGCTTCGGGCTGCGTCGTCGCTGCGGGCGCTGCACATGCTGTGAGTGCAAAAACCATCATGAGAGACAAAATCCACGTGATAAGTTTCTTCATACTTTCCTCCAAGTCTGATTTTTTTATGGTAAGTACCGATGTTTACGGTACAATATCATCCGGGAAAGAAACACTCTGTCGTCTTTGACGGAGGGAATCGAATACTGGAAAGAAGAATGTTCCGTTATATATTTGATAATCTGAATTCTTAAGACGTCTTTGTCTGAAAACCCTAATTTGCGAAAGTATCGCTCGATGAATGCTTGATTGGTCTGATCTCTTGTGTTTGAAAATGGCCTGCTGACTTCTGATCAACGATTGTCCTTCTGCTCTGTGTATTGATCGTTTTATTCACTGAACCCCTGATTGATATAAAAGTGCATCGGCTGATCGGTTGTATCGAGTCTGCCGTATTGCATCACCACGGCGACGCTGCAATCCCACTTCATCGCATACTGCTCTTCCGGTTGAATCGCATAGCCGCACATATCGTCGAGATTGTTGGTGCGAATGCAGCGAACGCGGCGCGGCTCCACGCGAACAACGATGTCGCTGTATGGTTCGCGGTCGGTAAAGTAAATGTTCAATCTGCAAATAGCAGGTTCATCCGAAGGATTCAGGATAATAATGGACTCGTGCCCCTTGACCGGGAATTCGCCGGGCTGCGGCATTTCGCCATCCGGAAAGACCCAGGTTCTCTTGCCGACTTGTTCAGACATGCATATGTTTCCTTTTATTCACCATTTGTATCTGAACCACTTCGACTCGTTCAGACAAGAGAATTGTATATTAGCTTTTGATTGTTTGTCAACAAAGCGATTGAACTTTACATGAAAAATTATTTAATCGTTTTACTTTACAATTAACGCGCAACTGTTATAATAGTGAATAAGGTGTTTTATTGCAGATCCTATCAAAAAAAGCCAAGAGGTGTTTATGTCGACCATAAAGGATGTCGCATCCCACGCAGGCGTTTCCATTGCCACCGTTTCGAATTATATGAACCACACAAAGCCGGTCAGCAAGGCGGTTTCGGCTCGCATCAAGGCCGCGATTGAAGAGCTGCAATATTCGCAAAACCTAACCGCAAAAAACCTCAAGAGCAGCACGTATAACGACATTGGCATCATATTGCCAAACTTCAACGACTCTTATTATGTTCAGATCTTTCAGGGAATCGAATATGCGTTTCAAAACAGCCCTTATTATTTAAACCTGACCTTCTCCTATGATATTCCGGAGATCGAGCAGCAGATCGTTCAGAACATGCTCCGAAAGCAGGTGTGCGGGTTGATTCTCGTCTCCTGTCAGCAGGACGGATGGAAGTTTTATTATGAAAACTTCAACAAGCAAAACCGCCCGATCGTTTTGATCGACCGGTTGATCAACAGCCTCGACGCGAACTTTGTCTCGTTTGACAATCGCGCCAGCATCCGCGAGATGACACAGACGCTGTTGGACTCCGACTACCAAAAGATCTATCTCATGACTGGTCCGCTCCGCTTCACCAGCGAGTCGGAGTGCGTCAAAGGATTTACCGAGGCGTATGAGAATAGCAACCGCGCCCCGCACAAAGACGCAATCATTCAAACCGATCTGAACAAGGAAGATGCTTTCCGCAAGATTACGGGCTTGCTCAAAAAGGACACGCCCGATATCGTCATGACCACGTCCGAAACCATCGCCAACGGCGTGATCGAAGGGTTGCACATTCTCGGCTACTCCACGCAAAACATCCCTGTCGTTACGCTGGGCGAGGAACACTGGAATAAATATACCCGCTCGTTTGCGAACTTTTCTACCGCGCGTCCTGCGATGAAGCTCGGCGCAAAAGCCGCGAATCTATTGGTAGAAAAACTGCAATCGCCTCAGCTGCAGGAAAGCGACCAGATCATACTCAACTCCAACGAAGTTCACGATGCTTCTATGGTGCTATCGGCGCTAAAAACGCCGGCCTACCTGCAACCAAGCGCCGTCGTCAGCAGCAAGAAAAACAGCATCCGCATTTTGATGCTCGACACTCCGCTCGTGCATTCCTTCCACGGCCTGCTCCGCAATTTTGAGACGCAGACCGGCATTCGCGTGGATATCACGATCTTGCAGCATCACCGTCTCTATGACGCCATCGTGGACAGCAGCCTCAGCGACAAGGCGGAGAATCGATACGACGTCTATATGTACGATATTCCATGGCTCGGCTTGCTGGCAAATCAAGGCATCCTGGCCGATATCTCCAGCTTCATGCACACGATCGACGTCTCGAAGTTTTTGCCTGGCAGTCTGGAATACTTTTCCAAGTTTCAGGATAAGTATTTCGGCCTTCCCTTCATGTACGCGCCGCAGATTCTTTATTACCGAAAGGATCTCTTCGACAGCCCTGCGCTGCGGAATCAATTTGAAAAACAGTTCGGCTCTCCGCTTCGCCCGCCGGTCAGCTTGCGGGAATACAATGCGATGGCCGAGTTCTTTACCAGCAAAACGAACGCCATCCCTTACGGCGTCTCCATCCCGGCGGCGTATGACGAGTGCCTCGCACCGGAGCTCTATATGCGCCTGCGGTCCTATGGCAGCGAGATCATCGACAGCAGCGGTAACGTGGTGTTTGACAACCCGAAGACGCTGAAAGCGTACATCAACTTCATTCAAATTCTGCGCTATGCCAAGCCGGACTATCTCAACGCAAACGACGTGAGCATTGTGGACAGCTTCCTCGGCGGAGAAACCGCGATGTTGATTTCGTACCCGTCTTTTTTGACCAACATCAACGACTTGCGCAAGAGCAGCATGATAGGCTCGATCGGCTACAACCATATCCCCGGAAACAGCCCCTTGTTGGGCGGTTGGAGTCTGGGCGTTTCCGAACGCTCGCCAAACAAGGACAGCGCGATGGCGTTCATCCGCTGGACCTGCAACGAGCAGATGGACAACTATTTTGCGCTCCTGGGCGGACAATCCGCCATCACGCGGACCTATACCAACGACGAACTGGTGAAGTTTTACCCCTGGCTGCCGCTCTATCGCTCCGTGTACAGTTACACCAAACCTATGCTGCCGCCGATCCTCCGGGATGGTCAGGTAATGTCGCCAAACGCCATAGATGCCATCATCTGCAAATGGGCGTATCAGTTGATTAACGGCGAGGCGGCAGTTGAAGAAGTCATTCCCGAGACGCAGCGGGAGCTGGAGCTCTTTATGGGGCAGAAAAACGAGCGGTAAAAACCGCTTTCCCGCTTCTTCTCATCAGACATGGTCTGAAACCGTTCTCTTCTTGATCAAACACGATGCAAAAAACGCTTCTCGCGACGGGATGCTCCGTATCGCGAAAAGCGTTTTTTTAATTTATGTATGAATTGAAAGCGTAGCTTTACCAGCGAATCATTCGCAGTAAAAAATCTCCTGCAAATCGTCATAATACACGCCTTGATCATGATACAAAAAGCACGGGCGCGTGTGCTTCCACCATTCCTGCGTGGTCGGGTCCTGCGCCATACGATCCATATCCGCGTCGTAGTTCTCGCCGACATACTCATAGTATGTATACAGCTCTGTTCCGCGGATCGAGATGGAGTAGTTTCGAATGTTGCACGCCTTGATCATTTGCAGTACTTCCGGCCAGGCATGCGCATGCAACTGAACATACTCGTCTACCTTTTCCGGTTTTAAGAACGAATGTTGGATGAACCTTCTCATAAAAACGCCTCTCTCCGCGTCAACACCGTTAAGCGTTGATTTTATGCTTGCAAACTATCTTAGTTTACCACAAATGAAGATCGGTTCATCACGATTTTGTTGTTCGCTATACGTGAGAGCGGATCACCCGCGCCTCGTAAGGCGCAAGCAATCTCTCCTCCTTTTCGCCATGCATGTTTCTCAGCACGCACGCGCCGGAGACGGCCTTTGTAAGGCGCGCCTCTTTGCCGCTCATGTTGCAAAGCACGGTCATCGTTTCGTCTTCCAAGGTTCGCGTATACGCAAACACCTGCGGGTGCGCCCGCTCGATCAGCGCAAATTCGCCGTAGATCAGCGTACGGCTCTTGCTGCGCAAAGAAAGAAGTGCGCGGTAAAAATGCAGCACGCTGTCTGGATCTTGTTCCGCAGCATTCACGTTGATGGTATCGTGGTTCGGGTTCACCATCAGCCAGGGGGTACCCGTCGTGAAACCCGCGTTCTGTTCCGCGCTCCACTGCATCGGTACGCGCGCGTTGTCGCGTCCTTTTCGCAAAATCGCCTGCCATGCCTTCTCCGCCTCTCCGCGCGCGGCGGCAAGACGGTAGAAATTCAGGCTCTCCAGATCGCGAATGTCCGAGATATCGCGAAACGGCACGTTCGTCATGCCGAGTTCTTCTCCCTGATAGACAAACGGCGTTCCGCGTAGCAGATGCATGGCAATGCCGAGCATCTTCGCGGAGCGAACGCGAAGCGCCTCACTTACCGTGCTACCGAAGCGCGAAACGGGGCGCGGCTGGTCGTGATTCGACCAAAAAAGGCTGTTCCATCCCGTTGCCAGCGCGGTTTGCCAGTCCTCAATGATCGCTTTCATCCGCGCGAGATTCCAGGGAACGATCTCCCACTTTCCGCTCTTTCCGCTGTCGATATCCATCAAATCAAACGAGAACACCATGTCCAGCTCGCGATGCACGGGATCGACATAGGAAAAGCCGGTGGCGCTGCTGCTAAACGGCGTTTCCCCGACGCACATACAGTCCCGCCCGTCAAAGCAGACGCGCCTCATCTCGCGCAGGTAATCGTGTACCTGCGGTAGGTCGGCAAAATGTTCCGGCGCAAAGACATATCCTTCCGGCGAAGGTGTGCCCGTGCCATCCGGCAACCCTTTCGCTTTCGCGATGAGGTTGATCACATCCATACGAAATCCATCCACACCGCGATCGAACCAGCGGTTCATCATGGCGTAGACCTCCGCGCGAACGGCGGGGTTTTGCCAGTTCAGATCAGGCTGTTTTTCGGAAAACAGGTGCAGATACCATTGATCCGTCTGCTCGTCATACTTCCACGCGGACGGTGTGAAGAACGAAGCCCAGTTGTTGGGTTCTTTGCCATTCTTTCCATCCCGCCAGATGTAAAAGTCTCGATATGGATTATTCTTGCTCTTGCGCGACTCGATAAACCACGCATGCTCGTCGGAACTATGGTTGACCACCAAATCCATGATGAGCCGGATGCCGCGCGCATGAAGGCCCGCAAGCAGCGCGTCAAAGTCCGCCATCGTGCCAAACTCCTGCATGACAGCCTCATAATTGCGGATGTCATAGCCCATGTCGTCGTTGGGCGAATCGTAGACCGGGTTGAGCCAGACCGCGCCCACGCCGAGCGAGGCGATGTAATCAAGCTTTTGCGAGATGCCGGCGAGATCGCCGATGCCGTCTCCATTGGAGTCAAAAAAACTGCGCGGATAGATTTGGTACACCGCGCACTCTTTCCACCAGGCTCTATCAATGACTGCATTTTCCATAAAATTATCCTTTCGAAGATGTGCTTCTCTATTGATTTCGGCGGCAGCAACACAGCACATATCGATCTTGCATCACTCAAATCTCCACAAACTGCAACGTCGAGACATCCAGCACGCTCAGATTCGTCTGCAAAATCTCGCCATCGCGCAAAACCGCGCGGTTGCCGAATGCGTCGGCATAGTCCACATTCGCTTTGCCGGAGATGGCGAGAACCGCCGTGTTGAGCTTCTCTACGCTGTTGCCAACGTCGCCGCCGAGCAATAATGATTCCGGCAGATTCAGCGCAACCGCGCCGGGCGTACGCAAAAACACGGGAATTTCATCACGATCGGCTTCCACGAACAGCGTTTGTCCGCCGGCAATCGTCTCTCGCGTGAGGAAACTGTACCACTGCCCTTCCGGCAGATAAACATCGCGTCCCGTCGCGCCTTCGTGCAATACGGGCGCGATCAGCAAATCGCCAAGCATGAACGCATCATGGCAAGCTTGCGCCTTGGCGTCGTTCGGATAATCCAGCACGAGGTGCCGCATCATCGGAAGCCGCGACTTGACCGCAATCTGCGCCTGCCTAAGCAGCTCTGGCAGCAGATTCATCCGTAGACGGGCATAAAACCGCGCAACGCGCTCTACGCTCTCGTCGTTTGCATGCAGCGCAATGTTCCACGGGCTTCTGTCGTTGACCAGACCCGTGTCAAACCCGCCGAACTGCCCGCCGAGCGGCTCGCTGTGCCACTGCATCACCGGAACGAACGTCGCCATCGCGGTCGAGCGAAGATAGAGTTCGGCGGAGGGCAGCGGCCCCGCAAATCCGCCGATATCAAAGCTCCAGAACGGCACGCCGCTAAGCCCCAGCGAAAGCCCGGCGCCGAGCACGGAACGCATCTCTTCAAAGGAAGACACCTGATCGCCCGCCCAGTGGATCGGCGTCGTCTGCGCGCCGAGATAACCCGCGCGGGAAAACAGCGTGCGATCTTTCCCGATCGCGCGCGTATACGCGGTCTCATAGTCCGCAACATAACGATTGCGCATGGTCACGCCGCTTTGTCCGTTGTGAAAGCGCACGGTAAGATCGTGCATAAATTCGCCGCCGTCGGTCTTGAAACCGTCGACGCCCATTTCAAGCAGATAACGTCGTTTCACCATCCACCAGGAGCACAATTCCGGCACGGTGAAATCCGGTACATGCGCACCGATGAACCACTGCCGTGGAATTTGATACGGTGACCCGTCCGCATTCTCAACGACGAAGCCCTGCTCCAGCGCGTAAGCGTCGTCGCGGTCGTGCTGCGGGCAAACTTCGCCTTCTTCAAGCTGTTTGAGCGCAGGAATCTGCCAGAGCACGAGCTTGATGCCCATGCGGTGCATGCGGTCGATCATCGCCTGCGGATTCGGCCAGGGTTCGCGAAAGCGCAGGTCGGAAGCCGAAAACGATCCCCCGCCGCTCTTGCCGTCGTACTCAGCGCCGTTCCAGAGATAAAACGTCGCTTCGTCGCTCCAGGCCTCAATGACGAGCGATGTCGCAGGATAGCCGGAGGTTTCGATTTTGTCGAGCTGCTCCTCCACATCCTTCTGGCTTTTCCAGCGGTTGGCGGAGGCCCAAGGCCCAAACACCCACTCGGGCGGAAGCATCGGCTCACCCGTCATCTCGACGAATTGCGCAACGATTTCGCGCGGCGTGCCATAGAAGAAGAACACATCGCACTCTTCCTCCGGCAACGTGATTTCGACATGTCCCGCCGACAGCGTAAAGATCGCCGCGGCGTCACTCTGGACAAACACGCCGTGTCCGTCGTTGCAAAAGAAGAACGGTAGCGGGAAATAGGTGTTTTCGCCCTGATGCGTAAATTTCTCGATGATGGTCGTCTCCGTCGTCTTGTCCATGCGGTCAACGCCGTCGAAGCGCTCGCCCATGCCGTAGGCGATGGTAGCGTCGCAATCGTAAGAAAGCACGCGACGATCGTCTTTGATTCGCTCGCGCAGGTTTCGGATTTTCTCGTTTTGTTGGTTGTGTAAGCGGGTCATATCTGCCTTTCAAAACGCCCCCGTGAAGGGGGCATTCCTTGTATTCATTCGATTGTAGTAAAAAACAATAACGGTTGCTCGAGTTATATCCTGCGTGTAGACTGGCGCTCTACAATCTCCAGCGGCAGCACGATACAGCGGGGTTCCTTTTCCAGATTGTTGATGTCGTCGAGAATGATCTCCACCGCGAGCTTTCCTTTCAGCTCGATATCCTGTCCCACCGTGGTGATGGAAGGAGACGTGTATTCCGAAATATTCAGGTTGTCAAAACCCATGATGGACAGATCGTCCGGAATTTTTCGCCCCATCTCCAGCGCCTTTTTCAGCGCGCCAATGGCTAGGATATCCGCGGTGCAAAACATGGCTGTGATATCGTTTTTCTGGCTGAGTACGCGACCTGCGCTCTCCATGCCGCTTTCAAAACTGACCACGCCCGGAAACACGAGTTCCTTGCGATAGGGAATGCTGTTCTCCTCCAACGCGCGCCGGTATCCTTCAAAGCGCAACTGGGTCACGCCCTGATCCCGCAGTGTGCCGGAGATAAACGCGATATTGCGGTGCCCCAGCTCGACGAGATATTGGGTCGCCATATAGCCGCCCTTGCGGTCGTCGATGCGCACCTCATGGAATTTTTCGGTGTTCTGATAAGTGTCTACCAATACCACGGGCATATTCGCTTTTTTGAGGTCGCTGTAAAACTCCTTGGAGTAGGAGCCGACAATGATCATGCCGTCCAGACTTCTCTGCTGCGCGAGCTTTAAAAAACTCTCGTCCGCATCCGTGCCGGAGACGATCACGTGATAGCCTTCCTGCCTGCATTCATACTCGATGCTGCTGAAGAGCTTACTGTAAAAGGGGTTATCGAACATCAGCTTGCTGCCGGGTTCCGTCTGGGGACTGCAAACGCCGATCAGGCGGGAACGATGGCTTGCCAGCCCGCGCGCGGTATAGTTTGGCACGTAGCCAAGGCGCTCCACCGCGCTGAGCACGAGTTCGCGCGTCTCCGGGCGAACGCCTTCCTTGTCGTTGAGCACATAGGAGACCGCCGCGATGGACAGCCCCGTGTCCTCCGCAACATCTTTAATCGTAATCCTCTTACTCAAGTCAAGTTCCTTTCCCGCGCGGCGCGAGTGCATTTGTGCTTTATATCGTGATTATCCCTTGATTCCGCCTAACGTCAGGCCGTCCTTCATCTTGCTCTGCGCCGCAAGGTAGATCAGCACCACCGGCACAATCGAGATCAGACTTCCCGCCATCTGTACGCCAAAGTTTCGCTCAAACTGTCCGTTGACCATGCCGAGCGCCACGGGAACGGTCATCATCTCGGGCTTGGTCAGCATGACCAGCGGCCAGAGATAATCGTTCCACGCGTCCATAAACGTAATCACTGCATAGCCCGCGATCACCGGCAGCGACAGCGGCAGGATCACCTTCCAAAGAATCGTAAAATACGATGCCCCGTCGATGCGCGCCGCGTCGATGTAGTCGTCCGGTATCGTGCGCATGTGCTGCACCAACAGGAAGATGCCGAACACGCGAAACAGGGACGGAATGATGACGCTGCCATAGGTGTTGCTCAGTCCCGCGCTGTTAAAGAGCATGAACAGCGGAATCAGCGTGCTCTGAAACGGAATCATCAGTGTGGCGAGATATACCTTTAACAGCGCCTCGCTCCCGCGAAACGGAATCTTTGCAAACGCGAATGCCGCCATACAGCAGGTGACGATCGAGATCGCGGAATAGGACACGGACACGATCGTGCTGTTGAGCAATACTTTCCCAAACGGAAAGCGCGCGAACAGGTCGACGAAGTTCTGCAGCGTGATCTCTTTGGGAAACCACTCAATCGGGTAGGTAAAGATCGCGGTCTGCGTCTTTAGCGCGGTGATAATCATCCAGTACAACGGGATAACGATTAAAAACCCTACCCCGCTCGCAAAGACATAGAACCAGATATTCGAAAGGGTATTCTTGCTTCGTGTTCTGTTACGCATCGTAGTTCACCCACTTTTTCTGGAGTCTCTGCTGTAGATACGTAAAAAGAAACACGATTAAAAACAAAAGCCACGACAGTGCGGAAGCATACCCCATTTTATAATAACTGAAGCCATATTTGTAGATGCGTTCTACAATTACCTGTGTGGCGCCGGCCGGACCCGCGTTGGTCATGATCATCACCTGCGGGAAGAGCATGAACGAGTTGATCAGGCTGATGATGAGCACAAAGAACACCATCGGCGTGAGCATCGGCAGCGTGATCTTGAGAAAGCTTTGGAACCTGCCCGCGCCGTCCAGATGCGCCGCCTCGTAATAGATCGGGTTGATGTTCTTCAGTCCGCCGAGGAAGATCAAGCCGTAAAACCCCATGTCCTTCCAGACGGAAGCAAGCACGATGCCGAACATCGCCCACTTGGGATCTTGCAGCCACGCGGGGCCGCTGATGCCGATCCGCGCGAGAATGTCGTTCAATATGCCGTACTGTGGATCGAGCACCCATTTCCAGATGATCGCGCCCGCAACCCAGCTCGTCAGCACCGGAATGTAGAACAAAAGCCGGTAAAACGCGGTGCCTTTTCTGGGTTTGTTGAGCAGCACCGCGATGCCGAGCGAGGAGACCAGCATCAGCGGAATATAGAGCACCATGTATTGCCCCACGTGCAGGAGCGATACCCAGAACTCCTTGCTTTTAAGAATTTTTGCATAGTTCTCAAAGCCGATAAAGTTTTCTTGCCAGAACGCGGGCGAGAAGAGATTCAAACCCTTGATTCCGCTCCAAGAGGTAAAGCTGATTGCAAACGACAGCGCAAACGGAATGGCTGCGATCAACAAAAAGCCAACCATGCTGGGAGCAAGAAAGGCGGACGCGGCAAGCGAGTGATTGTTCCGGTTGTTCCGCATGGGAGTTCCTCCAAATCCGGCTGGCGGGAGCAAGGTTTTCGCCCTGCTCCCACCAACGAAACAATGATGTGTTCTTTACTTGAGCGTAATGGCTGCTTCCAGCGCTGCCTGCGCATCGTCGAGCGCCTGCTGCGGGGTCTTGGTGCCGTTTGCCGCGGCTTCTAGCTCCGCGCCGAGGATGTCCGCCATCTGGCTGAACTGCGCAATTTGCGGAACGGGCACAACATAGTTGAGCGAATCAAACACTGCCTGACGGTTGGCCGGCGGGGTCAGCTTTGCGTACTGGTCCATCGCGGACTGATACGTTGCGCAGGGCAGTTCCCAACCTAACTGGACGCGAAGCTGCGCGACCTGTTCGCTGGTTGCAAGGAACTCGATCCACTTGTAGGCTGCTTCCGCATTCTTGGAATCCGCGCTGATGGCCAGACCGTTTGCGAAGTAATGCGTGGCCTTGGTTTCGGCGCCGGGTTCCACCGCGATGTCCCAATTGAAGGCACAATCTGTGGTGAAGGACGGGAACGCCCAGATGCCGGTTACGATCATGCCGGTCTTGCCGAGTTTGAACACGCCCCATTCATCGAGGCTGCCGCGCTGTTCCGTGCTGGGGCAAATATTGGTGACGCGCACGTTGTCGACCAGGCGCTGAAGTGCCTGCACGTTTTCCGCGCGGTTTACGGTAAAGGCGGTGTTATCGTCGTTGAGCAGGCCGCCGTTATACTGCTTGACCACCTTGAAAAATTCATAGGTGGAGATCGGCTGAATCAGGCCGTAATAATCGTCGCCAAGGGCTTTGATCTTCAGCGCCGCCGCGTCCGCATCCGCCCAGGTCCAGTCTGCTGTCGGGTAAGCGACGCCGGCTTGATCGAAGAGGTCTTTGTTGTAGATCAGCACAACGGTGGAGTAGCTATACGGCATGCCGTATTTCACGCCATCCAGCGAGAAGGCCTGAACGGATTTCTCCGTCAGTACGCTCAGATCCGTGGTGCTTGCCGCGGTGAAATCATCCAGCGGCAAAATCGCGTTTTGATCCACATAGGACGGGAATGCGTCGAGTCCGAGTTCGAAGCAATCCGGCGCGTCGCCGCCGCCGATGCGGGTCTGGAGCTGTGTGGAGTAGGTGTCATAACCGAACGTTTCGATGTTGATCTTGATGTTGGGATTGTCTTTCTCAAACAGATCCTTCATCAAACCCAGGGTGAGCAAGCCGCCCTCGTTTGCGGAGAAGTTCATGAAGTCGATCGTAATCGGCTCCTCAACCGCAGGAGCTGCGGTTTCCGTTGCTTCCGCTTCTGTTGCCTCGGCAGTCGCGACGGGTTCCGTCGCGGCGGGCGCCTGGCAACCGGCAAAGAGACCCAAAACCATGAGTACGACCATAAGGATTACCGTGGATTTTTTCAGCACAATTCTTTCCTCCTTTTAAACTTTCCAAATATCGGTCTGTAACGGTGACCCTTAAGCGTTTAAGTTCGCAAATTCATTGTACACCGTCTTCCCTGTTTTTTCAATCGTGAATATAAGCGTGAAAGTTGGAACAAGAAGTATGACAGATGTGAAAATGATTCGCTTAAGCGTTTAAGTGATTTGATTATATGTGATGATTTTTCGCGTGTCAATACATTCCACTAAATTTTTTCGGGAAGAATGCCAAAATTAGGTTGTGTGTCAAATCGCAGTGAGGCTAGGTCTAGTCGTTGTTTGATCGAATTGCAATGCAAAACCACAAAAAGCGCAGTGTTTATATGAGGATGGAGCGATAGCAAAAGAGGCTGCTCGTAAAAGCAACCTCTCTCATTCGCCATCGTTTATGGATGCATCCAAACAGCATTTCCCCTATCGGAACTCAATCCGGTCGGCATCAATCCACCCCTGCGTACAGCGAATTGACAACGTGATTTTTCCCGCATCCTGCAAGGTGAATTCATATTCTCCGGCACCTACGCGCTTGCAAGCCGCAGGATTGCCGTTACTCGTCACCGTAAACCCTCCCTCACCATAGGCCCAAAGCGTTGCATGGCAGGGTGTCACTGGAATATGGACGGTAAAATCGATCGCATCCCCGGCGCTCAGGCGCACGACGACGGTTTCGCTCTCCGGCTGCGGCTCTCCTTTGAGGCGTCGATAGTCCGGCTCGCCAACATGCCCGTCGCGAAAGAGAAGACTTGCGCGCTCGCGCATACGCAATACAGCGCCGTCGATCCGCCTGCTCGCGATCTGACTCGCGTCAAACGCCTCGCAAGGCAAGCGGAACGGCGGTGTGCGGGTTAGCGCGCCGATCACACGGGTGTTCCAAACCGGTTTTGCGACACACGATAGAAACTCGTCAAAGATGCTTTGCGCTTCCGTTTGTTCAATCTCTGTCTCTGTTCCGTTTTTGATGTGATCCATCAATCGATCCCACCCGGCGGGTCGCGTAAACGTCACCGGAGAGTTGTCGCAAGCCATCTTCTTATAGCTCCAAAACGACCAACCGATATTGAGCCGCTCGCAGAGCGGAAACATCGTTGTGTACCAGTCCAGGTTGTTCTCTCCGCTCTCGCCCAGATACTGCGGTACATCCAGTTGCTTTGCTGCGGCAACATATCGATCCAGGCTTTCCTCGTCCGGTGTGCTCCAGTATCGATGAAACTGGAGCGCGATATTGTCGGCTGCTTCCTCAGGTGTCAAGTCGCCCAATATCGTAAAATCGGTCGCCCAATGCGCACCTTCCAGCATGATCATATGGTTTGAATCAATCGCACGAATCCGCGCAATCAGCCGCCGGTATAGCGGAAGCACACCGTCGTTGTATTGCCGAAAGAAGTCCGGCAACGGCTCGTTTAATAAGTCAAACGCCGCTACCACGGGTTCTTTTGCGTAGCGTTGCGCAAGCAGTTCCCAAGCGGCGCAGAGATTTTCCTGATACTCCGAAACCAAAAAGAGTTCCGGCAGATCTTTCTCGCTGTCGTCGATATTCTGCCCGGTCTGCCCGCCCGGCGCTGCGTGCATGTCCAAAATCACGTAGATTCCGTACGTTCTACACCAGTCGATCAACCGGTCGATGCAGTCGAGCGTTTCGGGCGCAAACGAGGCTTTTCCGCTCGAAAAGCGAAACAATCTTCTAGCGTTGATCGGCAGGCGAACAGAGTTGAAGCCCAGACTCGCGATCCATTCGATATCCTCGCGCGTGACATAGCTGCTTTCGTAGCGCTCCCAGAACGATGTCGCATACTCCGTTCCGCAAAGGGTTTCGATCAGTTGTTCCATTCTACGCGGGCGATCGTATTTGCCTTCCATCTGCCACATATAGCCTTCCGGCAGCAACCATCCACCAAGGCCGAACCCGCGCAGTAGCACGCGCTCTTCCCCGCAATACATCTCATTCGACCGGCAAACCAGAAATTCGTTCTTCATCCCTTCATCGCTCCGTCCGTAATTCCCTTTAGAATCTGTTTTTGCAGCAGCGCGTAAAACACGATGACCGGCAGCGCCGCGATCACGAGCGCACTCAGGATCGCCGACCAATCCGAGCTATACTGACCAAACAGTGTGTTCGTCGAAAGCAGCAGCGTGTATTTTTTATTATCGGAGAGGATCACTAACGGCAGCAGGAAGTCGTTCCAAATCCAGAGCACGTTGGTGATGCAGATCGTTGCCGTTACCGGCTTGAGCATCGGAAACACGATCCGAAAGAAGGTTTGCAGCGGTGAGCAGCCGTCGATCGCCGCGGCTTCCTCCAGTTCCTTCGGGATGCCCTTGACGAAGCCGTGATACAGAAAAATCGCCATGCTCACGCCAAGGCCGGCATAGACAAAGCACAAGCCCAGCAAAGAATTCTTGATCTTCAACGCCAGCACGACCTTATACAGGGGGATCATGATCGAACTAAACGGAATCAGCATCGAGAACACGAACAGCGAGAGCAGGAACTTTGATAATCTTGTTTTCGTACGGCAGAGCTTCCAACCCGCGAGAGCCGAAAACAGGATGATCAGCCCTACGCCGCCGATCACGAGAAACAATGTGTTCCCGAGGCTTTGCAGATAGTGCATTTTGCCAAAGCTTCGGACATAGTTTTCGCCCGTGAGCGCTTTCGGCAGGGAGAGCACATTCGTGAGGATTTCACCGTTTGACTTAAACGAGTTGATCAGCGCAAGCAGCAGCGGAGCCAGCGTGAACAGCGCGCAAAGAACCAGGAAAAGATAGACACCCGCCGAGATCAGTTTCCTCTTTTTCATAGCTCCTCCTCCCTCCGTTTCATCACCGTTAGCTGCACCGCGGTGATCGCCAGCACAATGATCAGTAGCAGCGTCGATTTCGCGGTCGCATAACCGTATTGGATGTTTCCGCGAAATGCTTCTTCGTAGATGTTGATCGCCGCGGACTGCGTCGCCCGCCCGGGACCTCCGCCCGTGAGCGTATAGATCACGTCGAACACCTGAAACGCGCCGTTGAGCGTCCAAAACACGCAGATGGTCACCGCGTGGCGAATCATGGGAAACTCCACCTGCCAGAAGCGCTGCCAGGCATTTGCGCCGTCCAGCTCCGCTGCCTCCTTCATACTGGCGGGTACGCCCTGCAACGCCGCCATGTAGATGATCATCAGATACCCAACCGAGCCCCATGCCGCGACGATGATGATCGCGATAAAGGAGTAATTGGGATCGCCGATCCACATATGATCTAAAAACGAAAAGCCGTTATAGTTGTCTGCGAGATAGTAAAGCACCTTGGTGAAGATAAACATCCACATATATCCGCCGATGACCATACTGATCATATTCGGCAGGTAAAACACCGTGCGGAAAACGCCGCGTGCGTGCTTACGCGACTCGATCGCGACTGCGAGCGTCAGCGCGATGACGTTTGCGACGATGACCATCACGGCAACATATTTGAACGTAAACAGAATGGACTGCCAGAAATAGGTGTCCTGAAGCGCACGGGCGAAGTTGCTCAGCCCGATGAACGAACCCACCTTGTTTACGCCGTTCCAATCCGTCATGGCATAAAAAATACCAAATATCGCCGGGTACAGCTTAAACACCGCGTAGACGGCGAGTGCCGGAAGCGTAAATAAAAGCAGCGACAGGTTTTGCTTGCGCGTCTTGCTTTTGACAGCGAGTTGCGCTGAACTTGTTTTCATACGATTTCCCTCAATCTCCGGTTCCATGCGAATGGAGGTGTTTTTGGATCGGCTCCTGCGATACGGTTCCGTTTCGATGTTCCGCATTTTCGAAAAGAGAGGGACTTTCGTCCCTCTCGGTTACGGTATTGTCTGTTTTTTAGTTCAGCGCGTTCGCTTGCTTGAATACTTCGTCCATACGGGCGATGAACTGATCGACCGTCACGGAGCCAACGTAGTATTCCTGCAGCAGTTTGCCCTGCTCGTCCGTTACGGCGCTGGGCAGCACGAGATCCTGATACGCGCGGCCTGCGGCAACATAGGCGGAGGCATCCGCAACCCAGGAGGCTGCTTCAAACGTGTGGCAGGTGGCGATGGGGTTAAACGTGCAGCTCTGGAACAGTGCGGAAGAATCGTTATCATCCAGCACGTAGTTCGCAAACGCAAGCGCGAGATCCATCTCCTTGCTGGAGGGGTGTACGACAAGCGTTGTCGAGGTTGAGAGGTTAACGCGCGTGCAGTTTTCGTTGTTGTTGACCGGCAGCGCGAATACGCCAAGCTCAAAGTCCGGGTTGGTTTCGAGGATGGTACCCGCGGCCCAGGTGCCCTGCACAAACATGGCGGCTTTGCCGTTTGCAAAGTCCGCGGCGCCCGCCTGCGAACCCTCTTCCATCGCGCGGTCGGTACCGTGCTGCATGATCAGATCGATCACGTCGAAGATTTCGCGCACTTCTTCATAGGAGCCTGCGTCTTTGTACATCCGCTCGACCCAGTCCGTCACGTCGCCGGACACTTTGCCGCCGAGCGCGAGCGCTGTCATCAGCTGCGGCACCCACTGTTCCTGATATGCCAGCATGAACGGCGTGTAACTCTTGGATTCCAGAACGGAGACGATGTTCTTCAGATCATCCAGCGTCTTCGGCGCGGTCAGTCCGCACTCGGCAAAGATTTTCTTGTTGTAGAGCACGCCCCATGCCATGGACTCGATCGGAACGGCGAGCACTTTTCCGTCGACCGTGACGGTATCGCGAACGTTCTCGTAAAGCTTGTCCACAAAGGGCTGGCCGGAGAGGTCGACTAGATTGCCGGCTTCGTTATAAACCTTGAGGTTGTTGCAGTGAATCGTGTAGAGATCGGGCGCATCGTCGCCGGTCAGGCGCGCTTGCAAAACGCTTTCGTATTGATCGGAACTGGGCATTTCCAGATTGATCTTGAGCTTGATGTTCTGCTCGGCAAGCACTTTTGCTTCAAACTGTTTGCAATAGGTTTCCCATTGATCCATGTACTGCGGGAAACTCATCATGATGTTGAGCTCCGCTTCGCGGGGCGCCGCCTGGGTCGCTGTGCTTTCCGCGGGGGCTGCGGTGGCTTCGGTGGTTGCTTCCGTAGTCGCAGCCGGTGTGCTGGCAGAAGCGCAAGCGAACATGGAGAACGCGAGCATCAACGCCAAGGTTACGGTAATTGCCTTTTTCATTGTGATTCCTCCCATTCAGATATGATGTTGTAGACCTGTGCTACAAACATATCTCACCCGAGGTTGTTTTTCATTTGCTATTCTTGATCTGCTTGATTGCTTATATTTAATGCGGCCCGCATTTGACCCGGCGTAAAGCCGAAGTGTTTTTTAAACACGCGATAGAAATGCGCGGTGTCAAAGTAGCCGACAGCGGGGCCGATATCCTTGATTGCGATGTCATATTCGCTCATGAGCCGCAGTGCGCGCTCCATGCGAAGCTTTGTCACGTACTCGGAGAATCCTTCTCCAAACTTCATTTTAAACACCTTGCTCAGGTATTCTTTTGTCACGAAAAAATGCGCCGCAGTTTCTTCCAGCGTGATCCCGCGCGTATAGCTCTCCTTTGCGAACTCACGCACCGCCTCCAGATTGAGCTTTGTGCTGTTACGGGTCAGGTCGGAGACGCGCTCAATCGCGGTGACGAGCAAATCCTGCGTAAAGCGAAACAGCGCCGCGCAGGTGCTCTCCCTGCCGAATACAAACGCGGTGTCGCTTTTGCCAAACACCTCGTCCACGCTGTACCCGTTGTCGGAAATATAGCGTTGAAGCGTTCCCATGATCGCATAATACACCTGAATCAGCGAGCTGCTGCGCGGCGCGTCCCCTTCGTTTTGCACGATGAGACTGCGCATCTCGCCAAGCTTTTTCTCAACCGCGGTCACCTCGCCCGCCTGCAACGCCAGTTGCAGATCCCCGCAGAGCAGGTAAAACGGTTTTGCCCAGGCCGCGTCAATAAACCCCGGCGCTTTTGCCAGCACCGTTGCGGTTTCACTTGTCTCCGCCTGTTTCCGCTTGCGCTCTTCCACGCTCTTTTCGAGGCGTTCGTTCAGTTCGCTTGGCTTGATCGGCTTGAGCAGATAATCGTCCGCGCCGAGGCGAAGCGCGCTCCGAACATAGCTGGAGTCGTCATATCCGCTGAAAAAGATCACCTGCGCGTCGTTCCCTTCCGCGCGAATGGTCTTGATCAGATCGATGCCGTTGAGATACGGCATACGCACATCGGTTAAAATGAGATCGGGCTGCAGTTCGCGGATCATCTCTAAACCCAGGTCGCCATCGGACGCCTCGCCTACGATGGTCAGCCCCAGTTCGCTCCAGCGGCCCAATCGACGGACGACTTCCCGCGTCCAAGGCTCGTCGTCTATGATCACCACGCTATAGTGCGCCATTGTTTCCCTCGCCTTCCTTCACCGCGCGCAGGCGCACGGTGATGCTCGTACCTGAATCCGGATTGCTGTCGATCGTCAGTCCGTAATCCTCGCCGCCAAACATCAGGCGGATGCGCGCGTTTACGTTTGTCAGCCCGATATGCTCTGCCCCACGCAGGGAGGAATCCGTTCCGCTCTCCAGCGCCGCGCGAATCTGCTCCAGCTTCTCCGCAGGAATCCCCACCCCATTGTCCACAACCGTCAGGCAAAGATCGTCCCCGACGACCACCGCCCGTATGGTCACAACCCAACGTCCGGCGCGCTCCGCAAGCCCATGTTCAAAGCAGTTTTCCACCAGCGGCTGCAAAATCAACTTTGGCACCAGATATTCAAAGCAGTCCTCCGGCGCGTCAAACGCGAGGTCGAGCCTTCTTCCAAAGCGCAGATTTTGAATTTGAAGATAACTTTGCAGGTATTTCAGCTCGTCACCCAACCGCACGCGATCCTTCGAAAAATTGAGCGAATAGCGCATGATATCGATCAGATTGAGCGTGACCTCATAGATGCCCGGCACCTCGTGCTTGAGTGCCATTCCACCGACCGCCTGCAGTGTATTGTAGATAAAGTGCGGATTGATCTGCGCTTGCAGCGCGCGGAGCTGCGCGTTTCGCTTCTCAATCTTCGCGATATACTCGCTCGCAATCAGGTTTTGCGTTCGCTCCGCCATGTCGGCAAAGCTGTTTTGCAGCAATCCAATCTCGTCGTCCCGCTCGCTGCGCGCCATATGCTGGGAGCTATCCAGCCGGATGTTTCCCATGCTCGACGCGAGCTCGATCAGCGGCTTTGATAAGAGCCTTGCAAACGCCGCAGAAGCGCCTACCGCGGTTGCGACCGCTGCGATGAACACAAAGATGCCCGCAAGCAGCGTCTTCTGCAGAGAGGAAACGATCGCCTGATCGGCAACGACGAGTAAAATGCGCAGCTTGCCACCGTTGACTGCGCGATAAAACCAGAAGTTACCGTCCTGAACCGTTTCCCTGCTGGCGCTGACTGCAATTTTCTCCATCACTTCGAGCGACTGATCTTCCGCAATCTTTCCGTTTTCGCCGAGGTTTGCCACGATCAGATCATTTTGATCGTTGTAGATGAAGATCGACTCGTTTGGCGTAATCTTAATGTCGGCCAGAATGTCCTGCATCTTATATTGCCGCTGATGAATCGCGATCAGTGCGATCGGTCGGGTGTCCTCGAAGCGATAGATTTCGTGGTATGCTACAATCTCGCGCCCTTCCCGCAGATAGACGGTGTTGGTCTGTAGATCGTTGTCCCGCGCGTTCCATGCGCTCAGCAGATCATCTGTTTGTGTAAAGCTCGCGCCGGAGCGCTGCGCACGCAATACGGTATCGTGTCCCAGATTAAACAGGTCGATCGAGTTGATGTTGCTATCCAGACTGATGATCGAATTCAGCGCGTTGATCAACCCGAGCTTGGCGGAGTAGTCAGCATCGTTCCCCTGCGCATACCAGGCGAGCACTTCGTTTTTCAGCGTCTTATCGACCTCAAACTGGTAAAAGCGGTTCATGTCGCTCTTCGTCTCTAAATAGAGCCGGTTTTCCAGCCAGCCAATGTTGGTACGCCGATCGTAGATCAACTGCTCGCGCATGGTGCGATAGGTGCTCACCAAAGCGACCACCGTAACCGCAGTCGTAATACAAACCGACAAAATCAGCATGCTGAAAAACAATTTTCTTCGAATGGAACCGTGCATAAGCCGTTTTTTCATTGTTCCCCCGGATGTGTGCGTTCGTTTGATCTGTTTTCCACCGCCCGAAACGGGCAAAGTACAGGATGAATGCAAAGAAGTGTCATTCCTTATCCCTATTATAGTACAGGAAGCACTCTTTTTTGGTTCCGGTCTCTTGTATGATTTCAAGATATTTTATTGCACGATTTTAATCTTTTTTAGCAACGAACACCATCCTTGCGAAAAAAGAATTCCATTTCCGGTATTGCTTTTGGAAAAGACCTGTGTTACGATCGAGTTGTTCAAAATGTTAGCGCTAACATTTCAATCCGAATTGTTTTCGCTTTTCTTTTTCTGGTATAATGATAGCGCTATCATTATGAAAAGGCGGTCGATTATGATGAGACTAGAAGACGTTGCGCGTCTTGCGGGAGTATCCACCATCACCGTTTCACGGGTGATCAATACGCCCGAGCTGGTAAAGCCCGCGACGCGAGAAAAAGTGGAGCGCGCGCTGGAAGAACTCAACTATGTACAAAACCCGGTGGCGCGGGCGCTGGCCTCCAACAAGATCGGCATCATCGCCGTATACATTCCCGCTTCGATCGATTTAACCAACCCGTTCGTCATGCACTTTGTGGCGGGCATCAGCGAGGTGCTCAGCAAACACGTCTACTCGTTTCTGATCCGCAGAACGCTCGATAACGAGCACCTTTGCGACGGCTATATCGCAACCGGTCTACTGAAGGACGAAGTCAAACAGATTTATCAATACACTCATGAACGTAACCGCCCGCTTGTGCTCTTTGGTCACACCGAGCACCCGGATATCGACTGTATCGACGTAGACAACACGCTAGGCGCAAAGAAGATTACGCAGTTGCTTCTCGAAAACGGACACCGCCAGATTGCGATGATCAACGTTGACGAGGACAAGGACTATACCGTGGACCGCGCGCTGGGTTTCCGCAGCGCGCTGGGCGAAGCGGGTCTCAATCCTCTCGACTGCCCGCAGATCATTGCCGCCAACAATGTCGAGGGCGGATATGGCGCCATGAAGCGCATTCTCACGGAGTACCCATCCGTCAGCGGCGTGTTTTGCGCAACGGATACCCTCGCCATCGGCGCCGCAAACGCGATCGTCAAAGCGGGCAAAAAAATCCCCGCCGATCTGTCTTTGGTCGGTTTCGACGGATTGGGCCACGATCTGCTCGTTCGCCCGAACGTTACGACCGTTTGTCAGCCGATTACCGAGATCGGCATGCGTCTGGCAGAGACGCTGATCAACCGTCTCAACGGCGGAAAAACACGCATCAAAGAGCTGATTGAGCCGGAGATCATCCTGCGCGAGAGCGTTGCGCCCTATCAAGGCTGAGCGGGAACATCTGCTGCGCGGGAATCGTGTTAAACCTGAATGCAATCGCATTTTGGCATATAGAGACCCATCGAACCTGAATGCAATCGCATTTCAGCATAAAAAAAGGAGGAGAGAATCCATGAAAAAAACTCTTGCAATGGTTCTTGCGCTGATTCTGGCGATCGGTATGTTCGCCTGTGCAAGCACACCCGCCGCAGTCGCTACCCCGGCAGACACCGCTGCCGCCGCAACAGCGGAACCCACAGCCGAAGCGACGGAAGCGCCGGTCGATCCCGCCACCCTGAGCGGCACCATCACCGTCTGGTCTTCCGGCGAGGAGCTGACCCGCTTTGTGGAAGGCTTTAACGCCATCTACCCGAACATCAAGGTGGAGGTCACTGTCGTTCCGAACTCGGAATTTCTCACCAAGCTCTCGACCGCCATCAGCGGAAACGAAGCGCCGGATCTGTTCACCGGAGAGTCCGACTATGTGAAATACCTGGTCGAAACCCCGTACTGGGCAGACCTGAGCCAGTTTGGCGTCGATCAATACAAGGACAACATCTGGGAATACGTCCGCAACATCGGCACCGATTCCAAGGGCGTCATCAAGGCCCTGAGCTGGCAGGCATCCCCGGGCGGCATCATCTATCGCCGCGACATCGCCAAAGCAGTCCTCGGCACCGATGATCCCGCAGCCGTCGGCGAAATGCTCAACAGCAACGCCAAGATGATGGAAGTCGCCGCCAAGATGTCTGAAAATGGCATCAAGATGTTCGCCACCTGGCAGGACATCATGAACATGGAGTTTACGAACCGCGCGAGCGGCTGGGTCAAGGACGGACAGCTCTCGATCGATCCGAGCCTGACGGAATATATGGACATGGCCAAGACGATCGTCGATAATGGTTATGATAAGAATTGCGATCCGTGGAGCGGCGAATGGTATGCCGCCGTGGAGAGCACCGACTGCTTCTGCTACATCCTTCCCACCTGGGGCTACCAGTTCCTGATCAAGCCCTCCGCCGTCACCACGAGCGGTCAGTGGGCCATGTGCGAAGCGCCGGTTCCCTACGTCAAGGGAGGCACTTGGGTCGGCATCTACGACGGCAGCCAGAACAAGGACCTCGCATGGCTGTTCCTGCAATATTGCACGCTGAACGAAGAATCCGTCAAAGCGTATGCCAGCCAGTATGGCGAATATGTTGCGCTCAAGAGCGTGGACGAAGCCCTTGCTCAGGAGCCGGGTGACGCAGTGCTCGGTGGACAAAACCTCTACGCCTTCTACAACGGCGTTATGGCAAAGATTCCCGCAGACATGATGACGCAGTATGACGGAACGCTCAACAACGCCTTCCTCTCCGCCGTGAAGTCCTATGTCTCCGGCGCAATGACGAAGGACGAAGCCATCGCGCAGTTCAAGGCGGACGCGCTGAACGCTTACCCCGATCTCACGATCGCGGAATAAACAAATCGTGCCGGCGGGGCTGCCGCAAACAAGCGGCAGCCCCCGCTTTTCGAAAGAAGCTTCTAAAAAGCAGTTTCTAGAAAGAAGCTTCAAGAAAGCAGCTTCCCTCAGGATCGATATCTACCGGCGAGAGCGGTTACATCTGATGAAAGAAGGACTCGTATGCAAGCGACCCCGGACACGCAGCCACAACGCACCAAACGGAGCAAGCTGGACAGAGGCTGGTACGGCTATCTGTTCATCGCTCCGTTTTTCGTCGTGTTCCTGATCTTTGGGCTCTATCCCATCATCAGTACGTTTCAGCTGAGCCTGCAGAAATGGGACGGATTGATGCCCGCGATTCAGATCGGGCTGAAAAACTATGCCCGCATCCTCAGCGATCAGGTATTCTATCTTTCGCTCTGGAACACGATTCGTATCTGGCTTGGCAACGCGATTCCGCAGTTCGGCATGGCGCTGGTATTGACCGCCATCTTCACCTTCTTTCGCGTGCGCGGCAAAAACTTCTATCGCGCTGTGTTCTATCTGCCCAACCTGATCACCGCGACCTCGGTGGGCTTACTCTTTAACCTCCTGCTGGACGGCGACAACTCACCCATCAACCAGCTTCTCGTGGCGCTCGGCGTCAACGGCGCTCCGATCAGCTTCTTCATGAGTAAAACGCTTACCAGCGGCCTGGTTTCGTTTGTGCAATGGTGGATGTGGTTTGGCTACACCACCGTCATCATCCTCGCCGGCACTACAACCGTCGACAAGAGCCTCTATGAGGCCGCGATGGTGGACGGCGCAAGCAAATCCCAAACGTTTTGGAAAATCACAATACCGCTGATTCAACCGACGCTCGTGTATCTCGCGATCACGTCGTTCATCGGCGGTATGCAGCTCTTCGACGTGCCGCTGACGCTCTCGAATAACCTCGGCGACCCCGGCAAGGCGGTGCTGACCGTCTCGATGTACCTCTACAATCAAGGCTTTAAAAACTTCAACTACGGCTACTCCGCCACCATCTCCTGCGTACTGTTTCTCTTCATCGCGGTGATGAGCGGCTTTGCATACAAATCCATGCGCAGAAAGGACGGAATGTACAAGCTATGAAACAGACGAAATTCCGTTTCTCCGCGCTGACCATCCGGCTGCTATTGATCCTGCTTACCGTGCTCTGCGCGGTGCCGTTTCTCGTCGTGTTCATCAACAGCACGCATTCCAGCCTCGATATCGTCCAGCAGTTCAACCTGCTGCCCGGCGACTCGCTCGGAGATAATTACAACACGATGCAATCCCTCGTCGATATCTGGCGCGGATTTTTCAACAGCATCGTCATCACGGTTCCGTATACACTGCTGACCGGATATTTCGGCGCGATGATCGCCTACGGCTTTGCTAAATACCGGTTCCGCTTCAAGAACGTTTTATATGCCATCGTGCTGATTTCGATGATGATTCCGTCGCAACTGAGCATCATCGGCTTCTACCGCCTTTGCCTGAATCTTAAGATGACGAACAGCTACCTGCCGTTCATCATCCCCGGCATCGCAAACGCGACCACCGTATTCTTCCTGCGCGGCATGATCGAACAGAGCATATCGGACTCCATGATCGAGGCTCCGCGCATCGAGGGCTGCTCCGAATTCGGCATCTTCAACCGCATCGTGCTGCCGTGCATCATGCCGGGCGTTGCCACGATGTGCATCTTCAACTTTGTCGCCTCTTGGAACGCATACATGGGGCCGCTGATCATCCTCCAGCGCAAGGAGCTCTACACCATGCCCGTCATGATCTCCATGATCAAAGGACTCTATGTGACCAACTATGGGGCTATGTATCTCGCGGTTGCAATCTCGGTAATCCCCATCATGATCGTGTTTGCCATCTTCTCGCGCTATATCATCGACGGCCTGACCACCGGATCGGAAAAATAGGAGGAACCTCTTCATGACACAGGTCATTTGGCATTCATCAAACGAGCAGACGCAGTGGAAGGAAAAGCTTTGTGAGCGCTCTTCTTTACCCGCCGCGCTGGAAGCGGATGGCAGATCGTATCAAACGATGCTTGGCTTCGGCGGCTGCTTCAACGAGCTTGGCTACCGCGCGCTGTCGCATCTTTCACAAGCCGATCGCGCAGAGCTGATGAATGAGCTGTATGCACCGGGGCACGCGAACTTCAACCTCTGCCGCCTGCCGATCGGTGCAAACGACTATGCCGAGGACTGGTACAGTCTCGATGAAACCGCGGGAGACTATACGCTTGCGCACTTCAGTATCGAGCGGGACAAGCACTGCTTGATTCCTTATATAAAAGAAGCGCAGCGCTATCAGCCGGAGATGAAACTCTTTGCCTCGCCCTGGAGCCCGCCGACGTGGATGAAAGACCCGCCGGTCTATAACTGGGGCAAGCTCGTCAAAACGCCGGAGAACCTCGGCGCTTACGCGCGCTACTTCGTGCGGTTCGTGCAGGCGTACGCGGCGGAGGGTGTAAGGGTCGATCAGGTTCACGTGCAAAACGAGCCGGTCGCGAATCAGAAGTTCCCCTCCTGCATGTGGACGGGCGAGGAGCTGAGAGATTTCATTCGGGATTATATCGGCCCCGTTTTACAAAAAGAATGTCCGAATACCGAGCTGTGGCTGGGCACGATCAATGCGCCCGGTTGTGATTTTAACCACCTGATCTTTGACAAATGGGCAAGCGAGGACTACGACTACTTCGCCAACATCGTGCTCACGGACGAAGCGGCGCTGCAATACATCGCGGGCGTAAGCTACCAGTGGGGCGGCAAAATCGCCATCCAGCGAACGTTTGAGAGCTGGTGGCCGCGCATACGGCTCATGCAGTCCGAAAACGAGTGCGGCTTTGGCGACAACACGTGGGATTATGCGCTCTACGTCTGGACGATGATGAAGCACTACATCGGCAACGGCGCGGAAAGCTATCTCTACTGGAATCCTGTATTGGAGCCGGTCGGACGGAGCACGTGGGGAGACCCGCAAAACGCGATGGTCACCGTCGATCCGGCACAGAAAAGGTTTACGCTCAACCCAGACTTTTACGTGATGAAGAGCGTTTCCGCCGTCGTGCAACGCGGCGCGATCCGCCTCGGTATGAAGGGCATCTGGGCCGCGGACACGCTCGCGTTTCAAAACCCGGATGGTTCCCTCGCGCTCAGCGTTTTCAATCCCTTCCACGAGATACGAACGATGGTTCTGTCTCACCATGACGAAACGCTTTCCTTCCCGCTGGAGCCACGCTCGGTCAACAGCATCCTGATTCGATAACAGCAGCAATCCATCAAGCAACAAGGAGTACCTTCATGCAGGCAAAGTCAACCACCACAATCTACCATAACGGTAACATCACGCGTTCTACCGAAGAATGCGTCCTTTCCCCGGACACCGGCTCGCAGGAGCGGGACGTTGTAAACATTTACCCGAAACTCGTCAATCAGCAAATCGACGGGTTCGGCGGCGCAATCACGGAGTCCGTTGGATATACGCTCTCTCAAATGCCACCCTCTACGCAAAAAGAGATTCTCGCCGCCGTGTTCGGCGCGGAAGGATTACGATATACGCTCGTTCGAACGTCCATCGACAGCTGCGATTTTGCGTTGTCGCAGTATGAGGCTTCGCCTGCGCCCGATGCGTCGTTTGACCTGCGGCATGACGAAACCTATGTCATTCCCTACATTCAAGCAGCGCAGGAAGTTTGCCCCGTGCCGATTGGCGTTATGCTGACGCCCTGGTCCCCGCCCGCATATATGAAGAGCAACGGCGAGCGAAGTCACGGAGGAAAACTAAAACCCGCGTACTATTCCGTTTGGGCCGATTATATCTGCCGGTATATCCGCGCTTATCAGGCGCACGGGCTCGACGTCGTGAAGCTTTCCGTTCAAAACGAGCCAAATGCAAAACAGCTTTGGGATAGCTGCCTGTTTTCCAGCGAGGAAGAAAAGACGTTTCTGCGAGACTATCTCTACCCCGCGCTTGTGCGCGAGGGGCTGCAGGACATCGCCGTCTATATTTGGGATCATAATAAAGAGCGTCTGTTTGATCGCGTTTGTGAAATTGTCGACGAAACCACGGCGCACATGATCGCGGGCGCCGCGTTCCACTGGTACAGCGGAGATCACTTTGACGCGCTGCGGCTGGTACGCGCGCAGTATCCCAATCTTTCGCTGCTTTTTTCCGAAGGTTGCATCGAGTACAACCGCTTTGACCGCAACGATCAGTTGAAGAGCGCGCGGATGTATGCGCACGACATGATCGGTAACTACAATGCGGGTATGAATACCTTTCTCGATTGGAATATCGCGCTGAACACCGACGGCGGCCCGAATCACGCACAAAATTTCTGCGAAGCGCCGATCCTTTGCAATCCGAAAACCGGAATCTATGAAAATCGCTTGTCTTACGATTACATCCGGCATTTCAGCCGCTTTATCGTGCCCGGAGCCAGACACCTCTCGACCACCACGTTTTCAACCGAGGTTGATGCGGCGGGTTTTGTAAACCCGAACGGCTCCATCATCGTCGTACTACTTAACCTCACAGCAGTAGCCCGCGTCGTCTATCTACGCATTAGCGGGCAGGTCATTCGCGTTTCACTCGAAGGCGACTCGATTGCGACGGTGGAGATTGATTCTTGATGGATGCGCTCCGTTTGCATCGCGTCAACGCATAGAAACTCAGAGAAGCTCAAGCAAAAACCCGGTTGGATTGCTCCAACCGGGTTTGTTTTTCTTGTCTCAAATTAGGAGTTATTCTCTTCTCCAATCTTCAGCGCCGCAAGTGCACGGAAGAGATTCTCAATCGTCAGGCGATAGTCCTTCGCGCTGCGTGCTTTCGCCTCGGAAAATGGAATTGCGAGATGATTGGTGCTAAAGATTGCGCTCACACCAACCGCATACGCCTCGTCGATATCGTCCCCGACATCACCCACCACGGCAAACACGGGTACGCCGGCCTTCTTTGCGCGTCGGGCAACGCCGATGACTACCTTGCCTCGCAGACTCTGGCTATCCAACTTGCCTTCGCCGGTGATCACAAAATCCGCGCCTGAAATGCGCTCTTCAAAATGAACCGTGTCCAGCACCGTCTCGATTCCCGGATTTAGCTTTGCGCCAAAGAACGCAACCGCGCCCGCGCCCATCGCGCCCGCGGCACCCGCGCCGGGAATGCCGGCGACGCTTTTGCCCATCTCGCGGGAGATGGCGCGATCCAGCGAAACGAGTCCCGCATCCAGCAGACAAACCATCGCCGCATCCGCGCCCTTTTGCGGAGCGAACACGTAGGCTGCGCCCCGCTCGCCATGCATGGGATTGTCGATATCACACATGGCGACCACCTCGACGCCGGAAAGCAGGCGCTCGGTCGCCGCGTTGTCGATGTGCGCGATGTTACATAGCGTGCCGCCCGTCGGGATGAACTCCGCGCCAGCAGCGTCATAAAAACGCGTACCAAGCGCCGCAGCAGCGCCGCATCCGCCGTCGTTGGTCGCGCTGCCGCCAAGCGCTAGGATAAGCCGTTTCGCGCCGTGTTCCAGCGCATGAAGCATGAGTTCACCCACGCCGTAGGTGGTCGTCAGCATCGGGTTTTTATCGTCTCCGACCAGCGGCAATCCGGCGGCTGCCGCCATCTCGATGATCGCGGTCTCGCCAAACCTGCCATAAAAAGCGGTTCTGCGCTCAAAATTCGGTCCGGCTGCCTCGAGGAACACCTTCTCACCGCTCATGCACTCTAAAAAACTGTCTACGGTGCCCTCTCCGCCATCCGCAACAGGAAGACCTACGATTTCGCAAGCGGGAAAGAACCGCTTCGCTTCCCCTGCAACGATTGCGCAGATCTCACTGGACGTGACAGAGCCCTTGAACGAATCGGATACGACGGCGATTTTCTTCATTTTGCTCTCCGTTATTGTTTGTTTTTCAACATTGTATTTTTGATCAGTCCTATTGTACCAGAAAACGAAATGCTTCTGTCCACAAGTTTAAAAAACAATGCGCGGGTTTTCCCGCGCATTGCGTTATGAACTCACTTGGTTTATGCAAACCAGACCTTGATGCAAAAGATGATAAAGAGCACCATGATAAGTGAAAAGCCTGCAGAGAAGAGGAACGCCCACTTCATGCTCGCAAACAACACCATACGCGTTTCCCGCGAAGAGAGCTGTTCTTTCGGCCGTTTTTGCTCCGGCGCGCGCGTAACCGTCGTCGTGTCCAGATCGCGCCGGTAGCCCGGCATGCCCTCGACATTCATGTTGACGATGGTGCGCCCGTCGTCTTCCCAGTCTTCTTTTCTTGCTTCACGCCTCGTCATGGCTTTACTTACCGTAGAGATGGCAGACCACAAAGTGATCGTTGCCCGCATCATAGCGCTTTGGCACTTCGGTTTTGCAGATCTCCATGCACTCGCGGCAGCGGGTATGGAACTTGCAGCCACTCGGCGGGTTGGCCGGCGAAGGAATGCTGCCTTCGAGGATAATGCGATTCATCTTCACGGTCGGGTCCGGCATCGGGATCGCCGAAAATAGCGCCTGCGTATAGGGATGCATCGGCTTTGCAAAGATATCCTTCTTCGAGCCGTATTCCACCATGTCGCCAAGATACATGACGCCGACCGTATCGGAGATATGCTCCACAACCGACAGATCGTGCGAAATAAACAGATAGGTCAGGCCGAATTCCTTTTGCAGGTCTTCCAGCAGGTTGATGATCTGCGCTTGAATCGACACATCCAGCGCCGAGACCGGCTCATCGCAAACGATAAAATCCGGGTTGAGCGCAATCGCGCGCGCAATACAGATGCGCTGCCGCTGACCACCGGAGAACTCATGCGGATAGCGATCCTTGTGATACGGCTGGAGCCCGCAGGCGCGCATGATCTTCGTGATATAGTCGTCAAACTCGCTCTCCGGCACAAGCTTATGCTCGCGCACCGCTTCGCCGATGATTTCGCCGACCGGCATGCGCGGCGAGAGACTTGAGTACGGATCCTGGAAGATGATCTGCATCTGCGGGCGAATCTTTTGCAGTTCCCTGTGCGTCAGATCGAAGATTTCCTGTCCCTTGAAGAGTACGGAGCCGGACGTTTTGTCGTTGAGACGCAAAAGCGTCTTCCCGATGGTTGTCTTGCCGCAGCCGCTCTCGCCCACAAGGCCCATCGTCGTGCCGCGGCGAATGCGGAAGCTCACGCCGTCCACGGCGCGCACCTGTCCCACCACGCGGCCAAACATGCCCGCCTTGATCGGGTAATATTTCTTGAGGTCTTTGACCTCCATGACGATATCGCCGTTCATGCGTTCACCCCCTGATCCGCGTAGATATAGCAGCTCACAAAATGCGTTTCGGAGAGCTTGATCTCGCCCGGGTATTTACCCTTGCAGCGATCACAGCATTGCTCGCAGCGGTCGCGGAAATAGCAGTAATCCGGCATGTTGATCGGGTTGGGTACCGAGCCGGGGATGCTGTAAAGCCGATCTTGTTCGCGCCCAACCACCGGCTTGGACTGCATGAGTCCGATCGTGTACGGGTGCGCGGGGTGTAAGAAGACCTCCTCGGTCGTTCCTTTTTCCACGATGCGACCCGCGTACATGACCACGACGAGATCCGCCATTTCGGCAACCACACCGAGGTCGTGTGTAATGAGCATGATCGAAGAGTTGATCTTCTCTTTGAGATTGCGCAGCAGGTCGAGAATCTGCGCCTGAATGGTCACATCCAGCGCGGTGGTTGGTTCATCCGCAATGATCAGTCTCGGGTTGCAGGAAAGCGCCATTGCGATCATGATACGCTGGCGCATACCGCCTGAAAGCTCATGCGGATACATCTGATACACGCCTTCGCAGTTTGCGATATTGACCAACTCGAGCATTTCCAGCGTGCGTTCTTTCACCTGCTCATCGGTCATATGTGGATTGTGAAGCTTGATGACCTCGTCGATCTGCGCGCCCGCGCGAAAAACCGGGTTGAGGCTCGTCATCGGCTCCTGAAAGATCATGGACACATAGTTGCCGCGAATGCGCTGCATCGCCTCGGTCGGCGTTTTCGCGATGTCGTAGACCGCTTCGCCGGTGTTGACACGAATTGCGCCTTCGACGATTTGTCCTTGCGGACGCTGCACGAGCTGCATGAGCGAAAGGCTCGTAACGCTCTTGCCGCAGCCGCTCTCGCCTACAACGCCGACGGTTTTTCCCTGCGGAATATCAAATGTCACACCGTCTACCGCCTTGACCGTACCGATATCCGTAAAGAAATAGGTGTGCAGGTTGTCGAATTCCGCTACATTTCTAGGGTCCCGCATGGTGGTGATGTATTCTTCCGGCGGGACATGTCTGCGGTTGCGCTGCTTTTCGATGCGGTCGGTGATGCGTCTGTTTTCACGCGAAATCTTCCGCGATTCAGAGGCGGAGATATAGTCCTGTCCGTTTCCTTTTTTCTTAAAAATAGCCATCTTCGTCACCTACCTCTTCATCTTGGGGTCAAACGCGTCGCGCAGTCCGTCACCGACGAAGTTGAATCCAAGCACGGTCAGTACGATTAAAATGCCCGCCGGAATCCAGATAAACCAGTAGTTCGTCATGACGTGGACGTTTGTCGCCGCGTTGATGATGCTTCCCCAGGAGGCCAGCGGATACTTCACCCCGAGGCCGAGGAAGGAGAGCGTTGCTTCCGTAATGATGATGCCGCCGAGGCTCATCGTCGCCTGCACGATCAAGAGCGGCATGACGTTTGGCACGAGATGCCTGAAGATTCTGCGCGAAACGCGGATGCCTGTGGCTTCGGTTGCGACCATGAAGTCCTGCTCGCGCAGCGAGAGAATCTGCCCGCGCACCACGCGCGCGATGCTCGTCCACCCCAGCAGTCCCAGCACCGCCATCAGGATAAATATTCGCTTGATCGGATCGATCTCCATCTTGTCCATGACGGTACCGATGATCATCACGATCGGATAGAACGGAATGCAGTTGAACAGATCGACAAAGCGCATGATCGCAGTATCGATCCAGCCGCCGAAGTAACCGGAGATGCCGCCGAGCACAATGCCGATAAACGTCTCAAGCAGAACGACGACGAAGCCGACCATCAGCGAAATGCGCCCGCCGTACATGAGGCGCGTCATAACGTCCATGCCGTTGCTATCCGTGCCAAGCAGGTGCGCCGCTGTCGGAAAATCAAACATCGTGATCACGCGGGATTCCTTGAGCGTGCGAACGGTGTAGGTCGTGTTGACACGATCGATGCGGTAGTCTACCAGCGCACCCGTCTCATCCGTATACTGGAACTTCGTTTGTTTGTCGCGAATGTTCTCGCGAATGATCGCTTTAAACTCGGCCGTGAGGAAGATATCGTTCGCATTCGGCGAAACGAGGATATCCGAAACAGAGCAAACGGGCGTCGTCGCGCCGTTTTCCTGAACCGAGACGAGGAGTTCGTTCGTTTCGCCGGACAGGACATAGTCCTTGCCGTCGAGTGAAAACGAGGATTGTCCTTTTACGCGGGCAATCTCGACCGCGTAGCGAAACGCGAAACTCTTCGTAAGTCCTTCCATCGACTCTTCATAGGGATCAAACACGCTCTTTGTCGCAAGAGCGATGGATTCCACATGATAAATGGAGCTGGTCTTGCCACCGCTTTCGACGGTGTAGATGGTTCCATCCGCCTCAAACTGATTTGCGTGCGCTTCAACCGCCGCCTGCGCCGCTGCGGCGAACTCGTCAGAAACGGTGAAGCCCGTCGCTTCCACCGCACTGATCGAGAACTTTCCCGCGAGCGAGCGCGTGTTTGCAACCATCAGCGCATCGCCAAAGGTATAGACGTTTTCGCCCTCCTGCACGAGGGAATAGGTTTTATCATCATACGTGAAGGAAGCCTGCCCCTTTGAGATGGCGAGTGCCGCCTGCGCGCGGGCAGCATCCGGAAAAACCGCTCCTTCCCGAATCGTATAGCGGAAATCCGTGCTCAGCATGCAGGTCGCGTATTCCTTCATGATCTCTTCGTCATGCTTAAACACCTGACTCTGGTTATATGGCGAAACGAGACCGCCAAGGAAGGAAAACGCGAACATCACCACAAGTATGATGAGTCCCGTGATTGCAAGCTTATTGCGCATAAAGCGCTTGAAGACCAGCATGCCCGGGGATAGTACGCGGACGCGGCGCTCGTCGTCCAGCTTCTGGGTTCCAAAGGATGCTTTGTTCTTCGTTTCCGAGTTCTTCTTTTCCATGCCGCGCCTCCTTTCAGTTCGCCCGGACGCGAGGATCCGCCACCGCGTACGAAATATCCGCGATGATCAGACTGAACTGCGTCAGGACTTCGATAAACACAATGTAGAACATGGTAAACGGAATATCGCCTTGTGTGATCGCCTGATAGGAGATGTAGCCGATACCCGGAATCTGAAACAGCGTCTCCGTGATCATCGAGCCGCTGAACATGCTCGGCAGCAGATAACTCATATATGAGATCAGCGGAATGAGCGTATTACGAAACGCGTGCTTGTTGATGACCACTTTTTCAGAGAGTCCCTTGGCGCGCGCGGTGCGGATATAGTCCGCATTGAGCACCTCCAGCATGTTGGTGCGCGTATAGCGCATCAAGCCTCCGATGGAGAGTATCATCAGCGTCAGCACTGGCAGTATCATGTGCTGACCTACGTCCAGCACCTGCTGCCAACTCGTCATCTGCTCGTGCATTCGTCCTACGATACCGTAGAGGTCAAACCACCCGAGCTTGATGGAAAAGATGTATTTCAAAATCGTCGCAAGGAAAAACGTGGGCAGCGAGAGGCCCATCAGCGCGATCACGGTGACGGTGTAGTCGGTCGCACTGTATTGCTTGCGCGCGGCGAGAATGCCAAGCGGAATGCAGATCACAGCCTGCAGAATGAACGTGAACACATTGATGATCACGGAGTACCAGATCACGCTGTTGAATTTCTCAATAACGGGCTGGTTAAACTTCCAGGAATACCCGAACTCCCCGCGAATCGCGTACCCGAACCATTTGAAAAATCCTTCGAGTACCGAACTATCGAGGCCGTACATCCGATTGAGCTGTTCAATCAGCTCACTGTAGCTCTTGGCGCCCGGCAGCAAGCTAAGCTGACGCGCCATACGCTCCACAAACGAGGTCGGCAGACTGCGGACGACCGCATACGCCACCATCGAACCGAAAAATATGATAAATGCTCCCAGTATCAGCCTTCGAACAATAAATTTTGTCATGGCCACCCCTCAATAACGACAGGAACTTTGCGCCCGCCGCAGATTGGCAGCGGGCGCAAAGTTCGATTTGATTATTTATGCAGTTTTACTGCATTGCGACTTTCTCGATCTCTTTCAGCCAGGTCCAGAACGTGGTGATATCCGGCGTGACCGTGTCGAGGTTGACACGAGCAGCGGAGAAGACCGTGCTGTTCTGGCGCTGATAGGCCGGAATTTCAACCGCCCAATCGGCGATGAGGTCGAGTGCCTGACGATAGATCGCCTTGCGGTAGCTCTGGTCGTCGCTCTTACGGGCGTCAACGATCAGCTGATCCAGCGTCGCGTCGTCAATGTGGTAGTGGTTGGAATCAGAGCCGCCTCTGTTAATGATTCCGGAGCTGTGATAGACCTGGTACATATCCGGATCGATGGTTGCCTGCCACGCTGCACACCAGATTTCCTGGGAGCCCGCGTCCAGCATATCCCAAAGGACGGAGGTGTCGGTAAGGTCGTTGATCTTGAGTTCAAAGCCGATGGTGGCAAGCGCCGCCGACGCGTCCGTGAGAACCGCGAACGAGGGGTGATCGCCGATGCCGTCGCCGCCGATGACCGCTTCATAGCTCAGCTTGGCGCCTTCCGGAGCTGCCGTGAGCTTCTTAGTCGCTTCGTCGTAGGTAAAGCCCGCAGCTTTGAAGTAGCCGATGGCAGCCTGCAGCGCCGCGGCATACTTCTCATCCGTCGTCATAGACGAGGTGTAGATCGGGTTGCCGTCCACATCGGTAGAGAATGCAGCCTTGTAGCCCTCGTCGGTCGCCTGCGGAGCGGCCCAGGAGGTGTTGGAGATCGGGTAGTTGATGACGGAAGCAGCTTCGCCATAATAGCTGTCGTAAGCCGCGTCGCGGTACACTGCCAGCACGGTGGCAATCGCTTTTCTGAGATCCTTGGACTCTGCGCTTGCCGGATCGGTGCCAACGAGGATGGTGTCCGCGTTCATGCCGATATAGCCGTAGCCGAGGTTGTCCACCTTGACGGTGTGGACCACGTCGCCGGAGATTTCCCCGTTGCTGTTGTAGCCGGCGATCTCTTCGTAGTTCTTCTTGGAGCCGTTCAGATCGCCCACATCAACCGTACCCGCCGCGATACCGGCAACGATTTCGGAATCGATGGTCTCTTTGAACTGCACGTCCTTGGTGACGGGTTCGCCCTTAAAGTAGTTCTCGTTCGCCTCGAAGTAGACGATACGGTTATCATACTTCACAAACTTGTAGGGCCCGATGCCCATGGGCTCGGTCGTCTTGGCCTGCGCCAGAGACAGATCGCCGAACGGGTGACCAAACTTGTTGTTTGCATAATCATACTGCGCCGTATCGCCGTAGTAGTGCAGCGGCGTCAGGTACAAGCCGCAGATGGTGTAGACAGCGGGCGCTTCATAGCCCTTGGTCTTCACTTCGACGGTATAGTTGTCGATCTTCTGAATACCGGTGATGTTCGGAACACCGCCGGCCATCGCCGGATCCTGAGAACCCTGCGTGGAGATGAAGGAAGCCTTCACGGTGCCGACTACGTCAGTTCCGTCAACGCTGCCCGCGTTCTCAGTCGCCCAATACGCAGCGGGGTCGCCGCCATAGATGGCGTACGCTTCGTTATACACATCGTCGATGGTGGGCATCGCTTTGGTGAGATCGTAGACGGTTCCGGTGCCGTTTCCGGTCATGGTGCCGTCGTCATTCACCTTCGCAAGGTTCCACATGGCGAGTGTGTAAGCGGGATACATATCCTCGGTCACATCCGCCGCGGTTTTGCCGGCAAACGCGCTGGGAACGTTGTCGTCCGTCAGATAGTTGGCAATGACGTAATCAACGATCGCCTGTAGGTCGGCTTTCCATTCTGCCTTGATGCCGTCCCAAAGAGCGGTCTGCTGTTCCTGCGTCCAGGCATCGGTTGCCGCCCAAACGTGGTCGGAGCCTGCCGCAAGGATGGCGTCAAACATGGCGTCATACTTGGTGTAAACTTCATCAGAGGTCTGCGTCTGATAGTTCTTGAGTCCAATGATGCTATAGGAGCCAAGGGTTGTGGAGCCGACATAGGACGGGTCGGCAAACACATAGTACGTGAAGATGATGTCGTCCGCCGTTGCCTCAACGCCGTCGGAGAACAGAACGCCCTCTTTGAGCTTGATGGTGTAGGTGGTGACATCGGCTGCTTCGTCATATTTGACGGAGACGTCGCAAGGTCCGGTATAGGTGTAGTCCGTTCCATTGTACGGAATCGTTTCACCCGCGATGGCGTTGTAGACGATGCCGCCCAGGCGGTCGGTCGTCAGCATAGAGACCTGTGTCATCTCCATGACATTGACGTCATACACCGTGTCTGCAAAGAACGGGGAGAACTTCTCGGAGAATTCACCCTCCGCTACCACGAGCGGAACCGTGTTTACCTTTACCTCTTCGGTCGGGGCTGCGGTAGCCTCGGCTGCGGGTTCAGGCGTGGTCGTCTTCGGCTGGCAAGCCGTCAGTACGCCGAGGCACATGATCAGTGCCAATAGCGCCGCCAGGACTTTGCTGGTCTTTTTGTTCATCGTACTTCCTCCTTAGTATTTTTGTGGGGTATGCATAAAAACAAGATAGCCAAATCGTAGCTATTATCACATATCATATCGAACGCTATTAGGTTCGTCAATAGAAACCGCCTCGGATAGTGCATGATATTGCCGAAAGGCGAAAAATATACAACTTGCACAGAGGGCGGATTCAGCGAGTGCGAGTACCTGTGCCGCTCGATTATCCGCATGCAAGATAAGAAAAACAATCATTCCGATCAGTAAAACTCCATTTACAATGAGCGCGGATAGCAGCATTCCCTTTTGCTGGACAAGGTACTTATCATGCTCCGCATATTCCAGTGGGCGGGATTTGAAGACGAGCAGCAACGCGCGCGCGAAGCTCAGTCCCAGCGGAAGCAGCAGCCCGACATATGGTATCAGCACATAGATCGGCGAAGGTCCGCCACCCGCTCCAAGCGCCGAAGAGTCGGAAAACCCGATCAGCACATAAAGGATCAGCGCCGCAAACAAACAAAGCACATAAACAGCCTTACGCCGATTTAACGCAGGCTGCTCAATCTGAATACGATAGTGTTTCCCTTTATAATGAACCGTGCTTCCAATCCGCTCGTAGTCTTTTGCGTAATCACGTGTGCGCTGAAACATATCATCTCTCCCCCGGGCCGCGGAGTAAATGCTATCATCTCTTTCCCTTACGAAAGCAGACTCATAATCTGATTATATCTGCACCGTTCAAAAAAAGAAAGGAAACGGGGAAAATATATGCTATATAATGGCGGTTGCGCCTGCGATCATTCACGGTTTTGCTTGTTGTCGATCCCGTTACGTCTTTTCGTTGTGTTTTTTCGATGCGCTTGATATACTGCCCTCAAGGTCGTCTTTCGCTTTTCAGATTTACCATAACGTTTCTTCGGGGGTAGCGTTCCATGCGGGTCATCGCGGTGCAAACCAGACGGCAGATGCGTGATTTTGTGCGCGTTCCACAGGCGATCTTTGGCACGAACCCATGTTATGTGCCGCCGATCTGGCTGGACGAAGCGCAAGCCTACACGAAGAAAGCAAACCCAATTCTGCGCAATTCCGATTTCTCGCTGTTTCTGGCGCTCGACGACGCGGGCATCCCCATCGGCAGAACGATTGCATATATCGATCACACGTTTAACGCGTTTTATCGTTCCAAGATCGGCTTCTTCGGCGCGTTTGAGTGCATCGACGACGCTGAGGCGGCTTCACTGCTCGTCCGCGCGGCGGAAGAGTGGCTCAAATTCCGCGGCATGGACGCCATTCGCGGGCCGATTCACCCCGTTGCAGAAAACTGGGGGTTTGTGGTGGAGGGCTACGATACACCACCCGTCTATCTCTCGCCTTGGAATCCGGCGTATTACCACTATTTTTTCACCGCAACCGGTTATGAAAAAGCAAAAGACCTCTTTGTCTACGAAGCGGATATGGCAAAGGGATATGTTCTTCCCAAGCGGCACGAGGAGTTTGCGGCGCGGTTTTTGGCGCGCTATCCGGGCGTCTCGATTCGAAGGCTGGATAGGAAGCACCTGCACGACGATGCGCGTGCCATCTGGGAAATCTCGAACCTTGCGCTAGCGGATAACTGGGGCTATGTGCCGCTGGAGCTGCCCGTGATGGAGGATATGCTCAAAAAGCTCAAGCTCATCGTCGATCCCGACGCGGTCTGGATGGTGGAGCACGAAGGAAAGCCCGTTGGCTTCTGCCTTGGGTTTCCGGATATCAACATTCTGCTGAAAAAGATCAACGGAAATCTACTGCCGTTCGGCTGGATAAAGTTGCTGTTAGGTGCAAAAAAGCTGCGCGATTACCGCCTCTTCGGACTTGCGGTCGATCCCGCCTGGCACAAGCGCGCGCTGGACGCGCTGATGTACATTCACCTCTACCAAAACCTGCGCCCGAAAAACATCCGCATGGAGGCAAACTACATCCTCGAAGACAACCTTCACATCAAAAACGCGCTCGAGCGGCTCGGGATGGAGAAGATTAAGACGTACAGGATTTATGAGAAACCGCTGATCACAACAGATATGAACCAATCTCAATAACCATTTTTTCAGGTGTCGCTATGCTAAAAAAACTTCCGCAAGCCTTTCCCCTCACCCCCGCCCCGCTCGGCAGCGTGTCTCCGCGCGGCTGGTTTTTGCGCGAACTCATCGTGCAGAAACGCGGGTTGACGGGGCATATCGACGAAATATGGGAAGACCTCGGCAAAAATTCCGGCTGGCTTGGCGGAACGGGCGAAAACTGGGAGCGCGGCCCATATTATCTCGACGGGCTCGTGCCGCTGGCTTACCTACTGGACGACGATGCACTCAAGCAAAAAGCACAGCCGTGGATTGAATGGATGCTGACGAGCCAACGTGAGGACGGCTTCTTTGGCCCAGCCGATAACCTCGACTGGTGGCCTCGCATGGTCGCGCTCAAGGTACTCACGCAGTACGTCGAGGCAACAAGCGACCCGCGCGTGATCCCGTTTCTCGATCGCTACTTCCGCTATCAGCTGCAAAAGCTCCCCGCACAGCCGCTCTCCATGTGGGCCGCCGCGCGCGGACAGGAGCAGCTGCTGCCAATGCTCTGGCTCTATCGCCAAACGGGTGAACAGTACCTGCTCGAACTGGCGGAGTTGCTGCGAAAGCAGAGCTACGACTGGAGCAGCTTCTTTACGCACTTTCCCTACGAAAAAACCACCCACGCCTACCTCAACCGCCCGCTGTTCATGGCGGCAAAGCGCGTCACGCTGATTCAGGACTGGACGGCAAAGCGCATCAAGAAAGCGCGCATGAAACAGGGCAAGCCGTCAACCCCGCCTAAACCGAAGACGGCGGATGAAATCGAAAAGGACAACGACTCGCCGTTTTTGCGGGCGTTTCACCAAACACACGGCGTCAATCTTGCGATGGCGCTCAAGATGCCCGCGCTGGACGCGCTCTTTGGCGGCGACGCGGACGGATTCGCGAAGGTTCTGGCCGGATTCGACGCGATCGAGCACAACCACGGGCTCGCAAACGGACTCTTTTCCGGCGACGAGCACCTTAACGGACGTTCTCCCGCCGTCGGCGCGGAGCTCTGCCTCGCCGCCGAGCTGTTGTTCTCGCTGGAAGCGCTGCTCGCGGCAACGGGAGACAGCCGCTATGCCGAGCGCATCGATGAGATTGCCTACAACGCCTGGCCCGCGACGCTTACGCCGGATCTCTGCGCGCACCAATACGTGCAGCAGGTCAATCAGATTGAGGTTTCCCGCAAAAAGCGCGGCTGGTACGACGCATATTCGGAGGCGAATCTCTTCGGGCTTGCGCCCAACTTCGGCTGTTGCGCGGCGAATATGCATCAGGGTTGGCCAAAGCTCGCGGGAGTTCTCGCGATGGTGACTCAGGATGGCATCGCGCTGCCCGTCTACGCGCCTTGCGAGGCGGCTCTCGACGTGCGCGGAACCACGGTGCGTCTTTCGGAAGAGACGAACTATCCCTTTGATGGAGATATTCATCTCAGGTTCGACGCGATCGAAAACGAATCGCAATCACTGGATTTTGCGCTGCGCCTGCGGCTGCCGAGTTGGGCTGAAACCTATTCTCTTTTGTATAACGGAATACAAACAGAAGCAGAAACGGCAAACGGCTATCTGCTCTTGCAAAAAACATTCTCCGCAGGAGACAAAATTACCCTTTCTCTCCCGCTCAAACTTCGTCTTGTTCCGGAAACGTCCGGCGGAGTCACAATCCATTACGGCGCGCTGCTGCTCGCGCTGTCGGTTGCGGCAGAGCAACGTATCGTGCGCGGCACGCCGCCGTTTGCGGACTATGAGTTTTTGCCGCGCGGAGAGTGGAGATTCGGCATCGGCGAATATTCGTTTGCAAACGCCGTGGTCACGCAAGCGAAACCCGGCGCGCTGCCGTTTGACTCAGCGCAGCCTCCGCTCACCGTGCGTCTGCCGCTTGCGCCCGCTCCGCAATGGAAGCGCAGGCAAAGCAGCGCAGGGCCCGTGCCGGAGCCGTTTACCGCCACAAAGAGCGGATTCATCCCGCAAACATTGATTCCTTACGGCTGCACGCAGCTGAGAATAGCGCAGTTTCCGATTGTTATGGATCAGGAGGAGTAAACAAACATGCCACCAAAGACTAAGACCAAACTCGGCGCAAACAACTGGATCGCCATCGTGCTGCTCGCGTTCTCCGGTCAGATCGCGTGGGTCATCGAAAACGCATGGTTCAACACCTACGTCAACGACGTGATCTCGCCCAACCCGAAGGTGATCTCACTCATGGTCGCGTTCAGCGCCATCACCGCCACGCTGACCACGCTCGTCATGGGCACGTTCAGCGACCGCCTCGGCAAGCGCAAGAAGATCATCCTCTTTAGCTATATCCTTTGGGGCATCTCGACGATGGTGTTCCCGCTGGCGGGCGCGGTCAAGTCGATGTCGCTTGCGGTTTTCGCGGTCATCGCGCTGGACTGCCTGATGACGTTCTTCGGCTCCACCGCCAACGACGCGAGCTTTAACGCGTGGCTCACCAACATCACAGACGAAACCAACCGCGGCACGGTCAGCGGCGTTACCGAACTCTTTCCGCTGCTCGCGATGGTGGTGACCACGATCATCTCCGGCGTGCTGATCGAGCGCGTCGGCTACACGCTGTTTTTCATCTCGATGGGGCTTACCGTGGTCGTCTGCGGCCTCGTCGGCGGAGTCATCATGAAGGAAGCGCCGGTTCCCAAGGAGAACATCGAGAAGACGGGATTCTGGAAGCAGGTGTTCTCCGGCTTTTCGGTGCGCAGCTTCCGCGAAAACAAAATGCTCTTTTCGCTCTACTTCTGCGTGCTCGTGTTCGCGATTGCGGAGCAGATCAGCGGGCCGTATCAGATCATCTACTACACCAAGACGCTGGGTTACAGCTATAGCGTCATCGGCGTCAATCTGGGACTCATGGTACTGCTCGCGGGCATCTGCGGCGTGTTTTTCGGGAGGCTCGTCGACCGCCTCGGTAAGCCGAAGTTGCTGCTCGTGGCATTGGTCGTCTCCGCCATCGGTTTTGTGCTTGTATCTCTCGCGAGGAACATGGTGTTTCTCTGCATCGCAATCTTCGTGATGGCGTTTGGTATGGTCGCAAAGCTCATCGTCACCGGCGCATGGATCAAAGATCTCACGCCGCCAGCCAACGCGGGCCAGTTTCAGGGCATCCGCATGATCTTTTGGGTGCTGCTGCCGATGGTAATCGGGCCCTTCATCGGGGAGCGCATCATCACCTTTTTCGGTCAACCGATCGTGGTGGATGGCAAATCGGGCTTCCTGCCGACGTATCTGATCTTCATCGCGTCCGCAGTCGTGACGCTCGTCGCGATTCTGCCTGTGCTCAACATGATCCGCGGGGCAAAGCGCGCCTCGATCGAAGCGCTGTCGGAAGAATAACGAAATACACTCACGCAACACAAAAGGCTGTCCGGAAAGATATTTTCTTTCTTGGACAGCTTTTTTAATTCTGGTGGGTCTTAACGGGCGGATGATATCCGCCCCTACATCCGCTCTTGCGAAGTAGTCCTCAATGTGAAGTCCTTTGATTCGATTTAGGCTTAGATTTTCTGGTGCGCGTGTAGGGGCGGATATCATCCGCCCGCGCCACTAACGCTATTTCAGATATACCAGTCTCCGCTGCCCATGTCGAGCGCCTCAAACGGGTCTTTGGGGTGCACGCAGGAATACCAGACATATCCCTCCGGCGTTTCGGCGAGAAGCTTACCCGCAAGCAAAACCCGCAGTAACGCGTCGCTAAGTTCGCCTTTTTGCACGGGTCTGCGGCTGCCGAGGGCGTTGATCTGCGCGATTGCGTCGGGATTCTCGCGCTGCACCTTTGGAGAGAGGAAGAGCTTCCCTTCCGCGAGGTATGCGTCGTAAGGCCAGCGGTTCTTGCGGTGCGGGGTTAAGCCGCTCACGCACATCAAGGGCCCGTCGCAAGGCGAATAGCCCGCGCCGTCCGCGGGACGGAATACCACGTCGATATTGTAGTAAAAATGGATGTCGGATCTGCCGTCAAACATCGGGTAATGGATACGCGCAACGCCGTTTTCGTCCGTCCCGGCCTCCTGCTGCAAGCTCGCCTCGCTCTGCGGAATCGTGCTGTAGCTGCCGTCCGCATTCCAGACGGGATGCGCGCGAAACAGCACCTTTTGTCCGGCGACCGGCTTGCCGCCCGCAGTCAGCCGCGCGGAAAACGCGTTGACGTAATGCGACTTCTCCGCGTCCATCTCCCGCGTGAGCGTCAGTGCGCAGCTCTGCGGCATGCGGTTATCCACGCGGAAGCGATCCACGCCGATGACCATATCTTCCTGCCCCAGCGCCATGTCTCCGCCCTTATGCCCGAAGTTGAGAATCGTTCCGTCCGCGGCCTCGATCAAGAACGGCTGATACAGGCTGGCGGGAAGCCCGTCCACCTCGTACCAGTTTTCGCCGAAGTCCGTGCTGCAGGAATACGGTTTGTTCCTCCGGCTGCCGATGATGAGGCCGTCCTCTCGCATGATCAAGCTCTCGGGCACGAACCCGCCCATAGGATCGCGCTTCGGCTCCTGCGGCGCACCGCGGCGGATGCCAAAGAACGTGCCGTTGATGTAGCTGTCTCCCTTGCGCTCGACAAACTGCCTGCCGACGGGCGTTGCCTGCACGTCACCCGCGATAAATAAAAGTCGTCCGTCGGGGCATTCGCAAACGTCGTATTCGTGCGCGCCGATGCCCGGCAGCACATAGTGCGGGCCGGTGAAGTGGACGCCGTCCCGACTCGCCAAAAAGCAGGTTTGAATCTTGTTGATATACGTTTCACCCGGCAGCATGGTGTTGCGCGTGGTGCGCTCCTTGCCGAACCCCCAAGGAGTTCCGTACATGCAGGTTAAGAGCAGCAGCGTGCCGTCCTTGAGCCTGCGCGCGCGCCAGAGATACGGCGCGCAGCCTTCGAGAAGTGTGCCGATTTCGCGCCAGGTCGAGCCGCCGTCGAGGCTCTCGCGCATCTTGATGCCGTCGAACCAGCCTGTACGCTCGGCGTTGATGCGCGGCACGTCGTAGCCGATGATGCGCCCGTCCGGAAAGCCCATGTTGCAAAACGAACCTTCCTCCAGCGGGCAGCGGCCTGTCTCGGTAAACGTTTTTCCGTTGTCCGAGGAGACCATATAGACGCGATAGGAGCGCTCCAGCTCGCTTCCGCACTCGACCGAGCAATAGGAAACGGGTGCACCCACCGCCTCGCCCATCTCGAGGAGCGGAGGCTCGTAAAACGGGTCTTTCTCGCGAACGGTCTCTTTAAACGATAGCCCGATTCTGCCGTCGCCATAGGTGAAGCACGTTGTCCACGCCACAAAGCCCGGGCGCACGTCCGGCGTATAGAGGATGCGGCGCTCGGCTTCCCGCGCGGTCAGTCCATGGCCGAAAACTTGTTCCATCTGCGTCACTCCTTCTCTGAAAACTTCAAAACCGTCAGCCGATCTCCGCGACCGAAACTGCGCGCTTTTCCTTCTGCGACACCAGCGCGGCGGTCAGCACGCGGTGGCTGAGTTGCGCTTCGTCGGGCTGAAAGCAGGCAAACGGGCACGGAAGACCGCGCAATTCCGAAACAAACGCCGCAAACATCTGCAGCAGCGAGTCGGAGAACCCGAACTCAAAGATGCTTCCCGTGATGGTCGGAAACGCGGGTTTGCTGCCGACCACGAGCCTGCTCCACGCCTGCTCGCGCCCGTCGTTTCGGGTAAAATGAATCGCGTTCGGGTCGTCGGAGCTAAACTTTGCGGAGAGGTTCATGCCGTAGATCTCGTATTCCACCGTGTTGGTGCAACCGGGCGCCATGCGCTTCATTTCAAACGTCAGCGGGAACTCGTCTCCCTGCTCGTCCACACCATCGCAGAGCAAAATCGCATTGTCCCATGTTTCGCAGGGTGCCTGATTTCCGTCCTTGTCCGGGCGGGTTTTTGCGATATTCGCCAGCTGCGCCGAAACGCGAACGGGACGAATCCCGAGGCGGAACGGCAGATGCTGCGTGTGGATGCCGAGGTCGCCCATGCAGCCGTACTCACCATTGGCGGAAAGCGTCCGCTTCCAGTTGATGGGCTTCGTCAAATCCATGTCCGAAGAGTGCTTGATAGCAAACTTCGCTTCGATGATCTGCCCGAAGGCACCGCTCTTGTACCATTCTACCATCTTCTGCACAGCGGGATAAAACGGAAACTCGCTCGAGCAGCGCACGAGCACCTCCGGGTGTTCCGCCATCGCGCGCTCGATCTCATGGAACGCGTCCAGATCGAGTCCAAATGGTTTTTCGCCGATCAGGTGCTTGCCCGCGCGGATCACGTCGCCATACACCTTTGCGTGCAGGTGATGCGGCACCGCGGCGTAGACCGCCTCGATCTCCGGGTTTTTCAGCATCTCCTGATAGTCATTGTAAAAATACTTCGTGTCGGGATCGCGGCGGAACCAGTCCAGATTGCTCTGGTTGGTATCGCACGCGGCGATGATCGCGGGGCGCGGCACATCGCCCAACAGGTGCAGCCAGCGCAGGGATGCGCTCGCGAATTCGCGGCCCATCAGCCCGCAGCCGATGACGCCGAAGTTGACCGTTTGATCAGGCATTCGTTTCTTCCTCCGTACTGTTGAGACACCGATCCATCTTGTTCACGAGCGAGAGCGCGATTGCCTCCGTCGTGATGATCGGCAGTTTGGTCAGCGCGACCGGCGGGCAGTTCGGTTTATACGTCTGCGCGCTGATGTCCACGCCAAAGACGAGCTGCATCCGTTTGCAAAACTCCACCGCATCCGGCACACTGTCAAAGCTCAGCGCGCTCATGTGCGCGTCGCCTTCCGCTTCGGTGATCCGTTTTGAATGTTTTGCCGCGAGCGCGATCATCGCCGCGTGGTAAAGTTTGCCCACGCGCTCGATCTCCGCGCCGTTTTCCGCGATGAACTCCATCGTGATCAGGTACGCAAGGCTCGCAAGCTCCTCCTGACCGTTGGTGACCAGCGCGCCGAATTGGCTCAGGCTGTCGTACGCACCGGAGAAGATCATGCGACTTGCCGCGTAGTTTCCGCCAGGAAAGCCTTTGCCGACCGAGATGAAATCCGGACGAATGCCGTATTTTCGGAAGAGGAAGAAGCCGTCGTACCACGCGCAGGACTGAATCTCGTCGCAGAGCGTCGGCGTGCCCGTTTCGCGGCAGAGGCGGTACGCCTCCTGCAAAAACGACTCGTTGAGGCGGATTCCGCCGTAGTTCATCATGATGATTTCGTGTAAAAATCCCGCGGTCTGATACGGCGGCTCGTTCCAGCGGCGAATGGCCGACTCAAACCCGGCCGGATCATTGATCGGTACCCCGACCACGCGGTAAAGCCCGCTCTCCTCCGCCTTTTTGCCGAACGCAGGCCAGAGCCCGCGGAGCGTCTGCGCGATCACCGTCGTGCCGTGATAGCCCGCCGTGATTCCGCCCGCGTTGTCCGCCATGACGAGGAACACGGGAATTTTTCCTTCGCAAGGCGCTTTTGCGCCGTCAATGGGGTAAAATCGCGCGAGCATCATCTTGATCGCGGCCTCGACCGCGAGTGACCCCGTCTCAAGATTGATCACGCGGTTTAGCACGCCCGGTTCGCGGGAAGCGAGAATCTCATTCATTTGCTCGCTGTCAGGCGAAACACCGTTTGCGCCCGCAATCAGCCGGCGCTCCGTCGTTCGGGTCAGGTAGCCGCGGGTGTTGTTGTGCGTGGCGTTCGGGATACCGAGGCGCTTTGCGATGTCCAGCAAACGATAGCCCGGGAAAGCGTGCCCCAGCGGAATATGATAATGTTCGCTCTTTGCGGCGTAATACAACCGCCCGTCTTCGCCGACGCGAAACCCGCCGAATCCCGCCAGCGGGGATTGCGCGTTGTGCTGAGCCGCGCGATAGGAGTCACTCGCGGCGCCGCTCTCCGTGTGCTCCATCGCGGGCGCAATCTGTTCGCCCGTGCGCGAAATCAGCGCTTCCTGCCGCGCGAAAAACGCGGGCGGGCAAAACGCAACCTGCTCGTGCGCCATGAGGCGAAGCGCCGCCTCGCTCTCTCCCGTCAGCGCCGCGCTTGCCGCGCAAACGTAGTTGATATAATCTTCCCCGGCTAGATCCGCCAGCGAGCGCGAAAAGTTTTGAAACACAGTTTTTCCCTCCAGATACTCGGTGTTATGGATAAATCCAGTCGATCGATTACAGCTCCAAATATTCGATGCCAAGCAGTTGCGCCAGGAGCCGGATGCGCGCGCGGTGCTCGCCATAGACCACCGTCTCGTGATGCGTACCGCCCGCCTCCAACCAGCTTCTCGCCAATGTCGTCGCGCCGGAATCCGGCTGGAAGAAGATATATGGCATATCGATCTTTCTTAGCTTCGGCTGCTCCGGTAGCGTGCCGTGCGACACGACGAGGCGGAAGCGCTCGCCGCCGAGGTGTACGATGCTGATGAGGCTCGCCCTGCCCGCGTCCGGCGCGAAGATCGGCGTCGGCGGGTTACTGAGTCCGCCTTCGTTGAACACGCGATCCATCAAAAACGGCTTTTGATCCTTGCGGCAGGTCTTCCAGTTGCCCTCGCCCGCGTGGCAGAGCAAAATCGCGTTCCGCTTGAGATCCATCATGTACATTTCGGAGAAGTTCGCCATCCCGCAGAGCGTTTGCATGGCGGCTACCATCGCGGCGCAGCTTGCGTCGCCCTCCGCCGCATAACCGTAGCCATCGGCAAGTAAATTGCTCGCCGCAAGCAGCGGCAGTTGGGTGTAGCGCCCGTCCGCACCAAACTCCTCAAAGTGCGCGGTATACCCCGCGTATCCGTTTTCTTCCACGTATCGTTTGAGTCCCAGATAGAGCTTCACGGCATAGGCATGCCGTTCCGGCGGCATCTGTGGATCGACGGTAAACAATTCCCGTTCGAGCGCGACCCGCTCGTCGATCTCCCGCTGGGAAACCTGCTCGACACACCTCGTCACGGTGCCGATCGAGTCATAGATGAATTCCGGCCCAAGTTTTCGGTAGACCGCCATGTCGTCCGTCACCACGTCGCCCATGCCGGCAAGCTTGCCGATGATGCCGATGCGCATGCTCCGCATCCGGCGCACGGTTTGCGCCGCCGCGCCGAAATCCGCAACAAACGCGTTGAGCTTGCCATCGAACCGGCTGCCCGCATAGTACGTACAAGGAATCCCCGCGCGCAGTAGTGCGTTTGCGTTGTCCTGCGAGCCGTGGATGCCCTGGTTGACCGTCAGCTCCAGCTCCTCAAAGTCATCGCCGACCGTCTCGTCCGGCTGAATCAGCGCGAGCGCGAGCGGCAGGCGGTTATCCTGCATCGCACGGACGAGGTACTGCCCCTGTGAATAGCTGCACAGCAAAATCAGAATGCCGTCGAGTCCTTCGCGGTTATATTGCGCGGTCATGCGCTCGATATCCGCGCGGTTGAGCGCAAGCGCTTCAAACGAAAACGCAGCCGCGTCCCCTAACGAAGAGAGCACTTCTTTCACGTATGCCGTCTGCTGCGCAATAATGCCGGGAAAGATCGGTTCATATGCCTCCAGCATCAGCGCAAGTACGCCGATTTGTGGCAACGTTCGTTTCTCCTGCGTCTGTTGTTTCATGAAAAACACGCCTCCTTGTCATATACGCTCTTGAGCGCCTCAAACATCGCTCGAAATCTGCGATAACCCGCCTCGTATGCGGTCTTTGTCGCGTCGTTCGGGATCAGAACCGCGCGCTCCAGTGTCAGCGCCGCGGGATAGATTCCCCGCGGAATCATGCCCGCGCCCCAGCAAGCGAGCAGCGCCGCTCCCGCGGAGGCCGCCTCCGTTACGGCGGGTACGATGAGCTCGCGGGAGGTGATATCCGCGCGCATCTGCGTCCAGAGCGCGCTCTTTGCGCCCCCGCCGATGGCGCAGACCGTGTCGGTTTGACACCCCTGCTCCCGCAATAATTCTAAAAACAGCCGGAGTTCATAGCCCGCGGACTCGAGCAACGCGCGCACAAACTCCGCCCGCGTGCTGCCGAGTCCCGCACCGAAAAAGCCTGCCCGCGCGTTACGAATCGGCTCCGGATTGATACAGCCGCACAGATACGGCAAAAAGGTCACCCCGTTGCAGCCGGGCACAGCCGTCTCAGCGAGACGGTCGAGCGCCGCGTAATCCTCCCCGCGCAGGCCGAACTCGCGCAAAAACCACGTCAGCGCCATGCCACCCGTGTTGCCGATCGGGAGGCAAACAAACCTTCCATCCAACGCGTGGCGATAGATCGTCACCCGCTTGGCCGGATCGAAAACCGGATGTTCCGTCGCGGCGGCGACCACATGCGCGGTGCCAAGCGTCTCCACGGCAACATTTTCGCGTGTTGCGAGCGCGAGCACCGCCGCTGTTTGATCCATCGCGCCCGTAAACACCGGGGTTCCCGCGCGAAGGCCAAGATAACGCGCGGCTTGCGTGGTCAGGCTTCCCGCAGGCGCGCCGGAAGGCAGAATCTTCGGCAGCAGCGCGCGGGAGAGCCCCGCGGCGTCCAGCGCCGATTGCCAATAGTCGCCCGTGTTCACGTCGAGCCACCCCGTACTGGTAGCGAGGCTCGCGTGCGTCGCGCTCTCGTTCGTCAAAAACATGCGAAGATAATCTTCCAGTAGCAACAGCTGGTGCGTCCGCTCGAACACATCCGGCTCGTTTTGCCGAAGCCAAAGCGCTTTACAAAGCGGTAACGCGCCGTTGATCTCCGGCAGACCCGTCGTTTGATAAAACGTGTCCGCGTCGAGCGCGCGCGAAATCTCTTCCGCCTCGCGCTCCGCCCGCGCGTCCAGCCAAACGATCGCGCGGCGCAGCGGTTCGCCCGCCGTTCCCACGGGAATCAGCGTCTCTCCCTGCGTCGTGATGCCGATGGCGGAAAGCTTTCGCGGCATGCCAAGCGAAACGACGCATTCCCGCATCGCGCCGAGGTAGTCCCCCGGCTCCATCTCAACCCGCTCGCCCTCCGCGCGCGCCTGATAGGCGACGGATGCAAGCGAAACCAGCTCCAGTTCCCGCGTAAACAACGCGGCTTTGAGCGCGCTAGTGCCTACGTCAAAGGTGAGGATGCTACCCTCGGTGTTGGGAAGATAAATTGTTCGCTGCGCTTGCATCATGGTTGTTCACTCATCCGTTTCCTAGATTGTGTGCGTCTCTTTGCCTCCACACGTCTACTATTATAACCGTACCGCTTCCAAACGCCCACTCTCACTGCTGCGCCTGGCAGCGAGGCAAACCGCCGCGCTGTTGAGTCCGCAGAGCAAGTCGGATTCCGGCTTTTTACCATTCATGAGCCCCATAAACTCCAGCGCGAGGGCTTCGTCTCCGCCGAAGTGCGAGTGCGCGCCGCTCTGGAACACATGCGTCACCGTCTGCGGCAGATCGTAGCGATCCTCGCGGATTTCACTCGTGTAAAAATCAAATTCAACGCTCGCGTCGGTACCGATCAGGCGGCAGCCGCGCCGCGCCGCGCCCTTCTTCACCACGAAGTTTTGGTTATAGGAAACGATCGCGCCGCTAGGCAGCGTGAAGATGGCGGAGGCCCCGTCCTCGTTGCCGGTGTCGACGGCAAAGCAGCAGGCATCGCCCGTGACTTCTTCTTTTAAGATGTGTTTGACCACATAGCTCGATTCGCGGCAGGTCAAGTATTCCACGCAGTCCGGGCAATGTAGGCCAGCGGGTTTGTTCCCTTTATAATGGAGCTTTGCCGTGCGGGCAAATGCTTCCACGGGCGTTTCCCCGGTCAGGTACGAGATGTAGTCCACGTCGTGCGTGGCTTTTTGCAGAAACAGTCCGCCGGTCTCGTTTGGATCGCGATACCAGCTGTGATAATACACGCTGCCGTAGGGCACGTTGTTGATCGCCTGCACCATGGTGAGCTTGCCGAGAAGCCCGCTTTCCACAATGCGCTTCATCTCGCGAACCAGTGGCGACACGCGAAGCGGAAACGATACCACGGCGCGATCGGTCTTTCCGCTTGCTGAGGCGTTTAGGCGCTGATACTGCTCGTCGTTGATGCAAACAGGTTTTTCCAGATAGAGCGGGATGCCGCTTGCGAGCACTTTCGAGGCGAGGTCCGCGTGCAGCGAGCAGCGCGTGCCGATGAACACGCCGTCCAGTGCATCCATCTTGAGCAGCGCTTCGGCGCTTTCTACATATAATGTATCTGCAAATCTCGGGTCGTCCGCCGTCTCTATGCGAATCTGCTCCGCGCGCGGGTCGACAATCGCCGAAACGCGGATGTCCGCCTCGATGGCCGCAAATGCCTTCATCATCGTTCGAGAGCGAAGACCATATCCAATAAAGCCGATGTTCTTCGTCATGTGTTTCCCTATCCTCCGCTTTTCATCGGTGCATCCGCAATGATTGATGCATTGCATGCTGTTTTCCGTATATATTAGCTTTTATTAGTAACTAATACCGCTATTATTCTAACACAAATTATGAATTAGTTAACTACTATTTTCGAAGTAATATTGACTTGTATGATTTTATTTAGTATGATGCGTGTAGAAACGGGGCAAAAAATCGGCATCAAGCCGCGATTCACCCCAAGTTATCACAGGTCTGGTTCCGTCTCGCATGGAAATATCTACCAAAAATGGAACGAATCAAAAATACTAATATTAACTAATATTATTAACAGGGGGCCTATTGATGGACCGAAACGGCTCGCCCTCACGAGCGAACAGCAAGCCAAGAGCAAGCGCAAAGAACACACCCTATCGCGCTTCTTTCTTTACCCGCACGTATCGCTACATGAAGAAATACTGGTTTCTTTATATGCTGGTACTGCCGGGGCTTTGTTTTCTGCTCGTTTTTGAATACGCGCCGATGTACGGCATCACGCTCGCATTCAAAGATTATTCCCCGCGTCTTGGCGTGCTTGGCAGTCCCTGGGTCGGACTCGATCACTTTAGAGAGATGATCGCGGACCCGAACTTCGTTCGTGCGTTTCAGAACACGCTCATCATCAACGTCTACAACCTCGCGTTCGGATTCACCTTCTCCGTCTTCCTCGCGCTGATGATCAACGAAATGCGCCTCAAGCGGGTCAAGAGTGTTGTGCAGACTGCCGTCTACCTGCCTTACTTCCTTTCCTGGGTCATCTTCGCGGGTCTCGTTCAGGTCTTTTTGGAGTATCCCTCCACGGCGGACCTCGGCGGCGTCGTCAATCAGGTGATCACCAAACTCGGCGGTACACCGATCGATTTTCTCAAGCGACCGGAGCTGTTCCGTGGAATTTTAGTAATCTCCAACATCATCAAAACTTCCGGTTATTCCACGATTGTCTACCTCGCAGCGCTCGCCGGCATCAGCCCGACGCTGTATGAGAGCGCGGCCATCGACGGCGCAAACCGCAAGGATATGATGTTGCATATCACGATTCCGCGCATCATGCCCTCCATCGCGATCATGCTGATCCTGCAGCTCGCGGGCTTGTTCGTGAGTAACTTCGATCAGGTGTACAACCTCTACAACAACTACGTGCTCTCCACGGGCGATGTGCTCTCTACCTATATTTATCGCATCAGCCTCGGCGGCAGCGGAACAAACTTTGAGCTCTCCACCGCGACGAACTTCCTGCTCAACGCCATGGGTCTTGTCGTGGTGCTCATCGCCAACAAGTTTGTCAACAAGCTCGACGTACAGGGCATCCTGTAAGAAAGGAGGCTATAGATGAGTCGGAAAATTCTTAAGCAGGCGGGCTACCGCGTCACCATGCTCGGCAAGGTTGGATTCAACTTCTACGACGTCTTCGTATACGCCTTCTGCATCCTGTTTGCAATCATCTGCGTTTACCCCATGTGGTATGTGTTGATCAGCTCCATCACGCCATATGAGGAATACGTCAAAGGCGGGCTGATGTTGCTGCCGCTCGGCGGAATCGACCTGCAATACTACAAAGCGATCTTCAGCACCAAGGCATTTACCAACAGCATGTGGATTTCGGTCGCAAAGACCGTACTCGCAACGACCTTGAGCATGCTGATCACCTCCACGATGGCGTACGCCTGCAGCAAGAGCCACGTCAAAGGAATGAAGGTCATCAATGCGCTCGTCGTGTTCGTGCTCTTCTTCACCGGCGGACTCATTCCGCAGTACATGCTCTACAAGGGTCTCGGACTTCTGCGTACGTTCTGGGTCATGGTGCTTCCAAGCGGACTCAACATCGTCTATTTCGTGATCATGCGCAACTACTTCTCCTATTCGGTTCCCAAGGAGTTGGAGGAGGCGGCGCTGATCGACGGCTGCACCGAAGTCGGCGTTTTCTTCCGCGTGATCATGCCGATTTCGCGCTCCATGCTGGCGGCAGTCGCGCTGTTCATCGCGGTCATCAACTGGAACGACTACTATAGCTACATGATGTTCATCTCGAACAAAACCAATCTGCAGCCCTTTGTCTGGATTTTGCGGCGCATGCTGGTCGATCAGTCGATGATGAACCAGGTGCGAAACGGCGCAGTCTCCATCGGGCTTACGCTGCCGCCGCCGATGGCGCTGAGGATGGCGACCATCATCTGCGCCATGCTGCCCATCATGATCGTATATCCGTTCTTACAGCCGTACTTCACCAGCGGAATCACCCTCGGCGCGATCAAAGAATAACAGTGAACCACGTCGGGGCTTTTGCCACCGCTTGGCTTCGTATTCCCAAACGAGCGGAATGCGAATCAAAAAAGACATTTTCGCCTGTGACGGCGATGATGAAAATAACAGGAGGAATTCAAAATGAAGAAGTTCTTGGCACTGCTTCTGGTGGCAGTTCTGGCCTTCACAGCGTTGGCCTGCAAAGCTACCCCCGCTGCAGAAACCACGCAGCCGGATGCGACTGCAACCGACGCCGCGGCCGCAACGGAACCCGTCGTTGAAACCAACGCGGATCGCGAAACCGTCAACGTCCGCTTTGCCCAGTTCGGCAACAGCATCGATGACGTGGATGGAATGGCGAATGACCCGATCAAAAAGTCCATTGAGAGCGCAGTCAACGTGACGCTCGAATACGACACCGGCACGGACGGTTTTGACGATCGTATGCAAACCGAGCTCTACACGGGCGGCGCGCCGGATCTCTTCCCCACTTGGGGCGAGACCGACAAGATCACCAAGTGGGTGAGCGAAGACCTCGTGTACAACCTCTCCGACATCGTCAACGCTTCTCCCGATCGTTACCCGACGCTGTCTAAGATCATGAACAGCGCCGAGTACAAGATGTACAACAAGCTCTACACCGGCGATGAGAATAAAGCCTACGCCATCTACTCCATCGCGGCGTTTGCAGATCCCGCCTATGCCGGCATCTCCGTCTACAACAAAGAGATCCTCGATGGAGTCAACGGCGGCGTGGTTCCCCAGACGGTTGACGAGTTCCTGACCTATGCCTCCGCGGCAGGTCAGGGCGGCTATGTCGGTTGGTGGCCCCGCAACGACAAGCTGACCAACTGGAACGAGATCGACAAGACCATCGCGGCCCCGCAGGGCACCTCGATCCTCGCGCCGAGCGGCGACGTTTGGAACGGCTTCGTGCTCTCCGGCGACCTCGGTACCGACAGCGAAAAATGGACGCTGGCGACCACGAGCGACGCTTCCAAAGAAGTGGTCAAACAGCTCGCCGAGCTCTACAAGACCGGCGGACTCGACAGCGGCATCGGCGTGAAGAGCGACTTCGACGATGCCTATGCGGACTTCGGCCTCGGCAAGATCGGCGCCATGAACTTCGGCTTCGGCTATCCGGGCCAGTTCCGTGACTTCTACAAAGAGTGCTGGCTCGCAGCCAACCCCGAAGCCAAGACGAGCGACCTCACCCTTGGCGTTGCCCTCACCCAGGATGGCAACTACGGTCACACCTACACCACCGGCACTTGGGTCGGCGCGCACTACTTCATCCCGACCTCCTGCACCTACCCCGAGCGCGTACTTGACCTGGTGGAGTACCTTGCAAGCACCGCTGGACAGGATCTACTCCACAACACCAACAACTACGTCTACAACGACGCGCAGGGTGTGGACTTCTGGAATTCCGCAACGGCGCCTTACGGCTACGGCGACGGACGCTGCAAGTACGTGTGGTTCAGCTACCTCTTCAGCGGCACGGAATACGAAGTAGACTTCGCCAACAACGACTGGTGGACCGCGGTCTCCAGCCCGATTGACAACAGCAACAGCTGGGCGACCGACGAAGACAAAGCGCTGGTCGACTACGCCAAGGGTGTTCTCGCTGGATATACCGACAAAGCAGTCACCAAGTTGCCCGCTTACTACGGCCTCATCGTGCTGCCCTCCGAGGCCGCCGATATCCGCACCAAGCTGCAGGACATCACCAACCAATACCTGACCCAGATGCTCGGCGGTCAGCTCGACGTGGAAACCGGTTGGGCGGAATACGTCGCGGCGTATGAAGCAGCGGGCGCTGCCAGCCTCGAGACCATGGTCAACGACGCGATTGCAACCGCTCGCGCGGCGCAATAAAAACTCTAGCAGCGACTAGAACGGTTTCACTCACAACTCACACTCACACAAGCAAGAGCCTCCGCTCCAAACTGGGGCGGAGGTTCTTGGTTATAGCAATCTATGGCGGCCAATGCGGCATGACGCGGCGGCAGCCCAAACGAAACAAACAGTGCTATAATCAAGCTAACACAAGAATTTCTCGCGACTTTCGCGAAAGGAAGCGATCCACATGATGGACTTTGGCGTCACCATTACAGGCGGGGTGTCCCCCTGGCAAATCTTTCAGCAAAACGAGCGCGGCACGGCGCAAATTCGCGTGTTCGGCAACTGCCGCCGCGTACACTTAAGTCAGGAGCTGCCGCTCCAGTTTACGCACGTTGACACCGGCAAAGTCACGGTCAAGGCGCGCGTTGCGCTGGAATCCAGCGGTGAGAATATCGTGCCCTGGACGCTTTGCCGCGTCGCAAACGACGAAAGCTGGGAGATCGTATTTGACGCGGTTCCGGCAGGCGGGCCGTACCGGATTGAAACCTATATGGAATATGAGGGTTGGGACGGGCTCTCCTGCACGCGCGGAGACATGGTTCATCATGTCGGCGTGGGCGACGTGTTCGTCATCGCGGGACAAAGCAACGCCGCGGGCCGGGCCAAAGACCCGATTGAGGACGCGCCGGAGATCGGGGTACACCTCCTGCGCGACAGCGGCAAATGGGACCTCGCCGCGCATCCACTAGGAGAAACGACAGGCTCCGTCCACCTTGGTCACTTTGAAAATCACAATCCCGGGCATACGCCGTGGCTCCACTTTGCCAAGATTCTCAAGCGCACGCTTGGCTACCCCATCGGGCTTGTGATGAGCGCATATGGCGGCTCTCCTCTTCGCTGGTGGAACCCCGCGGAGAACGGCGCGCTCACGAAGAATATGCTTGAACAGCTCGCGGACTACGACCTGCACCCCAAGGCGATGCTTTGGTATCAGGGTGAGGCGGAAGGCTTTGAAAACAGCGCGGAGACCTATCTGGCGCGCTTCTCCACCTTCGTTAGCTCCGTCCGTGCTTCGCTTAACCAGCCGGAGCTACCCGTGATCACCTTCCAGCTCAACCGCCAGTTCTGCGAATGCGACCTCGCGCTGGATCGCCAATGGGGTCTCGTGCGGCAGGCGCAGCGGGACGCCATGTATCAGCTCAAAAACGTCTATACGCTCGCCTCGCAGGACGTCGCAATGTACGACTTCATCCACAACGGCGCGGGTGGCAATCTGACCCTCGGCGAACGGGCGGCAAAATGCGCGCTGGCGACGCTCTATGGCAAGCAGCGCGACTGGAAAGCACCGGAGGTCACGAAAGCGGTTCTTCTCGCGCCGGACACGCTGGAGCTGCACTTCGACGAGATCAAAAACTGGATCAACCCGTTTGATCCACCGGCGTCGCTGCTCCCGTTTGAGGCGGAGGACGCAAGAGGGTTTGTTAAGCCCATCTCATACGAAACGAAGAACGACACGCTCGTGCTGCACTTTGAGCGCCCGCTGGAAAGCGGCGCGGTGCTGCACGGCAGCTGGCGCAGCAACCCCGGACAGGTCGTACCTTGGGACTGCATGCGCTTCCCGATGCTCGCGTTCTACGCGCTTCCGATCGCCAACGCCTGATCGATTTCACCGTTTAGGAGGACTCCATGCCCGACGCGTTTCGCTATTGTTTCCGCTTCTGCTGCGACCCCGGGTTTAACGACGAGATCGAGCTGCCGAAGCTCGTTGCATTCTGTGAGGAAGCGCACGTGGACGACGTGATGGTTTTCGTCAACGTCGAGGAGCTCAACACCGGCCACATGGACGAAGCAGAGCAGGACGTTTGGCTCGATCTCCTCGCGCGCATCCAGCCGCTCTTAAAAGAGCGCGGCATCACGATGTCCGTCAACCACTGGCATTCGCTGATGCACGCCGACCTTGGCAAACACTTCCGCGCGGATCAGCCGTTTCGCGCAATGGTCGATCCACTGGGCAACGCGGCTGAACTTTGCGTCTGCCCGCTGGATGATTCGTGGCGCGCTTATATCGCGCGCATCTACTCGCGATATGCCGCACTTTCTCCCGACACAGTTTGGGTGGAGGACGATTTTCGCTATCACAACCACGATCCGCTCCACTGGGGCGGCTGCTTCTGTGACGAGCACATGCGCCGTTTCTCCGCGCGCGCGGGAAAAACGCTAACGCGCGAAGAATTTGTCGCGGGATTGCTATCCCCCGGCGAACCCTCGCCCTACCGCCAGATCTGGCTGGACGAGTGCCACGCGGGGCTGGAAGGCGCGGCGAGCGCCATCGAAGAGGCGGTACACGCCATCAATCCCGACGTTAAAATCGGGCTGATGAGCAGCGTGCCGTATGTGCACTCCGCCGAAGGACGAAACTGGAAAGCGCTGTTTTCCAAGCTCTCCGGCAAGCATAATTTGCCCGTTTCGCGCATCCACCTGCCCGCGTATCAGGAACTTGTGCCGTGGAAGTATCTGCAAGCGTTCCACATGGTCAGCTACGTCAACCGCGCCTTGCTTACGCCGGAGACGCTAGTCTATCCAGAGCTGGAAAACTATCCGTATTCGCGTTTTTCCAAGAGTCGGACGTTCACTCGCTTTCAGTTACTCAGTTCGCTCGCACTGAACCTGAGCGGCATGACGATCGACCTCTTCGACCTCAACGGACGCGGCATCATCGAGCAGGACGGCTACGGACCGATGCTGCGCGAAGTGAAGCCCGTGCTCAACGCAATGCAGGAAAGCGGCGCGTTTCAAAAGCCGCGCAACGGTGTCTTTGTGCTCATCGACGAGCGTGCAAGCTATTCTCTGCACACTACCGACGGCGCGAAGATGGAGGAGCTCTATCCCGAAGAGGTCTTCTGGGCGGGGCTGCTGCCCGCGATGGGCGTGCCGATGTACATCGGTACCCAGCCGGAAGATGCGCAAGGCGTTTGCGCAATTTCGGGACAATATTTCCGCAATCTGACGACGGTGCAGATTGAAGCGCTCTTTGCGGAGAATTTTGTATTGCTTAATGGCGACGCGATCGATACGCTTCTTTCGCTCGGCTTGGGTCACCTCGTCGGTGTGCAGAGCGCAAGTTGGATGCGGCAAAACAGCGGCGCGTATACTTTCGAACAGGTGACGAACGGCAGGATTTACACCGGCGTACCGAACGCGCGCGCCAGCAGCGTCATATCCGGCGCGGACGCGCTGGATATCTCGTATCTGCCGGACGCGAGCGCAGCGGAGTATTCCGCGCTGTACGACAGCTTCCGCAAACGTAGATCCGCATGCGAGGTCGTGGTCGAAAACCGCGTACTGCTCTATCCCTTCGGGCGCTTCGGCAGCCCGCAGGAGATTCCGCCGATGCTGCTGGGCGACGTGCGTCAGGAGATTTTGCAGGATGTGCTTTCTTCCAGCGGTCGCATAACGACGCCGATGGTCGAGAAGAATCCTTATCTCGTGCCGTATTCGTTTGCGGACAAAGCTGCATCCTATCTTTATCTCATCAACGGCGCGCTGGACGCGGCAGACGGCGTTCCCCTCCGTTTTGCGGAGCAGGACGGAACCTACGCAATCAGCATTTTACCGAGCCACGGCGAAGCGTGCGAATTCACAATAAAAATCGAGCAAGGCAGATGCATTCTGCCCGTGCAGATATCGTCGATGGAAAGCGCGTTGATCACGATGCGCAAACAGAAATAATCGTTCACATCATCAAAGGAGTTTTTTATGCAGGCAAAGATCATCGATCGCAAATGGGTTGTGGAATGGTTTGACGAACGGCAATGTTATCATATGCCGAGCCTGACCATGGCGGACAACGGAAACCTACTGACCGTCTGGAACGGCGGCTTTCTCCAATGGAACGGCGACCCGATGGGACGCGACGCAAAGGACTGGGTCTCGATTCTTGAGTCCGGTGCTGCGAACTGGTCGAATCCCGACGCGGTCGGCTGCGATATCCGCTATTGCTGCCACGACCCGATCTGGATCAAGAACCGCAAAGGCGAGATCACGCTGTTGTTTGCGAAGTTTCTCGACACCGAGGTAAATTTTGCCACCTGGTGCAACGGCAGGGACGAACTCTGGATGCGCAAAACGCAGGACGGCGGGCGCACCTGGCTGCCGGCGCATCCCGCGAACATCACAAGCGGACACGCGAGCAACGACAGCGTGCTGCTGCCGGATGGCACCATCGTGTTTGCCTGCACCAGCAGTGAACTGCCGGATAAATACTTCGGCGCGATTCGCATCTACATCAGCCACGACGACGGCAAAACCTTTGAGCAAGGGCCGATTCTCTTTGCCGAGGACGGCAACCTGATCCGCGAACCCGCGCTGTGTCTGCGCCCGAATGGCGTAATCCGCCTGTTTTCGCGCACCTGCCCCGGCAACGTCGGCTGGGGCTCGGCAGGCAACCACAGCCTGCCCAGCTATACTTGCGAAAGCCGCGACGGCGGCAAAACCTGGACAAAGCCCGAGCCGAGCGGCATCCTCAACAACGAGTCCAAGATCGACGTGATCAGTTGGGACGACGAGACCATCCTCATGGCGTACAACGACACACCGGAGACGGACTGGCACGAACGCAGTCCGCTGACGCTCGCCATGACGCGTGACGACGGCAAAACCTGGCAAAACATCCTTACGCTTGCGCCCGCGCCCGGCAACAAATGCCAGCCCGCGATGTGCAAGGACAAGGACGGCAGACTCAACGTGGTGTATATGCACCGCCACACCGCAATCGAGCACCTCGTGGTCGAGATCACGAAATAACGCGCGAAACAAAAATGCCGGAAAGCAGAACTTTCCGGCGTTTTTTATTGCGTTCAAATCATCCTTACAGGGCGTCTACCGCAACTTTCGCGATAAACTTTCGTACTTTACAGGACTTGTCCCAGAGTTGCGCCGCGAGGTGACCGTCTTGCGGGAAAAAGATCAGGAAATGCCCCGCCGGAAAGCGCACCTGCGCCGCGTCGGCGTCGATTTCCGCCAGTTGGCATTCTTTTTCTGCGTCGTAAGGCATGGTAACGTGCTTCACCTCGGCGATGGGCTTGTAAAAAAACTTCTCCTCGCCTTCCACCACATGCATCACGTCGATATACTTTTTATGCGCTTCCAGCTGGCCTTGCGGCTTTGCCTCGCTCGTGTAATTCACGCCGTTGACGAAGATGCGTTCGCCATCCAGCACCGTTTTCGCGGGCAAATCGTGTCCGTCGTCCTTATACCCCGCAAACCAGCGGAGCGCGGTTTCAATTCCTTTGCCGAGCGCGTAGTATTGCGCCGCGTGATCCAGTAGATCGATCACCATATCGTCTCTTCCTTCCAATCCGCCTCAGCGGATCGATTTTGCAAATTCGTTCGGCGAAACGCCAAACTTGGTTTTAAACTGTCTTGAAAACTGCTGCACACTGGAATAGTTCAGGTGCGCCGCAATCTGGGACACGTTCATCTCGCCCGCGCGGATCAAAAGTTTGCTTTCTTCCAGTTTGACTCTGCGGATATAGTCCGCGGGCGTGATGGAGAGCCGCTGCTGAAACAACGCGGTGAGGCGGGAGGCGCTGACGTTGCAGCGCTTCGCCAGATAAGGAACGGAGAGTTTCTCCGTAATATGCGCGGAGACGAAGCTCAGCGCCGCATTGACAATGCTGTTTTCGCTGTGCAGCGAAGCGGGCGTTTTGAGTCTTGTCTCCTGCTTTTCGCCGCTTTGCAGCACGGTCAGCAGCAGCATTTGCAGGCTGCAGAGGATCAGCTCGCCGCTGTAACTCGCGTTTTTCTCGCGCTCCTCCAGCATCCGGCGAAGAAGCGTTGCGTTCTCTGCGCTGAGCGAAATCCGGCGGTTAAACAGCTGCTCCGGCACATCTCCCGCTAGGTCGAAGGAAACGGTGATAAAGCTCGCCTCCACGTCCAAATCAGCGTATTGCATGTGCCAAAGCCCCGGCGCGTAGAGCATCATTTCGCCTTGCGAAAGCAGGGTGTCCGCGCCGTTGACCACGTTGTGTACGCTGCCTTTGTCCACGTAGACCAGCTCGATGAGGTCATGCGCCTCGCCTTTGAAGAGGAAACCTCGCTCCTTTTCCTGATAAAACAGTGTATAGATCGCGCGCACTTCAAGACGGTTTTTGATATAGAGTGGAAGCGTACTCGCCTCCAGCGGATAGCGCTTTGACCACGCGCCGTCAACATGGATCGCGAGACGAACAACGCAGCTTTCGCGCGGGACAATGGCAAACAGCACGCCCGCGTTGAGGCGCACGGGCTTATCGAGATAGAAGTATTCCAGCGGTTCCCCTTCGCGCGAGACCGCAAGCACCGCCGTGCCGCGCTCCATCTCGAGATAGGTGGGCATGTGTTCCACACGCTGCACCCAGACATCGTCCTGCGAAAATGAGGCGCTCTCCTGCCGCCACTCGGGCAGGAGCGGAAAGCCGCCCGCCGCGTCCGACTCCGGCAAGATTTCGCCGAACGCCGCGAAGGTAAACTTGTTCAGATTTTGAATCATTTTGCCGCCTCCCGCCTGCCGAAAACGCCGTATTGGTGACGGTTCTATTATACCCCATGAGGCGCTCTGCCGTCACGTCCGGTTCGCGCGCAATCAGCCGCGCGAAACAGAGGCAACGATCTCCTGCAACTTTGGCAAGTACCGCTTGATATCGGCGGCGAGTGTAAACTGCGTCCGGCAGCGAACGAGGTTGTGGTCGGGACGGTGAATTTTAAAATACGTGTCGCCTTCCAGATAGTCGGTCAAAAAGCGAACGCCGCACTCCTGCGTCATGGTCAGCGCGCCCAGCGGAAGCGTCTCGATCTCCAACGGCGTCAGGTTCTTGCAGGCCGCGAGAAATCCGCGCGTATAGGTTTCAAACAGGCTCACATCCAACCTCATTTTGCCGAGGTCTTCCTCGTCCTCCGCCGCGGTTGCCGCGCCAAAACGGATCGAGTCGCCGAAGTCGTAGGCCGCAAGCCCCGGCATAACGGTGTCCAGATCGATGACGCAAAGCGCCTTCCCTGTGACCTCGTCCATCAGCACGTTGTTGATCTTCGTGTCGTTGTGGGTCACCCGCGTGGGCAACGCGCCGCTTTCGCGGAGACTATGCAGTTTGCCAACTTCCTGCGCAAGCGATAGCGCAAAGGCGATCTCTTCCGAAACGTCCTTCACGCGGTGCATGCGATCCTCCGCGATCGCACGGTTGAGCTTTTGATAGCGATCGGGCGTATTGTGAAAATTAGGGATCGTTTCCGAGAGGGTTGACGCAGGAAACGCCGCCATCATCTGCTGAAAATTGCCAAAGGCAAACGCGCACTCATAGAAATCCTGCGCACGCTCAATCTTTTGCAGGCACACGCTGCCCGTGACGAAATCGTAGACGCGCCAGCAACCACCCTCCGCGTCCACCACATACGGCGCGCCGTCGAGCGCGCGCACAAGATGCATCGCTTCGCGCGGGTCTTTCGCATGTCTGCTTAAAAACTCCGTCACAGAGGCGATGTTTCGCATCAGTCCAGCAACGTTGGGAAACACGTGTGTGTTGATTCGCTGGAGGATATAGAGCGCTCCGGTGTCGGTCTCTACGCGATAGGTATCGTTGATGTGCCCGCTGCCGTAAGGCTCGCAGGAAGTGACCTCTCCCTTGATCGGGAATCGTTGTAAAATTTCTTTCATCGTTCTTTCTCTCATCCTTACTTTCGTGCACATCGACAGGAGTGCTATCCTCATGCTAAACGTGCAGATGGCGCGGCGCAAGAAGGATCACTCAAGTCAGCTTGTCGTGATAAGAACGCAACCGGAAATGATAATATTACGGCTATTCCTGTTGAAAAGACGTGTTTTTCGAAGAGAATTTGCTTAATCTCAAGCTGAGTGCCCCCTGCTCATCTCTCTTTGTGTTTTATGACGCTGTTTTTAACTTGTATATTCTTTTTATGAAATGAACGCCTTTTTACGTACAGGACGAAATAAATACGTCAAAGCGTTGACACGTGAAATCGCAGAATGCTAGAATTTTAGAAATGGGCCTGAGGCATTGAATCATGAGTAAGAATCACCCCAAGGAAGCACTGACTACAACGGCGTTGTTCGCGTTGCTCGAAAAGTCTCCATCACTCGAGACTTTTTTTAACGACCACGGAGATGAGTTGCCTTCTATCAGCTTACCGGACTATCTCGTCTTTTTGCTGGAACGCCATCAGATGACCAAGCAGGCCGTCATCCGCGCCGCAAATTTGGAGCGCTCCAACGGTTATCAAATATTCAACGGCTATCGCACCCCGCGCAGAAACGCGCTGTTACGCATCGCGCTGGGCATGCACTTAACGCTTGATGAGACGCAGTATTTACTCAAACTCGCGCTGCGCGGCGAGCTCTATCCGCGAAACCGCAGGGATGCCGCGTTGATCTACTGCATTCAACACAGACTGAACCTGATCGATACCGAGCTTATGCTGGATCAACTCGGCGAAGAGATGCTGGAGTAGAGGCAACATCATGACGGATCACGTGCTATCGTTTCTCTCCGCATATCAAGCCACGCTTACGCAGGCGTTCGCCTTGCCGGGTACACTCAGCAGCGAATATGATCTCTTCGACTGCTTGCGGGAAACGCCGGAGAAATCGACCTATCTTCTGCAAAGAAAAGCGGATGCTTCGTTTGTATTACTCAAAGCGGCCTCCGGCAGCAAGCGCGAACACCTTCAATTTGAATATGATATCCTTCGCAGCATTCATTCACCGCTTCTTCCGCAAGCGATCTCTTGTTTTTCGGATGATAAAACCACATATTTCCTGCGGGAATATATCGCGGGTACGCCCGTTTCCGATTTTGTCGAGCGGCAAGGCCCGTTTCGTGAAACGGATGCGGTCCGGCTTTGTCTGGATGTTTGCGATGCGCTTATGGTGCTTCACGCGCAAAATCCGCCCGTCATCCACCGCGATATCAAGCCGCAGAACGTCATCTATACAAAGCAGCGCACGCTGTCGCTCATCGATTTTGACGCGGCACGGCGCTATCAAAACACGCAAAAAAAAGATACTGTGTATCTGGGCACGCAGGCGACCGCAGCACCGGAGCAGTTTGGCTATCAGCAGACCGATCAGCGTTCGGATATCTATTCCACCGGCATCTTGCTGCTGTTTCTCTGCACCGGCTCGTATGAGTTGGAAGCGCTCGAAACGATCTCCTCTCGAAGGCTCAAACACATCATTCAAACCTGTACGCGCTTTGACCCGCACCGCAGATATGCTACGGTTCGGCAGCTGCGCGCGCGTTTATTACAATTCACCCGCGCAATTGCGCACGCTCCCGCTCCTTTTTTAAAAGGCATCTCGCTGGGGTTGTGCTGCGGTGTCGCGCTTTTCGCCGGATTATATGCGTTCGGAGCAATCCCCGAGAAGCCTGAAAAGCCTTTGCTGCAAGCGGCCGTGTCCGATCCGGCGGCAGTTGCCGCGCCGGAAAATGCTATGATTACGTTTGATTCTCCTGCTTTTGAGAAAATCGTTCGTCAGCAGCTTGGTGTAGACGATTCGACACCGCTGTACCAAGCCGATTTAGACAGCATTACCAGCCTGTATTTATTTGGAACAACGCTTTTGAACAGCTGGGGCGATGTCAAGAACTGCGCGTGGTATTACAAACCAAACCAGGCCGGCACAATCACAACGTTAAGCGATCTGCCTAAACTACATAACCTCACCGAGCTTTCTCTGTGCTACCAGTCGATATCCGATTTAACCCCGCTGGAAGGATTGCCGCTGACTCGTCTCGCGCTCAATGGAAATCTGATCATCGATCTCGCTCCGATTGCAAGCATTCCCGCCCTGCAAGAATTGCTTGTCGGACAAAATCCAATCTATCAAATCGACGCGTTGGCAGCCAACACTTCATTGCTCAACGTCGACTTGAACGATACGTATGTGGTTGACATCTCTCCGCTTTGCGAGAATTTAAACACGTTGAGCCTAAAGAACACACCGGTGATTGACTACTCTCCGCTCCTGAAAATGAATACTCTTCGGGACGTTTTTCTCTCAAACCTGACACAAAGCGATCTCTTAATTGTCACACAGTTAACAGGGCTCACATCATTGGTACTCAACGACAGCTTGACGAATATAAAGGCCATACTAAAGCTCGGGAACCTGCGCTCGCTTGCGCTAAATGATAGCCAACTGAACAGCATTGACGGCATTGAAGCGCTGGGAAAACTCACATATTTTCGAATTATTGCAAGCCGCGATATCGATTTATCTCCTCTAACCAAGCTTCCGAAGCTTGCTGAACTCGACATTTTCACGCAAAATATATCCGATTATTCCGATATCTTTCGTATCACGAGTCTAAAGACGCTCTACTGCACCAGCGCACAAAAAGAAGCAATTGATTCGCTCGGAATAACCTATACCTTTCAAACCATGGTTCTGGATTAATCATATTCTATCGACATAGTTCATGATCAAATTTAGATATCCCTTGTCAAATTTGTTCACGTTCTTTTGCTTGACTTTTTGCTAACGGAGTGTATTATTAACATCGTTAGCTATTATTATAGAAAAGAGGTGCTCAACTTGGACTACACCGCCCTTGCGCGCGAATATATGGAAGTGCTCTTTCAAATGCGCAACCGGAAGGCATCCAAAAAAATATCGGACTCCATGCACGGTGAGCACGTGATGCTCACCTATCTTTCCCACCACAGCGGCAGCGGGATTCCCACTGAAATCAGCAGCGAGCTTGGCATCAGCACCGCCCGGATTGCCGCAACGCTCAACAATCTTGAAGCAAAGGGCTTGATTACGCGCAGAATCGACGAATTGGACCGCAGGCGCATTCTTGTGGAGTTGACCGAAGCGGGAAAAATGCGCGAGGCGAATCACGCAAAGCACATCTTGGGCGTTTTGGTTCATATGCTGGAAGACCTCGGCGAGCATGACGCGGTCGAGTTCCTGCGCATCCTCAAGAAACTCAGCAGTCACGTTCCGGAAGACTTTTTTCCGCCAGACGATGCAATAAAATGACGATTGCTTCGTCATTTGCCTAGTCCTTTTGCGATCGCGTGATCGCATAAATCGAAATTGTAGAATATAAGGAGAAATACATGTTCCGATTACTCAAACGCCTGAAAACAGCCGAGTGGCTGCAGGCGCTCGTCAGCCTCGCGTTTATCGTGGTTCAGGTCTGGCTTGACCTCAAATTGCCGGACTATATGTCCGAGATCACCAGACTGACGCAAACACCAGGCAGCGCGATGGCGGATATCTGGCTCGCGGGCGGCAAGATGCTGCTCTGCGCGCTGGGCAGCGTCGCCTCCGCGATCATCGTCGGCTTCTTCGCCGCACGCATTGCCGCTTCGTTTTCCCAGCGGCTGCGCAGTCAGCTGTTCTCCAAGGTGGACTCGTTTTCCATGGAGGAGATCAACCGTTTCTCGACGGACAGCCTGATCACCCGCTCCACCAACGACATCACCCAGGTACAGATGCTGATCACGATGGGCCTTCAGATGATCGTCAAAGCCCCGATCATGGTCGTTTGGGCAGTCACCAAAATCGCCGGAAAAGGCTTGGAATGGTCGCTTGCAACAGGCGTTGCAGTGCTCATCATGATCGCGGTAATCTCCGTTTTGATGGCGCTCGTTCTGCCGAAATTTCGCAGGATGCAGACCCTGACCGACAACCTCACCCGTGTAACCCGCGAAAACCTGACCGGCCTTCGCGTAGTGCGCGCTTACAACGCCGAGCCTTATCAGGAAAACAAGTTTGAGGTCGCCAATGCGGAACTGACCGCGACGCAGCTCTTCACCAACCGCGGCATGGCGGTGATGATGCCGCTGATCTCCGCGCTCATGAGCGGGCTCACACTCGCTATCTACTGGATCGGCGCGCATCTCATCAACGGCGCCGGTATCATGGATCGGCTTACGCTGTTTTCCAACATGGTGGTCTTCTCGGCCTATGCCATGCAGGTGATCATGTCGTTTATGATGCTGGTCATGATATTTGTCCTCTGGCCGCGCGCCTCCGTCTCCGCCAAGCGTATCAACGAGGTGCTGGAGACCAAGCCTTCTATCATAGACGGCACAAAGAGCGAAGGTAAGGACGGTAAAGTGGGTGAAATCGAGTTTAAAAACGTCAGTTTTCGCTACCCCGGTGCGGCGGACGACGTGCTCACCAGCATCAGCTTCACCGCAAAGCGCGGCGAAAGCGTCGCATTCATCGGCTCCACCGGCAGCGGCAAGAGCACGCTGATCAACCTGATTCCGCGCTTTTACGACGCGACGGCGGGCGAGGTTCTGGTCGACGGGGTCAACGTCAAGCAATATGCGCAGGAAGCGCTGCACAATAAAATCGGTTATGTGCCGCAAAAGGCGGTTACCTTCCGCGGCACCGTCGCAAGCAATATCCGCTTTGGTGACAACGGCAAGACGCCCGCGACCGATGATGAGGTTGAGACCGCGATGCGTATCGCCCAGGGCGCGGACTTTGTGGAGCAGATGGAAGGCCGCTACAACGCGGAGATTGCGCAGGCAGGCTCCAACCTCTCCGGTGGACAGAAGCAGCGCCTCGCCATCGCCCGCGCGGTTGCCAGAAAGCCGGAAATCTACATCTTTGACGATAGCTTCTCCGCGCTGGACTACAAGACCGACCGCGCGCTTCGTACCGCGCTCAAGCGCGAGACCGCAGGGGTCACGAGCCTGATCGTTGCCCAGCGAATCGGAACCATACTGGACGCGGATCAGATCATTGTGCTCAACGAAGGCCAGATCGTAGGCCGCGGCACACACAAGCAGCTGCTGCAAACATGCGAGGTTTACAAAGAGATCGCCATGTCGCAGCTGAGCGAGGAGGAATTATACGCATGAGCGAACAAAATAAAGAACAAGCTTCTGCAAAAGCGCCCGCTACCGGACGCGGCCCAATGGGCGGCCCAGGTGGCGGTGGCCCGCGGGGACTCACGATGCCGGTTGAAAAACCGAAGGATTTTAACGCAACCATGAAGAAGCTGCTTGCCTATTGCAAGCGATATCTGATTCCGATTATGATCGCGCTGGTTGCCGCGGTGGGCGGCACGATCCTCCAGATATTGGGACCGGATCGACTGAAAACACTGACCAACGAAATCATGAAGGGTCTCCCTTCCCTAGTCAACGGTAAGCCGGTGCTCGGTTCAATCGATATGAGCGCCGTCAGCGTCATCGCGGTTTCTCTCACCGTGCTTTACGGGTTATCGTTCCTGCTGAACCTACTGCAAAGCCAGATCATGGCGACGGTGACCCAGCGCATCTCCAAACGGATGCGCACGGATATCTCACAAAAGATCAATCGCCTGCCGCTGAAGTACTTTGACTCCACAAGTTACGGCAACGTGCTCAGCCACGTGACCAACGACGTAGACGCGATTGGACAAACGCTGAGTCAAAGCCTCGGCACACTGATCACCGCGATTACGATGCTGCTAGGTTCCCTCGTGATGATGCTCTACAACAGCTGGATTCTTGCGCTGACCGCAATCGGCGCAAGCCTGATCGGCTTCGTGCTCATGATGGTGATCATGAAGCATTCGCAAAAGTATTTCACGCAGCAGCAGAAGGAACTCGGCCGCATCAACGGGCACATTGAGGAGGTCTACACCGGACACAACATCGTCAAGGTGTATAACGACAGCCGTGAGGCAAAGCATGTGTTTGAAGAGAGCAATACTTCTCTCTACCAGAGCGCATGGAAATCCCAATTTCTCTCCGGCCTCATGATGCCGGTCATGGGATTTGTCGGCAACCTCGGCTATGTGGCGGTCTGCGTCGTGGGCGCTGCTCTCGCGGTCAAGGGCACCATCACGTTCGGCGTAATCGTCGCGTTCATGATGTATGTTCGCCTCTTTACCCAACCGCTTTCGCAGATCGCGCAATCCATGAACAACTTGCAGCGCACGGCGGCGGCGAGCGAGCGCGTCTTTACCCTGCTGGAAGAGCCGGAACTGGCCTGCGAGGACGAGAAAAAGCCGATTTTGCAGTGCATCGACGGCAGCGTTGCGTTCGATCACGTGAAGTTTGGCTACCAGCCCGGCAAGCCCATCATCCACGACTTCTCCGCAAGCGTAAAACCGGGGCAAAAGGTCGCAATCGTCGGCCCGACTGGCGCGGGTAAGACCACCATGGTCAACCTGCTGATGCGTTTTTACGAGCTGGACGGCGGCGAAATCCGCATCGACAACATCCCCATTCAGTCCGTCCCGCGCGAGGACGTTCACGCGCAATTCGGCATGGTGCTGCAGGATACGTGGCTCTTTGAGGGCACGATTCGCGAAAACATCGTCTACAGCAAGCAGGGTGTGACGGATCAGGAGGTCAAGAACGCCTGTAAGACGGTCGGCCTCCACCACTTCATCAAGACGCTACCGAAGGGCTACGATACGGTGCTCAACGACAAAGCGAGCCTCTCGGAAGGGCAAAAGCAGCTGTTGACCATCGCGCGCGCAATGATTCAAAACGCGCCGCTGCTGATTCTCGACGAGGCGACGAGCTCGGTCGATACCCGTACGGAGCGCATGGTGCAGCAGGCGATGGATCAGCTCACCAGCGGCAGAACCTCGTTTGTCATTGCGCACCGGCTCTCCACGATCAAGAACGCGGATCTCATCCTCGTGATGAAAGACGGCGACATCATCGAGAGCGGCAACCATGAGGCGTTGCTGGCAAAAGGCGGCTTTTATGCCGAGCTTTACAACAGCCAGTTCGAGGCGGCATAAGAACAACAGCAACACAAAAGCGCTTGGGAAAATTCCCAAGCGCTTTTTGCGATCTCTCGTTATAGTTCGACAACGCCTTCGAAGTTTTTCTTCGCGTCGCCGGTCATGAAGACCGCTTCGTCCGTATAGCGCACCAAGAGGTCTCCGCCGCGCAGACGAACCGTGATGTCTTCGCCCTTTTGGCAGAAACCGTTTTCCGTTGCGGCGACGACGGCGGCGCAGGCGCCCGTACCGCAGGCGAGCGTTTCCCCGCTGCCGCGCTCCCAAACGCGCATCTTGAGCGTATGACCGTCCAGCACCTTGACGAACTCCACATTCACCCGATCCGGAAAGATCGGCGCGGTTTCGATCGCGGGGCCGATCTTTTCGACATCCAGCAGATCGGGGTATTCCGCGAACACCACGCAATGCGGGTTCCCCATCGAGACGCAGGTGATGTCGTAATGCGTGCCGTCGATCTCGACAGGGCGGGAGACGATCTTCTTCCCTTCCAGCTTGACGGGAATCTTCGCGGGCGAAAGCTCCGCCTTGCCCATATCCACGGTAACGGATTTCACCTTGCCGCCGCGGACATAGAGCTTTAGTTGCTTGGGTCCGCTGAGGGTCTCGATTGTTAGTTCCGTCTTTTGTACAATGCCGTTGTCATAGAGATATTTCCCGACGCAGCGGATGCCGTTGCCGCACATTTTGCCCTCGCTGCCGTCACGATTGAAAATTCGCATCTTCGCGTCCGCCGTGTCCGAAGGACTGATGAGGATAATGCCGTCTCCACCGATGCCCGCGTGTTCCTCCGAAAGATAGACGCTAAGGGATTCCGGCGCGATGATCTCCTGCTCCATGCAGTTGAAGTAGATATAGTCGTTGCTCGTGCCGTTCATCTTGGTAAACGGCAGGCGCATCTTCTCCGTGCGCATATGGTTGATATCCACCAACTCCGTGCTGTGTTGCGAATAGCGGCTTAAGAGGCTGTCCGCCAGTGCGTTTGCGGTATCGATTGAGGTAAGGCACGGCACCGCGCGCTCGATGGCCTTTCTGCGAATCTTCACGCTGTCACGCGAGGGCAGTCTGCCTTTGGAGGAGGTGGAGATGATATAGTCGATCTTTCCGCTCTCGATCAGCGTCAGAATATTGTTTTCCGAGGATTCATGCAGCTTGCCGACTTCGGTAACCTTCATCTGCGCTTCGCGCAGCACCGCCGCGGTGCCCTTTGTGGCATAGAGCGTAAAGCCCAATTGCGCAAATTTACGCACGGCGTCGGTCATCTCCACCTTGTCCTGATCGCGCACGGTCACGAGCAAGCCCCCGCGCCGCTTCATGTTGTAGCCTGCGGCGACAAGACCTTTGTAGAGCGCCTCCTCGCGCGATTTGCCGATGCCGAGCACCTCGCCCGTGGACTTCATCTCCGGATCGAGCAGGATATCGACGTCCGCCAGCTTTTCAAACGAGAACACCGGCACCTTGACCGCGACATACGGCGGGGTTTTGTATAAGCCCGTGCCAAAGCCCATATCGCCGAGTTTGTCGCCCAGCATCGCGCGCGTTGCGAGGTCTACCATCGGTACTCCTGTGACCTTGCTGATATACGGCACCGTGCGCGAGGAGCGCGGGTTAACCTCGATGACGAAGATTTCGTTCTCATAGATGACGTATTGAATATTGATCAATCCCCGCGTATCCAGCGCGAGCGCGAGCCTACGAGAATGATCCACAATGCGCTCGATCAAAGGGCCGTTGAGGTTCCACGCGGGATAGACCGCAATGGAGTCGCCGGAGTGCACGCCCGCGCGCTCGATATGCTCCATGATGCCGGGGATTAAGATGTTTTCGCCGTCGCAGATCGCGTCCACCTCGATCTCGGTGCCCATCAGGTATTGGTCGATCAAAATCGGGTTGTCGATGCCTTTTTTCAGGATAATGCCCATATATTCGCGTACGTCGTCGTCCGAAAACGCGATGATCATGTTCTGTCCGCCGAGCACGTAGCTGGGCCGGATCAGCACAGGATAGCCCAATTCGTTTGCCGCCGCGAGGGCTTGTTCTTCGGTCTTGACCGTTTTGCCGAGCGGGCGCTTGATAGAAAGTTGCTCCAAGAGCGCATCAAACCGCTCGCGATCCTCCGCCGCGTCGATGCTATCCGCAGGGGTTCCGAGGATGCGCACGCCCTGCTCGGAAAGATACCGCGTGAGCTTGATGGCAGTCTGTCCGCCGAAGGCGACGACCACGCCGTACGGCTGCTCGGTGTGGATGACGTTCATCACGTCCTCCGGCAGCAGCGGCTCAAAGTAGAGCCTGTCCGCCGTGTCAAAATCCGTGGAGACCGTCTCCGGATTGTTATTGACGATGACCACTTCATACCCCGCCTGCTTCAGCGCCCAGACGCAGTGGACCGAGGCATAGTCGAACTCGATGCCCTGCCCGATACGGATCGGACCAGAGCCGAAGACGATCACGCGGCGCTTGCCCGTGTCGTGTTTTTGCAAAAACGTCTGCGCTTCGTTCTCCAGGCAATCATAGTCCGCATAAAAATACGGCGTTTGCGCTTCAAACTCCGCAGCGCAGGTGTCTACCATGCGGTAGCCCGCATAGAGGTGTTCCTTGACAGCTTGTCCGCTGATGCGCGTTAAAACCTTATCCGTGTAGCCGAGTTTCTTTCCTTCGAGATACGCTTTTTCAGTTAAGCCATCCGTAACAAGGCTCTGCTCGAACTGCGCAAGATGTTGCAGTTTCGCGAGAAACCACAGATCGATCATCGTGATCTGATGGATTTCGTCCAGCGGAATGCCGCGCTTGATTGCCTCAAACACCACAAACATCCGCTCGTCGTCGCAGTTGTTCAGCAGTGCATGGATCTCATCCGTCGTCTTACCCGCAAGTTTCGCCATATTCAGGCTGTCCTGCGAAATCTCCGCGCCACGCACCGCCTTCATGATCGCCTGTTCAAACGTAGGTCCGATCGCCATGACTTCGCCCGTGGCTTTCATCTGCGTGCCAAGTGTGCGCTTGCCGTATACAAACTTGTCAAACGGCCACTTCGGCAGCTTGACCGCGACGTAGTCCAGCGCGGGCTCAAAGCACGCGGAGGTATTCCCCGTAACCGCGTTTTGAATCTCGTCCAGCGTATAACCGATCGCGATCTTGGTAGCAACCTTCGCGATGGGGTAGCCTGTCGCCTTGGAAGCCAGCGCAGAAGAACGGCTCACACGCGGGTTGACCTCGATCACCGCGTAGTCAAAGCTCGTGGGATGCAACGCAAACTGACAATTGCAGCCGCCTTCGATGCCGAGGGTATCGATGATGTTTCGCGTTGCCGTGCGCAGCATTTGGTATTCGCGGTCACTCAGCGTGACGGCGGGCGCAATCACGATGCTGTCGCCCGTGTGTACACCTACGGGATCGAAATTCTCCATGCTGCAAATCGTGATCACGTTTCCGTTTTTGTCTCGCATGCCCTCAAACTCGATCTCTTTCCAGCCGGAAATGCACTTTTCGACCAAGATCTGATGGATGGGCGACATACGAAGGCCGTTTGTCGCAATTTCGTTTAGCTCTTCTCGCGTTTGCGCGATGCCGCCGCCGCTGCCGCCGAGTGTAAACGCAGGGCGGACGATGACCGGGTAGTCGATCTCTTCTGCAAACGCGAGCGCCGCGGAAAGCTCCGTCACCACAAGCGAAGGAATCACCGGCTGACCGATTTCGAGCATCGCGTCTTTAAACAGTTGCCGATCCTCCGCCTTGGATATCGTCACCGGGTTTGCGCCGAGCAGCTTGACCCCGTGCGCTTCCAGAAAACCATCCCGCGCGAGCTGCATGGAGAGCGTCAGCCCCGTCTGCCCGCCGAGCGTGGAAAGGAGGCTATCCGGCTTCTCCTTTTCGATGATGCGCTTGAGCGTGGTCAGCGTCAGCGGCTCGATGTAGATGTGATCCGCCATCGCGCGGTCGGTCATGATCGTCGCAGGATTCGAGTTGACTAGAATGACCTCCAACCCTTCCTCGTGCAACGCGCGGCAAGCTTGTGTTCCCGCGTAGTCAAACTCCGCCGCCTGCCCGATTACGATTGGTCCCGAGCCGATCACCATCACGCGCTTAATATTTTGATCCAGTGGCATAACATTCTCCTTTTGCTCCGAAAAAACCGTTCCTGCAACCGCGCTTAACCGCGTGCGCCGTCCATCAAGTCGACAAACCGGTCGAAGAGGTATCGCGTGTCCAGCGGGCCCCCGCACGCCTCGGGATGAAACTGCACCGAGAAGGCAGGGATATCGAGATATTCCATTCCCTCGCAAGTGCTGTCGTTGAGGTTTTGAAAGCTCATGCGCGAGTTGCTCGGTAGAAACTCGCCCGTCTTCACCGCGTAGCCGTGGTTCTGACTCGTGATGTAGACCTTTCCGCTTGCCGTCTCCTGCACGGGTTGGTTCGCGCCGCGGTGACCGTACTTAAGCTTCATCGTCTCGCCACCGCGCGCGAGCGCGAGCAACTGGTGTCCCAGGCAGATGCCGAAGATCGGAACGCGAGACTCGCAGAGCGCTTTTAGTTCGTTGATAATTCCTGTGTTTTCCGCGGGATCGCCCGGACCGTTGGAGAGCATGACGCCGTCCGGCTTGAGCGCGAGGATTTCTTCCGCAGTCGTCCCCGCGGGCAAGATCGTCACATCGCAGCCGCGCTTCATGAGCTCCTGCGCGATGTTCTTCTTTGCGCCAAAGTCCCATAAGGCGACGCGCCGTTTCGCCGGTTCCGCGCGCAACTCACTTGCCTGCGTGCGGCTGACCGCCTGCACTGCGTGCTCCATCTGATAGGTGCGTAGGCGATTCATCGTCGCCTCGCCCGGCGCGGGATCATCCGTCAGCAGCGCGTTCATCACGCCGTGCTCACGAATGATCTTCACCAGAGCTCGGGTGTCGATGTCCCAAAGTCCCACGATGCCGTTGGATAATAAAAAAGTGTCAAGGTCTTCCACACTACGAAAGTTAGAAGGCACTTGACACCAGGAACGAACGATATACCCTTTCAATGCGGGCTGCTCCGCCTCAAAGTCGGCGGGGATCACACCATAATTGCCAATCAACGGAAACGCTTGAACCACCATCTGACCATAGTAACTGGGATCGGTCAACGTCTCCAGATATCCGGTCATGGCAGTCGTAAACACAATTTCGGCAATCACCCGGCCTGCGGCACCAAGCGGCCGCCCGCGAAACACCTGTCCGTTTTCCAGGATCAGGTATCTTGGCTGTTCCATCCGTTTCCTCCTGTTTTCTCTCGTGCTCTCGAAACTACTTGCTACTATTAAAATTTCTTTAGCGAAGAATATACCATAATTTTTGGTGATAGAAAAGCTAAATATTATATTTATACCAACAATATTTATATTTATGCTCAAAGGCTATTTCCGAAAAAAAGGCTCCTTCGAACGATGCCGGAGGAGCCTTCGCGTATCGATTGTCAGTCTCTTCGCATTCCGCCTTTTTCGCGAATCGCGAGGATTACGCTCTGCAGCAGGATGAAGAAACAAAGCATCAATCCCGTCGTAATGCTCTGCCAGTACGGCTCCCGCAGTCCCGACGCGATGACGATGTTGTTGATCGTCTTGAGTGAGAGCACACCAAACAGCGTACCGATCACGTTGCCGACGCCGCCGGTGAGCAGCGTGCCGCCGATGATGGCCGAGGCGATGGCCTGCATCTCCGCCGCCGAAGCATTGCTGGCATTGCCCGCACCCGTATGCAGCAGATAGACGTAGCCGCCGATGCCGGAGAGAATGCCGCAGAGCAGATAGGAGAAGAAGCGCGTACGCTTCACGTTGATGCCGAGCATCAGCGCGCTCTGGCTGCTTCCGCCGACCGCGTAGAGGTTGCGCCCGAAGCGCGACCACTTGAGCATCACAAACACCAGCAGAACCACCGCAATTGCTATGACGACGCCAAGCTCCACGCGCGCCGGGATAAAGTTGCCCGTCTTACCGTAGGAACCGATGCCGGGGATCACGATACGGAATTCCTTGAGCGAAAGGAACGCCTCATGCACCGCCGTGCGGGGTGCAACAGACACAATGGTGGTCATGCCTCTTGCAAAGAACATGCCGGCCAGCGATATGATGAACGGCTGAATCTCAAGGTAAGACACCAAAAAGCCTTGCACCAGGCCGAACGCGGTTCCGATGCCGAGCGCTAGCGCCATGGACCCCACGACGCTGCCGCCTTTGTCGTCCAGATAGACCACGCAAGCCATCGTCACCAGCGCGGTGATGCCGCCGACGGAGATATCGATGCCTCCCGCAATCATAACGATCGTGAGTCCGCAGGAGACGACGATGAGGAATGAGTTGTTGTTGAAAAGATCAAGGAACTGCTGCGGATTGAGGAATCCGCCACCCCAAACCGACATCGCCATGCCGTACATGCTGATAAAGGTACAGATCGTGATAATCAGCAGCAGGTTGGTGTTCGAGATCGGCTCTCTTTTACCACGCGTCAGCGAATCGGCAATAGGTCTCTTCTTAGTCTCCATACGCCTGCGCCCCCGCTTCCTGATTCGATTTTTGGAACAGTCTGCCGCGCAGCTTCATCAGGTAGCTTTGCACCACCGGCGAACCGAGCACGACGATGGTGATGATCACAACGGCTTTATACGCCTTTACCGCAGTGGACGGCACCTTCATGGCGTAGAGTGTGATGGTCAGTGCCTGAATGATATACGCACCGATGACGGAACCCGCAATGCTGAATTTACCGCCGCTGAGCGCGTTGCCGCCGATGGCGACCGCGAGAATCGCATCCATCTCGATGTCCAGCAGCAGCGTTTCGTGGTTGATGAGTCCCATACGGCTGACGCCGATGCACCCCGCGATAGAAACGCAGACGCCCAGCATCATAAAGGAGAGCATCTTCATGCCGACGGCGTTGATGCCATTGAGCCGCGCGGACTTTTCATTGATGCCGACCGCCTGGGTATAAAGGCCGAGGTTGGTAAAGCGCAAAACCAGCGATACCATGATCGCAAACACGATCACGATGATGATCGGCGTTGGAATCGGAACACCTGGAATGAAGCTGCCGATTTTGCTCAGCAGCGGGCTTTCCACGGTCGGCGTCGCGCCGCCGTTGATCCAGTAGGCGATCGGTCTGCCCGCGGTGAGCAAGATCAGCGTCGCAATCATCGGCTGAATTTTAAACACGGAGACCAGCGTGCCGTTAAATGCGCCGCAGAGAATCGCGGCGAGGCAAGCGCAGAAAAAACCCAGCAGTATGATCGGCCAGTTGATCGTGTTTTCCTTCAATACGCGTACAAACACACTGCCCGCGATTGCCGCAACCGCGCCGACGCTGATATCCTGGCCCTTGGAGCTCGCGGTAACAAGCGTCATACCGATGGAGATGATCGCCAGCTCCGACGCGCTGTTCAAAATACTGATAATATTTCCGGAAAGAACTCTATATCCGTCGTTGTTTGTTGTAATACCCGGTAAAAAGAATCCCGGGTCACGTATTAAATTGAATACAACAAGCAGCACCAACGCAAAAATCGGTATAACCAGCTGCGACCTCATGAATTTTCGTAACCATTTACCCATTTTGTGCCGCCTCTCCCGCAATGGTGCGCATAATCTTTGCCTGGGTCATATCGTTCTGCGTAAGTTCGCCGACGATTTCGCGATCCCGCATCACGATGAGACGTGAACAGGTGCGCAGCATTTCTTCAATCTCAGAGGAGATAAACGTAACGCTGACGCCCTCTTCGGCTAACTTCAGCACCAGTTTTTGAATCTCGACCTTGGTACCGACGTCGATGCCGCGCGTAGGCTCGTCCAATATGAGATATTGCGGTTTGGTGAGCAGCCAGCGGGCGAGAATCGCCTTTTGCTGGTTTCCGCCGGAGAGAGATTTGATCGGCGTATCCGTCGACGCTGTCTTGATCCCAAGCAGCTTGATGTATTCGTCCGCGAACTTTTCCGCTTCCGCTCTGGAAAACGGGCGGAAGAAGCCGCGCATCACCTGCAACGCAAGAATGATGTTTTCGCGCACGGAGAGATCGTCCACGATGCCGTCCTGCTTGCGATCCTCCGGCAGATATCCGATGCCGAGCTTCATGGCGTCCTTTGGTTTGGCTATCTTCGCAGGTTTGCCGTTGACCAGCACTTTGCCGCCGGTGACCTTGTCCGCGCCGAAGATCGCGCGCACGCTTTCGCTTCGTCCGGAACCAAGAAGGCCCGTAAACCCGTTTACTTCTCCCTTGTAAATCTTAAAATCAAACGGCCTCGTCCCCGCCGCGCTGGAAAGCCCGATCGCCTCAAAGACGGGCACGTTGCCGTCGCGCGCAACCTGAGAACCGGTGTTATGCATGTGGGAAATATCGTCCAGCTCTTTGCCCATCATTTTGGAGATCAACTGAACGCGCGGCAGGTCTTTGATATCGTAGGCGCCGACCAGCTCGCCGTTTCGCAATACGGTGATGCGGTCGCAAACCTCGTAAACCTGCTCTAGAAAGTGCGTGATGAATATGATGCCGACGCCGCGAGATTTGAGCTCACGCATCAGCGAAAAGAGTTTCTCCACCTCGCGTTCGTCGAGCGAAGAAGTCGGCTCGTCGAGAATCAGCACCTTGCAGTCCATGTCCACCGCGCGCGCGATGGCAACCATCTGCTGCACGGCGAGGGAACAAGTTGCAAGCTGCTGCGTTGCCCGCGCGGGAATGCTCAGTTTTTCGAGCAGTTCTGTCGTCTGCTCGCGCATTTTACTCCAGTGAACAAATTTATAGTTGCCGCGCCCGATATACATATTCTCCGCGACGGTTAGATTCGGGCAGAGCGTAATCTCCTGATAAACGGTGCTGATGCCGATGTTTTGTGCATCCTGCGGGGACTTGATGTTGACCTCTTTTGTGTTTCCGGCAATCGTAATCTGCCCGGAATCCTTCGGGTGAACACCCGTCAGCACCTTGATTAAAGTTGACTTCCCAGCGCCGTTTTCGCCCATCAACGCATGAATTTCGCCTTTATAGAGCGTGAAATCCACGTTGTGCAGCGCGCGCACGCCGGGAAAGGATTTGCTGATATGACGCATGGATAAAACGATGTCGTTTGGCATGGGATACCATCCTTTGTGCGTTGCGGTTGTGGGCGTGTTTCTTGAAAAATCACGCGCCTTTTAAACAGCGGTGCGAGTATGCGGTATCAATCCGCATACTCGTCACCGTCATTTTAGATTGGATTCCCTTTACGGGATTCTAAATCAATTGTGTTACTCGCCGAGGCCGTATGTGTCGATGTCTGCCTGGGTGATCGTGGTGGCATCAAAGCCGCGCTCTTCGGAGATAACCTTCTTCTCGGTGAGGGTTTCGCCAGCTTCGAGCTTCTGGATCATGTCCGCGATGACGGTCGCCTGGAACGGGCTGCACTGACCATCGTAGTTCCAGTTGCCGGCGAGCAGTTCGCGCAGCGCCCACTTGTTGCAGTCAAAGCCCATCACGATGACGGACTTGCCGACGCCGTGGGTGATGCCCGCTTCGTCCAGCGCCGCGACAGCGCCCTTGGCCATACCGTCGTTCTCGGCGTAGATGACGTTGAAAGCTTCACCGGAGTTGATGACGGATTCGACGATCTGCTTTGCGGTTGCTTCATCCCAGGTTGCGGTCTGCTGAACAACCTTCTTCATGGTGCCGGCTGCAAACTCTGCATCCAGAGCGGCGGTACGACCGATCTGCGCATCCGAACCCATGGCGCCCTGAATGTGGATCACGTTGTAAGCATCCAGCTTCTGGGCTTTGAGCCATTCGACGGCGGTGACGCCTTCGTTGGCCATGTTGGAAACGACGGCGGCTTCATAGTTGCTCTCGTCCGTGTTGATCATACGGTCGAACAGGAACACTTTGATGCCGGCTTCTTTGGCGCTGGCAAGGACTGCATCCCAACCATCGGTTGCCGCGGCGGAGATGAGCAGGTAGTCTACGCCATCCGTGATGAACTGCGTGGCAGCGTTGAGCTGCTCGTCGTTCTTCAGGCTGTAGAACGTGGAGACGGCATAACCGTTGGCTTCGGTGAAGACTTTCTCAAAGTCTGCAACGTTCGCTGCGCGGTAGCCAGACTCTGCCGGCGGGTTGTTGATGATGCCGACTTTGATCAGCGCGGGTGCTGCGGGCGCTTCCGTTGCGGCAGCGGGCGCTTCCGTTGCGGTGGCGGCTGCGGGGACTTCGGTCGCTGCGGGCGCGGCGGTCGATGCACAAGCAACCATACCAATCGCGAGCATGGCAACAAGGATCAATGTAACTAATTTTTTCATGTTTCCGATTTCCTTTCAAATTTTAGAGATGTGAATTGTAGGTCGATGAAGTGAAATGTGACCAACACCATCCTTATAACATATAGACAACTGTAATCCAATGGCTTCACGGCAAGCGGATAAGAATGTGAACCAACCCGATTAGATTACAAACCGCGCGTCACAATCGTCGCGATTTCGCCGGATTTTCGCCGTAATATTTCTAACGCAGAGCGTAAAAAAACACCTGACGTTTTTTTAGGTATCGGCGCAAAAAAGAGCCCTTTTCAGAGCTCTTTGCATCAATCGAAATTTTGATCAGGTCAATATCCGCGAGCGTCGATCATCGCTTTTGTAATGGTAAAGCAGTCAAACGCTGTTTCGTCCACGTGTTTCACCTGCTCGACGGTTTCTCCGCGCTGCAATCGCTGAATAATGTCCGCAACATACGGGCCCTGTAAAGGATTGCACTCAACGTTTAGCGCGATCTTTCCCTGCAAACAATAGGTCAGCCCCAGCTTCGTCGCATCAAAGGAGATTACGATCACGCCGCCATCCGTGTTGCAGGAAAGCCCCGCTTCCTCCATTGCGTCGATTGCGCCCAGCGCTTCGCCGTCGTTTTCGCAATACACCACGTCGATATCCGAGGTTTCTTTGAGGATCGATCCCATGACCTCATACGCTTTTGCGCGGGTGAAGTCGCCCAGTTCCTGCGCCACGATCTGCCAGTTCGTGTTTCGCTCCAGCGCCGTTTCCAGAGCGGCGGTGCGGCCGATCTGTGCGGAAGATCCGATGGTTCCCTGAATATGCACGATGTGGATGGGTTCCTCCGTTCTGCCCTTCTTCTCTAAAAAATGTTCCAGCCAGTTGATAGCGGTCTCGCCTTCCTTACGGAAATCGGAGCCGATATACGCCGAATACAAACTGCGATCCGCAACCTCGATGTCGCGATCGATTACGATGACGGGAATGCCCGCGTCCCGCGCCTCCTGTAAAATGGAATTCCAGCCGGTTTCGACGCGCGGAGAGAACACGATATAGTCCACATCTTGCTGAATGAAGGTGCGAATGGCACGAATCTGATTCTCCTGCTCGTTTCTCGCGTCGTCGAAGATCAGCTCGTAACCATTCTCCTCGCTCAAAGCGTTTTTCATGCTCTCCGAGTTGGCAACGCGCCACTCCGACTCCGCGCCAACCTGCGAAAACCCGACCACGATCAGGTTGCCGACCGTCGGATCGGAATCATCCGAACCATCTGCATTCTCCGTTGCGCAGCCAACCGGCAGCGTCAGGAGTAGCAGTAAAACGCACAGGACAGCGAGTGTTTTCTTCATGCGCCCATCTCCTTTTCACTCGTCTGCATGGGAATTCTCACGAGTATCCTGGTTCCTACGTCCGGCTCGCTCTCCAGAGTAAGCCCGTATTCCGAGCCGAACAAAATCTGGATGCGCTGGTGTACCGTGCGAAGGCCGAAGCCTTCTTTCCTACCGTTGACCAGAGACGCGCGAACCTCTTCCAGCCGCTCCGGCGTCATGCCGCAGCCGTCGTCCGCCACCTCCAGCACCAGTTGTTCGCCTTCTACGCGTCCGCTGACGCGAATCAAGCCCTTTCTTCTGCGAATCTTGATGCCGTGATACAGCGCGTTTTCGACCAGCGGCTGCAGTGTCAATTTCGGCAGAATGTAAATACTCAACTCCTCCGGAATATCGATATCGTATTCCATCAAGTCGCGGTAGCGCATATGCTGAATTTCGAGATAGCTGCGGATATGCTGCTGCTCTTCCTGAATCGTGATCACGTTTTGTCCGCGGCTAAGCGAGAAGCGGAAGAAGTTCGAAAGACTACTCACCATGGCGACCGATTCGCTGATTTCGCCCGACTCGATCAACCAGATGATGGTATCCAACGTGTTATACAAAAAATGCGGATTGATCTGCGCCTGTAATAGCGCGAGCTCGGTGCGTCTGCGCTGTTTTTCCTGCTCCGTGTTGCGCTCGATCAGGCGCTTGAGATGCCCGACCATGCTCTCGATGCCGTCCGAAAGCAGCTGCACCTCCTCCACATCCGCCTGGATCGGCTCGCAAACCAGCAAGCCCCCGCGCCCGATGGCAACCAGGCGCTCACAAAGCATGTCGATTGGGTCTACGATCCGCTTGCTGAGTTTTCGCGAGTAGCTCAACAGGAAGAACAAGAGCGCTAGCGCCAGCACGACAACAGTGCCCATCAGCACCACCATATTGGTAATCATGGTGGACTGCAGGGCGTCCAGATGCACCGCCTCATAGTAGAGGTAGGTGTACATATACTCTTGAATCAGGTCTGCCATGACGTAGATATTATCGTTGAGCTGGCTCATGCGGGAATCGTAGCCTTCGGTAGCCGCGATCTCCTGCATCTTGTCTTCCAGATTGTGACAAAGGTTTAAAACGCTGTTGATGGCGCGAAGACTGTCCTTTTCCGCTGTGGTTTCGATGAGTTTGAGCGCGATCGCCTCGGCAGACTTTACCTCTTCGGTCGGCATGCCTTCCGAATACTGGCTGTCGATGACGAAATAATACATTTTGGTCTTGATGTTGTCGGTGAACTCGCGGTTAAAGTCCGACGCGGTGGTCACGTTGTTTAAAATCGAGTTGTATTGAAGGCCGTAACCAAGCCCGATGCCGACGACGAGTATGATGATCAACATCAGCGGTATCGTAACGATGAGGATCATCTTCCATATTTTTTTCTGCATGGTCGTCTTCGCGGTTTTCGTCGACCAGCTTTCGCTTTCTATCACCGTTTGTCCCCTCTGCGGTATTCGCTGGGCGTGCATCCCGATACTTTTTTGAACACGAAACTAAAGTAATGCGAGTCGCGGAACCCGACCGCAAACGCGATTTCGCTTGAGCGCATCTCCGTTTGCCGCAGCATGCGTTTTGCTTCGCTGATGCGTTTTTCGGTCAGGTATTCGATAAACGTCTGGCCGATTTCCTGGCTGAACATCGCGGAGAAATAGTTCGGGCTGATGTTCACTTTTTGCGCGACGCGATCGAGCGAAATCGTCTCCTCCGCATAGTTAGCGTCGATGAACGCGATGGCTTTGCTCAACAGATCGCGCTGCTGTTTTCTGCTCTCGCGGTCGCGCAGGTGGATGGCGTGCAGCATGATCTGGCGCATATAGCCGCGCGCTTCCTCCGGCGTGGAGATGTTATCCTTTGGCCGTAACTCCGGCGGCCAGTAGCTCTCCGCATGGCAGCCGATGGAGTCCAGATAAGCCGCCGCCGCAAAGTAGACCGTCATGGTCAAATAGCGGCAGAACATGGTGAGAAGGGATCGTTCATCCTGCGCGCTGCGCAGAAGTTGATCCACAAACGAGTCGATCTCGCCCTCGGCTCCGCTGCTAAAGAAGCGATGGATTCGCTCCTGATCGACCTCCGGTTTGCCGATTTCCTCCGTGGCGGCGCGAGCGGTGCGAATGCTTTGGATGCTCTCCTCCGAGAGCAGATGCTCCTCCGGGCAGAGATAGCGGTAGGAGAGAATGCGGCTCGCTTCCGAGAAACAGGCGGGCAGCGCGCTGAGCCGCGAAACCGGCGTACCGCAGGCGATATACCAGTCCACCTCGCGCCCTGCCTGCGCGCAGAGCTCCTGTATGCCAAACACGCAGTTCGCGGTACATGAGTTGATCTCATCGACGCCGCCTTTGATCAAAACGGCATGCGTCGTAATATTCCAGCGAAACAGAATCAACTCCGAGCGCGCGATGAAGTAGCGCGTAACGCGCTCCTGCAGCGCCGCGAGCGCATCGGTATATCCTTCCGGCGTGCTGCCATTATATTCCGCACTGTTGAGCGAAAAGAGCAAAATGTTATAGCACGGCGCGTTGAGATCGATCTCCATCGATTTTGCGGTTTCGGAAATCTCCGATACGCTTAAACCGCCGGTAACGATCTGCTCAAAAAAACGTCTGCGTGAAAACGCCTCATATTCCTGCGCCTCGCGCTGAAACATGGAGAGATATTCCCGCTGTTCCTGCTCCATCTCCATTTTCTTTTGCAGAGACACGAGCAACTCCACCATCTTTTCCTTGATGATGGGTTTTAAAAGATATTGCTCTACGCCCATGCGGATGGCTTGCTGCGCATATGAAAAATCGTCATATCCGCTGATGATAACGATCTTCGTGTGCGGCAGTTCCTTTCGAACCAGCTCGCTCAGCGCGAGCCCGTCCATAAACGGCATCTTGATATCGGTGATCAACAGATCAGGCTGAATTTGGCGAATCAAAGGAAGCGCGAGCTCTCCGTCCGGCGCGTCGCCGGCATAGGAGAAACCGTACTGCTCCCATTGGATATTTTTGCGAATTCCTTCGCGTACCACGATTTCATCTTCGACAAGAAAGACCTTGAACATCTGATCTTCCCTTCTTAATACGATCTGTTTGTGTTGTATTTCGGAAGTGTAATTTGCCCCATTTATTATCAACTATATTTCAGTCTTCGCCAATAGGTATTTCTTTGATTATGGTCGGATATTTTCGGATGATGTGGATTCTTGAGCGAATCACGCGAAAACAACGCCTGTTTTACTCTAATTTATTTCTTCAAATGAAAAAACCGACCTTCGAACCTGCGAAAGCCGGGTTTCATGTTTCAGTTTTTTTCACAAGAAGCTGCTCCTGCATTTTTCTGCCGCCTTGTACCGCTGTTTGGGGCGGGCGGGCCTGTAACCGCCCGCCCCTCCGGCGGAAAGAGGAGGAAGAAATATGAAAAAAAGCCGATCCTTTGAAACAAGCGATTTGATCTGCCAAACGAATTTTAATCTCGTCGGCGTCGTTCTGCTTTCTCTTACAACTTCATCTTCCAGGCAAGATCCGCGAGGAACAGTTCCTGCTTGAAGGATTCCACCGTCGTGTCCTTGGTGATATGCACAAACTCAATCTGCATCATCTCCGCCCAGTCGGCCAGCATCTGCGCCGTTGCGGCATAGCTCATCACGGTGTGATGCGCGCCGCCCGCGAGCAGCCAGAGTTTGAGACCGGTGGTTAGATCTGGCATAGCGCGCCACATGACGCGGGCAACTGGCAGATTCGGCATCTTCATGATGGGCTTGATCGCCTCGACATCCTGCACGATGAGGCGGAGTCTGCCGCCCATGTCGATCAGCGACGCGACGATGGCGGGGCCTGCCGCGCCTTCAAACACGAGGCGGGCCGGCGGCTCGCGGTCGCCAATGCCAAGCGGGTGCACTTCGATGCGCGGCTTGCCCGCGGCGATCGAGGGGCAAACCTCCAACATGTGCGCGCCAAGCGAATACGCTCCGTCTTTGGCGAGATGATACGTATAATCTTCCATAAACGCGGTACCGCCTGCCATGCCTTCGGTCATCGCTTTGACGATGCGCGTCATGGCGGAAACTTTCCAGTCACCTTCACCGCCGTAGCCGTAGCCTTTTGCCATTAAGTGCTGGCTCGCAAGACCGGGCAGCTGCCGCATACCGACGAGATCCTGAAACGTATTGGAAAACGCCATCGCGCCAACGCGCTGGAAGAGTTTCTCCATCGCGATTTCTTCACGCGCCTGATAACGCACCGAGTCCATCTGATCCGTCGCAAGATCGTAACTCGCGAGGTATTCTTTGACGAGCGCGTCGATCTCCGCTTCGGTGACCGCGTTCATCTCGTCCACGAGTTCGCCCACGGGCCAGGTGTTGACCTGCCAGCCGAGCTTGATCTGTGCCTCGACCTTGTCGCCTTCGGTCACCGCCACCTCACGCATGTTGTCGCCAAAGCGGACCAGGCGCAGGTGCTTGCTCTCGTGGTAACCGATCGCGCTGCGCATCCAGGCGCCGAGCTCGTCCAGAACGGGCGTGTCCTGCCAGAATCCTGCAACAACCTTGCGCGGCAGGCGCATCCGCGTGGCGATAAATCCATGCTCGCGGTCTCCGTGCGCGGCTTGATTGAGGTTCATGAAATCCATGTCGATTTCCTGATCCGGAATCTCGCGGTTATACTGCGTCGCAAAATGGCAATACGGCTTTTGCAGCAGAGCAAAACCGTTGATCCACATCTTACTCGGGCTAAACGTATGCATCCAGGTCACGATGCCGCAGCAAGCGTCACTATAGTTCGCTTCCTTGACCAGGGTTTCGATTTCATCCGCGGTTTTGACCGTTCCTTTATAAAGAAAGCGGCAGGGAATTTGCTTCTGCGCGTCGATAAACGCCGCCATCTCTTTGCCGCGCGCGTCTACCGTTTGCAGCACTTGGGGTCCGTAGAGAAACTGCGAACCGACAATAAACCAAATCTCCTTCGTCTTAAGGCCCATGTTTGATTCTCCTTATCAAAATTGTATGATGCTGTTTGTTGATCCAGTCAAATTATCTTGGATTTGTATTTGTTTTGTCCTGTTATAGCAAGCGTATCACCGTCAAATACCGCTGTCAATATTTCAAATCACTTTTTTACTGCTGAATATTCATTTGTTTTTGTATAAATCATTGGATTTGTATTATTTCACGTGTCATTGTTTAAAAGTTGTATTGAATTTTAAGCCCGTATGATCTATAATCCAATCAGGAACTCTGATCCACGCGTCTTTGTGATAGAATTCTCCGCACTTATCGTAATAACTTCAACCGACTTATACCAGAATTGTATTGACGCAGTCAGCGCGTCACGTTATGATTTTCATGTTGTATTAAATTTATAATTCACGAGGAAATATGCCGAAATATCAGCTGATCGCTTCCGAACTGCGAAACGAAATTAAAACTGGCAATCTCCCTGCAGGCCACATGCTGCCTACGGAAGAGCAGCTCACGCAGCGTTTTTCCGCAAGCCGCCAAACGATCCGTCAGGCGTTGTCTGTTTTGGTCGACGAAGGGTTCATCGCAAAGCAGCGCGGCAGCGGCTCTCGCGTACTAAAACAGTTTTCCCAGCAGAGAAGCGGCAACATCGCCGTCATTGCCACCTATATCAGCGACTATATCTTCCCCGGCATTCTGCGCGAAGCGCAGAGCATATTTGCCGCAAACCAGTATTCCGCCATCCTTTCCGCAACAAGAAACAGCGTTTTCCACGAACGGGCGATTTTGGGCGACCTGCTGCAAAAACCCGTCGACGGTATTTTGGTGGAGGGCACCAAGACGGCGCTTCCCAACCCGAATCTCGATTTGTATCAAAAACTCATGGAGCGCAATATCCCTATCGTATTTTTCAACGGGTTTTATGCAGACCTGCCGGGTTCGGTCAGCGTCTACGCGGATAACTTCGGCGGCGGCTATGCGCTGGTGCAACATTTGCTCGCAAAAGGCCGCTCGGCCATCGCCGGCATCTTTAAAAGCGACGATATTCAAGGTCACGAGCGCTATGCCGGCTACATCACCGCGCTGCGCGACGCGGGAAAGATGATTGCGGACAACTCCGTTTTTTGGTACACAACCGAGAGTAGGGATGAGCTCTTCACCGAGGAACTTGCAAAGAAGATCGCGGAGTGCTCCGCCGTCGTTTGTTACAACGACGAGATTGCGTTTCGCCTGATTCCGCTGCTGGTCTCGCATGGGGTTCGCGTACCGCAGGACGTTGCGATCGTGAGCTTTGACAACAGCGCGCTAAGCGAGCTCAGCCCCATCAAGATCACCTCTCTCTCCTATGGCGAACGAAACATCGGGCAAATCGCAGCGCAAACGTTGCTGGATCGCATCGCCGGCAAACCCGCGCAGTCGCAAACGCTTCCCTGGGCGCTGGTGGAAAAAGACAGCAGCCGATAAGCGAATTCGCTCCTGAGACGAAACGAATTTCATTATAAAATCACATCAAGAATCGAGGCATGTTATGACGCAGGAAATCAACCTTGCCGCCTCCGCAATCGCAGGCGGGAACACCTATCTCGGCATTGAGTTCGGATCAACGCGCATCAAAGCGGTTCTGATCGGAAAAGATCACGGCGTGCTTGCCTCCGGCGGGCACAACTGGGAGAACCGGCTGGAAAACGGATTTTGGACGTATTCGATGGAGGACGTGTTCGCGGGACTTCAGGATGCTTACGCAAAGCTCGCGGCAAATGTGCAAAAAACGTACGGCGTAACACTCACCCGCGTTGGCGCGATGGGCGTTTCCGCAATGATGCACGGCTATCTTGCGTTTGACGCCAACGACAAACTGCTAACACCGTTTCGCACCTGGCGCAACACCACCACGGGACAGGCAGCGGAGGCACTCTCCGAGCGTTTCGGCTTCAACATTCCCCAGCGCTGGAGCATTGCGCACCTCTATCAGGCGATGCTGAACCGAGAGGCGCATGTGAGCTCCGTTGCGTATCTGACCACGCTCGCGGGTTATATCCACTATCGGCTTACGGGCGAAAAAGTCATCGGCATCGGCGACGGCTCCGGCATGTTCCCGATCGACTCCACCAATCTTTGCTATGATCAAGCGATGATCGATTCCTTCCAGCAACTCGTAGGCGAGCAGGGATACAGCTGGCAGATCGCTTCTGTTTTGCCGGATCTTCTCTCCGCGGGCGAAAAAGCAGGCCAGCTGACCGTAGCCGGCGCGGCGCTCGTTGATCCCAGCGGTTCGCTTGTACCCGGTATCCCCTTCTGCCCGCCGGAAGGAGACGCAGGCACGGGCATGGTCGCAACCAACGCCGTGCGCCAGCGTACAGGCAACGTCAGCGCGGGCACCAGCGTGTTCGCGATGCTGGTTTTAGAGAAGGCACTCTCGCGCTACTACACCGAGGTGGACATGGTAACAACGCCCGCGGGCGATCCGGTCGCGATGGTGCATTGCAACAACTGTACGAGCGATATCGACGCGTGGATTCGTCTCTTTGGCGAGGCCGCAAGCGCGCTCGGCGCGGAGTATGACGAGCGAACGCTCTACCGCACGCTTTATCACAAGGCGCTGGAAGGCGCGCCGGACTGCGGCGGTATCCTAACGTATAACTATCTCTCCGGCGAACCTGTCACCGGCATGGATGAAGGCCGTCCGCTGCTTTTCCGCAAACCGGACGCTAGCTTCTCACTCGCAAACGTGATGCGCGCGCATCTCACCTCCGCCTGCGCTTCCCTGCGCATCGGCATGGATATCCTTGCGGCGGAACAGGTAGAGCTGGACGCGATGACGGGCCACGGCGGATTCTTCAAAGTAGAAGGAATCGGGCAAAAGATCATGTCCGCGGCGCTCGGTACGCCCGTCACCGTAATGGAGACGGCAGGCGAAGGCGGGCCATGGGGCATGGCGGTCCTCGCGGCGTATCTGATGAACAAAGCAGAGAATGAATCTCTCTCCGATTATCTGACCGCGCGCGTCTTTTACAATGCAAAGAGCGTCACCGTTTCGGCAACCGATGCCGAAGCCGCCGGATTCGCCTCCTTTATGGAAGGCTATAAGTGCAGCATTGCCGTCGAACGTGCGGCTGTACAGGCGTATTAATTCGGATTTCGGGGGGAATATTTTAACATGCTGGAAGAACTTAAGCAAAAAGTACTGGAAGCGAACCTGCAATTACCAAAGCTCAACCTCGTCGCGTTCACCTGGGGAAACGTCAGCGCTATCGACCGCGCGAGCGGGGTTATGGTCATCAAGCCCTCCGGCGTTACCTATGAGACGATGCAGGCGGAGCAAATGGTTTGTGTCGATTTGGAGAGCGGAAAAATCGTAGAGGGCAATCTTCGCCCGTCTTCCGATACGCCGACGCACCTCGCGCTCTATCGCGCGTTTCCCTCGATTGGCGGCATCGTGCATACGCACTCCCGCTGGGCGACGATCTTTGCGCAAGCGGGCCGCGATATCCCCGCGCTGGGCACCACGCACGCAGATTACTTCTACGGCGATATCCCCGTCACGAGACCGCTGAGCAAGAGCGAAATCGAAGGCGCATACGAGCTCGAAACCGGCAACGTCATCATCGAGACCATGCGCGGCATCGATCCTATTGCAATGCCCGCGGTTTTGGTGCAGGAGCACGGCCCGTTTACCTGGGGCAAAGACGCGGCGGAGGCGGTTTATCACGCGGCGGTATTGGAAGAAGCCGCGATGATGGCCTGGCACACGCTTGCACTCGCGCCAAGCGCGCATCTCAACCCAACGTTGATGGATAAGCATTATCTCCGGAAACACGGAAAGAACGCCTATTACGGACAGGTAAAGCACTGATTTTCTTTTGAAGGAATCGCGCATATGAGATGCCGCCAGACGATGGCGGCATCTCTTTGTTTCGCCGGAAGAAGTAGCGTCCATCAGATTTTATTTGATTGCGCCACGCTTACGCGTTACACTGTTGATAAACAGGGCGACAGCGCGCGCATAATGGACTCCCGCTGCTCACACAAGCCCTGCTACCAGGAGGAAAAACACCATGTCAGACGTGGCAATCATATCTTGCACAAGTTACGACGAAGTCGAGGTGCTCGCCGCGGTTGAGCGCGGTGTTTCGCTGCTCGGCGGAGCGGACAAATTCGTGCAACCCGGCGAAAAGATTCTGCTCAAGCTCAATTGGCTCTCCGCCGATCCTCCGGAGAAATGCGTCACCACGCATCCCGCCGTGTTTCGCGCGGTCGCTACCGTTTTTCAGCGCGCGGGCGCGCAGCTTTCCTATGGCGATTCGCCGGGATTCCAGCCGCCTGAAACCGCCGCTAAAAAATCGGGCGCCGCGGAGGTTGCAGATCAGTTGGGCATTCCGCTTGGTGATTTTCGCGCGGGGCAAGAAATCCATTTCCCGGAAGGGCGGCAGAACAAGCGTTTTATGATCTCCAACGCCGTATTGGAAAGCGACGGCGTGATCAGTCTGCCCAAGATGAAGACACACGCGTTTCAGCGCGTAACCGGCGCGGTGAAAAACCAGTTTGGCTGCATCCCCGGCGCGCTCAAAGGAGAGTTTCACGTCAAGATTCCCAGCGCGTATGATTTCGCAAAGATGCTGATCGATCTCAACGCCTTTGTCCGTCCCCGCCTCTTCGTCATGGACGGCGTCATGGCGATGGAGGGCAACGGTCCGCGCGGCGGAGACCCGCGCAAGATGAACGTGCTGCTCTTTTCAACGGACCCGATCGCGCTGGACGCAACCATGTGCCGGGTCATGAATCTTGACCCCGCGCTGGTGCTTACCAATCGCGCGGGCGCAGAGCAGGGCCTGGGTACCTACCGTTCCGAGGAAATCAACCTCCTCGGCGATCATATTGAGAACTTCATCGCGAAAGACTATGTCGTCAACCGCGAACCGGAGCAAGCAACCGCGAAGCGCGCGCGACCTGGATTTCTCAAGGAGGCACTCACGCCAAAGCCGTATATTGTAGAGGAAAAATGCGTGCGCTGCGGCATTTGCGTTCAGATGTGCCCCGTTACCCCGAAGGTAGTCAACTGGCATGACGGAAACAAGAAAAACCCACCGAGCTATCAATATGATCGCTGTATCCGTTGCTATTGTTGTCAGGAAGTCTGTCCTGAGAGCGCTATCTTTGTGAAAGTTCCACTCTTGCGGAAGATTCTGGATCGCAAGTAACGCAGTTTACCGATGCAATAGGTAGAAAAAAGGAGGATGCGTTTTGCATCCTCTCTTTGTAGAAAGCCTTACTCGATCAGTAACCTTGTTTGCGATTATTACTCGCAGAGCGAGACCGTGCCGCCGGGTAAAAAGTTCAGGTCGCTCGAACCGGAGATAATCTTAACATTGGAGCCCGTAATGATGATGTTTTTCGCTACCACGCGTCCGTAGATCGTTATATCCTTCGCATGGATCGAAATCGTGCCGTTCGGAGCATAAAGCGTACCGTAGATGGTCAACCCGTCGGTGGCGAAGTTGATGTCGCCATCGACCGAATAGATACATACCGCGGAGGAGCTTGTGCTTTTCAGCGCGTCTCCGCTCAGTTTTATGCTCTTCTCCGCGCAGATTGACCCCTGCCCTGTAAACTTGCAAGTTGATATTTCAATTCCCCCGCTGGAGTATATGGAAGAATCCACATTCACACTGTTTCCCGCTAGCACTTTTTTTTCCCATGAATTGATCATGTATGCCGTACCGGCCGCGATCGCTTCGTTTTTGATATCCTGCGAAAAATTCGGCATATCAATGACGCTGGACGGGCTCTGCTGCCGGGTTGGAACGCTAATATTGCTCGCGTTTCCATTGATTTGAATCGAGGAGGCTTGGCACGTTCCACCGATTGTCAGGTAAGTAACACCGGAACTCATGTTGGATACGGCTTCCAGGTTACCGGATATCTTCTGCATATTGCCGTTCATCTGCAGCGTGTAGTTGGAGTGCACGCTGCCGGTTACTTCAAACGAGTCGGTGTAGAGCCCCAATTGAGAATTCAACCCGCCGGAGAACAGCGCGTAACCAAACGCGCCGGACGCGTTACTCTTTTCCGCCACCGCCCTCGCAGTCACGACTTTGCTGCTCAAACCGATCACGCGCGCAAACGTATATTGCACCGTTCTTGAGCAGACAACCTCAACCTTGCTCGCGTTTCCGTTATATGGCGTCGTCGCCGTCGTATTCGACGCATCTACCCCGTTCAGCGTGGCATATTGTGCCGCCGTGCTCTTTGCGCTGTTCGCATCGGGCAGGCTCTTCGCAGCGGCCAGTGCTGCTGCGTCGGCTGCATTCTGCAACTGTCCCTGTGTGACCGCCACCTGACCGACATCAACGACCAATGCCGCGGTCGCGCACAAAAGCGTGATCGAAATCACAACCAGAAAGACGGACTGGCCGCATTCCTTTTTCAGCCATCTTTTGAATCGGTTCATTTGGACTCCTCCGGAGATTCTTTTTGCACGTGTCATCTGTGCTGATTTCCACTAGAACATCCACACGCAGTACAGCAATCGATTTCGTTACATTGAATGCTGTAAAATAGTATTGAATATACTAGTGATAGTATAGTGAGTCGGTGCGAATTGTCAAGGAACGAAATGAGAAAGCGATCCCGTTTTAAAAAGATTCGCGAATTCGTAAACCAATTCCAAATATGTGTCTATTTACGCAAAAAGAAAGAGGATGTGTTTCGCATCCTCTTTCTGTCACGATTCGTTTCAGTTCATGTGTTTCGCTCTTGCGCTGATTCGCATAATGTGAAAATAACGCTCTACTCGCAGAGTTTCACAGAACCTTTCGGAAGAAAATTCAGATCGTTTGATCCCGCGTTGATCGCGATATTTGTTCCTGTGATGATGACTTCCTTCGCGATGACTCTGCCGTAAATTGTAATATTATCTCCATAGATGCCAATCTTTCCGTTTGGCGCATACAGCGTTCCATAGATCGTCAGTCCGGAAGAGGAAATGCTGATATCGCCGTCAACCGAATAGATGCAAACCGTGGAGTCAGTCGTGCTCTTGAGCGTATTACCGCTGATGCCGATGTTCTTCTTTGCGCAAATGACGCCCTCGCCTTTGAACGAGTTTCCCGCTATCGTAATTCCGCCGGTAACATAGATAGACTTGTCAATGTTGATCCCGTTGCCTGAGAAGACCTGCGTCTCCCACTCATTAATCAAGTAAGTCGTTCCGGCTGCGTCCGTTTCCGATCGGACATCTGCAGAAAGATCCGGCATGGGAATCACGTCCGCAGGAGTCGAGAGCCTGTTTGCGACATAGACACTGCCGGAATTGTCAGGAACGACCAGAAGTGCGGCCTGACAGGTTCCCCCGATGGTCAGCTTGGTGATATATGCCTCCAGTTTTGTAACGGCCTCCGCACTGCCGGTGATCTCCTGATTGTTTCCGGCGATCTGGATGGAACCGTTTGCATGAATACTACCGTTGATCTGCAGATTGTTTGAATAGAGCATACCTGAACCGCCGGAAAAGAGTGCATATCCAAAGCAGTCCGTGGATGAGCCGGAGCTTTCCGCAACCGCGCGCGCGGAGATTACCTGACTCTGAGCCCCAAAGATTTTCGCAAACGCGTACTGCATCGTCTCTGTGCAAACGACCTCTACCTTGTTCGCTTCTCCGTTATAGGGCGTTGTCGTCGTGGTGTTTCCCGCAGCAACGCCGTTTAACTCGGCATACTGCACGGCTACGGATCGGGCGCTGCCGGCGTCCGGCAAGCTTCTTGCTGCCGCAAGTGCTGCTGCATCCGCTGCATTTTGTAGCCGTCCTTGTGTCACAGACACCATGCCCACGTCGACGACCAGCGCCGCGGCGCCGCAAAGCGTCGCGATAGAAAGCGCTACGAGTAACGCGGATTGGCCGAATTCATGCTTCAACCACTTTTTGATGAAGCGCATTGTGCGTTCCTCCCCAGACTATGCCGTATCTCTTCATGCGTGTCACACATATCATATAAAAGTATCATCGTTGGATATTTATTATATCATATTATGTAACCCCAATGTGATATCATTTTGTTTTTTTCTGCAAAACAGCCCAATAATCCTACGTTTCTTCGGACTTTTCTCGTTAACATTCATACTATCTTTGTGCCAAGTCCGCACAAAGACAAACAAGAGGATGTTCTGAAACATCCTCTAATGTAACAATCTTAAACTTCTTTATGGATATATGTCTCGTTGATGATCTGAAAGCGAAACTATTCGCAAAGCGCGACAGACCCGCCTGGTAGGAAGCCAAGGTCGCCCGAACCGGAGATGATCTCAACATTGGAACCGGAAATCTGAATTTCTTTCGCAATCACGCGCCCGTATATGGTGATATTGCTCATGTTGATGCTAATCCTACCGTTGGGTGCATATAACGTTCCATAGATCGTTAGACCCGATGCGGAGAGATTGATATCACCCTCAACCGAATAGATGCAAACCGAAGTACCGGCGTTGCCTTTCAGCGTGTTGCCGCTGATACCGATATTTTTCTTCGCGCAGATGGCACCTTGTCCTTTAAACGAGCTGCCCGCAATTGTAATTCCGCCGTTGACATAGATCGACTTGTCAATATTGATTCCGTTACCTGAGAAGACCTGCGTTTCCCACTCGTTGATCATATAAGCCGTACCGGAAGCAATCGCCTCCGATTTCACGCCCGCCGATAAGTCCGGCATTGGAATGTTTGCAGCGGCGGTGGCGACCCGGTTGCCGACATGAACGGCACCTGTGTTGTCCGGTACCCATAAATTCGCCGCTTGGCACGTTCCTGTGATGGTGATATTACTAACGTAGGCTTCGACCTTTGATACGCCTTCCACATTACCCGTAAACTCCTGATTGCTGCCGGAGATGAAAACGGATCCGTTTGCGTGCGTATTTCCTGTTACCTCGAGATTGCTTGTTGTCAGCATCAGTTTCTGTAAATCCGTGCTGCCGGCGAACAGCGCATAACCAAAACACCCGCCGCTCATGCCTGTTTTCTCCGCAACCGCGCGCGCGGTAACGACCTTGCTATTAAAGCCAAGGATGCGTGCAAACGTATACTGAACCGTCTTGGTGCAAACGACCTCGACTTTGTTTGAGTTCCCCTTGTACGGGGTCGTGGCCGTCGTGTTCGCGGCAGAGACACCGTTCATCTCAGCATAAGCGTCCGCCGTTGCGGAGGCTGCGCTGGCGGAGGGTAAATCGTTCGCCGCGGCAAGCGCCGCCGCGTCAGCCGCGTTTTGCAGCTGCCCTTGCGTTACAGAAACCTGACTTGTGTCAACGACCAGCGCCGCGACGCCGCACAGCATCGCGATCGTGAATGCAACCAATATGATGGATTGCCCACCTTCAAATTTTAGCCATTTATTGATGAACCGCATATGCGTTCCCTCCAACGTTGGTAGCCGTCCCTCTGCAATTAATAAAAATTACATCGTAATCTGAGGCTGACGTAACTTAATAGTCACAGAGAAAACAAAAACAAATGGTCCGCTTTTTTTACCACCTTACTTAATTATATGGTAGACATTTGAAATGTCAAGAAGTTTTCATGTAACAATATTATGCGATAGCGATGCAAGGCGCGCGATATTGCACCTGTTTTTGTGATTTCACCTGCCCGTATAACCGTGATTTTTGACAAGATTTTTTGAAGAGAAATCAAGCCGCCTTATTACCGATGTCGGTAGATGTTATACTCGCTATCCTCGTAAATTAATTGGTAATCATTGTCATGCGGTAGATAGACGGCCAAAATATCCGTTCGCGCGACAATGAGGTGGGTAAACTGGTACTCATCCAACACCGTCTTATAATAGGTCTGTCCCGTCTGCAACAGATAATATTCTTTCATTACATCTTTCACATGGTTGTTTTTCTTGACAAAAATCTCTGCTCTCGGGTCGATATAGGGCTTGAGTCCCATATACTCCCCGTAACCTCCGTCGTCATAGCCCATATATAGCCGCATCGATTCCTGCGGCTCCCGCGCGATTAAAAAGTCTACGGCGGAAGAGATGGTCGGCAGTTCTTTTTTTTCGTCGAATATCATCACCCGTTGTATGATCATACTGCCGACTACGATCGCAACAAACGCACATAACACAATCCGTAGTCGCAGTGCGCTCTTACCCGACTGAATACGACCCTCCGGCAGGGTAACATCTCTCAGCAGATATGCCAACGGGAAAAAGGCGCAGATAGCGAAGAATGCAAAACTTCTCGACGAAGAGAGAGCCAATATCGCGCTGCCAAGCGTCAGCAGCACAAAGCGCAATTTGGTGGAACGCTCCCTGTTCAGTAGATAGAACGCCAGCACTAGGAAAAACACGCCGAAGATCAGCATGCCGGTGCCTTCGTTGATGTTCACGGGTTGCATCTCCTGTATAAAGCTGATTTCCTGATAACCATAGGAGCGAAAAACGTAAGTCATCGCGTTCCAGCCATACGGGTTAAGAAACCCTGCGGCAAACATCAGCGCAAGCGCTGGAAAGAAGAATCGTTTGGGGTATCCTTCTCCCCGCAGAATCCAGAACTTGAACCGGAAGGAATCGACGATATATGGAAGCAGCAATATGAACTGCATCGGCCACATTGCCGCATGCAGATTGATCAGCAGCGCGGATAAAAAAGGAAGCGGAATCAGAAACGCGGGGTTTGAAGAACGGATGAAGCGCTCCATTACATACAACTCACAGATGAGAATCAGCAGTGTAAACGAGGTCGGTCGTGTTACCATGACGATCATCAGCAAGGCGGAGGTCAACAACGTCGCAAGAAACGTCGCAACCGGATTGCCTTCTGAGAGATGCCAGCTGAGTTTCCAGGTGACAGCTACTATCGCGCAATAGAGCAGAAACACGAGCGCGAGTAAACCTGCTGCGCCAAGCCTGGAGTACACAACCCAAAAAACAACAGCCGTAAGCCACTGCTGCATCACAAAGCTAAAGTTTTGATGCAAGGTAAACGGCTCAATCGTCGGAATGCCATGTTGCAGCACATAACGACCGCTGTTGAGCAAAAACCAAGCATCGTTATTGAGTTGCAGCATCATAAACAGACACGGCAGGAAGACAATCAGCTTAAGAAAAACTATCGTCTTTTTGGAATACTTCCCGTTTTCCTTCGAAATCTCCAGGGGTTCTCCTTCGTTGCGCCTTTCACCGGTTGGCTGTTTGATCTGTTTCATGATTTATTCCTCATTTGATGTATGTTTTTTCCGGCAGCGCCGGATTGCGGTATTGTTGTGTTTCCTGCTCTGCCGAAAGATGCATCACTTTCATTTTCAACACTCAGTTTCGGTTTAAAATTCTGCCTGCTGCTTTTCATTGGCTCGGAAAAATGGTATGATACCAACTGATTCCAGTGGTTTGATGCATCCGTTTCAAACCATAGATATGGGTGTAAGAGGGAACGTAATGTCAGACAGTAAGCAACAGCATGTCGTCATCATCGGCGCGGGCCCGGCGGGATTAACCGCCGCATACGAACTACTAGAGCAGCCGGAGCGGTATCACGTCACCATTCTTGAAGAGGATACGCGCATCGGCGGCATCTCGAAAACGGTACAACACGAGGGCAACCGCATCGACATCGGCGGACACCGTTTTTTCTCGAAAGACGAACGCGTCACCAACTGGTGGGAGCACATCCTGCCAACGCAGGGAAAACCCTCGCTCGATGATCTGTTGTTGCAGAGGGAAGCGCGCATCGTTCCCAGTGGACCCGATCCTGAGCAGGAAGATCGCGTCATGCTCAACCGCCGACGCGTTTCGCGCATCTATTTCGGCGGAAGTTTCTATGATTATCCCATCAGCCTGAAGTGGTCTACCATTCGCAACATGGGGTTTATCACCACATTGCGCGCTGGGTTTTCCTATCTGTACGCGTGCATTCACAAGCTGCCGGAAACCTCGCTGGAAAACTTCTATATCAACCGCTTTGGCAAGGTGCTCTATAGTATGTTCTTCGAGAGCTATACCGAAAAAGTCTGGGGACGGCATCCAAGCAGCATCTCGGCGGACTGGGGCGCGCAGCGCGTCAAGGGGCTCTCCATTCTCGCACTCTTGAAGAATATTTTGCAGCGAATCTTACCAAAGAGCAAGCGCGCGGTCGAGACGTCTTTGATCGAAGAATTCTCTTATCCGAAGTTTGGCCCGGGACAGCTCTGGGAGACGGTTTGCGACGAGGTGATCTCCCGCGGCGGCGAGGTTCGGTTGGGCACGAAAGCGACCTCGTTTGTATGCGAGTCCAATCGCATCAGCGGCGTCGTTTGCGCAGACGAGACCATCCCCTGCGATCTGGTGCTCTCCTCTATGCCGCTTCGTTCGCTGGTCCAGGGGTTGCCGGATGTTCCCGCTGATATCCAGCGCATTGCAGCAGGTCTGCCGTATCGCGATTTTGTCACGGTCGGGCTGCTGGTTGAGCGGCTCCAGATTCGCAACACCACCAATCTTAAAACGCTTGGCGATATCGTTCCTGACTGCTGGATTTACGTACAGGATAAAAGCGTCAAACTCGGACGCGTGCAAATCTTCAACAACTGGTCGCCCTATATGGTACAGGATCCGCTCCACACCGTCTGGATCGGGTTGGAGTATTTCTGCGCGGAAGGAGACGACTTCTGGACGCTCTCGCAGGAAGACTGCATCCAGCTTGCGGTACAGGAGCTCGCGCGCATCGGCATCATCAGCAAAGATACCGCTATCTTGAATAGCTGCCGCGAACGCGTTGCCAAGGCGTATCCGGCATATTTTGACACCTACGATGAAATCGAGAAGCTCAAGACGTATCTCGACGGGTTTGACAACCTCATCTGCGTCGGTCGCAACGGGCAGCATCGATATAACAACATGGATCACTCCATGGCAACCGCGTTTGAAGCGGTCGATAACATTCGAAACGGTGTCACCAACCGGGAAAATGTTTGGGGTGTGAATACCGAGCAGACCTATCACGAAAAGAAGTCCCAATAAAAAAGATTCGTCATCAAACGTTTACGCGAGGAAAATATGCAGCAACATTTCTTTCGGAAGCTCTTCATCGACCCTACCGCAAAGCCGTTCATCCAGTTTTTTCGCTATGTCTTTGTCGGCGGATGCTCGTTTCTCGTTGACGCGGGCGTGCTCTGGCTCTGCGTCCAAATGGGTCTGTATTATCTCGTAGCGGCTTGTTTCGGCTTTATCGCCGGACTCATCTGTAACTATTTCCTCTCTCGCGCGCTGGTTTTTCGCGCGCAGGAAGTGCGGGTCGGGCACACGGTTGAATTTCTTGTGTACGCGTTGATCGGGCTGATCGGGCTTGGCTTAACGGAAGCGCTGCTCTACTTTTTTACCGATATCCTGCATGTATTTTACATGATCTCAAAGGTGATCGCATCCGCTGTTGTTCTCTTTTGGAACTTTCTAGCCAGAAAATTGATTCTGTACAAAAACACACCGAACGCATAAACCTTAACAATTTCTTCTTCTCATCAAAAAGCGCAAACGCATGGCTGCCGTCAGCCTACGCATCTGCGCTTTTGTTGATTTGATCGTTTCACAGGAAAAATTATCTTCTCGGATAGAAATTTTCTGCATTCACGGCTTCCGGACGCAGAATCTGCATAGCGGGCTGCGCCGTACGCTGGGGCTGCGGCTGCGGTTCCGGCTGCGCATCCAAACCGGACTTGAATTGGCTGATCAGCTGATATGCTTCCGCAAACATGGTTGCCAGTTTATCCGCAACCTGCGAAAACTCTTTTTGCTGATTGGTCGCCGCCTGCTGCGCGACCGGTTGCACCGGCTGCTGAACCGGCTGCTGTATCGGTTGTTGATAGGCGGGTTGTATTGGCTGCTGATAGCCCGGCTGAACCGGTTGCTGCATCGGCTGCTGTACGCTTTGCGCCATAAAGCGGTTTTCCGCCGCGATCACATCCGCATGCGACAGCCGCATCGTCTGATCATAAGCGGATTGATACTGCGTATTTGCCGCATACGCGCGGCTCGCCTCGTAATCCGCCGTCGCTTTGCTCGACACAGCGCGCAGATAGTTGACCTCCTCGCGCAAACGATCGTTCTCTTCCATCAAGCGTTCGCGTTCCGCTTTCCAAGTGTTGACGAGGTTGGACGCCTGCGCAACGGCAGAACGCAGCTGCTGCGTCTCTTTTTCCAGCGAAAGAATCCGCTCTGTGTTGCCGCTGTTTGCCGCCTCCTGCCGGAGCCGCTCCAGCTCGTCGCGCTCCGCGCCGTGCGTTTTTACGGTTTGCAAGAGCGTGTTAATCCGCATGTTCGCCGTGTTCAGCTGGGCTTCACGCTCGACAAGCAGATCTTTCAGCTTCTTAATTCCGCAATTTCGCGCCTGAATCTCGCTCTTGGCAGAATCCAATTGCGCGAGCAAATCTTCCTGTTCCTGTTTCGCGGCCCTCGTCTGCTGCGCAAAAATACGCTTTACGTTTTCCACATAAGCGCGCACATCCTGCGGGTCGTAGCCGGACAGAGAGCGACGAAACCGCGCATCTGCATCCATGCGGTTACGTAGGGAATCGATTCCCTCTTCGTGTTGTTCGATACGCTCACTCATCGGATTACCTCCAGTTTGTCGCCTGTTACAATCATTCGTCGTTTTGCGCTGCCATCCGGCAGCTCTAAAACATGTCTCGCGCCGCGCTGTGGCGGCAATACCCTGCCCGGTTTCAACGACTCATCAATTCTCAATACGAATCCCTGCCGGTCCAGATAGATCGCATCGATTGCGTACCCCATGCCGATTGTATGAATGGCGCTGCACGGGGTAAGGAGCAGCCCTCCGTCTTCCTGTAGCGTTCGACCCAATAATCCTCTCAGCCGGGCAAAGTACCCTTTCGCGTGCCAGACGGTTGCGATCTGCGTTCCATCCTTTACTATTTTCACTGTTTTCATTTCATTGCCTCATAGCGAGAAGATTATTTCTTGTCTCGCACCCGTCCGTCTCTTGCATTGAATCAGCTCAGTGTTTCAATCATGCTAACCGCGGCTGGCCCGAGAAGAATGATAAAGATCACGGGAAAGATGAACATGACGGTCGGCAGCATGATCTTGATCGGTGCTTTCGCGGCCCTTGCCTGAATTTGCTGTTTCCGCTCAATGCGAAGTCGCTCCGCTTGTACATTGAGTACGCTCTTCACCGGAACGCCCAATTGATCCGCCTGCAACAGTGCGGTGACGAATACTGCCATCTCCTTAATGTCGCAGCGATCCGACATCTCTTTAAACGCCGTTCTGCGCGGAACGCCCATCTGAATATCTCGAATCGCTCCGCTGAGCTCCGTCAGAACTGCGTTTTTATTCTTTGCGTACTGGCGTAAAATCGCAGCATCCAAACCGAGTCCCGCCTCAACACTGACAACCAATACATCCATCGTCTCCGGCAGCTCTCGCAGGATCGCCTCTTTCCGTTTTTTCACGCGGGAGGTTAAAAAGTAGCTGGTTCCGAACATCGGAATGTTTGCCGTAAAGAGCATGATAAAGAGTTTCGGCATCAGATCCAACGGTAAAAACACATAGAGAAGAATACCGGCCAGCAGGAACACGAGTACCAGCATGCTCTTGATAAACGTGTATTCCTGTAGAGACAATGCCATGCCGGATGCCTTTAGCTGCTTTTCCAGCTTGATATTCGCCTTGCTTTGTCCGACCGGTTTGCTGTTGCCTGCCGATCGTCGCACTCCGTCGGATACTCGCTTGATGACCGGACGAATCACGCGCTCTGTGAATGATTTCTTGAGTTCTTCATCGCTGTAAGCGCGCTCCGTTTCCTGCACCTGGGAAAAGCGCTTTCGCATCTCATCGTTTTTGATGCCAACGTCATATAATAGCGCCAGCAGGCCGAGAAACACCGCAATTGTGAAAGCCAACACAACAAAACGCATGCGATATCCCCCTCCCTAAATCTTGATATTCACGATTTTGTTGACAATAGTAAAGCCGATCGCCTCAAGTACGAGGCTGATCGCTATCATGATTCGGCCTTTTTCCGTCACAAAAAACATGTCGACATATCCAGGATTGATAAACATCAACATCAGCATGATAAGCGCGGGTAGCGCACCGATGATATAACCGCTCATGCGTCCTGCAGAGGTCATGGTGTGAATCTCACCGCGTATCTGCACGCGCTGGTTGATCGTATCCGAGATGTTCTGGAGGATGATAGCGAGGTTGCCGCCAATCTGCCGTTGAATAATCACTGCGGAGGACATCAGCTCCAGGTCGGGATTTCTTGTTCGGCTGACCAGGCGGCCAAGACTTGTCTCAAGCGGCATACCATACTGCGTCTCGCGATAGACGCGCATAAACTCGCGCGAGATCGGCTCTTCCATCTCATCCGCAACGTTCTTAAGCGCATACTGAAACGACTGGCCGACCCGGAGCGCGTTGCAGATAATCGTCAGTGCATCCGACAACTGAGAACCCAGCACCGCAAGCCTTTTGTTCTTCTTGATGGTTACCCATGTAATCGGCGCCGCAACACCGACGATGACGAGTCCGATACAAATGGTGGTTGGCGCGCCTAAGAACAGCGCGATTGCGGGAATCACCGCACCCAACAGAATCCAAATGGTGACAAATTCTTCTGCGCGAAGCGCGACGCCCGCAACATAGAGTTCTTCTGCAATTTGATCCAGCCGCAGTGGATTCGTTCGCTGTTTTTTTTGTCCTGCACGCCTGTTTGCGTTTTCATCCGCAGACAGATCGAATAAAGTGCGGACGCGTTCGTCCATCTTCCGCTTTTCTTTCGTGCGTGCCGTCGCAAAAAGGTAGAAGATAAAATAAAACGCAATGATAAACGCGACCGTCACCAGTGCTCGTATCATATATGGTCTTCTCCTTCCTGCGCTTCTTCAGCGTTTCCAGTTCAGCGTTAACGGAACCACTCGTCTTTCAAACCTGCTCCGGCTGAGGCGAGTTTTTCACTACAGCGCGGCTTGATCCCGGTCGGACGGAATCGCCCCGGCGAACGCCCGTCGCCGTAATCATACGTGAAGATCTCCTGCGTGAGGATGACGTCGCCTTCCATGCCGGTTACTTCACTGATACCAATAATTTTACGGCTACCGTCGCGCATACGCGATTGCTGCACGATGATGTCGATTGCGGACGCAATCTGCTGGCGAATGGCTGCGACCGGCAGGTTCATGCCGGCCATAAGCACCATCGTCTCAAGACGCGCCAGCATGTCGCGCGTGGAGTTTGCATGACCCGTGGTCATAGAACCATCGTGGCCGGTGTTCATGGCCTGCAACATATCCAGCGCTTCGCCGCCGCGAACCTCGCCGACGATGATGCGATCCGGACGCATACGCAGAGCGTTTCGAACCAGATCTCGAATGGTAATCTGTCCCGTTCCTTCCAAATTGGCAGGGCGCGCCTCCAGCGTCAGCACATGCCTTTGTTGCAGCTGGATTTCCGCGGCGTCCTCGATGGTAACTATTCGCTCGTCATATGGAATATACGCGGAGAGCACGTTGAGCAACGTTGTCTTTCCGCTACCGGTACCTCCGGAAACCACGATATTGAGGCGGCCCTTTACGCAGGATTCCAGAAACGCCGCCATCTTAAACGTTAAGCTGCCGAAGTCAATCAGGTTCTCAACGGTAAGAGGCGTGCTCGAAAACTTTCGGATTGTAAGCAGCGGCCCTTTTAAAGAAAGAGGCGCAATGACCGCGTTGACACGCGATCCGTCTGCAAGACGTGCATCGACCATCGGGTTTGCTTCGTCAATATGCCGCCCAAGCGGAGAAACGATGCGGTCGATTACGTTAAGCAACTGCTCGTTGTCATAAAACGTTACGTCGCTCTGTACCAGTTTGCCTTTGCGCTCAATGAAAACCTGCTTCGCGCCGTTGACCATGATTTCACTGATCGAGTCATCGGCAAGCAGTTTTTCCAGAGGACCAAGACCGCGAATCGAGTCGTAGATCTCCGCTGCAATCCGGTTTCGTTCCGGTCGCGCCATGCTGGAGGCGTGCTGCTCCAGTGCGGATTCGATAATGGAGCGTGTTTCCGCCTCGTTCGTTCCGCCACCGTGCTTTTCGTCCCGTTTGTTGAGCGTTTCTACAACTTGATAATGGACGCGATCCCGCAGAGCCGCCGCCTCATCCGCCTCAACCACGGAAGCGCCGGGCTGTACCCCCGGAACCTTTTTATCCATTCTGTCAAGCAGTCCCATAATTACACCCTCCGGGTCAGGCTCCGCGCGTATTCGCGGATTTCTTTGCTTGCTTTCGAATTTGGTGCGCAGTTGAGCATCGGAATCCCGCGGTTGACCGCGAGCATTGCTGCTTTCAGGTCATATGATATAACGAGTACGGGAGTCGCCTCCAAGAGGTTGGAAACGTTCTTGACCGTGATCGTAGAGATACCATCCTTGTTGACGACGAGCTTGACTTTATCCTGCTGATTCAGCGCTTCCAGCACCTTGATGCTGCGCTTTGCATCGTGCAGAGAAGCAATGTCCTCGTTGACAACAAGCAAAATCGTGTCTGCGGTCTCGAAGGCAGCGATTGCACAATCTCCCATGGTCACGCCCATGTCGACAAATACATAGTCAAACTCGGTACGAAGCGAAGAGAGAATCGCGTCGACATGCTCCGGCCGAATCAGCTCCGCGTATTCCGGTGCACTGCTGGATAGCATGACCTGAATTCCGCTCTGATGGCGGATGAGATAGCTCTTGACGGTGGAAAGCTCCATTGAGTGCTCCTCCACCATGTCCGCGATCGTATCGCCCTTCGGAATATCCAAAAATACGCCGACTTCACCGAACTGCAAGCTCAGATCAATCAGCGCAACTTTTTTATTCATGGTGGCAAGTGCGTATGCCAGGTTCACCGCTAGCGTCGTCTTGCCTACGCCACCCTTCGGTGAATAGCACACGACAACCTTGGAATCATAACTCGCGATTTTTTGGGTGCTGGTGCGACGGTTTTGGTCCCGATTTGCGGCGGTCATGATATGCGTACAGATATCCTGTTCGCTGCTACTGATGTCGATGACGCGGGAAATGCCGCACTCCATTGCACGCGTCAACAGCCGGCTTTCCAGCATTGGCGCGAGCATGATGATGGTGATATCGCTTCGCGTCGTAAACATACGCTCGGCAAAATCCAGCTCCTGCTCCGGCATCGAACGCGTTCCGATCAGCAGCACATCCGCCGGCTGGGAGGACGCCTTCTTCAAGCCGTCTTTATCCGGACGAAAGGAGCTGACCACACGCAATGCTTCGTCGGTCAGAAGTCCTGATATATATTTTCGGTCGTCGGCAGAAAACGCCGCCAGCATGATGCGAATGCTGTTCATTTTCTCCCCCTTACTGTGCCTTAATCAAAAGCGAATCATTGATCACCGGATCTACTGTGTTCGCGTTATGATCGCCGGAAGCGCGTAAAATTAAAATCAGAGATCCGCTTCTTGAGCCTTGTACAACGCGCATGGCATCCTCAGGCGAGAGGATGAGCGTCACGCTGTTGTAGCCGATTGCTGCTTGATCCGTGGTTGAATCGGTACTGCTGGCGAGGGATCTGCCGATGGCCGCAACGAGAACATTCTGCGCCGCAACAAGGGTTGTGCTCTGTGAAACAGTGGTTTGATCGGGGTTCGTTTGATCAGTTGCGCCGGTTTGCACTTGATCTGCCGGGGTCATCTCATAGCTTGTGGAAGTGTAGGAAATGACATCAACATAATCGCCCCGCTGCAAGAATCCCGCGACGCCGCTGACCTCATCCACCGCGACGGTCACCGCGCGCATGCCTTCCGGTACCACATAGGAGAGCCCGCTGTCGGTTTCACCAAACTGTTTCAGTTTAGAGGGAAGCATCTCTTCGCCGGCGACGATTTCGCTCTCGGTCACGAGTCCAACCACTTCTTCAACTGTACGCGCGGCGAGCGGGTGCGCATAACCTTGCGGTATCTGCTGAAACGTCACCATATCGCTGGTAATCGGTGTGAACGCCGGAATATCGACGGCGGCAACGACGACGCTGTCGTAATCCACCTTTACTTCTTTTTGCGCTTCCAAATTGCCAAGGTAAAAATACAACAATGCACCCGCACACAACGCAGCGATCAATGCGAATATGACAATCTTTCTCATTTGGTCCCTCCTACCGGATCTTTGGGTTTGCACGCTCCCGATCCTATGCGCAGATGGTATAATTTCGAATCTCCGCCGTGGTATTTTGATCTGAGTTTCCCATTCGGGGATCCGGACATTTCAAGCTTCGGTTTTTACAAGCGAATCCGCTACCCCATTTTCATCGTACACGTCGATACGACATGATAGCTTCCCCCGGGCGCAAGAAATGCGGTCAAGGGCGTTAAGGTCGGCAGATCGTATGCCGTGGTCACGGTGATATTTCCGTCCTTGAAACTAGACGGGTTAGAAAACGTAACGGTCACGGTAATGGTGTTTTTCATATAACTCGGTTTTTTGCTGGTAACCGCAGAATTCACAGCTGCTGTGCTGGCGGCTGTTGTCGTGCCTACTATGCCGGCACGCGTGGCTTCGCGCGTAATGGTATCCATCACTTGCCGCGTGGAGGCGGAGCCATCCCATCTCCAGCATGCCGCAAATCAAAAGCAGCACAAGAGGAAGCGTAATCGCCAACTCTACCAGTGATTGCCCGCTTTCACGGCGCCTGTTCCAAATTGTCTGCTTCACGGCTTTTCCTCCTGTTTGCCAGAGTGTGTAATCCGTTGATCCTGTTGATGATCTTTATAAGACAGCGATCGGCCGCGGTGGCAAGCGCGTTTCCATTGGCTGTCCAGTCAAACGAAAGTAGTGCCGAAATGAGAGCGCCCTCGCTCGTCTTGGTCGCTCTCATTTCAAAAATTTGTTCGCAGGTCTTACGCCGTGATCCATTTCTGATTTGTTTCAATCAAGCGTGACGACCAATCCGTTTTAGAATCTTGGGTTTGGAAAAGAGGATGCGTAACGATGCCAAACCAATCATTTACAACGAATGATAGAATATGCATCGTCATTTGACCTCCTGCGCAAAACACGTTTGCGCCTTGGACGCCAAAAGCTGAGGTTAGTTGAATTTCTCACTGGCTTCGGCAAAAAACGATGTTACATTATTACCAAAGACAGTAAGGCTGCCAACGACGACTAACGCGACGAGCAGGATGATCAGACCGTATTCCACCAAGCCCTGACCTGCTTCGCAATAAATGAATTGTTTCATCGTCCCACATCCTCTTTTCCTTACATCTTGTTAGTTGGCAGCTCCGCCCAGATTTGTCGTGGCTTTGTTGAACGTGCCCGAGATGCCGCCGCTCAGCGCCGTGATGGCGCCAATGATGACGACCGCAACCAATGCGATGATCAGGCCGTACTCAACCATACCCTGGCCTTCCTCATTCATAAGGAATTTCTTCATAATCTAATATCCTCCTTTCCACAAGAATCTTCGCAACTTGTCTTTTCAGGTTGTCGACCTCTCTATTCAAAGATCAGCCGGCAACGTTGACAAGAAGCGAAAGTTCGCGGTGATGATGATCGCGATGAATGCGATCGCCTCACCGAATACTACCTTACCCCATCATCATACACTATTACTGTGTCTTAAGGAGCTTTTTTAACTGCCGCCACACGAGCCAGTCTGCGTTAGACCAGCAAGATTGATATCGCAACCAGCGAAAGCGCCAGAAACGGTCCCATGGGGATCATCGTTTTCAATCGCTGCACCAGCGGCATGTTTCGCTCAATCATAACGTAGAGCAACACCAGCGTTCCCATACCCGCAACGGCATACAACCCGCCCATTAGCCCCAGCGCAAAACCCATTGCCGCGGCAAGCTTGATGTCTCCCGCCCCTACCTGTTTGCCAAACAGGCTCGGTAGAAAGAAAATGACGAAGCACACAACCAGACCCAGCAGCGACTGCCAAATATCGAAAGCAATCGCACCGGTGAATCCAAACACTGCGGCGAGAATCAGAATCGCCAGCACAAGTTCGTTTGGAATCACGCGATGTTTTGCGTCAATGTAGAACGCACACGCGGATGTCACCAGCAGCAGGAACAGATATAACCCGCGAAATGTGAACCCCGCCCGCCAGCCAATCACGCCGCCAACCAGCGTAAGACTGACAAGTAAAACCCAGAAATACTTCTGTTCCATTTCGGAAGCGAATCCGCGGTGTTTTAATAACACTCCGCAGATGAGCCGAACGGGAACCGACAGAGTAGCGCCCAATGCAGCGCCACAGATGATCGGCAGTAACTCCCGCATTGCATTCTCTCCTCATCCAAATGTTGCGCAAGATTTCGCCCGCTATTGCGGAATTTTTCTGCATCTGCTCAACATCATTGTATCATTACTATTACATCAAAGCATCTATTTATTACATGAAGTCGTCCGTTTTCAAAAGCATCCCTCACGAAAAAATCGCGTATAAAAATGACGGTTCCATATCCCACCGAAAATAGAACCGTCGCGTTTTTTTGAAATCACAAGCAAGCCTCATTGCGGCTTACTTCGATAAACGTGAGTTCTTCATTCGGAAACTGGCTGCCATAGCGGATAACCGCCATAGGCCCTTTAGCTTTGCGACGCCTGCTTTCGCGGGTTGTGCCCCTTACGTGGGAAGAAAATCACCTATATACAGCTATCAATGTGCAAGGGATCGCTCTATCGCTCGTCTTGAACCGGGATCGCAGAAGTTTTTCGTTGAAACTATAGGAAGATGAGTCTCTCTATTGTCTCTTTTCTACCCGAATTCTCGTACGCGGATATTCTACCTGATCTTTGTTATCAGCCAAACTGCATCTATAACCGCACATACGATTCATATGATTTTTAAAATCGTTCCTATCAACAATGATCGAAATTCCTATATGTTGCGGTTTTTTAGCTTGCATATACCATGTGTTGTAATCGCATATTTACCGTTTGATTTTGCATATGTCTGCTGTCTCTGCATGGCGCTCTTAATTTCTCTTAATTTTCACCATTGTTTGCCGTATTGCATCCACGCTTTTTTAGGCCGTATGCCACATGATAAATATGCGTTTTTGCCGATCTATACTGTCATGATTCGTTTCGATAAAACAACCCTTAATGACAGATAAATTTGCTTATCTACTATCTTAACCGAAGCGATGCAAGATTGCATAAAAAACCGTAAAAGTTCATGAATTATTAACAGTCCCGCTCGCTTTCCTGTCCAAATGACGAAAAAACCCAATTTAGAAAGTACTAATCTGCATAGTCTAAAAAATATCAAATGCCCCAACAGTTGTCAAGTGATTATGCACGCGGAAATCCCGTATAAATCCGTTACATCGTAACGTTTTCTGTGTCGATTTTCGCTTTCCATACATTCTTGTCCGCTGATGTCCCCGGGGAAAAATGAAACCGTACCAGCATGAAAACCGCATTGAAAGGGCAAATCACACGCCGTCACTCAAACGAAAGATACGCTTATAGAGAAAGATATCTGTTACATGCTAAAGGTTAAAAAGGGTTCGCTTTCAATCTTTCACTTGTACTCTGCAATTCTTGAGAAGCGCATCTGTTCACGAAAGTGATTCCATTCCCCAATTCTCTACCATTCTAATCAGCGAATCTACATGCGAAACGATTTAAAATCCCCCGTTTGCTGTCGTTATTCGAAGAACACCGGCCTGCGCAGATACCGAAATCCGCTGCTCCAACCGTCCGTCACGACGACGCCGTCCTGCACGGAGGAACAGTGCGCGACCAGATAGCTTCCATCCTCGTCAACCGAAACGATGATGCCAACGTGATTGTACTGCCGTTCACCCGGCGCGCACAAAAACGCGAGGTCGCCCGGGCGGCCTTCGTCCCAGCCAATCGCCTCGGAATGCGCCCACTGGTTGCTCGAACCGTTGCCGATAGCGCGCAGCACTGTGGGATCGCCCGTTGCGTTGATAAACACCCAACTTACAAATCCGCTGCAATCGAGTCCAAAGTCTTTCGAGATTTTTATATTCTCGCTCTCCTGCACTTCATTCGCGTTGCCCCATGCATTGTTCCAGCCGAGTTTGTTATATTTGCCACCGAAGACATAGGATACCTTGCCAACGAGCGAGACCGCCGTTTCCACCACTTGCTTACGATCGACCGCGATGTCTTGCGGCAGCGTTTCAACGAGCGCATCCAGGCTCTCCAGGCTATCGTCTGAAAACGCGACGTTCCCTGTCATTGAGGCAAATGTACGCTGGAATTCCGGCTGCATCAGCTCGTAGAGGAAATCCCTGCGCTGCGCGCTCATGTTGTATTCGTCCGCCATGTCCTCGTAAGACTTGGAGCTGAGCAGAACGTTTGACGTTCCATCCATGCGGAAGGTGTCAATCTGGTTCATATCCCAAAATACGCCGTCGAGACGGTCCAGTGGAATGGCGCTGAGTTGGGCAACATTCAGCGGGTTTTCCTCATCCGGAACGTTTTGCGCGAGGAATATCGCCAGTACGTCGGACCAGTTTGTCACCCGAATGTCCAGTGTCGGCTGAACGTCCTTCGCGGTAGAGGTTACCTCGTCCGTATCGTTTTCCGTTGCGGTCGGCGCCAAAATACGCGCCTCGGCATTCTCCGACATAGCCTGCTGTACCCTCTGCCGATACTCGGCTGTCAGCGCGGCAATCCGTTCGCTGAGTTGCGCCCCGACCGCTTCCCGATACGCCAGCAGGATATCATAGCGCTCCTTGCTGCTGCCGGTCGGTGCTTTCGGCTCGTCCTGCGCCGTCGTCTCCTCGATCTCGCCCTCAACCGTAACCTCTCGCGTCACGGTGACGAGTTCGCCGTCCTGAAACGCGCCGTAAGTCACGCTGTAGACTCCTGCCGTGTCCGCGCGATATCCGCCGTTGTCCACGACCCATACCGCCACCGGCTGACCGAATTCGGTCTGTGCGCTTACGCCGTCAAGCAGGGTAAACCCTTCCTGATCGTGTTGTAAGGTAACGGCCTCCGCCGTGATGGTCACTTTGCCAGGTGCCGCATCCGGTACGGGCAGCGGGGTTGGCGTCGCCGTGCCTTCGCTCGTCTGTCCGCTCTGCGTGAGTATAATCTTTGCTACCGTATCCTGCGCCAGATCATAGGTGCTGGCGTCGCCATCGCTGACCTGATAGCCGGAAAACGACGCCGTCGCGCGATAGCTGTAGCCAACCGGAAGCATCCACGAGACGCGCCCGTCGCTACCGGTGATGCCGGAATAGAGCAGCGCCCCATCCTGATAGAGCGAAACACGCGCGCCAACCAGCGCCGCAGCGCTTGCATCCTGCACCAAGACGGTGAGGCGGTGCAACTCCGGCGTTTGCGACGGCAACGGGGTCCCCGTTACAGCGTTTGTGTTCTGCGGTGTGGGTGTTATTGTGGCATCCGTCGATGTGGTCGTGACGCTCGTCGCGGCTGTCGGCGTTGGTGAGGGCGTAGGTGTAGGCGCGGGCGTTGGCGTGGCGACCGGTGTCGCGCTCTGCGTTTCACCCGGAGTCTCCGGCGTCGGGCTGACATCCTGCGGCACAACGTCCTGCTGAACGGAATAGAGTTTGCTTTCCAAAGAATAGTCCAGCGCGCGCACCGTCTCACCCGCGCACCCAAACTGCATCAGCAGGAGTGCGGCGCTTAACAGCGAGACTGCGCATTGTACTATTCTTTTTTTGTTTTGTTTCATGCGTGCCGGTCCTTTATCTTACCGGGTCAATCGATTTCCGCCCGGATCGGTTCTCATTCAAACGAATTTGTTTCTCTTGCGCCGCCTCAAGACGGCACCGTATCCCGCAGCATATTCGTCACCACGCCGCGGACGGAGTCGATCGGAATTTGCCCGATACGCACGTCTCTGCTGTCGATGGATTCCGCGCGGTTGTCGCCAAGCACGAAGAGCTTCCCGTTTTCCACTGTGATCTCACCCGTCGCGCTGTTTCCGTAGGGATCGAGGAGCAGATACGTTTCCTCCTGCGCCTGTCCGTTTCGAATCACATGCCCGTCCGGAGTCATTTGAATGACGTCTCCCGGCAGCCCGGCAACGCGTTTGATCACGAGGCCGTATGTTTCGCCCGCATCAAATATGATCAGATCGCCGTAATCGGGTTTCGTAAACCCGACGTAGAACACGCGGTCGCCCTCCATCAAGGTGGGCTCCATCGACGCGCCCGTGACGGTATATTGACGGATGTATAACAGCGCGAGCGACGCAAGCAAGAGCAGTACCATGCATACGCTCAGCAGCGTTTTTACTGTCTTGCCGCCTCGTCTCGGATTCGGCGCTTGTTCATACGCCCAGTATTCAGCCGAATCTTCGTCCTGCATACTTCTGTCGGAATAGCGCATGCAACAATCCCCTCGTTCTAAGCCGCCTTTAACCCGGATTAAATCAGAAAAACAGGAAACCATGAAAAACCATTCGCTGCATTTTGCGCATGGCTTTTTCTCGCGTTGCGAGTCTCTCCTGATAAACCTGAACTGATTGTAGTATTCTTCCCGATCCGCTGTCAACTCTCGCGCTGCATACCTGCAGCCGAAAACGGCTGTTTCCCTGCATAAAACAGATCGAATTTAAAGTTCGTTCATATTATATAACCGCTTGAATCAACGCTTCTCGATTCATGAGCGATCAGGCGAATACGTAAATAGTTCTGCAAAAAATATGCAATCTGCTTCCCCTGATTCGCGCCAGCCGGATCTCGCGAGTTTCAGGCGATGATATCCTGATTTGCCGCGCGGTTCTTCTCCAGCCAAACCTCCGCATAGGAGCAGGTAGCCGTGGCCTTCAAGCCCTTTACCCGCAGCTCGCCCGCGAGCGCTTCCATGAGCTTCCCCGCGATGCCCTGCCCGCGCAGCACGGGGTTGACATAGGTGTGGTCGATATCGACCACGCCGTCGCGCAGGTAAACATATGTCGCTTCCGCCATCAACTCGTTTGCTTCGTTTACGTTAAAAATGCGTCCGTCTTCGATTTGAAACTCCATGGTCCCTTTCTCCTTGTGTGGTGGTTGACGTTTTAGGGCCGCCTTTCCGCCGTGTTAAAAACAGCATACGCGAAATCAGGCCTAGATGCAACTCTTTGCATGGTGAGATACGGATCGCAATCGACGTCAAAACAAAAGAAGGAGAATTTCTTCCCCTTCTTTATTACTTTGCTGAATCGTCTTGTTTTTATTTGACCAGCGCTTTTGCCGTCTCCACGATGTGATCCGCCGTAAGACCAAATCGCTTTTGCAGATAGTCCTGCGGACCGACTTCGCCGTATTCGTCGTTGACCGCGACCACGTCGATCTTCGCCGTGTTTTCGCGCGCGAGCGTTTCGCAAACCGCGCTGTAAAGTCCACCGATGCGATTATGATTCTCCGCAACGACGATATTTCCGCACTGTTTGGCATATTTCTTGACCGCATCGGTGTCCAGCGGCTTGATGGTGAAGAAATTGACCACCGAAGCGCTGATTCCCTGTTCTTCAAGTGTCTTTGCCGCCTGCATCGCCTCGTGTACCATAATGCCGCTGGCAAAGATTGCGACGTCCTTGCCTTCGCGCAGGGTGATTGCGGGGCCGATGGGCGTCTCCGTGCCGTCCGCAAACACCTTTGCGGCGCTCTTTCTGCCGACGCGGATGTATTTCACGCCCGGTAGGTCCTTGCACTGCTTGAGCACGCTGATCAACATCGGAACATCCGTGATGTCTATGATCGTCGCAGTCGGAATGGTACGGTACAGCGCAACGTCTTCAAACGGCATATGCGTACCGCCGTTGAAGGTCGCCGTTACGCCGGGGTCGGTGCCGATGACGGTGATATCGTTCTTGGCGTATCCCGCCGAGAGAAACACCTGATCAAACACGCGGCGTGAGGCAAACGGCCCGAACGTATGCACCACGGGCTTATAGCCGGCGCTCGCAAGGCCGCAGGCTACGCCGATCATGTTCGATTCCGAAATGCCGCAGTTGATGCCGCGCTCCGGATGCTCCGTCGCCCAGCCGCAGGTGCCGATGCAGCTCATCAAGTCCGCATCGAGATAGATAAAGTCGCTGTCCTGCTCGCTGAGCTCGCGAATCGTCTTGCCCAGCACGTCCTTAAACAGGCGGGAATCCATGCTTCCATCATAAATCAATTCCATATTCGATTCCCTCCTTCAGTTCCGCTGCGCGATGAGCGATTGCAGCCATTCGTTCCACTGATCGCTCGAAACCGCCATGCTGTGGTTGCTCTTTGCCTGCTCGACCCCGGCAACACCTTTGCCCTTGATGGTGTTGAGCACGACGGCGTAGGGTTTGTCTCCGCCGTTTCTCGTGCGCTCCAGCGCGTTGTAGACCGCCTCAACATCGTTTCCGTCGATGCTTACGGTATCAAAGCCGAACGCCTTGAGCTTCGCCGCTAGATCGAGCGTGTCGAGAATATCCTTCGTGCAGCCGTCGAGCTGTTTGCCGTTGACGTCCAGAAGCAGCACGAGGTTACTGAGCTTCTTCGCCGCGGCAAACATGCAAGCTTCCCAAACCTGGCCCTCGTTCGCTTCGCCGTCGCCTACGATGAGAAACACTCTTGCATCCCGACCGCGGAGCTTTTCGCCTAGTGCCATGCCGCAGGCAAGGCTCGTGCCCTGACCCAGCGAACCCGTGGTCATATCCACGCCCGGCGTCTTGTTGCGGTCGCAGTGGCTCGGCAGGCTCGTGCCGGGCTGGTTGAGCGTCTTGAGCATTTCATACGGAAAGAAGCCGGAGAGCGCCAGCGCGGAATAGACCGCGGGGCCCGCGTGTCCCTTGGAGCAGACGAGTTTATCCCGCTCCGCCCAGCAGGGGTTCTTGGGGTCAAAGCGCATCTGCGAGCCGTAGAGGACCGCGAGCGCGTCCGCAACGCTCAACGAGCCGCCGACATGACCAAACCCGCGCGCTTTCATCTGCTCCAGCACGCCGATGCGAATCTCAAGCGCGAAGCGCTCCAGTCGCTGTTTTAATGTAGCATCCAAAGTATCGTTCCTCCTCTTGCGCTGCGGGGCCTCCGATCGGGCCAGTTCCCAATCGACATAGACCTAAGCGCATCCATCACAGTATCTCGACTATCATACCGCAACTTTTACCGGTTCGCGAGCAGTTTTTATCATTTTTTCCCGTTTTTTAGCAATCTTTACAAAAAAAAACGGCATCCCGGCGCTCGCGGCACTCAGTCGCGACGATCCATCTCGCAGCCAGAAATGTAGTTATATAAGGAAGTGATCGCCTGGAAGAAAACGGAAATGCCGGACCGCCAAGCGGCATCACCAGCACGCTCGCGCTCTCGATATCCTCGCGTATGGAGTTCCCGGCGTGCCTGCCCTCAGCCGCGGCGGCTTCCACCATGCAACTCCTGCTTATTTAAATCTGCCGATGTTCAGATATTCGTTCGTCTTTGTCGTTCCGTCCAGCCTCGTCGTCTGCATGCCGCAGGCAGCGCGGATGGCGTCGATGGTCTCGGGAATGGTCACACTCTCCTGCGGAATGTTGATGGCGTACATGATGTCGTCGCCCGATTCCACGATGGAGTCCGACCAGAGCCCGATTTCATACATATCCCCGCGGGGATTGCCAAGGTCGCGCGCATATTTAAACAAGCTCGCGTTGCCAAGGAACCCTTCGTCGATGGACACCACGCGGATGCGCGGATGCTGCTCAAACGCTTCCAGCGCCATCTCTTTGGTGATCTTCTGCTTGCCGTGCGCGAGCACCGTGATGATGTGCCCGTGGGTCACGGGCGTGTGTACAAGGATACCCGTCGCCTGCACGTGCGGCATGATCGTCATGAGATCCAGCGCCTGATGACTCGGCGCTTTGTCGATCTGCAGAGCGTTGGTCAGTCCGCGGTGATAATCGCCGGGGTCAGCCACGCGGCGGATGATCGTGATCGCAACGCGATCCACGCCATACGCGCGGTCGAGGCAATCCACCGAGCGGATGAGACCCGTGGTATTGCAGCTCGTCAGCTTGAGATAGTCCTTGTTCAGGCCCAGCTCATAGTTTGCATAGCCGTGGAAGAACACATCCGCAACGGAGTTCTTCTCGCCGCCCTGGAAGACGGCCTTCACGCCGGCCTGCTCATAGAGCGCCTTGTTTTTGATGCCAACGCCGCCGGGGCTGCTGTCGAGCATGATATCCACGCTGTGGATCAGCTCGTCAAACGTGCCGCTCGTTGGAATATTCAGCGCGTCAAACTTGCTCTTGTCCGCACCCTCTACCAGATAGAGCGCATAGGGCATGCCCTTTTCCTTGAGCGCGCGGATGGCGAGCGTCGGCGCAAGATCCGCCACGCCAACCAACTCCATGTCTCCCTGCAACGCGACGCCGTCCGCCAGGCGCTGTCCGATCGTACCGTATCCGGCCACGCCAACTCTGATTTTCCCTGACATTTCTCTCTCTCCTTTGTTCGCTTGTTGATTCTGTTCGCTTTGCGGAGTTGCCGCGAATGAACGAAACACGATCTGAATCGATATCCGCAAAGCCGCTTCTTCTCGTTCGAACGCGCAGTCTCCTTGACTTACCGGTTGGATTTCCATGTGATTTTAATGAAAACAATTCGTCTGAACGCAGACTTTGTTCTGTCAATTCTTTTGCGCAATAGCTGCATTTTTGCAATATTTACTCACTACTGCACCATTATTTAACAATCATTTACCACATTATAGACATGTTTGTGGTGAAACGTCAACCGGAAACGATTGGAATACTCTCCAAATATTACCGGTTCTGTTGTAGAAGTGAACGGATTTTGCGCAATAAAAGCGAGGCGTTAACGTGCGGTCGCGAAATCTGTCGTTTTGCCGGAATTTCGCCTGCCAAAATGCGCTCAACCTGTTATAATAATAGAAATTTGTATCGCTCGGCCGAGAGAGAGGACCCTACTGTGAGACTGGATCGTCTCAGCGAAATGAACAACACGTGCCCGATCGCGAAACGGCATACATCTTTGGCGGAACCGTACCGTGTGATCACGCCGGAATAACCGGTATCATCATTGGTGCCTCAACGGGGAGATCCATTCATAACGAATAAATATAGAATAAATCCAACGGATTCAGAAAGAGATCAAAGGTAAACATGACCATTATCGACGGCAAACCATATTCCAAATTCGACCTGCACGTACACACCGCTGAGACCAGCAAATGCGGCATCGTCGCCGCGGCAGACCTCGTGAAAGCCTACAAAGCCGCGGGTTACGACGGCTTTGCAATCACCGATCACCTGCACGAAAACTACATTCTTCTGCAGAACTGCCAAAACGACTGGCAGGAATGCGTAACGCGCTATCTCTTCGGTTATCAGGAGGCAAAGCGCCTCGGCGACGAAATCGGATTTTCCGTCGCGCTCGGCATCGAGCTGCGTTTTCCCGAAAACGAAAGCGACTATCTGCTCTACGGCGTGGACGAGGCATTCCTGCGCGAAAACCCGTATCTATATCAAACGGATCACGCATCGTTCTTTCAGCAATATGGCGACCAAATCCTGATCTTGCAAGCGCACCCGTACCGTAGTAACGACACCGTGTATTACGACAGCCTGCACGGACTTGAGGTGGTCAACTGCAACCCGCGACATAAGAGCAGAAACGAGCTTGCGCTCCGTCTCGCAAAAGAGCACCCGAACCTCTATCGAACCTGTGGTTCGGACGCGCATCAAGTCGAAGACGAAGCGCGCGCCGCGGTGCTCTTTGAAGGCGAGATCCACGATTCCTTCGATATCCGAAATGGGATTGTGCGGAAACAAACCCGTCTCTGGTGCCCGGAACACGCGAGTTTGATCGCGCAAAGCGAGTCGATTTAATGCTTGATTCGTATGACGATTTGACTTGTTCGACCAGATACAACCGTTACAAACAGTTGTTTTTGAGTTGATATAGTTGACGATTCACTGCCGATTTCGTAAGATGATGTCAAGAGATCCTATGTCATACATTGCTATAAAAAGCTGTGACCCGGAAAACTGACCGGATGCATCGGAGAAAAGAGAACTCATGATCAAAAGATGGCAGCGCATACTCAATCAGGTCAACCGGCTGATCGACTTCGTCATCGTGGGGGTATCCTACTATGGCGCTACCTGTTTCTGGTTGCTGGTCGTGCGGCATGACCCGCAAAATATTGCGCTCCAACCAAGAAATCTTCTTGTTTTTGCTCTTGTTTTCGCCGTGGCAAGTGTGTTTGGATACCAGCTTGCGAAGCTCTATGATTCTGTACGCGGCAAGTCGTTTCACTTTGACATCAAGTGGGTCTTGTTCGTCAACGCGGTCACGGTCCTCGGAGGCGGCGCGCTACTTTATCTCTTCCGTCTGACCAATTTCTCGCGCGCGGCGCTCGCGCTGTTTTTCCTGCTCTCCAGCGTGCTGGTGCTGACGAAGCGCATACTCGTCCGCCTCGTGCTCTCCCGCTACCGCGCAAAGGGCTACAACCTCAAGCACGTCGTATTGATTGGCAGTGGCGCGCTCGCGCAGAAGTACATGAAAACCATCCTCGCAGCGCCGCAGTTTGGCTATACGATAGACGGCTATATCGGTAAAGTTGGCGACATGGGCCAGCTGCCGTGTCTTGGCGAGTGGGCAGCCGTCGGCGCGGAGGTGCTCTCCAACGTCGGACTGGACGAGGTCGTCGTCGCGCTGGAACTGGAGCAGACCGCGCTGTTGCCGCGGGTCATCGCCGCGACCGAAAAATACGGCACAAAGCTTTCCATCATTCCGTATTACAACGACTATATTCCCTCCAGCACAACGATTCAAACGCTCGGGGACTGCAAACTGCTCAGCCTCCGCACGACGCCGCTCGATTTTCCTGGTAACGCACTCGTCAAGCGGCTGTTTGATATCGTTTTTTCGCTGATCCTGATCGTGATCACAAGCCCCGTCATGATCTTTGCGGCGGCTGGAACGCTTCTTTCGAGTCCGGGGCCGATCATCTTCAAGCAGACGCGGGTCGGCAAAAACAAGCGCTTGTTTCAGATGTATAAGTTTCGCTCCATGCGCGTCAACACCGAGGAAAAGACCGGCTGGACGAAGACCGACGATCCGCGCAAAACACGCTTTGGCAGCCTGATGCGCAAAACCAGCATCGATGAATTACCGCAGTTTTTTAACGTGTTGAAAGGCGATATGAGCCTCATCGGCCCGCGACCGGAGGTTCCGCATTACGTAGAGCAGTTTCAGGAGACCATTCCGCTCTATATGCTCAAGCATTTGGTTCGTCCGGGTATCACCGGTTGGGCGCAGGTCAACGGTTATCGCGGAGATACCTCGATTGAAGAGCGCGTGAAGCACGATATTTGGTATATCGAGCATTGGTCGCTTTGGCTCGATCTGCGCATCTGCCTGAGAACCATGTTCGGCGGCATCATCAATCAGGAGAAGGTTCAAAAATAAGGCGGTTCCCGCCGTCTCACGTTCTTATCTGACCAAATAGAACAGGGCTGCTCAGATCACTATGATCTGAGCAGCCCTGTGTGTCTGTTCCCTACGCGTTCTGCGGTTCCTCTTTGCTTAGCGCAAACGGCATACGCAAGATTTGCTCGACAAAGACGCGCGCAATATCCGGGTCAAACTGTTTCCCGGCGTAGCGTATAATCTCGTTCGCCGCTTCCTCGCTCGACATGCCTTTGTGGTAGGAGCGGTCCTCGGTCATCGCATCAAACGCATCGATCACCGAGACGATGCGCGAAATATAGGGGATTTCCTCGCCTTTGATGCCCTGCGGATACCCCGTTCCGTCCCAGCGTTCATGGTGGCAAAGAATATAGCCCGCAATTCCCTGCAACTCCGGAATCGTCAGCGCGATGCGATAGCCCATCTCAGGATGACGGCGAATCTCCGCCCATTCGAGTTCATCCAACTTACCGGGTTTGCTCAAAATGCTGTTGCTGATGCCGATTTTCCCGATGTCGTGCAGTGTTGCCATGAGTTCGAGGGAAACGATGTCGGCCTCGTTAAGCGCAAGTTCTGCGCCCAGGCTGCGCGCGAGTTTCGCCATTCGCTCGGCATGCTCCACGGTTTCGTTACTCTTGGAGAATAAAAGTTCCTTGATGGTGGCGAGCAGCGTGCTGCGAATGCTCTGATGCTCCAGCAGTTTCCGACGATACATATGCTCTTCCGCCGTCTTTAAAATCTCGCTGATCGTCTGTTCTTCCCTCATCTTTGTCGCGAATCCGATCGACATGCTCAGGAAAAAGTTTTGATCCCGCGTCCGCTGTTTTTTCTCCTCAAACACGCGGTTGATCCGCCTGATCACGCGGTTGGTTTCCGCCTCATCCGTCTTCGGCAGCAAAACGGAAAACTCGTCTCCTCCCGTTCTCGCAACCACGCCTTGTCCGCAACAGGTCGTCAGGATTTGCGCGGTTTCCATGATGAGTTTGTCTCCTTCGCTGTGGCCAAAGAGATCGTTTGTAAGCTTCAGCGCGTTGATATCGCCCGTAATCACGGAATATGGCAGATCGTTTGCCGCATCCACCCGATAGAGCTCCGTATCGAAATACATGCGGCTGTAGAGTCCCGTCATAACATCGTGAATGCTGAGATACTCGATTCTTTCCTCTTTTGTCTTTCGATCCGTGATATCGCGGCTGATTCCAATCAAACCGGAGAGCTCTCCTTCATCGTTGAAAAACGGCGTCTTGAGCGTCTCGGTGATCACTCGCCGCCCATCCGGGTACAAAGCCGTTTCTTCGCTGCGAACCGCCTGTTTTTGCTTCAGCACCTCCGCGTCTTTTTCAACGAAGAACGCGGCTGTGATTTGATCAAACAACTCGTAGTCATTCTTCCCGATCAATCTTTCTTTTTGTATGCCGGATGACAACTCAAACGCGCGATTCACGCCTAGATAGATGCCGTTTTTATCTTTATAGAAGATATGATCCGGAATAGAATCCAGCAATGTGCTTAAGAAACTGGACATTTCGCGGTGCCTTCTCTCGCTTTCCAGCATTTCCTGCTGGCGTGCAAACTCCCTCGTAATGTCCTCTGCGATGCAGATATAGTCGCTTTTCTCGTCAGACTGCACGCGGTTGAGAATCGCAACATATAGATGAACGCGAACCAGCTCGCCATCCGAGCGGATATAGCGCTTGATTAAATCATATCGATCGATCTCTCCATGCAGCATTTGCTTGAGTAAGGCATTGTCTTTGTCCAGATCGTCCGGATGTGTATAGGTCTTCCAACTCAAGCGCATGATTTCCGCTTTCGTCATGCAAACCATGCTTGCAAACGCGTTGTTGACATAAGTGACTGCATCGCCGTTTGCTACGATGATGCCAATCGGCGCCTGTTCGCAAACCCGCTGAAAGCGAACCTCGCTCGCGCTGAGCAGCTTCTCCGTTTGCAGATTTTTTCGCTCATATATGATGATCCAGCACATGGCCAATGTCCCCAACGGATAGATCAGCAGCACGGGTATGGCCGTTGCCTCCATGGTAGGCAGGATATCCTGCTGCGGTAGAAGCAGCATCGATAACATCATGACAATATGCGTCACCGCGCCGAATAAATAGAATTCACGGTTGCTCATCTTCTCGGGGCTCTTACGAATCGCGCGCCAGAGAATGCCGATTCCGGCGGAAGCGAACGTTACCGTAACACCCATGACCACACCCGGGCCGCCGAGATAGAGCCGGTAGAGCGCGACAATCGCCGCGGCAATGCCGGTTGGCAGAGCGCCGTAAAACAAACCCGAGACACATAAAAGAATGGATCTGGTGTCAAAAATCACATTGTTCGGCAGCCGGATGGCGATGGTTACTATGGTGATGCCGGCAAGGCCAATCACAACTCCGCCAATCAAACGAAACCAGACATTTTTTGAATTCAGTTTTTGATAAAACAGATTGAAAAGAATGCATATGGAGAATAAAAGAGTGGTATTTAAGACGAGATTGATTGCAATCTGCATATGACCACCCTCCCAAAACGCCAATATCCGAACACGTCATCTACTTTTCTTGCCATAATACGCGATGAACCAACTTCATTTCGATTTTAAACGATGAATTCTTGTTTTCATCGGACATTGATTTCGAATGTTTCTATCATATCATTTTCACCACATATTATGTATAGAAATAACATGTTTCGCTGTAACAATTTTCTCTCAATCGTCTGCTTCCGCTGCATTGACAAACATTTTACCACTGTGATAGAGTTGTAGCGTTCTGTATAAACGGCGAAATACCCCGCCAATTTGCACATAAAAATCTGTAAAATTGTCCCGGGGTGTTTTAAGAAGGAATCGGTATGTTGTTCAAACGCGTTGCTCTGCTGTCAACCTTTCTCCTGTTTGGCGCGACTCTGAGTGCCTGCGCATCCGCTGCCGCGCCGGTCGTTGCGACGCCCGCGCCCACTGCGGTTCCGCTTGCCCCGATCGTGGTCGCGTTTGAAACCCCCGAACCAACGCCAACGATGACGCCGACGCCCTCTCCTTCGCCGGAGCCGACCGGACGCGCGCTGCGCGCCTGGCAGGTGACGCAGGGCCGGCGTGCTTTTTTAATGGAGCATCCGCCCGCGGATGGAGATATCGAGGCGGCTATGACGTATCTTGCGATCGATCCGGAGAAAAAGATGATCGCGCTGACGTTTGACGACGGCCCAAGCAACCAAAACACCAATCGCATTTTAGACGTACTGGAACAAAATCACGCCAGAGCTACGTTTTTTGTCATCGGCAAACGCATTGCCGATCGCACGGAGGTTATCGCCCGCGCAATTTCCCTCGGTTGCGAAATCGGAAGTCACACCTGGGGGCACAGCAACTTTACGAATTATCCCAAGTCCGCATTGGTCGATAGTCTCAAAAAGACGGACGAAGCGATGGTTTCCGGTCTAAACTATCATATGACGCTCTTCCGCCCGCCGTATGCCTCCATCAACAAGGACATTGAAGAAGTCTCAAAGGACATGGGCTATACGATGATTCTCTGGTCTGGCAGCTCGCACGACTGGAGCATCAAAGACGTCGATAAAATCTACAAAAATACATTCAACTGTGCGGCCGATGGCGCGATCGTGCTCTTTCACGATATCTACGACTTCACGGCGGATGCGATCGAGCGCATCGTACCGGATCTCATCAGTCAAGGATATCAGCTTGTCACCATCTCCGAGTTGATCGCAATGGATGAAAAACCGGTCAGTCCAGGCGAGCGTTATGGCGGCTGGGCACCCACCGTGAAAGTCGAATATTGATTTTCCATCGGACGGAGCTTATACCCCGTCCTTTTTATACGGATTTACGAAACAAAGGACGGGGATACCGTCCTTTGTCATTGATCCTTATTTGTTTATTCGATCACTTCGATCGCGAGCGGGAATTTGCTCATATATTCACAGCCTTCCTTGGTGAGTAAAATCGGGTTTTCATAACGGAAACCGATATTCTCGTCCGGGCAGGCGTACTGCATCGCGCAGATAAGCACTTCGTTTTCCAGATATTCGTGATCCGGATCGGTCCAGTACGGGAACGGGCCGTCGTGTTTGCCGATTCTCCACTCGTCGCCGAGCATGCCGATACCGTGCTCGAAGCCGGGCACCATAAAGTCCGCAAAGCCGCGCGATTCCGCGAAGTCCATCATCTCGGCGGCAAGCGACGAGGGTGAGATGCCCGCGCGATACGTCTTGAGCGTGAGATCGACCATATCGACGAAGTTCTTCGCGTGCCAGAGCTGGCGATCGCTCGCGGGTGCAATCAGGTAGTTGTGGCTGTGGTCGCCGCAAGCGAGGCCGAAGAGCGCATGGATATCCACCATGAGCGGCTCGCCCGCTTCCACCTTTTTCGCGGAGGCCGGCGTGCAGGCACCGCCCGCAAGACCGGTGCGGTAACCCGCGGCGATTTCGTTTCCGCCGGTAAACGACCACTCAAACGTGCTGCCCGCTTTGCGCATCGCATAGCCCGCAAGTCCGCCGATCTCGGTCTCCGTCATACCCTTCCAGCCGCCGTTTTTGATCGCGGCGAGCACGGCCTCGTGACCGATATCCACGATGCGGGACGCTTCGCGGAAGCGGTTGATGGTGCCGATGTCCTTGATCATCTGCAGGCGGTCGACGATCGGATGCGCGTTGACCAGCGTGCAATCCGGCAGCGCCGCCTCAAACGCCTTGTATTCGTAATAGGTGAGATATCCTTCCGGCAGATAGTTGCTCATGCCGGCTTCGACGCCGACTCTGCCGCCGAGCGGCAGATATTCCTTGATCAGGTCGGAGATCTGCGTGATCTGATCCTGTCCACCCATGGGTGCGAATCCCAGCACGTGATCCTCATCCAGCCAGCTGTCGTCCGCCGCGCGCGCCGCGTCGATCACGAAGGTAAACGCGGTCGGCAGCCCTTCCGCCGGAATCACGATAAAGCTCCGCCAGGGGAAGAACGCATCCGTCGTCCAGCTCATCGTGCGCAGACGTGATCCTAAATACAGGTCGATCTTTTCCTTTGCCATCTCGGCCTGAATCGCTTTGATACGGCCGGGGAAATCGATATAAAACGGGCTTGTCTTGTCAAACATTTGCTTTTCCCTCCTCAAAACTCGGTTTCAATCGTCGCGATAATCTTGTTGAGACGATCGCTCAGCGAGGCGAGCTTCAGCGCCTTGACCATGTTGCCCTTGAGCTTAAGCAGGCCGCCCATTAGCGCTTTCTGCGCGCCGAGCTCCGCGCGGGAAATCTTCGCGAAGGTTTCGTATTCGCCGGAGATCACAAACTCCGCCTTGGGGCCGTCGCCCTCGCCCACCTGCACGCTGTCCACCTTGCCGTCCGCAAAGCCGACGAAGAAATAGTGGCTCTTGCCGTCGGGACAGTTGAGGTAGAGGTTGTTCATTGAGGAGGTGAGGTTGTTCATCTTGTCCGGGGTGAGCTGCGCGCTCAAGCGCGCCTCCACCTCTTTACGCCAGTCTTCCGAGAGATACTTGACCATGGTGATGTGCTCCTTTCAGATATGTGGTTTTTTATTATGAGAGAATGTTTTTCTCTCGATGTGCCTGCTCTTCTTAGATTGAATTGAAATGCTTTTCTTAATAAAGAAAAGTGATTTATACTTTCTTGATTCCGTTTAAAATCAGTTCCATCGTAATCGGCAGATATCGGCTGGTATAATCCTCTTCGCTGTTGATATACGTGTGTATGATAAAGTTTTTGTAGATTGAGAACAGCACCTCGCTGACGGCGGGCGCGTCCACCGCGCGAAATTCCCCCGTCTCTTGCCCAAACGTCAGAATCCGCTCGATCATCCGCACGGAATCGCGGTTGATCTCCTCATACGGATCGACCGTCGGAAACATCGGGAAAATCTGCGGATCGTTTTTCAACAGCGCGCAAAACTCCACATCCTGCGCTAAATAGTACAGCGCGCTTTCGCACAGCGCCGCCATCTTCTCCTGCGCGGTGTTCTTTTCGCCGACCTCCCGCTCCACGCTGGACTGCCAGCGCTTCATCACATACGACACCGTTTGCTCGTAAAGGTCGCGCTTGCTCGCGGCGTAGGCATACATCGCGGTGTTGGTCATATTGAGTTCGCTCGCGATGTCTTCCAGTGTGGATTTTTTGTATCCGTAGCGGGAAAACACCTTCAGCGCCGCGTCGAGGATGATCTGTTCATCGAGTTTGTTTCGCATATTCGGTTTCCTTTGGTTGGTGATTGGTCAGATAAAGCATTTATAAACGAATGATTTGTTGTTTTATTAAATTATAACATAAACTTTTGCCAGCGCAAGAGGAATTTTGCGCAAAAAAATCCCCCGCAGGATGGCTGCGAGGGAAAAGCACTTTTCTTGATTAGTTTTTGCGCTTCTTCCAGAGATACGGCGCTTCTTTGGTGTATTCCGGGTGCCGTTTGAAGTAAAAACTCCAGAGTAGAATCCCGCCTAATACATAGGGAATCCACATCACAAATCCAATTCTGGCCGCGAGCGTCCATGCGCGATCCGCCTGCGGCATTGAGAAGAATAGTGTGGATGTTCCATTTCCCTCGCGGTAGATTTCGTAATATAAAAAATTTCCCTTGTAGCGGTAAGTTATGCCGTTCTGCGGGTCGGTTTCATGATGCTCCAAACCTATGGAATACAGAACATTATTTGGCGCAAAAACAGACTTGACAATTTCTAGTCGTCCGGACTTCAAGTCACTTCGGGTCAAGTCCGCAACTCGTATTTCAGCGCCATTTGCGATCGTGAGCATATCGTCCTCGGAAACAGAGAGTGCTCCACCATCTCTGTTCGGTGGCAATATCGCATAGAACTTTCCTTCTATTACCACATAAACACCGCTGTTGTAGCTCAGATAGATACGCTCCTCGTTGTCCACCGCGAAATCGGCTGGAACGCCAAATACGATGCCGGAGGAGAACGCCGTAAGAAACGTCATGATCGCGATGATCGCGACAGCAGAATAAAGTCCCCAAATCAGAAAGAACTTCATCGGCACTTTGCCAAGGTCAACGACTCTGGTATTTAAACATCGGTTGGGATCCGTTCCGAAACTTAACTTATCCATCATTTGCCTCGTCACTACTATTCATTGGTCGTTTTTCTTAAGCTTTCTACCATTCTTTATAATCTTCCATAAATCTAGACCACTCATTAAAAAGATTGAACTTTTCTATAACCTGAGTAGTTGTTAAACCCACATGTCCCTCAATCGGTAGTATTGGCAACCCAGCGGCAACTCCTCCATTTATACTAAGTGAAAAATAAGTTTTCCCTGTTTCTGCATCGATGAAAACACTCGTCTCTCCACCAATTGCAGGAGCAATAACTGTAGGGGCTAGTGAAACCGACCCCCCCGCCTCGAAGGATTCACCTGCCAGATTTGATATGTCATCTGCATTTGAGATTGATGTAAAAAAGACCGCTGAGGCAGACGGTGTCCCTCCATAGCCACCATAAGAAGTAATGACACCTACGTCTCCTTGTGCATCCATTACCAATCCCACATTACCGTTAATGCCACCTGCGAAGAAAAGGGATGCATTACCAGAGACCCCTACGCTTATAGTACCTTTGTTAATTATGTCGCCAAAAAACTCCAAATTCGACATTAAATTATTAACGCGATTGAGAAATCGCACATTTAAGTAATACTTTAATACGTTTTTTGCAGTTCTTCCGAGCTTGCTTTCGCTATCAACATTATTAACAACTTTCGGTTTAAGTTCGTAAACAGGTTGGTCTGAATCAAACCAATGATTATCTTTGAAGAGCTTATCATGCGCACCGTTATCCTGTCCATCCACCGATTCTAGCAATTTCTGTTCTTCTTTGTCGAGTTGCTCTAAAAACAAATTGCGTTGCAGGTTGCTTGCGAACGGAAGTTCATGGTTCTTCACACCAATACGCGCATTCGCGATATTCAGTAGATCAGACGATATCTGGTTAGCCTTTGCTTGAGTAATACCATATTGTGCTCTGTTTGCCTGAATATCCTGTATAATCGCAATTGTCTTAATTGATGTTGGCGCATTAAGTAGTTTCATTTGCTCTTCGCCGGTAAGTCCGCTATTTTTCAGCGCATTTTGCTGCTGAAGGGCTGTCATATTTTCCCATTTTTCTACATCAAAATCACCTGGAAGCTTTTCTACGATAGCCGCTAACTCAGCATGCTCATCTGTAATGCCATTCGTTGAACTGCTCGCATTAGCTGGTACTCCTTTTGCATCTGGTTGCCCTTGTTGCCATGGTCGTGCAAGCAAATCAGCCGAAGAGGTCTGTTTTTTTCCTTTTGCGGCACTTGGGATCGGATTGTTTTTATTTTGTTCAGATACTTTTGATAACAGCGATGGATACTTAATATTATGTACACTATCTAGAATAATATTATTGTTTCGTGCTGTCTTATCTCCCTGGTTTTTGTTGTTTTCGAGATACCATTGGAAGCGCTCATCAGCTGAACGGGGTATTGTCCCGATTATTCTCTCTAAATCAGTTATAGTGCCAACGTTCGGAGAGCCACGCATATTTGAGTCGGCTGAATCGATAGAGGGGTTTTTCGGTACTGGAGTAGAAGTTGGAGTGTCTTCCGTCGTTTCTTTGAAAAGAAACGGTTTCTTTTTTGACGGCAACATAGAACTACTTGAGAAGTTACTTTTAAACATTACTATCCTCCTGAAAATGTTTTCAAGAACATAGTAATACAAGATTTCTCAAATAATTATAAGAATTAAAATTATAAGAACGTATACGACAATTTCCCAAAATGTTGTATATACATGTTTCGCCTCGCATTTATGGCTTGCTTCAGAATTACCCAACCCCGTTCTCCGCCATGCTTCCGCATTCCCGCCAGAACCTCTCCGCGCGGAGCACCCATTCGTCAAACCCCGCCTCACTTGCGGGATATTCCGCATAGAGCTGTTCCGCCTGCGCGCCGTTCTTCATGCTGCGCAAAAGCGCGCGAATCGTGCTCACGCGCACCTTTCCCGTGATGATGCCGCCAAGCAGAACAAGCACCATGCGCAGCATCTCTTTGGTAGAGAACGTCAGCTGTTCGCCGCGTCCAAGAGACGCAAACGTCTTGTCGCTGAATATCACGTCGTGTTGAAAGAAGTAATCATTCTCTCCGGCAGACGTTGAAAGCGCGCCGATCAGCGTCGCGAGCTGTCCCGCAAACGCCTTGCCTTGCGCGGCGATATAGCGCGTATTGATGTTCCAAAGCCGCGCGCGTGTGAGGTAACCGCCCTCTTTGAGCAGGCGGCTGACTTCCTCCGCCGCAATCTCGAGCTGCACCATGCTCGCGGTGACGCCTTCGCCCGCGGAAGGCTTGGTCAGGCACGCCGCGTCGCCGGAGGCGAGGAACCCGTCCGCGACGAATGAATACGGCGGGCGGCGATACGGCGTTGTGCCGCGTTCGGTCCGCTTGACCGAATAACGCGGAAGCTTCACCGCCTGTTGAAACGCCGCGAAGGATTTCTCCGCCTCTTCATATGAAAAGTTAGCGCCAACGCCGAGAATCGCGCTATCCGCGCTGCCCTCCGGCGCTTCCCACGTCTTATAGTACGTCCATCCGCGCGTACCGGTCACATAATCCTTGGTATCATGATAGACCACATAGCGCAGAACCACGTAGAACATTTCATCCTTTTGAATCGAGAAATTCTCAACGCCGTAGCCATCCGGCAGCTTGGTTCGCGCGACAGCGGGAATACCGGAGCAGTCCGCTACAAGCTTTGCAAATACCTCGTGCCGAACGCCGTTCTGCTCATAAACCGCGCCCGCGATGCGACCATCCTGATAAAGAAAGTCGACAAACGACGCCTGATATCGAATCTCCGCGCCGGCTTCCTGCGCCCAGCGGTTGAGCCGCGCAATATAACGATGCATGTGCATGCCGACGACTGCGCCGACGTTCTTCTTCGGGTAGCGATCAAAGGCGGAAAATGTCCTTCCGCCGGAAAACTCAAACGCGAGATCGTCCGCGGCTTCCGGTAACGGCAAAGAAAAGCGCGCAAAATCCGGCTCTCCGACGTGAAAAATGTCCAGTCTGCGTCCGAGGTTTTCCTTGGAGTGCTGCTCCAGAATCAATACACGATGTCCCGATTCCGCGAGTTTGCGCGCGAAATAACTGCCCGCGGTCGCAGCGCCGATGATAAGAACATCAACCTGTTCCATAAACGCCTCCTCGGAAGAAAAATAGTAGGCGCATCGTTACGCCACACGCATAAAATTGTATTTTTTCTGATATAAACAGTATAGCATAAAGTGAGCGGAAACGTTCCCGCTCGTAAAGTTATAGTTTGTATGTTTCTGCCCTCGCAATGGTTTTGGGGTGAATAAAGTGCGCAAGCAAAAATCCATCCGCGTGTTTTAAGCAAGCAACAATCCAAAACAAATCCATCCACGGCAAATGCAAGAGCACACATCATACCGTGGAAGGAGCAACCCCCCACGGATTCGTTGCTTTCCTAAAAAGCGACAATCCAAAACAAAATCCGCCCCCTGCAAAAGCAAGAGGCGGAGATCATACCGTGGAAGGAGCAATCCCCCACGGATTCGTTGCTTTCCTAAAAAGCAACAATCCAAAACAAAATCCGCCTCCTGCAAATGCAAGAGCACACATCATACCGTGGAAGAAGCAGAATACCCACGGATTCGTTGCTTTCCTAAGAAGCGACAATCCAAAACAAAATCCGCCCCCTGCAAATGCAAGAGCACACATCATACCGTGGAAGAAGCAGAATACCCACGGATTCGTTGCTTTCCTAAAAAGCGACAATCCAAAACAAAATCCGCCCCCTGCAAATGCAAGAGGCGGAGATCATACCGTGGAAGGAGCGAATTCCCACGGTATTCGAGGGTGCCAGGGTTTCGTTTATACCGCGCTTGCGCCGTAGTTCGCGAGAACGCGAGCAGACGGGTCATTGACATTGCAGCCTTCCCATGTACGGTTCGGCATCCAGAAGTCCTTGACCATATGCGCCTGGCCGGGGTATTCGGCCTCAAACAGTTCGCGGTACAGCAGCGATTCCTTCGTGAAGGGCGTCGCGAAGGTGTATTTCTTGCTGCGCTCGGCAAACTCCTCGTCCGTGTAAAGCTTCTCGGCATACGCCTTGATCTGATCGACCATCGAGTGACCGACCGCATCCGAAAACGCTGCCTTTTCGCGATAGAGAATATCCTGCGGCAGATAATCCCCCTCAAACGCATGGCGCAGCAGGTATTTACCTTTGCCAAAGCGATTCATCTTGAGGGCGGGGTTGATGCTCATGACATACTTGACGAAATCCAGATCGCCAAACGGCACGCGCGCCTCCAGCGAATTGGAGGAGATGCAGCGGTCCGCGCGGAGTACGTCGTACATATAGATTTCGTCGATGCGTTTCTTGGCTTCTTTCTGGAATTCCTCTTCGTTCGGCGCGAAATCCGTATACTTGTAGCCAAAGAGTTCATCGGAGATTTCGCCCGTCAGCAACACGCGGATATTCGTGTTCTCGTGGATGTACTTGCAGACAAGATACATACCTACGCTAGCGCGAATTGTCGTGATGTCGTAGGTCTCCAGAATTCTTACGATGGTGCGGAGGGATGCGATGACCTCCTGCGCCGTCATGAACACCTCGGTATGCTCGGAACCGAGATAGTCGGCAACCTGCTTGGCATACTTAAGATCGATCGCGTCGCCGACCATGCCGATGGCAAATGTGCGAATCGGGTGCGGCATATACTTGTTGGCAACCGCACAGACCAGCGAGCTGTCGAGGCCGCCGCTGAGCAGGAAGCCGAGCGGCACATCCGCATCTAGGCGCTTGACAATGCCGAGGGTGAGCTTTTCGCGGATGTTGTCGCAAACCGCTTCCAACTCGTCCGGCGAATATGCCGGTACGTCGGTGAGGTTCGCATACTGAACAAACTCGCCGTCTTTCCAGTAATGTCCCGGCGGGAAGGGATTGATCGTCTCCGTCAACCCTGCGAGGTTCTTGGCTTCCGAAGAGAACATGATCTGTCCGTCTTCGTCATAACCGTAGAACAACGGGCGAATGCCGATGGGGTCGCGCGCGGCGATCAGCGAGTCGGCCTTGTGATCGTAAAGGATCAACGCGTACTCCGCGTCCAGCATTTGGAACATGTCTGTCCCGTAACGTTGATATAAGGGTAAGAGCAGCTCGCAATCCGAGCCGCTCTTGAAATCGTATCCTGAGAATAATTCGTCACGCATCTTACGGAAACCATAGAGTTCGCCGTTGCAAACGACCGCGTCTCCGCTCCGCTCAAATGGTTGCATGCCGCTCTTTTCCAGACCCATGATCGTCAGTCGATGGAACATCAGGTATCCATCCCCAACGCTCAACATTCGCGACAGATCAGGTCCTCGTGAGATGGTCTTGTAAAATCCGTCGACAAGCAAGTCCAAGGGTATGCGCTTGCCGAGGTATCCCATGATTGAACACATGATCTTCGTTCTCCTGAACCATAAATTTTTATCTGACGTTGAATAGCATATCGCCGTAAGAAGGATACGGCCAATCGCCTGTCGCCGTCAAGATCTCAAGCGCGTCTACGCTCGCGCGCAGTTCGCTCATCTGTTCGAGTACTTTTTCTTTGCAGATCTCGGCTGCTTTATGCGCGTCTTCCTCGGCTCTCGCTTCCGAAAGTGCGTCTTCGAGTGCCTTGACGCTCTCGTATGCGGCCTTGGTCAGCGCGGCTGCCGTGACCAGCGTATCCGTCTCATAGGTGCAATCCGCTGCGCTGGCATAGGTGCGCTTCACCGCGATGCTGTCCGCGAGTTTCTTCTGGAAGGCTGCGGATGCGGGCAGGATGTCCTTGCGCGTCATGTCGATCATCGTCATCGCCTCGATGCAGACGATCTTCTTGTAGCTCTCAAGGGCGATCTCCAGACGGGCGCGAATTTCGGTCTCGCTGAGCACCTTGTGCGAGGTCAACAGCTCGATATTCTTCGGCGCTACGAGGTAGGAGAGGCAGTCCGGCGTGGTCTTGAGATTTAAGAGGCCGCGCTTTTCGGCTTCCTTGACCCAGGCGTCATCATAGCCGTTGCCATTGAAGATGATGCGCTTGTGCGCCTGCACCGTCTCGAGGATCAGGTCATGCACCGCGCTGGTGAGGTCGCTCGCGTTCTCCAGAACATCCGCGTACTTGCGGAGAGACTCTGCAACCGCGGTATTGAGCACCATATTGGCGTCCGAAACCGACTGGCTCGAGCCGAGCATGCGAAGCTCAAACTTATTACCCGTGAACGCAAACGGCGAGGTGCGGTTGCGGTCCGTGGTGTCTTTCGGGAAGTGCGGAATCACGTGTACGCCGATCTTCATCTGCATCTTTTCCTTCGCACCATAGGTGGCTCCGGTATCGATTGCATCCAGAATTCCGGAGAGTTCTTCGCCCAGGAAAATGGAGACGATTGCCGGAGGAGCTTCGTTCGCCCCGAGGCGGTGGTCATTTCCCGCGCTCGCCACCGAAACACGAAGCAGGTCCTGATAATCGTCCACCGCCTGGATCACCGCGCAGAGGAAGAGAAGGAACTGCGCGTTCTCATAAGGCGTTTCCCCTGGCTCCAACAGGTTCACGCCGGAGTCCGTCGAAATGGACCAGTTGTTGTGTTTGCCGCTGCCGTTGACGCCTTCAAAGGGTTTCTCGTGCAGGAGGCAGACGAGGCCGTGTTTCTTCGCAACGCGCTGCATGATCTCCATGGTCAGCTGGTTGTGGTCGGCCGCGATATTGGTCGTCGAGAAGATCGGGGCGAGCTCGTGCTGCGCGGGCGCAACTTCGTTATGCTCGGTCTTGGCGAGTACGCCAAGCTCCCAAAGTTCTTCATTGAGGTCTTCCATAAAGGCTTGCACGCGCGGCTTGATGGAACCGAAGTAATGATCTTCCAGCTCCTGTCCTTTCGGTGCGCGGGCGCCAAAAAGTGTACGGCCCGTGAAGAGCAGGTCGGGACGGCGGTCAAAGTCCTCTTTATCGACGAGGAAGTATTCCTGCTCGTTGCCGACCGTGGTGGTCACGTGCTTGACGCTTTCGTTGCCGAAGAGTTTGAGAATACGGATCGCCTGACGGTCGATCGCCTGCATGGCGCGCAGGAGCGGGGTTTTCTTATCCAGCGCTTCTCCGCCGTAAGAGCAGAAAGCGGTCGGGATGCAGAGAACCTTCTCTTTAATAAAGGCATAGCTCGTGGGATCCCATGCGGTGTAGCCGCGCGCTTCAAACGTAGCGCGAAGACCGCCGGACGGGAAGCTGGACGCATCCGGCTCGCCCTGAACGAGCTCTTTGCCGGAGAATTCCATGGTGATGGCGCCGCCGGGCATGGGCGAAATAAAGCTGTCGTGCTTCTCTGCCGTGATGCCGGTCAGCGGCTGGAACCAATGCGTAAAGTGCGTTGCGCCTTTTTCAATCGCCCAATCCTTCATGGCGTTGGCAACCACATTCGCAACGGAGAGATCCAGTCTCTTGCCCTCGCGAATCGCGGTCTGCATTGCCTTGTATGTGTCCTTGGGTAGACGCGCCTTCATGACCGCATCGTTGAACACCTTACTGCCAAATGATTCCGAAACCGTACTCATGGTCAATTCTCCTCCTATACCCTTTCCTATAACCCTAAATGATTCAATTTAGGTCGCTCCCGGCTCGGCCAGTCCAGAAATACCGCTTACCTTCGCGCTGTTTGCCGGTTTTCTTACGATGCTACCTTATAAAAAGCGGCAACGACACAGCGGTATTTCCGCGGCGCCTTTGCCGTTAAAATAATATGCGGATAGTATACAGCGCAAGGTTTCGCTTGTCAACCTAAAATTTATGCAGGATTTCCTGCTAAATATTGCGCAAAACGATGTCAATTCTGCACAAAGCAACCAAAGAATATTGAATGCTCTCTTTTTTGCAGTTTGCAAGTATATATCATTCACGATTACCTTGACAGAAAATCCTATATTATGTATACTCGCAGGAACAAAGGCGTTCGGATCGGGAAAGTTTTTTGCCCGGGCTTGGGCGCTTTTTGCGAAAAACGGCGCTCAAAAAATTGGCGGAAAAAACGCATGAACTTGCGTAATCCGATAAAAAACCACTCGGATATCGCCGAATGTTGTGCTAAACTGAAACCAGCGGACGCGTTTTTGCGTAAAAGCTCGCGTAGAGATACCGCCGGACACTGAAAACCGGCCGCGGGAAGCGACCAGTTTGTTCTATTTATTATAGGAGAGGATGTGCGCGGAAATGATGTACACCGCACAAGAGATTGCCGACTATTGCGCAGCGGAGGATGTGAAGTTCATTCGCCTTGCGTTTTGCGATGTTTTCGGCGTGCCGAAGAATATCTCTATCATGCCGGAGGAACTTTCCCGCGCGTTTTCGGACGGGATCTCGATCGACGCCTCCGCCATACGCGGCTTTGGAGACGAGGCGCATTCGGATTTGCTGCTCTTTCCGGACAGCGAGACGCTCACGGTGCTGCCCTGGCGTCCCAGCCACGGGCGCGTGGTGCGGCTCTTTGCCGATATCCGCAGTTCCGACGGCTCTTTGTTTCCGCAGGATACGCGTAACATATTAAAAAAGACGATCGCGGGCGCGCAGCGCGAAGGCGTAAGCGTCAACTTTGGCACGGAGTTTGAGTTTTATCTCTTCCGGTTGGATGCGGACGGAAATGCGACGAATATTCCCTACGACAGCGCGAAGTATATGGACATTGCGCCGCTGGATCGCGGCGAGAACGTCCGCCGCGAAATCTGCCTGACGCTCTGCGAGATGGGCATCCGCGCGGAGAGCTCGCATCACGAGGACGGCCCGGGCCAAAACGAGATCGACTTTCGCTATGGCGACGCGCTGAGCGCCGCCGACAACGCGATCACCTTCCCCTCTGTGGTGCGCACGGTCGCCATGCGCAACGGACTTTGGGCGGACTTTTCGCCAAAGCCGCTGCCGCAGGAAAGCGGAAACGGCATGCACATCAACCTCTCGCTGGGAAGCCCGCGCACGGAAGACGCACGAAACGCGTTTATGGCAGGGTTGATGGAGCATATCTGCGAAATCACCGCGTTTCTCAATCCCGCGGACGCGAGCTATGCGCGCCTCGGTGAACACAAAGCCCCGCGCTTTGTCACCTGGTCGCCGGAAAACCGCTCGCAATTGATCCGTATTCCCGCTGCAAAGGGTGAATATGAGCGTCTGGAACTGCGTTCGCCCGATCCCGCTGGAAATCCGTATCTTTCGTTTGCATTGATTCTCGCGGCGGGCGCGGACGGCATCCGCAGAAACTTGGTCGCTCCGCCGGCCACCAACGTAAACCTCTTTACGGCAGACGCGTCGGTTACGGGCAAGCTACGGCAACTACCGCGCACGCGCACCGAAGCGGCGAAGATCGCCAAAGAGAGCGCGTTTGTGCACTCCGTGCTGCCTGCGGGCATCATTGAGGCGTATACCGCGGAGTTGGATTAACCATTCGATTGCATTCGCTTGTAAACACCCGAACGAATCCATCAAAGGAGACTTGCGTTTGCCATATACCAGCGCAAAGCTGAATAGCGTATTGATCGTGTCCGGATCGGAACGCTCCCGCGCGACTCTCGCGGAGGTGTTTTCTTCCACGCGCTACTCGCCTGTAGCCACGCGCGGCTCTGCCGCCGAGGCGCGCAGAATGGTGCTGGACGCGCCGTATTCGCTGGTGTTCATCAACACGCCTCTGCCGGATGAAACCGGCGCGCAGTTAGCGCTCGATCTTTCCAGCAGCCGGAATTGCTGTGTGGCGCTGATCGTGCCCGGAGACAGTTACGATCAGGTAAACGAGCAAGTGGAAGACGCGGGCGTGTTGACGCTCAGCAAACCCTGCACGGCGCAGCAACTGCGGCAGGCAGCCGCCATGATGAGCGCAACGCGTTTTAAACTCGCGGATTTAGAGCAGAAGACCGCGACGCTGGAAGAAAAGATGGAGGAGATTCGCCTCGTCAACCGCGCGAAGTGGATGCTGATTGAGCGCAGAGGCATGGACGAAGCCACCGCGCACCGCTATATTGAAAAGCTTGCGATGGACGCGCGGCAAACGCGCCGCCTCGTCGCGCAGACGCTGATCCGGTCACTGGATAACGACTGATTTTTATGTTTCTTTTTTTTTAAAAGAAAGCATGCTCTGCGATGGACGCGCGGCAAACGCGCCGTCTCGTCGCACAGACGCTGATCCGGTCGCTGGATAACGACTGAAAACAAATGTTCTGCATTTTTAAGCGGGGTTACCCCCGCTTTTTGTTTCGCAAAAAATCCGCCCTTTCGGACGGATTTGGAAAACACAAGATTGATTTATAAGTAGATCATCCCGACCCAGATGAGGCCGAGCAGCGCGACGAGCGAGAGCAAGAGCTTATCCCCCAGTAGCACCTCTACCGGATCGCCATCGGATTCCCGCTCCACATGCAAGCTGTAACTCATGCAAATCAGGATCACTAGCGGCACCGTCCAGACGATATTCTCCGTGTTGATGCGTGCAATGGTCAGCGGGTCGACCGCCCAGAGCGAGTAAAACGCGATGGTGAGCGCGAGGCACATATACATATTCTTATCCAGAAAACTCTGGTTGTAGAATTGCAGCACGTTGCGCTTAACCGTGTCGTCCTGCCGGATCAGCTCGTTTCTGCGTTTGCCGAGGCCGAGATAGAAGGACATCGAGATCACGGTCAGATACAGCCAGCGCGAAATTTCGATTCCGCCGAGCGCGGAGCCGTACAGCACCCGCAGCACATAGCCGGAGACCAGAATCGCGATATCCACGATGGGGATATTTTTCAGCTTCATGCTGTAGGCAATGTTGAGCAGCAGATACGCCAGCAAAATCACCCAGGCGTACCACTCGACCGCCTGAGAGAAATATTGCAGTATAGCGGTGGCAAGAATCAGGCAGACGCCCAGGATATACGCCGCGCGCTTGGAGACCGCGCCGCTCGCGATCGGGCGGTTTTTCTTGGTCGGGTGCAGACGGTCGCGCTCCGCATCCCGAATGTCGTTGAAGATATACACCGCGGAAGAGAGCAGGCAAAACGCCAGAAACCCGACGATCGCGCGGACGAGATAGAACGGCTTGAAAAACTGTCCGCTGAAGATGAACGGCAGAAAGACCAGAAAATTCTTGATGTAGTGCTTAACGCGCATCAGTTTCAAATACTTTTTCATCGTTACCTCGCAAGCAATTTATTAAGCAGAAAAATGGAATCAAACGGGGTAATACTGCACGGCAAACCGGAATAAATCCAGCATGCCAAATGCGTTGGCGCAGACCAGAATGCAGATCACCGCCGCGACGATCGCATAGCGCAATCTATGATTTTCCCTCAGAACGCGCTTCAACAGCGCATATAAGAGCGCGGCATACGCCCAGAAGAAATATAACGTATAGAGCACCATTCCGTTTTCGGAAGCACCCCAACCGACCACGAACAGCAGCAAAACGGAGAACGCCGCCCAGAGCGAGCACACGCGGAGGCTCCGGTCGCGCCAGTTCAGTGCGGCGCTGACCAGCGCAAGCGCAAAGAGCACAAGACCCAGCCAATGCATCCCCGTAACCGGCAACAGCTGGTAGGAAGCATGCGTATAGGTCGCAAGATCGACCACTGCCGCGGGCCGCGCAAAACAGGCCGAGACAAACGCGAAGAATTGCAGCGCGCGATCCGGCAGCGAAACCGCTTCCCCAGCAAACGAGGCGATATCCTTCACGTTTTGCAGCGCGCGATTGAGCAGCGGGACACGCGCGAACACCACGAACACCGCGAGAAACGCCAGCCCGCCGCTCAGCAGCGCACGAACGCGCTCCTTTGCGCTTTTTTCCTCAAGCAGGAGCGGAAACAGCACCCCGCTGGTGAGCAGCGATCCGCTCGCCGCGACAAATGGCAGAGCGCGGTTCTGCCCGCGCTCATGCCAAACATAGAGCAGCACAAAAACCCAGAACACGGAGAACACGTATTGCTCGACGGTGAAGAGAAACAGCAGCGTCGGATAAGACACCGCAAGCAGCAGCAGGAACAACACGCGATCCGTCCCGTCCAGCCCCAGCACACGGGCAAACAGCGTAAAGCCGAAGAGCAGGAGCACCGCCTGAACGCAGGCAAGCACAAGCATATACGCATTCGGTACAAAGAACAGTAGCTTGCCGAGCAGCATCGAAACCACCGCAAACGGCATGGAAAAAACAGCAAACAACGGCTGGCGAATGTCGTTTTCATACGCGTTGACATAGAAAAACGAGTTGGTGCTCACAAGATTGCCCGAATCCGTGGTATAGACGACGTCGTACGGTGTTCCGCCGCCTAAAAATGCGGTGGTTTGGCTGTAGACCAGCACGATCGCAACGACAGCAATCGCGCTTCCGATCAACAGATAGAGCTGTTCCGCGCGGCAGGAGGAAGCGATCCAGCGGCGAACAAACCGCACCGCCGCATCACTCAAGAGATAGAACCACGTGAAAAGCGCAAACAGCGCAAGTATGCAAACGATATCCGGCAGCGCCGCGCGCACGATGTTTACCAGAGAAACGAGATGCACCTTTGTCAGAAAACCAACGAATACTTCATTCGCCGTGCGCGCAAACTCCGCGCGATAGAACAGCGCGGTAGATCCCGCGAGAACGACGCCGAGTGCAAGTGACAGCGGCGCAGGCTTTCTCAGCACGCGTTCAGGCAAAGAAAAGCGAAACGCCGCAATCAGGCAAGCGAGAAACGAGAGCACCACGCCCGCGCCGATGAACAACAGCGAGCCACCCTGCGAAAGCAGTAGCGTCATCGCGGCGCCCGAGAGTGCGAATGCCACCTTGCTTAAAACCGATCCCCGCTTTTGCGCAGGCGATGCGGTAGATTGCGTTTGTCGAATGCTCATGTTGCTCCTGCGGCGAGATCGGCTTTTATGCCGCCCTGCTCAAAACATTAATTCCCTTTTGCGCGCATGCCGAATATGGCCTGCTGCTGTACATAGCCTTCATTGCCCGGGCACCATGCGCTCATGGCGTATTCCGGGTTATCCTGCGAGGCTTTGATGACGATATCCGGCAGCTTCGCTTTCAGCGCGGTGCTCATAGCGGCGATCTGCTCGTCGCTGAGTCCGCTGCAATTGATCCAGAGACGCTCTAAATTCGGCAGGCTCAAAAAGACGTCCGCCGAGGTAAGCGTGTTGTTACTGGCGTTGACATAGCGCAGCTTCGTGTTGTTCTTGATCGGCGACGGGTCCGAAATATAGTTATACATCATCTGCAAATAAACGAGGTCGTGCATGTTCTCTAAGACGGAGATATCCTCGAGGTTACACAGCGCGATGTCGAGGTATTGCAGATTGGGCAAGTACTTCAAGAAGTCAACATTCTCCAGTCTTGTGCAGTGACCGACATCGAGCGCGATCATATCGGTGCAGTACTTTAAGACTTCCAGATCCTTTGCGTGAATTTTATGATAGGAAAATAGCTTCCCGTCGGGCACATATCGTCCGCCGCCGTTGGGGAATCTGCTGCGGTTTCCGGTGCTGAAGCCCTTGATATCCGTGCGAATCACCCAATTGTAGATGTGGATGTACCACACAACCTTGACCTGCGGATAGCGCGCGCGAATGGCAGCCATCTCTTCATCGCTGGGGCCTGATCCGCACATATCCAGCATTTTGAGGTTGGGAAAGAGCACGAGCGCATCGGAGAACGCTGCGGCGTCCGGCACGGTATACTTTCGTAAGTCGAGGTCTGTCACGTCCGAACGGACGGCGAAGTCCTCTAACAGCTGCACGTTCCAAATAAACGCAACCTTCGGATACGCATTCGCCAGCGTGATCTGGTCGGCGAGCGCAAACGTCTCCTCGCCAAACACGACGCTCTTGAGGTTCGCAAGCCCGCGCAATTTGGCGCCCAGCTCCGCGAGATCGATCGTTTTTCCGCTGAGATCCAGCGTCTTGGTGTCCGGCGCGTAAGTTTCGCCGCCGATCGTAACATCCCAAAGCAGCGCAATGTTCGGATAGCGCTCGGCGAGGTCTTTTGCGGTGGCGTCGTCGGGAGCCGCCGCAAGCTGTATTGATTTTAACTGCGGAAAATACGCGAGCGCGCTGCTCAGATCGTCCGTTGCGGCGTCGAGCTTCAGCTCGGTCGTATCGCTGTCAAAGCGAGTGCTGCCGACCGGCACACTCCAGAGAATCTCGCAATTCGGCAGCGCGGTTTTTAGCGCGTCGAAATCCGCGGCGGTAATCTCGTTGCCGCGCAGGTCAAGCGAGGTGAGCTGCGTTTGCGTAAGCAGGTCGGAGACACCGGTCAACCCCTTGTCGCGCAAATCCAGCGTCGTTTCTACCTGCTCATCCGTTGTACCGGCGGGGTTGTCGACATCGCTCTGCTTTGGCGCGCAGGAAGCGAGCATCATGACCGCGCCCAGACACAGGGCGATATAGAAGGGCAGCTTTACCCGTTTTACGTTCGTTTGATGAATCAAGTTTACCACCTGCTTTTTCGGAAATACTGCGGATTTTCGAGTTTGAAAACATATTTTATCAATGCTTTGCGCACTTAATCCTATGTGAAAGGGTGCGATCGCGTCGTGAATTGCACGACGAAACTATGGTTCATTATACCAACCGATCCGGGTAATGTAAACTCGGACAAAACAAAGCTTCGCTCTGTCTAAAAAGCGAAGCCTTGTGTCTTGTAGCATGATATTCTATTCCAATCCGCTTATTTCGCTTGTAAGTATTTTTCGAATATCGTACCCTGTTTCCCGATAAAGTTCTCATAGCAGATGTCTTTTGTGTTGTCAAAAACGCTCTTCATCGAGTTGCAAATTAGCGTTTCTTCCGATTTTCCGAGGCTGATATTGACCGTGTTTTCCACCGTACGGGTCACTTCCATCACGGGCGTGATGCAGCCCAGCAGAATCACGGCGAGGAACAGGCACTTTTTCCAGCGTGCTTTTGCGGCGATGTGATTGGCATAGCGCATCACGAGCAGCATCAGGTAAAACGCCGCGGGAATGCAGGTGCGCCACGCAAAATCATAGCTCACTCCGAGCTTGATGAACGAGAACGCTACCATTGTGCCAAAGAGAATCCACCACGTCTTGTCCTTCTTTGCGTCCGAAAAGACAAAGGCCAGATAGACGAGAAACTCGGTGATCAAAAACAGAGCCAGATGCACCAACATCTTGACATTCAGATCGATGAGCTGCAGTTTGCCGGTTGCCGCGTTGCTCGCATAATACGCGGCAACGACGAGACCAAATAGCAACCCCGTCACGTTCTCGATCGTAATCGCTTCACGCGTAAACTGCCGCAGATTGACGCCGGAGCGGCTGATGATGCCCGGAGAAAGCTGGAAAAAGCGGTAGATGACGAGCGGCAGCATCGCGAGCGTCGGAAACGGCGCAAAGAGCAGCAGGAGCGCATAGGTGAACACGAGCGACGCGCTCCGTTTTTCCCGCAGTACGAGCATAAATCCGACCCAGAACGGAATCGTCTGGTTATACAGCCAGTAGAGCAGCGTCATATTGGAGGAGGAGTTGAACTGAAACAGTTGCAGCTCCAGATGCTCGCCCTGCAGCAGTCTTGAAAGAATCTCTCCCGCGTTTCCCGCGTGGATGTTATAGAGCAGGAACGGAAGGATATCCAGCCCGCTAAAGAAGATGAAAAGCAGCAGCGTCTTATAGTTGACTTTGCCGAGGTACTCGCAGATCAGCAGAAACGCCAGCACGACGCCGATGAGCGCCCAGACGATCTGGAAGAGATAGCCGATTTGATAGCCGAAGAGTTTCCCGATCGCCGCGCTGGGCAGCCAGAACCCGATATAGTAGCACAGTCCCCGCGGCGCATCGCCCGCGAGATTGACCACCGGCCAATCATACGCAACCAAATCCCGGAAGATCGCGTTGCGGTACATATGATCCCAGCGGTTTTGCCAGACGAGCCCGCCGATGCCAGATGAAACAACCCAGACAAAAAGGATTGCAAATATGATGATGAGCTTGCGCTTGTCTGCAAATATGCCGCTTTGAAGCGTGGAGGTCTTGAATACGGTGCGAATCAAGCTGTAGACGATGGCAATCGCGACCGGAATCGATACGATCGGGCGAACCCAACCCAGCAGAAACTGCAATACAGGAATGCACAAATAAGCATACGCGAATAATTGAATGTATTTGCCTTTGATTTTTTGTCCGAGTCCCATTCCCTACATCCTTATCTAAAAGTGTTCGCAGTATTCATTTTGACATGAAATTGACCCTATTATACAGCGTTCCTTGGTTTCAAACAAGATCAAGCCCCCGGCGGGGATTGCCGGATGTCAAAACCAAAACGAAAAAGAAGCCCGATCATCAGGCTTCCTGTTTCCGCACCGACCAGCGGTACGATCAAACGCAACAGCGTTTTTTTATGATGCTTATACGTTGATACGGAACAGCGTTACGTCGCCGTCCTGCATGACGTAATCCTTGCCCTCGCTGCGGATCAGGCCCTTTTCCTTGCAGGCCGCCATGGAGCCGAGTTCCTGCAGCGTGGTAAACGGCACGATCTCCGCGCGGATAAAGCCGCGTTCAAAGTCGGTATGAATCTTTCCCGCGGCCTGCGGCGCTTTCGTGCCGCGGATGATCGTCCATGCACGGACTTCCTTCGGACCTGCGGTAAGATAGCTGATGAGGCCTAGCAAACGATAACACGCCTTGACGAGTTGGTCGAGACCCGATTCCTTGATGCCGAGTTCGGCTAAGAACGCGCCCTTTTCGGCGGGATCGAGCTGGGCAACCTCTTCCTCAAGCTTGCAGCAGATGGTCAGCGCCTCCGCCTTTTCGGCTTTCGCAATTTCATACAGCGCCTTAACGTGCGCGTTCGGCTCCGTGCCGACCTCGTCCTCGCTGACGTTGGCGACATAGATGATGGGTTTGCTGGTCAGCAGGAAGAATCCGCGCATGAGCTCCGCTTCCTCGTCCGTGAGGTCGAGGCTGCGCGCGGGCTTGCCGCTCTCCAGCGCGGGTTGGATGCGCTCCAGCAGCGCAACCTCCGCAATCGTCTTTTTATCCCCTGCCTTGAGCTGCTTGCGCGCGCGGTCGAGGCGTTTTTCCACCGTCTCCATGTCCGCGAAGATCAGCTCTAATGAAATCGTCTCCACGTCCCGCGCGGGATTGACAGAGCCATCGACATGCACGATGTTCTCGTCCTCAAAGCAGCGCACGACGTGCACCACGGCGTCCACCTCGCGGATATGCGAGAGGAACTTGTTGCCGAGGCCCTCGCCGCGGCTTGCGCCGCGCACCAAACCCGCGATATCGACAAACTCGATCGTCGTGGGCGTGTATTTTTCGGGGTTGTACATCTTAGCCAGCACGTCCAGCCGCTCATCCGGCACTGCCACAACGCCGACATTCGGCTCGATGGTGCAAAACGGGTAGTTCGCGGCCTGCGCGCCCGCCTGTGTGATTGCGTTAAAGAGCGTGCTCTTGCCGACATTCGGCAGGCCAATCACTCCAAGTTTCATAAAAGATTCTCCTTTTCTTTTCTCTTACTTTTCTTGAAAGAAAAGTAAGCAAAAGAACTTATGCGATAATTTCTGTGTTTCTTTCTTTACAAAAGAAAGAAATTAGAGCTTGCTTCTTCCGAAGTTCAGTCTTCGTAAAGATTCTTCGCGGCCTAAGAGAGCCGCGATTTCGATGGCTCCGCCGGGCGTGACCTGCTTACCTGCCAGCGCGATGCGCACCGGCCAGAGCAGCGTACCGTTCTTCATGCCGCGCGCCTCCACCATGCCTAGCAGCGTTTCATGCAGCGCGGCTTCCGTCCATTCCGGCAGCGCCGTGAGCGCGGGGATCACAAAATCCAGCACCTCGGCAGACACGATGGAATCCGTCTTGCTCTTCTTGTTGGTGAAAAGCTCCGTGTCATACTCCGGCTGGCTGGCGAGAAAATCCACCACCTCGGGAATCTGCGAAAAGATCTCCGTCCGCGGCTGGAGGATGCGACAGAGGATGTCGTGATCCATTTCCGCAACGCCCGCCTGCTCGTAATACGGTAGCGCATGGCGCGTGAACGCCGCAGGTGTTAGCTTTCGCACATACTCCGCATTCATCCACGTGAGCTTGTTCACGTCGAAAATCGCGGGAGACTTGGACATGCCCGTCACGTCAAACGCTTCCTTGAGCTCGTCCAGCGTGAAAAACTCCCTTTCGTCGCCGGGATTCCAGCCGAGCAGCGAAACATAGTTGACGATCGCTTCCTTGAGGTAGCCTTTTTTCAGATAGTCCTCAAAGTAAGCGTCGCCGTCGCGCTTGCTGAGCTTGTGGGTCGCGTCGCGCATGATCGGCGTCATGTGGATATAGACAGGCTTCTCCCAGCCGAATGCTTCATATAAGAGATTGTATTTCGGCGTGCTCGCGAGGTATTCGTTGCCGCGCATCACGTGGGTAATCGCCATCGTGTGGTCGTCGATGACATTGGCAAAGTTATACGTCGGCATGCCGTCCGCCTTGATGAGCACCATATCGTCCAGTTCCGCGCAGTCCACGGAGATATGGCCGTAGAGCACGTCGTCAAACGAGGCCTCGCCCGTGAGCGGCACATTCTGGCGAATCACGTAGGGTTCGCCCGCCGCGACGCGCTTTTGCACCTCGTCCGGCGAGAGATGGAGACAGTGTTTGTCATATTTCCAGACTTCGCCCTTTGCGGAAGCCTTCTCGCGGCGCTCGTCAAGCTCCTCATTCGTGCAGAAGCAGTAGTACGCCTTGCCGGCTTTCACGAGCTGCTCGGCATACGGCAGATACATGCTCTTGCGCTCGCTCTGGACATACGGGCCATACGCGCCGCCGACATCCGGGCCTTCATCCCACTGCATGCCGATATCGCGAAGGGTGTTGTAGATCACGTCCACCGCGCCCTCGACATAGCGGCTCTGGTCGGTGTCCTCGATGCGGAGGATGAACGTGCCGTTGTGTTTCTTCGCGTAAAGATAGGTATACAGCGCGCTGCGCAGATTGCCCAGATGCATATAGCCCGTCGGCGACGGGGCAAATCGGGTTCGAACCATGTTGGGTTACTCCTTTATTCCCCGAAGGGAACATATCGTAAAAAGTTCTTTTGATTCTTTTCTTTTAAGAAAAGAATTATGCTTTGTAACTGTCTTTGAGTCCAACCGTGCGGTTGAAGACCGGGGCTTCGGGCGTTGTCGTCAGATCCGCGCAGAAATACCCTTCGCGCAGGAACTGATAGTGCTCGCCTGCCGGAGCATCCTTCAGCGCGCGCTCGACAAAGCCTTTCATCGTTACAAGCGAGTCGGGGTTGAGCTTGTCGATGAAGTCCTTCTCCACCGCGCCTTCCTCTTCCTCCGCGTCGTCGGCTGCTGCTTCCTCGCTCTTCATCAGCGTGTCGTAGAGCCTGAATTCGGCCGCGACCGCATCGTCCGCATTGACCCAGTGCAGCGTGCCCTTCACCTTGCGGGATTCCTCGCCGCTGTGGCTCGCGGGATCATAGGTGCAGACGATCTTGGTGATGTTGCCCGATTCGTCCTTTTCCCAACGCACGCATTTGATGATATACGCGCCCTTGAGGCGCACCTCGCCTTCCGGCTTTAAACGGAAGAACTTGCTCGGCGGCACCTCGGCAAAATCTTCGCGCTCGATATAGACGCGCTTGCCAAGCTTCACCTTGCGCGTGCCCAGTTCGGGATGGTTCGGGTGGTTCTCCAGCTCGATCTCCTCGACCTTGCCTTCATCCCAGTTGTCGATCTCCACGAGCACGGGGTTGAGCACCGCCATACGGCGCGCGGCGTTGTCGTTGAGGTCTTCGCGCACGCAATGTTCCAACATCGCTGCGTCCACGACACTATCCGCCTTGGCAACGCCGATGCGGTCGAGGAAATCGCGAATGGCGGGCGCAGTATAGCCGCGGCGGCGCATGCCGCAGAGCGTCGGCATCCGTGGATCGTCCCAACCGGAAACGAACCCTTCCTCCACGAGGCGGCGAAGGTACCGCTTGCTCATGATAGTGTCGGTCATGTTCAACCGCGCAAACTCAATCTGGCGCGGCTTGGGGTTAAACTCGCACTGGTCGATGACCCAGTCGTACAGCGGGCGGTGTGCCTCGTATTCCAGCGAACAGAGCGAGTGCGTCACGCCCTCGATGGCGTCCTGAATCGGGTGCGCAAAGTCGTACATCGGATAGATGCACCACTTGTCGCCCGTCTGATGATGGCTCACGTGCTTGATGCGGTACAGCGCGGGATCGCGCATGTTGATGTTTGGCGATGCCATATCGATCTTCGCGCGGAGAGTCAGGCTTCCGTCCTCAAACTCGCCCGCGCGCATGCGCTCGAACAAATCGAGGTTTTCCGCAACGGGACGGTCGCGGTACGGGCTGTTTTTACCCGGCTGCGTCAGCGTGCCGCGATAGGCGCGCATCTCGTCCTTCGAAAGCTCGTCTACAAAGGCGACGCCTTTTTTGATGAGCTTCACGGCGAGGTCGTAGCACTGGTCGAAGTAAGAGGAACCAAACAGGACTTCGTTCCAGCGGAACCCAAGCCACTGGATATCCGCCTGAATTGCGTCGACGTATTCCACGTCCTCCTTGGCGGGGTTCGTGTCGTCAAAGCGCAAGTTGCAGATGCCGCCGAAGCGCTCCGCCATGCCAAAATCGATGGCGAGGGCTTTCGCGTGGCCGATGTGCAGGTAACCGTTCGGTTCGGGCGGAAACCGGGTCTGCACGCGCGGCTCTTTCGTGCGCATATCCTCTTCGATGAACTCCTCAATGAAGTTCTTTGGGCGTTTTACCTCTTCCATTGCCGTTTGCCTCCAAATTTACTTCATACATTATCGGGTAACCGCCCGAAAATGTCAATTAAAGGGAAAAGAACGATTTTTCTTTTCTTGAAAGAAAAAAAACAAAAGAATTTCTTCTGTTATCGTTTTCTTGCAAGTTGTGTTAAACGAGCGAGGTTATTATCCTGCGGGTACTTCACGCAGTGGAGAAAGAGCTGCTTTTTCAATTCTCCGAGGACTTTGCCTTCGGGCAGACCCGATGTTTCCATCAGCTGCTGACCCGAAATCGCAAGCTCGCGCTCGGAAAACGGCGTGCCGTCGTGGAGCATAGTTTCATACAGCGCGCGCCAATCCTCCGCCACATAGTCCACATCGTACCCGCAGCCGCGGATATCCGCTTCCCGCAGGAGAATCTGCTCCATCGTGCGTTCCCTGCCCCAGGTGGCGAATTTCACGCGCAGGGTGTCCGTCTTTGCCGTGTGCTGGATATCGTACATATGCCCTTCGACGAGCTGGCTCACCTCGGTGATGGTCCGCGTCGGGAAGCGTAGGTCACTCAAAACGCGCTTGCTGATGCGTTCGCCGTATTGATCGTGCGCATACTGCACGCCCGTTTCGCGCTTGCAGTCGGGTTTGCCTACGTCGTGCAGCAGCCCCGCGAGGCGCAGTTTCTCCGTCGCAGGAGCCGCCGCCGCAACGCGGAAGCTATGCTCCAGCACGTCGTATCGATGGTGATCCGGCCGCTGCGCCATGCCGCGCGCAAGATTGAACTCCGGCACGAGATCGTCCCAAACATCCAGCTCGTCCAGCAGTCTCAACCCGCGCAGAGGCGAGCGCAACGCGTCCCGACCGAGATCGGGATAACGCGCGTCGGTGAGCAGTATCTTCACAAATTCCTGCCGCCTGCGCTCTGCCGCGATGTCATTTAGCTTCGGCGCGTTTCGCTTCGCAGCCTGCCAAGTGTTTTCTTCAATCGCAAACCCAAGCTCGCAGGCAAAGCGCACCAATCGCAACACGCGCAGCGCGTCGGAGCGCATGATGTCGTCCGGGTCGGCGCTGGTCGTGCGGATGATGCGCTGTTCCAGATCGGGAATGCCGCCCGTGGGATCGCTGACTTCGCCTGTCGCGAGGTTTGCATACAGCGCGTTGACGGAGAAGTCCCGCCGCCAAGCGTCCTGCGTCAGACTCTCGCCGAACGCGACCATGTTCGGGCGGTGCTCGCCGCCATCCGCATACGCCTCCCGCCGGAAGGTGGTGTGCTCCACGATCACGCCACCAAAGTGCAACTCCACGGTACCCATCTCGGCGGCTTTTTCGATCACGCGGATGCCGTAGCGCGGCATAACCTCCAAGATCTCCTGCGGAGTCAACCGCGAACAAACGTCGATATCCGACGGCGGCAGGTTTAGTAGCGCGTTTCGCACCAAGCCGCCAACGACATACGCTTCGATATTTTCTTTTTGAAACGCTTCCGCCAGCGGCAGAAGGTTTTCCGGAATACGAATCTTCATAAACACCTAAAATAAGAAAAACTCCTCTGATATACAGTTTATTGTACATCAAAGGAGAATTCTTTTGCTTCTTTTATAAAAAGAAGTTTGTTACTTACTCAGTTCCTCGTGAATCGCTTTTGCCGCGGTCTTGCCCGCACCCATCGCGAGGATGACCGTCGCGGCGCCCGTGACCGTGTCGCCGCCCGCGTAGACGTGATCGCGGCTGGTCTTGCCCGTGGCTTCGTCCACGATGATGCCGCCCCACTTTTCGGTTTTGAGGCCCGGCGTGGTGTTCTTGATCAACGGGTTCGGGCTGTTGCCGATGGCGATGACCACGGTGTCCACATCGATCGTATGCTCGCTGCCAGCCTTGACGACGGGACGTCTGCGTCCGGAGGAGTCCGGTTCGCCGAGCTCCATGGTCACGCAGGTCATGCCCTTGACATGACCGTTCTCGTCACCGAGAATCTCGGTGGGATTGGTCAGCATCTTGAAGATGATGCCCTCTTCCTTGGCGTGATGCACTTCTTCCACACGGGCGGGCATTTCCGCTTCGCCGCGGCGATAAACGATGTAGACGTTCTCTGCCCCAAGGCGCTTTGCGCTTCTCGCCGCGTCCATCGCGACGTTTCCGCCGCCGACGACCGCCGCGTTTTTGCCGACCTGAATGGGAGTGTCCGTTTCAGGAAAGTTATACGCCTTCATCAGGTTGATGCGCGTTAAAAACTCGTTTGCCGAATACACGCCGTTGAGGTTTTCACCCGGTATGCACTGGAAACGCGGCAGCCCCGCGCCGCTGCCGACGAAGACCGCGCTGTAGCCTTCTTCACCCAGCAACTCGTCGAGCGTGATGCTGCGGCCGACGACCATGTTGGTCTCGATCTTGACGCCCAAATCCTCCAGAATGCGAATCTCGTCCCGCACCAGTTGCTTGGGCAGGCGGAATTCAGGAATGCCGTAGACGAGCACGCCGCCCGGGGTATGGAGCGCTTCGAAAATCGTTACTTCATATCCAAGCTTGCGGAGGTCTCCCGCGCAGGTCAATCCGGCGGGGCCACCGCCGACGATGGCAACCTTTTTTCCGTTGTCCGGCAGCGGAACGGGATGCTCTGCGCCGTGCGCCATGGCGTAATCCGCCACAAAACGCTCCAATCGACCGATGCCGACGGGTTCGCCCTTAATGCCGCGCACGCACTTCTCCTCGCACTGGGTCTCCTGCGGGCAGACTCTGCCGCAGACGGCGGGCAGCGCGTTGGTGGAACGGATAACCTCGTTGGCTTCCAGAAACTTGCCTTCCGTCACAAGCTGGATGAACTCCGGAATGCGAACGTTGACGGGGCAACCCGCAACGCAGGGCTTATGCTTGCAGTTGAGGCAGCGCTTGGCTTCGTCGATCGCCATCGCCTCGTCGTAACCCTGCGACACTTCTTCAAAGTTGCAGTTGCGAACGTTTGGATCCTGCTCGCGCGCGGGCAGTTTGGTCAGTCTCATATTCGGCATGGTTCAGTTTCCTCCCCGCTTGGTTTGCAGATCTACATTCAAGAGGTTGCAGGCTTTGCGCTCCATGCTCTCGGCCTCCTCCTTGCGGTACATTCTGCCGCGGGCGATCGCCTCATCCCAATCCACCTGGAAGCCGTCGAAATCGGGGCCGTCCACACAAGCAAACTTCATCTCGCCGCCGACGGTGACGCGGCAGCTGCCGCACATGCCCGTGCCGTCCACCATGATGGGGTTCATCGAGATCACGGTCGGAATATTGCGCGGCTTTGTGATGTTGACGACCGCGCGCATCATGACCAGCGGGCCGATTGCGATCACGTGGTCATATTCTTTGCCCGCCTTGAGCTGCTCTTCCAGCGCGGTGGTCACAAAGCCCTTATGCCCGTTTGATCCGTCGTCCGTCATGACATAGAGGTTGGTGCTCGCGTCCTTGAGCTCGTCCATCAGGATCATGAGGTCGGTGTTGCGGAAACCTACGATAACGTCTACCTCCGCTCCCATATCATGCAGCGCTTTCGCCTGCGGATACGCGATGGCAACGCCGAGGCCGCCGCCGACCACCGCGACTTTCTTCATGCCGTCCAGATGGCTCGCGACGCCCAGCGGGCCGACGAAGTCGAGGATATAGTCCCCTTCGTTGAGGCAATCCAGCCGCTTGGTGCTATAGCCGACCTTCTGGTAGATGATGGTGACGGTGCCGCGCACAGGGTCGGTCCCCGCGACGGTCAGCGGAACACGCTCTCCTTCTTCATCCACGCGAAAGATGATGAACTGCCCCGGCTTCGCTTTCTTCGCGATATAGGGCGCCTCCACCTCCATGAGCGTGACCGTTTCATGCAGCGCGCGCTTTGTTACGATTCGGTACATTAGGGTCTCCTTTCCGATGCTGCTACAGGGTTATCCTTTATTGGATAGGTTCATTTTAAAATTACTTCGCCTATTATACTGCGCTTCTGCGCAAAAGAAAAGACAATCGGTATTATTTTATCGATATTAATTTTTTGGCGTTTGTTCGCTTTTATTTAGTTTATACCAGTTTTTTCTTTGAAATCCTATCGAAAAAAATATATCATGGCGCATTTATTTTTTTTAGTTACGTTTATTCTAACATGAAGCGACTCGTCCCTCAACGGGAAAAGCAAAAAAACGAGCAATCTCGGCACATTCGCACGATTTTGCACGTTTTTCTCTTTGAACAATAGTAAGCAACCAGGTAATCGGGTTTTACTCTTTCAACAGATGGTTAGTTTCCTGTTCCTGCTCAATCTGCTGGATACTCTTTTTCGGGGTTGGCAAATTCTCCGGCATCGTCCCTCCAAGTTCACGAATCGTTTGACGCACCTTACGTCCAACTTCATAATGCGTTTCGTTAGCCTTTGTCTTTCCTTTGATTTTTTCCCGGCGTAATTTTTCGTCCGTCTGAGTTGCGCGGAATAGATTGGCAGCTAGCTCCGTACTTCCCATATGATCCAGGATTTTTTGACTTTTTGTTAGTTTTTTGCGCTCTTGTATCTCCTTTGCGCCCAAGCCGCCATAGAGTCCTTGATATCCCTTGTTTTGAAAGATCGCATACTCCTGAGCAGTTTCAACTCCCGCTTCTTTCGCTGCTTCCGCAAGTGACTTGTTATGAGCGATCATTTCATTGCGAATTGCTAACCGCTTTTGATCTTCGCTCAGTTGGTCATAGTGATCAATCAACTCTTGCTGGCGTGTTTTTACCGCAAAGTAGGTTTGTCCGACGGCGATTACTTCCTTACGCGGATCACCGTTTATTACAATCAAATAGCAAGCGTATCTGGATAGTTTTAAATCATCGATCTCACGGTCTGCTCCCGATCCAAGCGTAACCATTTTGTTGACGTCAACAAAATGGTTCGCAACCACGTTCTTGCTGTTTTTGCAAGCCTCTTTTGCTTTTTCTATAACGTTTTCAAAATTGCGCCACTCTGTGTAATCCAAAACCGTCTGCAAATCACGCGCGAACCAATATTCTTCGCCGTTCTCACTGATATGCTTGATTTCTTCGAAGGTTTGATCGCTGTATCGTTTCAAGTCACTCACTCCATGCGTCCTCTTTCTTTCATGAATCGTTGATACAAACCAAAAATCAATGATGGTAGAAACAAAGCCGGAACCCGTCATGCAGGTTCCGACTTCGTCGCCAAAGCATATTTACTCCCAGTCGATGAGGCCGAGGCTATCCAGATAGCGCTCGTTGTAGTCCATGTAATCCTCGACGAGGCGGAGCATGTACATCTTGAGATCCGCAAACTGCGCGCTCATCTTCTCGTGCATATAGTCAAATGCCGCGTCGTCATCGTAGACCTCGCCCTCGTCCGCGCCGCTCGATTTCATAAACGCCGCGTCATACGCCATCACGGCGGTGACCATCTCGTCCAGAGTTTTCTCGTCCGTAATCTCGGCAAAGTCACCCTGCTCGCGGAAGCAGTTCAGGATATAGGCTTTCGCTTCCTGCTCGTTATATTCCTTCGTCTCCATAGTAAGACACTCCTTATTTTCTATCTGTATCGATATTATTGCATCAATGCGTCCAGCTCGTCCACATATTCCGCAAATACGCGCAGAGAAGCCAAAATACTCTCTTTTTTCGTCAGATCCACACCGGCTGCCTTCAGTTCCTCGATCGGGTAATCGCTACCACCGCTCTTGAGGAAGTTGATGTAGCGCTCCACCGCGCCGCCGTGGAGGATGTCGTCCGCGAGCTTGACCGCGGAGCAGAGGCCGGTCGCGTACTGATAGACGTAAAACGCGTTGTAGAAATGCGGAATGCGCATCCACTCCAGCGCGATGTTGTCATCCACATGCGCGCCGTCGTAATACAGCTCGTTGAGCGCGCGGTACATTTCCGACAGACTGTCTACCGTCAGCGGCTCGCCGCTCTCCGCCATGCGATGGGCTTTCAGCTCAAACTCGGCGAACATCGTCTGCCTAAAGCACGTCGTGCGGAAGGATTCGAGGAACTGCGTGATATAGTAGGCGCGCTTGACGCGATCCGTCTCGCCCTTGAGCAGGTGGTGCGTCATCAGCGTTTCGTTGACGGTGGAGGCAACCTCCGCCGCGAGGATGCGGTAATGCGCGGTTTCAAACGGCTGCGCTTCGGCGGAATAGTGCGAGTGCATCGCGTGGCCCAGCTCGTGGCCCAGCGTAAACGCATCGTCCGTCTTGCCCTGGAAGTTTAGCAGCACATAGGGATGCACACCGTAGGTCTCCGCGCAAAAAGCGCCGCTGGTCTTGCCCGGCGTTTCGTACACGTCGATCCAGCCTTCGGTATACGCCTGATCGAGCAGGGTCTGGTACTCCGCGCCGAGGGGCTTGAGTGCCTCCTTGACGAGCGCCTTTGCGCCCTCATACGGCATGTCGTCGTCGACGTCCGGCGTGATGGGTACATACAGATCGTACATCTCCAGCTGATCGACCTTCATCACGCGCTTGCGGATGCTGAGGTATTTTTTCAGCACCGGCAGCATCTCATGCACGGCCTCGATGAGCTGCTCATACACCGCGACGGGGACACCGTTGCCATGCAGCGCGGCTTCCAGCGCGCCTTCAAACTTGTGCGCCCGCGCTTGGAACACGTCTCCCTTGACGGAGGTGGAGTAGGTGGCGTTGAGGGTGTTCTTCATGCCGCGATAGGCTTTATAAAACGTTTCGTACGCATCCTTGCGCACGCGGCGGTCGGGGCTGACGATGAACATATTATAGCTGCCGTGGGTGAGTTTGACCGTCTCTCCGCTTTCGTTGACCACGGTGCCGTAATCGAGATCGACATCGGTCAGCATAGTGAAGATATTGTCCGCGCCGGAGAGCGGCTCCTGCGCCATCGCAAGCAATCTCTCTTCTTCGGTGGAGAGCGTGTGCGCGCGGCGGCGGTCTACGTCCGCAATGCGGAAGCGGAAGCGCGCAAAGCGCTCCTCGGAAGCCCAGGAAAGCAGGGTCGCTTCGGGAATCGTCAAAATCTCCGGATCAAGGAAGGAGGACGCCGCCTGCGCGGAGACATAGAGCTGCATCGCGCGGTCTGTCATGCCCTGATACTTTGCGCTGCCGTTGTCCTCGTCCTTATGCAGATGGGTATAGGTATAGACCCGCTCCACCAGCTGCCAGATGCTGCTGTCGTCGCAAAGCGCGGCGTACAGCGCGTCTGCGCTCTTGGAAAGCTTGCCCGCGTGCGCCGGAAAATCCGCGACCAGCGCCTGCGCCGCAGAATAGTCCGCCTCCCAAAGCGCCTCGGTGGCATAGATGTCTTCCAATCTCCACTTGAGTGAATCTGCAATCTGATCCCTGCTGTTCATGCCGGTTTGTTCCTTTCAAATCGTTTGTTTTTATTCTGTGCGCACCTAGTCGGGATTCGCTCCATATCCCCGCGGAAAAGATGCGCTGCCGTTGCATATGATGTCTCAGTATAACATACTACAATGCATAAAATCGACCGTTGCCGTGAAAGTTCGGCGCTCAATTGCCGCGCGTTTGCTTCGGCGCGCGCCGAAATCGCGCTTGACATCCCCCGCAGATGCGCTATACTATAGATACGAACATTAGTTCGCTTTCGAGTGATAGCCCTCTGCGCGGCAGGGCGGCGGAAAGGGAGCGCCTATGGGACGCAGAATTCTCCACGCGGATTTCAACAGTTTCTATGCCTCGGTGGCGTGCTTTCTCGACCCCGCGCTCAGGCCGCATCCCGTCGCGGTGGCGGGCAACCCCGAGGCGCGGCACGGCATCATACTCGCCAAAAACGAGTTGGCGAAGAAATTCGGCGTCAAGACGGGCGAGGCGATCTGGCAGGCGAAGCAAAAATGCCCGTTGCTGGTGACCGTCAAGCCGGACTTTGACTCGTATCACAAATTTTCCGCGTTGGGGCGCGAGCTCTACGGCGAATATTCCGACCAGGTGGAGGCCTTCGGGCTCGACGAAAACTGGGTGGACGTCACCGCCTCCACAACCGATATGGCGGACGCATACCGCCTCGCAAACGTCATTCGGGATCGCATCAAAAGCGAACTTGGCATCACGGTCTCCATCGGCGTTGCAGACAACAAGGTGTTTGCCAAGCTGGGTTCGGACATCAAGAAGCCGGACGCGGTCACGCTGGTCTCGCCGGAAAACTATCAAAGCGTCGCCTGGCCGCTGCCCGCGCGGGAACTGCTCTATGTCGGCAGGGCCACGGAGGCAAAGCTGCTCAAATACGGCATCGTCACGATCGGCGATCTTGCGACCACACCGGAGGCGTTTCTGCGCGCGCAGTTTGGAAAATGCGGCACCATGCTGCACGCGTTTGCCAACGGGCTGGACGTAGCGCCAGTCATGCACACGATCGATCAGCAAACGGTTAAATCCGTCGGAAACGGGCTGACCACGCCGCGCGATCTCGTCAACGACGAGGATGTGTACCTGACCATCTCGATGCTCGCCGAGAGCGTCGCCATGCGCCTAAGAGAGCACGGCATGCGCGCCAGAACCGCGCACCTGAGCGTGCGGGACACGGGGCTTTCCTGCTTCATTCGCCAGACGAAGCTGGAGCGGCCCACCAATATCACCATTGAAATCTCGCGCGCCTGCATGCAGCTCTTTCGCGAAAACTACACGTGGCAAACGCCGATTCGCTCGCTGACGGTCTCCTGCTCCGACCTCATCGGCATGGACAGCCCCGAGCAGCTTTCGCTCTTTGACGACGAGGCCCCGCGCCGAAAGGCGGAGGCGGCGGAGGTCGCCGTGGACGGTATCCGCAGGCGCTTTGGCTACCGCGCTATCGGTCGCGCGCTGTTTTTAAAGGATCGCGAGATCGGCCTCATGGCGCCAAAGGTCGACCACACGGTGCATCCGGTCGGCTACCTGCAAAACGCGACGATGGACAGCGTGATCGGCGGGCGGTAAAACAAAAACTTCTATCTTTATACTATGCGCTTCTGCGCAACGGGAGGGATTGTTTCATGAAAGTCTATGTCGCGGTGGAATTGACGACCGACGAATCGGGCGTGATGCATCCGCAGCGCATCCTCTGGGAGGACGGGCGAAAGTTTGAAATCACGTCTATTTCGGACGTGCGGCGCGCGGCGAGCCTCAAGGCCGGCGGCAGCGGCATCCGCTATACCTGCCGCATCGGAAAAAAGGATGCTTACCTCTACTACGAGGACCCGAAGTGGTTTGTGGACCCGTGACTCGACTGTTGGCAAAGCTGGAGTTGTTTCTCTATCTCAACCGATCGTTCAGCCGAAACCGAAAACACCCGCGCAAGAGATAAATTGAAATAGAATAACTTCCTGGGTTTCCTCTCTCATGCCCTTTTCTGCCGGTCTTCATCAGCCCCTGTCATCCGGGGCTGGTTTTGTTTGTGCCTGGAGAATCGTTTGCTTCGCGCAGGTTGCCCGCGATGCACGCCGTAGCCCCATCTCTTTGCTTTAGATCATTTACACATACATAAATGACGGAAATCCGGCGCAATTCACGCGAAAAGTGTAGATTTGAGCCGTTTTTGCATTTTTATGCCTGTTAAATTGCAGGATCCATTGCATTATTTCCTGCATGCTCTGTTTGGAGTTGCAAGATGCAAATATTCCTCTGAAAATTTTGACGAAACGTTTGCCATGCTTGATAAATCGGTGTATCATATATTTGGTGAAGATTGCGCAAGATATGAGAAAATCACGCTGTTTTCCATAAAAAACCTGCGCGAGTAACGGGTGATTGCCTTGCGTTTAGCAAAGTCAGCCGCCGCCATCGCCGAAACGATTCTTGCGCCAGCCAGCATTTTGCAATTTCTCACAGTGAATCCGTCAATTATGCGCATTTTTGCCAAGGTTCTGGACCAGACTTGTTCCCAAACAGATTGGATTGCCGCTTCCCGGTTATCCACACGCGTATGTATGAGGTTTAATTAGAAAAATAAGTTTACCATAAAACCATACCAACAGGAGAAAGGTGCCGAAACAATGATGACAAGCAACAAAAAATTACTCGCATGGGTCAAAGAATGTCAGGACATGTGCGAACCCGACCAGGTTTACTGGTGCGACGGTTCTCAGGAAGAGAACGATCGTCTCTTCACCGAGATGGTAGCCAGCGGCATGGCCACCCCGCTTAACCCGGAGAAGCGCCCCGGCTGCTACCTGTTCCGCAGCGATCCTTCGGACGTTGCCCGCGTAGAAAACAGAACTTTCATCGCCAGCAAGAAGAAAGAAGACGCCGGCCCCACCAACAACTGGATTGATCCGGTCGAACTGAAGAAGACCATGTCCGCGCTCTACAAGGGCTGTATGCATGGCCGCACGATGTACATCATTCCGTTTTCGATGGGTCCCATCGGCTCGCCCATCTCCAAGATCGGCGTAGAAATTACCGATAGCCCCTACGTTGTTGCCAACATGCGCATCATGACCCGCATGGGCACCAAGGTTCTGGAAACGCTGGGCGACGGTGAATTCGTCCCCTGCCTGCATTCCGTCGGTGCGCCGCTGGAAAACGGCGCAAAGGACACCACGTCCTGGCCCTGCGCCCCGATCGAGCAGAAATACATCAGCCACTTCCCCGAAGAACGCCTGATCTGGTCCTACGGCTCCGGCTACGGCGGAAACGCGCTGCTGGGCAAAAAGTGCTTCGCGCTGCGTATCGCGTCCGCGCAGGCACGTGACGAGGGCTGGCTGGCCGAGCACATGCTCATCCTCGGCCTCACCGATCCGGAAGGCAACAAGACCTACATCACCGGCGCGTTCCCGAGCGCTTGCGGCAAGACCAACCTGGCGATGCTCATTCCGACCATTCCGGGCTGGAAAGTGGAGACCGTTGGCGACGACATCGCCTGGATGAAGTACGGTGCGGACGGCCGCCTCTACGCCATCAACCCCGAATCCGGCTTCTTCGGCGTGGCACCGGGTACCTCCGACAGCAGCAACTTCAACGCCATGCGCAGCATCGATAAGAACGCCATCTTCACGAACGTTGCCCTCACGGACGACGGTGACGTGTGGTGGGAAGGCATCGGCACCCCGGCGCCGAAGCATCTGATCGACTGGAAGGGCAAAGACTGGTCGCCCGACACTGCGGAAGCACCCGCAGCGCACCCGAACGCCCGCTTCACCGCGCCCGCTTCGCAGTGCCCCTGCATCGCGCCCGAATGGGAAGATCCCGCAGGCGTGCCGATTTCCGCCATCCTGATCGGCGGTCGCCGTCCGCGCACGATCCCGCTCGTTCACCAGACCTTTGACTGGACGCACGGCATCTTTGACGGCTCCATCATGGGTTCGGAAATCACCGCAGCCGCCATCTCCGCCAAGATCGGCCAGGTTCGCCGCGATCCGTTCGCGATGCTACCGTTCATCGGCTACAACGTTTGCGATTATCTCCAGCACTGGCTTGATGTCGGCAAGAAGAGCACCGCAGACAAGCTGCCGAAGATCTTCTACGTCAACTGGTTCCGCAAGGGCGAAAACGGCAAGTTCCTCTGGCCGGGCTTCGGCGACAACAGCCGCGTGCTCAAGTGGATTGTCGAACGCGTCAACGGCAAAGCGGACGCGGAAAAGACCGCCATCGGTTACCTGCCCAAGAAGGGCGACCTCTACCTCGAAGGCCTCGACGTCTCCGACGAGGCGATGGAAGAGCTCTTCCACCTCGAAAAAGACGAGTGGCTGGCGGAAGTCGAGTCCATCAAGGAGCACTACGCCAACTACGGCGAGAAGATGCCCAAAGCGCTCAAAGAACAGCTCAAGGCGCTTGAAGCGCGCGTCAACGCGATGTAATCCATCGCCCACAGGCGTAAAAGAAACCAAGCAGGAGCGCATATCCAGCCGGATATGCGCTCTTTTTCGCCGAAAGCGGTAAAAACATATAAAAGCATGGATTGTATATGCATTTTTATCAGAATGTTCGCATGAAATAATTGACAGGTTATATTCTTTGTGATATATTCATCGAGTATTCAAAATAATTGCTTTGACCGCACATGTTTGCTGATCATCCGTTATTTGATGATTGAGCGCATGTGTTTTTTGATAAAAGCACATTGGCGAAAGTCAGCGGGCGTATTGATAGGGTCGAGGGCATCTTGATCTCGCGAAAACAGACGATCCTTTTTCGTTTTATTCCGAAACCTCAAGCCGCCAACCCAAGCAAGGATGCAACCATTCACGAAAGATGAATGTGATTGAACGGGTACACCAGAACAAAAACCATCAAAAAACGAAAGAGGTATTTCCATGTTCAGCGACAAGACCATCGTCTGCAAAGATTGCGGACAAAGCTTCACCTTCACCGCCAGCGAGCAGGAATTCTACGCGGAAAAGGGTTTCACCAATGAGCCCCAGCGCTGCAAGAATTGCCGTACGGCCCGCAAGCAGAGCTCTCCCCGTGGCGGCGGCGACCGTCAGATGTATGATGCGGTCTGCGCAGGCTGCGGCAAGCCCTGCAAAGTTCCGTTCCAGCCCCGTTCCGACCGTCCTGTTTACTGCAGCGACTGCTTCCGCAAGTAATTGATCTGAAGCACAAAACGCCTTTCGCAAGAGGGGCGTTTTTTTGTGCTTTTCGACTGGGCAGATAGAAAGAATCAATAAAAAAATAGTTTTTATTGTTTAGAAGAAGCAGCGACTGCTTTCAATTTAATGTGATCCGAAGCGCAATGCGCTCCCCTCGTGGGAGTGTTTTATTGTACGTTCTATCCTGTGATTTGCGGGTGGATGATATCCCCCCTACAATCGCACCAGTATTGCTATCTACAATCCGAAACACGTTGATTCAGAAAAAGTGATATAATATTCTATTCCCCCAACAATCAAAAACGAATCGCGAGGTGAGAAAATTGAAACACGCAAACGAGCTCGAGGGCGTTACGATCATCAAAAGGTTAGACGATGTTCCTGAACTCAAGGAAACGTTGATCTCCGTCTATGAAACCAAATCCCATAAGGACGTTTCCCGCGACAGCCTGCTGCTTGCAGAGCACGTGCTTGCGCTCGCCGGTATGCCGCGCAATGAGACCATCGAATCCTGCTTTTCCGTCAGCCGCGCCTGGCAGGAGGGCACGGCGAAGTTTCAGGAGGCGCGGCAGGTCGCCTTTGCGCTGCACCGCCTCGCACGGGAAGAGACAAACCCCGTCTACGTTCTCGTTTACCGTACGCTGGGACAAATCGCTGCAACGCCACACGTCAAGCGGCACGCACTCGTCGCTAGCGACTACGCGGTCAAACTCACGAATCGCATGTATCCGGGAGATATCGAGCAAGTACGCAGGATGCGCGAAACGCAGATTCTCCTGATGAAAAGCGTCTAGAAACGCTCTCCATCTCTATCTCCCACTTCCTCCGTCACGCAGACTTTGCTTCTTATAAATCAACCTCGCCGTCTTATCTCATGCCTCCGTCACACAAACTTTGCTTCTTATAAATCAACCTCGCCGTCTTATCTCATGCCTCCGTCACACAAACTTTGCTTTTTATAAATTAACCTCGCCGTCTTATCTCATGCCTCCGTCACACAAACTTTGCTTTACAAATGCGAACACATGTGCTATTCTGGCAAAGTATTGTGATGCAGCACCCCCGTTGAAGAAGTGCAGGGGATACAATTTGACTCGAAACGATACCCAAGATTTTCGTACGAACTCCCGTTGTCTGTCGCATTTATGATACGCCTTGGCAAGAAATTTGACACTTGCCATACGGCAAAGAGCGTTCCGGCTCCGTCGTATCAATAGCGAACAGCGCGACAGGACAACGATCTGCGAAAAGCTTTAATTAAAAGTTTTTTCATAAGACGATGCCCACATCTGTCGGCATGGTCTTATTTTTATGCAATCTCGGAACAGAAAGAAATGGAAATGAACTATACAGAACTCTTAACACCCGAAATGCAGCAAACATTAGCAGAAGCGGGCTATGAAACCCCGACCCCGATTCAGGAGCGCAGCCTCGAAACACTGCTTTCCGGACGCGACCTCATCGGCATCGCCCAGACGGGCACCGGTAAAACCGCGGCGTTTGCGGTGCCGATCATCGAAAAGATCAACCCGGACAATCGCAAACCCCAGGCGCTGATCCTCTGCCCCACGCGTGAGCTCGCCCTACAGACTACGGCAGTCTTTAAAAAGCTCTCCCAGCACAAAAGGATGCGCACCGTCTCCATCTACGGCGGTCAGTCTCCCAATGTGCAGATTCAGGCGCTGCGCGGCGGCGCGCAGGTCGTCGTTGGAACGCCGGGCCGCGTGAAAGACCTCATCGGTCAGAACGCGCTGAAACTCAACAACATTCGCTTTGTCGTGCTCGACGAGGCAGACGAAATGCTCGACTTCGGCTTCCTGCCGGATATCAAGTGGATTCTTGGCAACATCCCCGACGAACGCCAGATGATGCTCTTCTCCGCCACCATGAGCAAGGAGATCTCCGGCATCGCGCAGAGCTACCTCACCAAGCCCGAAACCCTCGTGGTTGGCGAGCGCAACGAACCCACCAAGACTGTCCGTCAGATGAGCATTCATACGCCGGAAGCGGGTAAGATCACGACCGTCAACTTCCTCATGAAGGAGACCGCGCCGCGCCTGACGCTGATCTTTTGCAACACACGCCATCGCGTCAAGACCGTCACCGGCAAGCTCAACGCCGCTGGTCTGACGAGCGCATGCATCCACGGCGACCTGAGCCAGAGCCAGCGTAACAGCATCATGCGCGATTTCCGCGCGGGTAAAACCCCCGTGCTGGTCGCAACCGACGTCGCAGCAGCGCGCGGCATCGACGTGGACAACATCGACCTCGTCATCAACTACGACGTGCCGGACAAACCGGAATACTACGTCCACCGCATCGGCAGAACCGGCAGAGCGGGCCACAGCGGCTTTGCAGCCACTCTGGTCAGCGAGCAGGATATCCCGCGCCTTCGTGTAATCAAGAAGCAGTATAACGTTTTGATGAACTAACCTGGCAATTTTGCTGAACGCAAAGAGCATTCGGAACACTGTTCCGGATGCTTTTTTTCGCGCAATCCGCAATACGCCAATCATAAGATATTGTTACGCGCCATTGTGATATAATGACTTTGAATCAAACGGATTGCTGCCGCGGACAACGCGGAGACGGAGAATGAATCTATGGATAAATCAGAATCGTTAGAGAATATCGCCGTACTGATCGACGCGGACAATGCCCAACTCAGCAAGCTCTCGTTAATTTTGGAGGAGCTTTCTACCTACGGGCGGATCGTCGTCAAGCGCGCCTACGGCAACTGGAAAGACCGCGCGCTGAAGAACTGGGAAGAACAGCTGAAAACCCTCGCCATCAAACCGGAACAGCAGTTTGCCTACACAACCGGCAAAAACGCGACCGATCTCTCGCTCGCTATCGGCGCCATGGACCTGCTGCACACGCAGATGTATGACGCGGTTGCGCTTGTCTCGAGCGACAGCGATTATACCCCGCTCGCCATTCGTCTGCGCGAGGCGGGTATCTACGTCTTCGGCGTTGGCGAGGAGAAAACGCCGCTGTCGTTTCGCAATGCCTGCGACAACTTCATCCTGACCCACAACCTCGGCGACGTGGAAAAAGCAAAGCCAGTCCAGCAGGAAGAGTCCAAGCCCGCAAAAAAGCCTGAGAAAGCCGCGCCGAAAGCGGATTTGACCGCAATCCACAGTCACCTCAAGACCGCGAGCGAGCGCTATCAGGACGCAGACGGCTGGGTCAACATCTCCTCCGCGGGCGGCTATATCAAGCGCGTCATGCCGGATTTTGACAGCAAGACCTACGGGTTTACCAAACTCACCGACCTCATCAAAGCCTTCCCCAAGATCTACGAGACCAAGACCTACCCCGGCAAGGGGACGGTGACGATTTTCGCCTACCGCTGCATCCCCTGCCCGTGAGTTTGTCACGCGGGTGGATTGATTCCGTTTGTTTTGCCCGATAAAATCGTAGTATGCAAAGCTTTATGTGTCGCGTTGCATCGTTAAGATTTTCGGAAGGAGAATTCGAATGGAACAAAAACGAACCACCCGCAAACGGGCGGGCGTCTATCTTTTGATCGCGCTGGCTGTGCTGCTCGTCTTCCTCGCGCTCGCGTTCCTTGCCTACGTCAACGACTACCGCCACGCGGACGAGACGGCGCTTTCGCTGTTCGATAGCACGTCCATCCGGCAGGAAGGCAAGTTCACGATCCTCACACCGGATGCAGGAACCGACACAGGCACCGGATTGATCTTTTACCCCGGTGGCAAAGTGGAGGAGACGGCCTATCTGCCGCTGCTGGAGCGCATCCGGCAAGGCGGCGTGACCGTCGTTCTGGTCAAAATGCCGTTCCGCCTCGCAGTGTTTGGCATCCACGCCGCGGACAAGGTCTACGACGCGGTTCCTACCGTTTCGCGCTGGTACATCGGCGGTCATTCGCTCGGCGGCGCGATGGCAAGCAGCTATGTTGCGGGCAACGAGGATAAACTCTCCGGCCTGATCCAGCTCGGTGCCTATCCCGTCAACGACAGCCCGATCGACACGCTCTGTATCTACGGCAGCGAAGATATCATGCTGGACAAGAGCAAACTTGCGGGCGTTTCCAATGTGCTGCGCATAGAGGGCGGCAACCACGCACAGTTTGGCAACTATGGCATACAGGAAGGCGATGGTGTCGCCTCGATCTCTCGCGAAGCGCAGCAGGAACAGGCTGCAAGCGCAATGCTTGCCTTTCTTCTGCCCGATCAATAAGAGCACAGGCGATTCTTTACGAGTCTATATCCGGAGGTAACACATGGAATCAAAAAAAGCCTACAGCTTGAAATCCGCTCTCTGGTTTGTGTTTCTCTTTTCGTTTGCCATGGTTGCGGCAACTTGGCTTGTTTCGCCGTTGCTTGCGCCGTTCCGCGCGCAGCTGTTGCCGGATAGCGGCGCCAGTTGGTATTATTGGAAACTGCCGCATCCCGAACTCTGGGCCTCCATCAGCATGTGGGTGCTGTATCTTGCGCACCAGATCACCGTTTGGGTGCTGATTGCAAAGCTGAAAAACGATCCCTGGCCCGAAGCGGGTACGATCAGCCGATACAATCTCCGGCTCCTGATCGCAAACGCAGTGTTTATCGTGCTGCATCTGGTGCAAACCACGCTGTTTTATGACGCATTGGCGCAGTTTACGCCGGTGATGAGCTCACAGGGCTCCGTCATCGTCATGCTCGTGATGATGCTGATCCTGCTCAACAGCCGTCGCGGACTCTTCTTTGGTAAGAAGGTCTATCTGCCTCCGCTTGGCGTTGCCGCAACGCAAAAAATACACGGCTTCTACATCGCGTGGGCGGTGGTCTTTACCTTCTGGTTCCATCCGATGGAAGGCACGGCGGGTCACCTGCTCGGCTTTCTATACCTCTTCCTGCTCATGGGGCAAATGTCGCTTGCGCGCACCAGCTGGCACGCCAAGATCGGTTGGTTGACGTTTCTGGAAGTGTTTGTGGCTTTTCACGGCGCGGTGGTCGCCATCTGCGCGGGCAACGGCATGTGGCCGATGTTCTTCTTCGGGTTTATGATGATGTTTATCGTGACCCAGGTGTTCGGCATCATCAAGAGCAAGCTCGCCATCGCGGGCATCGTCGCAAGCTACGCCACGCTGGTTTCCATCGCCTACAGCGGTGCGCTGGCAACGCTCTTTACCGGAACGCCGGTCGGCTGGACGGACATTCACCAAATCACGTGGATTCCGATCATCCTCTACGGGTTGGTGTTTGTGTTCGTTTGGCTGTTTGCGGGTGTTTACGCACTGATTCAAAAAAGAAAGAAGGCGTAATATTTCTTATTCCTGAGCCGCATGGCGATCATCCGCGACAAGCGGAGCAAGGAAAAGAAATAGCGAGCAACAAAAAAAACCGCCGTGAGGCGGTTTTTGATTAGACCTAATAGGTTTTTGCATCTCGAACATCCGCGTAGAGCCAAAACCTTCTCTTTATCTTTTCAAGGTCAACATCATCTTTAGATATTTGTGCAAAGTACATCATTTTATAAAACGTGACACGATGGTTACCATTTCGCTCTATGAACAGCTTGCCATCCTGTCGAATAAGCTTAATTGCAGAAATGCTCTGGAGCTTCCTTTTAAGTATATAGAATATCTTCCCAGACGTTGCTATACCTCGTAAAATATACTCACTACCTCTCTTGATCTTTAAAAATGCAGTAATCCAAGCGTCGCCAGCATAATCTTTGGAACACGACCCAACTATATCGCAAACAAAGATTTTTTGTCTATGATATTCTTCAAATTGCAATTCCCCTAATTCTAAATACTGACATCTCTCGAAGAATTCTTCTGGGATATGGTTCAAGTCTACGCCTAACGAAGCCAGAAAATAACCTCTAACGGCCTTCTGCTTCTCGTCATACGGGATATAGAAATCATCATAATAAAGCTCGGACCATTTCATGGAGTTATGATCTCCTTGCGTGGATATTACTCTCAAAGTTCATTAAGTTTCATCAGACGGGTTTCATATCTCGCTAACTTTACTGGAACATCTGCTCGTTTTAACTTTTTAAAAACATAAATTGCTTTTTCAAGTACTCTTCTCTCGTTTAGGTAGTCCTTTCGCTTACTATAAATTACTGCCAACCTATCGTAAGGATGACTGCCTTCAAATCCCTCACGAATATTAGCTTCATAAAGTATAATAGCTTCTTCAACTTTACCTTGTTTTTCCAAGGTCATACCATCAAGGTTTCGATTTGTTTGTATTGCTTCGGCACTATCATTCATACAAAAACTCCTATTACCTGTGATAATAGGAGTATAGCATAATGCAAGTATTAATTTGCAAATTTTACTTTTACGGCTGCATCGCGCCAAAGAGCACGAGCCAGGCCAGCAGCGACTTCGCAACGAGGCTGAGAATGATGTATCCGCGTTCGCCATAAACGTAATCCGACCATTTGCCAACGCGTTTGTATTGCAGGATCATATTGATCGGGAAGGTATTGAACGCCACAAAGTATGTACCGATGATCGCCCAGACAAACCAGGGAACCATGTCGAAGTTACCGTTACCGAACATATAAAGCAGGATCGCAACCCACGGCGCAAGTCCCGCGATGGAACCCCAAACGAACGGGCCCCACTTGACGTTCCCCTTCTCTGCGCCGCTGTTGAGTTGCTCCATGACGAGCCCGAAGAGGTTCATCGAAGCATTCACCACGAAGATGAGCACCAGAGACGCGATGTCGTAGATGCCAAAAAGGGTGCTGATGAGTACGATCATGATCGACGAACTCAGCGCATATTCAAACCAACGGAACTTGTTGATTCCTGCGCGGATGCCGTCAAGGTATTTCTCTCCGCTGAGATAGATGATCAAATGCGCCAGTGCGGAGATGAGCAGAAACGAGGCGACGAGTATGCCAAACGGGAGGGTAAACAGCGCCTTGCTGGTGAGTTCCAGCGACTTTGTCGCCACGTTGAAGGTCAAAAAGTTTTGTGTAATCGTGGGCTGAAATTCCGCGATCTTCTGAATTACGCTTGTCGCAAGAAACAGCATTGCCACGCCTTGAACCAGATGAAACGCTCCCATGATCAGATTGAAGCGTCTGAGTTTCATTAGCTTACTTTCCATTTGATTTTGCACCATCCTTTATAGTTACAATCTATACGATAGGTTCAGTTTTCACCGTGACAAATGCACGATGGCCGCACAAACCGGGCTTATTTTTCGCCAATCTCCGCCATTACTTGCCTACCGCGCGTAAATGATGGTAAGATAGCAGATACCAAATAAACCTGAATCAAACGCAAAGGAGACACCCAATGCTTGAATTCAAATTTGACACCCAGCTTCTGCTCGCGGGAGAGCAGCTCAGCGAAGACGAAATCTTCGACTACATCACCGCGAATTTCGAGGGCGACAGCCTGCTTGCGGTCGGCGACGAGTCGCTGATCAAGATTCATTTCCACACCAATCGTCCCTGGGAGATCCTCGCCTACTGCGCCTCTCTGGGTGAAATTTTTGATATCGTCGTTGAGAATATGGAGCGTCAGGCCGCAGGTTTGCAGGGCTGATCGTCTCTTGTTTCGGGCAGTTTATCTTCGGTTCATCTTTCGGCATATACTGAAATTGATCAGGGCGTAAATATACGCCCGTATTGACGTCTTTGCCGTTTTACGGCGCACCCACCATCGACTGCCGGAATGAGGAAGAGTCCATGTTTCACATCCTTGTCGTAGAAGACGATACCAACGCGCGAAAGCTCATGAAAGCCGTGCTCGAGCGCGCGGAATACTCCGTGCTGACCGCAACCAACGGCGAGGAAGCCCTCTCGCTTCTGGACTGCAACCATGTCGACCTGATTCTGCTGGACATCATGATGCCCGGTATGGATGGTTATACGCTCGTAAGCGAACTGCGCGCCGCGGGAAGCACGATACCGGTTCTGATGGTGACCGCAAAGCAGTTGCCCGCGGACAAACGCAAAGGGTTCCTCGCGGGTACCGACGATTATATGACAAAACCCGTCGATACCGAGGAGATGCTGCTGCGCATCAAGGCGTTGCTGAGGCGCTCCCGCATCGTCAGCGAGCGCAAGCTCACCATCGGGAGCGTTGAGCTGGACTACGATTCACTCACCGTCACGCGGGGGGACGACCATCAGACGCTGCCGCAAAAGGAGTTTTATCTGCTCTACAAGCTGCTCTCCTACCCGGATAAAATCTTCACGCGCATCCAGCTCATGGACGAAATCTGGGGGATGGAGTCCGAAAGCGGGGACACGACGGTCAACGTGCATATCAATCGCCTGCGCAGGAGATTTGAATCCTATCCGGAGTTTGAGCTGGTCTCCGTGCGCGGGCTGGGTTATAAGGCGGTGAAGAAGGTATGAAGTGCGAAAGCAAAAAAACACTTCGTCAGCGTTTTGGCTTAACCGCGCTGTTTTCGGCGGTCGTTTTTCTGATTTTGATAATCACGTCGATGATTATCTTTGTCATCGGCATTCTGCTGATTCGCATCAACGCCATCAACATTGCAAAAATTTCGCGTCACGAGCCGATGCTGCCCATCTTTGTGCTGCTCATCATCAGCGTATTGGTCGGCACCGTTGTTTCGTTTATGATCAGCCGGTTTCCGCTCAAGCCTCTGCGCCGGGTCATCGACGCGACTAACCGCCTCGCGAGCGGGGATTTTTCCGTCCGCCTGCATCTGGCCGGCCCAAGCACGTTTGGCGAAGTGGAAACAAGTTTTAACCGCATGGCGGAGGAACTCGGCAGCATCGAGATGCTGCGCGCGGACTTCGTCGATCACTTTTCGCACGAATTCAAAACCCCGATCGTCTCGATCAAAGGCTTTGCGGAGGAATTGAAGCACGACGATTTGACACCGGAGCAGAGAAACGAATATCTCGATATCATCATTCACGAATCCTCGCGTCTCGCCCAGTTGGCGACCAACGTACTCAACCTTTCCCGCGTGGAAAAGCAGACCATATTAGCCAATCGCGACCGCTTTGACCTCACAGAACAGGTGCGCCGCTGCGTACTGCTCTTTGAGAACAAATGGGAGCAACGCAGGCTCAACCTCAACGTTGAGCTGGACGAGGTCACGATCGAAGGCGATGAGGAACTCCTGAGTCAGGTTTGGCTCAATCTCATCGACAACGCGGTGAAATTTACGCCCGAAGGCGGCTGTGTCGATATTCGTCTGCAAAAAGGTGAAACCGGCGTCGTCTTTCTCATTCGCGACGATGGCTACGGCATCTCCGAGGAGGCGCAGCGGCATATCTTCGACAAGTTTTATCAGGGAGATGCTTCGCATACCGTCTCCGGCAACGGGCTCGGGCTCTCCATCGCGCGGCGCATCGTCGCCCTGCACAATGGCGATATCCGCTGCAAGAGCGAAGAAAGCGCGGGTACAGAATTCACCGTAGAACTACCATATAGGAGTTAAACGAAGTTTGCGAATTGAGCGAAACTCACGTTTCACAAAAAGGACAAAATATCTCAAATACAGTTTTTGTTCAGTTCACGTTCGCTCGTTACGATAAGCGCGAAAAAACAACCATCGCACTCGAACATAAAACGGAGTGCAGACGGAAAGGAACAGTCTCCATGCAACCGAAGAAAAAGAAATCTCGCGTTTGGCTCTGGATTTTGCTGGCGGTGGTTGCCACCATCGTCGTTGTAATGCTGATTCTCAGCAGTGCGCTCAAGCGCGCGTCCCAGCCGGTCTATACCGCCTATACGGTAGAAAACGGCACCGTAGAGCGGACGATCACCGGCAGCGGGCGGCTTGCCTCTGCCGACAGCGAAACGCTCCAGATGCCGGGCGGCGTGCTTGTGGAAAGCGTGTCCGGCAAAGTTGGCGACACGGTCTCGACGGGCGACGTGCTCGCCACGCTGGACGTCGACTCCCTGCGCGATCTCGCCGCGACCACCAGCTCTGAGCTCTCTTCACTCGATCAGCAGATCGCATCCCGCAGCAGCGTCACGCGGGTGAAATCCCCCGCCCGCGGCCGCGTGAAGTATCTGCCTGCGGCAAAGGGCGACGATGTGCTCGCGGTCATCGGACAATACGGCTCGCTCGCGCTGATCTCCACCGACGAGAAGATGCAGATAGCCATCACCACCGACAAGGCGCTTACGCTCTATAGCGATGTGACCGTGCGCTGGGACGGCGGCAAAGCCACCGGCATGCTCTACGAAAAAACGCCGGCCGGCTACCTCGTTACCCTGACGGATAACGGCACGCCCTATCAGGCGGCAGCGCAGGTTTTTGACGGAGAAACGCTGCTTGGCGAAGGCACGCTGGATATTCACGCTCCCGTTGCGGTTCTGGCCGCCGGCGGTGAAATCACCGATGTAAGAGTGAATGAAAACGACTTTGTCTACGCAAACACCAAGCTCTTCTCGCTTGAAAATGCCCCCGCCAGCGCGAGCTATAACAGCGCATTTTCCAGCCGCGAAGAAAAAGCCGCGCTGTATGCACAGTTGCTCGCCTACATTCAAGATCCGCGTGTCATCGCCCCGACGGATGGCTTCATCGACGAGGTGAAAGTGAGCGACGGAACAAACCTGCCCGCTTCCACGGAAAGCGACGGCATGACGGACGCATTTGTGTTGCTCACCGGCGGCGCGGTCAAGCTCTCGATCGACGCGGATGAGCTGGATATCGACTCCGTCGCACTTGGTCAGAGCGCAAGCGTCACTCTGGACGCATATCCGGGCGAAACGTTCTCCGCGACGGTCACCCATATCTCCCGCATCGGCACCGTGAGCGGCAGCATAACGACCTATCCGGTCGAGGTCACGCTCAGCTATGACGCGCGCCTTCTGGAAGGCATGAACGGCAGCGCGGTGATCCTCACCTCGAAGAAAGATAACGTACCTCTGATTCCGGTCGATCTCATCATTGAAGATTCAACCGGTGCCTATGTCAACGTGAAAAACGCTTCCGGCACGCTGGAACGCAGGGACATTACCACCGGTCTTTCCGACGGCACAAATGCGGAGATCACGAGCGGACTTGTCGCAGGCGATCAGGTCTGGTATCTCGACCAGACTGCCGCGGTCAAATTCCCCGGTATGAATTACAGCGCAAACCGGATGGAGAACATGCAGCAGGATGGCTCTTCGAACGGTGGTGACTAAGTCATGTCTTCGCAAAATCAGCCCATCATCACCATGACCGATATCACGAAGGTATATTCGATTGGCGGCGAGGAGGTGCGCGCGCTGGACGGCGCGAACCTGACGATCCGCGAGGGTGAATTTGTCAGCATCATCGGCCCATCCGGTAGCGGCAAGAGCACGCTGATGAACATCATCGGCTGTCTCGACGTAGCCGACAGCGGCGAGTATATTCTCGACGGGCAATCAATCGAGCAGTATTCGGAGGAAGAGCTCGCAAAAATCCGCAACAAGAAGATTGGCTTTATCTTTCAAAACTTCAACCTGCTCTCGCGCATGACCGCGCTTGCCAATGTGGAGTTGCCGCTGATCTATCAGCGGATTCACCTGAGCGAGCGAAAAGAAAAAGCACAGCGCGCATTGGATCGCGTAGGGTTGAGCGACCGAAGCAGTCATAAACCCTCGGAGCTCTCCGGCGGTCAGCAGCAGCGCGTGGCAATCGCGCGCGCGCTGGCGACCGATCCCGCGATTTTGCTGGCGGACGAGCCCACCGGCAACCTCGACAGCAAGACTGGCGAGGACATCATGGCGCTGTTTCGCGAGCTGCACCGCGCGGGCGACACGATCGTGCTCATTACGCACAACGAAGAGATCGCGAGTCAGGCGCAGCGGCGCATTCGTATTATGGACGGTCGGGTCACGGAGGTGGGCGCATGATACTGCAGTCGCTCAAAATGGCCTGGGAGGCCATTACCTCCAATAAGATGCGTTCGTTTTTAACCATGCTCGGCATCATCATCGGCGTTGTGGCGCTCGTGGTGCTGGTTTCCCTCGTCAACGGCGCGACGGGTGCCGTCACGAGCGAGATCACCGCCCTCGGCAACGACATGGTCACCGTGAACGTGAAGGACGACAAGGGTTCCCCCATTCGACTGGAGGATCTGGACGAAATCGCGTCTCTCAGCGCCGTCGGCGACGCCGCCCCTTCCGGCAGCATGAACGCCACCGCAAAGTTCGGTTACTCGGACACAACAGTCTCTCTGTACGGCACGACGCCCGCGTATTATACTATACAGGGACTCACGTTGAAGTACGGACGCTTTCTGAAGAACACGGATATCGACAACGCCCTCCTATGTGACGGTGCTTGCGTATAACACGGCGCAAGAGTTGTTTGGTAAAGTCGATGTGGTTGGCGAGCAGCTGACCATCGACGGGAGAAACTTCCTTGTCGTCGGAGTACTGGAAGAGGACACGTCCCTCTTTGCCTCCATGCTCGGCGGATATTCCGCTTATGCGCCGTTTACGGTGGAGTCCCGCATGGCGGACGAGCCGTATGTGAGCGCGCTGGCTGTCTCTCCCTCGGGCATCACGGACGAGACGGAAAGCCAGATCAACAACTTCATGCTCACGCGCTTTCATCAGGATGAAGACGCATTTAATCTTGTGAACATGAGCAGCATCTCCGACGCGATGAGCACGATTACGGGTACGCTTTCGCTGCTACTCGGTGGTATTGCGGCAATTTCGCTTCTGGTCGGCGGCATCGGCATCATGAACATCATGCTCGTCTCGGTGACGGAGCGCACGAAGGAGATCGGCATTCGCAAAGCCATCGGCGCGGGCAAGAAGAGCATTATGATGCAGTTCCTCATCGAGGCACTCATGGTCAGCCTGATGGGCTGTCTGTTGGGTCTTGCGCTGTCCTGGCTGATTCTGGAGGTTGTGACGGTCGTCGCTAAGACGATTACGTTCTCCATGTCGCTGGGTGTGGTGCTGCTCGCGGTCGGGTTCTCGTCCGCCATCGGTCTGATCTTCGGCCTCTATCCCGCCAACAAAGCGGCGAACAAACACCCGATCGAGGCCCTTCGTTACGAGGGTTGATCTGACGGCAACAATCGCCTTCTGAGCGGTAGTCAGCAAGAATTCTCGGTCTAAATTCCCAAGCGTGCAACTTCGCAGGGCGCTTCGCCTCTCCCATGGCGCCTCCCCCTGCGAATCCGCATGGCTGCGCGGCGGGAGTTATCCCCCCCTCTTTCCACTGCCGCCACGCAACAGCATAAGCCCGCAGCGCTCTTTCCCCCATTGAGCGTTGCGGGCTTGTTATTTTTTATACTTTCTTTTTAAATTTGCTGCTTGATGCAGCAATATAAGGTGTTTTGTTGCGGGCTTGTTATTTTTTATATTTGCTGCTTGAGGCAGTAATCTGCTGGGTTGCACAGCGGGCTTGTTTTATATTTCTTGTTCTTTTTGCGTAATATAAAAAGCGCCCGAAGGGCGCAAGAAAATGATAACCCCGGCACCCGAAGGGCGCAACAGAACAAATCTCCTAGTTCAATCGATCAAACAGCTCAGCGAACTCCTGATGCGACGTGAGAAAGAGATCCACGAGCACCGGGTCAAAGTGCTTTCCTCGGCCCTCCTCGATGATCTCAAGCGCCTGACCATGCGGATACGCGGGTTTATACACACGCTTGGAGCGCAGCGCGTCGTAAACATCCGCCAGCGCCATCATCCGCGCGGAGAGCGGAATCTGCTCACCTTTCAGCTCGAACAGATAGCCGCTTCCATCCCACTTTTCATGGTGATAGCGCGTGATATCCAGCCCCATCTGAACGAACGCATTGTTTTGATAGCGCTTGTCGATGTTCATCAGCGTTTGGTAACCGATCTCGACATGCGTCTTCATGATCGCGAATTCTTCCGGCGTCAGCTTGCCTGGTTTGAGCAAAATCAAGTCAGAGATGCCCGACTTTGCCGATGTCGTGCAGCGGGCTCGCGCGGTAGATCGTCGCGATATATTCGTCATCAATCACGGCTTGATACGGCGAATGCTGGCGCGCCTTCTCCGCCAACAGACGGCAAAAGCTCGCCGTGCGCTCAATATGCGCGCCTGTCTCGTCGTCCCGCGATTCCGCGAGCTTGACCAGCGCAAAGATCGTCGCCATCTGGGACTCCGAGATCTCTTTCACTTTGTCGGCAACCATCTCTTCCAGATGCTTACTGTATCGCTCCAGCTTTTCCTCCGCGCGCTTGATCTGCGTGATTTCCTGCATAGTGCCAAAGCTGCGGGCCGGTTTCCCCTGCTTCGTCAAATTCCGTTTGCAAGCGAATATGAACCCAGATGATTTCCCCGCTGCGCAAGCGCAGGCGAAGCTGCACATCCCAGGGCTCTTTTTGAGTCAGTAGCCGGATATATCCCCTCCCGGGCAATTTCAGCATCTTCCGGTACAACGAAGGATAAAAAACAACTCGCGGGAAGGTTCCTCGCCGGGATCCAATTGCAGGATTTCCAAATAAGAAGCCGACCATTTTCGCATCCCTTTGGCATGATCGATGTCCCAGCGGCCGATACGAGCGATTTGCTGTGCTTCTGTCAGCAACTTTTCGCTCTCCTCCAGGCGCCGGTTCGTCTCCTCCAACTGGCTTGCAATCTCCGAGTGGCTCAAAACCAGCTTGCGAAACAGCTCGTTTTGAATCGTGTTATCCACGATAATCGCATAGCTTTCCAGTGCATAGAGAGATAGCACCTCGTCATTCAGCGACTGAATATCCTCATAAATTCGTCCGTCGCGGGCGGAGTCCCAGCGTTTCATAACAGATTCTCCGAAGAATAATAATCGATTCCAACATCACCAATTCCGCGCAGATAGGTCAGCGCGGTCTTTACATCCTCCCTGCCGCGTAATATACTGCCGTGTTGCGGCGCGATGCACGCAATATCGATGGGATCCAGTACATCCAGCGCATGATGCAGCGCCTTGTTTGAGGTCATAATTCGCTTTTGAAACTCTCCGATGTGATAGAGTTGACATTCTCTTCCGGTCTTCGGACACGTCTGCTGCGCCACGCAATCACGGCAGGCTGGCGTCAGTTGAATAAACAGCTCCCAGTTCACATCATGATTGCCAAACAGATCGCTGGAAAACAGCGTCTTGGTCTTTGTATCATACGTCACAAAGCTGCCCGGTGCGTGACAAAACGGAGTCCCGTAAAACTCCAGCTTGCGTCCAGTCTGAAACACGAATTGATTGCCGGTCGAGCGATAGTCCAGCTTTGGCGTCTTGTTGGAGAAATAGTGGATAAACAGATTGTTCTCCGCACGCGATATGATGCGCAGCTCTTCCGAATTGATGATCGCCTCCAACTGCGGTAAATTGCCGCAAAGGTCGGGGTCATAATGATGGTAGATCAAGCGCTTGATCTGCGCGGGTTTCAGTCCGGTTCGCAAGATCTTCAGCATGACGTAGCTGAAGTCGTCGCGGCTTCCGCCATCGATTAAAACCGCCTCGTCACCCTCACGAATCAGATATGGGTTGCAATGCAGGTTGATTTCACCATTTGAATATCCGAGCCAGAATATTCCGTCGGCGATTTCGACCGGGTTCATGTCGAGATGTTCCGCACTCTCCACGTGTATTTCCTCCAACAAGCATAGACAATCATAACATCCGGTCAATTCCGGTATTCATTTGATCGATTGCAATGTAATTTCTAGCAAAGACGCGCTTTCCAGATCGTAGAAGTTTTCGTGCAATTCGCTCGCTTGAATCACTAAACAAGAATAATTCTTGTTATTTAAGTTTACATTGGAACATTAATCAACGCAAGATGTATTTTCGTATGTGGCATGTTGTGATTTCTATTACTCTTGACATCTATTTTTGTAAATATCATGTAATTTTTCACTTGCGCGGTAAAACAGCATTTTCGCACTATTTGTCGCACTTTATCTCAACAACAGACGATTCCGTGCGGGCCAAATCATAGGGCGCGCGCATGCGTGTCAGTAAATCCGCCGTTGTTTGATGCATGAGCTTTACGGGATATGCGCCGCTTTGGTGCAGTTCCTCCAGCGCGCGGTCCGCCGCACGTTCCATTTCTGTGCGCGCCTCTTGCTCGCTAACCCGCGCGAGACCTGCTCCAACGTCTGCCAGCTCCGCTTGCGAAAGCGCGAGTTCTCGTACCGGCCGATCCGCCAGCACGCAGAGCGTCGCCATCTCCGCCACCGGCAGGCTCAGATTGACCAGCAGGTCGACATAGTCGATATAGTAGCGTTCGTAGAGTGCGCGGAGTGATTCTTTCGAGAATGCGCGCAGGAGCGTGTTTTCCGCAAGCAGTCTGCGCAAATAGTCTAATATATACTCTGCGCCAAGGAGTGAGTCCAGTACCGGTTGGCACAGCGGATAGTCGAACGAACACGGTATCTCCTGCGCGAAAAAATCCGCGTCGTAACCCGAAAAAAACGCAGGCAGTGCCGCCAGCGTATCGCAATACGTCGTGTTGGTCAGCGGCGGCGGTGTCCGCTGCGCCTGTCGCAGAAGTAACTTTTGCGCGCGCCGCGATCCGCTTTGCCTGATGAACCCCAGCCTGCCAGCGCTCCTTGAGGGGAGATTCTCTCGTCACATCCGGCGCGGGAAATCTTCGGTTGAGCTCCAGACAATAAAGAATCGATTCCAGCAGGCGGCGCGCCGTGTCCCGCTGGAATGGAGGTGCTATCCCCCATCGTATAGCGGCGGATGCGGTCTTCCAGCAGCAGATAAAGCGCCTCAGGCTGCTCCGTGGCGACCGGCTCATCCGGCATGAGCGGAAGTAAGCCGTTACTCGGCGTCTCGTTCGTCATCATCGTCCTCCCCTTTCTCATCTTCCTCCACGCCGAGTCTGCGTGCGCGGCAGAGCGCCTCCAGCGAGGTACCGACAACCGCCTCGACCGAGCCGTTGTAGGCATCATACCGCGCGCGCATGGCTGAGATGAGTTCCTCGTCCGTGAGCTGATCCCCGCACTCATTTTTAAAGTAGTAGAACGCATCGACGAGCTCCAATAGCGTCGCTTCGTAGTCCTCCTGCAGCAGATATGGCGAGTCACAAAACCCGTCTGCGATATTTTTCACCGCGCTCACGCCAAGCTCCACGCGACCATTGTCGGTCAGCGCACGGGTGCGTGCCCTGCGCGAGTTCCTGCATGCCCTGCTCGCTGAGTCGCAAGCCAAAGCGCGCGGAGTTATCGTTGACGCCGCGCAACTCCTCTAAAAACCGCTCCTTGATGCGCAGCGCCAGTGCCTGGTTTAAATCTTGCTCCATGTCTCCGCCCTCCCTGTGTGTGCCAAGCATATGCCGGATTGCGCAAGCTTACAAGACTTGTAAGAGAGGCGATTTTGTGCTATGATATCGTCAGAAAACAAGGGAATCCGCGAAAATAACGCGGATTTTTTCTATTTGAGCCGCTGTACTTGGCGCGCGCACTATGCTACACTTTTCCTGTGAAAAAACAACCTGAACTCAACAACCTGACGCCCTGCGACGATATCGAAGCGCTTTTTGATTCCGCCTTTGAAGAGGAAACGGATATTGAGCGCGTTCTGTTTGAGAACCTCACGCTGGAAGGCGGTTCCTATCCCGCGTTGACCTTCCGGCAGTGCCGCTTTGTGGGATGCCATCTCTCCGGCTGTTCGCTGGAGCGCGCGGCCTTTATCGACTGCGTACTGGAGCACTGCGACCTTTCCAACACAAGGATGACGAAAGGCACGTTGCAGCGTGCCTGGCTTTCGGACTGCAAGTTGCTCGGGGTTACGCTCGCGGAGTCGTTCTTGCTCGACGCTGTGTTTGAAGCGTGCGCCGTGCGATACGGCAATTTCTCTTCCTCCAAAATGCGGCATGTGCGCTTTCTGTCCTGCGATCTGACCAGCGCCGCGCTATCAAGCTGCACCCTTTCGAGCACGGCGTTTGATCAATGTCTGCTCACACACGCGGAGTTGTTTCAAACCTCGTTTTCAGGGATGAATCTTTCGGATTGCGACATCAGCGGCATTTCGATCAGCGGAAACGAGCTTCGCGGCGCGCGCGTAAACACGGATCAAGCGGCAATGCTGGGGCAATTGCTCGCGGGCGTTACGATTCAGGAACTTCCAACCAAGCCATAATACTCTGTTTCAATGCATTCCATAGCTTCAATATCCGGGGCGATCACGTCCCGGTTTTTTTCTGGCCATCCCTTCTCGCTGCAATTTTTTGCTGCTTTTCACAGTTTCATCACTTGAATACACTGTTCTTTTTTCTGTACACATGATACAATCACAGCATGGAAACAGATGTATCGCGGGGAATTCAATTGTCTTTTGCTTTCGTTTGTTTCCATCATAATGAACTGAGGGGGAAATAGAATGAAAAAAATCCTAGCAATCGCTCTTTCCGTCTTACTGCTCGCCTTTGCCTTGACCGGCTGTTCGAAGGCGAAAGATGCCGCGGATGAGACCGTTCCAAGTGCGGTTCAAGGGACTGTATCAGACGCTATTGCGGATGCGGAGACCGTCGATAACGATGTCGTCGAAGCCGTAGAGGAAAACGCCGCAGCAGCTGTCGATACCGCCTCGACGTTTTACAGCGCCTATATAGAGGATAAATCCGCGGTGTTGAACAAATTGTTGGACGGTCTTGGCAACAATGCAGACACTGCTATGTCCGCTCTCTCTTTTCTCGGCGTTTCGATGAGCGATTTATATCTGCTACCCGCTTTATACTTTGGTCTCGGTGAAACCTCCGTCTCCGCCGGACTCGCCATGATGGGTGCAACCGATGTCGTCTATCAGGAACAGGGCAACAATTACACTATCACATATAAGAATTCGGATGGACAACAAACTGCGCTGACGGGTACCTATGATAACGGCAAATCTCTCATCGTGGTCGGTTCGACCAACGGTGTTGAAAATGTATTTGCGGAAACCTATCGTACTTCGTTCGGTTATGTATCACAGTTCTACAGCATTGGGGACGACGGAACGACAACGCTGTATCAAATTGCGATCGAAGGTGAAAACGGCGTTTTTGGAATCGCGACCAGCGATACGCGCCCGGCCGCCCTGACCGGAAGCGAACCCGCCGAATTCCCGAAGTCCGCCAAGGAATGGTACGCCATCAGCGGCAGTACGATCACGGGCATGACCTCGGATGGAAAATCCGTCAACTTTGAATACGTGCCCTCGGAAGACAACTGATCTTTGACCCATGTTTCAACAGACCGCCGTCCTTTTCGGGCGACGGTCTTTGTTTTCTCCAACATTTCATAAGTGAATGCGGGCTTAATCTTGTCTTTTGAGAACGATTCGCGTCTATCGGCACATCGTCACAATCCGTTTCAAATTCGTAACATGTCGTTGATTGCTTGTTCATGTTTCTCTGGTAGTATAGACAACGTAGGGTTCAGACGGCAATTGACCAATGACCGACATCATCTTTCCTTTTACGTGACAGTTTTTCAAGTGAGCAGAAAATCAAAAGAATTTGCCGATAAGACCCGTAAGGACGTCCTGAGAAGGACGTCCTGTCGATTTTGGGGAGAAAATCTGAATCCTCACTCGAAAAAACCTTGACAACGTCAACAGACATGTTATTATGTGAATGAACATTTTTGTATTCATTCATTTCGAAGGGATTTCATTCGATGGAAAAAAAGCAGTTGCTCTATGAAGCGGCAAAGCAGTTGTTTGTAGAGAAGGGATTTAGGGAGACGAACATCTCCGCCATTACGAAAGCAGCGCAAGTGGCGGTCGGTACATTTTATCTCTATTACGCCTCAAAAGAGCAACTGTTCATGGAAATCTACAAAGAAGAGAATGCCGCGCTCAAGCAGCATTGCCTCTCCGCTCTCGATCTATCCCAACCGCCGCTTACCGTGGTCCGTCAGATGATGGTGCTCAATCAGGAGGGAATTCAGTCCAGTCCCATCCTGCGCGAATGGTACCAGAGCGACGAATTTCGCAAGATCGAGAAGGCATACCGCGACGAACACGCCTTAGAATCCCTCAATTTTCTCTACGACGCGTTTTTAGATCTTGTACGCTGCTGGCAATCCGAAGGAAAGATGCGCACGGACATCGACAGCAAGATGATCATGATGATGTTTGCCGCGCTCATCAATATCGATACGCACAAGGACGAGATCGGTATGGAGTATTTTCCAGATTTGCTGACTCAGATGACTGAGCTGTTACTGCAAAGTCTGACGGAATGCACCGTATAACGCGGGTATTCTTTTTTACGTTAATTAATGAATGAACTATTATTTATTCATTCATACAAGAAAGGAAATAATCATGAAATCGCAGCAAACCAAACCGCGCAAAATCCATATTCAAGTGACCGAACACGGCAATCAAACCGCGGACGTTCGTTTGCCCTACGGCATGTTCCGTCTCGGCATGAAATACGGCAAAGATGCCACGAAGAACGAAACCGACGCTTGCGCAAAAGCCATGGCGCAGTTGCAAGATTTCGACTGCGCATCCTTCGAGCGTTCAGTTGCAAGCGGGGAAATCGCCTTGCCTCATGTCCTATTAGATACAATCGAATCGGAGAGCAACTCGCATGTCGTGATGATTGCGGAGTAAAGAGAACAATCGCGATGAAACAGCAAAAGAATGACATATCACCAAAGCGAAAGAAAAGAACGTTCTGGCCAGTCCTAGTCATCATCGTGCTGCTCTGTGCCGTCGGAGGCAGTATCGCCGTCATCAGCGACGCTCCGAACCGACGGGAGCTCACGGCACTCACGTTTGTCGATATCGACTTTTCCAATCTACATGACGGAACCTACACCGGCTCATTTATTGGAACAGACGGCAACCAGCGGGATGCCACGGTGGAAGTGAGTGTTTTGAACGGAGCCATCACTAATATTCGCGTGATCAAAGGCGCAATCGACGCAGCAGGCACGCCGCAGGATATCGGAAGTGGTATGACCGTTTTTGATCTGTTTGAAACAGTTCTTACGCAAGAAACCTTACAAGTTGATAGCATCAGCGGCGCAACGCTGACCAGTAACGCGCATTTGAAAGCGCTCGAAGACGCGTTGCTTCAAGCACAGAAGAATCCGTAATTCGATAAGAGGAGAAAAAGAAATGCAAACCGCAATCCTTACATACAGCTTAACCGGAAACAACGCACGTTTTGCAGACCATCTTGCGCGCGCTCTCAGCGCAGACTTAATTCAGATATCCACACTGCGGCCAGTCAACTATGCCACCATCACGCTGGATCTGATCTTTCAGCGAAAACCGGCGATCCGCTTCTCCGGCGATCAGATCAAGAATTATGACCTTGTTCTTCTCGTTGCGCCGGTCTGGATGGGGCAGGTCGCTTTCCCGCTCCGTCGCTATCTCGACGCGCTCAAAAGCAACACCACGCCTTACGGGTTTCTCACCATCTGCGGCGGCGCCGATGGCAATAACCCGGGCCTGGCGCAGGAGTTGACCCGGCGCGCCGGAAGGGCACCGGCGATCGTACTGGAGCAGCACATTCGTGTACTGCTTCCGCAGGAACCCGCACCGACGCGAGACGACACCAGTGCCTATCGCCTGGCGGACGAGGACTGCGCGCGCTTGACCACGCAAACGCTCGCCGAGATTCACAAGCAGATTCCAGTTGCGCTATAGTGCTTGCAGCAGCTCAAGTAAAAAGGCAGTCCTTTCGGACTGCCTTTTTCCAGCGTAAAACGCTTGTCTCTTAGAACAGGTGGATCGTCAGGAATAGCGTGCTCATCAGAGAAGCGACGAGCGACACAACCGTGATCTGCGTGTTGATGGACGGACCTGCGGTATCTTTGAACGGATCGCCGACGGTGTCGCCAACGACTGCCGCTTTGTGCGCGTCGCTGCCCTTGCCGCCTTCGTGGCCGCTCTCAATGTACTTCTTGCCGTTGTCCCAGAGACCGCCGGAGTTGCTCATGAAGAGCGCGAACAGCAGACCCGAGACGATGTTGCCGCAGAGGAAGCCGCCGATTGCCTGTACGCCGCCGATGAAACCGACGACGAAGGTTGCGATGATGGCCATGAGGCCGGCGGGAACGAGTTCCTTGAGCGCACCATCGGTGGCGATCTCAATGCACTTGTCGTATTCCGGCTCAACGCCTTCTTTGCCTTCCTTGAGACCGACGATTTCCTTGAACTGACGGTGGATTTCCGCAACCATGCGCTGTGCGTTGCGGTCAACGCCGAGCATCAGCATCGCCGAGAACACAGCGGGAACCGCCGCGCCGACGAGCAGGCCGAAGAAGACCATCGGGTTCATGATGTCGAAGTTTGTGATACCGGCGACGCCGAGTTCGGCGGCTGCGGTGTTGACCTCGCTCATGAATGCGCCGAGCAGCGCGATGACGGTAAGACCTGCGGCTGCGATCGCAAAGCCCTTGGTAACGGCCTTGACGGTGTTGCCTGCGGAGTCGAGTTCGTCGGTGATGGCGAGCACTTCTTCGCCGAGGTCACCCATTTCAGCAAGGCCGCGCGCGTTGTCCACGATGGGGCCGTATGCGTCGTTGCTGACGATCATGCCGACGATGGAGAGCATGCCGACGGCTGCCATGGAGATACCGAAGAGCGCATACTGAATGCCGCCGAGCGGTTCGCAGAGCTTGTACGCGGTGACTGCCGCGATGCCGATGCCGATCATGGCCGGGAACACGGACAGCAGGCCGTAGGAGATACCGGAGAGGATCGTGAACGCGGGGCCGGTCTTGCTGGCATGCGCCACGAAGTGGACGGGCTTCTTGGAGTCATCCGTGAAGTAGTCCGTGGTGAGGCCGATGATCACGCCAACCGCGAGGCCGACGATGCAGGCGCCCCAGATTCTCCAGGAGTAGTTGAGCAGGTATGTTGCGCCAGCGGTGAGCACAGCATAGACACCGGTGGTGACGTAGGTGCTGGAGTTCAGCGCTTTGGTCGGGTTGCCGTTCTTGCCGATGCGCGCGGTCATGACGCCGATGATGGAGGCAAGCAGACCCAGCGCAGCAAATACGAACACCATGTCCGGGTTGTTTCCGCCGAGCGCGCTGCCCATAACGAGCGCCGCTGCCATGGAAGCCACGTTGGAATCGAAGAGGTCCGCGCCCATGCCGGCGACGTCGCCAACGTTGTCACCAACGTTGTCCGCGATGACGGCGGGGTTACGGGGATCGTCTTCCGGAATGCCGAGCTCGACTTTACCAACGAGGTCCGCGCTGATGTCGGCCGTCTTGGTGAAGATACCGCCGCCCGCTTTTGCAAACAGGGCCAGCGAGCTTGCGCCGAAGCTGAAGCCGAGGATCGTGGTCGCGTCTTTCGTGATCAGGTAGACGAGCGTAACACCCAGCAGGCTCGCGCCGACAACCGCCATACCCATGACGGCGCCGCCACGGAATCCCGCCATGAACGAGGGCGCGATGCCCTTCTTGGCGGCTTCCGCACTGCGGCCGTTGGCGATTGTTGCAACTTCAAGACCGATTTTACCCGCGATGGCGGATAAGGCGGTACCAAAGATGTAGGCGATTACCATCTGAATGTTGACGATGACGCCGCCCTGCCAGATGGGCTTGGGCAGAAACACAAAGATGAGCACAGCGGCAACGCCGGCAAACTTCGCCAGAACGCCGTATTCCTTGCGCAGGAAGGTACGCGCCCCGGCACGGATAAGGCCGGTTGCCTTGAGGATCTTCTGGTTTTCACAGGGTTGACGTTTGACCCAGAGATAGAGCCAAACGGCAAACGCGAATGCCAGAAGGGCGACGAGTATAGAGCCGTACAGAATGATGTTTTCCATAGTACTATCTCCCTTTTGCTGATCCGCATTGTAGCGGTTTATAGTGCCCGGCGGCGGTTTGCTTCGGTGCGCCGCCTAAACGCTTTCACAGGTGAGTTGGATGGACATTTTTTGTCCTGTTTCCAGAGGGAATAGAGCTTAAATTTCGATTGTTACTGCTGGGAATGCTTCCTCTTCTTGCCGGGAGCGGTCAGAAGATTGAGCAGTGTAATAGCGATGATGATCGCGGCTGTAACAATGAAGATGCCCAGCATGCCGAGGCCGAGAATACTCATTGTATCGGAGAGAGGTGCAACAGCTTCGAGATTCATGATAGTATCTCCTTTCCCTTATTTGATTAGGCTCAACAGCACGCCGCCCGCGATAACGGAGGCAATCTGCCCCGCGACATTCGCGCCAGCCGCATGCATGAGCAGATGATTGGTCTTGTCTTCCGCAAGGCCCATCTTATGCACCACACGGGACGCCATGGGGAACGCGGAGATGCCCGCGGCGCCGATCATGGGGTTGACTTTCTTCTTTGTAAAGAGGTTGATGACCTTACCAAAGACCACGCCGCCCGCGGTGTCGAAGATGAACGCGCACAAGCCAAGCGCGAGGATCATGAGGGTGCGAAGCGTCAGGAAGGACTCCGCCTGCATGTTTGCCGCAACGGTGAGGCCAAGCAGCAAGGTGATCAGGTTTGCGAGCACCTTCTGCGCGGTCTCGGAAAGAGAGCCGAGCACGCCACACTCACGGATCAGGTTACCAAACATGAGGAAACCAACGAGCGCTACCGAGCGGGGCGCAAAGATGCCGGCGATCACGGTGACGATGATCGGGAAGAGGATCTTCGTCGTTTGATTCACGCTGCTGCCCGTGTACTCCATGCGGATCATGCGCTCTTTTTTCGTGGTGAGCAGCTTGATGATCGGCGGCTGGACGATTGGCACCAGCGCCATATAGGAGTAAGCCGCAATGATGATCGGCCCTAAGAAGTTTGAATGCAGATAGTTGGCAACGAAGATGGAGGTAGGACCGTCCGCAGCGCCGATGATCGCGATGGACGCGGCATCCTTGAGCGGGAAGCCGAGCAGTGACGCGCCGACAAGCGTTGCGAAGATACCAAACTGGGCAGCCGCACCAAAGAGCATGAGCTTCGGGTTGGTGAGCAGCGGCTCAAAGTCGATCATCGCGCCGATGCCGATGAACAGCAGTAGCGGGAAGAGCTCGTTTGCGATACCGCCGTCGAAGAGGACGTTCAACACGCCGATCTCCTTGGCGCCTTCAATCACCTGTGTAATTGCGCCGGACATCGGGATATTGACGAGAATCGCGCCGAATCCCATCGGAAGGAGCAGCGATGGCTCCATTTCTTTCTTGATTGCGAGGTAAATCAGAATACCGCCGATCGCCCACATGACGACTTGCTGCCATGTTAGGTTTGAGAAATTTTGAAAAATCGCTTCCATACCTTCAGCCTTTCGTGAAATGATTGTGAACAGATATGTACCAAATTTGGTCTTTTATATCATAGCATACCCGTTTTGAACAGTAAATACCTATTTTTTTACGATTATTTTGCATTTTAAGCGGAACAAACCTGCATCAACGTTCATTTACCCCGTCGTATTCGTGCATTTTCATGTTTCTTACACCAGGATCGAATTTTGCCGCAAATCCTCCTGCATACGCGACGATTGTCGTGTAATTGCAGTTTCAAATTGACCGCTATTTTTAGCAAAAGAGATCCCCTCTTCGCCGAATTTTGTTTCGCAAAACGAGAACCGCCTCCGAATTACTTCGGAGGCGGCTCTCTACAGCCAAGCGCGGCACATGCAAACACATGAATCCTGCGCAGGGTCCGGTCGCGGTCACATCAAAACCGCTTCCGGACACCAAAACAGTATCAAATGTATCCCTGCGCGTCAAGTTGAATTCGCATCGGATTCGCTTTATCTCGACAGGTTTTTCGCCGCGTACTCCGCGCTCCTCGCATAATAGAAGATGTATTGCTGGAGTATGCCCGCGATTTCAGGATACCGCTCGATCGGAAACGCGCCGTCGTATTCCTGCGCCTCTATGCGGTTGATCCACACATCGCGCGGAAAGCGGGAGATTCGGTGGTAGCCAAAGAGCATCACACAGTTGGCGACCTTTTCCCCGACGCCGGGCACCGAAAGAAGCGCGGCAACGAGCGCCTCATCGGAACACGCGGCAATGGCAGAAAGATCCAGCGTGCGTGCGGCTACCATCCGCGCGGCGGCAAGCACATATTTCGCGCGATAGCCCAGCGAACAGGCGAGAAAATGTTTCTCCTCCAACGACGCAAGCCTTTCCGCGGAAGGAAAAGCGAAGAATGTCCCACCTTCGGTTTCGATCGGTTCACCGTATCGCGAGCAGAGCGCCTCGATGCAATACTGGATCGCGGGGATATTCTTACGTTGGGAAATGATGAAGCTCACGAGCATCTCCCACGGGTCCTGACGGAGCATACGGATGCCCGCACCGTAATCGCAAGCACGCCGCAAAAACGCGTCTTCGGGGTCTGCCTGCGCGCGGATTGCCGCGTAGTCGGTCGCGAGGTCGAAGTAATCGCGCCAGAGCGCGTTGAACTCGTCCTCGGCGCAGTCCAGCTCGACGCCTTCCGGCGTATCGGCAAGATGCAATACGCGTCCGTATGCGACCAAGGTGTATCCACCGTTTTGTGTTGGTTTCAGTCGAAAGCATTGTCCGCTTTCGGCAATCTTTCGAATATTGAAATCAGGGTTATGGATGATCATCATGGTTTCATTATATCCCAATCGCATAAAAAGAATACTCGCGACTTGCAAACGCGAGAGCATCGGATTAAAATAAGAAAAGATTTTACAGGAGCGTACGGTATGCCAGCGCAAAACTGATTCCAACTTGATATGCGCGTTACCCTCCGGGCGAGAGCCCCGGTGTTTTTTGGTAACCGCGATTTGGAATCAGTCGGTATACCCATTACGCAAGGCAATATACGCCCGCGGAAGGTTATCTTCTGCGGGCTTTTTTCATGCAAGATTTTTGCGTGTCTTATTTGCCAGCGGTCTGTTTCCATGCGCGGTTGCCGCAACCATGGAAAGGAACCTGTATGCAAACCTGTTCTTGCGAGCTTGTACTCGCTTCTCTTCCCCGCTTTCTCAAAACCTGCCCGCGCTGTCATTGCGCTACGTATGAAAACAGCGGCAGCTTTCGCGTCAACGCAAACGGCAAGCGCCTCGATATCTGGCTGATCTGTCGTTGCGAGCACTGCAAGACTATCTGGAATCTATCAATCTATGAGCGCGTTGACCGCACGGCGCTTGCCGCCGAAGATTTAAGCGGATATTTTGCCAATGATGTTTCTTTGATCATGCGGCATGTGTTTGATCCCGCGTTTCTGCAAAGAAACCGCGCGATGCTCGATCTCGACGGCCTGAACCTCTCGCTGAAGGGCGATCTTCCGCCGGAAGGAACCGCCGCAGAGATTCGAATCAAAAGCGACTATCCTCTGCCGATTCCGGTTGGACGGGCGATTGCGCTCGTGCTAAGTGTGTCGCTCTCCCGCGTCAAGCGCATGCAGGAAACGGGAGAAATACAGTTTAAAGGCGATCTACGCAAGACGAAAACCGGCTTCGGCTTTTCGTTTATACTCTCGAAAGGCTGGTTTCGAACCACATAACATAGAGAACAAAACAGAGCGCCCGAAAGGGCGCTCTGCGTACAGTTAACCTTCTTGATTTACACCCGGTCAAACGCCTGCGCGAGGTCGGCGATGATGTCGTCGATGTGCTCGGTGCCGATCGAGAGGCGAACCGTCGTCGGTTCAATCCCGACAAACGACAGCTCTTCCTCGCTCATCTGCGAGTGCGTGGTCGATGCGGGGTGAATGACGAGAGACTTCACGTCCGCAACGTTCGCCAGCAGCGAGAAGAGCTCCAGCGATTCGGTGAACTTCTGCGCCTGCTCCCGTGTGCCATTCAACTCGATGGTGAAGATGGAAGCGCCGCCATTGGGATAATATTTGTCGTAAAGCTCTTTTTCTCTGCCGGTCGCGAGCGAAGGATGGTTCACCTTCTTCACCTTCGGGTGATTCTTTAAAAACTCCACCACTTTCAGCGTGTTGTAGACATGCCGCTCCACGCGCAGAGACAGCGTCTCGATGCCCTGCAGCAGCAGGAAGGAGTTGAAGGGCGAGATGCAAGCGCCGGTGTCGCGCAAAAGCGTGGTGCGAATCTTTGTCACATACGCCGCGGCGCCCACCGCGTCCGCAAACACGATGCCATGATAGGAAGGATTCGGCTTGCTCAGTCCCGGGAACTTGTCATTCTGCTTCCAGTCAAATTTGCCGCTGTCCACGATCACGCCGCCGATGACCGTGCCGTGACCGCCGAGGAACTTCGTTGCCGAGTGGACAACGATATCCGCACCGTGCTCGATCGGGCGGAACAGGAACGGGGTCGAGAATGTGTTATCCACGATCACGGGGATCCCGTTTTCGTGCGCGATTGCCGCGATGGCGTCCAGATCCAGCACATCCGCGTTGGGATTGCCCAGCGACTCCAGATAGAGCGCCTTGGTGTTCGGTAAGATCGCCGTGCGGAAATTTTCCGGATCGCTGCCGTCCACAAACGTGGCCTCAATGCCGAGGTCTTTGAACGTGTTGGCGAAGAGGTTATATGTGCCGCCATAGAGCGTTTTAGAAGAGACGATGTGATCCCCGCTGCCCGCAATGTTGAGTACGGCGTAGGTGATCGCGGCCGAGCCGGACGCGGTCGCGAGCGCCGCGACGCCGCCTTCCAGCGCGGCAATACGCTGCTCAAACACGTCGCTTGTCGGGTTCATCAAGCGTGTATAGATATTTCCGCCTTCGGTGAGTGCAAAACGCCCCGCCGCCTGCGCGGAATCTTTGAATACATACGATGTGGTTGCGTAGATCGGCACCGCGCGCGCGTCGGTCGCGGGGTCGGGCTGTTCCTGGCCTACATGCAGTTGGAGCGTTTCAAATTTCAGTTTCTGTGCCATGATAGTGTAATCCCTTTCTTATCTTTGGTTGTTGTGTGATCTCTTTTCCTTTACGCGGTCAGGCGCAAAAGGAAGCGTATCCCATCAACGGCACATTCGATCCATACGACCCAGGGCAGCGAACCCCGCCCGGTGTTTGGGCGTTTGTCTCAGCCAGATGATTTCCTTCATGCGCGGTTCCCCCTTTCCAATCGTATTAGTCAGGATTATACGGGCATAAGAATACTTTGTCAATAGGTTTAATATGTTTTCTATATATCATTTTTTCGCGTTTCGTCTGCGAATGGATCTGGCGTTCCAAGCCGATAAGACGAAGCTTTTACGTCTGCGTCACCTTCATATGAAATGCGCCCTGCGCTGTTTCCTCCGAAAAGAATGTCGTCTTGTTCTTTCCTTTGTTCTTTGAGGCATACATGGCGCGGTCCGCTTTATCGAGCAGCTCGTTGAGCGGTGCCGTTCCTTCGATCAGCCCGATGCTCAGCGTAATGTGAAATACCGCCTCACCGGCGGAGAACTCCAACGCGTTTACACAGGTGCGAATGCGCTCCGCAACCAGAAACGCATCCTCAGCGCTCGTTTTTTCCAGAATAATCACAAACTCGTCCCCGCCAAAGCGGACGGATACATTCGTGACGCGCACATTTCGCTTGATGCAGGCCGCGAGTTCGCGCAGAACCTCATCTCCCGCCAAATGCCCGTAATGATCGTTGATGGCTTTAAAGTCGTCCACATCGATGAAGATCAGCGCGTTGGGGCCGAAGTTTTCCTCATATGACGGAATGCCTTCATGCAGATACTGCTTGTTATAGAGTCCTGTCAATTGATCAATGTTGCTCTTTTCCAGCAGCTGCAGCTTTTCCAGCTCCTGCCGCAGACGGGTCTGCGTTACATCGTTTAAAATCAGCAGTTTGGTGGTGCCTTGATCCCGCTCGTCGATGGGATACTGCGTCAGCGAAAGATAACGCGACTGTTCGCCGGAACCAAGCGCAACCTCGTGTTGATTGTAATTCGTGTCAAACCGATAGTCCGGAATATAGTTGGACACCCAATCCCCCGCGTCCAGGCGCTCGTCCTGCAAAATCTCGCGACCGACACGGTTGATGCTGACGATACGCCCCGTGCGGTTGACGATCAAGATGCCCTCGCTCGCATTGAGAAAGAGGTTTTGGTAGATATAGTCCGAACGCAGGTTCAGCAAGCGGTGTCGCATGATGGAGATGAACATCGCAACGGCGAAGATCGCGATTGCGGAGTGCATGAGATAGAGCTTTTCCTCCACGTGAAAGACCGTCGGCAGCAGATATTCCGAAATCACGCTGACCACCAGCGCAAGCCCGATCCCGAAAAAGATATAGCTCAATTGCGCGCGTAGCCGAGCGTCCTTGGTTTGAATCATCTGCTTCAGCACAAGGAAAAAAGCGTAAATAGCGGGCAAGCTGAATGTTGTCGCCATCAGCGGCGACACCACCGGGTCGGTCAGCCGCCAGAACGTCGGGTCGGAATAGTCAATCGGGTAGAGATAGCGCACGACGACGGTCAGCGTATTAAGTCCCAGCGACGCATAAAACAGCCAGTCGATCTTTTTATTGAGCAGGCGATAGACAAAGTAAAGAAACGTGATGGAAAGATACATCATGCTCAACCAATAGACGGTTTTCGTTCCAAGGGTCACGATGGTTCCGTCGCTGAATTCGTCGAGATTGTTGAGCACCATCCACACGAGAATATTGCTTAAAAACAGCAGAAACGCCTGGTTGACCTTATCGTGGCTGCGGTTGAGAAACACAAACGTCCAGATAAACATCATGACGCCGTAGATGATGACGAGTGAGATCAACTGAAACATATTGGCTGCTCCCGCGAAGAAATTCTGGAAAAATTCAGTGGCGTTCAGGTGTTGTATCCATAGTATCGGAAATTCTTATTTTACGCAATCATTCGCCTGACGCGTATGGTAACTTTTCAGTTGATCAAAAATCAACTTCCGGTCTGTTTACGCAAATTTTATTGCATGAAATCCGGTCGCAGTTGATTTTTCTTTAACATATGCGCATACAAAACGTGAAAACTCCTTATTTTCCGGCGTTTTTTAAGAATTTTCGTTTCATCAGGATTTTACCTTAAGCCAAGCAAGACCTTAACATTGCGCTGTTACAATCCGATCGTAAGTAAAATACGGACGTAAAAATCGAGAGGAGATCCCAAAAAATGAAACGTAGACGTATTCTCCCCATCCTGCTCGCGGCCATGCTGCTGCTCGCCGCAATCCCGGTCGGCCTCGCCGCAGCCGCGGGCGAAACCGCGGACGCGCCCCGCGCCGGCGTAATCGCACCGGTTCTCAGCGAAAGCGAAACCACGGCGGCGCCGAAGTACGTGTTCCTCTTCATCGGCGACGGCATGACCTATCCACAGTTTCAGACGGCTTCCGCCTACCTGAGCATCAACGCGGATAAGGACACCATCCTCACCACGAACGAAATGCTCAACTTCATGAAATTCCCCGTGTCCGGCTCCGCAACCACCTATGACTCCACCTCGTTCTGCCCGGACTCCGCCTCCACCGCGACCTCTATCGCCAGCGGTCACAAAACCTACAGCGGCGTGCTGAACATGAACGAAGCGAAAAACAAGACGTATACGACCATTGCCGAAGCGCTCAAAGCGGAAAAAGGCTATAAAGTCGGCATTATCTCCAGTGTCAACCTCAACCATGCAACGCCCGCCGCGTTCTACGCGCACCAGGCGAGCCGCAACAACTACTACGAAATCGGCCTCGAGCTGATCGACAGCAACTTTGATTATTTCGCGGGCGGCGCGCTATTAAAGCCCACCGGTAACAAGAGCGACAATCCGCAGACCGATTTGTACGAACTCGCCACCGCCGCGGGCTACACAGTCGTCAAGACCCAGGCCGAAGCGCAAGCGCTCAGCGCCAGCGCGGGCAAATCCATCGTGATCGCGGAAGACCTTGCGGACAGCAGCTCCATGAGCTATGAAATCGACCGTGCGGCAACCGCCTGGGCGCTCAAAGACTATGTGCAGCAGGGCATCACCATGCTGGACGGCGATCAGGGCTTCTTTATGATGGTTGAAGGCGGCAAGATCGACTGGGCCTGCCACGCCAACGACGCGGGCAGCACCATTCACGATACGCTTGCTCTTGCGGACGCGGTGCAGGTCGCCATCGACTTTGCTTCTCAGCATCCGGATGAAACGCTGATCCTTGTCACCGGCGACCACGAGACCGGCGGACTCTCCATCGGCTTTGCGGGCACCAACTACAACACCTACCTCAAGAACATCAACTATCAAACGATCTCTTACGCCAAGTATGACGCGGACTATGTCGCAAACTATGTTGCGAACAAGACCCCGTTTGCGGACGCGATGAAGGACGTAACCACGCTCTTCGGCCTCGTGACGCCGGATCAGGCGGACACCGCGGCAAGCAAGACGCTGGTCCTGACGGACTACGAAGTCAGCGAACTTAAAAAGGCCTATGACCTGACGCTCAAGGGCGGCTTCGGTACCGACGCAAACGGAAAATCCCTCCAGACACAGGAAGAGTATGTGCAATACGGCACCTACACGCCTTTCTCCGTTACCGTTACCCACCTGCTCAACAACAAGTCCGGCATCAACTTTGCTTCCTACTCCCATACCGGTCTTCCCGCCGCGGTCTATGCCAGCGGCGCGGGTCAGAACCTGTTTGTCGGCGGCTACGACAACACGGACCTCTATTATAAGCTGGCGCAACTGCTCGGCATCGGCTGATCACCTAAGTAAACGATCTATGATCAGGCGCCCGCCAACCCGGCGGGCGCCACGGCTATCTCGCGTTTTAAATGAAACGCATCGCATATTGAAACAGAGGTAAATCAACTTGAACGAAATCAAAACAAAACGCGCTTGGGTCGCCTCCGCCGTTTGTCTGGCGCTGATCGTGCTGCTTCTTTTCCTGCCCACCGGATATGAGAACGCGGGCGCCAGCAGCATAGACGGCTCCGATCGCGTACCCGCGCGCGTTGTCTCCGTGGATGACAGCACCATCAAGGACACCGGACTCGTGCGATCCGGCGAGCAGGTTTGCGAAATTCAGCTGCTCAGTGGCAGCCACAAGGGTGAAGTCCACCGCGCCTATAACATGCTCAACGGCTCGCTGGAACAGGACAAAATCTATCAGGCGGGCGAAACCGCACTCGTACTTGTGAGTTTTGACGACGCAGGAGAGCAGGTTGCCTCTGTGAGCATGATCGATCACTATCGCATCACGGGCGAAATCATTCTGCTCTGTGCGTTCTTCGCGTTGCTCGTCCTGTTCGCGGGCTGGACGGGACTGCGCGCCGTGCTTTCCTTTGTGCTCTCCGTCCTATCCATCTGGAAGATTCTGGTTCCGCTCTGCCTCAACGGCGCGAACCCGATCCTCGTCGGTGCGCTGCTCACCGCGGGACTTACGATTCTCATCATCGCGCTCGTGTTCGGCTTTAACCGGATCACGTTTGCCGCCTGCATCGGGGCAATATCGGGATTGATCGTGACCGCTGTGCTCGGTATGATCAGTACAAACGCGTTTCATATTCACGGCGCGGTCATGTCGTTTTCCGAAAGCCTCCTCTATAGCGGATATGAAACACTCAACCTGACGCAGATCTTCATGGCGAGCATCTTCATCGGCTCCAGCGGGGCGATGATGGATCTCTCGGTCGATATCGCAGCCGCGGTCAACGAGATCGTACAAAAGCGGCCGGATCTGAACCGTTTTGAGGCGATGATGTGCGGCATGCGCGTCGGCAGGGCGGCGATGGGCACCATGACCACTACGCTGCTATTGGCCTATTCCGGCAGCTATATCGCGCTGTTGATGGTCTTCATGGCGCAGGGTACGCCGCTGATCAACGTATTTAACTATAAATACGTTGCCTCCGAAGTGATTCACACCATCGTCGGCTCGTTTGGGCTCGTCGCAGTGGCGCCGCTGACGGCTGCCGCAGCAGGAATCTTTCTGGCAAAAGGAGGAAGCGTCGTGCCTCTTCCTGCCGCCGAAAGCGAAAACTAACACCGAACAATGAAAAACGGCACGCCGGAAATCTCTCCGCGCGTGCCGCTTTTTTGTCGCGTACTCTAAATCTGATAGATCACTTCAAAATCTTCGAATAGAACCGGCATATCCTCCGTGAACTCGTAGCCGTTTTCTTTTCCGTCCTCGGTAAAAAAGCGTCTATGTCCCGCTTGCCAGGTTTCAAGGCACTCGTCCTCGCCCTCCCGCGAGCAGATCTCAAACGTCATTTCGCAAAACGGGATTACCTGCACGGCTTTGGTCTCGATGACACAGCGCGGGTTGCCGTCCCAATCCGTCACGATAGAAAGATTACCGGGCTTGGGTTGTTCGTCTTCCACATAGCAAAGCAGACTGCTCGCCGTGGCTCGTTTTTTGCCGGAGAGCACCAGCGCCAGCAGCTCGTTTGCGGAGCGCTCGTTATTGTCAAAATGAAAGCACTCCAGATAGGTCGTCTCCGTGCTTCTGCCTGTTTCTTTCAAAAAGTCCTGCCAGAATTGTTCTACTGTCACGCTGGTTTCCCCCGATCATTTTCTCTTCTTCGCGCTTGCGTTGATCCGCCGTAGACATCCTATCAAACGTGACGCCGCCGTGCAATCCCATGGTGCGGCGTTTTTTCCGTGACAAGGTTACGGTTACCGCAAGCGAAATAGACTACGCTATAGAAAATAAGATTTGTGTTGAGGTATTCGCTTGAGTAACAGTATTTGGAGTCAGATGTTCGGCGGTGAGCCGGAAGAGAAGAAGCCTGTCAGCGCGGACGCGGTCATCCGCGTCAACGTAGCCCGTTGCCCGCAGAACCATCCTTGTCCTTCCGTTCGTGTCTGTCCGGTAGAGGCGCTCACGCAGGTTGGCTACCGCGCACCGAAGGCGGACATGGATAAATGCATCAAGTGCGGCAAGTGCGTGCGCTATTGTCCGATGGGCGCCATCTCGCTTGGCTAAACGTTCCGCTGGTCAGAATTTTGGAGGAATCCCGTATGAAGAAGATCGCATCGTTTTTCGCGCTCGTAGCGTCGCTACTCACGCTTTTCGCGTGCGCGGCTCCTGCCGCAGCCGCGGCAACGCCCGCGCCTACCGCAACAGCCGCAGTTGAATACAAGAAGATTTCCGCGGTGGACGCAAAAGCGCGCATGGACAGCGGAGATACCATCATCATCCTCGACGTTCGCACGCAGGAGGAATATGACGCGGGACACATCCCCGGCGCGATTCTTGTCCCCAATGAGACGATCGTCGACAAGCAACCGGAGCTTTTGCCCGATCTGGACGCGGAGATTCTCGTCTACTGCCGCAGCGGTAACCGCAGCGCGCAGGCGGCAAAGAAGCTTATCGCCATCGGGTACACCAACGTGGTCGATTTCGGAGGCATTATCGACTGGCCTTACGACGTTGTCACGGACTAAGTTTTTAACATTTCATCCCCAGCGTCGATACCCCCATGTTGTTCCTATCTCGCGAAAAACCGCCCAAGTGATTGGACGGTTTTTTGTTGGTCTCAATATTTTAGGTAATGATCAAGATTTGAACGGTCTTTTATTGTGGTTCATTTTTGATAGTAACTGACGATAGTTCCCGACTCAAATAAACCATATCCACCAACTGAACACCATGATCAAACATCGGATGGTCATAGTGGTCTACGAAAAAGTTCTTGATCCGGTGCGAAATCACAAACCCGTTTTTTTCATAAAATCGCAATATCCACAGGCAGTCGCCTGTTCCAACAAGCATGGAGCTAAACTTGCCCCGATAATACGAACAGACATATTCCAGCAGTTTGCTGCCGTATCCCTTGCCGTTCCATTGTTCGCAGGTGGCGATGTTTTTTAGCTCACAAATCGTATCGCTTTCCTGCGTTACGACACAAATGCTCTTCCGTTCGCCATCATATAGGGCAAACAGGTCTCCTCGATCCAAATATTTGTCGATCATGGACTCCTGTTCGTCCGCCAATAGTAACAGATCCAAATATTGCTTTTTATTCTCGCGAACGATCTTTATCTCCACAGGTAACTTCTTTCTTCTCTCAAATTGCGTGATGCTCTTCCCGCTTGATTTCGATCGGTAAAAGCTTATTCGTCTCCTTCACATACCGGTCAAAGCCCTCTTTATACCCCGCCATGCGCTTTTCCGCCATCGGGATGCTGATGAAGAGAAACATCAGCGTGTTGGTGAGCGCGCCAAGTCCCAGCGGCCAGAGGTCGGGACGAACCGAGAGTAGCACCGCGTAAACGCCCCACCACATCAAAATCTCGCCCAGATAGTTCGGATGCCGCGCATGCCGCCAGACGCCGCTACGGATGATTTGCCCGCGGTTTGCCGCCCGCTTTTGAAAGCGATGCATTTGTACATCCGCAATCAATTGCAGCGTCGCCGCGCTCAAGCACAGCGCAAAGCCGAGGATCGTGACGAGATTTGCCCCGCCGTTTTGAATATAGTTGAGCGCGGGTAGCAGGCAAAGATAGACCACTAGCGTGGGAAAGAGCATGATGCCAAATAGACTCACGAGCGGAAAGAACGCGCCGGATTGTTCCCGCAGCATGGTATAGCGCCAGTCCTGATGATCATACCCCTTGAACGTATACGCCCAGTTGGCGGTCAAACGCACACCCCAATACGTCACACAGACGAGCAGCGCGATCGTCCCCGCGTTCCACACGCCAAACGACGCAATGCACAGCGGCAGCATCACAACGGGAGCGACCGACCAATACGGATCGTACACAGAGGCGTTGCCAAGCGGCAGGCTCACGGCGTAGACGAACACCGTCGCCGCGATATCCGCCAAAAAGACGCGAAAAAATACGCCGCCGGACACGCGACGGTAGACGAATAACGCCACCGCTAGCGCGAGGGCGTAAACGATCAACGTAAATAAAAAACTCAGTTTTCTGCTTTGCTTCAAGAAAAATCTCCCCTTGATTGATCCCGGGTTACGCGCGAGCCGCCGCCCGCTTTGCCGCCTCCACCACATGCGCCATCAGAACGGAGGTGGTCACGGTGCCAACCCCGCCGGGCACGGGCGTAATCGCGCCCACGATCGGCTCGACCGCCGCAAAGTCCACGTCGCCCGTCATCTTACCCGAAGCGTCAAAGTTGATGCCGACATCCAGCACGATTTGCCCCGCAGAAACATATTCCGCGCCGACCACGCCGGGTTTTCCCGCGGCGACGATCAAGATATCTGCTCTTATGGTGAGCGCGGGCATATCCTTCGTCTTCGTATGGCAGATCGTCACGGTTGCGTTTTGTCCCAGCAGCATCATCGCAACCGGTTTACCGATGACAAGGCTCCTTCCGATCACGACCGCGTTTTTGCCCGCAAGATCGATCTTGTAGTGGTTTAATATCTCCATGCAAGCCTGCGCCGTGCAGGGCGGAAAACCGCGCTTGGTGCCCGTAAACACGCCCGCGAGCGAACCTTCCGTAATGCCGTCGATGTCCTTGTCCGGCAGCAGCGCTTCCCGCGCGCGCAGGTCGTCGATATGCTTTGGCAACGGACGCAGCATCAGGCAGCCATGAATGCTTTCGTCTAAATTGATTTTTTCAATCTCGGCGAGCAACTCCTCCTGTGACACTGTCTGCGGCAGCGCAATTTGGCGAATCGCAACGCCGACCGTTTCCGCGCGTTTCATTGCGCCCCGCTCATAGGCGAGGTCGTCCGGCTTGTCACCCACGCGGAGGATCGCAAGCGTTGGCGTAACCCCGCGCGAGAGAAGCGCGGCAACATCCGCCTGGATCGTTTCGTTTAACGCAGAGACGACCTCCGCGCCCTTCAGCAGTTGCGCCATGTGTTTCCCCTCCGCTCGCTTGTTCTTAAAACAGTCCGCTGATCTTGCCCGTTTCGTCCACGTCGATCCGCTCGGCCGCGGGCACTTTCGGCAAGCCCGGCATGGTCATGATGTCGCCCGTGAGCGCCACGATAAACCCCGCGCCCGCGCTGACCTTGAGCTGGCGCACGTTGAGCGTAAAACCGCGCGGCGCGCCGAGCAAAGTCGCGTTATCCGAAAACGAATACTGCGTTTTCGCCATGCAAATAGGTAGTCCGCCAAAGCCGAGATCGGTTAGTTGCTTCATCTGCTTTTTCGCTTCCGGACTAAAGGTAACGCCGTCTCCGCGATAGACGCGCTTGACGATGGCTTCAATCTTCTGCTCGATGGTCAAATCCAGCGCGTAGCTCTGCGAAAAATGATTCTCGCCCTCCGCGATGCGGCAGACCGTCTCCGCAAGCGCTATCCCGCCTTCGCCACCCTTCGCCCAGACTTCCGAGAGGGCGACGGGTACGTTGAGCGCGCGGCATCTCTCTTCTACCAAAGCCAATTCGGCTGGCGTATCCGTCGGGAACGCGTTGATCGCCACCACGCAGGGCAGGCCGAACACACTCTGGATATTCTCCACGTGCTGCAACAGGTTCGGCAGTCCCTTCTCCAGCGTATCGAGGTTCTCCGTCGTCAGTTGATCTTTGGGCGAGCCGCCGTGGTGCTTGAGCGCGCGAACGGTAGCCACCACGACCACGGTTGCAGGCTTTAAGCCCGACATGCGGCATTTGATGTCGATAAACTTCTCCGCGCCGAGGTCCGCGCCAAAGCCCGCCTCGGTCACCGCATAGTCGCCAAGCTTGAGCGCTAAGCGCGTCGCGGTCAGCGAGTTGCAGCCGTGCGCGATGTTGGCAAACGGGCCGCCATGCACGAACGCGGGCGCATGCTCCAGCGTCTGCACGAGATTGGGTTTCAGCGCGTCCTTGAGCAGCGCCGCCATCGCGCCAGCGGCCTTCAGGTCTCCCGCCGTCACCGGCTTTTCGTCGTAGGTATACCCCACGATAATGCGGGCGAGGCGCGCCTTGAGGTCGTTGATGTCGGAAGCGAGGCACAGCACCGCCATGACTTCGCTCGCGACCGTAATGTCGTAGCCGTCCTCGCGCGGTACGCCGTTGACTCTGCCGCCGAGGCCGTCCACCACCGAGCGCAGCTGGCGATCGTTCATGTCGACGCAGCGCTTCCAGGTGATCCTGCGCGGATCGATCCCCAGCGCGTTGCCCTGATAAATATGGTTGTCCAGCATCGCGGCGAGCAGATTGTTCGCGGCTCCGATGGCGTGAAAATCTCCCGTAAAGTGCAGGTTGATGTCCTCCATGGGCACCACCTGCGCAAAGCCGCCGCCCGCCGCGCCGCCTTTTATGCCAAACACGGGGCCAAGCGAAGGCTCCCTGAGAGCGACCACCGCGCGCTTGCCGATCTTGCGAAGGCCGTCCGCGAGACCGACGGTAGTCGTGGTCTTGCCTTCGCCCGCCGGAGTCGGCGAGATGGCGGTGACGAGGATCAGCTTGCCGTCGGGTTTGTCGCTTAATTCGTGCAAAAGGTTATAGTCAATCTTCGCTTTATAGCGTCCATATTGCTCGACATAGCGCTCGTCGATATCGAGCGCGTGTGCGATTTCCAAAATTGGCTGCATGGTGGAGGATTGTGCGATTTCGATGTCCGAGGGGTGGTTCATCCGGTATCTCCTTGTAGAGCGGGGTTGTCCGCGCTTGTTCTTTTCTTTTTTGCCGCGCGATTCGGCAAATTTCGTAATTATCATTGTATTATTATTCAAGCCCGCGCGTCAACGCTTTCCCCGAATCAAAAAGCGCATCCTCTGCGGACGCGCTCTGTTTTGCTTCACGATTCGACCGGATACCGGCGCCTCAGCCGCGTCAACCGCACGATATAGTACGCGACGACGCCAAAAAGCAGCGCGAGAAACACCAGCAAGAACCAAATCGGCAAGTTTAGGCTCAGCGACGAGAGCACCGTCAGGCTCCCGAACACGAGCAATACCATCATCTTGACCCATGCGATCAGGTTTTTGAGCAAACGGTAGACCTGCGTGCGGTTCTCCTCCGTCACGCGGACGCCCGTGTTCCAAATCTGCGAAAAGCGCTCGATGAGCGTGATCATGCCATACATCATCACGCTGATGATCGGTAGCACGATCAGCCCGCTCTTATCACCCCAGCGGTTGATTTCGCCCGCCGCGTTGTAATGCATCGGGATTCGGTCAGGAATCGTTTTCCACACGAGGATGAGATAGACCGCCACGCCGACGATGCTGGCGAGGCTTACGATGGTTTCTATGATATCCAGCGCGTTGCGCTCGATCTTGATGGGTTCGTCCATGGGTTGCTCCTTTTGCGGGTGATGTTTGCCGCTGCGCACCATGCTAGCACGTTCTCTTATAAAAAGAAAGAATCCTGACACGTTTTTTACAAAGAAGGCGATCGCTTCGTTTCAAAACAAAAGACACGCGGCGTCGCGTGCCTTGTTACCGATTAATATACGTTCGCCGGATCATATTTTTCCAGCCAGAGAGCGAGCAATACCTCCAGATCCTCCGCGAACTCGCGGTCGGTCTGCGTGTCCTTTCGCTCGATCGTCTCCAATACCGCAAACGAGAACGCGTCGTTGCCGTAGGTCTTCGCGTCCTGCTGCAACTTCGGGTGAAAGCAGCCGCCGGTCGCCTCCGCGAACTCGTATCGCTTCTGGATGCCGCCGATCTCGCCGCTCGCCAGCACGAGGGCTTTGCCCGTGGCCTTGTTGGTGACGGCGTAGACGCCGCCGATCTGCTTGCGCTGTTTATATGCCTCGATGAGGTCTTTTTTGTTTTGGGGTTTCATGCGTGTTTGCTCCGTTGTCCGGCGCGGGGATTTTTTCGCGGGATTGCGCCGACAAGGGTATTATACATCAGTGGAGTGGGGGTTGGGGTCTACGGTGCGTGGAGTGGATTGTATTAATGAATTCTCAAAGCTAGTTTCATCATTAAATGATAGTAAGGATCAAACGTTCTACAAACAAGTTCATCTGAAAGAAAATTAACGAACAATTTTTCTAGTTCTTCGTATTCTTCACCTAAAATTTTTCTCTCAAGAGTAGTATCTCGAAGCGTATCCGGTAAGCCATCTGCATCCACGGCAAAGATATCACAAATTGATAGTCTACCTAGAAAATTGCAAAGAATTCCGATCGCACCAGATAAAACTTGGTAACTCACTGGAAAATCAGGTTTGCTAATAATATCCCGTGCCATTGCATGAGTACTTTCAAGCCAATCAATAACTTTGAGATTATCTGGGTACATGTTTACCTTATCATGTATAGAGAACTCTGGAACTTCGTCCCAAAATTGAGTTCCTAATCCTCTAGATAAATCTACCTGAGCCGCATGATACTCCATATAACCACGTAGACAAAAGTATGCATTTTTGTCGCCAGAACAGAATTTTTCAATATCTAGCATATGCGTAAGCTCGTGAAAGAGAAGTGGTTCCGCACGTCTGACATCTTGGAAAACTACAGGCCACACTTTATAAACATGTTTGTTTTTGGAAGGATTATAATTCACACTTGCACATGAGCCAAATCCATTTTGATTTGCTTCTTCCAAAGATGGTGTAAATAGTTCTACTGTATACTCGGGCATGTTTCCATTTCTCATGAAATTCTTGAACTGATCTTCAACCGAACGTAATTGATCCTCAAAGTAAAGTTGAAACATGACTCCCCCTTTAGTTCTACGGTTTCTTTTACCTATTAAGAAGATATACTCGACTTCGCTTTCCCATTAAAAATCTTGAGTTTACTTCAGTTTTTCAGGTCTTACAACTGAGTATATGAAAAGCGGAATCAATCAAAGTACTTTTTATATGATAAAAACGCTAGATCATCTAAAATATCTAGTTCACCATCTGTACAGCCTAGAATCAAGCTGCGACAACGACCCAAGCGAGATAACATTGGGCCAACAATTCCTACAGTTGAATTAGTATAGTCAATGATATCATGATGAGAGATTGGTATTTTATACCCCTTAGAGCAGCTAGCTATAATTATTCCATCGTCTCGTAATGATGCGATAACTTTCCTATAAAAGAAATTTGGCGTAATTTTGCCACCTTTATACTCGGATAATAATCTAATTAGTTCTTTTGCGGATACATACTTCTTTGCATCAATATCATGAACGACAAATAAAAGGTGCCTCAATGTAGCAACCTTTAATCGCGTTTCAAAATCTTCCGATTTCGAATATTTCTCTATAAATCTTTGGGCTGAGTTCGAAGATAACTCGAATATTGCTTTATTGTATTCTTTTTCTTCTGTGGCGGGATTCGCAAAGTAAGGACTTCCATAGTTTGGAAAGCGGACACAAAATGTAATTTTTCCTCGAAGAATCTGTAATATATTGCTTTTTGAAGATTCCTCTTGTTCTTGTGCAATAGAACCTGCAATAAAATCAGCCAGCTGAGTTAATCTTGAAGATTTACTATCAACAAATCGGAAATCATATTGATCAATTAGGTTCTTTGGCGGTCTGTTATTCTCCACATATTTTTGATAACCGCTTTGAAACTCACTTGTACCAAAGGAGTCTTCATATATTGATAACTTAGGGTATGCAGCATACATTGAATCATAAAGTCGTTCGTGTAAGTACTTGACAAATACTTCTTTGTAATCTGTTAATGGAGATGATTCGACGAAGGATTGTTTGTCGGCGATTAATAGGATTATCGAGAAGTCTAGCGGAAGTATTTCTGATAGTATCTTTAATCTTCTTCTGTCATTCACTCCTATGCTACTTGACTTCATTTCACTATCTGTAAAGCCATTATTGCAACAAACTTCATTATATGATTTCTCAACTGCTTTAAGTTTCGAAGTGTTTAAGATAACTGCGCAGATGACATAATATCTCCTTGTGCCCTCTTTTTCAAACGAGAATCCAAACGTACCACTCTCATCGATAAAGGCGGCTCTGGAGGGTGTATTAGCAAGTTTTTCCTGATTTTGGTAGTAATCTAGTGATAACTGTTCCAAAAACTTAGTCTCCTAAATATAACGCCTAAATATCTGCAATTATTGAAGATTATTATACCATATTGTGCGGTTTTTAACCAACGTAATAGATAGCAATAGCTCGAATTACTTGCTTTTCTCTCCCAAAAACCCCGCCAACCGTTCCAACCCCTCCACCGCCTCCGGCAGATTCAACCGCACCTGAAACTCATGCATCAGCGGGAATTTGGTCGTCGTCGGCAGATAGCTCGTCACGCTTATCCCCTGTGCTTCCAGCGCGGCAATCATCTCCTGCGCCTGCGAAAGGAACGAATCGCGATCCCCGCAGTCGAGAAACACCGGCGGATAGTCCGGCGTGAGCCAATTTATGGTATTCATGCTCTTTGCCGCCTCGGTACCCTCGTAATGCTTTTCACCTGTCATCATCCACACGGAATCCGCAATCATCGGAAATCCCGTTGCGCGTAGGGTGTCGATATTGTAGTAGCCGCAATGCAGAATCAAGCCGCGGAGTTGCTCCGGCGCAATCGCGGGTTCGCCGCCGATGCGGTCGCGAAACGCGGGATTGGTGTAATACAGCCCCATCTGGGAACTCAGGTGCGCGCCCGCGCTATCCCCGCCGATGAAGATTTTTGTTTTGTCGATGCGATACGCCTCCGCGTGCGCAAGCAGGAAGCGGATCGCCTCGTTGACCTGCAACATCTGCGTGGGATATTTTCCTTCGGGAGCGAGCTGGTAGTTGAGATTCGCAACAACATAGCCTTTCGCCGCAAGCGACTGGCAATAGTAGGTGAAATCCAGCTTGTCGTCGCCAACGTAATAACCGCCGTGCGCGTAGACGATCAGCGGCAGCGGCGCATCCGTCTTTGCGGCGTATACATCCATCACGCCGTTGTCAAAGCGGCTCTCGTAGGAATCGTCCGTTCCCAACGTATCGATCTTCTCCAAAACGGCGCCGTAATCCTTGGGTTTTACGCCCGCGTTACCGGCGCAGAGCGCGCGAATAAACGCCTCTTGCAGGAACGTGGAATTGGTGGTGATGATCCAAACCACCAACACGATCACAAGCAGCACCAACAGTACAATTATCCACCAGCGCATCAAGCAGTTCCTCTTCCTCATTTTATCGATCGGCTATCACTTCTATTATACACATTTCCCACCGCAACGGCACGAGGTCGCCGCTCACGCGTTTTTCTCGCCGGATCTGCGGTTTTTTCTTGCGTTTACGCAACGCATTGTCGTATAATACACACAAATTTCTGCATTTTTATTCTGTTTTTACAAATCGAAGTTGGGGGGATTGTCTTTCATGCTTGCAGATCAAGTACAACACCTGATCGCCATCGTGGCCTACATGGCGGTCGTCATCGCCATCGGCGTCGTCTTCGCAAAGCGCGCCAACAAGGACACCGAGTCGTATTTTCTCGGCGGACGTACGCTGGGCCCGTGGGTTTCCGCGTTCAGCGCGGAGGCCTCCGATATGTCCGGCTGGCTCCTGATGGGTCTGCCGGGGCTTGCGTATTGGAGCGGCCTTGCCAGCGCGGGCTGGACGGCGATCGGCCTCGCCATCGGCACCTATCTCAACTGGCTGATCGTGAGCAAACGCCTCCGGCGCTACAGCGTCGCGGTGGACGCGATCACGATTCCGGACTTCTTCTCCCGCCGTTTTCACGAGAACAAGCGCGTGCTGATGACCATCGCGTCGGTCATGATCATCGTCTTCTTCACGCCCTACGCCGGTAGCTGCCTGATGGCCTGCGGCAAGCTCTTCAGCCAGCTCTTCGGAGCCAGCTATAACACCATGGTCATCGTCTCTGCGCTATTCGTTCTAACCTATACGTTCCTCGGCGGTTTCCTCGCGGAGAGCACGTCGGACTTTATGCAGGGAATCGTCATGATTCTGGCGCTCGTGCTCGTGGTCGTGCTCGGCATCGGCGCCGCGGGCGGATTGAGTACCGTCATTGAAAACGCAAAAGGCATCCCGGGCTTCTTGAGCCTCGTGACCTCCGCTAACCCGACCGGAGAGGCGGCAAGTGGCGCCGCGATTTTCGGCGAGGCAAGCAAATACACGGGACTTGCGATCGCTTCTGCGATGGCGTGGGGCCTCGGCTACTTCGGCATGCCGCAGGTGCTGCTTCGGTTCATGGGCATCCGCGCCGAGCATGAGCTAACCCGTTCGCGCCGCATCGCGACCGTCTGGGTGGTCATCTCGCTGACGACAGCGGTGGCCATCGGCATCATCGGGCGCGTGCTGTATTCGGACGCGTACATGGTCTACGGCTCCGGCAACACGGAGAACATCTTCATTCTAATGAGTACAAAACTACTGCCGCCGCTGCTCGCGGGACTCGTCAGCGCGGGTATTCTCGCCGCGGCAATCAGCTCCTCGGACTCCTATCTGCTCATCTCCGCCTCCGCCGTCTCCAAGAACGTCTGGCAGGGGCTGATCCGCAAGAACGCCTCCGAGAAAGAGACCATGTGGGTCTCCCGCATCGTGCTGGTCCTGATCACCATCTTCGCGATCTTTGTCGCGACGGGCAAAAATCAGGTGATCTTCTCGATTGTGGACTTCGCCTGGGCGGGCTTTGGCGCGGCGTTCGGCCCGCTGATGCTCTTCTCGCTCTTCTGGAAGCGCACCACCTATGCAGGCGCCATCGCGGGTATGATCGCCGGCGGCGGCATGGTGTTCCTCTGGAACTTCGTGATCAGCCAGCTCGGCGGTATCTGGGGCATCTACGAGCTGCTGCCCGCGTTCCTCTTCTCCTGCATCGTGATCGTTGTGGTTTCGCTGCTGACCAAGAAACCCAGCGAGGAGATTCAGAAAGAGTTCGACGCTGTCAGCAAAAAGGTGGCGTAAGCGTTCGTCCGTTTCCATGCACCGCCCGCCGGGCGGTGCATTTTTCGTCGTTGACCGCGACCCGAACCGCGCGGTTCCGCGCGAAAGAATTGCGCATATCGCCACTTCGGGTTATACTGTTGCTATTCTTGTTTGGAGAGAAATGCATGCTCTACTCGTTTTTACCGATTTCCTACGATACCACATGGATTGTCGTCAGTGTGTTTCTGACGTTTATCTTTACGTTTATTGCCATCAAAACAGGCATCTCCCGCCTGCCGAAAGATCAAGGTAGAAAATTCGCCGTCAACGGCGAAGTCGCAAAAGGGAAACCGCGCGGCGCGGGGCTGATCTTCAGCATCTGCTGTGTGATCATGTTCCTTGTGTTCGTTCCGTTTCGCTGGGAATACGCGATCTATTGCGTGTTATTCCTGTTGGAGATGCTCTCGGGTTATCTGGACGACCGCAGCTCCGCCTCCTGGAGCGAGCTGAAAAAGGGTCTGCTGGACCTCGCCGTGTGTCTGCTCGCCGCGGGAACCTATCTGCTGTTTAACGAATCACACAGCCTCGCGCTCTTTGGCTGGACGCTCGTGCTGCCCAAGTGGCTGTTCCTGCTGGTCGCCACGTTTGTGCTCTGGATTTCGATTAACTTCACCAACTGCACGGACGGCGTGGATGGCCTGCTCGGCACGGTCTCCATCGTCTCGCTTGCGACGTTTGCCGCGCTGTTCTGGATGATTGGCGAATCGCACGATCTGGCGCAGATGTGCCTGATCTTTATCGCTGCGCTACTGGCGTATCTGTTGTTTAATGCCTCGCCAAGCCAGATCATTATGGGAGACGCGGGGTCGCGCATGATCGGCATCTTCCTCGGCATTATGGCGCTAAAGACCTACAACCTACTGTACTTCATCCCCGTCGTGCTGGTGATCATCCTCGACGGCGGAATCGGGCTGTTCAAGCTGCTGTTCATCCGCATCACGAAGATCAAGGGCTTCCTCAAGTCCGTCCGCACTCCGCTGCACGACCACGCGCGCAAGAACATGGGCTGGTCGGATACGCAGGTGGGCTACCGCTTCGCGATCATCCAAATCCTCGTGAGCGGCCTGTGCCTCGCAGCGCTGTTTTTGAGGCGGTAATCGTCTTTACAGAAAATCGTCTTTACTGATTCGAGCAATCAAACGGAACCGGTCGCAGGATCGGTTCTGATTCATTTGTGTCCTCCGTATCGAAGCGGGAAAACAATAGAGGGAATGCGTGCAGGGTATGATGACGACGTATCGAACCAGCGAGATTGCAAAGCAGGCAGGCTTGCATCCCAATACCATCCGCTTCTACGAGGAGATCGGCTTTCTCACGAAGCCGGTTCGCTTGCCGAACGGCTACCGTGTCTATACCCGGCTTCATCTGGAGCAGGTGCAGTTGATCCGGCTCACTCTGCGCGCCGAAGTGCAGCAGAACGGCCTTCGGGAGCGCGCCGTCGCCATCCTTCGCCTCTGCGCCGCGGGTCGCTGGAGCAAGGCGATGAAAGAAACAAAGCAGTATCTTTTGCAGATCGACCGCGAAATCGCGTACGCAAGAGGCGCAATTATCTCCGTTGAGGCAATGCTCGCGCGCGCGCCCTCTGCCGGTTGCTCCTTCCGAAAGAGGAGTGAAGCGGCGCTCGCACTCGGCGTCACCGTGGATACGCTCCGAAACTGGGAGCGCAATGGACTCATCACCAGTTCAAAGATGCAAAATGGATTTCGTGTGTATTCGTCGGAAGACATGGAGCGGCTCATCATCATCCGCACACTCCGCAGCGCGAATTATTCGCTCAGCGCCATCCTGCGCTTTACGCAGATGCTCTCCTGCTCGCGCGACATTCCCGTCGGCGAAGCGCTGAACACGCCCGATGAAAACGAGGAGATCGTGTCGGTCTGCGACCATCTGCTCACGGCGCTGCTCTCCGCGCGCGAGGATGCGCAGCAGATTCTCTGTTTCATCAAGCATATGAGAAAAACTGTAACCCTCCAGTAAGACACCAACCTTCGATTCTCTGATATCCTGTTGCGAAGAAAGAGAAACGGAGGATTTAGAATGGATCAAATCCAAACAAACTGGAAAAGAAAAGTCATTCTTTTCTTCATCAGTCAGGGTATCACCCTGTTCGGTTCCGCGCTGGTTCAGTTTGCCATCGTATGGTATGTGACGCTGAAGACCACGTCCGGCGTATGGGTTGCGACGCTGACAATCTGCTCGCTTTTACCGCAGACGCTGATCTCGTTTGTCTCCGGCGCGTGGGCGGATCGCTACTCGAAAAAAATGCTGATCATCGTCTCGGATGCGGTCATCGCCGCGGCAACGCTCGCGCTGGCTCTGTTGTTTCCGCTCATTCGGGAGGATACAACCGTTCTTCTCGCGCTGCTAGCCACGTCCGTGATTCGCTCCATCGGCGCGGGGATTCAGCTGCCCGCGGTCAACGCGACAACGCCGCTGCTCGTACCGGAAGAGCACTTGATGCGCGTCAACGGCATCAATGCTACGCTTCAGTCAATCATACAGTTTGCATCACCCGCGGCGGCTGGCGCAATCCTCACGATGGGCACGCTTCGCTCCACGCTATTGATCGATATCAGCACGGCTGTTGTCGGCATCGGGATACTCAGCTGCATCCTGCTGCCCAAGCGGAATCTTCCGGCAAACGAACAGCAGTCCGTCTTCGCCGATGTGAAGGGCGGCCTAAGCTACCTTCGCAAGGAGGGCTTTCTCGCAAAGCTCATGCTGCTGTACGGGCTGTTTATTCTGCTCAGCGTACCCGGCGGATTCCTCGCGGCCCTTCTGGTCACCCGCGTGTACGGCGGAAGCTATTGGAACCTGACGATCGTAGAACTCGTCGGCTTTGCCGGTATGGCGGCGGGCGGACTGCTCCTGAGCATCTGGGGCGGGTTCGCCAACCGCGTCAAGACGCTGCTGCTCGGCGTCGGGCTCTGCGGTCTGTTCACCATAGGTCTTGGTGCCGTCAACAACTTCATCGTCTATCTAGGTATTATGCTCCTGCTGGGCGTGGCCCTCTCGACTGCGCAAACAACGGTTACCACATTGCTGCAGGAGCGTTCCGACCCCGCCATGCAAGGGAGGGTATTCGGGTTGATGAGCACGATGTACAGTGGATTCCTTTTGATCGGCATGACCTTCTTCGGCCCAATGGCGGACAAGGTTTCTCTGCCGCTACTGATGATCATCACCGGCGGAATTCTCGCGCTGATCGCGGTTCTCTACCGAATGGATCCCGCGTTCTATCGAAAGCCGGAGACTGTCCCGGCAGATTGATCTCAAGCAAACAGAACCGGTCGCAGGACCGGTTCTGTTTTTTTCGATATAGGAGCATCAAAAAAGAGACCATTCAGGTCTCCGTTAAAATCTTGTATGTTTGTAGTATATCTTGTAACCGTTTTCGATCAGATAGTCGATCACGCCGAACTCGTCTTGATGCACGACAAACACGGTATTTCCAACCTTCACGGTGATCTTTCCCATCAACGAAACGCGCACGCTCCAGCGTTCGGTGCTGGTATTCCGGCTATGTGTCTCAACAATACTCATCGAGGTCATGTTCTCGCCAGGAGTGTTTAAGTTGTCGCTGTCGTAAGCGTAATCGAGGGTTGCCGTCCCGTCCTCGGAAAAAACAACCTTACAGCGCTCCACATACAATGCGTCTTGCCCGGAAAGCTCCCTATCGTCCAGAACGAAGTCTATCTCGGTTAACACTTTTGAAATCCCGGCGGTGATTTTCTTGTTTTCAGCGGTTTGGCGAATCGCAAACACGGAAAACGCAATCATGAATAGGAGAATCAGTATCGCGGCAACAATCAGCGCCGCTCGATCGCCTTGTTTCATGCGAATCTGTTTTACAGGATGATCTTCCACATGTGCCTCCGCATCTGATTTGATTTTACTGGTATTATTATAATAATTCTATCGTGAACTGTCCATATGAAAGATGAATCGCTGAAAGTTATGGGTATCTGTCGCCTTGATTCGTATGCCGAGCCGCAAAAAAAGCCCCCGCAGGGGCTAGAATATTATCTCTTGTGCTTTTCGTCGTCCTTGAGCCGCATCCGGTCCCACAAACCATACGTTTCTGTGGTTGAGAGCGCGTGCATGAACTTCTCTTCAAAGTCCGGCACGAGGCCCGTGATGTGCTGGACGAGCTGCTTTGCTTCCTCGCGCTTGGTGTGGCCGGCGATGTCGCAATTCGCGGGCAAAATCGGCAGCTCTCGCGCGCGGGCGATGCTTAGCGCGTGCTTTTCCGGCAGGAAGATCAAGGGTCGAATCACCATTACATCCCTGCGGGAAAGATACGTCACCGGCGCGAAGGTGTTGATTCGGCCCTCGTAGAGCATACTCATGAAAAACGTTTGAATCACGTCGTCGCGGTTGTGCCCAAGCGCCACCTTGTTGCAGCCGTGCTCGACCGCGTATGTGTTCAGCGCACCGCGGCGAAGTTTGGCGCACAGGGCGCAAGGGCTTCTCTCGTCTCGATACTCGAACACGATCTTGCCGATGTCGGTATACACGACCTCGAAGTCAATGCCGACGCGCTCGGCAAACGCCTGTATCTTTGAGACGTCCTGCTGCTTGAGTCCGAGGTCGAGCATCACCGCGATGACCTCGAACTTCGTATAGGAAAACCGCTGGTAGAGCTTCATCGCCTCCATCAGCAAAAGAGAATCTTTACCGCCGGAGACGCCGATGCAAATCTTGTCCCCGTCTTCAATCATATGATACCGCTCATCCGCGCGGCGAATGCTGCCCAATACACGTTTCATGAAGCATATTATAGGAGGAAAGCCTGTCTATAAGCAAGCTTTTTCGCGCATCTACGCGCCTAACGCCTCGTCGATCTGCCGCAGTTGCTCCGCACTCAGCGGGCCGAACGCCATCGCGCGCGCGTTTTCTTCCGCCTGCGCCAGTGTCTTAAATCCCGGAATGGGAATGTTGACGTCGCTCTTTGCCCAGAGCCACGCGAGCGCGCCCTGCGCCGCGTTACGACCGCCACTAGTCAGCACATCCCGCACCCGCGCCATCCTTGCTAGAAATTCCGGCTTCGGCTTGCCATCCTCAAAGTACTCCGTCCAGTCGAATGCGGAAGCGCGCACATCATCCTGTCCAAACCGCGTTTCGCGCGAAAACTTACCGGAGAGAAAACCCATTGCAAGCGGGCTGTTGTTCAGGCAGGCAAACCCGTGCGCTTCGCAGGCGGCGATTGCCTCCGCGTCGTAACTGAACAGATTTGCCTTGGTCTGAATCACCGCGCCTCGCGTCTTTGCGGCAAACAAGTCCACCATATCGCGCGTATAAGTGCTCCAGCCGTAAGCAAGCAGCATCCCCTCCTGCTTCATCCGCTCCATCTCGAAGAAGACCGGCTCTACCGCTTCGTCCGGAATAAACCCGGTGTGCAGCTGATATAGATCGACATAGTCCGTGCCGAGGCGCGAAAGTGAAGCTTCCAGCGCGCGGCGGATGTAGGCGGGCGACCAGTCCTGCCCGGTGAGCGCGCGCTTCTCTCGATCGTAGGTGAACCCGCCCTTGGTGGCAATCACGACATCGCGGCGCATGTCCTTGAGCGCCTTGCCGAGCACCTCTTCGCTGTGCCCCGTGCCGTAGGCGTCCGCCGTGTCAAACAGCGTGACCCCAAGCTCGACCGCACGGCGAATCGCACGGATCGACTCCGCGTCGTCCACCTGTCCCCAACCGTCCTGATGTCCCTCCATCGTAAACGGCCCGCCGATCGCCCAGCCTCCAAGCCCGAGCGCGCTGACGGCGAGTCCGCTGTTTCCCAACATTCTCTTTTCCATGATGGTATCCTCCTGTTATGAATCTTTTCTCAGTCCCTGCGCAAGTCCATTCCAGGCAAGCGAAATGTCTTTTTCCAGCGCTTCGCGATCATAGAGCTTGACGGACATCGAAAGCCCGATCATCAGGTAATAATACGAAAGCGCCGCGCTCTCAACCGGCTGCTGGCGGATTTCGCCGTGCGCGATCCCCTCCGAAATAGCAGCTTGAATCGCTTGCTGAAACTCGCCCTGTGTTTCTTTTGTCTCGCGCTCCATGCGCTCCTTGATGAATTCCGGCGGAAAATAGAAGTATCGATCCCAGAAATACATCCTCGGATTGTTGTGGCAATAGCGCAGAAACGCGCGAAACATCCGCTCCAACCGCGTCAACGCGCTCTCCTCGGCTCGATGCAACGTGAGGGTTTTCATGTTTTCGCGATACTCCTCCACCACGCCCGTAAACACGGCGGAAAAGATCTCCTCCTTGCCGCTATAGTGCGCGTAGAGCGAGGCTTTTTTAATGCCCGTCGCCGCGGCGAGATCGCTCATGCTCGCGCCTTCGTAGCCTTTCTCCATAAAGAGCGCCAGTGCGTGTTCCAATATCTCTTGCTTCGTCATAGATCCTCCAAGTACTTGGTGTTCGTCTTTACTACCTACCGTTCGGTAGGTTTATAATAACATTCGCATTTTGCTTTTGCAAGCCCTTTCTCGCGACGGATCGGATTCGCGCCAAAACACAACAAGGGCGGCTTAAAGCCGCCCCTGCTCGCGAGAAGTTCGCGAGATTCTATATTATTGCAGGTTCAGATTCTTCTTGAAGATCGAACGGATCAGGAAGAAGAACAACACCGCGAGGCCTGCAAAGAGCACGCCATACCAGCCGAAGGCCGAGGTCATAAACCGCGTGACTTCCGGAACGGTGTCAAACGCAATGGTCGAGAGCCCTTCACCAAACGTTACGATCGACATAAACGTCGTGCTGATGATGCCCACGCCCATGTTGATGAGCAGGTACATGCCGATGGCGGCGAAAACTTTGTGCTTCTTGGCTACCTGACCGCCAACCACGATGGCAAAGTAGATCTCCAGCATCTGAGCCGCGAGCCCGAGGATGCCGATCACGACGACTTCAACCGTCAAGAGCGGAACATTCACATAATGAGATGCCTGCGGCAGAACGTCCGTAAAGAACATCCGGATCGCTTGCAGCACGTCCATGTTTGCGATGCTGCTGGTCGTGGTGCCGAACACCGAGAAGATCAGCAAAGTGATGACGATGACAACCGCGTTGATCAGCGTCCAGATCATGCCGGTAAACAGCTTTGACAGAATCAACTTGCTGGTCGAAACCGGCAGCGTGAAGGTCAAATACCCTTCGTCACCAAGGAAGCTGCGATAGAAATGGTAGCAGATCAGCAGCAGCGTCACAAGCGCCGAGGCCATGATCGCAATACCGATGAGCACCGACGCCGTCGCGGAAACACCCATGATGAGCGCACGCACAAGCGCGGAACCATCCGAATTGGCGGTGTTTTCGCCGACGCGAATGGTCAGCACGGTGAGCAGCGTCGCCACCAACCCGCCGCCGAGAATTCCGATCTGCAGCGGGAAGAGCGTGCGCGAAAGCGCGCGGAAATCGTGTTTGAATAATTTCTTTAGCATCTGAATACCTCCCGGAACAGCTCGTCCAGCGACTTGCCCTGCGTCTCGCGGACATTGTCCGTCGTGTCGTGCATGGTGATGACGCCCTCTTTGAGGAACAGGAACTCGTCCAGCACCTTTTCTACATCCGCAATCAAGTGCGTCGAGATCAGAATCGTCGCCTCGTTGTCGTAGTTGCCGATGATCGTATCGAGGATGTAATCCCGCGTTGCCGGATCGACACCGCCGATGGGTTCATCGAGCAGATAGAGCTTCGCTCTGCGAGACATGACGAGCACGAGCTGCATCTTTTCCCGCGTGCCTTTGCTCAGCTGCTTCATGCGCTTGTTTGCCGGCACGTTCAGGCGGGAGAGCATCTCTCTGGCGCGCGCCATGTCAAAGTCCGCATAAAAGTCCGCAAAGTAGTCGAGGCAATCCTCCACCGTCATCCAGTCCGGCAGATAGGTGCGCTCCGGTAGATAGGAAATCAGCGCCTTGGTCCCCTCACCAACCGGCTGATTGTCCACGAGTACAACGCCGTTTGTCGGCGTCAATAACCCGGCTACGATCTTGAGCAGCGTGGTCTTGCCGCTGCCATTCGGCCCCAGGAGACCGATGATCTTCCCTTTGGGAAGCGTCAGGTCGACGTTGTTCAACGCAAGCGTCGAGCCATAGCGCTTACTTAGCGCCCGTACTTCAAGAATTGACTGCATGTTCCCCCTCCTTTGATTCCCCCTTGGCGAGCCGTTCCAGTACTTCTTTCCGGCTGAGGCCAAGCGCCTGCATCTGCATCATGAAAGTCTCCGCGAGCAGATCCGCTTTGACGTCCCTCGCACGGGAGACAGCGGCTTCATCCGTCGTCACCGTTCGTCCGGTGTTTCTCTGCGTGGTAACCAATCCCATTTCCTCCAGTTCTGCTAGTGCTCTCTGCATTGTGTTCGGGTTGACCGCCGCCGTTACGGCGAGATCGCGTACGCTGGGCAGCCGCATTCCCATCTCATAGGTGCCGTTGAGAATACGAAGTTCTATCTCGTCCACGATCTGCTGATAGATCGGGCGATTTGATGTAAATTGCCAAGCCAATGCATGTTCCCCCTTTCGTGTGTCGCTGTATTATTGTCTTAACACAGTTATACATTAATACACCGACCTTGTCAAGAGAATCATACAAATTATTTTTATCATTTCTTAAAGCAGACACGGATGTGGAGTTCTGTTTCATGTTAACACTGCTTTTAGAAGAAAAACACGTCTTTTTCGTCAAGTAAACGTAAAAAAAGCGCAAAACATGCGATATATCTTGTCCTAACCCATCTTCGTGGTTTATAATAACTTGTTTTCGTATTTAGAAAGAAGGTACTCAAATGGACATTCGAAACGTCGCCATCATCGCGCACGTTGACCACGGCAAGACAACGCTGGTCGACCAAATGCTGCGTGACGCGGGCGTGCTGCGCAGAGGCGAACAGGACGTCGAGCGCATTATGGACTCCAACGATCTCGAGCGTGAGCGCGGCATCACCATCCTCAGCAAAAACACGGCGGTCAGCTACGGCGGCACGCGCATCAACATCGTCGACACCCCCGGTCACGCGGACTTCGGCGGCGAGGTGGAGCGCATCCTCCAGATGGTCGACGGCGTGCTGCTGCTCGTGGACGCGTTTGAAGGCTGCATGCCGCAGACGCGCTTCGTGCTGCGTAAATCCCTCGAACTCAACAAAATTCCGATCCTGGTCGTCAACAAAGTCGACCGCCCCGGCGCGCGCCCCGCGGAAGTGGTGGATCAGACGCTGGAGCTCTTTATCGAGTTGGGAGCCTCCGCAGATCAGCTCGATTTCCCCGTGGTTTACGCCAGCGCGCGCGACAACATGAGCGGGCTGACCCCTGACACCATGGAGAACAACATGGTTGCTCTCTTTGACACGATCATCAGCGCGATTCCCGCGCCGAACTACCAGCCGGACGAACCGCTGCAAATCCTCTTTTCCTCGATCGATTACGACGACTATGTCGGGCGCATCGGCGTAGGCCGCATCGAGCGCGGCACGGCGAAAAAAGGCATGCCGGTCGTCATCTGCGGCGGCGAAGACAACCGCAAAGTGGACACGAAGATTACGCGCCTCTATCGCTATGAAGGACTCAAGCGCGTCGAGGTGGACGAAGCCCCCTGCGGAGACATCATCTGTGTGGCGGGTATGGAGTTTCTCAACGTCGGCGAAACCGTCTGCGACCCGAATTGCATCGAGCCGCTGCCGTTTGTACACATCGACGAGCCGACCGTCAGCATGATGTTCATGCTCAACGACAGCCCGTTTGCGGGCAGAGAAGGCAAATATGTCACGGGTCGCAACCTCCGCGACAGGCTCTTTAATGAAGTGAAGACCAACATCTCCATGCGCGTGGAGGAGACGGAGACTACCGACAGCTTCCGCGTCAGCGGCAGAGGCGAGCTGCATCTCTCGATTTTGATCGAGACCATGCGTCGCCAGGGGTATGAATTCGCAGTTTCGCGTCCGAAGGTTATCTTCCATAAGGACAAAGACGGCAACGTCACCGAGCCGATCGAAGAACTCACCATCGACGTGCCGGTCGACTTTGTCGGCGCGGTCATGGAAAAACTCGGTCAGCGCAAGGCGGAGCTTCAGGATATGACCAACCAGGGCGACAACAGCGTTCGCCTTCAGTTCCTCGTGCCAGCGCGCGGCCTCATGGGCTACCGCTCGGAGCTATTGACCGACACGCGCGGCAACGGCGTCATGAGCCACATCTTCCACGATTACGAGCCGTACAAAGGCCCGATCGAGGAGCGCAAGACCGGCTCTCTGGTCGCGCACGAAACGGGAGACACCAGTGGTTACGGCCTGTTTAACACACAGGATCGCGGTAAGCTCTTTGTCGGCTCCGGCGTTCCGGTCTATGAAGGACAGATCGTCGGCGAGAACGCGCGCGCGGAGGACATCGTGGTCAACGTCTGCAAGAAAAAGCACGTGACCAACATGCGTGCTTCCGGTTCGGACGACGCGCTACGCCTCACCCCGCCGGTCCAGCTTTCGCTGGAACAGTGCCTGGAATTTATCGCGGACGACGAGCTGGTCGAAGTCACGCCCAAGAGCATTCGCATGCGCAAGCGCTTCTTGAGCAAGGATCAGCGCATGAAATACTCCAAGCAGATCGACACGCAGAACATCTGATCCGCTGAAATCGCGAAAGGAGCGCGGCTGCGATGCTTCACCTCGTGGAAATCGACCGCTACAACTATCTTTCGGTGTTGGATCTCTCCGTCTCGCCGGAACAGCGGAGTTTCGTCGCGACGAATCAGTATTCGCTCGCGCAGGCATACGCCCAGCCGGAATGCGTTCCGCTCGCGCTCTATGCGGAGAACAGGCCAGTCGGTTTCGCGATGTATTGCCTCGACGAGGACGATCATCAATACTGGATCTATCGGCTGATGATCGACCAGCGCTATCAGGGCGTGGGATACGGCAGAGAAGCGATGCACCTTCTGATCAACCGCATTCGCGGGTTGTCGGACGAGGAGCACCAGCGCATCTACATCAGCTTTGAGCCAGGGAACGAAATCGCCAAGGCGCTGTATGAAGACCTCGGTTTTGTGCCGGATGGACGTGTGCTCTACGGCGAAGTCGTTTATTATTTGACGTTATGAACGCATCTATGACGAAGGAGGCTTGTTCGCAAGCCTCCTTTTTGACGCAGAATCACCGGCGGAAGAGCGATTTGATCTTCTGACGGATCATCCTTCAAAATTCGATCGATATTTGACAAATTTGATACAATTCATCCATGCTTAGCGAATTGTTTTTCCGTGTTTACTATGATAACATGTATCTGAAAATCAAGTAAGGAGAGTTCACATCATGGGTTATGTCATTCCTATTATTTTAGCCGCTGCTGTTCTCCTGTTCTTCTTAGGATATCTCAAAGCCCCGCCGGACACCGCATATATCATCTCCGGCCTTGGCAAGCGCAGAATCCTGATCGGCAAAGCAGGCTGGCGCTTCCCGTTTTTAGAGCGAATTGATAAACTCCCGCTCAACGTGATGCAGGTTGATGTGAAGACATCCGAAGCAGTGCCCACCAACGAGTTCATCAACGTCAGCGTAGACGGCGTTGCCAACATCAAGATTTCCAGCAGGCCGGAGCTATTAAACCGCGCGGCAGAGTCTCTGCTGGGGTTACGTCCGGACGCGATGGTCACGCTGGTGACGCAGGTGCTCGAGGGCAACATGCGCGAAATCGTCGGCTCCGTCGGACTCAAAGAGATGGTGCAGGATCGCCAGGGCGTTGCCAGAAAGATCACCGAAAACGTCGTGCCCGACATGGAGAAGCTCGGCATCGAGGTCGTCAACTTTAATATTCAAAACTTCAGAGACGCTGCCGGTACCATCGAGAACATGGGTATCGACAACGTAGAGCAGATTCGCAAAAACGCGCAGATCGCCAAGGCGAACGCACAGAGGGATATCTCCATCGCCACCGCGGAAGCACAGCAGCAGGCAAACGCCGTCCGCGCGGAAGCCGAGAAGAAGATCGCAGTGCAGAACGCGGAACTTGCCGTGCAGCAGTCCGACATGCAGGTGCGCTCCGACACGAAGAAGGCGGAGGCCGACGCAGCCTACGCCATCCAACAGGAGACCCAGCGCAAGACGATCGAGATCACGAAGGCCAACGCCGACATTGCGCGCAAAGAGAAGGAATCCGAGCTTGCAGATCGCGAGATCGCCCTACAGGAAAGAAAGCTGGACGCAGAGATTCGCAAACAGGCGGATGCGTTGAAATATCAGGCGGAAAAAGAAGCGGAAGCGCAGCTCGTCAAGCGCCAGCGCGAAGCGGACGCCAAAAAGTACGAAATGTCACAGCAGGCGGAAGCCCTCCGCATCGAGGCGGAAGCGCGCAAGTTCCAGGTGGAGCAGCAGGCCGCGGCAAGACGCGCCGAAGCGGAAGCCATGCGCTACTACATGGAGCAGGAAGCGGAAGGTATCCGCGCCAAAGGCGTCGCCGAGGCGGAAGCCATCGAGCGCAAAGCCGACGCGCAGAAGCGCATGGGCGAAGCCTCCGTGTTGGAGATGTACCTCACCGCTCTGCCGGAAGTTGTCAAGAACGCCGCTTCCCCGCTGTCGCAGACCGAGAAGATCGTCATGTACGGCGACGGCAACTCCTCCAAGCTCGTGCGAGACGTTATGCTCAGCGCTAGCCAGGTGTTGGAAGGCATTCGGGAGTCCACCGGTCTCGACATCAAGGACCTCATCTCCGCGCGTCAGGCCGCAATGCCCGCGACCAACGAACCAAAGGTTGCGCCGAAGAACGCATAACTTTCCCCTGAAACGATCCGATTTTCGCACAACGCCATCCGGCAACCGCCGGATGGCGTTTTTTCATCAAATATCTCTTGCTCATGACGCAACGTCATATGATAATGTGCAGACTGAAAGGACGAACGGAAGCGCAAGAAGCGCGAAGATTCGCCGGAAGGAGCAAGCGTATATGAGTATCAAAGATGCACTGCCGTTTCTAATTCCGCTGGCGATTGCCCAGTTTGCATTGCTTGGCATCACCCTGCGGCACATCCTCACCCACGAGCACTATAAGCGCGGAACGCGCGCACTCTGGCTCGTTGTCGCCATCGTCGGCATGGAGTTCATCGGCCCGATTCTGTATTTTCTGCTCGGAAAAGAGGACTAACCCCTTATGGACGTACTGGAACTAAAGGGCGTCACCAAGCGATTTGGCGAGCGCGCGGTATTACGTAATCTCTCGCTTACCGTGCCGGAGGGCGCAATCTACGGCTTTATCGGTGAAAACGGCGCTGGCAAGACCACGACGATGAAGCTCATCACGGGGCTTCTCGCTTCGGACGGCGGCGAAATTCGCGTCTGCGGCGAGAAGGTCTCCTACGGGCAAACGAAGACAAATCGCTTTGTAGGGTATCTGCCGGACGTGCCGGAGTTTTACGGTTACCTGACCCCGCGGGAATATCTCGCGCTGTGCGGCGGGCTTGCAGGCGTTTCGTCCGGCGAGTTGCCGAAGCGCGCGAACGAACTGCTCGATCTCGTCGGGCTGAGCGCAGCCGCAAATCGCCGCATCAGCGGCTTTTCGCGCGGCATGAAGCAGCGGCTGGGTATTGCGCAAGCGCTGATCCATCGCCCGAAGCTATTGATTTGCGACGAGCCGACCTCCGCGCTCGACCCCACGGGACGAAAGGAAATCATCGACATCCTCCGCGCGATCAGGAACGAAACCACCGTGCTGTTCTCCACGCATATCCTGCCGGATATCGAGCGCGTCTGCGACCAAATCGGCCTGCTCGCCGGCGGAAAGCTCGCGCTCAGCGGTCGACTGGACGAGATACGCGCCATGCACGCGAAGAGCGGATTTGTCGTGGAGTTTGTCGAGGAAGGCGAGGCCGCGTCGTTTCTCGCTGCCTATCCCGGCGGCGAACAAGACACGGCCTCCCGCCTGATTTACCCCACGGCGACGCACGAGGAGATGCTTGCGGCAATGTCGCAGCTCGGCAACATGCGCATCTGTCCGCTGAAGATCGAACAGCGGGAACCCTCGCTGGAATCGTTGTTTATGGAGGCGGCGAAGGAATGAAACAGCTCACATTGTTGCTCAAAAAAGAATTTCTGGAGCTCGTCCGCACCAAAAAAGCGTTGGTGCTGCTGATTGTTTACGGCATCTTTGGCGTGATGAATCCCGCTTTAGCGAAGCTCACGCCGTGGATGCTCTCGCTGATGGGCAGTTCCCTCGCGGAACAGGGCGTCACCATAGGCGTGATCTCGGTCAATTCACTCACCTCGTGGACGCAGTATTTCAAGAACCTGATGATGGAGTATATCCTGATTCTTGCCGTGTTTTCCGGTATCTTTGCCCAGGAATATCAGAGCGGCACGCTGATCAACCTGCTCACCAAGGGTGTTTCGCGCGGAAAGGTCGCGCTCGCCAAACTGCTCGCCGCGCTGATCTGCTGGAGCGTCTGTTATTGGCTGACGTTCGGAATCACGCTCGGCTACACCGCGTATTTCTGGAAAAACGCGCTACCAAGCGGCATCTGGCTCGCCGCAATCTGCGCCTATCTGCTGGGCGTTTGGTTGCTGTCGCTCGAGATGGCGTTTGCCTCCACGCTCTCGTCCGGCATGTACGCACTGCTGCTCACGGGTTGCGTCTATATGGTCTTCTTCGTGCTGAGCATGCTGCCCACGCTCACGCGCTTCCTGCCGCCGCGCCTTAGCGACGGGCTCGCACTATTGACAGGTGACGTGCAACCATCGGACTTCCTGCCCGCACTCTGGATTTCCCTCGCGCTTGCGTTGATTCAGTCCGCACTGTGCGTATCGGGGATTCGGAAGAAGCAACTGTAATTCGCTTTGGTTTCGTTTCGCACACAAAAGGAGCTGTCATTTTTTTGACAGCCCCTTTTTGGTCTTGAAATTCTATTACAGCGTTTGCATCAGGCGCACATAGAACTGCACCGTTTTGATGATCTTGTTGAGTGGAATGTGCTCGTCGTGGCCATGGATGCCGCCGCGCTCCTCTTTTGTGAGTTCCATCGTAGAGAAGCGGTAGACGTTCTCCGAAATCGCGCTGTAGTGGCGCGAGTCGGATGCCGCAAACATCAGATACGGCGAGACCTCGGCTTCCGGCCAGGTCTGGGCGATCGCGTGCGTGAGCTTCTCCCAGCCGTAGCCCTCCGTGCGGGAAATCTTGCAGGGATCGGTGCCGTGCATAACGCTCGTGGTGATACCCTCGTCCGCAACCAGCGTCTTGAGACGGCTGAGCGTGCTTTCGATGGTCTCCCCGCTGATGATGCGAAGGTTTGCGACCATTCGCGCACGCGGCGGCAGGACATTGCTGGCTTTGCTGCCCTCCGCCATGGTAAACGCGCAGGTGGTACGCATCATGGCGTTGAGCTCACCGCCGGATTTCTTACACATCGCATCCAGCACAGGCAGGAAGCACCAGAGGTTCGCGAAGATCAGCTTGTAGACAAACGACGAACGGCGACCCAGCGTATCAAACATCTCAGCGACGGGCTTCGTCAGCTTCACCGGAAACGGCTTGGCTTCAATGCGCGTCACGGCGGCGGCAAGACGACCGATTCCCGTGTGCGGCGGCGGTGACGAAGCGTGTCCGCCCGCGCCTTCGATCACGAACTGCGCGTCCATGAGTCCTTTTTCTGCGATGCCGATCAGGGCGCAGGGCTGCTTGACTCCGGGGAAGATTCCCTCGACGACCGCGCCGCCTTCGTCCAGCACCAGCGCGGGCACGATGCCGCGCGAACGCAGGGTCTCTACGATCACAGGCTGCGACTTGCCCGCAACCTCTTCGTCTCCTGCGAAGGCGAAATACATGTCGTTCTCCGGCACAAATCCGCCTTTGAGCAGGTGCTCCGCGGCTTCCATCACGCCGAGCAAAGTGCCCTTCGTGTCCAGCGTACCGCGACCCCAGAGGATACCGTCCTCAATCAGGCCTTCGAACGCTGGCTTTGTCCATTGCTCTTCATTGACCGGCACCACGTCGTAGTGCGACATGAAAACCGCGGGCTTCTGCGAGCTCTTACCTTTGAGCGAGAAGAGCACACCGCTCGGGCCGATCTCTTCGTAGGTGCATTTTGCGCTCACATTCGGGTAGTTTTGCTTGAGCAGCGCGCGAAACTTTGCAAACTCCGCCTTGTCAATCCGCTCGTCCTCGTAATAGGACACGGTTTTACAGCGGATCATGTCGACAAAGTGCGAAATCGCAGCCTGTTCGTCCACCGCAACCTCGCTTGGTTCGACGACGGCGGTCGCCTTCGGCGTGAAACGCAGCGCGCGGATGATGATCACCGCAAAAAACGCAACGACCAGCGCCACAAGCGCAATCCAGAAATACGTCATGTCAGGGTTCTCCTATCTCCGCTTTTTTTCGGAAGCGGTAAACTACGATATACCTGCGGAACCGGCTTTTTTTGAACCGATCGTGTCCGATGAATTATAGCAGGTTTTTCTTGTAAAGAATCCGCGCAACGCCGATGGCGATCAGCGCGCCGACCGGAACAAGGATGCCCACCGCGCTGGCGAGCGACGGCACGAGTAAAAACAGCGTAACCATCACCACGAGCGGCGCAATCGCAATTTTCCAATCCTTGGAAATAAACACAACGCCGAGCGCGCCGAAGAGCGCGGGCAGAATGTTTTCAAACGCGGGCTGCAGCACGGGACTTTCGAGAATCGGTGCAATCTGAGAAAGCAGCACAACGCCCAGCGCGATGATCAACGTGGTCACGATGGAGCTCGTCGCAATCGCAAGGGTGGAGATGACCTCTCCCTCCTCCGTGCCCGGCTCTACGCCCGCGCGATCCATCGAGTTCAGCGCGCAGGGCACCTTGAGGTTTGCGAGGTTACCCGTGACAAACCCAAGATACGAGCCGCCTGTGCCGAGCATCGGCACGTAGGTGAACACTTCGATCACGCCGACCGTCCAGAAGATCGGCGCGACGCTCAAGAATCCCTTCAGGATGCCGCCCGCCGGAGGCCACGCCGAATAATAGATGCAGATTGCCGTAGGCACGGCGATCATCATCGCCAACGCGCTGAACATCCAGATACGACCCATCCTGTGTACGCTGTCGCGATAGCTCAATTCCTGTTTCATATGCGTTTTCCTCCTCAGCCGACCAGGCTCATGACCAGATTGGTGATGGGAATCGAGAGCGCCATGCCGCCTAAGAGGCTGATCGGCAGAGCGTAATCTTCGATCCACTTCGCGTTGAGGGCTTTACGGATGAGTCCGCAAACCATCATCAACAGCGCGCTGGCAAACATGACAAACACGGGAATCCATCCCATGAGTCCTGTATGCACTTTTGCAAACACGAGGCCTAAAAACGCGGAGATCATACCCAAAAACAGGCCAGAGAGGAAGATCTGCCCCCATTTAGAATCTTTGCCCTTGATGTTGCTGATGCCTTTTTCAATCTTCTTGCCAAACAGCGGAACCAATACAAGGCCGGGTACGATGCCGAGCGTCATCACCCATGCGATGGCGGCAAAGATCTTCGGGTCGGTGATGCGCTGCGAGAGCGAGGAACCCACCGCGGTCGCCGCGGCGGCTGCCGCAGTCGCCTCATAAGTGAGCGATCCGATGACCGAAAGCCGGAGCCACGGCAGCGGGAAACCGAGCGCGTTGCTCAGCGCGATCACGCCGAGTAAGATCGCAATTGCCGGCGCGATGGTGAAGAGCGCGGAGGACCCGACGGTTTTTTTGAGCGCCTGTGCGTCCATCCCCAGTTCTTTGCCGCGCTTCCATGCCTTGATAAAAAAGACGACGGATTGCAGCAGTACAAACGTGATCACCAAAGCGACCACAACGTACATAAACGTGCTGTTGGAGTTGAATTCCATCCCATTACTCCCTTCAAAGTTGGCTGAGATTCGATGATATGTTCTGTATATTATATCAAGTTTGAACGGTGATTCAACCGATTTTAAAAGAAAAGTGTTTGAATTTCAACACGGTGTTGATCAATATGCAAGGAAACCGGATAAAAAACAGGCGGGTGCCGTTCTCAGCATCCGCCCGATTTGTGCATTTTTAATGATTGCTCAGCTGTTGTGATCCATATCGTCCATGTCGTCATAGCCCATGAACTCGCGCGCCGCGATGCGTTTTTCATCACGCTCTTTTTCCACCATGTCCGAGAGCATGTCCTTGACTTCTTTTGCGCGTTTGATGCGCTTGATTGCGACTTCCGGTAAAGTTTTATCCGCTGTATTCAGGCGAATGGTGCCGAGGCCCCAAATGCGCTGCCCCAAGGGACGATCCAGCGAGATATCCAGCACACGATAGAGGCGGATTTCGTCCTCTTTGCGGCTGATGAAGCCGGTGTCGACGGTGAGCTTTTCCTGAGTCAGGATGTATCGCGTAAACGTCCACGGCAAGCCGAAGATGATGCGCTTGCGATCCTTCCAAACGACGTCTGCCATGCGTATGTCCTCCAAATATCTGAATTGATGGAATTATATCATACCGCGTGGCGGAAACATAGCGCGGCAAGTGAAAAAACGGTGAAACACGCTCTGGCATGATTGCCCGCGCGATCAGCGGTACATTGCGTTTTTCTTGAGAATTACGGTTTTAAAAGACCAGCCCTGCGCCAGGGCCGCGCTCTTGACCGCCTTGCTGATTGCGCCGATGTCAAAGTTATACTCAAACACTTTGCCTTCCGGACCGTACTGCACACTCTTCACCTTTCGCATGAGCGTGCTGCCGCTTTGAAACGAGGTTTCTCCGCTCATGCCAAACGAAACGCCGGCGCTGAGTTCGGTCGTCTTTTCATACATGCGGACGGCTTTTTCCGCCTCGTCGAGTAAGATCATCGCCTCATATTTGAGCTTCTTCTTTCCGGTGGAAAAGCTTGCGTCCAGCAGCTCCGCGTCGATAGTCAGGTCGGTTTTTTCTCCCTTGGCGGCGTTGATTCCGAGGGCTGAAATCTGGTTTTCGATTTCAAGAAGCAACTCCTTTTTCATGCCAATTCTCCTCCATCCATTTAAAATCGGTCCCCTATCAGGATCATACGACATTTCGATCAAAACTTCAATTTTTTCGCATCGCGCCGAACGAAAAAACAGGCGCGCCGCATTTTTGCGGCGCGCCTGATGGTTCGTGAATCTTGATTAGATGAAGAGGTTGACGTTGCTCTCTTCCGCGTCGCCAAGGTAGGCCCCGACGCCGCCGAGCTCGATTCCGTCGATGAGCTCCTCTTCCTTGATGCCCATGATATCCATGCTCATCGTGCAGGCTACGATCTTCACGCCCGCCTTCATGGCCTTCTGAATCAGCGTCTCAAGGGAATCGACGTTCTTCTTCTTCATGACCATCTTCATCATGGCGGTGCCCATGCCGCCCATGTTGAGCTTGCTCAGCTTGAGCTTGGTGGAGCCGCGCGGCATCATGCCGCCGAACATCGCCTCGATGAAGCTCTTCTGCACCTTGACCTTGCTGGCTTTTCTAAGCACATTGAGGCCCCAGAAGGTGAAGAACATGGTCACGGGTCTGCCCATAGCCGCCGCGCCGTTTGCGATGATGAAGCTCGCGAGCACTTTATCCAGATCGCCGCTAAAGACGATAATCGTCTTGCCGTCGCCCGCCGGAGACTGGGGAATCTGCTGCGTGACCGTCGCGCCGGTGCCTTTTTTAACCAGAGCCACATAATCGTCGCCATGCCGCTCGTTGCTCAAGAGGGTATTGCCCGTGCGCCGCGCCCAGGCGACGATGTCCTTTGCAAAGCCGGGATCGCTGGCGGAAACCTCCATGACCTGCCCGTCCTTCATCTGCTTCATGGTCTCAAAGACCTTCATGATCGGACCCGGGCACTGCATGCCGCTGCAATCGATGCGCATTGCCGCAACGGGGATATTGGCGGTCTCCGCCTGGCCGCTGTCATGAACAGGCTCATTCTTGGTGTATGGCATGGGGTTGACCTCCTTATAATGCGTCGATTGATAAAATCTCGTGCCGCCCGGATAGAGCATCACGTTGGTAAAACCATTTTGGCTCAAAATGCGCGCCGCGTTGTAGGAGCGAACGCCGATGGCGCAGAATGTGACAATCAGCTTGCTCTTGTCGAGCTCGTCGAGGCGATTTCTCAGTTGCCCCAGCGGAATATGCTTTGCACCGGGTAGCGTATAAGCCATCAGCTCCGCGTCCTCGCGCACATCCAGCAGTACTGCTTCCTTGTTCGTTTCCCCGATGTCCCAGGGCGCGAACCGGACGAGGCCGCCGAGCACGTTTTCCGCCACGAAGCCGAGCATGTTGACCGGATCTTTCGCGGAGGAATACGGCGGCGCATACGCAAACTCCAGCTCCTTGAGCTCGGTGACACTCGCGCCGAGGCGCGTCGCTACGCCGATTGCATCGATGCGCTTATCCACGCCGTCTTTGCCTACGATCTGCGCACCGAGGATCTTCTTGCCGTCTGTGGTGAAGATCAGCTTCAGCGTCATCGGAACCGCGCCGGGATAATAGCTCGCGTGGTTGTTTTGCGTGATGATGATGCTCTCGAAATCCTTGCCCTTAACGAGGCCGCGCTTGACGAGCGTCTTTTCGTTTTCGCCGGTGCTCGCGACCGCGAGGTCGAACACCTTCGCGATGGAGGAACCCTGCGTGCCGTTGTAGGAGGCGTTCAGGCCCGCGATGTTGTCCGCGGCGATGCGGCCCTGTTTATTGGCGGGGCCTGCCAGCGGAATCATCGTCGAATCCTTGCTGATGAAGTCTTCCACCTCGATCACGTCGCCAACGGCGTAGATCGAAGGATCGGAGGTGACCATGTGGTCGTTGACCACGACGCCGCCGCGCGCGTTGAGCGTCAAGCCCGCTTCTTTGGCGAGCTGGCTGTTGGGACGCACGCCGATGGAGAGAATTACGAGTTCGGCGGAGACGGTTTTTCCGCTCTTGAGTTTGATTTCAACGCCGCCCGCGACATCGGTAAACGATTCCACCCCATCGCCAAGATACAGCCGCACGCCGTTTTGTTCGAGGGACTCGTGCAACAGCTGCGCCATCTCAAAATCGATGGGCGACATGACCTGGTCAAGCGCCTCGATGAGGTTGACTTCGATGCCGGCGTGCTTGAGGTTTTCCGCCATTTCGAGGCCGATGAAACCACCGCCGATGACGGCCGCACTCTTGACGCCCTGCTCGCGCACGAGCGCGCGGATGCGATCCGTATCCGGAATCGTCCAAAGCGTTTGCACGCGCGAGGAGTCGATGCCGGGAATCGGGGGTCTCAGCGGAGACGAGCCGGTGGAGATCACCAGCGTGTCGTACGGCTCGGTATAGGTTTCGCCGGTTTCAACGCGCTTGACGAGTACGGTCTTGTTCGCGCGGTCGATGGAGAGCACTTCGTTTTGCACACGAACGTCCACGCGAAATTTGCTCTTCATCGCTTCCGGCGTTTGCAGCAGCAGCGATGCGCGCGATTTGATCACGTCGCCAACGTGATAAGGTAATCCACAGTTTGCGTAGGAGATATATTCCCCGCGCTCCAAGAGAACGATTTGCGCCGTTTCGTCGAGTCTGCGCAGTCTTGCAGCGCAGCTTGCTCCACCCGCTACGCCGCCGATAATTACAACTTTTTTCATGCGCCCTGTTCCTCCTTTTTCTTTCCCGGGGTAACGATATAACCAATTAAAGTGCCAATCACACCGCCGTATACGGTTGAGATGTACGGATTGGACGTGATGGGGCAAGCGCCGCTTGCGCAGCCGACCAAACGGTAATACAAAAAGCCGCCGATACCGCCAACTACGGCGAGAATCATCATCGGCAGATACCTTTTCCAACGGTTTTGTTTGGGTTTGTTGCTTGTTACGTCCTGTTCCATAAGCGATGTGAGACCTTTCTTGTTTGGAACAAGCATACGATACGAGGGGATCGATAGTCGGTGACTTTATTACGGTTGGGGGATGGATACTATCACTATATTATAACATTAATTGTTGGTTTTTTCACTTACAGCATTGTATAATAGTTGATAGCAAACTTATCGATGCCCTGAAATGTCGCAATTCCACAAAGCATATAGCGCAATATCGGAGGAACTTGTGAAAATCAGCAAAACGTCTGTTGAATGGGCAATTAAACATATAATAAAAAATAACGATACTGATATTTTCCCACAGCCGCTTGAAATACAAGCTATTAAAGAATTCCCCGAAGATATCATTAATTACCTCTGTGGTATCGATGTAAATGCATATAAATGGAAGGATTGCCGCCGCTTCATTATTCCTAAAGCAGAGAACTCTTATAGAATCGCAACCCAATTGCACGTCGTTGACAGCATTATGTTTGCTGCAATAATTTATGAGTTTGGGCAAAAAATCGAGAAAAGAAGAGTTCCTATTGAACAAAACATAGTGTTTAGTAGCAGATTTAAACCAAAGAAGTCAGGCACTTTCTATCGCGATGATGTTGGCTGGAACTCATTTTGGCTGCACTGCGAGGAAATGTCACATCTCTATAAGTATGCCACTTATCTTGATGTTTCCGATTTCTATAACCAGATATACCATCACACAATCGTACAGCAACTTAATGAATGCGGTATCCCAAATGAAGTCTCTTCTTCAATTATAAGGCTTCTTAGCAGTCTTACATCAAAATCTTCACGTGGAATCCCAATAGGACCGCACTCTTCTCATATGCTAGCAGAACTAGCACTTATCCCTTTTGATAACAGCCTACAAACACGCGGTATAAAATACTGTCGTTTTTGCGACGACATAGTTGTTTTCACCGAGGATGATGTTGAAGCAAAAATAGCAATTTATACGATCGCTGATATTCTCGATAAGCAGCAGAGATTAGTTTTACAACAGCAAAAAACCCGAATTATGAGCAATTTCGAATTTGAATTAGTATGCAGTGACAATATTTCCGTAACCCCTATCAACGAAGCCGAACAAGAAATTGTCCAAATCTTTCAAAGCCGAAGTGTTGATCCTTATTCATTTATCTCGATTTCTTCTCTTACAGACGAAGAACGCTCTCTTTTATCTAAAGAGAAAATTGAGAGCGTTATTAACGAGGCTTTGTTAGGTGACAAAAACTATTCAAAAATACGATGGTTTTATCGTCGTCTTTCACAAGTCGGTACACCAAATGCCATAGACATTAGTTTAGTGAAGTTTCAAGTCCTATTGCCAGCTTTAAATGATATAATGCAATATTTCGCATCTGTTGCATTCTTGTCAAAAGAAAAGCAACCTATCATTGGCGAACATCTTCTCGCAATACTTGATGATCGTTTAGTAAAATCCAATGATTTTTTCCAAATCTGTATACTAAATCTTTTTACAGTAACGAATCAGTTCAATAATATCGCGAGACTAGTCTCACTATATGATAGTGCATCCATCAATGTTCAGCGAGAAATCCTACTCGCTGCAATTCCCGCAAAGTGTTCTTCTTGGGTAAGCGAACATAAAGAGAAGTATCTTACTATGAGCCCATGGTGTAAGAGAGCTTTTATTCTGGCTTCCTCAATTCTACCTACCGATGAGAAAGATGTCTTTTTAGGAAAAATTGTCAAGCCATCTCTATCCAACGATGATGTGCTAGAGCAATCTTTGATAAAATGGGCATTAAAGAAAAAGCACAAGTGATATGCATTTATTTAGCATATCTCCTTCATTCTAACTTTTTTGTTACTCCACTTAATCTATTCTTCCCTTCCCTAACCCCATCACACACCACCCCCTCCCAATATGCTATACTAAAATCACTTTCATGGGAGGTAAAAACATATGCTCCACACTCCCCCTACCCCCATCACAGCCTACATCCTCCAATCCCCGCCAGAGGTGCAGGAACAGCTAAATCAGATGCGCGAGGCGATTCTGGAGATCGTCCCAGAAGCAACGGAGAAAATCTCCTACGGCATCCCAACGTTTTACCTCAATGGCAACGTCGTCCACTTCGCAGGCTACAAGAGCCACATCGGCTTTTACCCCGGCGCAGACGGAATCGCGGCCTTTGCGGAGGAGCTCGCCGCATACAAACTCAGCAAGGGCACCGTGCAGTTTCCGCTGGATCAGCCGCTGCCGCTGGAGCTCGTAAAACGCATCACTGCCTACCGCAAAGAGCAGAACCTCGCAAAGAAAAAGTAAGCAGGAAAAGCGTTTCTCGCGTCATTGTTTCAGAAAACGACAAACGAAACAAGCCAACGAAAAATAAAGAACGAATAATAAAACGAGCAGTAAGAATTGATACGAAAAATCCCCGCCGGAAGCGATTCGGACGGGGATTGTTTTTTTGCGTTGTTTTACGCCTGCGGCTTGATCACCGCGCGCACGATCAGGAACACGACGAGCAGCCAAACGAAGATGATCGGCAGCGCGTAATACCACCGCTTCGGCTTGCCGTTTTGCCACATACCCTCGGCTTCCGCGCGGCACTCCTCCATCACCTCCGCCGGAATGAGCCGCACGGTGAGCGCGACCATCGCGGGCAGGATGATGAGGTCGTCGAGATACCCCAATATAGGGATGAAGTCGGGGATCAGGTCGATCGGCGAGAGGGCATAGCCTACCGTCAGCGCCGCGAGCACCTTCGCGCCCCACGGCGTCTCGCGGCGTTTGAGCGCGAGAAACACGGCGGGGATATCGGTCTTGAGTTGTTTGGCGCGGTCTTTCAGCGACACAGGTCTTTTCTCCAAACGTCGTTTTTCTTATTATACACGCGAGCCGTTCGCATCGCACAACAAAAGGCCCTTGCGGGCCTTTTGCTGACAAATCGTTATTCCTGCGCTTCCGTTTCGGTCGCTTCGGCTACCGGTGCCGCTTCTTCAAGTGCTTCCGGCGCCTGCGCCACGTGGTTCTTCTTCCAAACCACGATGGCGATCAGGACGAATGCGATCGTGACGACGAACACCGCGCCCTCGATGAGCCAGTTGTTCGCGCCCGAACCTTTGAGGATCACCGCGACCGCATCCACAAACAGATGCAGCAAAATCGCAAGCGGGAAGAGCCAGAACTTCTTGCCGTCCTTCGCCGCGAACCAAACCAGCACGGAGAGCGACACGTGAATCGTCACCGCGATGATGCGCTCCACCCCGCCGGCGAGGAAGATGGACGACGGCATTGCCGCGATCGCCAGCGCCTCCGCCGATCCGCCAAACTGCGACGGAACGCCCGCGTTGTATTGCAGGCAGAAGATCAGATTGATCACCATCGACACGCTCAGCAGCAGGATCGCCTCAATGCCGCCGTGGCCCGCACCGTACATGAGCGCGTTGGTGTCGTTTCCGCGTTTTTTGCGCAACACGGTCTTGAAGGCGACAAACCGTCCGGTCTCCTCAAACAGACCCGCCATGAACCCACCGACGATGCCGTAAAGCCAAACATTACTCGAAATCGTCATCCATAGCGCGGTCTTTGTCAGGAACGAATACGCCAACTGCTCCAGCACGAGCGCAAAGAGCACAAACGTGATACTGCCGACCCAGAACGGCAGGTGGTTTGCGCCCTTTTTGCGAAAGATGATATACAATATCACCGGGATCGCGATCCCGATGAGCGCGGAGATCGCGATTGTAATGATCGACATGACAGGAATGGTATTTTGCATGTTGTTCCCCCCTAAAATTTTCCCTTATTCCGTTTTTCCGTAAGTCTCCACACACCAGCCGCGGCTATGGCACTTGGTGCAGGTCAAAAGCCGTGTTTTCGGCGTGTGGTGCGCCCAGAACATATCCTTCATGGCTGGACGAAAGCGCGCGCCGCAGCTCGGGCAAAGATACAACGTGTTTTTATAATACATCCACGTTACATAAATGCCAAGCGCGATCACAAACGGCCATATCGCCGCAAACGGCCACCAAACGCCGGTTGTGATCCAGTAGATCACCGTCGCCCACTGCAGGCCGGACATGACCATGCCGATGGCAAGCATTTTGAGATGCAGTCCGTTGAGCTTCTTCTTTTCTTCCATCATACGATCCATGTCCGCAATCGACTCAATCGTGATCATCTGTCCCGTACGGATGGTCTCGCGGACGGTATCCACTGCACGCTTCTGCCGCTCCAACGCGCCCTGCTCGTCGGAGATTCGGTGATCCTGTTCCTCTAATAAGAGAAGCAGCACCCGCTCCGGCTTTTCGCTCGCAAGTACCCCCTGTATCGAATCAAGCGAGAGCCCAAGCGTCTTGAGCGCGCTGATCATGCGCATCTTTCGTAGATCGCCGTCCGAGTAGAGCCGCCTACCGCCTTCGCTGAGGTCGGCCGGGTGCAGCAATCCCCGCGCATCGTAAAACTGCACCGTGCGCACGGTGACGCCGCAAAGCCGCGCAAGCTCTCCCGTTGTATAATCGGACATGGATTTTTTCACCTCCGAAGCGAAGTGTAGCGTATGACGTTACGTTATGAGCAAGAAAAACGCGAAAATATATTTTCTACCCGTAAATCTCCGTTCTTCCTTTGATCGTCTCCGCAATCGAATCCGCGATGACGCGCTTGGCAGCGGCTACGTCCTTGCGCGCGATGCAGTCTAGCAGTTGATCGTTGCGGTGCTTGAGGATGCTCACGCCGTTTCTCGTGACATACCTGCGCCAAAGCTCCTTGATCGGCGTTTTAAACGAGCAAAAGAACAGCGGCAGCAACGTATTATCGGAAAAGCTGCTGAGCATGTGGTCAAATTCATAGATGAGCTGCGCGGCTTCCTCCGCGCCCTTTGCGCGGGCGAACATCTCGCTCTGCTCACGCAGTTCGGATAGCTGCTCCTCCGTCATATTCGGAATTGCGCTCTCCAGCGCAAAATCCATCATCACACCGCGGATTTCGAGGATCGAGCGAATCTCCTCGCGCGGGAGCTGGCCTCCGTTATAGCTCATGATCGAGACCAGGATATCCAGCGTGCCGTTGCGGTGAAAGTCCGCGACCACGGTGCCCTGCCTCGGCGAAATCTCTAGAAATCCGCGCCGGGCCATCTCCGCAATGCCGTCGTTGACCACGGAGCGGGAAATCTGCATCTTTTGCGCAAGCTCCCGCTCGGAGGGCAGTTTCTGCCCGATGGCGAGCTCGCCGGAGAGGATCAAGCCTTCCAATTCCTGCACAAACAACTGCTTGAGCGTCGGCGCGGTGAGCTTTTGAAACATATCATGTGCCTCTTTCTTCTTAAAGGTGTAAAATAGGTTCAGGCCGGTGTTACCGGCGGGTGCAAGCGAAAACTGTAAATCCAATCTGGTATTTGGTCTAACCACGATTCTTATGAGATTATACCATGCTAAAAGAATATATTCTACTCAAAAATCGCCCATTTTCAGCGGAATTGTTGACCTGCGCGTCATTCGGTGTTATTGTATCGATATGTGGTTCAACCAGATGAAGGCGATCGTTGGCACATTGCAATCCACTCAGTCAAGAACAAATGCAAATCTATCTTCGGAGGCATTCAACATGTATAAAGTTTATGAAATCAAGCAGCGCGTGTTCGAGAGCAACGAAAAGCTCGCGGACGCACTCCGTACCGACCTCAAGCGAGAGAAAACCTTTCTGCTCAACCTGATGTCGAGCCCGGGCGCCGGCAAAACCACGACCCTTAAGCGCACGATCGAGGCGCTCAAGGGCGAGCTCTCCATCGGCGTGATGGAAGCGGACATCGACTCGGACGTAGACGCCGCCGCCATTGAATCAACCGGCGTGCGCGCAATTCAGCTGCACACCGGCGGCATGTGCCACCTCGACGCGGACATGACGCGGCAGGGCATTGACGAATTCAACGCCATGGATCTCGACCTCGTGATCCTCGAAAACGTCGGCAACCTCGTTTGCCCCGCGGAGTTTGATACAGGCGCGGTCAAAAACGCGATGATCCTCTCCGTGCCGGAAGGCGACGACAAGCCGCTGAAATACCCGCTGATGTTCTCGATCTGCGACGTACTGCTGATCAACAAGATCGACGTGCTGCCGTATTTCGATTTTGATCTTTCCGCTGTGGTGGAGCGCGCGAAGAAGATCAACCCGAATATCACGGTACTGCCGATCTGCGCGCGCACAGGCGACGGAATCGAACCCTGGGCCAACTGGCTCCGTTCTCAAGTCAAAGCCTGGCAGCAGGATTAATACCATTTTTTGCTTGCAATAAATAAGGAGAGAGAAATTTTATGGAACGCATCACCAAGATGACCTTCCCCGAAGGATACGTTTGCCAGCACCGGGACAACATCATGTCGCTTGCCAACATGATCGGCAGAAAGAAGCCCGGCCTCAAGGCGGGCGACAAGGGCGGCTACAACTGGGACGACCCGGAATACGTCATCCTCGAGGCCGGCGTAACCGACGACATGTGCGAGGTTGGTCTGGCGCTTGGTTCCTATACGAAAAAGAGCGCGGCAGATGTCGCCGCCATCGTAGGCAAACCGGAGGACTGGTGCCACGAGCAGCTGATGAAATTTGCAGTCTACGGCGGATGCTTCGTCAACAATATCAAAGGCGTGGACATGTTCTGGACGGAGACGTGGATTCCCGGCACGATGGAGATGATCATCAACAACCTCGACGTGGTGAAGCAATACCCCATCGTTGGCTACGCGATGGAAGCATACGGTCGCGTGCGCGGGCCGATGAGCTCCGGCTCCTTCCCCGTCGGCGTTGGTCTCATGCGCGTGATTCCGATCCAGAGCGCCATCGACGGCGAAAGCCGCAAAGCGAGCTATGAAGAGATCTCCACCTATCTGGAGGAGAACGATATCTTCACCGTGTCCCCTTGCAGCTGCCGCACCGACCGCGAGGTCATGGGCGAAGGTTGCGGTCACCTCAAAGAAGACATGTGCATCCAGATGGGCCACGCCGCGGAATACTATATCCGCACGGGTAGAGGCCGAAAGATTTCGCGCGCGGAGGCCTATGAAATTCTCAAGCGTGCGGAAGAAAACGGACTCATGCACGAGATTCCGAACACGGACGGCAGCGGCAAAACGCACGCGATCTGCAACTGCTGCGGATGCGGCTGCCTCTCGCTTCGTACCGCCGCGATGTTTAAAAACGTCGATATGGTGCGCAGTAACTACGTCTCTGAAGTCGATGCCAGCAAATGCGTCGCATGCGGACAGTGCGTAGAGAACTGCCCCGTCAACGCGCTGAAGCTGGGTCAAAAGCTCTGCTCCAAGACGCCGGTCGTCTCGGACATCACAACCATCGTCACCCCGCGCGACGAGGACTGGGCTGAGGACAAGTGGAACACTGAGTATCGTTTCAACCGCGAGGATGTGGTAGACAGCGGCACCTCGCCCTGCAAGACCAACTGCCCGGCGCACATCTCCGTGCAGGGTTACCTCAAGCTCGCGGCGCAGGGAAAATACCGCGAGGCGCTGGAGCTCATCAAGGTGGAAAACCCCTTCCCCGCCGTCTGCGGACGCATCTGCAACCGCCGCTGCGAGGACGCCTGCATGCGCGGCGAAATCGACGATCCGATCGCCATCGACGAGGTCAAGAAATTCGTCGCGGCGCAGGAGCTCACCGCCGACGGTCGGTTTGTCCCGAAGAAGCGGCACGATTATTCCGATAAAAAGATCGCGATCATCGGTTCCGGCCCCGCGGGCCTGAGTTGCGCGTATTATCTCGCGCTGGACGGCTACACCGTCACCGTGTTTGAAAAAGAGCAACAGCTCGGCGGCATGCTGACCCTTGGCGTTCCCGCTTTCCGGCTCGAAAAAGACGTCATCAACGCCGAGATCGACATTCTCCGCGCGCTGGGTGTCGCGTTCCAAACCGGTGTGAACGTCGGCAAGGACGTCTCTCTCGACAATCTTCGTAAGCAGGGCTACAAGGCGTTTTATGTCGCCATCGGCGCGCAGGGCGGGCGCAAACTCGGCGTGGAAGGCGAAGACGTGGAAAACGTTGTCTCCGGCATCGAGTTTCTCCGCCGCGTGAACGCGGGCGAAAATGTCAAACTCTCCGGCAAGACCGTCGTCATCGGCGGCGGCAATGTCGCTGTGGACGTGGCGCGCACCGCCGTCCGCGCAGGAGCAAGTGAAACCGCGATGTACTGCCTCGAGTCCCGCAAAGAGATGCCTGCCTCGGAAGACGAGATCGCTGAGGCGATGGAAGAACATATCTCCGTCAACAACAGCTGGGGTCCCAAGCGCATTCTGAGCGAAAACGGCAAGGTCACAGGCGTGGAGTTCAAACGCTGCACGCGTGTGTTTGACGAAAACGGTCGCTTCTCGCCGCAATACGACGAAGACGAGACCATCCTCGTGCCCGCGGACAACGTGCTCGTCACCATCGGGCAAAGCATCCTCTGGGGTGATCTGCTCGCGGGGACGGACGCCGTCACCAACCGCAACGGCACGCTGCAGGCGGACGGTTTCACCTACCAGACCGCGCAGAAGGACGTCTTCTCCGGCGGAGACTGCTGCACCGGGCCGAAGTTTGCCATCGACGCCATCGCGGCGGGCAAGCAGGCGGCGATCTCCATCCATCGCTATGTTCAACCCGGTCAGTCGCTGACCATCGGTCGCGATCGCAGGGAATATAAGGAGCTCGACAAGAAGAACGCCATCGTCGAAACCTACGACAACACGCCGCGCCAGAAGCCGGAAACGCTGGACAGCAAAACGCCCGCGGAAAAGACCTTCCGCGACCTACGAGGCACCTTTACCGAGGCGCAGGTCAAGGCGGAGACGGCGCGCTGCCTCGGCTGCGGCGTGACATTGGTCGACCAGTATATGTGCGTCGGTTGCGGACAATGCACCACGAAGTGCAAGTTTGACGCAATCCACCTCGTCCGCCGCTACGACGGCGCGGGTGTGGAGTTCACGGAGATGAAGCCCGTGGTCATCAAGCAAATCCTCAAGCGCAAGGGCAAGATCGCGATCAAGAAAGTCAAGCGCGCGCTTGGCGTGGTGAAGTAAACAGATGCACGAACTTGGGATCGTATTTGAGATTCAAAAGCGGGTCGCCGCAGTTGCGGAAGAAAACGACCTCGCTTTGAGCGACATCGCGCAGGTGGTGGTGGAGGTCGGCGAGGCCTCCACCATCGTGCCGCGATATCTCAAGGAATGCTGGCCCGCCGCAACGGACGGAACGGAGATGGAGCAGGCGGAGTTGGTGGTGGAACTCCTCATCGCGAAGGTGCGCTGCAAAAAATGCGGCACCGTCTACGAATACCTTAAAAACAACAAAAAATGCCCCGACTGCGGCGCATGGGAATGCGTCATGGTCACGGGGCAGGAGTTTAATATTAAAGAAATTGCGGTGTTTGAGGAGGCGGAAGAAGACTCCAGCGAGGAATAGTTTTCTCTCTCAATCTACTGCAATAACGTTTCCCGCCGTAAGGCGGGATTTTTTTCTTGTTGCAAGAATATATTTTTGGATTTCCTGATTTGTATCTTTCCCCATTTTCGACGGAAATCCTGCATGATTCGGGGATTTTATCCAGTCGCATGCCATGTTTCCGCCTTAATGGTTTGAAATGATAACGTAACCAAAACACGACATATTTGCAATTATTGTCTATTATAATACATAGAGAGGCAGCGACGATTCGCTAGCCTTTGCGAAAGGAATTTTTCATATGTTGATGTATCGTTATTTCCCCTGGAGGATGATGGGCGGTCACCTCTTTGGCTGGCTGCTCGGTATTCTCGTTATCGTCGGTATCGTGCTCTTAATCGTCGCCATCGCGAGCCGCAAGAATAAAGCGCTCTCCCAGACAGGTGCGGCAGCCGCGGCAAGCGTAGCTCCTGCGGCGCAGGATCGCTTCCTCGCCATCCTCAATGAGCAGCGGGCGGCTTCCAACATGGGCGCGGCGGAATATGAGGAGCGCAAGCTCGTTCTCGAAGGCGCACGCGGGGATAACCACGCAAACGCCGAGATCGTCGCCCTCAAGGAGCGCTATGCGCGCGGCGAACTCACCACCGGCGCCTATGTGGAAGCGCGCAACAAACTGCTCGGCCTCGTCTAAGAAAAATTGACCCGATCCACCCGGCGGGCAGGCCCAGAGTGGCTTGCCCGTTTTCTGTTTTGCAAGTTTACAATAGATTGGCGTCAATAATTCATCGAAAACGATTGTTTCCGTCTGCCACACATGCTATATTGAAATCAGTTCTATCAAATGCGGGGAGGGATACGGTATGCTGACCTATGGCGGCAGGGAAGCGACAAGCGCGGAGCGAACCGCTTGCCTGGACTTCGTCTCCCATTTTTCCCAACGACAGGAAACACTGCAACTTGCAGAAGCCGCCGTTCTGGAAAAGGACAGCTTCGGTCGGGTCATGGTGTTTTTGCGGGTCTTGCACGAGGACGGCTTAGAGGAACCTCTGCTCGTGATCTTTAAAGAGATCCACCCGGACGGAGGCTATCTCGCGGGGCCAAAGTCGATTTTACGCGTACGCGCAGCTTCTTTTTATGCGGGAGTCGAGCACCACAAAACCCGCAACAGCTGGGAATGTCCGCCGGACGCAGAACCGCACTTCGACCTGTAAAACGCAGGATTTCAATCTTGTTCATGCAAAATTCAGTATGTTTTGAACAGAATATCGATCTTGACAAGCGATGAAAAAAGCAGGATTCTAGCAGCGTACCCATTTGTATGATCAGGGGGTACTATCGATGAAAACAACCGGTTTGATGAAAGCTGCGGGGTTGATTACCGTTGCGGGACAGTCACAGCGCATGCATGCGTTTAAGCCGCTGCTGCCGATCGACGGAACCCCGATGATAGCCCTCACGGCAAACGTGTTTCGCAGCGCCGGAATCACGGACCTATTTGTCGTCGTCGGAAAACGAGGCGAAGAGATCGTCTCCGCGCTAGCCAGTTACAACGCCCGCTTTCTCTGGAACGACGCATTCGCGCAGACGGAGATGTTTGATTCTCTCCAGATTGGATTGGCCGCGATCGCAGCCACAGGCGGTTACGATTGCGCGTTTTTTCTTCCCGGCGATATGCCGGCAGTCGAGCCCTCGGTGCTTCGCCAGCTCATGGCAAAGCTGGAATACGGGGATTACGACGTGATCTTCCCCAGTACAGGCACGCGCAGGCTGCATCCGCCGCTGATTCGCGCGAACTTATTTGAACAGCTGATCGCCTATTCCGGCGAGGATGGCTTGCGCGGCGCATTTCGCGCCATCGACGCAAAGATCGGATATGTCATCACGCAGGAGACCGGCTGCCTGATCGACGTTGACACACCCGAAGACTACGCGCGTGTGCAGCAGCATCTGACGAACAAACAAACGCAGGAGAGTGAGCCATGAGCACAAGCGCAATCATCCTCGCCGCGGGCGAACCCCGGCAGATGAGCCATTTTCAGCCGATGCTCAAGCTCAACGGCAAGAGCGTCATCCGCCGCCAAATCGACGTGTTTCGCGCGGCGGGCGTAGACGATATTTTGATCGTCAGCGGTTTTCACGCGGGCATGCTGGAGCGGCATCTTGCGGGCGAAACCGTGCGCTTCGTAAAAAACGAAGAGTACGCGACTACCGATATGATGGCTTCCGTCCAGTGCGCGCTGCGCGCGCTCTCACCGGAATGCGACCGTGCGCTGATTACCCCCGGGGATGTGCCCTACCTCAACGTAGAAACCATCGAAGAGTTGCTGCACTCGACGAAACCGGTCGCGATTCCAAGCTATCGCGGTAGCGCGGGACATCCGGCAATGATTCGCAAAAGCTGTTTTTCTTCCTTATTGAGCTACAAAGGCGAGCGCGGTCTCCGTGGCGCGCTGGCGCTGTGGAAAAAGGACACCGAGTTTGTGCCAACCGACGAAAACGGCATGCTCATCGACATCAATACCGAGCTGGACTACCAGCGCGAGCAGCGGGAGCAAACGCAGGTCTCCCCCGTACTCACGGCGGCGCTCACCATCTCTTTGGGTGAAACGGGCATTGACGAGCGGGGCGTGCGCCTTCTGGAATGCATCGAACTCGAGCAGTCGCTCCAGCGCGGTGCGGCAAAAGCGGGGCTATCTTACAGCAACGCGTGGCTGACCCTCAACCGCATGGAAGAGGCGCTTGGCTGCCGGCTGGTGGAACGCAAGCTCGGAGGCGCAACCGGCGGAGGCAGCAGCCTTACGCAGGACGGGCTCGACTGGGTGGCGCGTTACCGCCGCCTCGAGAAGGAGTTGTCCGAAGCGCTCCTAGCGATCCAACACAAAGAATTCAACTAAGACACATCTATTGACACGAGAGATTGAAATACCACTCTCTTTTCTTTCAAAACTATTTAATGCCAAACGAATCTGACCTCCCAACCTTTGTTTCTCTTTCACAAAGCAACTGACAGAAACCTGAATAACTAACGAAACTTAAATAATAATAGAAATTTTGGCTATTCCCCCGAAGGGGTTTTAATACTTCATTTCAGAAATGAGAGGAGAACCGTTCTTGAGAGATTTTGTGTATCTTGCTCCGGAAACACTGGAGGAGGCCGCCGCGCTCAAGCTGGAGCACGACGACAAGGCGATCTTCATGGCGGGCGCGACCGATGTGATCATCCGTCTGCGCGACCATCAGATCGCACCGGATTTCGTGATCGACCTGAAGAACATCCCCGATATCGACGGCATCACGTTTTCCGAGACCGAAGGGCTGCACATTGGCGCGCTGGCGACCATGACGCAGATCGCGACAAACGAACACGTGCTGCGGCACTATCCCTATCTCGCGGAGGCCGCTTCCTATGTCGGCGGACGGCAGATTCGCAACCGCGCAACCTGCGTGGGCAACATCGTGAACGCTTCCCCGCTGGCGGACACCGCAACCCCGTTGTATTGCCACAACGCGGTTGTGGAGATTTACGGTCTACCGGGCTGCCGGGAAGTTCCGATTCAGGAGTTCATTCTCTTCGTGCGTAAGGTCGCGCTCAAGCCCGGCGAACTCGTCACCGGCATCCGCGTGCCTTATTTGCCCGAAGCAAAAGGCGTTTTTCGTAAGGTTGCGCGCCGCAACGAGGTGGATCTCTCCACCGTTTGCGGAACGATTGTAAAGGCCGGCGACAACTATCGCGTCGCGATGGGTTCCGTGGCTCCCACGCCGCTGCGCCTGCCGAAGACGGAAGCGCTGCTAGAAGGCAAACCGCTGACCGACGCGTTGATCGAAGAGGCAGCGGCACTCGCCGCAACCGAAGTCAGCCCCATCGACGATGTGCGCGCGGATCGCCAGTACCGGCTGGACATCGTGTCATACCTCGTGCGCGACGGGCTCACGAAACTGCGCTGAGGAGGAAATCAATATGGATTATTGTGTCAAGTTTTGCGTCAATAACGAGCCGGTTGAGCTGACCGTTTCCGGCAGCGAAACGCTGCTGCACGTGCTGCGCGAAAAGCTCGGCTACACCGGCACCAAAGAAGGCTGCGGCGCGGGTGAATGCGGCGCCTGTACCATCATCATGGACGGACAGGCCGTCAATGCCTGTCTCGTGCTCGCGCCCGAAGCCAACGGCAAGGTCATCACCACGGTGGAAGGACTTGCCCACGGCGACGAGCTCAGCCCGCTGCAGGAGTCGTTTATCGACCATTCCGCGCTGCAATGCGGCTTTTGCACCCCCGGCATGCTGATGAGCGCCGAGGCGATGCTGCGCGAAAACCCGCATCCCACGCGCGAACAGATCAACCGCAATATGTCCGGCAATCTCTGCCGCTGCACGGGATACAAGAAGATCGTAGAAGCCATTGAAGACGTGATTGCAAAGGGGGTTTATCAGAAATGAACGTCGTAGGACAATCCAATGAAAACCTGAATGCGGTCATGTCCGATACAAAAGTTGTCGGACAATCGGTTGAGCGCTTAGACGCGATCAAAAAAGTAACCGGCACCGCCGTGTTTGCGGACGATATCCAGTTTTCCCGCCCGCTCTACGCGCAGGTGGTGCGCTCTCCGCATGCGCACGCAAACATTCTCTCCATCGATCTCACCGCCGCACAATCGCTGCCCGGCGTACGCAGCGTGATCACGGGTGAATGCTATAAGAAGCGCGCGGGACTCTATCTGGAGGACAAAAACTTCATCGCAGTCGGAAAAGCACGCTATCGCGGCGAGCCGGTTGCGGCGGTTGCGGCGGACTCGCCGGAGATCGCGCGCAGAGCTTGCGAACTCGTCAAGGTGGAATATGAAGTGCTGCCCGCGGTCACGGACGCGCTGGAGGGCATGAAGCCGGATGCGCCGATCATCCACCCCGATCTCGGTTCCTATAAAGTACTGCCGATCTTTTATCCGCAACCCGGCACCAACATCTCGCACCACTACGTGCTGAGAAAAGGCGACGCGGACAAAGCCTTTGAAGAGGCGGATCGCGTCTTCGACCACAGCTTTTACATTCCGCACGTGCAGCATGTGCCGATTGAGCCGCACGCCTGCACCGCGCAATATATGCCGGATGGCGACCTGACCATTTGGGCCGCTTGCCAGAGTCCGTTTGCCGTTCGCCGCGCGCTGGCGGAGACGTTTGATTTTCCGCTCAACAAGATTCGCGTCATCAGCAAGGCTGTCGGCGGTGGATTCGGCTGCAAGGCGGGCACGACACTGGAAGGCATCGTGATCCCGCTCGCCATGCTCAACCCCGGTCGCCCGGTCAAGATGACCTACACGCGCGAGGACGAGTTTCAAAACGCGTACGTGCGCCAGGGTTTGCACATCAACATCAAGACCGCCGTTCGCAAGGACGGCAAGATCATCGGTTCGAAAAACGTGCTCGCCTGGGACGGCGGCGCGTATACGGAATACGGCGTGAACATCGTCAAAGCCGCGGGCTGGGGCTGCGTTGGCCCGTATGATATTGAAAACATCGCGACCGACAGCTACTGCGTCTACACCAACCACCCCGTCGGCGGGCCGTATCGCGGATTTGGTATGTGCGAAATCCACTTTGGCATCGAGCAAAACATCGACATGATCGCGCACGAGATGGGGATTGACCCGCTCGTAATGCGCAAGCTCAACGGCATTCGCGAGGGCGGCAAGAGCGCGACGGGTCAAACCATCACCGTCGCCGGTTATCAGGAGTGCCTCGAACGCGCTGCCGACCTGATGGAACTGGACAAACCCTGCGTGCCGAGCGGCAGCCCGACGAAACTGCGCGGCAAGGGCATCGCGGGCGGCTGGAAAGCGCCCTCCATGCCGACGGATGTCGCAAGCAGCGTCATCATCCGCATGAACGAGGACGGCACGTTCATCCTGCTCGCCTCGTGTCAGGATATCGGTCAGGGATCGGACACCATCATGGCGCAGATCGCGGCGGAGACGCTGACGGTGCCGGTGGAGAAGATCAGCGTACGCACGGGAGATACCGACCATACGCCGTATGAATGGCAGACGGTCGCATCCCGCTCGACCTATTGCGCGGGCAACGCGACCAAGCTCGCGGCGGAAGACCTGCGCAACAAGATTCTGGAGCTGGCCCAGATCAAGATGGGCACGTGGAAGAACGACCTGTATCTGGAGGGTGGCTTCGTCTGCCGCAAGTTCTATCCGGATCAGAAGGTGCCGCTTGCGACGTTTGCGCTCGGCCTCACCCTGCCGGATCAGAGCGGTATCGGCGGCCCGATGATCGGCGTCGGCTCGTTTGTGGTGCCAAACAACATCGCGGCGGATAAGAAGACCGGACTTTCGCCGAAACCCGTCGCGTTCTGGAGCATGGGCGTCAACGGCGCGGAGGTCGAGGTGGACACCGAGACCGGCAAGATCAAGGTGCTCAAGATGGTCTCCGTCTTCGACGCGGGCAAGGTCATCAACCCCGCGATGTATGAAGGCCAGGCGGAAGGCGCGATGGTGCAGGCTATGGGGACCGCGCTGTATGAAGAGCTCAAGCTCAAGGACGGTCGCGTGATGAACCCGAGCTTTGTGGATTATAAGATCCCGACGTTTGAGGACATGCCGGAGATGATCGTCGAGGCTGTTGAAAAAGCGGAGCCGACCGGCCCCTACGGCGCGCGCGGCATCGGCGAAATCACGATGGTGCCGGGAGCCCCGGCGATCGCCAACGCGGTTGCCAACGCCATCGGCGTTCGCTTCCTCCGCATGCCGCTAACCCCCGATGTGGTGCTCAAAGCCCTGCGGGAGAAGAAGGCAGCGGAAGCCAAATAGTATGACAGAAAAGTAATACTAATCGAAGCCAATAAGCCGTTTGCGCAAGCAAACGGCTTTAAAACTGCCATTTTACAATCCAAAACCCCGAAATTTTACAATTGTTTAACGGAAATAAGATGACAGTCATATCCTTTTCCTCTATGATAGACGAGAACGAAAAGAGAAAAGTCTAGAAAAGAAGAAATGGAGAAGAAATGAAATCTGCGTCCCACCATGCCATGGGGCATCTGTTGTATGAAGCACTCACCGCGCAGGGCATCCAACTCGACCGCGAAATCTTCGTGCTCGGAAACCTGCTGCCGGACTACTTGCCGGAACTGATCCTCAACCCGCACTTCACGCTGAAATGTCAGCGTGAGATCCATATATTCACCGAGGCCCTCGCAGGGCAACCGGTCACCCGCGGCGAACAGTTGCCGCCGGAGTACGCACTGCGCCTCGGCATCCTCTGCCATTATCTGACGGACTACTTCACATTCGCCCATACGCCGGAGTTTCGTCTGGGCCTGAAGCAACACGGCGTGTATGAGCTGCAGCTGAACGACTACTTCTGCGCGCACTACACGCAGGAGGAATCCACGCTGGAGGGCTTCGCCTTCACCGACGCTGCAAGCGCGCGCGACGTCGTCAAAGAGATCTATCGCCTAAAGCGGGATTATCGCATGGAAGGCTGCACGCTCTCCCGCGATGTACGGCATGCGTTCTCCGCCTGCCTCGGCGCAATGACGCAACTCATCACCCTCTCCGAAGCGCAGGAGGAACACATGCGCGCACCAAAACGCTTTGCCCCATTTACCGCGGAGCGCTATGCGTTTCGGGATGCGATCTGCCGCAGAAACATCAAGCCGCGCAAAGCCTGGTGCCCGGTTGCCGCCTGCGTGTAAGAAAATCCTCCATTCTTCTATCAAACCTGCTCTCTCCTCCGACGCGAAAGCGTCCCTATAGAAAGCCGTCTTGCGAACACCGCGAGGCGGTTTATTTTTATCCTGTTGGCTGTTCGCTTGTGAGGATAAACCCTGACCCTCTAAGGTAACACGGGAAGAATATAATCGATCGTGACCTTCTCTCCTCGATTCATCGGCTCGCAGAAACGCTGAAGAGTATAGACCTCGCACCAGTAAAAGTGTTCCAGATCGATCCGCCTTCCGGTCTTCTCAATCGCTTCGGTGATCAGAAGATACGCGGACTCCAAAATCTCGGCGATACTGCCGCCTTCAATCTGAACTTGCGCAGTCCATCCTGCGGGAACAGACTTTGCCGATAGCCCTTTCGGAACAGAGGTGCCGACCTTCATGAAATCCCCGATGATAAACTCGAAGTGGTTCATATCCCGAAAGTTGTACATCATGCCAATACCGGCATTTACGTCGATGTCGTCGCAGCAGGTCTCATCCGCTATGGTCTGGAGTTTACCGATCACATCGCCGCTGTAAAACGCCTGCCAGGCAGCACCCGCCTCCGCAAACGAGGTGTCGTGGTATGCCCCTACCATCCAGCGCTCCTGCGACTGATAATATGTGATCCGCTTCATCTCCGCCATGATTCGCTTTCCTCCGATCAACCGCATATCGAGATACTCCAAAGGCAAATACGCGTTCAGCCGCGCAAAATGCTGCCGAGCTTGAAGCGGTGTCATACCGTGGTGCTGCTTAAACGCCCGCGAAAACGCGGAGTGTGATTGAAAGCCGTACTTCAGCGCAATATCCAGCACGGAAGCCTCGCTGTTTTGCAGATCAAATCCTGCCAGCGTCAGCTTACGCTTTCTCACGTAGTCGGCGATGCTGATACCCGAAACAAAGAGGAACACGCGTTGAAACAGCGCTGCGGGAGACATCGTGATGTTTGAAATTTCGCGTTCTGATATATCGCTTCCGTCCTGAATGGTCTGCTCCAGATACCGTATGACATCGTCAAACACCTTGCTGTTTTGCATCGGCTCACCTCCACGCAACTATCGTATCAGAAAAACCACCGCCGCGCTTGACCTGTTCTGTACATTTTTTGCACAATCTTCTTCATTGCCTCTCAAGCAAATGAAAAATCAAATCAGAATTTGCGCGTACAGCTGCACGGTTTATTCATTTGGGTTTTCATTTATCCCAGCGATTCAGGGCGCTCGAGTGAATAATATGCATAATGCTGCATAATATTCAAAATAATTCACATTGAATTCGTAATTTTTCAAATAAATCCTGAAAATATATGAAAATGCCTCTTGACTAGTTATGCTATTTTTATTAATATATATGCAATTCACCAATTGGAGGCAAGTACAATGTCGAACATCAAGAAGATCGTTTTAGCCTATTCCGGTGGGCTGGATACATCCGTCATCATCCCGTGGCTCAAAGAAAACTACCCCGGCTGCGAAGTCATCGCCGTCGCGGGCGACGTGGGTCAGGGCATGGGCGAGCTGGAAGGCCTCGAGCAAAAGGCGCTCAAAACCGGAGCCAGCAAGCTCTACGTCGAAGATCTCACCAACGAGTTTGTGGATGATTTCATCGTGCCCACCATGAAAGCGGGCGCCATCTACGAAGAATATCTGCTCGGCACCTCGTTCGCGCGGCCTGTCATTGCGCAGCGCATCGCGGAGATCGCGCTCAAAGAGGGCGCGGACGCCATCGCCCACGGCTGCACCGGCAAGGGCAACGACCAGGTTCGCTTCGAGCTCACCATCAAGCACTTTGCGCCGGATATGAAAATCATCGCACCTTGGCGCGAATGGACGATCAAGAGCCGCGAAGAGGAAATCGCCTACGCAGAAGCACACGATATCCCGCTCAAGATCAGCCGCGAGACGAATTATTCCAAGGATAAGAACCTCTGGCACCTTTCCCACGAGGGACTCGATCTGGAAGACCCCGCCGGCGAACCACTCTACCAAAAAGAAGGCTTTTTGGAAATGAGCGTTTGCCCCGAGCTCGCGCCGGACAAACCCACCTATGTGACCATCGGGTTTGACAAGGGTGTTCCCGTCTCCCTCGACGGCAAAAAGATGAACGCGAAGAACATCATTCTCGCCCTCAACGAAGTCGGCGGCGCAAACGGCATCGGCCTTCTCGACATCGTGGAAAACCGGCTCGTCGGCATCAAATGCCGCGGCGTCTACGAGACCCCCGGCGGCACGATCCTCTACAAGGCGCACGAGGCGCTGGAGACCATCACGCTGGACAAGATGACCGCGCACAAGAAGGCGGAGCTCGCCATCACCTACGCGGAACTCGTCTATAACGGACTTTGGTATTCCCCGCTGAGAGAGGCGCTCGCGGCCTTCGTCGACAAGACGCAGGAGACCGTCACCGGCACCGTGAAGCTCAAGCTCTACAAGGGCAACATCATCAAGGCCGGCATCGAGAGCCCGTACAGCCTGTATTCGGAAGCCATCGCCACCTTTGGCGAGAGCGACTATAACCAGAAGGACGCGGAAGGCTTCATCAACCTCTTCGGTCTGCCCACCAAGGTAAACGCCATGGTACAGGCGAAAAACAAGAAGAAGTCGATCTTCGACAAGCTGAAATAAGCGAGCACAACTAGCTAGTACCACCGAGCGCCCGCCTCCGGCGGGCGCTCTCGACCAAAACACGGTTTCCAATTTTGATCAAACGCAAAACCGGCAAGCGAGGATGATACACGATGGAAAAACTCTGGGCAGGCAGAACAACGGGCGGAAACGCGCAACTTGCGGATGCATTCAACCGCTCCATCGCGTTTGATTCGCGCATGGTCGAGGAGGATATCACGGGCAGCATGGCGCACGCAAGCATGCTGGGCGCCGTGGGCATCCTTTCGCAGGAGAGCGTGGATCATATCCTCGCAGGGTTGGAGAGCATTCTCACCGACCTCAAGTGCGGACTCATCCAGATCGATCCGCTCGCGGAGGACGTCCACTCGTTTGTGGAGTTTGAGCTTACGCACCGCATCGGAGACGACGGTAAAAAGCTGCACACCGCGAGAAGCCGCAACGACCAGGTTGCGCTGGATTTGAGACTGACGCTCAAAAAGGAGATCGTCGAGATCGTCTCGCTCACAAAATCGCTGATTGCGGCAATCACCGACGTTGCCGAGGCAAACGCGGAGACGGTTATGCCGGGGTATACCCACCTGCAGCGCGCGCAGCCCGTCACCTTCGGACACTGGATTTTGGCGTACGCGTTTATGCTCTCGCGGGACATCAAGCGCCTCAACAACGCGCAAGAGAACATGAATCTCTCCCCGCTCGGCGCGTGCGCGTTCGCCGGAACCACCTACGCCATCGATCGCGGCATGACGGCAAAATCTCTCGGCTTTGCGGGAACCGTCGCTAACTCCGTGGATGCGGTGGCAGATCGCGACTTCTGTGTGGAGATCGCTTCTGCTTTGAGCATGCTCATGACGCATCTCTCCCGTTTCTCGGAAGAGATCATCCTCTGGACGAGCTGGGAATTCCGGTTTGTGGAGCTTGCGGACGAGTTTTCCACCGGTTCCTCCATCATGCCGCAAAAGAAAAACTCCGACATGGCGGAGCTGGTGCGCGGCAAGACCGGGCGCGTCTACGGCGATCTGATCACGTTGCTGACCATGATGAAGGGATTGCCTCTTGCCTACAATAAGGATTTGCAGGAAGACAAGGAAGCGATCTTCGACGCGATCGACACCGTAAAGATGTGTTTGCAAGTGTTTGCGCCGATGCTCGCCACCATGACGGTCAAGCCGGAAAACATGCGCAAAGCCGCTGCGGAAGGATTCATCAACGCCACGGACGCGGCGGACTACCTCGTAAAAAAGGGCATGCCGTTCCGCACGGCCTACAAGATCACAGGCCAGCTGGTCGCCAAATGCATCGCCCAGCACCAAACGCTCGAACGCCTGCCGCTTTCGGAATATCAGGCGATGAGCGAACTATTTACAAGCGACATCTACGAGGCGGTCAACCTCGACACTTGCGTGAAGAGCCGCATCTCCGAAGGAGGCACCTCGCCGGAGTCGGTCAAGGCGCAGATAGAGAATATTCGGAAGACGGTTCTGAAATAACGACAGCTTTCGCGGCAAGGAACCAGAGTTGGGAGACGATGTTAAGATGACAAAAGTTTTTATCGACGGCAAAGAGGGCACGACGGGATTGCGGATTTTCGACCGCTTGTCCCAACGCGCAGACTTACAGCTTCTTACCCTGCCGGAACGGGAGCGAAAGAATCCCGCTCTCCGGCGTGAGATGCTCAATGCGTGCGACGTTGCCATCCTTTGCCTGCCGGAAGATGCGGCACTCGAAGCCTGTGAAATGGTCACCGAGCCGCATGTGCGCATCATCGACCCTTCCACCGCGCACCGTATCGCGACAGACTGGGTTTACGGCCTGCCGGAAGCCTGGGACGGCGGATGGGAGCAGCTCGAAGGAGCGACGCGCGTGAGTGTGCCCGGCTGCCACGCAAGCGGATTTCTTGCGCTGACCGCGCCGCTGATCGCAAGCGGCATCCTAAAAAAGGACGCGCTGATCAGCTGCACGTCTCTGACGGGTTACAGCGGCGGCGGGCACAAGATGATCGCGCAATACGAATCCGATTACCGCGATGTGCTCTTAAAATCCCCGCGCCTCTACGCGCTAAGTCAGCAGCACAAGCACCTGAAGGAAATGCACCACTACAGCGGGCTGACCGTTGCCCCCGCGTTTTCGCCCATCGTGGCGGACTATTTCAACGGCATGCTCACGATCATCAATGTCTTTCAGGAGCAACTTGAAAGCGGGTACTCGGTCAAGGACATCAAGGAACTCTACCGCGCGCGCTACGCGGGGCCGATGGTCCGCTATTGCGAAGCGATGGATGAGCACGGCTATCTCGCCAGCGGCAAACTCAAAGACCTCGACGGCATGGATATCTCTGTCGCCGGAAACGAGGATCGCATCACACTGCTCGCTCGTTTCGATAACCTCGGCAAGGGAGCCAGCGGTGCCGCGATTCAACTCATGAACATTCTCATCGGTGCCGACCCCTACGCGGGACTGATCCTTGGTAAATAGACGGCGCGGGAGCGAAGCGCTGATTTTGGAAAGGGTAACCAATATGAAACAAATCGATGGCGGCGTTTGCGCCGCAAAAGGATATACCGCCGCGGGGGTTTACTGCGGCATCCGCAAGAACAAGAATAAAAAAGACCTCGCACTGATCTACAGCGAGAAAAAAGCTGCCTGTGCGTGCGTCTATACGCAAAACCTCGTCAAAGGCGCGCCGATCCTCGTCACCAAGGCAAACGTCGCAGATGGCTACGCGCAGGCGATTATTTGCAACAGCGGCAACGCCAACACCTGCAACGCAAACGGCGTCGAGATTGCGACCCAGATGTGCGATCTGCTTGGCAGCGCGCTGAAGATCTCCGCCAGCGACATCGTGGTCGCGTCCACTGGCGTCATCGGCAAAACGCTGGACATCGAGCCCATCGCAAACGGGATAGATCCGCTCATCGCGGCGCTGGGCGACGACAGCAACGCGGCTGCAGAGGCAATCATGACCACCGACCTCGCCAAAAAAGAGATCGCGTTCGAGTTCACCGTTGGCGGCAAAACCTGCCACATCGGCGGCATCTGCAAAGGCAGCGGCATGATTCAGCCGAACATGGCGACCATGCTGGGCTTTGTGACCACCGATGTTGCGATTTCGCCCGCGATGCTGCAAAAGGCGCTGAGCGCGGACATCCTCGATAGCTTCAACATGGTCAGTGTGGATGGCGACACCTCCACCAACGACATGGTCACCATCCTTGCCAACGGCGCGGCGGGCAATGCGGAAATCACCGGCGCGGGCGCGGACTACGACGCGTTTTGCGCGGCACTCTCCGCGGTCACGCAGCATCTCTCCCGCTCCATCGCCGCGGATGGCGAAGGCGCAACAAAATTGATCATCTGCAAGCTCACGGGAGCCAGCGACAAAGCAGCCGCAATCAAGCTGAGTAAATCCGTCATCAACTCCCCGCTTGTCAAGTGCGCGATGTTTGGCGCGGACGCAAACTGGGGTCGCGTGCTCTGCGCGCTGGGCTATGCTGGCGTGCCAACGGACGTGAACCAAGTCGGCGTTACGTTCTCCTCCGTCGCGGGTTCCATCACTGTTTGCCAGAACGGCATGGGCGTGGACTTCTCCGAAGAAGTCGCGAAAAAGGTGCTCAGCGAAAAGGAGATCACGATCGAGATCACGCTGGGCGACGGGTCGTTCTTCGCAACGGCGTATGGATGCGACCTGACCTATGATTACGTGAAGATCAACGGAGATTACCGCACATGAGCCAGGATATCGTGCACGACAACGCAACACCCTGTGGAGGCTACTAAATGGGTATTGATATCGCGAAGCGGGCGGAAGTGCTGATTCAGGCACTGCCCTATATTCAGAATTATTACGGCAAGACCGTCGTGGTCAAGTACGGCGGCAGCGCCATGGAGGACGAAGCGCTCAAAAAAGCGGTCATGGGCGACGTGGTGCTCTTAACCCTCGTCGGCATCAAGATCGTGCTCGTCCACGGCGGCGGCCCCGAGATCAGCGCGACGCTGAAAAAGCTCGGCAAAGAGAGCGTGTTTGTCGGCGGCCTGCGCGTGACGGACAAAGAGACGGTCGAAGTCGCGCAGATGGTGCTCGCAGGCAAGGTCAACAAGGGTCTCGTGAACCTGATTCAGAACGTCGGCGGCAGAGCCGTTGGCATCAGCGGTATGGACGGGCATCTGATCGAGGCGAAGATGCTGGACGAAAAGCTCGGTTATGTCGGCGAGATCGTCGCCATCCACCCCGAACCCATCAAAGACCTGCTCGAAAAAGGGTATATCCCCGTCGTCTCCACGATCGGCTGCGATAAAGCGGGCAACACCTACAACATCAACGCGGACACCGCGGCGGCCTACATCGCGGGCGCGCTCCAAGCCGAGAGCCTCATCAACATGACAGACACCAAAGGCGTGCTGCAGGACGCAACCAACCCCGACAGTCTGATCGTGCGGTTGTCGCTTTCGGACATTCCGAAGCTTCAGGAGAGCGGCGTTGTCACCGGCGGCATGATTCCAAAGCTGGAATGCTGCGCACACGCGGTGGAAAAAGGCGCAAACCGCGCGTTTATCATCGACGGACGCGTACCGCACGCAATATTGATCGAAATGCTCACGGACGAAGGCATCGGTACCATGGTGACCGCCTGATCTCCGCGATTGAATCAACAAAACAAGCAATCGCTTGTAACAGCCTAAGGAGGAATGAAACATGACAAATCAAGACGTAATGCAGTTGACGGACGAATATATCCTTGGCAGTTACAAGCGATTTCCCGTCGCGCTCGAAAGCGGCGACAACGCCACGTTGAAGGATTTTGACGGTAAATCGTATATCGACTTCGCCAGTGGAATCGGCGTTTGCTCCCTCGGCTGCGGCAACGAAAGCTGGCTTGCCGCCATCACCGCGCAGGCCAAGAAGCTCCCGCATACATCCAACCTTTTTTACACCGAGCCTGCCGCAACCGCGGCAAAGACGCTGGTGGAACGCACGGGACTCAAGGGAGTGTTTTTTAGTAACTCCGGCGCGGAGGCGAACGAGGGCGCGATCAAGCTCGCGCGCAAATACTCCTTCGACAAATACGGCGCGGGACGGCACAACATCATCACCCTCAACCACTCCTTCCACGGGCGAACGATCACAACCCTCGCCGCCACGGGACAGGATGTGTTTCATCAATACTTCTTTCCGTTTACCGAAGGTTTTCTCTATGCGGAACCGAACGACGTAGCAAGCATCAAGTCCGCCTGCATGAGCGGCACCGTCTGCGCGATCATGATGGAACTGATTCAAGGCGAAGGCGGCGTGCTGCCGCTGGACAAAGCGTTTGTGCAGGAGGTTGCGGAGTTCTGCAAATCGCGCGATATCCTGTTGCTCATCGACGAGGTGCAGACCGGCGTCGGCAGAACAGGCACACTATTCTGCTTCCAGCAGTACGGCATTGAGCCGGACGCAGTCACGTTTGCCAAAGGCATCGCGGCGGGACTTCCGTTCGGCGGCGTACTCGCGGCAAAGAGCTGCGCAAGTACACTCTCGGCCGGAACGCACGCGACCACCTTCGGCGGCAACCCGATCTGCGCGGCTGGCGCAAATGCGGTTCTGGCCCAACTCACACCTGAACTTCTAAACGAAGTCACGCAAAAGGGCGCGTACATCCGGGAGACGGTCGCGGGCTGGAACCTACCAGTGGTCACCAGCGTGCGCGGGCTGGGGCTAATGATCGGTATCGGGGTGAGCTGTTCTCACCGGGAAGCGGTCGGCAAACTCGTGGAAAGCGGTCTGCTCGCCCTGACGGCGGGCGCGGACACCATCCGCCTCATGCCGCCGCTTTCGATCACGAAAGAAGAGATCGACGCGGGGCTTTCGATCCTCAAGACGATTCTCAGCGCATATTAATACCATTTTTTATAGGAGGCGAAGCACATGAACCTGAAGGGCAAGAACTTTTTAAAACTTTTAGACTTCACGCCGGACGAAATCGCGGGCTTACTCGCGCTCTCCGCCGAACTCAAGGCAAAGAAGAAAGCGGGCATTCCGCACGACACGTTGCACGGTAAAAACGTGGCGTTGATTTTCGAGAAAGCCAGCACGCGTACCCGTTGCGCTTTTGAGGTCGCGGCCTTCGACCTCGGCATGCACACGACCTATCTCGATCCTTCCGGCTCGCAGATCGGCAAAAAAGAGAGCATTTCGGACACCGCACAGGTGCTAGGACGTATGTATGACGGCATCGAGTACCGTGGTTTCGGTCAGAGCATCGTGGAAGAGCTCGCGAAATACGCCGGCGTGCCCGTTTGGAACGGGCTCACCACCGAGTTTCACCCGACGCAGATTTTAGCCGATTTGCTCACGATTCAGGAGAAATTCGGCAAGCTCAAAGGCATCAAGATGGCGTATTGCGGTGACGCGCGGTTCAACATGGGCAATTCGCTGATGGTCGGCAGCGCGAAGATGGGCCTCGACTTTGTCGCCTGCGCGCCGAAAGCGTACTGGCCGACCGAGGAACTAACCAGCACCTGCAAGGAGCTTGCCAAGCAGAGCGGCGGCAGTATCACGCAGACCGAGGATATTCTCGAAGGCGTTAAGGACGCGGACGTGATCTATACCGACGTTTGGGTCTCGATGGGCGAACCCATGGAAATTTGGGAGCAGCGCATCAAGGAACTTGCGCCGTATCAGGTGAACGCAAAGGTGATGGCGGCAGCAAAACCGACCGCGATCTTCATGCACTGCCTGCCCGCGTTCCACGACCTGAACACCACCATCGGCAAAGAGATGGGCGCGCGCTTTGGTCGCGACAGCATGGAAGTGAGCGACGACGTCTTCTCCGGAGCGCAGTCGGTGGTCTTCGACGAGGCGGAAAACCGCATGCACACGATCAAGGCGGTCATGCTGGCGACGCTGTAAAGTATTTAAAAGCAAAAAGAGGCTCGCGTCGCGAGCCTCTTTATGTTTTGTCCAATTCCTTCCAACCATCCTTCTGCGCAGACCGCTCGCCTTCGGCTAATGCGGTGAGCAGTTGAATCGTCGCCTGCTGCTTTTCGTATTCCGCGATGTCCACGACGGCATATTTCCCGCGACCGTTCTTCGTCAGATACACCGGCGAACCGACGGCGACTTCATCCAGCACCTTGGAATAATTCCGCAAATCGGAAATCGGCTTGATATTCGGCATGTTTCTCACCTCCACGATCGAATTATATCATATTCGCACGCGAATATATCATCAAGTTTACAGCAAATAAAAACAGGGCTGGAATTTCCACCCTGTTTGTTTGTGATGAACGAAAAAATCCTACAACCCCAACTCCCGCAAACTCTCAAACACGCGTCCATCAATCTCCAACCGTTTCGCCAGCAGCTGCTGTGTGCGCTTTTTGCGGAGCTTGTTGAAATCTCGATCGCCATACTTGTCGTCGCCGAGGACGGGGTGCCCGATCGCTGCCATCTGCACGCGGATCTGGTGCGTGCGGCCCGTGAAGAGTTCGATTTCGAGCAGGCTTGCTTCGCCGTCGGATTCGAGCACGCGATAGCTCAGCTCGCACCGGAGCGCGCCCGCATCGCCTTCGCGGCAGAGGCGGACATATGAATCATCCGCGTCTTTCTGCACCCAGTGGACGAGGCGGTCTTCGCTTTTCGGCACGCCGCGCACGACGGCGTGATAAATCTTTCTTAGTTCGTGCGTGTAGAAGAGTTGCTCGTATTTCGCCGCCGCTTCTTCCGTCCGCGCGAAGAGCACAATCCCTTCCGTGTTTGCGTCCAGACGATGCACGGGAAAGACGCTCTCAAACAGCGACTCCAGCTCGCCCAGCAGCTCGCCCTCCGTCTCCACACCTGCGTTCTTGTCCACAACGACCATGTTTTCGTCCAGATAAACCCCACGGCAAACGGAAAACGCAGGTAAGAGCGCAATCTGCGGCAGAAACGCGCCTTCCTCCCACGGCGGCGCGGAGAAGAACGTCATCGGCTCTTTCAGCGTCGGGTGACTCAGCGTCAGCGCATATGCCCAGAGGCGAATCTGCTCGCCAATAGGCGCGTTTGGCGCATACCGCTGGTCGCCATAGATCGGATAGCCCGCGTGCGATAGCTGCACGCGAATCTGGTGCGGACGTCCGGTATACAGCTCGATATCGAGGAGCGCGGTCTCTTCCGCCTGCCCCAACAGCGCGTAACTCAGGCGTGCTTCCTTTGCGCCATCGGTACCCTTTGGCACAACGCGGGAGGAAAATGTGGTTTCGTCTTTATAGAGCCAGTCGGTCAAGCTCTCCTGCGGTTTCGGATGGCCCGAAACAATCGCGCAATAGCGCTTCTTCGCCTCGTGCGAATTAAACTGCGCGGAGAGCCGCGCCGCGGCTTTACTCGTCTTTGCGAACACCATCACGCCGCCGACCGGGCGGTCGAGCCGGTGCACAAGGCCGAGATAGACCTCACCGGGCTTCTCGTAGCGCGCGCGGATATACGCCTTTAGAAGCGTGAGCAAGTCCTCGTCGCCGGAGCTATCCGCCTGCACGGGCAGGTTGACGGGCTTCTCGACGACGAGCAGGTGGTTGTCCTCGTATAAAATTCGGATGCCGCTGTCCGTCCGCTCGTCGCGCCGGAGTTTGGGTTGCTTCGTTTGCTCTTCCAACTGTTTTCGCTTTCTTGTACGATGCTCAGCGTTTCGGCGTCCAGCGTCCGCTTTCGCCGCAGGGTAACAGGAGATTGTCCCGCTCAATGGGCAAGCCCACCTCGTCGGAAACCGTCTCGCCTTCCGGCAGGGCGACACGCAGGATGTTTTTCAACACGCTCGCGGCAAGGCCCGTCGTGTAGCTGTTGATCAGGAAAAACGCGGGTTCGTCACTTAATAATTGCGCGCAGTCCGCAACCAGCGGATAGAGGTCGGCTTCAATCTTCCAGAGCTCGCCCGTGGGTCCTCTGCCGTAGCTCGGCGGGTCCATCACGATCCCATCGTAGCGGTTGCCGCGGCGCAGCTCGCGTTTGACGAACTTCACGCAATCGTCCACGATATAGCGAATCGGGGCTTCCGAAAGTCCGCTTGCGCTCGCGTTGTCCTTTGCCCAGGCGACCATCCCCTTCGCCGCGTCCACATGCACCACTTCCGCGCCGGAGGCCGCGCAGGCAACCGTCGCACCGCCCGTGTACGCAAAGAGGTTGAGCACGCGTGGTGTGCGATCGTGTGTTTTCTTCCAGGCGTTGAGTTCGCCGCGCATCCAGTCCCAGTTGACCGCCTGCTCGGGAAACAATCCCGTGTGTTTAAAGCCCGTCGGGCGCACGACAAACGTCAGATCGCGATAGGTCACCTGCCAGGATTCGGGCAGCTGGCGCTGCTCTTCCCAGTGTCCGCCTCCGGTTTCGGAGCGGATGTAGACCGCGTCCGCCTTGTGTTCGTCCATCGGCCAAACGGCCTGCGGATCGGGCCGCAGGAGGGTAATCCCCTTCCAGCGTTCGAGTTTCATGCCGTTGCCCGCGTCCAGCACGCGAAAATCGTTCCAACCGTCTGCGATAAACATATATTTCTCTCCCGCGCGGCTCGATTTGCCGCAACATAAAACCAATTTTTCATCTATCAGTATACCGACTTTTCACGTATTCGAAAAGGACGGATTTCTGCGCGCAACAGATCACATCGCTTCCGTTGCGATCTGCACGTATTTTCGATATACTTTTTGCCATGGATGGGATGAAAAAGGAAAACATGACGGGAAAGATCGTCATCGTCACGGGTGCGAATTCCGGCATCGGCAAGGCGACGGCGCGGCAGCTTGCCGACCTCGGCGCAACCGTTGTGCTCGCCTGCCGCTGCAAGGAGCGCGCGGAGGCGGCGCTTTGCGAACTAAATTGCGTAGAAGGGCGCTGCTTTGACCTGCTACCGCTCGATCTTGCCGATCTCGAGAGCGTCCGCGCGTTCGCCGCAGCGTTTGCCGCGAAATACGACCACCTCGACGCTCTGATCAACAACGCGGGCATCTTGGGCCGCCGACGCGTGGAAACGAAGCAGGGCTTTGAGATGAGCTTTGGCGTCAACTACCTCGGCGCGTTTCTCTTAACCATGCTGCTGCTCCCGTTGCTGGAAAAAAGCGAGCAGGGCAGAATCGTGATGATGACCAGCGTCGCGCACGCTTGGGGAACGGTACGTTTTGACGACCTCAACTATACGCGCGGCTACAATCGTTTTGCCGCCTACGGACACAGCAAGCTTTGTAACCTGCTCTTTACCCGCGCGCTGGCGCAAAAACTCCGCGGGCGCGGCAGCCGGGTAACGATCAACGCAGTTCATCCCGGTATATGCGCGACGGATATCGTCGTCAACCGCGCGAACGACCGCTTCCGCTGGGTCGCCTCGGCGATGAAGCTCTTTTTTCTCACCAGCGACGAGGGCGCGAAGACTAGCGTGTATCTGGCGAGCGATCCCGCGCTTTCACAAACCAGCGGGGAGTATTTCTACCGCTGCAAAATTGAGCCTTCGAGCGAAGCGAGCAAAAATCTCGCGAGCGCAAACCGGCTGTATGACGCGAGTCTCAAGCTTTGCGGGCTGGATGATCCGCTAAAGTCCTGATCGAACAAAAATAGAGGCGAACGCAGACAACCTGCTTCGCCTCTGTTTTCGCTCCAAGAAAACTATCTATCACCATTCATACGTTTCTTCAACAATATACCAGTTCCCGTCCAGATGCGTATATTCAACGCTATCTGCAAGAGAATGTTCTTTGTGATACTCGATTTCTTCTTTATCCGTAAACCAGTAAAGCGATGTTCGTTTGGAGCCTGTGTCAAGTTGTAACGAATCAAAGTTGATGTAAAACTTCACTGGTCTACCTTTGCGTTCCATCATGATCATATATGGGTGAAGATTCTCAAAGACGGAAACGATGTTTTCCCATTCTTCATCGCTAAAGTATTTCTTATCGCTTTGGTAAGATACGTTGATGTCGCCTTCTTTGTAGTCATCTAATGCTTGCATAAGACTCTTACTTGAAAGCACGCTGTTTTTGACAGAGTTCAAAACGACTTTGTTCTGCCAATAGAGATCTGTCAACTCCTCTTTGGTTTTATATTCGACAGACTCAATAGGGATAATCGATTTTGGCGATTTTGACACCTCGATCACAACACATGCGGCAATGCTGATAACACTCAAAACAGTCAAACCGAGAACTGCTTTTTTCCACGTTTTCATGAAACACCTCAATCATTAATTAGATTATATAATTCGAATCCACTTTTGATCATATTTTGGTCATCAGTTTGATCACCATAGTCATTATTTTTTTGTCTGATAGACTCAAACTGCGAACTAACGATATCCCATTCTCCGTGATCCCGCAACTGAGCCGCTCCCGCCTGCTGTAGCAACAATGTTTCTGGGATTCCAAGCGCTTTTCCAACCAGTGCATAATTCAAATTGCCTAAATCGGAAGAGCTGACCTTATATCCGAAAATATTCCGATTGTTTTTTTTGTCCACAATACGAAGCAATCACACAGCGCCGTGAGGGAGAAGAAAATCTTTTCCCACACAGCGCAAGGCCTATCTTGCATCGGATCATGTTTTACCGAATGTATCTTCCTTCGACGATATACCAGCCTTCATCCAGATGTGTGAAAACACCGTCGGGAAACACACTGGGTTCCTCGTGGTATTCACGTTCTTCATCGTTTGGGAACCAGTAGAGATACACGACCTTCGTATCTAAGCCCGGTTTCAGATGTTTAAATGTGAGATAGAAAACCAATGGGTGCCCTTTTCGTTCCAACATCAACATACTTGGATGTAGCTTCTCGAATACGGTAACGATGTTTTCCCATTCCTCATCGTTAAAATATTCTTTGTCACTCTGATAGCTGATGGCGATATCGCCCTCGTTGTATTCATCGAGTGCTCGAAGCAGGCTTTTGCTTGAAATCACGCTTTCTTTGACGGCGTTTAATACGGTTTTGTTTTGCCAATAGAGATCTGTCAACTCTTCTTTGGTTTGGTATTCAACAGATCTAGTTGGGATAATTGACTTTGGATTTGAAGATAAATCTACCGCAATGCACGCAGTGATTCCAATCAAACACAGAATGATTACCCCGAGAATTATTTTTTTCTGAATTTTCATATCACTTCTCCTTTGTTAAAAAGTCGTAGATATTGAAACCATCTGCAATCGTTTTTTGATCGTCTTCTTGATCGCCGAACCCTCGATCTCTCTTGTTGAAAGATTCGAGTTGCGATCCGAAGAAGTCCCACTTGCCGTGATCCCGCAACTGCGCAGCTCCTGCCTGCTGTAGTAACAATGTTTCTGGAATTCCAAGTGCTTTTCCGACCAGAGCATAATTCAAATTGCCTAAGTCGGAGGAACTCACCTTTAGTCCATATACATTATAAACCTTGTCTTCTTCTGGATATGGAAGCCCCGGAAAGGACTTCTGCCAAGTAATTTGGTCTTTGTAGTCCGTTGGTGAGTCTTTTTTTACAGTTTGATAAAACCAAGCATACAACCCGCTTTTTGGAAACGGGCCGCTTTTGTCTATATCGTATAACGCCGCGATTCGTTTTGCTTCTGCAACATTCTTCATGAGCAGCTCTTCTATTTGCTTGGAAGCAGCTGCATCGTCAATGTCCGCATACGATTCTCGTCTGGCGGCCCTTGCTGCAAGGTCTGGATTTCCTCCAGTATACTCTGTATCCCATTCAGTTTCACCTGCATTTTTTGTAAGATTATCCAGTATTTTATCCTCCTTCTCCTTCAACCACCGCAACGCTTTCGGTGCAAATACCGCATCCTGTTCATACTTGCCGGTTCGCGTGTACGCTTCATCCTTCTCGTTTGCAATATCAAACAGCTCTTTTGCGACGTTGCGCGCATCCGCGAGTGAAATGCCGAGCTGATATCGATTTGCGAACACAGCCTGAATTTTTGCAATGGTCTCCACATAGTGGGACGATGTGTTGAGCAATATCTGTTTGTCCTGGTTCGACAGTCCGGCCCTTTGGACGACAGCCAACTGCTGCTTTGCGGTCAAATCTGCCCAGTTATCGAAATTGATCGTATCTCCGGCTTTATTCAGTACATTTGCCACATCGGCATATTCACCCGGTATTGCGTTCGTTGCCGATGGCGAACCCTTTAGCAAGTAAGCGCGCAGTTCCGGCGAGACCGTAGTAATGTCTCTGCTTCCGGTAACAACACTAATTGGGATATAAGGATCTTTCTTTTTGGGCGGTTTTGAGTTCGTGTCGTTATCGTTGCCCAGCTTTTTCCCTTGTGACACAAGTCCACGGTTTCCTGTGATGTCGCTGATTGGAATGTTATTTGATCTGTTGCGATTGATGTCGCCTGCGTTTGCGCTCTTTGAGATAACCTTGTCTGTTCGCAGCGCACGCATCTCCTGTAAGGTCGTCTTTGTTGCTTTTTTGAAGTTCAGCGGTTTTTCTTCGTCTTGTGCGAAATTCGATCCCTTCATGTCTTTGCCAATTCGGTTTACAATAGTACGCATCGTTCTTTCTCCTGAAATTAAATTTTTGCATCCGTTTGTGGAGGCTTACGTATAACATACAACAAAAAACGGGTGGAAAATTACGATAGTTTTTTCGAAATCGATTGCTCAAATTCATCGTTTATTTCATTTTTTGTTCGTCTTATTCTATTTTTCATCCGTTTGCTTTTTATACCCCTGCAGATGTTTTTCTTCACATTCCACCCGTTTGAGCCGTGAATCGTGGCAGGATTATTAACTTTTATCGGTTTCGCTTCCCCGCTGGCGCAACTTTGGTATAATATGTTTGCTTTACCGGGGGGTAAATTTCGAAAGATCAGGATAATAAATGAAACGAATTGTCGCATTTCTCATCGCCGTTATGATGTTGAGTACCGTGCTTTTAACCGCGGGGTGCTCTATCGTGACGCGCGGGAGCGATTACTGTTACCGCTTCTTAGACTATATCTGCGCGGGCTCGTTTGACAAAGCCTACGAAATGCTCGCGGACAGCATCAAAGCGCCGGAAACCGAAGAAGAGCGCGAAGATCGTCTCAAAGAGGAAGCAAAGGAAAAAGAAGAGAACCGCAAGATCTGGCGGCAGGTATTCGGCCTCGACAAAGCGGAGACACCGACGCCTGTGCCGGAAGGTACGCCTACACCCGAAATTTCCGGAACGCCGGACCCGAACGCGACACCCGACCCCAACGCAACGCCGGAAGCAAGCGTTACGCCGGAGTCCTCCGTCACACCGGAAACTTCCGTCACCCCGGACCCGAACATGACGCCCGATCCCAACGCAACAGTTGATCCCAACGCAACGGTCGATCCCAACGCAACGGTCGATCCCAACGCGACGCCAACGGTTGACCCGAACACGGTCAATCCGGAGGATATGCCCGCCGATCAGCGGGACACGGATATGACACCCGCGCCGGGTACCACGCCGACGCCCGCCATCACCGATACTCCCGATCCTAACGCAACGCCCTCTCCTACGCCAACGCCCGACCCGAACGCCACGCCGACGCCTGCGCCAACCGATAAAAACGGAGACGGCAAGATTGACGAAGAGGACAATGTGGACACCACCATCACCAAGGTGGAGTTTATCGATCGCTACCAGAGCATCTTCGACGAGCTGGAGCTTACCGGCATCGATTATCAAGCCACGGATGTTGTCGACGGCGAAATCATTGCGCGCGTGAACTATACGCTCACCTACCACAGCGAGCGAGCGGGCGAAGACCTGACCTATAGTTTCTCAATTGAAGCAAACCGCATTGAGCACCGCTGGACGATCAACTGGTCTCCCAGCCTGATCTTCCCCGAAATGCAATGGGGCGACAGCCTCCGCGTCGGCGTATTGCAGGCGAACCGCGGCGAAATTCTGGCTTACGGCGAACCCTACGCGCAAAACGTAAACGCGATCACCGTGTTCTGCGTGCCAAGCACGATTCCGAACGTGGATGAGTTCGTTCGCACGGTTGCCGGCGTGCCTGAGATGGAGATGACCGAGGACGACGTTCGCGAAGCGCTCAAGAAAGTGCGTAACGATTTCGTTAAGCTCAAGACGTTTTATCCCGACGAGGCAACGATGGACTTAAAGCAACGACTGCTTGCCATCACCGGCCTCGCGATCGATACGGCAAACTATGGCACCTTGCGATATTATCCCAACGGAAAGTCGCTTTGCCATATTGTAGGCTACGCGGGAATCATCTCCAAGAAGGAGAAGATCAACTACGAAACCTATGGCGATATCCGTTACGACGCAGCAAACGATCGATTTGTAACCACGCCGACGCGCTACAACGGCGACAGTTATATCGGTAAATACGGTCTGGAGCAGCTTTACGAAGATCAACTTCTGGGTACCAACGGACGCTTCACCTACATTCAAACCAAGAGTGGCGGCAGCCGCGGTATGCTCTATTCCACCAATGCGGTGGATGGCAACGATCTGCATCTCACCATCATTCCCGAGTTGCAGGAGCGGTTGGAAGACGTAATAGACACCACGGTATACGATGAAAAGATGCACGGATGCGTCATCGTCCTCAACCCCAAGACCGGCGCCATCCAGGCTATGACATCCTGGCCGGGATTTGACCTGAACGACCTAAGCCGAGGCCTTCCGCTGGAAGAGTGGGCCGCGATGCAGAACGACAAGATCAACCTGCCGCTGTACAACCGCGCCACACAGGGCTTGTATACGCCCGGTTCGGTGTTTAAACTCATGACCAGCGCGGCGGCGCTGGAGACGAACACAATGACCATCAACGACGTATTCCCCGGCAGCGAAGATCTCCATGTCGATACCTGGTATCCTTCGGAAACCTTCCTGGCAAATCTTCCCGATCGGGCCAGCACGCTGACCTGGAAAGAGCAGAGCAACGACCGCGCGCTGGTTCGTACCCGCGCCGACAGCCGAAAATCCCCGATGAATATGACGAACTCCATCATCTCGTCGGATAACCTGTTCTTTGCGTATACCGCAATGCGCATGGGTTGGACAAAGTTCACCGCATTCATGGATAAAATCGGCTGGATGAAACCCATCGAGCTGGAGACAAGCGGTACGGAGCCGCGCATCTATTGGGAAGTGAACAAGAGCGACCCGGAAGGCGTAGCCTGGACGAACCTCGCCGAGGGCGGCGAAACCATTTGGCAGAAGAATGCGGACGGAAGCTACACCGAGGTTCCCAACGTACACCTCAAGCTTGACAAGATGCTTTATGGCCTTGACGTCAGCACCGCGCAGCTTTTCAACGACCGCACCAAAGATAAACCGCTCAATGAGTACGACCTCGCGGTCACGGGCTATGGTCAGGGCGAAATCCTGATGTCGCCGCTGCAGATGGCCTGCTACGCCAGCGCCTATGCCAACGACGGCGTGATCATGCAGCCGTATCTGGTGGATAGCATCTGGCATGCGGACGGCACAGATTATACGCTCGTGGAACAAAAGGAGCCGAAGATCTACCGCACAATCCTGCAAAAAGGCACAGTGGATACGATTTATCCCGCGTTGTTGCAGGTGATCACCGACGGTACGGCGCGTAGCCTTGGCAAGAGTTTTATCAACAAAGCGGTTCTGAACCTCGGCTACACCATGGCCGGCAAGACGGGTACCGCCGAGCTCAACGACGACAAGACGAAAGAGCTCGCATGGTTCATCTGCTGGCGCGACAGCAAGGGCGGCGTGAAAGTAACCGCGGAAAACGCGCGTCTCGTCTGCATCATGCTGGAGGTCGACCTCACGAAGCTGCCGGACGAATGGAATCAAATGAAGTTTGATATCGCCCGCGCGCTCCTCAAAGAGGACGTACTGAACGAGACCGAGGGTTAACCCTCACAGAACTTTGTGTGGACAAGACAAACGGATTGTCTTACACTTAACCACAGAAAACGAACGTCACCACACGATCGGTTCGCGCCGGTCGTGTGCCTTTTTCAGGGAGAAACGCAAACACTATGTCGGAAACAACAAAAGAGAACAAACGTATCATCTTCACCGGAGGTGGAACGGCGGGACACGTAACCCCTAACATCGCGCTCATCGAGCCGCTGCTGCGCGAAGGATGGGAAGTTCACTATATCGGTTCCGAGAACGGCATTGAAAAGGGTTTGATCACGGCGCTAACGGCTGTTACCTATCACGGCATCTCAACGGGCAAGCTCAGGCGTTATTTCTCCTGGCAAAACTTTATCGATCCGTTTCGCGTGATCAAGGGCTATTTTCAAGCAAGAAAGCTGATCCGCAAGATTCGGCCCGACGTCATCTTCAGTAAAGGCGGCTTCGTCTCCGTTCCCGTCGTGCTAAGCGCCGGCAAGGTGCCCGTGGTCGCGCACGAGTCGGACTATTCGCCGGGGCTCAGCAACCGCATCGCTACGCGTTTTACGGATAAGGTCTGCCTGAGCTTTGAGGATACGCTGCAGCACATTAAGAACAGCAAAGGCATCTTTACTGGCACACCCATCCGTCCGGCGCTCTACGAGGGCGACCGCGAACGGGCGCTCGCGTTTACCGGCCTTACCGGCGAGAAACCCGTGCTGCTCGTCATGGGCGGCAGTCTCGGCGCGCAAAAGCTCAATGAGCTGGTTCGCGCGGCGCTTCCGCAGCTCCGCGAGCGCTATGATATCGTCCACCTTTGTGGAAAAGGAAAGAACGACTGCGACTGCGCCGTCTGCGGCTATAACCAATATGAATACATCGACAAAGAGCTTCCGGATTTGTTTGCGTTGAGCGACGTCGTGCTCTCCCGCGCGGGAGCAAACAGCGTGTTTGAGCTGCTCGCGCTCAACAAGCCCAGCGTGCTTGTGCCGTTGACCTTCGCCAGCTCACGCGGGGATCAACTGCTCAACGCGAATTACATGGAGAAAAAAGGATACGCAAAGGTGGTCGACCAAAACACCGCGACGACGGGTTCTCTGGTCGCGGCCATCGACGAAGTGTATCAGCAACGCGCTCAATATGCCGAACGGATGTGCGAGGACACGCGCTCGGACGGAACCGAAACGATCTTAACGATTATCAAGAAAGCGGCAATGAATGGATAACTCAACTGGCAAGCGCCCGCCCTCCGGCGGAGCATCTTCTCACCGTCCCACCGGCGGAAAACTGCATACCGGTCAAAAGCCCGCCCCGCGCGGGGCAAAACCCTATGGGGAGAAACGGGCGTACTCCGAGAACAAACCCTATTCCGGCAAACCATCTTCCGAAAGTAAGCCTTATTCCGGAAACAAGCCTTATTCTGAAAAGAAACCATTTTCTGACAAAAAATTCAATTCCGAATATAAACCGTATTCCGATAAAAAGCCCTATTCACAGGGTAAACCTTACACGGAGCGAAAGCCCTTCTCCGGCCCGAAGTATGCGCCGAAATCACCCGCAACTCCGCGACAAGAAGAAGCCGTCATTACGGAACAGCAGTTGCAAGTCCTCGTATCCGCGATTACAACCGAACCCGTCACCTCTCTCTCCGCCCTCGCTACACACGCGAAAAAGCGCGCCGCACGCGAGTTATTGGAGCGCGTCTTTGACGATCGTGCAATCCTCTACGCAGCGCTGGCAGCCCCCGAACCCAAAGCACGAAAAAACGCAGCGCGCCTGCTCGGCGCGTTTGCCAACGAGCGCGACGCTGACGCATTGGTTGCCGCGCTACAGAGCGAAGAAACGCGATATGTGATCCCCTCCATCCTCCTCGCGCTCGGCGCCATCGCCGGAACGAAAGCGGGGGAAGCCATCACCGCATATGTTCCGCCGACAGCGGCGGATGAAACCGAGGAAAAACACGTTCAGGATATTATAGAAGCGCACACAAAGGCGCTCGCCGCGCTAGAAAAGGATGTTCCCCTGCCGCAGCGGACACGGCTTGCCTCCGCGATGGAAATCCTGCTCGTTCCGCCCGTTGGATTCGGGTCGATCCTACTCAAAGAGGCAACCTCGCGCGGATTCGCCGCAACGCTGCATAACGACGGTGTGCGCGTATTTACGGATCAGATCAAGACGCTGCAGGAACTCCGCTGTGCACAGGAGATATTGCTTCCGCTGGCTGCTTCCATCCCGATCGATTCGGAGCAGATCTCGACGCTGGCTAACCCCGTATTGACCCGTCCTTACCGCATTGAGCTAAGAAATTACGCGGGCGACCGCGCGGTGCTCATCCGCGCCGTCTCAACCGCGCTCGGCGGCGGGGATAACCCTTCGCGCTATGCGGATGAACTCCGTATCGTTTGCAACAACGACAAGTGCGATGTCTTCATTCGCCCGCGCAATGTTGCCGATACGCGCTTTGCTTACCGCAAGCGCGCGCTGCCCGCCTCAATTCACCCCGTACAGGCGGCATGCCTCGCCAGATATGCGCTCTCATTTGTCTCCGCTGCGCGCCCGCGTACGCTGGACCCGTTCTGCGGCAGCGGAACGCTGCTGTTTGAGCTGGAGCGAGCGGTGCCCACCGGGTTGATCGGCGTGGATATCTCCGAGCGCGCGCTGGACGCCGCGCGGGAGAACGCGACCGCGGCGCACAGCGGCGCGCGTTTTGTCCACAAGGACATCCTCAAATTTGAGCCGCGTGAGCCGTTTGACCTCATACTAGCCAATATGCCGTTTGGCAACCGCGTCGGCACGCACAGCGCGAATGAGACGCTCTACCGCGACTTTGCGCATGCGCTGCCAAAGCTGCTCGCAAGCGACGGCGTCGCGGTGCTATACACCATGGAACACCGGCTCTTGACAACCTGTCTTCAGAGCGAGCCCGGTCTCTCCGTTACGGCGGAGCTCACAACCGAGGCGGGCGGCTTGAATCCGCGCGTCACCGTAGTGCGAAAAAAATAGCATTCGATGCATCCCCAACAGAGTAACAAAAAGTCGCCTGATTACGTTCAGACGACTTTTCTGTTTAGAATTGTTTATTGTTTACGATCAGATATTCGGAATCTGCGAGATGAACTCCTTGAGTGTTTTTGCGCTCTGCTGAAGGGCTGCATCCTCCTGCGGTGTCAGGCTGTATTGGATGATGCCATCCACGCCGTGCTGGTTGATTACGGAAGGCAAGCTCAGCGCAACGTCATAGATGCCATATGCGCCGTTGAGCACGCTCGCGACCGTCTTGATCGAGTTTTTATCCTTGATGACCGCCTCAATGATGTTTTCCACAATGCCGGCGATGGCGAAATACGTCGCCCCTTTGAGACGAATGACCTCCGCGCCGCCGTTTTTTGTCTTGGTGACGATCTCCAGCTTCTCTTCATCGGTCAGCGAAATCCCAAGCGATTTACAGTAAACGTCCACGCTCTGCCCCGCAATCTGCGTCGCGCTCCAAACTGGAACCTGCGAATCTCCATGTTCGCCGATGATGTAACCGTGGATATTCTGAATATCGACATTCAGCTTTTGCGCGAGGTAGAAGCGAAAGCGCGCGGAATCGAGCGCGGTTCCCGTTCCGAAGACCAGATTTGCAGGCAACCCCGACCATTTCTGAATCAGATAGGTCAGGATATCGGCAGGATTTGCCACGACGAGAATCACACCGTGGTTGTAGTACTTCATGATGTTTTCCGTGATGCTCTTGGCGACAGGAACGTTCTTTTTCGCGAGATCGAGCCTCGTTTCGCCCGGTTTTCTGTTGAGTCCCGCGGTCATGACGATTGCGTCGCAATTGGCGCAGTCCGAATAGTCGCCTGCGTGAATGTTCATTTGTCCAAGATGGCACAACCCGTGGTTGATATCCAGAGCTTCCCCCATCGCCTTGTCGTTGTTGACGTCGATGAGTACGATCTCGCTCGCGGTTCGGTTGATTGCAACGTTATACGCGATCGCGGCCCCAACATAGCCCGCGCCGATGATTGCGATTTTTGATTTGCCTTGCAGCATGTATTCAGTCCTCCATGTTCTCTATCTCTGGGCAATTGCTTGCTCGAATGCATCGTAAGCGCGGTCTGATATCCACTCGATCGCGTTTTTCTGGAATAAGGTGTGTACGGATTCTTACTATCATCTGCGCACGGCACCAATCGTATTCCGTTTCCTCGCGTTTCAGTAGGAATCATTCTGATATATGCACCATCAACAAAAACATATAGCTATGTTGCGCAGCGCTGCTAATATTGTGAAAAACGCCACAAAAAAAAGCCGATCCCCGCTTGACTGCAGGAACAGGCTCTTTGACTGTAAGTTTCGTCGATTGTATCGGATTCGTTTGGTTTGAATCGTCGCGGGTCAATCTATCGCATCGGTTCCGAAATCAGGCATCCGCTGCCGGTATCTGAAGCGGTTCCTTCTTTGGTGGTCGATTCAAAGTTCTTGCTGTAACCCAAGGTGCGTCCCAGTTGCTCAATCTGAAGGCTGGAATAATTCCGTGTCTGTATTTCATTTCTCAACTTGCCGAGCATTTCTTCCGTCAGCGATGGAACCCGTTCTTCCTGAATGAAGGCAACATATTGCTTTGCAACTCGATCCAGATCAAGATACTGTTCTGCGTATTTTCTGGCGTTTGCGCAAATCTCCCCGATTCTGTCTTTTTCCTGGAGTAACCGCTCAAATTCCTGATAAATCAGCTCGACTTCCTGTCGCTCCACCATCGATTCCGGTGACGGCAGTTTCACACAGCAATGATCCGGAATCTCGCGAAAACTGCCGATGTCGTTGATCATCACACACTTGCCTTTCGCAAGTGTGCGCATCAGGCTCCCGCTGGTTTCTCCGTTGGAAGGATACCTCAGGTTCACACAGATATCGGTTGCATCGATATAGCGTGTAAAATCCTCCAATCCGATATAGCCCGTTATGGTAACGTGGCTCTCCAGCTGGTTGTCCTTGATATATTGATATAGCTCGTCTCTGACCGTCAAATCCGGCGAACCGACAAAATAGTAGTGAACGTTACTATACTTTTTACTCAACCGGTGAAACGCTTTTAAAACCGGTATTGATCTCTTCGTTTTCTGAATATACCCAAATGAGGCAAATACCACTTGATCCTTTGGAATTCCTAACTCCGTCTTCGCAATACCGGAATCTTTCAGCGGCTCAATCTTCGCATAGCTGTGAATTTTCTTTACGTTACGTCCAATGTCCCGCTGAAGCAGCTTTGCCTTTGCCTCATCGCTATGCACAATAATTTTGTTCGCATAATTCACGACAAAACTATTCACCTCGATCTCGAAAACTCGAACCCCCGACTTGCCCGATTTCAGTTTCTGAAGATACTCGTTCACATAGCTGACCGGGTAATCCATAAGCAGATATTCCCGGTAGAGTGAAAGACTGTTTTTTCTGCGGTTGGATTCATAATGTGCAACCGAATGCAGGTTATAATCGTGCAGCACAACGATACCGCCATACTTAACAATGTACGGAAACATATAGCTATGATATTCCGAATTCCCTACCTGAAAAAGAATATGATCGTATTTTTTTGCTCGAAACTCCCGGTGGTGATAAATTTGAATAGAACCTCTCAATAAACGATCCGGTTGATATCCGTCGTCAATAAAAACGTCGATAGTAAAAGAATCGCTAATCGCGTTTAGGATATCGACACTGTAGTCCGAAATGCCGGATTTCACAGGCGGGAGCGGCGTGAAAAACGCCAGCTTCGCCTTTTCAGTCTTGACAGTTGGCGAAAGAGCCGACTCTGTTTTCATTTGACATTCTTTCTCTATATATGAAATCGTAAAATCGGCTACAATATCCCATTGAAACAGCTTCAGTCGCTCAACCCCTTTGTTGCGAAGCGCTGTTAAGTCTGCGCTCATCAATGCCTCGGTCAAACCGCGCGTTACATCCTCTACGGAAAACGGATCCACCAGCACGGCAGCATCCCCGGCAATCTCTCCAAGGCTCGAGTTGTTTGAAGTCAATACCGGAGTTCCGCACGCCCAGGCTTCTACGATGGGGAGCCCAAACCCCTCATACTTTGAAGGAAACGCCAATAAGTGCGCAAGGTTATACAGAACAATCAATTCCTCGTTTGGTATGAAATTAGTCAGAATGACTCTTCCCGTCAATTGCTTTTTCTCAACGAGCGTCATATACCGGTTAAAGGAAGACTTCGTCAGTTTACATACGATCACAAGTTGATATTGATCAATTAGTTGTTTGGGCAGCATGGAATAAGCAAGGATTAAACCCTCAAGATTCTTTCGCTCATCATCGCCGCCGGTGCACATGATATACGGACTATCGATCATATATTTCTGACACAGCGCTTCTTTTTCTTCTTCCGATACTGCTATTTTGCAATAGCATTCGTCCGCCGCACCATAGATTACATCGATCTTATCCGGGTCAAACTGTAAATGCTCTAGTAAATCGTTCTTGACGCTATTGGAAATAACCAGACAACGGTCAACCCCGCGCAGCATCTCAACGCGATCCATATAGGCTTGATAAGCGGATGCATTTGTTAAATAATGCTCTTTCATCAGATATGGGATGATATCGTATACCGTAGCAACGACTTTGGTATGTGCAAACCACTCGTTCTGATAAAGGAAACATTTACCTTCGAATGGCGATGTAATATAGAAAACATCAATTTGATGTTCTAGAATGAAATTTTGAATCAAATCTCCAATTACAGCAAACATTTGCGGGTCTTTTAAAAGATAATTATCTTCCCCTGTATAAAAATAAAACTCGTGCAGATTCTCGGCGTGATCGACGAAATCGCTCAGACTGAGTTCTTCAAGAAGATTCAAAAAGAAATATTGGTTGTTTTGATCCCGCTCAATCATTTTTCGAAACTGGCTCAGTGCATAGTTGCCTATCCCGCGGTTCTTGCTCATCGAGCCTAACATTGCCATATCATCAAATGCAATATTCAAGAGACTTTACTCCTTAGACACTAAATTTAAAAATCGGAATGAATCCTGGTCAAACCCTCGAGATATTCTATTCTCAACCATCCGGTGATTCGGATCGTCTTTATTACTTCCGGTTGTAAAGTGATCTGATTCCGGCAAAAGAATCCGATCAAAGCAGAGCGTTTTTCGCTCTATTTCGGTCTGTCGTTGGAAGATGTTGCCTGCACGACCGTATCCTGATTCGTCTTTTCCGCTTCGTCAAGCTTTTGCAATCTGGTCAGTTCGGCAACAGATATAAGTAGGTCGGACTGCATTTGGGAGATTTGCTCGATCGAGTGGGTCACCGCATTGTTAAAGGTAGTCTGTTGAAAACAAATCGGTTCGATATACCATTTTAACAGCTTTCGAACCGCTCTTTTTGCGAACAGAATCCCTTTCCCAAACACTTTTGAATCAGAAAACAATGGCCGAAACGCGTAATTCTCGCTTGTTTCTTTTAAAGTAAGGATCAGATCCCCTAACTCGGAGATGTTTCGAACGACTTTCTCCGCGTCAATAACCCCGCTGCATCCCAACAGATCTGCTGCGTTCAGCAGCTCGCAGGATAATTTCTCCGGCTGGTGTCTGTTTGGCGCCAGTTTGTTGTAGATAACCTCTTCCTCAATATTCAGAAATTCCTTCATAGAACTCAATTACTCCAATTTCTTTGCCTGTCATTATAAAATAACCGTCACGGTTGAACTATCTGGTTTTGCTTGAACGTGATCTGACGAATTAAGTCAAATCCGCTTTCCCTGCGCCCCAGCGGCTGGAAGCCTCTTGCAGCGCATCATGATTCCCCGATAAAAACGATTGATACAACTCGCAGATACCCTTTGTATCGCCCAGTGCGATGGCTTCTCCATGGTTGAGCCAAAGCACCTTGGTGCAAAGGCTCTCAACCTGCTCGACAGAGTGCGATACCAGAATCGTTACGGCTCCGCTTTTGATGATCTCCATCATCTTCGCCGCGCTCTTCTCCTGAAACGCGCCGTCGCCAACCGACAGCACCTCGTCCAAAATCAAGATCTCCGGCTGAACGAGCGAGGCGATTGAAAATGCAAGGCGAGACTGCATACCCGAAGAAAGCTGCTTAAACGGGCGATCTTCAAAGTCCTTGAGTTCCGCAAAGTCGATGATCTGATCATAGGCCTCATTCATGAACTTTTTGGTATAACCGAGCATCGCGCCGCGCAGGTAGGCGTTCTCCTTCACTGTCAGGTCTCCGTCAAAGCCGGAGGCAAGCTCCAGGAGCGCAGAGATGCGTCCGTCTCGCACAATGGTGCCGCTCGTCGGCACCATAACGCCCGTCACAGCCTTTAGGAGAGTGGATTTGCCCGCGCCGTTTGAGCCGACGATGCCGAGCATGTCACCTTCAAACAGTTCGAACGAAACGTTTTTTACCGCAAGAAAGTGCTCGACATGATAGCGGTGCGTCAGCTTCCGCATCGTCCACTCTTTGAGCCCGATGTCTCGAAAATCGCCGTATTTATAACGAACGGTTACGTTATCTACTTTTAGTACAGATCGCATGTTTTATCCTCGCGTTTGTTTCTACTTTCCGGCAGCATCCGATCCCGTTTTTATACATAATACAGGAATTCGTGATTGTATTTCCGGTAGACATAGGTGCCCAGCGCGAGCGCAATCAGCGCATAGGCAGCCCCCAAAAGATGGAACTGCGGGGTCGGAATCACCCCGTCGAGTATGATCTTTCGGAAGTATCGAATGTACAGATAGATCGGGTTTGCCAGAAACAGCAGTTGAATTTTGTAGCTGAATCCCTCAATTGTATAAAAGATTGCGGACATCCACATCAATAACTGTGTCACAACACCCCAGAGATACTGCATGTCCCGGAAGAACACGAAAAACGCAGACAGGATCATGCCCATGCCGACATTAAAGGTGATCAGGCAAGTGATCGGATACAGCAGCGTTAAAAACTTCCAGGTAAAGGTCACGCCGTCGATCGCAGAAAAGATGAATAACAGAATGAGTGTCAGGCCGAAGTTGATCAACGACGATACGTTTTGCGACAGCAAAAAGAGATACTTCGGAACATTGACCTTCGTGAATATGCTGGCATTGTTCACGAGCGCATTCATGCAAAGGTTTGTCGAATCGGTAAAATACGCAAACACAAGCTGACCCGTAAACAGGTAGATGACATAATGCTTCATCGTGTTGCCGAAAAAGTTGCTGAAGACCAGCCACATGATGAGCAGCGTCATGAGCGGAGAGAGTACGCTCCACGCCATGCCAAGCACGGTGCGCTTGTACTTCTTCGTAAAGTCCCGCTTGACAAGCTCCGTAAATAAAAAATGGTATTGCTTGATTTTCTGCAGCATTGCTTCCTCTCACTATCAAAAAGTATCGCTGTCGTATTCTGGTTTCGAATCAACCATCGGATGGTCGATTCCGCCACTCGTTTAGCACTTCCGCAAGCGTTTCATCCATCGAAATTTCCGGCATCCAACCAGTATCTCGCGTCAGCTTGCTGTGGTCGCAGCAGATGACGGGCGTGTCGCTCGGGCGCATCTTCGCAGGATCCTGTCGCACCGGAATCTCGCAGCTCGCCATTGCGCAAAGTCGATCCAGAATCTCCTGCGCGCTATAGACGATCTGGGAGCCGATGTTATACACCTCTCCGCTTCTGCCGCGCTCCGCGATCAGGCGATAGGCGCGCACAACATCCCGCACATGCGTAAAGTCGCGCTTCGCACTCAAATTCCCGACCGAAAGGTATTCCGCCCCTCCCTGTTCCACGGCTGCAATACCGGATGCAAAGTCGGGTATCATGAATCCGCGCTTTTGTCCCGCGCCCGCGTGGTTAAACGAGCGGGTCATGCAGACGCTCATGCCATACGCGCGGCTGTAGATTAGCGCAATCTCTTCCTGCGCCTTTTTGGAGACCGCATACGGCGTTTGCGGACGCAACATCGTCTCTTCCGTCACGTTTTGTCCCGCTTCGCCGAGGTTGCCGTATTGATCCGACGAACCAATCCCGACGATCATTGCCTTCGGCTGTTCCAACCGAACCGCCTCCAGTAAGTTGATCATGCCGAGAACATTGAGCTCAAACGTCTTCTGCGGAATCTGCCAGGAGAGCGCAACGTTGGCTTGCCCTGCCAGATGAAAGATCACGTCCGGCTGTGTCTGTTTCAACACATCCCGCATCTGCTGCGCGGAGCATAGATCCACGGCGAGAGTTTGATCGTCCGCCGCAAGGTCGAGGCCGGTCACGCTATAACCATGCTGTTCCAGTTCCCGGCGCAGATATCCGCCGACAAAGCCGCGGCTGCCGGTGATCAGCGCCTTCACTTTAAGCCTGCCTGTTCCTTTTTCGCGAGCTGCAAGTCATACTCCGCCATGATTGAGCAAAGCTGTTCGTAGGACGTCTTCAGCGGATTCCAGCGCAGCACGGTGCGCGCCTTGGTCGGGTCACCCCAGAGATTGTCCACATCCGTCGGGCGGAACCAGGTTTTGTTGACCTCAACCAGCACACGGCCGGTCTTCTCGTCGATTCCCTTTTCGTCCAGCCCTGTACCTTCCCAGCGAAGTTGAATTCCGTCGTGCGCAAACGCAAGCGCTGTAAACTCGCGAACCGTATGCTGTACGCCGGTCGCGATGACAAAATCTTCGGGAACATCGTGCTGCAGCATGAGCCACATGCACTCGACATAATCCTTGGCATAGCCCCAGTCGCGTTTGCTGTCCAGATTGCCGAGCTGAAGCTTGTCCTGCAAACCGCAGGCGATTCTCGCCGCAGCGCGGGTGATCTTTCGCGTCACGAAGGTTTCGCCTCTGCGCTCGGACTCATGGTTGAAGAGAATGCCGTTGACCGCGAACATGCCGTAAGCCTCGCGATACTCCTTCACCATCCAGTAAGCGTACTGCTTGGCGATCGCATACGGACTATAGGGATGAAACGGCGTGGTCTCCTTTTGCGGAACCTCTTCCACCTTGCCGTAGAGCTCCGACGTGGACGCCTGATAGAAACGGCAGGTCTTCTCCATCCCAAGAATGCGGATCGCTTCCAGCAGACGAACAACGCCCAGCGCGTCGACATCGCCGGAATATTCCGGCACGTCGAAGCTCACCTGCACATGGCTCTGCGCCGCGAGGTTATATACTTCGTCGGGGCGTACGATCTGCATGATGCGCAGGATACTCGATGTATCGCTGAGGTCTCCGTCGTGCAGCGTGATCCGGCCCAAAATCGCGTCGATTCGGCTCGTGTTGGGCAGCGATGCTCTTCTGGTGATTCCGTGAACTTCATATCCTTTTTCAAGCAGCAGCTCCGCAAGATAAGAGCCGTCCTGCCCGGTGATGCCTGTGATGAGCGCTCGTTTCATGTTGGTTCCCCTTTTCAAAATTGGTTGCTTCAAATATACTCTGTCCGGTTGCAGATGCGAAGATTTTCCAGTACTTTCTTGATGTCTTCGGCGTTTCCCTTTTGGCAGATTAAGATCGCGTCCGGCGTATCCACAACGATCAAATTCTGTACGCCAACCGTCGCGATGAGCTTCTCTTCGCCCTGCACGATGCAGTTCTTTGTATCGACCGCTATCAGATTGCCGGAGAGCACGTTACCATAATCGTTGACGGGATTGATCCGCGCGAGCGCGAGCCAGGAGCCGACGTCGTCCCAGCCAAACGAACCGGGAATGGTATAGATATCGTTCGCATGCTCCAAAATACCGTAGTCGATGGAGATAGAGCGCATCTTTGTGAACTCCGCTTCCAAAACGCCGAATTCCTGCTCGGTGCCGATTGCCTGTTGAATATTCATCAGGCCCGCATGCAGCTCCGGCATATGCTCTTCTATCTTCTCTAGGATGGAAGAGACTTTCCAAACGAACATACCGCTGTTCCAGAGATACTGTCCGCTCGCCAGATAGGTCTTTGCGGTGTCAAAATCGGGCTTTTCATTAAACTCGGCTACCTGATAGGCTTGTCCAAGGCTGTTTGTCTCGTCAAAGCGAATATAGCCGTAGCCCGTCTCCGGATACTCGGGCGTAATGCCGATGGTGACGAGATTGCTGTTTTCTTCCGCAACCTGGCTGGCATTACGAAGGGACTTTAAGAAGAGCGTCTTCTGCTTGATCAAGTGATCCGACGGCAGAACGATCATCATCGCGTCTTCATATTTTTTCTGCATATGCACCGCGCCGAGGCCGATGCAGGGCGCCGTGTTGCGCCCGACGGGTTCGCAGAGAATGTTTTGCTCCGGCAGATTCGGCAGCTGTGCCTGAACCAGGGCGCGATAGTTTTCGTTGGTAGCGATATAGATATCCTCCATCGCAACCAGCGGAAGAATGCGCTCCACCGTCAGCTGAATCATCGTCTTACCGTCGTTTGTCAGCGAGAGAAACTGCTTGGGTAAGTTCTTTCTGCTCTTTGGCCAGAAACGCTCGCCCCGGCCGCCAGCCATGATCAACGCCGTCATCTTCATGTGATTATCCCCTTACTGTAAAGCGTGCGTTTGCGGCGATGGATACCGCCGCACCTCACGAGATTGTATCTGTTTTATACATGCGAGAGAAGCATCTTGCCTATGCCCTCTACCGCGTAGTCACCAAGCGCCGCCGGAATAAAGACGGAGTCGCCCTTGTGGAACGCGACCTCTCCGCCGTCATAGCGTAAAGCGCCGCTGCCTTCCACAAACAGCAGGTGCTGAAAGCTCTTTCCGCCGCTGTTGAGCGAAAAACGATCCCGAAACTCAAAGCGATACGCGCGAAAATACGGGCAGGAAAACATCTTCGTCATGGTGAATCCCGGAAACACCGCGCCGCTGTTTACCCTGCATTCCGTCGGTATAACAGGAGTATAGTCTATAACAGTTTTAGCCCTTTGTAAATGCAACTGCCGCATTTCGCCGTTCGCGTCCAAGCGTAAATAGTCATAGATTCGAAACGTCGTGTCGGAGTTTTGCTGAATCTCCGCCATGACGATTCCGCTGCCGATTGCGTGGATCATGCCCGGTAAAATATAGAACACATCCCCGCGTTTCACCTGCACTTTATTCAGCACATCGCTGATCGTGCCGTCTTCCACACGCCGGATTAACTCATCCTCATCAATCTTTTCAGAAAAGCCATAGTAGATATAGGAATACGGCAGGCAGTCCACCACATACCACATCTCCGCCTTGCCCTGCTCGCCGAACTGCGGCAGAGCGGACTGTTCCGAAGGATGCACCTGAATGGAAAGGTCGCGCTTGGCATCGATCAGTTTCACTAGGATTGGAAACGCGTCCTGCCGGCAATCGGTACCCCAGTAGAGCGCGGCATCCATCTGCCGCAAATCATCCAGCGTTCTGCCGGTGAGAGGACCGTTTCGCGCGATGGAGTGCGCGTTCGCACGGCAGACCAGCTCCCAGCTCTCCGCTGTCGGGCTTGGTCCGTCCTCTTTTCCAAATTCCTTTCGCAGTCTGATTCCGCCCCACAGGTAGTCCCGATAGTAGGGTTTCAGCAGAATGGGATAGAGTTCCGTCACGCGTTATTCTCCCAGTCTTTGATAAATTTGCATCAATTTCTCCGCGGATCGATCCCAGGAGAAGCGCTCCGCCTGCGCTTTTCCGCGCAGGGAGAGTTCCTCTGCGCGCGCGGAATCGGTCAAGAGCTCTAAGATTCCTTGCGCAATGTCGTTGACGTCCGTCGGTTCGACAAACCGCGCGCAATCGCCCGCGACCTCCGGCAAAGAAGATGCGTTGGCGCAGACGACCGGTATGCCTTGCTGCATCGCCTCCAGCACCGGCATGCCGAATCCCTCGTAGAGCGAAGGGAACGTGAATACTGCCGCGTGCCGGTACAATAGTTTTTTTTCCTCTGCGGAAAGATATCCGGTAAACAGGACTTGTCCCGGCGCAAGCTTCTCCGCTAACATGTGCGTTTCTTCCGCCTTCCAGCCTTTTCCGCCCGCGAGCACCAGCTTTGGCGGCTGCTCCAGCTCGCGCGAAACCTTTTCATACGCTTGAATCAGGCGGTTGAGGTTCTTTCGCGGTTCGATGGTGCCGAGATAGAGAAGATAGGGTTTGTTTAAGCCCCATTTCTCTTTGAGATAATTCTGCGTTAGTTCGCCCGCTGCCTCGTTTACGGCGGCGGGATAAACGACCTCGATTCGATCCGCGTCGTAACCCAGTTCGCGCACGATCTCGCCCTTCACAAACGCGGAATCCGTCACAATACAATCACTTTGATCCAGGCTCCTGCGCATGCCCTGCTTTAAGCGAGTCAGGTTTCTTTCATCCATCGTCTCCGGATAACGCAGGTAGGTGAGATCGTATACCGTATCGATCACCTTACCGCTCACGCCCGGAGGCACGATATAATCGAAAAAGTGGGTCACATCCGCGCGCGGAAACATGGCCCGATACGGAATCGAAACAATGTTCCACATTCTGCGATACACGCCGTATGGCAAGAGCGCGTTGTAGTGAACCCGACCCTCAATGCCAAGATCGGACAGCTTCGGATTCCGCATGCGAAAATTAAAGTAGTTTCCGCTTACGTCCGCCGACTCCGTTGCAAGAATCCGCTTCGCCAGTTGGAATGTATAGTGCCCGATTCCGCTCATTTGATTGGAACAAGGCTGCAACTCCAGCGCGATTTTCATGCGTTCCCCCGATCCAGTGCGACGATCGCGTTCATCTCCCGCTCCAACCTGTCGAGAATTTGGAGGCTTCGTTCCTTCGTTTCCGCGGTCGCGGTCAGATAGACCTTCAGCTTTGGCTCGGTGCCGGACGGGCGAACGACCGCCTCGTTTCCGCCCGCAAGGAAAAAGCGCAGCACGTTTGATTTCGGCAGATAGATTGGTGTTTCCGCGCCACCCGCCGTCTTTTGAACGGAAGATTGATAGTCCGCAATTTCCTCTACCGCAAAACCGCCGATCGCACCCGGCGCGCTCGCGCGAAGCGACGCGATGAGTGCATTCATCTTTGCAAACCCCGCGCTGCCCTCAAACGAGAAGGAGAGCAACCGGCTTTGATAATAGCCAAAGGTACGATACAGCTCGTCCAGCACATCCAGCAGGCTTCTGCCCTGCGCTTTATAATAGGAAAACAGTTCGCAGATCAGCAAGGAACCGTTCACCGCATCCTTGTCTCGCACAAAGCTGCCACTCAGATAGCCGTAACTTTCCTCAAATCCGAAGAGATAGCGCTCCGCCTCGCCGCGGCTCTCCAGCAAGCCGATCTGCTCGCCGATGAACTTAAATCCGGTCAGCACGTCGATCAGCTCGACGCCATAGTGCGCCGCAACCTTTTTCGCCATCGGTGTGGTCACAATCGTGGATACCGCAACGGGATGCGCGGGCATCGTTCCGGCTTTTTGCTTCATCTTGCAGAGGAAATCCAGCAGCAGCACACCCATCTCGTTTCCGCTGATAAGCGTGTAGCCATCCTGGCTCTTGACGGCGGCGCCGACGCGGTCGCAATCCGGATCGGTCGCGAGCAGCAAGTCGCTGCCCGTCTGCTCCGCCCAGCGAAGGCCGACCGCAAGTGCTTCCCGCACCTCGGGATTCGGATACGGGCAGGTGGGAAAGTTTCCATCCGGATCACGCTGCTCGGTCGGAATCACGATATTGGTGAATCCATGTTCCTTAAGGCAGCGCGGAACACAACTGATCCCCGCGCCGTTGAGCGGGGTATAGACGATAGAAACACTGCGATCCACTTCGCGCGGGAGAACGGAAGCGGTCGCCACCGCGTCCAGATACCGCCGGACGGTCTCCTCGCCGATCCAGTGAATGCGGCTTTGCTGTATGCCCTCGTCAAAGTCCACACGGACAACATCCGTAAACGGGTCTACTTCGTCGATCCGCTGCTGGATTTCTGCGGCGGCTTCCGTCGTGATTTGGCAGCCGTCCGGCCCGTAGACCTTGTAACCGTTGTATTTCGCTGGATTATGACTCGCGGTCAGCACGATGCCGCCGCTGCAGCCAAGGTCCCGTACGGCAAACGATAATGAAGGCGTCGGCATAATGACGGGATACATCCAAACCTGAATGCCGTTGCCCGCGAAGACCTCTGCCGCCGCGCGCGCAAACAAGTCGCTCTTGATGCGGCTGTCGTAAGCGATCGCGATCTTGGGATTCGTAAACTTGCCAACGCAATAGCGGCTATAGCCCTGCGAGGCTTTTGCCACCGTGTAGACATTCATGCGGTTCGTGCCCGCGCCGATAACGCCGCGCAGACCGCCGGTGCCAAACTCCAGCTCCCGATAAAACCGGTCTTCGATTTCGCCGGGGTTCTCCGCGATCGATTGCAATTCCTTCGTCAAGTCCGCATCCCGCGTCGCTTTTTCGCGCCAGAGGCGATAGGTCTCCTGCATATTCATCCCTGTATTACCTTTTCCACAATCGTATTCAGCCGCTTTGCGGACTCGTTCCAGTCAAAGCGCGCCGCGTTTTCATATCCCTTTGTCACCAGATGCGAGGCAAACCGTGGATCACACAGCACCTTTCGCAAGCCAAGACAAATATCCTGTTCGCTCAGCGGGTCTACATAACATGCGCCGTCCACACCGCCAACCTCCGGTAGAGAGGAAGTGTTGCTCGTTAAAACGGGAACTCCGCATTTTTGCGCCTCGATGATCGGAATCCCGAAACCTTCATACAGCGTCGGAAACGCGAACAGGCTCGCCGCGGAATAGAGCCCCGGCATGTCCTCATCGGCAACAAAATCTAAAAAGCGGATGTCGTTTGCATGCCGAATGCCCGCCATCGCGGCTTGCCGATCAAATTTCCAACCGTATTCACCCGCCAGAATGAGTTGATACGGAAAAACTCCCGCTTCTTTCGCCAGATCGAACGCGCGAATCAGCCGCGTGAGATTCTTTCTCGGGTTCGCGTTGCCGACAAAGAGGATATACGGCTTTGTCAAATCATATTTCTTTCGTACTTCCGAAAGCGCGGCGTCGTCCTCGACGCGGACATAGCGCTCGTTTGCGGCGCAATAGACCACATCGATCTTGTCCTCGTCGATGTGTAGCAGTTCGACCATTTCTCTTTTCGTAAACTCGGAGATGGCGACATAGCGCGCCGATTTTTTGAGGAGATAACGATATTGCAGCCGCCAGATCACCACACGGGAGAGTTGATAGACGTCCGGCATCCGCAGCAGCGCAAGATCCGTCACCACGGGCACCACACGGCAGGATTTCGGCAAAAAGAACGGCACCTTGGAGTCCGTCGTGAGTAAAACGCTTTTACGGCAATACTTCTTGCCAAACAGCAGACTCTGAAACAAAATGCGCCGTATTCCCTGCTTGTGTGAATACGGCGAATAAGACAGCGTAACCCGCTCTCCCGCCGGAACAACCGACGGGCTATCCTGTGACAATACGATCCGGCAGTCTCTTTGCGTGAGAGCGGAAAAACGAACCAGCAGCTCTGATATCAGAACGCCAATTCCGGAACTGTTTTTCTTAAAAGCCAGCGCGTTAATTACTACGTTCATATACTCCAAAACCACATTACCTGTAATCTTAGTATATTACCCTAAAATCGGTTAGTTTTCAAGTTGATCGCTGAAAGCGGCTGTTCCTGATATCTATGGGTTCAAGGGAATACTGCGTTTCAAAAGCAACCTTTCGAGACGAACCTCTCGTTACGCTTTCGCGCTTGATCAGGCAACCAGCACCATCCAGTCAATTTGCCGAATATACTAAAAATCACGAACCTGTATCATCCGATTCGTTTCGGCAAAAAGACATCTGTATTATAAAAAGCTGCTGCTACGAGGATGCGTCTTTTATGCGACAAAAATGTAAACATCTGGTTTCTCGCTGCTAAACAAAAAGCCGGATCTTTTGAATCCGGCAATCACTGGATATATTGCTTTACTTGCAAGTCGATAAAACCGGTTGATTCAGCCGTTAGCTCCCTTGCAAGAGTTCATCTTCGATCGGTTTGCTTAGTAGCGCAGGATCGATGTGTTCAAACATATCGTTCCCCTTGGTGTCGGGCCCTACAAAGGAAAAATACAAGCCAAAGTCCGACAAGCTGTAGACCCCTTCATTTTTCTCGTCGTAGTGCGAAGCTTTCGCTTGAGAGACGTGAAACTGGAATGCGTTTCGCGAGATTTCGGCAATGCTCATCCTGTTGAACTCAGGCAGCGGCGAGTGAACGTCCAGCTTGATCTTGTTTTCAGGATATAGATGCAAATAAAGCTTTTTCACCTGAAAAACGCCGTATTGAGCCACGGATTCCGGATCAAATGAAGAGTCCGCGGCGAACTTCACGGCCTCGCAGACCGCCTTTGCCACGTTGATGTGCTGCCAGTGACCGTACTCTCCTTCCAGGTCGTGGGTGACGACGACTTCCGGCTTATATTGGCGCAGAATGCGCACATAGTATTTTGTCAGTTTTTCCACCTTGAATTGAAATCCCCATTGGCTTTGCTTCGACGGAAGAATATCGGGAAATCCGCCGAAAATCGGGTGATTTCGAAGGCCCATTGCCCACGCGCCATTGAGTGCTTCGTTGCCGCGGAGCCGGATGTTTGAAGAGCAGGTGTACAGAATCGTCCCCTGCAAGCCGTCTACAACGCCATAAGTTGGAACGATGGCTCCCATAAAGATCACATCATCATCCGGGTGTGTCGCAATCACCAGATAGTCCAGCTTGTCCGGCGTGGCGTTCCATGAATGATAATCTCTGGGTAAAACATCCGGACCGTAAATCACCGCGGTGCAAAGATCCATATCGAATTCAGACGAGAGCTTGACGCTGCAGGCATCCGGTAAAATGCTGTAAAGTTGATCCAGTTGATAGGTTTCTCCCGGAATTGTTTGAATTTCGCTTCCATCCTCCCGGTACTGCGTGAGGGTAAAATTCACGGGAAGCGCCTTCCACTCCAAATACAAACTCTTTGCGGGAGTTTTCTTCTTCCAAGAGATGCTCAGCGTGCCCGGTTTCTTGATGATAAAATCGCTGGATGAATTGGTATCCCATAATTCACGCATTTCATTTTCCGTGCGCTTCGAACTCTCATACTTGCATTCTTTGCGCAAGGATTGATCTTCATCCACATAAGTATTTGCAAATAATACGGAATTCATCATAAAAATGCACGTAGAAAAATACAACCAGAATTTCGTCACAATACGATTCCGTCCTTGTTCTGTTTTATGATAGCGAAAATAATCTATGCTGATCGATGATTGAATCGTCTGATCGATGATCGGATGGCGTGTTTAACCCCATTTTGAGCAACATTTTTATCTTAATAAGACAACATTTGAAAGTCAACCGGGTAGACGAAAATACTGTAACAATGTAAGTAAAATTTCGTTCACAAAGTCCTGGTCGCAAAGATTTTGTGCGTATGATCCGCAGACAACCAACGGTTTGATTGACTTATTGCGTGATTCAACCATTCTTTGTTGTGGTGTATATAATCCGTGCTATAATGTTCCTAATATTCATTTTTGCCTCTGTTTCAATCTCTGATTTTCCGATTGGTTGACCGAGATCCATCCTTCTGTTTTCAGATGCGCGAAACGGTTCTTATCGAAAGGGTTGTGTCGTATGAACAAAAAAGAAGCGAAAGCGAAACCGAAATACGGCGCTTTCAGCAACATTGCCTTCACGATGAAAAACATCGTCCGCATTGACAAAACGCTGCTGCTGTCGATGATCCTGCTCGTGTTTTGCATGGTGGCGCAGCCCGTCGTCGGCGTATTCATGCCCAAATACATCATCCAATTTTTCGAGCAAGTGCGCAGTGTTACCGCGTTTTTGCTGCTGGTCGCTATCTTCGGTGCGGTCTCCCTCGTCCTCGGCCAGATGAGAAGCTTTGCGGACGGATACTTCCCCCGCATGAAATCCATGTATCGCAGCATGCGCCTCGGTTCGGAGATGTGCCTTGCTTCCATGCAGGTGGACTATAAATATCTCTCCTCCGAAGCGGGCCAGCTGGAGAACCAGAAAGCGCAGCGCGCCATCGGCTCGACCACGACCGGCGTGGAGGATATCGTAACGCGCATCGTGGAATGCAGCGCAAACCTGCTGGGCGCGGTCGTGTACATTTTTCTTCTCTCCTCGCTCAATCCGCTGGTCATTCTCGGACTCGCCGTCTGCGGCGCGATCAGCTTTTTTGCGGGGAACCTGGTCAATCGCTACCGCGTAAAGCATATGGACGAAGTGCAAAAGTGCAATCAGCGCGTCTACTATCTCACAACCGCCACGACCGATGTTCTGTATGCAAAAGACATCCGTATGTATGGCATGTATGACTGGCTTTCCGCACTTCTTCGAAACGGCTTTAACCAGAACTTCGATTGGGACAGAAAATTCGCGCTGCGGATGTTTCTCAGCGAAGTGACGGACGGGCTCATCGCCTTTTTGCGGGATGGATTTGCCTATCTCTACCTGATCTCGCTCGTGCTCGCGGGGACGATTCCCGTTTCGGAATTCATTCTCTATATCAGCGCGATTGCCGGGCTTTCGATGTGGGTCAGCGGGTTTGCGAAAAACGCGATTCTATTAAATACCGCCTCAATTCAGGTCTCCGATTTTCGCGTGTTTCTGGATCAGGCGGATGAAAACCAGCGCCAAACCTGCCCGAAACGGGATTTTTCGCTCCCGATGCAGATTGAGTTTCGCCACGTCAACTTTGCATACAGCGAACACGTGATCTTTCAAGACTTCAATCTCGTCATCGAAAAGGGCAAGAAAGTTGCGCTAGTCGGAATCAACGGCGCGGGCAAGACCACGCTGGTCAAGCTGCTATTAAACCTTATTACGCCCGACAGCGGCGAAATCTTGCTCGACGGCGTCGATTCCAGGCAGGTTGATCTGAAACAGTATTTCTCGCAGTTCTCGGTCGCGTTTCAGGACGCGCTGATCCTCGCCTACGGCATGGACGTTAATATCTCCATGCGCAACAGTAAGGAGACCGATCAGGATCGCGTCGATCAAGCGATTGAAACGGCGGGTCTTACGGAGAAGGTGAAAAACCTCAAGAAGGGTAAATATACGAGCTGCGAAAAGTATCTGGACAGCGAGGGCACGGAACTCTCCGGCGGCGAGCGGCAAAAAGTCATTTTAGCGCGCGCGCTGTATAAGGCGGCACCGGTGCTGGTGCTGGACGAGCCTTCCGCCGCTCTGGACCCGATCGCGGAATCTCGCCTTTACGAAACCTATCATGAAATGACGAAGAACAAGACTTCGATCTATATTTCACACCGGCTCTCGAGCACGAAATTCTGCGACGAGGTGCTGCTGCTCGAAGGCGGGCGCATCGCGGAGCGCGGCACGCACAGCGAGCTCATGCGCCTTGGCGGAACGTACGCGCATATGTTTGACGTGCAGAGCCACTATTACCGGCAGGAGGAAGGTGGTGAACCGGTATGAGTGAAAAAGCGGAAGTTTTAAACAGAAAAGCAGTTTCAGCGGCGCTCAAATCGATCCGGTCGATGCACAAGCCGTTCCTGCCCGCGCTAGCGCTGTCCGCGACGCTTGACGCGCTCAAGCCGTTCGTTCCAATCGTGTTCTCCGCAAAGATTCTCGACGAGCTCATGGGAGCCAGGTATCTGCCGACGCTGACCGCGCTCGTCGCGGCGCTGGTCGGGCTTACGCTCCTGCTGCACGTTCTTTCGGCCTACTCCACCAAGCGCTATGAAGATCAGCGGGGTCTGCTGATGAACCGGTATTACGAGGCGCGTTCGCAAAAGTGCATGCGACTCGACTATGAGCAAATTGAGAATCCCGCGACCATGGATCTGCTTCGAATGATTGATGAAACAGAAAACAACCACATGGCGATCTGGGATTTAGCGGAGTATCTGCTCAAGAGCTTTCTCGCGATTGTTGAGATGGTGATCGCAACGATCCTGATCGTGACCACGTTCGCCGCGGGACACGCCGCCAACGCGGGCGCGGAAGGCTCTATCGTGCAATCGCCGCTTGCGTTTCTCGCGCTTGCCGCGCTGCTTGTCGGCGGCGTGCTCGTCTACAACAACGTGCAGGCGAGAATCGCAAAGACGGCGGAGGACGACGTGAACAACAACATCAGCTCCAACCGCCAGTTTGGTTATCTGTTCTTCCGCATCAGTTACAACTACGAGTGCGGCAAGGATATCCGCCTCTATCAGGTGCAGCACATGCTCAAGGAAAAGATTGACGACTACATTGGCCCCGATATCCGCCAGAGCAGAGAGGAATTCGTCAAGCCCAACATCAAGCACTTTTCCATCCTTGCGCTGGTCAACACAGTTCTGCTCACGGCGGTGTATCTGTTTATTGTTCTCAAAGCATATGTGGGCGCGATTACGGTTGGCTCCATCTTCATTCAGATCAACGCCATCATGCGCTTTTATCAGGCGATTGCGGGTTTGATTCAGCAATACACAATGTTCAAGGTCGCAAGCGAGTACTTCGGCTTGAGCATCCGCTTTTTTGCGCTGCCCGAATCCGGTCGGCACGGAACGCGAAATATTTCGCTGGAACCGCATCAGGATTACGTGTTCGAGTTTCGCGACGTTTCCTTCCATTACCCGAATGCGGACGCACTGGTGCTGGATCACGTGAACCTGACCATTTCGCGCGGACAGCGGCTCGCGGTCGTCGGCATGAACGGCGCGGGAAAAACCACGCTGGTCAAGCTGCTCTGCCGGTTTTATCAGCCGACGTCCGGCGTCGTGACGCTCAACGGCGTGGACATTCAGGAGTTTGACGACCGGGATTACGCAAATCTGTTTTCCGTGGTGTTTCAGGATTTCACGCTGTTTTCGTTTGCGTTGGATCAAAACATTGCGACAAACGCAAAGCCGGACAAAGCGCGGCTGGAACAGAGCATGCAAAGCGCGGGACTCGGCGAACTGCTTCAGGAGCTCAACGGCTGCTATTCGGTCGCTGTCGGCAAGCAGTTTGACGAAAGTGGCAGGGATTTTTCCGGTGGCGAAAAGCAAAAGATTGCGATTGCGCGCGCGCTGTATAAAAACGCGCCCGTCGTCGTGCTGGACGAACCGACTGCGGCGCTCGACCCGATCACGGAGTTTGAAGTCTACTCCAAGTTCAACGAGCTGGTCGGCGACAAAGCCAGCATCTTCATCTCGCACCGGCTATCGTCCTGCAAGTTCTGCCATCAAATCGCGGTATTTGACGGTGGCAAACTCGCCCAATTTGGCAGCCATGAAGCGCTGCTGGAGGAAACAGACGGTAAATACCATGAGCTTTGGAACGCACAGGCAAAGCATTATATTGGAGACGAAGCGCCGATATAGTCTAATCGTAAATACCATCTCAAGACCGCCCATACCAGGTGGTCTCAGCCCATCGACAAAGTCCTACGGACTTCGCCGATGGGTTTTTTCTGTGAGAAAAAATGCCGCTTAACGCGCCATTTTAAACAAATTCGGCGAATGAATCGCCGAATTTGATTAGAAGATGGGGAATTTCCGAATCCCCATACCCCCTTGTAGAGTTTGTCGATACTCAGTGGCCAACCTTTCGGGTGGCTTATTTTTTTGTGCACCAAATGCGCAATCATATTTCAATCATATTTTTCTTTTATTTTATAAGTACAGAAACCAATCACGACAAGGAGGTGAACCCCGTGAGAAAAGCACTACTCATCATCGCAATTGTGATCCTCGTGCTTACCCCCATTGCGGCCTATGCGCTGGCTACCTATTCGCCGGCGCGCGCGGATGTCCGCTACTCCGGCTATCAGCAGGAGTTGACGCAGCAACAGGAAGCGGACTTGCAGGAATCCTATCAGCAGATGATTGATCTCAGAAAAGAGACGATCAACAAGATGGTGCAGGACGGACTGCTCACGCAGGAAGAAGGCCAACAGGCTCTAGCGCAGCTGGATGAAATGGCGGCTTATCATGCGGAAAACGGATACACATTCGGTTACGGCAGGATGGGTTACGGATGCGCCGCATTTGACGCGGACGATCGTTATTCTGCTATTGGCAGATTTGGTACACGCGGCAACTATTATGGCCCCGGCATGTTGCGCGATTACGACTCGGATTACGGCTACTATGGCCCAGGCATGATGCGCGGCTACAACTGGAACTGACAAGAAAGGGTGAAAACAATATGATGTTTCTATGGATCCTTCTCATCGGTATCGTCGCCTACTTGCTGTTTGCAAAACCACGCAAACCGCTGGGCGAATGGATGAAGTCCGGTGAAACCCCCGAAGACATACTGACAAAACGCTTCATCAACGGGGAGATCACCGAAGAAGAATATAAAAAAATGCAGAAAATCATCCGTGAATAAGGAGGTATGATACAATGATGTTAACAAGAGGATTCAGTCGTTTGGGTGCGTTTTGTTCAGGATTCGGCACCGCGTATTCCGGCCTTTGGCTGGTGCTTGGGGCACTCTTTGTAGCGGCTCTGGTCGTGGTCATCGTGCTCTCGGTCAAAAAATCTCACAAGAGCGCGAACGACGGCGCGGCGGATGCACTGAAGCTTCGCTATATCAAAGGCGAACTGACGGAAGAAGAATATCGGAAGATGAAGGATGTTCTCGGGAAGTAATCCCAACGAAACAACCATATAACGAGGTGGTACGGTGCGCTATCAGATATTGGTCGTTGAAGATCAGCCGGAGATCAGAACCATCGTTGAAAAGTATCTTCTAAAAGAAGGATACGCGGTTTTATCCGCAAGCGACGGACTGGAAGCGCTGGCGCTCTTCAACAGCAACACCGTCCACCTCGTTTTATTGGACGTCATGATGCCCGGCATCGACGGGTTTGAAGTCCTCAAAGAGATTCGAACCGTCTCTGAAATACCGGTGATCATGCTGACCGCGCGGCAGGGCGAAGTCGACCGCGTACGCGGCTTTCGCGGCGGCGTGGACGACTATGTAGTCAAGCCCTTCAGCGCCAAAGAGCTGATGCTGCGCGTACAGCGGCTTCTTCTGCGCGTTTATCATGAAGCAGATGAGATCGTCTACCAATGCGAAAGTCTCAGTCTGCACGCAGGCAGCATGAAGCTCTATCGCGGGGAAACAGAGATTCCCATCACGGCGGCGGAGTATCAGCTCCTGTCCGCCTTTTTTCGCAATCAAGGCCGCATCATGTCCCGCGAGCAACTCATCGAGCAGGCGTACGGAAGCGATTACGAAGGATATGATCGCAACATCGACAGCTATATCAAAAAGATTCGACAGAAAATCGAACTTGACCCGCGGCATCCGCAACTGCTGCTGACGAAATACGGCGCGGGATATCAGTTTGGAGGGAGTAAGGCATGACAATCCGGAAACAATGGATGCTCGCGCTGGTCGTTTCAGCCGCGCTGTCGGTCATCGTCAACTCCGTCGTGCTGAACGTGCGCATCAATCAATACTTCGTCGATTATTCCACCGAAAACTACAACACGCATGTATCGCAGGTGGTGCAATTCTCCACCGAGGCATTGTCCGCAAACGAGTACACGTCCCAGCAATTGGAGATGCAGTTGACCTCGCATCTGAGCGATCCCATCACGCGGATTCGACTGTATCGCGCGGACGGTCAGCTTCTTTCGGATGTCAGCGTCAGCCGCTCTATGATGGGCATGATGCGCTATGGATCAACCTCCCGCATGATGGGCACGACAGCCGAGGAGATCGACTCTATCGATATTCAAAAGGAAGGCGCGCTGCTCGGCAAACTGATGATCACGCGATATAGCTCCGTCGGCAACTCGATTGCGACGCGGCAGTTCGCGCTCTCGCTGGTCACAAACAGCCTCCTCTCGTTTGGCATCGTGTTTGCACTAACCCTCGTTCTCGGCTATTTTCTCAGCAAGCGCATGAGCAAAGACCTGATTCAGACCGCGGAACAGGCCGTCAACATCGATCTCGGTCAGGAGAAGCGCTATCCAAAGTCGCGCGTGCCGGAGATTCAAACGATTCAGGAGAGCCTCGAAACCCTGCAAACGCGCTTAAAACTCAAACAGACCAGCCGAAAGAAGCGCATCGACGAGCTCGTGCACCAGACCAGAACACCGCTTACGATTTTGCGCACGCATCTGGAGGGATTTCAGGACGGTATCATTCAGTTCACGCCGGAAGAAGTCAAAACATGTGAATCGCAGATCGACAACCTGTCCTCCATTATCACAAACATGAGCGGGCTGATCGACGCCGAGAAGGAAGTCGTTGAGCTGCACATGACGACCGTCGATCTTTCCGCGCTGATTCGCCAGATCATAGCCGGACTCAAGGCACAGTTCGATCAAAAGTCGGTCGAATTGGAGGCGCTCACCCACAGCAAAATCTCGGTTCATACCGATCCCTATCGATTGAGCCAGGCCATCTACAATCTGCTCACGAACGCGTATAAATTCACTCCCTCCGGCGGGCGCGTCTCCATCGCGTACGAGGTGATCGACGAAGAGCTGATCATCTCCGTGCAAGATACCGGCATCGGCATCCCGCCGGAGGAACAGGCGAAGGTGTTTGAGGCATACTACCGCGGAAACAACGCGGTTCATACATCCGGCGAAGGCATCGGACTGTATCTCGCGAAAGAAAATTTGCAGCAGATCGGCGGCACGATCGAGCTGGTATCAAAACCCGGACATGGAAGTACGTTTCTCATTCGCCTTCCCATCAAGCGTGAAAATGAAACGGAATAGAGGTTGGATCGTATGAGTAAACAGAACGACAGTTTTCTCTTCAACTGGATAGCGCCCGTATACGGCTTGTTTTATCATAAACAAAAGAAGCGCTATGAAGAGGTAATTAAAAATATTGCATCCGAGTTAGATTTGACTTCTTACACCAGCATTCTCGACGTTGGCTGCGGCACGGGCGCGCTGTGCTCGGTTCTCCACGAGGCTGGTTTTTCTGTGACTGGCGTCGATCCCGCGCAAAATATGCTCGCAATCGCGAAAGGGCAACCAGAGAATCAGGAGATCCGGTTTCTTCAGGCGAACGCGCTGGAACGCCTGCCGTTCTCCGATCAGTCTTTTGATCTTTCAATCGCCTCTTATGTCGCCCACGGAATGCAGAAAAGCGAACGAATGAAGCTATACACTGAAATGCGCAGGGTTACGAGAAGCAAGGTGATCATCTTTGACTATAATCAGAACCGCGCACTCCTCACCTCGCTGGTCGAGTGGCTGGAACGGGGCGATTACTTCCGGTTCATCAAAAACCCGAAAGGCGAAATGGAGAGTTGCGTTTCCGAGATGGAAAAGTGTTTTTCCGAGGTTCGCGTGATCGATGTTGACACACGCGCATCCTGGTATGTCTGCACGCCGCGGTAACTATATGGAATTTTTTTACACTTCGCTTTACAGATTGTTTCGGCAAGCAAAGACCACCCGTCGAGGTGGCCTTTGTTTGGTATACCCAAAAGGATTCGAACCTCTGACCCTCAAAGTCTGAGTTGACTGATTCTTTTGCTTTAATCGTCCGCAATCTCGAATAATCGCCCGTAATCGCGTATAGTCAGAAACTTATATCTCTTGTAATATGCGAAAAATTTCGCAATTTCTGGCAATCTATCGCAACCTCTCGCAGTCAGATGCGTCAAAAAATGCGTCAGAAGAAGGTTGCAATTTTCACAAACCGCTTCATGCAAGTTTATGTGTAATCACAATATCTTTTCTGTGCAGTTTAGTGTAGACAATCCATAAATGTATCATACTCGCTTTGACTCATCACCCTAGGCTGATATGACAACGAAAAGGGACCGTCCGCTCCGCGATTTCGTTGAATCGTTTCTGGACAGCCCCTTGACTTCAAATTCTTTTCATTTACAATCTAGACGAAGTTGCCAGCTCGAACGCGCATACTTCGTCGATGCAATTACAGCAGATCAATCTCCAGCAGCTTGCAAAGATCGCGCACCGCTTCGCGATGATCTCCATAGCAAACGATCACATGCTGGCTCGAAACCTTTTCGGCAAACTGCTCCACCGAGCAGTCGAGCGGAAACACCTCAAGGCTCGGCAACTGCGGCGCGGGAGACGCCCATCCGCACTCCTCCCACCGCGGCGGCGTTTTCGCATCCGCAAGGTACATATGCATTCCATATCGACCATCTTGATAAACGAGTCGCAGGCAGGTGACCAGGCCGGTTTTGACGCGCGAGATATTTAAAAGGCTCTGCGAGAGCAAGCCGAACGCCGTCGGCAGCACACGAATCTCTCCGTCCGTCGCGCTCTTTGTGATGAAATCCGGCACGCCGATGAGCATGCTCGTTTCAAAAAACTCGTAGTATTCCAGATAGGGTGCCGTTTGACCCGTGAGGGCCTTCGCTATGAGCTGTGTCGCCGCACCCATCACATCGTTTTCCGGTACCGTTAAAACGTCATAGTACTGTTCAAGCAACATAAACACCATCGCAGGCGGGAAACCCAACAGCCTTTTCATGCCGTCCACATCAATCAGCGTCACCGCGTCATATCCGCGCTCTTCAATCTTTTTACCAACCGCAAGAGCATACCTCGCGCCGATTTCCAGCACACGATCTTCACAGGGTTTTTCAAACACCCAATGTTCTTTCACGTAAGATATCGTCTTTGCAACCGCGTCTTTGTCCAGCGAAGATGCAATCTGCGTCATCTCCAGCATTTCAAACGGCTCCACCTCTATCCCGATTTTACCGCGCATACTGTTGCCTTCAAACTGCGTTCCGTAGAGCAGCATGTCTCGATACCCCATGCTGCCAACACGCGCGGAGCGTAGGAAACGCGCGGTATATGCCGCATCGGTAAACGCTTTGATCTTGTCGAGCGGTTCCGGTTTTCCAATCACACTATAAACAAACTTAAACCGGTAGTGCATTGCAGCAAGCGCGGGTCGAAGCGCGGTTGTACCTGCCTGATCCGCAGTGGTGACGAGATGGTCTCCTTCCCGCCAGCCGCAGAGGCCCCAGAGCAGTACCGGCAGATGGCGAAAGTGATCCGTCACACGAATCACCGTATGTGTCGGCACCCAGCCAGCAATGCTGAGAATCAGGCAATCCAACTCCTTCCCTTGCAGCATTGCAATGGCACGATCTGCCGTCTCATATTTTTCGTCATCAATGACGACTCCCGCGTCGATCAATTGCGCCTGTTCCAACGCGCGCAGCGCGCCCGTCGCGCCGTCATGCTTAATAACGAGTCGCTCGAAGGGTGTATTCACTTCTCCAAAGCAAACGAATCCGATCTGTTTCATCCAGTTATAACTCCTTATCACTCGCCACTCTCCGTCGACGGCTTGGTATCGCCTCATCAGGCAAATTCCAAAACGTGCCTTCAACCGATACAAATCAAGAGATTTCATCCTTCGTGGCGTACGTTTCAACAGAGCACCCTCAAATTCGAATTGCGGGGTTGCCCTACTTGCTGATCTTGCATTCTAAATAGAAAACCAATCTACAACAGCCCGATGCTTGACGTCTTTCGCGCAGCGACGGTCTCTCAAGCCGCGGGCTTTGTTGTTGCATACTTGTTAGCCAATCGCCTTTTTACCGCGACTGCGTACATCGAGCGCGACGGCTGCGATAAAGATAACGCCCTTGATCACGTACTGATAGGAAACGCCAACACCAATCAAGTTCAGTCCATTTGTGAGCGACATGATGACGAATGCACCGACGACCGAGTTGATGACGCTGCCGATACCGCCGGTTGTAGAAACACCCGCGATATAGCCGGACGCGATCGCGTCGAGTTCAAACCCGCTTCCTGCCGTTGGAGTAGCGGAACTAAGTCGCGCCGTGTAGAGAATGCCGCCGAGCGCAGCCATCACGCCCATGGACACAAACGTTCCAACCAGCACTTTTTTGACATTGACGCCCGAGAGCGAAGCCGCCTCAAGATTACCGCCCATGCCATACACATATCGGCCAATCCGCGTGCGATTCATCACAAAGCTATATGCGCCTGTGACCAGCACAACGATCAGTATGGTCCAGGAAAGCCCGTTATAAGCCGCCAGCACATAGGTCAGAACACCAATCAGTGCGGCAAAGAACACAAGTTTTGCGATAAATATCGGCAGTGATACCGTTTCGAACTCATATTGTTTCAGCTCTTTGCGCTTGCGGATTTGCGTTGCTATCACGATCAAGATCGCGAACGCACCGATGATGAGCGTCAATCCGTGCATTCCGCCAATCTTTACGACCTCCGGCAAAAATCCGTTGGACAGCGCCGTAAACGCCTCATTGGTGACCGGGATTGTTCCGGTGGATTCCGTGATCAGCGTCAGCAATCCGCGGAAAGCGAACTCGCAAGCCAGCGTCGTAACGAATGCCGGCACACCGAGTTTTCCAATGATCATCCCCTGCATGAAGCCGATTGCAGCGCCAAAGAGCAATACAAGCACAATGACAAGCCAGATCGGCAGTCCCACGAGCAGCAGCCGCGCTGCGCAGGCACCCAGAAAACCAGCCACATAACCTACGGATAAATCAATCTGGCAAATGATGAGCACGAGCGTCATGCCGACAGCCATCACCGCAATGTATCCTGTTTGGTTTATTAAGTTTGTGATGTTTCTCGCGGTTAAAAACGAACCTTTGCTGATCAACTGGAAAACAATAAAAATCACCGCGAGCGCAATATACATGGCATAGTTGCGCGCGTTCTTACGCAAAAGAGTCACGATCTCACGACCAAGGCCGTGCTTATTCACATCCGTTTGATTCATGGCTTCACATATCCTCCATATTCGTTGCAAGCCGCATGATGTTCTGCTCCGTTGCTTCCCCGGCCTGTAATTCGCCTGTAATCTTTCCTTCACACATGACATAGATTCGATCGCTCATGCCAAGTATCTCAAGAAGCTCCGAAGAGATCATAATAATGGACATTCCCTGACGAACCATGTCATTCATCAGCGTATAAATTTCATATTTTGCACCGACATCAATCCCGCGTGTGGGTTCATCTAGTATCATCAGATTTGGATTGGCGAAGATCCATTTCGCTAAGACGACCTTTTGTTGGTTACCCCCAGACAGATTCATAACCGTTTGTTGGATGGACGGTGTCTTAATATTGATGTCCTTGCGGAGTTTTTCTGTCTGAATAATCTCCTCGTTCTGATTGATGACGTGATGCGAGACGAGGGATTTTAAGTTCGCAAACGTTGTATTAAAGCGCACATCCTGAATCATGACAAGACCATTGCGTTTTCGATCCTCCGTCGCGTATGCGACGCCCGCTTTAATCGCGTCGTTCGGGGTCTTGAACCGCACCGGATTGTGGTTCATAACGATCTGTCCGCTCGTTATTTGATATCCCGGCGAGTTTCCGAATATGCTTAGCGCGAACTCCGTTCGTCCCGCTCCCATGAGACCTGCCAGGCCTACTATCTCGCCTTTGCGAACCTCCAAATTGAGATCGTGTATAATTTCGCGATCCAATTTCGAATCATAGACCGACCAATTCTTAACCTCAAAACACACATCGCCTATCTCATGATGTTCCCTCTTGGGATAGATATGATCCATCTCACGGCCGACCATGTGTTTAATAATTTCGCTTTCGGTTATCTCCCGTTCCTCGGCCTTGATGGAGCAGATTGTCGAGCCGTCGCGCAGCACCGTCACGGTATCCGCTATGGCGACAACCTCCATCAGTCGATGGGATATCATGATGATTGTCACATCTTGCTGTTTCAGCTCACGGAGCAGTTCCAGCAGGTTGGCACTGTCCTCCTCGTTTAAAGAGGAAGTCGGTTCATCTAATATCATCAGCTTTGCGTTTTTTGACAGCGCTTTTGCGATTTCAACAAGCTGCTGTTTCCCTACACGCAGATCGCGGATTTTCGTTTTCGGGTTGATATCAAGTCGAACCTTATTCAGATATTCCTTGGATTGCACCATGGTTTCATTCCAGTCGATGAGACTATTCTTCATGAGCTCATGCCCAAAGAAGATATTCTCAGCGACGGTCAATTCAGGAATCAGTGCAAGTTCCTGATTGATGATAGCGATGCCTTGATTCTCGCTGTCCTTGATCGAGCGAAACTCCATGATTTTGTCGTTATAAACGATATCGCCCTCATAGCTGCCATGTTTATAAATGCCGGATAGTACCTTCATGAGCGTGGATTTCCCCGCGCCATTTTCCCCTACCAGGCAGTGGATTTCTCCGCGGCGAACAGAGAAATTCACGTTTTTCAGTGCTTTAACGCCTGGAAAAGACTTCGAAATATTCCGCATTTCCAGAATGATGTCGCTCACAATAACACCTCGTGTTCTTTCCAATACTCTCATGTTGAAAGAAGATGAGCGGCGCATACCGCTCATCTTCCCTGCAGAATCAATCAGAACTTAATTCCAGCCGGTGAACTTGGAGCCATCATACACACCCGTTTTGAAGAACACATCTGCAATGTTGTCTGCCGTAACCGTCACAACTTCCGCTTGCACGGTCGGAACGTCCATTGCTTCGTTATTATAAGTGGTGTCTGGCACAAGCGCTTCACCGGAAAATACCGCGTCCACAATCTTCTTCGTGCCTTTTACGAGTGCCTGAGAATCCTTAAAAACGGTCATAGACTGCTTACCGTCAATGATGTATTGCACAGAGGCTTCTACGCCGTCGGCACCCGTGATGATCAGCTTGGTGACTTCGGGATCCGCGCGGAATGCATCCGAAAGCGCGCGGCAGCAGTCATCGTCCGCCGGGCCAAGAACAAAGACCTCGCCTTTGGATTCGGGACCGACCGCGGTCAAATGCGCTTCCGCCAGTCCTTTGCAAATCGCCATATTCCACTCCGAGTCAATGGTCTGCATAATGGAGATCATCTCATCGCGCGAAAGGTCGTTTTTATCTTTAAAATCAATGGCCTTGCCGCAGTTGCGAACAACGAATGTGCCGTCCGCAATATACGGCTGCAATGCTTTCCAGGCGCCTTCAAAGAAGAGTACGGAGTTGTTGTCCGTCAGCGCGCCGGAATACATGTAGAGGTTGATTCCTTTGCGTCCATCTGCTTGGGCAATCAAGTAATCCGCCTGCGCTTTGCCGACGGAACGGCTGTCAAAAGTTACATAATAGTCGAGTTTGTCGGTACCCATAATCAAGCGATCATAGGAGATGACGATTGCGCCGTCGGCTTTCGCGTCGCTCACGGCGGCAGCAGCAGCGGTTGCATCATAGGCACACAGCACGATGATCTTTGCGCCCTTGCTGAGCAATGTTTCAATGTTGGTCTTTTCGTTTGCGGAGTTGTTCTGGCTGAAGAGAATCTCGTAGTTGTAGTTGCCGCCACCAAAGATTTCTTCAAAATACTTTTGGTCGTTGAGCCATCGCGACTCTTCTTTCGTGGGAAGCACAATGCCGATTAACGCATCACTTGCGATAGCGCCGGCCGCAGCTTCCGTACCCGTGGCAGTTTCCGTCGAGGGGGCTTTGTCGGGGGTACCGGTCTGCGCTGCGCATCCGAGTGCAGAGAGTGCAATGACAATTGTCAGGGCAAATGCAATCAGTTTTTTCATTTTTCTCCTCCACTTTGTTTCAAATTACGAATGGATCCATTTCAGAAGTGACGAGTGGATTATCTCACACCATTTCCGCGAACGTCAATAGAAATTACGCAAATTATTTGCGCAATCTTACGCAATTTCGCAAAGCTTTTTGCATTACGTTGTTTTCCTGACGACCAGTTGCGGCTGGAGTGAGATTTGTTGGAGTGCGCCAGCCCTGGATTGCACGCGCTTCATCAACACATTGATTGCAATGGCGATCATATCCTCGCAGGGACTTGCAATCGTGGTGATGCCGCCCTCTACGTATGCCGATTCGGTGATATTATCAAACCCCAGTACCGCAACGTCCTGGGGAATCTTCAGCCCCGCTTCCCGTATGGCGTGGATTGCGCCGATCGCCATTAAATCGTAGCTGGCAAATACCGCATCCGGGCGCGGGTCAAGCCCCAGCAGTTCTTTCATGCGAAGATATCCGCCAAGCGCGCCGCGTTCTCGTCCAACGGCGATATACTGCGGCTTCCAATTCGGTATGTTTTCCTGCATGACATCACGGAATATGGAGTGTCTGTTCTCCGTCATCGCCTCGCCGAGAAAGCCGATGCGCTTATACCCTTGATCGATCAGGTGCTGTATGCCCATCACAATTCCGCTCATTTCGCTCGTATGAATGCAGTCCACATCGATCATTGCGAAGTACTTTGAGGTCACGAGCATCACGGCAAGACCGCTTTTGTGGATCATGTCCATGATGTCCTTCGATATCTTTTCTTCATCGTCCATAACGATTAAAAGGCACTTCACTCGGATGCTCTTCATCACCTTGATGGCGGAGTAAAGGTTGCTGTGATCGAAGTTCGTGATCTGAATCATCGTGGAATAACCGCGCTGCGCGAACTTCTCCTGCGCAAGATGAACAATCTTTGCGTAGTATTCGGACCATACCTCCGCCACAATCACGCCCGCCATGTTCCATTCCGGAGAATATCTGCCGCCGATTCCCTTTAGGGTGTATCCAATCTTTTCTGCTTCATTTTTGACGCGAACCTGCATTTCTTCACTAATGGAACTGCTGCCGTTCAACGCCCTGGAAACCGTCGAAACATTTACATGCAAATTTTCCGCGATCTGTTTTAAAGTAGCCATTTTTTCGCCTCCCTCAATGCATTTTATGATAACATTTTTGTGCAGCACGAACAATCATTTTTTGCATTGATTTGCATTGATTTGCAAGTGAATTTCATTGTTTCTCAACAAAATAACATTTTCTGTATATTTTCTTCACTTCCCCACCGCAACAGTTGTCCCAAACAACCTTCTGGTCGCGATTTCATTTCTTCTTGCGATACGCTTTCTTAATGATTAATAATATTTACTATTATTTTATCTATTGATTTCTTTTTTCGGCACTTATATACTGATTTCAAACGAATAGGGGTTGCGCTGAACATTACGGTTCCTAAAGAGGTATGTCGCGGCAGCAAGTTGTGAACAACGCGCATCTTCATTCTCTCCTCGTCCTCTCCTCGTCGTTTGCCGCGAAGAGATTGCAAAGACTGAAAAACCTGCTTTCAAGGCAGATCGTTTGCGCAGCCATCTGAAAATGCAGTTGCTGAGCAGTTCCATCACAAAGCAATCTTCGAATCGCGATATTCACTTACAGGTTTGCTGTTTGTGCAAACATGCTATACTACTGGACGTAACGATGGATACTTCTCCAAATCTGGCGGAAAGGATGATAAAAGAAGTTGTCAAAATCCGTCTCCGTTGACCGAACCAGCCATACGCTGTTACCCGTCTTCTCGGGACTGATGTTTTTTGTCGGAATCGAAATGGGCGGTTTTCAGCTCGCGCTGCGCAGTATCTCCAGCGAATTCTCCATGGGCGCGACCGGCGCGGGGCTACTCGTCGCCGCACAATACGTCAGCATCATCCTCATGCCGCTGCTCTTTGGCCGCCTCGCCGACCGCGCAGGCAAGCGCCGCGTGCTGCTGCTTTTTTCCTTTGTTTTCTTCATCGGTTGCCTCATCTCCGCGCTTGCGAGAGATGTTTTCTCATTCGCGATCGGTTTGTTTTTGATCGGTGCCGGGTACAGCGTTTGCGAAAGCGCGGGTTCCGCCGCCTTGGCGGATGCGTCTCCGGAAAAGGGAGCGCGCTGGGTCAATCTCTCGCAAGGTGTACTCAGCCTCGGCGCGGTGCTCAGTCCGATGATGCTGCAATACGGCATATCCGCCTTTGGTTGGAGCTGGCGCGCGGTATTCTGGCTCTGTGCAGCAGGCGTTTTCGTGGCTCTGATTGCGCTGCTGTTTGTTCGCCTTCCGGCAATCGCTCCCGTGCAACCGGAACAATCGTCAAAACCCATCCGTGCGTTCTTCGCCTCGCCCGTGTTTACGTTGTTCTTCTGTGCTATTCTTCTCTATGTCGGGTTGGAAAACGGGTTTGGCTATTTTACGGAATCGTTTTTCACACTCAAGCTCGGCGCGGCGACGCTCGGCGCCTATGCCATCTCCGCCTATTGGGCGAGCATGGCGCTCTCACGCCTTCTATTCGGCGTACTCCCTGTTTCGCCTGAAAAAACGCTGATGTTTTCACTGTTTACCTCTTCGGCACTCTTTTTGATTCTCGCCGTGCTTCATATGCCGATTCCGGCGGTGATTATTTGCGCATTGATCGGGTTTTCCTTTGGCCCTGTTTGGTCGAGTTTGATGAATCTGGCGGCGCGGCAGCATCCCGGTTCTTCCGGTGGCGCAATGGGGCTCATGAGCGCAGGCTGCGGTCTGGGCGGCGCGCTGTTTCCCGCGCTGATAGGGTTGATTTCGGACCGGATCGATCTAAGAGCCGCGTTTGTTCTGCTTGCGCTATCCGCGCTTGCAGCAGGCGCACTCAGCGGCATAGCAGCGCGAAAACAAGGCGCATCATTCACAAAAATTAATAAATAGCTTCTTTGAATTGGGGGAAAAATCGATGCTCTTTCTCGCGGTGGACCTTGGCAGCACCAACACGAAAGCGTCGCTTTATGACGCGAGCTTGCATTGCCTCGCCATGCGGAGCATTCCGGTAGATTACATCCGCGCGGATGGGTTGGTGGAGTTTAACGTCGCACAGTATTGTAACGACATGCTAAAACTGCTGCGCTCTTTGCTGGACACGGCGGCGGTAACCCCCGATGCCCGCATACAGATCACCTTCACCGGACAGGCCGAATCACTCCTCGTGCTCGACACAAGCGGAGCGCCGCTCATGAACGCAATCTCCTGGATGGATGAGCGCTCCACCGCAGAATGTACCGTTCTGGATGCGCATTTCTCGCGCGAGCAGTGCTACGAACGCACCGGCCAGCCCGCCACACTCCCTACCTGGCCTGCAACCAAAATCCTCTGGCTTCGCTCACACCGTCCGGACGTGTTTGCCGCCGCCGCGCACTATGTGCTCCTCAAAGATTACATCGTGTATCGTCTCACGGGACGTCTTGCCGCGGACTGTTCTATTGCAACCTTCACGTATTATTTTGATATCTACGAGCGCCGCTACTGGCCGGAAATGCTGGCGTTTCTCGGTCTCCGTATCGACCAATTGCCTCCGCTAGAAGAACCATGCACCGATGCGGGAACCCTTTTACCGGAGGTGGCGGCGATGCTTGGCATAACAGTCTGCGAAGTAACGGTCAATCGCGGCACGCTTGATCATTTTTGCGGCATGATTGGCACAGGCAATATTCAACCGGGCCTGCTGAGCCTCTCTACCGGAACGGTGCTCGGGCTAAGCAGCATGGCAGCCGAACCCGTACGCAGAGATACGGGCGTTCCCATGCACTATGGGTTTTTACCGGGCACTTACGTGCTTCTTCCTACCGCAGAAAGCGGCGGGGTCAGTCTTGAGTGGTTGAAAAACACCTGTCTGCCAAACGCAAGCTATACTGAAATCGACACCGCTGCCGAAGCGCGGAAGCCCGGCGACGTGCTGTTTTTGCCCTACCTCGTCGGCACCAATGCGCCTGAGTTTGACCTCGATGCCTGCGGTGTTTTCTTCGGCTTACGCAGTCGGCATGATGCGTTTGACCTTGCTCTGGCGGTCATGGAAGGCGTGGCCCATCTGCTCAAGAAAAACTGCGACCGCATTCAAGAAAGTGGAACTGTCATCAAGCGCATCATCGCAACCGGTGGCGGCGCAAAATCCGCTGTGTGGTGTCAATTGCAGGCGGATATCACAGGTATTCCCGTTTGCATTCCCGCCGAAAAAGAGGCCGCTCTGCTAGGCGCAGCGATGATTGGCGCGGTGTCGGTAGGCGTGTTTCCATCGCTGTCGGATGCGGCTGCGGCAACGGTTCGCATCTCACGCACCTTTACGCCGGTTCCCAGCCCGCTCTACGCGCGCAAGCATCGCCAATTTCTCGCGCTGTATGATTCCATGCTGAGCGTGCAGCGTTTAACATAATCGCTGATGGGACTTCAACTATTTTACAGACAATTTGCTAAGCTACCTTCGCCAGCCGGTCTGTACGCAATGATCCGAGATATTCCCTCAGTGACATGTTGCCGAGCCGTTTCTGGATTCTCGTAATATTGTAAAAGCAATAGATGTGCTCAAACACTGCTGCTCGCACGGATTCTTTCGTCTTATAGTGCGTCCAGTGTATCAGCTCTTTTTTCATGGTCGCAAAGAAGTTTTCCGACCACGCATTGTCTCCCGGCATCTCGACTCGCGAGAAACTCTGACGCAGCCCATACTTCTGTAGCATGACCTGCTCTCCGAAAAAGTAGTCCACCCAAAAAGAGAAAAATGTTAAAATGAAACAAAGGAGTGAACGACGAAATGAAGAAGAGTAATTATATAGAGCGCAGGTTATCTTTGTGTTGAAGCAGGCGGAGCTGGGCAAGCCGATATCGGAGGTGTGCCGGAAGCTCTGGATTGCGGAACAGACATTTTCCGTTGGAAGAGCAAGTATGGCGGAATGCTGCCGAGCGACATGAAGCGACTCAGACAGTTAGAGGAAGAGAACGCAAAACTCAAGAAGTTGGTGGCGGATCTGAGTCTGGACAAGCTGATGCTGCAGGATGTACTGACAAAAAAATTCTAAGGCCTGCTGAGAAGCGGGATGCCGTACGTTATCTGCAAGAACGCTTTCAAGCAAGCGAACGCAAAAGCTGTACGGTATTGCGAATCAACCGGGGATGGTATCGGAGGCAGCCAACTCGCGACGAGCAGGCCTTTTTTCGGATGAGAATCAAAGAAATCGCCTCCGTGCGAAAGCGATATGGATATCGGCGGATCCATGTCCTGTTGCTGCGTGAAGGGTGGAAAATCAACCATAAGCGGGTCTACAGACTGTACAAGCAGGAAGGGCTGAACCTGAGAAAGCCATCAAGTCGAAAGAAAATCAGCGTTTCAAGGGCTCCTGAGAAGGGGCTGGTGTCGGCGGTGAACGAATGCTGGTGTATGGACTTCGTGTCCGATCAATTGTACAATGGGAAGCAATTCCGGGCGCTGACGGTGCTGGACACGTTCAGCCGGGAAAGCTTAGCCATCTATGTGGACAAATCGATCAAGGGCGAACTGGTCTGCGAGGAACTGGAAAAAATCAAGGCAGCCCGCGGGCTGCCTCAACGAATTAAGGTCGATAACGGGCCTGAGTTCATCTCCCGGGCACTGGACGCCTGGGCGTACTTCAATAAGGTCAAGCTCGATTATTCCCAACCCGGTACGCCGACAGACAACCCGCACATCGAATCCTTCAACGGCAGTTTCCGGGATGAATGCCTAAACATGAACTGGTTTATGTCTCTGGATGATGCCAGAGACAAAATAGAGCACTGGCGAAGGGACTACAACGAGTTCCGTCCGCACAGCGCACTAACATACTTGACACCGGCTGAATTTGCCCAGAAATCGGGCTCTGAGGTCGTTTAAACATCGATTTTTTCTCATTCAAAGTGGACTACTCTTCGGGGGGACACCTCACTCAAGTTCCGGCTTGAAATGTGCGATGCGGATGCAGACACAACACTATTTGAAACGGAAGTTCTGTCGCTGGTACAAATTTCTTGCCAACTAAGGTGATCGTGTTTCCGCTGATCGTGCCCGTATATTTCGAATTGCCGTCGATCATGATCGTATTGCCGGAGATTGTGTATTTGTAATGCTCTCCGTCCTTCATCATTTCCGCGTCGCTGTTTGCGACTTTGTACCGAGAGAAGTATACATCACCGCTGGATGTGAACAGTATCAGGTCGGGCGGGTATTCCAGATCGAGGCTAGGGCAGACGAATATTCAGCACCGCATCGGAAATCCTCTGTCCGATTCCCGCAAATGATTTGATCAAAGAAGCCGGGTTCGTTAAGAGCGCGAGATCTTTGGACGTCGCGATTTTTTCCAGAAACGCTTTGTCCACGCCACCCAAACCAATCGCAAAGATTTCGTATCCCAGTCTCTTCGCTTTTTCCGCCTGTGCGATCGCTTCTTCTTTCTCACTCCATACACCGTCAGTCAATAGCACGATGAAGACTTTAAGGTCACCGGCTTGTATGCCGTTTACTACATAGGTCAGCGGTTCATTCGTATTTGCTTCCGGTTTTAACGATGCAATCGCCTGTAAGATCGTGCGTTTATCGTTCGTTGGGTAAAGTATTGTCTTGATCTCGGTGCTAAACGAGACCAATCCGACTCTGATGCAATCCGTATCCATCTGCGACACCATGTTCGCAGCCGCTTCCTTTGCTTTTACAAGAGGTTCGCCGGCCATGCTGCCCGACACATCGATGACCAACATAACCATGGCCGTTTCGAACTTCAGCAGATCAGCTTGATCGCAATATAAGCACTGGAAGTTATAGTTCGCTTTTTTGGAGCACTGAAAAGATTTTGCTGCGCATGAACAACCAAATACATTGCGGTTACCGCATCTATTGCACGGCAGCAAGGAAGGCGCAGAAAGAAGGGGAAGCGATATACCGCCAGAGGCCAATGTCAACGCCTGCTCTTCGGGCAGGTCGATGAAGTTGACCGCTTCCCAATCCCCTTGCGCGTTTGATACCTCCAGCGCAAAATAGCGATTCGTTTTTTTGCAGTATGCTGATAAAACCCGTTTATCGCTCATATCCCATCCTCATCTATGCCGTAAAGCTATCATGCCAGCTAAAAAGATTGCTTACTTTTTTGGAAACGGTTAGTGTGCAGCAGCATTTGCCTGGTGGTCTGGGTTCATTGGCAAATGAGAATCAACGCCTCATTGTGTATAGCCAAAACGCTCCACGTTTGCCAACCAGGCGGCGGCGTTTACGACATAACGATCGGTCCCGGCGTCATCCCATTTACAAAAAAGTCTCGTAAAGCCACCATCCACGATTGCGCGCTTTTGTTGCTTTTCAAAATATGCAGCAACTACTTTCCCATCCGACCCATAGATGAGTGGCTGAAGGTCAGTCGTTGTATGTACTTCTGCGATCGTGATCCCTTCGTAAAAATTTGTCAGTCCAGTCGTAATCAAATGATTGGGTATGATCCCTGGTCCGCCCTGATATGTTTGCACTCCTATCACTTTGTCCCCCCTGCTGTCTCCTGTCATATTGGTATGGAAGATACGACTGCATAGAATATTCGTATCAAAGTAAAAAGGTTCATTATCCCCCCAAAGATAGAGCCCGAATCCCTGGTTGAAATAGTCCTCGATCAAACGGTAGTATTGCTCCGAAAAACGCTGATACCGATCAGATATAAACCAGAATTGACAGGAATCTTCCAAGTCGTTGGAAAGAACATTCAAACTTGGAATATCCATGTACAAGGAAACTTGAAAGCCCTTCTTGTTGAGCGCGGCAATCGTATTTTTGATATCGCCCCTTGGTACGCTGATATCTGCCTGAACGATCACAATCTTATACCCCTGAAACCCGCCGTCCTGCGCCAGATCATACTGGCTCCCCTGCGCGTTGCCAAAGCGATCTTTCGCGGCATCTGGAATATTGCTGATCCCTGCCCACTGAGTGTATGGCCCGCCCACTTTGACACCCGTGTAGTCAAAGCACATCTCGTCGCAATAAAGACACTGAAACCGGTATGGCGTACCCTTTGCACATATCGAATCCCGCGCACAGGAGCACCCCATCACCTTCCGGCTGCCGCAGCGGTAGCAGGGCAATAGGTTATCCGCACTCCTAATCTCCTTGAGGCGGATTTCAGAGGCGATATGATCCGCTTCATCTCCACTGAGCTCCACCATGTTGACCACGCGGTACGCGTCATCTATTTTCTTGACTTCCAGCGCGAAATATTTCCCTGTTTGTGCGCAAATCGTTTTAATAATCTTCGTATCGTTCATATCCGGTTCCTCATACTTTGGTAATATGAAATATTCTGCTACTTGGTTCAAACCATCGGTTTATTCCAGTTCGAGATATTTGAGCTGGATATAAGCGTAGATGTCATTGTAATTGATAATGCACCATTCGCCATCCAGCTCATATTCCACAATTTCGACGCGTTCGCCTTTGCGGATTTTTGTGATTGTATCGCTGCTGCGCCTTGGTTCTTTGAAAACAAGTGCACCGCTGTCAACGTTGGTGATATAGGCATATTGCCGCGGAACTTCGGTTGGTGCTGGCGTCGGCGTCGGCGTTGGTTTATTCGATGGCCAATTCACAGATCCGGGAATCGAATCCGATGAGCCAAAATTCACCGTGCGGCTGATCAAAACAGCACCAAAGACCGCGAGCCCTATGAGCAACAGCACGAGAAATACTTTGCCTGATTTTTTCGATTTTACTACCTTGGGAGTGTACCCTGGCTTAAACCCACCGCCTGTTTTTGCGCGTTCCTTCGCTTCCCGTGCGGCTCTCAACGCAGCTGCTTCCCGCTCCGCGCGCGCCCGTTCCGCGATCAAACGCACTTCCTTCGCGCGCCTTTTCTCCTCCCGTTCTTTGCTTGCAAGTTCCGCGGCATCCCGCGCTTTCTTTTCCCGTTCTTCCTTTTCCCTCGCGGCCCGTTCGCGCGCCTCTGCTTCCCTCGCTGCACGGAGTCTCTTATCCTCCTCGGCTGCGCGTTTTGCCGCACTCTCAACAGAGCTGGCTTTGCTGTATCCGCATACATGGCATTCCAGCTCGGAATCTTCATTATTAGTGTTGCAGTCTTCACAAATCCAGGGCATCCAGCTACTCCAAGCGTGTCATTTCCCCGCGTCGTTCGGCGTAAAGCACATGCGACACCATCATCAACTCTTTCTCAGGTATCCCAGCATCAGCAGTGTCTGCAGCGGCATATATCGCTCTCTTCCACCCGCACCAAGTGCAAGATATCCCTTTTTGCCGCCTTTGTCGGTTTTTACAATCGATTCATATCCGTCTCGCGCCAGCGCGGTCAAATCCACTATATAAGCTGCATCTTCCTCCCAGAGCGCGTTTTTCTCTGCGGAAACAGGCGCTGTTTTCGCCGGAGGCGGTGGCGGGCTCATCCTTGGTTCGGGAGCCGTTACCGCAGGACGCGGCGCGCCGGCGGGTGTTGCCAATCCGAGCATCATCAGCTTTTCGATGGTGAATATCATTCCCGTACTGTCCGCGCGGAAGAAACGATAGCAATGCTTTCCGGCAGCCTCCGCTTGTTCGCAGGAGACGAAGCGCATCCCGGCGATCTTATCCGGCAACCAGGCGATTGCATGCTCCGCCCACGGCGCGGTGAATCCTTTGGGCGGCGCTGTTTTGGGCGTAGGCGCAATTTTCGGTGGTGTCGATGTTGCTTTTGTCGCAGCCGCCGTGCCGGGCGACTTCACCGGCTCTTTCAAGGGCTCCCTGATCGGCAGTTCTTTCGCCGTCCCTGCCTCGGGGATGCGCACCGCTGCCACAGATTTTCGTCCGTTCTTTAGAAAATCGAGCACATCCGTCGCGTCCGGCCGTTGCTCCGGATTCGTCTGCAGCATGCTGTTGAGCAAGTCGACGAGGTGTGGCTCTGTTACCTTTGGACTCACGGCGAGACGCTCATCATAGATCAGAATCTCCCAGGGATAGATCGCGTTGCCTCTGCTGTGTTTTTCCGACATCTCCTTGGGAATCGATTTTGGCTTTGGCAGCTCACCCGTTATGTAGCGATGAAATACCAACCCAAGTGAAAAGATATCCGATTTGATGGAGAGTTGCTCCACATTTTCCGGCTCCATCTCGCTCATCCAGCACAATCCGAGTTCAGGAGCAGCATACACCTGGTCTCCACCGATATCGTTTTTGGGTTTCTCCGTCAGAAAATAACTGCAATCGAAATCGATGATTTTTGCAACATAGTTTCCAGCGGCATTCTTCGCGCCGAGAATATTCGTGGCCTTGAGGTCGCCGTGCACAATGCCGAGCCGATGCACGCTCGCAAGTGAGCTCGCGGCTGTCAACATCACAAGCTTTTTGTTTTCGTAAGGCAGGCGAATGATCTCGTCGTCCGAGATCAGGCCTGAAACGAACTCCGAGGCCTCCATAAACAGGTTTTGGTCCACAAACCACTCAAGCGGCAGTATGATATTGCCACCCATACCAGCCTTTGTGGAGAGATATTCATTGATCTTGGAACGCGCTAAAACAAACGAATCAAATCGTCCTTTGTTTGATTCATAGGTTTTTTTCGATATCCGGCCCGCGGCGATATCCGCAGCGTTTGGCATGACTGGGTTTTTGTATTTCTTTAAAAAGAACTTTTTACCGTCTTTTTGCGCCATAGCCGTCATGCCGCCGGTAGATGTTTTCCAATCTCCCGTCAGTATATATCCTTTGATTGTGTCGCTCATGCCTCCTCCTTCCCGATCAGCGAGCCGTATGCCGCCTCATACTGCGCGTAGAGTTTCTCCCGCAGCGCGTAAGCGGCACGGAGAGTCCGCAGCTTTTCTAGCTCTTCGGCTAGCAGCGATTCTATCTTCTTATAATTCTCTTGAGAAAACAGCTTATTTGTGAGCATGCGCTCGATCACCTGCGGATAGTTCTTATTCCAATAAGCTGTTGGGGTTATGTTCGTATCGTCCATTCCATCGCCCTGCTTCTGTGAGGCGATTACACCAGCGCAATATGCCGTAACCTCCGCCATCGACCCACAGAGTTCCTTTGACTCCGTCGCTTTTTCGCGAAATCGCTTCTCCTGTTGCTGAAGCTCGGTGGTATAGTCCCGCTTAAAGATGTCGGGAAGCGGATTCATATATTTTTCCTGAATCTGCTTCAACCGCTCTTGTGCCGCTGCACGAAGTGCAGCATAATCCACATAGCCGTACGTCTGAAGAGCGAGTGTCGAGCTGTCGTCCGAAGAATTTGCCGCAAAGAATGCCCGCATGGAATCCAGAAACACATCCATCGAATCGGCGCGTGTCAATGCATCGAGAAGGCAATATTCAAAATCAATCGGCGCGGTGAAGCAGTCGAAACACCCGTCACTCGCGTTCAGTACTACACACGGCTGTGAGAGCACTATGAATCTGCATGACAGGTAGAACGGCGCACGGAGACTGATGATGTTTGTCATCACCTCTTCGCTTTCATGATCCGCCGTCGCCTGTTTCAGTCCTTTTGCATTCCAAACATACCCGCGCGAATCACCCGCCCAGACAAATAGTACTTCTGCGGTGTTTTCTTGCGCGGCACACAACGTCAGCGTGATCGTTGTTGGCAGCAAAGCCATACCGCTGGACTTTGATTCATAGACTAGGTTCGCTCTCTCCGCCACCTGCCGCATACCATCGGTAATGCACCGGACGTAGCGTTCGCAAAGCTCGTTTCCGAGTGACGCACGTTCTGGTAAGGATGCCTGATCGAATCGATTGAGCATCTCTTCGATCCCCTGTTCTCCTTTTGAGAGCACTTCGTTCAAGAGCACAGAAGCTGCGATCCGCGAGGCAAAATATCCGCTTCTTTTAGCGTATTTGTAGCTGCTAAAGTAGCAGTCCTTCAGCGCGAATAGTTCAGAGAAAGCGTCCAATGTATATCCCTTGATTCGATCGGGCGTGGTATCCGAAAACACCCCCGCATAAGCGGTTGAAAGGAACCTGTCTTTCTCCAATATTGCAGGGTTGATCCGCTGATGCGGAAATCCGCCCGTGCCGCCCAATCCATCCGCGACCAACAGGAGATGCTCCAACGCCAGCGGCAGCGTATCTTCTCCAACAGGGAGTAATCCACCTGACTCGCTCTTCACCTCTCTCTGCCGATAGATGATTCCGTTCATGCAATTCCTCCACCATTCTTTTTGTTGCGACCGTTTACGCGCGTATAGTAAGACAGCCTTCCGTAACAGGAAGGCTGTTTTCGCGATGTGCTATTGCACCGTTCCGCCGACAGAGCAGACAAGAAGCCGGATTGCCGCGTCGATATCGACATCCTCTAGCCCTGTTCCGCCACTCGACGGCGTATGCCAGTAGTTATTCCAGGTCTGCATGTCGGACCAGGGATACGCATCTGGCGCAAACACCACGAGGCGGCCGCACTTGGATGCTTCAAAGGTGCCAACCTGCGCGGTACCCTCCCACCAGTCTCCGAGTTCCTGTAGATTTGCCGGCATTCCTACGGGATATTTGGGGCTCGCGCTGCGTTGCCCCAATTCAAGAGCGGGCGCGTCTGAAAACATTAGGATGACATGGCGGCGCTTGGAACCCGTCGTCACCCAGTCCGACTGAATCGCTGACGCGATGGCTTCTAGCCCGTTTTCCGGCCCGTCCCCTCCACCAGAGGCCGTAATGCCGCGCACAAACGCCTCAAAGGCATCGTTTTGATCCGGTAAAATAAAGAAATCGGATTGCGTCATCGGTTCCGTGTCGCATTCGTAGTCGCGAAATACGATCACCTTAATACGCAACTGCTCAACGCGTTTGTTCGCCTCGTCCATTTCTGCAACGAATTTCTTGTAGAAAGATAGTGCGTTCGTCTTAACTTCCTCAATGATTGGAGACATACTGCCCGTGGCGTCGATACACATCACGATATCGACATTGTAATCCAACCCCTGACCAGCTACGATCGGCATACAGAACCCTCCTTAATTATATTTCATTGTTTCAGTGACTATTTCTTAGATACTCCCGTAGTGTGATCATTCCGCTGCGTGCTGTTCGGGCGGGCGTTTTTTGCGACGAAGCAGTAGCCAGGCAATAAAAAAACTGACTAGCGCAATCGCGGGCGATATTGTATAAGCTATGAAATGTACGCCATCTACATAGAGGCAAAGAAAGCCATACGCCACTGCAAAGAGGCCGATCGCAATTTCAATCACACCAAACACAATCTTAAAAACACGCCAAAAAAGTTTCGGTTTCCCCTTCTCCATGTTCTCGTTTCCTTTCTGTATTTTGTTTTGACCGTTCACTCCTTTGCCGCACGATTCATTTGTTTCATTTCAATTGCGAGCAAATCCATCTCGTTATATTTCGACATGGAACCCTTGTTTTATATTATCTCAAGAGCAACATGTTGTTTGGTCTGCATTTTGCAGAATTTCGTTGAAAATACAGAGAAAAAAAGTGAAAAACACTTTCATGCAAATCCAGGCAGGCATATAATGAAATCGATGTCGGATGTTCAAGAGAATGCTTGCAGGTATAGACAACCATGGGGCAAAAAGATAAAAATTTCATCGACTATTCCACCGAAGAACTGATGGATTTCATTCAGAGTTCTCGCTCGTTGGATACCTTTCTGGAAGGTGCGGGCAAGAATCTCGCAAACATTCGAACATGCGACTATCTCAACCAATTACTCGCAGAACACAATCTCACCAAACAGTCTGTTATAGAGTTGGCAAATCTGGAACGCTCTACCGGTTATCTGGTTTTCTCTGGTCAACGCAATCCGAAGCGGGACTCGCTTTTGCGCATTGCCATTGCGATGCAATTGACGCTCAGCCAAACGCAACGGTTATTAAAGATTGCACAGCGAGGCGAACTCTACCCCAAGAACCGCCGGGACGCAACCATTATCTATGGCATTCATCATCGTTTGGATTTGGTCGATATCGAAATCCTGCTGGATGAAATTGGTGAAAAGTTGTTGACTTGATGTGCTATGAGTTTACACGGCGAGACATTTCAACGTGAATATAGAAACCAACTGAACCAGGTAGCGCTGCCCGATGAATTTGCGCAAACCTATGTGGTTGCTGATTGTTTGCGCTGCACGCCAGAGAGAGCTACCTATCTTGTCCGGTCGTTACGAGACGAAAATCGCTATATCCTGAAGGTGGCGTCCGCTTCCGAAAAGGAATCACTCACATCGGAGTTTGCATTGCTTAGCGCGCTATCGCATCCTTGCATTCCGCGAGCCATTGCATTCGTAGAGGAAGGTGAGATGCAGTATCTCATCCGCGAATACGTGAGCGGGATTCCGCTTGATCAGCTAGTGACGGAGTCCGGTCCACTCCCAAAAGAGACGGCCGTTGCAATCGTCATACAGCTTTGCAACGTGCTGAATGTTCTCCATAGTCAACAGCCGCCCGTCATCCACCGCGACATCAAGCCGCAGAATGTACTGTATACGGAGCAGGGCGGATGCGCTTTGATTGACTTTGGCATTGCACGCAGGTTTGATCAAGACGCGATCAGCGACACGGTCTATATGGGCACGCGCGCGACAGCCGCGCCGGAACAGTTCGGTTATATGCAAACCGACCCGCGCTCGGACATATATTCTACCGGCATACTGCTTCTTTTTCTACTAACAGGTTCATGCAATCTAAAATCCATTTGTGATATATCCAGCAGGGCTTTGCGCCGGGCTGTCCAGCGCTGCGTCCGTTTTGATCCTGCAAATCGGTATCGCTCCATACAGTTGCTAAAGAGTCGCCTGAAATGCGCACTGCATGAAAAGAGCATTATCCTTTTCGCCGCTGCTTTCGTCTTGCTGCTCGCGGTATTCAGCGCATCTCTGTTTCTTTCGCAGAAATCGCAAAAAGCTTCTGTCATGCAAGCGTCCCCAGATATTCAGATCTATTCACCTGCGCCTTTTGCGGAATCGGCAACCGCTACTAAAACAACCGAATATCGTTTCGATTCCCCGCTCATCGAACAGGCGGTGAGAAAGCAGTTGAACCGGAACGCGAATGAGATGATAACATTGTCCGACCTTGACCAGATTACCGGTCTGTATCTCTTTGGCGATACGATTTACGACGTCTGGGAAGAGCACAGTGTTTCCGGTACAAACGATTTTGTCAACGGTACACAAATCTCGAGCGTCGGCAACATCGATTCGCTCATCGATATTTCCCATATGAAAAACATCCAAGAACTTGCGCTTTACAACCAGCAAATCACGGATCTTTCCCCACTAAAGGGGTTGCATCTGACCAAGCTTGGTCTCGGGGGTAATCAAATCACCGACATTTCCGCGCTGCCGGCATGCGGCGCGCTCACTGAGCTGCATTTACACCATAATCCAGTGACGGACATCAGTCCGCTTTCGGAGATATCTACGCTTACATCTCTGGAGTTGTGTCAAACGAAAATCAAGGATATCCGTCCGTTAGCAGGGCTCCCGCTGACATATTGTTCTTTGATAGAAACGCCCGTTGCCGATTATTCCCCTCTTTTGGAGCTCCCGCATCTTCAATGGTTACGTGTCAGCGATCTGGCAAGCGAGCAAGTGTCAGTCATCAGTCGGCTCACACGATGCCAGGATTTAACCTTATATCGCTGTGATATAACGAACTTACAGCAAATCGAAAATTTGATCGACCTTCGGTTTCTGGATCTTCTTGGTTGTAATACCGCCGAGATCGGTAATATCGGTGTTTTCGCTCATCTCAATGGCCTCTGCCTGCAGGGCAATCCCATTATGGATCTTACTCCGATTGCTGCTTTGGAGGGCCTTGAATACATCAATCTGATAAACGTACCAGCAAGCGACTATTCCATTCTTTCGCAGCTGCCACTCTTGAAAACGCTGGATTGTGACGCTAAGCAATATGATGCAATCACCGATGTGCTGGCTGGTACAGACGTTCAAATCAATACAACCAACTAAGTCCTCTGCCAAGAACCAACGATTGATAAGCGAGATATGAGTAACAATCTCTCAAGCAAAGCAATTTATTGAAAAATGGGGGAAACGTTAAGCATTCTCGCCCCGCCGAAATGTTTCGCGCAATTGTATCCCTTCATGATGGTTTAGCCACTGAGCTGCCCCCGTTTTATGGCTCAGAAGCAATGTTAGTAAATGAATCGTTGAGGTGTCCCCCAAAGAGTAGTCCACTTTGAGTGAGAAAAAATCGATGCTCAGACGGCTTCCGAGCCCGTTTTTAGGGCAAATTCAGCCGGTGTTAGGTATGTTAGTGCGCTGTGCGGACGGAACTCGTTGTAGTCCCTTCGCCAGCGCTCTATTTTGTCTCTGGCATCCTCCAGAGGCATAAACCAGTTCATGTTTAGGCATTCATCCCGGAAGCTGCCGTTGAACGATTCGATATGCGGGTTGTCTGTCGGCGTGCCGGGGCGGGAGTAATCGAGTTTGACTTTGTTGAAGTACGCCCAGGCATCCAGCGCCCGAGAGATGAACTCAGGCCCGTTATCGACCTTGATTCGCAGAGGCAGCCCGCGGGCTGCCTTGAGTTTCTCCAGCTCGTCGCAGACCTGTTCGCCCTTGATCGATTTGTCCACGCAGATGGCTAAACTTTCCCGGCTGAACGTATCCAGCACCGTCAGCGCCCGGAACCGCTTACCATTGTACAATTGATCGGACACGAAGTCCATACTCCAGCATTCGTTCACCGCAGATGCCAATCCCTTCGTAGGGGCCCTCGAAACGCTGATTTTCTTTCGGTTTGACGGTTTTCTCAGGTTCAATCCTTCCTGCCTGTAGAGCCTGTAGACCCGCTTATGGTTGATTTTCCACCCTTCACGCAGCAACAGGACATGGATCCGCCGATATCCATATCGCTTTCGCACGGAGGCGATTTCTTTGATTCTCATCCGTAAAAAGGCCTGCTCGTCGCGGGTTGGCTGCCTCCGATGCCATCCCCGGTTGATTCGCAATACCGTACAGCTTTTGCGTTCGCTTGCTTGAAAGCGTTCTTGCAGATAACGTACGGCATCCCGCTTCTCAGCAGGCCTTAGAATTTTTTTGTCAGTACATCCTGCAGCATCAGCTTATCCAGACTCAGATCAGCCACCAGTTTCTTCTTCAGCTTTGCGTTCTCTTCTTCCAGCTGCCGCAGCCTCTTCATGTCGCTTGGCAGCATTCCGCCGTACTTGCTCTTCCAGCGGTAAAACGTCTGTTCCGCTATCCCGAGCTTCCGGCATACCTCCGATATCGGCGTGCCCAGCTCCGCCTGCTTTAACGCAAAGGCGATCTGCTCCTCTGTGTAATTGCTCTTCTTCATTTTGTCCACCTTTTCCTTTTTCTTAGTTTATCATTTTCTCTCTTTTTAGGTGGACTACTTTTTCGGGGAGCAGGTCATCGTTCTAAGCAGCGATTGGGACCACGGATTGAGGGGCGGGCGGCCGCCCTCCGAGGCTCGAATGCGGCCTGACCTGATTGTAGTAGCGGACCCATCGCTGAGTCAACACTTGTGCTTCATACATTGTGTCAAATAACTCGCCATTCAGGAATTCAGCTCGCATACGAGCATTGAAGCTATCGATATAGCCGTTTTCCCACGGACTGCCTGGCTCGATATAGGCTGTGATAGAACCTGCGTCGCTTAGCCATTTACGAATCTGCTTAGCAGTGAATTCGCTTCCGTTATCGCTTCTCATATACTCCGGAACCCCGTGAGTTAACATAAGATCAGACAGTAATTCGATTACATCATTGTTCCGCCAACTTCTGCGTGGCACGCTGGCGAGGCATTCGTGTGTATGTTCGTCCAGGACGTTCAGAAATCGGATCTTTTGACCGCTACGAGTTTTGTCCTCAACAAAGTCATAACTCCATACATGATTCTTATGCTCAGCTCTCAGGCGGATGCAGCTACCATCTGTCAGCCAGAGTCTGCGTTTTTTTATCTGCTTTTTCGGAAGCTTCAAGCCTTCTTCCCGCCAGATTCGTTCAACTCGCTTATGGTTGATCAAAACCCCTTCATTTCGAAGCATATAAGTAACCATCCGATACCCGACTCGTCCGTAATTAGTAACCAATCGGATGATCGCGGCTCGTATCTTGTCTTCGTCGCTGCGTTTCACGGGTTCATAACGGCAACTGTTGC
>CAXXUL010000004.1:0-465000 GCA_963665375.2 Christensenellaceae bacterium
AATGCCTATGAAACTCTTTGGGAATATCATGATACATTCGATCCAGAAGCCGATCACGCAACGATTTGCATCGGTCGAAAACCGCTGCCTTCAACGCAGATATATGCGGGGATTGCGGATCAGCGCCAAGATCGGCCTTTTGCAGAATTGTAGTAAGGCAGGCGGACAGGTAATATGCGACCCGATCGATATAGGCACTAAACAAACACCCCCATGGCACTACGATCATCGCTGACGTCGCCACACAAACGACTAAATGAATTGTCGTTTTCAAAGGAGTCCATGACAGTAAGGATGTCTGGAATTGTGCTTTCGTTCCAATTGCGTACGCGTGAAGTCAGCGCTTCCGAAAAGCAATTCCGATCAGCTGCGTCCCGAATGTACGCCAAAAGCAGTTTTCCTAAATATGCGCCGGAAACCAACTTTTCGAATAATTGCGTTCCGGGCGCCTCTGTTTTCGAGTCAAACTCGCGGTCGATATGAGTTCTTTTAAACCCTGCGTATCCGCCGGCTTCGATATTAACAACGCTTTGGCCAGGCTTGTTCACGAGCGCAGTTTCTTTCAGGATAGAAGCGTTTTGCTCGAAATAGCAGCAATTCATCCCCGTACCGAGAATCATCCCAATAAACCCGTTGGCAGACTGGCTCCCATACTTAGCGATGCCGCCAAGCATCGTTGCTGTGGTATCGTTCAACACGCAGATTTTTTGAGTCAACTTGTAGTTACGGCGTTCAAATGCCTCGCGGAGCGCATCTCCAAGGATCAAACCTTTCGCGCCGCGAACGCGAACTTCCTTATCAAAAAGCAGGATTTTACCATCTAGATTCGATAGGATTTCACACGGAAATGAGAAGCAAATTCCCATATTGCAATGAGTTGAGACGAATGGAAGAGCAGTTCCGCTACTTTGTCAAAAATTCAAGTGCTGAAAGCTCCTCTTTCGTACCGGGCATCGCATAGACAAAATAGTCTACGTGCGCTTCTCCGGACGAATTAAAATCTACTCGTGCGACTCTTAGATTTGTCCCGCCCATATCAATCGCGACGGCTTGCCTATCACGCAGAACCATGCGAGAGGCGCTCAGATAATTCGGTATCATCAAGAGCGAACTTTCTTCTCCGATGAGCCCGTTTTTCATTTCTAGTTCGAAAGCGTCTACGATCGAACGAAATGATTCATGCTGTGTAACCAGCCCGATTTTTTCTAGATACGTATTCATCTTCATATTGAAACCTCCCGAATAACGAGATAGAACCAAGCGTGCCGCCCTTGATTCAGCATGCTTATTATGCCTTCATGTTTATTTTCATTTCGTTTTCTTATATTATGTACTGCTCAAGGTAACGTTTTGATAACCGCAGCGAATCGACTATACGGTCCGCGCTGTATTCAAACGCCCGATCCTCAACCTCAATACAGATTGGTCCATGATATCCGATATCGGTCAGCGCAGAAATGAATCGACCCCATTCTACATCGCCTAACCCAGGTAACTTTGGTGCCATATAGGCAAGCGGGTACGCCATCGTTCCGACATGCGCCAATTTTTCCCGATCGATCTTCACATCTTGCAGTGAACATGCCATATACGTTCTCGGAACTCATACAATGGATGGATATAATCCATCATCTGCCAAACAAAATGACTTGGATCGTAATTAATACCTAGATTAGAGTCGGGTAAGAGATGAAAGATCCTTCGCCAGTTATCCGGCGACGTCAAGATGTTTTGGCCGCCCGGCCACTGGGCCTGCGTCGAACAGCATCGGGCAATTCTCGATTGCGATTCTCACCCCGTGATCACGAGCAAACTGTAGAATTGGGGACCAGATAGCCGGTAACAAGTAAAGGTTCTCTTCGATCGTCTTTTCTTGCATGCGTCCAAGAAACGTCGTCACCAGCCCCACGCCCAAAACGCTCGCTTGCGAGTATTACCTGCTTGAGATGATTGATGTTCTCACTTCGTTGCGTCAAATCAGGATCCATCATATTCGGATAATATGCGAGTGCGGATATGTTTATTTTGTGCGTCGCAGCGCAATCCATCATATCGTGACAATAACATTCATCGCTGATCACTCGGTTTACATCAAGATGGCAAACGCCCGCATATCTTCGCGTCGCTTCTTTTGAAGGCCAGCATGCGACCTCAATTGTATGCAACCCAAGCTGCGAAGCGGTTTTGATGACATCCTCGAACCCGCGATCTCCCAATATTACGCTGCAAAACCCCAAATTCATGATTATCCCTCTTTCATTTCATCTTATATATCTGCAAAGATATCCTTACATCGTGGAACTTCTACTCAAATGGAACGACTTGATTTTGCCAGCGGATATCCGGGCGGTATCCATCAACCGCATAACGCGCAGTGATTCCTCGGGTCGTATGATCTAACTTGATTCACCCAGTATGCAATCGGTCTTTGTATATGCGTTCACATGCTGTGTCTAACTCAAATGCAAGTCCTAGTAAAATCACGCAGAGAATACTTGCTTTTAATCCGAGTTTGCGAGAATATTCTATCTGTACACAATTCACTATGCGTCTATGTTTTTGCCGGCGTATTTTTTCTGCAGGTCAACGTGAATTTTAATATTTCTCTGCTGTCCTTGTATTGCATAAGCCAACCTTCATATTCGACCATAATATATGCTCTTTAAATACGATTCGATTTCCATTTTTACAATCTCCACTTAGTCATCATAAACAAAATGTACGGACGCTTTGCTCCTCGCGGATTCAAATATGGCGTCTATCACAGCGAGTACCCGACGCACCTCGTCGTTCCTAACTGCGAATTGATCGAGGCCGTTTAGTACGCGCAAATAGTTCCAGTAATAATCAAGCCAATCAGTCTGTACTTCCGGTAAATCCTTGACGAGAAGCTTCCCTGGCGGAAGAGGAATGAAGCTGCGCGTGGGTCCCGCCACATTGGGTGTAATGCGAGGTGGTAATTTTGTTAAAAGTTCGCTGGTGGAATAGAGGTTGCCGTCACAAGCAAAAGAATCTATTACCAAGGTGCCTTTGTCTCCGCAAACAAGCCAACGGGGCATGCTTTTCAGGCAATATGTACTATGCGAGAGCGTCACGGTTTGTCCTTGCCGAAATTTCAGAATGACTTTATAGTAGTCCTCCACTTCCTCATGAAAAACACTTTTTAAATCGGCGAACACGCATTCAATCTTATCTGGAACAAGAAACAATGCCTGATCGATCAAATGAACGCCCCAGTCATAGATCATGCCTCCGCCGTACTTCTTGAATGTATGCCAATTATGCATGCGACCGTTGGGGCTATGCAGAGTCGATTCGATGTTGAAAATATTCCCAATAATCCGTTCATCAAATACACGCTTAACAATTCGGAAATCCTTATCCCAGCGTCTATTCTGATGAACCTCAAATAGTACTCCGCATTCTTGCGCGGTTCGTGTCATTTCATCAAAGTCAGCAATGCTAAGCGCCGCCGGCTTCTCGCAGATTATGTTTTTACCGGCTCGTGCCGCTTTTAACGCATATTGCTTATGCAAATGATTGGGAACCGTTAGCAGCACTGTATTGATTGCCGGGTCATTGAAAAATGCATCTTCATCACTCAGATAGACTTTCAGCCCCTGGCTTTCGGCATCCGATGTTTGGATTGGGTCAATATCACACACGGATACAAAACGAACCCCCTCCACATTCACATTGGCCGCATGATAATGTCCCATGCCGCCAAAGCCCATAATACCAATTCTCAGTTCTTGCATGATTTCCGCTCCCTTTCATTATATTGATAAACTGGTTTGCAATAATCAATCATCTGCCAAACAAGGTGGCTCGGTTCGTAATTCAATCCAATATACCTGCTGGGCAGCACATGAAATATCCGCTCCATTTTCATGTACGCATGCAAGGATACCCGTGCAACAGCCGCTGTCCTGCAGAACACGTTCGATATCAATATGGCATACTCCCGCGTAACATCGCTCTGTCATGCCGTTGGTCCAGTATGCTCTATCATCATTTTGATCTTAACGAACAATGGAGTTTTACACGTTTTCTCTATACTACCCGCAAAACTCAATTAGAACCTCATCTGGATCTAAAATTGTAAAATGATATGGTTTTGGTCCCTTCACGACAATTTCAGATGGAGAATATCCAAATTCAATAGCTTTTTCCCGTAACTCCACAAGATTATCACCCGCTAAAAAGCTAATTACTACACCTTTAGCAATAACATTTTCTGCATTATTAAATCGAATCAACTCGATCATGGTATCGCCTATCCCATCGGCTAGAAACGCGATTTCTACCTCTCCTGAATTCAGACGATTCAAAACTTCTAAACCAGCCATCTCTTTATAAAAAGCAACTGATGTTTCTAAATCCCGAACCCGAATAGTAATAAAGTTAAGCTTCATGATAATTCCTTATAAGAATCCTGTATTCAGTAGTTTGAAAAAGAGGCTGCTGAAAAGGCTAAAATCGATTTAATCAGCAGCCTCATCCTCATTGTTAAAAGATATTATGCGATAGTACTAGGTTCGCTATGTTTCGCAGCTAAATGGATTTTAATAGCATCATAGTTTTTATCCAGCTTATAGAACAAGGATATGAGTGCTATAATAATTGCTGCTGTGATAGCAGGTATAACAATAAAGTTAATTCGTATTGCATTCAGCGCAGCTTCTGTTTGATCCACATTTGCAATATAACCAGCACCCTCAAGTATCCAGCCACCAAGCGCACCGCCTATTCCCTGACCAAACTTAATTGCAAAGCTCGCTGCAGAAAACAAAAATGCTTGTGCTCTTATACCTGATTTCCATTCGCCATAATCTACGGTATCGGCAAGCATTGAATATAGCAATGCAGAACCAAGCCCAGCCCCAAGCCCAGATACAGCCGTGGCAATAAATATAAGCTGCATACTCATTGAAGAAAATATATAAATTAATACTAAACCAATGAAATATATCGACATGCCTAATACGAATATTGTTTTCTTTTTGAACTTCTTGCTAAGAATAGGAACAAAGACATAGGAAACCAACATAGATATCATCAGAATAGGGGTAAAAGCAGACGCCAAGTTGGCATTGCCTACATTGTATTTAAAGAAATAAACGGCCATTGATAACATTAGTGTCATACCAGTCCAGAGTGACATGTTAACAAGAAACAACACAAACCATGGCGTGTTCCCTTTTATCGACTTTAAACTATCTAAAAAACTAATTTTCTGCTTTGGCTGCGTGATTCTTTCTTTCGTCCCAACAAAAGACAATAGAAACATAACAGTAGCCAGGCCGGCAAAGATAATCATCGTATAAAAGAAACCCGATTTCTCATTCCCATGTCCTAGTGCAGAAACCAAAGTCAGGGTTGATGCCGTAACTATAATCGAGCCTATTCTGCTCATAAACATTCTGATCGCGCTTACTGTTGATCTTTCCCGATAATTGTTTGTGATACTTGGAAGCATTGATGAATACGGCAGGCTTATCGCAGTATATGCCATATCGAACCCCATATATGTGATATATGCATATATGATTTTTCCAGTTAAGGTAAAGTTGGGCGTAAAAAAAAGTAAGACTGCAAATATGGCTGTTGGCAAGGCCATCCAAAGAAGATAGGGACGGTAAGACCCCCATTTTGTATGAGTTCTGTCTGCAATTAAACCCATGATCGGATCGTTTACTGCATCCCACACACGTCCGATGATAAATAGAATTGAAACAACACCTGCGGCAAGACCAAAGACATCGGTATAGAAATACATCAAATACATTGTAATCATCATATATATAAGATTTGTCGCGGTATCACCTAATCCATAGGCTAGTTTTTCTTTCAGTGGAACCATATTCTTTTCGATAACAGTATTGTTTTCCATATGATTATCTCCTTATATTACAATATTTTTCGGATTAAGAACGATAGTTATCCATATCTTGATATCACGAACAAGTTATGATGTCAGCTTTGGAGTTCTAACACTTTTCTATCTTTTGTTAATATTCCCATAGGCATATAAGAAATATTTAGCTGCTGTGCAGCTTCTACTTTGTGTTTGCCGGATGCAAGGCCCCCGTCTTTTACGATCGTGAGTGTAGCTTGCTCGCCAAATTCCCATCTTTCATCACGAATAAAAGGCATTTCATCAAAATCAAATGTGTAATCATGGACGGTAAAAAGCATGTCTTTTGTTGTGAATTTTTCCCCATCTACGACTATCTCAATCCACTCCAGCAGTGAAAGAAAGATGCCGTGGTAATAGCAAAGATTCACTTTAAGTTCAAAGCCGATGGGTTTGCCGCATTTCGAGATGTTTCTCAGCCCTTCTTCGGCAATCAGAAATCTATCTAGTATCATATCATTTCTCCCTTCGTCCTTACTCTTGAAGCAGCCGCTTGATCATAGCCTGCTGCTTGCGCACCTGCCCAATTCCGTCCACATCTCCCTTTAATTGGGAATAAATCCCACCTTCATACTCACTGGATAGATATCCACTATATCCACCTTCTTTTAGCACGTCGATCACTTGATCATATGGGATGCTATACTCAATTCCTTCATCGGTCATTTCAAGAAATTTTGCATGAACATGAAAGATATAAGGCATGTATGAAAGCATACAGGTTGGGTCGTTCCAGGTATATCCTAGCAGCGTTCCAAACGCTTCCATCACCTGTTTGCCTCCTCCCATGCCATTCACTTCCTGAAATAAGCGGTTCATGAAGTTCATGATATCCTGACTATTCTTCATGCCCTTCAGCTGTCCCGTTTCAAACAGATTAACCATATAATTGATGAATTTTTCGTCAATGCCTTTCAGACGTGCGTTTTCAATTACAATCCTGGGAAACCTCTTGAAGAAAAGACCGCAGTCTGGAATAAAGCCTAAATAACCATTATCTATACGGTGGATGACTTCCAAAAGCTGCTGCACATGATCGGACTCAAAATTCCATGGGCTATGCACTTCCAGCCCTAGCTTAACGTTGAATTTTTCCGCATATGGGGCAGCCTTCTCCATAACTGGGACGGGCGTATTCGCAATAACCCGAATCATCTGCATGCCTAATTTGCGCGCGTATATAATATCCCGTATCAGAGAGTCCGTTTGTTCTTCCAGCGACATTTCGCGTTTCCCATTGATGCGGATGTCCAGGAACATGTCGTGGCATACAGGGGTTAAATTATATCTCTCGAGCATCTCTCTCCAATTGTGTAATGTGGTGTTGGAAAGCCTGGGAAATCCTGGAAAAACGGCGTCACCAAGAATCTCAACGCCCTCTGCTCCGAATTCATTCAGTTTTGCAAGGCACCCTTCCAGTGTCAGCACACCGCGCATCATCTCGTCCTGAAAGCTATAGAGGGAAACGCAGCGTTTAATTTTGTGATTGGACATAATACATTCCTCCCTGCAGGCACATCTTTTATCAGAATGTACCAGCAATATTACTAATTTTTCATAGTATACAAGTAGATTTAAATTTCTATTTAAAAAGTACCGGGTTACCACTAGCAGCTGATTGATATATAGCCTCAAGAATTTGAGTAACAACGTACGCTTGCTCAGGTTTGACAGTTGGCTCCGTACCGTTCATCACTGCGTTCACCCACTGCCTTGCTTCTATATCCGCCTCTGTTTCCCTGGCGCTATCAAAATACGCTACGCCGGAGATGATCTGTGGTTTTGTCTCCACCAATCTTCCGTATTTTTCTCCGTTCAGCACCAAAGCGTTTTCCCCCAATGCGCCGCCTGCACCGCCACGCCCGAACATTTCTATACCGCCTTTTGTTCCTGCTATGCTGCATTTTGCCTCACGATAATCCGTCAGGTTAATAGCCCAGCTTGCCTCTAGGAATATGGTTGCTCCGTTTTCCATTTGAATAAACCCAAAAGCAGAGTCTTCCACATCAAACGCCTTAGGATCCCATGGACCAAACACATTCCCTTGATAATTATCCTTCATTTTGTTAAATGTTACTCCAGTTACCATCCTGGGTTTATAATTGTCCATTGCCCAAAGGGTAAGATCCAATGCATGCGTACCAATATCAATTAGCGGACCGCCTCCTTGCTTTTCTTTATCCATAAATACTCCCCAAGTAGGCACAGCCCGACGCCTGAGCGCATGAGCCTTTGCAAAGTACATTTCGCCAAGCTCTCCGTTCCGGCAAGCTGCATACATCATTTGAGAGTCCTGCCTGAAACGATTCTGATATCCAATGGTCAGCAACTTGCCGCTTTTTTGGGCCGCGTCAAGCATTGCCTTTGCATCTGCGGAGGTGGCCGCCATGGGTTTCTCACACATTACGTGTTTACCGGCTTCCAATGCCGCAACAGTGATCATGCGGTGGGACGAGTTGGGGGTGCATACATGCACCACGCGAATAGACTCGTCTTTTAGCAGCTCTTGATAATCGGTATATACCTTCGCATCTTCTGTCCCATATTCTTTTGCCGCTTTGATTGCTTTCTCTTCAATAATGTCGCAGAACGCTGCCAGCTCCACTTTATCCTTCAGCTTTGACAGTGCCGGCATATGTTTTCCATTAGCAATTCCGCCACATCCAATGATGGCAATCTTAATAATCTGATTCATTGCATTATCCTTCCTTAAATATAATGTATCATTACTGACTGGTCGGTTTATATTCATTATTATTCGGTCATAATCTTTTGTCAAGTACTTTCTTTTTCTTATTGATATTTTGGGCGTAAAGGTATTTGTCATTGAGCTTAAAATCAAAGTATTAAAGAAGCGACTCATAGATATTACTAGGCTAAAATGAGCCAAGCACAATAAAATATCAAATGCCAAGCGAATATAGATTGTGAAGTGTCCCACAAATTGTAACCCTCTTTGAATGAGAAATATCGATATTTGAGGTGTCACCCAAATAGTAGTCCTAACTGAATGAGAAAAAACGATGTTCATTCTAGCAATAGCTTTTCAAGCGAAATGCCAAGCAGGAAGTGAAAGCAAAGCATTTCGAGATTTAGAGTGTCTTGACAGTCCTGCTGTATAAATAATATAATTTTGGGAAACTGATCAGTATACTGTGCGTTGAGGAGCAAAGTTCGTGAATAAAAAGAAAGATATTCAAGTAGCCGCCGTTTCGGCCTTTAGCAGAAATGGATATGCGGAAACAAAAATACTCGATATCGCCGAAGAATCGGGCGTTTCGGTTGGTACAATTTATAAATACTATAAAAGTAAAAAGGAACTATTTGAAAGCCTTAAGCAGCCGGAATTAAAGAAAATTCATCCTTCATTTGATGCAACCAGACATAAAATATTAATCAAGGCTTCTAAACATTTTGCAGAAAATGGTTATACCGACACAACTATGGATAATATTTCGCAGTTGTGTGGCTTCTCTAAGGCTACGCTCTATCGTTATTTCACAAGTAAGGAAGAGCTGTTTTCAGCTATCGTTTTGGAAACCAGCACTATTATTGATTTCAAGGTTTGCCTAGACCCAGATAAGGATATCGAGCAAGTACTGTGTGACTTGGCAATGCAATATATACGAATGTTGATCGAACCAAACCGTATCAATCTGATAAAAATGAGGTTGAATGCTTCAAACAAGATTCCACGAAAATATTCGGATATCATTAACAAATGCATCAATATTGCCCATTCGAGTCTCGCTGATTACCTGCACATCATGTCGGAAAAGGGCGTAATACGGCAGACCAATATTGAGCAGGCTGCCGACCTTTTTCTTAATACGCTTTTTTCTTATGTAGTAGAGGAGAAGATATTGAAAAATCATAAATCATCGAGTATCGAGACATATTCCAAAGGTATCGCGAATATTTTTCTGCATGGGCTATCGTAAGGGGGTGTGTTAAAACTTCGGACAGTATGGTAGCAGAGTAAAATAGAGATTAGGAGGAAAAGAAATATGCTGAAACAACGAACGCAATACGATGACGAATTCAAGAAAAATGCGATTATGCTGAGTTATGCAATTCCAAAGCCAGTGCGCGCAATCGCAGATGATCTCGGCATAACAGACAACTTGCTATACAACTGACGCAAGAAATACACAGCATCAGGCGAGAAACGCCAATGGCCACAATGGAAGAGGAGCTAAAGGCGCTTCGGCTTGAAAATGTGGAATTGAGATGGAGCACCAGGTGTTGTATCCCCAAAGAAAAAACTATGAGTGAAGAGCAAGCAAGAAGAACATTCAGTGAAGAACAGAAGACACGATTGTTAAACTATTCAACCTCTGCACACGTGGAAGCGGAATCATCTAAGAGTATGATCCGACCACCTCAGCCTTTGGCCACTAAGCGAAGCGAATCAACACAACAGGGTCCAACTATGAGAGAAATAGCGATACTATCAAAGAGCAGGAATTGATTCAGTTACGACACTAAACTTACTGCCTCATGTTTATTTGATGTTTATTACCATCAATAGTGGTTTGTAATCGTTCATAATAATCAGTAATACATTTTTGATTATCCGCAAAGATTGGCAATTATCTTAGGTTATTATTGCATAATAATAATGGTATTTCGCATAAGCACGCACTCATAACTCGGAGGTCGTTGGTTTTCCTTTTGTCAATTGTCGACACGAGTCAAATCCTTTTTTGCGCTTTATATAGTATAAATTCTCAACTCCCTTGTGCGTCAAAAATGCGACAAAAACAAAAATCGGCCTACGAGATCACCAACTCGCAGGCCTTTCTCTATCTACCTTGAATAACGCTTTTTCCGGATTTGTCGCATTGTCGCACGTTTTAGAAAATGGGCTAAAATGAACCCCCCTAAAAAGTCGCCTATTTAGGGGGTTTTTGGCGTGCCTGGGAGGATTCGAACCTCTGGCCTTTGGAGTCGGAGTCCAACGCTCTATCCAGCTGAGCTACAGGCACAAGTATTTGGTTGTCATTTTCGTGCCTTTAACCAGCGGAGTCGGAGTCTGATACTCTATCCAGCTGAGCTACGGGCACAAACGGTATGTTTCTTTTGAAAAACGCGCGCGAAATCGGGAAAATCCCCGCAAAGGCGCGATGGTGATTATACCACAGGTTTCTTTTCGTAGCAATAGGCGATCGCCTCGCCGATGGTCGCGACGGGCACGAGTTTGAGCCCCGCAATCTTCGGTGCCTTGGCGGTTTTGGGCAGCAGAACCGTGTCATATCCCAGCCGAACGCACTCGTTGAGCCGCGTCTCGATCCGGCTCAGCGCGCGCACTTCTCCAGTCAAGCCAACCTCACCCAGCGCCGCGGTTCTCATTGGCAACGGCAGATCCATCATTGCGGAAGCGACGCACAGTGCGACCGCAAGGTCGGTGCTCCGCTCGTCCAGTTTGAGTCCGCCGACGACGTTGAGGTAAACGTCTTTGGTCGAAAGCCGCAGATGCGCCTTCTTTTCCAGCACGGCGAGCAGCAGACTCAGCCGCCCCGTGTCCACGCCCGCACTCGTGCGGCGCGGATTGCCAAACGCATTGTCGGTGAGAAGCGACTGCACCTCCGCCAAAATCGGGCGCGTGCCCTCCATCGCGCAGGTAACGCAGCAGCCGGGCGCGCTTTCGCCTGAAAGGAACAAGCGCGAAGGATCGGCTACCTCCCGCATTCCGCCATCACCCATCTCGAATACGCCGACTTCGTTGGTGGAGCCAAAGCGGTTCTTCACCGCGCGCAGGAGCCGCAACCCCTCGTGCCGATCTCCTTCAAAATACAAAACGGTGTCCACGATGTGCTCCAGCACGCGCGGTCCCGCGATGTTTCCGTCCTTGGTGACGTGACCTACGATCAATACAATTACGCCCGTTTCCTTGGCATATCGCGTAAGCCGCGCCGTCGCCGCGCGCACTTGACTCACACTCGCGGGTGCGCCCGCGCTCTCCTCCGAAATGATCGTTTGAATCGAATCCACGATCAGCACGTTGCAGCGGGTATTGGTCGCCTCGTCGATGATTTGATCGAGATCGGTTTCGCAAAGTACGTCGATGTCGTTTTTCATACCGAGGCGGTCGGCGCGCATCTTGATCTGAGACGCGCTCTCTTCGCCGGAAACATATAAAACGACGCTCTCGCCGGCGAGCGTATCCGCCGCCTGCAACAGAAGCGTCGATTTTCCGATACCCGGGTCGCCGCCGAGCAATACCACCATGCCGCGGATGAGTCCGCCGCCGAGCACGCGGTTAAGCTCGCCCATGCCCGCGGAGATGCGCTTTTGCGGCAAGGAAACCACCTTGCTGAGCTTTTGCGAAACGGCGGTTCCGGCGGGCGTGCCGCTTTTGACCTTGACCTCGGCAAACTCGGTCATGGTATTCCAGCTGTCGCATTGCGGGCATTTGCCCATCCACTTGGCGGACTCATAGCCGCACTCGCCGCAGATATAGGTGACGTGATCTTTATTTGCCATATCAGCCGTTCACCTGGATGTATTTCCAAAGGATCTGTGCTGGATCGCTCATATCGCGCCAGAGGGCGTAGTCTTCGCCCGCCATGACGAACTGTGCATTGGTTCCCGTCTCGCTGATGAGATAGGTTTTATCTTCCGCAAAGACGTAAGCATACACCGTTTCGTCGCGGCTGAATACCACGCAACTGTGCGTGATGTCAAAGTCGATCACCCCGCTGGCAACGCGTTTGGGTGCGCCACCACCGACGCTGACGTAAAGATCGCTGTCCTCGTCATGGTTTCCGCTCAGGTAAGCCCAGCGGTCGCCCGCGCTCTTAGGATCGTGCACAAAGCTGCCCGCCGAGAAGTCCCAGCGGCTGTTGTCGGAAAGCAGCACCGTGCGAATCAGGCTGTTTCCGGTGATTCTCGTGTCCGTGTCCGCATAGATCACTTGACCGCTCTTGATCGAAGGCGCGCTCTCGGCATATGCGTCGCTATTGAGCACCGCGAGCGTCAAGAGTTCTCCGCTCGTTACGTCGCAGACCATCACCTTTGCGGTTGCGTCCTGCGTGCGCTCCGACCAAACCGCGTAGGGCGACTCAAATAACAGCTTCGGCGTGCCCAGCGCAAACTCCGCCAGTACGGCAGTCTCTCCTGTCGTCTTGTCGAGACGAACGATGCTTCCGCCGCCCGCCGTCTTGCAGTCGGCATACAAAATTACGTTCTCATCTTCAACAGGGTAGCGAATCGTGTCATTGATGCGCGTGATGGCAATGTTGATAAAAGCGCCCGTCTCGGGGTTTAAGCGAACTAGCCTGTCGCAGGTGTTTTCGCTCGCGCCCGTGGCAAAGAGGATCTCGCCTTCAAACACGCTTGGATCGACCACCGCGGTCGGCAACCCGTACCCTTCTCCAAACTGCACGGTCTTCACCTTATTGGTCAAAATCGGGTTCAGCGGAGAGGCGGTCTGCTTCACCGGCTCCGAAACGGGGGTCGCGGCGCCAAAGAGCGGCGCGCCGGATTGAATCCGTGCGTTGACAAGCGGCATCACGACAAACACCGCGAGCAGCACGATCACAGCCAGCACGCAAAGCGCGATGATGAGCTTGATGAGCGGCCCATAGCTCGTCGCGTCCAGATTCACCCTGCGTTTCGGGGTATAACTTAAATTTTTGTTCATTCGTTTCACGCCTTTCATTTTAACGCACACAAGTGGCCCGGTCAACGAAAGAAAGCGTGAACGAATGCGGTATGACGCGTAAATCGGCGCGATTTTGCCGCGCTTGTGATTCATGCTTTTGCACAACTACAAAATATGGTATCATGATGGGTAAGAATCAATCGTTCTTCGCCAGCAAACCACGCTTTCCATATCGTTTGCTCAAGCGAATTTTACGCATCGAAATCGAATGAAAAAAGGAACTGTTTCATGGCCTACCGCGCGCTCTATCGCCAATATCGCCCCGCCCGCTTTGCCGAAGTCATCGGGCAGGAGCACATTACCACCACGCTGAAAAATCAGGTGGCGTCGGATCGACCGGCGCACGCCTATCTCTTCTGCGGCACGCGCGGCACGGGCAAGACCACGTCCGCGCGAATCCTCGCGCGCGCGGTCAACTGCCTCAGTCCCGAGGACGGCGAACCCTGCGGCAAATGTGAAGCGTGCCTGATCACAGCAAATGAAAGCGCCTCCGACATCACCGAAATCGATGCCGCGAGCAACAACAGCGTCAACGACGTACGCGACCTCATCGAAAACGCGCAGTACGCGCCGCTGAAGCTGCGCCGCCGTGTGTTTATCATCGACGAAGTCCATATGCTCTCGGGACCTGCGTTCAACGCGCTGTTAAAGACGCTGGAAGAGCCGCCGGAGCACATTCTCTTCATTCTCGCCACAACAGAGCCGCAAAAGCTGCCCGCGACGATTATCTCTCGCTGTCAGCGGTTCGATTTTCACCGGCTGTCGATTACGGACATCAAGCAAACGCTCAAAAGCGTTCTAAAAAAAGCCGGCGCTTCTATCGAAGACGGCGGACTCTCGCTGATTGCCCGCGCGGCGCAAGGCGGCATGCGCGACGCGCTCTCGCTCGCCGACCAGTGTCTCGCCTTTTGCGGAGACAACGTCACCACCAAAAACGTTTACGACGTGCTGGGCAGCATGGAGGACGCGTTTTTATTCGATATGTCTCAGGCGTTGCTCGCCTCCAACGCGCCGGAAGCGCTGCGAAAGCTCGACAGCATCATGCAGGCGGGACGCGATCTTTCCGTCTTTGCCGCGGATCTTGCGGCGCATTTTCGCGCGCTGCTACTGAGCAAAACCTGCGGCAGGTGCGAGGATTTATTAGATTGCACCGAGGACGAGATGACGCGCTATCTGGAGCAGGCAAAGAACACCTCCGAAGCGCGGCTGATGCTCGCGGTGGATCGCTTGATCGCCGCGCAGAACGACATGCGCTATCTGCCGTCTCCGCGCGCGCTGTTAGAAAGCGCGCTGATCCACATCTGCCGACCGGAAGACTCGGTTTCTCTCGCGAATATCGAATCCCGGCTTGACCGCCTGGAAGCGCAAATGAAAGAAGGCATCCCCGCACAGGTACCTACGCCGAAAATAAAAACCGATGTGCCTACGGCACCTGCCGCACCCAAAGCAGAACCAACGGTCACAACTCCCGCACCAAAGCAGGACGAGGCGCCATGGGCAGACTTGACACCTCCGCCGGAGGATTGGCAGCCAAGCGAGGCGTACGCGCCGCCTGCGCAGGAGCCTGCCCCGAAGCCCGCGGCAAAACCCGCACCCGCGCCAAAGCATGAATCCAGACAGGAAGCTCACGCGGCAGCGCAAAAAGCCGCGGACACGGCAAGCGCATCCGGTGATCCCGCGGTGATCTGGCGCGAGGCGATCGCGAACATTCCCAATATGTTTGTACAGGCGCTGGCAAGAGAAGCGGTCGCGATCCACTTTGAACACAACACGCTGACGGTCGGATTCACCGAAGCGCAGGAGATGAAGCACAAGAGCCTCTCCGCGCCGATCAATTTTGAGCCGACGCAGCGCGCGCTGCAAGCGGTGAAGCCGGACGCCAAACTCGTGATCACGACAACAAAAGCAGCCCCCGCCAGCGGTCAGGCGGAAGAGCTCGCCAAGGCGCTGTTCGGGGACAAACTCACGATACAATAATCATTCAATAACAAACGAAAGATATCTTCAGGAGGAACTTTTTTATGGCAAAAGGCGGATTTCCCGGTGGAATGGGCGGTATGGGCGGCGGCAACATGCAGCAGCTGATGATGAAGGCCCAGAAGATGCAGCAGGACGTAGCCCGCGCGCAAGCGGAGCTCAATGAGCGCGAGTTTTCCGCAAGCAGCGGCGGTGGCATGGTGACCGTTACCGTCACCGGCAACAAGGACGTGAAGAGCATCGTCATCAATCCCGCGTGCGTCGATCCAGACGATGTCGAGATGCTGCAAGACCTCGTACTCACCGCGGTCAACGAGGCGCTCCGCACGGCGACCAAGACCGTTGAGGACGAAATCGGCAAGATTACGGGCGGACTGGGGCTCGGCCTGTAAGTATGCTCACCATTGAACCCATCGTCCGGCTGACCACACAGCTTTCGCGCCTGCCCGGTATCGGGCAGAAGACCGCGCAAAGGCTTGCTTACCATATTCTCGATCTGCCACTTTCGCAGGCGCAGGAACTCGCAGCCGCGATCATCGCCGCGCGCGAAAAGGTCGTGGACTGCCCGATCTGCGGTACGTATACGGATGTTTCCCCCTGCGGTATCTGCTCGGACACGAGCCGCGACGGCAGTATCCTGTGCGTGGTTTGCGACGCGAAGGACGTCATCGCCATGGAGCGCACGCGCGAGTTTCACGGAAAATATCACGTACTGCACGGTGTGCTTTCCCCCGTGGACGGTATAGGCCCCAACGACATCCGCATCAACGAGCTAGTCGAACGCGTCAAGGCGGGCGGCGTGAAGGAAGTCATCCTCGCGACCAATCCGGACGTGGAAGGTGAAGCGACAGCCAGCTACATCGCGCGGCTACTAAAGCCCATGGGAGTCAACTGCACGCGCATCGCGCACGGCATTCCCATCGGCGGCAACCTTGAGTACACGGACGAGGTCACGCTGGCAAAGGCGATGGAAGGCAGACGGCAACTCTAACGCATTAAAATAACGGCAAGCGCCGTTATTTTTTTGCGATTCTTTTGTTATAAGCACACCCGATACGCCGTCGGGAGCGCATGAGATTCGTCCAGCATGATCCAGCCTTGTGGCAGAACGTTTACCGAAACCTCCGCCGCGCAAACGCGCATGTGCCACTCGATATGGGTAAAGATATGCTTGCGCTCGTAGAAGCGTAGTTCCCCAACGGGGTTGATGCCGTGGTCGCCGAGCCATGCGGCGCATTGTGCGTCCGACAATTCCCCCGCCGCTTCCGGCAGTTGCCACAATCCCGCGAGCAGTCCGCTGTCGGGTCGGCGGAACCCGATCAGTCCGCCATTCAGCGTCAGCGCGAAGACGGTCTTTCGCTCCGTCCGCCTCGCCTTCTTCGCGGAGAGCACGGGCAGCTCCGCCGTCCGATTTTCGCGATAGGCAACACAACAGTCCCGCACGGGGCACTCGCCGCATTTCGGCTGACCGTTTGGCAGGCACACCGTCGCGCCCAGCTCCATCAGCGCCGCGTTGAACGCGCCGGGATGATCCGCAGGAATGAGCGGCAAAAGAAACGCGCGTACCTCTTTTTTAAACGCAAGATCGCGGATGTCCTTCTCTACGCCAAAGAGCCGCGCGTAGACGCGCAGCACGTTTCCATCCACGGCGGGCATCGCTTCGCCAAACGCGATGGACGCAATCGCGCCTGCGGTATATTCGCCGATGCCGGGCAAGGTGAGAAGCGCATCGTAGTTATGCGGCATACTGCCGCCGAAGTGCGAGACAATCTCTCCCGCGGCGCGCTTGAGATTGCGCGCGCGGCTATAGTAGCCCAAGCCCTCCCAGAGCTTGTGCAAACGGTCGTCGTCCACCTGTTCCAACGAGGCGATATCCGGCAGCTCGCGCAAGAACCGCTCGTAATACGGAATCACAGCGGCAACACGCGTCTGCTGCAGCATGATCTCGCTGACCCAGACCGCGTAGCCGTCCTGTGTTCTGCGCCAGGGCAAATCCCGCGCATTGTTTTGATACCAACCCATCAAGGGTTCAATCCAGTTCATGACACCAGTATAACATACAAGTTTCACGCATTTTCCGTGAAAAATGCGCGGAGAAATCACGCATATTGTGCTATACTGTGTTTCTGTAGCAGGTATGCGTAAATTGCGCACGACTTACAAGCAAACCACAGAGGTGAAGAGAACATGGATTACAGTGAACTAACCCGTCAGGCGGCGGAGGCCGTCGATCATCTGCTCGCGAGCGCGGACTATCGCAAGGGCGATATATTCATCATCGGCTGCTCGACGAGCGAAATCGTAGGCAAGCGCATCGGCTCCGCCTCCAGTGAAGAGGCAGCAAAAGCCGTGATGGACGCGATCTTGCCAAAGGTGACCGAGACGGGGTTATATTTGGCCGTGCAGGGCTGCGAGCACATCAACCGCGCCATCTGCACGAGCCGTGCTTGCATGGAGCAGTATCGCCTGCAGGAAGTATGGGTGCGGCCCTGGCTGCACGCGGGTGGCGCCTTCGCAACGGAGGCATATAATCGCATTCCCGATCGGGTCATGGTGGAAAACGTGGACGGCAAAGCGGCGCTCGGCATGGACATCGGCGGCACGCTGATCGGCATGCACCTGCATCCCGTCGTGGTGCCGGTCCACATCGACCAGCGCAAGATCGGCGAAGCTTCGTTCATTTTAGCAAAGACCAGACCCAAGTATGTCGGCGGCCCGCGCGCGCAATACAGCGAGGACGAACCCGCCCATAGATAAGGCGTTTTGATCGAAAAGGAGCACTAAATATGGTAGAGTGCTCCTTTTTTATATAGCATAAAGAGCTCAAATACGCGCATAAAAAACAGGAAAAACGCCCAACCATTGGATTTGTTCGGACATTTTATACGAAAAAATACATTGCAATTTGTTGTTTGAGTGTACTATACTAACTTTGGTATCCGCGTATCGGGTCTGTGGTTGAAAATCGAAGCCAGTCGCAGGCAAAACGATCCACGTAAGCGGGCAAAGCCCCGTGAGCATGGTGCGGTCTAGAAGTAAGTCCAACCGAAGCACATCTAACACATGCATTTCGAGAGAGGCAGTAGTGAGAGGCACATCGCCGGGTAGCGACACTTCCAGTTGGCGGGTGTGGGGGCAAAAACCAGGTCAGCCGGCACTCGGGTATCAAAAATTTTCACGAACCGAAAAGGGGAAAATCCAAATGTTCCAAGACAAAACACTGGTATGCAAGGATTGCGGTAAGGAATTCGTCTTTACGGCCGGCGAGCAGGAGTTTTACGCGGAGAAAGGGTTCCAGAATGAGCCTGTCCGCTGCAAGGACTGCCGCTCCAGCCGCAAGACAACGCGCAGCAACGATCGCGAAATGTTCGATGCGGTCTGCGCGGAGTGCGGGGCGCCCACCAAGATCCCGTTCCAACCCAGAAATGACCGTCCCGTCTACTGCAGCAACTGCTTCCAGAACCACAAGCGCTAACGAATTCCCCTTATTCCGTTCTCGGATATAATCGGAATCAGAGTTTACAAGAACGACCTGAGAGGCGTTTCCCCGAAAAGGAAACGCCTTTTCCGATTTTGGAGAATGCCCTTCCCGTGCTTGCCAGCAAATGGCACGCGTGTTATGCTCATACTGCCAATCATCGAAGAAATCGAGGAAGATAGAAACATGGAATCCGTCAAAGACCGCTTTTTGCGGTATGTAAAGATCGACACCCAGTCCCAGCACCACGTGGACAAAATCCCCAGCACCGACAAGCAACTCGACCTCTGCCGTCTGCTGCGCGACGAGCTCATCGCCATCGGCGCCAGCGACGTTCATCTCGACCCGCACGGCTACGTGACCGCGACGATTCCCGCGAACACGAAAAAGAGCGCGCCCGTCGTCGGCCTGCTTGCGCACGTGGACACCGTGGACGCGGTCACCGGCGCAAACGTAAAGCCCAAGCTCACGCCCAACTATGACGGCGGCGACATCGACATGGGCAACGGCTATACGCTCTCACCCAAGGCTTCTCCTTCGCTGCTGGAGCACCTCGGAGAAGAGATCATCTGCACAAACGGCACCACGCTGCTGGGCGCGGACGATAAGTCGGGCGTTGCCGAGATCATGACGTTTGCCGAGCATATGCTAGCCGCAAACGCGCCGGAGCACGGCAAAATCCGCATCGGCTTCACGCCGGACGAAGAGGTTGGGCGCGGAGTGGATTTATTCGACGTAGCCACGTTTGGCGCGGATTTTGGCTACACCGTCGACGGCGGCACGCTGGGTGAGATCAACTATGAGTGCTTCAACGCCGCGAGCGCGGAGATCCACATTCGCGGCGTCAGCGTACACACCGGCAGCGCGAGAAGGCGCATGGTCAACGCGTCACTCGTGGCGATGGAGCTGCACGAACTCCTTCCGCGCTTTGAGAACCCAGCCTGCACGGATGAATACGAAGGATTCTTCCATCTCGACAAGCTGGAAGGCTGCGTCGATCACGCATACATGTACTACATTCTGCGAGATCACGACGCGGAGAAATTCCAGCAGAAAAAGACGTTGATGGAACAGGCTTGCGCCTACATGAACGGCAAATACGGCGCCGGCGCCGTTTCGCTCAAGCTGGAGGACACGTACTACAACATGAAGTCCAAAGTGCCGATGGAGATCGTGGAGCAAGCGCAGCACGCGATGGAAGCGGTCGGTATCACGCCATATTGCGCGCCCATTCGCGGCGGCACGGACGGCTCGCGCTTAAGTTACATGGGTCTGCCCTGCCCGAACCTCTGCACCGGCGGACATAACTTCCACGGGCGGTATGAGTTCATCACCACCGAGGCGATGGAAAAGGTCGTCAGGATTCTGGAAGCGCTCGTTCCGTCGTTTGTGAAGTAAACCATTCCAAAACAAAGACGCTCCCGCACGGGAAGCGTCTTTTTGTTGAACAAAATCCTAAATATCCCAGTTTTTATGCGGTTCTTTGACCTTTCCGGTCGTATTTCTCTCCGCCTGGTGCAGCTCCTGCGCGAGGTGGCGGCGAACCTGCTCCTCTTTTTCCGAATACGACATGGGGTTATGGGGAACCATGTTGCGAAGCACGTCAATCTTCGTCTGCGCCGCGGCCTGTTCGGGGTCGCTCCAGTCGACCGGCGCGCCGGATCGGGCACCATGATAGGACACGATTCGTCACTTCCGTTTCGGTTAGATTTTTTTGTTTGGATTCGAGCTCATTCTAGTCCCGCATGGCGGGATTGTCAATGCGCACCCAATCAAGTTCCCTTTCCTTCCTATGAACGCGCTAATCCAACGAGTAAAAAGAACGAAAGATATGCTGCATGTCTTTTTCCTCGGGCACCTCTATCTGTACGATTGCGAAGACCGGTCCGCGCATGATCGCAAGCGTAGCGCCCAGCCGCTTCTCTTTCCCGACGAAAACGTCATAACGGAAGACCGGATGATCCACGCCTCCGAGATTGATAACCATCTTTTCCAGATTTCCCCTGGTTGATGTGCTGGTTGGAGAAACCATCTTATCCTCAAAGTAATCCAGCGCTTTCTTTTCGGTATCCAGTGGATCAATAAAATCGCTTGTGTCCAGCACAAACACGAAGACATGTCCTCCTGTATTGTTATAAAACGAGATGAAATCCGCAACTGTCATGTCCGTCTTGATACGCTTGATGGTTTCCAGCCGGATCTCCTCCGGATCTTTGATCTCAAGGTCAATCTCGTTGATTTCGTTGATCAATGTGCGGTTATAGACAAACCAGTCGGACGGAACATAGAAACCGAACCGGAAGAATCTGCTGCGATAGCTGTGGGATTTACTTTCCCCGTTGACAAACGAATCGAGATTGGCTTGTGGTATTGCCTCCGGCGTCGGACTCGGCGTGGGTGTTGACGTTGGCTTCGGCGTGCGCTTCGGCGTAGGCACTGGCGTTGGTTCCGGTGTCGGTGCTACGGTCGGCGTAGGTGTTGGTGTCAGTACATACCGCATCATACCGGCGCAACCGGTCAAAGAAAGCAGCAGTGCGCAAGGCACAAGTAAGCGCACCAAGATCGTTCGAATTGTTTTTCGCATGGTTCCTCCTGCGCATGATACGTAAGCGATCAACGAAAACCCCGCTTTTCTATTTAATCTTGATATGTGCGGGGTAAATACTGTAAACAACCTCTTCCGTCATCGCCTGATCCGGGCAGTTGATCAGCACGATAGCAAAGGCGGTACCTTGCTGAACGACCATCATCGCGCTGTAGCTGTAAGCGTCATCCATCTTTTGCTCAAAGAAGTAGAGCGGATACTCGGTCTTGTTCAGCCAGACTGTTTCGCTGCGAATATTCAAGGCATCGTGTATTCCATCATCATCTCTGTCAAAAAACGACTCTGCGAAATAATCCAGCACTTCCTGCGTGGAGATGTCACGCTCATCTGACTTCGAGTAATCTTTCATATACACGAGTATAAGCTCGTTTGCCTTGTCACGATACGCGACATAGTCGTAGAGGACTTCACCCTTCTTCAAGCGAGTAATGTACTCTTGAAAGTACGATTCCCTATCGGTGCTAAGCGTTTGAATCGTGTTCAGTTGGTCGATATCGGAACGGTTATAATAATACCAGCCGTCTGGAATATTGAATCCAAAGTCAAAAAACCTGCTGAAATAGCCGGTTTGGTCGCCGAATCCAACACGAAACGCGTTAATATCCGGCGCGGGCGTCGGCGACGGGGTTGGCACAGGCGTAGGTACGGGTGTTGGTTCGGGTGTTGGCGCTATGGTTGGCGTGGGGGTCGGCGTTAAGACAAAACGCATCATGCCTGCGCAGCCGCTCAAAGAAAAAAGGCTGACCACTACCATCAGCAACACGAGAATACTTCTTCGGAAATGCATGCGGCCTCCCGCTTGTTTTTTTACCACTCTAACACAGCAAAACCGTATGTACAAGTATCCTCGCGATAATAAACATCTACGCTTGTATTGTTATTTTTCATCGAAAATCAAAACGGAGACCCACTGAAATTTGTGCATAAAAAAGCTCCCCGTTCGGAGGAGCTTCGCATGGTTTCGGATTCTTGTTTACGCGAACGCGTGATAGATGGCCTTGACAGCGGTGTTGAGGTCGTCGTTTTCGATGCCGACGATGATATTCATCTCCGAAGACCCCTGGTCGATCATGCGGACGTTGACACCCGCTTCGTAGAGTGCGCCGAAGAGCCGCGCCGCAACGCCGAGCGAGCGGATCATGCCCTTGCCGACCGTGGCGACCAGCGCCATGTTGGAATGCACCTCGATGCTCTGCGGCTCGCAGTCCCGCTGAATCTCACGCAGCACCTGCTCCAGATGCTCCTTGAGCTTGGTTTCCTGAATCACGAGGCTCATGGTGTCGATGCCGCTGGGGATATGCTCAAACGAGATATTGTAGCGATCCAGCACGCGCAGCAAACGATAGCCAAAGCCAACCTCGTTGTGCATGTTGTCCTTATACACGCTGATGACCGTAAAGCCCTTGCGACCCGCAACGCCGGTGAGCACACCTTCGCGCTTGTAATACTTGAGGAACGCATCCGGAATGACCATTGTGCCTTCGTCCTCGGGACGGTTTGTGTTGCGCACATTGATCGGAATCTGCGCGCGGCGCACGGGAAAAATGGAGTCCTCGTGCAGCACGGTCGCACCCATGTAGCTGAGCTCCCGCAGTTCCGAATACGTGACCACGGAGATCACCTTGGGGTTTTCCACAATGCGCGGGTCCGCCATTAAAAAGCCGCTTACGTCGGTCCAGTTTTCGTAGACGTCCGCCTGCACCGCACGCGCGACGATTGCTCCCGTGATGTCGCTGCCGCCGCGGGAAAATGTCTTGATGCTGCCGTCGCGTTTTCTGCCGTAAAAGCCGGGGACTACGACGTTTTGCGTCTCCGCGAGCTTCTGCGTCCACTTCTGCGTGGTCTCGTCGTCATAGGTTCCGTCCGCGTGGAAGCTGATGAGCTCCGCCGCGTCGTAAAAATCAAACCCCAGAAAATCCGCAAGCAGGAGTCCGCTTAAGTATTCTCCGCGACTCGCGATATAGTCCTCGCTCGCGCCGGAGAAGATATTTTTCTTGATTGCCGAAAGCTCCAGAGCGATATTGGTCTTTAAGCCAAGCTCTTTTTCGATGCCAACATAGCGCTCGGAAATCTGCTCATACGTGTCGTCAAACGAAAGACCGTTGGAGTTTTTTGCATAGCAAAGATACAGTAAGTCGGTGATTTTCTCGTCGCCGGGGAAACGTTTGCCCGGCGCGGAGGGTACGACGTACTTACGCGCCTTGTCGGCAAGAATGATATTCTTGACCTTTGTGAAGTTCTCGGCGTTGCAGAGGCTGGTTCCGCCGAATTTGACTGTTTTGACCGCCATTGGTGTTCCCCCGTTCTATGATACGGCTGTGCCGCGCCTGCGGCGACGCCGTGAGATACCAACTGTACCGTTCGAATCTTTGCTTAGAGCTTTATCTCTTTTCCAGCGAGCGGCACTCGAGATAATAGCGCTTCTCGTTCGCTTCGCCCATGGAGAAGGTCTTTCTCGGCAGCGCGCCATCGTAGATGACGGTGGAGAAAAACTCGCTCTTTTGCATGGCGGGCAGCAGGAAGCCGATCGCACCGCCTTTTTTTGAAAGCTCTTTTACCACGTCCGCGCCGTGAATATAGTCAATTTCGCAGCCGCAGATATCCTGAATCGCTTCGTCCAGTGCGGCCTGCAGCGTACCCACCGCAAGCTGGGACTTCGGGCAACTGACGATAAACGCGCCTTCCACCTCACCTGTGATGAAGGGCAGGATGTGCGTGTCTCCGCCCTGTGCGCAGGGCATGCGGCCCAACTCGACGCGCGCGCAGTCGTTTTGCGACTTCAGGCAGCGAAGGATGGTCTCGATTGCGCGGTTTCCGCTCGCGCCAAACACGACGCGATGGATCGGCTCAAAAACGATGCCTTCGTCGTGTACGTTTTCCACCTCGACCAGCGCATAGCGGGCGGGATGATCCGCGCGCTCGCTCTCCGGCAGGCTCTCTTTGATCTTTTCCCAGTTGGCTTTCGCGGTTGCAAAGCTGTGGTTGCCGTCGCCCATGGCAAAGAGCATCGGCGCGCGATCGCCATACTTCTTGGAGAAACGCTCTTCATCCTTCAGGACGCTGAGCGCGTTTAATACGCCCAGGATATCGTCCTCGCCATCCACAAGATGGCCGGAGATATGGCCGCCCTCCAGCATGAGGTCGGTATCGTAGAGTTTCGCCAGTTTCGCTTTCTTCAGCGCGAGCGGCTCGATGACCGTCTTGTCCGGGTCGTCGATCAGCACGAGGATGTGCGGAAGCTCGATCGGCGCGCCTTCGCGAATCTTCAGCCGCGGCGGAATGCGAGAGACAATCGTTCCCTCCGTCGCGCGGATCAGCGTGGTAGAACCCTTGGAGTAGTCGTACGCTTCGAGATCCAACGCCATGACGAGACCCGTGCGGGTCGCGCCGTCCACCGTACGGGTGACCAGAACGAAGCCCTGCGGCTTTTCTTCGAGAACACCTTTGTCGAGGTAATCGCGCATATGAGACTTGATGCTCGCAATGCGCTCCGCCTCGCCGGGTTTTTCGAGATATGCTTCCGGCAGGATGAGCTCCAGCGTAGACGGCGCTTTGCCGACGATGCGTTTTGCCTCCTCCCAATAGGATGGTTGGGATGTGTACTGATCGCAGGCAACAACCGCCCACTTGTAATAATCCGTGCCCTTTTTCGGCAGTAATACGCGCGGCACCTGCACAGCGACGTCGTTACGATACCGGTCTTCCATTGTTTTCTTCCCCTCTTTAAACTTGTTTTGTATGATTCTCCGCCGCCGTCGGTCGCTCCTCCGAATCAGCGGCATCGTCTTGTTTTTTCCAGACGTAATGCGGGTATTATACCTTATATTTTTTTTGCTTTCAATAATATCTATCGCATTTTTGCTTGTTTTGCAGATTTATTCGATATATCTGCATATTCCGCAAAACATACTTCAAAAATCCACTATTCTCCGAGCGTTACGACAATGACCGCCTTGATCGTATACATGCCACTGTCATATATTTTTTCAAATAATATATCTAAGAATTACTCTCCCAGCGTCGCGACCATGACCGCCTTGATCGTATGCATGCGGTTCTCCGCTTCGTCAAACACAACGCTGTGTTTCGAGTGGAACACCTCGTCGCTGGCTTCCATCTCGCGAAGCCCATACTTTTCGAAGATCTCTCTGCCGACAGCCGTCTCCAGATCGTGAAAACTCGGCAGACAATGCAGAAACAGCACATCCGGATTCTTCGTCTTGTTCAGCAATTCCATCGTTACGCGATACGGCTCCAACAGTTTGATTCGCTCGGCAAACTGCGCCTCTTCGCCCATGGACACCCAAACGTCCGTATACACCGCGTCCGCGCCGGCGACCGCATCCAGAGATTCCGAAAACTCAATCTTTGCGCCCGTGGTTTTGGAAAGCTCTCGCATGCGTTGGGTCAGGCCCTCATCCGGCCAGAGCTGCTTGGGCGCAATCGCGGTAAACGTCATGCCCATCTTCGCGCTGCCGATCATCAGAGAATTGCCCATGTTGTTACGCGCGTCGCCCACATAGACGAGCTTGATCTGATCGAGCGGCTTTTTCGCGTGCTCCTCAATGGTCATGAAATCCGCGAGGATCTGCGTCGGGTGGTCGGTATCGGTGAGCCCGTTCCAAACCGGCACGCCGGAAAAGCGCGCGAGGTCTTCGACGATCTGCTGCGCAAAGCCGCGATACTCGATCGCATCATAATAGCGTCCGAGCACCTTCGCCGTGTCTTCCAGCGATTCCTTTTTGCCCATCTGGCTGTTGCTTAGGTACGTGACATGCGCGCCCTCGTCCAGCGCCGCAACCTCAAACGCGCAGCGCGTACGCGTGCTGGTCTTGTCAAAGATCAAAACGATGTTCCTGTGCTTCAGTCGCTCGGGAAATACGCGCTCCCGCTTTTCACGCTTGAGCGCATGGCTCAGGTCGAGCAGATAGCGAATCTCTTCGGGGGAATAATCGAGCAGGGTCAAAAAACTTCTTCCGCGCAGATTCATAACCGTCCTCCAAAATATGTTTTATCGCAGTTTCATCAAATCTACTTTGATCCCGTCAACGTAAAGCGTATAAGGCAGTCCATCCTCCTGATACGTTCCCACATAATAAGTAAACCCGTTGTAGGTAAACGCGGTTTCAAATACGGTTTCTTTGTTGTCCATAATCGTCGCCGGGTTTCGATCCGTTTGCGCCATGGTCACCTGCACAAAGCGCTCCTGCGTGCGCTGGTCTCCGCGAATGCTGGCGCTAATGGATTCGGAGAGCGCATTCTCCCGGCTCGTATACATTGGGCTGACCAGGTAGAAGCGTCCCTGCCCTTTCCGCAGCAAATCGCCGGTGCGATTGGACAGCACGAACGCGCTGTTCTCGCCCTCGATAGTATACAGAAAATCGGCCTTGCCGTATTGATACTCGATCGCCTGCTCCGCCGTCGCAAAACCGCCGAACCGGTTCTCAAACGGCCATTGAAACAGCAGAACGCCAAAAACGAGCGCCGCGCCGCACGCCGAGACGATGAAAAACGATCTTCGCTCTTGAAATTTATGCCGAAACACGGGGACCAGGATAAACGGAGACGCGAACACAAGCGCGATCAAAATGCGAATGAACCAATACATGCGGTAAACCCTTTTTCTGTTGAATTGGGCTCTCTTTTTTCAAAACTGCCCATGCTTATTCTATCACATAGAAAAATGCTGTTTTAGTTGTTATTTTTACTCCCGTCAGAGTGGCATACTCATCTGCCATTTTGTGGGCAGTTGCGCTCACTCCCGCCACAGCGGTATACTCATCCGTCATTTTATGGATAGTATCATTTACTCCCGCCAGAACGGCATACTCATGCATCTGGGCCCGCCGCGCCCGCGGGAAAGCTCTGCGGAAGGAATTTCGTGCACGATCACCCCGTTGTCGCGAAGAATGCCGTTGGTCACATAATTGCGCGAAAAGACGATCACTTCGCCGGGAGCAACCGCGAGGGTGTTCGTTCCGTCGTTCCACTGCTCCCGCGCGGCGTCGATTGCGCTCGCGCCGCCGCAATGAATCATCGTCACCCGGTCCACATGCAGCGCGTCCGCCAGCGACTCTGCAAGCTTCCGCTTCTGCGGTTCGATCACGAGCGCGCCGTTTTTCTTTGTGAGTAAAAACGTACGCACCGCGGGTAAAATCGACGGATGAATCGTAAATTTATCCGCGTCCACCATGGTCATCACCGTATCGAGATGCATATAGGATCTCGTCTTGGGGATATCGATGGCAAGCACGCGAAGGATGCCCGTTTCCTCGCATATCAGTCGCTGCGCGAGCGCCTCCACCGCGTGCGGATCCGTACGCTGGGAGATGCCGATTGCGACCGTCTCCGGTGAGAGCACGAGCACGTCCCCGCCCTCGATGGAGAACGGATCGGTTCTATGATGCAGCATCGGTGTACGTTTGTAGAGCGGATGATGGGTAAAGAGGTATTGCCCAAAAAGCGTCTCCCGCGCGCGCACGGCGTTTGCCATGCTGGAGACGCACACGCCGCCCGCCACCATGAAGAACGCATCGCGCGTAAAGTAGAGATTCGGCATGGGATCGACGAAGAACGGATAGGCATCGTCAATATAGTCCACGAGATGAACCGGCTCACGGCTGCCAAGGTCGCTCTTGCGGACGCCGCGCACCATGCTGGCCAGCATCTGCGGCACGGGCAGCTCTAGGAGATATTCGCGCACCTGTTGCTCCATGCCGCGCACGGAGAGCCCGATCTCCAAGATAAAATCTTCAACGAGTTGCGCTTTTACATCCGGTTCCACCACCGCCTCGGCAACCAAATCCAGCAGATAACAGACCTCGACTCCGCTTTCGCGCAGGGTCGCGGCAAACTGATCGTGCTCCTCGCGGGCATGCACGAGATATGGAATGTCCTCGAAAAGTTGTCGCGAGAGGTATTGCGGCATCAGGTTTTCCAGCTCCTGCCCCGGACGATGCAACAACACGCGCCGGAGTTTGCCTACCTCGCTCTTGACCCGAATGGGTGAATCCATGTGGTTCCTCCTGTATGGGAATAATTAACACTTCTTTTCTATTTGTCAATCGATTCTTGCGTATAAAACGCGGTCGATTTTCGGTTGTTCAAACGACGATTCCGCAGGATGTCTCGTTTTTTGAACGCATATAATTATTCTATCAGGAATTTTATGCAAAGTGTTGATTTCACGCAAATATATCTTTCAAATCAAAAAAGTGCGCAAAAAAGCCGCGCGGCATGCGCGGCTTTGATCGTGAAAGTAAGATCAGCGGATGAAGTTTGTCATCACGCGTTTTTCATCCTCCGGCAGGGGAACGGTGTCTTTCCCCGCTTCGATGAGCTTTAAAAGCCATGCCATGCAGCGGGCGTTCTTCACGAGCGTCTGTATTCCCTCGCCGTCGCCTTCCACCTCTCCCTTGTCACGACCGTAGGCGATCGTCCAATACTGCGACGGGGGAATCACCGTCTGCGCGAGGTTGAGGTAATTATTGAGCTGGTGGACAACATCCACGCCGCCCGCGCGGCGCACCACGGCGCAGCTGGTTGCAACCTTTAAGCGGAAGTAGCGGGAGCTGGTGTAAAACACGCGATCCAGGAACGACTTCATCGTACCGGGAATGCCCGCGTAATACGTCGGGCAGCCGAGGATGAACCCGTCCGCCTCGCGCATCTTCTGCGCGGTTTCATTCACGCAATCGTCCGTAAACACGCACCGGTTTCCCTCAGACTTGTAGCAGTGTCCGCAGGCGATGCAACCATGAATGCTCATCTTGCCGATTAAAATCGTCTCGGTCTCAATGCCCTGGCGCTCCAGCTCATCCGTCATTGCCTTCAGCGCAACGGCGGTGTTTCCGTTCGTTCGCGGGCTGCCGTTGATTGCAATTACTTTCATCTGCTCCGCTTCCTTTCTGTTTGTTTCTGTCTATTTTGAGATCGCGTCAATTCAGCGGAAACGCGGAGATTTCGTCTCCGGTGACCAGAAACGCGTTTCGCGCAAGCTTTGCTAACGGTATATCGCTCTTGCTGTCGGAATAAAAGCTGTCGATCTGTGTCTCCGGCTCCGCTTCCCGCATGCGGCGCACCTTCTCTTCGCCATGGCAATTCAGTCCCTCATAAACACCCGTCTCAGCGACAACGCGCGAGGCGATCAGCGTCAGCCCCAGTCGCTTCATCAGCGGCTCGAGGAGAAACTCCGGCGAGGCGGAGATGATCAGGTCGTCCTCCCGCTTTTGCGCAAAGTACCAATCCTTCAGGTTCTTGTCGTGCGTTAGCCAAAAGCGCTCCACCTCTTCACGAACGTCCGGCACATGGCGAAGATAGCGATAAAAGCGCTCCTTGACGCGCGTCTTTTCCGCAAGGCCCAGCACCATCGCGGCAAACCAGGGAGCCGCCGCAACCGCGCTCAGATACGCGCTCGGATATTTCGCCGCACAGTGGCGAAAGAAATCTACGCTGGAATCCCCGCGATAGATCGTGTTATCAAAATCATAAACGTTTTTCAGCAAGCATTGCCCTTTCCCGGAAAACCGCAGTCCGGCTCCGGCGGATCATTTGTTTCGTAAAGATTTTCTCGCAATTTTCAGCAGATGCCGCAGTTGCCCGGATCATTTAGCACCAGCTCCGGCACCTGCTTTGCGTCCCCCGTGATGCAGGTAGCGCCCGCCGCCAGAATCTCCTCCACCGAGCGGAATCCCCAGTTGACGGAGACGCAGCGCATGCCCGCGTTGTGCGCAAATTGCACGTCCACATCTGAATCCCCGACGTAGACGGACTCCTCCGGGGTTACGCCGAAGAAATTCATGATAAAGCGCAGTACGTCCGGCGCTGGCTTGATGGCAAACTTGTCCATCCGCCCGAGTACGATCGAGAATAAATCCTTGGGATACAGCGTCTCGATGACCTTCACCGTGTCCGCGTGCGGTTTGTTGGAAGCGATGGCAACGGTGACGCCGGCGGCTTTAATCGCCTCCACCGCCTCGATCATACCGTCATACGGATGCGATCGATCGAGGCTATGCTCCTTGTAATGATCGCGATAGATCGCAAGCACCTTCTCCGCCTGATCCTTCGATTCCGGCGGAACCGCGTGTTCACACATATAGTTGACGCTGTGACCGACGATGGCAGCAACGCGCGACTCGGAAAGCGCGGGAAAGCCGCAAGCTTCCAGCGCGTAATTCAGGCTATTGGTGAGATCGTGCAGGGTGTTGACGAGCGTTCCGTCAAGATCGAATACGCAGAGTTTTACCATGATTGTTCCTTTATCTTTCCCGTTCGTTATAAACGAATTCAACAGATTTTTTTATAATTTGGATTCTCTATCCCGCGCCAAAGACGCAGGTACGTTTTATAACCCCATCAGTATGCCAAACTGGCCCAGAATCACCAGAAGCGTGCCAAATACCATAGCCCCGGGCTGCTTCTCTTTTTGAAAGATACGCGCAAAGAGCATGACAAACACGCTCGTGAGCACGCCGATGGGCGCCAGATAGCTGATATCCCCGCGCTGCGAGGCATAATACGTCGCGGCATAGCTGCCCGCGAGAAACACCGCCGCAAAGAGAACCCCGACCCACGCGCGAGGCGTAAAAAACTTGAGCGTCTGCTGCTTTTTGCGGAGGAACACGAAGATCCAGAGAAACACCGCCGCAAACGCCGCGCGCCAGAACTCGAACACCTGCGCGTCAAACGCGTCGCCAAGCATCCCTCTGCGCAAAAGCTGTGCCCCCACCGTCGCAAGCACAGCAATCAGCGTATAGATGAACCAAAGCTGGCTTTGAATCTGCGGCGTGCTACTCTCGATAAACACGATGCCAAGCAGGATTAGTACCATGCAGCAAATCTTCCACAGGCCCATCGGCGCGCCGAAGAGAAAATGCGAGGCCGCAAGCGTTAGCAACGAGGAGATTAGGTAGACGGGCATCACCTTGCTGACTCTGCCGCCCGTCAGTGCGGTAAAGAGGCTGAGCCACGAGAGCGCGGAAAGCAGCGCGCAGACGCCGATCCAAACATATTGCATTGTGGTCAACGTCAATAAGCGCACAAATCCACCCGAAACAGAGACAAGCCCGGCGCAGGCGAGCGCCAGCAAAAGCGCGAATACAGCCGCCGCGGCGGAAGGGTCCGCCCGCTTTGCCGTGCTGCGGATCCAGCTTGGCACGCCGCCCAGCAGAATCGTACCCGCCAGCACAAGCGCGACCCAGATGAGCAGATTTCGGATTGCCAAAGGATCCAAGTCCATACGCGCCTCCAGTTCTTTTCGCAAGGTATTGTATCATACCTGACAGGCTGCTACAACCGTTTGCGGCACGGTTACGGCGCATGGTATCTGCGCTTCATGCCCCTTGCGTATCGTTTCTAGAATGGCCTGAATGTGTTATACTTATGGAACCCTATCCTCTGTTTTTTATTCTTTTCAACAACGTGCGATAACACGCCGGTATCTTGATCAGGAGGTAACAAACCTATGTGCGATACGCTTGGCGTTTTGCATGATTCCTACGCGATCTTTGGCAAAAACAGCGACCGGAGCCCCAACGAAGCGCAGATTGCCGAGCTCTACCCCGCGCGGGTCTACGACGGCGGCGAGGTCGCCTGCACCTATCGCCGGATTCCGCAGGCGAAGGAAACGCTGAGCGTGCTGCTCTCGCGGCCGGTTTGGATGTGGGGCGCGGAGATCGGAGTCAATGAAGCGGGCGTCGCCATCGGCAACGAGGCGGTGTTTACCAAGGGAAAATACGGCGCGCCTTCATTGACCGGCATGGACTTATTGCGCCTCGGGCTGGAACGCGCCGAAAGCGCGGAGCGCGCGGTCAATGTAATCATCGAGCTGTTGGAGACCTATGGTCAGGGCGGCAACTGCGGCTTTGATCACACGTTTTATTACGACAATGCGTTTCTCATCATGGATCGGGGCAAGCTCTTCGTCCTCGAAACCTGCAACAAGAACTGGGTGGTAAAGAGCTATCCACGCGCCTCCATCAGCAACCGTCTCTCGATCGGTTCGGATGGCGAGCGCTACGGCGGCGGTGTTTGCGACTTTGCAAAGACGCACTCCGATCCGCTCTACAGCTACTTTTCCGGCAGCCGCCAGCGAAAAGCGCAAAGCGCCTGTGCTCTGCCTTCCATCCAAAAAGAAGCGGATATGATGCGCGCGCTGCGCACCCATGACGGCAACGTGAAGAACCCGTTTGCGGAGGGTTCCGTCTCAAGCTGCTGCATGCACTTTGGCGGTATGGTTGGCGACCACACGACCGCAAGCATGGTCGTTCGCCTCGATGGAGGCGCACCAACCGTGTTTCTCACCGGCACCTCGACGCCGTGCGTCTCGCTCTTAAAACCGTATCGCTTCGGCAACCCCGCACGGCTGCCCGTCGTTTCGCCCGGAGACGAAGCTGGTGCGCGTTACTGGCGGGAGCAGGAGGCGTACCGCCGTCAACTCGTCGGCAAGATCGTTCCCGCGGAATTTTACGCCGAGCGGGACGCGCTGGAGCAAAGCTGGATGAAGGATGTCTCCGCGGACGGCGCGGCGATGGACGAGCTGCTCCTTCGTGCGCTCGCCGAAGAAGCGGCGTTTTATGCAAAGTATGATCCGGCGGCGTTTGAACAAGCGCACGTAAAGAAGTCGTTTGCGAAAAACTGGCAAAAAAAGAATGCGGCCTTTTTATCCGGCTCAATTACGCCGCAAAAACCGCAGGAGTTTCATCAGGAGTCTAATAATAAAGCATGACACTTGACCCGAGACAGCGCCTGGAAGAGGGCATTTTCCATCTGGTAGACGAACGAAAGATCATCAGCGGCATCGCGGTTTCCTACGGCGATCTCACGCGCGGCGAGGCGTTTTGCCGCGGCAATCTGCGCGAGGTGCGCCTCGAAGACGGCGCGTTTGTGCCGGATATTGCGCCGCTCAAGACGGATTCTATTTTCGATCTTGCCTCGGTGACCAAGCTCTTTACCTGCATCGCGGTGTTGCAGCTTTGTGAGCGCGGCAAGCTCCGGTTGGATCAGACGCTTGGCAGTGTGGACAAGCGTTTCTCGCAGATCAAGGACGTTTTGATCGAAGACCTCTTGTGCTTTCGCGCGCAGTTGCAAACCACCGCACGCATGGACGCGGCAAAGACCGCGGACGAAGCGGAAGCGCTGCTGTTCGATATCCGTTTTGGCCCGCCGGCAACACGTAAATATTACACGGACATGGGTTCCATGGTGCTCAAGTACGTCGTGGAATCCGTCTCCGATACGCTCTTTTGGGATTATCTGCGGGAAAATATCGTGCTTCCGCTCGGCATGACGCGCACGTTCGCCGCGGTGCCGGAAACGCTTCTTTCGCAAACCGTGAGCTGCAATTATGAGCGGCGAATCGTCAACGGGGCATTCTGGCTGGACGCGGATTGCCCGCCCGGCACGGTACATGACCCAAAAGCGCGGCTGCTCAACACGGGCCGACCCGCACCCTGCGGACACGCAGGCGTGTTCGCAAGTTTAGACGATATGACGAAACTCGCGCGCGGGTTGCTTGGCGACGCGCTATTGAGCCGCAAAACCCTGCTTGAAATCGGCGTGAACCGCACGGGCGGCAAGTTGCCGGACGGAACGGACTCGCAATATATGGGCTATCTCTGCTACTCCAAGCAGCCGGATCAAACCTTTAGCGAGGTACCCGCCTATTTTGGAACGCGCACCATCGCGCTCAACGGCTTTACGGGCAACCATTTCTCGGTCGATCCGGAAAAGAACCAGTTTATGATTTTGCTCGCCAACCGCATCCATAACCGCGCCACGACGGTGACCGGGCGCGCAAACCCGCTGGATAAGACGGAGACGATCCTCTGGGACGACGGAAAGGCGTATATCGTTTCGCAAAACTTCGTCTACACGAAGGATAAATATCTCAAGAGCCATATCGGGGATATTCTGGCGGGGTATTGATCAAAAAATCGGAATCGTTCGCTGCGCGCAACAGGAGAAAGGTATGGATCGCAAGTTTTTTGTTGCCGTCAAGGCGCTCTTGTTTGACCAAGACAAGTTCCTGCTTGTCAAGCGTTCGGACAAGGCAAGAGGCGAGCATCACCGCTGGGAACTGCCCGGCGGTCGTTTGGAGTTTGGCGAGTCGCCGGAGGAGGCGCTCGCAAGAGAGCTACTGGAAGAAACCGGACTCTCCGCCCAAATCGTCTGCCCGCTTCAAACCTGGCGCTTTTTTCGCAAAGAAGACACGCAGATCGTCGGCATAACGTTTTTGTGTAAAGCCGCAACAAATGCGGTACGGTTATCCGAAGAGCACGAGGCATTTGCATGGATCACCCGCGATGAACTGAAGGACTATGACATCATGCCATCCGTTCTTGCCGATATCAGGAAACTCGATCCGGATGATGTGTATAAGAGGTTGAATGGCGCTTAAGCTTGGTTTCTCAGGCATTCATTCGCGTAAATGAAAACATCTAAAATTCCAATAAAAAACCGGCGCGTTGGTACAGACGCGTCGGTTTTTTTGCTGCGCGGGACTGTTATTCGGCCGCGTTGATTTCCGCCGTGAGTCGCCGGGAGGCGTGCCGCTCAAACAGCAGATTCAGCGCAAGGCCGAGCGCAACCAGCGCCCCGCCGATGAGATTTGCGGTAGAAAACGCACCGGACCCCAACGCATCCAGCAACACCCCCGTGAACACCTGACCTACAAACATCAAAAGCGTGATATACAGCTGCGGAATCTTAACGACCACGGCATTGCTGAGCCACACGGTGGCTACCCCGATCGCACCGCCGAAGTAAGCCCACCAGTTTGGCGCAAGCATCAGCCCCGCCCAGACCGGCTCATGGCTACCGAGCAGTAAGAACACGGGGATTGCGGTAGCCAGCCCGCAGACATAGTTGAAAAACGTGCTAATATACAAGCTGGTCTCGTCCGCAAGGCGTGAATTGTAGGAGCGCGATATCACCAAGAGTACGCCGGAAGCAAACACCGCCAGCACGGGCCAAAGCGGAAAACTTCCGCCCATCATCCAGCCGATACCGCCCGCAACCAGCAGAATGCCGGGTATTTGATAGGCACGAAACGGATGCTTTCGCATGCCGAACAGCCCAAATTGATCCACCAGCGCGCCCGCAACGCTCTGCCCGAAGAGACCGAGCGCGAGGATTGCCGACAGGCTGATCTTGCCAAAGGCGAAGTTGACGCTCGCCGTGGTTGCAACGCCGAGTACGCCGCCGATGTAAAGATACCATGGCAGACGCTTGGCAAACGGTTTTTCCCGCCGGAAGAGGATAATTGCACCGATGAGAATCAAGCCCACGATATGGATGACGACCGTTGCGGAATAAATCCCGTAAACCGTGGTCAAGCCACCGTTGGCCGCGATCATCACCGCGACGAGAATCCCGATCAGCAGGGACAGAAAGTAAAACATAACAGGGTTCGCTCCGTGTCAAGATCGCTCGGCGGCAGAAAACGAATTCACTCGCCGCGATGGAAGACACCCTGAGTATAGGCAGAATCCTTGACGCGGCATATGACATATGTCACACTAAATATAAATTGATGAACTGTGAGAGAACACCGTATGCAAAAGCTAAAATTATCCGCCCAATACCTGCCTTCGCTCGCGGAATACGGCCTGGATTGGATTGATCCAAGTGCAGCGGTGCTGCTGCGCTATGACCGCTGTGAGTGGATGCTGCGCGCGGAGCAGGAGATACCGTATCTCTACATCCTGCTTTCCGGCAAGGCGAAGGTTTGCATGAGCGACGAAAGCGGGCGAAATCTGCTGCTGTGCTATTACGTCTCCGAGGGGATGATGGGCGACATCGAACTATTGATGGGCAGAGGAGAGGCGATCTCCTCCGTTCAGGCGGTCTCGCCTGTCGTCTGCATCGGGCTTCCGCTGTCCGTCTATGCGCCTGCGCTGCTTTCGCACCTGCCGTTTGTGCTGCGCGCGGCGAAGGGACTTGCGATCAAGCTTCATAACAGCGTCTCCAACACGACCGAAATCATACTGCGTCCGTTTGAAACGCGTCTCTGCGAATACCTGCTGCAAACCGCGCAAAACGGTGTGTTTTCCGAGCGATTGATCGACGTTGCAGAGCAGCTGGGCGTGAGCTACCGCCACCTGCTGCGCTCGCTCAAAGCGCTCAGTGAAGAAGGATTGCTGGAGAAAAAAGCGGACGGCTATCACCTGCTCAACGAAGCAAAACTGCGCGAAAAAGCCGCCGGATGATTCCGACGGCTTATTGCGTTACCTCGTTTAGTAGGCTTACCCCTTCGGTTTCACCGCGCGGGTGGCGACAAAGGTTGGAATATGCAACTCGCACAGCCTTCCCTCGCTGTTGTAGTCCTCAAATAGATGCGTCAGCACAAACCCCGCCTTGAGCTGACCGCCAACCTGCTCCTCAAACGTATGGGAAAACTGCACGCCAGAGTCGGTCTTTTGCAGCTCCTCCATCAGCGCAGGATCTGCAACCGGGTCAAACGGCAGACGATGCGTGAGCATGGTCTCCTCGTCGTCGAAGATATAGTTGATCCCGTTGTCCAGCCCCGAAAGCAGCACACCGCCGGGTTTGAGCACGCGGTAGCACTCGCGCCAGAGCGGCTCCACCTCGCGGATGTAGCAGTTCGCGACCGGATGCACGATCACGTCGAAGCTCTCGTCCGCAAACGGAAGCGGCTTGGACATATCCGCGCGCACGACGTCGATCTCGTATCCTTCGCGCTTTGCTACCATGCGCTCGCTCTCCAGTTGCCGCTCGGAATAGTCCAGCACGGTGCAAACAGCACCCGCCGCAGTAAAGAGCGGCATCTGCTGACCGCCGCCGCAAGCGAGACCGAGCAGCTTTAACCCGCGCAAATCGGGAAACCAGTTCGCCGGAATGGGTTTGGTCGGCGTGAGGACGACGCTCCAATCCCCCGCTTTTGCCGCGAGAAACTGTTCATGCGTGATGGGTCTGCCCCATTCCCAATCGTTTTCGACCCAGCGGTCGATGGTTTGCGCGTTGATATCTTGATAGGATTCGTTCATCGTTCAATCCCCCTGTTGCTTTATTGATCCTGTTGTTTGCGCTGCATTATATCCGCTTCCATGGCGGCATAGACACCGCCGCTCTTCGCGGGCCGCGCTGCGCCGCCCGTCGCCGGATGAAACGCGCGCGGATGTTCATACTCCGTATCGGTCGGCGGAATATCACCAAGGTTCAGCGCGCCGCGATTGACGCAGGACGCATATTTGGACTGTTCCTTTGGCCTCGGCTCGGTGCCTACGATGGCAAACACGCCATAGGCTGCGAAGATCATGAGAATCGGCATCCCCAGTGCGCGGGTGATCGCCTGCCGGTCGCTGAAGAGATGCGCCGTCGCCCAGACGAGAAACACCCAAAGGAGCAAATCTCCCGCGCCCCCGCGCCGCCGTAGCAGCCCGCCGATCCATGCGAAAAGAAAGACCGCCGCGATATAGAAAAAGTCCAGCAGGCGAATTCCCTGCGAAAACGGAGAAAGCGAAGATGCGGTAAACGCCGCGGAACCGGTCGACGCAGACAACGCCGCATTCTTTTCCAACCAAAGCTGCGGGAGCGCTTCGTCGAGACGGACAGGGCTTCCTTGAACATTATATCCTTTTTGCAGCGTTTGCCAATTCATTAAATCCAGCAGCGCCTCGTTCTCCCGCGCCTGTTGCGCGGCTCCGGCGGCGGTTTTGCGTGGCAAATCCGCATCCAGCGTTCCCCCTACGGACGAGGTGAACACAAACGCGCGGAGCGAGAAAAATACCGCGCAAAACGCGAGCGCGAGCAAGAGCAGCCTCCGCAATTCCACTTTTTGCCGGAGCGAGGAGAAGGCCAGCACCACCCAAAGTAAGCCAAACGCAAGCGCAAACAACCAGGCGGACGCAAGAACAATTCCGCTCGCGGAAAGAAGCAAGCCGGACAGTGCGGAATAAAGTAGCACGCGATCACGGCGCGTTGCGGAAAACGCAGCAAGCGCAAACAGTACGGAAAGCAGCGCAAGCAGCATCGCTGCCTGCAAGACCGGTTGCTCCAAACATGTTACGATATTTGCCGGATACAGCGCAAACAATAACCCCGCTGCGGGCGCGCTGCCCTCGTCGAAATACCGCGCGATGAGATAGACCGCCACGGCGCAAAGCGCGGAGAGCAAGCATGCGATCACGGCGGGAATATTTTCTTTCGATAGAAATGCGGCAAGATTCGTTTCCCCGAAGATCGCGCCGCCGAACGCGGGCGCGCGAAGGGAAAGCAGCACAAACGCGCGCGGTAAAACCGCCGCAAGTAAGATAGCGACCACCCAGAGCGCGAAAAGACGCTTGACGCGGCAGTTTGACCAACGGATCACGAACACAAACAGAAACGCAAGCGCCGCGTAAAGCAGCAACAGCCAGCCGAACATTGGCGTGGTGAGCAGCTCCCCATGCAGCAGATAGGCAAAGCGTTTGTAGCGGATCAGGATATATCCGATCGACACGAGAAACGCAATCGTGATGAAAACAGACATCACGCGGGTAAAGCCCCGTTGTTGTTCCCGGTCGAAAAAAAGACTGTTCGGGCGCATGCGCCAGCTCCTCACTTCGATCTTTTCACAAGACCACACGCTGGTAGTATACGGGATGCGCGTAGAACGCGTCAATTGTTACAATGTAATGAAACGCACAAATTAAGTTTCCTACAAATATTAATGCTGGTTTTTTACCATTTTCGTTGCTTTGTGCGCTAGTCACGTTCTCTCGCGCTCGCGTTCGTTGCAATTTTCCCGTAGCTTCGATATACTAATAGTACTTTTTGAGCGATTCGTGGAGGTTTTTTTGTATGCATTCTGATATCGCAATCATCGGCGGCGGCCCCGCCGGATTAACCGCGGGACTCTATGCCGCGCGCGGTGGCGCAAGTGTCACCCTATATGAAGAACTCTTTCCCGGCGGACAGATCGCAAAGACGCCGCTGGTAGAAAACTATCCCGGCTTCCCGGACGGTGTGGTCGGCTATGAGGTCGGCTCGCTGCTGCAAAAGCAGGCGGAAAAATTCGGATTAAAGGTCGAGTACGCGGGCGCGACGGGACTGATTCTCGAGGAAAATCCCAAGCGCATCCTCCTCCCCGACCGCGAGGATACGGCAAATGCCATCATCCTCTGCATGGGTGCGCACGCACGTTCCCTCGGCATCCCGCGCGAAGAAGCGCTGGTCGGCGCGGGCGTTAGCTATTGCGCGACCTGCGACGGCGCATTCTTTAAGGAAAAAGCGGTCGCGGTGGTCGGCGGCGGAGACACGGCGATTTCGGACGCGCTGTATCTCTCGCGCTTTTGCACGAGTGTAACGGTGGTACACCGCCGCGATGAATTCCGCGCGGCAGCGGTACTGGTGGAAAAAGCCAAAACCGTGCCCAACATCCACTTTGCGCTCTCCTGCGTGCCGCTCAATCTAGTCGGCGAATGCTGCGTAGAAGGATTGGAGATCATGGATCTCAAGACCTCCGTTCCGCGCGTGCTCCCCGTCTCGGGCGTGTTCGTCGCGGTCGGCATCACGCCGCAGAGCCAACTCGTCAAAGGCGTCGTCAACATGAACGAAGGCGGAAGCATCCTCACCGACGAACTGATGAAGACCAACATCCCCGGCGTATATGCCGCGGGCGATATCCGCAACACGCCGCTACGCCAGGTGATTACCGCCTGCGCGGACGGCGCGGTTGCCGCAACCAGCGCGCTGGAGTTCATCTCCTGCCACGGAGCCTAACGAAACTCGCTTTAGTCCCCACCCCCGCAGGAATACGAAATCGAACAACGGAAGAACAAGGAGAAAACTTCTCTATGGGTAGATTATTCGGAACCGACGGTGTGCGAGGCATCGCAAACCGTGACCTCAGCTGTGATCTCGCGTTCAAGATTGGCGCGGTCGGCGCATATGTGCTCACCAACGAGGTGCATTCCCCGCGCATCCTGATCGGTATGGACACCAGAAAATCCGGCCCGATGCTGGGCGCCGCGCTCTCCGCGGGCGTTTGCTCCGTCGGCGGCGACGTGCTGGATGTCGGCATGCTGCCCACGCCCGCGATGGCGTACCTCGTGCGCCTCTATGAGGCGGACGCGGCCGTGATGATCTCGGCCAGCCACAACCCCATGGAATACAACGGCATCAAATGGTTTGACAAAAACGGCTTTAAGCTCTCGGACGAGATTGAAGACCGCATTGAGGCCATCATCCAAAGCGGCGAGGCGCTTCCCCGCCCCGAAGGGCGCGATGTCGGCCGCGTGATCTCCGCCGTCCGCGCAAAAAAGGACTATTGCGACTATCTCGTCGAGCAGTCGGACTATCGCTTTGAGGGCCTTCGTATCGTGTTGGATTGCGCGCACGGATCTGCATCCTTCATCGCAAAAGAGGTGTTCGAGCGTCTCGGCGCGGAAGTCATCGCGAAATCCTGCGCGCCGGACGGCATCAACATCAACGATCACTGCGGGAGCACGCATCCCGAGCGCCTGCAGGAGATGGTGGTCAACTATGGCGCGGACCTCGGCTTCGCGTTTGACGGAGACGCGGATCGCCTGATCTCCTGCGACGAATACGGCAATATCGTAGACGGCGACCAGGCGATGGGCATCCTCGCGCTGCACATGCATAGCAAGGGCACGCTCGTGAAAAACACGCTGGTGCTGACCGTCATGAGTAATCTCGGCCTCAAAAACGCGCTCAAAGAGGCGGGCATCAGCATCGTGGAGACAAAGGTCGGCGACCGCTACGTGCTGGAAAACATGCTGGCAAACGGCTACTCCATCGGCGGCGAACAGAGCGGACACATCATACTGCTCGCGAAAAACACCACCGGAGACGGCATGATGAGCGCGCTCTCGCTGCTCGGCGTCGTCGCGGAGACGAAAAAACGCCTCAGCAAACTCGCGGCCCGCATTCCGCAATATCCACAGGTGCTGGTCAACGTCATTGTGGAGAACGAAAAAAAGGCGGAGGCACTGGCGGACGAGGAGCTTTCCGCGCTCACGAAAGAGATCGAAGACAAGCTCGGCAAAAACGGGCGCGTACTCATCCGCGCCAGCGGCACGGAGCCGCTCGTCCGCATCATGATCGAAGGGCAGGACGAGCAGTCCATCCTCGACCAGGCGCTGTCTCTCGCGCACATCATCGTGCGTAAATACAACGGAAAGATCCGCACCTGATTTTATTCGCGTGACCGGACGGAAAAGAGTTTGACCACATGCTGACAAAGGCGCAAAAAAACGAAGCGCTCGCGATTTTACACGCAACCTATCCAAACGCGAAACCCGCATTGGATTTCAGCTCGCCGTTTGAGCTATTGGTCGCGACCATTCTCTCTGCGCAGAGCACGGACGTGATGGTCAATAAATGTACCGCCGAACTCTTCCCCGTCGCCAACACGCCGGAACAGATTGCCGCCATGACGGAAGAAGAGCTCTTCCCCTACATCAAGCGCTGCGGCTTTTTCAATACGAAAGGGCGGCATATTCTCGAAACCGCGCGCATTCTCGCGACGCAATACGGCGGCGAGGTGCCCGCGAGCATTGAGGAGTTGCAGAAATTACCGGGCGTCGGCAAAAAGACCGCGAACGTGGTCGCAAGCAACGCCTTCGGCATCCCCGCCATCGCGGTGGATACGCACGTGTTCCGCGTGAGCAACCGCATCGGCCTCGCTTCCGCGAAAAACGTGGAAAAAACCGAGGAACAGCTGCAAAAAGCGATTCCGCGCGAGGACTGGACTCAAGCGCACCACTGGCTCATCTATCACGGGCGGCAGATCTGCGACGCGCGAAAGCCAAAATGCGAACTCTGTCCGCTGAGCCACATTTGCCTTTATTATCAGGGCGGAAAACAGGCGGCGAAAAAAACCGCCACGAAGAAGCCGGCAAGCACCAAAACAACACAGAAAGATTAGGTTAACACCATGCAATTTGTCGATAAAGCGCGCATCGTCGTCAAGGCCGGAAGCGGCGGAGACGGGCACGCCTCCTTCCACCGCGAGAAATATGTGCAGCAGGGTGGCCCGGACGGCGGAGACGGCGGACGCGGAGGCGACCTCGTGTTCTATGCCGATCCGCACATGTCCACCCTGCTGGACTTTAAGTATCAGCGCTTCTATCGCGCGGAGAATGGCGAGCCGGGCGGAGCCGCTCTTTGCACGGGCAAAAATGGCAAGCCGCTGGTCATCCGGGTTCCCGTCGGCACCATTGTGCGGGATGTGGAAAGTGGCGCGATCCTCGCGGACATGAGCGAAGGAGACAAGGAGCGCGTCATCCTCCGCGGCGGACGCGGCGGAAAAGGCAACGCGAAGTTCGCAACGGCTACCCATCAGGCGCCGCGCTTTGCCCAGCCGGGCATCAAGACGACGGAATATGAGGTGGAGCTGGAGCTTAAATCGATCGCGGACGTTGGCCTCGTGGGGTTACCCTCGGTCGGAAAATCGACCATCCTCTCCGTGCTCACGGCGGCAAAGCCGAAGATCGCAGCATATCACTTTACCACGCTTTCGCCAAACCTCGGCGTGGCATCCCGCCACAACCGCTCGTTTGTGCTGGCGGATATCCCCGGCCTCATCGAAGGCGCGGCGGAAGGCGCAGGACTCGGGCACGACTTTTTACGGCACATCGAACGCACGCGCATGCTGGTGCACGTCGTCGACATCGCGGGCAGCGAGATGCGCGACCCGATTGAAGATTTTCAGAAGATCAACGACGAGCTGACCAAGTTTTCACCGATGCTCGGCGAGATTCCGCAGTTGGTCGCAGCGAACAAGACCGACCTGCCGGAATCGGAAGAGAACCTCGCGCGGTTCAAGGAAGCCTACCCGGATGTGGAGGTGTTCCCCGTTTCGGCGGTCACGGTGCAGGGCTTTGAGGCGCTGCTGGATCGCATCGTGCAGGTGCTCGACACCCTGCCGCCGGTGCTGCGTTATGAAGAAACGGAGCTTGCCGAAACCTCCAGCTATGAGTCGGGCTTTCATATCGAGCGCGGAGACGACGGCGTGTTTGACGTCACCGGCGGCGAGGTGGAGAAACTGCTCGATTCCACTGATCCGGACGACGACCTCTCCATGCGCAGATTTCAGCAGATGCTGGTCAAGAACGGCATCATCGCTGCCCTGCGCGAGATGGGCGCGAAGGACGGCGACAGCATCCGCCTCGGCGAATGGGAATTTGACTTCGTAGATTGAGTCTATTCTCTCGCGCAGCCACTGCAAAATATAACAAGTGTATATGGAATCGGAAAGGCGGTATCAAACATGGAACAGAAAGAGCGCATTCGTATTACCGTCGAAACTTCGGTTCCCGTTTCGCCGGAGCTAGCGTGGGAATACTGGACGAAACCCATGCACCTCACGCAGTGGAACCAAGCCTCCGACGACTGGCACACACCGCGCGCTGAGAACGACGTTCGCGTTGGCGGCAAATTCACCTCCCGCATGGAGTCCAAGGACGGCAAATACGGCTTCGACTTCGGCGGCGTGTATGACACGGTGGAACCGTACCGCGTGCTTAACTCCACGCTCGGGGACGAGCGGAAAGTATTCGTCACGTTTGAACCCGTCGCCTCCGGTACCCATATCGTCGAAACGTTTGACGCGGAAGGCGAAAACTCCGTGGAGTTACAGCGGCAGGGCTGGCAGGCGATTCTGGACAGCTACCGCAGATACGTCGAGAAGCAATAACGACGATCAACAACATCGTATATGCAAAAGCCCGCCTGACGGCGGGCTTTTTTGCGCTTGGCTCAGACTGTGTTTAGACTGTTCCGATTCTATCGGCAAGTTTATAACCTAGTGTAATCCTTCTGATCATCAATTATCTCTCGCCGCTTCCCGCCGGATCAGCTCCTGCGCAATTGCAAACGCCCTTAGCCGCCGCACCGCGAGGGTGTGCTGCGGCGTGCCCGCGGCAAATTTCGGCAGTATGGACTCTACCCGGGTAGAAGTGAACGCGAATGCTTCGACCGCCTGCTCCAGCGATTCTTTGGAGGAAGCGAGCTGCTCCGTCGATTCCCCAAGCTCCCGCGCGATGAGTTGGAGCGCGAGCGAATATGCCGCGATTCCTCGCGCAGTGAGACGATATTGCGCGGTGCCTTCCTTCAACTTGAGAATCGCTTTTTCGCTCTTCATCCGCGTAGAGAGAATCGCCCGTGCGGCTTCCGATAGCTCCTCTTGTAAATAGACTTTCATACGCTTCTCCCGTCAAAAAAGCCCACCTTACGGCGGGCAAGTTGCGCTTGTGTTATTGTTCTTCCGACGCGAGCCTGCGACCCATGAGCACGCCCATGACGGAGGCCATCATAAGCCCGCGCGTCCAGCCGCTGGAATCGCCCAGCGAATAGAAGCCCTGAATGTTGGTTGTGAAGCTTTCGTCCATCTTCACGCGGTTAGAATAGAACTTCAGCTCCGGCGAATAGAGCAGCGTCTCCGCCGCGGCAAAACCGGGCACGACCTGATCGACTGCCTGAATGAAGTTGATGATGTTCGTCATCGCACGATACGGCATCGCCGCCGTGATGTCCCCCGCGACCGCGTCCGGCAGTGTCGGCACAACGTTGGAGAACGAAAGTTCCCTCTGCCAGGTGCGCTTGCCGTCGAGGATGTCGCCATAGCGCTGCACAAGGATATGCCCCGCGCCCAGCATGTTGGTGAGTTCGCCGACCTTCTGCGCATAGGCAATCGGCTGATCGAACGGCACGTTGAAATTATGCGAGCAGAGAATCGCAAGGTTCGTGTTGTTGGATTTCTTCTCTTTATACGCATGACCGTTGACCACGGCGAGGTCGTTGTCATAGTTTTCCTGGCTCACAAATCCGCCGGGGTTCTGGCAGAAGGTTCTCACCTTGTTGCGGAACGGCTGCGGATAACCGATGAGCTTGCTCTCGTAGAGTACCTCGTTGACGGTCTCCATCACCTCGTTGCGAACCTCGACGCGCACGCCGATATCCACCGTGCCGGGTTGATGCGCAATTCCGTGCTCTGCACAGATGTTTTCGAGCCAGTCCGCGCCGCGGCGTCCGGTCGCGACGACGACCGTCTTGGCAAAAAGCTCAAAGCCCTGTTTACCATCGTTGAGCAAAACGCCCTTACAGACGTTGTTTTCCAAAATCAGGTTTTCGCAAGCGTGACCAAAGAGCATCTCCACGCCGTTTTGGAGCAGGTATTGCTCAATGGCATAGTAGATATCCTGCGCCTTTTCGGTGCCGAGGTGGCGAATCGGGCAATCGACCAGCTTGAGCCCGGCCTGAATCGCGCGACGGCGAATTTCCTTGACCGCAGTAGTGTTGTTGACGCCCTCAACATGCTCGTCCGCGCCAAACTCCAGATAGATACCGTCGGTATAATCAATTGCGGCCTGCGCTTTATCCGGCCCGATCAGGGTGGGCAAATCGCCGCCCACTTCGAAGGAAAGCGAAAGTTTGCCATCCGAAAATGCGCCGGCGCCGGAAAATCCGGTGGTGATGTGGCAATATGGTTTGCAGTTGACGCAGCGGCCTGTTACGGCTTTCGGGCAGCGGCGCTGCTCCACCGCGAGGCCCTTCTCTACAATGACGATACGCTGTTTTGTGCCGCGCTTAATCATCTCAAGTGCGGTAAAAATGCCCGAAGGGCCTGCGCCAACGATCACAACGTCTGTCTGCATATGTGTTCCTCCTAAGTCAGTTTCCGGTAAAATACTGCTTTCTTCCTGGCCGCTGGCTGACGGTGTTTTTATCACCCTACGCGAACCAACAAAGTAATATATTTATCAGAAAATCCGCATTTTGTCAAATAAAACCTGCATCAAGCGCAAAACGGCGCGATCTTTCGCGCGCTCTTTTCAGTCCCGCTAAAGCATGGTATAATGATTCATCTTATAAACGTAGGAGCGCTTCAGGCATGCAGCTATCAGAATTGGTCCGCCGCATCCGCCGCGGTGAGAAAGAAGCCGTGAAGGAGCTTGTCGCGGCTTACGGCAGCGCGGTTTATCAGCGCGCTTTCGAACGCACGAATGATAAGGAACTCGCACGCGAAGCCGCGCGCCAGACCTTCGGGCAGTTTGTTGCGATTGTGCAGCAGCAGCCGGAGGACGATGGCTGGACGCTTTGGTTTGGAGACCTAATTGAGAAAAACATCTCGACATATGCGCAGATCAGCACCGATATGCGCACCATCGAGAGCGAACTGGATCATGAGATCGTAGATACGACTCCTTCTTATGCGGCTGCACCTGCTTATGCGGCAGCGCCCGCGCCCGCCACGAAAGAGCCGGAACCACTCATCTGGCGCACGCCGGAGCCGGAACCCGCTCCGCCGCGTAAAGCGGAGCCGGAGCCGCTCGTTTGGCGCGAACAGCAGGAGCCGATTCCCCCGCGCGCGCCGGAAAAGTCAAAGCGCGGCGAGCGGGCGCGTAAAAAGGACGAGCGCAAGCAGGAAGCGCGCGTGCACAAGGATAATATGCGCGACGAAATCTTTGACGAACCGTATCGCAGTAAAGGAAAAAACGGCGCCGGTCACGGGTTCTCCATCGTATTGCTGATTCTCGTGAGCCTCGTGTTGCTCTGGGTCGTCGCGGGTGTTGCGATGACGCTGAAATGGATTCCGTATTTTGATTTGGGCTTTACCTGGTTTAACCAGCACGTATTTAAACTCTTCTAATTCAACACAATCTCGCGCAAATAAAGAGATCGGGCAAGCGCCCGATCTCTTTCATCTTTATTTCTCTTCCGGCTTTTTACGGTAGAGGACAAACTTTCTGCCGATGCTCTGGATCACCTCAGCGCCAAGTGCTTGCGCAAGCTGTCCCGCCGCTTCCTTTGCGTCCAGCGCGCTGGTCTCCAGCACGGCGAGCTTGATCAACTCGCGTTTGTTCAGCGCCTCATCCACACTCTTGATCAGGTTGTCCCCGATATCTTCTTTCCCAATCTGAAAAATTGGTTTCAGCGTATTCGCAAGCTTGCGAAATTCTGCGCGTTCCGTTCCGGTCATATCTGTCTATCCCCTCTCCCGCAGGCGCGGGTCGTTTTCTAATTGAGCGCTTGATTATAACACGCCGCTTTTAAAAAAGCGAGAGACGGCGCGGAAAAACCACGCGATCTGAAAGACTTTTATATGATCGGAGCCAAAAATCCGCCGCCGGGTAGCATGAAGGATTGCCCGTTGAGATAGGCGTTCTCCGGCGCGTTGGAATCATAATAGAGATTGAACCCGTTGGACTCGATGTTTTGGTGTGTCACATCCGCGTTGACAAACGTCGTTAAATACGTTTCCGCCGTGAGGATCAGCTTGCTGGACGCATCCAGATAGACCGAGGCCCGCGCGGGCAGCATGCCGCCAAGATCGCCGGTAAACGAAGCACCGTTTTGCATACGAAGCTCCAACGTCGCTTCTTCCGCAAGAGTGGGCATGGCGGAGATCGTTGTTTGATCCAGCGTCAGGAAATTATCGCCCGCAAGCACACGCAGCGTATCCCCGCTCTTGGATGTGAGCGTCACGCCGCTGAGCGTAAGTCTCCCGCCTAACAGCAGAACGCCGGGAGAATCCACACCCTCGGTTGAGAGCGTACCGGACGTGATCATTGCGCTCGCGTCTTCCCGCACGATGAGCACGGGCGAGGATTCGCCGGAGGTATAGACAGAGGTGTCGTTGACCTCCAATTGCGTGCCTTCACCCGCAACGATCATCCCCACCGCGCCAATTCCGTTGGTGGTGATATTGCTCTGATTTAGCGTCAGTTGCCCCTTCGAAATCACCGCGACCGCGGCGTTTTGCCCGCCGGAGTAGTCACCGGAGGAATCGCCCGTTTTGTTGATGTCCGCGCTCGTCATGGTCAAGATCCCCATGCGCTCCACGAGCACCGTGTTTGTGTTTGCCGTGTCCGAAGCATACGCCTCGCCGCTCGACTCTTCCGTCGTGCCATCCACCGAATAAAGACTGCTGTGCACAACATCCGCCGTGTTGATTTCTCCCTGGTCTCCTTCGACGGAAGCAGACTCCTGCGCGGTCTCTTCCGCGGCATTCTTTACGGGGGATTTGCCGCAGCCAAGCGCCAAAAGCATCAGCGCCGCGATTAAAAACGGAGGCATTCTACTCAAAATCGATCGTTTCATCTTTTTTACACACTCCTTGTGCGATGAAGTTTTATCCACTTGTTCTTTCTGATTTTATATCCGGTTTGATCTTATAAAACACTTGTGTCCGGCGCATGACGCCTGTATGAATGTTCTGTCAAAAAAAGGCCCGCGTTTTTAACGCGAGCCTTTGATTGCGTTTCGTTCTTACGCGTACTTCGCTTCAAGACGCTTGCGAATTTCGCGGATGAACGCAAGGCTCGTGACCGCCTTTGGCGTAATTCCTTCCACCAAGCCAACGAGGTCCTTCGTCATGATGCCCGCATCCAGCGTCTCAATGGACGCTTGCTCCAGCTTCTTGCCAAAGTCCACGAGCGCAGGCAGATGATCCAGCTCGCCGCGCTTACTCAGCGCGCCGCTCCAGGCGAAGATCGTCGCCATGGGATTGGTGCTGGTCTCCTCGCCTTGCAGGTACTTGTAATAATGGCGGGTCACGGTGCCGTGCGCGGCTTCATACTCAAAGTTGCCGTCCGGAGACACGAGCACGCTCGTCATCATGGCTAAGCTGCCGAACGCGGTGCTGACCATGTCGCTCATCACGTCGCCGTCGTAGTTTTTACAAGCCCAGATGTAGCCGCCCTCGGAGCGGATCACGCGGGCCACCGCGTCGTCGATCAGCGTATAGAAATACGTCAATCCCGCCGCTTCAAATTTCGCCTGATACTCCGATTCAAAGATCTCCTCAAAGATATCTTTAAACGTGTGATCATATTGTTTGCTGATCGTGTCCTTGGTGGAGAACCACAGATCCTGTTTGGTACTCAGCGCGTATTGGAAGCAGCTATGCGCAAACGAGCGAATCGAGCTATCCTTATTATACATGCCCTGCAGCACGCCGGGGCACTCGAAATCGTAGATCGTCTTGCGGAAGGAGGCGCCGTTTTCGCCGGTAAACACCAGCTCCGCCTTGCCTTTTTCCGGCACGCGATATTCCGTTGCGCGGTAGACATCGCCATATGCATGACGCGCGATGGTGATCGGCTTCTTCCAGGTTTTGACCACGGGCTTGACGCTGTCGATCAGGATCGGCGCGCGGAACACGGTTCCGTCGAGAATCGCGCGGATCGTGCCGTTCGGGCTTTTCCACATCTCGCTGAGTTTGTACTCCTGCACCCGCTGCGCGTTGGGCGTGATGGTTGCGCACTTGACGCCCACACCGTATTGTTTGATCGCGTTGGCGGCATCCGTCGTAATCTGGTCCTTCGTCTTTTCGCGCTCCGGCAGTCCGAGGTCATAATACTCCGCCTTGAGATCGACGAACGGCAGGATGAGTTCATCCTTGATCTGCTGCCAGAGGATGCGGGTCATCTCGTCGCCATCCATCTCGACGAGCGGGGTTTTCATCTTGATCAAATCCATATCCGTTTCCTTTCGGCTTGTGGTTTTGGTGATTGCTTATTTTTGATTGCATTGTCGCAATGAATATCGGTTGTTTGTCGAATTCTGCTTACTTGCCCGCATGCGCGGCGTAGTAGTTCATCAGGCATCCTTCAAGCAGGATTTCGCGCTCGTCCGCCGTCAGCGGCGGCAGGTTGAGCGTGATCGCTTCCGTCGTGCCATCCTGTTTGATCGCGGTGGCGGTAAGGGTGTCCTTCTGCTGCTCAATGGCTTCGCGCACATTCGGCACAAACACGTGGTCGCCGACTTCGTAGGGGAAGCTTGCGCCCGCGGGCAGCGTAAACGGCAGAATGCCCCAGTTGATGCAATTGCTGCGGTAACGCTTGGTGGCATATTCGTAGCAGATGTTCGCCGAGCCGCCGAGCACGCGCTGGCTGGAGGCAGCCTGCTCACGCGCGCTGCCGTCGCCGGGTTTGTTGGCGAACACGCAGGAACCGTAGGCGGTATTTTTGAGGAGCTTCTCCGCGTCGCCAACCTTGCTCAGGATCGCTTTGAGCGCGTCGGGCGCTGCGCCTTCTCTGCGCGCGGTTTCCACTTTGGCGACCGCCTTACTGCGACCGACATAGTCGGGCGCACGGCGGGAAAGCGCGAACTCCGCGAGCCGGAGCGGGTTGCTGCGATAGGAGCTGGTTTCGCCGGAGGGAATCAGCTCGTCCGTGGTGGTCACGGGATCGCGAATCACGGCGGAGAGTTCGACCAGCATGTTGTCCGTCAGCGGGTAGATCTTTGGCCAGTCGGCAATGTTCGGCCCGAACACGAGCTCTACGGAAGGATCGGCCTTGCCGAAGCCGTTGTAGCAGCGCTTTTCATATGGCGAGCGGTCGTAGCGATAGCGGATGCGGCGCTTACGGTACACCACGTCCGTCGCGGGCGTGAGTTTGCCGCCGTTTGCCGCGGTTGCCGCGATGCTCCGCGCGTCCATCAGCGCGACATACGCAAGCTGGCCTTCGCCGGGCTTTGCGCCTTCGCGATTGGGGAAATTGCGTGTGGTGTGGCGGATCGAGAACCCGTTGTTGGCGGGCACATCTCCCGCGCCGAAGCACGGGCCGCAGAAGCTGGGCTTCATGACCGCGCCCGCGCGAATCAGCGTCTCGGTCGCTTCCGCTCTCGTGAGCGCAAGGCTCACCGGCACGCTGGTGGGATAGACGGAGAGCGAAAACTCGCCGTTGCCCGTCGAGCCGCCGGAAAGGATCTCGCTGGCTTCGATGATGTTATCAAACAAGCCGCCCGCGCAGCCCGCGATAATGCCCTGATCGGCGTACACGCCGTCGGGCTTGATCTTGCTCTTGAGGTCGAGCTTGGCTTTCGGGAAGGTCGCCTTTGCTTCCTCCTCCACCTTGCCCAACAGCTCGTCCGCACGCTCGATGAACTCGCGAATCGGGTACGCGTTGCTGGGATGGAACGGCAGCGCGATCATGCACTCGACCTTGTCCAGCTCGATGGTGATCATGCTGTCGTAGTAAGCGCCCTCTTCCGGCGCGAGCTTTGCGTACGCTTCCGGCCGCCCATGCGCGCGAAAAAACTCCGCGGTTTCGCCGTCGGTCTCCCAGATGGAGCTTAAGCAGGTGGTCTCCGTGGTCATGACGTCCACGCCGTTTCGATAGTCCGCGGAGAGGTGCTTAATCCCCGGGCCGACAAACTCCAAAATCTTGTTCTTTGCGCGGCCTTCGGCAAACGCTTCCTTGACGAGCGCGAGGGCTACATCGTGCGGGCCGACGCCTCTGCGGGGTTTGCCGGTGACATAGCAGAGCACGACCTCGGGCGCTGAGATGTCGTAGGTATTTTTCAAGAGCTGCTTGACCAGCTCCGGCCCGCCTTCGCCGATTGCGAGCGTGCCCAGCGCGCCGTAACGCGTGTGGCTATCCGAACCCAGAATCATCCGCCCGCAACCTGCGAGCTCTTCGCGCGCGTAGCTGTGGATGACGCTGAGGTTTGCGGGCACATAGATGCCGCCGTATTTTTTCGCGGCGGAGAGCCCGAAGACGTGGTCGTCTTCATTGATCGTGCCGCCGACGGCGCAGAGGCTGTTGTGGCAGTTGGTCATCGCATACGGCACGGGGAATTCAACAAGGCCGCTCGCGCGCGCGGTCTGCACGATGCCGACATAGGTGATGTCGTGCGAAATCAGCGCGTCAAACCGGAGGCGCAGTTTTTCCATATCGCCGGACACGTTGTGCGCGCGAAGAATGGAATAGGCGATGGTCTTCTCTCTGGCTGCGATTTTGGACTTGTCCGCGGGATGCGGCTTGCCGCTTTGCAGCGTAACAGGTTGTTCGTGATAGCGAATCATAGATATCCTCCTAGATGGGTTAACCATGGTGACATTCTTGATGCGGGGTTCTACTGGGGTGGAAATCTTCACGTATAAAATTGTACCATGCCGACTGCCGCAAGAAAAGCCGAAACCGTGGTTAAATTATTCTTTCCGCGCAAAAAAACGTGTCGAAAAGACGTAAAAGAGAAAGAACATCTGACTCTTGACAGTCATGTTGCGGACGGTTATAATACACCATGTGCCGCTGAAAATCGGCACACAAAAACACGATATGGCGGCGTAGCTCAGCTGGCTAGAGCATTCGGTTCATACCCGGAGTGTCATCTGTTCGAATCAGATCGCCGCTACCACGAAAAAGCAGCCCCCTCATCAGAGGAGGCTGTTTTTGTTTACCCCGCAGGTTTTGGAAAAAACGCAAACAAGCTAATATCGTTTCGCAATGTTATCCGCAAATCATGGCAAGTTGGTTGCGTTCTCGGCGAAAATCACATAGTCCTCATCCGAAAACACCATTTGATAGGGCGTTTCCCAGCCGTTTTGCATACGAACCTGGTATTCCTCCTGCGTTAGCAGCAGAAACTCCGCTTTTTGATCGCGATAATCCTTGTGCGTCAGCCATGCGAAAAACGACAGTTCCTCATCGTTCAGCACCGGCTTGATTTGAACGGTTCCATCCGAATACACCGTGTTGACATTGGCGTTCCAAAACGTCGCTTCCCCAAAAGTATAGTCGTTCTCCTCCAGAAAACGAAGATATGTCGGCGGATCATAGGGTTCGTTTATCTGCGCGCTGACTTTTCTTGTCGTCTGATACGTGGGGTACGCAAACACGAGAAGCGAAATGATAATCACCAGCACATAGCGAAGCGAGCGCCTGCTCCAGTTGCTGAGCGCCAGCGGAATCACCAGAAGCATGGGGAATGTGCCAAGTCCCCAATATCTCCAGGTTGGGCCCGAGCCATCCTGCGTATGCATCAGGCAAACCAGAACAAACGCAAACACAACCAATGCGGTCGTCAGTTTGACCGACGTGCTTTTGCGCGCATCCAGCCGGTTTCTTGAAACGAAAAGCCAGATATAGCAAGCGTAAGACACCGCGATAAACGCTAACTGAATTGCAAGCGCAATTTCCGACCCGATGGAGTTCGCTTGATACGGTAATCCATACAGTATCAAAAGTGCTTGCGGCAGTCGCAAGAAGTTTTGGCTGATTTCTTGAGGAGCCGCAAATGTAATGCCTGTACTGCCATGGCCAAATCGATTGCATAAGACAAATTCGTAGATTATATATCCCGCAAGCATACCCGCGGCGCAGAGCAGGACGGGCCATGTTTGTGTTATCGCGTCTTTCGCCAGAGCAAGATTGATTTCGTCGCGGGCGTGTTTTCTAAAGATGCGGTACATCAGAAACAGCAGGACGGGAGTCATCCCCTGAATGATCAGTCTGCTTCCGCAGATACCACACAGAAACGATACCAGAACTCCAAGCAGACATATCTGCCAACTGCGGGTATTGGTTGCAATCAACTCGGTTAAAACCGCAATCATGAGTAAAAACAACACAATGAATCCCTGATAAGCGGGATGAATATAAAGCCAGGGTGCTAGTTCACTCGTCGGCAGAAGGATCAGCAGGCACCCAAGCAGCGACTCAAACCGCTTGATGCGCAGCATACGCATAGCGAAATACACCGTGATTGTAATGAAAATCGCGCCGATGCCACTCGTCAACGCCCAAATCATCCGGTAGGACAACCCAAAGTAAAACAGAATTGTTGGTACAATGTTGATGCCGATGACCTGTAGCTCCGTCGAAACATACCAGTTATCCGCAAAGAGCAGATGCCCCTGTGAAGCAACCAGCTCCGAATGAAGGATGTCGCTTGCCGAGTCCGACGTGAGCATTTGATAAAACGTTGTGTAAGAGTACAGTGAAATCTGCACAATTCTTGCGATGATGCAGACCAGCAGTAGGATTGTACCAATTCGAAACGCTGTTTCACGTGTAAACCTGCGTGTTGTCATTGCGGCCTCAACTTTCCCGATGGCGCCAACCGTTTTTTTCAGTTCTACCTGTTTGAGTGATCAAAAAAACATCTCTATTACGAATCCATTTTTGTGCAAACGAAACGTTGGTTCGATTTCATACGCTAGATTATAGTCTTGTTCTTCAAGCATCGTCAACGCTTGTCGATTGTTTCGCCGGGTATGCAATCCGGACAAAGAGGTTCAACCCGCCCCTCTGCGTTGGCTTCATCTTGATCGATGCTAAACCGCCAGTAACCTTTCCCCGCTTGACCACCACCTTGACCTGATTTGCTTTTAGGCGGCACCGGGGCAGGTTCATTCCTTCCATGCTCCGGATTCGCACTGGCGAATGCTCTTTTACTCCTCGATCTCCAGCGTAATCATCTCTTCGCAAAACGGCGAGTATGGGCGCAGTTTTTCGTAATTTCTGGAAAACCGCAAGCGTGGATCAATCTTCCGTATCAGGCGGTTTGTCGCGTCTTCGTTTAAGTGCTTGCAAACAAAGCGCGTATCCAATCCGAGAATTCTGCATGCTTCCAGTGTCGGGCAAAAATTTCGGGAGTGAAAGACGATCCTCGTATCGCTCCTGCGAATAACCGGCGCTTCCTCCGGCGTGATGCCAAATCGCGCAAGCAACAGACGGTATGCCGAATCAAGCAAGTCACTGGACAGAAACGCAAACCGGCTTTGGTTTTCTTCAAACCATTCCGTTCTACGCTGCACCGAATCCTCGTTTAGCGCGCAAAGTGCGCATTCATCAGCGTTGCGCAGGCGCGCGACTTCACGCTGAATCAAAACCTCGCGCTCATCGGCGTTCATGCTGCGATCACCTCCTGAAAATCATTGGAGTGTATCACCCTCGAATGAAAGAAACAATCTCGATTTTGATAACCGAAGATTGCATGAACGTCAACGCCGACGGACGCGCATGAAGCGGAACAGTAATTCATCCGTGACGCAATCAGTTTTTTTTCAGGGCGTTTCTTCCGGACTTTCTGCGAAAATCACATATTTGTCATCCGCAAAGACAAACTGATACGGTGTTTGCCAACCGTTTTGCAAACGAAGCTGGTATTCTTCCTGCGTCAGCAACAAAAACTCCGCTTCCTGATCGATATAATCCTTGTGCGTCAACCAAGCGAAAAACGATAGATTCTCATCGTTTATGACCGGCTTGATCCGAATCTCGCCATCCGAATTGATGATATTGACATTGGCGTTCCAAAACGTCGCTTCCCCGAACGAATAATGATTTTCTTCCAGATAGCGAAGATACGCAGGCGGTTCATACGTTTCTCCAATCTGCGTGCTGATCGTTTTCGCGGCTTGATAGCCGGGAAACGCGAACACAAGAAGCGATATCGTCACCACCAGCACATAACGAAGCGAACGTCTGCTCCAGTTGCTGATTGCAACAGGGATCACCAGCAGCATTGAAGATGCCCCAAGCGCGAAATAGCGCCAGGTCGGACCAACCCCATCCAGCGAATGCAATAAGCAAATTAAAAGAAACGCGAATAAAAACAGCGACGTAGAGATTTTAATGAAAATGCTTTTTCGCTTGTTCAACCGGTTTCGTGAGAGTATGAGCCAGGCATAACACGCATAAGACACCGCAATAAATAATAACTGAATGGCAAACGCAGCTCCCGTCGCGATGGAACTCACCTGATAAGGCAATCCATACAGTAACAATAGCGCCTGAGGCAGTCGCAAGAAATTTTGACTGATTTCTTCCAGTGCCGCAACGGAAAGTCCCGTGCTGCCTTGACCATACCGATTGCATAAGACAAACTTATAGAGGAAGTATCCCGCGAGCATGCCGCACGCACACAACAGCACACGCCACGTTTTCCCGTAAACATCTTTGATCAATGAAACGCTAACATCGTCTCGTATGTGTTTTCGAAACTCGCGATACAGCACAAACCCAACGATGGGCAGCATCGCTTGAATAATCAGTCTCGCTCCGCAGAGTCCGGATAAAAAAGATACCAACAGCCCCAGCAGGCATATCCGCCAATCGGGAGTATCCGATGCGATCAGCTCTGTCACAAGCACCATTAAAAACAGCATTAGAATCATGAATACCGGATAAATCGGATAAATATAGAGACAGTATGATAGTTCTCCCGTTGGTAACAGGATGAGTAGACTCGCAAGCAGCGACTCAAACCGCTCGATACGCAACATGCGCATGGCGAGATACACGCCGCCGGAGATAAAGATTGCGCTGATTCCGCACGTCAACGCCCAAATCAAACGGTAAGACAACCCGAAACAAAACAGAATGGTCGGAATGATATTGATGCCTATGACGCGAAGCTCTGTTGAGACATACCAGTTATTCGCAAAAAGCAGATGCCCTTGTGAAGCCGCAAGCTCCGCTTGCAGAAGGTCCCCCGCCATGTCCGACTGTACCGTTTGATAAAATGTTGCATACGAGTAAAGGGAAATTTGCACAATTTTTGCGACGATACAGATCAGGAGAAATATCGTACCGATTCGAAGCGCTGTTTCACGATTAAACTTGCATGTTGTCATTGCTGTACCAACCCTCCGCAATGTTTACCGTGTTTTTTTGCTCCACCTGTTTTCGTGAAGAAGAAAAACATCCGATTATAAACCCAGCCTTGTAAAAAACAAAACGCTGATTTAATTGCATTCGTTAGATTATAGTCTTGCTTTCACGCTTCGTCAACGTCTGTAAATTGTTTTTCACGTTTAAACCAAGAAAAGCCCTGATGGGCCTTTCCGATTCAGATTCATATGCTTGCTAGCTTACAACAACCTTTCCCCGCTTGACCACTGCCTTAACCTGATTGCTGCCCATGCGATAGCAGAGCAGTTCCATCCCGTCCGCGTTCCACAAGGTTAGGTCGGCCTGCTTGCCGGGTTCAATCGAACCGAGGCGGTCGCCGAGGCCGATTGCGCAGGCGGCGTTGAGCGTCAGCGCGGTTAGAATTTCTTCCGGCGTCATGCGATAGCGCAGATACGCAAGGTTCGCCGAGAGCTGGAGGTTCAGCGAAGGGCAGGAGCCGGGGTTAAAGTCCGAAGCGACCGCGACCGCGACCCCGCGGGCGATCATCTCCCGCGCGCGGGCGAAATCTTTATTGAGATAGAGCGAGGTTTGCGGCAGAAGGCAGGCGGTGACTCCGCCGGAGGCGAGCGCGGAGATCCCGCTATCGTCCGTGACGATCAGGTGCTCGGCAGAGATTGCGGAAAGCTCACCCGCGAGCCGTGCGCCGCCGATGGCGTCGATCTCGTCCGCATGAATCTTAAGCCCCAGTCCAAGCGCACGCGCGGTTTGCAGCGCGCGTCTGCTTTGTTCAAGCGAGAATACACCGGTTTCACAAAACACATCGCAATAGCACGCGAGGTGTTCTTCCGCAATGCGCGGCAAAATCTCGTTACAGACAACGTCCACATACGCATCCGTTCGTCCGGCAAATTCCGGCGGAACCGCATGCGCCGGCATGCACGTTGCGACGACGTCCATCGCGTGAGTTTCGTTCAGGCGGCGGATGACACGAAGCTGCTTGCGCTCATTTTCCAAATCGAGTCCGTAGCCGCTCTTGATCTCCGTCGTGGTCACGCCAAAGCGAAGCTGCTCGTCGAGAAAGCCCTGTGCACGCGCAAATAATTCGTCCTCACGAAGGGCGCGCGTCTGACGCACGGTATCGAGGATGCCGCCGCCTGCTTGCAGAATCTCAAGATAGCTCGCACCCTTAAGCTTGAGCGGTATTTCATGCTGTCGCCAGCCGCCGAAGACGAGGTGTGTATGCGCATCCACCCAGCCGGGGGTCACGAACGCGCCGCCCGCATCCAACCGCCCGATATTTGGCGGACAAGCGGGTAAAACGCCGTCCTGCGTAATCTCAACGATGGTTTCGCCGTCGATGAGCACACTCGCATTGCGATATTTCCAGTTCTCGCCCTGCACTTCTCCCCGCAGGCTCTCGTTGCCGACGGGGGTTTGCAACAGCCCAATGTTGTGGATGAGAAGCATATCATCTTCCTCCTGCCAAACAAACAAATGTTAGTTCAGCCGATATTCCAAAACCTGCGTTTCGGGATCAAAATTTTCGATGCCGAGATAATACTCCGCGCTGTCAATCAGCGCGCGCATCGGAACAAGGCCAACGATCTCCGTGCCAACGACGCTGACCCCGTAGCGCGCCGCCTCAAAGCGAACGAATTCCACTACGCGATACAGCGGGGTCAGGCAATAGTTAGTCATATTGATCGAAACCTGCGCACAGTTTTTTTCTTTCAGGAACACGCCCATCGCCTTGACACAGGTGAGTCCCCCGCCGGACTGGCGAATCACGCGAGCGATCTTGTCCGCAACGCCGACGTCCGCCGTCGAAAGATTGATGTTAAACGCGATCAATGGCGCGCGAGCACCAACCGCGACCACGCCCGCCGTCGGGTGAATCGTCCGCCCGCCGAAGTCCGGCTCCCACTGCGGCTCCAACACCTTCTGCGCCATGCCTTCAAACTGACCCTTGCGGATGGCGGCGAGGTTATCACGATGCGGCGCGGTTGCAGACGCTTCATACAGGAACACCGGCACGCACGCTTCCAACCAAATACGCTCGGCGACTTTTTTTGAGAGCGCGACGCACTCCTGCATACTCACCTCGCGAATCGGGATAAACGGAATCACGTCGATGGCGCCCATGCGCGGATGCTCTCCCTTATGCTTGGTTAAATCGATACAGCGCGCGGCAAATTTCGCGAGCTGCACCGCTGCCTCCTCTACGCCAGCGGGATCGCCCACAAACGTAATCACCGTGCGGTTGTGGCTTGCGTCGCTGGAGGTGTTGAGTAGAGTGACCCCCGGCGTGGAGCGAACGACACCCGCCGCTTCCTGCACAAGATCCGCATCCGCAGTTGAAATATTGGGTACACATTCAATGATTTTTGCCATAATAGTTCTCCTAATTAGTTTTCTGATAATACGCGGTCAATCAGCGCGTCGTCCGCCACATAGGGCAGCGTGATGTGCGCTCTTTCATTTTCTCTTTCATTGTATCGCTTTGCAGTGACATACGCACCCGGATTCCCCGCCCAGCTTCTGCGCGCAACGCCGCCGATTACGTCCCAGCTCATCGCGCTCTTGATGATCTCATCCGTGCGCTCGCTTCCATCCAGCAGCAGGCCGAATCCGCCGTTGATCGCCTTACCGATGCCCACGCCGCCGCCGTTGTGCAGCGCGCAGAGTGTCATGCCCCGCGCGGCGTTTCCTGCGAAGCACTGCACCGCCATATCCGCCATGACGTTGCTGCCGTCCTTGATGTTTGCGGTCTCGCGAAAGGGCGAATCCGTGCCGGAGACATCGTGGTGATCGCGGCCCAGCATCACGGGGCCGATCTCGCCGCGGCGCACGAGTTCATTAAACTTCAATGCAATGCGGCACCTGCCCTCTTCGTCCTGATACAAAATTCTCGCCTGGGTGCCGACGACGAGGTGATTGCTCTCCGCGTCGCGTATCCAGGCGTGGTTGTCCCGATCCTGCCAGTTACGGTCGGGATCAATACAGTCCATTGCCGCGCGATCGGTTTTCATCAAATCCTCGTGCTTGCCGGATAGACACACCCAGCGAAACGGGCCGTAGCCATAGTCAAACAGCAACGGGCCCATGATATCCTCGACATAGGAAGGAAAGATGAAACCGTCCTTCGCGTCGATGCCGTTTTTCGAAACTTCGGTCACGCCCGCGTCGAACACTGCCTTGAGGAAGGAGTTGCCGTAGTCAAAGAAACGCGTGCCGCGTTTTGACAGCGCGACGATCGCGTCAAAGTGCCGCCGGAGCGACGCATCCACACGCTTTGCAAACACTTCTCGGTCGCGGTGCAGCAGCTCCGTGCGCTCATCAAACGTCAACCCGACCGGACAATAGCCGCCGTTATAAGCGTTGTGGCAGGAGGTTTGATCGCTGAGCATATCGATGGCAAAGCCGCGCGCAATCGCGGCTTCCAGCAGATCGACAATATTGCCGTGGTAGGCAATCGAGATTCCCTCGCCCGCCGCTCTTGCCTGTTCCGCGCGGGAGAACACCTCGCTTAAATCATCTGACACCAGATTGACCCACCCCTGATCAAGGCGGGTTTGAATGCGGGAACGATCTACCTCTGCGAACACGCCGACCGCGCCCGCAATGGTCGCGGCCTTTGGCTGCGCGCCGCTCATGCCGCCGAGGCCGGAGGAGACAAATACTTTGCCGCGCAGGTCGCCGTCGCTGGAAACGCCGAGGTATTTGCGCCCGACGCCGAGAATCGTGTTAAACGTTCCGTGTACGATCCCCTGCGGGCCGATGTACATCCAGCCGCCGGCGGTCATCTGCCCGTAGTTGGCAACGCCCATCTGCTCCGCAATCTCCCAATCGTCGAGATTATCAAACATGCCGATCATCATGGCGTTGGTGAGAATCACGCGCGGGGCTGTGGGCTTGCTCGGAAACAGGCCGACGGGATGGCCCGACTCCAGCACCAGCGTCTGCTCCTCGGTCAGCTCTTCCAAATATCGCTTGATCAGGCGATATTGCAGCCAGTTTTGGCAAACCTGGCCCGATTCGCCATAGGTCACAAGTTCATAGGGATAGAGCGCCACGTTGAAATCGAGGTTGTTATCGATCATCACCTGCATGGCTTTTCCGGCAAGGCACTTGCCTTGATATTGATCGATGGGTTTGCCATAGATATGCCCCGCGGGACGGTAACGATAGGCGTAGATGCGCCCGTGTGTCTTGAGTTCGTTTAAAAGCTCCGGCGCGAGTGTTTCGTGCAGCGCCTGCGGCACATAGCGCAGCGCGTTTTTCAGTGCCTGGCGCGTTTGCGCGGGACTGAGGCGAAATCCGCGATCCGGCGCGCGCCGTTTGGTTGGGTCAAATTCCGGCATTGGCGGCAACACGCCGTCAAGAGATATCGTCCTGCTCTCATTTATCATCGCCGTTCCTCCCTCTCTCAATTCAGCTCGCCCGTGATCGCCTCGACAGCGGGAATCAGCCGCCCATCGATCACGATCCGTTCGCATTTTGCCATCCATTCATACATGACCACGTCCCGCTCGATGAGCGGAACCTCTTTTCGCAGCACGTCAAACGCCGCGCGGGTTGCAGGCGCAAGCTTCTCTTCTCCGATCAATCCCGTCGCCTGCCCCGCCGCGAAGAGCTCGATGGCGAGCACGCGCTGCACGTTTTTGAGAATCTCCGCGGCTTTTCGCGCAGCGATGGTACCCATACTGACGTGATCCTCCTGATTGGCGGAGGAGGGAATCGAGTCCACGCTCGCAGGATGCGCCAGAATCTTATTCTCCGAAACCAGCGCGGCTGCCGCATATTGCGCAATCATAAACCCGCTGTTTAGGCCTCCGTTTGGCGCGAGGAACGCAGGCAGATGGTTGTTGAGCGCGGGGTTGACGAGACGCTCGGTTCTCCGCTCGGAAACATCGGCAAACTCCGCCAAAGCGATGGCGAGAAAATCGAGCGCCAGCGCCATCGGCTGCCCGTGAAAGTTACCGCCGGAGATCACGTCGCCTTCTTTGGGAAAGATCAGGGGGTTGTCGGTCACCGCGTTGATCTCGCGGCTCACCGCATTATAAACATACTCGATCGCGTCCCTGCTCGCACCGTGAATCTGCGGAATGCAGCGGATGGAATACGCGTCCTGCACCTTGCCGGGAATACTGTCGAGAGAGAGTCCGCTGTCCCTGAGCAGTTTTCTCAGGTTCTCCGCGCAGGCAATCTGCCCCGCATGACCGCGCAACTGATGTACGCGCGCATCAAACGCGCGGGTGATGCTGCTCTGCGCCTCGCAGGTGAGAGACGCGATGATGTCCGCGTTTTTCGATAGCTGTACCGCATCATACACACAAAGCGCGCCGATGGAGGTCATCACCTGCGTACCGTTGATGAGCGCAAGGCCTTCCTTTGCCGCAAGCTTGATGGGATTGATGCCCGCTTTTCGCATCGCTTCTCCACCGGGCAGAATTTCGCCACGGTATTCCGCGAGACCCAGGCCGATCATCGGCAGCACCATATGCGCCAGCGGCACGAGATCTCCGCTCGCGCCGAGGCTTCCTTTTTCAGGAATGACCGGATGCACACCGAGATTGAGCATTTGTAGCAGCGTCTCCATCGTAGAAAGGCGAATGCCGGAAAATCCGCTGACCAGCGCGTTGAGGCGCAGCAGCATCACCCCACGCACCGCCTCGGTGGGCAGAGGGTCGCCCGTACCGCAGGCGTGGCTCACAATCAGGTTGCGCTGGAGTTCTTCCGTATCCACATCCGCAATGCGCGTATCCGCAAATTTGCCAAAGCCTGTGGTGAGACCGTAGACCGCCTCGCCGCTTTTCAGCATCGCCTCCACATGCGCGCGGGAGTGGTTGATCGCCGTGCACGCTTCCTGCGAAATCTCCGCCAGTTCACAATCGCGGGCAACGCGCTTTACCTCTTCTATCGTCAGCGTAATTCCGTTTAGTTCAACCATAAATTATCTTCTCCCGTTCGTGCGATGCGTTTTCTTTCTTCTATCGTCAGTTTGATTCTATTCCATCCGATGAAAGAGCTTCCGTTCTCCGCTGTGAATTTTGTCGGATAAAAAGAGTCTATCCTGCATAATCATCCGCGTCAATACAGTTCACTAAATTCATTTCGTGTTGTTTGTGCCCGATTCACGGCTTTTTCTGTGCGCTGTATTAACGCGCTAAAGTGCATAAACTCAAAATTTCGTTTTAAACAGCACGATGGAAGATTGCCGCTCTTACGCTGCAATCCATCGCTGCATTCCAACGCTAGAAAAAAGCGTACGTTCGCATCATTCCCCGCGCTTGTCCATGTAACATAGTCACTGTATGGATACGCCGAATCCCGTACAATAAAGTCATCAACAGCAAAGGAGCAAACGTTATGTCTACCAAAGTCATCACGAAGGATAACTTCGATCTGGAAGTTTTAAAAGAAAGCAAAACCGTACTCCTCGATTTCTGGGCAAGCTGGTGTGGCCCCTGCCGCATGGTTTCCCCCATCATCGACGAGATTGCAAATGAGCGGGCAGACCTGAAGGTCGGCAAAGTCAACGTAGACGAACAGCCCGAGCTCGCAGCGAAGTTTGGCGTCATGAGCATCCCCACGCTCATCGTCATGAAGGACGGCAAAGTGGTCAATCAGACCGCAGGCGCGCGTCCCAAGCCCCAAATTCTCTCCTTGATTCCGTAAGAGAACTGCAAGCAACACAAAACGCCGTCCGGCTCCACCCGGACGGCGTTTTGTGATATCGATCACCTCATTCATCCATTACCATTTCGCTGTTTTCCGTTTTCTAGAAAGATGATCCACGCAAGATTACAAACCCATCCGTCATAATCTCCATTATCTTCGCGAAGAGCTCCGGCAACTCGTTCATCCGGTCGCTTTCCCCGGTCAGATAGCGCACGACAAAGTTTGTGATTTCAGAGATAATTCCGGCTCCTTCGCGAAACCGGACGGAAGCTTTCAGCACGGCTTCGTCTCCAAATTCAAGCCCTAAGTCCCTCAAAACCCGGCTCATTTTATCAAAACCGCCAAAGAAATCTACTTCGTCCGGTTCCGGAATGCCGCGCAATCTGTTTGGCAACGTTGGCACCGTACCAAAAAACGTCACCAGATTGGTAAGCAGTTTCTCATAATCTTCTTTCGTGAGCTCTTCCTTCAGCCCAGGCAGATCGGATATCAGTTTCTCAAATCCTCTTCTCCCGACAAAACCCGCCGGCGGATTCAGAAATTGTTCGCCTCTTTTCGCAAAAGCTTCCTTTGCGATTTGGTATTTATCCTTCACGGCGCTCATTCTGATGGTGCAGACCGTGTTCGGTTTTGATAATCCCGGATAACTGCAATTCCATGCGGAGCGGAGGTCATCATAGGAAAGCGTCTGAATCGCCTCGCGCCCGCAATCATGCAAATAAATACACCGTGCGTCGTCATCGTAGCCAACCATCAAAACATAATGGAACGGGATATGCTCTTCATGATAGAGTTTTGAGAAATATGGCAGATAATACATATCCAGAGCGCCCAATACAGACGGATGCCCAGCGTCGATTTCTGCTTTCGCCTTTTTCAAAGCTTGTTCAAACGATCCGTATGCAAAATGCTTATATTCAAACCCAACAATAGGCGCAAGAAACGCATACATCTGCTTTGTGCGTCCGTCTCCAAGCGCAATCATTCGTTTCAAATCCGCATGCGGTGTTTTCATATAGCAAAACGAACCAAATCCAGATAGCACAAAGAAAAAGCTCGGTGACAATGTTTGTCCGGTTTGCTGCATGTACAAATCTTCGATCCCGTTCCACATGCACTCGTAATCGTCCATGTGGTGCTTCAATATGATCTGTTTTTCTCGCATCAATAAAAAACTCCTGTCGTAATACTGTCTTACAACAGGAGCGTAAACCCTCGCATCGTGCGAGAGTCAAGCACTTTTTTTGATCGGAAAACAAATTTCGGTAACATAGTTTTCGGGACTTGGTTCGTTCTCCGGCGAACGATAATAAACGCTAAATGGCTTCCCCGATATTTCGTAGCCATTTTCCATGATCCAATGATAGATATATCGATTGATATCGCCAATCCGGCTATAGATACCGCGAAACGCAACGACAGCCGCCTCTGTTTCCGGCATCACCGAAAACCTCAATCCGTCAAGATCTGAACCAATCTGCTCAACGATGCGGAATACTTCCGTATCGATCTGCCTCTTCTCAAAATTGACACTGTGCGTCATCGCCAAGCAATATGGCACATCCGCCAACTTGATTCCATTTTCCCTGCAAGTTTTGTTCAGACGCTCCCAAAGAAGACCTTCTTCTGTGAACTCCTGTATCAAGCCGCGCAAGCTGACAACCTTGCGCGCGGGAAGAGTTTTAACGCTGACGGAAAGCGTATATGCGTTGCGTTGATCGAGCTCGTTGAGAGCCTGCCGCATCTTCGCGATCTGCTGTTCCGTTATAATAAGGCTTTCTTCTTTTTCATTGATTTTGTTCTTCAGAAAGGTTTCAATCCGACTACCCGGCATATCATCCGTCAGAATTTCGGATATTTCACGTAGCCCGAACCCAAGGCTTTTTAGCACTTGGATATGATTCGCACGGACAATTTGTTTTTCACCGTATCGCCGGTAATTGTTTAAGCGGTCAACCTGTTCCGGTTTCAGCAGTCCGATCTTATCGTAGTTGCGGAGCATATGGATGCTAATTCCGGTCAGAGTCGAGAACTCACCGATTTTCAGCATAATTTGCTTTCTCTTTCTCGGATCAAAAGCAATCAACCCAGCCGGAGTCCCTAAAAACCCTTACCCCGCTTTTGCGTCCAGCTTGACGCGGTCGATGATGGTCACCCCGCCGCGGGACAGCGTAACCATGCCCTCTTCCTGAAAATACTTGAGCATCCTTGTGACCACCTCGCGCGCGGTCCCCATATGGTTTGCGATCTTTTCGTGCGTGATATCGAGCGTATCGCAATCTTCAATGACGCTCTCTTCCAGCAAAAACGTCGCTAGCCGCGTATCAAAGCGCTTGAACAGGATTTGATCCATCAACCACATCACCTCGGTAAAGCGCGAGGCGAGTACCTGGCAGGTATAGTTCGCAAGCGGCGCGCTGCGCTCCATAACCTCCCGGTAGGTATCGGTTGGAATCAGCCAGATCTCGGAGTCCTTCTCGGTCTCAATCGTGACCTCGAAGCGAATGCTGGACATCATACATGCCGCGGAAAACAGGCAGATATCCCGCTCCAGCAGACGATAGAGCGTGACTTCCTTCCCTTCGTCGGAGACGATATAGGACCTGAGCTGTCCGCTCTTGATCACGAGTACGCCTATGCAGTCCGCAGTGCCGTTGTGAACAATCGTCCCCTTCGGCACGCTGCGAAACATGGCGGCGGATTCCAGTGCCTGCTGGTCTTCCTTCGTGAGTTGTTTCCAGATTGGTAAATATGTGTCGAGTCCCATACGGTTCCTCCTAAATACTCTCACATTTGATTATACCCTGTTTTTTCGAGAAGTGTTCATGAAATTTTGGTGAACCGGCCTCTTTGCCCATACACATGGGTCTATCTTTTCGTTTGAATTCCATATTTACATGTTTTTTTGATCTTTGCTTGATCTATGCTTACATCGTTCGGTTTTATTTCACATTTTTATCCCGTTTCTCACTGGCATTTCGTCTGCTAACTCCGTATAATAATAGTAAGACGTATATATGTCGCTAACAGGAATTATTATTAGATAGTGACATTGTTACGGATTCGGTGTATCATACATGATAGAATCCCTCATGACAGCCGTGACAGACCGGCGTAACAATTTTCTCATTCGGATTCCATAATCGCGGAAATCCGCGAACAAATGCACTCATGAAATAAATCGATTAAAGATCAAGGAGGAACTTCATCATGACTTGTGAAACCCGTTTCTTCCGCTGCGAAATCTGCGGCAATCTGGTTGGTATGATTCACTCTTCCGGCGCGCCGATGACCTGCTGCGGCCAGCACATGACCGAGCTGATCCCCGGCAGCGTTGACGCGAGCCACGAAAAGCATGTGCCCGTCATCAAGGTGGAAGGTGACAAGTGCATCGTTCACATCGGCAGCGTAGACCACCCGATGCTGGAAGAGCACCACATCGCATGGGTTTATCTGCAGACCGACGACGGCGGACAGCGCAAGTGCCTCCCCGTTGGCGGCAAACCCGAAGCCGTGTTCTCCCTCGGCGGTGCGAAAGTCGTCGCAGCCTACGCCTACTGCAACCTGCATGGCCTCTGGAAGGCGACGCTGTAACAGCACCGCGCATCAATAGGCAATATCACTATGCACCCTTCGGTTTTATTCCGAAGGGTGTTGTTTTTTACTGATGCGTAAGCCTGTCTTTTTCTGTTAAGAGGAGTAAACGCTTGTTCCTCGAAATTTGCAGAGGCGAAATAAATGAATTTTATAAAATGCGCAAAAAAACACTTTACATCGGGCGGAAAATGTCATATGTTCAAAATGTGGCTGCAAACTTGCATCCAATCGTTTTTACAGTATTGTTTCGTTTGATTTTTATACGCATTCAATCGCGTGCTATGCAATCGAATGATGCGCTGATTTCGCCTTACAATGGAGTGTTGACCGCGTAGAAGATACAAAAACCGCAACGCAGTGGATGTGTTTTTTTGAAAAACCGCACTTTCTATTGCTCGCTTGGCGTTACACTGTTATAATCTGTTACATAGACATGAAACGATTAACATACTTATGCAATCGTTTTCGAATCTCAACATCGGAGGGAGGCCGCGCGACGTGATGATGACCCTCTTCGGCTTGCTTCTCTCCGGATGTATTGCGGAAGCAGCGTTTATCGTTCTTGAACATAAAAAAAACATGCTCACGGCGCTCCTCCTCAAAGCGCTGGCCTCGTTGTTGTTTGTACTCGGCGGCCTGTTTGCGTTTTCTCTCGCCACACTGTTTCCTTATGCAAAGCTCATTCTGTTGGGCTTGATGCTCGGTGCAATCGGTGATGTTTGCCTGAATCTGCGTTTTTTGCTCACAGACGGTGCAAAGCGCGTGTTTATACTCGGTATCGCGGCCTTTTTATTAGGACACGTAGCCTATCTCGTCGCGCTGGTTACGCGCGCTCCAATGGCGTTGCTCTACGCGCTGCCCGTGGCTGCGATCCTCTCGTTCTTCCTCATCCGGTTCGTGCTCTCCCGCGTGGAAGTCGGCGGCGTGATCAAAACGTTTGGCATCGTCTACCTGTGCGTCGTTTTCCTGATGGCGAGCGTCGCGCTCGCGCTATTTATCCTGCAGCCGCAAAGTCCCGGCAGTGCGCTTTTCGCGCTGGGCGGGCTGCTCTTTGCGGCGAGCGATGTGCTGTTGGTGCTGGGTCAGTTTGGCCGGCGCACCTATCGCGGGTTTCGCGCGCTCAATCTCTCGCTATACTATGTCGGGCAGGTTTGCATCTGCCTCACCATCGCGCTGATGCGCTGATGGTCCGATCGCTTCCCCACAAGCGCGCGCTGCGCTTGCCTGTATAAACACCTTGCGCCGCAGGGATTCTTCGCACTTGTTGCGTTGATGCCTTGCCGCATCCAAACAGTCAGGAAGGAAGCCAACCGGTTACAAAACATATGAAACAAGAAGGCCTGAAGAAGTCGTTTGTTCACGCGATGCAGCAGAAGATATTCTCCGGAGAGTATCAAATCGGCCAGCAATTACCGCCGGAGCGCGAATTGGCGCAAGAGCTTGGGGTCAGCCGCTCGCTGGTCAATACCGGCATTCTTGAGCTGGCGAATCAAGGCTTTATCCGCATCATTCCGCGCCAGGGCAGCATCATTGCGGACTATAAGCGCAACGGTACGTTGCAAGTGCTCAGCGCGCTGATGAGTTGTGACAGTTTTCGGATTGATTATCCGTTGTTATGCAATCTGGTCGACTTGCGGGTTTTAGTCGAGTGCGAATGCGCACGCCTGGCGAGCGCACACGCCACGGAAGAAGAGATTGAATCCCTTCGCATGCTTGCGCAATGCATTAAAAACGCGGCGCATCCGCTGGACGCGGTGGACCCCATGCTTCGCTTTCATTATTTACTGACGCAATACTCCGGCAATGCGGTTTACGCCATGACGTATAAGAGCTTTGAGGCGACCATTTCGCGGCTCATTCGTCAGCATCTCACCCTTGCGCCGGATATGCCAAAGTCCGCCAAGCTGCACGAATCCCTCGTTCGCTCACTGGAAGCGCACGACGCGGAAGGAAGCGCGCAAAACGTTCGTCTGTGCATCTTGCAGGGTATGAACGCATTAAAGAAGCTCTATCATTCCTAGCGCGCCGCGCCCTCATCCCCGCACTCACCGCATAAATCAGCCTCCGATTCCCCGTCCGTGGAATCCCGCGGACGGGTTTTTCATGCGGTGTCCCTGACCCGTGCGCTTTACAATCCGCCCATAAACGTGTATCGTAATAATCAACTTTATCTTTTCAAACCGCACACAATTGCGTAAAGAATCGCGTTTATGATAGGCATATCCCATCCTGCCAACGATCAAACGCTGCATCTTATTCTGAGAAACGGAAATCGTAACTAGCATGAAGCTCAAAGCTCTGGTCGTATCTGACCACGAAAGCGAATTTATCTGGGATTTTTTTGACGCAAAAGCCTTTGCGGGCGTTGACGTAATCATCTCCTGCGGGGATCTCAAGCCGGAATACCTCTCGTTTCTTGTGACCATGATTCCCGCGCCGCTCCTGTTCGTGCGCGGCAATCACGACGCGCGGTATCAGGATAATCCACCCGAAGGCTGCATCGATCTGGAAGAAAAGCCCGTTGTCATCAAAGGCGTCCGCTTTGTCGGCTTTGGCGGCTGCAAGAGCGAGCGCCCTGCTCCAAACCAATACAGCGAGCGGGAGATGAACCTGCGTGTACTGAAAGCGACGCTCGCACTCTCGCTAAAAAAAGGGTTTGACGTGCTGGTGACACACGCGCCCGCGGCGGGACTCGGCGACGGGGACGATCGCTTTCACGAAGGATTTGAGACGTTTGTCAAGCTACTTGATAAGTATAACCCGCGCTATCACCTGCACGGACACCAGCACCTGACCTACTCGATCGGTTCCAAGCGCGTTTTGCAATATAACAATACGACCATCGTCAACGCTTATAACTACTATCTTTTTGAAATGGAATTCCCGGATAAAGAATGATCTCTTTCCGGCACTCGAGAAAACGCAGAACACAACCGCACAAAAAGCGAATGCCACTACTCCCGGAGGAAAATAGATGAGCCCTGCCAACAACGCAAATGAAGAATATGACCGCGCACGAAAACGCGCGCTAAAAGAATTTACCCTGCGCCGCGCGCGCGGCGAAAGCGGGCTGCTGCCCGTTCTCAACGCAAGACGCGAGGAAAACGGCGTGCTTGCCGTCGTCGATCAACCGATGCGCCGCATCTCGCTCAACAGAATCATCGGCACCTATCAGGCGAGCCGCGCCAACTCGTTTGCACACAACTTTATGCCGCTGCTCAGCCCCGACACGGAGTTTGCCTATAAGTGGATCAACCTTTGCGAGGCGCACCTGCAGAGCGGTATCCGCGACCCGATCCGCGTATATGAGTATCTCTGGAAATACTACGTCGCGGAGGGCAACAAGCGCGTCAGCGTGCTCAAGTATTTTGAAGCGAGCTCGTTTGAGGCGGAGATTATCCGCCTGATTCCGCAATGGGACGAAAATGACCCGGAGGTGGAACGCTACTATACTTTCCTCGCCTACAGTAAAAAAGGCGTGTTCGCTGATATCGAGCTGTCGGAGTCCCGTAAATACGAGCGGCTCTACCGCATTGAGCAGCGGCTCATATCGGAGCTGGATCCCGCCATCGCGCCACCGGACTATAACGCGCTCTATACCCGATTTGAGAACATCTACTTAACCAGCAACTGCACGCTGTGTCTGGGTGATGCGTTTTTAGAATACCTGCATGTATACGGGTTTCCGATGAATATTCTGCCCGACGAGCTCACCAGCCGTATTCTTACCTTAAAACCCCAGCTGGATATTCTGGAGCATCCGCCCGCGCCGCGCGTGGTATTGGAAGAGGACGCGGAAGCAGCGGAACCCGCGTTCTTTACGCGCCTGCTTTCGGCGCACAAAAACCCGAAGATCGTGTTTGCTTACTCCGGCGAGCGCGCGCAAAACAGCTGGCTCGGTGCCCATGAACAGGGCCGCCTCGCCATGCAGGCGGAATTGGGCGACAAGGTTGATTCCCGCGTGCTGGATTTGCAGGATCGCGAGGACGCATACGATCTACTCACCGCGGAGGCGGGCGACGCGGGACTCCTGTTTGTGACGACTCCGTCGCTGATGAACCCCGTGCTGCGCTTTGTGCTGGAAAACCCGAATTGCCTGACGCTGGTCTACTCGCGCATGCAGCACCACTATCGATTGCACACCTACTTTGGGCGTTATTATGAGGCGGTGTTCCTCTGCGGCGTTGCTGCGGGGCAGCACACAAAGACGGGTACGGTCGCCTACGTTACCCCAAAGCTGAACTACGCGCGCTTCACCTCGGATATCAACGCGTTTGCCATCGGCGTACACTCCGTTCGCCCAGACGCCCGGGTTTTGATGGTCACAAAGGACGTTGACCCGAAGCAGATGGAGACCTGCGAGCTGGGCGTTCGCCACGCGGCGAGTCTCGGCGCGGACACCGTGCTCACGCCGCATTATTCGACGCTCACCGTTGCAGAGCTGCCCTACGGCATCTTCACCGCGCTGATCGCCATCGATAGGGAAGGAAATCCCACGCGCTATCTTGCGGCGCCGGACTGGAACTGGGAGCGGTTCTATACCGCGATTGTAAAGAGTTATCTCAACGGTAGTCTCAGCGCGCTGCTCGCCATGGATCGTGAAGAGTCCCCGATTGCGAGCTTCTGGTGGGGACTTGGCGGCGGCGTGGTGGATGTTCGCCTCGGCAGCTGGTCGAGCGGTACACCGAATAATCTGATTCGCTATCTGCGCGGAAGCATTGCGCGAAACCTGTATAACCCGTTTCACGGGCCGGTGACGGACAGCGAAGGCGTGATCCGCATCCCCGCGCATAGTGATGCGCCGCCGGCAGACATTATTAAGATGCGCTATTTAGTCGAAGGCGTAGAGATCGTAGAATAGTTTTTGGATAAAACTAAGAAAACTATTAGGGTTTTATTGCAGACATTATCAAAATACGCATTTCGTCGAAGGCGTAGAGATCGTAGAATAGTTTTTGGATAAAACTAAGAAAACTATTAGGGTTTTATTGCAGACATTATCAAAATACGCATTTCGTCGAAGGCGTAGAGATCGTAGAATAGTTTTTGGATAAAACTAAGAAAACTATTTAGGCTTTATTACCGACATTATCAAAATGCGCTATCTGGTCAAAGGCGTAGAGATCGTAGAATAATCTCCCGATTTGCCTTATCTTACAAAAAGGATTAAAATATCCTTTATTCTTATTTTCTTGCCGCGTCAGCGGCTAAAAGGAGTTTCCCCTTATGTTGAAGAAAGACCCGCCGATTTTGGTCACGCGTCCGTCGCTGCCCCCGGTGGAAGAATATGAATCCCTCGTACACGAGATCTTCTCTTCGCGCTATCTCACCAACGGCGGCGCGCAGCACCAGAAGCTGGAAGCCGCGCTGAAGGAGAAGCTCGATACCCCTTATCTGCGCCTCTTCACCAACGGACATCTCGCGCTGGAGTGCGCCATCCAGGCGCTCAACCTTGCGCCGGGCGAAATCATCACCACACCCTTTACGTTTATCTCCACCACGCATGCCATCGCGCGCTGCGGCTTTACCCCGGTGTTCTGCGACGTTGAGCCGGACTATTTCACCATGGATCCCGCTAAGCTTGAGGAAAAGATCACGCCGCAAACGCGCGCGATTCTTCCCGTACATGTCTATGGCAACCCTTGCGATATGGAAGCCATCGATGCAATCGCAACGCGGCATCATCTGCCCGTGCTCTACGACGCGGCGCATGCCTTTGGCATCACCGTTCACGGACGCGCGGTGTCAAGCTACGGCACGGCTTCCATGTTCAGCTTTCACGCGACAAAGTGCTTTAACACGATTGAGGGCGGCGCGGTGGCCTGCAACGACGAAGCATTTGCTGAGCAGCTCAACGGCTATAAGAATTTCGGCTTTCATGCCGACGAAGAGATTCGCGAAGTCGGCGGCAACGCGAAGATGAACGAGTTTCAGGCCGCGATGGGCCTGCTGAATCTGAAATACTTCGATCGAGAAATCGAGAAGCGCGCGCACGTTTCCGATCGTTACCGCGCAAACCTCTCCGGCATCGAGGGCCTCTCTTTCCGCCCGATTCTTCAAGGCGTCAGGCAAAACTACGCGTATCTACCCGTTTCGTTTGATCCTGATGCGTTTGGCGCCAATCGCGACGATGTCGACAACACGCTCAAAACGTTTGGTATCTTCGCGCGAAAATACTTCTACCCGCTCGCGAGCGAAGCCGCCTGTTATGCGGGCAAATTCCATCCCGAGGAAACCCCGGTTGCGCTCACCGCAAGCCGGGAGGTGCTGACGCTGCCGATGTACGCTGACCTCGCGCTGACTGATGTCGACGACATCTGCGAAATCGTCGCCTCCTGTCATCAATAATCAAATTGAGTTAAGAAAAGAACAGGTAAGCAAATCGCTACCTGTTCTTTGTTTTTGGTAAATATCTTTTATCAATCGTTAGTCGAACAGCACCTCCGGCATCTCCCGCTGCGCGGTGCGCAGATATTGCACCTTGCGATACCCCAGCACCAGCGTCGTGACCACTTTTTCGCCGCGGCGAACGCCAAGACGGCGCTTGAGCTTGCCGGAGAGGCGAACGATCATCGTGAAAAATCCGCTGTAAAACGCGCCGAGTCCCAAAGATTGCGCCATCAGTTCCATCGAAGAAGCGGCAAGCGCGCCGTTGACCAAATCCCCGCTCTTGATTACGATGACGGCCTTTGCATTTTTAAAGAGAAAGTGATCGTCAATCTCGATATTTCTCAGCCCACCGTATACGAGGTCTACCACGCGCTTGAGCCTGCGAAACAGGCGAATGCTGGGCACTTCATAATCCGGAATATGCGCTTGCAGCACACAATAGGAAACATCCTGTGAGTTGGTTCCCGTCGGTGTATAGCGACCCGCCTCGATGATCTGCGCAAGCAGCTCCGGCGCAATCTCCTTTTGCGTAAACTGACGGACGGATCTGCGCGCTTTGAGTTGACCCAGGAGCGCGGCGGCGTCTAGATGCATATCCGGCGTAATCGTCTCCGGCGCTTCGGCAAAGCCGGAGAGAGACACCGCGTTCTGCGGGCAGATTGCCTGGCAATGTCCGCATTGGATGCAGTTTTGCTGTGTTGCAACAGCCATGCCGTCGACCAAACGAATCGCCCCGCTCGGGCAGTCGCTTTGACACAGGCCGCAACCAATACAAAGCTTTGTATCGACGGAGACAATATGTTCGCGCTTCATGTGCGTTTCCTCTCAAACCAGGTTTCTTGTCAATCAGTATAACACAGAGCGCGTTTCAAATGCGATCCGGAGATACGGCATTACTCCGTCAGCGGAACACCGTTGACATAAACCGTAAAGCCGTTGGTGACGATGCTGCTCACGCGACCGGTAAATGCGGTCAAATATGCATTGCCAGTCAGCGTCCAGACGGCATCACCTTCCAGCGTTACTTTCGCCGCACGCGCGGTATTCGCCGTGTTGATTGTGCCGGTAAAATCGCTCTCTCCACGCAGCGTCAATGAGATGGAAGAAAGCGCGTCCACGAGGATATCCCCGCGCAGGGTTTGATTCTTTGCGATGACAGCGCAGTCCGCGCCGTTTCTGCCGGAATCTCCCATCCCGCGCGAGCCGTCGTTTCCAACGACGCGTAGAAGAGAACCTCCCTCGCTTAACGAGAGCGCAACGCCCTCCAGATAGATGCTGGCTTTGGTGTTGGTCACATAGAATAAATCGCCCCGCACCGCGGTGAGCGCACCGCGCGTCATAGAAAACGCACTCATCTCACCGCTGGACGCGCCGTTTTGATAGAGCGAAACACAATAGGGTAACGTTCCCGCGTTCGCGCTCGCAGCGTCGCTCATGCGTCCCGAAACGGCGCAATCGGTCAACATAACGCTGCCGCCGTTGACGGTGATTGCCTCCGCGTTGTTGGCGCGAAGCGTTGCGCTGGTTACCGTTGCGTTGCCAAGAACATTGATCACGGGTGAATCCACCCCCGCGGTTGCGGCGATGCCGCCCTCGAGCAACACCTCGCTGTTTGGACCTGCAATGATCGCGGGCGAACCCGCACCCTGCGTAGAGAGATTGGATTCCCGCGCGGTCACACTGCCCTCCTGCGAAACGGAAACGGCATATGCAGAATCTCCCGTCGCGCGGACGATGCTGTTTTCCAACTGAAGTCTGCCGTTGCAGGCAAACGCGCCGCCCGCGCCGAGAGGTACAGCGGTGATTTCGCTGTTGATGAGCAGCAACTGTGCGTTTGCGCGAACCAGCGCCGCCGCGTTGAGGCCGTAAGTGATTACGTTTTCCAGGCTCGTTGCGTCGCCGGAGCGTTTCTCTATGCTCGCGCCGTCGATACCCGCAATCGCGCCGTTTTCCACGCGGAGCGCGTTTTCGTCCTGCTGTTCGGAGTAATAAGTTTTCTGGCTTTCGCTTACATCCGCCGCGACCGTATACGCGCCCGCGCCGTTTGTTTCGCCCGGCGATGTACTCGGCGAAACGGCGGCGCTGCTATCCGGCGTATGCGTCGGCTGCGCACTGGGCGTCGGCGGGGCTGCGGTGTCGCTCGGCGCGCTGGAACCCGTTGCGCTCGGCATCGGCGTGCCGACAGACACGACGGGATCAATCGGTGAACACGAAGCGGTCAACGCTAGAACCAGCGATATCATCAGCACGATGATGCTGCGCTGCAATCTGTAGTTTCGTTGTTTCATGCGTTCGCCTCCCTTGATTCTAGGTGAGTATATCGTACGGGTTTGAACGAACTATAGAGGAAATGTGAACTCTATCGTTCCTTTCCCCGATTTATGCAAAAACCGCATAACATGCAGCAGAATAGAGCAAGAATAATCGTGAATCAGGCGGCTCTTTTTCGACACGCTTGTGCGCAATTTACAAACGTGGTATGCTCATATTAAGTATAATAAAAGAAGAAGATGAATCGTTAGAAAGAGGAAACGCATGGATATCATACGCAGCAAAAAAGGCTTTATTTGCGATATGGACGGTGTCATTTACCATGGCGAACGGCTTCTGCCGGGCGTGAAGGAATTTGTCGACTGGCTCTATCGTGAGAATAAGCAGTTTTTATTTTTAACCAATGCCAGCGGGAAAACTCCGAAGGAATTACAAGTAAAGCTCGCGCGAATGGGGCTGGAAGTCGACGAAAGCCACTTTTATACCAGCGCGCTTGCAACGGCAAACTTTATCCGTTCACAAGCGCCGGGCAGCAGCGCATACGTCATCGGCGCGCCGGGGCTCTTCAACGCGCTGTATGAAGCGGGCATTACGACCAATGGCGTCGACCCCGATTATGTGATCGTCGGCGAAACGAACAACTATAACTACGAGAGCATTCTCAAAGCCGTGCATCTCGTGCAAAACGGCGCAAAGCTGATCGGCACCAACACCGACTTGACTGGACCTTCGGAGAGCGGAATCATTCCAGCCTGCCGCGCGCTGATCGCACCCATCGAGCTCGCCACCGGAAAATCCGCCTACTTCGTCGGCAAACCCAACCCGCTGATGATGCGCACGGGCCTTCGTATGCTGGGCGTCCACTCCAACGAGGCGGCGATGATCGGCGATCGCATGGATACGGACATCATTGCCGGCGTCGAGAGCGGCCTAGACACCGTGCTGGTGCTTTCGGGCGTCACCACCATAGACGAAATGAAGCGTTTCCCCTACCGCCCGCGGGTAGTGCTCAACGGGGTCGGCGATATTCCCGGCTGAGGCATTCGTTTCACTTTCGACGGCGCGAGAAATTGCGCCGTTTTATTTTTGCGCGAGGTGCAAACAAAGAGCAGGTTGCGTGTTTACGCTTCCTGCTCTTGAGCTGTTTCTTCGGCGTTTTACGTAGTTTAATTGAAGTCGACTTTGACTTCGTTAAACGAGGAATCCTTTTCATATCGATAACTCCATACGAAGCTACCGGTCGAATACCCGAATTCCTGCGCGAGTTCCAGCGCGTTGCTCTTGACATGCGACGAGTAGTCCTTCACATCCTGTGTTGCGCGCTCGAGATCGTTGCTCCTGCCGTCCGCATATCTTTCCGCTTCCTTGCGCGCGATGGACTGCGCCTCTTCCAGCGCATCCAGCGACATGAGGAAGTTATTGAACAGATCACGCTGCAACTGCGAATATTGCTGATACTCTTCCTGTCTAACCGGACTTTGTGCGCTTAGTCGCACAACGCTGAAGGAACCTGTGTTGTGATTGGCGGCTCCAGCCGCTGGGTCAACGGAAGGTTCTTCCGGCACCGGCGTGTAATATTCCGGCGAAATCCCCGGTGTGATCTCCGGCGTCGGCTCCATCGTCGGCAGCAGATCATCCGCCGCAAGCGCTTCGGAGACAAAATCTACCAGCGGGCGTGTTGTATCGAGATACTGCGTGGCGATCATATCCGCCCAGCGATATCGCGCATAATCCGCGGTGTACTCCCGTTCCTTTGGTACATCGATGCCGTAGATCTCTTTGATGATCTCCACGCGATTTGTTTGATCTGTCAGAATGAAGTTCCAATTAAAGATGCTTGTAGGTCCGGTGCCGCCCATTGTGTACATGCCGATATTATTCTTATCCAGCGTATAGGCAAACTTGGTCAGCGCGGCGGTCTGCCCCAGTGTGCAGTTGGTATAAAGTTGGCCATCAAACGAGTTGATGATATCGGGAACCTTCAGGATCAGGTTCTGCTGCTGCATCGAATCAAAGATGGCAATTAGCATCTCTTTTTGACGATTCACGCGGTTCAGGTCTCCGCCGGACGAAACCTTTTTCCGCACGCGCAGGTAGTCCAATACGCCCTGGCCATTGAGGTGCGTCGGGCCCGCTTTGTAGTTGCGCCCCATCATACTGTACGTAACGTCGAGGTTGTAGTCCACGCCGCCGATCGCGTCGACCAGCTGCTTGACCGCGGGCATCGTAACCGCATAGTAATAGTTCACCGGAATGCCGCCCAGCATCCAGCTCGCAGCATCGCATGTTTTCAGGAATCCGGTACCGCCGGGGGCTTCAAATCCTCCGCCGCAGTTGATGGAGGCGTTGATTTTATAGATGCCCCTTATGCCGGGAATCTTTGCGTAAGTATCACGCGGGATCGAGATGAGATCCACACGATTTTTATCGAAGTTGATCGCCATGACCATCATGACGTCCGCGTGGTACTCGTGTTTGCCGTTCCAGGTCTCGCGTTCCTCCGCGTAGTCCACGCCGATGAGCAGCACATTGACGATGTTCTGCATCATGGACGTGTCCGCCTGCGCACTGATTACCTCGTAAGGATCGAGCGTCGGCGTCGGCGTCGGCGCGGCGATATTCGGGGTTGCGGTGGTGGCGGAAGGATCGACCGCGATCACCTCCGTCTGATTCTGCTGTGTGTTGTCCGCAAACTGCGCTCTGGGATTGAGCAGCAGCGCGTACGCAAACACACCGCCGACCGCAAGCAAAAGAATGCCGCCAATCAGCAGCACGGCCCAGAGTGCGCGTTTCTTTTTCTTTGCGTGTCTGTGCGTTGTGCGTACGTGCGTGGAAGGAAACACGTCTGTCGGAACAAACGCCTCTACCTCCATGCCGTTATCATCATATTCGGGCTCCGCTTCTCTTTGCGGCGCCAATGCAGTTTCCTGCTCTCGCGCTTTTTTACCGCGTGCCTTTTTCGTTTGATCTTTCTGTTCGGGGTTCTGATCAGGTGTTCGGGTCATTGCTTCGCCGTGTCCTTTCCGTCTTAACATACCATGCTTATTATAGCAGGATTTCTTAAAAATCCGCCGCGCATTCGAATTATTACAAATAGTTTACAAAGTAACCGTGTGTAAAACCGAAAAAAACGGCGATTTTACGCGGAAAAGACACGAATATGGCTTTCTTGGGGCAAAGCTTCCTTATGCTTTTCACGCGCGCGGAAATAAGGTATACTATACACTGCGTTTAGGAAACAGCGCTTTGTTTTGATGCACGCACCAAGGATGAGGCCCTGACTCTCGCAAGCCAGATGATCGTTTTGAAAACAGTCTTACATCGAACAACCTTTAAAGGAGTGTTCCTATGGTCGTCATAATCCCGGCGTATCAGCCGGACGAAAAACTCTATCGCCTCGTGCTCGACCTGCACGAGAAGACAACCTATGACCTCATCATAGTCAACGACGGCAGCGATGCAACCAAGCGTCCGATCTTTGACTCCCTCGAGCCATATGCAAAGATCATTCACCACAGCGTCAATCGCGGCAAGGGCGCGGCGCTGAAGACCGCGCTCACCTATATCTACGACCAATATCCGGCTGACGAAGGCGTCGTCACCATCGACGCGGACGGACAGCACCTGCCGGACGACATCATCCGCGTCAGCCAGGCCTGGGAAGCGGCACCGGAGAAGCTGGTTCTGGGAAGCCGCCAGTTCACCGGCAACGTACCTTTTAAGAGCCGCGCGGGCAACGCCATTACAAGAACGGTGTTCGCCATCTCTACCGGCGTAAAAATCTACGACACACAGACGGGACTTCGCGCCTTTGGCGTGTTCCGTATTCCAATGATGCTGGATATGAAGGGCGATCGTTATGAATACGAGATCAACGTGCTCCTCTATGCCACGCGCCACCGAATTCCGATTGAAGAGGTTACCATCGAAACCGTGTATATCGAAGACAATAAATCCTCGCATTTTAACGCCGTTCGCGACGGCTGGCGCATCTATAAGATGATCTTATTCTTCGTCGCTTCCTCTATGGTCGCGATGTTGCTTGACTATGTTCTTCTGCTGCTCTTTTCCGCGAGCACGAAGGGCATGGCGCAGTCGCTGCTCATCAGCGTCGTCGGCGCGCGCGTATTGAGTTCGCTCGCCAACTACTTCATGAACTGTAAGCTGGTGTTTGAAAACAGAAGCCGCGCGAGCATTTTTCGCTACTATCTGCTCGTCGCCGGCATTCTAGCTGTCAACTACGGCCTGATGGTTGCCATTACGCATGTGATGCCGCTCGCCATCGGAAAAATTCTCGTCGAGCTCGTACTTTACCCCGTCAGCTTTTTCATGCAGCGCAAATACGTTTTCCCGCCGCAGAGCGAAGAGATCGGCCCGGAAGCCTGATTCTTTGCTCATAGCCGGCAGACGATATACCAAGTCAGGAGGATCGTAGTTCGTCATGATGAATCCCCGTTCCAAATCCATCAAACGCTTGATTACGGCAATTGTTGTCGATCTGCTGGTATTGGGCGCTCTTCTTGGAGCATTTACCTATTTTTATTTCTTGAGAGAGCGCGGCTATTCGCCGAAGGTGCTCAACAGTCCGACACCCATCGCAGAAGCTGCGACGCCGGAACCTGCCGCTGATGAACAGGCAAGCGCGACACCCACGCAGGACGCGGCGACCCCGACACCCGAGGTGATCGACACAGGGCTCTTAGGCGGAAAGTTCGCGGAGAAGTTCACGACCGGCGAGGTCGAGCAGACCGATACCTCCTATAAGAGCGCGAACGTTTCCATTGAGATTACCAAGAACACCACCGGAACCGAAAGCAAACCCATCGTGTACTATCTGGCCGATATCTACATCAAGGATATCTCCAGCTTCCGCACGGCGGTGGCGCTGGACTATAAGGATCAAAACAAAGGCGACCGCAAAAACGTGATGTCCACGCTGCAGCTTTCGCAGTTGACGCAGTCAATTATCGGTTTATCCGGCGATAACTTCGCGTTCCATGATGGCATCGTCGTTCGCAACGGCGTGGAGTGGGAGAGAATTCTGCCCGTCTATGGCGACGTCTGCGTGCTGTATTACGACGGCACGATGGAGACGTATTCTCAAAAGATCAAGGGTGCTCAAGTCGACGAGATCTACGCAAAAGAGCCTTATCAGATTTGGACGTTCGGGCCGCAACTGCTGGAAGACGGACAGGTACCCACATCGTTTGCAAACGGCAAGGCGAACCCGCTTTCCGCGATCGGATACTACGAGCCGGGACACTACTGCTTTATCCTTGTGGATGGGCGGCAAAAGGACTATTCCTGGGGGATGACTTACACGCAACTGGCACAGGTGTTTTTCGACCTCGGCTGCAAAGCAGCCTTTAACCTCGACGGCGGAGACACGGCGGTCATGACCTATCTGGGAGAATGGCGTAGTCAGCCGGAGGAGTCTTCTCCGCGCGACACCAGCGATATTCTCTACATCGCCGAACCAACCGCGACAAACGGTCAGTAAAGGAAGGAAGCAGATATGAAACGGATTTTATCCCGCGCGCTGCCGCACCTGACCATCATCCTCGGAGTGATGACGCTTGTGTTTTATGTCGTGGACGGGTTTAACGCCGTCATGGCCTTTATGGCGAGCGATCTTTCCAAGCAAGTGTTTATGGTGCTTGCCGTTTGCTCCATCATCAGCTCCGTCATGCTCATCTCCTGCCAATGGAAGGAAGATGACCGTAAGGAGAGAAAAGCAGCGCGGCTTTTAGAAGAGTTGACCCCCGCCGAACCTGTCGAGGATGTCGATCCATTTGATGACGATGATGATTTCAACTTTTCTCTTAATGAGAAAAAAGACGAATAATATCTCTGCGCGATAACGCAAGAGGGTTGCCTTCCGGCGACCCTCTTGTGTTATCTATCGTTGAGTTTGCGCTATTTCCCGATCGCCTGTTTCAGCGCGTCCAAGCGATCCAGCCGCTCCCAGGGCAGGTCCAGATCGTGTCTGCCGAAGTGACCGTATGCCGCCGTTTGGCGATAGATCGGCTTGCGAAGACCGAGTGTTTCGATGATCGCCGCGGGGCGAAAATCGAACACCTTTTCCACCGCGCGCTCGATTTGACTATCCTCCACCACGCCGGTACCAAATGTATCCACGCGCACGGAAACAGGCCGCGCAACGCCGATGGCATACGCAAGCTGGATTTCGCACTGCCTGGCGAGGCCCGCGGCCACGACGTGCTTTGCCGCATAGCGCGCGATGTACGCGCCGCTGCGATCCACCTTTGTCGGGTCTTTGCCGCTGAACGCGCCGCCGCCATGCCGCGCATATCCGCCGTAGGTATCCACGATGATCTTGCGCCCTGTGAGGCCGGAATCCCCCGTGGGTCCGCCGATGACGAATCTGCCCGTCGGGTTGACGAGGATGCGCGTACGCGAGTCGACCAGATTTGCGGGCAGCACCGGCAGAATTACGTGCTCCGAAATCTCGCGCCTGAGCTGCTCCATATCCACATCGTCATGCTGCGCGCTGACGACGACGGTATCGATGTGAACAGGCGTGTATCCGTCGTATTCCACCGTGACCTGACTCTTGCCGTCCGGACGAAGGTAAGCGAGTTCTCCGCTCTTGCGAACGCTTGTCAGTTTTCTCGTTAGTGCGTGCGCCAGCGAGATCGGCAGCGGCATCCACTCCGGCGTTTCGTCGCAGGCGTAGCCAAACATCATGCCCTGATCGCCTGCGCCGGTAGAAAACAGCGCTTCCTGTTCGCCGCTCTTTTCTTCCAGCGCGTGGTCGACGCCCAGCGCGATGTCGGGCGACTGCTTGTTCAACGCGGTGATGACGGTGAGCGAATTGGCATCAAAGCCGTATTCTGGCTTATTATAGCCGATTTCGTCCACAACCGAACGCACGATCTGCGTCACGTCCACATGCGCCGTGGTGGTCACTTCCCCCATGACCAGCACGAGGTTGGTGCTTGCCGCGCATTCGCAGGCCACGCGCGCGTTTGCATCCTGCGCGAAGATCGCGTCCAGAACCGAGTCTGAAATGCAGTCGCAAACTTTATCGGGGTGTCCTTCCGTGACAGATTCGGACGTAAAGAGTCTGGTTGCCATTTGATCATTTCCTCCAAGTTTTGGTACAAAAAAACCTCATCCGCGGATGAGGTTTCACAAGTTTGATGGTGCAACGCTCATCTTTCAGCTTTCGCTGCCGGAATTGGCACCTTATTTGCTCTTCACAAACAGGTTGCCGGGCTTCACAGGGCCGGTCCCTCTGCCACTCTTGATAAGGCGGTATTCGGTTTTTTGTTCGGGATTTATTTTAGCACGGGTCAGTTTTCGCGTCAACCGGTTCAAGGCGGGATTTTTATTTGTGTTGCGAAAATTTCACGTTCGTATCATCAGCCCTTGTTGCCGTTGTTGTTGACGGGATCGTCCACGGACGGCACCTGCGCGCTGTAGCCAAACATCAGGCCATCCGGCACCGCGCGTTGATAGGAGATGTCCTCGCTGCTGCCGGTACGGTTGCCGGAATGCGAGTTGAGCTGTTCTCCCATAAAGATCATCGCAGCGGAAAGTCCGCCATCGAGATTGTAAGCCAGCGTGCAGCCATAGGACGCGAAGATGTCAGCAAAGTCCCAAACGGGCAAGCCGACGCTGTAATCCTTTTGTCTGCCGTCGACGACGATTGCGATATAGTGTCCCGGAGAGAGATATCCGATACCCGCGCGCGGATTCGCTCTGCGAACGCGGTGGAACTTTGCGTTTTCGTTGATCACGCCATTATCAATCAACGTAGGTCCAAAGGAATAGGCGTTTTCCACGCCGTCCTCCAGCAGCGCACCAGGAGTCATCGCGCCTTTTTTGATGATGCGCATAGACATGTCGGGATAGATCGCGAGTGTATCCTCTTTCTCGCCCGACCAGAACATTCTTCCGTCGCGAATGAGAATTCCCTTTTCCTCGCGTTCGTCGTTGATCAGGTTGTCTCCCGTAATCCATAAAACGGCTTTTTCCCGCCGCGCAATGAGCCAGGGATGAATCGCGCCCCGGCCCGTGTGACCCTCCGCTCCGAAACCGGGACGAAACTCGCTGATATCGCGCATATGGATATCCGCGACGAAATAGGTCAGCGGCTTACCCTCTTTTGTTTTGGTGCTCACGCGCTCAATCGAGATGCCGAGGTTGTCCGAGCGGTATTCCCAGCGTCCGCTCGTTGCATCCGTCACGATCACTTCGGCGGGATCGCCGGCCGCTCGATAATATTCTGCATCCGGATCAACGCTCGTTTCCGGCGCTGTACTCGCTTCCGGCGTTGTACTCGTTTCGGGTGCGACGCTTGCCTCCGGCGTTTCGCTCGCTTCGGGGGTACTAGAGGGAAGCGGCGTTGCAGACACTTCGACCGCAGCGCTCGTCGCCTGCACAGTGTGCGCCTCCGCTTTGGCGCCCGCAAGCACTGCGCTGATGGCAAATCCGAGCGCAAACGGAATCAGGCAGATGCAAACCGCATCTCCCTTGCCGCGGCTTAAGCGAATTCTCTTGTAGATCAGCAGGAACATCAGCGCGCTCAGCGTCGCACCACCGCAGATGCTGATCATGGCCGGCACCGTGAAGAGACCGCCTGCGTGACCTGCTATTGCCTGCGTCTGTGTCGGCTGTGCAGGCTGCGTCGGTTCCTGCGCAATCTGCTCGTTTGCCGCCGGCTCTTGAGTCGCCGTTGCTTCCGGGATTGGTGAAGGTGACGGCGTCGCCGGCGCATAGGTCAAGAGTGAAGCCGTGTCGATATGCTCAAACAGATCGTCTTGCGCTTCGTCTCCGCCCACCGTGGAATAGACCAGCGTATACGCACTCGTCACATCAATTTCGCGCCCGAAGATGCGGCGGGAGACATGCTGATCGTAGGCACGCTGCGCCACCTCCGCCGCTGTCTGCCCCGCATAAGCATTCAACTGTGTGTTGAAATCCAGAACCGTCGCGCTCGCACCTTGCGGTTGGCCGAAGCAATAAAGCTTCTCCACACTGGGGCATTCTTCCACCGCGATCTGCACGCATTCGGAAACAAGTTTGTGTGCGCCGGAGCTATCCTCCGCGCCATGCGTTACGATTACCTTAGGACGCAGCGCCTGAATCTCCGCCTTGAGGTATTCCACAAACGAGCGGCGGTCGAATTGTCCCTGCGTCACATTGTAGGAATCATAGTTGTCGCTTTGATATCCACCGAAGATGGGATATTCGGTGTACCCGACCTCCGAAAGCCCCTCAAGCGCTTCATATGCGCGGGCGCGCTTGCCATAGTCGGAAACGTACAGCACGGCGGTTGAGATGCCTTTTTCCTTCGCATAAATCGGCAGCACCGCGCCAAATTGGTAAAACTCCATGCCCGGCTCGACACTGATGATCAGCAGATCGCAAGTCGTCGGCACGGGCGTAAACGCGCGCGGAGCTACCGCCGCATCCGCGTATGCTACAACACCGCCCAGCGAGCCGTTTTCATTAAGCAATACGTTGATGGTTGCACACTTTGGATCCAGCGTGATTTGACGGCCCAGCTGACCGTCGGTTATCGTCTCTTCCGCGAGACTTTTCCCGGCTGCATCGAGTTGGGTAACCGTATAGGACGCAGGCGCATCGTACCAATTGAGCACGAGCAGCTGCGCGGTTTCTTCGGGCAAAATAACAAGCGTGTCTTTCCTGCGAAACGGCACGCGGGAAACGACATAATCGTCCGTCAAACGGTACGCAAAGGAAGCGACACTCTCCGGCAGTGTGAGCGTGAGGCCCACGGGCTCGCCGGGGAGTGCTGTAGAATCGATCGATTCCGCGCGCGCGGTGTTGGGCAGCAGTGCCAGCGCCACCACGCAGGCGAAGAGGGCTAAGGTTTTTTTCATGCAGTCTCAAACTCCAGAGGTAGTTTCTAGGATGGTGTTTACAATCTATCGCTTCGGTTGTTTTTTCTCTCTCTGCTTTCGCACCACGATCAGCGCCGCCGCGGAAAGAAGCAGAAACGAGATGCTGGTGATCCCGAGCAGATTCATCTTCTGCTCTTCATTCAACGTCGGCCCTTGCTTCTCCGCTGCCGCAATGGCTGCTGGCGTTGCGGTCGGCGCGATTGTATTCGCTTGCGCGGGCGTTGCGGTCGGCGCGGGGCTAGGTGCAATATAGCTGCTCAGGCGGCTGGGATCGACGTGCTCAAAGAAATCATTCTTTGCCGCATCCGTACCCACCGCGGTGAACGCAAGACCGAATTTGAACGAGCTGTAATCCCCGCCGTCGAAGACATTGCTGTGATAATCCAGCTGGGAAACGTGCATCTGATATGCCTCGTTTGCCACCGCAAGCGCGGTTTTGCCGCCAAATGCCGAAAGCTTCTGGTTCCAGTCCATCGTGATCGAGTTTTCGGGATATAGATGCAGATACAGCTTCTGTGTCTGCCACGCGCCATATGTCTTCATCGTGTCCGGATCAAACGACGCATCCGCCGCCAGCGGAACGGCTTTCATCATGCAATAGGCGGTCGCCATATGCGCACCGTGACCATATTCGCCATTCAAATCGTGGGTCACGATCACCTCCGGCTGAAACCGCCGGATCTGCTCGACGAGCAAGCTTGTGGTCGTTTCCTCGTCCCAATTCAACAGCGCGAGACGCAGCGTCTGGGTATAGACGTCCTTGAGCGGCAGGAACATGGGAGCGTTGCGCACGCCCGCGTGCCAGAGGCCGTTGAGCGCCTCATCGACCCGCGCGCGGTCTCCGTTTGCCATATAGACCACCTGCACGGCAAGCCCGTGCTCTCCCGCGTAATACGGAATCGCGCCGCCGAAAAACAGCAGTTCGTCGTCGCAATGCGCGGAGACGACCAGCAAATCCGCTTTCTTGAGCGGTGGCTTCCAGTCATAAACGCCGTCCGGCAAGGTTCCTTCGGAATAGAGCGTCACTTCCGCAATCTTACATCCGGTTTCGGATGAAATCGAGAGCCCTGTTGCCCCCGGCAGGATCGTATAGACGTCGTTGAAGTTAGGAGCTGCGATGGTTTCACGGGAAAGTTCCGCGCCATTTTCGTTCGATTGCACCAGTATAGCACAATCCGGTTGCGCGTACCACTTGACATACGCCGTGCGCACGCCCACGGTCGCCGGCCAGACGAGCGAGAACGCTTGTCCCGCATCATACTCCGCGAAGGTTTCTATCTTCTGATCGCGCGTGCGACGAACGGCTTTTTTATCCTCTTTGCTCGCGGATTGCGAGCTGGCAGTAACGTCCACCGCAAAGCTGCCGCTCTCCGCATGCGAAAGCGTCGGCGCGGCCAACAAAAGCGCAGCCACGCCGACGAAGAGAAGCATTTGTGTCTTTTTCGAAAGTCGATTCAAAAAACCGGTTTTCCTCCGTATGTGTTATTCCTGCGCCGCCATACGTGCGTTTGCCTCGCGCATCTCAATCTCGGTCTTAGCGAGTTCTTTTTTACCGAGGATCAGCAAGAGTCCACCGCTGGCGAAGAGGATCAAGAGGCTCAGAATACCGATCGACGCGCGGTCGGTCAGCATATAGAACATCGCATAGAGCAAGGGCCCGATGACGGTTGCAAACTTGCCGAACACATCGTAGAAGCCGAAGTATTCCGCGCTTCTGGTCTGCGGCACGAGCTTGCCGAAATAGGAGCGGGACAGCGCCTGAATGCCGCCCTGCACGGTGCCGACCAGCACCGCAAGCACCCAGAAGAGGATAGTCGCCGTGCTCTTCGCGCCGTTATAGTCCACCTGTTTCTGCGTATCCTTGGCATAGACCGCAAGATCGCTGCCGACGACCTTGATTGCGCTTGACGCCGTTGTGCGCGCGGCATCGCTGCTAAAGCCGTAACTCACGCCCGCGGGATCTGCCGCCTTCTTTGCAAGCTCGGCTGTCACGTCGCTGAACGCGGTTGTTCTGTCCGCCTCGGAGAGCGACTTGCGCGTGTTCTCGACGTAATCCTTCGATAGTGCCTGCCACGCCTTTTGATCTTCCTTGTTTTCAAACACAACGCCTTGCGCGGAGATGCTCTGGCGCGTGGTGGTGACGAGATCGAGCTGGTATGGCTCGACCAGTCTGCCCATAAAGAAGCCCACGCCGCAGATCACGAAATACATCGCGATGGCCGCGATGATCATCCGGATCGCACCGAACTTGCCGGAAAGCTTACTAAAGAGAATTGCGCACGGAGCCGCCACGAGCTGCGTCACTAAGAGCGCGAATATCATGCCCGTGGTGCCGAGGCCCAGCGTCGCGCCATAGTTGGTCGCAAGCGAGATGACCGCGCCCACGCCGTCGATATAGAGAAAATACGCAATCAGGTAGATGAAGAGGCCTTTGTTGCTCACACAGCGCTTCATCGTCTCACCGAGATTGCGGAAGGCGTGCTTGGCGAGCTCGCTCGGCGGGATTTCCACATAATGCGTCTGCTTGACGTTCTTGAGAATCGGGATCGAGAACACCAGCCACCATACGGTGACGATCAGGATGGCGAATTTCATCGAGAACGCGTTGTAGTTATTGAGCAGCATGACCGCAATCGAGATCACGAACGGAATCGTGCTGCCGCCGATATAGCCCATCGCGTAGCCCCAACTGGAGACGCGATCCATGCGCTCCTCGGTGGTCACGTCGGTGAGGAACGAATCATAGAACACGCAGGAACCGCTAAAGCCGATATGGGAGATCACGTAGCCGATGAGCATCCATTTCCAGTCGCTCACAAACGCGAGCACCGCGGTTGCCAGCGCTCCGATGAGGATGAACGCGAACAGGAGCTTTTTCTTGTTGCCTTTAAAGTCCGCAACCGCGCCCAGCGTCGGCGCGATAACGGCGCCGATCAGCGAGGCCAGCGACACGCCGATGCCCCACCATTTGTTGCCGAGGTCTCCGGCAACGCTGGCGTAATAGATCGGGAAGATGACCGCCATGATGTTGGTGGCGTAGACGGAGTTTGCCCAATCGTAGAAGATCCAGCTCTTCTCCTGCAAGGTAAAGCGCTTGCTTTCGTCGCGCTGACGCATGTAAAAACTCACCCTCTCCCTCATTCAATTTGATATACATTGTAAAACAAGAACTGATTGCAGTATAGCATTGTTGCGGTTGAGGGACAAGGAGGATTACGGGTTGACTACTTGCATCGCGGATAAAACCAAAGATTTTACGTTCTCATAACCGAACGTTGATATTCGGCTGATACAACCGTGGCATTACCACTCGATCGAAGTACTTTGATTAATACAAATACCGTCCGCGCGCTCATAATATGAGAATATCGCATAGGATTCTTTGGTATATAAATCTCGTGTGACAACCGGCGAACCTTCCAAGTCCGTCTTGTGCGTTTCCACCATAATATATTCCGTCGTTGCTTCGGGCTTGATCGTTTCCGGCAGCGCTCCGGGTTGATACTCTACGCGCTTCACGACCTCGTTGTTTTGATCCATTTGAATGACAACTATCTTTTCCGGCGGATACACAAACGCGATGGATAGTGCAACGGAGTTCGCGTTGCTTTGGCTCTCTCCGTTACTCGTCGTTGTCGTCGTATCGTTGATTGTTTGTGTCATGAATGTACCTTCGCTGGTCGTGTCGCCTTGCGTGAACGAGTCCCCGCTCTCCACATAGACGCTTCCATCGTCTGTTTGATACACGGGGTTGATGAAGATCTCCTTGTTTGCATACGACATTGATAAATTGAGCGTTCCTTTCAACTCAACCCGCTCACCCGCATCGGTCACAAAGATACTCGTGTGAATATCGGAGATTGCGCTGTCGTAGTTGGAGGCAAGAAAAACCGACCTGTCGACCGAGTCCGAATGATTGGCGGCGAAGAAGGAAAAGCCTTTCAGTTCGGGAAACTGGTATTGGTAATACGTCGTTTTGCTATCAGGGCCGTGGAGATCGGTGATCGCTTTCAGCGTGGCATAATATCGCCCGTCATACCGGTCGCTGTTTCCAGAAAAGTTGACGTCTCCGATAGGAGTCCCAACAAATTGATCCGCCAAATACGCCTCTGCGTCAAACAGATCGAGATACTCTGTTGTGATGAATACCCCGATGATATGAGCGGTTGCAGAATCTTCGCTTGCGTCTTTCTGCGCAAGCTGACAACCGTAGAGCGAAAGCACAACTAAAACCGCGAGCAGCGCGGATATACTTCTCTTAATCTTCATCGTCATCCTCCAAATTTCCGTCGAATCGAAAAATATCGCCGATATCGCAGCCGAGATAGAAACAGATCTTATTGACCGTCGAGAAGCGCACGCCTTTTGCCTTTCCGCTGCGCAAGATGGAAAGGTTCGCCTCCGTGATGCCAATGTGTGTGCACAATTCCTTAGAGGTCATGCCTTTTGCCTTCAGCAGCTCCTCAAGGTGGGTTTCAATCGCCATACCGACTCCTTAAATAATGCTGTCGTTGTCTTCTTTGAGCAGTTTATTTTCCGCAACCAATCGGGAAAAGAGCAACGCCGCCAGTACAAACGCGATGGAGAACAGCGGCACCTGCACCGCTGCATGAATGTTAAACAGGTGCTTGGCAACGATCAGTTGCAACAGATTAAAAGATGCGATCGCCAGCACGGTAATACTCAGCGTTTTTCCGCAAAGGCGGGATAGCCGCGATGCCGCCAGCACCGTTTCGTCCGAATAACGGTCGGTCGTGAGCTTTTTCAGCAGCCGGATTCCGGCAAACACAACCAGAATATCGAATCCATAAGGGAGAACATCCACGAGGTATTGTAAAGCGGCAAACACGTAACTTGCGCCAAGCAGAGACTCGTTTCCAGCGTTGCCCGCCTGCAGCGCTGCGATGGCTTCCATTAGACTTTTTACACCCGCACCGAAGATCAGATAGACAAACACAACGTTCAATATCCCCAGCAATACCGCAAGATAACGCTGCAGCCGTGCGACTTCGCTGGTGCGAAACAGTCGCAATATGCGCAGGATGAAATAAGCGATCAACACGGAGTATACCGTACCACCCAGAACCGCCTTTCCTGTCGGAATATCGCGGAGCAACTGCACAATGATACCCGGATTGATCATCAGATAGATCACGACAAAGAGCATGAGAGACAGAAGCATTAACAGACCATCTTCCGAAACCGGCGTTCTTCTGCGCTTGATGATGAGAAATCCACCGATTGGGAGCAGGCAAACTGCGATATAGAGTATGAGTGCAAACACATTCCCTACCGCGCCGGATAACGACAATGCTCTTAATCCCATCCCAATTTGCTCAAACGGGAACGCCATCGCCGTAACAAATGCATCTCCCACGGGGGTTTTGAGCACCGTGAGCAAAACGCAGAGTACGGCTTCTACCGCGAGCGCGATCTTGAATAATTTATCTTTCGCCATATTACCTCCGAATTATCGTTATACAACAATATACTGGTTATACTACACGCATTATTATCGTTTTGCAATAATTATTTCTTGATGATAGCGGAAGGCGGCTGACTCAACACAAAAGGAGCCGTTCGCTCTCGCGAATAGCTCCTTTTGTTTCTATTTGCTGATTGCTCTGCCGTCGATCGAACGGCTACTCCAAATCAAACACCAGCTCGATCATTGACTGTTCGTGAGAATCGATGCTTTCAACAGAAATCCGGTCGATTTCGACCTTGAACTGTTCCGAGAAACCTGCCAGTTCCTCCAGCGCCTGATCAAACTCCGTCGGTTGCTCAAGTCTGCCAACGGTCACGTGCGGGCAATACGTCACCTTGCGGAATAGATACTGTTCCAACACTCCCCGGTAAAGCCGGTCGTGCAGGTCGATGATCTCATCGTTTCCCCGCTTTACGTTCAAAAACAGATAGCCATCGCGAAAGTCTCCCGTGACGCTGCTCAGTTGAACGGGAAAGCGCTTCACGCCCTCGATCGCGCGGCGAACATGGTCACCGATCTCCTGCGTGGAAAGCTCGCTTTCAAACGGAAACACGAGCGTGATATGCGGCGCAATGAAGCTCGCCAGCGGGTCAAACCGTTCCCGAACGGCCTGAATGGCATCTATGTTTTCGAATTTTGGAAATAGGACGATCGCTCTTTTCATCGTTTGCTCCTAATAACCGTTTTATCCATCAAAGATATCATACTTCCACTTTCGTGTCAGTCAGAAAAAGGGGTTTCGCGCTTTTGCGCGAAACCCCTTTTGGTTCGTTATTCGTTTTCTTTCGGCGCTTCCGTTTCGGGCATTGTAGATGCAGGCTCTGCCCCATCCTGCGGTACCTCTGCTGCTTCCACTTCGGCAGGGATTCCCTCCGTGGGTTCCTCGTCCGAATGCGGCACGATCTCGACCGACACCACGCGGGTGCCTGCCTCCACTCGCATCAGGCGCACGCCCTGCGTATTACGGCTGATGATATTCACCTGATCCAGCGGCAGACGGATGATGGTGCCGTCGTCGCGAATCAGCATGACGTCCTCGCCCTCCGCGGTCATTTTGAGGCAGGCCAGATCGCCGGTCTTCTCGGTGAGCTGGGTTGCGAGCACGCCCTTACCGCCGCGATGATGCACGGGGTACTGATCCTCCGGCGTGCGCTTGCCCATGCCGAGCTCGGTGACGGTCAGCACGTTTCCGCCCTTGACCACCTTGACCATGTCGACCACGGCGTCGTCTTCCGCAAGGTTGATGCTGCGAACACCCATCGCGGTTCTTCCCATCGGGCGCACATCCTCTTCCACGAAACGGACGCACTTGCCCTTCTTACTCGCGATGATGAACTCGTCGTCGCCCATGCTGTATTCCACCGCGATCAGCGCATCCCCTTCGCGCAGACTCTGCACGATGAGGCCGCCCTTGCGGATGTTTTGCAGCTCGCTCACCGGCGTCTTTTTGATGATGCCGTCGCGGGTCGCCATCACGAGGTAGCCTTCCGTGCCTTCGCCGGCAACGGGGAACATCGCGGTGACCTTTTCGCCTTCACCAAGCTGAAGCAGGTTGACGATCGGCATGCCCTTCGCGTTTCTGCCCGCTTCGGGGATGGCGTAGCACTTCTTCTTAAACGCGCGTCCCATGTTCGTAAAGAAGAGGATGTTGCTGTGGGTGCTGGTCACAAACAGCCGCTCCACAAAGTCTTCCTCATGCGTACCCTGACCGATCACGCCGCGTCCGCCGCGGTTCTGCGCGCGGTAGGTGTCCGGCGTCAGGCGCTTGATGTAGCCAAAGTGGGTCATGGTGACCGCCATGTCCTCTTCCTGAATCACGTCGTCGAGATCGATGTCGTCGATCATCTGCGTAATCTCAGTGCGGCGCTTGTCGTTGTGCTTGTCTTTGATGGCGAGGGCTTCTTCCTTGATGATGCCGAGAAGTTTGCCTTCGTCGTCCAGAATGCTTTGCAGGTAGCTCACGCGCTCGCGCAGCATCCGGTCTTCATCCATGATCTTGTCGCGTTCTAGGCCGGTGAGGCGCTGGATGCGCATATCGAGAATCGCCTGTGCCTGCCGCTCGGAGAGACCGAAACGGTCGATCAACTTTTGCTTGGCTTCCGCGGGGCTTGCGCTCGCCTTGACCAGCTCGATGATTTCGTCGATATTGTCCAGCGCGATGATGAGACCTTCCAGTATGTGGAGGCGCTCCTTTGCGCGGTTGAGGTCGTAGGTTGTGCGGCGGGTCACGACGTTTTTCTGGTGCTCCAGATAATAATACAGCACGTCGCGAAGCGGCAACACCTTGGGTTCGCCGTCGACCAGCATCAGCATGATCACGCCGAACGTGGTCTGCAAGTCCGTGTGTTTATACAGCTGGTTTAAGATGACGTTTGCGTTGACGTCCTTTTTCAGCTCGATGACCACGCGCATACCCGTGCGGTCGGTCTCGTCACGCAGGTCGGAGATACCCTCGACGCGCTTTTCGTGTACGAGTTCCGCGATGCGCTCCACCAGTCTCGCCTTGTTGACCTGATACGGAATCTCTGTGATGATGATGCGGCTTTTTCCTGCGCTGTATGCTTCGATCTCCGCGCGCGCGCGCACGACGATTCTGCCGCGGCCTGTGCGGTAAGCGCTCGCGATGCCGCTTAAGCCCATGATGATGCCGCCGGTGGGAAAATCCGGGCCGGGCAGCACCTGCATCAGCGCGTCGTTGTCGATATCGGGATCGTCGATCAGCGCGCAAAGCGCGTCGATCGTTTCGCCGAGATTATGCGGGGGAATGTTCGTCGCCATGCCGACGGCGATACCGCCGGAACCATTGACGAGGATATTCGGAAAACGGCTGGGCAGAACGCTTGGCTGCATCAGCGTTTCGTCGAAGTTCGGCATGAAGTCGACGGTATCCTTTTCGATATCCGCCATCATCTCGCTCGCCATCTTGGAAAGCCGCGCTTCCGTATAACGCATCGCCGCCGCGCCGTCGCCATCCACACTGCCAAAGTTGCCGTGGCCTTCCACGAGCATATAGCGCGTGGAGAATTCCTGCGCCAGGCGCACCATCGCGTCGTAGACGGAGCTGTCGCCGTGCGGGTGATATTTACCCAGGCAGTCGCCGACGATACGCGCGCTCTTACGGAAGGGTTTATCGGGCTGTAAGCCGAGTTCGTCCATCGAATAGAGGATGCGGCGATGAACGGGCTTCAACCCGTCGCGCACATCCGGCAGCGCGCGGTTGACGATGACCGACATCGCGTACGCCATGAAGCTCTTTTTCATCTCATTTTCGAGCTTGATGGGTAAAATGCGGTTTGTCGTCACCGTCGGCGTGGGGATAAGGATTGTTGTATCTTTTTCTTCCATACTTATACTCTCAATTCTCTCTTCGCTTGCCTTACACGTCCAGATCGACGACGAGCTTGCTGTTTTGTTCGATAAACTCGCGCCGCGGCTCGACTTTGTCGCCCATCAACAGGGTAAACAGCTCGTCCGCCTCAATCGCGTCCTCGACCGTCACTTTAAGCATAATGCGCTGGTCGGGATCCATCGTCGTATCCCAGAGCTGCTCCGGGTTCATCTCGCCGAGGCCCTTGTATCGCTGAATGGTCGGCTTGGGTTCGCGGCCGATCTCGTTTAAGGTCGCTTCCAGTTCCTCGTCGGAATAGACGTACTTGAGGTAGTTACCGCGCTTGATTTGAAACAGCGGCGGCTGGGCGATATAGACATATCCGTTGTCGATCAACGGACGCATGTGCCGATAGAAGAAGGTCAGCATCAGAATGCGGATATGGCTTCCGTCCACGTCGGCATCCGTCATACAGATGATCTTATGATAGCGAAGCTTTGTCTCGTCAAAGTCCGCATCCAACCCCGCTCCGAAGGCGGTGATCATGGCTTTGATCTCGGTGTTGGCGAGGATCTTGTCCAGACGCGTTTTCTCGACGTTTAAAATCTTGCCGCGCAGTGGGAGAATCGCCTGATTTGCGCGGTTTCTACCCATCTTCGCGCTGCCGCCAGCGCTGTCACCCTCGACGATAAAGATTTCGCACTTGCTCGCGTCCTTTTCCTGACAATCCGCCAGTTTGCCGGGCAGCGAGGTGGAATCCAGCGCGCTCTTTCTTCTCGTGAGCTCGCGCGCTTTTCTCGCGGCGTCTCTCGCGCGGGAGGCGGTGATGCATTTTTCGATGATCATCTTCGCGCAGGCGGGGTTCTCCTCCAGAAAACGGGTGAGCCCGTCCGCCACCGCGCCATCCACCAGCGGACGGATATCCGCGTTGCCAAGCTTGGTCTTGGTCTGTCCCTCGAACTGCGGCTCCGTGAGCTTGACGGAGACGATGGCGGTCAAGCCCTCGCGAATGTCCTCGCCGGAGAGCGCCGCGTCATTTTCCTTGAGGATTTTATATTTCTTTGCGTAGTCGTTGATCACGCGGGTCAGCGCGGCTTTGAAGCCGACGAGATGCGCGCCACCCTCGATGGTGTTGATGTTGTTGGCAAACGTGAAGATATTTTCGTTGTAGCCGTCGTTGTACTGCATGGCGATTTCGACCGAGCCGGTCTCCACGTCGTCTTCCATCCGCTTTGCGCAGAAGAAGATGGGATCGGGATGCAGCACCTCCTTGTTTTTGTTGAGATATTGCACAAACGAGACGATGCCGCCTTCATAGCAGAAGGACTTCACGTGCGCGGGGGTTTCGCGCTCGTCCGTCACCGAGATACGCACGCCCGCGTTGAGAAACGCCAGCTCGCGGAATCTGCTGCTCATCGTATCGAAGACGAAATTGACCTCGTCGAAGATCGTGTGATCCGGCAGGAACGTAATGATCGTGCCGGTGTCGTCCTCTGCGATATCACGCTCGATATGCACTTCGTTGATCGGTTCGCCGCGGATGAAATCCTGCACATAGGCGTGACCATCGCGGTGAATCTCCGCGCGGAGGGTTTCCGAAAGCGCGTTGACGCAGCTCACGCCGACACCGTGAAGTCCGCCGGAGACCTTGTAGCCGCCGCCGCCGAACTTACCGCCCGCGTGAAGCATCGTCAGCGCCACGGTGAGCGCGTTTTTACCCGTTTTCTCGTGCAAGCCGACCGGAATGCCGCGGCCGTTATCCACAACCATCACAGAATTATCCGCACGGATGAAGATTTCGATATGGGTACAGTAGCCCGCCAGCGCCTCGTCGATGGAGTTATCGACCACCTCGGTGACGAGATGATGCAGCCCGCGCGTGTCGGTGGAGCCGATATACATGCCCGGACGGCGACGAACCGCCTCCAGCCCTTCCAGCACCTGAATTTGTGAAGCGTCGTATGCTTGCTTGTTGGGTAGTTCCATGTTGTCTTTCCTCTCTGTCTCGCCGTACGAATCCCGCCTCCGGTTTCCGTACTCTCTCGTTCTTTTCAAAACGTTTACCGCATAGCGGTAAATAAAAAATTATCCTTGTTCCGCCTCGGAGATGGTCAGCACCGCAACCTCATTGAGGTACTCTCTGCAGATTTCGCTCTTCCAGCGCTTCTCCAGCGTCACGGACGCGATATGGGAGGCAAAAACGCGCTCCCTGCCGCGTTCCTTGAGCACGACATAGGATTTCGCCTTGCCGGCGCACGGGGTCAATCTGCGCTCCTTACGCGCCTTTTCGATAAACGCCCGTGTCGGCGGCGTCATGCCCGAATCGTTGAGCACGAATAAAACTTTATCCAGCGGGACGCTGACGTCCGCGCCAATATGCAGCTGCATGCGATCCTCTTCCTCCTTTACAGCTCAACCACGCGGCGGTTCGCCACCTGGTAGACCTGCATTTGCTCCACGCCCGCCGCCGCTACTTCCTCGAGGTGCGTACACGTTAAAAACGTTTGGCAATCCTGCGCCGCGATGAGCAGCATCTTCTGCCGGTTGCGGTCGAGTTCGGAGAATACGTCGTCCAGCAAAAGCACCGGCGAATCTTCCTTCTCCTGCCGGAGAATCTCCAACTGCGCGAGCTTGAGGCTCAGCACCGTTGTACGCTGCTGTCCCTGCGAGCCGTAAACGCGTACATCCGTTCCGCTCACACGAAGCCCGAGATCGTCCCGATGCGGGCCTACCGACGTACTGCCTCGGTAGACGTCCCGGTCGGCTGTGTCCGACAACGCGAGCCGCAGGGTCTTGCTTAGATCGCTGGAAGCCTGCGGAGATACGTTTGGCTCATAGTCGACCACCAACGTCTCCGCGCCGTCCGAGAGCGTCTCGTGCTGCTCCGATGCGATAACGCTCAGGCGATCGACCAGCTCCGTGCGGTTTAAGATGATGGAGGCGCCGAGCACGGCGAGTTGCTCATCCCAGCTCTCCAGCGCATCGTAATCCAACCCCTCCGGGTCTTTCAGGAGGGCGTTTCTTTGCTTGAGCGCGTTGTTGTATTGTTGAAGGGTGTAATAATAGGACGGTCGCAGTTGCGAAATCGCCATATCGAGAAAGCGCCTGCGCTCGCCCGGACCGTCTTTGACCAGCGAAAGGTCTTCTGGAGCGAACATGACTACGTTGAGGCAGCCAAGCAGCTCGCCCGAGCGGGAAAGCGGAGAACCGTCGATCGTGATCTTCTTGCGCTCGCCGGGAAAGAGTTTGCACTCGATTCTGCGCGGGCCGCCGCGGGTATCCACATCGACCGCAACGCTGGCAAACAGTTCGCCCGCGCGCACCATCTCGCCGTCGCGCACCGTGCGGTGACTGCGACCCAGCGAGCATAAAAAGAGCGACTCCAGCACGTTGGTCTTGCCCGCGGCGTTTTCACCCGTCAGCACGCAAAGGCCCGCATCCGGGCGCAGGGAGAGGGACGGATAATTTCTAAAATTGACAAGCCGAAGGCCGGTGACGCGCATGCGTTCGCTACTCAAACTTCCCCTAATTTATTCTGTATCAGTATACCACGTTTTACCATAACTGTATATATATTATAGAAAAGAACTGACGTTTTTAGACGAGATTGTATGGTTTTATAAAGGAAAAATACGGGTTTTTGTTTGTTTTTATAAGGCCTTCGTCGCAGGTGTTACCCACATCCTTTTTTTCGCACAAAAACAGCCGGAAAGGCGGTTTGCTCCGTCTTCCGGCTGTCTTTTTTCAGCTCAGTTTTAGAGAGGCTTTACGACAGCAAATCCCCTTGATGCGCGACGAGCGTTGCGTCGAACACGCCAGGCACGCGCAGGAACTTGTCGACAAAGTCCGTGTCGCTCTCGCGGATGCGCAGCTCGATGGTGAGCTCAATGCCGTCGTGCTGAACGGTCTTGCTCTTGATATGCGCCTTGGGCAGTTGACGGATCAATCCCTTGATCTGCTGGCTCGCGCGATCGTCAAAGTGCAGAATGAGCAGGTAAGGCATGGTGCTGCTGCCCTTGAACGACGTGATGACGACCATGATCACGCCGATGACCAACGCGCCGATGAGGCCGACATCCACAAACCCCGCGCCGAGCGCAAGGCCTTCGCCCACCGCCCAGAACATATACACGGTGTCGATCGGGTCCTTGATCGCCGTTCTGAAACGAACGATGGACAGCGCGCCGACCATGCCCAGCGAGAGCGTGAGATTGGAACTGATGAGCATGATCACCATTGCGGAAACCATGGTCAACAGAATCAGGCTCAAGTTGAACGAGCGAGAGTAAACAACGCCGGCAAACGTTTTCTTGTAGATAAAATACAGAAATGCGCCGATGCCAAGCGCGATGATCAGCGTGAGGATCACCTGCAGGGGATTGAGCGTGCTCGAAAAAAGGTCCTTGATGTTGAATGCATTGGTCAGGGATTCCCCCTCCGCGCGCAGAAAAAGATTCATACGTTACCTCCTAAACATCATCCTGATGAAGAACTCTTGATCAAATCTATCGTTTTACGCTGCTGCGTAAGAAACGCTTAAAACTCATACTGACGGCAAAAGACATATTTGCTCGCCGCCGTGCGCTCCGCGGCGCCAAGCGTCAACAGCTCCTGCACATACTGCGGCAGACTCTCGTTAAACTTGATTTCAAGGATCATGCAATTCCGCAGATCCCAAATGGGATAGGTGATCACGCTTGGATTAAACAAATCCGTATTGCGCATGGCGGTGTGAATGTTTTTATCAAACGTGATGCGGACATCCTCCGCGGGAAACACATAGGGTTCCCGCGTGTAGTCCACAAGCACCTTCGGGCGCAGGTGATTCGCCTTAAAGATGCCGTAAAACTGCATCGCAAACGGACTGTCGTTGTGCTTGAGGCACTCGAGGTTGCCGCGCATGATCTCGTCGCAATCCTGTCTGGAAAGAGAGACGCTGTCCTTCTTGATGTATTGGCCCTCTTTGTGCTTGCGTTCCAGCTTGATCGCGTCGTCCTGCATGTTATAGATGCGGATGCGGAACTTATCGCGCGAGCCGACCCCGCTGGTCTTATCCCAAAGCGCGGTATCAAACGGGTCGTCAAAATACAAACTGCGGATAAAATACTCTCCGCCGTTGATGGAGGCGTGATAATCCTGCTTGAGGCACGCTTTGATGCGCGTACTCAAGAGTTGATGCTCTCCCTCGGAGATGACGTATTTCAGTTCGTGCCGGTATTGCTTGCCGGGAAGCGCTTGTTTAGTTGCCATTTGATGCCGTATCTTCCAGTGTGCTGACGCTTCCGAAAATGTTCATCATCTCCGCGTCGCTGAGGGAAAAGTAGTTCTGCACATACTTGAGCGCATAGTCTTTATAGTTATTTGCATACTTGCGAATATGATCGCAATGCTGCTGCCAGGAGGTGTAGTTGAGGTTGTCCCAAATGTCGACATCAAACTTCATCTCTTCGGCGATGTTGCCCTCCAGGCGATCCACCATCGCGTTGATCTTCTCCGGCGAATACACGTCGTTGATCATCAGTGCGGTCTTTTCGAGGAACATCTGCCGGAAGGAAGCGTTATCGAGCAGCGCGCGGATCAGCACCGTTGAGGCGGCTTTGCCGGAACCATGTCCTTCGGGGTCAAAATAGCGTGAGAAAAAGTCTCTGCGGTAGCCGGACGTCCATTGATCCTCCTTTTTATCGTTGGCATTCATCGCCCAGCAAAAGTCGTAGAAAATCCAGCGCCATTTGTTGTCGTATTCTGCGCTGCGCCAATACTTAATATTGGCAGTGTCCGTATTCCCGACGATGATCTCCGCCGCAACATAGGTAGCGTAGTTCTCCGTATCCATCAGCGAGCAGATATAGTCATAGTTGGAAGCGTTGCTCAGATCGTGGCTGCCCGCCCACTCGACCATGTCGGTATAATCTTTCCAGCCATTGCCCGACATGACGCAGTTTTCGTTGCCGTTACCAAAGAGCATGTCGATCGAGTCGGGGTTGGAGAGATGGAAGCGCGAAGCCACGAAGTCCTCCGTGATGCGCTCCATAAAGTCATACACACCCCAATACTTGCCGTTGAGCAGTACGACAACCTGCTTATGCGCCTGCACCACAACGGCGCGGTTTTCCGGCAGGCTGGTATTCCCCTCTTCCAGCAGTGTGGTCATCACGTTGTCGCGAATGCGGCTGTTGGTCGCATCCTGCGCGCTCGCACGCAGCACAAGAGATTTATAACTCTTCGCCGTTCGGTTCTCAAAGAACGGATAGTTGAACGAGGAGTCCCCGTACGCACCCTTTGCAATCAGCGAAAAGCCCTTTTGCTCTTTGTTGCGCGAGTACTGTCCCTGAATCTGGAATACGCCGTCGCCGCTGTAGAGCGTCGTTCCGTTCTGATCGATATAGTCAAAGTGAACGTCGCGTTCCCATCTGCGGCCCAATGGATCGGGGTGCGACTTGTTCTGCGCGTTGAAATTCACAAGGTTCCAGTTTGGGTCGTTCATGCCCGCCTTCATGGTTTTATCGGACGGCTGTTGACCGGATGCCGCGGCATATTCGCTGCCGATGATATAGATGCCAGACTCCGGATCCCAAAGATTATCCGGATTTGTCACGATGCTCACCACCGGCAGAGTAAACTTGTGGTCTTCTATCGTGCTCCCACCGGTATAGATCACATAGGTCTGGCTGGCGGTGTCGCTGCCGTTATATCCGCTTTCAAACGCGCGGACGCGAAGCACTGTCGTTTTACTGACCGTAATCGGGCCGGAATAACGCGAAGAACTCTCCGTCGGCACCGTTCCGTCCGTGGTGTACGTGACGTTGCAGCCTTCCGGCACCTCGACGCTCACGCTCTGCGCGTTGCTGAACTCTCCGCCGGGCGTCGTGATCTTCGGCTTCTGCGCATAGCCGACCGAACCCGCGCCGTTCGCGGCATTTGGCGAAGGCTGCGCATAGAAAAACAGGTTTGCATCCGTGCGTCCGTAACTCACGTTTGCGTGTCCTTTCGGTACGAGCAGTTTGTCGAGAATCGTACCGTCCGGCTGAAAGAGAAAAACGACGTCGCCTGCCGAAGAGAGGCGAAAATTCGTCGCTAGACTATTTTTTTTTTGCGCGTCGGAAACGTTCTTTCCCGACGCCAGAACCGTTAAATATTCGCCCGCATCGAGCGTTACGTCGGGAAATACCCACTTGGCGGGGTTCTTCGCGTTGTTGCTCAGCGCGTACCCCGCGAGTGAAATGGGTGAACCCGTGGTGTTATGAATCTCAATCCAATCGTAAAACTCGCCGTCCGGCTGCTTGAGATACGAAACATTCGCGTTGAGCACCTCGGAGATGACGATATCGCCCTTGCCGAAGGAGAGCGTCTTCATAAACGCCTCAAGTCCCGCGTTGTTGTTGGTATATCCCGGCGTCGGCTGAGACGAGGTTGTCCATTCGCCTGTGCCATCCGGATTGCGCGCGAAACTGATATCCGTGTTCGCACGGGTATAATCGTATTGATCGAGAATTTTGCCGGCAGGCGTGGAGAACACGACACTCTCGGCATAGGCAGCAAGACTGAACGGGGCTTCGATTTTATCGGAACCCTCCGGTGTCTCTCTGCCTGTGCAATAGATGAGCAGTACGCCGTTTGCGGGAATCTTCGTGCCCGCGGGCAGCGTGTACTTCAGCGGCTGCGTCGGGGTATCGGAAATTCCATATCCGCCGAGGTCGACATCCGCGCCCGTGGTGTTATATAGCTCGATCCAGTCGCAGTAGGCGCCGTCCGGACCGACCAGCGTGGAAGCGTTGCTCGGCATAAATTCGTTGATATAGACGCCGATAGACTGATCCGCGGTAGCGGAAAGCGTCGCGAGATACTGCGCCGCGCCTTCGTCCGTATTCGGGTAACCGGGGCTCGGCAGCATCTCTTTCCAGGTGTTGGTGTCGTCCGCGCTGCGGCCAAGCGAATATCCGCTGGTGACCGGCTTGAGCGTGATGCTGTCCACCACCTTGCCGGAGACGTTGGAAAGAATGACGTCGTCCGAGGCGGAGAGTTTAAACGGGGTATGCATCCTGCCGCGGGTTGGATCACCGCTGCAGAATACAACAAGATACCCGCGGGCAGGAATCACCGAGCCCTCGGGGAACGTCCACTTCGCGGCGGAGATCAGCTGATCCGTCAGTCCGTAACCGGAGATGTCCAGTTCTGAATCCGTGTTGTTATAAACCTCGATCCAATCCGGAAAACCGCCGGTCTCATCCGGAACGGAGCCTTTGTTGCTGCTCATGACCTCGTTGATCTCAACCTGGCCAAGATTCGCATCATCGACTTTTCCGCCACCCTTTGTTAAATAAAGAATGAGCGCAACGGCGCTGACGGCAAGCAGTATCGTCACGAGCAGCTTACGCGCGCCGGATGCTCTCCTTCTTCGTTTCGCCATGAATCGGTGCTCCTTTCGCAAAACTGCAAGTGTGCAATTTCGCAACGTCTAGTGTACCATATGCCCGATGCCGTGCCAATGATACCCCATGATTATTCACAAAATCTCCGAAATATCAACGCAATCGCGGTATACTCGCATTTTTCGTCCGTTTTACGAGCGTTTATTCGCGGTTTGCGGATATCTACGCATCAAATCCCCAGCAACACAAAAGCGATAATCAGCGCAACGGCGAGAAACGCGCCGCCAACGATCATAAACACGCGGGCAAACGAATGCATCTGCTTCGCGTCTTCTTCGATATAGACGCGCCCGATCTGCGCGGGATCATAGTAGACGCTTACGTTCTGTCCAATGAGCAGATCGTTTCTGCCGGAATAGTTGGAGACGTACTGCATCGGCTTTCCATCGATCGAAAAACTGTAGACGGCGCGAAGGCCGCTTGAACCAAACTGCGTCTGCATCGCGCTGACCGTACCTTCCGCATATGCGGTGCACTGGCTGCGCTTACGGTTGATCGAGGCACCAAACGCAACGCCGACCAGCAGAAAGATCAACCCCATCAGGCCAAACGTGCCGGAAAAGATGACGGTAAACAGTTGTACAAAAGTAAGACTCGTGTTTGGAATGGTTGCGCTCATCTGTTGCTCCTTCTTTGTGTTTCAAGCGTTTGTTATGTTTCTTCCGGCTTTTCCTGCGAAATTGGTTCCCCGTTTCGGAGCTTTTCGCGGCGCTGGTGGTTTTCCAGTATCTTCGCTTCCTGCCCTTGATCGGAGGGGAGATAGTATCGCCTGCCCTTCAACGAAGGCGGCATATATTCCTGCTTGACCCAGTGACCGGGAAAATCATGCGGATAAAGATAGCCTTTTCCGTGACCGAGTTTTCCCGCGCCGGCAAACGAAGTGTCCCTAAGATAGACCGGCACCGGCTCGTCAAAGCTCGTCTCCGCGTCCGCAGACGCGCCCATCAGCGCCGTGACCACGCTGTTGCTCTTTGGCGACTCACAAATGAAGATAATCGCCTGTGTGAGCGAGAGCCGCGCCTCCGGCAGACCGATATGCTCCAGCGCATCCGCTGCGGCGACCGCTTGCACCATCGCCTGCGGGTTGGCGAGGCCGACATCCTCGCTCGCGTGCGCGATGAGTCTTCTTGCGATGATGCGCGGATCGACGCCCGCGTATAAAAGCCGCGTGAACCACGCGATTGCAGCATCGGAATCTCCGCCGCGCAAGCTCTTGCAAAACGCGGAGAGCATATCATAAAAGAGTTGCTCGTCGCACTTGATTACTTTTTTCTGGCTGGATTCGGCGGCGATTTCGCGCGTGATGCGCACCTCGCCCGCTTCGTTTGGCGCGGTGGTGAGCACCGAGAGCTCCAGCGCGTTGAGCGCGTTTCGGCAGTCTCCGTTTGCGATGGCGGAGATGGTATGAAGCGCTTCTTCCTCCAGCACGACCGGCAGCTTGCCAAAGCCGCGCTCTTCATCGTGAAGTGCGTTCGTAACCGCCTGCTCGACGTCCGCATTCGTCAGCGGATAAAACTGAAACACACGACAGCGGGAAACGATTGCGCTCGTCATGGCGATCATCGGGTTTTCCGTGGTCGACCCGATGAAACGGATGACGCCCTTTTCCAGCGCAGGCAGGAGCGAATCGCTCTGCGTCTTATTCCAGCGGTGGCATTCGTCCAGCAATAGATAGGTCGGCTGTCGATAAAGCCGCAATCTCTGCTCCGCCTCATCTACAATCGCGCGCAGCTCTTTTACTCCCGCAGTGACGGCGTTGAGCTTGACGAACGCGCCGCCGGTCGCGTTTGCGACGATGGCGGCGAGCGTGGTCTTTCCCGTGCCCGGCGGGCCGAAGAAGATCGACGACTGTAACCGGTCGGTCAAAATCGCGCGCCGAAGAAGCTTGCCTTCGCCTACGATATGCGTTTGCCCGATAAATTCATCGAGCGTGCGCGGACGCATGCGATCTGCCAGCGGGGCGTTTTCATCGATTTGTTTTTGAAATAAATCTTCCATATAACTATAACTCTATCACTGCTTGTTTGAATCCGTTCTTGCGCCTTACTCACCCGGTAATTCCCGAATGGCGAGAATATCGCTGACCGATCTGCCGTCGCGATACGGAATATTGATCACACCGTCCCGCGCCAGCAGTACGCTGGACTGCCCGCCATCCATATTATATGCGCTCATAAGCCCGAGATCCTGGCAAAGCTGGGACAGTTCCTGCATCGTCATGCCTTCCGACGCGCGGGATCTGCCGTCCACGGTGATAAACGCATAATGCCCCGGTTCATAATAACCAATCGCGGTGCGCGGATTCGCCGCCTGTACATGGCTGCGAAACTTGGCCTTCGCCTGCCCGTTTTCGTCCAGCAGCGCCGGCCCGAACACCCAGGTCTGATACGCGTTCATACCGGATAACATATCCTTATTCAGCGTATTGTGATCATAGGTTGCGAGCGCCCCGTCGCTCTGCAGCACGGCGATATCCCAGTCCTTCGTGACACGATCCAAGAAAGTCTCACCGTTTCGCACCACCGGACCAAAGAGATGGATGGAGTAAAAATCCCCGTTTGTGGCGACAATTCCGCCGTCCACCGTATCGAAGATATCCCGCACGGACTCCGTGCCTCCGCGGAATTTCCCTCCGCCGAACGCGGTGATAAAGCAGGAGATATCCTGCACATAGATATCGGCTACGTGATAATTACTGTTGCCCGCGCGACCGGACAGGATGCGAACGGAGACGTTTGCGCTCTTGTAGTTTCCCATGCCGTCGTCCTGCGTGCCCGTATAGGAGAAACGGTCAAACAATCGCTCGTCACATAAGCCGCTGGAGACCCGCTCGCCAAACGAAATCCAGTCGGTGACTCCGCCGCAGGCGCAAAAGAGCGCCGCGCGCACATCCGTTCCGTCGATCTGCCCATTTTTCGTAAAATCGAGATCGGGACGCGTATCTTCGGATAGTTTCGCAAACGCGATTCCGCGCAGCATCATCGCCGCGTCCGCCGCGGTCGTCACTTGGTCTCCGTTTAAATCGCCAACGGATGGCGCTTCCTCCGCGGCGGCGGTCGGTGCAACCGAAAACGCCGCAATCAGTAAAAAGAGTGGCAACAATAAATACAGGATGATTCTTCTCTTCATTCAGGCAAACGGTTCTCTTCGTTTATTTGGTTTCTCGCTGGCTTGATTCTTCTATAACTGCGTCGCAATACGTTACGCCACAATAGTTCACATCACGCAAAGGAAAACCTTGTCATTCATCATAACACGTTTTCAGGTGTTATGGTAGAATGAACGTGTGACCCCGCACATGCACAGGCGCGAGCCAGCTCCGCGCTTGCGAAACCGTTCTCCGTATTTTTGGTACCGGTTTTTCCCAAACGCCAAATCAAACAAATAAACCATCGAAAGGTGTGCTTATCCACATGAAAATAGGACAATTCAGCGATTCCTTTCTGCCGATTGTCGACGGCGTTGGTCGCGTGGTCTATCACTACGCCATGGCGCTCTCCCGCTGCGGAGAAGAGTGCTATGTCATCGCCCCGATGTCGGACACCGGTTTTCGCGGCGGATATCCGTTTGAGCTGGTCGATTTTATCAGCCGGGAGCTCCCTAGGCAGAAGCAATACAGCACCGGCATCCCCCAGCTCGACGCGCATTATGACGCGCGCATTCGGGATATCCCGCTGGATATCATCCACGCACACTCGCCCTTTATCGCGGGGTTGGAAGCGCAGCGGCTCGCACGGCGGCGCGGCATCCCCATCATCGGCATGTTTCACTCGCGCTATTACGACGATTTTTATCAAATAACCGGTACGGAAATGCTGGCAAACATTGCGGTAGCCACCATTGTCAACTTCTATCAACGCTGTGACGAAGTTTGGACGGTGAGCCAAAGCTCGAAAGAAACCCTCTACGACTACGGCTATGTCGGCGAGGTGGTCGTGATGCCAAACGGCACGCCGGACATCGACCCGAGCGATGCGCGCGCCGCGGCGGCAAAGGCACATTTCAATCTGCCGGATGAGCCGATTTTGCTCTACTGCGGACAGATGAACTGGAAGAAAAATATCCTGCGCATTCTCGAAAGCTGCGCCTGCTACGCGCAGAGCGAAAAACCCTTTACCCTCGTGCTCGCCGGGCAGGGGCCGGATGTAAAGTCGATCCAACAAAAAGTGGATGAGCTGGGCCTGACAAATCGCGTCCGCTTCACCGGGCACATCACGGGAGAAGAGGATCTCTACGGTCTTTATGAAAACGCAGACCTGTTCGTATTCCCCTCCCTCTACGATACCTCCGGTATGGTGGTGCGCGAAGCCGCCGCGATGGAAACACCGAGCGTCGTCGTGCGCGGTTGCGCCACGGCGGAGCCCATTCGCGACGGCGAAAACGGTTTTTTGTGCGAGGACACGACGGAGAGCCTCTGTCAGGTGATCACGCAGACGTTGGCAGACCCGAAGAAGACAAAAGCGATCGGCAAATCCGCACGAAAGACGATCTATCTGTCCTGGGACGATATCGCAAAGACAACCATCGATCGCTACGCCGCACTGATAGAGCGAAACAGCAAAACGCCGAGAAAGACGATTTTGGTTTGAGTCACTGAACAGAAAAACGGAGCTGCGGCTCCGTTTTTCTGTTTCTTACAATTCTCTTAAAATCAAATCCGTTGCGCTCTCCAAGACAATCTCTATCCGCAGCACCCGCGGGTGTGTTGCGTATTCCTGCCGCACCAGATCCCGAAGCGCGGTCCCGTTGTGATACCCGTGCACGACATGGATGCGGTAGATTCCGCTGCTGCGCCGTAGTTGCGCATCCAGCGCGATCCTCGCCTGATATTGCGTTTTCCCGTGCAGGTCGAGCGTCACCGTAGAAGGCGTTGCTCCGGCTGGTTTCTGCATTCCTCATTCCCTGCCTGTTCCTAGAATCGTTCCGTTATGCGTAGGTATCCGCCCAAGGAAAATTCTTCCATTCTCCGCCGTGCATGCGGTGCAGCTCCTCGGTTGCGAGCAGCCACTTTGCAATGCACTCCGTCTCCGGGTAAAACTCGTAAAACTCGCCTCCGAAGAAGGTATACACGCGGGAAACATCCGTGCACATACCGTAGGTCGGCAGTAACTGCGGCTCCAGATGAAACGAGAACGCCTCGCCATGCTTCGTTCCCGAATAGGTGAATCCGGTATGATCGAGACGGATTTCGCCTTCCCCGGCGATCTGGCTGGTTTCGAGATTTTTCAGCGGCTTATCCTTGGGCAACACGCCGAGTCGCACCCGCTCGCAGAGCAAAAACGCGGGATCGAGCAGCGCGCGGTAGACCAGTTTTCGCTCCTCGTCAAACCACTGCTTCGGCGTTTGCGGCAGGACGCAGGTTTCATCCAACGGCGTAAAGCTATAGTCCGCGTTGACCCGCGCGCCGTTTCCGCAAGCGATGCAGCGAATGGTGTCTCCCTCTCCGTGCATGGTGAATTCCTTGCCGCAGCGCGGGCAGCGGTAGAGCAGCGTATGCATCTGATGCGCGATTCTGCCCTTGCCGTCATACGCAATCTGCGCGGTCTTGTTCCACGCATAGTCATCGTTTTGAATGGCGACGTCCAGCGCGCGCTGGATCTCTTCCGCGCTCATCTGCTTGAGCTGTTCCGGCGTAAAGAGCTGGTCAATCACGACGCGCACCTCGCCGGGACGTTCGTCAAGGCAATATTTCGTGCTGGTCAGATAGCCGCCGGAGATCTTGCTGACAAACACCGGCACGCCGAAGTGCTTGAGCAGTTTCCCGCTGCCGATCGCGCAGGGCTGGTTCCCGCCTCCGATGCTGCTCATCCCCTCCGGAAAGAGCATCACGCGGCCGCCCGCGCGCAGAATCCGCGCGATCTCCTTGATGGTATAGATATCCGGCGTAAAGTTCTTTTTCGGAATCACCTGTAAGAGCCGGAAAATGAGCGCAAGATGCGAGCGGAAGAACTCGTTATACCCCGCCACAAAGCTGAGCGTATCCGGCAGCAGTACCGCGCCCGTATAGATATAGTCGAGGCGGGACGCATGATTGCTCACAACGATATAGGGGCCTTTACAGGCGCGCGGATCATTTTTTAGATCGACTTTTACGCCGAGTTTCTTAAAATACAGGAAACGCCAAAGATAGCCCAGAAATCGATAGATCAGCGCCGGCGGCTTTGTCAGTCTCCGCGCGTGCAATTGTTCCGCGAGTGTTTTCTTCGGTTTTGCCATACGTTCTTGCTCTCCCTCCGGCATAAAAAGCCTCATCCCTGTTGAGCATTTTAGCAGAAGTATCCATAAACGGCAAATGGTTCCACGCGCACAAACGGCGGTGCATATGCACCGCCGTCGAAGAATCCATTGATGTTGTTGAGCGAATTAGTTAAACCGGTCAAGGCTCGCGTCGTCGCCCAGCAGATAGATCGAGTCGTCGTTATGAAACGGATCGTTCGGGTTGATGTTCACGGTTACGTGTCCGTCCCGCCTGAGTGCGATGATCGAAACACCGTAACGATTCCGAACGTCGATCTGCGCGAGCGAACGATTGACCCAATCCTTCGGCACGACGACTTCGTGAATGCTGTATTCTTCCGAGAGATCCAGCGCGTCCAGCACGCCGTCGGAAACCAGTGAACGCGCAAGGCGAATACCGCCGTCGTGCTCCGGCTGCACGACGCGATCGGCGCCGGTCTTGATCAGGAGCTTTTGGTGCAGGTCGTCCTGCGCTTTTGCGACGATCTTCTTCGCGCCCATCTCACGGCAGAGTACGGTGGCCAGCACGGAAGCGCGGATGTCGTCGCCAATGCAGATGACCACACAATCGAAGTTACGGATGCCGAGCTGCGCAATTGCGCGCTCATCCGTCGTGTCCGCCTGCACCGCATGCAGAACACTATCCTTTACCGCGCTGACGCGATCCGCACGTTTATCGACCGCGAGCACTTCGTGCCCCAGCGTCGTGAGCATGCGCGCCGTGCTCTGTCCAAATCGCCCGAGGCCGATGATCAGAAAGCTTTTACTCATATACCGTTCTCCGCTCCTTGCAGAAATTATCGTTCGTTGTTCTCTTTTTGTCTTACAGCACTCTTTCGGCCGATGGAATCAGCCGATCAGAATATCCTCCTGCGGATAATGCAGCACCGGCTCCTTCTTACTCGTACTCTCGACTAGCGACATTGCAACGGTGAGCAGCCCAACGCGGCCCGCATTCATGAGAAGAATCAGGATCACGCGTGTCACATGAGTGGTCGCCTGCGTCACGCCGGTCGAAACACCGACGGTGCAAAACGCACTGGTCGATTCATAGAGCTGATTCAATAGCCCCATGCTGCCCGCCGGCATGTCCTGCTCCGAAAACGAAAGCATGGTCGCCATGCCGAATAAAAACAACACGCCAAGCAGCGTTAGGGTCAGCGCGCGGCGCACCTGCTCCAGCGGAATCGTTCTGCCAAAGGCCTCCGTCTCAAATTGACCGCGAATATAGGCGCGCGCCGCGAGTAACAGCGTAAGTATCGTTGTGATCTTAAGTCCGCCGGCCGTTCCCGCGGGACCGCCGCCAACCAACATGAGCATAATACCAATGCCTTTACTCGCGTCGTGCAGCGTCAACTGGTCGATGGTGTTAAACCCGGCCGTGCGCAGCGTGACCGACTGAAACATGGAGTTGAGAATCTTGTCAAAGAGGCTCATGTTGCCTATGGTGTTCGGGTTGTCATACTCAATCCAGAGAAACGCGAGCGTGCCTAAGGCGATCAACAGCACCGTTCCCGTTAAGACCAGCTTGCTATGTAAGCGCAGTCTTCGCAAATCCCGCGTATGCCGCATATTGAGAATCACGCCAAAACCAAGTCCGCCGCCAATGATCAGCGCCATCAGCACAAACATCATATATGGATCATGGCTGTATCCGGTAAAGGAGCGATAGCCGCCGATGAGGTCAAATCCGGCGTTGCAAAACGCGGATACACTATGGAATACGGAGAACCAAGCGCCTCTTAAAAACCCATATTGCGGAATAAACCGAAACGAGAGCAGTACGGCTCCCGCGAGTTCGAACAGCCCCGTCACCAGCAGCGCACCCCGCGCCAGGCGGACAACGCCCTGCAACCGGCTTTCGCCCAGCCCTTCCGCCATGCTCATGCGGTCATGCAGCGAAATCTTTCTGCCCGTAAACGAAAAGAGAATCATCGACATGGTCATGAGTCCCAGTCCGCCGAGCTGAATGAGCAAGAGGATGACAATCTGCCCAAACATCGAAAAATAAGTTCCCGTATCGACGACGACAAGCCCCGTCACGCAGGTTGCGCTCGTTGCCGTAAACAGCGCGTCGATAAACGAAAGCGAGGAGCCGCTCTTTCTCGCAAACGGCAGCATTAAGAGCAACGCGCCGGTCAAAATCACGACGATAAAACCGAGTGGTAAAACGTTGATCGGTTTTAGCCCCATCTTCGCCTTTTGCATATACCAGCTTATTTCCCCCCGTGTGGCTTTCTTGCGCGACGCGCAAACCGCTTAACCTTTGTTAGTCATCGATCGACGCACTGTGGCGTAACAGATCACATCTCTTCGTTGAGAGATTCAAATAGAGTTCCTCGGAGCATTATCCGATGAATTTGCTTTTTGAGTAGAGGTCGTTTTGATATATGCCCGCGACTTAAGGTATATACCCGCCTTCCGATGGTTGATTATACCACAAAATGCAGCAAATTTCGGAAGATTCCCTTTCCAAAATCGTTAGAGCGTCGGCTCTTCTCCGCTCTCAATCAGCGCTTCTTCCCGCTCGACCGGATCCAATTGCGTGATGGGTTTGATCCAGCGCATCGTGCGATAATACGGAATCGTGATGATGAGCTTTGAGACGTCGTCCACCGCCAGCATGATGATATACGTGGTGATAAACGGCAGTTTCCAAACCAATCCTGCGAGAATGACCGCCGGCGTGATAAACAGATAATGACAGACCACATCCACGATCAGGCCCATGCGCGTATCGCCGCCCGCACGGAAAATGCCGACGACCTCGACATATGGAATATAGCGCACCGCGGCGTCGATTGCAAAGATCACAAGCAGTGTGCGCGCGGTGTGTTTTGCCGTCTCCGAAAGATCAAACAATCCGACCAGCGGATAACGAAGCGCCACGATGAGCAACCCTGCGAGGACACCGATGATCGGTGTCAGCACCATAAACCTTCGCGAATACAGAATCCCCTGATCATGGTCACCCGCACCGATTGCTTTGCCCACGAGAATGTTGCAGGCGTTGCAGAGGCCGATGAAGAAGACAAACACAAGTCCTTCAATCGTTCGCTCCACCGTCAGCGCGGCGTAGTTATCCGTTCCCATGCGGCCCAAAACCATGTTGACGATGAGGATGGAAACACTCCAAAAGAACTCATTGAGCAGCACAGACAGCGCACGGCTCCAAAACGGCTTAAAGAAGCCTTTGACCGCGAAGATTTGCTTGAGCGGCGCAATCACGATGGTCTTCTTCACATAAGAGATGATCAACATCAAGATCGGGTTGATCAGAGAAGAGATCGCCGTGGCTAGCCCCGCGCCTGCAACGCCCATTGCAGGCAGGCCAAACGCGCCGAAGATAAAGACATAGTTGAGCACGGCGTTTAAAGCCGCCGCAATTCCGCTGGTCACCATCGGAATCTTCACCTGCTCCGTGCAACGCAGCATAGTGGAGATCGCAAGATTGATCGTCAGCGAAAGATAGGACACGCACGCAAACTGAAGATACTTAACGCCTTCTGCAATCAACGCGGGGTCCTCGGTAAAGAGTCCCATCACAAACGAGGGAAAGAGGCCCACGCCGACGGTGAACACAAGACCCAGCGGCACCATAAAGAGCAGCATCATGCCGTAGGTGCGCAGAATGCCTTCCTTATTATTCGCACCGTGATACTGCGCCACGAAGACGGCGGCTCCGCTGGACATGCCAAACGCGAGCAGCTCCACGAAAAACGAAGCCCACCCCGCGAGTCCGACCGCGGCGATGGAAACATCACCCAGGCGCCCGACCATCAGCGTATCGACCAGACGGAATGAGGTCATCAATAGATTTTGAAGCGCAATCGGTATGATCAACGGAAGCGCAACCGCCCAAAAGGAGCGGTCAAACAAGTCCGCGATTCGTTTTTTAAACATAAGAGGTCTCCTTGCGCCAGCAACCAAAAAAGGGTGGCGCGTCGTCCTTTATAAAAGGGATTATTTCACATGAAATGCATCAAATCCCCTTGGCAATTTGACTAGTATATCAGGTGTTGCGATAACCCGCAAGCAATCGAATGCTACCGCGCGGTTTTCGCGACGCCCACACCCGCAAGCGCGCACAGCGGCAGCGCATCCATCCAAATATCGGGCGCCGCAACAAACGGAAGCAGCCTTGCCGCGGCGCAACCCGCCAGTGCGAGGATCACCGGAACCGCCGCATCCTCCCTGCGGGAAAAAAAGCGAATCGCAAGCAGCAATAAGCCTACCGCAAGCGCGCGCATCTGGTGAACGCGAATCGTCTGTGCAAACTCACCCATCGCCCGAACATTTTGCGTATCAAGCGCGGTTCCCTCCGGCAGCAGCGCGCGCGATACAAACCAGACCGCGACGGGTAGCGCCGCCATCAGTACGGCGGCAAACGTCCAACCCCCGCGCTTTCGTTTCGGTGAGAGCAGCAGAGCGCCGATTCCCGCGCCCGCTCCGGCAAACGCGGCATACAATCCCGCGGCTCCTGCCAAGGCAAACGCGCTGGAAGCAACATACGCCAGCGCAACCGACTTTTGCCGCACGGCAAGCACCGCCATAAACACGCCCGCCATCACGAGCGCGCGCATGAGCTCCGCGATCAAACTCGTCTGCGCGCCGAGCAAGATCGGAAAACTCACGCAGAGTAAAAGTGCGGTAAGCAGCACGCCATCCGGCTTATTGTCCATCTGCTGCGCGGTTAAGAGCGCGAAACATGCGGCAAACGCAAGGCAGAGGGTTCGCTCAAAATCGGCGGGGTTTTCCGGCAAGGATAGCGAAGCATACAGCGCGATGCCCGCGGGAACAGCAACGATACAAAGAAGCGAAACCCATTTGGGCAATTGGATCACACAGAGCAAGCGAAGCACAAGCAGCGCGCAGATTGCAACGATGAGCTCCTCCACAAACAGTCCCCAGCGAAACGGATCAATCGTCACCGTGCCGTAGATGAGCCAAACGGCGAGGATAATCCCCGCAAAGCCCGCGGTAAAGGACGCAACGTTGGCTTTTGCCCCGCTGCGGGAAGAGGTTCTTTTTCCTGTGGATTTCCGTTCCAAATGCGCTCCTGTTTCTCTTTTGTTCGTTTACAAGGGGTTCTTTGCAGGCGTTCCTGCCTTTCGCGGATACTGCTTCGGCGTTGTGCCGTTTTTCGTGAGAATCACAAGCTCCCGCGCGCCGTAGTCTGCGGGAACGATCACCCGCTCCGCCGCGGCATGCAATACGCTCAGCGCGTTTTTACTCGCAGAGAGTTCTTCGGCAGAATCGCCTTTGTATGCGATGCTCACGCCGCCCACCTTCACGAGCGGTAGCGTCAGTTCGCAAAGCACCGGCAGGCCGGAGACCGCGCGGGTCAGCGCCGCATCGAACCGCTCCCGATACTTCGGGTTTTGCCCCGCGTCCTCGGCGCGCGCATGGACAAGCTCCGCCGAAAGTTTTAGCTCCTTCAACACCGCTTCTAAAAACACAAGCCGTTTTTGCAGGCTATCGATCAAAGTAAGCTTCAAATCCGGGCGGAGAATCAACAACGGTAGGCCCGGAAAACCCGCACCCGTGCCAACATCCGCAACGGCAGCGCCCGCTTTGAGATAGGGCGCCGCCGCGAGAGAATCCAAAAAGTGCTTTTTTACGACGTCCTCCGGCTCCGTGATCGCGGTAAGGTTCACGCGCGTATTCCAGTCCGCAAGCATGGCGTAGTAGGTTTCAAATTGCTGTAGCTGCGCCGCTGTCAAATCGGGTCGCAGCGGCGAGAGAATTTCCGTGATCATGCGCGTTCCTCCGGTTTGGTCTTTACGGCGTGAAAGCCGCGCTTAACGTAGATCAACAGCACGTTGACATCTGCCGGTGTCACACCGGAGATGCGGCCCGCCATGCCGATATTCGCGGGTTTCTGCTTGTTGAGTTTTTGCCGCGCTTCCAGGCGCAGACCGTCCAGCGCCATATAGTCGATGTCGGTCGGCAACGGCGTATTCTCCAACGCGCGGGCGCGGGACACCTGCTCCTGCTGCTTTTGAATATAGCCGTCGTACCGCGCGAGGGTCTCCACGCGTTCCTCCGTCTCCCAGTCCAGCGGCGAGAGCGAGGAAAAAATGGAGAGCAAGTCTGTATAACAAATCTTGGTTCGTTTGAGCAGGTCAAAAAGCTTCACTCCCGAGCCTGGCACGCTCTCCCCGCGATCCATCAAGAGTTTCCGCAGCGCTTCTCCCGGCGGAACCGTTTTATCCAGCGTAACCAGCGCATTTTCAATCCGCTCACGCTTTTGCATCAGTCGCTCATATCGCTCGCCGGAGATCAGCCCCGTGCGCAAGGATTTGTGTGTCAACCGTTCGTCCGCGTTATCCTGCCGCAAGAGCAGGCGATATTCGCAGCGAGAGGTCATCATGCGATACGGTTCCGGCGTGCCTTTTACCGAAAGATCGTCCACGAGCACACCGAGGTACGCTTCGTCGCGACCCAGCGTGAGCGGCTCGTCGCCTCTGCAATACAGCGCGGCGTTGATGCCCGCAAGCAGTCCCTGCGCCGCCGCCTCCTCATAGCCGCTGGTTCCGTTAACCTGACCCGCGAGATATAATCCGGGCACGGCGCGCACGCCGAGCGAACGATCCAGCGCGGTGGGATCGATGCAGTCGTATTCGATGGCGTAGCCGAGGCGCATCACCTCGCAGCGATGGAGTCCCGGCATAGTGCGCAGCATTGCGACCTGCACATCTCCCGGCAAACTCGTGCTCATGCCCTGCACATACATCTCGTGCGTGCTGAGCCCTTCCGGCTCGATAAAAATCTGATGCCGGTCTTTGTCCGCAAAACGTACGAGCTTGTCCTCAATGCTCGGGCAATAGCGCGTGCCGGTGGCGTTGATCTTTCCGCTGTACATGGCGGATCGATGCAGGTTATCGAGAATGACGCGGTGCGTGTCCGCATTGGTGTAAGTCAGATAGCAGGGAGTTTGCTCTCGCGTGAGTCTGCCATTGAGAAATGAAAACGCGGGCGTCGGCACATCGCCGTCCTGCCGCTCCATCTCGTTATAATCGAGGGTGAGACCGTTAACGCGCGCGGGCGTACCCGTTTTAAACCGCTGGAGCGGTACGCCGAGCTCTTTGAGCGCATCCGAGAGCGTCTCGGAGCGAAGCAAGCCCGCAGGCCCGCTGTTTCGCGAATAATCCCCGATCAAAATCCGGCTCTTCATGTAGACGCCGGCGCAGACCACGACCGCCCGGCAGCCGTAGGTAAATCCTTCCGCCGTAACCACGCCGGAGATTCTTCCGCCTTCGGTCAAAAACCGGCTCGCCTCGCCCTGCGCAAGGGTGAGATGCTCCTGCTCCTCCACCGCGCGCTTGACGCGCTCGTGGTAATGTCGCTTATCCATCTGCGCGCGCAGGGAATGCACTGCCGGGCCTTTGCCCGTGTTGAGCATGCGCATTTGAATCAGTGTGTCGTCCGCGGCTAGGCCCATCTCACCACCAAGGGCATCAATCTCGCGCACAAGATGGCCTTTGCCCGTGCCACCGATGGCGGGATTGCAGGGCATAAGCCCCACCGAGTCCAGATTTAGCGTTAATAAAAGCGTCTTCTGCCCCATTCTTGCGCAGGAAAGCGCGGCTTCTACGCCCGCGTGCCCCGCGCCGATGACGACGATATCAAACTGTTGTGTGTGTGTGGTTTCCATTCTATCTGCCGTAAAGCATGCCTTTCGTTTTCATCCGTATCGCGATATTTGACGAAGTCGATTTAGGTTTCATAACTTTTTATGAAACAAACGGCTCCACCAATTGGTTTTCTCCCGCTTCGTTTTGCTGATGATCGCATCCGCCAGCGCTTGCCAACGCGCAAAATCCGCCTGCACTTGCTCCGTGCTCTTTCCTATTATGTTGCTTCGGTTTACCGCGCGATCCAATCCGACCGCTTTCATCCGCTGCGCCGCGCGCGGATACCGCGCCTCGTTTTGCAGCGCCATCTCTAATAGAGGGAGCGCTTCATCCGCAAACTCGTCCAGCAGGATGCTCGCCGCGCCGAAGTAATCGTCCTCCGCTTTTGCGGTCAGTAGCAACTCCACCAATCCCGATATCGAAGGCAGAAGCAACTTGTAGTAGCCGGGCTCTTTCCCCCATCCGAAATCAAACAACAAACTCGATTGCCAATAGGAGCCATCATCCATGTCCCGAAATGTATCTATGGCATGATCATACGCCAGGCGAAACAGCTCCGGCTCCGACGGATTCATCCTTCTGCCCATGCGAAATTGTTCACCAAGCATGTGTGTCACGCTTTCTGCACGCGCGCATCCGTCCAAACCGGAACCATCTTCGTGTGTTTCGCCGCGCGATGCACACGCGCATTTTACCACAAGCGGAACAATCCGGCAACGCGTCGTGTTTTTACGTCCTATCTCCGTCGTTTTTAAATGCTTTGCCGTACGGGTTACCAGCACGCGTACAAAATATGTTATACTGTTACAAAGTATGATGATCCGGGTGATCGAACAAGGGGGACATATCCATGAGCCGCATGCGGTTACTAAACGAAAGCAATGGCCAGACATTTGAGGGATTTTGCCTCATCAAGAGTGCGAGCGTGAAAACAAACATCAAGGGAACGGAATATCTCGACCTCATTCTGGCCGATTCGGAGGGCGACTGCGCCGCGAAGCTCTGGGACTATAATAAGGAACTGCACGGCGTCTACGACGCAAATGACGTGGTGAAGGTGCGCGGCTCCATCAATATCTGGAAGGACACCGAGCAGCTCAAGATCGACAAGATTCGCCACACGACGCCGGAGGATGACGTAGACATGGCGAAGCTCTTACCCTGCGCGCCGTTTGATCCCAAATGGCTCTATGACGAGCTCTATACGCTGGCGGAGCATTTTTCGGACGACGATTTGCGCAGGCTAGTGCAATACATCATGCGCGAAAACAAGGAAAAGCTCTTGTTCTATCCCGCGGCGGTCAAGCTGCATCACGCAACGCGCGGCGGCTGGCTGCACCACACCTGGACGCTGACCAAGCTCGCAAAGTCGATCATTGACATCTATCCCGCGCTGGATGGCGACCTGATCTACACCGGCGCGATTCTCCACGACATCGGCAAACTCAAAGAACTGGAGACCGGCGAACTCGGCATCGCGAGCGGCTATACGCCTCGCGGCATGCTGGTGGGTCACATCTCTATCGGGATTTCGGATGTTTCCGCCGCCTGCGAAATGCTTGGCATATCGGATGAGACCGCCATGCTGGTGGAACACATGCTGCTGGCGCATCACGGGCAGGCGGAGTTTGGCAGCCCGAAGCTGCCGATGTTCCCCGAAGCGGAGGTTCTCGCGGAGATCGACCTTCTCGACAGCAAGATGTATGAGATGTTTGATGCGCTTTCCGGCGTCTCCGTCGGCGCGTTTTCGGAGCGGCAGTGGGCACTGGATAACCGCCAAATCTATTGCCACGGACATGGTTACCTAAAGAAGGGCGAAAGCAAGTAACGCCTGAACTTAATAGGAATACAACTCTTTTTAATAACCGCACGTCAATTAGGCGTGCGGTTGTTGACAAACTACGAAGAAAGGCGTAGTTTTTTTATGTTATTCCTTATGATTTCAAAGTGTGTCACGGGCAGCAACGCTCTACGGTGAAAACACCGTAGAGCGCGCAACGATAAAGGAGATGGGTTTATGCAACTATTCGTTCATATTACAACGCTGGAAGAAAGCGTAACGCCGATTTTTGCCAAGATGCTGGAAGCAGGCCTTCAGGGTGCTACGGTGGTGGATTGTCAGGGCATGCTCACAACGCTGAGCTCTTGCAGCACGGACGACATGCCGATTTTCGGCTCGCTTCGTCAGTTTATCAATCCCTGCCGCCAAACGAATAAGATGATCATGATTGTGCTCAAAGACGAGGATATCCCGAAAGTAAAGGATATCATCCACAGCGTCGCGGGCGATCTTCATGCCCCCAACACCGGCATCTTCTTTACCGTGCCGGTCATGAATTGGGAAGGAGTTTCGCACAAGTAACATGCATACGTTATTTACAATTGCGCTCGCTATGATTGCGGGACTTCTCATGACGCGCGTCGTCAAGCTGGTCAAACTGCCAAACGTCACAGGTTACCTCATCGCGGGTCTTTTAATCGGGCCGTATTGCTTTAAGCTGATCTCGGCCGACGCGCTCGAAACGCTGGATATCATCACGGTTGCCGCGCTGGGATTCATCGCGTTTTCCATCGGTAGCGAGTTTAAACTCGCGCATCTGAAAGCCATCGGCGGTAAGATTTTGATCATCACCGCCTGCGAAGCGGTCGGTGCGGTCATTCTGGTCGATGTCGTCGTGATCCTGTTTGGTTTCCCGGTACCGATGGCGCTCTGCCTCGGTGCAATCGCCGCGGCAACCGCGCCTGCTGCGACGCTTCTTGTCGTTCGCCAATACCACGCAAAAGGTGAATTGACCAGCACGCTGCTGCCCGTCGTCGCGATGGACGACGCGATCGGACTCATGGCTTACGCGCTGTCCGTCTCGGTCGCGAAGATGATTCAAAACGGCGAAGCGTTCAACGTGATGACCACGGTCGTGTCCCCGCTGCTTGAGATTCTCCTTTCGCTGGGCGTCGGCGCGGTGATCGGCGCCATTGTCGCCATCTCCAACCGTTTCTTCTTGAGCAAGAGCAATCGCCTGATGATCAGCATCGCGGCGGTTCTGTTCGGCGTCGGTCTCGCGCAGCAATTCGGGCTGTCGCATCTGCTGCTCTGTATGGCGATTGGAGCCACCTACGTCAACCTCCGCGATGACGCGATTCAGACACTGGAACAGGCGGATGCCTGGACACCGCCGCTGTTCATGCTCTTTTTCGTCATCTCCGGCGCGGATCTCAACGTCGCCGTGTTGCCGTCGTTGGGCTTGATCGGAGTCATCTATATTGTCACCCGCGTTGTCGGCAAATATTTCGGCGCATGGATCGGCTGTACGGTCTCGAAAACATCGCACAAGATACGAAAATATCTTGGTTTATCGCTCATTCCGCAGGCCGGCGTCGCAATCGGTATCGCGCAGCTTGTGGTCAAGGAGCTGCCGGAGTACGGCGCGTCCATTCAGGCGGTCATCCTCTGCGCCACGCTGATCTACGAATTGATCGGGCCGATCGTCACCAAGTATTCGCTCATCAAAGCGGGCGAGATCGAGGTCGAACCCAAAAAGGTGAAAGCAGTCCCGCCGACTGCGCAGTAACAGATTCAAGTATTTATTCGACGCATCGATCGAAATCAAGGACGTCTCCTATCATGGCAGACGTCCTTTTTTTACATTAATTTACGCTTAAAACTACGGTATAATAGAGTAGCGAAATTGAGGAAGGTAACAAACGATGCGGCTTCGCGTAATCTCTCCCCGCCTCCGGTTTCAAATCTATTTTCTCATTGAGTTGATCACGGCTCCTTTCTTTTTCATGACAATCTATGCTGGCTTTCCATCTTTCGAATCTACCGTGGAACTGATCAGCTGGATTTTCGTTTTTCTTCTTTTCCTCTTTGCCGTGTTATCACCCGTCATCATCGAAAAAGCCAGCTTTGGTGCAGATTGGTTCTATCTTGACACAACCGGTGTTACCTATACCACTCGCAAGGTGTCGTATCACCTCGATTGGGCGCAAGTGAAGCACATTATGCTCAGTCCCGACGCATATGGTCGCACCACAAAAAACTGCTTTATCTGTTTTTATGCTGAAGAAGTCCCAAGGTGGATGCCGATGCACTCTGATTACTCGCCGACCGCCTTTGGTTTACAATACCGAAAGGGGTTGCCTGAGATCATCGCGCAATATTGCGATAAAGAGATCTATAACCTGGACGCGATCGAGAAACACCGCCGCTGAATAGAAATTGTCTTGGTTGAAAGGAAGCGGAAATTTGCAATATCAACCTAAAATCGAAATCCGGCTGGCGGAGGACGAGGACATCCCCGCCATTGCGCATATCATCAACGAGGCGTGGAAAACGGCTTATGACGGCATCATTCCACAGAGCTATCTCAACAGCATTCGCGAAGAGGACAAAGTAAAGCGCCTGCGTGAGGGCTTGGAGCGCGTGCCGCATATGCGCTATTTCGTGCTTTGCGAAGAAGATGTACCGGTTGGCGCCGCGAGTTTACATCGCGCGAGGAACGCGGATCTGCCGGACGCCGCCGAGTTCAGCTTCTTTTACTTTTTGCCCGCGGTCTGGCGGAGAGGCTACGGCACATTGCTTTTAAACCGATTGAAGGATGAATCCGCAAAGGCGGGGTTTCTTCGCCTCTGCTGCTGGGTGTTGGAGGAAAATCACCGTGCGGTCTCGTTCTATACATCGCAAGGCCTCCTGCCGGACGGCACGCGCCAAACGGAGACCATCGAGATTCCGCTGGAAGAGATTCGTTGCGTGGGAAAATTATAATACGATTGCATAAAAGAAAACCGGCAGGGTGACCCCCGCCGGTTTTTATCGTTTCAATGATTAAAAGAAATAATGCGTTACGAATTGATCGACCAGCACCAGAGCGCCGAGCACAGCGGTATAAATCACAAAGCCGATCAGCTTCTTTTTCTTGATTGCGTTGATCATCACCTTGATCGCAAAATAGCCCGTGATACCCGCAACCAGCATGCCCGCGACAAGCGTTGTCCAATGCATGTCCCCAATTCCGGTTTTGATCGCGTCCGGAATCTCAAACACCGCTCCGCCGATGATCGCCGGAATCGACATTAAAAACGAAAAGTCGGCTGCGGTCTTTCGATTTAACCCCGTGAAGAGCGCGCCGGAAATCGTGCTGCCCGAGCGGGAAACGCCGGGCAAAACGCCGACGCCCTGCATGCAGCCGATGACCAGCGCATCCTTCACCTGCATATTCTTGAGCTTCTTGCCCTTTATTTCAACCTTTTCTCCGTTTTCATCGATTCTCGTATGACGGACATGGTCGCTGATAAAAAGCAGGATTGATGTCAGCAAAAACCCGAATCCGAGATATTGCCCCGCATCCGCCGCATCGAAAAACGCCTCAACCGGCGCAATCATCTTTGAAAGCACCGCGATTAAAACGGCGGGAATGGTTGCGATGATCAGAAGCCCCACCGTCTTTTGGAACGGATGCTTGATCAGCTCGATCAACGTAGGCCAGTAGACGATAAAAACCGCAATCAACGTTGCCAAATGCAACATGACGGTAAAGAACAAGGCTCCTTCTGTAATGCCAAACATTTTTTGGATCAAAAGCAGGTGTCCGCTGCTGCTGACCGGTAGAAACTCCGCTATGCCCTGCACCAGTCCCAGTAGCATCGCAATCCAAATCGTCATAACAACCTCGTTAGTTCGTTATTCTCTGAATATTCCCGTTCATCATACACGCGTTGCAGATGAATCGCAAGCGCCTTGTATATACGCTATTTTGTTAGATATCGCCGCGCAGCGCGTAGACGCAAATGCCGACGCACTCCCGCAGGAAGTTATTGAGCCTGAGATACCAGACGTCGTCCGCCGGAATGCCGACGGCGTTGACGCCCTGTTCCCGCGCAACCATACCCGCGCGGTACACGTGAAAATTGGTGGTGACGAAGACGATGCGCGCGTTGTTTCCGACGACCTCATCGATGATCACCTTGGAATACTCAAAGTTCTCCTTGGTGTTCTTTGCCTTCTCCTCGGTATAGATGCGGCTTGCATCCATGCCGTGCTCCACCATGTATTTCTTCATGGCGGAAGCTTCCGTAACCGTTTCGCCCGCGCCCTGTCCGCCGGAGACCACGCAGATGGCGGCGGGGTGCGATTCCATATACTCCATCGCGGTATTCAGCCTGTTTTCGAGTACCCATGTCACTTTGTCCCCGTGTACAGCGGCTCCCAACACGATGACCGCATCCGCATTCACGCGCTCGCCCTCGTTTGCGGCGCGAATCATGAGAAATCCGCACACGAGAAAGATACCGATCGCGACGGCGTAGCAAACGGCGATCAGATACTTGAGAAAACGGAGAAAACCCTTCTCCATCTTTGGCAGCACGAACGCGAGAAACACAAGCGGCACGCCAAAGAACGCCGGCAAAATCACACCGAGGTTGTAGTTAGACAGCGTCGAGACGATCAGCGTCTCCACGATGAGCACAACGCCCAAGATGAGAAATACTTCGCGCAGAGCGCTAAACTGGTGTCCGCGTTTGCGCCAGATGCGGCAGCCGAACAGCAGCACCCCGATGATGACCACAAACACTGCCAGAATATAGAGTCTCCATCTGGTATACATATCGATTTCCTTTCAAAAGCCTGCTTCGAGCAAGCAAGCATTGGAATCTGTTACGAGTAACATGGACGTAAATTGAAAGACAAGAGCATTATATATTACGAACGGGAACGCGCAAACACGCATTCCCGTTTCGTCACAGCATTGTTACAAAATGATATTGTATTGAAAACACGCGGTTCTCACAAAACCGTCTTCAGGAACTGGCCCGTATAGCTGCCTTCCACCTTTGCCACTTCTTCCGGCGTGCCGACCGCTACGATATTGCCGCCCGCGTTGCCGCCTTCAGGACCAAGATCGATCACATGATCCGCGCATTTGATCACGTCGAGGTTATGCTCGATAACCAGCACACTGCTGCCCGTCTCGCAAAGCCGCTGGAGAATTTCCAGCAGGCGTTTCACGTCGTCCACATGCAGTCCCGTCGTCGGCTCGTCTAGGATATACAGCGTACGGCCCGTGTCCCTTCGACTCAGCTCGGTCGCGAGCTTAACGCGCTGCGCCTCGCCGCCAGAAAGCTGGGTGGAGGGTTGCCCGATCTTGACATAGCCAAGACCCACGTCGTAGAGGGTTTCGAGCTTTCGCGCGATCTTCGGCAGGGGCTTGAAGAAGCGGAGCGCTTCCTCGACCGTCATATTCAGCACATCATAGATGTTCTTACCCTTGTAGTGTACCTCCAGCGTTTCGCGATTGTATCGCTTGCCGCCGCAGACTTCGCAAGGCACGTAGATATCCGGCAAAAAGTGCATCTCAATCTTGATGATACCGTCTCCGTTACAGGCCTCGCACCTACCGCCTTTGACGTTAAAGCTGAATCGACCGTTGCTGTAGCCGCGCATGCGGGAGTCCGGCGTGTTGGCAAACACCGCGCGGATGAGGTCAAAGAGCCCGCAATACGTGGCGGGATTACTCCTCGGCGTGCGCCCGATGGGACTCTGGTCGATATCGATGATCTTGTCCAGCGCCTCGATGCCGTCGATGCGGTCGTGATCGCCCGGTCGGGTATGCGCTCGGTTGAGATCGCGCAGCAGCGTCTTTTTGATGATCTCGTTGACGAGGCTCGATTTTCCGCTGCCGGAAACGCCCGTCACGCAGACAAACTTGCCCAGCGGAATCTCCACGTCGATATTTTTGAGGTTGTGCGCGCGCGCACCGTGCACGATCAGCGACTTGCCATTGCCGGGTCTGCGCGTCGCGGGCACCGGAATGCTCATGCGCCCGCTGAGATACGCGCCCGTGATCGAGTTCTCGTTTGCCGCGATCTCTTCCGGCGTGCCGACGGCAACCACTTCACCGCCGTGTTCACCTGCGCCCGGCCCGATATCCACCACATAGTCTGCGGTTCGAATCGTTTCTTCGTCGTGTTCCACCACAATCAGGGTGTTTCCGAGGTCGCGCATCTTCTGCAGGGTCTTGAGCAGCCGCGCGTTGTCCCGCTGGTGCAGGCCGATGCTCGGCTCGTCGAGGATGTACAATACGCCCATGAGGCCGCTGCCGATCTGGGTCGCGAGGCGAATGCGCTGCGCTTCGCCGCCTGAAAGCGACACGGCAGAGCGCGAAAGCGTGAGATAGTCTAAGCCCACGTTCACGAGGAAGCCAAGCCGCGCGTCGATCTCTTTTAGAATCTGCTCCGCGATCATCGTCTGCGTCTTACCGAGCTTGAGTTCGCGCAGGAAATCCCGCGCGCTGCGCACCGGCAGATCGGAGAGATCCGCAATGTTGATGTCGCCAACCGTGACCGCGAGGCTTTCGCGCTTGAGGCGCTTTCCTTTGCAGTCCGGACACGGTGTTTGCGTCATGAAGCGCTCGATCTCCTGCTTACTGTAGTCCGAGGTGCTCTCACGGTAGCGCCGCTCCATATTGGTGGCGATTCCCTCAAACGGCGCGTCAAAACTGCCGCTGCCAAACTCCTTCTTGTAAGCGATATGCAACTTGTCTTTGCCCGTGCCGTAAAGGATCGCGTTTTGCACCTCTTTGGGCAGCTCTTCATACGGCGTTTTCATCGAAACGCCGTAATGCTTGGTCAGCGCGTCGAAATACATCGCGGCGATTGTCCCCTTGCTGCCGCTGTTCCAACCCATCACATTGACGCAACCCTGCGCGAGCGAGAGCTTTCCATCCGGAATCACGAGATCGGGATCGATCTTGAGCAGGGTGCCGAGACCCGAACAAGTCGGGCACGCGCCGAAAGGATTGTTGAACGAGAACATACGAGGCGTCAACTCTTCAATGCTCGTGCCGTCGTCCGGACAGGCATAATTTTGCGAAAAGAGCAGCTCCTCGCCGTCCACCACCGCCACGATGGCGAGCCCGTTGCCGAGGCGGAAAGCGGTCTCCAATGAGTCCGTCAGACGGCCTTCGATGCCGCTCTTGATCACGATGCGATCGATGACCGCTTCAATCGAGTGCTTAAACTTTTTATCCAGCGCGGGCACATCCGCGATATCGTAGATCGTGCCGTCCACGCGAACGCGGACATAGCCCTCGCGCTTGAGCTCGTCGAAGAGCTTCTGGTGTTCGCCTTTTCTGCCGCGCACGCAGGGCGCGATGACCTGCGCCTTGGTGTCCTCCGGCAAAGCCATCACACGGTCGACCACCTGATCGATGGTCTGTTTCTCGATCGGTTTCCCGCAGTCCGGGCAATGTGGTACGCCGCAGCGCGCGTAGAGAAGACGCAGATAGTCGTGAATCTCCGTGACCGTACCGACCGTACTGCGCGGGTTATGGCTCGTGCTCTTTTGATCGATTGAAATCGCGGGAGAAAGCCCGTCGATGCTGTCGATATCCGGCTTCTCCATCTGCCCCAAAAACTGGCGCGCATAGGAGGAGAGGCTCTCGACATACCGCCGCTGGCCTTCCGCGTAAATGGTGTCAAACGCGAGGCTCGATTTTCCGCTGCCGGAAAGACCGGTAAAGACCACGAGCTGATCACGCGGAATCACGAGGTCGATGTTCTTGAGGTTGTGTTCCCGCGCGCCTTTGATGATGATGTCCTTCATGAGGAGTCCCTTTCGTTTTACCGGTTGACTGCTTCAGCCGGCAGAGTATGAAATCGGCTCAACCTGCCGCTCTTCCGGCAAATGACCGATGTTCTAGTATATCACAAATTGCCGGATCCTGCTTGAACGAGATTGCATAGGTGGTCTGTTTCAAACACTCGTTCGCAATGATCACAGTATACACGAAAACAGTTTTAATCGCAAACACTTGTTCGCAGATTTTTCCTATCTTCAAGTTTGATGGTTGCGAATTATTCTGCTATAATACCATCAGAATACTACAGGAGGTGAAGACTTGTGATCATAAAATCATCGACCGCACTGCGAAATGATTACGGCGAGATCTCCGAGCTCGCACACAAAGAGGAAGAACCGATCTATATCACAAAAAACGGTGAAGGCGATCTGGTCGTGATGAGCATCGATGCGTTTGAGCGGCGTGAGGAAGTATTTCGCCTGCGCGCAAAGCTGGAAGCCGCCGAACAATCCCGCCTGCACGGCGAGCCGACTTTTTCCACCGAGGAGTCCCGGCAGCGGTTGGAGGCGATCTATGCCCGAGCCGACATATAAGATTGCGATCCTCACACCCGCGCAACGCGAGCTGGAAGAGATCGCGCAAGTCTATCTGGAGTTGGCAGGTGTTGATTCCGCGCGTAAAATCACCGGCCAGATTCTGGATTCGTTGGAACGGCTGAAAACCTATCCCCTTTCCGGGTCGCTGCCAAAGGATCGCATACTGCGCGAGGCGGGATACCGCCTCGTGATCAGCGGCAAGTATCTTGCAGTCTATCGACTGGTGGGAGACTCCGTGTTTGTCTTTCACATCGCGCACGGCGCAAGCGATTATCCGACGCTTATGAAAGAGATTCCTTGAGTTACTTTGTAGTGTACCAGCGCCTTCCCTGACGAGAAGGCGTTTTTTTACGCTGGAATCAATCAAACAACGCTGTGAAGCAACTTATTTATTGCATTGTGCAATATATAGTTGACATAATCTTAGAATAGACTTATTATGCTCTTGGAGGTGATCCTTTGACGAAGAATCAAAAGAATAAGCAAATGAAGATTGCCCGTATGAACAGCGAAATGTCACAAGAGCAGCTCGCAGCCTGTGTTGGCGTTACCCGACAGACAATTGGTTTGATTGAGGCAGGCAAGTTCAATCCATCCTTGAGTCTTTGTGTTTCGATTTGCAGAGCGCTTCACGTCACGCTAAACGATCTTTTTTGGGAGGAGAACATTGATGCAACGAGTCACAGATGAGCGGCAGGATTTTGAACGATCTATCATTGAGCACTATGCACTCTGGACGATGTTTTGGTTACTGGTAGCAAGTATTCCGGTTCAATTATTCTTTCTCCACAACCCCTTATATATTCTTGGAGAATGCGCTATTGTAATCATCATTTCTTTGTTCATCTTGATTTCTTTTATTAAGCGCGCTCTGTGGGGAAAGTATACGGCTCCCTCTTGGAAAGCGCATGTGTTGTCAGGTATCTTAACCTCCGTGATCGGTTCCAGCATTATCGTAACTTTATATTGGGGGAACGATCATATTCTTTCCTATCTCTTTTCCAGTTTAATTGCATTATTCTTTATCGCCTTTTCCTTATCCTATACATTGGGGCTTTTAGTCAAGAAGCGCGAACAGAAACTAGCTGATTTGAATGACGATGGGAATTCATTCCAGAGTACTTGATAGCAAGCATAGGATGAGGCTTCTTTCTATTTGAATAAAACTTGCGTTATCCACAACCTTATCCACCATTGTGGATAACTTTTGTGGATGGGGTGTGGAAAGTCCATTTTCCCTTGTGTTGGGGCAAAGTTGCACCCCAACATCCTGTGGTTGACACCGAATTTTGACGTTTTCACACACAATAAGTAGGAATCATTCTCGCTCGAATTCCGATAAAAAAAGAAAACCCGCGCGCATTTCTGCCGCGGGTTTATGGGTTTTGTTTCCGGATGACTTAGGATTACTCTTTGTCCTCTTCTTCTTCGTCATCTTCGTCTTCCATGGCTTCGAAGCGCTCTTCCACGATCTTGGACAGGGCTTCCATCTTGTCCTCGTCCGCGGGGAGAAACTCTTCATACTCGCCGTTGACGACGATTTTCATGATATAGACTTCTGCGCCGTGCTCGTGCTCATCTTCGCAAGCCTCGTCTTCACAGCCACAACCGCAGCCACAGTCACAACCACTCTCGGGATCGACGAGTACCGCGTACTCCTGTCCCTCGTAATCAAAATAGTCTACGATCTCAAGTTCAAATTCATTGCCCTCGTCATCGGAGAAAACCACTAAATCTCTTTGCTCTTCCATGCGGTTCACCACCTTTACGTTTCTGCCTGTTTTCAGGTCAATTTATTTTATCGTATTTCTTTGTGAAGCACAAGAAAGGAAACGTGAGTTTGTTACGAATCAATCGTAACTTTCGCTTGATTTTTGTCCAATTTTCTTCAAATTGATTGCATACATCCCATTTTTCATCTAAAATTCACTTCTGTTTGCGCTCACTCTCAAAAATTTTTGGCAACTGTTTTCTATTTATGCTACAATAAAATTAATATTTAGATCATGTGAACAAAAAATATTTGAGGTCTCATAAAATATATTTGTTTTTCTTCTTGTAATTTCGTTTTGTTCTGTATATTATTTATAAGGAAGAGGGTTCGCGACATGGATTTGGAATTTTTGCAGCGGCTTGCCAAGGCTATTACGTCTGAATTTGGTGAGAGCAGCGAAGTCGTCGTGCACGACATCTCCGGCGACGACACCGAGCACACGATCGTTGCGATCGAAAACGGACACGTCTCCCATCGTCAGGCTGGCGGCAGCGCCTCCCGCGTGGTACTCGAGGCGATTCAGCGCAAGCACGACCCGACTCTTGTGGACGAGCTTGGCTACCTCACCAAGACGCGCGACGGCAGAGTGCTCAAATCCAGCACCGTCTATCTGCGCGACGGCGAGGGCGTAATCGAAGGCGTTCTCTCCATCAACTACGACATCACGGAACTCCTGATGGCGGAGCGGGCGATCTCCTCCGTGCTCCACCACAACAGTGAACCCACGATGCCGGAGCGCATTCCGCAGAACGTCAACGATCTATTGGACGATCTCATCGAGCAGAGCGTTGCCATCGTCGGCAAACCCGTCGCGATGATGACCAAGGAAGACAAGATCGCGGCGATCCAGTTCCTCTATCAGGCGGGGGCTTTCCTCGTCACCAAGAGCGGCGACAAGGTGTCGAAGTACTTCGGCATCAGCAAATACACCCTTTATTCCTACATCGACGCAAAAAAGGACTGACCTCGGCCGCTCGCTGCGGCTCAGGCCACAGCAGAAGAAAGGAAGTTCACGTACCATGGATACCAGCAAAGTCAAACAGGCAGCGCAAGCTTACGAAAAACAGATGACGAAGTTCCTCCGCGATCTGATCGCGATTCCCAGCGAAAGCTGCGAAGAAGAAGGCGTCGTCAAGCGTACCATCAAAGAGATGGAAGCGCTCGGCTTTGACAAGGCCGAAATCGATCCCGAAGGAAACGCCCTCGGCTGGATGGGCACCGGAGATAAGATCATCGCGTTCGACGGCCACATCGACACCGTCGGCATCGGCAACATCAACAACTGGGAAAAAGACCCCTACGAAGGGTATGAAACCGACGACGTGATCTATGGTCGCGGCGGTTCCGATCAGGAAGGCGGCGTGGTTTCCGCGGTTTACGGCGCGAAGATTATGAAAGACCTCGGCCTGATTCCGGAAGGCTACAAAATCCTCGTGACGGCAACCGTGCAGGAAGAAGACTGCGACGGCCTCTGCTGGCAATACATCCACAACGAAGACAAGATCAAGCCGGAATTCGTCGTCTCCACCGAGCCGACCGACGGCGGCATCTATCGCGGTCATCGCGGACGCATGGAAATCCGTGTGGACGTGAAGGGCATCTCCTGCCACGGCAGCGCGCCGGAGCGCGGAGACAACGCGATCTACAAGATGGCGGACATCCTCAAGGATGTCGAAGCCCTCAACGCCAACGGCGCTGCGGACAGCGATGCCATCAAGGGCCTCGTCAAGATGCTCGATCCCAAGTTTAACCCGAATCATTACGAAGACGCGCGCTTCTTGGGCCGCGGCACCTGCACCGTTTCGCAGATCTTCTTCACCAGCCCCTCCCGCTGCGCCGTTGCGGACAGTTGCTCGATCTCGATCGACCGCCGCATGACCGCAGGCGAAACCTGGGAGAGCTGCATCAAGGAAATCGCAGACCTGCCCGCCTGCAAAAAGCACGGCGCGGTGGTGAGCATGTACCAGTACGACCGTCCCGCCTGGACCGGTCTCGTGTACGAAACCGAGTGCTACTTCCCGACCTGGATCAACAAAGAGACCGCCCCGCACGTACAGGCGCTTGCCGACGCGCACAAGGCGCTCTATGGCGAAAAGCGCATCGGAAACGAAGGCTCTATGCACCTTCGCAACCGTCCGCTGATTGACAAATGGACGTTCTCTACCAACGGCGTCGCGATTCAGGGCCGCTACGGCATCCCCTGCGTCGGCTTCGGCCCCGGTGCGGAGAGCCAAGCGCACGCGCCGAACGAGATCATCTGGAAACAGGACCTCGTGACCTGCGCCGCGGTCTATGCGCTGGTTCCCTCAATGTATAAAGGCAAAGGCGACGAGGATGTCTGCCAGTTCCGCGCGGGCGGCACGGACACCACCTCGGACAAATCCGCCTGCTAAACGGGTGTGTAATGCGGAGCGGGCAAAACCCGCTCTGCATTTGTTTCTCTTAAACAGCAACAATCGTTTCCACTGCACCAACAAGAATATTTAGGAGTGAGTTTATGGGTAAAAAGGAAGACATCAAGCAGTTCACGAAGGAACTGGAGAACCTGAAGTTTGACAAGATGTACGAAGGCGACTTTTTCCTGACTTGGGAAAAATCCCGTGACGAGCTGGACGCGGTGTTCACTGTCGCAAACGCGCTGAGAAACCTCCGCGAGCGCAACATCTCCACCAAGATTTTTGACTCCGGCCTCGGCGTCTCCCTCTTCCGCGATAACAGCACGCGCACGCGTTTCTCGTTTGCGTCCGCCTGCAACCTCTTAGGCCTCGAAGTGCAGGACCTCGACGAAGGCAAGAGCCAGATTGCGCACGGCGAAACCGTCCGCGAAACCGCCAACATGATCAGCTTCATGGCGGACGTCATCGGCATTCGCGACGACATGTACATCGGCAAAGGCAACACCTACATGCACGAGGTCGTCAACTCCGTCAAGCAGGGCAACCTCGACGGCGTGCTTGAGCAGAAGCCGACACTGGTCAACCTCCAGTGCGACATCGACCACCCGACGCAGTGCATGGCCGACATGGCGCATTGCATCCGCGAACTCGGCGGCGTGGAAAACCTAAAGGGCAAAAAGATCGCCATGACCTGGGCCTACAGCCCCAGCTACGGCAAACCGCTGTCCGTTCCGCAGGGCGTGATCGGCCTTTTCACCCGCTTTGGCATGGACGTTGTTCTGGCCCATCCGGAAGGATACGAAGTCATGGACGACGTCATCGAAGTGGCCAAGCGCCAGTCTCAAGAGAGCGGCGGCAAGTTCACCGTCACCAACGACATGGCGGAAGCGTTCAAGGACGCGGACATCGTGTACCCGAAGAGCTGGGCGCCGTTTAAGGCGATGGAAGAGCGCACGGAGCTTTACGGCAACGGCGACACCGACGGCATCAAAGCCCTCGAAAAGAAGCTGCTCAAGCAGAACGCCGAGCACAAGGATTGGGAATGCACCGAAGAGCTGATGGCCTCCACCAAGGATGGCAAGGCGCTCTACCTGCACTGCCTGCCCGCCGACATCACGGGCGTGAGCTGCGAAGCGGGCGAGGTTGCCGCGAGCGTGTTTGACCGCTATCGCGACCCGCTTTATAAGCAGGCTTCCTTCAAGCCGTACATCATCGCGGCCATGATCTTCCTCGCGAAGGTCAAGGACCCCGCCGCCATGCTCAAGAAGCTGGAAAAAGCGGGCGTGGAACGCCAGATGGGTCTGGAAGACTAAGCCTAATCCACCAAGCAACACAAAAGGCGCACCGAAAACGGTGCGCCTTTGTTTGTATGAAACGTAATTTCTTCATGAAGACGCTCTCGCAGAGCGAACTACTATTATCTACGCGTTTTTTTCCTTCTGCTGCGGGCGACAACGATCGCGGAAAACGACAGCACACAGAGGCAGTAGATCAGCAACGTCACATGGAAGAACGGCTTGCCGAAAAACGTCGGGTTAAACTGATCCAGTACGAGAAACGTCAGCGTGACCAGCGAAAGAACGATGCAAATATGCGGAAGAAGTTTTTTTAACATTTGCGTCTCCTTTACTGCGCCGTGGTGATATACAGGATATCGTTCGTGCTTCGTCCGCCGTCGTAGGGCTGGTTGATCACTTTCCCCAAGAACACCATTTCGGACGATTGTCCTCCGTCGAGATTGAACGCGACCTTGCATCCGCTGTCGTAGAAGAACTGCGAGAGCTCCTGCATCGTCATGCCGACCGAATACCCCTCTTGCCTTCCGTCCACGACGAGGAAGCAGTAGTGACCGGGTTCATAGTATCCGACCGCCGTTCGGGGATTCGCCTTCATCAGCGTGCTGTTAAATTCCGTCATCGGCTGCCCGTCTTTGAGCAGCATCGGCCCGAACGTCCAGACCTGCCAGGCACCGTTCGCCTTGATCGCGTTCATGTCTAGCGCATCGGCGGAATAGGTTTGCATACTTCCGTCATAATTCATCACGAGTGCGTCCGCAAACTTCTCCTCGCGATAGAGCTGACCATTCCGCACCACGGGCCCGTTGTTGTCCACACAATGGTCGCCGTTGATAGCGAGAATCGCGTTGTTCTCCTGCGCGACGACGTTTGTCGCCTCGCGCCCGCCCATCACGTCCGCCTGCTTGGCAAATGCGGTTCTAAAGTATTGAATATCCGCCACATAAATATCCGCAAGGAAATAGGTCACGTCGTCTTTTTGCACCTTGTTGATGCTCACGTTGATATTCGCGTCCTTATAGGACATGTCGGTCTGTTCGACATTCCCGCTGGTGAACTTATCCGCAAACTTCACTCTCCACGAGGTCGGATCGACAGCCGCCTCGGGTTGCATCGTGGTTTGTGCCGCGGGATCGGGTGTATTTCCGCTTGCGTCGGCCGTTGCGGCGGCGCTATCGGTCGTCGCAGGCATTTCCGCGGCGGGTGCGCTCGATGGAGCGGGCAGGCTGCTTCCGGCTGACTCCGGCTGGATCACGTAGCTGGTGATGTAGAACAACAGCATGATCAGCGCGGTGGAAAACACGTAAATACCGATCAACGCCGCGGTAGGCAGCATCGGTTTTTGTTTTTGATACCGTCCGCCGCCCTGACCGGATTTCGACCGGCTATCGCCGGCAGAAGTCTTGCGATTTCTGCCGTAAGATTCATCATATTGAGGCTGGGGTCTCTGATTTCTATTCTCCATACCGGCCATACTCTTTATCTATGTTGCTCCATCTTTTCATTCTGCCTATCGCAAACTGCGATTTTGCTCATTGCTTTGAAAATACTTCTCTAGTATACCAATGGAACCCGCACTTTGAGTAGTATGTTGCAATAATTTTTCATTGTCCGTAATCGCCAATGAAATCGCGAAAAACTGCGTTCCCCGCTTTTCCACAAATCAATCCAGTTCAAGTGTTTATTTCGGGTTTTCCACATCGATACTCAGCACCTGCATGGAAGGCCAGTACATGGTGACGCAATAGACATGCACGTCTTTGGTGACGACATAGTAATCCACCGTAAACGTCTCTCTGGCGGGTGCGTCCGGTACTCTACCACGCAATGCATCCAGAAGAATCGGGTGCGCGTCGTTGAGGTTCGCAATCGCCCACTCTTTGCAAGCGTTCTTCATCAGAGAAAATGCCTTTTCATGTTCCCTGCCGTAATCCGCTTCCGCAGCAAGCAACTGCTCCCCCTGCTGTTTTTGTTCGTCGGTCAGGATGATATTCGACTCATTCTGCCCAAGATAGATTACTTCACCCGAGTTTTCGACTATATACGCCTGATAGCTTCCTTCATCGCGCGACGGCACGTCTACGATATAAAGCCAGCGAGATGCGAGTTCGCCGTCTCCCGTGGTTGCCATCGCGCCTTTTTGCTCTGGATAGCAGCCCATCTGCTCACGCGTGACAGTTGCCTCCGTTTGGTTTGTTTGAAACATCTTGTTGATGTTGTCCAGCGCGATCTGTTTTGCTTTCGCCTCGCTGATTCCCGTTTGCCCACAAGCGGTGAGCATCACAGAGAAAGTTAAAATGATTGCCGTTATTAGAAAAATTTTTCGTTTCATACTGCCTCCTGTAAATCAATCCTGTGCGTAGCGGTAAACACTCACGAGCTCCATCGTGGGCCAACATAGCGTCAGGTTATAGATCGTTCCGTTCTCCATCAAGACAAAGTATTCAAGCCTGATCTTCGGGAAATCCACGCTGTCCGTCTCGATCATATCCGTAAAAACTCGTAGCGTCGGAACCAGTTTTTCAAAACGGTTCTTCATGAGATCGTTGACAACTGCCTCCCCGTCCTGCTGCGCGGGAATTAGCGAATTTGGATCATACGCATCCAGCGTTCCGAGCGCTTCCGCCTGCTTTTGCTGCTCCGCAGTCAAGTCAATCCCGCTCATCGCTCGCTCCGCGTGAAACGCCACGCCTGTCACGGCATCCACGTAAGCGTAGTAATAGTCGTTGCTGCCTTTTTCCGGCGCAACCTTGACGATATATTCTCTGCCCGGTTCCTCAAACATGTAGCGCGCGGTGCTGCCGTCCGCGTGTGTGCGATCCGGGTTCTCCACAAGCTCAACCGTGGCGTCGGTCGCATTCGCTTCGAACGCAAGGTTGATCAGGGCAAGCCCTGCCTCTTTTGCCTTGTCTTCGCTGATGATTGTCACAACGTCGCTGTTCTTCGTCGCGCAGGCAGTGAGCAGGAGAGAAAGAGAAAGAATCATTGCCAAGAGTAAGAATATCTTTCGTTTCATGATACTGTTCCCTTCACGACAGGTTGACTCAGGATTTCAACCCGATTGATTTCCAGTGTCGGCCAAGCGATATCAACGACATATACCGCACCATTTTCAAACGTCACAATGCAGTCTATAAAAACGCGTTGCGATTCGATGAGGTCTCCCTGCATGCTGCCATAATCTACGCTCATGATCTGAGACTGCTTCTCAAACCGTGCGGACACCCAATCATTGACGGTTTGCGGTAACTTGGCTTCGTACAGGCGATTCATCATATCCCTTTCTCCAAAGGGTAGCTTCATAAGCTCTTCTGCCTGTTTGATCTGTTCGTCTGTCAACGACGAGAGCGTTCCCGCGCCTCGATTCGCGCTATACGCAAAGCCGCTGATTGCATCGACTTGCGCATAATACAAAACCTCGTCAGTGTTCTCCTTCATAACGGTGATATAATAGCTCCGCATGACTGGGACATCGCGCTTCTGTACTGTGCTTTGGTCTTGAGATTGTGGATCGACCGCATATTCGCTATACTCTACCGTCGCTTCCGTTTCGTTTACGTCAAACACCTTGTTGATGAACGCAAGCCCCGCCTCTTTCGCCTTCGCTTCGCCGACCAAGCGCGGCGTGCAGGCGGAGAGCATCAATATAATCAAGAGAATTGCAAGCACATGGGCTTTTTGTTTCATGGCTCTTCCTCATAGGGTCTAGTTTGGTTTAGTATTGCAACATCCATCACCATCAACTGAGGCCAGGCGATATTGACGTAATAGATTGTGCCATCTCGAATAACGACATAAAAGCTGTTTTGTGCACCGTCGTTATCGGCTATGGAACCGCAATCGGTAAGCCCAAGTATCTTCGCTTCCAAGTCGAATTTATTGTTAATCCAGTCGCGCGCAAAGTCCTTCGTATCTTCATCCATTCTTAAGTAATCAAATTTACTCAAATCGCCACTGGGTATCGAGTCTTGGAACAATTGATGCTGCTCAGACGTCATGATTGGTACGAATGAAGAACTTCTGCTTGCGAAATAAGCAATTCCCGTATCCGCGTTCACCTCCGCGCGGTAAAGATAACCCCCTGTTTTGGGGTTTGGAATTGTAACCTCATAAAACAAAACAGGTTGTTCTTCGCCAGTTGCTATGTATTCGCCGTCGATATAGCTAACTCCGATATGCGATTCAAGCGTTACCGTCGCATCCGTTTCGTTTGCGTCGAACACTTTGTTGATGAACGCAAGCCCTGCCTTCTTCGCCTCGTTCTCGCTGATCAGCTTCGGCGAGCTGCCGGAGAGAAACAGTGAAATGCACGCTATGGATACCAAAAGAACAGCTATTTTTCGTTTCATCCGTTTCACCTATCGATTCCTTCCCAGTACTTGTACTTCGCTAAGGTCCATCTCCGGCCAGGAGAACCCGACGCGATAGATCGATCCATCCGCAAACGTAACAAAATAGCCAATGCTTGCACGCGAAGAGAAAATACAGTCCGCGCGGCAGCAGCCGTCCGCATACATGAGCGTAACTTCTTTTTGAAAGCCGCGCTTCACCCAGTCACAGGCGAGAGAAACTTCACCGTCGTCCTGCAAAATAATCGTCGCCGCGTCGCTTGAAACGCTATTTGGTTCGTCTGTAGAATTCGGTTGAGAAGACTTTGAAGTCAACAGCCACTCGTTTTTAGAAGCGTAATAAGCGACGCCTGTTTTCGCGTCCACCTCGGCATAATAGAGATCTTCCTGAATGGTTGGATCGGATATGGTAACGATATAGATCTGCGTCGGCGAAGTACCACCGGGCTTTACTTCGGAATTGTCCACCGCACTAGAACCCGCGCGCTCAAAATATTCCACATGCGCGTCCTGCTCCGTGACTCCAAACGCCTGCCGCATGAGCGTGAGCCCAGCTTCTTTTGCCCTCTCCTCGCCAACAAATGACGGCGCACACGCGCTGAGAGCAATCAGCAACAGCATAAGCGCAAGCGCGATCGCTGTGCGTAAGGAACGATTAAACATGAATGGCGTCCATCCTTTCGATTGAAATATTCAATTCACTTGTAAAGATGGGACCCTTCACACATAGTAGCATAGAATACTTTGTGTTGTTGTGAACCGGCTGTGAATCAACCGAAAAAAGCGCGCAAACGAATCGAGAACAAAATTCGACTATCATTGAGCAGCGCAACACTGCGAAATCACACTGTCGTACAATCGACGATTGTTCATGTTTCCGCATATTTTTGTTGAAAAGCGCATCTAAACGCGAAAAACGGCGCTTCTATACGAACAAGTCCATTCGAGTACACTCACATTCGTTCAGGAGAAGCGTTTGCCTTTTTCCACAGAATTATCGTAAAATGTGGATAACCAAGTGAATCGTTTGGAGGCGTTATGATACATATCTATTGCGGAGACGGCAAAGGCAAGACAACCGCGGCACTCGGGCTCATCTGCCGCCATGTCGGCTGCGGCGGAACCGCCGTGCTCGCGCAGTTTCTCAAGAGTCTGCCAACGGGCGAGCTCGCCACGCTGGAGAAACTGGGCGTTCCCGTGTACCGAAACGAGTTGCCGCATGGATTTTATCCCAATATGAATGACGAAATGAAAACCCGCGTCCGCGAGATGCATGATCACACGCTCGCGGAGGTGACACGTCTCGCGAGAACAAACATGTGTTCGCTTCTCGTACTGGACGAACTCTGCGCCGCGCTTTCGCTGGAGTTGATCGACCGCGAAGCGGTGCTCTCGCTGCTGGATGATCATGGCAATGCCGAGCTGGTCATTACGGGACGCGATCCGGAGGAGGCGCTGCTCTCCCGCGCGGACTACATCACAGAGATGAAGCTCGTCAAGCATCCGTATGAGAAGGGTGTGCTGGCGAGAAAAGGAATTGAATTTTAGAATGTTTCACGGGAAACAAAAAGGGAATCCGCAGATTCCCAAACAGGTGATTCTTATTCCAACCATTTTCGTGTTATCACGAAAATGGTTTTTCTATACGCTCAACCAATAGTTCACGATATCGCGATACACCCCAAACTTCATGCCGACTTCCGGTATTGTACCACAATAGGTGAAGCCAAACTTTTCGTGCAGCTTGCAGCTGGCCTCGTTACCGGCGGTGACGACGGAGATCACGCTGTGCGTGAGCTTGTCCGCCTTCGCGAGATCGAGGATAAACGCCATCAGTTCGGTTGCATAGCCGCGGTTGCGAAAGTCTTTTTCCACATAGATCGAAAGCTCCACGGTAGAGCGAAACGCCTCTTTGTCGCGATACGAGGAAAGGCAGCTGTAGCCCGCAACGCGGCCTTCCTCCTCCGCGACATAGAGCGGATGGTTTTCCACATTGTGGTGGTCAAACCAAACCTGCCACTCTTCCAGCGTGCGCGGGTTGAGGTCAAGGTTGGCGACGCTGTTGACCGCCTCATAGTTGTAGATATCCAGCAATTCCTGCAGATCTTTCTGCTCCGCTTTGCGAATCAGCATTGGTTTCGCCTCGTTTTTCTTGTTTGATTTGATTTATTATATATAATATAGCTCTGTTTGCAACAAAAAAAGCCTTTCTTTGAAGAAAAGCTTTGAAATGCAACCCAAAACGTGTCAGTTCTTTTGCTTACTTTTCTTTCAAGAAAAGTAAGTCAAGAAAAGTAGGTGATGCGATTGAAGGGAGAAACGCGGAGGCGAAGAACGCCTTCTATGTTTTCGAAGTGAATGCATCCAACGGAAGCAAGCCTGCTGTCGTACATCTCCTCGCGGTTATCGCCGAGCACGAAGACACAGCCCGCGGGAACCTCCGTAGGCGCAAGATCACCGACGTAGTTGACCGGATAACTGCTCTCGTCTAGCGGAATGCTGTTGATGAAGACGTGTCCCGCGACGATCTCCACGGTTTCGCCGGGCATACCGACAATTCGCTTGATGAAAAGACCGTCTTCTGTGGAAAAGAGCACGATATCCCCGCGCTCCGGTATGCGAACAAACTTGCTGATCCGGTCGCAAAGCACCATTTCTCCGCTATTGAGAGATGGCGCCATGCTTTGATCGACGATACGAAGCGGCGCAAGCCAAACAAAAAACACAAGGCAAAGAACGGCTATCGTGACCAGCACGGAGAAGAGCCATCCAATTCGTCTTGCGTTTCGATAGGTTCGCGCGCGGCCATCGCTGCGCCGGCGCTTTCGCAATTCACTCACGAGTAGGTCACCCGAGAAATGGTTTCAAATTCGTTAAACGGAAACACGACCGCGACGACGCGACCGACCACCTTGGCATACGGAATGCAGCCGACGGAGGGATTCCGGCTGTCTTTGCTGCCGTTTCGATTATCGCCAACCACAAACACCTCCCGCGCGCCGACGGTCACAGGGTTCATATCCCCTATGATTGCATCTTTCCAATAGGTGCTTTCATCCAGTGCGTTATCATTGATGTAAAACACACCGTCGCGAACCTCCACCGTTTCGCCGGGCAGGCCGATCACGCGTTTGACGCAGCTTTCAGTATAGCCAGGGTAAAAGCAGATGATGATGTCCCCGCGCAGCGGATCGCTAAACCAATAGGTCATCTTTTCAACGAGCATATCCTCGTTGTGGATCAATGTCGGGATCATCGAGTCTCCATCCACACGAATCGGCTCGGCGATAAACGTACGAATCGAGAGCGCAACGAGCACAACGAGGGCAATATACAACAAAAACTCTACGTTCCGAAAGGAACGCGAGCCGTGCATGTTTTCATATTGCTCTTCAGCGCGATCACGCAGATACCGAATTTGGCTCTGTGTAAAGGTTCTACGCTTCACTCGGTACTTCCCGTCTGGATTGTTCTGTTCCAATTTTCGTTTGCAAAAAGCACTTATGCTTCCGCAGTCTGTTCCTTTTTTATCAGAATTTTTTTGCCCATGCGCACAAAGTCCGCCCGATCCAGCATCACAATGCGTCCGCAATGGTTGCATTTGAGTTTCACATCCGCACCAACACGAATGATGGTCCACTCGTTTTCACCGCAGGCATGCGGTTTTTTCATCGATACGATATCACCCAAATCAAATTGCGCTATCATTTTCATCAACCCGCAGACATATGATTCTTCTTACAGAAGCGGTGCCAATATTTAAAAATTACTCTTGATCTTCCGCAAGGTTCTGCGTGTAGCGATAAACATCGTAGCTCGGCACGGCGGGCGGAATATAGCTATACAGAATCTCCAGCAGCTTCATCGGTGCTTCTTCCTGTAACAGATGCCCCGCGTTGCGAACCAGATAATAGCGGCCGGCACGCAGAACGCTCTGGAAGTAAACGCTGCCCGACGGCGGATGCCAGCGGTCGTTTTTACCCCAGAGAACGAGCACCTCGTGCTCTACCGGCAGCAATCCTTCCGCGATGAGTTCCTGATCATAATTGCGCAGCGCATACATCAGCGCTTCTCTGGCGAGCCCGTCCGAAACCGGTTCGTAATACTGCTTTACGACATAATCGTCGATCAAAGCGGGATCGGAAACGCACTCGGTTAAGAGCTTTCGCACATCGGTCGCGGTATAGAGATTTCGCGCGAATGTGGCGATCATCGGCTTTTGCAGGTTGTGAATCAGCGCGGGCATATGCTCCGTAATACCACCGGGCGAAATCGCGACACAGTTGGCAACGCGCTTGGGGTATAGCGAAAGAAACCGCATCATGTACATTGCCCCGATTGAGAACCCGACCATGTGCGCGGACTTGATGTTGAGTGCATCCAAAAAGCCGTTGAATATGAATGCAAAGTCATCCGCGGTGTATTGAAATGTGTCGGGACGGGATGAATACCCGTGACCCGGCAAGTCGATGGCAATCACGCGGTAATTATCCGATAGTTCAGCAAACACATTTCGCCAAGTATAGAGCGACTGGCCGAGCGAATGAATCAGTAGTAAAGGCTCGCCGACGCCTGCTTCCAAATAGTGGATGCGCGCAACTTCGCTTTCCTCATCTTCCCCGGACATGGGTAAGGTGATTTCAACAAAGTCGCCCACCTTTTCGGAGTTTATGAATAACTGACTGCGCAGCGATTCTCCCACGGGCATATTTCCCCCGATTACTATATTCTTTACTTATTGTAAACCCTGAAAACAACCATTGCAATCAAACGGGCGGTTTGTCACAGATTGTTAACCCATTCCAATTGCTTTTTGGTCAATTTTGCCAAAAAGTGGGGGATTTAACCCGCTTTTACGGGTTTTGTGTGTGTTTCAATATTTTCTTTCAACACGTACTCTGAAAAGCGTCTGTTTTGTGCCTTTTTACTATTCTGGTACGTTCCGAATTTTCCTTTGACACTTTCCGAAACAACGCTCTCGAGAACAGGTTTTCTGCGCGATTTATGCCGCATCTGCGTTAGCTGCGGCGCAATCGACCGCGTAAATCACGCTTGTTTGCATCGATTACGCAATTGCACAGTTGGAATGCCGCTTGCTTTGCGCGGCTTGTAAAATCGTTCGTTTTTTGCTATGATGGACTTTAATATAGGGGGTATAGCACTATGGACCAACTGCAATCGATTTGGGCTGCCGCGCGGGAGAATATCCGTCCTCAAATGACGGGCCTGTCTTTTCATGCCTGGATCGACGTGATCGTACCCCTTTCCCTTCAGAAGGATATCTTTATACTGGAAGTACCCACGCCGGACATTCAAAAAACGCTGGAAGATTTCTATTTTGAGAATCTGCGCGATGCGGTGAAGGCCGCCAACGATACCATCTCCGATATCAAAATCATCCTGCCGGAGGATCGCGATATCTATATCAATCCCATCAGCTCGGAGCCGATCAACGTATTTGCGCTCAATCCCAAGTATACCTTTGAGACATTCGTCGTCGGTGGATCAAACCACTTTGCGCACGCGGCGGCACTCGCGGTCGCACAGAATCCGGCCGCGGCCTATAACCCGCTGTTCTTGTACGGTGGCGTCGGATTGGGCAAAACGCACCTCATGCACGCCATCGGACACGCGGTGAAGGGAAACGATCCTTCCGCGCGGGTCATGTACGTTACCAGCGAAACGTTTACCAACGAACTAATTACAGCGATTCAGCTGGATAAGCGATTGGAATTTCGCAAGCGCTATCGCAATGTCGACGTGTTATTGATCGACGACGTGCAGTTCATCGCGAAGAAGCAATCCGTACAGGAGGAGTTCTTCAACACCTTCAACACCCTGCACAATGCCAGTAAACAGATCATCATCAGTTCCGATCGACCGCCGAAGGAAATCAGTAGTCTTGAAGAGCGCCTTCGTTCTCGTTTTGAGTGGGGTTTGATCGCGGATATTCAGCCGCCGGATGTGGAGACGAGAATCGCCATTTTACGAAACCGCGCGAGGCTTGATAATCTCGATGTAGACGATGAAATCATTCAGTTCATCGCGGAACATGTGGTCAGCAACATTCGTGAACTCGAAGGGTCCCTGACCCGCGTGGTCGCTTATTCACAGTTGCGCAGAAGGCCGCTGACGCTGGATCTCACCATTGAAGCGCTGCGCGATCTATTGCCGGATGTAAAAAAGAAAGAGATCACGCCGCAGATTATTAAGAGTACGGTCGCGGAATATTACTCGATTCCGGTCGAGAGTTTGCTCTCCGAGCGCAGAGATCGCGAAATCGTGCTGCCAAGGCAGGTCGCCATGTATCTTTGCCACGATATGCTGGGCATTCCTTATAAGAGAATCAGCACGCTGTTTGATAAAAACGACCACACTACCGCAATCAACGCCTGCAAGCGCGTAGACGATATGATTTCTAACGACAGCTCCTTTGCCTCGGTGATAGAGGACGTAAAGAAGCGAATGGGCTAAAGAGTTCGACTTTTCCGAGACATCTTTTTATCCACATTTTGTGGATGCGCATTGTGGATGCATTGCGAGTTGTGTGGAGTGTATGGAGTGTGTGGATAACGTCCGGTGAACGGCACCTGTTTTCCACGGAAAGCTCCACAGCCAAAACCGCGTCGCGATGCGGAAAAAGCACGTTCTCCACACTGCCCACAATACACTACTTCTACTGCTTCTGTTATACTATAGATCATTAACACTCTTTCACGCCACAGAGTGTGGATAACGAGTTTGAGAACACAATCTCAACGAAGCGTTTTTTTAAACTGGTGCCCTCTTTGTTCATGGTTTGAAAAATAGAGCCAGAATAGGAGTTTGAAACAGAGACACTTTCATCATAATGTGTTTTTAATGATAGAAGATCAGTAATTCTGAACGCTGAGAAAGGAAGATTGAATATGCATTTTTACATGGACTCAAAAGAATTGACAGAAGGCGTTCTTTCCGTTATCAAGGCGCTTCCCGTCCGTACAACTATGCCGATTTTAGAGGGCATCTTTGTAGAGGCGACGAGCGAGGGTGTAAAACTCAAGTGTTCGGATCTCATGCTTCAAAAAGAATGTATTTTACCCGCAACGGTTGAAGAAGAAGGTTTTGCCATCGTACCGGGAAAGTTGTTTTCCGAGATTGTAAGGAAACTGCCGGAATCTATTGCGGAAGTGACCTTAAACGGAAAATCTCTTGATATCTCCTGCGGCAGGGCAAAGAGCAGTCTGCAATGCGTTGAAACAAACGAAGAGTTTCCGGATATGCGTTTTACGGGAGATACCTTCACGGTTAAAATGGATCACGCGGATTGCCGCGATATGATCAACACGACCGTTTTTGCCACCGCGCAGGATGATAGCAAACCCATTCTCACAGGTGTGCTCATGGAACTCGGCGATGAGATTACGATTGTAGCAACAGACGCGTTTCAGTTTGCCAAACGTTCCATGCCGCTGAAAAACCCCGTGCCGGAACGAAATGTCGTCATTCCCGGTAAGTCGATGGTTGAAATTTCGCGCATGATGGACGAGACGGAAGCAGACGTAGAGCTGACGTTTACGAAAACACATGTTTGCGTCAACATCAAACATTCGCGTCTGGTAGCGAGACTGCTCGACGGAGATTATATTAAATATAAAAATATTTTACCGAAGGATCACACCACGCGCGTCATGATCGATAAATGCGAACTGATGGAGAGCATTGATCGCGCGCAACTCATGGCGAGAGAAGGCAACAACAACATCGTCATGAAGTTCCATGAAAACAAACTGACGATTACGGCAAACAGCTTCGCGGGCAAAATCAACGAGGAGATGGATGTTCAGATCAATGGAGAAGATATTGATATCGCCTTTAACCCGCGCTTTTGCATCAATGTACTTAAAAATGTGCCGGATGATAAAATATATATGGATTTTACGACCAGTATCAGCCCCTGCGTGATTCGCCCGGCAAAGACGGAAGGATACTATTATTTGATCGTTCCGGTGAGAATCTATTCAAATTTCTAAAAAACATTTATTTAATTTATAGAACAAAGAGGCGCTGCTGCGTCTCTTTATTTATTGTCTTAAAGTGAATGTTCCACGTGAAACAATTACTAAAACAGACAATAATTCATAATAATAACTTACAAAGAATGTTCCACGTGAAACATTCGATTTTATTAGACAGAATAAAGATGTTTTACGGCCGTTGTTTCACGTGAAACATTGAATACACCTCCCAATTCTGTTAGAATGACGATAGCGACTCAAAAACAAGCAACTATAATCTCTTTTGATAAGAGAAAGCAAATATCGGAGGATAATCTCAATTATGAAGATTGTTGCGGTAGCCAATCAAAAGGGCGGCGTCGGCAAGACAACAACCGCCGTTAATTTAAGCGCATGCCTTGCAGAACAAGGAAAAAAGGTTCTATTGGTCGACGCAGACCCGCAGGGTAACAGCACAAGCGGCCTTGGCGTAAAAAAAGAAGGAGATGGGAAATCCATCTACGATGTGCTGATCAACGATGTTTCCGTCGATGAAGCGACAAAAGATACCATGATCGATACCCTTAAGCTTTTACCGGCACACATTGCGCTGGCTGGCGCGGAGGTCGAGCTGGTCAATATGATGGCACGCGAGCAGGTATTAAAGCGCGCGTTGAATGCGACAAAGAGTGATTACGATTATATTTTTATCGATTGTCCCCCTTCTCTCGGTCTTCTAACGCTCAATGCGCTCACCGCGGCAAACACGCTGTTGGTTCCGATTCAGTGCGAGTTTTACGCGCTGGAAGGATTGAGCCTGCTCATGAACACCGTGAAACTCGTTCGAAAGAGCCTCAATCCGGACCTGGACGTAGAAGGCGTGGTATTGACCATGTTTGATTCTCGTACGAATCTTTCGATGCAGGTGGTTGAAGAAGTAAAGAAGTTCTTTAAAAACAAGGTATACGACACCATCATTCCGCGCAGTGTGCGTCTCGGCGAAGCGCCGTCGTTCGGACTGCCGATCACGCGATACGCGCCAAACAGCGCGGGTTCTACCGCGTATACCTCCCTCGCAACCGAAATGATCGCCAAGGAGGGAAAATAATGGCTCCTCAGAAAAAAGGTCTCGGTCGTGGACTGGACGCGCTTCTTGATCCCTATTCCGCGCAGTTAGAGGAACCGGAAAAAACCGGCCTTGGTGTGTTGACGGTAAACGTACGCGATATCGACACCAACGCGCTGCAACCGCGCAAACAGTTTGAAGAAACCTCGCTCAATGAGCTTGCGGAGTCAATTCGCGTGCATGGCATCGTGCAGCCGCTGATCGTGAAACAAAAAGGCAGCCGCTATATGATCATCGCGGGCGAACGCCGCTTTCGTGCGGCGCGTCTTGCGGGACTTTCCGAAGTGCCTGTGTTGGTAACGGATTACGACGAGGCGCAGATTCACGAAGTCTCCCTCATTGAAAACATTCAGCGCGAAAACCTGAATCCAATCGAAGAGGCAGCCGCGATTCGCTTTTTGATGAAGCAACACGACATGACGCAGGAAGAAGTTTCCGCACGCCTCGGTAAAAGCCGTCCCGCGATCGCAAATTCTCTTCGCTTGTTGCAGCTGCCGGAGAGTGTGATCGAGCTGCTCAAAAGTGGAGTTCTCTCCGCAGGACACGGAAGAGCCCTCGCCGGATTGACCGATCGCGCGCTAATTGAACAACTGGCGAAAGAATGCGTTGAAAAGGAATATTCCGTTCGTGCGCTGGAAGAAAAAATAAAGACATTATCAGAGAAGAAGAAACCCGCTATTGCGGCGAAAAAAGAGAAAAAGCATCTGCCCGCAGAGTTGGCCAATCTCGAAGAATCCTTCCGCGAGTCGCTGGGAACAAAAGTCTCCCTTGCAGGCAGCAATACGCGCGGAAAGATTACGATTGAGTATTTCTCCCGCGAAGACCTTGAGCGGGTCTATGAGAAAATTTCGGGAAAAGAGTAATATCACCTTAGAGAATTTTGAATAAGAAGTGCTCTCTAGAGCAATACTGAGGAAAAAGGAGTACTGTCGTGCGTAAAATCGCTGTCTTGTTTGATATCGATCGACCGCACTCGAGCCGATAGCACGTTTGCTTCCGGCTTGAGTGCAGCTTTTCTGCGCCGGCCGGTAGTTATCCATAGTGGCATGCTTTTTCATCAAAGCGCGCATACGAAAAGAAACCGTCCGGAGAAAATCCGGCGGTTTCTGTGATTTTTGGGAGGTGATCGAATGCGGCATACGGATGATGTCGGTCTGGATCTGTTTCAAGCGGGCAAATACGGATCAAAGACGAGAAAAAGGAGATAGATAATGAAACGAACATTGATCAATAATGCGCGGATCGGTGAATCCGTGCGGATCGAAGGTTTTATAGAACATATCCGAAACACGCGATATATGGCGTTTCTTGTCGTACGCGACAGAAGCGGCAGCGTACAGGTGACCATCGAGAAGCAGCTGCATCCCGAATGGACGGAGATATTGGATTCGCTTACGGTAGAATCGGTGGTTTCGATCGAAGGAAATCTGCGGGAAAATCCGCAAGTCAAGCTGGGCGGTAGGGAATTGAATCCAACTAATTTGGAGATTCTCTCACTCGCCGCTCCCCTTCCGCTGACGAAGGACGCAAATATCGACACGCGAATGGATTACCGATGGCTGGACTTGCGCGGCGAGAAGGAGCGCCTTCTGTTTGAGGTGCAGACTTGTCTCGTCGCAGCCATGCGAGAATTTTTACTCCAACGCGCGTTTATCGAGATTCACACGCCGAAGCTGATCGCCGCCGCGAGCGAAAGCGGCGCGGATGTGTTCGAGGTTGGGTATTTCGACCGGAAGGCGTATCTTGCACAGAGCCCGCAGTTTTACAAACAGATGGCGATGGCGGCGGGATTCGAGCGGATCTTTGAAACAGGGCCGGTGTTTCGCGCGGAAAAATCCTATACCAACCGGCATACGACGGAGTTTACCGGATTCGATCTGGAGTTTTCCTATATCGAGTCGTTTTATGATGTAATGAACCTCGAAGCGGAGCTATTGACCTACGCGCTGGAACGCGTGCAACAACAGCTCGGAGAAAAAATCGAGCGCTTTTATGGAACAAAGGTCGTTGTACCGAAGCTGCCCTTCCCCGTGATCGCGCTGCCGGAACTTTACCGCGAGTTGGAAAAACGTTATGGTTATCATCTGCCGCAGAGCGAGCACGTAGACACGACCACCGAGGCGGAGCAGCTCAGCTATCGCTTCTCCATGGAAGAGTTTGGTCACGAGTTTTTGCTGATCACGGACTTCGCGGCGGAGAAACGCGCGTTTTATCACATGCGCAAAGACGGCGTGCCGCAGGGGTACGATCTCGTCTGGCGCGGCGTGGAGATCACCACCGGCGCACAGCGGGAGCATCGCTATAATGTGCTCTGCCGGCAGGCAAATGAACGAGGTTTGGGAGAAGACGTAAAATTCTACACCGAGTTCTTCCGCTATGGTTGTCCGCCGCACGGCGGCTTCGGCCTCGGTGTCGACCGGCTCACGATGCTCCTGCTTGGCACCGGCATCAAGGAGGCAATGTTCCTCTTCCGCGGCCCAAACCGATTGACTCCGTGATTTACTTTTCTTGAAAGAAAAGGAAGCAAAAGAACATAAGAGAAAGAGCCTGCACAAAAAAGTGCAAGCTCTTTTTGCTTCCTTTTTCTCATGAGAAAAAGAAGAAAGATATTTACTTTACAATCACCGTTCCGGCTTTTCCGGTGAGTGCATCGACTGCTTTGTCGAGCGAGGTGATGATGGCTCTGCGGCCTGCCTTGCTGTTAGCGAACTTGACCGCAGCCTGAATTTTTGGCAGCATGGAGCCGGGCGCGAAATGCTTTTCGGCGATGTACTGCTCCGCTTCCGCGACCGTGATGGTCGAAAGACGCTTTTCCTCGGGCTTGCCGTAGTTGAGGCAAACCTGCTCGACGGCGGTGAGGATTAAGAGCGCGTCTGCGTCGAGGTCCTCGGCGAGCTTTTCGCTGGCGAGATCTTTGTCGATGACCGCCGCGGTGCCGACGAGGTCGCCGTTTTCTTCGCGGACAACGGGGATTCCGCCGCCGCCGACGGTGATGACGACGAAGCCGCCTTCGATGAGGCATTTGACTTCCGGTAACTCAACGATTTCGATTGGCATCGGCGAGGCGACGACTCTGCGCCAGCCGCGTCCGGCGTCTTCCTTAACCGAGTAGCCTTTTTCCGCCTGAAGCTTCTTTGCATCTTCTTCGCTATAGAAAGGCCCGATGGGTTTGGAGGGAGCAAGGAACGCCTTGTCGTTTTTGTCGACCACGACCTGGGTGACGACCGTCGCGGCGCCGGTGTGATTGCCGCGCGCGCGGAGCGCCTTAGTCAAGCCCTGCTGCATATGGTAGCCGATCATGCCCTGACTCATTGCGCCGCAAACGTCAAACGGCATCGCAGGGGTAACATTCACAGAGTTTTCGTTTTGCAGCACGATGCGGCCAACCTGCGGGCCGTTGCCATGCGCCAGGATGACCTGATATCCCTTCTCAATGATATCCGCAATATAGACGGACGTTTTTTCAACCACTTCCAGCTGCGCTTCCGCGGTTGCAGGTCCGTTGCCTTCCTGCAGCGCATTGCCGCCGAGGGCGATGACTAACTTATCCATGGGATTCCTCCAAAGTCTCAAAAAAATAGAGAAATGCTAAAATAACTTTAGCATGCAAAGATACGCTTGTCAATTCATTCCTGATCATTTGATCGGTATTCTGAAAAATATATTTGAAATGAAAGTTGCAATATTTTTCATTGCAGAAACAGAATTTCTGGGTAAATTAACAAAATTTCCGAATTACCAATGAATATCGAGTGATTATAAGAAATAATCATCAACAAATAAGCATATCCAAAGAAAAACAGACGCGAATTTATGAATTTTGTGAGAGTGAGTACTGCATTAATTTTAAAATCAGTCTACCTAGAAATCGGTTTATCTCATCTGAAAAGATGAATAAAACCCAACAGGTCAAATCATCGTATTTTTTTGTGGTTTCCTGATTGCAGTCACAAGTCGGTCATGGCGCTTGACTTCTCTTTTCGATTCCGATAGACTTACACTCGTATGCAGAAGGAATGGTATGAGATTAAAGGCGGTCAGCGGCTCGAAGGAACCGTGACCATCAGCGGCGCGAAAAACGCCGCCGTTGCCATTATACCCGCAGCAATTCTGGCAGGCGAAACCTGCGTGCTGGAGAATCTGCCGCATATTCAGGACGTCCAGAGCCTCAAGGAAATCTTGGAGGAGCTGGGCGTTAGTGTCGACTATACAGAAGGCGACTGCATGCGTATCGACTCGCGCACGCTGACCAATACTAAGGCGCTTAGCGAGGCGGTCAGCAGCATGCGTGCTTCTTATTATTTACTTGGTGCGCTGCTCGGGCGCTTTCATGAAGTCGAGCTGGCTCTGCCCGGCGGTTGCGTCATCGGCGCGCGGCCCATCGACCAGCATATTAAAGGCATGCGCGCGCTCGGCGCGGAAGTTGAGCTGGATTGTGACCACAACATCGTGCGCGCAAAAGCGGACCGGCTCGTTGGCGCGGAGATCTTTTTTGACGTGGTCAGCGTTGGCGCGACCATCAACGTGATGCTCGCCGCCAGCATGGCGGAGGGAAACACGGTGCTCAGCAACGTCGCAAAAGAGCCGCATGTCGTCGACGTTGCAAACTTTCTCAATATGATGGGCGCCTCCGTCAAAGGTGCCGGCACGGACGTCATCCGCATCAGCGGCAGGCCGCGCTTGCACGGTTGCGGTTACGCCATCATTCCGGATCAAATAGAAACGGGAACGTTTATGATCGCCGCCGCCGCCACCATGGGCGACGTGATCATCAAAAACGTGATTCCAACCCATATGGAAGCCATCTCCGCGAAACTCATGGAGAGCGGCGCGCGCGTGATCGACGGTGACGATGGGCGCGATTTCTATATTCGCGTTATCATGAACGACCGGCCCCGTCCGATCAACGTCAAGACCCTGCCCTACCCCGGGTTCCCCACCGATTTGCAGCAGCCGATGATGGCGTACCTCTGTTCTTCCGGCGGCGTCTCCACAATCAATGAGACGATATTCGAGAACCGCTTTAACCATGTACGCGAACTGCGGCGCATGGGCGCTTCCATCAGCGTAAAAGACAACAACACCGCGAAGGTAAAGGGAATTCCTTCTTTGCGCGGCGCGGATATCTACGCGACCGACCTGCGCGCCGGCGCATCCCTGATCGTAGCCGGGCTCGCCGCCAGCGGAACCACCTGTGTGCACAATATTCATTTTATCGATCGCGGGTATGAGTTCCTCGAAAAAAAGCTCACCGCCCTCGGCGCACAGATCGCAAGAAAAGAGAAATAACTTACTTACTTTTCTTGAAAGAAAAGTAAGCAAAAGAACTGAAGAGATACAAGACTGTAAAGAGAATTGTAATAAAATATTAAACGATGAACGAAGAATTATGCTTTCCATATGGGGAAGCTTTTTTTATTGAAGAGAGAATGGATGATTTGCAGGATGAATTAGGCGAAGTATCACCCCGTATGGTATCGAGAATTGTATACTATTTTTTACAAAACGTATGATAAACGTGGATATTCATCGCATTCCACATGTTTTTTTGACTTATACACATACCAAAACACGAAAATCTCGCATTCTGTGGATAACGCGGTGGACAATGTGGATAACCCTGTGTGGATAACTCATACAGTTTTTGTGAATAAGGGGTATGCATGATTGCCTTTCACACATGGTAAACTCGACTATTCTGCTCCATTTTTGCAGGATGTGCTTCAAATCAAAATGGATTTGGACAAATAGTATAAAAAAGCAGTCTGAGAAGAAAAAACAAACAGTCCGTATCAAAAGCGGCTGTATCGTGCTACTGTTGCTGGCAATTCGAGCCAATTTTGGCTATACTACAGATAACGTCAACGCCGCGTGGAATCCTCCGCGCGGCATGAAAGGAACCACAATTATGCGTCTGTTTATCGCCATTCCTCTGCCGCCGGATATCACGCGCGCGCTCGTAGCAAGCCGCGTCGCGCTGGAAGCGCACGGAGCAGCCGGTCGTTTTGTTCCGCGAGAGAATTATCATATCACACTGCACTTTTTAGGCGAAACGGACGCGCTCAAGGATATTACCGACGCGATGCAGGAGGCGGTGCGGGATATTCGTCCGTTTGTGTTGCGCCTTCGTGACTACGGCTCGTTTAAAACCGACGGTTCGCATACGGGCTTTGTCGGGGTTACCTGCGACAATGATGAATTAAACCGTCTGTATGAGACGCTGGAATCTGCGCTCTGGGAGCGGGGCTTTTCGAAAAACCGCGGCAGGCTTACGCCGCATATCACGTTGGGACGAAAGATCGAGGGCGACGAAGGATTCGTGCTACCGCCGCAAAAAGCCGCGTTTACGGCAAACGCCGTTGTGCTGTATGAGAGCAGAAGCGAGCGCGGACAAATGGTCTATACGCCCGTGCATCGGGAGATGCTTTCTTGAGCGGCAAGCTCAACTTCATATTAGGACGCGCGGACACGGGCAAGACCGCCCGCGTGGTCGCCTCCCTGCGCGCGCATCAGCAAAACGGTGAGCGCGCGATTTTGCTCGTGCCGGAGCAATACACCTATGAGGCGGAGCGTCTGCTTGCGGAATCGCTGGGCGGCTTGCTCGGCGTGCAGGTGTTTAGCTTTAATCGCCTCACCGAGCGCGTACTCTCGCTTTCGGGAAAAACGCATCCGTTTTTGTCCGCAGAAGGACACCGCATGGTGATCCGCCGTGCGATCGACCTGCGCAAAAACGACCTCAAGCTCTTTTCCCGCGCGGCGGAGAGCGCGGGCTTTGCGGAGGAATTGCAATCCATCTTTCAGGACATCAAGCGCGCGGGGCTCACGCCGGACGCGCTGGACGAGCTGATCGTCCGCCTGCCGGAAGAGCTTCCGCTGACAGAAAAGCTCAGCGATGTTTCTATACTATATCGCGAAACCGAAAAATATCTGCAAGAGCGCTATCTGAGCCTGGACGACGCGGCCGCCGAAGCGGCAAGGCTTTTGCCGGAATCGTTTGTCGCGGGACAGCCGATCTATATCGACGGGCTCGACAGCCCGAATCGACAGGTGCTCGCGCTCATCGGCGAAATGCTGCTCGTCTGCCCGCTTGTCACCATCACGCTGAGAATCGACTGCGTGCAGCGCGCGGATGAAGAGGTGTTTGAGCCGGAGTGGGAGGCGCTGCTGCAACTGCGCGAGGTGGCGGAGCGCGTCGGCGCCGCTGTGACCGAGGAGCGGCTCTGCGAGCAGACGAATCGCGCGGACCCGCTGATGCGGCATATCGAGCGAAATCTGTTTGCCTACCCTGCCGAGATCTATCACGGCAACGCGGAGAACCTCACGCTCTTTGGCGCGAGCGATCGCCGGGCCGAGGCGGAGGCGCTCGCGGAAGCGATCCTGTTTTTCGCGCGCGAAAAAAACATTCGCTACCGGCAGATGGCGGTGATCGTGTCCGATCTGGACGCATACGCCGGGCTTATTCGCCGTTCCTGCGCGCGCAGAGGCATTCCGATCTTCCTCGATCGTAAGCGTCCGCTCTCGGGACACGCGGCGGCGGATGCGGTACTCGCGGCCTGTGCTTATGTTTCAAACGGATTTCATGCGGACGATCTGCTGCGCTATCTCAAGAGCGGATTTTCCGGCTGCGCGGAGGCGGATGCAGAAGAACTCGATCTCTATCTGCGCCGAATGGGCCTGCGCGGCAGCGTATTAACCAAACCCTTCACGCGCGCGAACCCCGGCGAGGGTGCGGAGCGGGCGCGCGCTTGCGCGGCGGCAGCGCTGGAGCCGCTGAGCAAAGGTCTCGCCCGCGCGAGCATTCAGGATCAGGTGCGCGCGCTGTATCAGTTTTTGTTGCAGATCGACCTGCAGCGCCAGCTTGAGCTTTGCGCGGAAACCTTGCAACAGCAGGAACGTCTCGCGGAAATGCAGGAGCACGCGCAGGTTTGGAACCTGCTGGTGGCGCTATTCGATCAGCTCAGCGAGATATTGGGCGAGCTCAAGATCGGAAAAGCCGGTTTTTACCGCCTGCTCGAAGAGGGCATGCGTGGGGCTGCCATCGGCGTGGTGCCCGGCACGGCGGATCAGGGCGTGGTGGGCGATGTGGTGCGCACGAGAAGCCGGAGAGTGAAGGCGCTCTTCGTCGTCGGCGCAAACGAAGGCTTACTGCCCCGCCCGCAGCAAAACGACGGGTTGCTGGACGATACGGAGATCAAAGAGCTGCAAAACCAAGGCGCTCCGCTACGGAAAACCTCAGCCGAGATGAGCGCCGCGGACAGGCTCGATCTCTACACCGCGCTGAGCAAGACGGACGAGTATCTCTACGTGAGCTTTGCCTATGGCGATGGCGCAGGAGAGCTCGCGCCGAGTCCGCTGGTGGAGCGGCTGCAAAAACTCTGCCCGAATTGCGCGCAAAAGAGCGACATCGAGTCGAGCGACGCACTGCCGGATTGCGCGGCGGAGGCGCTGACCATGACCGCGCGCGATTTGCGTCGCTTTCGCGACGAGGGAACGAGTACGGAGCGGCTGCCTGCGCTGATTGAGTGGCTGACGAGACGGGACAGTACCCGCGCGCTAACCCGGCGGATGATTGACGAAAGCGCGGCGAATGTGCTGCCGCTCGCGATTCCGCGCGAAACCGCGCGCGTGCTTTACGGCAAAACGGTGCCGATGAGCGCGAGCAGGTTGGAGAGCTTTAACAACTGCCCGTTTCAGCATTTTGTTCGCTATGGTCTCCGTGCGGAGGAAACGCGCGAGTTTACCGAGCGCGCGGCGGATCTCGGCGCGTTCTATCACGCCGCGTTGGAAGCGTTTGTCCGATTGGTGAATGAGAAAAACCATAATTGGAAACTGCTTTCGGATGAAGATGCGCTTCTTGTGCTCGACGAAGCGCTGCCGCAGGTGATTGCGGAGCATCACGACGGAATCCTGCTGGACAACGAGCGCATGCGAGCTACGCTGTTTCTGCTGGTGGAGACGCTTCGCCAGAGTGTGCTCGCGATTGTGAGTCAAATTCGCGCGGGCAGTTTTTCGCCGGTGCTGACCGAGGTGCGCTTCGGGCAGGGCGCGCCGTTCCCGCCGATTCGCCTGAGTTTGCCGGACGGAAGCAGCGCGCTCATCGGCGGCGTAATCGACCGCGTGGATCGCGCGGTTGCCGGCGGACGGGAGCTACTCCGCATCGTGGACTACAAGACCGGCGGGCGGGACTTTGACTTTGCGGGTGTGTTGCAGGGTTTAACGCTGCAATTGCCGTTGTATTTACTCGCGGCGACGGAGCAGGCGCAAGCCCGCGCGGGATTATACTATATGCCGATCTCGCAGCCGGTCGTTTCCGATTCCGAGGAGGATATCGAGGGCGCGGTTGCGGAGCGGTTTCGCCTCAAGGGGCTCACGCTGTCGGACGCCGCGGTCATCCGCGCGAGCGATAACGCGCTCTCCGGCGGAAAATCCGCCGTGCTGTATCAGGTGGAGCAAACGGGAGAATCGGACTATTCCGGCAGTGTTTGCTCGCCGGATCAAATGGAATCCCTTCTCGCGCTGGCAAAGAAAAAGTCCGAACAGACGCTTTCGCGTATGCTCAGCGGTGAACTCGCCGCTTCTCCCGCCGCGCGTAAAAAAAATCAGGAAGCATGCAAGTATTGCGACTATAAGAGCGTTTGTCGATTTGATCCCAAGAAACCGGGCAACCGGATTCGCATGCTCAAAACCATCAAACAGGACGAGTTTTTTACCCTGATTGCGGGAGGTGAAGCCGATGGCGCGCAAGACGAAGAATAACAAAACGCCGATTCGCCGGAGGCAGCGCCGATGAATCGTTGGACAAAGGATCAACTGCTCGCTATTCAGAGCGAAGGAAATCTCATCGTCTCCGCGGCGGCGGGCGCGGGCAAAACAGCCGTGCTCACCGAGCGGATTGTGAGCCGCATTCGCGCGGGCGCGCCGGTAGAGAGCCTGTTGGTGCTCACTTTTACGCGGGCTGCAGCGGCGGAGATGAAGGGCAGAATAGCAAACCGTCTCAATCAATTGGCGGACGAGGCCGAATCAACCGAAGAAATGCGTTATCTGCGCCGTCAGGCGCGGAATGTGGACGGCGCGTTTATCTCGACCATCCATGCGTTTTGCGCCCGTGTCATCCGGCGGCATTATCACGCGGTGGATTTGCCCGCGCGCGCGAAGACGGCGGACGAGATGGAGAGCGCGGCCTTGATCGAGACCGTGCGGGACGATCTGCTCACCGCGCTTGCAGGAGAAAACGATGCGGACTATACCGCGCTTTTAGCGGCGTTTGGCAGCGAACAGGCAGCTTGGGACGCGATTCTCTCGGTCTATCGATTCACTCGTGCGGAACCGGAGCCGGAACACTGGCTGCGGGAAGCCGCAGCGCGATACGAGGACGAAACGGCTCTTGAGCGAATGCTGAACGATGCGGTCGCGTTCTGTAAGCAGGAGCTTTCGCTCGTGATCGAAACGATCGTGCGCGAGCGGGACCAGCTCTCCCCTGACTGCGCGAATGCGATCTCCGTATTGGACGAGGAACTTTCGCGCTATCGCGCAATGCTGCTCTGCCGCAGGTATGGGCAATACCGCGATGCGCTCAACGCCATGGAGTACGGCAGGCTCGTCTTTCCGCGTGCGGTTGCGGAGGAAGACAAAGCGGGCGCAAAGGCCGCGCGCGACATGGGCAAAGACCTCGTCAAAGAACAAAAGAAGCGGTTTATACGCGCGGAAGCGGAAGAAATCGCAGTACTGCGCCGATCCGGCGCGGTGGTGCGCGCGCTTTGCAAACTCTCGTCGCGGTTTGAGCAGGCGTTTTCCGAAGCGAAGCGCGAAAGAAACCTGTTGGACTACGACGATTTGGAGCATTTCGCCCTCGCGGCGCTGTATCAGGAAGAAATCGCGCAGGAGTACCGCGAAAAATTCCGCTGGATCGCGGTAGACGAGTATCAGGACAGCAACCGCGTGCAGGAAGCGATCCTGCTGCGCATCTCGCGCGGAGACAATCTCTTTTTTGTAGGCGACGTCAAGCAGTCGATCTATCGCTTTCGTCAGGCGGAGCCGGGCTTGTTTTTAGAAAAACTTGCGCGCTTTTCCGGCGAAGCGGGAAACAGAATCGATCTTGCCGAAAACTTTCGCTCTTCGGATGAAGTGCTGTCCGCAGTCAACGAGGTGTTTGAGGCGGTGATGAGCGAACAGTCAGGAGACATCGACTATGACACGCGCGCCCGCCTTGTCTGCGGAACGAGCCAACCCGCGGGCAGCGTGGAACTGCATTTGATTCGCAAAGAGCGCGCGGAGAGCGAGGACGATGAGGACGCGCTGGAAGAAGCGGCGGATCTGGAGGTGGAAGCGCGCCTGATCGCGAGGCGCATCCACGAAATCATACAGCAAGAAACTTATACCGACTCTAAGACGGGAGAAACACGAAACTATCGCTATGGCGACTTTGCGCTGCTGCTTCGCGCGGGAACCGAAGCGCAGAGCGTCTCGCAAGCGCTTGCTAGCTCCGGAGTCCCTGCCTATGCGCAGTCCAGCGGCGGCTATTTTGACGCGGTTGAGGTTCAGATTTTTCGAAACCTGCTCTCCATCATCGACAACCGCAGGCAGGATGTGCCGCTTCTCTCTGTACTGCTTTCCAGCATCGGCGGCTTTACGCACGAAGAGCTCGCGCAAATGCGAACGGAGAAGCCGGACGGCGCGTTTTACGAAGCGTTTTTCATTTTTGCGGAGTCGGACACGGCGCTGGGCAGGCGCGCGGCGGCGTTTTTGGAAAAACTTGCTGTTTACCGCGCGGAGAGCAGGCTTCTTTCCGTAGAAGAGCTCATCGGGAAACTGCTCGATGAAACGGGTTTTTATGAGGAGATGGGCGCGGGTATCGGCGGCGCACAGCGGCAGGCAAACCTGGACGCGCTGCTGAACAAAGCGCACGCGTTTGAGGCCGCGGGTTCGCGCGGGGTTTGGAGCTTTTTGCGGCATTTGGAACTCGCGCAAAACAACGCGAGTGTGGGCGCCGCGCAGACCGTGACGGCGGATGTGGTGCGGATTCTGACCATCCATAAGTCCAAAGGATTGGAATTCCCCGTCGTGTTTGTTGCGGGGTTGGGCAAGCATTTTAACCGTCAGGACGTGAACAACAGCCTGCAAATGCACACAAAATACGGCATTGCGCTGCGCTTCATCGACCGCGAAAGCGCGCAGCGGGTTAAGCGCGATACGCTCGCGCGGGTGATCCTCTCCCAGCAGGTGAAGCGGGAACAGCTCGCGGAGGAGATGCGCGTGCTCTACGTCGCCATGACGCGCGCGCGAAGGAAGCTCATCCTTACCGCATGCGTCAATAAGCCGGAGGAAAAGCTTGCCGCGTCTGCGCGGGTGCCGACCGCCTGGCAGTCGATCAAGTGTTCCAGCCCCGTGCGTTGGCTGATGATGGGCGCAAGAAGGCATATCGTCATTACGACGCTTGAGCGAGAGGGATTTTTAGGCGGCGTTTCTGCGGAAAACGCAAAAGAGATTCCCGCGTTTGATCCCGTTGTGCTGGAGGCGATCGAAGCAAAGCTGAACTGGTCCTATGACTATGCGGAGGCGGCGAAGATTCGTGCAAAGGCAGCGGTGAGCCGCGTGGTCAAGGGCGAAGACAGCCTTCCGACCTTCGTAAAACCAGCATTTTTAGGCGCGGAGACAAGCGCGGTGTTTGCCGGAACCGCGACGCACGCGGCGATGCAATATCTGCCGTTGGATGCGGCGATGAGCGAAGCACAAGCGAGGCAATATTTGCTCTCGTTGACGGCAAGCGGACGCATCACGCCGGAACAGGCGGATGCAGCGGATACTGGCGCGATCAGCTGGCTCACGCAGGACGCGTTGTTTTCGCGAATGCGACAGGCCGGGCGGTTGGAGCGCGAGCTGCCGTTTTCCTACCCGATGGAAGCGATTCAACTCTACGGCATCGCCGCGGAAGAGACGGTGCTGCTGCAAGGCGTGCTGGACGCGTGTTTCCTCGAGGACGGCGAATGGGTGATTGTGGACTATAAGACCGACCGTGTTCGCCCGGGCGAATCCGCCGAACAGGCCGCGCAAAAGCACGCGGAGCAGCTTCGCCTCTATGCGCTCGCGTTGGAATCGCTCTCCGGTCAGCGCGTGAAAGAACTACTGGTCGTGTTGCTGAGTCACCGCGCGGTGGTGAGCGTGAGATAAGTGTAAAAATCACGCCGCATGCTTGCAAAACCCGAAAACGCGTGGTACGATAGGCGCAAATCGGTAGAGATGCCGAACGATGACAATTGAATTTCTTCAGCTTCGGGGCGGGGTGAAATTCCCCACCGGCGGTGATGCGGCCTCTGTGCCGACAAGCCCGCGAACCGCGAGAGCGGTCGAAACGGTACAAATCCGTTGCCGACGGTAATTGAGCGAATGATAAATTCGTTTTGAGTCCGGATGAAAGAAGCAAACGCCAAACATTTTGGCTTTGTAACAACCCCGTGCGTTGATTCACGGGGTTTTTTGTACAGAAAAACTCCCGTGAAACCATCAACTGCGTCGCAAAGAAAACGGGAGGAAACAACAACATGAAACAAAGAACCTACGTCGACCGCATGGTGAAGCTTGGTATGCTCACCGGGCTTTCCATCATCCTTGTCTACGCGATCCACTTCCCCATCTTCCCCGCCGCGTCGTTTTTAGAATATGACATGGCGGATGTGCCGATTTTGATCGGAACATTTCTCTACGGACCCTGGTGGGGGTTGGGCCTCACTGCGGTGGTCAGCGTGCTGCAGTGGCTCCTGGTTTCGCCGCAAAGCCTCTGGGTGGGCGCGGTCATGCACTTTCTCGCTACGGGGTCCTATGTCGTCGCTGCGGGGTTGCTCTATTCTCACTATAAAACGAGAAAGGCCGCAATCATCGGCATGGCGATCGGTTCCGTTTTGCAAACGTTGATGATGATCCCCATGAACCTCGTCTTCACCGTCCACTTTTTCGGCGTTCCGCGTGAGGCAGTCGTTGCGCTATTGCCAACCGCGATCATTCCGTTTAACGCGATCAAGACGGTGGCGAACTCCATCATCACGTTCCTGCTCTACAAGCGCGTCGCAAAGGTGTTTGAAAAGAACCTGCTGAAGCCGCGCGAGCTGCCGCAGGAATAAAACCGGTTGTTACGCCCGAGAAGAAAACATTGAAAAAGATTGTATCAATTTCAATGAAATCACTTGACGCAGAGAAAGAACTGCGCTAGTATAATAACAGTAATTGTTACTATATAGGAATAAAGGAATTACCGTATTCAATACTTGATTGATATGAGTTTTATAACACGGAGGAATCGAGCCCATGCGATATTCTCACCAGCGGGAGCGCATTTTTCGAGCTGTATCGGAACGATGCGATCATCCCACCGCGAACATGGTCTATGAGCAGCTCAAATTGGAGATGCCCCGCCTGAGCCTCGGAACGGTTTACCGTAACCTCAACCAGCTTGCTGACGCGGGCAGACTCAAGAAGATTCCTCTTGCGGACGGCAGCTGCCGGTTTGACAAGACGAGAGAATCGCACTCGCACATCGTTTGCGAAGAGTGCGGTGCGGTGTCGGATGTTCACCTGCCCTCGTTCGAGTCGTTTCAAACCGCAATCGAGAGCGAAACAGGCTACGAGCTGCGCTCCTACGACGTGGTTTTGCGCGGGCTCTGCGCGGATTGCTTAAAGCACGAGCAGGAGCACGCGGTCTAAATCCGGCTCTCAAAAGCGGGTTTCCCGATGCGGGATCAAATTTGTTTATCCAACGGGCGAAAGCCTCGATAAAGCACTGATTATGAATAATAGGAGGATTGCAATCATGGAACTCAAAGGAAGCAAGACGGAAAAGAATCTTCAGACGGCGTTTGCGGGTGAATCCCAGGCGAGAAACAAGTACACCTACTTCTCTTCCGTAGCAAAGAAAGCCGGCTTCGAGCAGATTTCCGCGATTTTTGCCGAAACGGCGGATAACGAGAAAGAACACGCAAAATTGTGGTTTAAGGCGCTGCATGGCGGCGAAATGCCCAGCTTGGACGAGGCACTGAAGATGGCTGCCGAAGGCGAACACTACGAATGGACCGAGATGTACAAAGGTTTTTCGGAAGATGCGAAAGCGGAAGGCTTCGATAAGCTCGCGTACCAGTTTGCAGCGGTTGCCGCAATCGAGAAGACCCATGAGGAGCGCTATAACAAGCTCGCCGCGAACCTCAAGGACGAAAAAGTCTTCGAAAAAGACGAAAAGGTCATCTGGCAGTGCCGTGTTTGCGGACATCTGTACGAGGGCACCAAGGCGCCGGAAGTCTGCCCGGTTTGCGGACATCCCAAAGCGTTCTTCGAAGTACGCAAAGTCAACTATTGATTCATATGAAGATTGACCTTGCGGATGAAACTCGGTTTTTCCGCACGGTCAATGGAGCAGGCTAACGTGATTTCGGTAAGCTTGATTTGAAAAACTGCCGCAATCCACAGAAGCTGTTTTGCTGATTGATACGAAGCGGCGGTTTGCAAGATGATTGTGAGCCGTCGTTTTGTTTCACCAAAAATTAGGACGAAGAAGATATTGAAACAGGGTGGAAAAAGGCGGAGATATCCGTTAAAATGATCGTTGTTAGCACTCTCGTGCGTTTGATGCTAAAAGTTCACAGTGTTGTGGTCGTGACGTTACAATATCCCGCTTTGCTTGTTTGCATTGCGTAAATCGAGCCGCTATACTGAAACTACAATCGGAACAGTCATCCATGAACATGGAACGCGTATAAAAAATTTCCCGCGACATGGAACCGGATGGATCGAAACAGTCTGAACAGTCAAGGGGAATGAGAGATGACACCCCTGATGGAGGTGAAAACAGTATGAATCTGCATGGAATCGTAACGCTGCCCGTGATTCCGCTGCGCGGAATTGCGGTTTTGCCAAACGAAGTGATGCATTGCGATATCGGACGGAAAAAGACGCTGTCTGCCATGGAGCAGGCGCTTTCTGACGAAGGATACGCGTTCTTTGTTTCGCAAAAAAATGCGAAAGTGGTCGATGTAACCCCGGATGATCTATATGAAGTTGGCACAATCTGCCGAATTCGTCAGGTTTTCCGCATTCAAAACGACACGGTACACCTGTTGGTGACCGGAGTTGCGCGCGCAAAGATTGCGCACATCATCTCCGAAAACCCGCACTACACCGCACAGGTCGAGGTGTTTGAGGACGTAGAGCCGGATGAATTCACGGCGGAGGCACTGCGCCGTCGCCTGAGCGAAGGCTTTACGGAGCATGCGGGCCAGCGCGACCGCCTGACGCAGGATCAAAAGGACGCGGTGCTCGCGCTCCCGACCCTTTCCGAATTGACGGACGGAATCGCCCAGCATGTTGTGAGTAAGCTCGAAGACAAGCAAAAGTTGATCGAGCAGACAGATCTCGTCTCCAGAGCGGCAAACCTGCTTGGCATCATCGAAAACGAACTGATGGTGATGCAGGTGGATCGCCGCATCGCGGGCAAGATCAAAGCCGCGGTCGAGCGCAACCAGAAGGAGTTTGTTCTGCGCGAGCAGCTCAAAGCCGTTCAGGAAGAGCTCGGCGAAGGCGAAGACGACGTGTTGGACGCTTACCGCGAACGCGCGGAGAAGAAAAATCTTCCGCCGGAAGTGCGCAAAGCGCTCAACAAACAACTCGATCGATTTGCTTCTTTGCCTGGCGGCTCCCACGAGGCGCCGATGGCGCAGGCGTATATCGAGTTGATTCTCGATTTGCCCTGGACGGAGGAAACGGTGGATAACCTCGATCTCGCGCACGCAAAAGCGGTGCTGGATCGGGATCATTTCGGCATGGAGAAGGTCAAGACCCGCATCATCGAGACACTTGCCGTCCAGCGGCTGACAAACAATCCGCAGGGGCAGATCCTCTGCCTTGTCGGCCCTCCAGGCGTCGGCAAAACGTCCATCGTGCGCGGCATTGCGGAGGCGATGGGACGGCAGTTTGTCCGCATGAGCCTCGGTGGCGTACATGACGAGGCGGAGATTCGCGGACACCGGCGTACCTACATCGGCGCGCAGCCGGGCCGCGTGATCGAAGCCATGCGCAAGTCAGGCTCGATCAATCCAGTGCTGCTGTTTGACGAAATCGACAAACTCGGCAAGGACATGCGTGGCGATCCTTCCAGCGCGATGCTGGAGGTTCTCGACAGCGCGCAGAATTTTTCCTTTACGGATCATTTTCTCGAGTTGCCGTATGACATGAGCCGCGCCATGATGATCACCACTGCGAACGACGCGAGCTCGATTCCGCGCCCGCTGCTCGACCGCATGGAGCTCATCGAGGTACCGAGTTATCTCTTCGACGAAAAGGTCGAAATCGCCCGCTGCCACCTTCTGCCCAAACAGCTGGAGAAGCACGGACTCAAGAAGTCGAATTTTCGCGTTTCCGACGCGGCGCTTGGCATCCTGATCGGCGGCTACACCCGCGAGGCAGGCGTGCGTGAACTCGAGCGCGTGATCGCGAGTGTTTGCCGCAAGGCCGCCTGCGATCTGGCGGACGGAAAGACGCGTATCACGCTCACCGAGAGTCGCATTACCGAATGGCTCGGGCCGCAGAAGTTCAAAAAGAGCGAGCCGCTGCGTCCTGATACGGTCGGCGTGGTTACGGGCCTTGCCTGGACGAGCGTCGGCGGCGAAACGCTGGAGGTGGAGAGCGCGGCGGTCCCCGGCAAGGGCATCCTGCAACTGACCGGCCAGTTGGGCGACGTGATGCAGGAGTCCGCAAAGGCTGCGATGACCTATGTGCGCGCGAACACGGCCCGCTTTGGCATCGATCCTGCGTTTCTGGAAACGTTGGATGTCCACATCCACGTACCGGAAGGCGCGGTACCGAAGGATGGACCCTCCGCAGGCGTTGCGATGGCGACGGCGCTTGTCTCCGCGCTCACCGGAATTCCGGTCAAGAGCTCCGTTGCGATGACGGGTGAAGTCACCCTGCGCGGGCGCGTACTGCCGATTGGCGGTCTGCGCGAAAAGCTGCTTGCCGCCGTGCGCGCGGGCGTTGACCGCGTGGTGCTGCCAAAGGCAAACCGCGAGGACCTCTATGACGTACCCGCGGATATCAAAAACGCGCTGAAGATCGACTATGCGGAGACGGTGGACGACGTATTGAACGTTGCTCTCACTATGCACCCGCACGGAACGGAACCGCGGCTGAATTTGCCGGGTCTGGATATGACGCATGAAGCAGTTCGCCATTAATCAAGCCAAATTTGTCACAAGCGTTGGGCAGGGTCAAACATACCCTGCCCCGCTTGCGTGCGAAATCGCGGTGGTCGGCCGCAGTAACGTCGGCAAAAGCAGTCTCATCAACTGCCTGACCAACAATCAAAAGCTCGCCAAGACATCCCAGACGCCGGGCAAGACGCGGCTGGTCAACTATTTTTTGATGAACAACGCGTTTTATCTTGTCGACCTGCCGGGCTATGGCTTTGCCAAGCGCAGCAAGGACGAACAGACGGAGTGGGGCGATTTGATCGGCACCTATCTGGCGAGCGGCAGGCCGAAGCACTTGTTTTTGCTCGTCGATATCCGCCACGAACCCTCGCCGGAGGATCGGCAAATGTTTCAGTGGACGCTGCACGCGGGCGTTCCGTTTACGGTGGTTGCCACCAAGGCGGACAAGGTCAGCAAAAGCCAGCGCGTAATCGCTGCTAACAAAGCGGCAAAGCTGCTGGGCGCACCCGCATACGCCGTCCCGTTTTCAGCGGAGGAAAAAGTCGGGAAAGACGCGCTGACGGATCGCATCGGGCAAATCTTTGAGGATGCGGAAGATCAGGCGCGGCGCACGGCGGAGGCGGAGCTGCTCTTTGCAAATGCTGCAATCGCCTTTGCCGAGGCCGAAGCGAACGAAACAGAAGAATTGGACGATTGATCGCGTAAAACAAGCGGAAAATGACGGAAAAATCGCCCGAATGTCGGGCGATTTTGACGAATATGAACTTTTCCTTGACATGCATATAAATCTTTAGCATAATACCAAACGTAACGTTTGGAATCAAAGGCAGGGCGAAAAGTTATGGCATTGCATAAGTGCCCGAAGTGTGAATTGAACTACATCCGCGAAGGCGAAGATTTTTGCGAAGTATGTAAGCGCGAGATGAAGCGCGCGCAGGCACGCATCCGTCATGCGGACGAAGAAAGCGACGACGACGAGGTCATCATGTGCTCCGAATGCGGCGAAGAGCCGGCGGTGCGCGGCGGTGAACTGTGTCTGGGTTGCCTCAAAGAGAAAAAACGGCAGGTGGTGCTGGAAAACGCATCTCCGTTGCCGACGGACGACGAGTTTGAGGACGAGGATCTTCTCGAAGAAGACGAGGATCTCGACGCCGAAGAAGAGTAAGCAAGCGGTTTTTTACCGCGCGAAGCGACGGAGAGGAGCGGTTGGATGCAGATATACGCCATAGCGGACTTGCATCTCTCGCTCACCTCGGAAAAGCCTATGGACGTGTTTGGCGAAGCCTGGCGCGGACATGCGGAAAAATTGGAGCGGAACTGGCGCGAGCGGGTGCAGGAAGACGATCTCGTGCTGATTCCCGGCGATATCAGTTGGGCAATGCAGCTTAGCGCCGCGTTGCCCGATCTTTCGTTTATCGGCAATCTACCGGGCAAAAAGATCTTACTCAAGGGGAATCACGATTATTGGTGGAGCGCGATCGGCAGGGTGCGCGCCTCTTTACCCGCGGGCATGCGCGCGTTGCAAAACGATTCGATTGTGGAAGGCGACGTTGGCATCTGCGGCAGCCGCGGCTGGCTTTGCCCCGGCAGCAACAACTTTTCCGCCGAGGATCAAAAGATTTACCTGCGGGAGCTGGACCGGCTTTCGCTTTCGCTCAACTCGCTGCCAACGGTTTCCACCAAGATCGCGATGCTGCATTTTCCGCCGTTTTTGGATCGGGATCGCGGAAGCGGCTTTACCGAGCGGTTGGAGCAAGCGAGCGTGGATATCGTGATCTATGGGCATCTGCACGGGGAAGCGAACCGCTACGCCTTTGAAGGCGAGAGAAACGGAATCGTCTATCATTGCGTCGCGGCGGACAAACTGGATTTTTCACCAAAACTCATTTACGGATAACAGAAGAGATCAAAAACAAACGCCCATCTAAAAAGATGAGCGTTTTTTGATTTGAAACACCGAATCATCATACAACCCAAATCCGCAATATGGGTACCCACTATATTTGAAAAATATAGTAATAATCAATCGTCATACAACCCAAATCCGCAATATGGGTACCCACTATATTTGAAAAATACAGTAATAATCAATCATCATATAACCCAAATCCGCAATACGGGCAGCGATCCCTTGCGGCGGAATACCGTCTGCCGCATTCGGGGCACTCGATGGAGTTTTTCTCCGTCAAGTGCTTGGGATCGGGGACTCGCGGCAGCCGCTGTGTCTGCCGACGAATGCGTCCGGTTTCACCGCGCGGGGCCACGAAGGGATATCCGCAATGCGGGCAGACTTCGGTTCCCAGCACAACTTCGTTGTCGCAGCGGGGACAAAAGATCGTTTCGTCTTCCTCCTCCGCGTCAAACAGCGACTCGACCGCCTTTTTCTGTGGTTCCTGCGGCGCGTGCGCATCGTCCGGATGATAGCCGCAGTAGGGGCAGGTGGAGAGCCCGCCGGGAATCTTTTTGCCGCAATTCTCGCATTTCGGGTCCGGCTTTGGCTCCGGCGGAACATAGGCCGCGGCGGTCTGCGAAAGCTCGGCTTGTTGCGCCTCTTCCTGCTTTCGCTTTTCCGTCTCGATCTCTTCTAGCTCGATCGGGTCGCCGGGATAATAGCCGCAGTGCGGGCAGGTGCTTAAAAACGGTGGTTTCTTCTTCTTGCAACGCGGGCAGATGTCTTTGGGCAGTTCCGACCGTTCGGGCTCGGGCGCAGGTGCGGGACCCTCTTCAAAAACGTCCTGCTCCGGCGCGATGTCCTCGATCGGGAGTTCCGGTTCCGGTGTGACAGGATCGTCTATTCGCTCATCTTCGGAAAAATCGTCGTCATCGTCGTCAAACAAATCCGGGGTTTCAATATCATACCCGCAGCGCGGGCAGATACGCGTGCCTTCCGCCAGCTTTTTTCCGCAATCAGGACACTTGACACGCCCTTTTGCGTCTACCTTGCTCTTTGGTTCGCGGTTGAAAAAGGGTTTGAGTATCGGCTTTGGCTCCGGCTTGCTCTCAATTTTCGGCATGGCGGCGACCAACTCCGGCAACTCTGCGCGCAGCCGGATGGCTTTGAGCAATCCCGCGACGCCAAAGAGGATAATGCCCGCGCGAAACATCAGTTCGCGCACCAGTTGAAAGGTGGTGTAGCTCTTTCTGAGCACGAGCGCTACGATCAGCGCCGCGAGCGTAGAGAGCGCGGTTGATCCGATTGCGGTAAAGAAGAGGATGTTGTCCGGTGGGATATCTTGCTTTCGGTCGGAGAGCTGATACAATACGCACGGCACGACCATCGCACCGATCAGCGTTAGAAAATCGAGCAGATAAACAAACTCGAAAAACAGAATCATCTCTACCAAATAGCTGATCGCGCTGATTAAACCCCAGAGGGCAAACAGCGTGTTGAGCAACAGATAAAAATTACCCGGCTTCATGCGGATTTTTTTCTGCCGGTTTTGCAACAGCAGATAAAAAGCAATGCCGATGATGCCGATAACGATCAAGATCCACGTGATGCCGAGAAACGTAAAGTTCTCCGGCGGGGCCTGGTTCAGCTTCTTTCGCGCTGCGGCGTCGGAAAAGAGCTGCAGCAACGTAAAGACACGCGCGATGAGAAACAAGAGCGTACCGTAAAAAACCGCCCCGCTTGTGACATAGCTGGCGGATAGGTAGCGCTTTTTTGGTTGTGCGCGCCGTTCCATACGGGTATGATAGCACAGCCCGCCTTGCCATGCAACACGACGGCGGGTATAATCAGATGAAGGGATTTTGAACATTTTTTGTACGATTACGTTTGGTATCGACGAAAAAACAGCCAAAGGCACGGCTTCTGATCAGAACGGCTTGATTCAGAAAAAAGGAGCAATACGTATGAGGGTCAAAACGATTCTATTGCTGATAGGCGGGCTTATGCTAGCGCTCGCCCTATTGATTGTTCTGCTGCTGGTACCCGTTCGCGCCTCCGGTGAAGCGAATGCTTCGGTAGCGCAGACGGTTAGTGACACAGAAGATGTGAAACAGGAGGAAACGCCAATGATCGAAACTACGCGCGCACCATTGCCTTCGGAGCCTTCGGTTTCTACCGTTACGTTTCCCACCACGGACGATCTTACGATAACGGCGGATCTTTACTGGACGGGCGACGCGAACGCGCCGTTTATCCTGCTGTTTCATCAGGCGGACTACAGCAGAGGCGAATATCTGGAGATCGCACCAAAGCTTAACGCACTGGGCTATAACTGCCTCGCGATCGATCAGCGTTCCGGCGGCGTGGCAAACGGGGTGAAAAACGAAACCTATCAGGCCGCGAAAACCGCAGGGCTGCAAACGGGTTATATACAGGCGTATCCGGATTTGGAATCTGCGCTTGATTATGTGATTCAAACCTACATGCCGAGTCAACTGATCGTTTGGGGCAGTTCGTATTCCTCTTCGCTCGCGCTGATTCTGGCTTCCGAGCGCCCGGACGAAATCTCCGCCGTGCTTGCGTTTTCACCGGGCGAATACTTTAAGCTGGATGGTAAGCAGGTTGCCGACTATGCCGCGAACATTACCCAGCCCGCGTTCATCACCTCCGCCAAGTCGGAAGAGAAGTCCTGGCGCGGAATCGCGGATCAGATCAAATCCAGCGGCAGTGTGTTCTTCGCACCTGAGGGCAACGGACGCCACGGCTCCTCCGCCTTGTTTGAAAAAACGCCGAACAATGCGGAATACTGGACGGCGGTGGAAGGCTTTCTCGCTTCGCTGCAAAAGTGACGCGTCGAACTAGTGGTTCGATTCAATATTAAAAAAGAATATTTCGATACGAAAGGGTTAACGAATGGAAACGCGATCCGTATACGAATCTTGGCTCAACGAGCCGACACTGGATGCATCCACCAAACAAGAGCTGCTCGCCATAGCGGATAACGCGCCGGAGATTGAGGAGCGTTTTTATCGGGAGTTGGAGTTTGGCACCGCGGGGCTAAGGGGTATCCTTGGTGCGGGCACTAACCGTATGAACATCTACGTCGTGCGCCGCGCGACCCAGGGATTAAGCAACTATTTACTCACCTGTGCGGACGCAAAAGAGCGCGGGGTTTGCATCGCGTATGATTCGCGCCTCTATTCGCCGGAGTTTGCAAAAGAAACCGCCTGTGTGCTCGCGGCAAACGGAATTAAGACCTATCTTTTCTCCACGCTGCACTCCGTGCCGCAGCTTTCGTTTGCGGTTCGGCACCTGAATTGCATGGCGGGTGTGGTGATCACCGCCTCCCATAACCCCAGCAAGTATAATGGTTACAAGGTCTACTGGTCATACGGCGGACAAGCCGCGCCCGAGCAGGCCGCCGCAATTTTTAATGAGATTGAGAAAGTGCCGATGTTTGGTCCGCATACGATGGACTATGACCGGGCACTGGCAAGCGGCAGACTGACGCTGGTCGGAAAAGACGAAGACGAGGCGTATTACGCGGCTACGGAGGGATTGTTACTCGATCCCGATCTCGTGCGGCGGCACGGCGGCAGCCTTCCGATCGTGTATACCCCGCTGCATGGCACCGGCGCGGTTCCTGTGAAAGAATTATTGACCCGCGTGGGCCTGACAAATGTGTTCACCGTGCCGGAGCAGGTTGCGCCGGACGGACGCTTCCCGACCGTCACTGCGCCAAATCCCGAGGATCCGAACGCGTTTCGCCTCGCGATTGCACTCGCGGAGGAGAAAGGCGCGCGCGTCTGCCTCGCCACCGATCCGGATGCGGATCGCCTCGGCGTTGCGGTCAAGACAAAGTCGGATGAGTGGGTGACGCTGACCGGCAACCAGATTGGCTGCATTCTGCTGGAGCACATCCTCTCTTCTATGAGTCGGCAAAATCGCCTGCCAAAGAACGGCGTTGTCATCAAGAGCATCGTCTCTACGCGCCTGGCGGACGCGATTTGCGCGGCATACGGCGTTGCGCTTGAAAACGTGATGACCGGGTTCCGCTTCATCGGCGAAAAGGTGGACGAATACCAAACCAGCGGAGAAAAGACGTTTCTCTTCGGCTTTGAGGAGAGCTTCGGTTTTCTCGCGGGCGGGCTTGCGCGCGATAAGGACGCGGTTTGCGCGGCGATGCTCGCGGCGGAGGCATGCATCAGCTATGCCGAGCGCGGCATGACGCTTTCCGACGCGCTGGATGAAATCTATGCGACGTATGGCTTCTACAGCGAGAGCGTCAAGAGCTATACGCTGGAAGGCAAAGAGGGCATGGAGAAGATCGCGGGCGCGATGGCCTCTCTGCGCGAAAACTCGCCAAAGGCGTTCGCAAGCACGAAGGTTGTAATCGCGGAGGACTATCTTGCTCGCAGGTGCGAACGCTCTGACGGCACGGTCTGCGACATCGCGCTGCCGAAATCGGATACGCTTCGTTGGTTGCTATCCGACGAGAGCTGGATCGTCATTCGTCCCAGCGGCACGGAACCGAAGCTAAAACTCTATATCGGCGCGCGGGACAAGACGAAAGAGCAGCTTTCCGCAAAGCTCGCCAAGCTGATGCAGGATGTGGACGCGTTGCTCATCGGATATTTGCGTTAATTTGTTTATCAAATTCACGATTGACAGCGGCGCTCTTGCCGCTGTTTTTCGCAAAAAAAACGCGTTTTTTCCACTCAACCGTCGCTTGAGTTCCCGAAAAATCCCGACTCAAGCACCGCTTGCTGGTTTCACACACCGTGTTTTTATATGCTGATGGTGCAGCAAACGAAAGGCGGTGGAAACCGGAATGCGATTTTCAATCAAGCGAACTCTTGTAAAGAAACGGACGCCGGAGCGGGCGGAGCGCGCATATCAGCGGATGACATATGAACGTGAAGAGCAAAAGCGGGACGCGCACTGGCAAAACATTGCGATGCAGTCGCCAAAGTTCTTTTAGCGGCGCGTTTACTCAAATTAGGCGGAACGAGGAGAAAAGGAGAAACGAACATGTTTGATGCAGTGGAGATCGGGCGGCGGATTTCGCGCCTGAGAAAAGAAAAGGATATGACGCAGCCCGCGCTGGCGGACGTGATGGGCGTGAGCTTTCAGGCGGTTAGCAACTGGGAGCGGGGTGCTTCCATGCCGGATATCGGCAAACTGCCGGAGCTGGCGCAGGCGCTGGGCGTGAGCGTGGATGAACTGCTGGGCGGCGGACGCGGAGGCGACCTCATCCGCAGCGTCATCGACGGCAGCGAAGAGACATTTGTCAAGAATGAGCGTATCACACTGTCCGAAGCAGGCGAAGCAGCGCCGCTTCTAAAACCCAAACAGGTGACGCGCATCGTCAAAGCGATCGAGGAAGAAAAGGAGCAGCGGCAAGCCGCGGAAGGAGAAGAGGAAACCGGATCGAAGGAACAGGATAAAATCGATCTGGAAAGCCTCGTCTCGATTGCGCCGTTTCTCGATGAAGACTATCTGGATGAGCTGGCAACGCGCCTTGCGTCCAATGTTGGCATCGGCAAACTAGCCGCTCTCGCGCCGTTTATCAGCGAAGAGACGCTGGGAAAACTAGCGACAAACGCGGTAGAAAACGGCGGTACGCTTGGGGAACTCGCCGCTCTCGCGCCGTTTCTGGATGAGGACGATCTGGGCAAGATTGCGTTTTCCGTTGCGAAAAGAGAGGGTTCGCTCGGTGAGCTTGCAGCGATTGCGCCATTTCTAGATGAAGACGATATTGGTCGAATCGCAAAGGAGACGATTGAACGCGGAGGTACGCTCGCCGAATTGGCAGCGATTGCCCCATTTCTGGACGAAGACGACCTGGGAAAAATCGCGATTACCTGCGTCAAGGGCGGCGGCAGCGCGGCGCAGGTTGCGGCGATTGCGCCGTTTCTGGACGAGGACGATCTGGATCAAATCGTGCGTATCGCGGTGCAGCAAGGGCAAAAAATCAGCGACTTAACCGCATTGTTTCCGTTTCTCTCGCATGATACGCTTCGCGTTTTGGTGGAGGACGCACTCAAGAAAAACGATACGAATAGTCTATCGAAAATAACAATGTTTTTATAATCGCGCGGAAATGGTATCTTCTGTTGTTGACAAGTTTTATTGACACGCTGTATAATCGCAGCGACGACAAGAAAACTTGTCAATTACGTTGTTGAGAGGGTATTATGAAGAAAGAAGAGATACTTGAAAAAAGCCGCTCCGAAAACAAGGACGAGCGGGATGAAATGATTCGCGACCAGTCGGTCAAATGGACGTTTCTGACCATGGTGGTGCTTTCCGCGATATTTGCATATCTGCGCGTGATGCAGGGACAGACCATGATGGATTTGACCGTCGTTGTGTGCGGCTCCGTCAGCGTTTCGTTTTTGTATCGTTACTTTAAAACGAAGCGGAAAGAGTTGCTGGTGCTTGGGATTGTGATACTCATCTGTGCGGCTGTCGCACTGATTCGATTCTGCACGGGGCATTGAGAGAACGACCAATGAGAAACAAACTGGAGTTATGCAACCGTCTCAAGACGATTCGAATGGAAAAGAACATCTCGCAGGAGGAGTTGGCAGGTCTCGTCGGGGTTTCCCGCCAAACGATCAGCTCGATCGAAACGGGGCAATTTAACCCGACTGCAAAACTGGCTCTACTGCTTTGCATTGCGTTGGATCAAAAGTTTGAAGATTTATTCTACTTTGAATAAGAGATGTATCGATTAGAACTCGATGAAAAGTATATGGAAAGATCAACTTTTCTGTGGCTTGAAATTGATATAAGAAAGAATTGGATTGCTGGCTTAAAAAATGATAGGCAAGCGAAAATAATTTCATATATTGCAGCGGATTCGTTGACTTTGTGTGCCCGCGGGGCTATGATGAACTTGAGCGAATTCCCACAAATCCCATCAAATTCAGCACATCAGGAGGACAGGCATGAACGCCTATATTCAGCGAGTCTTAGAAGAAGTCAAGAAGAAAAACGCAAATGAACCGGAGTTTTTGCAGACAGTGGAAGAAGTGTATTCTTCGCTGGAAGCGGTGGTGAACAAGCATCCGGAGTATGAAAAGCTTGGGCTTTTAGAGCGCATGACGGAGCCGGAGCGCGCGATTTCGTTTCGCGTGACCTGGGTAGACGACGCAGGCAGAGTGCAGGTGAACCGCGGCTATCGCGTGCAGTTCAACGGCGCGATCGGGCCTTACAAGGGCGGCTTACGCTTTCATCCGAGCGTGAACCTCTCGATCATGAAGTTCTTAGGATTTGAGCAGACATTCAAAAACAGCCTGACCAGCCTGCCGATCGGCGGCGCGAAGGGCGGCAGCGATTTCGATCCGCGCGGCAAGAGTGACGGTGAAGTGATGCGCTTCTGTCAGGCGTTTATGACGGAGCTCTATCGCCACATCGGGCCGGATATCGACGTACCGGCGGGCGACATTGGTGTCGGTGCGCGCGAGATCGGCTTCCTCTATGGTCAGTATCGCAGAATCCGCGGCGCGTTTGAAAACGGCGTGCTGACCGGCAAGGGCATGAGCTACGGCGGCAGCCTGATTCGTCCCGAAGCGACGGGGTTCGGCGCAGTGTATTATGTTAACGAAGTCTTCAAACATGAGGGCGACAAGATGGAAGGCAAAACCTTCGCGCTCTCCGGCTTCGGCAACGTGACATGGGGCGTGGCGAGAAAGCTCGAAGAACTCGGAGCGATGGCAATCACGCTCTCCGGCCCAGACGGTTACGTCTACGATCCCAAGGGCGTGCTGGGCAAGAAGATCGACTACCTCGTCGAAATGCGCAACAGCGGCAGAGACAAGGTGAAGGATTACGCCGACCGTTACGGCTGTGCGTTCTACCCGGGCGAAAAACCCTGGGGTGTTCCGGCGGATGTGTACATGCCCTGCGCCACGCAGAACGACGTGAACATCAACAGCGCCAAGAAGATTGCTAGCTCCGGCTCGAAGTACTACATCGAGGTCGCGAACATGCCGACGACGAACGACGCGCTGAACTTCCTGATGGAGCAAAAGCACCTGATCGTTGCGCCCAGCAAGGCGGTCAACGCGGGCGGCGTTGCGACCAGCGCGTTGGAGATGAGCCAGAACAGCCAGCGCTTGAGCTGGAGTGCGGAAGAGGTGGACGAAAAGCTCCACACGATCATGAAGAACATCCACGACAACTCTGCAAAAGCAGCCGAGGAAAACGGACTTGGCTACAACCTCGTCGCGGGCGCAAACATCGCGGGCTTCGCGAAGGTGGCCGATGCCATGATTGCGCAGGGCTTGATTTAACAAATTAAGAACATCACAAATGAAATCACCCGCGCGCCGTAAGCCGGCAGCGGGTGATTTGTTTGTCTGCTTGATTCAGATTGGTGAGAAAATTGAGGACATTATCATCTCAAAGTATACGGAAGAATATGCAAAAGAAGGTATCGCTTTCACCGAGTCAAACGGCGTCACAAAACATGATAAACATGCAAAAAAAGAGAACAATCGTGTAAAATCTGATCGAAAGAGGCAGAATCACATATATTTCTGTGAAAACATCTATACAACCATCGCAAGTCTTGCTATACTCAAGGAAATCAGGCATGGAGGTGACGACGATGGCAACTGTAGAACAACTCATCAAACAGTATGAAACAGATCAAGCATTGCAGGCAGAAGTCGCCGCAATCCTGGCTGACGGAAAAGTCAGCATGATGGAATTTATGTCTTTTGCCAAGAAACACGATGTCGCAATCTCACTCGAAGATTTACCCAAGTATCTAGAACAAGCCAAGAAGCTCGGCTTCATGTAATTCATCCGACGCTTCCTTGCCGGCAACTGAACTGGTTCCGGCGTGCATATGATAATATTAGAAGCGTAATAAAAAATTGAGTTGGAGGTAATATTTATGAAGATTAACCCGCCAAAGAAGGTAACAGTATGGATTTCGATCTTTGCGTTCGTCATTGGCATGCTGCTTGCAATTGGCGTCGTGCCCAGCCTCGCGGCAATCGGATTCATCTTGGTCGGTCTGAGCTACTTGCTGCTGGTTCTCGGTCTGTTCATCAAAGGACTGTAATCGAGCGCATCAGAACAAAGACCGGTCAAACTATGTGAGACAAGAGCGGGAGCGGATACAAACGCCTCCCGCTTTTCCTTTCGGTAGGAGAATGCAGCGAAAAGGATGTTAGTATTTTTTGGTTGAGAGAAACAAAACCGTTACTTTTGCGAAGGATTTCAACTGTACGAGTTAGAAAAGATTTGCTATACTTGCGTTGAAACAGAGTCGGGCCAAAGAGCCATGCGAAAAGTCGAATCCGACTGCTCTATCATGATTTTAGGAGGGATATCCGTTATGAGACTGAATCCGCCAAAGAAGTTTACGTTCTGGTCCTCGCTGGTTATTTTTGTTTTGGGTATGATCGTGGCGTTTCATCTTGTCCCGTTCATCCCCGCGAACTATGGTGTCATCGCGGTATTTGTAGGTTACGGGCTGCTGTTTGCGGGCAATCTGCTCAAGGGATTTTAATCGAACCAGATACAAAAGAGGACGAAAGCGGTTGCTTTCGTCCTCTTTGCGATAAAAGAGTACCCGCCGGGCGTTGATCCGGCGGGTACGATTGTACACTTAGGGCGTTTTAAACGGGGTAATTGTCGGTGTTGGGGTTGGATCCGCTTCCTTTTGCTCGCAACGAACGAGTAAACGGTTCGTTCCATTATTCCTGCAGGTCATGAGCGTCAATCCTGCCGTTCCGTGATAGGAGTTCAACGCGCTGAATGCATCCGGTGCAATCGACTTGATCTGATACACCACATAACGTACGCGCTGGCCGGTCTTCGCGTTGGTGAGAAACACTTCGCTGCCAACCGAAAGCTCGCTGAGATCGCCAAAGTGTGCGCCGCTTTTGTAGTTGTGCCCGATGATCACAAGATTACCCTTTTCGTTCGGGTCGGGCCCTTTGTAGCGGCAGACCGAGATCTTAAGCAGCTTATAGGACCATTTCCCAATGATGGGCAACTCCTGATTGATCTCAGGAATCTCCAGAATACCAATCATGCCGTCGTCTCCGGTGGCGTTGACGATTTTCTGAATGGTTTTATCCAGGTCGGAGATCTCTTCCGGTGCATCCGGCTGCACATACTCTCCCGATTCGGAAGAGCTGTTTACCGAGCCGTCGTCAGCAACGTGTTGGTTTGCATCCACGGCGGCGTTTGCGTCTGCATCCGCGCTCGTCTGCTCATAGTTTGTATCGGTCGGTTCCGGTGTGCCAACCGGCTCGTCTGTCGGACTCAACGTTTCCGTTGCTTCTGCGGACGGGCTGAGCGTTGGCAAAACGGTTGCTTTGGTTTTATATGCTTCCAGCAGAGTGTTGGCGTTGTTCGCCGCCGCCTGACCTTCAAACAGTTTGAAACCAAGCAATACCAAGGCGACTAAGCCGAGCATAATCGCGGTTAATCCAAGCGCACGGATGGCGCGTAACTCGCGGCGATTTTTCTGTTTTGCGTCGTGACGTTCATCACGAATGGAAGGCAGTCCGCTCGTATTACCCCGCTTATGCGACGGTGCGTTTCTTACGGATGCCATACCATACCCCCGCAGCGGCCAGGAGAGCCGCGGCCGTACCGCCCAGGACATAGACCAGCGTCATATCCTGACCTGTCTGCGGAAGCGAGCTCAGGCCGGAGATTACAACCGTGGAGTATACCTTGTTGCCGGAATCACTGTTGATCCAGGCATAGACGCGGGTACCGCTCGAGGAGGTGTTATAGCGTGCGTAAAGCTGAATCTTTCCGACGCCATCCGTCATGACCGCGCGGCTATCGTTCAAAGACGCGCTGGAAACAGACAGATAGGAGGAAGACCAGCTCCAGTGTACCGTGCTGGTGTCGTCGTTGACAACGTTACCATTGGCTTCGTGCAGCGTGACCGTATAATCGCCGTAACGATCCGACTTGTTCAGTGTGGTGTCACCTTCGATTGTCAGGTAACGCGCGGTGCGGACGTTGACGGTAGAGGTCTTGGATGCGGTATACGTACCGGAACCGGCGATCGTTGCCGTGATGGTAGTGGAGGCGTTCACACCAGTGGAGTTGGAGAGGAACGTCGCCGTGGCAACCAGTGAAGTGCCGCTCGTGGTAAACGTCGTGGGCGCAACAGTCAACGAACCCGCTGTCGAGTTGCTGTTACCCCAGGAGATCGTGGATGCGGAGCCGATCAGATCGCCGCCATACTGAACCGTCAGCTGAATCGATCCGGGAGTATTCGCCGTTGTAATATTCTGAGAGGTAGGATTGATGGTAATGATCGGGTTGACCGTTACCGTGCAGGTCTTGCTCTGGGTTCCGTTCGTGGCGGTGATGGTCGCGGTGCCCGCGCCAACTGCCTGAACGAGGCCGGAAGAGTTGACGGTTGCAACCGCGTCACGAGAGGACGTCCAGTTCGTGGTGCTGCTTGCCGCAACGTTTCCGACGGTGAGCGTCTTGGAAGAGCCGCCGTCCAGCGTGATTGCGGTGTCGCTGATGGTCATCGCGGTCACGGTGATGGTGATTGCGGTGCTGGTAAAGGAACCGACACCGGTTTCGTTCGCCGTTACCTGAACCGTTGCGGTTGTACCGGGCGTTACGCCGGTGACGGTTGTGGTAGCAGCATCTGTCGCGGAGAATGAAATGTTTGAACCGCCGGTCGGAGCCGCCCACGCGTATGCCACGGGAAGCGTATCCGGCGTACCGGAAAGGGTAGCGGTCAAATCAACCGTTCCGCCGACGGGAATGGTGTAACTCTGACCGGAACCCGGGGTAATTGTTACGCCGGTGATGGCGGCCAGCGCCGTACCGGGTACGACGGTGATGACCAGGGCGAGCGTGAGCATGGTGAGCACGGCCGCCACTTTGAGAATCATGTTTTTCTTCATTTGTCTTTCCTCCTAATTAGTCGGAGCGTCGAGTTCGGATGAAACGGGAGTTTCATGGACTGATACCATCATACGAATGTAACAAGCTAAAGTCAACAAGCGTATGGAATCGTTTTCTCTTTCTTAACTAGATTGTAACGAATTCGTCGATTTTATGTGAAATTTGTATAGATAACCCACAATTCGTATCGATCAGTTTTATTTGGATTTTTCTTCCCCGCTCCTTTTTGCAGATGCCGCTGCGAGGAGAAGCAGCACCAGTAAATGAGACATCAGCGGTAAAAAGTATTGCCGCCGATAAATTCGCGCAGGATCGACGTTGGCGGAATTTCGTCCTCCACATCCGCTTCGACGAAATAGTTGAGAAATTTTACGATCGATCGAGCCTCGTCATAATAAATACTCTCCGGCTGTACCGCTTCCAGCAGTGGGAAAATATGTTTCTTCAATACGGACGGTTCGTAGATGAGCGTGGTGTTGAAGATTGCGTCCGCATCCTCCTGAAAGGGAAAAATCCACTTTTCCTCGCCCGCGCGAACGCTGTCCCACATGGAGAGGGTGCGCTCGACGGAGGCGCCGCGCGTCTCATGATCGCGCACCATGCGACGAAGAAGACGCAGATATGTGGTCGGCACGCGGTTGTGGTCGTCGAGGTTTAAGGTGGTCAGGGCGGAGACATAGAGCCGGAAAATCAGCTTTTTGTCGACCGCGTCCGGCAGCAGATGAGGGTTCAGGCCGTGTAGACCCTCGATCACAAGCGGGGTGTTCTGGTCTACGCGTAGGCAGATGCCTTTTTCGCAACGATGCTGTGTGACAAAATCGAAGAGCGGCAGCTCCACCTCTTCGCCGCGCAGGAGCCGCGCGAGGTCGTCCTGAAACTGCGGGATGTCGAGCGTCGCGATGTCTTCCAGATCGATGGTTCCGTCCGGGCCGGGCTTGAGTTCCTCACGGTTGAGATAATAGTTATCCAAAGAGACCAATACCGGTGTCCTGCCGTGTACGCGCAGTTGTGTGCAGAGCCGGTTCGCGCTCGTCGTCTTGCCGCTGCTGGAAGGCCCCGCGATGAGGACCGCCCGCGCGCCGCGCTCGATGATTTCGTCAGCCAGCTGGGCAAAGCGCTTTTCATGCAGCGCTTCGTTGACGCGAATCAATGTACGCACCTCACCGCTGAGCACCATGTCGTTGAGGTCCGCAACCACGCCGCAGTGCATGAGGTTGCCCCACTCTTCACTCTCGGAAAACACGCTGGCAAGCCTTGGCAGGGAGACGTGTTTTGCCGGCTTATTCGGGTCCTCCGCCGAGGGACGAAGCAGGAGCAGACCGCCTTTTTGCGCTTGCAGATCAAAAACGGAGACATAGCCGGTACTTGGTGCCATCTCGCCATAGAAGTAGTCGACATATTCGTCCTGCCGATAGATATCGAAAAACGAGAATTGGCGGTATTTCAGCAGACGCACTTTATCTTCCTGCCCGTCCGCTGAGAAGAAGTCGATCGCGTCTTCAATATCCAGACGTTTCCGTTCCAGCGTCAAGTCTGCGGCAACGATTTCGCGCATCGCTTTTTTGATGCGGTCTACGTCCTGCTGACTTAGGCGTATATGATCGCCTACGCTGGCGAAGAGCCCTGCGCCGACGGCGTAGTTGATGCGAACCCGCGTTTTAGGATAGAGCTCGCGCATGGCAAGCAGGAACACAAACAGCATCGTGCGCTCATAAACGCGGTTACCGCGCGCACTGTCATAGCGCAATAGCGAGATTACACCGTTTGCCGCCTGCATTGCGCGGCGGAGGGTGACGCGCTGGCTTGCGCTCGCCTGTTCTTCTCGCAGCGGAACATAGTTGAGCGTAAACGTCTCACCCGCGATATTTGCCGCGAGCGGACGCGTTTTTAAATCCGCACTGTCTAATCCGAGACGGCGCACGATGGAAAGCAGACTTTCGCCCGGCTGAGCTTCAGTTTCGATGCCGTCAATGGTGAATTTCATGTTGATTTCCTCCTAACAAACGAGTAGGCCAAACCGCGGAAATGAGGAATATCCCTGGTATGGCAAATAATCGCGCTTAGCCCCAGAGGAGCGACAGCGCAGGCACGATCTGCTTTTTACGCGAGATCACGCCCGGTAGAAACGCTGCGTGATTCTTGAAGGAAACGTTAAACGCATGCTCGACCGAGTCCAGGTCGCCAACCGCGATGAGCAGCGTCCCTTCCTTGAGCACGTCGGTGAGCATCAGCAGCATCATATCGTAGCTATGCTGTTCGGTTTCGCGCTCCATGAGGGAAACGAAGTCCTGCTTCTTTTCCGCGAGAGAATCGGTATCCAGCGAGGTGATCTGCGAGATTCCGATGGAATGTCCCGCGATTTGAAACTGCTTGAAGTCCGTGAAATAGAGCGTTTCCAGATCGTTGCCATCCGTCGGCGAAACGGAGAAGATCTCCTGTCCGAGCTTTTCCAGAGAAAGGCCGGCGATCTTTGCCATGCGCTCCGCCATCGCGCGATCCACCGCCGTACTGGTCGGGGACTTAAACACGATGGTGTCGGTCACGATGGCCGCGGCGAGCAGACCCGCGAGTTTTTTGCTGGGCATAACGCCGCGCTCGAAAAACATGCTTGTGATGATGGTGCAGGTGCTGCCGACCGGCTCGTTGCGCACATAGACGGGCGCATCCGTCTCCACTTCCGCGAGGCGGTGATGGTCGATGATCTCCAGAATCTCCGCCTGCTCCAGACCGGCAATCGACTGATGCAGCTCGTTGTGATCCACCAGCACCACGCGCTTTCTCTTGGGGCGGAGCAGGTGAAAGCGGGCGAGCGTACCAACCACGCGGTCGTTATCATCGAGGATTGGATAGCTGCGAAAGCGCGACTTGAGCGTTGCTTCACGCACATCATCCAGATAATCCGTCAAACGAAATGCGACGAGGTTTTCTCTTCGGCAGATGCGCGAGACGGGGACGGCGAGGATGACCAAACGGGAAGCGGTATAAGCGTCAAACGGCGTGGAGATGATGAGGCTGCCCTCATCCTCCGAAACGAGCTCTTCCGGGACCTCGCTTTCGCAGACGATGATTGCTGCTGCGTGCTGCGCGATTGCGAGGCGAATGACTTCCGGCTGGTTGCCGCAGAGCACCACGCTGTCCGCGTTGATCTCCGGCAGTCCCGCGTGCGTCGGCAGCGTGATGACCAGCGTGCCGGAGAGCACGGTCTGCTCCGCGTTGGCGCGGATGAGCCTGCCGTCAAGACTCGCCAATAAGTTGAAGAGGGGGATTCCCTCGATCCGGCTGCTTTTGATAAAGCGCATGTCGTAGGCCGCGATCTCCTCCGGCGTGAGCATGCCGTAGAGTTTGCCGTCCTCGTCGGTAACCGGAAGGGTGGGTACACCTGCCGTGTCGGTCACGATGGTCTGCCAGGCATGGTAAACGCTGACCGCGGCGGATAGGATCGGTGGGGTGTCATAGTCCAGGTCGGATACCTGCGTGCGCACGGTATGCAGCAGCATAGGCGCGGGGAAATCAAACTTTTGCAGCAGCATCTCTGTTTGGTCGCTGAGTTCACCGATGCGCGCGGCGACATAGGCGCGCTCACCGAGTGCGTTTTTCAGCATCGCGTAGGAGATGGCCGCCACGATGGAGTCCGTGTCCGGATTGCGGTGGCCCGTAATGTAGATGGGTTCCATGCGTCCTCCGAAAAATTCCGTATTTGAGCGCGATCCGGAAAGATCGCGCGCATGAGCGGTTCTATTGTGTTTTCATTCTAATCGGAACGCGTGCGCATTACAAGCGCGCGCGGTTCGTGAGGAACGAAAGTTTATGAAAAATTTAGTTGATCGGATGAGAAAAAGAAAAAGGCGGGAGTGACCCGCCCAATGTTGGTGCTGTTGTTGCGTTCGGTCAAAGATCGAGTATTCTTGCTGTTAGCGTTCGTTTCCGACGAAGAACAGCGCGATGGTGCCGGGGCCGGAGTGCGCGCCGATGCTTGTACCGATATCGTCCACATGAATCATTGTGTCGGGATATTTCTCGTGTACGAGATTTGCCACATAGTCCGCGTCCGCCTTCGCGTCGCAGTGGCCGATGAATACGGTGTCCGTGGAGCTTGTGTCCACGGTTTTCTCCATGTGCTCAAACAGTGCGCGAAGAGATTTCTTTCTGCCCTGCACCTTTTCCACCGCGACGAGATAACCCTCGTTGTCCACGTGCATGACGGGTTTGATGTTGAGGATGGTCGCGATGGCGGCGGTGGCGCCGCTGATGCGCCCGCCCCGCTTGAGGTAGACGAGGTCGTCCACCGTGAACCAGTGAACGAACCGAAGTTTGTTTTCTTCAACCCAATTTGCGAGTTCGTCGAGACTCAGGTTTTGCTTGCGCGCGGCATAGTAGACCAGGAGTCCCTCGCCGAGGGAAGCGGAACAGGAGTCAATCGCGATAACCTTGCGCTCGGGATACTTCGCTTTGAGTTCTTCCGCCGCGACAACCGCGCTCTGCACCGTGCCGGAGAGCTTGGAAGAAAATCCGATATAAAGAATATCTTCGCCGCCCTTGAGCACAGGCTCAAACGCTTCGACAAACGCGAAAGTGTTCACTTGCGCGGTTGTGACATTGACGCCCGCGCGCATCTTGGTAAAAAAGGTTTCGATAGGCATATCCGAACGCCCGGGGATATAGAAATACTCCTTCTCCTCCATGGTGAATCCCATCGGTAGTACGGTTACGTGAAGCTGCTCGGCAAATTTCGCCGGCAGGTCGCTGGTCGCATCGGTGAAAACTCGATAGCTCATGCGTTGCCTCGTTTCCGCGCGTGAAGCGCAAATTCTAATCGCTAGTGATCGCTACAATCTGGCGAATACGGAGAACCCGTATCAATAGACACCATTGGTCTCATTTTATCGTGGATCTTTGGAACTGGCAAGCTTTTCACCGCGTCCGTGATTGGCAAAACAAAACCAGAAAAACAAAGTGTTGTTTATGGATACATTTGTTGTGATAAAATCTTGAAATCATGTATCATCTTGCCATGACTGCGTCAATTCTGCGAAACCGCGCTGTTTTTTCGCAAAAGGATGCGGCTTATGCTATAATATCGCTGCATATGAAACTGCGTGTATTCGGATGAAGGAACGCAAAAGCGTTGACTTCGAGTGTTTATATTAGAACAATTGCTTTTAGGAGAGTGTATTCCATGAGAAAGCTCATTTCGGTCGGAATGGCGACACTGGCTTCCATGTTGTTGATTTTTATCGTGGTGTTTACCTCGATCGGGTTCGTGATCAACGACGAAACGTTTGTAAACAACGAATTCACGAAACTTGCCATCAGTTCGAAGATGGGTATCAGCAACAGCGATCTCGTCACCTCTTTTAACCGCCTTGTTGATTATATGGAAGGCGACGCTTCGGATATCAACGTCACCGTCACCGTCAACGGCGAGCAGAAGCAGATGTTTGACTATCCGCAGGAAGTGGAGCATATGGCGGATGTGCAGAAGCTCTATACCACCATCGCTTCCTACCGGGATGTCAGCGTATTGGTCATGCTGATTTTGTTCCTCTTTGCTGCGGTGATCAATTTTCGGAAAGCGCCGCAATATCTGGCACAGGGGTATCTCTCCGGCTCGTTTGTCTTTCTGCTGATCTTCGGGTTTTTGGGCACATGGGCCGCGCTGGATTTCTCCAACTTCTGGACATTCTTCCATGAAATGCTCTTTTGGAACGACCTCTGGCTTTTTGACGGAACACAGAGCCGCATGATCAACATGCTGCCAGAGCAAATCTTCGCGGATATCGTCGCGCGCATTGGGCTCTATGCCGGAATCGTAATCGTTGTTTTGATCGCGGTGAGCATCATCGGCCTGGTACTTGCTTCGGATGGATACAAGCGTCGTAAGGCGGTTGCGCTCGCGCGCAAAAAGGCGCGGGATAACGCGGTAGCCGCGCGTAAAAAAGCGCGCGACGACGCGAGAAACCAAATGGCGGAAGAAAAGCGCCTGGCGGAAAAACGCGCGCGGATCGCCGCACATAAAGCAAAGAAGCAGGCGGCGGCGGAAGCCGCTGCGCAGGAAGCCGAACAAGATCGGCTCCGTGAGGAAAAGCGCGCAAAGAAGCGCGCGGCAGCACAAGCGGCAGCCGCACAGGAACAGCCGCAAAAAGCAGTACCTGCGGCCCAGCGCGAACCGCGCCCGGTCCGCGAACAGGCGCCAGCGCCGCAAAAACAGGCAAAACAACGCCCGTCCCAAGACGCAAAGCCTGCGAAGAAGAAAGCCAACGTCCATGACGACACAGGATTTTTGGACGAATAAAGGTTTAGTTTGCGGCTCCGCGATTGGTTGAATAGTTTTATTTTATCTATCGCAATAGGATAATTCGAAAAAACAGGATATTAGACATGACACACTACGAACGCGCTGTCGCGGAAAAGCTGGAGCAGATTCGGCAAAAGCCGCGCGTGCGCATCCTCGCAATTGAAACCTCCTGTGACGAAACCGCCGCCGCCGTAGTAGAAAACGGGCGGCAGGTTTTGAGTAACGCGGTGCATACCCAAATTCCGCTCCATGTGCCGTTTGGCGGCGTGGTGCCGGAGATTGCCTCCCGCAGCCATGTGCAAAAGATCGGGTCTGTGGTGCGCCTTGCGCTGGAGGAGGCAAATCTTTCGCTTGCGGAGATGGACGCCGTCGCCGTGACAAACGGGCCGGGTCTCGTCGGCGCTCTGCTCGTGGGGTTAAGCTACGCAAAGGGCCTTGCCTATGCGGCGGGCCTGCCGTTTTTGGGTGTGCATCACATCGCTTCGCACATCGCGGCAAACTACTTAAGCTACCCGGATTTGGAGCCGCCGTTTACGTGCCTCGTGGCGTCCGGCGGACACAGCCATATCATCGCGGTGGAGGATTATGACTGCTATCGCCTTATCGGGCGCACGCGGGACGACGCGGCGGGTGAGGCGTTTGACAAGGTGGCGCGCGTGCTGGGGCTGAGCTACCCCGGCGGCCCGAATCTCGAACAGCTCGCGCGGGAGGGCGACCCTACCCGCTATCGCTTCCACTCCGCGTTTAACGAAGGAGAAGGGTTCGATTTCAGCTTTTCCGGCATCAAGACAGCGGTAGTCAACCGCTTGCACAACGCCGAGCAGGCGGGGGAAACAATCGACCGCGCGGATCTCGCCGCCTCTTTTCAAAAGACGGTGGTGGATATCCTCGCGGAGAAGTCCGTCCGCGCTACAAAAGCTCAGGCGGGCGAGGCGGGAACCAAGCTCGCGCTTGCGGGCGGCGTCTCGGCGAACCGCGCGCTGCGAGAGGCGATGGAGAAGCGAGCAGCCGTGGCCGGCATCGCGTTCTATTGCCCGGATTTTAAATATTGCACCGACAACGCGGCGATGGTTGGCAGCGCGGCATACGGAAAACTCGTGCGCGGTCAGCTGGATGAGCTTTCGCTCAACGCGGTACCGTATCTCTCGATTGAGGATTCGTCGGGAAAGCGCGACGAGTTGGCTTGAGCACTATACCATCTCGCATCCAATCTTCAAAATAACGGAAGCTTCTTTTTCAAAGCATGCGATGAAACGCATGTTTTTTTGTCCGTTTGCTCCTTCACACCGTATATGTAACAACGCAACAAAAAAAGGTGAAAAGCACGAGAATCATCGGGCGCAGAGTGGGGGAAAACTGATAAAAAAACGATTGATTGCAGGATAAAATTAAGTAGAAACCCAATGTTACAGCGTTGTTTTGATCGTCAAACCTGCAAAAAAGCAAAGACATCATTGAGCCATATTTGCATAGCGAATGAGTGCCGCGGTGCTCATTCTTACAATTTTTCTCCACAGTGAGCGACCGATATTCAAGGTGATTCATGTGGAAAACCATAGAAAAACGCGGAAATCAACGACAAAATATGTGGATAACTATGTGGATGATGTGGATAGAACCATGAATATACACCAAAAAGCGAAGAATATCTATACAAACGCATTTTACCATGCGGCGTGAACCGCTGCATGTCAATTTGGACACAATTGCAAAACGATAGCGAAACAGAGGCCTCGTCGAACCGGAAGAGAATGCTGTTGCAAACGGCAGTTGCGCTGAAATCACACGGTAAATTTATCTCAACGATCAAATCGGATTTTTCAGCATGTAATAATTGCGACAAAAACAGAAAAAAAACGCCTGCGCAGGCAGGCGACTACATTCATGCTGTGAAAACGTTACTTGGAGGAAGATTCTTGATCCTCCGGTACGGCATGCGCGATTGGACGATTGGTACTTTCCTGCGTCTCGGGATATTCCAATACCGGTTGCGATGCGAGCTGCAGCGCGGCCTCGTGCAAAGCGTGCTGCCGCTGTATGCGCTGATAGAGCAGAAGACCGATTCCGGAGATGATTGCGGTTGCTGCATATATGATGATCGCGAGACCGTATCGCTCGATGCCGAGCGCGTTACCGCTGACGGTGCTGGTAATGATGGAGGGGATGCGTGCAATGCTGGTGAGCAGGATCCAGGGCAGCAGGCGGATCTTGGTCAGCCCCGCAAGATAGGTCAGCAGGTCTTTTGGCGTACCCGGTATCAAGAACAAAATGAACGCTGCTGCGTTGAGCTTCTTCTCGTCTCGCAGGTATTTCATCGAGTCGATCTTTTCGCGCGGGAAAAACACCTCAACCGCCTTGACGCCGATCTTTCGCACAAAGAGGAACACGATCGTCGAGCCGACGATTGCCCCGACCCAAACCAGCAGCGTACCCCAGAGCGTGCCAAAGGCGTAGCCCGCGGCGAGCTCAAACGGTTCGCCCGGAATAAACGCGATGATGACTTGCAACGCCATGAGGCCGACAAACAGCACGCGACCCCAAGCGCCGCGCGCCTCCACCCACGCGCGAAACGTGGCGGGATCGCCCAGCGTCTTGACGATCGGGCCGCCGACGAACACCGCCAGCAGGATGAGCACGATAAAAAACACCGCGATCGATGCGATGGCGGCGATCTTTTGCCCGCGGGTTGCGGGCGGTTTTGGTTGCGCAGATTCTGTGTTTTGCATACGTTGAGTATAACGGAATTGGGTTTAAAAAACCACGCGCAGGAGGCAACATTTTTGTGAACGCTTCTGAATTTTTTGTCGCGTTGTTACGATTCCACCCGATTTTCATAACATTATCTCAATCGGTAAACTTGTGCTTTTCAAACCGTTAAAAACCCGATAGAATACGCGCATGGCTACTATTTTATTGATCATCATCTATCTCGCGTTCATCAGCCTCGGCCTGCCGGACTCCATGCTCGGCGCGGCCTGGCCTGTTGCATTCGCGCAGCTTGGCGTTCCCGTTTCTTACGCTGGGTTTGTCTCCATCGGCATCACGATCGGCACGGTCGTCTCAAGCCTCGTCTCCGTCCGCGTGATTCGCAGATTTGGCACGGGCGGGGTCACCGCGGCTTGCGTTTTACTGACGGCGAGCGCGCTGCTGGGGATCTCGTTTACAAAAAGCTTTGTCGTGCTACTCCTGCTCGCGATTCCCCTGGGGCTTGGCGGCGGTGCCATCGATGCCGCGCTGAACAACTATGTGGCGCTACACTACAAGGCGAGCCACATGAGTTTTCTGCATAGCTTCTGGGGTGTGGGCGCGACCATCAGCCCGCTCATCATGTCGCAGTTTCTCAAGCAAAACGGAAACTGGCAGGGCGGCTATCGCTTCGTTTCCATCATTCAGATGTCGCTTGCGGCTATCATGTTTCTCACGCTTCCACTTTGGGGCAAGGTGTCGCATGTGAGCGCGGACGAGCTGCACGGAGGCCCGATCGAGATCGACAACCGCGCGGCAATCAAAAAGCGCGGCGCGATTTTCGCAGTGCTCTCGTTTTTCTTCTATTGCGCGGGAGAGGCCTCCGTCGGGCTATGGGCAGCGACGTATTTCGTGAGTGTGCGCGGGGTTGACCCGAGCGTCGCCGCGAGTTGGGGTTCGCTGTTCTTCTTTGGCATCATGGGCGGGCGTATGATCTCCGGTCTTCTGGCGATGCGGGTGAAGGAGCGGACGCTGATCAACATAGGTCTCTTGGTTGCTGTTCTCGGCGCGCTGCTGTTGGCGCTTCCGCTGCCGCAACTGTTTTCGCTTGCGGGATTACTGCTCTTTGGTCTGGGGTGTGCGCCGGTGTTTCCAAATCTCATCCATATCACGCCGCAGCGCTTCGGCGCGAACTATTCGCAGGCGATCATCGGGTTACAGATGGCATCCGCTTATGTCGGGGCAACGCTTATGCCGCCGGTGGTTGGCTGGGTTGGCCAGAGCATCGGTTTTACCGGGCTTCCCTATTACCTGCTGGCCTGTATCGCGCTGCTATACATGACCATCATCGTTTGCAATAAAAAGACGGGGTTCGGGTTGGCGAAAAAAGAAGCGTTATAATCAATCTCAAAACAAGACGACGGCGCGGATTCCTCCGCGCCGTCTTGCGTTACTAACGTTTGTTTAGTCAACCACGATGTTGACGATGTTTTTGACCACGATGATCTTGCGAACAGTTTTGCCTTCGAGATGCGGCTTGACCTCTTCGCAGGTGAGTGCCGCTTCTTCCACGGCCTTCGTGTCCAGCGTGGCGGGCAGCGTAACTCTGCCGCGCACCTTGCCGTTGACCTGAATGCCGTACTCGACGGCGTCTTCGACCAGCGCACTCTCGTCATAGACCGGCCAAGACTGCTCTTTCATCGGCGTATAGCCCAGCGCTTCGTTGATCTCTTCGCTGATGTGCGGGGCAACGGGCGCTAGCAGCACCACCAGCGTGTGCAGCTCTTCCTTCGTGAGTTGGCCGCGCGCATAGAAGTCGTTCGTCAGCGCCATCATGGCCGCAATCGCGGTGTTGAACTTCATGCGCTCGTAGTCCTCGCCGACCTTCTTGATCGTCGCGTGAACCTTCTTCTTCATCTCGGCGTCGGTATCTCCCGTGCCGACCACCATGTCCTGCAGCGCCCAAACGCGGTCGAGGAAACGGCGGCAGCCGCGGGTGCCCTGTTCGTTCCACGGAATCGGTTGGTCAAACGCGCCCATAAACATGATGTAGGTACGGAAGCTGTCCGCGCCAAACGTCGGGATATAATCGTCGGGGTTGACCACGTTGCCGCGGGATTTGCTCATCTTCTCGCCGTTGCTGCCGAGCACCATGCCGTGGCTGGTGCGCTTCATGTATGGCTCGCTCGTCGGAACAAGGCCGAGATCGAACAGGAACTTGTGCCAGAAGCGGGAATACAGCAGATGCAGCGTGGTGTGCTCCATGCCGCCGTTATACCAGTCGACCGGCGTCCAGTAGTCCAGCGCCTCGCGGGAGGCGAATTCTTTGTCGTTGTGTGCGTCGGTGTAGCGCAGGAAGTACCAGCTGGAACCCGCCCAGTTGGGCATGGTGTCCGCCTCGCGCGTGGCGGGACCGCCGCACTTCGGGCAGGTGGTGTGGAGCCAGTCCTTCGCGCGGGCGAGGCAGCTGCTGCCGTCGTCGGTGGGCGTAAAGTCGTCCAGCATCGGCAGCTCCAGCGGGAGTTGATCGTAGGGAATCGGCACCCAACCGCAGTGCTCGCAGTACACGAGCGGGATGGGTTCGCCCCAGTAGCGCTGGCGCGAGAAAACCCAGTCGCGGAGCTTGAAGTTCACTTTGCGCTCGCCGATGCCCTTTTTCACGAGGAAATCAATGATCGCGGGGATCGCTTCGGAGACCTCCATGCCGTCGAGGAAGCCGGAGTTGACCATCTTGCCGTGGGAGCACTCGGTATACGCTTCTTTTTCGACGTCGCCGCCCGCGACCACTTCGATAATCGGGAGGTTGAACACCTTGGCGAAGTCATAGTCGCGTTCGTCGTGCGCGGGAACCGCCATGATCGCGCCCGTGCCGTAGCCCATGAGAACATAGTCGCTTGTCCAAACGGGAATCTCTTTTCCGTTGACGGGGTTGATGGCGTAGATGCCTTCCAGCGGAACGCCGGTCTTGTCCTTGGCGAGTTCGCTGCGCTCAAAATCGCTCTTGATCGCGGCGGCCTTTTGATAGGCGCGCACCGCGTCGAGGTTTTTAATCTTGTCCTGATACTGTTCGATGAGCGGATGCTCCGGAGACACGACCATATAGGTCGCTCCAAAGAGCGTGTCCGGACGCGTGGTGAACACGGTCAGCTTTTCGTCCAATCCGGAGAGCGTGAAGTTGACCAGCGCGCCTTCGCTGCGCCCGATCCAGTTGATCTGCTGGGCTTTGATCTTTTCGAGATAGTCCACGGTGTCGAGGTCGTCGATCAGCCGCTGGGCATATGCCGTGATCTTCAGCATCCACTGGGAGCGCACCATGCGCACCACTTCTCCGCCGCAGCGCTCGCAAACGCCGTCCACCACCTCTTCGTTGGCGAGGCCGACTTTGCAGCTCGTGCAGAAGTTGATCGGAATCTCCGCCTTGTAGGCGAGCCCTTGCTCAAAGAACTTGAGGAAAATCCATTGCGTCCATTTATAGTAGTCGGGGTCGGTGGTGTTGACCTCGCGGGAATAGTCAAACGAGTAACCAAGCCGTTGCAGCTGGTTGCGGAAGCGGATGATGTTGTCGTGCGTCACCTTCGCCGGATGGATGCCGGTCTTGATGGCATAGTTCTCCGTAGGCAGGCCGAACGCGTCGTAACCGATGGGGTAAAGCACGTTGTAGCCTTCAAGACGGCGCTTGCGCGCGATGACGTCCATGGCGGTAAAAGGCCGCGGATGGCCGACGTGTAAACCCTGCCCGGAGGGGTAGGGAAACTCGATCATCGGGAAATATTTGGGCTTTTCCGAGCCGGTGATCGCCTCAAAACAATGCGAGTCCGCCCAGATTTTTTGCCACTTGGCTTCAATACCCTGTGGGTCGTAACGTTCCTGCATGAAACAAAATCCTCCGAAACTATCCTAAATATGTAGGATATCCTCTTTGAGGTGGTTTGTCAATTCTTGGGAGGGATATAGAGATGTCTCAGAATCTCTATGCCGTTTATCTTGGCCCGAGAAATTTATCACCGTTTAGATGAATCATGTGATCTGGCATTTCTGCAATCCAAACTTCCGTTTCCCATGCTAGAGAAGTCGAGAACTTTTTATAGGTATTAAAGTCAAGAAAGGCTGTAACAAATATTTTTCCAGCTTTAACGTTTCTTGTCAAAGTATTTATATCGCTAATCCTCTTTGGATCCATCGGACCAACAGAGGTTACGGCTTCGATGAAATAGAGCCATTTTTTATCTTCGCGATAAAGCACAACATCCGGCATTTTATCGTGCAACGTTATTTCGAAACCAAGTGTACTAAGCTTATCTAAGTTCTTTACTAAGTCTTTCTCGACGGTATCTCCAACATATAGACATATGCAATTTTGAGCAAATCTAGGAGCGAATTCTTTAAGAATTGCAATTTGTAGTAAGTTGTGGGCGCCTGTTGAAAAAGTATAGTCTTCACCATTAATCTGCACTGGCATTTTTTGAACTGCTTTCTTTGAAGCATACATATCAATAAGCGTTTGATGATTCTTCGAAAACTCCGCTAGTTCGGCTTCCCAAGATGCTGAACCGTATGAACGAATTAAGGCTTGAGTTTCATTTGTTAACCGATAACGATAATTTGGAGAGTTTGTTGGTTTTGCATTGTCCTCTATTAATGCTGCGTTCCTAAAATGGTGTAATGCTTGCTTTCGAAATGTTTCGCGAGAATTTTCGGCATAATTAACACCGAACTTTTCGCGATTAAACTCTAGAATATCATGAATCCGAATCCAAGAAGAAGAAGCTGTATTCCATGCTTCTGATTCAGTTATATTTGATAAAGCTAAAAGCGTAAAGGCACATATATCAGATTGCTGAGCAGATGGCATACCTACGGCTTTCAGAATATTTTTCGCGTCCTCAATCTTGCTCATAAATTGTCTCCTTAATTATTTGATCGCATACTTGCACGGAGAGCTTTCCAATAGTACGTAGCTTTTTTCCCATATTTTGAATTTGTAAAGCGGATGGAACGGGCATAGCATTTATCTCAGTGGAGTTGACTTGTGTTGATCCGTTCAAGAGACGGTAGTAAGTGTCATAAATTGTTGAATTCATGATTGCAAATAAACCGTAAACCATATCTTCGCTTAAGCCATCACAGCTGACTGCGTCAATGAAGTTAATCATATTTTGCGTACTTATTACAGAGTAACTTTGGAAATTTCTAGAAAGATAAATCCCACATTGAAGCCGTCGCTTTTCCTCTTTTGAGGTAAAGCGCTTTACAAAGAGATAATTTCTATTACTTTGGAGCAAACCCGGTTGATCGTCAACTATATACTCGAATTCTCTATTGGCAGGGAAAACAATCAGTCCTTCTTTTATATGCTGAGAGTAGAACAAGGGTACTATATGCTCACCTGGGGCATTTCTCAATAAATCTTTGCACCTAAAGTCAACAGTGAGGCCTGTCTTCATCCGTATACCTATTGATGGCAAAGTATTTACAAACTTACGTAATGAAGCTAGTGTTACCAGTTCATCCTCAGTGGTTACAAGGTAAACATATTTTTCTGGTTCAGAAACAATGGTATCATAAGCAGCGTGAATACACGATATTTCTTCAAAATCATTATTTGAGTGAGATGACGTGATTTCGATGGTATTAGTGTTATCAGTTTGTTTGCGCACCTTGACGATTATTGTTTCTTGTAGAACGCTTTCTTGCTCGAACACTTTATCTCTGCTATTAAACAAATGCATAGAAATTAACTTTCCTTCTGAAAGCAAGTATTCTCGAAAAGCTTTGAAATAATTCCCTGACGTCCAAGACCTTGGCATAATATAAACCATTTCGCCATGATCTCGCAGATTGTAAAGACTCATAGCAGCAAAAAGGAAGTATAGATTCGGTGCACCATAGCAAATGCGAGGCATAGCAATTGCTTCGCTTGCATCTTTGGAGATTTTTTTGTAGGGCGGATTTCCGATTACTAGATCAAACTTTCTTGTGTCCCTAGCAGAAAAAATTGAATGATTAAAATCATCCATTTGGCTTGTTACATAATTTTCTTGGATAATATTATACTGAAGCTTTTTCGTAGAAGCGCAGCTCGCAAAACTCAAGTTTTCTCGCAATACATCAATTACTTCCGGATCATTTTCATAACAAGTCAGATTTATCTCTTCAATATGATCATAATGTTGTAACCGTTCTATCAAAGCAATTGATAAAATGCCAGTACCAGCTCCGGGATCAAGAACCGATACGATAGAAGATTCAGGGATAGAAAACATTTTCGACATAAAATGAGCAGTTTCTTTAGAAGTAAAGAACTGTCCGATTTTTTTTCGCTCGGTTTTTTTCTTAGAATTAATATACTTTTCGGTATTTAAAACTGCGTGTTCAAGCATCATAAGATTTCGCTGCTATCCCCTCAACACCAATAAATTCTACTTGTTCATTATATTTACTTATGCGTAGTTGGTCAAACTTTCTGGTTTGATTCAATTCCATTGCTCAATTACCTATATAAACTGAATAAACTGATAGAAATCCTTTTTTCGAGTTGTGGAGCTAATGAAACCTTTGCTTTCCAGCCAATTCAACCTACTTCCCCTCGCTTTACGCCACCAAAAAATCGTGATACAATTTGCTTCGTCCAAAGGCGTCTTTTTTGAAACCCATCCCGCGGACAGAAATACGAAATTATGACAGGAGGCGCAGTTTATGGATTCGTATACCGCTCCCTTAACACCCGAACAGCAGTCCCACAACAAGCAGTCCGTCACCGCAATGGTGCTCGGCATCGTGAGTCTGATTGTCACCTGGTTCCCGATCATCGGTCTCGTGCTTGCCATCGTTGGCCTGACCATGAGCCGCTCCAACCGCAAATTTGCGGAGGCGCACGGCTTCAAGGAAAACAGCATGAACACCGCGGGTTATGTCACCAGCATCGTCGGCCTCGTGCTTGGCATTCTGACGATCATCGTAACGGTTCTTGTGATCGTGTTTGGCTTCGTCGTGTTTGCCAACGTCGTGCGTGTAAACGGTTTTCCGCACGTGTTTTATTGATGCGATCCTGATGCTTTAGCCGGAGAGGTTAACCCACTCCGTTTTGTTCAAATCTGACTCATGAGGAGCAATATGTTACCATCTTTTCAGGCTCTCGGGCTGACGATTCCTATGTATGGCGTGATGTCCGCGTTGGGCATGCTCGCCGCGTTCGTCCTTCTCGGTTTTGCGAGAAAGCACACGCGTTTTTCGGAAGATCAGGCGCTCTCCGCCGCGCTTTGGGCCATCATTATGGGCTTTATTGGCGCGAAGGTGCTGTTTTGGTTGGTTGAGATCGATCAAATCATCGCCGATCCGAGCTATCTCCTGCATACCCTGCGGGAAGGGTTCGTGTTTTACGGCGCGCTGATCGGCGGCCTTGGCGGCGTTGCGATCTATTCGTTGATCAAGAAGCTGCCGTTCTTCTCCCTGACGGACTACTTTATTCCAGCGCTGGTGCTTGGGCACGCGTTTGGACGCATCGGTTGCTTCTTCGCGGGCTGCTGCTATGGCATGGAGTGCGAAACACCGATTTCGATCACCTTCCCTGCGGGCGGCGCCGCTCCGGCGGGGGTTCCGCTGTTGCCGACGCAGCTCATGGAGAGCGTGTTTCTGTTCCTGCTCTGCGCGTTCCTCGTCTGGCGGTTAACGAAGAAAAAGCCGTTTGGTACGGTGTCCGGCTGGTACATGGTGCTCTATGGCATATGGCGCTTTGTGATTGAGTTTTTCCGCAGCGACGAGCGCGGCGCGGTAGGCGCGCTGTCCACAAGCCAGTTTATCAGCCTCTTCGTCTTCGCGGGCGGCGTGGCGCTGTTGCTGCTCGTCAAGTTCGGCGCGCTGAAGAAGACCGTGCTCGATCTGCCGATTCCGGTGGAGGATGAGCCAAAGAAGAAAAAGAAAGACAAAGCCGAAGCTTTGGAAGATGCCGTAAAACCGGATGAAGAAGCCAAACCGGAAGAACCGAAGGCCGAGACCGAAGCCAAACCGGAAGAAGAATAACTGAACGATACAAAACAAGAACCGCCGAAAGCTATCCTTCGGCGGTTCTTTTGCGTCTATCATAAATCTTGATTTAGAAATAAAACCTCTTTCGGATCTCTTCTTTTACCCTTGCCCTGCGGTTGAGAATCAACAGTGAGCTCGCCAGCACGAGACAGGGGAATAGCACATAGAGTGACCAAGTCGGCCAGGCGATCGCGTTTTGATACAGCCCGATCAGGAACTCGATGGCGACGACCAGAAGACCAACGCAGGTCAGCGCAAAAGTAAAGCGAATCAGCACCGGAATCTTACACTTGGGGGATGTCATCAACGCAAAGAACCAGCACATCACGGCGGTGAGCACAGTAATTGGAAGCCCCAGTAACAAGAACCAATTCCAGCTGCTATGGGTCAGCAGGCGAATGAGCAGCAGCAGAATGCCAACCGCGGTTGCGTCGATCACCGCATACAGAATCTTCGGCATGCGCGCAATTGTCGGTAGTAAAAAGACCGTAAACAGCACCAGCTCGCCGCCGAGCACCAGATAGCTCCAGGTCAGTTGCTTGCTCACTAAAACATTTGCAAGCATCGCGGTAAAGAGCGGAATCAACAGCAACAGCGAGATAAACGACGCGATATATCGCCGGTCAACGCTCTTGTCGAGGTGCTCCACATGCGCCGGATACGGGCGAATGGGTTTCTCTTCCTTCATTTCGTTCGGGTTGATGACCTCCGTGCCGCAGAGCGGACAGCGGGGTTCACTCTTTTGCAGCTCTACGCCGCAGTTGACGCAATAACTCATAATTTATTCCTCCGCAATGGGTGCGAACTCGATGCTATCTTTCGGCGGGTAAGCCCGCGTTTACTCTCTCTGGTTACTCTCTACCTTCACGGGGATGCCGAGCTTGACGAGGCGCGTGAAAAACTCCCGCTCCAGCCAGGGTTCGGCGATCGTTCGTGTGAAGTTGATGCGAAGTCTTCCGCGATAGGTCAACGCGGCGCAGCACACGCGGTTATCCGCCAGCGGGCCTAATATAAAGTCCATACGCCGCACATACTGCGCCATCTCCTCCGGCAATTTGGCTACGCCGAGGTTACTGATCGTGGTGGAGGAGAGCACGTCGCCCACCTGCGAATAGACGTACTTAAGCGCCATATTCTTGATGAACAGCGGGGTCAGCCGCAACACGGTGTTTTGCTCCGATCGGACATTTGTGGTGATCTTGACGTTGAGCAGCTTTTTCGTTACTTCCATCGCCATGGTGTGATGCACGATGTTCAGCGTCTCGTCAAAGGTGTATTCACCAAGTCGCGGGTCGATGCCGGGATTGACATAGTTGGCGAAGTTTCTCAGCGTCTTGCTGGGAAACACGTTTCTTAAATTGATCGGCACCGAGAGCTTGACAGGCTTATATTTATGAATGCTCGGTACTTTTCTGCGCTGAATGGCGTCGACCGAGAGAATTAGCGCGGCGGTGAGGTATTCGGTTACGCTGACTCCTTTTTCGCGCGCTTTTGCGAGCACGTCGTCCGCGTTCATGGAACCGGTAATGATGTGGACAAAGCCGTTGCGCTCGTCGGTTCCCTTGATGTGGTACGCTTTGACTTCCTTACGCGTCTGCGTGATCTTGCCGGAATACACGGCGAAGCTATCCTCCGCCTCCTCCGGCTTCGGCTCTTCGGAGCAGTCCAAAATTTTATCGCCTCTGGGAATGTTCACGCTGTATTTCAGGCGCAGATACTCCGCGACCAGCGTTTGCAGAAACACCTGTCCGCCCGTTCCGTCGGTCAGCACATGAAAGAACTCTACCGCGATCCGGTTTTGATAATAGCGCACGCGCATGCAGAAGCCGTCGTTTTCGTTGAGGCGCATGCGGACGCAGGGGTTGGCGACGTCCTGTTCGATCTTGGGCAGATCGACGCTGTGTTCCAGATAAAACCAAAATAGTCCGCGCTTGAGCCGATATGCAAACCACGGCAGGCGGCGAAGCGTGCGCTTTTGCGCAACCTCTAAAATATCCTCGTCGATGGGTTCTGTGAGTGTCGCGGAGAGGCGAAAGAGCGCCGTCCAGTTGCGGTTCATCGTCGCGGGGTAGATGAGCGCCGCGTTGTCCAGCTTCATCCATTTGGTCGGTTTCTTGTTACTTGACATAGCGTGTCCTTTTTATTTGGCAGGAGGTGTCGTTCCCTCTGCAAAATTGAGGCGATCCAGCCCGATGCGGGTGCGGATAAACGCGGACATCTCTTCCACCGCGCGTTTTCCTTCCGGCGTGCCATAGAGCGGATAGACATGCCACATGCCTTCCTCTACGACGAGCTTGTTCTCCACGTTCGCCTTTTTCAGCAGCCTATGGACGGTCTTTGCGTCCGAGAGCAGGATTTCGTCGCTGCCCGCAAACAGCAGCGTCGGCGGAAAACCGGTGAAATCACCCAGCACGGGCGAAACATACGCTTCATCCTCGTGCCCTGCTGCATAGGCGATCACATAATACGCCAGCGATTCGCGAACCAGCGTCGGATCCAGGCGAACGTTGTTGTTATAGGACGAGCCGGAGAGCGTAAGATCCGCCCAGGGCGAAATCGCAACGATGCAGGCCGGCATGGGCCTTCCCTCATCGCGGATGCGGAGAACCAGACTCAGCGCGAGGCCGCCGCCTGCGCTCTCGCCCGCAATGGCGATATGCTCCGGTTTGTAGCCGGAATCGAGCAGGTATTGGTAGGCTTCCATCGCGTCGTCCTGCGCCGCGGGAAACTTGTGCTCCGGCGCTAAACGATACGCCACGCAGAGCACGGAAACCCGTGTTTGGGAGGCGAGCAGCGCGCCGAATCCTTTTGCGTAGTCCAGTCCGCCCGCGGTATAGCCGCCGCCGTGCAGATATAGTACCGCGCGGTCGCAGGGCTCTTCACAGGAGAAGGAGTTGGCAAAACTGGCGGTAAAGCGTTCAAACGCTACCGGCTCGAAGTTGACTTTGGTCTTTAGTATTTCAGTCGTCATGCGACCCAGCTGATCCTGTGCCCTTCGCGCATCCTCAATGGTGGCGAATCGTGCGATGGGCTTTGTCAGCCGAAGCTGCATGCGCAGCAGCCGTGTTCCAAGCGTTAATGGCATGCGGGAGTGCTTCCTCTCGTGTGTCGATATATCTTATCGTATCACACTTTGAACGACGACGTTGTGATTTATTTTTAACATGGCGTTTTTCCGCTTGCGTGTCATATTTTAAGTGTTTTTTCTCAACTATCAGTTAATTATAACAAAAAAAGAAGGGCATACACCCTTCATAAAACGGAATGCGCCCATCAACCCGGAGGCCAGGCAAGCAGCCTTCCGCCGAGCACATGAAAATGTAGATGCGGCACGCTCTGCTGTCCGTCTTTTCCGCTGTTGACGACCACGCGATAGCCGGTCTGGTCAACGCCCAACTCCTTGACGAGTTTACTGATGACGCCATAGGCGTGACCAACGATGGCTTCGTCTTCCTGCGTGAGTTCGTTGACGCCGGAAATATGTTTTTTCGGCACGACGAGCACATGCACGGGAGACTGCGGCTCGATGTCGTGGAAGGCGACCACCACATCGTCCTCATACACTTTTTTGGAGGGAATTTCCCCTGCTACGATCTTGCAAAAGATGCAGTTGCTCAAATTTCTCAACTCCTTTGCCCTATTTTAACCTCTCCGCGAGGTGAAAAGCAATTGTTGTTGCAGGTTCATCGGATGAATCCAGCTGCGTGCCGAACGCGGTTTCGTCCTTAAACCCGTCGATGCGGATGCGGTCGATCTCGCCTTCCGGCGCGTCCGTTTTCACGCGGATATAGTTGCCGCTGTAACCCGCGCCGTCGCTCTCCGCAAGCACCTCGACCACGCTGCCGATCTGCGCGGATAGATACGCGTGCGTGAGGCGTTTTCCGAGCGCGATCAGCTCTCTAGCCCGCGCCTCTTTGACCGCCTTTGGCAGATGATTGGGCAGGCTCTCCGCCTTGGTACCTTTGCGAAGCGAAAAGGGAAACACGTGCATCCGCGCGAATGCCGCCCGCTCGCAAAAGTCGAGCGTCTCTTGATGCTCCTCCTGCGTTTCGCCCGCAAAACCCGCGATTACGTCTGTGGTGACGGCGCAATCCGGCATGTACTTTCGTAAGAGAGAGACCGCGTATAGATATTCTTCCGCCGTATATTTACGGTTCATGCGCAAAAGTACCGTGTTGGAACCACTCTGAAGAGAGAGATGGAACTGCCGGCAAATCTTCGGGTTTTTTGAAAGCGACTTTGTCACCGCTTCCGTAACAAACAGCGGTTCCAGCGAACCTAAGCGGATGCGGCGTATGCCGCCGGGTTCGCTCGCTCGCGCAATCGCGTCGAGCAAGGTGACGTCTTGATTTGCGAGATCGCGCCCGTAGCTCGCGAGGTGGATGCCGGTGAGCACGATCTCTTTGTACCCTTCGCGCGAAAGCATCTCTACTTCCGTCGAGATTTCGTCCAGCGGGCGGGAGCGCAGCGGCCCGCGCGCATAGGGGATAATGCAATAGGAACAGAAGTTGACGCAGCCGTCCTGAATCTTGAGCGTAGCGCGGGTGCGCGAATCGCGCACGGCGGAGAGCGGCTCAAACTCGCGCATTTCGTAGAGCGGCGAAATGTAGCTTTCGTCCGCGCGGGAAGCGAGCGCGTCGTTCACGCGCGAGACAATCTCTTTTCGCCCGCTGGTGCCGATGACGAGGCCCACGCCCTCCAGACTTGCGACCGCTTCCGGCGCGGTCTGCGCATAGCAGCCGACGGCGACGACGAGCGCGCTTGGATTCATCCGGTGCGCGCGCGCGATCATCTGGCGGGATTTTGTATCGCTCGTTTGCGTCACCGTGCAGGTGTTGATCACATAAACGTCCGCGAGATCGGAAAAATTGACGATTTCCCAACCGTCCTGCACAAAGAGTTCGCGCATGGCTTCCGTCTCGTAATGATTCACTTTGCAGCCGAGGGTGGTCAGAGCAACTTTCATAGGATTACCTTTTGTATTCTACACGAGAGGAAATTGGCTCTTCTCATCATTCTTCGACCTCATAAAGCGTTTGCGCAAGCATCGCTAGCCCAGCCGTCTCCGTGCGCAAAATGCGCTTACCGAGGGAGACGCTGACGGCTCCGGCTTTCGTTAAGAGCGCGACTTCGCTTTCCTCCAGCCCGCCTTCGGGCCCGATCATGAGCGCGATGGTCTGCGCAGATTTCGCCGCGCGCAGCGCCTGCTTGAGGGAGACGGTGGTTTCATCTTCGTATGCGATCAAAAACAGATCAAACGCTTTCACGTCGATCTTTTTCAGTTCGGTCAATGGCAAAACAGACGGGATCATCCCTCTGCGGCTCTGCTTTGCCGCCTCCAACGCCACGCGGTTGTAGCGCTCGCGTTTTTTGTCGTAATCCTTGTTTGGCACCACGACACAGCGCGCGGAGAGCGTTGGAACGACGGCAAAAACGCCGAGCTCCGTGCATTTTTGCACGATCAGCTCCATCTTGCCCGTCTTGGGCAGGCATTGAAACAGAGTGACTTTTACGGGGCTTTCCGCCTCGCTCGCGCGCTGTTCGCCAACCGCGCAGGAAATCGCGTCCTGCGTAATTCCGGTGATCACCGCGTCGTATTCGTTGCCCGCGCCGTCGCAGAGCGAGAGCGCGTCCCCTGTCTTCATGCGGAGCACGCGGGCGATGTGGTGCGCGTCGTCACCCGTGATGACGGCGGTGGTATTCGTGATGGCTTCGCAAAAAAATCGGCGCATGAATCGTCCTTATTCTAATAATTATTGTGCGACTAAGCCCGCAGCAGCATGGCGACCCAGCCTTCACTGCGCAGAATTTCCTCAATCGCAAAGCCCGCGCGGATCAGCGCCTGTTTGACCTCGTCCTCCCGCTCGTCGATGATGCCGGAGACGATAAAGGGAGCGCCCGGCTTGCAGCAGGTTTTCGCAAACGGCGCAAGCGCTATGATGACTCCCGCGACGATGTTAGCCGCCACCACGTCGTAGCCGCGCTGAATGCTCGTTTGCAGCTTTTCGTCGCAGAGCACGTCCCCGATCAGCACGTCGTACTGCGCGGCGGTTACTCCGTTCATCGCGGCGTTTTCGAGGGCAACGTGCTCCGCAACGGGGTCGATGTCTACCGCGACGGCGTGCGAAGCTCCCAGCAGCACGCTGGCGACGGAGAGAATCCCGCTGCCGCAGCCGAGATCGAGCATGTTGTCGCCGGGTTTGACGACGGTTTCCAACAATTCCAGACACATCCTTGTCGTGTGGTGCTCGCCGGTGCCAAAGGCCACGCCGGGATCGAGCTTGAGCGTCACGCGGTTTTCCGGCGCTGCTTCCTCAATCCAGCAGGGCAGCACATAGAGCCGCTTTCCGATTTTGAGCGGTTTATAGTAGGCTTTCCAGTTGTTTTCCCAGTCCGCGTCGTCCATGCGGTTGACCACGACGGAAAGAGACCCCGCGTCGTAGCCAAGGTCGCTCGCGCGCAGTTGCGCGATGCTGCGCTTGACATCTTCGACCACGGGCAGGCTCTCCGGCACATCCGCGACATACGCTTTCACGCAGGGTTCGTCTACGCCGACTTTGTCCGCGTCCGCATAGTCCCAGTAGACGACGCGCTCGTTTAAAAACGCCATCGCGCGTTCGTGGCTCTCCTCGATGCTCACCTGATCGAGTCCCGCGTTGGAGAACGCAAACGTCACCGCGTCCAGTCCCGCGTCGGTGGTGTAGACGCAGATTTCCAGCCATTTCATGTATTGCTCATTCCTGTCCGCCCGCGAATGAATCGCGAGAAAATTCTTATATCATATGTAGTATAACACCCGTGCATATCTTCCTTCAACCGCGGGCGGCATACGCGGTTGACAAACGCCAATGGTTATGGTTAACTCAACCCGATGTCGCAGGAAAATCAACCGAACCAATCGAGTTTATCCGCGCAAAGCGCGCCGGACACGGCTGCAAAAAAGCCGCCGTTGTTTCACGCGCGCCCGGTTACCGTGGCCGCTATCGGACTGCTGTTCGGGCTATTGATTGGCGACGGGTTCTCGCTCCAAATCGCATTGCCCACGGCGCTGATTTCACTCACCTGCGCGTTGGCCTCGCGTATCCTAAAAAAGGCGATGTTCGCCGTGTTCTTTGTGTGCATGGCGCTGGGATTCTTGCGCGTGGCTCTCGCGGCGCCCGCGTCCGTTCCCGTCGGGAGCGGTGTTGTGCAGGGCAGAATCTGTGAAACACCGGAGGTGCGGGAAGGCGGCGGTTATCGCGTGTATCTTGCGGACGCAACGCTCAACGGCGAATCGATACCGGGCAGACTGCGTTTATTTGCCGGATTTGCGGAAGCGCCCGCTTACGGGCAGGTGATCTCAACCAAGGCGGATGTCGTTTTGTCCGCCGAGAAATACCGTCTCAACGACCGCTATCAAAAGGTGTTTGCCGTCGCGTTTGCCAGCGGAAAAGCGCAATCGCTCTGGCAATCCCCGCAGGATGGTTTTGGTCGGTTGCTTGAATTGCGGGAGAATATCGGCAATCGAATCGCCGCGCTCTTTCCCAACGCGCCGGGAGAGGCGAAGGGTATGATGCTGGGTGATACGTCGGACATTGACGATGAGATGTTGACCGCCTTTCGAAACACGGGCATCGCGCACCTGCTCTCGGTCTCCGGTCTGCATGTGTCCCTGCTTGCGGTTGCGTTTTCGCTTCTCTTTCGCAGAAACGCCTGGGTACGCTTTGCCGCAGTTGCGATCTTCTGCGCGCTGTATGCCGCAATTACCGCGTTTTCTCCGCCCGTGGTGCGCAGCGGCATCATGCTGACCATCGGCCTACTCGCGTTTCCGCTCCGGCGGCGGCTGGATGCAATCAGCGCGCTCTCCGCTTCGTTTATGTTGATTTTGCTTTACAACCCCTACGCGCTCTGGAACGCGGGGTTTCAGCTTTCGTTTGTCGCCGTGCTGTCGATGATTCTGCTAGCTCCCATCTTTCAAAAGCCGCTGATGCGCCTCGGCTCTACGGCGGCGGGGCTCATCGGTGCCTCCGCCGCGGTGGTGATCGGAACCTTGCCGACCAGCTGTTATTTCTTCGGGCAGGCGCAATTACTCTCGCTCGTAACCAACCTGTTTGTGATTCCCATCTCCGGCGTGTTTTTAATTCCTGCTTTCGTCGGTGTGCTGCTCTCCTACGTCTGGCTGCCGCTGGGCAATCTTGTGTGTTGGGTGGCGCGCCTCGCGCTGGATGTGATCCTTGCTGTGGCGCGCGCCGGCGGAAGCGTCTCGGTAACGCTGCCCGCGCCAAACGCGATTGCTTATCTACTGTGGATTACGGCGATGGTGTTCGCCTCGCGGTTGTTTTTACGGAGCTGGAAGACGCGTACGTTTTGCGCCGTTTTGATGCTGGATGCTTCGGTGCTCGCCTGGTTGCTGTTATAACGCTCTTTCCTACAATTTGATCGGAACACTGTGGATAACTCTGTGCATTTGGTGAACAACCGTTTGGTCGGATGGATTTCTTTTGCGCGAAAAAACGTTGGTTTTATAAGAAAATTCTCTTCTGGCTCATTTTTATCCACACTTGTCCACAGAGTTATCCCCAGTGTGTGGATAACTTTGTGGATGCGAATTGTAAGATTAACACCATACTTATTTCAGACGAACAAATGTGCATCAGATCGCATTTGAAGTCTTTTGCTTCTTTTCTTCAGAAAAGAAGAAGAAACTACCGTCTTTCTCTCCCAAATATTAAGAACAATCGTTTGCAAGACGTGTAAGGGATGGTATAATAAACCCCATGGACGGCATGACTTTCATGAAATCTCTGCTGGGCGGCGGCCCGCTCGGCGGGGTATACTATTTTTGCGGCGAGGACCCATATAGCCTGAGAAAAGGCATTCGGGCCGTCGTCGAGCGCACCAATCCCGATTTGCGGGACATGAACACCACGGTGCTCACTTCACCCTCGTCTGCGGAGATTCAGGCGGCGGCGGAGACGATGCCGTTTTTTGACGATCTGCGCGTGGTGGTCGTGCAGGAGTTTGACGCGGATACCGCAAACGCGCTGGAAGGCTATGTCAAGTCCGTGCCGGAATCGACGGCGCTCGTGTTCGTTCGCCCGGGTAAACCCCCGCTGACAAACCCGCTGTATAAGGCGATTGTTGGGTTAGATCGCGCCATCAGCTTCGACCCGCTCTCCAACACACAGATCAATCAGTTTTTGCAAAAGCGCGCGAAGGAAAACGGAATCGTTCTGGACGAGTCCGCCGCAAACCGGATGATCGAGTATCTCGGCGCAGACCTTGCCGCGCTGGAAAACACGCTCTTGCAGCTCGGCGCTTATGTCGGCTTCGGTAACCGCGTAACCACCAAGGCGGTGGAGGTTTGCGTCCGTAAACCAAGCGAGGTGCAGGTGTTCGGCATTATGGACAAACTCTGGGCGGGAAACAAACGGGACGGCATGCGCGAGCTTGCCAAACTGCTCAACGATCCTTCCGAGAGCGCGATGGGCCTCGCCACGCTGTTTTCGCGCAATGTGCGAAACGTGCTCAACGTCAAGCAATGCCTCCTGCGCGGAAAGACGGAGGCACAGACGGCGCAGCTGCTCGGCATGAAGCCGTATCCCGTGCAAAAGGCGGCCGCCAGCGCGAAGAAGAGAAGCTATCCGCAGCTTGTGAAGATGCTGGATGCGTTCATCGCTATCGAGTGGAATCAAAAGCAAGGTTTGGCTAAGGCGGAGGATTCGCTGATGCTCGCCTGTCAGGAGAATTTTTAAAATTACGCAATTGTGATCAAGGTTTTTTGATCGAGAAAGTATAGAATTATCTAGTTAACAAAGGAGAACCAACATGATCAAGCATATCGTATTCACCAAGTTCGAAAATCCGGACGAGCAGGCACCCGTTGCCAGCGAAATGCTCCTCGCGCTGAAGGACACCGTGCCGCAGATCCGCACCATCGAGACCGGACGCGATTTTAAGCACAGCGAGCGTAGCTTTGACCTTGCGCTGATCGTTACCTTCGACACCAAGGAAGACCTCGCGATCTACGACCATCATCCCGAGCACGAGAAAGCCCGCGCATACATCAAGGCGCACCGCACGGCAACCGCAACGGTCGATTTCGAGTTTTAACTTTTTTTCACACACAACGCGAAAGGAGCGCCCGCTATGCTCAAGTACATCGTTCTCTTCAAGTTTCGTGATCCGCAAGAATGCCTGCCGACCGTCATCGAAAAGCTGCACGGCATGGTGGGCAAGATCCCCGAAATCCTCTCGATGGAAACGGGCGCGGACATCTGGCACAACGGCGCGCGAAGCTATGACCTCGCGCTGACGTGTACCTTTGCCGACCTTGACGCCATCGCAGTCTACGACAAGCACCCGGCGCACGAAGAAGCGCGGGAATATATCTATGCCCACCGAATCGACGGAAAGACCGTCGTCTACGAAATTCAATGAACGAGTTTAAACTGGTATCCGAATATGAACCCGCGGGCGACCAGCCGCAGGCGATCGATCGTCTGTCGGAAGGTGTGCTGCGCGGGGACAAGGCGCAGGTTCTGCTTGGCGTCACCGGCAGCGGCAAAACCTACACCATGGCGAAGGTGATCGAGCGCGTGCAAAAGCCCACGCTGGTCATCGCGCACAACAAAACCCTCGCGGCGCAGCTCTGCTCCGAGTTTCGGGAGTTTTTTCCCGACAGCGCAGTGGAGTATTTCGTGAGTTATTACGATTATTATCAGCCGGAAGCGTACATTCCCGCGTCCGATACCTATATCGAAAAGACCACGGATATCAACGAGGAGATCGATCGCCTGCGGTACAGCGCAACGAGCTCGCTCAACGAGCGGCGGGATGTGATCATCGTCTCCTCCGTCTCCTGCATCTATGCGTTGGGTGATCCGGAGGAGTATATGCGCCTCTCCGTTTCGCTGCGAAAAGGCATGCAGGTTGCGCGGGATGAGATCACGCGAAAGCTCGTCGACATTCAGTTTCAGCGCAACGACATCGATTTTTCGCGCGGAACATTCCGTGTGCGCGGCGACGTGCTGGATATCTTTCCGATCTCAAGTGCGGGCACGGCGATCCGCGTTGAATTCTTCGGCGACGAAATCGAGCGCATTATGGACGTCAACTCGCTCACGGGCGAGCTGCTGGGTGAGCGTGCGCATGTCGCAATCTTCCCTGCGTCACACTATGCCACGAGCCGCGAAAAGCTGGAAGCAGCGATCGACACCATCTGGAACGACGCGCTGGAGCGTCGCGACGAATTCAAGCGTATGGATCGACTGATTGAGGCGCAGAGAATTGAGCAGCGCACGCAGTACGACATCGAGATGATGCGTGAGATCGGTTATTGCAGCGGCATCGAGAACTATTCCCGCTATTTTGACGGGCGGAAGCCGGGCCAGCCGCCGTTTACGCTGATCGACTATTTTCCGAAAGATTTTCTGTTGATCGTGGACGAAAGCCATGTGACGATTCCGCAGATTGGAGCGATGTATCGCGGCGATCTTGCGCGCAAGACCTCACTCGTGGATTACGGCTTCCGTATTCCGAGCGCGTTTGATAACCGACCCTTAAAGTTTCCGGAGTTTGAGGCGAGAATTCCGCAGATGATCTGCGTCTCCGCCACGCCCGCCGAATACGAATTGAAGCGCTCTACACAGATTGTGGAGCAAATCATTCGTCCGACGGGACTAATCGACCCGGAAGTGGAGGTTCGACCCGTTAAAGGACAGATTGACGACCTGCTTGGGGAGGTTCGACTCCAATCGCAGAAAGGTTACCGCACGTTGGTGACCACGCTGACCAAGCGCATGGCGGAGGACTTGACCGAATATCTCGACGGCATGGGCATCAAGGTGCGCTATATGCATGCGGACATCGAGACCATCGAGCGCATGGAGATCATTCGCGATCTGCGATTGGGCGATTTCGACGTGCTGGTGGGGATTAACCTGCTTCGTGAAGGATTGGATTTGCCGGAAGTGGGGCTTGTCGCGATTCTAGACGCGGATAAGGAAGGCTTTTTGCGATCGTCCACGAGCCTCGTGCAGACCATCGGCCGAGCAGCGCGAAACGTGGAAGGCAGGGTTATCCTCTATGCGGACGTGATCACGCCCAGCATGAAATTCGCCATGGACGAAACCGACCGCAGAAGAACGATTCAAAAGGCGTTTAACGAAGAACACAACATTACGCCGCAGAGCATCAAGAAGGCGATTCGCGCGACGTTGCTCATCACAAAGAAGGTCGCGGAGATCGGCGACGACATGAGCGCGGAGGAAAAGGCGGCGCGGGTTAAGCTGCTCACCGAAGAAATGCGCGCGGCGGCACGCGAGCTGGAGTTTGAGCACGCGGCGAAGCTGCGGGACGAGATTCGCAAGCTCTCCGGCGAGGAAGCGCTGGAGCGCGCATCAAAAGCAAAGCCCGGCACCATCGGCGCCAAGAAGCGCAACAAGGGCAGATCGAGAAAGTAAAAGTTAAAGCACTTGAACGTTCTGAGCTGCACCCGACAGGGTGCGGCTCGTTTTTTTGTTTTCTTTACAATATTGTCACGTGAAGTCGGAACGTTTGTTCGGTATAATGGGGGTTAGAAATTGTAAGAACTCCGGCTTTGGCGAATTCTTAGAATTCGTCCGAGCGCGAATTCTTATAATTTTCTACAGCAATCCTGTTGTATCCTCAAGAAAACGCATAGGAGGATATAAACATGCGTAACAAGTTGTTAAATAATAACCTGACCGACAGTATTTCCAAAGGCGGCGTGCTCTATAGAGCAGGCGAGATTCCCATCCTGACAAAAGAACAAATTGTGCAAGCGAATCTCGTCAGTAAACTCCCGCGCGATTTCCCCTTCGCAAAATGGGAAGGCATGAGCACAAAGCAGCAACTTCGTGAGATGAAATCCAGTGGGCTGAATGATCAAGATCAATGGTCGCTGTTGAACGCGAATGTTCCTCTTAGTGTTCTGAAGGATCATAATCAGGCACAGGAGAATGCCGCAGCGCAAGCTTCTCCCGTCCAAGCTCCTTCTTTGTTGTCCGCGAAAGCGGTTCAGGTTCTGGCTCAAAACATTCAGAATGCGAGCACAAATTCCTCAATTTCTCCCTCTTTACAAGCGAGCGGATTGAAGCAAAAATTAAATATGCTGAAAGAGGAATACAAACAGAAGCCACTTGGGAAAGCGTCAGGAAGCGTAGGTGCTGCTGTAGCTCCTAAATCGAATAAACCTACTAAAGCTATTGGAAATGTGACGGCGAATGTTGGTGTAGGCTTTATTGGTCATGAAGAACATAAGTCTGATTCAAAACCTAGTAGCACCCCACAAATGATTACATTTGAAACTGAACTGCCGACTAAAACGCCCAGAATTACTCCGACACCGAGTCCTGATCTGACACCTACACCGATAGTGACATCAACGCCGACACATTTCTTGTCGCTAAAAGCGGGATTGAGAGAGGCTCTCTCAAACAGGGCGATGCTGGCGAAACAAGTTGTTGATTTAGCAATAAGTAAGATTCATACACCATACAGTAACGAAGGAAGATTTGGAACGAAGGGATATGATTGCTCTGGATTAGTCGTTGATATGTGTGAAAAGATTGGGTCAAAGCTGCCTTTTGGTAATGGCATACATAAAACGTGCAAGTATGGTATGTCAGCAGATTTTCGGAGCAATCCGGAATATGGAAGTGTAGTATACGACCATGAGATAAGTTCACAGATTCAATATTTACAAAAAGGCGATTTGATTTTTTATGCGGATCCGAGCAACATGAAGCAGGATGCACATGTAGCTATTGTTACAGGCAATATGATGTATGATTCAGAGACAAAAACTTATTGGCCTGAAGTCATTGAAGCCAGCGGTGTTTCAAAAGATGTAACTAATGAGTATCCTGCATTTAATATTCAGGATGACGGAGCGTACTACAGAGAACATTCTGGACAGGTCGTAACATATGTGATTCGACCGAACTACGATTGGGAGGAACAGCCGTGAAAAGATCTAAATTATTGATGATTGTATTTCTGGTAATGACATTGATTGCAACACCTTCTCTGTCCCTTGCCGAAAGCGACTACGAGGAAGGCGACGGGTGGGTTTATCAGGATGGAACGCTGACTATTACGGAGAACAATGGACTTGGCGATTTTATCAATAACGAAGATCCGATCACGCAGTTACCAAAATATGAGCATACGGTTTATGATGTGACGAGAGTTGTGATTGGTAGAAATGTTACCGATCTCGCGATCGACCACATGGTAGGCCCCTTTGAACCATCAGAAACGATGATTGAAGAAGGAAATGAATGCTTTATTGATGACAACGGGTGGATTGTAAACATAAAGACGAATACGCTGTTTGGTGCAGCCAATATAAAAGAGTCAATCAAAGCAACCGTCATTGATAACCTTCCATCATACATTGAGGTCATCGGCCCGCATGCGATCGCGGAGCGTAGAAATTTAACTCGCATCAATATCCCTTCCAGCGTAAAAGAGATTCAGGAATCGGCATTTGAGTTATGCCAGAGTTTAAAAACAGTAAAACTGCCAGATGAACTACATACGCTTGGGGACTTTGCTTTTGCGAGCTGCGATTCATTAACAACGGTCGAGTTGCCGACTACTCTGAGCAATATCGGCTACGGAGTATTCAGCGGTTGTCTCAAACTAAACAGTCCGAATATCAGAGACACGTTGATTCCCTGGATCAGTCAGGAATGCTTCGGAGCCTGTTATAATATTCAAATGCTTGAACTGCCGGAATCGATGCAACGCGTTGAATCGCTTGCATTTAGACTCTGCTACGAGTTGAATTCACTCATCGTAAATTCAAGTGATTTGGTGATTGAGGAGAAAGCATTCACGGGCTGTGATCATCTGAATCGAATCATCTTTACCAAAGGCACTCCAAAGTCTTTTGCAGATACATTGTTTGATGAGACGGAAAAGACCCCCGACGGAAAGAGCTATATCTCCAACTCCTACGAAAGACGCGGCGAAATCATCCCTTACCCCACCCTCTACTACACCGCGGACTACGCTTCCGAGTGGACGCCAAACGGCGAAACCGAATGGAACGGCTACCCGATCCAGCAGATTTCGCAGGAGGAGCTGGACGTGATCCTCGCCGAGGCGCGAGGGGAGGCGGCGGCGGAATCGGTCGCTCTTTCACCCGCGCCAGCGCAAGCGCCGACTGCGGCACCGGCAAGCACCCCGCAACCCGACGCCACAAGTGCCGACGCTTCGGCAATCGATGGATGGATGCTCGCGGCGGCTGCGGTTGCAGCCATTGCGGTCGGGGTTGCGATTGCGGTATTTCTTGTGAATCCGAAACGGAGGAGCAAATAGCGGCGGGAAGCTCTAATGAGAGAACGGAAATGAATTTGAAGCAGGATTCCTCGTGATCCTGAAAAAAGCAGGCACGATCTATTTGATCATTCCTGCTTTTTACGATTGACTCACTTGCGTTCAAGCTTTTGCACTTTAATGTTACTTTTTCGGCGTCGGTGTTGGCGCGGGTGTCGCCGCAGGCATAGGTGTCATTCCCAGTTTTGGCGCGATTGCGGGCGTCGGGCTTGGCGACGGCGTCGGCACATAGACCCACTCCGGATCGATGTAGTCGTAGACTTTCCGCAGACCGATATCCGTGTGCATGTGCCGGTTGCGGTCGTTTTCCGTGAGCATAAAGTGCATCGCGTCGCAGGTTGTTTCGTAATAGAACCCCCACTCAAACCCCGCGCGATAAAACGCCAGCTCGTAGAGCAGATAATTGACAATCGTGTTTGGCACCTTCTTATAGCTTGCGGGATAGGTGCCGTCGTAGGTGAAGTCATAGTACGAAATCCCGTTCTTGTCCGTCTGGATGCCGTTATAAGTCAGGTGGTTGCGAACATCTCCGCCGATCAGGTCATGGTTGCTCGGCTTATTGCTGTTGGGGTAGAGGTTGTCGTTTACGTCGATTGCCGTGCCCAGCGCGTGATGGCTCAGATAATCCAAATTGGTTTGAAAGCGCGGCACAAACGCGCCGTATTTCTCCACAAGATCATCCAGCAGCATGACGCTGCCTTCGATGGTCCTGTGTGTACGTTGGTTGAATAGGGAGATGCGCACATAGGTATTCTTGAGGTAATGATTTGCCGCCTCAAAATTTGGTAGAGCGCTTATGTTCACGCGACCGAGGCTTGAGACGACGATATGTGCGTTTCGCCACGTTACGTCGGTACCGATGCTGCGCCCGCCGCCGATGTAGTAAGGAAAGAGAAACGATTTCGTGTCCCCGTGGAAGAACTCCAGCGCGTCGAGATAGTTATCGTCAAACTTGTTTTGTGTCAACGTATGAGGCTTATAAATCGCAATGTTGCATGCGGCGGAGACGAGCACAACCGGTTCCGGGTGCGCAACGCTTGTTGCCGTAAGTGTAAAGTGATATTGACCGGCGCGGAGCATGCGGATGTTGAATTTCTGATCCAGCGAATCCAGAACTTTGGATGTCAGTGAATAGGCATAAACATCTTGCTCCGGAAGGAAAGCAACGCTTGCTTTCACGCTTGCGTCTATACTGTTGGTTGGCGTGAGCTCCGCGCTGACGCTGGTGAGTGCGCTATCGCTATAGATAGAGCCGTGGAGGTTGAAATCCAGCCCCTGCTGCAGGGTATCGCCCTCTTGAATGATTGGCACTTCCGGACAGGCTTGAAACTGAATCCCCTCGTAACCGACCGGCTTTAGTCCGCCGCCCGTTGCAACGCTCAGCATCGCGATGGTCGCTTTTTTCAGAAATCCCTGGGTGGCGACATGCGCCTCCGCTGTCGTCCAGAGATGTACCGCGGCGCTGTCCGTCCCCGCGCGGAGCATCTTCGCCGCGTTGGCGGCGCTACCGTCTTTCAGCGGATCGTTCATAATCGACTGGACGGCGGGCGCTTCAGCGAGCGATAGGCGCTGCTGTACCTCCGCCTCGTCGATGCGTACCAATTGCGAGGGCAGCACATAGCCGTAGTTACCCGCCTCGGTAATCACATAATAATAGCCTTCCAATTCGCCGAGAATTCGAACCAGATGCTCGCATTCCGTCGCGAGAATCTCGCTGTTTTCCTGCGAATCGGCAAGCAGATCACAGTTGGCGGCGTCGATGCGCGCATAGCCGGAAACGCCGGTTGTTGCGAGCCTGCTGTTGTGGGCGTCTTTGACAAGCACATAGCCCGTATCGCTGGAAAATGTAGAGCGCACTTGATAAAACGCGGCGCCTTCGGGCGAGGTCACCTCGGAGAGGATGATCAGCTCGCTGACATGCCGCGTATTCTCGTTTTTCAGCTTGATCTTTGTGGACTTTTTGGTGGGTTCTGGGTAAAGGAAGATTGCCGTGCCGGTCGAGATCAAGCGCAGCGTCGGTTGATCGGTGAGCAGGTTTTCGCGAATGCGATTAGCGACTTCGATCGTGGCCGGATCGCTTGTTTCGGATGCCGGTTCAATCGTTTCGCTTTGTGTGACCGTTGCGGTAGGCAGAGGCGTAGCCTCCGGCGCCGCGGTTGTTTCCGCGCGTAATACCGCCGGGGTGGAGAGCGCCGTTCCCGCCAGAAACACGGTGATGATGCAGCTGGATAGCAACTGGGATCGATTCATAGGTCTCCTAACGAAGTTCTATGGCACAAGATACCGACCGGTGTCAACGGCCTGTCCTCGTGAGCAATAGTATACACGACAGCGCGGAAAAACACAAAAGGACGAAGAGCGGGATTTCGCTATAAAAAAGAAAAACGGGAGCAATAGCCCCCGTTTGAAAAGATGATATCCTTAGTCTTCCGGCAGAAAAATTCGTAACGCGTTCGCGTATAACCCTTGCAGCTCCGGCCGGAATCCGGCAACCAGCGTACCGCGGTAAAAGTCCGTCACCGTTGTGGAATGAATCACGCGCATATCGCCCAAATAGATCATCACGTGCGAAATGCGCGCCTGTGTTTCGCCAATGAGAAACACCAAATCTCCACGCTCCAATTGCGGTAAGGAGGTTGCATCTCCGGAACTCTTGGAAACATATTTCAACTCGTATTTCGTGCCTTTGTAATACAGCATTTCCAAATGTGCGAGGCCGGACGCGGTCGTCTCGCGGAATTGCTTGCCGCCGTTTCTAATCTGCGTGGCACCCGCGCGCCTGAGCGACCAGCCGATCAGGCCGGAGCAGTCATAGCTCGCTTCGCCCATACGGCAGAAGTTGTTATATGGCGTACCGAGGCGATCATAGGCGGAGGAGATCATGCTCTCGATCAGAAAGATCTTGTCGTTCGTGACTTCCGGCTGAATGCGCCGCGCGGAGTCCAGATACTTCCAGATCGGAGAAGCGCTGAGCTGGGTGACCGTCTCCACCTGCCCATTTTTCACCCAAAGCATGCTATCGTCGCCAAGGTAGATGCCGCAGGCGGTGATATAGCCGGAGTCCGGACCGCGCAACACCACCTCGTAGGTTTCCACCTCGGCGGTGTCGTTTGGACCATACTCGGCAAAGAACAACAGATCTCCGCGTTTGAGCGCCGCGCCGCGCGCAACATGCAACCACTGCGTCGGGTGATCCTCGTAATAAGCGAGATTACCGCAGGAATTCCAAAGCTTGAATAAAGAGGAATTATACACATCTTCCCGATATCCGATTGGATATTGAACGAGATCGGATAAGTCTTTTTGAAAGAACTGGTAATATCCGGGGTTAAAGTAAATACCGATCTGTGAAAGCCCGTCGTAAATCAGCGACTCGGTCGAGATTACGACTGTTTGGCTCTTGGCATATGTGATGAGATTTTCGATATCAAACGGTTCCTTCGCTTGCGGTGTAACGCCGGAGGACAGGTATGCTTCCAGCGTTGCATTGTCGATGAGCTTGAGCTGATCGGGTTTGACGAAGCCGCAGTTGCCATCCTCGGTGATGACATAGTAAAAGTCTTTATACATGCCGAGAATGCGCGCAACATGATAGCTCTCCTGCGCGAGAACCGCGCTCTCTTCATTCGGTGATTTCATCATGGAGCAGCCGGGTATGATCATCATCGCATAGCCGCTAATACCGCTGAGGGCGAGTCTGCTATCCCGCGTGTCTCTGGCGAGCACATAGCCGCTCGCGTCCGTAAACGCGGCCTTGACCTGATAAAACAGCTTTCCTTCGGTAGAAGTTACTTCTTTGAGTACGATCAGGTCGCTGATGGCGCGGTCGGTGGTGCGGTTGACCAACACCGTGCTGTCGCTGGATTCATCGGCCTCCGTGTAAAGGTCGATCGATCCTGCAAACGATACAAGCTGAAGGGTTTCGATCCCGGTCATCAGATTGTCGCGAACGCGCTGACCCAGATGATCCACCGGCTCCGGCGTTGGTTCGGGTGTTGGCGTCGGGGTCGGTTCCGGGGTGGCGGCAATCATGACCACATGCGGGGTCGCGCTCTCGATGGCTGGTGTGGGAGAGGCCTCAGCCTCTTTTTTGCCCGCGCATCCCGTAAGAAGGAGCGTTAGCAGACAGCAGCACGAGAGCGCATAGTTCCAATAAGTTGAACGCTTCATAAACCCTCCGGTTTGATTTGGCAGCAGGATAAGGAAACAAGCGGGAGGTCATGTTGCCCGTTGCAACCAATTATTTATTCAGTATACACAAACGGGAGAAAAAATGAAAGAAACGATCAACAGCAAAAAAGCAAACGGTTTACTTGCGCTTCATTATTGGGCGGCAGGCAGCGGTAAACGCAGCGTACAGCATCAACGTTACATTATGTTACTTCGAGGAAGTAATACTGTTACATGTTTTCGCAATAATGTAGCACACAAACGCATGACACAAGAAAATTCACCTGATCAAGCTGTTTGAAACCCAAAAAGAGCAGAATCTCGAAAAATTAAGTAAGAATGAACATAAAACGACCATGTTCATGTAACTTTTCGCGCGATCCGTGCGCAGAAACCCATTATGAAACGGGCTTCTCGCCTGAGAGCAGCAGCTTGGTGAAATAGAGCCCGCCGGTATCATTCAGATGGTCGCTGTTGAGAAATAGGTCGTAGCGATCCTGAAATCTCGCATCATGGGAAAAATCCAGATAATCAATTTGCTGCTCTTGCGCAAAGCTTTGCAAGAACGATTGAAGAACCACGAGAAACGCTTCGGGAACCTGATCGTTGTATTCTTTTAAAAACGGCGTCGTGATCAAAACCGGCTTAACGGAATGCTCTTTGCAGAGAGATACAATCTGCTCCAGACACTCGATCATTTTGGGGTTGAGTTTGTATGTGCCGTCTTTTTCAAAAGCGAGAACATGCCGTTCCACAGCGTTCAGCGCATCATCTTTGACGTCAATCTCATATGCTGTTTGCTCGCCCATGTCCACAAACTCATCATGTCTCCAATACGTCGCGCGCCAACTGGGAATGAAAAGCCCCGGGAGCTTCACGCTGATCCATTCGCGCCAGGAAAAATCGAGGATCAGACGCGGAGGCAAAACATAATAGTATCGGCGATTGAGGGAAAGGAAATCGCTTCGCGAAGTCGAATCGCCAAAGAGTGACGGATACGTAACCGGAATATAGAGCACGGATTGATCTGTGAAACGATCGATATAGTATTCCAGCAAGCGTTCATCCTGCGCCAAATCCTGCGAACCGTTCGCCAGATTGATGCAGGAGAGCTCCGGATAATCGTTGTAGAGAAATGCGCTCTGTCCGTGGCTGTTTCCGAGATTTGCAACGTCTATCTTCGCCGGTGCATTCCGAAAACGATCGACACTCGTCGGAACCATGCCGCCTTTGATCGAGACAAAGATCAGATTCGCAATTCCGGCAATGACCGCGCACACCAGCGTCAAGAGAAGTAGTTTCTGAAAAAACTGTTTCATGTGCGCTCCTTAAAACTGGAAGTAGATGAACTCTGCGCCGCCGCCGGTTCCCGGAAAGAACAAGATAAACCAGATCATCGTTAGATAGATTGCCCAGCGAAACACCGGCTTCCAGCGGGACATCGCGCGAAACACATCCCCACGCAGGCTGAAGAGATCGAACACCGCGAGCAGGGCAACCGGCAGGAGACGAACGAGAATATCATATCGATCCAGCTGCATGATGCTTGCGGCCCACTCGACATATTTGATCGGCGAACCGATGCCGACGAACATATGGCTGAGTCCATAGAACGCGTCCGAGAGGGTATTGGCGCGGAAAAACACCCACGCAAAGCAAACCAGCGCAAAGGTGAGGAGCATCTGCGCGCCGGATTGAATCGCGCGCGCAAATTTGCCTTTCTGCGGCAGCGTCGGTTGATTTTTGCGCGCACGCCGAATCAGGGTCTCGGCGACGACATAGACGCCGTGCAACGCACCCCAGACGACAAACGTCCAGTTCGCGCCGTGCCAGAGTCCGCTGAGCAGGAAGGTGATCATGAGATTGATGAGAACGCGTGGCAGTTTTCTGCGATTGCCGCCGAGCGGGATATAGACATAGTCGCGAAACCAGGTGGAGAGCGAGATATGCCAGCGACTCCAAAACTCGCGAATCGATTTCGAAAAATACGGACTATCGAAGTTCTTCATGAGTTTGATGCCAAGCAGCTTTGCCGATCCGATCGCGATGTCGGAATAACCCGAGAAATCGCAATAAATCTGGAACGCAAAGAAGACCGTCGCGACAATGAACGACAATCCCTGATAGGCCGGAAGATTTCCATAGACGTTATTGACGTAAACGGACAGCGTGTCCGCGATGACGACTTTTTTAAATAACCCCAGCGCAATCCATTTGAGTCCATCGCTGCCTTCGACATAGTCGAATGTTCTTTTCTGATGCAACTGCGGAATCAGATTGTCGGAGCGCTCGATCGGGCCCGCGACCAGCTGCGGGAAAAAAGAAACGTAGAGTGCGAAGTAACCTAGGTGTTTCTCTACGGGAACCTTGCCGCGATAGACGTCTATCACATAGCTCAATGTTTGGAACGTGTAGAAGGAGATACCGACGGGGAGAACGAGCTTCAGCGTGATATCCTGCACCGGCAGCGAGAACGCGCGAAGGACCGCGGTGACGGATTCGCTGAAAAAGTCAAAATATTTAAAGAAGAACAGCACTCCAAAGCAGATGACCAGCGCGAGAATCATAAACAGCTTCGGCAGCTTTGCCTGCTTTCCTTCCGCGTGGCGGAAGCGCTCGATCAGCAGTCCGCTGGCATAGGACACAAGCGTCGTGAGCGCGATCAACACGACAAGCTCCGGATTCCAGCTCATATAAAAATAGTAACTGGCAATCAGCAGCATGATCCAGCGGAACCGATGCGGCAGGAGCCAATGCAGCAGGAAGACCAGCGCAAGAAAAATCGCATAGGGAACCGAGTTAAACAGCATGTGCGCATATCCCCCAGTGGTTTTGCAATATTGTAAAGATCATACTGTAACCGTTTCAAAAAGACAAGAACGAACGCAGCGCCTTCGTTCTGAACAACATGTTACGGATAACTTCTTAAATCAGCGAAGCGATGGCGGAAGCCGAGATGCAAAGCCCTTTGCCTTCGTCGTTCATCCCCTCGGTTGTCGTCGCCTTGATTGAGACGTTTTTGGGAGAGATGTGCATGGCTGCGGCTAACCGTGCCTGCATGGCGGCAGCGTGCGGCTTGATCTTCGGTCGTTCGCAGATGATCGTCGCGTCCACGTACGATACCCGCATGCGACTCTCTCCGATCCGGCGTATGACTTCTTCTAATAGCCCGATGCTGTCGGCGCCGTAATACGCCGCTTCGGTGTCGGGAAAGAGCCTGCCGATGTCGCCCATCCCCGCCGCGCCGAGGAGCGCGTCGATGATCGCGTGGGTGAGCACGTCCGCGTCCGAATGACCCAGCAAGCCCTTCTCGAACGGAATCTCCACGCCGCCTAAGATCAGCTTTCGTCCTTCGACGAGGCGGTGTGTGTCATAGCCCGTGCCATAGCGCGAAAAGCTCGCGAGCGCGAGCTGCCAGTCCGCGCCCGTGGTGAGCTTCTGGTTTGCGGCTTCACCTTCCGTAAAGACAAATTTTGGCTCGTAGCCCGCCGCGATATACAGCGCGCAGTCGTCCGTGACAGTAGAAAGATCGCCTGTATCGTAGGCGTGCTTGATGCGCTCAAAGCGAAACGTCTGCGGGGTCTGCATGCGGATGAGCCGGCTGCGATCCAGCGGGGTGACGCCGGCTTCGCCTAGCTGCATAATCGTATCTGTGACTTTTCCCGCGACCACGCCGCTGCCGAATGCACGCGCGCTATCAATGCTCTCGCGCACGGTTTCGGGCGAGACCATGCAGCGCGCGGCGTCGTGAATCGCGACGATTTCCGCTGTGCGAATCATGTCCAGCGCGTGCTTGACGGATTCCGCCCGCGTCTCGCCGCCGGATACGATTTTGCAGGGTACGGGGCAGAGGTAGTCCTCCACATAGGCGCGCGTCAGCGGGGAAACGGCGAACACAATCTCGTCCACGCCTCCGTCAACGAGAGCCTCCGTCGAGCGCTCGATCGCGGTCTTACCCGCGATGGGCGTGAGGAGCTTATCAAACCCCATGCGGGTTGATCCGCCCGCGCAGAGCAGGATGCCAACCACGCCGCTCATTTGTCCTCTACTCCGCTGAGTACGGTATACATGCCCGCCGCGTCCTCTTTGTGTACGCTTTCTTTCAGGCTCTCGATCCGCACCAGCAGGTGTTTTCCGCCGAGCAGCAGATCCAGCGTGTCGCCTTCCTTCACCTCGGAGGAAGGTTTTGCGACCTTGCCGTTGATGCTCACGCGGCCCGCGTCCGCGGCCTCGTTGGCGACGGTGCGCCGCTTGATGATGCGGGAAACCTTTAAATATTTATCCAAACGCATAGGTGTTTTCTCTTTCTCGTTTCGTTTTTTGTTCGGCGCTCCGCCAAGTCGGGAGCACGAAATCATGTTACGTTGGAAGACTGTCTTTGTCAAGGTTGACACGGCGGGAAAAAGCGTGTATTCTAGTTCGCATCACGGGGGCGTCCGGAGAACAGCCGGACTGAGAAGTACCCTTGGAACCTGTTGGGTCATGCCATCGAAGGAAAGTGATACATATCGCAGCTTCTTTTTGATGGTCGTCTCACTGGCGACTATTTTTTTGTGGAAAAAGGAGAAAAATTATGGAATTCAAACTGTTCAGCAAACTCGCCTCGCTCGAAGGAATCGAGCTGTACATGTTACTCGGCGGTCTGGTCGTTTTGGGGCTTTTGATCTGGGTGGTCGCTTCGACCGCAAAGCGCGCAAAAGCGCAGACGGTGGCAGCGCCCGAAGCCATCGCGGGCAAGCAAAGCCGCGCGCAGGTGCTCGTCTACGGTGCGCTGTCCATTACGCTCGCGTTCGTGCTGAGCTATTTCAAGCTCTTCACGCTGCCGCTTGGCGGTACGATCACGCTGCTTTCCATGCTGCCGATCTTTGCGTATGCCGCCTACTTTGGTCCGGTCTCCGGCTTTACCGCGGCGTTTGCGTTTTCGCTGTTGCAGGTGATTCAGGGCGCGTACTTCGTGCATCCCGTGCAGTTCATTCTCGACTACTTTGTCGCGTTTACGTGCCTGGGGCTTGCAAGCTTCTTCCCGAAGAATCTGCCGTTGGGCGCGGCGGTTGGCGGCTTTGCGCGCATGATCGCAAGCACGATCTCGGGCGCCGTGTTCTTCGCCTCCTATGCGGCGGAGTACGGGTTTAGTAACGCGTGGGTGTATTCGCTGATCTACAATTTCCTCACCATCGGCGTGGATACGATTCTTTGCGTCGTCGTCGCAGCTCTGCCGCCGGTGCAGAAGCTGTTCAAGCGGGTGTTTGTGAAGAGCTAAGGACTTTTTCAACTGAATTTGGAGTAAAGCAAAACCCCGCGGCGTGAGCTGCGGGGTTTTGGCATGCTGTTTTTCGGAGGTTATTTGCAAGAGAAATCATTTCATTTTCAATTGACTCTACTTGCTACGCATAAATTTGGTTATATCTAAGCTCTGTGCTGTTTTCTCTGTTATTTTGTGGTATTATTCGGGCATGTACAAAAAAACACCAAGTAGAATTACAATACGAAACCGGCGCAGATTTGTTGCGCGGGCCATACTTTGGAGTGGCTTTGCCTGGTGCGTTTTCTCACTTGCGCGTCTATTCTGGATCGGCGAAGCACAATTGTTTGAAGATGGAGACATGGTTTTTTCCGGTTTTTCGACTGACCTGAAGTCGTTTATTTCGTTTAGTATTACGATATTCATTATGTATTTAATCATGCTGTCATTCGTTAGCCCCTTGAAGGTAAGAATGGTGACGGTGGAGCATACTCGAACAAAGTTCTACGAAAGTTGGTCAAAGCATAGTCCGTACTACTTTGTCGCACCGAGTCATACGGTAGATGTACGCGTGTTTGGGAAGCACTGGCTGCGAACATTTGGCTGTCCCTCGGAGTTGCACTCCACCATGAAGGCAGGCAAAACGTATGTGGTTTGCACAAATGGCACAACAATCGAGGATGCGCGGCTGGCGAACAATGCCGATGAATGGAGGTTGGAACAGGGGCTTCCATTGGATATGAATCAGTAAGTCAAATCGATTTTCAGCAGTATACGCTTTAATTTGCATGAAGATACGCTTTGGGATTTGATACAAAAAACGGGAAGCATTTCGCCTCCCGTTTTGTGTTACTTGCGTAGCTTACAGGTTCTTCAACCCACTCGTCTCCAACCTATCATACCCGCTCAAGAACGCATACAGCTTTTCCGCGATCTGGTGGACGCCGCCGACAGAGTTGCTCTCGATGTTCAGCGGCATGAGCGGATCGTGCAGCGACATGCGAAGCAAAAACCAGCCGTCGCCCGCGCCCGCGCCGAACGAAACGCGGAGGCCTTCGTAGTTCTCCTTCGCCACGTCCCAGTTTTCTTTTGCCGCGTAGTCCGCGAGGTCTTTGAGGATGCCGCTGCCGTAGGCCGCAAACTCCGGAACTGTGATGTTCATGCGTACCTCGGAGCTCTCCGCGGGCTCCGCGAGGGAGTCGATCAGCGAAAACAGCGTGCGGTTCTCCTTGCGGAGCTGCGCCATCTTGATGAGCAGCTTGGTGATGAGATATGCGCCGTCGTCGAGGAAATAGTTTTCCTTGAGCGCGCCGTGTCCGCTGGTCTCGATGGCGAGTTGACTGTCGCGACCGCTCTTGTTGATGCGGATGCTTTCGTCGATGACGTTCTTATATCCGCGCTTAAACCTGTGATGCACGCCGCCCTTTTCCGCGATAAACGCGGCAAGGCCGCTAGAGGTAATCGAGTCTGTGACGATCGTCGTACCGGGATGCTCTTCCAACAGCACGGCGGAGATCAGCGCAATCAGGCGGTTTCGATTGATCTCTTTTCCGTCGTTGGCTACCGCGCCCGCGCGGTCTACATCCGTATCAAAGATGATGCCCATATCGGCTTTGTTATCCAGCACGCACTGTGCGATGGAGTCCATCGCCGCCTTATCCTCGGGATTCGGCTGATGGTTGGGGAAATGTCCGTCGGGCTCAAGGAACTGGCTGCCTGTCGTATCCGCGCCCAGCGGCTGCAGTACGCGGTCTACATAAAAACCGCCCGCGCCGTTGCCCGCGTCCACCACGATGCGGAATCCCTTGAGCGGATGTTCGTAATCCTCGGCATTCACCCCGCTGCGGATGCGCTCGACGAGCCCTGCCGCATAGACGGAGAGGAAATCGACCTGCGAAAACTTGCCGCGTTCCAGCGCGGGGATAAACGCGTCCGCTTGCGCGCTGGCTAAAATCGCCGCGATGTCGCTCTTTTCCAGCCCACCATCTTTGGTGAAAAACTTCATGCCGTTGCGGTTCCAGGGCAGGTGGCTCGCCGTGAGCATGATCGCGCCGTCGAACTCATAGCCCTTTGTGACGGTGCTCATAAACATGCTTGGCGTGCTGGCGAGGCCGAAGTCCGCAAGGTCTGCGCCCATGGCGAGAATGCCTTCCGCCGCGGCTTTGAGCAGCGTTTCGCCGGATAGGCGGGAGTCCCGACCGATGGAGAGCCTCAGTTCGCTCTTGCCCGTGCGTTCCTGTAAAAACAGCACAAACGCCTTGGCGATATTCGTAACGGCCTCGGTGGTTAGCGTAACGGGCTGGCCTTCGATGCCTTCCATCGCGACGCCGCGGATGTCGCTACCGTTTTGCAGTTTCTTGTATTCGATACCCATACTGTTCCCCGCTTTCCAAAATGTGTTCGCCCGAAAAGCGCCGTATTTACCGAGACGCGTATACGGGCCGACTTAATATTTATACGGATTTATTGTCGCATTCCGACCCGTGTTTGTCAATTCCGCGCGGGCGGATTCAGATGAACGAAAACCGCTCTTTTACGATGCGGAAAAAAATGGTATTCTATAAAAGAAGAATTGGTTTTTGCCGAATGGTTTCTTAGCGACGCCGCACGGAAAACCGGCAACACACGAGAGGGGCAAAACAGACGGCAATTATGCGAATTGGACTGCTCGGCGGCACATTTAACCCCATCCACCGCGCGCATGTGCAGATGGCAGAAATTGCGCGGGACGAAGCCGCGCTGGATCTTGTCTTGGTCATGGTCGCCGCCGATCCGCCGCATAAGCGCGTGGATGAAGACGTGCCCGCGAGCGAACGATATCGGCTTGCGCAACTTGCATTTCTCGGCGCGGAGCGGATTCAGGTCAGCGACCAGGAGATTTTGCGCGGAGGCAAGAGCTATACGCTCCTGACCTTGCAGGAACTAAAGGCGCAATATCCCGAGGCGGAGATTTCGATCATCATCGGCAGCGATACCCTCAGCGATCTGCCGAATTGGTATCGTCCCGAAGAGGTGCTCAAGATTGCAAACGTCCTCTGCGTGCCGCGCGTGGGCATTGAGCAAAACGATGCGGCGACCGCGCAGCTGCTGCGGGAGCGCTACGGCGCGCGGGTTCGCCTGCTTTCCGCCAAAGCGGATATGATCGCTTCTACGGAGATTCGAAAACGGTTGACCGCGGGGCTTCCCTTGGATGGGCTCTTGCCGGAGCGCGTGGAACAGGCACTCTATGAAGGCGGCGCATATTTTCCGGCGGACGTGAGAGCTATGCAGGAAAAGTGCCGCGAGGCGCTCAACCCCAGGCGATACAACCATGTTTGCGGCACCATGCGCGCCGCGGCAAGCCTCGCCGATTTATGGAAGCAGGACGCGCAAAAAGCGAGAGTTGCGGCGCTACTGCACGACTGTGCAAAATGTCTGCCACTGCTGGAGCAGGAGATTCTCTCCGGTGATGAATCGGGTATTTCGCCCGTGTACCACGCGTTTGCGGGTGCTGTGATCGCCAAGATGGAATACGGCGTGACGGACGAGACCATACTCCGCGCGATCCGGCTGCACACCACGGGCGACTGGGGCATGACGGACTTTGACGCGCTAATCTACGCGGCAGACCTCGTTGAACCCACGCGGGATTTTCCCGGCGTAGAGGAGTATCGAAAGCGGGTTTCGCCGAATCTTGACGGCTTTATGCGATATGCGATTGTGCGCGTGGCGCAACTTGTAGAAAAGAAGGGTAAGCGGGCGCACCCCGCATCCAGCCGGGCAATCGCCTGGTATAATCAGAAATAACACGAATCACCGAACAACCAACGAATGACAACAAATTAACGGAGGAATACAATTGAACGAATCCATCAAGCAAAAGGCGCTCGGCGTCTGCGAAATTCTCTACAATAAAAAAGCACAGGACATTGTCGCCATTCATGTGGCGGATAAAACCATCGTCGCGGATTGGTTCGTCATCTGCAGCGGCAGAGCCGTGCAGCAGGTGAAGTCCCTTGCGGACGAGGTCGATCAAAAGGCGGCGGAGCTGGGTCTCAACTTGCGGCGCAGCGAAGGCTATGGCGAGGGCAAGTGGATCGTGCTCGACTTTGCGGATATTCTCGTGCATGTCTTCTATCCCGAAGAGCGCAAGTATTACAATATGGAGCGCCTCTGGGACGAAAACGACAGCGCGATTCGCTATTCCCATCTGAAAGAAGAAGAAGAGCGCGAGGCGGCGCGGCTGAAGAAAGAGCAAAGCGAAAAGTAAGACCGTTTATCGCGATCGGACTGCTTTTTCTCGCTATGCCAAGTACCATAATATCAATCGTTCCGGTTTGAAGAAAACGACTGACATCAAAACGAAACCCCGAAGTAAATCCGTTTATGAGGAGGGATCATAAAGATGGAAGAACACGAACTTCGGATCATTTTGAAGCGCTTTGCGGACTCGGAATGGGAACTGATTGCGGCACCGGCGAACGCGTATTTAGACGGAGAGGATTGCAACGATTGGTTGATTGCCGCCGTGGAGCAGGCAAATGAGGAGTGCGGAAGCTGCGGTTGCGAATACGACGAGCTGTACCGCAGGTTCCTGGATCTGAAACACGCGCTATAATTTTTAAATGAGTCACGAGAACCCGTCGGCAGCCGCCGACGGGTTCTTTTACGGAAGTACTTAATAGAAATTTCTTTCATTTTAATTTGAAGTAAGAAAAAGTCAAGCAGAAAAATCGCTCCAATGATCAAAGCCGAAATGAGCATGCAAACCATGCGGAGGAACGCAATCTCAGTTTTTATCAAGAATTTCGGAGAAATTGCAAACACTCCTCCGATTAAAACCAAAATGAACAAGCAGTCCGGTCTTAGGATCTCAGCAGAAATTTTCCTAGAAAATTTCGTAGAAATTGCAAACACTCTGCAACGATTTCGGTTTTTGCGCAGTGTTGTATATAGAAGCGGCTTTGGCGGTTTGCAATCGAAATTTGGTTGTGGCATACTGAGGCAAAGAAGCTCTCGTTCGTCCGGAAACCCAGATTTTTACAGATCGCCATCCAAAGGACTCCCGCCGGAGGAAGGCAAATGAAACAACAAAAGATCATTCAGGACCCACTGCGCGCGGCAAAGAAAAGTCCGCCGTGCTGCGGAAAGGAGCGCATATGAAACTCTTAACACATAAAAAACTTATCGCATGGCTCGCCGTGCTCGCATTGGCGGTCTCTCTGCCCGCGGCGGCGCTGGCGGACGGGGACACAACCCCGCCGACGGTTTCGCTGTATTCACCAACGGTGAGTGCCGCCGTGACGGCAAACCAGAAGATCATCTTTGCCGCAAATGAAAAGGTGACGCTGGTTTCCGGAAAGAGCATCACCGTCTCTGATGGAACCAACACCTATACCGCGGACGCAACCTCCGGCACGGTGGTTGGCGACGCGCTGACCGACGCTTGGTATGCGGTCTATGAGTTGACCGACTTTACCAATGGAGGCGCACCGCTCTCGCTCGCGACCAGCTCGAACTATACCGTCAACGCCGACGCGGGCGCGTTTGCGGACGTTGCCGCAACGCCGAACGTCAGCGCGGAAGTCAATGGCTCGTTTGCAACAACCACGGACGCAAGCCAGCTTGCGCTCGTCTTCACGCTATCTGCGTCTGGTCAGAGTGTAACTGCTGGCGGCTCTCCCGCAGTGAGCGGGCAAGCGATCGCTAGCGGAACCTCTGTAGCGTACACCATCCCCTCGCAAGCCTATTACACGGTGAACACCGCCGTAAAAATTGGCGGCGTTGCAGGCAGCTTTACCTCCGGCGGAAGCGTTACGAACGATTTGGAACTCTATATCACCCGTACGCAGGTTACCGCCCTCTCCGGCACGCCGGTCATTTCCGGCAACGCCTACTATGGCGGCACGCTTTCTGCGGACCTCTCCGGCATCAACCAGACGGATTTGAGCGGGATCACGCTTACGTGGACCCGCGTGGACGGCACAACGGAGACGCAGGTAGCCACCGGCAACAAGGACACGACATGGACGCTCACCGACGCGGATATCGGAAAGACGATTCGCCTCGACGTGACGGACGCGACCCTGACCGGAACCCTGAATGCCACAGCCGCGATCACAAAGGCACCGTATACCGCAAGCGTCACGAAACCCGCGGCGCAGACCGTCGGTGAAACTTCTATTGTATTGACGAGCGTCAGCGGCTATGAATACATGGTTTCGGGCGGCTCCTGGCAGGATAGCACGACGTTCTCCGGCCTTACCGCGGGCATGAATTACGATTTCTACCAGCGGGTGAAGGAGACGGCTACCGTGCAGGCCTCCGCCACCAGCGATAAAACCACCATCAAGACCACCGCCGGACTCACCGGTACGGCGAGCATCAGCGGAACCGCTCAGTCTGGAAAGACGCTGACGGGTTCGATCTCCGGCTCCAACGCCTCCGGCACGATCAACTATGTCTGGCAGCGCGGCGGTGCAACCGTCGGTACCGGCACAACCTATCTTTTAGGCAGCGCGGACGTGGGTCAGGTGATTACACTCGTCGTGACCGCAAGCGATCAAACGGGTTCGCTCACAGCCGCGAGCGCCGCGGTGACCAAGGCGGAGAACACGACCGTTCCCGCCGCGCCGACGCTGGCGAGCGCAACTGCAACGAGCATTACGCTCAATGCGATCAGCGGTTACCAATATTCGCTTGGCGGCACCTATTGGCAGGATACCACCACGTTCCATAACCTCGCCGCTGGCGCAACCTATACATTCTACCAGCGCATTGCGGAGACCGCAACCGCGTTTGCCTCCGCGCCGAGCGCTGGCGCAAACCTCAGCACGCTGCCCGTTCTTTCGGGTACGATCTCGACCACGGGTGAGGCGCGCTATGGCATCACCATGACGGCGACGCTGACCGGCAGCAACAACACCGGAACGCTTACCTACACCTGGAAGCGCGGCAACACGGTAGCCGGAACGGGCACCGTATATGCCGTCAGCGCGGCGGATATTGGCAACCAGCTCTCGGTAGAAGTGACCAGCAGCGTGCAGGGCGGTACGGTCACCCGCTCGCTCGGCACAGTCGCCAAGTCGTACTATATCGGTGACGCGCCCGATGCGCCCACGCGTTCCAGCCGCACGACGTCTAAAATCGTTCTCAAGGCGGTAGACGGGTGCGAATATTCCCGCGGCGGCACCAACTGGCAGGACAGCACGACATTCAGCGGGTTGAAGTCCGGCACGAGCTATACCTTCTATCAGCGCTATAAAGCAACCGCGACGACGGAAGCTTCCCCCGCTAGCGATGCGTACAAGACCTCAACCGTCTCTTCGTCCTCCTCAAACGATGACGACAATACCACGAGCGCAACGCCGACGCCGAAACCCGGCACGACGGACAGCGCGACCACCGCACTCTACAGCTACACGCTGACCGCGGACAACACGCGAATCCTCTATTCGACGATGAAGAGCCTCGCCGAGGGGAACAAGACGCAGGACGTCACCATCAAGCAGGACGACGTGGAGTTCACCTTCCCGAAAGGCACGATGACGCAGAGCTATACACAGCTTTGGTATGACTTTGGCGCTACGATCAATAACTCCATCGCCGCGCAGACCGCGCAGGAGATTGCGGGCGACGCCTATGTGGCGACGGTTCACTATAACTACAACGGGGAACTGCCGGGCAAGGCGGATATCCGCCTGAATGTCGGCGCGGCGCAGGCGGGCAAGACGCTTTATTACTACCTGCTGAACGACGATAAAACGCTGACGTTCCAGCAGACGGCGACGGTGGACAGCACGGGCTGGGCAAGTGTTTCCCAGACGCATTGCTCGGACTACGTCTTCCTCAGCCACGACATCAATAGCGCAAGCGCGTCGCCTTCGATTTCGCCGGAGGTTTCCGCTTCTCCGCTGCCTTCGCCGACCGTTTCGCCGGAAGTAAAATCCGGCGGTCTCGGTTCGGACGGTTGGTTTATCGCGGCGATCATCCTCATCGCGGTGGCGCTGATCGTCGGCGGCATCTGGCTCTACACGAAGAACAAGGAAGACCGGATGAGCGACGATGACGACGACGATACGGACGATTCAAACTTGTTTTAAGACGATTTCGTAAAACAGGCATTCGTAAAAGCAAATTGAAACAAACAACAGCCCGCTTCGGAATTTTGCCGGAGCGGGTTGTGCTTTTTCGCGAGTGGAAGAACCCCGCTGAACTGTACGGAAAAGTTTGCGAAGCGTATAATGAAGGCGACTTGAGAAATAACAAAACCAGATTCAGGCGAAAAGAGGCAGGAAAAATGGAACAGACTACAAGTCCGGAGTTGATGGAAAAACTGCTGAAGATGCAGCGGGACGAGATTACCGGCAGCATTCTTTACGGTAAGATTGCCGCGCGTCAGAAGGACGAGAACAACAAACGCGTCTTTTCGGAGATCTCCCGCGCGGAACGGGGACATTACGAAACCTGGCGCGGGTATACGGGCAGGGATGTCGCGCCGGACCGGAAGAAGATCGTGCTGTTCTCCCTGCTCAGTCGCGTGCTCGGCATTACGTTTACGATCAAGTTCTTCGAAAAAGGAGAGGATCTCGGACTTCGCGATCTGAAAGAAATTGAGCAGGAGCTGCCCGAAGTGCGGCAGGTGATGGCCGACGAAGAGGCGCACGAAACCAAATTGATGTCCATGATCGACGAGGAGCGGCTCCACTACGTCGGCTCCATCGTGCTGGGACTCAACGATGCGCTCGTGGAGCTGACGGGTACCATCGCGGGGCTCACCTTCGCGCTGGCGAACAACAGGCTCGTCGCGCTCTCCGGCATCATTACGGGCGTTGCGGCGACGCTGTCCATGGCGGCCTCCAATTATCTGGCGCAGCGCGCGGACGGGAACAAAGATGCGCTGAAATCCAGCGTGTATACGGGAATCGCTTATCTGCTGACGGTGATCGCGATCGTGTTGCCCTATCTGCTGCTGCCCAATCAAATGTATCTGCTCGCGTTTATCATCATGATTGCGGTCGTGGTGCTGATCATTCTTTCGTTTAATTATTACATCTCCGTGGCGCAGGACTTGCCGTTCTGGAAGCGCTTCGGCGAGATGGTGGTCATCAGTCTCGGCGTCGCCGCGCTGTCGTTTGGCATCGGCCTTGCGGCAAAGTCGATTCTTGGCGTGAATGCGGGTTGATCAGGGATCAATCAAAAAAAGTCCGTCGCTCTTTTTCGCGACGGACTTTTTTAATGCATCTCTTACAAACTATCTCCGAAATCTTCGCGGAATTTCGCGACCAGTTTTTCCTGCCAGTCTCCGATGGGTTCGAGACGACCGAAGAAGAAGCGGAGCGTTTTCGGCTCTTCCACGAAGTTTAGTCCGCCGACGAGGTTGCGGTTTTCGTAGAGCCAGCAGATGCGATCCACCGCGTAGAGTACCTGACTCATCGTAAACACGCGTCTTGGCATCGCAAGGCGTAATAGCTCCATGCTCGCGATGGGCTCCGTGCCGTCCGGTTCGCGCTGCTCGGAGAGCGTGCCGCGCTCCATGCCGCGCACGCCGCCTGCGATATAGACCGCCGTTGCGAGCGCCGCCGCGGGGTACGCGTGGTCGTCCACATGCGAAAGGAACTTTCTCGCGTTGATGTGGCAGCCGAGGCCGCCCGCCGGGGTCACGACCGGTACGCCGCGCTTCATCAGCTCCGCCGCCATAAACTCGATGAACTGCGGCCCTTGTGAAATCACGGTTTCATCCATGGTTTCTTCGAGGCCGACGGTCATCGCCTCCATCTCGCGCACGCTCATGCCGCCATAGGTTAAGAAACCCTCGAACAGCGGGATGAAGTCCTTCATGCGCTCGTAGTAGGAGCGGTCGTTCATCGCTATGCCGCCGCCGCGCGCAAAACCGAGCTTGCGGGCGGAGAAATAGATGATGTCCGCGTTCGCGCAGACGGCGCGGGTGATCTCGCGAATGCTCATATCCTTGCAGGCGGCTTCGCGCGTTTTGATGAAGTAGAGGTTATCCTGTAATAAGCTTGCGTCCAGTACGACGAGGATGCCGTTATCGTGGGCAAGCTTCGCCGTCTGCGTCATGTTTTCCAGCGAGACGGGTTGACCGCCGATGAGGTTTGTGCCCGCTTCGATGCGAACGAACGCAACGTTTTCTTTGCCGTTTCGCGCAATGCATTCGCGGAGCTTGTCGAGGTCGATGTTGCCCTTGAAGAGCAGATCGCTCTCCGGAATGAGACCCGCATCCGAAACCAACTCTTCCACGCGCCCGCCAACGCGCGTAATATGCGCCTTTGCGGTGGTGAAGTGGAAGTTCATCGGCACCACGCTGCCGGGTTTGACGAAGGCTTCCGCAAGGATGCTCTCGCAGGCGCGGCCCTGATGCGCGGGGAGAAAATAGGTGGTTCCAAACAGCTCGCGAATTTTATTCTCAAGCTTGTAATAGGTTGCGCTGCCCGCGTAGCTGTCGTCCGCAATCATCATGGATGCGACGGCCTGATCGCTCATGGCGTTTACGCCGCTGTCGGTGAGCATATCCAGAAACACGTCATCATTCTTGAGTAAAAACGTATTGTTGCCGGCCTCTGCCATCGCTTTTTGCCGCGCTTCTACGGGAAGCAGATTCAGCTTTTGCACCACGCGCACTTTGTGCATTTCGAGAGGGAGTTTTGCTCCGGAAAACAGTTTGACTTCGCCCATTGGTCTAAATTCCTCCGTGTTGTTATTTTAAATTGATCTCATTGAGAGTGTTTGATTGGGAAGGAGAAAAGAAAAAGCCCTCCTGCTTGTTGCAAGAGGGCGAATATGCTCGCGGTACCACCTCGGTTTGCCGTACCCTCGCGGGTTACGGCCTTAACGGGTACGGACGAATGGGCTTGTTACAATCGGTTTGTCGATACCCTGCCTTTGATAACGGGAGGAATCCCGGCCTGTCCCTACTTAAGCTGCGGCGATTGCTGCGCTCGTTCAGGCGGCGGCTGTTTGCGCGTATTCGCGGGCGTTCCCGGCTGCCTCGCACCATCCGGCAGTTCTCTTGCGGGCGCGTTGGGGCGGAAAAACCGCCTTTCCGTTACTTCTTCGCAGTCATGGCCTTGTTTGATTCTTTTGTAAAATGCGACTTGCTTGCAGTATAAAATAATATAAGATATATTGTCAAGAGAAATGTATTGCAATGTAACCCGGACGCGTTTATTTCGCCGGGGAAAGAAAAGCGGTTTATGTAGCGAAAAGTTCACGAAATGTTCTTTGCACAGTCCCTATGCGGGTTGTATAATGGTTGCGTTATATTGGTTGGACTATACGATTGAGAATATTCTCGCTTCAGAACGGAGGAAGTGGATAGATGGTATGCAAAGAATGCGGTTCGTATAACGCCGAGAATCTGAGCGTCTGCAAAGTGTGCGGCGCAAAGCTTCATGACGACGATACGAGCGCCAACAGCGTGGACACTGTCACAGCAAACGAGGACGGAAGACCCGCGCGCGATTTCGTCAAGCCGCCGGCCTGGCCGAAGAGCGCTTTCAGCGGGGCTCCAGAGAAACCCGCAAGCTCGGGTTCTTCGGAAACGCCCCTGTCTTCCAGCGCGTTTCGCCCCACCATTCCGCCGCGCGCCGCGGCAAGCGCCCCTGCCCCGACCTGTCCGCATTGCGGCAAGCCGGTGCTTTCGGATGCGCCGTTTTGCGCATATTGCGGCCAGCGTATCGCTGCAGAACCGGCTGCTGCCGCAGCTCCGGTAGCCGCCGCGCGTTCCGCCGCAAAGCCCGCGCCGCAGCCGACCCGCGCGAGCTACGCTGCCAAGGATTTTGACGACGACGAAGACGATGATTATGACGACGAGGAGGACGAGGAGGATTACAAGCCTGCAAAGGCCGCCAAGCGTCCCGCCAAACTCGCGCGCCGCGCAAACAAGGACCTCGACGAATATGACGACGAGGAAGAAGAATACGACGAAGAATATGACGATATACCGCAAAAACGCGGCAAGGGTACGACCATCCTCTTCTGGGGACTGATCGTTCTGCTGCTTGCGCTGATCGCTGTATTCGGCATGTACATCGCCAAGAAGAATTTTAATGGCGATGTGGGCAAGATGTTTGCTTCGATCGGTACCATATTCAACAAGGGCAATTCGGATGACGTCAACGCCTCCGATCCTTCCGCAACCACCGATCCTGCGAGCCAGATGTATACCGCTTCCATCAGCGAGTATACCGATCCTACGACGAATGTCGTTTCGTATGATATCGATATTGCGGCTCCCACGGGCAGCGCAATCCGCATCATCACGGACGCGACGTTGAAAACGGACACGGCAACCGTCGCAGCCAATGATCGCATCACCCTGCGCATTCCGCGTGACGTGTTCATGCCCAATGCGCCGGTGGACAGCGAGACGCTGACGCTGCAGCCGAACATTCAGGCGATTTCGCCGGATGGACAGACCATGCAGATCACCGTGCCGCCGATTACGGTCACCGTACCCTCGCTTTCTATGACCGTTACCGAGCCCGCGACGGACAGCGTCAACGCAACGTTTGACAACAGTCCGATCGCGATCATTGGTCAGGTGAACAACTACGACGGTGAAATCGCTGTGTTCGTCAACGACCAGCAGGTCTATGTGGATAGCACCGGCATGTTCACCGCGAGCTATAAACCTACGCAGGTTCCCGCCGCACTGACGATGCCGAGCGCATCTCCTGTTGCCAGCACGGATCCTTCCGCTACGCCGGACCCCTCCGCGTCTCCCGACGCGAGCACATCGCCCGACGCGAGCGTTTCTCCGGATGCAGCGGGAGAAGAAGCCGAAACGACGGCGACCGAGGAACCCGTTGCCGACGATGTAACCGCCCCGAGCGGCAGCACGGAGACCATCACCATAGAGGCGCGCAAGAACAACTGCGTGACCGCGCGTAAGGTGATCACCGTTGAGCCGTACGTCGTTCAGACCATGTCGTTTACGCTGGGCAATGATGTTAAGAGCCTTTCTTCCGATACGGGCAGCGTGACCCTCACCGGTACCTGCACGCCGGGCGCTAACATTACCGCAACCAGCACCTCCACCGATGTGACCTTTGGTCCGGCGACGGTTTCCGAGACGGGAACCTTCACGATACCGGTTACCATCGCCAAGGTCGGCGCGTTTGACGTCAACATCGTTGGCAAAATGACCGGCTATTATGACGGCACCGCGAGCACCGTTGTGGAGCGTCCGCCGACGGTTTCTTCCAGCGCGTTAAGAAAGCCGCGGCCGATATTGCCAAGAATATGGATAAGATCAAAGACGGTACGATTACGAGCGGTGATTTTGTCGTCACCGGACGGGTGACGGAGATCATCTCCAGCGATCCGTATACGATCTTCCGCGTCCAGATCTCGGAGGGCGTAGAGGTGATTGTCTACAACCGTAGCGCGAAGTCCACGATCAATGCTTCCGATGTCAAAGATAAGAAGCAGATCGCGGGCACTCTCAAGGGACTTTACACCGATGGCACCACTCCGGTTCTCTGGGGCTGGTTCATCTGGAACAAGTAATCAATTGTGAGAATTTGGGCAAAGGTACTCAAGCACCATAAAATCGTACAGGAGGCCGTGCGGGAATTTCCCGCGCGGCCTTTCGATGCAGAAGGCTGGGGACAGCTGATTGCAGAGCTGGTCAAACCGCTGGATTTGGCTTCCCCTGTTCTTTTGAACAAACATGTGCAGGAACTCTATCGATTCAATCGCACCTGGTTTACACAGGCGGATTTTATCGAGATCATCTCGTTTGACCGCTTCGAACTGGAGATCTTTCCGGAGAAGAAGAAAGACAAAATCGTCGAATACGTTTTCGGCGAGGATGAATCAGAAGCATAGGAGGATTGACGCATGGAAGTGAAAGCGTTTGCAGCGCTACTGCCGCAGGCGACGGAGCAGTTGCCGCGCGGCGCGTTTTTAACCGCCGGAGGTGAAATTTGGAACCCCATGACTATCGGCTGGGCGCAGTTCGGCGTGGTTTGGGGGCGGCCGGTCGTCACCGTCATGGTTCGAAAGAGCAGATATACCGATTCGCTGATGGAGCAGTCGGACGTATTCACCGTTAGCATTCCGCGTGCAAAAGAGATGAGCCGCGAGCTCGCCTTCTGCGGGTCTCGCTCCGGCCGGGATTTGGACAAAGAGAAGGAAGCCAAGCTTTCCCGCCTGACTCCCCGCGCGGGCGGCGCGGAAGGCGTCGCCGGCTGTGGCGTTGTGTTCGAATGTCGCATCGCGCAAAAGCAACTGCTCGATCTCGACGCGCTCGATCCGGATTTTCGCGCGAAGTATTACGGCAGCAATCAGGCACTGGCGGATGGCGACCCGCATGTGCTCTATGTGGGCGAGGTTCTCGCGGCATACGAGGCATAATCGCGCAGAGGATCACATCAAACCTTAAATCGCAAAAACAAAACATCGCTCCGCTGTCAGTCGGCGAAGCGATGTTTTTTGTTTATCAGTCGATATCGGATAAACCACCGAAATCAAGCTTGCCTGTAGATCGTCTCCGCGGTCTGATTCACAAAATCGATCTCGTCCCGAATTCCCTTATGCGCGTCGTTCCAGACGCCCTTTGTCAGCCGGACGCGCAACAGGCATGTGTTATGATCCTCGTCGTTATTGGCATCGTTGTACCAGTCGGCAAAGATGGGGCGAACCTTGGCCATCATTTCCGTGTTCTTCTCGTCGCAGACCCAGCCCAGGTTTTCACCGATGCCGTCCGCTGTGAAGTTCTCTACGATAAAGCAGATGGAAACATTCGGGTTCATTTCGATCTGCTGCATCTTGCTTGAGGTGGCGTAGGTGACGGTATAGAACGAGCCATCCTCGTAAAACGCGTCTACAAGCCGCGCTGCGGGTACGGGCCTTCCATCTGCGTTGGGAAGAAGCGCTATGGTGGAGAGAGAGAGCAGCACGTCTTTGCGGCCAAACTTCTCCTCCAGCACTTGCATTGCGTCGTCGTAGTTGTTCATCATCATCCTCCGGTTTATTGATATAATTAGCAGGATATATTCTAACAAAAAACAACATCTTGCAAATGACAAAAGTCACTTGCAAGAAAAACAGAGCATCTTTTCAAAAGAGAAACGCCATTGTTTGACGGATCAGAATGCGAGACTATACTGCAGGGGAGTCAGGTTCCGGCTTCTTCGAGATCAAAATTCCGATCAAAACAAACAGAATCGGCGTGGTCATCGGTTGCGCGATGTTCACCGTCGCCTGTGCGAGATAGGCGATTACCGCGAGCGTCAGTCCACGATACACGGGTTCACGTTTGCTGCGGCGAAAGCCCACTCGCAGGGCGAGGAACATCGCCGCAAGGTAACAGACAAGACCCAGCGCGCCGTTGGTCACGAGATATTGCAGATATTCGTTATGCGCCGTGTCCAGCGCCGCATCCGAAAAGAGCGGCTTGATGGAATCTGCGTGGAATAAACCGCCGGAGGATGCGCCAAAGAGCTTTTGCACCGGAGGCAGCTGCTCATAGACGCGCAGAACAAACGCCCAGATCTTGCCGCGGTCGGTGCCCCAGCTATCGTTGAAACGCAGGTATTGTTCCAGACTGCCGAGCGGCAAGTCTTTGAGTAACGTGTTGAGCAGCACGAGCGCCAGCACGCCAAACAGCAGCGCGCTCAGGAGCGTGATCGCATATGGTTTCTTTGCATGCGCGAGCTGCTCAGGCTTGGCGAATTTCAGCGCAAACCAAAGCAGAACGGAGCAGAGGGATAAAGATAACGAAACCGCGGGCCTGTATAATATGGTAACGAACGAAGAGAGAAACGTCGCGCTCTTGAATACGTTGGAAAGCAGACCGAAGAAAAACGCACAGAGGAAAAAGACACCCCAGCCGAGCGGCATTCTGCGCAGCGCGGTCGCATCCGAAAAGAGCAGTAGCGGCATAAGAGCCGCAACGGCGATGAGTCCCAGCGCGGCGCTGTCGCTGCCCGCGACCAGCGTGCCAAAACAAACGAGCGCGAGGATCAACGTTGAGAGTAACTGCTTCCGCTTGCCGCTCGCGTGCAGAAAATAACCAAATGAAACGGCAAACGCCATGCCGATATAGCTCGCGTAGAAGTCCGCGTTGCCGATGGTGGAGAGAAAGCGTCCCCGATCCATCTCGCGCAGGTTGTTGTAGAAACCGAACGGATCAAGCGTGAAGTGATTGAGTACGCCAAGCAGGCTGACGATACAGGCGCCAAGCAGAAACGCGCGCTCCGGCCAGCGCAGATCGATTTTTTGCCGGGAGAGAACAACAATGAGGCAGGCATAGCAAAATAACGTCAATAAGCCCTGATAACGATTGTTTTCGCCAAAGAAGGCTTCGCCGCCATATCGGCTGATCAAGCTGCCCGTGACGCTGACAACGTAAAACGCAAAGATCAGCAGCGCGGCGGGGTGCAGAGAGACGTGCGCACGTGTGACGCCGAAATCCGGCGGCAGCGCGATTCTGGCTAATAATAGCAGCAGTAAATAAAGCCCGCTCACGACAAGAAAATAAACATGCTTGGTCTCGGTAATATTGAAATAGTAGTTCGTGAAGATCAGCGGATGTCCGAGGAACATTGCGCAGAGATAAACGACCGTCAGTAGAGCCGCCGTGCGCAGGAAGCGCTGCTGCAATGTGACGGGTGTGCGGGCGGTCTCGCTGCGCGGCAAAGCGGCGCCCTCTTGCGCACGCGCACAGTTCTTATCTGGTGTGTTCTCTGTCGCGGGAGAAATGCGGTGTTTCGACATCCGATCGATCCTTTACGTTTGTTTTAATAAAGTGTGTCTCTTTTGTGAATCTTGCCGAAAAAGCGTTATTTTCGTTTGACAATCCGGCGCAATTCGATTATTATGCATGTGTACTAACACATATAGTACACTTAGTGCGAGAGAAAAACAAGACATTAAGCCAAAAACAAAACAGTCAAAAAGACAAGACACTTGGAGGGTAAGAACATGAAAAAAAGCATCATTCTTTTCGCAATGGTTGTGATGAGCGTATTCGTCTTCACAGCGTGCGGCCCGAAGGCCGCTTCCAACGGAAACGCAATCGCATCCTTCGGCAACGTCGCTTCCAGCGGTAACGTCGCTTCCAGCGGCAATGTAGCATCCGCAGGTAACGCGGGCTAACACTTTTGGTTTCATGGACGAACAGAATCTGTGCTCGGGAGGCGCGGGTTCGGAAGAAAAAAATAGCGGGTGCGGCAAATGTCGCACCCGTTGTTTTTTAGTCCAGCAGTTTCTTGTCGGGATACGCGCCGGCGTCTGTCAGGTCGTTGAGCGCCTGCATGACCTCCGGCTTATCCTCGCGGTAGGTGACGCCATACCAGCGATCCGGCGAAGAGAGCACGCGAACGCTCGCTTTCCCTGCCTGCAACATACGGCCGACTTCCTGCGGAATCAGGAACTCACCTTTGAGCGGGTTCTTTTCGATTGCCTCGGAGAGGAATTCGGGAAAGCGCGCTTCCAGCGCGGAAAAGAGAGACGGCGTAAAGCCGAAGAAGTTCATCGAAACGAGGTTGTCCTCGGGGAAATGGACAAATGTTTGTCCGTCGTCCTCGGTATACGCGGGGCCTTCGGGCGTTTTATAGATCTTCAGCCGTTCGACGATGTTGACGAGTTCGCCGTTTGCATCCACTTCACAGACGCCGCGAGCGACGGAACCATGCTCGGTCAGCGTGTTTTTCGCGTGGTAGCCTACCATCGAGAAGTCGGCTTTGTCGCCGTCCTTCGCGTTTTTGAGGTAGTCATACAGCACGATGAACGCGCGCTTGCCATAATAATCATCTGCATTGATCGCGGCAAAGGGTTCGTTTATGTCGTTTTTGCAGCAGAGCAGCGCGTGCGCGGTGCCCCAGGGTTTTACGCGGCCTTCCGGCACGGAAAAGCCCGCGGGCAACATGGCGTCCGGCTGCTGAAAGACGTAGCGTACCTCCATGTGTTTCTCGGCTCTGCGGCCGATCACATCATAAAAATCCTGCTCAATCTTGCGGTTGATGATGAAGACGACTTTCTCAAAGCCCGCCTCCAGCGCGTCGTAGAGCGAGTAGTCCATGATGATTTCACCGTGACGACCGATGGGATCAATCTGCTTGAGTCCGCCATAGCGGCTGCCCATTCCGGCAGCCATGACCACGAGAGCCGGTTTCTGCATAGGAAAATTTCTCCTTTGATCCTGCTTAAAATTTCTTACAGTCTCATTTTATACCAAAGTGCGATTTCTGAAAACACATCTATGAAAGACGCGAGGAAAAGACAAACAAATAAGATGAATCAACCTTCGAAACCGTTCGGATTTTGGGATTGCCAGCGCCAGGCGTCCGCACACATCCGCTCAATGCCGTATTCCGCACACCAGCCGAGCTCGCTTGCCGCTTTCTCGGGGTCGGCGTAACAGGCGGCGATGTCGCCGGCTCTGCGACCGACGATTTCGTAGGGCAACGTCTTGCCGCAAGCCTTCTCGAAGGCATGCAACACATCCAGCACGGAATAACCCACGCCTGTGCCTAAATTATAGGTATAAACGCCCGCGCCGCTCTCCAGCTTCTTCAGCGCCGCTACATGCCCTTTTGCAAGGTCGACCACGTGGATATAATCTCTGACACCCGTGCCGTCGTGGGTCGGGTAATCGTTACCAAACACGCGCAGCGCGGGGAGCTTACCTACTGCGACCTGCGCGATATAGGGCATCAGGTTGTTCGGAATTCCGTTCGGGTCCTCGCCGATCCGTCCGGAGATGTGCGCGCCGACGGGGTTGAAGTAGCGAAGCAGGCAGATGCGCAATTGCGGCTCGGCGATCGCGACATCCCGCAGCATCTCTTCGATCATCAATTTGGTTCTGCCGTAGGGGTTCGTTGCGGAGAGCGCGAAATCTTCACGGATCGGTACGCTGACAGGGTCGCCGTACACCGTCGCGCTGCTGGAGAAGACAAAACGCTCCACGCCGTGCTTCTTCATCGAAATCAGAAGGTTCAGCGTGGAGGTGAGGTTGTTTCGATAGTATTCCAGCGGAAGTTGCACGCTTTCGCCGACCGCCTTGAGACCGGCAAAGTGAATTACCGCGTCGATGCTGTAGCGGGTAAAGATCGCGTCGGTCTTTTCCGCGTTCGTCAGGTCGACTTCTTCAAATTGAAAAGGTTTGCTCGTCAAAGAGCGCAGGCGGGTGAGTGCCGCGGGTTTGCTGTTGACGAAGTTGTCGGCAATCAGCACGTCGTATCCCGCGTCGAGGAGCTCCAAAACGGTATGGCTGCCGATGTATCCGGCGCCGCCGGTCACGAGAATTCGCATAAGTACGAAGGGTCTCCTTTCAATGTCTTCCGCGCTTGCCCGGACGCGTAACATGCGTGCGTATCGGCGGAAGTTGTCTGATATGACGATTTGAACCGGAAAAGCCGTATTCCGCACCGAAAACGTTTCCATAGAGCACAGAACGCATCTCTATTATAGGCGCGCGGGCAAAGTCTGTCAAAGGTGCGAATAAATACGTCAAAATCGATAAAAGGAGACGGATTTCGGCGTGAAAATCGATTTTCAGCTTTCCTAAATAATATTGCTATGGTATAATTCAGCTTGGCTTATACCGGATATGGACCGGTTTTTGAATCACACCGAGGAGGAAGATTATGGCAAAGCAGAAAACTGTCGTACCCTTTCGCGGGACGCAGGAGCAGGAAAAACAGCTATTAAAGATCATCGCGGACAACAAGGATGTTCCGGGTGCGTTGATGCCCGTGCTACAGCAGGCACAGGAACTTTACGGTTATCTGCCCATCGAAGTGCAAACCAAGATTGCAGAAGGTCTTGGCATTTCGATTGAGGAAGTCTATCAGGTGGTGACGTTTTACGCGCAGTTCTCGCTGAACCCGACGGGCAAGCACCGCGTTGCGGTCTGCCTCGGAACGGCGTGCTACGTCAAAGGTTCGCAGAATATCCTGGAAGAACTCGAAAAGTTGCTCGGCGTCAAAGCCGGCGGTACCACTTCGGACGGCGTGTTCACGCTGGAAGCGACCCGCTGCCTCGGTTGCTGCGGCCTTGCTCCGGTCATCGTGGTGGATGAGGATGTCTACGGTCGCCTCGTTCCCGCGGACATCAAAGGCATTCTCGCCAAATACAACTGATCCAGGAGACTGATTTCATCGCGCCCGAAGCGGCATTTAACACTCGCCCGAGGGAACCGGAACGAAGGGACGATATCGAATGAAGATTCGTGAAATTGCATCATTGCTCGGCGCGGATGTGCTCTGCGGAGACTATCTGCTCGACGAAGAGGTGCAGAGCGCCTGCGGCAGCGACATGATGAGCGACGTGCTCGCCTATGTGAAAGATCAAGGCGTGCTGGTCACGGGGCTTGTCAATCCGCAGGTAATCCGAACCGCTATGATGATGGACATGCGCTGCATCGTGTTTGTCCGCAGCAAACGCCCCACGCCGGAGATGCTGGATCTCGCGAAGGAACACCATATCGCGGTGCTCGCCAGCGAGAGCCGGATGTATGAAGCCTGCGGCAAACTATACGCAAACGGATTGGGCAGCGAGGCCTGTGCCAATGGCTGAGGCGCTTCGGTTTCACTATGACGTGGACGGGGATAACTTCACCTCCGCCGGCGCCGCGTCGGTCGAGGTCAAGCGAAAACTTCGCCAACTCGGGTTTGACGCCGAGACCATTCGCCGCGTTTCCATCGCGATGTATGAAGGCGAGATCAACATGGTCGTGCATGCGCGCGGCGGCAGCGCCGATGTGTATGTGGACAAGAACAGCATTACGATTATCCTTGCGGATTCGGGCCCGGGCATTCCGGATATCGACCTTGCCATGCAGGAAGGTTACTCCACCGCTCCCGACAATATCCGCGCGCTGGGGTTCGGCGCAGGCATGGGACTGCCGAACATGAAGCGTTATACGGACGAGATGAAGATCGACACCGTGCTGGGCAAAGGCACGACGGTGACGATGAAGGTCTATTTTGGAACAGGTAAATCAACGACATCCGCATCATAAAAGCATTTCGAATCTGGCAAATAATCCGATCATCATTTTGCCGAAAACACAGGCGCAAGGAGGGCATCTTTCGCCCGCGCGCCGGAGAAAAACGCAGGCTGACCTCTGGCAACGGAGCCGATGGCGCAGGCTTGCGGAAAGGCGAAGAACGCGCGCATGAAGCAATACAAGCATTCGGTTTCGCTCGACCTTGAAAAATGCAAGGGCTGCACCAACTGCCTCAAGCGTTGCCCGACCGAAGCCATTCGCATTCGCGATGGTCACGCGGTGATCAATTCGGATGTTTGCATCGATTGCGGCGAGTGCATTCGCCGTTGCCCCTATCAGGCGAAGAAGGCGACGTTCGACCGATTTGAGGATATCGACGCCAAGAAGTACCGCATCGCGCTGCCCGCGCCTTCGTTCTACGGTCAGTTTGTGGATCTGGACGACGTGGACTATGTGCTGCAAGGTCTGCTCGATATCGGCTTTAACGATGTGTTTGAGGTGGCTCGTGCCGCCGAGATCGTGACGGAATATACGCGCCGCTACATGCGCGAGGAAAACGTCAGCTATCCTGTGATCAACTCCGCCTGTCCGGTCGTCGTGCGACTCATTACGCTGAGATTTCCCTATCTTTGCGACCATGTGATCCCCATGATGCCGCCCATTGAGTTGGCCGGCAAGATGGCGCGCGAGGAAGCGCTGCAAAAGCATCCGGAGCTCAAGCCGGAGGATATCGCAATCGTGTTTATCTCTCCGTGCCCCGCGAAGGCCAGCTATGTAAAGAACGGTTTTCTCGGCGAAAAGAGCCATGTGGACTACGTTGTCTCCATGAGCGATATCTACTTTAAGCTCATCGGCGTCATGAAGAAAAACGTGGTGCCCAAGGCGGTCAGCCAGAGCGGCATGATCGGCATGAGCTGGGCGAGCACCGGCGGCGAGGCGAGCGCGCTGTTTAACGACAAGTATCTGGCGGCGGACGGCATTGAAAACGTCATCCGTGTACTGGACGAAATCGAGACCGGACACTTTCCGATGTTACAGTTTGTAGAACTGAACGCCTGTCCCGGCGGTTGTGTCGGCGGGGTGGCGACGGTGGAAAACCCCTATATCGCGCGCGTGCGGTTACAGGCTTTAAGGCGGTATTTGCCGGTATCGCAGAATCGATTGGAAAAGGACGATAATGAAGGCTACCCGGAGGAAATTCTCTTCCCGAAAGACCTCGAATATCGACCGGTTGGCAAGTTTGACGAAGATTTATCTACCGCGATGCAGAAGATGAGCGAAATCGAGGCACTCGCAGCCTCACTGCCCGCGCTGGATTGCGGTTCCTGCGGGGCTCCGACCTGCCGCGCGTTTGCCGAGGACGTTGTGCTCGGCGGGCGCAGTGTGGACGAATGCATCGTCTACATGCGCGAGCGGATTTCGGAACTGGCCAAGAATCCCGAACAGGAAACAGATCAGAGTTCCGGGGAGGATCAGAAATGACGGTGTTCGGCCTGAAAGAAGCGCTCCAACTGACTGCGTTTGCCCTGCCGCAAGGCGAGCGGGACGTGCGCGGCGGGTACGCAGGCGATCTTTTGAGCTGGGTCATGGGTCGGGCACAGGCAGATGACGCCTGGCTCACCATCATGAGCAATCCCAACATCGTCGCGGTGGCGACGCTGACGGACGTGAGTTGCATCATCCTCTGCGAAGGTGTTTCGCCGGATGCGGGGGTTGCGAGCCTCGCCGCCGAAAAGGGAATCAACCTGCTTGGCAGCGAATCCGCCGCGTTTGCGCTGAGCACGCAGATCAGCCGGCTGTTATGAGCGCGTACCGCTGCGATCTGCACATTCACTCCTGCCTCTCGCCCTGTGCGGACGAGGAGATGACGCCGGGCGTTATCGCGGGCATCGGCAAGTTAAACAGTCTCGATATCCTCGCGCTGACGGATCACAACACCTGCGGCAACTGCGAAAGTTTTTTTACCGCATGCGTAAACTATGGCGTTGTACCGGTTGCGGGGATGGAGCTCACCACGAGTGAGGATGTGCACCTGTTGTGCCTCTTTAAAACACTTTCGGATGCAACCGCCTTTTCCGCGACGGTGGATCATAGACGCATCAAGATCAAAAACAAGCCGGAGATCTTCGGCAGACAGCTTTTGATCGATCGGGAAGACGAGCCTTGCGGCGAAGAAGCGTTTCTGCTGATCAACGCGACGACGCTGTCTCTGGAAGAAGCGGCGAAGCTTTGTAAAAAGCATCGCGGAGTTGCGATTCCCGCGCACATCGACCGCGAGTCGAACGGCATGCTTTCCACGCTGGGCGGTTTTCCCGAAGAGACGGATTTTCCGACGATCGAAGTTCGGGACGCGGGCAGCCTGCCAAAGCTGGAGCGCGCGCACCCTGTTCTCTACACGAAGCGCGCAATCGTCTCCTCGGATGCGCACCGCATCTGCGAAATTGCAGAGCCGGGGTTTCCGATCAATCTACCCTGCGAACGCGGCGCGAGTGATCAGGATATACGCGATGCGCTGATCGACTACCTGAGTTGCCACCGCGGAGGAGATAGATGAAAGAACTCTCGCTCAACATCCTCGATATCGCGCAGAACTCGATCAAAGCGGAAGCGGAGCATGTGGAGATCACGCTGGATCAGCGCGGTGACTGGCTCACGATCATGATCGCGGACGACGGCAAGGGCATGAGTCCGGAATTCGCGGCGGAGGCCGCAAACCCCTTTACCACCACGCGTACGACGCGAAAGGTCGGCATGGGACTTCCGCTGTTTAAGCTGGCGGCGGAGCAGACGGGCGGAACGTTTTCGCTTTCGTCTCATCAGGCGGCGCACGAAGGGGGTACGCACGGCACCACCGTGACGGCGACCTTCAACACCGCGCATGTGGACTGTGAACCGCTGGGCGATGTCGCGGAGACGATACTCACCTTGATACAGGGCAATCCCGATCTCTCACTTACCTATCTATATAAAACGCAGAGTGGAGAAGTGTGCCTGAGTACCGACGAGATGCGCGAGATTCTCGGAGACGAAGTCCCGCTCAACAGCCCCGAAGTGCTGGATTGGGCAAGAGCGTTTTTAAACGGCGAAGAATAAAGTCTGCGGCGTAAAGAGCGCCGCAACAAAGAAGTCAAGCATGAGCAGAATTGCTTTTTTTATAAATCACCGCAAGGCGAAGTGAAGCCGCGCGGAAACAGCAGTCATGACGGAATCAACATCAGTGAGGAAGGAACGAAAACATGAAATCATTGCAGGAATTAGCAGAGATTCGCGAGAAGAGTAAGAGTAAAGTCTCCCTTCGCGAAGGTCACAACGAAATTCGTATCGTCGTCGGTATGGCGACCTGCGGTATCGCGGCAGGCGCGCGTCCCGTGCTCAGCACCTTAGTGGAAGAGGTAGCCAAGCAGGGCCTGGGCGAGAAAGCAACCGTTTCGCAGACGGGTTGCATCGGCATCTGCCGGCTCGAACCCATCGTGGAAGTCTTCGAAGTGGGCAAAGAAAAGGTCACCTATGTCAAGATGACGCCCGAGAAGGCAAAGCAGGTTGTCAGCGAGCACATCAAGGGCGGCAAGCCCGTTTACGAATACACGATCGGTGAGAAATAAGCGGAGGAGAAACCCATGATTCGTTCACATGTATTAGTCTGCGGCGGAACCGGCTGCACATCCAGCGGAAGCCCCGCGATTCGCGAGCACCTCGAAAAAGAGCTCAAAAAGCAGGGTCTCGACGAAGAGATCAAAGTGGTCCAGACCGGCTGCTTCGGCCTCTGCGCACTAGGCCCGATCATGATCGTCTACCCGGAGGGCACGTTCTATAGCCGCGTGACCGAAGACGACGTCACCGAGATCGTCAGCGAGCATCTGCTCAAGGGCCGTCCCGTCGAGCGCCTCGTCTACAACCCCAAGACGGAAGACCTGCCCCACGGCGTCACCTCGCTTTCCGAAACGCCGTTTTATAAGAGCCAGATGCGTATCGCTCTGCGCAACTGCGGCGTGATCAACCCCGAAGAGATCGATGAATACATCGCGCTCGATGGTTACCTTGCGCTTGGCAAAGTACTCACCGAGATGACCCCGCAGCAGGTCATCGACATCATGAAGGCCAGCGGTCTTCGCGGTCGCGGCGGCGCGGGCTTCCCGACCGGCACGAAATGGCAGTTCGCCGCCAACAACGCCGCGGATGAAAAGTTTGTCGTCTGCAACGCGGATGAAGGCGATCCCGGCGCGTTCATGGACAGGTCCGTTCTGGAAGGCGACCCGCACGCGGTGCTGGAAGCCATGGCAATCGCGGGCTATGCCATCGGCGGAACCCACGGCTATATCTACGTCCGCGCGGAATACCCCATCGCAGTCAAGCGCCTCAAGATCGCAATTGCGCAGGCGCGCGAATACGGCCTGCTCGGCAAAAACATCTTCGGCACCGACTTCAGCTTTGACATCGATATCCGCCTCGGCGCGGGCGCGTTTGTCTGCGGCGAAGAGACGGCGCTGATGACCAGCATCGAGGGCAACCGCGGCGAGCCGCGCAACAAGCCCCCGTTCCCTGCGGTCAAGGGCCTCTTTGGCAAGCCGACCATCATCAACAACGTGGAAACACTCGCCAACATTCCGCAGATCATCGTCAAAGGCGCGGATTGGTTCTCTTCGATGGGGACCGATTGCAGCAAGGGCACGAAGGTCTTTGCTCTGGGCGGAAAAATCAACAACACCGGTCTCGTCGAGATTCCGATGGGCACGACACTTCGCCAGATTCTCTTCGAAATCGGCGGCGGCATCCCCAACGGCAAGAAGTTTAAAGCAGCGCAAACCGGTGGTCCTTCGGGTGGCTGCATCCCGCCGGAGCATCTCGATACGCCGATCGACTATGAAAACCTCAAGGCCATCGGTTCCATGATGGGCAGCGGCGGCTTGATTGTCATGGACGAAGACAACTGCATGGTGGATATCGCCCGCTTCTTCCTCGAATTCACGGTGGATGAGAGCTGCGGCAAATGCACCCCGTGCCGCATCGGCACGCGACGCCTCCTAGAGATGCTCAACAAGATCATCGAGGGCAACGGCACGCTCGAAGACCTCGACAAGATGGAAGAGCTCTGCCACTACATCATCAACAACGCGCTTTGCGGACTCGGCCAAACCGCGCCGAACCCCGTGCTCTCCACGCTGAAGTATTTCCGTAACGAATATGAAGCGCACGTTGTCGAGAAGCGCTGCCCCGCGGGCGTTTGCAAGAAACTCCTGCAGTATCACATCGATCCGAACAAGTGCACGGGCTGCACGCTTTGCGCGCGCAAGTGCCCGGTCAGCTGCATCGCCGGTAAGGTGAAGGAGCCGCACGTCATCGATCAGAGCAAATGCATCAAATGCGGCGCCTGCATGGAAAACTGCAAGTTCGGCGCCATTTCCAAGAAGTAAGGAGGCAGGAACATGGATCAGGTAACAGTAAAAGTCAACGGGATCGAAACAAAGGTTCCCGCCAACTCGACCATTCTGGAGGCGGCGCACATCGCGGGGATTCGCATCCCAACGCTTTGCTACCTTCGTGAGATCAACGCAATTGCGGCTTGCCGCATCTGCCTCGTCCAGGCGACGGGCGTGCGCGGTCACGCGGCCGCCTGCGTACAGAAGGTCGCCGATGGCATGGAGATTCAGACCAACACGCCGGAACTGCGCGCGGCAAGAAAGACCACGCTGGAGCTCATTTTGAGCAACCACCGCATGGACTGCCTGAGCTGCGATCGCAGCCAGGATTGCGAACTGCAAACCCTCGCGCGTGAATATGGCGTAGATCAGTACAAGTACATGGGCAACGAAGACCTCAAGCCCCAGTACGAGAGAAGCGCACCGCACCTCGTGCGCGACAACAGCAAGTGCATTCTTTGCCGCCGCTGCGTCGCCGTCTGCGGACACAACCAGCACGTTGCCGTCATCGGCACCAACGAGCGCGGATTTGACACCCACGTCGGCAGCGCGTTTGATATGCCGCTGAACGACACGGCTTGCATCAACTGCGGCCAGTGCATCTCCGTCTGCCCGACCGGCGCACTCACCGAGCGCGACGACACCCACGTCGTTTGGGATGCGCTTGCGGACAAGACCAAGCATGTGATCGTCGCTCCCGCTCCTTCCGTTCGCGTACAGCTTGGCGAATGCTTCGGCATGCCGATCGGCACCAACGTACAGGGCAAGCTCGCGGCGGCGCTGCGCAGACTCGGCTTTGAAAAGGTGTTTGACGTGGACTTCGCCGCGGACGTCACCATTATGGAAGAGGGGACGGAGCTTTTAAACCGCCTGCAAAACGGCGGCAAGTTGCCGCTGATCACCTCCTGCTCACCGGGCTGGGTCAAGTTCTGTGAATACTATTTCCCGGATATGATCGAGAACCTTAGTAGCTGCAAGAGCCCGCAGCAGATGTTTGGCGCGCTGGTGAAAACCTATTACGCCGAGAAGATGGGCATCGATCCCAAGGATCTGTTCGTCGTCTCCATCATGCCCTGCACCGCGAAGAAGTTCGAGTGCACGCGTGACAACGAAGCCGCGGCGGGTGTGCCGGATGTCGACATCTCGCTCACCACGCGCGAACTCGCGAACATGATCAAGCGCTCCGGCATTCGCTTTACGGAGCTGCCGGACGAAGAGTTTGATCCCATGCTGGGCGTTGGGTCCGGCGCGGGACACATCTTCGGCGCAACCGGCGGCGTGATGGAAGCGGCGCTCCGCACCGTAGCCGAGATCGTGACCGGCAAACCGCTGGACAACCTCGACTTCACTGCGGTTCGCGGCGTCGAAGGCTGCAAGGAAGCGGAATACGACCTCGCGGGCACCAAGGTACGCGTTGCGGTCACCAGCGGTACGGAGAACGCCTTCCAACTGCTTGAGATGGTCAGAAAAGGCGAAGCGGATTATCATTTCATCGAAGTCATGGCTTGCCCCGGCGGCTGCGTCAACGGCGGCGGACAACCGCATCAGCCCGGCGAAGTGCGCAACTTCCACGATCTGCGCGCAGAACGTGCGGCGGGTCTCTATGGTCAGGACAAGAACATGAAACTCCGCAAGAGCCATGAGAACCCCTTCGTCAAGGAATTGTATGATACCTACCTTGAGAAGCCCGGCTCGCACAAAGCGCATCACATCCTGCACACGACCTACGTCAAGCGCAAGGTGTATTGATTCAAACAAACGTAACAAAAGGCTCCCGCATGAAACGTGCGGGAGCCTTTTTTATAGAACGAGATAGGTTTTCTTCCCGATTTGTGATATATCTGGAAGAAAGATTCCGTTTTCTAAGGTTTTTGTGCAATAAATCCCTGATTTTTCCGTCAATATAGCATAAGGGGACATGATGGCGATGGAACAAGGCGAAAACAGCAAGTGGTACGCGTTCTTCACCCGCGACGGGGAGAAGCTCATTCGCTTTGTCCGAAGTCGGGCCCGCCGAATCAGCGAGATGGACGCGGAGGATATCGTCGCGGATGTAATGCTGAGTATGGTGAGCCGCCTCGAAACCAACGGCCCCGTGGAAAACATCGCGGCCTACGCCTACCGCGCCGTGCGAAACAAGATTGCGGACTACGAACGAAGCCATGCAAAGGAGACGAGTCTCGACGGTATGGCGGATGAGGAAGGCGAGCTGCCGCTCTTAAGCCTGCTCGCCGCGGACAACGAGGAACCCTTTGCGCAGGAAGAACGTTCGGAACGCATGCATCGCCTGACGGATGCCATCGGCAAACTCGAACCCCACCAAAGAGCGGTGCTGATCGCGACCGAGTTGCGAGGAAAATCCTTCCGCGAGCTCTCCGAGGAATGGGGAGAACCCGTCGGGACCCTGCTCTCACGCAAGAGCCGCGCGGTGAAGACCCTGCGAAAATTGTTGGAAGAAGCGGAGATCTAATTCTCCCGAATGTGCAAAAAAGGACAGAATTACGAATAAGAGGATATTCAAATGAGTAACATCAAAAAACACTGGGACAAGGTTCCCAACTGGGCGAAATACACGCTCTATGCCGTGCTCGGTATCGCGGGTGCGTTCCTGATGGGATTGCTGTTTGGCAACGTCATCATGTGGCTCTGGAACTGGCTGATGCCGAAGCTTTTCGGTCTGCCGACCATCGGCTTCTGGGAAGGCTTAGGTCTCTTCCTGCTGGCAAAGATCCTGTTCGGCTTCGGCGGCTCCAGCAGCTCCGGTGAAGGCGACAAGAAACATCCGAAACATGGCAAGCGGACTTGTCAGCACAGCGAAGGCGAAAAGCGCGACTGGAAGGACTGGGAGTATTATGACGACTGGTGGGAAGAAGACGGAAAAAGCGCGTTTCATGCCTATGCCGAGCGCATGAAGAAAGAGCCGGAAGAGGCAAATACCGAGAAAACAGACAAGGATGATAACGCGCACGAATAACGGAATCAATTGCAACAAAAAAAGCGGGGAAACACCCCGCTTTTTCTGCCTTGTTAGTTCCGTTTTCGGTTGACGAGCTTCGCCGCCAGATAGGCCAGAACGCCTAAGCCAACCAGACCTCCGAACACCCAGCCCCACGGGAAGGTCTTCCCGCTCACGGTTGCAACGGATGGCAGCGCTGCGGGTTGATCGCTCGTAAACGATACCTTGGTGGAGGAGGAAGCGGTGCGCGTGCGGCGTGTGCTCTGCGTGCCGGTCGCCGCCTGCTCCTGCGTGGCGGCTGACTGTTGCTGCGTTGCCGCGTCGTCCGTGGTCGTAGCGGCGGCGTTGCTACCGCTGCCTCCGATAGTCTTACCTCCGTTGCCAGCGGGCGCTTCCACCCACATGGCGATAAACGTCAGCTCGCCCGTCGTACCCTCGGGAATGACCATCTTCTCCTGCGGAACCGTCACGCCCAGTGCCTCACATGTCCACCCGGCGAAGGTAAATCCGTCCTTGATGGGATTGGTGAGTTCGATTGCCGCGTCGCTTGCGGTGTAGCTGCTCGGGTTCAGCGTGCTGAGCGAGGCACCGGTTAGTCCGCCATAGGTGAGCGAATAGGAAAGAGAAAGTGTGTCGGTATACTTGGTGCCGAGGCGAAAGATGTTGCCCGCGCTGGTTACGACCGTTTCGATCGTTTTATAGGAAGAGTAGTTGGAACCCGCCATCTTACCATAGATCACGCCGGTCGCGGCTCCTGTGATGTAGGAACTCATATCCGCAATCGTTTCGCCTGCATAGGAAATCGCGACGATGGTTTCGGCGCTTGTTGCGCTGAGATTCTCCAGCGTGAGTACGCGCGCGCCGCGCACAATCCCGCCACTGCTCGTGGTGATGGTGGAAGTGATGCTGCTGCCAAACGCGCGCAGCAGCGTTCCGCCCGAAACCTCGATTGCACCGCCGGAAATCACACCGCCAACGCTCAGCACGCCGCCGCTTGAAATAAGAAGCGTTCCGCCGCTTGAGCTAAGATCAATCGTAACGTTACTAGGAACGCTGAGAGCACCGCTTACCTCAATTTGGGATGTACCCGCAGCATAATAGATCGTTGTCGTGTTTCCGCTGGTTGCCGCGTTGCTCAGTGCCGTGCTCAGCTCTTCTGCGTTGGCGACGGCAACCGTATCCGACGCGACGCCGGCAAAGCCAACGCTCATCAGCAACGCAACCAGAAGCAGCGAGGTGAGCGTGCGCCTGACTGATCCAATCGAATTTCGCTTCATGTTCCAAATCTCCCTGCGTGTTTTCGCGCATGTCATGCGCGTGGTTTGTTTCATCTGCTTGTTTTATCTTATCGGGCGATTTTGGCAGAAACTTGGCACGATATCGACGCTTTATCGCGACTTGCGGATCGTTCCTGCTAGCACGGGTTCCTGCCGAAATGGTACATAATTTCAGCGTTTCGATGCCACGATTGCGCCACAACCGCCCAATATGATCAAAAGCGAATGAATTTGGAGGCGATAAAACCTTATGGAATCTTTCGACACATCGTTTAACGCTGCAAAGCAGAAGAAAAAGAAACAGAAGCGAACGCGCAACATTATCCTTATTTGCGCGGCGGCAGTGGTGGTTGCGGTAGGCGTCATCGTTGTCTTGAATCTTACAAAGCAGGGCGGAGACAACACCAGTACGCTGAACTACCGCGCCAGCGCGGTCTCCAGCGGCGAAATCAACACGACTATCAGCGGCAGCGGCACGCTTGCCGCGCTGGAGAGTCAGAGCGTGACCACGACGGCGGAATCCACTGTTACCGCGGTCAATTTTGCGCCTGGAGACGCGATCAAAGCGGGCGATGTGGTCATGACCATGACCTCTTCGGACGTGGAGAGCCAGCTGAGCGATCTACAGGACGAGCTGAGCGACACGCGCGCATCTCTTGCTACCGCAAAACAGCTGTTGACCAACCTGAAAGTGACGGCCACAAAGGGCGGCATCATTAAGGATATTCAAGCGCAGGTCGGCAGTATCGTGGATGATATGGATTATCTTTGCCTGATCGCGACCGATGGCAAAATGCAGGTCAGCATCCCGGCCGTGGAGGGCATGGAGCAGTATGACGCGGTCAGCGTATCCATTGGCGAGGATGAGCAGGATGGCTACGTGACAAAACTGGAAGGCGGCGTCGCTACGGTCGTGTTTACCGACAACTACTACCCCGTGGGCACCAGTGCGACGGTGCTCAGTGAAGACGGCGCGACGCTTGGCACGGGAACGATCACCGTGAACGAGTACGTCGAGGTAACCGCGGCCTCCGGCAAGATTGCAACCGTTGCAGTAAAAGACAACCAGAAGATCAGCAAAGGGTCTACGGTTTTCACGCTGGCGGAAGGCGCGCCTACGGCGGCCTATACCACGCTGAAGAATACGGAAGCGGAGCTGCTCACCAAGATTGAAGATCTGGAAGGGCTGTTGACCGTGAAGGCGGATACGGACTGCACGCTCACGGCGCTTTCGGTCAAGGCCGGAGACACGGTTGCTTCCGGAACATCGGTTTGCACGTTGACCGGTACGGGCGGATTCACCATTGCGCTCTCCATCGACGAACTGGACATCGCAAGCGTAAAGCTGGGGCAGAGCGCAACCATTACGCTGGACGCGCTTGACGGCGAGTTTAACGGCACGGTGACCAATATTTCCTACGCCGGCAGCGGCAGCTATGTCACCAGCTATACCGCGACGATCACGACCGATTCGATCGAGGGGGCTTATCCCGGCATGAGCGCGTCAGCGGAGATCGTGACCGAGACCAGCGGAGAATCGTTGATCGTGGCTGTCTCCGCGGTGCAGTATGAGGGAGACACCGCCTTCGTTTATCTCGCAGAAGATGGAACGCAGGCAGGGACAATGCTGCAGGAAGGTTCGCTGGATCTGGACAAACTCACGAAGCTGACCGTCACCACGGGCATGTCGGACGGTTCGTATATCGTGATTACGGCGGAAGGTCTTGCGGCGGGTGACGTGATCTGGTCGCCGGAACGCACCAGCACCGCACAGTATACGGAAGATGACACCACAACATCTTCGTTTAGCTTTGGCGGGCAAGGCGGTATGATGCCCAGCGGAGATAGCGGGAGCTTCCAACCTCCGAGCGGCATGGCTGGGCAAAGTGGCAACTTCCAGCCACCGAGCGGTAATTAAGGAGCGCGACATGCTGCAACGACAAATACGAACACCAAAGTGTGGGAAAGGAGCGCGTTATGCTGCTGCTGGAACACATCTTTAAAACCTACTATGTGGGTGACGAAGCGGTTCATGCGCTGGATGATGCTTCGCTACACGTCAAGCCAAAGGAGTTTGTGGCGATTTGCGGCCCGTCCGGCTCCGGCAAGACGACGCTGATGAACGTGATGGGCTGCCTTGACATGCCGGACTCCGGCAGATATATTCTCGATGGCGTAAACATTGCGGAATGCACGGACAAGGAGCTCTCGCTGATTCGAAGCGAAAAAATCGGGTTTGTCTTTCAGCAGTTTAACCTGCTCGACTCGATGAGCTCTCTGGAAAACGTGGAACTGCCGCTGATCTACCAAAAGCTCTCGCAAAAAGAGCGGCTCGAGCGCGCGAAAGCCGCGCTCGAGCAGGTAGGCCTCGGCAACCGTATGCAGCACCGTCCGAGCCAGCTCTCCGGCGGTCAGCAGCAGCGCGTGGCGATTGCCCGCGCACTGGCAAGCAACTCCCGCGTGATTCTCGCGGACGAACCGACCGGCAACCTGGACAGCAAGAGCGGCATGGATATCATGCGATTGATCCATCGGCTCTCGGACGAGGGCTATACGATTGTGCTGATTACGCATAACGATGAGATCGCGCGCCAGGCGCAGCGAACGGTCTATGTGCGCGACGGGCGATTGTTTGACTCTTGGGAGGAGGCGGAGCTGGTATGACAATGTTTTTCAATTCCCTCCGCCTCGCGGTTCGCTCAACACTGGCGAACAAGATGCGCTCGTTCTTGACCATGCTGGGCATCATCATCGGCGTGATGAGCGTGATCATACTGGTCTCCATCGCGCAGAGCACGACGAGCAGCATCACCAGCGCTATCGCGTCTATGGGTTCGGATCTACTGACCGTCACCGTGACGGACGAAGACATTACACTTGATGCGGACGACTATCTCGCGATGGAGGACTTTGACGCCATCGCAGGCGTGGCGCCGTATCTGACCGTGAGCAGCACCGCGCGCAGCGGATCGACCTATACGAGCGTTTCCGCCATCGGCGTGACTGGCGAGTATATGGACATCGCCGGACGTGAAATGGAATCCGGACGCGAGATCGTACAATCCGACCTCGACTGGCGGACATATACCGCCGTGATCGGCACCGGGGTCGCCGGGGACCTGTTCGAAAGCTACGACGTCATCGGCAAGACATTCACGATGAGTGGACACACGTTTACCATCGTTGGGCTGCTTGCTGAGAGCGGGTCGGATTCCGATACGCAAGTGCTCATTCCGCTGACGACGGCGCAGCGCATTGCGGACAGCACCGCGATTACCACCGCGTATGTAAAAGCGTCTTCAACCAATACGGTGGATATCGCGCAGGCACAGGCGGAGTATCAGATGCTTTCTTTGACGGGCGATGAGGACAGCTACACCGTCTACAACATGAGCGAACTACTAGATACCATGGACGACGTGATGAACACGCTCTCCCTCATGCTCGGCGGCATCGCGGCGATCTCGCTGCTCGTCGGCGGCATCGGCATCATGAACATCATGCTGGTCTCCGTTGCGGAGCGCACACGCGAAATCGGTATCCGCAAGGCCATCGGCGCGCGCAGGAGCCACATCATGATGCAGTTTCTCATCGAGGCATGCGTGCTCTCCATCCTGGGTGGATTGATTGGACTCGGACTCTCCGCAATAGGCTTGCGTATTTTTGCTTCAATCTCGGATATGACCATTTCAATGGAGTGGCGCGCGGCTGTTGCGGCCCTGCTCTTCTGCGTCATCATCGGCGTGGCATTCGGCAGTTATCCCGCCGCAAAGGCGAGCAAGATGACGCCGATCGAAGCGCTGCAAAGAAACTAACGACAGGAAAAACAACCCTCTTCCCCGCGGATATATTCCGCGGGGATTTTCCGTTTGCGCTTTCTTTGACAGTGCTTCGGTCAGACGATATAATGATTGCATCCGCAGTAAGGAGCATATCTGATATGACGCAATTTTCTCATACGTTTACAATCACGAAAAAGGACAACCTGCGTTACAATTTCTTCCTGATGCAGAAAAAACTCATTGCGACCAGCGCGTTTGTGTTCGTCATCATCGCGGCGATGGTCGGGCTGCTGCGCTATGCGCAGAGCGCGAATCTATCCGGCGCGCTGTTGAATGCCTTTGCCATGGCGTTGCTGGGCACGGTGATTCTGGTCACGATCAACATCATTACCACGATTCTGCGCATCAATAGCTTTTACAAACAAAAGAAACTGACGGATTTTACCGTTACGTTTACCACCGATAAAACCGGCATCCATGCAACGAGTGATCGCGGGGATTCCGATCTGCCCTGGAATCGCATCGTTGCCGTCCGCGAAACAGCAAATGCGTTTTATGTGTTCATCACGGATTCGCACGCAAACGTGCTGCCGAAGGATCAGTTTTCCAATGAGGAAGAGATTTCGTCGTTTCGCTCGCTTCTGTTGAAAAACGTAGAGGCGAATAAACTGAAGATCAAGCAAGCATAAACCATAAATCCTGTCAGTTGAATGGCATTCAAAGGGAGTATTATGTCGTTTTCCGGCAAATTCACGATCACAAAGCGCGACAACATTCAGTACAACTATTTTCGCATGAAGCGCAAGTTGACGGGACTTGCGCTCATGACGTTTATTCTGCTCGGCGTTCTCGTGACGCTGATTCGTTACGGGCAGGGGATCTCCGTGACAAACGCGGCTAGCGTCGGTCTCATTGCCGCATTTACCGGCGCTGCGTTGATGGTTGCGTTCAACCTCGTCTCCGTCGTTCTGCGCGTCAACAAACTCTACAAGACCGGAAAGATGAGCGATTTTACCGTGCACTATCTCATCGATAAGAATGGCATCCATGCAAAGAGCGAACGCGGTGATACGGATTTTCGCTGGAATCAGATTTTGCTTGCGCGTGAGACGCGGGACGCCATCTATCTGATCGCCGGAGAAAACCGCGCGGTGGTGATCCCCAAAGGCCAGATTACGAACAATGGAGAACTGGATATCATTCGCGCTCTGCTGAAAAAATACGTCGCAGTGGGCAGAGCGAAGGTCGCGTAACGCAAAAAGCAACAAAAGATAGAAACCTGACATCGCATCTGTCAGGTTTTTGTTTTATACTGGAGTTATGAAGAACGATCGTCTGTTTCAAATTGTCTATCTGCTGCTGGACAAAGGCACGATGACCGCGCCGGAGCTTGCCCGCGTGCTGGAGGTCTCCGTGCGGACGATCTACCGTGATATCGACGCGCTCTCGCTTGCGGGGGTTCCCGTTTACGCGACGCAGGGGAAAAACGGCGGTGTGTCGCTTTTGCCCAACTATGCGTTTGACAAAGCGCTGCTCTCCGACGAGGAGCAGAACCAGATTTTATATGCCATCCAGAGCCTTCGCGCGGTGGATCAACCCGTGGACGCGCTCTTAAGCAAGCTCGGCGGCCTGTTTCAAAAACAGAATACGAACTGGATCGAGGTAGACTTTTCCCGTTGGGGCATGGGCAGTACGGACAGCGTAAAGTTTGAGCGGCTGAAGAACGCGCTGATTGGTCGCCGCGCGCTGGAGATCGTCTATTGCTCCACCAGCGGGCAGACGAGCCGGCGTGTGATTTTGCCCGTCAAACTCATCTTTAAGGATAAGAGTTGGTATCTGCACGCTTTTTGTCGTATGCAGGATGATTATCGTTTGTTTAAGGTGAGCCGTATCATCGAAATGACGGTGCTGGACGAACGCTTTGGCGAACTACCGGAAGAGATACCGACGCTGGAGCAGAGCATTGATGGTATACCCTCCATGCAGCCGATGCGACTCCTGTTTGACCCCGCCGTCGCGTTTCGCGTGTATGATGAGTTCGAACGCCCCATGATCGAGCGGCAACCGGACGGCAGCCTGCTGGTTTGCGTGCAGCTACCGCAGGATAGCTGGGTGGTGAGTTACCTGCTTTCGTTCGGTACGGGGGTTACGGTATTGGAACCCGCGAGCATGAAAAGCCGACTCGCGAAAACATCAAGAGCGATCTGGCAACATCACGAAAAAACATAGAACAAAAGAAAGAAACATGACAACACGTGTCAGGGTTCATCCGATAGAATCATAGTACAAATTGATTCAGGAGGATAACAACATGGAAGAACGTTATTGTCAGAGCTGCGGTATGCCGATGGGACAAACGGACGAACTCTACGGCACGGAAGCGGACGGTACCAAGAGCCGGGATTATTGCAGTTATTGCTATGAAAACGGTGCGTTTACCGCGGATTGCACCATGCAGGAGATGATCGATTTCTGCGTGCAGCCCATGCTGGACAACATGCCCGGCATGACGGAGGAGAGCGCCCGCGCCATGATGAACGAGCACTTTCCGAAGCTCAAGCGCTGGCAGGCGTGATTTACGTCGAGCGAAAGGCGTAATTCGTAGTAAGTGAGAAAGGTGAGCAGAGTATGAAACCACCGGAACGGATCGACGTCGACATGCTTGCACCGTGCGGACTTTACTGCATGCTCTGCTACCGTCACTTGGGGAAGAATCCCTGCCCCGGCTGCCGCGCGCGGCTATGCGAGCCGGACACATACCGCCGAAAGTGCGTCATGCGTGCCTGCGTATTGGAGCGCGGATATTTCTCCTGTGCGGACTGCGCGGAGCGCCCCTGCAAGCGGGTCAAGGCGTTTGGCAAACGATACCGTGATGGATACGGTGTCGATTTCGATACCGATGCCGCGCGTTTGCTCGAGATTGGCGCGGAGGCGTTTCTGCGAGAGCAAGTCAAGGCGCACACTTGTGCGGACTGCGGACACTTGATCGACCTGCATTTCGGCGTTTGCAGCGGATGCAAGAAACAGTACCCGATTGGAAAAGGGAGAACGCGTGTATGAACTGGTTTGAACGCTACCCAAAGTCGCAACAGCCAACGTTGGAGGAGATCGCGAATTTTATCGCAAGCCCGCTTTGGGGCGAACTCTGCGCCTGGGCGGAAAAGACCTATCAGATTGAGCCGAAGGTGGAGCACAGTACTTGCAGCGGTGCGCCGGGTTGGAATGTAAAGTATAGAAAAGGCGGGCGCGCGCTCTGCACGCTTTATCCCGACGACGGGCAGTTTATCGCGATGGTCAGCGTCGGCGTAAAGGAAGCGCCCGAGGCGGAACTTCTGCTGCCGACCTGCTCGGACTATATTCGGGAGCTTTTTGCGCGCACGCAGACGTTCAACGGCGGTCGTTGGCTGATGATTCGCGTTACTGATGCGACTGTGCTGGAGGATGTGAAAAAATTCATCCGCCTGCGCGTCGCGCCGAAAGGATAACGAAGAAAAAACAGTCGTGCGCACATTCGTTTGTTTTGCTATAATAAAAGCAAAAAGCGGAGGCGATACGGTGGAACAGATGCAGATCAAAAATTATCAGGATTTCACCACGGCGCTGTTGCAGGCCGGGTTTTCAATGGGCGGCGGTAACAATGAAGGGATATTTTCGTTGATTTCGTGGAGTTGGGACGAAACGCCACCGTATGAAACCCCCGTGCGCTGGCACACCGGCGAGCCGGAGACCGACCCGTGGGAGTGGCGTATGCGCGTGCTGGACGAGCGGAAGGACATCGCCTACGGCAAGGTTTTCTTCAAGAAGAGCGGGTTCTATACGCGCGCATGGGCGCCGTATTTCCTCGCCGCGCGGCGCGAAAAAGCGGAGTTTGACGGAGCGTATGCGGATGGAACGTTGAGCCACGCCGCAAAGCGTATCTACAACACAATTCTGGAATTCGGTACGCTGCCGCTGCACGCCATCAAGCAGCTCGCGGGATTTGGCGCGGAGGAAAAGAGCCGTTTCGACAGCAGTTTGACGGAGCTGCAGATGCGCATGTTTTTGACCATGTGCGGTCGCCAGCAGAAGCTCTCGCAAAAAGGCGAAGAGTACGGCTGGTATTCCACCGTGTTCTGCACAACGGAGCAGTTCTGGGGAGAAGAAGTGTTTGCGGAAGCCGCAAAGATTAGAAAAGAGGATGCAATTCAAGCGATTACCAAGCAGGTACTCTTGATCAATCCACAGGCGGAAGCAAAAAAGATCAACAAGTTTATCTTAGGGTAAGCACAATCGAGGTAACACAAAAGCGGGCCGGAGCCCGCTTTTGTTGTGTCGCTTTGTTGTTTCGATTTAGCCGAGTTTGACCGTGGTGAGCACGGTGAAATCGCTCAGCGAGATGACCGTGACGCCCGAGTCGCCGAGGACGTAGAAGTAATCCCCGATGAACAGGCCGCGAAGGTTCCAGCTCGAGAGATCCGCCGTCATGCTGACGCGCGCGGCGAGCGTAAAGCCATTGTCCGCCATGTAGCGGTAGATGAAGTAAGCGCTGTCCGCCGGGAAGGCGATCAGGTTCTTCTCCGCGTCCACAAGGATTGCCTTATGGTTGCTGCCAACCGCCGTCCAGCTCGCGTCCACCTTCGCGGTGGTCACTTCCTTGACGTTCGCCTTGTCCGCGGTGTCAAACATGGAGAGCTTCACGCCCTGCATCTGACCCGTGGTTTCGTCGGCATTGTAGCCGATGCCGAGCAGCAGGTTATCCTTAAACACGTGCAGGTATTCCGAGAATCCCGGAATCTTGAGCGTGTCCAGAATGCGCGGACTCGCGGCGTTAGCAAGATCCACCGCAAACAGCGGGTCAACCTGGCGGAAGGTCACGAAGTAGCCGATGTCGCCGTCGAAGCGGACGCTCTTGACATACTCGTCTTTGGCGAGATTTTCGATCTTGCCGAGAACCTTGAGGTTCAGATCCAGCGTGTAGAGCGCGTTTGCGCTCGTGCTGTCGCTCTCATAGGTGTCGATGCCGTCCGTATAGATGCGCTGTTCCCAGTTGTTGAGTGTGGTCACGATACGGAATACGTTCTTATACTCGTCCATCGAGAACTGATTCAGGAGGTTGCCGGGCACGTTGCCGCTGGCAAGCTTCGTGATCTGCCCTTCGGACAGGCCCAGCAACACGAGGTCTGTGCTGGAAGAACTGCGCGTGATCTGCACGTTCTTGCCGTCCTTATCCGGCGCGATGGGCTGGGTCTCTTCCTCATAGCGCGAGAACGCAAGCAGCAGATGATCTGCGTTGGCGTAGAACTCGCTCGTTCCGCCGAAGACCGCCTTGGCGGAGGTGAAGTTTGCACCGCTCTTGAGGTTGATGGAACCGATTACGGTATAAGCCGCGTTCTGCGGGTTGCCGCCGACGTAGAGGTCAGTCGGCTGGAGCAGCTTGCTCTCCACGCCATCGCTGGTCGAGGGGATGTAGGTAACCGGCGTGCCCTTGACCGGATTGTAGATATACTGCGAGGTTACGAGGTAGACATAATCCCCGATCATACGTGAACTGACATAGTTGCCGCTCTGACCCAGCGAGACCACTTGAACGGGTTTTGCGGGATTGCTGACGTCGTAAATGACCGCGCTGGTCTGGTCGGTGTTGGTCTGATAGTTGCCGTTTGCATCGTTGATCCAGACGGTGTTGTAGCTCTGCGTAATGATCATGAGCCGGCTGCCCAGCAGGAACAGTTCGGAGTTATAGCCCCACCAGCTATCGTCGCTCGAAAGCGATGTGCTGGAGATAAGCTTTGTGTTCGCGCCGTCAGGTTTGAGGATATTGAGTTGGTTGCCCGCTATATAATAGATATAGCTGCCGTCGGTTTTCACGATGTCGGCCTCATCCACGCCCTTGACCTGCACGTTGGTCCCGGAATAATCAAGACCGCCTGCCTCGGTCGCGGGTGCCTGGGCGACGGAATCCGTCTTGGCTTCGCTTGCTCTGGGGGCTTCCGCGGCGGTCGCGCCGTCCGCGACTGCGCTCTCCATCATGACGCCGCCGCTATAGACGGTGTTGTTGTTTTGCATGGACTCGATGAGTCCATAGATGTCGTCGTAGTTCTTCACTTCGCGCACATCGGACGAATCCGCTGCGGCGGAGAGGGTCGTGTTCTCGGGCGCGGCGGAAGTGCCTTTGCCCAGTTGTGTGACGCCGAATACGCCGGCTGCGACCAATACGAAGGCCGCAAATACCGCGCCGTAACGAACGAATTTCTGTCTCGGCGTGAGGGCAATTTTCTCACGCGTGTTTTTTTCTTTGATTTCCATGAGCAACGTCTCCTTTGCTTTTAGCTTGTCGTTGTCACGGATATACTGCTCTTTAAACATCCTGAAACTCCCCTTTCAACTGTTCCCGCAGCATATCGCGTGCGCGGAAGAGATGGGATTTCACCGTGTTTTCCGCTGTTCCCGTGATCTTCGCGATCTCGGAAACCTGGTACCCCTCGTAATAATACAGATGCACCACCGTGCGGTACTTCTGAGGAAGCGCCAGCACATAGGGATAAACCTCGGTGGTTGTCTGCATCTCCGTGAGGAGATTTTCGTTTTCCGGTACGGTGTTGCGCCGCCAGGCGGAGGTCAACAGACTCTTCGTGCAGTTGATGGTCACCTTGATAAACCATGCTTTCTGGTGTTCCAGGCTGTTCCATACGGGCTTTGCGCGCATTGCCCGCAGGAAGACCTCCTGCACAATATCATCTGCGTCTGTTCCGCTCTTGGTGCGCAGAAACGCGAGGCGGTATACCGTATCGGCATACTGCGCAAAAAGCGCGTCCACGTTGTCGGCCGGAATCGGCGCGTTTGGCTTGGCCAATTGTTCCATAAGCGCTCGGTACCTCTCTCTTCCACCCATAACACTCGGCATCTATGCGTGAGGTTGCGGGGGAGTCGGAATTTTTTATCTAATCAGTATCCGTTGGTGATTGCGATCTTGCTCATACAGACGAAAGAACGATTGTTACCGATTGACTGTATAGACAGGATCACAATTTATTATAGCATACTATACCGGCGTCTTCACCGCGACCATCCGCATTGACAAAACTTCCACATGCTGTGTATAATTGTATGAAATCTTTTTTACGGAGGACTCCGATGATTCGCTAAACACCTTGGTATTGATTAGAACAGCGGAAGCGGCGCTTTGCTGCCTCTGCCGTGTTTTTGCAATGCCAAACGTGTGCGCGAACCGTCTACGGGTTCTTTTTTTGTTGCGTAAACCACGTTTGGCATTCCGTTTCTCTTTGCGCGATAGGAGGTTTCACATGTCCCAAATTCGAGTCAACGATCTGACCTTTCATTATGAAGGCAGTTACGACAATATCTTTGAACACACGTCCTTTTCCGTCGACACGAGCTGGAAGCTCGGCTTTGTCGGGCGAAACGGGCGCGGAAAAACCACGTTTCTCAAACTACTCATGGGCGAACACGACTACGAAGGCACGATTTCGTCCTCCGTCGTGTTCGACTACTTCCCGTTCCCCGTTGCGGACGCAAGCCTGACGACCGAAGCGGTTTTTATCTCCATTGCGGATGCGCCGAGATGGCGGCTCGAAAAAGAGCTGAATCTGCTGGAGGTCGAGCCGGACGCGCTGGATCGCGCGTTCTCCACCCTAAGCCCCGGAGAGCAGACCAAGGTGCTGCTTGCGGCGCTGTTTAGCCGAAGCGGGCATTTCCTTCTGATCGACGAGCCCACCAACCATCTCGACATGGAGGCCCGCGCCGTGGTGAGCCGTTACTTGAGCGGCAAGCAGGGATTCATCCTCGTTTCCCACGACCGCGCGTTTCTCGATGGTTGCGTGGATCACATCCTCTCGATCAACCGCGCAAGCATCGAGGTGCAGAAGGGCAACTTCACCAGTTGGGAGGAAAACCGCAGACGGCAGGACAGCTTTGAGCGCGCGGAGAACGAGCGGCTCACGCGCGAGATGGAGGATTTGCGCGCGGCTGCCAAGCGCACCGCCGAGTGGTCGGATCGCTTGGAGCGCAGCAAGATTGGCGAGCATTCCCTCGATCGCGGCTTTATCGGCGCGCAGAGCGCGCGGATGATGAAGCGCGCAAAGGCCACCGAGCGGCGGCAGGAGAACGCGGCGAAAGAAAAAGAGAAACTCCTGAAGGATCTGGAGCGCAACGATACGCTGAAGGTGACGCCGCTTCGCCACCACTCGGATATCCTTGTGGAAGCGCTCGATCTGTCGATTGCCTACGGTGAGCGTACGGTTTGCGGGTCGTTGAACTTCACCCTGCGCCAGGGCGAGCGCGCGGCGCTGATGGGACGAAACGGCAGCGGCAAGAGCAGTATTGTAAAATTGCTCATGGGCGAGGACATCCCGCATACGGGAACGCTCCGTACAGCGAGCGGACTCGTGATCTCCTATATGCCGCAGGACACGTCGTTTTTAACCGGAACGGTGCTTGATTTTGCGCATGCAAACGGTCTGGACGAGACGCTGTTTCTCACGATTCTGCGCAAGCTGGATTTTCCGCGCGTACAGTTTGAAAAGGACATGCGCTCGTTTTCCGGCGGACAAAAGAAAAAAGCGCTTCTGGCGAAGACGCTTTCGGAACGCGCGCACTTGTATGTTTGGGATGAGCCGCTGAACTTTGTGGATGTTCTCTCGCGGATGCAGATTCGCGATCTGCTGCTGGCGGCAAAGCCCACGATGCTGTTTGTGGAGCACGATAAAACGTTTGTAAACGAGATTGCAACGCGCGAAATCAGGCTGTAGCGTCCGGTGCTGCTGTTTCTTCTTTGGCTGGTTCCTGTGGCGCTTGTGCAGGCGGGTTTTCCTCCGGCATGAGATAGAGCTGTATGAGGAGCCGATGCAAAAACGGTATTTTGAGGATGCCGAAGATGATCAGCGTGCCGGTCAGGTTGAGCAGGATATCGTCCACATCGCAACTGCCGCAGGCAAGGAGCAGTTGCAGCGCCTCGATCGCAATCAGGAGCAGTAGCATGGTCAGCGTGAAGACCCAGAGCTTTCGCATGGAGCGGAACAGGCACGGCAGGAACACCGCCATCGGCATAAACAGCATCGCGTTGCCGACGAGGTTGCTCAGCGGGATCTCCATGCCGATATAGTCGTACTTGATCGCGTTGATATAGAGGCGGATGGTTTCGAACGGGTGGAAGTTCGTCATGAGATCGAAATGATCCCAGTAATCCTGCTTCGTCTGCGCGAAGGTGACGTAGTCCACGCGGGAGATGATCAGGGCTCCGAGCAGCACCGCGCAATAGAACACGAACAGCACGAAAAACGAGATACGAACCGCTTTGCGGCGCGCTTCGCGCTCGCCCAGCGCGCGGGTATAGAGATAGGTGCCGAGCATCAGCGGCAGGCAGATGCCAACGATCAGAAGAAGGCCGTGCGTTACGTGCCGCATGCCGGTCAGATAGATCGTGATCACTTGCCAAAGCATCGCGGTAAACGCAAAGCTCATGAGGATCACTCCGGCGTTTTTTTTCAGACGGACGCGCTGCGGTGCGCCCGTCTTTTCATCTGTTTCGCTTTGTGATTTGGTCGGTTCAAGATTTTCCATTCGGGTATTATAGCACACTCTTCGGAACGCGTAAAATAAACCTGTAAAACAGGAGTTTCTTCCTTAGACGGATTGACGACGGGCCGCGTTTCTTGCGCGCCGGTATTTCGCGGGGTATAATAAAGTCACGCATCATCTCAACGATATCTCATCTGAATAAAACAATAGCTGGAGGCTAATCATCATGCAAAAGCAACTGTCCAATGGTCCTTTGCTGACTGCCGGGGGCACGCTGTCCGAAGCCGGATACGCCACCTCGCTGGTGAAAACCTATGATCGAAAAGCGATTCGCGGCGGAAAAACCCGCATCAAGGAATGGGACTATTATCTGATCTACAACGGCAGATACGGTGTTGCGCTCACGATTGCGGACAACTCCTATATGGGAATGCTCTCCGCGTCGTTTCTCGACTTTGAGGCAAAGACGGAGAAGACGGTTTCTCCAATGTTCTGGTTTCCGTTTGGAAAGACAAATTTTCCGGCAAGCTCCGCTTCCGGCGATATTGTAAAGAGCATCAAGGGCGCTTCCGGCTCGTTTACGCACGAGGACGGCGGTCGGCGGCTCGTGTTCCACCTCGACAAGTTCGACGGCGACCAGTCGTTTGACTGCGACATTCTGCTGAGCGACGCGCCAAGGGACACGATGGTCATCGCAACCCCGTTTGCGGAGAAGAAGACCGCGTTTTACTATAATCAGAAGATCATCGCGATGCGCGCCGCGGGCAGCTTCACGATCGGCAGTGTGACAAGATCGTTTGACCCGGCGGACTCCTTCGGCTTGCTCGACTGGGGACGCGGCGTATGGACCTATGACAACACCTGGTATTGGGGCGGAGGTCAGGGCGAGGTAGACGGCCGCGTCGTTGGCTTTAACATTGGTTACGGCTTTGGCGATGTTTCCGCCGCGTCGGAGAACATGCTGTTTGTCGACGGCGTCGCGCAGAAACTCGATCGCCTGACGTTCAACATTCCGCTCAAGGACGGAAAAGAAGACTATCTTTCGCCCTGGACGTTTACCTCCAGCGACGGCAGGTTTGAGACCGCGTTTACGCCGATACTCGACCGCGCGGCGGATACCAATGTCGGCCCGCTGCTCTCCGATCAGCATCAGGTGTTCGGGTATATGGATGGAACGATCACGCTGGACGACGGAAGTAAAATTCAGCTCAACCACTTCCTTTGCTTTGCAGAAAAAGTGCATAATAAGTGGTAATATCCTTTGCCCGCAATTTCGCGGGCGGAAAAGAGGTGAAACCTACATGAATACTGCCCGAAAATACGACCTCGTCATCTGGGATTGGAACGGCACACTGCTGGATGATACCGAGATGTGCTATCAGATCGCAAACGAAATGCGGCAGGAACGCGGCATGTATTTGATGCGCGGCGTCGAGGAATATCGAACCTACTTTACCTTTCCGGTGATCGACTATTACCGCCGGATGGGTTATACCTTTGAGACGGAGCCGTTTGAGAATATTTCGCGGCAGTTTGTCGCGATGTATGCCGAGCGATTTCCCGTCTGCCCGCTGCAACCCTGCGCGGAGGATACGCTTTCCGCGGTGCTGAGGACCGGAGCGCGGCAGGTGCTGCTCTCCGCAACAGGACAGGAAAAGCTGGACGAGCAGGTCGCGCACTTCGACCTCAACCGCTACTTTGACCGCGTGATCGGAAACAGCAACAACCTCGCGCACGGAAAGGCGGATTATGCGGTCGATTTTCTGCGCGAAAGCGGGGTAACGCCGGCGCGCGCATTGTTTATCGGGGACACGGATCACGATTTTGAGATTGCGTCCTCGATCGGCTGTAGCTGTGCTCTGCTCACCGCGGGACACCAGACGAAGCAACATCTGTTAACCCTCGATGCGCAACTGGTCGAGAGCCTGTGCGATGTTGTGTCTCTCTTGTAGATATCAGGCAAATCAAAAAGCGGCATGCAATAATACGGCATGTCGCTTTGTGTTATATTGATTGAAGTCAAAGGATCGTATCTACTTCACTTTTCTGTCTTTTAGCAGGTTGCTCAAGCTTCTGTCATAGGCCTTCTCGCCTTCTTTTGTGAAAAAGCACGCGGGAAACTCGCCGTCCGTCCGGTGATAGGCGACGCATTCGCAGCACTTGCCGTGGCGCTTGCAGGCATAGGTACAGGGGCAGGTTGCGGCGTTGACGCAATTGCTCATATGGTGTTCCCTCCTTGATCGGATGTCATCAACAGTAAGATACCCTGTTTGACTCGACTATGCAAGCATGGCTTCTTTCTTCGCTCGCTCTTCCCGCAGGATGAGCACAACGACCAACGCTGCGAGCGCCGCGCTGATGGCAGGGGTCAGCATCATGATGTTCAGGTTGGTCCAACTCGCAAGCGCGCCCATAAACAGCGGGGAAATACTGTTGGTCGCGTAGATGCTCACAAGGAACGAGGAGGCGATCAACGAGGAGTTGCCGGGGTTTTCCGAGGAAGCAACGCTCAACATCATCGGCACGCAGTGACCGGAGACGAGGCCGATGGCCGCGCCCGCCGCACACATGACCACCGCGCTGCCGGAGAGCACGCCGATGGCCTGAAACACGCAGGTGAGCACCACGCCGAGCAGGAACAGCACCAGCGGGCGAATCTTGAGCCGTGGTGCGAAGATCCGGCTGAGTGTTCCAAAGACCCAGTAGAGCGAGAGCGCAACGGAGCCGAGCGATTCCGCGTTGTATTGCAGCGTCATATACCGCACAATCCAGACCAGAAATCCGGCCTGGGACACGGCATAGAGCATGGTCGCCAGTAGCATTAGCGCATTTTTCCGGTGAAACAAAAACGCTTTCACGCAGGACAGTGTGAGCTTTGGCTCTTTCGGCGCGACAGGCATCCCCTTTTTCGCGGAGAGCAGTAGAAGAAGGAAAGCGAGGCTCGCGAGTGCTATGAGCGTACTCATCAGATAGCTCACCGTGTGCCAGCTCATGATGGCGAGCAGCGCGCTGATCAAAATCGGCGCAATGAGCCCGCCGACGCCGAACCCGCCGTGGAGAAAGCCAAGAAACTTCGCGCTGTCGTCGTGGTGCAGGTCAACCATCGTCGCGTTGCAGTTTGCGTCAAGCCAGCCAAAGCCGACTCCGGTGAGCAGACTCGCCACGATCAACTGCGCGAGCACGCGCCCCGTGCCAAGCAGAAAAAACGAAACGACGAGGATGAATGCGCCTGTGAGAAGCAGCGTCGTTTTCTTCACGCGCCCCTGTAGCATGGGCGATGTGAGAAAAGCACAGACCGCGCCGATGTTGATCAGGCTGCTCATAAGCCCCTGCGCGCCGCCGGTGAGATGATAGGAATCCACCACACTGTTGAGCACGACGCTTTGATAATTGCTCAACAGCCCGTAGATGGAGATGATCATGATGACGCCCACCGTCAGCAGGCGCACGGAGCGGGCCGAAGAATCGCCCGCGCTGGGTGCGTTCATATGGAAAATCCTCGCAATCAGGCAAATAGCATTTTGTGACCGTACACGAATAAACCGATTCGCTACGGCACGCAAGAGAGTATATCAAAAAAGAAGCGTGTGTTGCGATACAATCCGCGCGAAAAACATCAGAATCCGCGCGAAAAAAGCGACCTGCCGCTTGAGAAAGCCTGTCGCTCTACTTCTTTGAGGGAGTATGGTGAGTGGAATGATTTCTCTGGAAGAAATCAGGCCTCAATCTTCACCCAACCGCCCGATTTCGCGCTCTTGACCACCGCGTCCACAATCGCGGCGATCCGACAGCCATCGGAGAAGTCCGCAAACGTGCGTTCCGTTCCGCCGCCTGCCTCGATCGCGGCGTACATCGCGCGAAACGCCTGACGAAATGTGTCTGGATATCCTTCCACATGCCCGCCCGGGTAACCGATGGCGGCGCGCGCGGATGGGGCAAGCAGCGCGGGATCTTTGGAAGCTATCTGGTTGAACTGTTCGCGATAGCCCAGCCAGAGCTCATTGCTGTTATCGCTGTCCCAAAAGAGCGAGCTCTTGCTGCCGGAGAGCGTGAGTTGAATCTGGTTTTTGCGCCCGGCAATCGTCTGGCTGACCGAGCAGTTGCCGATGGCCCCGTTATCAAAGCGGAACAGCGCCGTACAGAAATCCTCCGTCGTGATCGGAATCTCCTGATAGTCTTCGGGACGCAGGGAGACGCCGGAGAAGGATTCCACCGGCTTGAGCGGCTTCTTGCGCGTCGGATGGAAGGTTTCAAAATCCGCGAACACTTCGGTTGCCCTTAGACCGGTTACAAACTCGACCATATCGATCCAGTGCGAGCCAATATCCGCAAAGGCCCGGCTCTCTCCGCTGACCTCCGGCTCGAGACGCCAGCTATAATCGGTGTCCCAAAACAGCCAGTCTTGCAGATATCCGCCCAGGATCGCGCGGATATCGCCGAGCGCTCCGGATTGCGCCGTGGCTCTTGCCTGCAAAATCTGCGGATAAAAGCGGCAATTGAAGTTGACCGCGGTCACGAGATCATGCGCTTTTGCATAGGAGGCAAGCGTACGCGCCTCGTCCAGCGTGCGTGTCATTGGTTTTTCGCAGATCACATGCATGCCGCGTTCCATGGCGAACATCGCAATTTCGTAGTGCGAGTCGTTTGGCGTGCAGATATGTACAACGTCCGGCCGCTCTATCTCTAGCATTTGCCGGTAGTCATCATACCCTTTCGGAACAAACAGCGCATCCGCTCTTTCCTGGGAACCATGCCTGTTACAAACGGCAAGAATCTCCACGTTGCCCAGACGGCGTAGCGCTTCGATATGCGCGGCTCCGACGAAACCGCCGCCGACGATACATACGCGAAACTGTTTCATCATGATGCGCCTCCAGCAATGTGATTCCGTTTTGCTATCTGCACAAATTATACCGGGTTTGGAATTTGGATTCAAGATACGCCGTCTGTGACGGCGGAACTCCATTTTCTTACATGATATGCCGGCATCATGCGCAGGGCGTAAAATATTACAATGTTCTCAAGTAACATGTTACGACGCAACATTTCAAAAATGCTTAAATATGCAAGATTATTGTTAATATTTGAGAATAAACTGAATATTTGGTTAAACCAAGACTAAAATCGGCGATATTTTCAAATTTAACTTGCAATCGCAACAAGCGATGTTATACTGATAACCATGAATGTCAGTAAATTGTCGCGGCATCTGTTCAACCATTCACACCGGAGCGAGAAATGTATCAAAACGATAAAGACTATCCATTAACAGCGGATCTACGCGAGTATATCCTCTCTGAATTACCTTGCGGTCTTTGCGTTGCGAGGGAGGATGAGAGGTTTAGCATTTTATTCGCAAATGATAACTATTATCGAATGATCGGTTTTTATGATGCAGATGAAGCGGGTGAACACGGGCTTCGCGGAGCGATGGATTACGTTGAGGCGTCGACTCGTTTGGAGATACTCTCGCGGATTGCGAGCCTGAGCGAAGGACAGGAGCAGGCGATCTCGCTGGAGGCGCGGATCCTTCTGAGGGACGGCAGCTCGAATTGGGCAATCATTCACGCTTCGCGAATCAAAAGCGACGCGAGCTTGTGGATTTGCGCGTTTATGGATATTACGCCGCAAAAGCGCGTTGAGGAAGAGCTTCGCGTACGCGAAGAAGAGTACCGAATAGCGGTTCGCCAAAGCGACAAACTCGTACTGCGCTATCACATTGCGGAGAAAACGGCCTATCTGCCGCCGGAGTCGGCGGAGTTGTTTCACAGAAGTATCATCTATAACCTTCCGGATTTTCTGGATCAAAACAATGTGATTAATCCCGAGAGCGTGGAAGCCGGCCGCGAGCTTTATTCACTGATGGAAAGCGGCGGGCAACCGACGGGGAGTGCCGTGCTGCAGCTAAACCTCTGCTGTGATCTTTGCGAGTTTGAATGGTACCGCGTTGCATACTCTCTGATCTATGACGAGGATCATGCGCCGTCTCAAGCGGTTATCTCCCTGCAAAACGTAACGGAGCAGCATGCGCGCGAGGTTGCTTATCGCCGCTGGGAAAAGACCTATGAGTCGATGCCGCAACAAAACACTGCCTATCTGGAATTTGATCTCACACAGGGCAGACTGGATGTGCAGAAGGGCACGTTGATCTCGCCGGTGCCGGAGCAGATGAGCGGATCGATGGAGAGCGCGATGCGCCATATTCTGTCGGTCTACGTGCATCCGGAGGACCGGGAACGGATTCGCTTATTTACCGCGCGAGAACACTTGCTGACAGAATATTTCCGCGGTGCGCGGCTGGAAAAACAGGAGTATCGCCATCTGAAGGAAAACGGCAAATATGTTTGGGTGCGCCTGAGCGTACAGATGTTGCCGGATCCCTACTCGTCCAACGTGCGCGCCTCGATATTATTACGAGACGTCGATGTTCAGAAGCGCGAGGAGCTGACCTTGATGAACCAACTGCGGACGGATACACTTACGGGCGTACTCAACCGCGGTGCGTTTCTGGATGCGGCGAAATCGGTCTTTACGCAGCCGCTCAATGGCGGATTGCATGCGCTCGTCATGGTGGATGTCGATCACTTCAAGCGGATCAACGATAAATACGGGCACGGCTACGGTGACCGTGTGCTGGCGCGCATCTGTGACTTGCTGCGCAATGCGCTGCGCGCGGACGATCTGGTCGGGCGAATCGGCGGAGACGAGTTTGTGCTGCTGCTTAAGAACGTGGTCAATCGCGAGGCGCTTCAGATGAAAGTGAACAACCTCTGCACGCAGCTATATCAGAGCACGAGCGACAAGTTGGAGATCTCCTGCAGCTTTGGGGCTGCGACCTACCCGCAGGACGGAACGGACTTTGACGAGCTCTACCGCAAAGCGGACGCAGCGCTCTACGCCGCAAAAGAAGCCGGGCGTAACTGCACAAAAATCTATCAGGCGGACATGGGCAGAACAATGCCGCTCTTTGATTTGGCAGAGCAATAGTCAAGCTTCGGCCGTTGTACTGCATCTTTCTAGAATAGCAGTAAAATGAAATCGTAAAGGTAGCCCAACACGATTGCACCAACCATGAGGCAAACGAGATAAAACGCGATCGCGCGACGTTTCAGAATCGAGGCGATTCCCGCGATCACGCCCGCGCTGGTGCCGGGGCCGGTGATCATAAACGCGAGCATTGCACCCGGCGAAACGCCCGCCTGCAGCAGGGAATCCATCAGCGGAATGGCGGCGCTGCCGCTGACGTAGAGCGGTAGACCTACGATTGCCGCAATCGGCACCGCAAAGAAGTTTTTTGCACCGAATACCGCGGAAATCCAAGCGGCGGGTACAAAGCGATTGATCAGATAGCCAACCGCGGCAAACGCAACGAATAACGGTAGAATCTTCTTTATCCCGATATCAAATATCGTCTCTGCGAGCTCGTCCAGCCTGAACCGTCGAATCAGTGCGGCAACAGGCGTGGCGGGCTTTATTGTTTCGGCTGTTGCACCGCATACGTTTGCCTGCGCGCCGGCACAGCAGGCGGAGGAAGCAGCATTACGGTAAGGGACGGATGTCACAAAGCTGGCGGAGCGCATTGTTGCGCTTGTTGCGAGGACTTTGCGAGGCGAAGCCTTTTTTGCCGGAACGGAAAAGCGCAGTTGATCTAGGAAGAAACTCGTTTTTTTCTGTAGCAGGTTTGCAGCGTATCCCGATCCTATGCCGATCAACACAGAGGCCGCCGTCAAAGCGATGGCAAAGCGCAATCCCAGTATGCCGGAGATCAAAACGAACTCATCCGGACTCATGAGCGGCGACGAGGTTAAAAACGCCATGATCGCACCCCATGGCAGCGAGGAGGCGAGCATGCCGAGCACCACCGCCATCGTGCCGCAAGCGCAAAAAGGCGTAAATGCGCCGAACGCAACCGTAGCCGGAATAGAGAGCGCGGATCTGTTGAGCAGCCACTGCTTCATGCGCTCTGCGTCAAGATAAACTCGCAGTGCGCCCGCAATGAGCACGCCGAGGGCTAGGATGAGGGCGTTATGCTGCAGCGTTTGCAGCAGGTATAGCGCGGTGTCCCGAAGAAGGTTGAGAATGGTACTCATGCATATGCTCCTTTTATATCGTAAAATTACGATGTATTTACGCAAACAGAAGCGCGGTGGCGCGAAAGACGTCAAACCGCGCAGGAATTCGATCCAATGAGCGTTTCTTTGGTTTCCTTACAAAACTCTTCCAACAGTTCGGCGTTGAGGAAGAAGCACGTCCATTGTCCGCGTTTTTCGCGCAGGATGACGCCCGCCTGCTCCAGCACGCTCAGGTGCTGCGAAACGGTGGATTGCGCGAGTCCCGTTGCCGAGACGACGTCCGCAACGCTAACCCCGTTTTCAAAGTATTGAATTTTTCCGCAGCAGGTGCCAATGCTGCGTTCCTTTAGTGATTTTACGATTTGAAAGCGCGTCTCGTTGCCAAGCGCATTACAGACACGAACCAGATCCATGACGTTCTCCTTACATCGGTATTTAACGATGCATATCATATCGTAAATTTACGATGCTGTCAATAGGAATTTCGAATCATTCTTAACTACCGAAATACATATGGAGATAATAAAAAAGCGGCGCCGTAGCGCCGCGAGGAAACGGTAATTATTTGATGATGGTCGTTCGCTGCGGCCCGCTGCTTTGGGATTGCAGCACACCCCAGAGCGTGAACCCGCCGTCGATGAGCAGCAGAACCCCCGCGACGATGGTCGCAACCCGAACCGCGGTAAAGGGGTTAAAGAGCAACAGTATGCCAAAGCCCAACGTCACCAGAGAGGTAACGAGCAGCAGCACCCAATATTTCGTGCCGAAATAGCGGAGGTTGAGCGATATTTGCAGACGTAAAACGCTGTCCACAATGACCGTAACGCCGATGACCGCTGCCAGCAACGAGACGACGAGATCCACTTTAAAGATCAAAAACAGTCCAAGCAGGAGGCAGGCGATGCCAAGCGCAACGCCGAGCTGTACCGTGTTGGCTAAATGCTCCTTGCGCACAAAGAAATCGACAATGCGATAGCCGCCATAGAGCAGCGCCGCGGCGCCGATGGCGTAGATGATGATCTGTCTGGCGGCATCCGGCCAGATGACTAAAACCAGCCCGATGACAAGGTAGACGATAGATGAGATGATCATGGCTTTTTGGAACGATTTTGTCATAAATTCGCCCTCCATACTACTTTTATGATAACAGCGTTTTACTGTGTTTGCAAGAGAGGCAGAGCTTAAGCTCGTGCCGAAACTTGCTTGTTTTTTCTCACCCGATTAGACCGTTTCCGGTCAAAAACCGGCTTAGTTGCTCGCGATAACCGACGGGGTCGCTCGCGTAACATCCCGCGTGCGGCGCACCCGGCACGAGCCACTTGGCCTTCTCGCCCGGTTTTGCGTCAAAGCATTCCTTCATCATATCGGGCGGCACAAGCTCGTCCGCATCTCCGTGGACGAAGAGCATCGGGGTCGATGCGTTTTTTTTCAGCGCATCGGCGGGGCGCACCTCACCGAAAAACACGCCGCCGCGCAAGCGGAAGAAAAGACTCGCGATTGGTAGCACGGGAAACGCGGGTAGATGGAACCGGTTCTTCAGCTCGCTCTTGAGTTCTCCGGTTAGACTGCTGTAACCGCAGTCTTCCACCACAAACGACAATTGCGGATCCATACCCGCGTGCAGCATGACCGTTGCCGCGCCCATCGATTCCCCAAGCGTGCCGAGGACGGTACCTTCGCCATAATGCTTTCGGGCCCAGTCGCAGATAAATGACAGATCTCTGGATTCAAACGCGCCCATCGTGGTCGGCGCGCGACCGGAGAGACCATGGTTGCGGTGATCGTAGAGCACGCAGTCAAACCCAAGCTCATGAAACATGGCGCCATATTTGATCTGACCGAGCAGGCAGTAGGTAAAGCCATGCACCAGTACGACGACGCGCCGCTGCCCGTCCGCAAACGAGATGCCCTCTTCGCGCGGCCAGAGCGCGCAGTGCAGGTCATAACCAAACGGAGAACGCAGCGTAAAATCTTCCAGGTGTACGTTAGCGTCATACCATTCGCGCGTGAAGTGTCCGCGCTTGACCTCTTCGTCAACCACGGTGTCGTATGCGTAGATACGAGGATGCAGAAGCATATTCGACAACTTCCAGGCAACGATTACACTGAAAACGAGCAGCGCGGTCAGCAACGCGAGAAGGATATATACGGCAATCAACATGGCGGACACTTCCTTATCGTAACCCTGTCGGGCGGATCAGTCGCTTTCTATTATACATCGCCGGGCATGGTTTTGGTGGATTTTACGCGACAAACGTCTATATTTCTAAAGAGAAAAACCCGCCGGGGCAAAACTTGCCGATGGCGGGTTTGTACGCGAGTGGATGAATCGATCAGGACTTCAGCGCGCGGTCGAGCACGGCCTTGACATCCGCTTTCTCGGCGTGTCCTTCATGAATCTTCTGATCGCCCATGTAGAAGCAAGGGACATACCAGTAGTCGTATTTAGCGGCGCGTGCCTTCTCGGCGGATTCGTCGACCCGCTCGATTTCAACATCCTTGTAGCGGCTGTCCTCGGCGCAAAGTTCTTCAATACTGCGCGCGGCAAGGCGGCAGTGCGGGCAACTGGGCAGATAGAAATACGTTAGTTTTGCCATGATAGAAACATCCTCCGTTTCAGTTCAATTCGTTATTCGGTCGTGTGTTGAAGCGTTAGAAAATATATTTCGCAACGCCTCCGGCGGCAATGCTTCGGCACGCGCATCTGCGGGGAAACCGAGCGTTAAGAGCGCGGGGGTAATGCGAGCATCCTTATTGAGGTTGTTATACAGCGTTTTTCTGCGCATAGAAAACGCCTGCTTTAAAAACGAAAGGAACGCCGCGCCGTCCACGCCGGGGTTTGCGTTTCGGCTGAGCCGAACCACGACGCTGTCCACCTCCGGCGGTGGGTTAAAGCAGCTTCTTGGCGCGTTGACAACCACCTTTGCGTCATAGAAGCAACCGGTGACGACTGCGACGGGGCCGTAGACGCGGTCTCCCGGCTGGGCAAAGAAGCGAGGCGCCGCTTCCTTTTGCACCATGAGCGTCATGCTTTCCGGCAGGAGGGATAACAGCCTGAGCACGATCGGCGTCGTGGCGTAATACGGCAGGTTACCCACCGCGTGCCAGGGTTCAGACCCCATCAAGGCGGGGATATCCGCGTCCAGCACATCCGCATGCACGAGCGTCAGGCGTGAACCAAATCGCTCCGTGAGCAGTTCGCAGAGGCGACCGTCCTTTTCCACCGCGGCGAGAAATCCCGCGCGGGAAACCAGTCCGTCCGTCAGCGCGCCGGTGCCGGGGCCAATCTCGAGCACGCGCTTGCCATCAATCTGCGCCGCGTCCAGAATCGCCTCGATAATCGCACCGCTGCTCAAAAAATTCTGACCCAGCGCCTTGTTTGGCACAAAGCCCGCGGGAACGGGATTCGGTTTTGATTGGTTTGTCGACATATTATGTATGATAGACCGGAACTGCGAAAAAAGAAAGTAAGAAAGTTACAGAATCTTTGGCGATCTGGAGCATGGCTATGCTTTCTTGAGGATCATGCAACCTAACACTGCTATATTTCTTCATATGCGAGTTGAACACTTACCTTCTGTTGTGACATAATAGAACCGATCAAAAATCTGAAGTCAATTCTTTCTTATGCGAATCATCCGCAGACAGCTTTTTCACATTCAGATTTGTGAATGAACTTCGCCAATGTCACATCGAAAGGAATCACGCACCATGCCGAAATACCTTCTTGCACTCGATCAGGGCACGACCAGTTCGCGCGCCATCCTATTTGATCTCAAAGGAAAGATCATCAGCAGCGCGCAGTATGAATTTCGCCAGATCTACCCCGGTGCGGGCTATGTCGAACACGATCCGTTTGATATTTTGGAGACGCAGAAGCAAGCCGCGGCGGATGTCTGCAAGCGCGCGGAGGTGCAGCCCGGCGATATCGCAGCAATCGGCGTCACCAACCAGCGCGAGACGACGATTGTTTGGGACAAGGCGACGGGACATCCCGTCTACAACGCGATCGTCTGGCAATGCCGCAGAACCGCGCCGCTTTGCGAAACGCTGATTGCCGAGGGTTGGAGCGACTATGTGCAGAAGACCACGGGTCTGCTCATCGATGCGTATTTTTCCGGCACCAAGATTCGCTATATCCTCGACCATATTGAAAACGGACAGCAGCGCGCGGAAAACGGCGAACTACTCTTCGGAACGGTCGATACCTGGCTCATCTGGAACCTCACCGGCGAGCACGTGACGGACTACAGCAATGCTTCGCGCACGATGCTGTTTGATATCCATCAACTCGATTATGACGATAAACTGCTTGCGCGCCTCAATATTCCCCGTTGCATGCTGCCAAAGGTGCTGCCTTCGAGCCATGTTTACGGCACGGTAGAGCCGCATCTGATGGGGCTGGAAGCGCTCGGCGGCGTACCGCTCGCGGGTGCGGCGGGAGACCAGCAGGCAGCGTTGTTTGGTCAGGCCTGTTTTGAGACCGGCATGGCAAAGTGCACCTACGGCACGGGCGGATTCCTCATGATGAACACCGGCACCGAACCCATCGAGAGCAAGAACCGCCTGTTGACGACCATCGCCTGGGGGATCGGCGACCGCGTGGAGTACGCGCTGGAGGGCAGCATCTTCAACGCGGGCAGCGCGATCAAGTGGCTCAGGGACGATCTCGGCCTGATCACGAGCGCGCGGGAGGTCGATGTGCTGGCGGAGTCCGTGCCGGACGCGGGCGGGGCCTATTTCGTCTCCGCGTTTACCGGACTCGGCGCGCCGCATTGGGACATGTATGCCCGCGGCGCGATGCTGGGACTCACCCGCGCGACGACAAAGGCGCACTTTGCCCGCGCGGTGCTGGAAGGGATCGCCTACCAGATTCGCGATCTCGTGGAGACCATGGAAAAGGACGCAGGCGTTCACCTCTGCGAGTTGAAGGTGGATGGCGGCGCTTCCGTCTCCAACATCATGATGCAGATTCAGTCGGATTTACTCAATGCACGCGTCAACCGCCCGAAGTGCGTGGAGTCCACGGCGCTGGGGGCTGCCTGCCTCGCGGGGCTTGCCGTCGGCGTGTTTACCGGCACGCAGGACATCGTCGATCAATGGGAGAGCGACCGCGTGTTCTCGCCGCAGATCGAGGCGAGCGAGCGCGAAAAGCGCCTGACCGGCTGGCGGCGCGCGCTGGATCGCGCGATGGGCTGGGAGGAAAAGTAACGGCTTCGCCTCATGAAAAAGCGAGCGGGCAGCGGATCAAAAATGACACCGGAAATGCCGTATCTTGGGGGTAAACGCTCGCCGGAATACTCGATCTGGGATGTTGACTTTTTCCTGTAAAGCCGATAGAATAGTGAATGCTACCGTGGAGGCGCATGGGTAACGCTTGTGTTCTGCACGGTGGATTTTCGATGCAGATTCCGTTTCATTTCTACCAATCAACGCTTGAAACAACCTGCTCGAAAACTGCCTTTGTTGCAAGCGCCTGCGGCAGAGGGGATGCTTCACTATGCGGGTGTAGCTCAGTGGCAGAGCTCCAGCTTCCCAAGCTGGCTATGTGGGTTCGATTCCCATCACCCGCTCCAGCATCCAAACAAGGTGCACAACATATTTTGCCCGCTGCCGTTACAGATTCCGCATGCGGGTAACAACAAGTTTTTTAGGAGGAATGGTTGTAATGGCAAAGGCAAAATTCGAACGGAATAAGCCGCACGTAAACGTAGGCACAATCGGCCACGTTGACCACGGCAAGACGACGCTGACGGCGGCGATCACGATGGCGCTGGCGCAGCAGGGCGAAGCCAAGGCGATGAAGTATGACGAAATCGACAAGGCACCGGAAGAGAAAGCGCGTGGAATCACGATCAACACGGCGCACGTAGAGTACGAGACGAAATCGCGTCACTATGCGCACGTCGACTGCCCAGGGCACGCGGACTACGTCAAGAACATGATCACGGGCGCCGCACAGATGGACGGCGCGATCCTGGTTGTGAGCGCGGCGGACGGCCCGATGCCGCAGACCCGCGAGCACATCCTGCTTGCGCGTCAGGTTGGCGTACCGTACATCATCGTGTTCATGAACAAAACGGATCAAGTCGACGATCCGGAACTGCTTGAGCTGGTCGAGATGGAAATCCGCGAACTGCTGAGCACGTATGAATTCCCGGGCGACGAAATCCCGATCATCAAAGGCAGCGCGCTGCTGGCGATGGAAGCGTTGATCGCAGGCAAAAAGGCTCTGGAAACGCCCGAGTGCAAGTGCCTGTTTGACCTGATGGACGCGGTAGACAGCTATATCCCGACGCCGGAGCGCGCGGTTGATAAGCCTTTCCTGATGCCGGTTGAAGATGTGTTCACGATCACGGGCCGTGGTACGGTCGCAACGGGCCGCGTGGAGCGCGGAACGGTCAAGGTCGGCGACACGGTGGAAATCGTTGGCCTGGCGGAAGCAACCCGCTCGGTCGTCGTGACCGGCGTAGAAATGTTCCGTAAGCAGCTGGATCAGGCGATCGCAGGCGACAACATCGGCGCCCTGCTTCGCGGCGTACAGCGCACGGACATCGAGCGCGGTCAGGTTCTGGCGAAGCCGAACTCGATCCATCCGCACACGCACTTCATGGGCCGCGTGTACGTGTTGACGAAAGAAGAAGGCGGCCGTCATACGCCGTTTTTCTCGGGCTATCGTCCGCAGTTCTACTTCCGTACGACGGACGTGACGGGCTCCATCGAGCTGCCGGCAGGCGTTGAGATGGTTATGCCTGGCGACCACATCGACATGAACATCCAGCTGATCACGACGATCGCGATCGAGCCGGGCCTGCGCTTCGCTATCCGCGAAGGCGGTCGCACGGTAGCCTCCGGCGTCGTCACCGAGATTCTGGACAAATAAGAATAGCAACACACAAGAGAGGCTCGCGTTCGCGAGCCTCTCTTTACGTGCTGGGTTTTCTATTTTAATAAGCAATTTTCACTTTTTTACTGGAAAGAATCAGTCTTGTATCTCTTAAGTTCTTTTGCTTACTTTTCTTTCAAGAAAAGTAAGAAGAAAGTAAGTTATCTTCTCTTTTTGAGATACAGCACGATCAACACGATCAGACTGATGGTCAGCAGTACGCTGAGTCCGCCAAAGATGTAGACACCGGGATTTGCGCTGGAGAGCAGTCCACCGATCGACTCGTCCGGCGTGGGTTCCGGCGTTGCCGGAGCCGGAGTCGCGGTCGGAGCCGGGGTTGCGACCGCGTCAGCGTCCGCCACGAGATTGCCGGAAAACAGCGTGCGTCCTTCATAAGAACAGGAGATGGTACCGACCACGTCACCTGCTTTCGCGCTGGTGAGATCGTCGTTGAGCTGGGTCGTGATCTCCATCTTGGTCAGATCCTTGGCTAGCGTTTCCGCCATGTCGTTCGGCAGGCGGCGGACCGCGCTCTCGTCAAACTCGGCGGAAATCGGGAAGGAATCCGTCTCGCCTTTCGCCGTCGCTTCCGTGGTATACGTAAATCCAAGCGAAGCCGGAGTCACCGGCGTATAGTCGTTGTTGAGCGTGTACTCAAGAAACTTCTTCGCGTTTGCAAATACCTTCGGCATGCGGCGGTGCATGTCGTAGCTGTTCGGGTCGTCCGCGCCGATCTGCACGACGATGATGCGCGCGCCGTCGAGCTCGCCCGCACAGACAAGGCACTTTCCGCCGGTTTCCGTGCTGCCTGTTTTGCCGCCGATGCAAAGATCGGTATACACTTCGCTCGTCGCCGGATCATCCGAAATCAGGCGATTGGAGTTTTCAATCACTTCCGGTTTTTTGCGTTTTTCGTTTGCTTCAATCGTGTATTCCTTGGTGGCGATCAGCTCGCGAAACTTGTCGTTTTTGAGCGCGTAAGAAGTCAAAATCGCCATATCGCGTGCGGTGGAGTATTGTCCGCTTCGATAGGCCCCGCTCGCGTTGAGAAAATGCGAGTTCACCATGCCGAGCTCGGTCGCTTTGGCATTTGCCAGATCGGAGAATGCCGCGACGCTGCCCGCAACGCGAATCGCCAATAGGAGCGCGCAATCGTTGCCGGAGACCATCATCATACCATGCAGCAGCTGGTCGACGGTCAATTTTTCGCCTGCGTAAACACCCAAAAGCGAATTGGAATCCTTTAAGTTCGCCGCCTGCTTGGAAACCTCGATCTCCTCGCTGTAATCCTGGAGGTTTTCCAGCGCGAGAATGCAGGTCATGATTTTCATCGTGCTCGCGGGGATGCAATGTTCGTCCGGATCGCGTTCATAAAACACGATGGAAGGGTCGTCCGCATCGACCACGATATAATACGGCGCGGCAACTTCGGCATCCGGCGCATCACTGCTGACCGGTTCGGATGCGGGCAGCAGCATGAGCGCTGCCATGAGTAATGGAATGATTCTGTTCATGATGGTTAGACGTCCTCATATATAGGATGGGCCGATCGCTGGATGGAGTAAACCACACATCGATCGGCGCGAGCGAACATGCGCCCGGTAAAAAACAATCAATCCTACGTATCATACTATAGAATTGTCGCGCAAGGTAAGATTTCAGACAACAGTTCACATAAAAATTACGGTTTACGGGATCACGTTTTTGAGCAGACGCGGCGTGTGGACGAAAAATGAGAGCGCGGGTTTGACTTTTTTTGCGCTTGTCACTATCATAATACAGAGGATAAAAACGATGAAACATAAACCGGACAATTGGAAGCGAATGATTGTGCTAAACGCGCTGTTTTTGGTGCTGTCTGTCGTGATTACGATCAACCTGTTGGAGACGGGTGGAAAACCGACTCTACCGCAGGAAACGCCAGCTGCAACGCAGCCCGCCTCCTGACATTGGAGCTTTTGAAGAAGGAAACGGACGGTGATCAGGCAGCGAGCCTGCTCCCATCCCGTAATAGGAACAAGACATTTTGCATTTCGCGTCGAAACGGTTTCGAATCGAATGCGATATCATCTATCCGCAAACCGGATTGCCAAGCTAAGGAGTACGACACATGCGTTTAAAGAGCGTCTACGATTCGAAATTTTTCAGGAGCGCAGCCGCTTTTTTTCTGTTGAGTGCAATGCTCTTGCCTGCGTTTGCCTCGGCGCGCGCTGAAGAGAGCACGGAACCAGCGGATCTAACCTCCGGCTGCAGCGTGACGCTGCCGGAGCGCTCGGCTGCGTTTGAGTCGCGCTTGACGGATGATAACTATAATTCCCGCATTTCGTTTAACGCGGATGAATCGCTTGCGCTTACGCTGCCAAGCGGCGCGAAGGGCCTCTATGTCGGCTGGTATGCAGCGCCGGAGGCCGTAACCATCGAATCGCTTGATGCAGCGGGCGCGATAATTCAGAGTGTAGTCGCAAACCCCGATCTGCTCAACGACTACTATCTGCTGCCGGAAAAATGCGCCGGCGTTCGCGTAATCTCCGAAAAGAAATATGCCATCTCCGAGGTGCGTGTCTACGACACCGAAACCGCGCCGGATGCGCTCTGCGTGATGTCCGCGCAGCAAGGTCCGGTAAAGGTGATGGTCATGATGGCGCATACGGCGGATGAATCGTATTATTTCGGCAGCCTTTTGCCGTATTTAAACGGCGGCGACGCCGCGCTTGCGTTTCTCTCCAGCGAAAACAGGCAGATGCAGCAGCAGACCATCGAGGCGATGTATGCGCTCGGATCCCGTACGCAACCGATCTTCGGGAGCTTCCCGTATTATCCCAGCGCGATCGAAATCAAGAAACTCTATACCTATATCGAAAAGATCGATGTCAACAACTGGCTGATTCAGCTCATCCGCCGCTATCAGCCGGATACGATCATCACCCATGCCGCAATCGGCGAGGATGCCGAGGGCATGCACGAGCTGACGTCGAAACACGTATTGCTCGCGTTGGACTTGGCCGCGGATGCATCCAAGGAATACGTCAGTGAAAAAGCTTACGGCGTTTGGCAGGTGCGCGCGGTCTATCAGCATCTGACCGACGGCACAAGCGCGCTGTATGATACCAATGCGCCCCTGGCGGCGTTTGGTGGACAGAGCGCGGTCTCGCTGGCGCAGGCGGCGTTTGATCGATACACCACCTATCAGGTGTACCGCGCGAGCGTAACCGACACGCCATATTTCGTGCAGACCTATCCTGCCGATGTCGCCATGTCGCAGGAACAGAGCGCGAGCGACCTCTTTACGATCCTTTCGTCGCTCAAGTCCCCGGCGGCGCAGCGTGAGGCGGCCGCCACACCGGCGCCGACCGAAACTCCCGCGCCGGAGGAAACAACGGCGCCGGAGGCCGCGCAGCAGCCCGCGCAGGAATCCGCGGAAGCAACGTCGACGCCGACCGCGTCAGCCGATTTACGCTATTTGGGCGTAGCGCTTGCGCTATTGGGCGTGATCGGCCTTGCCGCAGGCATAATCCTCTTTCGGCGCGGCGGAGACGAGAAGAAGCGTTGGCTCATTGTTGCGTGCGTATCGGCTGGAGTAATTTTACTGCTAATTGGCGTGGGAATGGTGTATCAAACGATCAAGGCGCAGAATTATGCGCAAACGACGGTCATCCCGACCCCTTCACCCACTGCGACGCAGACCGCACCGACCGCGACCGCAGCCGCGACGCCTGAGCCGGCTGAGGAAGAGGATGCATTTGCTTCGCATTTTCGCAAGGCGAGCGATCCGGAAGAGGTCGTGGTCTTTGACGACGAAAACGGTATTTACGAATACCGGAACGATACGCTCGCCATCGAAATCCGTAGATATGAAAAGACGGAGCCGATGGTTGCGTACTATGTTGCGCATATCTATGAGCGGGACGTGGACTCCTATCGTTCCGGCTTCGGCTCCGCGCGGCTCAACGGCAGAGACACGGCGGACGCCTGCGTCATGGCGCGCCGTTATCGCGCTGTGCTTGGCATGACGGGCGACAACCTGCTGCACTCGGACTACAATCGCGGGATGATGATGCGCGACGGACGCATTTTCCGCGCCATGACGCAAGCCTCCGTCATGACGCTGACGGAGGATTTCTCCATGCGTATTTACAACGCAAAGGACAACGCCATGCTCAACGAGATCGACGCGGGGATACAGGATACGTTTGCATTCGGCCCACCGCTGATCCTCAACGGTGTTTTGTGTGAAAAGGTTGACGACGACCGCGTCGGGCGCATCAACCCGCGCGCAGGGCTCGGCATGGTCGAACCCGGACACTTTGTCGCGATCGTGGTCGACGGGCGCTTGCCGCATTACAGCCACGGCATGCTGCTCTCCGACTACGCAAAGCTCTTTCTCGACGAAGGCTGTGTCATGGCGTATAACCTCGACGGCGGTGCTTCTGCTACGATGGTGTTTATGGGCGAGTATATCAATAAACGCGCGGAGAATCACTATCGCTCCGTGCCGGATCAGCTGCTTTGGGGCTATTCCGAGCTGGTGCCGACCGAGAACGATCCGTATCAACTGCAAGGGTCGGTATCGCAGGACTGGGTGAAGGGGAACTAAGCGGTTTTCGCCGCGTCGGAACCAAAAGGCGTGAAAGGGAGAGACGGATGGAAAACGGAAAGCATCTTCGGCATGCATATCTGATTACGGCGCATAGCAAAAAAGTGCAGCTGCTCAATCTGCTGCGTTTGCTGGACGATCCGGAAAACGATCTGTATCTCCATATCGACAAAAAAGCGCAGGGTTTTACCGAAGCGGAGATGATCGCGGCGGCACCGCAAAGCCGCATGTTTTTCGTGCCACGGTTGGATGCGCGCTGGGGCAGCGAAACATTCATCGATGCGATTCTCTCGTTGATTCGCCTGGCGAGCGAGGAGGAGCACGCGTTTTATCACCTGCTCTCCGGCGTCGACCTGCCGCTCAAACCGCAGAGCGAAATTCGCGCTTATTTTGACGCGCATACGGGCGAGGAATTTGTCTCCTTTGAACGGGAGACGGCAAAGCCGTATGTCATCGAGGGCAGAATCGCCCGCTGGCATTGGCGGCAGCCGGTCAACCCGCTGCTGAAAAAATTTCATCGCAGGGCAGCTCCTGCTTCGACTTTTTTACAACGAATCTTCGGCGTCAACCGGATCAAGAACGTGCCGGTGGTGTTTCAAAAAGGCGGTGTGTGGTTTTCCATTACGCATGCGCTGGCGCGCTATGTGGTGGAAGAGATGCCGCGCTACCGGGCGTATTACCGGTATACCTCCTGCGCGGATGAAATCTGGCTGCAAACGCTGGTGGCGAACTCTCCGTTTATGCAGCGGCGCGCGTTTATGGGCTATGACGACGAGCTGGTCGCGACCATGCGGTATGTGGATTGGTCCGGCGGCGGCGCTTCTCCGCGTGTGTTGACCAGCGCGGATTACGATATGCTTATGCAGAGCGGCATGCTTTTTGCGCGAAAGTTTGATGATTCGGTAGATGCAAGCGTGATCAAGCGCATCAGCGACAGCGTCAAACCCAGCTAGTGAAAACGACAAGGACATTGAGGTGTTTATGAATGATCATGACCAAGGGCATCTGAAGCCGCGTTTCTCGCGATCGTTTCCGCTACGGGAAGGCGGCGTGTTCTCCTGGCGTTTGATCGCCGTGCTGTCGCTGATGGGTTGCATCGTGATCGAGATTCTGTTCAACATACTGCCCATCGATCACAACACGCTGTTGCTCTATTGGTTCTATCCCGCGTCGATCATGACGCTGGCGCTGCTTTATTTTAACCTGCGCTTCACCAAATATTGGGAGATTCGTTTCTTGTTGGCCTATTTGGGCTGGATGTGCGTCGCGGTGGTTTTAAACCACTCGCGCGCGCATTTTGTGGATTCCTATCAATGGTTTGCGTGCGCTTGCACAACGCTGTTTTTGTGCTTCTCCTTGCCATATGCTTTTTCGAAAGCGACGGCGCACCGCGTGCTGACGGCGCTCGCGATTGCAACGGTGCTTGCGGTTTCGCTGTTGAGTATCGTGAGCTTGATTGCGATCTACGCGCAGAATTTCGCCTTAAAATTCCCTTCGATATTTGAAGGCATCTGTTTTTCGGAAGGAAGGCTCTACGTCGATAACCATCCGAACCGCAGCGCGCCCGCGCAGGCGCTTGCCATCATTCTGGTCGGATATTTACTGGCGCAATCAAAGAAAAGCTGGCAGAAGGTGCTTTGGATTCTGCTGGGGATTCTGTGCTTCTTTCCGCTGGCTTATACGGTCAGTCGAACGGGGATCATCGGCGCTGGAATCGCGCTGGGGTTTGAAGTCTATCTAGCGTTGCAGGAGACCTTGCGCAACAAAACGCGCGCGATCCTGCGGGTGCTGATCGGAGTCGTTGCCGCCTGCATCACGCTTGTGGCGGTCTACAAGGGCGCAGATCTGCTGGGTCAGGCGAACAACGCATATCTGGCGCGGATCGAGGCCGCGCAGACACAGCAGAGCGCTGAGACTGCACCCGCCGAAAGCGCGGAATCGACTCCTGAGACTGCGCAGCCGGCCGCAAGCGACAGCGCGACAACCGAAGTCGTCTCGAGGGACTTGTCCGACGCGGATAGTTTCAACGGTCGAACGGATATCTGGCTGGGCGTTTTGAAGGGATTGCTGGAGAACCCGAAGATACTGGCGTTCGGTACGGGCCCTGTGCCTGCTTCCGAGGTAATGTCGCCGTATTTCCCGGTCAATTCACCGATCGGGTTGTTCCATAATTCGCTGGTTGCCGTACTGGTGTCCTTTGGCGTGATCGGGCTTCTGTTAACGGTGATATTGCTCGGGCTTTTCGCCGTCTGCGCCGTCAAGCTTTCGTTCGGAAAGCGGTTTCAATCTACGCCGCTGGCGATGCGCATGCTGCCCGCCGTGCTTCTCTTTACGGTTGCGGAGGGTATGATGGAAGACTTTCTTTTCGCCTATCAGGCTCTGAGCATTTCATGGATCTGGTTGATGACCGCCGCGGGATTCGTCGTCTACGCGGTGAAAAAAGAGCCCGTTGCGGAACATCCGTTCATCGAAGAATAACGTTCTTCTATGTAACGCTCCAGAAGTAAAGCAAACAACGCAAAGCAAAAGCCCGCGGCAATTTTTCTGCCGCGGGCTTTGTGTTTATGTTCTAAATTGTTGCTCGACTGCTTTACTGTACCCAGTCCGCGTCGTCCATTACGGGGATGGCGTCGGTTGTGCAGATATCGATGACGTACTCGCGTGCGGTCTCGACCCGCTGCAATTCCTTATCGCTCAATTCGGAATAGGAATGAACCAGCGAGGTGTCCGAAAACGCCGGTACGACCTGATGCAGATAGGCGTTGTCGATGGAGCGATAGAAGCAGAAGAGCGGCATATATTCCGCGCTCTTGAGCGTGGTCACGCCGTCGACGTCTTTTTCCACCGTGAGCTGAACATACAGGCCGTATTTCAGCGGGTCGACGTTTTCTTTGTAGGACATGTTGGAGATGAAGTTGCCCATCGAGTATACGACTAGACCGGTATACGGCTCGCCGTCGCGCTCGACGGTGACATACTCGATGTTCTGCACCACGTGCGGATGAGAGCCTAATATCACGTCTACGCCGGATTCCAGCAGTAACTTAGCCTCAGCCTTCGTCTTGGAGTTTGGCGAACTCTTATGTTCTTTGTCCCAGTGCGGATAGGCGACGATGAAGTCGGCTCCCGCCGCGCGCAGCGCCTTGATCTCGGCGACAAGCCGATCCTGCTGTAGATACAGGCGGGTGACGGCATATTCTGCTTCTGCGTCGGTCATGTAGCGTTCGTGCTTGTTGATGATTTCGGTCGGCGCGATGAACCCGATCTTGATGCCATTTACGTCGATGATCAGCGGGGTATCGCGCTCCTCATTGGAGCGGGCGGTGCCGGTGTGGTAGATGCCCTTCTCGTCAAGAACATCCAGCGTGCGGAGCAAACCCGGCATCTGGCGATCCAGCGCGTGGTTGTTGCCGGTGCTCAAGAAATCGAAGCCGATGTCCTTGAGATTATCGATGATAGCGTCCGGCGCGTTAAACGTGTCTACGCGCTCGTCGTCCTGCTTCTTGAGGGAATAACCCGCGTCTTCTCCGGACAGGGTGGATTCAAAATTGCCGCACATCAGGTCGACCGAGCGGAACTGATCGGCAACACCCTGAAAGCTACGCGAGAAATCGTAGGTGCCCGTCTCCGCGTTATATGCGCCGTTGACCTGTGCCGCCATGGTCATAATATCCCCGATTGCACCGATGGTGATCACGATGGGCGTCGGCTCCGGCGTCGGCGTTGGCTCCGGCGTCGGCGCTTCCGTCGGCTGTGGGGTGGCGGTGAGAACAACAGGCGCTGCGGTTGCCGCCTCTACGCTCTGCTTCTGCTGCGCACAGCCGGATAGCACGGGGAACAAGGATAACAGAAACACGGCCAAAATGCCGGACAGGACTCTTTTCTTCATGATAACTCCGATCCGATCGCGCAAAGCGAGTGGGAAACAATGCGGAAAACGCACCGCGCAACCCGGCAGGCAATCAAACTCTAGAGAAAATTATAGTGAAATATCCGATCAAATACAACCGTTGTGCGGAACATGTCATAATTGCGCACATGATTTGAAACAAAGTCGAACGGATGATGCAGAGATTAGCACATGAAACAACGGAAGAAATTACTGGCAGACGGAGTTTTACGCAAAGTTCACTTGTTTGATACAATCGCTTTGACTTTGAGAGGCTGATTTGTGTATACTAAACCCATGTATACGCAGATGAGAAAAATGAACGTTCAGAGCCGAATGATCGCCGCCGCAACGGTTGTGTTGCTTCTTCTTTCCGGAATCGTTCCGCTTTCCAGCGCGCGCGCGGAGTCGGCCGAGATTCAGACCGGACAGGTTGGTACGGTAACGGGAGATTGTACCATTACGCTGCCCGAAGAGCTCGCGGGGAAAGAATACCGCATCACAGACGGCGTGGTAGAAAGCTACCAAACGTTTGAAGCCGGTCAATCGGTTCAGGTCGATTTGCCGGAAGGCGCGCAAGGGCTGTATCTGGAGTGGTACAACCAATCGAGCGATTATACGGTAACGCAATTGGATCAAAGCGGAGCGACGCTTTCGGAGGACGCGGCACAGCCGTTTATCAACGCGTATTATCCGCTCAAAGAGGGCGTAAAAAGCGTCACATTGTCCTTTTCGCGCGAATGCTCGCTCTCCACACTCGCGATTTACGGCGCGGGAGAGTTGCCAAGCGACGTGCAGCGCTGGAATCAACCGGCGAGTGCCGATCTATTGGTGGTCGCATCAACCTCGAAAACCGCGATGGACGAGTTTTTCGGTGTGATCGCAACCTATGCGTGTAACCACGATATCCCGACCGCGCTCGTCGTGATGTCCCGCAACACGCGCAGTGCGCAGCAGGAACTGTTGAGTGCGCTCTGGTACGCGGGATATGACCAGTATCCATTCTTTGGCGATTTTACGAGCGTGAACGATGCGCTGTATAAAATGGTCAAAAACGACTGGGGCAGAAAGACTGCGCTGTCGTTTATTGAGGATCACATCGCTCAACTGGCGCCGAAGGTGATCGTCACCCATATGGACGACGAGACCGCACCGGACGGTTCCGCGCAGTTTACGGGCGAATATACACTCCGCGCCGCGGAAGACGCGGGCATTCAGAAGATCTATCTTGCATCCGCAAGCGGCGGAACAACGCTGGACTACAGCGCACCGCTCAACGGCTGCTATGGTAAGACGGTGCAGGAGCTGGCGGCGGATGCGTTCGCGCTCTGCCCCACGCGGCATGCATACGAAGGCGCGCTGAATCCTACCGCAACATTCCTGCTCTCCGGGAGCGCGGTTGGAGACGATTCCGCCGCGACAGACTTGTTTGAGCATATCGATACCGCAACGTTAGCCGCGTATGTAGACCCAACGCCGACGCCACAGCCCACACCGGAGCCCACCGCGGAACCCACGGCGGAGCCGGAAGCAACGGCGGAACCGGTCAACGCTGCGCAGGAGCCGCAGACTTCCAGTCAAGCGAAGGGCGCTTCGCTTCTTGCGACGCTTGGCGCTTCTCAGCTGGTGATTATCGGTCTCGCGGCTGGCGGTGCTGTTCTGTCGCTGATTTTGATGTTCACATATGGATTGCGCAAGCGCCGCCGCAGAATCCGCCCCGGCGCGGTTGTTATCTCGCTGCTGCCGCTGGTGCTTGGCTTGCTGGCCTCCGGCGCGTTGACCTATCTTTCCAAAAAACAGACGGCGCAAGCGCCGCTTTCCAATACGCCGGAACCAACCGCAACCATCCTATTGACACCGGAGCCGAGTGAAACGCCGGAACCCTCGGCAGAGCCGGAAGCGGCGACGGAGACGCTCGCGGATTCCGCCAGCGATGAGTATTACCGTCAACCCGACGAGCCGGAAGAAGTCATCGTCGTGGACGAGGAAAACGGTCACTGGGAATATCGCACGGACACGCTCTCCATCATGATCAACCGCGTAACCTCGGAATACACCAACTACGGCGGAAAAACCTATCCGCTCGTCTACTTTGTGGCGCATATTCGCATGCGGGATGTCAACTCGTTTCGAACCGTTCAGTCTGCGGACAATCGCAACGGCGCGGGTGCACTGAAACCCTGGATCATTGCGCGGCGCAGCAAGGCCGTGCTGATGATTACAGGGGACAACCTCACCGAGAGCGACACGCAGTATAAGAGCATTCTGATTCGCGACGGCAAGGTGTTTTTAGACAGCGCCAGGAGCGACATCATGGCGATGTATCCGGATATGACGCTGCGCCTGTTCTCGCCAAGGGAGACCAATGCGTCCGAACTCTTGATGGACGGTGTTCGCGAGGCGTTTTCGTTTGGGCCGACGCTAATTCGAGACGGCGTGTTTACCACCGAGGACATCGACCACACCACGCGCATTGCCAACGAGACCAACCCGCGTACAGGCCTTGGCATGATTGATCCGGGACACTTTGTTGCGATCGTGGTCGACGGCCGGCAGAAGGAATACAGCTACGGCATGCGCCTCACCGCGTTTGGCGAACTCTTCGTCAAGGAAGGTTGTGTCGAGGCATACAACCTCGACGGCGGCGTCTCCGCATGCATGCTGTTTATGGGCGAGCAGCTCAATCACCACGGCAACAACCGTGTTGGCACGATTGAGGACACCTATCAGCGCAGGATTCCCGATGGACTCGTTTGGGGCTATTCCGATACGGTGCCCGGCGAGGACGACCCGATCTATCACCGCGGTGAGGGTTAAGTAACGAAGGAAGAAAACGGCTTGCAGTCACATGCGAGCCGTTTTTGCGTTGATTGGCGGCGCTCATCATCGAGCGAGCGAAGCAAGGAACGCATCGTTTTGCGGGTGGTTGGTGTTTTTTGTATCCAGATGGCGCGACAGGAGCGGTGCTTGCGAAATAGCGCGGAGAGCCGTATAATATGTATGGGACAAATTAATGCGAATTGCAGCTCGATCAAATATGATTTCTCCTGCACAAATTCGATTATGTTTGTAACAAATTAAACTACGATGCACGGGATTACTTGCCTTTTTATACGCAGATCGAGCATAGTATTCTTGTGAACTCATCCATGGATTAGGCTGGCACTTGGTATTGATTCGGATTGGAGGAAATCTACGATGGTATATCAAAACGCAATGGTATATGGCCCCGACTTCCGCTTTCATAAAGGCGGCTTCGCGGTGGAGAACGGACGCTTTTCGCGCGTGCTCACCGTAAGCGAAGGCGAAGGGATCGACCTCGGCGGCGTATATGTCGTGCCGGGCTTGATCGACGTGCATAACCACGGCAACTCCGGCAAGGATTTTTCGGACGGTGATTTTGAAGGTTTGACCACTCTTTCAAAGTATCTCGCGAAAAACGGAATCACGTCGTTTGCGCCCGCCTCCGTCACGCTGCCGGAAAGTCAGCTCAAAACGGCCTACGAAAATGCCGCCCGCTTTGCAAAGGCTGCTCCCGCGGGTTGCTCCGTGCTGCGGGGCATCCATATGGAAGGCCCGTTTTTCTCGGAGAAGAAGAAGGGCGCGCAAAACGGCGCATACCTGCAAAACCCCAATTATGAAATGTTTCTGCGGCTCAACGAAGCGGCGCAGGGACTCATCAAGATCGCGGACGTCGCGCCGGAACTGCCGAATGCAATCGAGTACATCGAAAAAGTCAGCAAGATCTGCGCGGTTTCGATTGCGCATACGGACGCGAATTATGCTCAGGCGAAGGCCGCGATTACGGCGGGAGCAACGCATATTACGCACCTGTTCAACGCCATGCCGCCGCTTTTGCATCGCGCGCCCGGCGTAGTCGGCGCCGCCGCCGAGTCGCCGTGGGTGATAGCGGAGCTGATCTGCGATGGTCAACACGTACACGAGAGCGTAGTGCGCGCCGCGTTTGCCATGTTTGGCGCGGAGAGGCTTTGCCTCATCAGCGACGCGCTCTCCTGCTGCGGCATGCCGAAGGGCGAATATGAGCTCGGTGGTCAGAAGATCATTCTCGATGGCACGGTGGCGCGGCTTGCGGACGCGCCGGATACGCTGGCAGGCTCCGCGAACAATCTCTTTGGCATCTTCCGCCTTGCGCTCTCTTTCGGCATCCCTGCCGAAGCCGCGGTGCGCATGGCGAGTTATAACTCAGCCCGCGCGCTCGGCGTGGAAGGCGAGGTCGGCTCGATTGCAAACGGCAAACGCGCGGACTTTCTCGTGCTCAACGGGGACTTCTCGCTCAAGAGTGTCTTTCTCGCTGGCAGCGAGCTCGTGGAGAATTGAGCTATGGAACGACCCGTCTACCACATCGCGACGATATCCCCCGGAGCCGCGCACACCGGCGAACGCTTTGCGATTACCTATGATCGGCCCGAAGGAGCCGCCTCTCCGCAGACAAGCGGGCAGGTGGTCTATCTGCCGGGCGAGGGCTTGGAGGTATCGATGGTCTGCCGGGAAAAGAACCCGCGCGCGATCTATCACAACCCCAACGATCCCGTCCACACCGATAGCTGCATGGAAGCGTTTCTCGATTGTTTTCCCGAGTTGCCGCAATACGGCTACATTGGTCTCGAGATGAACGCAAACGGCGCTTGCCATTGCTCGTTTGGTACGAGCAGGCATGTGCGCAACTATGTGCTCAAACGCGGACTTGCGCACCCGGAAGTCGAAATCGAACGCTTCACGCAGGATGGCGAGGACTACTGGCGCGCAACCTGCCTGCTGAAAACATCGTTGCTGGAAGCGCTGTATGAGCGAAAGTGTGATTTTGCAGCGGGGCACCGCATGCGCGGCAACTTCTACAAATGCGGCGATCACACCAGCGCGCCGCACTGGGGCAGCTGGATGCCGCTGGAGCAGGTGGATTTCCACGTACCGCACTTATTTGGAGATCTAATCGTCGTTTCCGAAACGGGAAACAACGGGTGAAATAAGAATACAACGATTCTAGAAAAACGAAGGAACAACCAACATGAAAATCATCGTAACCGAAAACTTTGACAAAACCTGTGAACGCGCGGCTGAAATCATTGGCGACGTGATTCGCAACAAACCGGACGCACGCCTCGGCCTCGCAACCGGCAGCACCGCGCAGGGCGTTTATCCGTATCTCGTGAAAGCCAACCGCGCGGGCAAGCTCGATTTTTCGCGCGTGAATACCGTGAATCTCGACGAATACGTCGGCCTCGCGCCGGATCACCCGCAGAGCTATCGCCGCTTTATGGACGAGAATCTCTTCAACCACATCAACATCGACAAAAAGAACACCATCGTCGCCAAAGGCACGGGCGATATCGAAGCAAACATCAAGGCGTTTCGCGAAGCGCTGGCGGAGAAACCCATCGACGTGCAGCTGTTGGGCATCGGCGTAGACGGTCACGTGGGCTTCAACGAGCCGGGCGCGGTGCTCTATGACGGCGCGCATGTCGAGGAGCTGGACGAAAGCACCATCGACGCAAACGCCCGTTTCTTTGAAAAGCGCAGCGATGTGCCGACCAAAGCGATCTCCATGGGCATGGGTGATATCCTTCGCGCAAAGAAGCTGTTGCTGCTTGCGACGGGCGAAAACAAAGTAGAGGCGATGAAGGGTCTGCTGCTCAACGAAGAGTTGGATGTGCAAAACCCCGCGACGCTGGTCAAGACGCACCCGGACCTGACGGTGATCATCGATCGCGCGCTGGCGGATCGGGTCGGTTATCGCGGATAAACGAGAAAGGCGGCGCATCATGCAATACCTGGGTATTGACTACGGAACACCACGCTTGCCGGAGCTGGACACGGCGTTTATCCCGATGGGGGCTTGGATGCGCGCGTATGAAGCGCAGGCGACAAACCCCGTGCGCATTGCCGTTGAAGCGGCAAACGGCAGGATTGTGACGCGCAATACCGCGCTGATTGCGGACGGCGCGCACGACGCGGCGGATGATCGCTATCTGGAGCGGCTCGTCAAGTTCCTGCTTTGGAGCGTCGGCGGTTTCCGCGTGACCGTCTGCGGCGCGGATGCGCTTACTGCAAAGCTTGCGCAAACCTATGCGCCCGGTGGTGCGCGCGCGTTTGACGCGGGCTTTATGGACGACGTATTTGAACGCGGTTTGGAAATTGTTGCTTGTTCTCAGGCGGACTTTCCCGCGGCATGCGGCGAAGCGGTCTCCATCGGCGGCAACACGAGCGGCTGCCGCATCGGCTTTGACGCTGGCGGCAGCGACCGCAAGGTTTCCGCCGTGATCGACGGAGAAACGGTCTATTCCGAAGAGGTCGTCTGGCATCCCAAGACGCAGACCGACCCGCGCTATCATTATGACGAGATCGTAAAGGCGTTTCAGACCGCGGCGGGCAAGATGCCGCGCGTGGATGCAATCGGTGTTTCGTCCGCGGGCGTTTTCGTCGGCAACAGCCCGATGGTGTCCTCGCTGTTCATCAAGGTGCCGCGCAGTGAGCGCCCGTTTGTGAAGGAAATCTACAACGCCGCGGCAAGAGCGCTCGGCGATGTACCGATTGCGGTAGCGAACGACGGTGACGTGACCGCGCTCGCGGGTGCAATGGAGCTGCAATCGGGTTGCGTGATGGGCCTCGCGATGGGCACGAGCGAAGCGGTGGGCTATGTCAACGCGGAAGGTAATATATTAGGTTGGTTCAACGAGCTGGCGTTTGCGCCGGTCGATTTGAACGAGCGCGCCATGCAGGACGAGTGGTCGGGAGACATCGGCGTGGGGTGCAAGTATTTTTCGCAGGACGCGGTGATCAAGCTCGCTCCTGCGGCGGGGATCACGCTCTCGGAGACACTCACGCCCGCAGAGAAGCTCAAGGAAGTACAAAAACTGCTGAACGAAGGCTGGGCGGCTGCGGAGGGTATCTATCGCAGCATCGGCGTGTATCTGGCGCATGCGCTCTCACTCTACGACATGTTTTATGAAATCCATCATTTGCTGCTCTTGGGCCGCGTGGTTTCCGGCGAGGGCGGAAAGCTGATGGAAGCCGCCTGCCGTGAAACGCTGGCGAGCGACTATCCGGCGCTGGCGCAGAAGATCAATCTGCTTCTGCCGGACGAGGAGTCCCGCAGGGTAGGCCAATCCGTCGCGGCGGCGAGTTTGCCGAGAGTTTAAAAAAACGATCCCGTGGCTTAGCCGCGGGATCGTTGTTGATTTAAACGGACCAAATCTTCGGGCTCGAAGCAGAGACGGCGAGCGCGCCCGCTTGCAGCGCGGCGATTACGTCTTCCTTCTCGTGGATGAATCCGCCCGCGATGACCGGAATATCGATTCGGCTGATCAAGGACGCGATGACCTTCGGCAGCAGCCCCGGCAGAATCTCCACGAAGTCAGGTTTGCTCTGCGCAATCTGCTGTTCAAAGCTGGCAAGCGAACGGGAGTCGAGCATAAATCCGCGCTGAATGGCGGCCATGCCGATCTGCTTCGCCCGTTTGATCAGCGCGCCGCGTGTGCTGATAATGCCCTCCGCGTTCGTCGCCTTTTGAATCGCGTCCACGGCGATCTCCCTGCTCGAAAATCCTTCGATCAGGTCGAGATGGATCACGCAGAGTTTGCCGCTGTCGTGAACGCGGCGGGTGAGTTCACCTACATCGAGCACGTTACCCATCAGCAAAAACACTACGCGACAGTCGGAATTGAGCGCAAGAGACAACTCTTCCTCATTGCCGACGGCAGCGATGACAGGATTATTCTGGATTTGGTCGTACAAAAGTCGGGCGGCTTTTTCCAAAGCGAACCTCACATAATAATTGATGATATTAGCATATGGGACTTTGTTAAAAAGCGCAAGCAATGGCGCGTATTTTTACCAGAAAATCACAAAAACAGGTTTGACAGTCCCCGCTATTCAGGATATGATAATGACGTACAAAAGTTCCACTGAGATTTGGAGTTTGGAGCGGCGCACGGTATTTTTTGCGTATGCTCCTTTTTTCATGCTTACGCGGGAGACGATCAACACAACCCGCGCGAAAAGAACCGCAGCAGACCGAAGCAATCATTGGTAGCATACGTCAACCCACAACGAGAAACAGGAGGAGAATGACTTATGACAGAGACCAGACCGTATATCCCTTGGGACATGATTCAGAATTTTATGATCGACACCTTCACAGCCTACGGCATTCCGCTGGAGGACGCTAAGATTTGCACGGATGTCTTACTGGAGAGCGACCGCCGCGGGATCGAAAGCCACGGCTGCAACCGCTTTAAGCCCATCTATCTCGACCGCATCGACGCGGGCATTCTCAACCCCGTCACCAACTACGAAGTCGTCAAGGAAACGCCCACCACGCTGGTTGTGGACGCACACGACGGCATGGGCATGGTCGCGAGCTACAAGGCGATGAAGACCATCATCGAAAAGGCGAAGACCTACGGCATGGCGATGGCCGCGATTCGCAACAGCTCGCATTATGGCATCGCGGGCTATTGGGCCAGCATGGCGGTAAACGAGGGCATGATCGGAATCACGGGCACCAATGCGCGTCCCAGCATCGCGCCGACGTTCGGCGTGGAAAACATGCTCGGCACCAACCCGCTGACGGTCGGTATGCCCACGGATGAGGATTTCCCCTTCATGCTGGACTGCGCTACGAGCATCAGCCAGCGCGGCAAGATCGAGTATTACGCAAGATCCGGCAAAGACACCCCGGCGGGCATGGTTATCGGTCGCGACGGCAGCGCCATGACGGACAGCCCGGCGATTCTCAAGGGCCTCACCGACGGAAGCGCGGCGCTGGCTCCTCTGGGCGGCATTGGCGAAGACCTAGCGGGTTATAAAGGCTACGGCTATGCGACCGTCGTTGAGATTCTCTCTGCGGCGCTGCAGGCCGGCAGCTTCCTCAAGATGTGCGTCGATCGCGACGAAAACGGCAATAAGAAGCCGTATCACCTCGGTCACTTCTTTATCGTCATCGACCCCGAAGCGTTCTGCGGACTGGAAACGTTCAAAAAGATCGCAGGCGAGATCCTACGCGAGCTGCGCGCCTCCGAAAAAGCGCCGGGACAAACCCGCATTTACACCGCGGGCGAAAAAGAGCACGACATCTGGCTGGAGCGCAAGGACAAAGGCGTTCCGGTCGGCGAAGCGGTTCAGAAGGAATTCATCGCCATCCGCGACAAGAAGAGCCTGCCGTACAAGTTCCCGTTTGAAAAGTAAACGAACAATTATTTAACGAAAACAAGGAGATAGCATTATGGATTACGCAAAAGAGTCCCTCCGCCTGCATAAGGAGTGGAAGGGCAAAATCGAAGTCAAGGCAACCGTCCCCGTCGCCACAAAGGAAGACCTCTCGCTCGCCTATACGCCGGGCGTTGCGCAGCCCTGCCTCGAGATCGAGAAAGACGTCGATCTCAGCTATGAACTCACTCGCCGCTGGAATCTCTGCGCCGTGGTGACGGATGGCACCGCCGTGCTCGGTCTCGGCGACATCGGCCCCGAAGCCGGCATGCCGGTCATGGAAGGCAAATGTGTTCTGTTTAAATCCTTTGGCGACGTGGACGCATTCCCGCTCTGCATCAAGAGCAAGGAAGTGGACGACATCGTCAATACGGTCTACCTCATCAGCGGCAGCTTCGGCGGCATCAACCTCGAGGATATCTCCGCTCCCCGCTGCTTTGAAATCGAGCGTAAACTCAAGGAAAAGTGCGATATCCCGATCTTCCACGACGATCAGCACGGCACCGCCGTCGTCACCCTCGCGGGACTGATCAATGCCCTCAAAGTGGTCGGCAAGAAGAAACACGACGTCAAGGTTGTGATCAACGGCGCAGGCGCCGCCGCCATCAGCGTGACCAAGCTGCTGCTCTCGGACGGCTTTGCGGATGTGACGCTTTGCGATCGCAAGGGTGCAATCTATGAAGGCCGCAAGGAAGGCATGAACTGGATCAAGGAGGAGATGGCGCTGATCACGAATCGCGAAAAGCGCACGGGCTCGCTTGCGGACGCGATGAAGGGTGCGGATGTGTTCATCGGCGTTTCCGCGCCGAACATGGTCTCTGTGGACATGGTCAAGAGCATGGCGAAGGATCCGATCATCTTTGCTTGCGCGAACCCCACGCCGGAGATCTTTCCGGACGACGCGAAAGCGGGCGGCGCCGCCGTCATTGCGACGGGCAGAAGCGACTTCCCCAACCAGATCAACAACGTGCTCGCGTTCCCGGGCATCTTCCGCGGCACGTTTGACGTGCGCGCGAAAGACATCAACGACGAGATGAAGGTCGCGGCTGCTTATGCGCTGGCGGGGCTGATTCCGGACGAAGAGCGCAACGCGGAATATGTCATTCCTAAGGCGTTTGATCCCCGCGTCGGCAAGACGGTAGCCGCTGCGGTTGCCGAGGCCGCGAGAAAGAGCGGAGTCGCGCGCATTTGATCAAGCAATAACCAGATTCAAACAGATTGAGGCGGCGACTGTCTGCGTAATGCGGACGGTTGCCGCCTTGTTTTGCATTCTTAACCCAAAAAACACAGACGCAAAGGTGACAAATGACGGAATACCCGATATAATTCTCTCAAACAGAGCTATTTCGGCGTGAGAATCCAATCGAAAATCACAAACCGCAAATTTGATCCACAGAAGGGTGGAATACCGTGCAGCAGAGTCCATCAAAGCGCGCGTTCCTCAAGAACCTCCTGCGTTATTTCGGCTTTCCGCTTGCCGCGGCAGGCATGTTGATACTTGTGCTCATTCCGCTGCAGGGACAGATTGTGAAGGAGATTCGCAAAGGCACGTATCAGATTCTCTCGGATGCGGTACGGCAACAGTCTGTTTCACTGGAACGATATGTGAATATGCTGGAGACGCGCGTTCAGCTGATCGCGGATTATGATGCGGATACCGGGCCCAAGACACTTGTCGAGTCGCTTCGGACGGAGTTAAGAAACGAACCGGCGGAGGTTGAAATCGGGTATGCAAACCAGATGGGAGAGCTGCTCTATAGCGACCAAACGCAGAAAAACGTTGGATCGGAAGCTTGGTTTTCACAGAGTATTGCCGGAGAAACGGTTGTTTCCGCGGGCACGCAGAATATAGACGATGGATTGACGGATTTGCGCATCAGCGCGTATGTGAATTCGCAAAATGGTGTGCGCGGCGTAATATTTGTTACGCTGAGCAACCGGAATTTTTCCAGACAGATGAAAACGCTCGCTTACGAAGGCGTGGCTTATACATTTGTCAGCGATGCAGAGGGCAATATCCTGTTTGTCGAGGACAGCGTATACAACCCAAAACCGGGCGAAAACGTTAAGACATATATCAACGATTTTGCGCTTGGTAAAGAGGTAACCATCGATTTAATCCGGGAGCAGGTGGCAAAGGAGCGTGTCGCTACATTCCGTTTTGTGTCTTCCGGGCAAGCTTATTATACTGCGTGCAATTGGATTCCCGCATATGACTGGTATGTTTTTACAGTTGTGCCGGCCAGCATTGCGGACGGAATCGCTCGAAATGTCAATATGTACCAGATATGGATGCTGGCTGTCATATTGCTCATCGGCGCTTTGATGGCGGCGCAGTCCTATCGCCATGAACGGGAGACGGTAGAGAAGCTGGAGGCGGACAAAGACCTGCTGCGCCAAAGCGCACAGCGCTATCAGTTGATTACGCGGTTGTCGAACGAAGTGTTCTTCCATGTATCGCTGGATACGGGTGTTATTTCGTTTAATGATACCTTCGAGGCGATGTTTGGTGCTCCGCCGACGGCCTGTACGATAGACACGTTGGAAGACTGCACCAATCTCTTCTTTGAGGAGGATCAAAAGATTTTTCTGACGCTGATCAACCAGCTTCGCGCAGGCGATGCTGAGGCGCACGCGGAATTGCGCATGATCAATTCCCGCGGTGTTGCCCGCTGGAAGCGCGTGGAGATCTATTCCGTGGTCGATCAGGACAAGCAGGCGGTGCAGCTCGTCGGCAAGATCGCGGATATTCAGCGGCAAAAGCAGTCGATGCAACGCTTGATTCGTCAGGCGGACAGCGATCCGCTTTCAGGGCTGCTCAATCGCGGTGCGATGGAGCGGAACATCAAGGCATTCCTTGCCGGTGAGGGCAACGGCGGCGTACACGCGCTGCTGATGCTCGACTTTGACAACTTCAAAGCGGTCAACGATACGCTGGGGCACGCCAAAGGAGATCAACTGCTGACCTCGTTTGCAAACGGCATGCGTAGACTGTTTCGCTCCGGCGACTTTCTCTCCCGCATCGGCGGAGATGAATACATGATCTTCATCAAATCCGCGCGAAACGATTTGATCGTGCAGGACAAAGCGGAAGCACTTCGCGGAGAGATGGCGGTCTTAAGCCGCAAGATTGGCATTCCGGTGTCGATCAGCGTCGGGATCGCGATCTATCGCCGCGACGGAGAAACGTTTGAGCGGCTCTACAGGGCCGCGGACGAGGCGCTCTATCGCGTCAAGCGCAGTGGAAAAAACGCAATCTCGTTTGCATCCGCGCCCGCGGAGGAAAAGGATGATGGGATAAATACCCGGCAGGTTGAAATCACTGAGTCCGGTTTGGATTAAAAGAAATTAAATAGGTCGAGAATCGGCCATAGAATCGGGAGGGTACGACAACGCAAAATTTAGAGAACGGCGCGGCAAGCGCACAACCGGAACAGACGCAAGACTCACAGGAAACGATAATCAAGGCGAAACTCACAAAGAAGCAGAATTTCCTTCAGGGATTGAAGTTTCTTCTCTTCTCCTGCTCTGCGGGAGTGATTCAGTTTTCAACTTTCACGTTGTTCTTTGAGGTGTTTCATCTTCAGGAATGGCTGAGCTACTTGATATCGCTTGCCCTGTCGGTGATTTTCAACTTCACCGTCAATCGAAAGTTTACGTTCAAATCGGCGAAAAACGTGCCGCTCGCGATGTTTCAGATCACCGTGTATTACCTCATTTTTACCCCGATCTCGACCTGGTGGGTAGATGCATTGACAAATGCAAACTGGAACGCCTATCTTGTTGAGATTGGCACCATGGTGATCAACCTCATCACCGAGTTTTGCGTCTATCGCTTCATCGTCTACCGAAACCATATGTTTACGAACAAACAGGGACAGGCAGAGCTGGCAAAACAGCAAATGGAAGAATAGGATGTTGAACAAAAAACCCTCAAACGTGAGTTTGAGGGCTTTTGCGTTACCTGATAAAAGGGTTCAGGCGGAAGTCTAAAGAATCCCTATTCCATCGGCTTAAATCCTTCGCCGTGCACCTCCGTTGCGTCGGTGACGAAGATAAACGCTTCTTTATCGATCTGTTTGATCGACTTGAGCGTCTGCGAAAACGAGTTGCGCCGAACGACGAGCATCAACACGTGTTTATTCCGCCGCGTGTAGCCTCCGCGTCCTTGCAGCACCGTCACCCCGCGGCCCAGTTCGTCCGCCAGCAACGCCAGAATATCGTCTCCGCGCTCGGTGACGATGTAGATCACCTTTGCGTGATCCACGCCCTGCATGATCGCGTCGATCGTGCGCGTGGTGACGAAGATGGTCACGATGGAATACAGCGCAACTTCGATGTTGCGAAACACGAACACGGCGAACACGACGACCGTCGCATCCACGATCAACAGCAGCGAGCCAACCGAGATATTCGGAAACGCGCGGTTGAGCAGCAGGCTGATGAGATCCGTGCCGCCCGTCGTCGCCCCGCGCACAAAGATTGCGCCCATGCCGACGCCGCAGAGCACGCCGCCAAGCACGGAGGCGAGCAAAATATTATTGCTGTATGGCGGCAGGATGCGCGAAAACAGCTCGATAAAGCCGGAGAGCAGGAGCGTTGTGACGATGGTCTTTGCCAGCGGGTGAAAGCCAAGCTTCCACCAGGCGAGCACGATCAGCGGAATGTTGAGCAGCAGCGTCCAGACGCCGACCGAGACCGGAGAGAGATAGGCCAGCGCGGTTGCAAGGCCCGAAACGCCGCCGGGCGCGATGTCGTTTGGAATGGTGAAGAGCACCAGCCCCGCCGCGACGAGCGCGCTGCCAAATACAAACGCAGCGATATCGAAGATCCAACTGCGAACGGTTTCTTTCATGCGATCACGTCCTTTTTGTTCCATAATCCGACCGAGGAAGAATTCACCGGCGGAGGAGCGCATTGATTACGGATTGAGTCCCTTGAGCGCGTCGACGGTGAAGACGCCGTCCTTGCGGATCATCTTGCCGTCAAACCAGATTTCGCCGCCGCCGAACGCCGCGGTTTGGATGCAGACAATGTCGAGATGCAGCTGACTCTTGTTGCCGTTAAACGCGTCCGCATACGCGCAGCCCGGCGTGAGATGGAACGATCCGCCGATCTTTTCGTCGTAGAGCGTGTTGCCGATGGACTTCGTGACCGCGTTATTTACGCCGATGGCAAATTCGCCAAGGTATCTCGCGCCTTCGTCCGCGTCCAGCATCTCGTTAAAGCTTGCGACGTCGCCGTCACAACTCGCCTCGTCGATATGCCCGTTTTTGAAGACGAGACGCGGGTTGTCAAAGCGCTTGCCGTAGCGCATGGCGGGGGTGTTGTATTGCACCACACCGTTTGCGCTGTCCCGCACGGGCGCGGTGTAGACTTCGCCGTCGGGAATATTGAGCTCGCCGTTGCAGGGAACGACGGGGATATCCTTGATTGAGAAGGTCAGATCGGTGCCGGGGCCGACGAGGCGCACCATGTCGGTCTTTTCCATGAGCTCAACGAGCGGGCGCATGTCGCGTCCCATCTGCTCGTAATCGACCAGTGCCGCGTTGAGGAAGAACTCGAAGAAGTCGTCGTAGCACATGCCGGCCTTCTGCGCGTCCGCCTTGGTGGGCCAGTGGAGATAGACCCAGCGACGCTCGTCGATAATTATATCGCGCAACGGCCTGCGGAGGTTGCGGTAATAGGTCATCGCGGTCGTGTCCACGGCGGAGAGCTCCGCGTCGTTTTCGTCCACGCCGATGTCCACATGCGCCACCATGTGATCCCAATACTTCGTCTCCCACTCCAGTTGCGCCTCGATGGCGGGGCGGGAGGCCTCGGGATTGGCAGGATCGATAAAGCCAAAGAACAGGCGGCTGATCTCGTCGTCTGTGAGCTTCACAAACGGGACCGCGCCGATGGCGTGCGCGCGCTTTTGCAGCGCCTTGATGAGGGGCTTTGCGGGGACTGCGCCGTTGATTTCGAAAAGGTCGCCCTTCTTGAGCTTGAGAGAATAGTTTAACAATAGATCGGCCAACCGATCCAGCCGTTCGTCACGCATACTGGTTCCTCCTTATGCACTCTACGCTATATTCTATAGTAAAGAATGGCGAACTTCAACACCCCGAACGTGCATAAAAAAGCGAAGGGGAAACCTTCGCGATTGGGTGGTTGGTTGATTGTGTTTGGGACGCAGTTAGAAATCCTGCTTTTTGACGCGTCGAACGCCGAGAAAGAGATCGATCCTTTCGCGATATGCTTGTAAAGCCAACCGCATGGCGCTCCGTTCCGTAAGCGCATCGAATACCAACTTCAGTTGCCGGAAAAAATCCGCCTGGGCGATTTGCCGCTCGGCTTCATCCTTGAAATAGTGCAGCGCGCCGTGTGCATGAAACGCCGTACTACAGCTCTCGGCAAACGGTGCAAATGCTTGATCGAACGCGAGCTCTGTCCTCGCGATCCTAGAGGCGAGCTTGCCGCGCTTTTCGATTGTTGTGCTTTTGAGCGGGGAAATCCGCTCACAGCGCGCGAGCTTGCCCGCGCAGTCGTCCAGCCGTGCCAGCGCGCGCTCCAGCTCCGGATGCAGCTGCTCCGGAATGGTGAATGTGCCGTCGCCGGTTTGCAACCGATCCATGGTGCGCAAAAATGACTCGGATTCCGCGGCAAACGCGTCGAGCAGAGACGCGCGTTCCTTTGCGTGGTCGCGAAGCGCGTGGTGATAGTTGATCAGTGAAATGAAAAAAGTCAAGCCAAGGCCGGAGAGAAAACCGATGACCACAGAACGGTCGAAGAATAGCCAGCTCGAGATATACATCTTCTTCAAAGCGGAGAGGAGGAAGAATGCGATCACGCAAATGACCGTGAGAAACAAAAGGATGACTACGCCGCGAAACAGCCTTTTCATCAAAACGCCCTCCTGCACATGCTAACTGAATCGTATCATTTGACTCAAAGATTGGCAATCCTGACAGGGGATTTTCATAAAAAAGAGAGAGGATGTTATCCTCCCTCCGCGTAAACTAAGCGATTTTGTTTAGTTTCTCCGCGACCGGTTCGCCATCGCGAGCAGACGAAGGAAGCTGATGAGGGACGCCACCGCCGCCCAGACGTAGGTCATCGCGGCTGCATTTAACACCTTCTTCGCGCCGTCGCTTTCGTCATAGGTGATATAGTTGCCTTCTTCAAGCATCCGCAGCGCGCGGGCGGATGCGTTGAACTCCACCGGCAGTGTGACCACCTGAAACACCAGCATTGCGCCGAAGAGCACTACTCCGATCATCGCGAGGTTATAGCTGCCCATCATGAGGCCGAGGATGACGATCCAGGGCGCGGCGTAAGAACCGATGTTGGCGACGGGCAAGATCGCGTTTCGAAGGCGAATCGGCCCGTATCCTTCCTGATACTGCATCACGTGGCCGATCTCGTGCGCCGCGACCGCGATGGCCGCGATGCTGCTCTGCCCGTAGACCTGCGTGCTTAAGCCTACAATTCCGCTTCTGGGATCATAGTGGTCGGTCAGCGAACCCTGCACGGCCTGAATCTGCACAGAGCTTCCCGCGCGGTTTAAGAGCTGCTGTGCGATTTCATCCGCACGCAGGCCTGAAGAGACATAGGTTTGCGAAAACTGATTAAACGTGCGCTGCACCTTGCTCTGGGCATACAAACTGATGCCCATCACCGCGAGTAAAAGGATGATATAGATGCCGTCGCCCGCACCATAGCTAAAATACATAGGATTTCCCCTCCTGAGATACTACCGCAAGTATAACATATTCTGTTTCGAGCGTAAGGGGATTTCAATATCGTTTTCAATTCGACCAAATTTTCAACAAAATAGCCCGTAAAAAAAGCGAAAATCGTTCGTCTTTCTCGCAAAAATGCAAAGAAACAGGCTTTTCTGCACGGTAAAATGTGGTATACTATCCCTTAACCCTAATCCCATATTATTAAAGAGAGGTAACTTTTTATGGCGCTCAAACTATCCCAAATTCAAAAGTCGCCGGAATCATTCGCCGGCGCAATCGAAGTATGCGGCTGGGTACGAACCGTTCGCGAGGGGAAAACCCTTGGCTTTGTCGAACTCACCGATGGAACCTGCTTTACACCCGTTCAGATCGTTTTTGAGCGCGACGATCGAAATTTGGGTAACGGGCTTTCCACGGGCTGTGCAATCGCGATTTCCGGCGAACTGGTCATGACGCCGGATGCACCGCAACCCTTTGAAATCCACGCAAATGAGATCGTGTTGGAGGGTGCTTGCCCCGCGGACTATCCGCTGCAAAAGAAACGGCACACGCTGGAATACCTGCGCACGATTCAGCACCTCCGCCCGCGGACAAACACCTTTCAGGCGACGTTCCGTGTGCGCTCGGTTGTCGCTGCCGCCATCCACGAGTTCTTCCAGCAAAACGGCTTTGTCTATGTGCACACCCCGCTGATCACGGGCTCGGACTGCGAAGGCGCGGGCGAGATGTTTCAGGTCACGACGCTGCCGCTAAAAGACATGCCGAAGGACAAGGACGGCAACGTCGATTTCTCCGGCGATTTCTTCGGTAAGCCCGCGAACCTGACCGTGTCCGGCCAGCTCTACGGCGAGGCATTCGCGATGGCGTTTCGGGATATCTATACCTTTGGGCCGACCTTCCGCGCGGAGTATAGCTTTACGGCGCGTCACGCGGCGGAGTTTTGGATGATTGAGCCGGAGATGGCGTTTTGCGACCTCGCGGGCGATATGGACGTCGCCGAGGCGATGATCAAATACATCATCAAGACCGTGCTCGACCGCTGCCCCGCGGAGATGGAGTTCTTCAACAAATTCGTCGATCCGGGCCTGTTAGAACGACTGGACGTCGTACTCAAAAACGACTTTGTGCGTCTGAGCTACACCAAGGCGGTGGAGCAGCTTCTTGCGAGCGGCGCGGAGTTTAAGTACCCCGTCGGCTGGGGACTGGAGCTGCAGACCGAACACGAACGCTACCTCACCGAGCAAATTTACAAATGCCCCGTGTTTGTAACCGACTATCCCAAGGACTTTAAGGCGTTCTATATGCGGATGAATGACGACGGCAAAACCGTTGCCGCGGCGGACCTGCTGGTGCCGGGCGTTGGCGAGATCATCGGCGGAAGCCAGCGTGAAGAGCGCCTGGATATGCTCGAAAAGCGTATTGCGGAGCTCGGCATGGATCTTTCGCAGTACGACTGGTACCTGGAACTGAGAAAGTTCGGCGGCGTGAAGCACGCGGGATTCGGCCTCGGCTTTGAGCGGATCATCATGTATGTCACCGGCATGCAGAACATCCGCGACGTGTTGCCATTCCCGAGAACAACGGCAAACATGGAGATGTAAAAAACCAAACAAAACGCATGCGCGTGTTCAGGCAATCTGGCACGCGCATCTTGTTTTTTTAACGGGTCATTTTGGGAGGTGCGCATGGTTCAAGATTTGCCTGAGAAATGTCTTCCGGAAGTATGCGAAAAGGTTTGGCAACTTTCACAGGAGCCATATCACCAATTCTATCCAATATTTGAGAGCGAAGAAGACGTGAAACACACGTTGTCCTGGACGATGGAAGGGGATGGATCGCGTGCCTACGGCTACTGGCGTGCGCGTGTTCTGGAAGGCGTCTGCTGCCTGTTTGTCGAGGAAGAGAAACACTATGTGTTGATCATCGCGCTCTATTCCTGGGGTAAATTTTCGGCAGCGGCAAACGCGTTTATGCGACAGATTGAGAAGGAGTTCCCGGGTTATAATATCGAGACGGGAGTTGCGGGGGAACACACGCGCTTTCGTGAGAAACTGGTTCGCTCGGGATTTACGCTTCAGGACGAACGGTTTGAAATGCGGCATCCGCTGCCCGCGCAGATCGTGCAGGAGAACCGGGACGATTTGGAGCTTTGCGTGGTGAAAGCGGATGCACTCGGGGAATTTGCCCCGCTGTGCGAGAGCTGGTTTCGCGGCTCGTTGGCGAGTCCGGAGTCGTTGGCGTATCGTCCGGATGATTGGCTCATCGTCACCGCGCGTCGGGCGGACAGCATTGTAGGCGCAGTAATCATCTGGTTTTTCGCCGGAGCGGGGGAAATTGACGGGTTTCATGCCGAGGATGCTGCGATGTCGAGGACGCTACTACTCGAAGCAATGCGCAAAAGCGCACAGCGTGCTGACCCGATCAAGGCGCTAGGATGGATGATTCAGCGAAACGATCCGAATTTAGCTGTGCTATATGACCTCGGCTTTACGCAGACAGCGCACTATACGTTTTATCAAAGGGACGCATCCGAGTGAATCTTGCATGTAAATATCAGGATAAAGGCAAAAAAGCGCCGCGAAACCGCGGCGTTTTGTTATAAAGGAACAGGGTTGATGATCGAGAGAATGGCGCTTATTTCTGCGATGACCTTGGGTTGTTACTGCTGATCTTTTTCCAACGGGCCGCCTCTTCCGCACGCTGATGCATGTGCTTGGCATATCGGCGGTTGTCTATGATGGTTGCGACCGAGAGCGCAACGACACTCAGGCTGAACAAGATGATAAACACGCCGCTCGTCGCGCTGGTTAAAAACCCCATGGCGGGGTTGTATTGGTTGAGAATCGTCAGCGTGATAAACACGCCCGCAAAGACGATGGAAAGATGCGCAAAAATCGTTCGGAATTTTCTCATTGGGATACGTCCCTCCAAAGAACTGGATCAATCATATTGGATCTTGGTGGTTCGATCTTGTTGCTACGGATGATCTGTTATGAGTTTTCGCCCAGATAGATGATATCGCTGATGACTCTGCCGTCCTTGTAGGGTTTGCCGATGATTTGACCCTGAAATATCATCATGACGGACTGTCCGCCGTCGAGGTTATACGCGTCCTTGCAACCAAGGTCGATCATGGCCTGCGCCAGCTCGTCGAGATTCATGCCGCGGGAATAGTCGCCCTGCCGCCCGTCGACAGTGACGAGGCAATAATGTCCCGGTTCGTAGTAACCGATGGCGGCGCGTGGCGCGCGATCGTTGATGATCACATCAGTTGTGTTATAGCTGCCTGGAATTTGCCCGTTGTCGATCAACTTTGGCCCGAACGACCAACCCTGATAGGCCCCGCGCGCAATGGCGGCGTCAAGATCAAAGTCTTGTTCGTAATAGGACTCCATCGTGCCGTCTAGATAGAGGATGCAAACGTCGCCCGACTTGGTATCGCGATAGAGGTCTCCGTTACGAATCACGATACCGTCGGTGGATGATCCGCACGAGTCGCCGGAGATCGCGAGAATTGCACCGGCTCTGTTCGCCATCGTATCCGGCATTTCATATCCGCCTTTAAACTTGTTGTGCGCAAAGGCTGTCAGGAAGGAGTGGATATCGCGCAGCCAGAAATCGGCCACGAAATAAACGGCGTTATCCGTGTGATGCTCCGTGATCACGATGCGCAGGTTATCGTCCGCGTAGTTGCCGACTGCGTTTGTGGCATCCAGCGCTCCAGTAGGGAACGTTGCCGAAAAATCACCGGGAACGGGGGTTGGCGTGGCTCCCTGCGCGGAAGCTGCGTTTTGAGCGGAGGCGTCTATTGCCGGCGTTGTATTCGCAGCGGCAGATGCCGGATCGGTACTGGCAACAATGTTTTCAAGCGGCTGATGGTTGCTGATGCTGATAACGAACGTGAATAGATAAAAGATACCTAGCGCGACACCGATACCCAACAGATCCAACAGGATCACGAGAACTCCGGGTAACGGTTTCTTATGTCGCATAGAGATTCCTTTCCGAAAACGGCAGGGGGATTTCTCAACATTTCATTGAGCTAATAGTCAGCTAATAATAATCCTGCCGTTGTGCAAAAGCAAGAATCCTTCGGAAATGCAACAGGAAGTTCACAAGCAACAATGAAATGACATAAAGTTGTTATTTGTGAGACAAGAAAAAAAGAGATTCCCCGGACAACACCTGAGGAATCTCTCTTATCGATGGCTCTTTCACGAAACGAACAATCTTTTAAAAACGCGTGGCAGTGATCCGAAATGCGCGAAAGTTGCTTGATGTATTCTCCCGGTTTTACGAGAGCAGGGTTATTCCGCGATCGTTAGCGCAACCTGCATCATATCGTGGAAGGCGGTCTGGCGTTCTTCGGATGTGGTGACCGCTCCCCCGATGAGTAAATCGGAAATCGTGCAGATGGCAAGCGCCTTTTTGCCCGCGCGCGCTGCGTTCATGTAGAGCGCCGCGGCTTCCATCTCAACCGCGAGTACGCCGAGCTTCGCCCATTCCATCGTACCGTCGATGCCCTTTTCGGAATAGAACATATCACTCGATAGAATGTTGCCGACCTTGTAATTCAGTCCGCGCTTTTCGCACTCGTCCACCGCGCGGCGCAGGGTTGCGTAGTCTGCGATGGGCGCGAAGCTGCCGCTGATGCCAAACTGCGAGAAATAGGAGGAGTTGGTGCAGGCGCCCTGACCCAGCACGATGTCGAAGAGCTTGAGATCGGGATGCATACCACCCGCCGATCCGATGCGGATGATGGTCTCCACGCCAAAGAAGTTGAAGAGCTCAAAAGAGTAGATGCCCATACTCGGCATACCCATGCCGCTGGCCATCACGGATACGCGCTTACCATCAAAATATCCGGTATAACCCTGTACACCGCGGACGTTGTTGACGAGCTCGTAGTCCGTCAGATACGTTTCGGCAATGTGCTTGGCGCGCAGAGGATCGCCGGGCATCAATACGGTCTTGGCGAAATCATCAGGGCTACAGCTGATATGCGGGGTTAAATTGGCGGTTTTCATCGTACACCTCCGAAAAAATTAATGCAGATACAAAAATATTATAGCATGGTTTTGCTGATTTAGTCCGGTTTGTCTGAAAATGCCATAAGTTAAGCGTTGCGGTTGCCGGACTCGATATGTCCGCTCCATCCGTCTGTTGGGCGCAAATAACACGCCGGATCAAACGCAAACGCGCCAAACGGCGTTTTCTCTCCCGTTTCACGCACAACCACAAAGGAGTCGTCCCCGTCTTGTCGATCCGGCAGATGATTTAGATAGCGAATCGCTGCATCCGAGAAGCCGACCAGACGGCAGATAAATCGATCCGCGGCCCAAATTTTGTCCGACATGACGATTGCCCCAAGTGGTTTGGGTGAGGGTTTCAGTGGACCTTCGCCTTCGCCTGCGACGATCATATCGCAAACGTTGAATACCGTTCTCTGCTGCGTTTCTTGTAGCACGCCCGATTTGTCCGCATAGCGTAAAACGCGGTTGAGGTCGACAATCGTGCGCCAGATGGTGTCGTTGCCATACCAACTGCCTTCGAAAAAATCCCGTTTCTCCGCGCCGGAGAGCTTCTGGGCGGCGCGAACGCCTTTGTAGAGCCAGTGGTAGAGGAAGAACCGCTTATCCCCCGCATAATCGCTGTCGTTCTTCAAGTCGAGCAATCTGGACTGCACGGTATGCAGCGCGCTTTTCTTCAAGTATTCGTCACCGTTTTCGGCCTTGGAGCCGACGGTGTGGTGCGGCAGATCCTCTTTTCGCATGCAGGCGCCGACGAAGTTTTTCGCGCAGGCGGTCAATCCCGCTTTACGATGCGATTTCGGCTTGGCAAGGTTAAGTACAATATCCGCTTCGAGTACGCTAGGATGGATCATATACTCGTGCTTCTGCTCGCTGTGGTGCTCTTTCATCAGTCCTGTGGCGTAGTTTGTCACACGCAGGCGGTCGATCTTTTCGGCGGACCAGCCGGAGAAGAAGGACTGATTTCCCAGATCGACGACGATTCCTGCCGATTGATTACGCTGCACATTCATACGCGTGCCCGTCTCAAGTGCAACCAGTCCGCGAAAATCTTTGATCTCGAGCGCAACACCTTTTTCACGGTAATAAGCCCAGAGTTTGTCGTAGCCAAAGGAACGGTGAAGCGCCTCAAAGTCGCAGATTTGAATCGGTGCGTCGCCGATGATGACGCGACCCGTGCCTTTGAGCGCGAGGAGCACATAGTCCAGCACGGCGCGGATGACGCTTGGGTGCGTTACGACGCAGTTCATGTCGTGGGAAGGGTCGTCGTTTTGATGCAGCACCCAGTTTGGCTTGATCAACACCGTCATGCCGGGGCGAATAAGATCGCCCAGCGGATTCCATTCCGCAAGGCCGTAGTGCGCTTCATCATACCCCAGCATATGAAACCCGGCACGAATGAGTCGGTAAACGCCGTTTTCTCCGCTGGAACGCTCTGGATACGGGTGTTCGGGATAAGCCTCCGAAGGTGACCAGTATTGCTCGCCGGAAGGATAGGTCAAGTTCGCTAAACGTCCAAAATAGACTTGCTCCATTTCAGTATTGAACTCCTTTGGAAAGATTGAATGGATGGATTCTTTAGGATTCAAATTCGCCTGGGAAGAACTTTTTCAAATCGATCCATCCTCCGAGTATGTTATCCCATTTTTCGGGCTGAAACGTCTCCAACCCGCTGCCGGGATAGAGCGTCATCTCTCCAAAGTAGACTCTGCGATTGATTTCGTAGAGATCTACGCGCACAAACGGCAATCCGGACGAGAGTCTCCTAGCAACGTCAATCATCTCGTCATAGCAGAAAGGACGCGGGATATCCTGCGGATCAGCGTGATAGAGCCGCTCAAACGGCATCCGCTGCCAATCAGGATCAAAGAACGTCACGTTCAGTTTGCTGCCCGCAAAGCGGTTGGAGCAGACAAACGCGCAGTGGTACTCACCGTCGAACATCATCAACTTATAGTCCAGCAATTCGCCGGAAGACGCGCTTTCCATATACTGCTCCGCAATAATGCGGGGTTGCACATATTGATACGGCCATTCGCGACCGCCGTAGTAATAATTCTGCTTCAGGCTCTTCTCAATCTTCTCTTTGGCGGCGGCGAGGTCGAGCGTACGCTTGTCGTGGCAGATGATGACATTGCCGCTGTCGTGCGTACACTTGAGCACAAACTGATTTGGAAGCGATGCAAAATCGATCTCGTCGAAACTGTTCCAAGGGCCGCCGACAAGCGGAATCAGATATTGTTCGCCAATCTTGGAGGTAATCCATTCGCGCACGGCGTATTTATCCACAAGCGTCGGGTAGAGCGGATTGCGATCCTTCACCTTGAGCCACTGGATTTTCTCGTTAAATGTAATTGGATTCTTCCAGTCGAACCGTTTGTGAAAATAAGCCCTCCACAGGGCGGAAAGATACCGTTGATCCGGCATCCAGTTGAGCAGTTTTCGGGAGGAAAGTGCAAAAAAGACAGCCGCGGACGTTTTTCTTTTTTGGTTACTGTTGTCCTGTTGCATTCGTGCCTCCTGCTATAGTTGCGAAACTCTTGAATCACATTTTGGGGAAAAACCTTCCGCCTGCGTATAATATTATCCATCGACTTGCAGCGTGTCAATGCCGCTTAAAGCAGCGCGCGATGATAGAACAAACGAGGCGAATGAAACTTTTATATATCATTTTTGATATTAGGGGATAAATCGCTTGACAACCATTTTTCAGCAAGGCTAAACTTATTTTATACCCGTATCGGGTCAAAGGAGGAGAAATCATGTCCAAGTCGTTCATTCCGCAGGGCTACCGCTCCAAACTGGGGCTCTACGACACACAGAACGCCATCGAGATCATCAAGAGTACGTTCTTAGAATCCCTTTCTGCGGTGCTGCGCCTCAAGCGCGTCTCGGCCCCGCTGTTCGTCAATCCGGCGGAGGGGCTCAACGATAATCTCAACGGCGTGGAGCGCCCCGTTTCGTTCGATATTCCCGCGACCGGTGGACACGGCGAGGTGGTGCAGTCTCTGGCAAAATGGAAGCGGTATGCGCTCGGCCGATATGGTTTTCGTTCCGGTAAGGGCCTCGTGACCGATATGAACGCGATCCGTCGCGACGAGGTGCTGGATAACCTGCACTCGGTCTATGTGGATCAGTGGGACTGGGAAAAAGTGATTACGCCGGAAGAGCGAACGGAAGAGACCCTGAAGCAAACCGTTTTGAACATTATAGACGCGATCTATTACACACAGCAGATCATCTGCGCCAAGTACGACGTGCTCACACCATTCGTCAGTCGAGAGGTTTCCTTCGTGACCGCGCAGGAACTGCTCGATCTCTATCCGGAATGTGACCCCAAAGAGCGCGAGTATCGCTATGTCAAGCAACACCCGACTACGTTTGTAATGGGAATTGGCGGAAAACTTTCCGACGGAAAACCGCACGACGGAAGAGCGCCGGACTATGACGACTGGCAGATCAACGGTGATATTCTATTCTATAATCCTCTGCTGGATTGCGCGTTTGAGATCTCCAGCATGGGTGTTCGCGTGGACGCTGTAACACTGGACCGCCAGCTCACACTCGCTGGCTGCGACAGCAGAAGAGCGCTGCCGTTCCACAAGATGTTGTTGGAAGGGAAGCTGCCGCAGACGATCGGTGGTGGAATCGGTCAGTCCCGCTTATGCATGCTTCTGCTGAATAAAGCGCATATCGGCGAGGTGCAGAGCTCACTTTGGGATGCCGAGACAATGGCACTTTGCGAGCATGCCGGCGTAACGCTTTTGTAACAATTATCCAACCAGAGAACCGCGGGTGGAGAACACTCGCGGTTCTTTTTTATTGTGGATCCAGGTTGATTTGATATGAATGGAGATACATGGAGACGGTTTTTTTGTTTTGCGAGTACACTAAATTGTTGCCATGTAACAATATCAACCGGCAGTTGTCAAAAAGCACAAGCAACGCGGATGTAACAATATTCCCGAAAACTTGAAGAACGCCCATATATTGGTAGAGAATTCATAAAAAAACATGAATAAAAAAAGAGAAATGCAACAATTATGTAATGTAAATTTTATACAATATGCTAAAGTCTAAAAATATCTCTATCCAGTTGTTAGCAACTGCTTGTGTGTGATAGATCTAGGAGGCAAAAATATGATGAAATGGTCGCAGATAAAACGATTCCTCAGCTTAACGCTTTGCGTGCTGATGGTGTTTTCGCTGCTCCCAATCAGTTCGCTGGCGGAAGATTCGCCTGCGCCTGCTGATACCAGCGCGCCCGTTGAAGCGACACAGCCTGCGAGCGAAGAGACGCCTGCGAGCGCTCCGACCGAAACACAGACCGATTCTGCGGAGGCGACGCCAACGCCAGCGCTTTCGGACACGGCGGAAGAAACGCCGGTTCCTTCGGAAACGCCGTTTGAGGATATCATTCCGGAAGGGCCGCAGACGTATATCGTCGATTTTGTGATCGATCATCAGACGATCGGAAGTATGCAGCAAACCGTTGCGGAAGGCGATCTGGCAGCGGCTCCGAGTATCCCCGCCGTGCCGGATGGCGAAGACTATGTTGGACAGGTGTTCCTGTATTGGTATGTAAGACCCGGTCAGGCCTATGATTTCGGCACGCCGGTTATGTCCGACCTCGTACTTTACGCGCAGTTTGGCGAACCGAAGGAAGCGCCGGCGATTGAGGAAGAACCCATTGTTTCGGACGAAGATATCTTATTCTCTGCGTTCTCCATGCCCGGCGGTATCATTCCGGAAACGGTTCCGCTCTGGACTTACACGTTTATCGTAGACGGAACGACCGTAGCGACCAAGGTTGTAGCCACGGGTGACACGCTGGATGCGCCGGAAACGCCAACCGCACCCGCTGGTCAGCAATTCGCCGGCTGGTATACGCCCGATGACGTTCTTTTTGACTCCTATGGCACACAAACCGTAACAGAAGACGGCGCAACGACGCTAACCGCGAAGTTTGAGCCAGCGCACTATGTTTTCTTCTACAATCAGTTCGGCGCGGTGACGGAGGTTCGCACGCCTGACGAAAACGGAATCGTGTCAACGGACAACATCGTCTCCATTCAACTCGGATCGGATCAGGCATTGGTCGGATGGTCGCTTACATCGGATGGAACCACGAGCGTTGGTTCCAGCGTAACGGTGACCGACGAGAACATCAATCTTTACCCGATCATCAAAAACGTTGTCTGGATCACTTTTAATTCCACTGGCGGAACCTATATTTCGCCGATGTATATCATGCCGAACACAGCGTTGACCCAACAGGCGGTCAATACGTATGTGGCTTCGCAAAACGGCGGATCGAGCACGATCACCAGAGCGGGGTACACGTTTAGTGGCTGGACCGGCTTTACCTTCGGCAACGTTCCGACAGGAACGGTGAATCTGACGGCAAACTGGACTGCAAACACGAATACGCCTTACAAACTGGTCTACTGGATTGAGAATGCGGATGACACCGGGTATTCGTTTGAAAAGACGGTGGATAAGGCCGGAACATCCGGCGCAGTCATTACGCCGACCAGCACGGACACGGCAACAAGCAATCTGAGTTCGAGCTATGCCGCATATTTTAACACCGGCACGTTTACGCCCGGCCAAACGATCTTAGGCGACGGTTCTTCGATCGTTAATCTTTATTTTGCTCGCAAGACCTACACGCTAACATTTAAAAACGGTACTTCCACCCTGTATAGCCAGACGTATAAATACGACCAGAATATCGCAAGCGTCTGGAACGTTACTGCGATTTTGAATCTGTCCAATCAAGGATATGTCTGGCAGTCCAGCCTGACCAACGACTACTATTCGTTTTTGATGAAAATGCCGGGCAGCAATCTCACGATGTCCGCGGTTCACTGGAGCGGCGGCGTCTACACCTGGTACTACTATCTTGAAACGTTGGATGGAACCGCCGCAACAGCGCCTGCAGGGGCAACGACAACCACTAGCGGCGGAATTACATACTATCTCTATCGAACGACAACGATCAATGGAAACAATATCCATCTAACATATGATGAGGATTATTTCCCGATCACCGGGTTTTATCAGCGGGACAGCAGCGTACCTTCGTTTACCAAATCGGGAACGACGTATTATGCGTCTCTGTTCTATCGCCGCTCAAGCTACAACTTGACTTTTATCAACGGCGACACGACAAACACCATTAATAGTATTCGATATGAAGCGTCTATCCAAAACCAGAACTATACACCGACCAGACCGACCGGCATTGCCGCGGACTTCACGTTTGGCGGATGGTACACGACGGAAGGCGCATTTTCCGGTACGTTGTTTAACTGGACCGGGGCTACGATGCCTGCAAAGAATCTGGTGTTGTACGCGAATTGGGCAAAGCCTGTATTTACGGGTATTGCGCACTCGGTAGCATACGGTTCCACCGGCGGCACGACCGTTGACCTGGGGAGCATTCCGTATGGCGGAACAATCAGCGCCAGCGCACTCGCAACCGCACAAGCGGCAGCCGAAGCGAACAAGCCGCATCCAACCGATACGTTTGGCGGTTGGTTGATTATCAAGAATGGTTCGTTGATACTCTTCAACTCCAGCATGCAGATCTATGAAAACGTGGTACTATACCCCGTTTGGATCAGCACGCTGAATTTCTCCGTCACTTACAATCTTGGTGAGGCGAGCGGAACGGCGCCCGTGGACAGCAAGACGTATGCAAACGGGAGCCAGGCACAAGTTTTATTCTATGCTGCGGGGTCTGTGACACCGCCGGCGGACAAGGTGTTCATCGGCTGGCGTTCCAGCGTTGACAGCAAGATCTATTATCCGAACAGCGCAATTACGATCACGCAAAACACGACGCTGACCGCTGTTTGGGTCTATCCATCGACCACCGTGACGATTACGTACAGCGGCAACGGCGGCGCAACCGCGGAGAATGCAACTTCGTTTACCGGCGGCGCGGTCAATAACACGTATCATACGGTGCAGGGGAACCCGTTCCTTTATACCGGCAAACAGTTCATTGGCTGGAATACTTCATCGAATGGAACCGGCTCCTGGTACTACCCGGGCGATAGCGTGCTCCTTGGCGCGAGTGTTTCGACCGCACCTGGTACCCTGTATGCCATCTGGGAAGATCAGACGTTTGTCGTAACCGTCACCGCAAACCCGGCTGAAGGCGTGACCGCCAAGAGCGGCGCGGGAATGTACGTTTACGGAACAAACACAACCGTTACATGGACGCTGGCTGAGGGATATGAGATCACCAGCGTGACGGACAACACCTTTACAGTGCCCGCTTCCTCCTATACAGGAAACAGCTACACCCTCAGCGGCATCGCGGATGATCACGACATCGTGATCAACACCCAAAAGACGCTCTATAACCTGACCTATAACGGCAACGGCGGCACGATTGGCGGAAACGCGAGTTATAGCTCAACGAAAACTATGGGTTCGAGCTTTACCGTGGACAGCAACTCGTTCGCGCTTGCCGGTTCCTATTTCCTCGGTTGGAGCACGGATGCAGGCGCCACGGCGGCGGATCCGACCTACGCACCGGGCACGAGCGTAGTGATGCCGGCCGGCGATTTAACGCTCTATGCGATCTGGGCACCCAAGATGGCGCTGACGCTGACAGCAAACAGCTCGACACAGAATTATGACGGCACGGAAAAAAGCGTCTCCGGCATTACGCCGAGCATCTCCGGCCTGACCATTGAGAACGCTACGGCAAGTGCTTCCGGCACGAATCCGGGCGTAGTGACCACGAGTTTTGCCAACCAGGCGGGTCTCGTGATCAAAAGCGACGGCGTGAATGTTACGGATCGCTATACGGTCACCTGGGCAAGCGGCACGTTGACGATCAATCCGCAGGTTACGTATCGCGCCAGCGCGGACGGTTCTTTGCTTGGAACCGAATGGGTGGCCTACGGCACGGGTGACGCAACCTATAACGTGACCCCGCCGCAGAACATCACCGTCGGCAGCGACAAATATTACTGGCTTGGCACATATAGCCCCGCTACGGCGAATGATCTGATCGCAAATACGACGATCTACGCTTCGTATACCAAAAACAAGACGCTCGTCATCACCGCAGACAGCGACTCCGTTACCTATGATGGTCAACCGCACTCGGTTACAACGGGAACGGTCAACGATGCGGACCTGACGGTGACGGGTTATACCGTTTCCGGCAGCGGAACAAACGCCGGAACCTATCCCACGAGCGTGACATTGGGCGAGGTTGTGATCATGAGCGGCGCGACGGACGTGACATATCAATATGATGTTACGACTGTAAACGGTCTGCTGACGATCACGCCCGCAACGACGACCGCGAACTCCGACGGCTACACGGGTACCTACGACAACCTGCCGCACGGGATCACGGTAACGCCGGCGATCGAGGGTTCGACGGTGCGCTATTCGCTCACCAACAGCACAAATCCGGCGGACTACACGCTGACCACCAGCCCGACGGCGACGAACGCAACCACCGGCACGCAGGTCTACTTCGTGGTGACGAACCCGAATTACAACCCGGTGTTCGGCGACGAAACGATTGTTATTAATAAGAGAGTTGTGGCGCTGACGACGGCGACCGACTCGAAGATGTACACCGGAACACCGCTGACGAACGCGAGCTGGAACTACGACGCCACCGGTAACGACGGCTTCGTGACGGGTCAGGGCTTCGCGACCGCGACGGCGGACGGCACGATCACCAACGTCGGCACGGCGGACAATACGTTCAGCTACACGCTGAGCGCAGCAACGAGCGCCAGCAACTACACGATCAACGTCACGAAAGGCAAGCTCACGATCACCGCGTCCAACGCGCTGAGTGTGGATGCAACCGATGTGTCAAAGAAGTACGACGGCAGTGCCTACGGCGTATCCGCCTCTGCGAACGTACCCGCTGGAACGACCATCCGCTACTCGCTGACCAACAGCACGAATCCGGCGGATTACACGCTGACCACCAGCCCGACCGCGACACACGTCGACGAGAGCAAAACGGTCTACTTCGTTGCGACGAACGCGAACTACGCGCCCGCGTTTGGCAACGCGGAGATCGCGATCACGCCGCGCGCAATCACGCTGACCGCGGCGACGGAATCCAGATCCTACAACGGCAACGCGCTGATGAACAGCACGGTGACCCCGACGGGCGACAGCTTCCTGAGCGGCGAAGGTTTCGCAACCGCGCCCACCGCGAATGGCACGATCACGAACGTCGGCACGGTGAAGAACAACGTCGTTGCTGGCACGCTCAACGCGAGCACGCAGGCACACGACTACGCCTTCACACCGGTCGCGGGCGATCTGACGGTCACGGCAAAGACCCTGACCGTGCAGGCGGAAGATCAGCAGATCGCGTATCCGGCGAACCGCCCGGCAACAAGCGCGCTTACCTACACGCTGGTCAGCGGCGCGGTCACGGGCGAAACACCCGCGTACAGCGGCGCGCTGGGATATGATCCCGCGCTGGCGTCCGATCCGCTGAGCCCGAACACGTATACCGATGCGATTGTCGGCGGCACATTGGTGCTAGTGAACAACGGCGCGTTCAAAGCCTCCAACTACGCGCTGACCGTTCTGCCCGCCGACCTGAAAGTGGTCAACGGCGGATTCACGGTCGACCTTACCGGCGGAAGCTGGACGTACGACGGCAACTCGCACACCACGAACCTGACCGGGACGAACGCGACGGATACGATTGAATACTTCGTTTCGAACGGCTCCGGCGGTTGGACGAGCGTTGGCACAACGCCGCCGACGGTGACCAACGTGAGCGACGGCCCGCTGACGGTCAAAGTCGTCGTCAACCGCGACGGATACGATCCGGCGGAAGACACGACGACGATCGCGATCAACCCCGCGAACACAACGGCGAACTCCGACGGCTACACGGGCACCTACGACAACCTACCGCACGGGATCACGGTGACGCCGGCGATCGAAGGCTCTGCGGTCAAGTACAGCCTGACCAACAGCACAAATCCGGCGGACTACACGCTGACCACCAGCCCGACGGCGACGGATGCGACCACCGGAACGACGGTGTACTTCGTGGTGACGAACCCGAACTACAACCCGGTGTTCGGCGACGAGCAGATTGTAATTAATAAGAGAGTTGTGGCGCTGACGACGGCGACCGACTCCAAGATGTACACCGGAACACCGCTCACGAACGCGAACTGGAGCTACGACAACACCGGCAACGACGGCTTCGTGACGGGCCAGGGCTTTGCGACGGCGACGGCGGACGGAACGATCACCAACGTTGGCACGACAGACAACACGTTTGCTTACACATTGTCTGCAACGACCGCTGCCGCCAACTACACGATCAACGTCACGAAGGGCAAGCTCACGATCACCGCGTCCAACGCGCTGACGGTAGACGCCACCGACGTGACGAAGAAGTACGACGGAACCGCCTACGGCGTGTCCGCCTCTGCCAACGTGCCCGCGGGAACGACCATTCGCTACTCGCTGACCAACAGCACGAACCCCGCAGACTACACGCTGACGACCAGCCCCACCGCAACACACGTCGACGACAGCAGAACGGTCTACTTCGTTGCGACGAACAGCAACTACGCGCCTGCCTTCGGCAACGCGAAAGTGACGATCACGCCACGCGCAATCACGCTGACCGCGGCGACGGATTCCAGAGCCTACAACGGCAACGCGCTGACGAACAGCACGGTGACCCCGGCGGGCGATAGTTTCCTAACAGGCGAAGGTTTCGCGACAGCGCCCACCGCGAACGGCACGATCACGAACGTCGGCACCGTGAAAAACAACGTCGTCGCGGGCACGCTCAACGAGAGCACGCAGGCACACGACTACGCCTTCACGCCGGTCGCGGGCGATCTGACGGTCACGGCAAAGACGCTGACCGTGCAGGCGGAAGACCAGCAGATTTCGTATCCGGACAGCCGTCCGGCGACGAGCACGCTTACCTACACGCTGGTGAGCGGCGCGGTCACAGGCGAAACGCCCGCGTACAGCGGCGTGCTGGGTTACGATTCCGCGCTGGCGGCCGACCCGCTGAGCCCGAACACGTACACCGACGCGATTGTCGGCGGCACGCTCGGCCTGCTCAACAACGGCGCGTTCAAAGCCTCCAACTATTCGCTGACCGTTCTCCCAGCCGACCTGAAAGTGGTCAACGGCGGATTCACGGTCGACCTCACCGGCGGAAGCTGGACCTACGACGGCAACTCGCACACGACGAGCCTGACCGGCACGAACCCGACGGACACGGTCGAATACTTCGTTTCGAACGGCTCCGGCGGTTGGACGAGCGTTGGCACAACGCCGCCGACCGTGACGAATGTTGCCGACGGCCCGCTGACGGTCAAAGTCGTGGTTACCCGCGATGGATACGATCCGGCGGAAGACACGACGACGATCGCGATCAACCCCGCGAACACGACCGCGAACTCCGACGGCTACACGGGCACCTACGACAACCTGCCGCACGGGATCACGGTCACCCCGGTGATCGCGGGCTCGACGGTGCGCTATTCGCTCACCAACAGCACGAACCCCGCGGACTATACGCTGACGACCAGCCCGACCGCGACGAACGCAACCACCGGCACGCAGGTCTACTTCGTGGTGACGAACCCGAATTACAACCCGGTGTTCGGCGACGAAACGATCATTATTAATAAGAGAGTTGTGGCGCTGACGACGGCGACCGACTCCAGGATGTACACCGGAACGCCGCTCACGAACGCGAACTGGAGCTACGACACCACCGGCAACGACGGCTTCGTGACGGGACAGGGCTTCGCGACGTCGAGTGCAACCGGCACGATCACCAACGTCGGCACGGCGGATAACACGTTCAGCTACACGCTGACTTCCGCGACTGCTGCCGGCAACTACACGATCAACGTCACCAAGGGCAAGCTCACGATCACCGCGTCCAACGCGCTGACGGTGGACGCTTCCGACGTGACGAAGAAGTACGACGGAACCGCCTACGGCGTCTCCGCCTCCGCGAACGTACCCGCGGGAACGACCATTCGCTACTCGCTGACCAACAGCACGAACCCGGCGGATTACACGCTGACCACCAGCCCGACCGCGACGCACGTCGACGACAGCAGAACGGTCTACTTCGTTGCGACGAACAGCAACTACGCGCCTGCCTTCGGCAGCGCGAAAGTGACGATCACGCCGCGTGCAATCACGCTGACGGCAGCGACCGACACGCGCGCCTACAACGGCAACGCGCTGACCAACAGCACCGTCAACCCGACGGGAGATAGCTTCCTTACGGGCGAAGGTTTCGCGACAGCGCCCACCGCGAACGGCACGATCACCAACGTCGGCACCGTGAAGAACAACGTCGTCGCCGGTACACTGAATGCTTCCACACAGGCAAGCGACTACGCCTTCACGCCGGTCGCGGGCGACCTGACGGTTACCGCTAAGACGCTGACCGTGCAGGCGGAAGACCAGCAGATCGCGTACCCGGCGAACCGACCTGCGACAAGCACGCTTACCTACACGCTGGTGAGCGGCGCGATCACGGGCGAAACGCCCGCATACAGCGGCGTGCTTGGCTACGATTCCGCACTGGCAGCCGATCCGCTGAGCCCGAACACGTACACCGACGCGATCGTCGGCGGCACTTTGGCGCTCGCGAACAACGGCGCATTCAAGGCCTCCAACTACGCGCTGACGGTTCTGCCCGCCGACCTGAAAGTGGTCAACGGCGGATTCACGGTCGACCTCACCGGCGGAAGCTGGACCTACGACGGCAACTCGCACACGACGAGCCTGACCGGCACGAACCCGACGGACACGATTGAATACTTTGTTTCGAACGGTTCCGGCGGTTGGACGAGCGTTGGCACAACGCCGCCGACCGTGACGAACGTGAGCGACGGCCCGCTGACGGTCAAGGTCGTGGTTAGCCGCGATGGATATGATCCGGCGGAAGACACGACGACGATCGCGATCAACCCGGCGAACACGACGGCCTCGTCCGACGGCTACACGGGTACCTACGACAATCTGCCGCACGGGATCACGGTCACCCCGGCGATCGAGGGCTCTGTGGTCAAGTACAGCCTGACCAACAGCACGAATCCGGCGGACTACACGCTGACGACCAGCCCGACCGCGACGAACGCAACCACCGGCACGCAGGTCTACTTCGTGGTGACGAACCCGAATTACAACCCGGTGTTCGGCGACGAAACGATCATTATTAATAAGAGAGTTGTGGCGCTGACGACGGCGACCGACTCCAGGATGTACACCGGAACGCCGCTGACGAACGCGAGCTGGAACTACGACACGACCGGCAACGACGGCTTCGTCACCGGCCAGGGCTTCGCGACGGCGACGGCAAACGGGACGATCACCAACGTCGGTACGGCGGACAATACGTTCAGCTACACGCTGAGCGCCGCGACCAAAGCCAGCAACTACACAGTCAACGTCACGAAGGGCAAACTCACGATCACCGCGTCCAACGCGCTGACGGTGAACGCAATCGACGTGACGAAGAAGTACGACGGCAGCGCCTACGGCGTGACCGCCTCTGCCAGCGTACCTAGTGGAACGACGATTCGCTACAGCGAAACGTACAGCACGAACCCCGCGGACTACACGCTGACCACCAGCCCGACGGCGACACACGTCGACGACAGCAGAACGGTCTACTTCGTTGCGACGAACAGCAACTACGCGCCTGCATTCGGCAGCGCGAAAGTGACGATCACGCCGCGCGCAATCACGCTGACGGCGGCGACGGATTCCAGAGCCTACAACGGCAACGCGCTGACCAACAGCATGGTCACCCCGACGGGAGATAGTTTCCTCACGGGTGAGGGCTTCGAAGTCGCGCCCACCGCGAGCGGCACGATCACCAACGTCGGCACCGTGAAGAACAACGTCGTTGCGGGCACGCTCAACGCGAGCACACAGGCACACGACTACGCCTTCACACCGGTCGCGGGCGACCTAACGGTCACCGCTAAGACGCTGACCGTTCAGGCGGAAGACCAGCAGATTGCGTACCCGGCGAACCGTCCTGCGACGAGCACGCTTACCTACACGCTGGTCAGCGGCGCGGTCACGGGCGAAACACCGGCCTTTGGCGGTCTGCTGGGCTATGATTCCGCGCTGGCAGCCGACCCGTTGAGCCCGAACACGTACACCGACGCGATCGTCGGCGGCACTTTGGCGCTCGTGAACAACGGCGCATTCAAGGCCTCCAACTACGCGCTGACGGTTCTGCCCGCCGACCTGAAGGTCGTCAACGGCGGATTCACGGTCGACCTCACCGGCGGAAGCTGGACGTACGATGGCAACTCACACACGACGAGCCTCACCGGGACGAACGCGACGGACACGGTCGAATACTTTGTTTCGAACGGCTCCGGCGGTTGGACGAGCGTTGGCGCAACACCGCCGACGGTAACGAATGTGAGTGACGGCCCGCTGACGGTGAAAGTCGTCGTCAGCCGCGAAGGATACGATCCGGCGGAAGACACAACGACGATCACGATCAACCCGGCGAATACGACGGCCTCGTCCGACGGCTACACGGGCACGTACGACAATCTACTGCACGGGATCACGGTCACCCCGACGATCGAGGGCTCGACGGTGCGCTATTCGCTCACCAATAGCACGAACCCGGCGGACTACACGCTGACGACCAGCCCGACGGCGACGGATGCAACCACCGGAACGACGGTCTACTTCGTGGTCACGAACCCGAACTACAATCCGGTGTTCGGCGACGAGACGATCATTATTAATAAGAGAGTTGTGGCGCTGACGACGGCGAGCGATTCCAAGATGTACACCGGAACGCCGCTGACGAATGCAAACTGGAGCTACGACACCACCGGCAACGACGGCTTCGTGGCGGGTCAGGGCTTCGCGACGGCGACGGCAAACGGGACGATCACCAACGTCGGTACGGCGGACAATACGTTCAGCTACACGCTGACTTCCGCGACCGCTGCCGGCAACTACACGATCAACGTCACGAAGGGCAAGCTCACGATCACGGCGTCCAACGCGCTGACGGTAGACGCAACCGACGTGACGAAGAAGTACGACGGCAGCGCCTACGGCGTGACCGCCTCTGCCAGCGTACCTAGTGGAACGACGATTCGCTACTCGCTGACCAACAGCACGAACCCCGCAGACTACACGCTGACGACCAGCCCGACCGCGACACACGTCGACGACAGCAGAACGGTCTACTTCGTTGCGACGAACAGCAACTACGCGCCGGCATTTGGCAACGCGGAGATCGCGATCACGCCGCGCGCAATCACGCTGACGGCGGCGACGGATTCCAGAGCCTACAACGGCAACGCGCTGACCAACAGCACGGTTACCCCGACGGGCGATAGTTTCCTCACGGGCGAGGGCTTCGCGACAGCGCCCACCGCGAACGGAACGATCACCAACGTCGGCACCGTGAAAAACAACGTCGTTGCGGGCACGCTCAACGCGAGCACACAGGCACACGACTACGCCTTCACACCGGTCGCGGGCGATCTCACGGTCACGGCAAAGACGCTGACCGTGCAGGCGGAAGACCAGCAGATCGCGTATCCGGCGAACCGTCCGGCGACGAGCCTACTTACCTACACGCTGGTCAGCGGCGCGGTCACGGGCGAAACACCCGCGTACTCCGGCGCGCTGGGCTATGATTCCACACTGGCGTCCGACCCGCTGAGCCCGAACACGTACACCGACGCGATTGTCGGCGGCACGCTTGGTCTGCTCAACAACGGCGCATTCAAAGCCTCGAACTACGCGCTGACGGTGCTTCCCGCCGACCTCAAGGTCGTCAACGGCGGATTCACGGTCGACCTTACCGGTGGAAGCTGGACGTACGACGGCAACTCCCATACGACGAGCCTGACCGGCACTAGCGCGACGGACACGATCGAATACTTCGTTTCGAACGGCTCCGGCGGTTGGACGAGCGTTGGCACAACGCCGCCGACGGTGACGAATGTTGCCGACGGTCCGCTGACGGTCAAGGTCGTGGTCACCCGCGAAGGTTACGATCCGGCGGAAGACACGACGACGATCGCGATCAACCCGGCGAACACGACGGCCTCGTCTGACGGCTACACGGGCACCTACGACAACCTGCCGCACGGGATCACGGTCACCCCGGTGATCGCGGGCTCGACGGTGCGCTATTCGCTCACCAACAGCACGAACCCCGCGGACTATACGCTGACGACCAGCCCGACCGCGACGAACGCAACCACCGGCACGCAGGTCTACTTCGTGGTGACGAACCCGAATTACAACCCGGTGTTCGGCGACGAAACGATCATTATTAATAAGAGAGTAGTCGCCCTGACGACGGCGAGCGACTCCAAGATGTACACCGGAACGCCGCTCACGAACGCGAACTGGAGCTACGACACCACCGGCAACGACGGCTTCGTGACGGGACAGGGCTTCGCGACGTCGAGTGCAACCGGCACGATCACCAACGTCGGCACGGCGGATAACACGTTCAGCTACACGCTGACTTCCGCGACTGCTGCCGGCAACTACACGATCAACGTCACCAAGGGCAAGCTCACGATCACCGCGTCCAACGCGCTGACGGTGGACGCTTCCGACGTGACGAAGAAGTACGACGGAACCGCCTACGGCGTCTCCGCCTCCGCGAACGTACCCGCGGGAACGACCATTCGCTACTCGCTGACCAACAGCACGAACCCGGCGGATTACACGCTGACCACCAGCCCGACCGCGACGCACGTCGACGACAGCAGAACGGTCTACTTCGTTGCGACGAACAGCAACTACGCGCCTGCCTTCGGCAGCGCGAAAGTGACGATCACGCCGCGTGCAATCACGCTGACGGCAGCGACCGACACGCGCGCCTACAACGGCAACGCGCTGACCAACAGCACCGTCAACCCGACGGGAGATAGCTTCCTTACGGGCGAAGGTTTCGCGACAGCGCCCACCGCGAACGGCACGATCACCAACGTCGGCACCGTGAAGAACAACGTCGTCGCCGGTACACTGAATGCTTCCACACAGGCAAGCGACTACGCCTTCACGCCGGTCGCGGGCGACCTGACGGTTACCGCTAAGACGCTGACCGTGCAGGCGGAAGACCAGCAGATCGCGTACCCGGCGAACCGACCTGCGACAAGCACGCTTACCTACACGCTGGTGAGCGGCGCGATCACGGGCGAAACGCCCGCATACAGCGGCGTGCTTGGCTACGATTCCGCACTGGCAGCCGATCCGCTGAGCCCGAACACGTACACCGACGCGATCGTCGGCGGCACTTTGGCGCTCGCGAACAACGGCGCATTCAAGGCCTCCAACTACGCGCTGACGGTTCTGCCCGCCGACCTGAAAGTGGTCAACGGCGGATTCACGGTCGACCTCACCGGCGGAAGCTGGACCTACGACGGCAACTCGCACACGACGAGCCTGACCGGCACGAACCCGACGGACACGATTGAATACTTTGTTTCGAACGGTTCCGGCGGTTGGACGAGCGTTGGCACAACGCCGCCGACCGTGACGAACGTGAGCGACGGCCCGCTGACGGTCAAGGTCGTGGTTAGCCGCGATGGATATGATCCGGCGGAAGACACGACGACGATCGCGATCAACCCGGCGAACACGACGGCCTCGTCCGACGGCTACACGGGTACCTACGACAATCTGCCGCACGGGATCACGGTCACCCCGGCGATCGAGGGCTCTGTGGTCAAGTACAGCCTGACCAACAGCACGAATCCGGCGGACTACACGCTGACGACCAGCCCGACCGCGACGAACGCAACCACCGGCACGCAGGTCTACTTCGTGGTGACGAACCCGAATTACAACCCGGTGTTCGGCGACGAAACGATCATTATTAATAAGAGAGTTGTGGCGCTGACGACGGCGACCGACTCCAGGATGTACACCGGAACGCCGCTGACGAACGCGAGCTGGAACTACGACACGACCGGCAACGACGGCTTCGTCACCGGCCAGGGCTTCGCGACGGCGACGGCAAACGGGACGATCACCAACGTCGGTACGGCGGACAATACGTTCAGCTACACGCTGAGCGCCGCGACCAAAGCCAGCAACTACACAGTCAACGTCACGAAGGGCAAACTCACGATCACCGCGTCCAACGCGCTGACGGTGAACGCAATCGACGTGACGAAGAAGTACGACGGCAGCGCCTACGGCGTGACCGCCTCTGCCAGCGTACCTAGTGGAACGACGATTCGCTACAGCGAAACGTACAGCACGAACCCCGCGGACTACACGCTGACCACCAGCCCGACGGCGACACACGTCGACGACAGCAGAACGGTCTACTTCGTTGCGACGAACAGCAACTACGCGCCTGCATTCGGCAGCGCGAAAGTGACGATCACGCCGCGCGCAATCACGCTGACGGCGGCGACGGATTCCAGAGCCTACAACGGCAACGCGCTGACCAACAGCATGGTCACCCCGACGGGAGATAGTTTCCTCACGGGTGAGGGCTTCGAAGTCGCGCCCACCGCGAGCGGCACGATCACCAACGTCGGCACCGTGAAGAACAACGTCGTTGCGGGCACGCTCAACGCGAGCACACAGGCACACGACTACGCCTTCACACCGGTCGCGGGCGACCTAACGGTCACCGCTAAGACGCTGACCGTTCAGGCGGAAGACCAGCAGATTGCGTACCCGGCGAACCGTCCTGCGACGAGCACGCTTACCTACACGCTGGTCAGCGGCGCGGTCACGGGCGAAACACCGGCCTTTGGCGGTCTGCTGGGCTATGATTCCGCGCTGGCAGCCGACCCGTTGAGCCCGAACACGTACACCGACGCGATCGTCGGCGGCACGCTCGCGCTCGTGAACAACGGCGCATTCAAGGCCTCCAACTACGCGCTGACGGTTCTGCCCGCCGACCTGAAGGTCGTCAACGGCGGATTCACGGTCGACCTCACCGGCGGAAGCTGGACCTACGACGGCAACTCCCATACGACGAGCCTGACAGGCACGAACGCGACGGACACGATTGAATACTTTGTCTCGAACGGCTCCGGCGGTTGGACGAGCGTTGGCACAACGCCGCCGACCGTGACCAACGTGAGCGACGGCCCGCTGACGGTCAAAGTCGTGGTTACCCGCGATGGATACGATCCGGCGGAAGACACGACGACGCTGACGATCAACCCGGCAACGACCACCGCGAACTCCGACGGCTACACGGGCACCTACGACAACCTGCCGCACGGGATCACGGTGACGCCGGCGATCGCGGGCTCGACGGTGCGCTATTCGCTCACCGACAGCACGAATCCGGCGGACTACACGCTGACGACCAGCCCGACCGCGACGGACGTGACGACCGGCACGCAGGTCTACTTCGTGGTGACGAACCCGAACTACAACCCGGTGTTCGGCGACGAAACGATCATTATTAATAAGAGAATTGTGGCGCTGACAACGGCGACCGACTCCAAGATGTACACCGGAACGCCGCTGACGAATGCAAACTGGAGTTACGACACCACCGGCAACGACGGCTTCGTGACGGGCCAGGGCTTTGCGACGTCGAGTGCAACCGGGACGATCACCAACGTCGGTACGGCGGACAACACATTCAGCTACACGCTAAGCGCCGCGACCAAAGCCGCCAACTACACGATCAATGTCACCAAGGGCAAGCTCACGATCACCGCGTCCAACGCGCTGACGGTGAATGCCACCGATGTGTCGAAGAAGTACGACGGCAGCGCCTACGGCGTGTCCGCCTCTGCCAACGTACCTGCCGGAACCACGATTCGCTACTCGCTGACCAACAGCACGAACCCCGCAGACTACACGCTGACGACCAGCCCGACCGCGACACACGTCGACGAGAGCAAAACGGTCTACTTCGTTGCGACGAACAGCAACTACGCGCCTGCATTCGGTAGCGCGAAAGTGACGATCACGCCGCGTGCAATCACGCTGACGGCAGCGACCGACACGCGCGCCTACAACGGCAACGCGCTGACCAACAGCATGGTCACCCCGACGGGAGATAGTTTCCTCACGGGTGAGGGCTTCGAAGTCGCGCCCACCGCGAACGGAACGATCACCAACGTCGGCACGGTGAAAAACAACGTCGTCGCGGGCACGCTCAACGAGAGCACGCAGGCACACGACTACGCCTTCACGCCGGTTGCGGGCGATCTGACGGTCACGGCAAAGACGCTGACCGTTCAGGCGGAAGATCAGCAGATTTCGTATCCGGACAACCGTCCGGCGACGAGCGCACTTACCTACACGCTGGTGAGCGGCGCGATCACGGGCGAAACGCCCGCGTACAGCGGCGCGCTGGGATATGATTCCGCGCTGGCAGCCGACCCGTTGAGCCCGAACACGTACACCGACGCGATCGTCGGCGGCACGCTCGCGCTCGCGAACAACGGCGCATTCAAGGCCTCGAACTACGCGCTGACCGTTCTGCCCGCCGATCTGAAAGTGGTCAACGGCGGATTCACGGTCGACCTGACCGGCGGAAGCTGGACCTACGACGGCAACTCCCACACGACGAACCTGACCGGGACGAACGCGACGGACACGGTTGAATACTTCGTTTCGAACGGCTCCGGCGGTTGGACGAGCGTTGGCACAACGCCGCCGACGGTAACGAATGTGAGTGACGGCCCGCTGACGGTGAAAGTCGTCGTCAGCCGCGACGGATACGATCCGGCGGAAGACACGACGACGATCGCGATCAACCCGGCGAACACGACGGCCTCGTCCGACGGTTACACCGGCACCTACGACAACCTGCCGCACGGGATCACGGTGACGCCGGCGATCGAGGGCTCTGTGGTCAAGTACAGCCTGACCAACAGCACGAATCCGGCGGACTACACGCTGACGACCAGCCCGACCGCGACGAACGCAACCACCGGCACGCAGGTCTACTTCGTGGTGACGAACCCGAACTACAACCCGGTGTTCGGCGACGAAACGATCATTATTAATAAGAGAATTGTGGCGCTGACAACGGCGACCGACTCCAAGATGTACACCGGAACGCCGCTGACGAATGCAAACTGGAGTTACGACACCACCGGCAACGACGGCTTCGTGACGGGCCAGGGCTTTGCGACGTCGAGTGCAACCGGGACGATCACCAACGTCGGTACGGCGGACAACACATTCAGCTACACGCTAAGCGCCGCGACCAAAGCCGCCAACTACACGATCAATGTCACCAAGGGCAAGCTCACGATCACCGCGTCCAACGCGCTGACGGTGAATGCCACCGATGTGTCGAAGAAGTACGACGGCAGCGCCTACGGCGTGTCCGCCTCTGCCAACGTACCTGCCGGAACCACGATTCGCTACTCGCTGACCAACAGCACGAACCCCGCAGACTACACGCTGACGACCAGCCCGACCGCGACACACGTCGACGAGAGCAAAACGGTCTACTTCGTTGCGACGAACAGCAACTACGAACCTGCATTCGGCAACGCGAAAGTGACGATCACGCCACGCGCAATCACGCTGACGGCGGCGACCGACACGCGCGCCTACAACGGCAACGCGCTGACCAACAGCACCGTCAACCCGACGGGCGATAGCTTCCTAACGGGCGAAGGTTTCGCGACCGCGCCCACCGCGAACGGTACGATCACCAACGTCGGCACGGTGAAAAACAACGTCGTCGCAGGCACGCTCAATGAGAGCACGCAGGCACACGATTACGCCTTCACGCCGGTCGCGGGCGATCTGACGGTCACGGCAAAGACGCTGACCGTGCAGGCGGAAGACCAGCAGATTTCGTATCCGGACAACCGTCCTGCGACGAGCACGCTTACCTACACGCTGGTGAGCGGCGCGGTCACCGGCGAAACGCCCGCGTACAGCGGCGCGCTGGGATATGATTCCGCGCTGGCAGCCGACCCGCTGAGCCCGAACACGTACACCGACGCGATCGTCGGCGGCACGCTCGCGCTCGCGAACAACGGCGCATTCAAGGCCTCGAACTACGCGCTGACCGTTCTGCCCGCCGACCTGAAAGTGGTCAACGGCGGATTCACGGTCGACCTCACCGGCGGAAGCTGGACGTACGACGGCAACTCCCACACGACGAACCTGACCGGGACGAACGCGACGGACACGATTGAGTACTTTGTCTCGAACGGTTCCGGCGGTTGGACAAGCGTTGGCACAACGCCGCCGACGGTAACGAATGTGAGTGACGGCCCGCTGACGGTGAAAGTCGTCGTCAGCCGCGACGGATACGATCCGGCGGAAGACACGACGACGATCGCGATCAACCCGGCGAACACGACGGCCTCGTCCGACGGCTACACGGGCACCTACGACAACCTGCCGCACGGGATCACGGTCACCCCGGCGATCGCGGGTTCGACGGTGCGCTACTCGCTCACCAACAGCACAAATCCGGCGGACTACACGCTGACGACCAGCCCGACGGCGACGAACGCGACCATTGGAACGACGGTGTACTTCGTGGTGACGAACCCGAACTACAACCCGGTGTTCGGCGACGAGCAGATTGTAATTAATAAGAGAGTTGTGGCGCTGACGACGGCGACCGACTCCAAGATGTACACCGGAACGGCGCTGACGAACGCGAGCTGGAGCTACGACACGACCGGCAACGACGGATTCGTCACCGGTCAGGGCTTCGCGACGGCGACGGCGGACGGCACGATCACCAACGTCGGAACCGCGGACAACACGTTCAGCTACACGCTGAGCGCAACAACCGCTTCCGGCAACTACACGATCAACGTCACGAAGGGCAAGCTCACGATCACCGCGTCCAACGCGCTGACGGTAGACGCCACCGATGTGTCGAAGAAGTACGACGGCAGCGCCTACGGCGTGTCCGCCTCTGCCAACGTACCCGCTGGAACGACGATTCGCTACAGCGAAACCTACAGCACGAACCCCGCGGACTACACGCTGACCACCAGCCCGACCGCGACGCACGTCGACGACAGCCGGACGGTGTTCTTCGTTGCGACGAACAGCAACTATATCCCGACTTTTGGAAACGCGGATGTGACCATTTCCAAGAGAGACGTGGTGGTTCGCACTTCCGGCGCGACGAAGGTCTATGACGGAATGCCGCTGACGGAAAACGGTTGGAGTATCGACGGCGTGAGCAGCGGGTTTGTCGGCACCGAAGGGTTTGCGACCCGGGTGAACACGGGAACGATCACCAATGTCGGAACGATCGACAACGGCTTCACCTACACGCTCAAGAGCAACACGCGCGCTGGAGACTATGACATCAGTATCGTACCCGGTACATTGCGCGTAGTACCGCGCACGGTGCTGATCGCTGCGGTCAACACAGACAAGAACTACGGCAGCGCGGATCCGACGTTTGCTTACACCATTCCGACCGGAACGATCGCAGGCACGACGTATTACCCGATTCTCGCGGCGGATCTTGGCGGCATTACTATCCATGTTGTCCGCACGGGCAGCGACAGCAACGTCGGAAAATATGCGGATGTGCTGGTGCCGAACGTGAACGCGACGGTCGCCGTGCGGGGCAACTACAGCTTCAGCACGCAGACGGCTGACTTCTCGATCAATCCGCAGGTGGTCTACAACCTCAACACCACGGACACAGTCACCGGATTCCCCGAAACGCAGTGGTTTGACCTTGGTACAGATGCAACCATCGCAAATGCCGACGGCGTGAAACGCCCCGGTTATCATCTGACCGGGTGGGAGGACGCGACGACAGGAGACCCGATCACGCTTGGTGATACGATTCCCGCGATCAGCGAAAATCACACGCTGAATGCGGTTTGGGAGCTTGCGTACTATGACGTGGTCTTCGAGACTGGTACGGAAGATCAGGTCGACCGTATGCCGGCGAACATGACCGGAAAGACGTATCAATCGTCTCTCGTAATTGCGGACACCAATCCGTATCACTCCGGCTATGGCTTCCTGTACTGGATGACGACGGACATTGATGGCACGGAGATGCACTTTGCGCCGGGCGCTACGTTTACCATGCCGGATAACAACATGACGTTGACCGCGGTTTGGGAACCCAGAACCTCCCCGATCTACTATCATCCGAATGGAGCTGCCGGTGGGACCGTTGAGGAGGGAAGATATTTCACCGACTCGATCGTGACGATTGCGGGGAACATGTTCTCGCGGCCCGGCTATCGCTTCCTCGGTTGGAGCGAAAAGAGCGCGACGGCGGGCGTTTCCCGCCAGCCAGGCGATTCGTTCTACATGCCGCCGCGCCAGCTGAACTTCTATGCGCAGTGGGAGAAGCTCTCGTACACGGTGACGTATATCGTAACCGGCGGCACGGGAGACCTGAACGGTAATACGCCGTATGCGGTGTATACGGATCTCGGCTATGGCGACAAGATGCCTGTTCCGCCGAATCCGTCGATGAACGGATATGTGTTCGACGGCTGGTCAACGGCGATTCCGTCCACGGTGCCGGATGGCGATCTCGTGATCTACGGCACGATGACGCTGCAAGGCAAGGACGTGGAACCGAAGGATCCGGAGAAGATTCCGGACACGCAAACGCCGCTTGCCGGCGGGCCTGTGTGGGCGCTGCTGAACTTGATTCTGACGATTGCGACCGCGCTTGCGTCTATCTTGATGCTGATCGGTCTGATTGGCAAGAAGAAGGAAGAGGAAGAAGGCGTGGTTGTCCGCGAGACCGAAAAGCACGGCTTAACCCGCGTTCTCACGCTGCTGCCGGGTATCGGGGCTATCATCGTGTTTATCCTGACGGAGAACATGCGTAACCCGATGGTCTTTACGGATCGCTGGACACTGCTGATGGTCATCATCGCTCTGGTTCAGCTGGTGCTCGTCATCTTCGGCGCAAAGAAGGACAAAGAACCTGAAGTTGAAAAGATGGATGGAATGCCAAAGGCGGAGTAACGAAAGCAAAACCAAATATGCTTAAGCACATCCGGCGTCCCGTACAGGGGCGCCGGATTTCTGTTGCGGATCGAGCAACTCTCATCAAGACTACTATTTACGAAACAAGTTTCGTGACACGAAAAACATGGCCAGGCGCACAATGTTGATATCGCGCAGAATTTTGTAACAATCGCATGTATGAAGCAGATATAATAGAATCATGTAACAGACAAACGTTTTGAAACGGGAAGATACGGGATCGATACCCCGTGTCAAAGTAACAATTTGTTGCATTCGCGTGATTTATAGCAGTATAATCAGCTCATGAAACGAGGGTCGGTGGCCGAACGGCTGCAAAAAGAGTTTGTGTGGCTGCTTGTATTCGGCTTCTTTTGCCTTTCGGCCTGCGCGGCGAGCCAGCCCACGCCGCCGGACGCGGCAGAAACCGACTCTAAAGGCGCGCAAACGCAAGCGCAAGGACAGACCGAAGAATCACCGCTCTTATTGCCGCAAGCTTCCGGAACCGTGGTATACGAGGAAGATGGCGTTATCATAGACGCTTCGCATACCGATCAGGGCTATGTGATGATCCGCTGCGAGCCGAGCGCAAAACGGCTGAAAGCGCGCATCTCGACGCCCTTGCAAACCTATTACTACGATCTGCCGGGCGGCGAAGTTTACAGCGTTTTTCCGCTGCAAATGGGCGACGGAGTCTATACCGTTCGCGTGATGGAACAAGTGGAGAGCGATCTTTATGCGGTGCGCTACAGCGTGGAACTGCAAGTCGCGTTAGCCGACGAAACGCTGCCGTTTCTGTATCCCAACCAATATGTGTGGTATGATGCAGATACCAAGACCGTACAAAAAGCGCGGGAGCTGGCGCGCGGACTGACAAGCCACAAGGACATTGCGGACCGGTTCTATGAATATGTGGTTTCGCACATGACCTATGATACGGCGAAAGCAAACACGGTGGAGAACGGTTATCTGCCGAGCGCGGACGATTCGTTGGAGAGCGGAACCGGCATTTGCTTTGACTATGCAGGGCTGCTTGCGGTCATGCTGCGCGCGGAAGGAATTCCTGCTAAGGTGCTCATCGGCACCGTGACGCCGGAGAATCTCTATCATGCCTGGAACAGCGTCTACCTGGACGGAGTATGGGTCTGGATGGATACGACGCTGGACGGAACCGGACACAAAGAGCGCGATTATACCGCGGAACGCTTCTATTGATTGAAATATTGACTCGCAGATTGCCTGCATGGATGACGGCAGGCGCTCAACCATCAGAAAGGGAACCGGGATGCAGGAGAAAACAATGCAAAAGACGCTACCGCCGGACGAGACCGCGCTTTTTTGCGAACAGATCGCCATGGTGCTCAATGCGGGCATTCCGCTTGGCGACGGTATGGAGACCCTCGCGCGCAGTTATGCGGGCAGCCGCTATGGCGCGCGCTTTGAAGGAATGCGCGTTTCGCTGGAGCGCAGGGGCACGTTTTCGCAGGCGCTCGAGGACGCGGGAATCTTTCCAGACTACCTGCTTGCCATGACGCGAATCGGCGAACGATCCGGCAAGCTGGACGAAGTGATGGCGTCGCTTGCCAACTATTATCAATGGGAAGCGCAGATCAAGTCCTCGGTGAAGAGCGCGATTCTATATCCAAGCGTGCTTGTGATGATGCTCGCGGTGGTGATTGCGATTCTCGTCATCAGCGTGCTTCCCGTTTTCCAGCGCGTGTTCGACAGCCTGGGTCTTGCGGAGACCAGCCCGGCTACGGCTGCCATGCAAATCGGCGTTGGCGTCGGGAAAGGGATGTTGATTCTGGTCGGCGTGTTTGCGCTCCTGCTGCTCGTCGTCGGAATTTTGCTGCGCACCAGCAAGCGCAAGCCTGTGCTCGCGTTGCTTGCGGGAGTGATTCCTGCCGTGCGTCGCGTGAACGCGAGGCTTTCGACCGCGCGGTATGCGTCCGCGCTCTCCATGATGCTGAGCGCGGGTTATCCCGTTGAGGACGCGATGCGGCTTGCTCCGAGTGTTGTGACCGACGAAAAACACAAGCGTCAAGCGGAGTTGGCGCAACAGGAGCTGCTGAAGGGCGGAAGCTTTGCGCAGGCCGCGGAAAAGAGCGGCTTGTTTGACTCTATGCACGAAAAGATGATTCGCTTTGGAACCGCGGCGGGCAAGCTGGACGCCGTGATGGAAAAACTCAGCGGAATCTATATGAACGAGGCGGACGACGCGATTCACAACGTGATCGCCATGATCGAGCCGACATTGGTCGCGATACTCTCCATCGTCATCGGCGGAATATTGCTCTCCGTCATGTTACCGCTACTCTCCGTTCTTTCGGCGGTCGGCTGAGAGGCTGAAGCAAACGATTTTGTGCGATTGCGGGCGTAACAATGACCGCAATATTTGCAGCGGATACGGCAATTTTTGCCGTTGGTAACAGAAAACAGTCATTTTGTTACAAGACTGCTATGCAATCGACTCTAGACTGGTAGGATAACGTAAGCGGAAGGAGAAATCGGCATGCATCTCTATGAGAGACCGCGCGGGCAAAACCGGGGGCTGGTGTTCGCTCTAGCTTTGTTCTCGCTGCTTGTCATTCTCTTTATGGTTGCGCTTTTTTCCACATCCCGGCGAAACGATGCGCGCGAGACGGAGGTAGTTGCCTCCGCGTTGCAGCGCGCGATCGTGACCTGCTACGCGGTGGAGGGAAAATATCCGCCGAGCCTTTCCTATATCTATGATAATTATGGTGTTCGCGTGGATGAGAGTCGGTATGTCGTGTTTTACGACATCATTGCGGCAAACGTGATGCCGAGCGTACAGGTTGTGCGCGCGGGAGGCGGCTCTTGAGCGCGCGGGTAACGACGCAAAACCGCGGTGAAATGCGCGGCATATTCATCTTTGCGCTGCTGGCGACGTTCGCGTTGTTGAGCTTGGTCGTGGTCATCGTAGGCGCCCGTTCGTATCGGGCGATTAATGCCACGGCGGAGCAGGCATATGTCTCCCGTACGGGGCTGAGCTACCTCATCGGCAAGGTGCGCGGCGCGGATGAAGCGGGTCAGATTGAAATCCGCACGGAAGACGGTCAAACCGTACTTGCGCTTGGTCAGGAGATTGAAGGCGTTCGGTACGTGACCTATATCTACTGCGATGGAACGCAGGTGCGCGAATATTTCGCGCAGGCGGATCGCGCGTTTGCGCCGGACTACGGCGAGAAGATTTTTGATGCCGGCGGACTTACGTTTACGCTGGAAGGCGAACTATTACAGATATCGATCATCGACGCGGGAGGCAAAACGCACGAAGGTGCGGTTTATCTGCAGGCGGCAAAGGAGGGCGGCGCATAATGGAACAAATGCTTCGTCCGCCGAAACAGCGCGGTACATTGAGCCCGATCCTCATCGAGATGGTGATCGTCATCCTGTTTCTTGCGTTATCCACCAGCGTGGTGGTTCGCTTGATTGCGGCGGCAAACGTAACGGCGCAGCAGAGCGCATATGAATCCCGCGCAATCCTCGCCATGGAGCGCGTCGCGGAGCAGGTGAAAGCGGATCCGGCTGGAGACAACACCTGCAACGCCTGCGGCGCAAGGGCTTTTTCGGTAGAAGTTGCGGAGGATTTAACGGTGGACTGCGTGGTAACGAGCGACGATTCCCCGCTGCAGGGCACGCTTTATGATATTGAGTTGACCGTGTTGTCGCCGCAAGGCAAGGTTTATGCGCTGGACGCGGCGCGCTATGTGCAGGACGAGGGGGAAACACCATGAAACCGTATCCTTCCCGCATGGGCGTAGGCACCTCCAGCATCGTATTCATCCTTGTGGTGGTGAGTTTAACGTTGTTTGCGTCTCTCGCGCTGATTCAGGCGCGATCCGACGCGGCGCTCACGGAAAAGACCGCCGTCAGCACCGCGGCTTACTACGAAGCGGACGTCCGCGCGCAGTCGATGTTACTCGCGCTAGACGACGCGCTACAGCAGGGCAACGCGCCCGACACCATAGAAGGCGTGGTCAAGCAAACGGATGGAAGCTACGCATTTTCGGTCGATTCAAGCGACGGACACGCGCTGAATGTTGCGGTCGACGTTTCGAAAGGCAAATGCGAAATTCTCAGCTACCGCTATGAAAGTGCGGAAACATGGACGGGGCAGAGCGCGGGTACGCTCTGGCAGGGAGGTTAACCAGGATGGCGGAGGTTCATGATATCTTACAGTCCGCCATCGAGCGCGGTGGATCGGATGTATTCATCATCCCCGGTTCATGCGTGCGGCTCAAGGTCGCGGGCGAAGTGCAGCAGTTATTCGACGTGGTGCTGAAGCCGGATGATACCAAGCGCCTCATCCGGCAGGTCTATGACCTGGATCACCGGAATATCGATCGTCTGATCGAGCATGGAGACGACGATTTTTCGTTTTCCATCAGCGGGGTCGGACGGTTTCGCTGCAATGCGTATCAGCAGCGCAACTCGCTCGCCATGGTGCTTCGCATCGTGTCTCTGGCGTTGCCGGACCCGGTGAAGATGCATATTCCTGATGAAATTTTGTTCCTGGGGGACGTGAAGAAGGGCCTCGTGTTGGTGACAGGTCCCGCCGCAAGCGGAAAATCGACAACGCTCGCATGCCTGATCGATCGCATCAATACCAACCGGCACGGGCATATCATCACCATCGAAGATCCGATTGAGTTCATTCACGCGCATAAGGCGAGCGTATTGAGCCAGCGCGAGGTGGAACACGACACGAAGAGCTATCAAACCGCTCTGCGCGCGGCGCTCCGGCAGGCGCCGGATGTGATCCTGCTCGGTGAAATGCGGGATCTGGAGACGATTCAAACCGCGCTGACTGCGGCGGAAACGGGGCAGTTGGTGCTCAGTACGCTGCATACCGTTGGCGCTGCGAAGACGATCGACCGCATTATCGATGTGTTTCCCGCGAATCAGCAGCAGCAAATTCGTGTGCAGCTCTCCATGGTACTCCGCGCGGTGGTCAGCCAGCAGTTGCTGCCGACGGTCGACGGGGGATTAGAACCCGCGTTTGAGATTATGTTGGTCAACAGCGCGATTCAAAACATGATTCGCGAAGGGAAAGCGCATCAGATGGATAACGTCATCTTTGCCGGCGCTTCCGAAGGAATGCGCGCCATGGACGCAGATATCTACCGCCTCGTGAAGCAGAAGCGCGTGACAAAAGAGACCGCGCTGCTGTTTGCGGCAAATCCCGATCAGTTAAAAAAGAAGTTCGCAGAGTAACGCTCCCCGCGGGGGAAAAGCATAAAGAGAATTGCTCCATTCAACCGGCGGTGCGCTCCAGCCCGCCCAACACGCCAGAACGCAAGGAGGAGACGACATGCCCAACGCAAAAATTAAAATCAAGATGTTTGGTAATTTTGAGATCGTGGTCAATGGAAACGTTGCACTCACGCAGCTTCGCCAGGCAAAGAAGACGAGTCAGTTTCTCGAATATCTGATTCTAAAAAAGGATCGCGCGGTTCCGCACGAAGAACTATTGGAGATGCTCTGGTCGGACAAAGAAAACCGCAACCCTGCGACCGCGCTGCGCACGCTGCTGCACCGCTATCGCTCTCTTGTCGATCAAAGCAGCCTACCGGAACTGTCCGATTCTATTTTGACCGCGCGTGGGGCATATCAATGGAACCCGAATCTGGATTGCGAAATCGATGTGTTCGAGTTTGAGCGGCTTTGTCAGGAGGCACGTACGCCCGGCATGAGCAACCGCGAGTGCATTGAGCGTTACCTCCAGATGCTTCAGATTTATACTGGCCCGCTTCTCACCAACTCCGCCGAGGAGATGTGGGTCGTACCCAAGAGCGTGTATTACCATGATCTGTTTTTGGAGAGCGTCTTTACCCTGCTCGACCTTTTAAAGGTGGAGGAGGAGTATGACGTGATCGTTCAGGTTTGCCGTAAGGCGATGGACGTGGATATGTTTGACGAGCGGCTGCATCTGGAGCTGATGATGGCGCTGGTCAAGACGGGCAAGAAGCGCGAGGCGCTCTCGCAGTACTATTTTGCGACCGACCTGCACTATAAACAGCTCGGTATCCAGCCCTCCGGTGAGATCCGCGCGGTTTACAAGCTCATTGTACAGGCGGATCAGGAGATGGAGGCGGATATTGAGAAAGTGCAGAACATGCTCGAGGAGGATACCGACGGGCACGGCGCTTTTGTCTGCGAATACGAAATCTTCAAGGAGATCTACCAGTTGCAGCGCCGCATGCTGGAGCGCTATAACGGCACGATGTTTTTAGCGCTTTTAACCATCAGCAATACCTACGAGCAGCGGTTTGACAACCTCGTGCTGGATAATATCATGAAGCAGCTCTTGCACGTGGCCCAAACCAACCTGCGCCGCGGGGACACGATCTCCCGCTACAGCGTCATGCAATATGTGGTACTGTTGCCATCGGTGACGTATGAGACCGGCAGACTGGTCATGGATCGCATCAAGAAGGCGTTTTATAACGAATACGTCAAATCCAGTGTGGTGCTGACGTATAAGCTGCGTCCGCTTTGCATCAACAAATATGATACCAGCGTGCAGAAGCGAATCGCCGACTATAAGGAAGAAGAGTAAAGAAGAGCCATTTTTATGAGCGGGGGAAATCCTTTCCTCCGCTCTTTGTATAGAAAACATCACGTCGTCCGGAGAAAGCGGGCGGCACGCATCGTAAGCCTGCGCTTGATTGACACTTACGTCTTGAAATGATAAAATTTGCGCTATAAGTGGGGGTTTAGGCTTGTTCGGTTACGAATTGTGAAAACCACGATCATAGTGGGTTACCAGCAATGAGTCTTACGGATAGAGCTGGGGCGAGAGGGGCGGCGAGGATGGAAGAACAACTGCATATCGCATTGATTTCGACGCATTTCGCGCCGGAAGTCACGCCGATCACGCATCTATATGCCAATCTTGCGGAAGATTTTTGCCGCTTTGGCGCGCGCGTAAGCGTGGTCACTAAGCTGCCCGGACACGAACTCAGCGAGGAAGAGCGCGCGGCTTTTTTCAACCGCCGGGATGAAATCGCGCCGGAAGGATACCGCATTCAGCGCGTGGGAAAGAAAGCGCGGCGCGGCGCAAAGCTATTGGAGCGCGCACTGCGCGCCTGCCAGAACACGATTGCGATCTATCGCGCGGCAAAAAAGCTCAAGGCGGACGTTTATATCTTTTGCAGCTTGCCCGCTTACCTTGGCTTAGTCGGGGCGCAGCTCAACCGGCGCGCGCGGACGATTTATATCTTGCAGGAGATCTTTCCGGATAATCTCGTCGCGGCGGGCAAATATACCGAGTGGCACCCGTTCATGCGGATTTGCAGGAAGGTAGAGCAGTATATCTACCGCCATAACAGCGCATTTATCACGCTTTCGGAGGAGATGAAGCGCACGCTGATTGCGCGCGGAATCGAGCCTGCCACCATTACCGTGATTCCCAACTGGGCGGATACGGATTCGATACAACCGATCTTGCGAGAGAAAAACGAACTGTTTGATGAGTTGGGTCTCCCGCGGGAAGGGTTTTACGCCGTCTACGCGGGGACGCTGGGCTTTTTGCAGGAACCGGACGTCATTTTGGACGCGGCAAAACGATTGAAGAACGAGTCGGACATTCGCATTCTCGTCTTTGGCGACGGCGCGCTTCGTGAACATGTGAAAAACCGGATTGAGCGGGAGCAGATTGAAAACGTATTGCTCTATCCCCTACTTTCCGCCGACCGGACTGCGCAGGTGTATTCCATTGCGGATGTCGCGCTGGTTCCGCTGAAAAAAGGCATGACGCGCATCGCCGTGCCGAGCGAAACTTGGCTTGCGCTCGCCGCTGGCAGACCCGTCATCGTTTGCGCGGAAGCGGGCAGCGAATGGGCGCGCTCGATCGAGCGCGAAAGCTACGGCGTTTGCATTACCCCGGGGGAGCCGCAGGAGATGGCGGATGCGATTTTCCGGTTGCATGCGAGCACGGTTCCGCTGAGCGAACTCGGCGCGCGCGCGCGCAGCTACGTTTGCGAGCACGCCTCGCGCAAACAGGCGACGCGTGCCTATTACGACTGGATTCAATCAGGCGATGCTTTCGCGCCGGCGGTGCAGCAAGAATAGAAAGCAAGGATTCGGTTGACGCGAAGGCAAGAATATTAGATAGATTTACTGGGCGCGAGCGGATTGATTTCAGACACGGGGGAATTGGCAAACCACTTCAGGCTTCCCGCGCAAAGCGCGGAGGGATGCCGTAACCGATAGATTTGTTGGGCACGAACAGACGGGATGGTTACACGGGAGATTGGCGCTTATGAAAATCCTGATCACCGCTGCGGACGGGTTCATAGGGAAAAACCTGATCATCGCGTTACGCACACGTGGATATCACGACCTGCTGACGTTTGATGAGGATGCGCCCGTAGATCAGCTGGAGCGGTATTGCGCCGAATGCGGATTTGTCTATCACCTTGCCGCTGCGAGCCGGCCCAAACAGCACGATGAATTTTTACACAGCGACTTTGGCTTAACGGATACCTTGCTTCGCCTGCTCAACAAGCATAAAAACCGCTGCCCGATCATGTTCGCAAGCTCCACCCAGGCCGCGCTACCAAATCTCTATGGACGCAGTAAAAAAGCGGGAGAAGAGTTGCTGGATCTTTATGCGCACGAGACCGGCGCAAAGGTATATGTCTACCGACTGCCGCATGTATTTGGCAAGTGGTCGAAACCAAGCCAGAACGGCGTCGTCGCCACGTTTTGCTACAATATTTCGCACGATCTACCCGTCGTCATCAACGACGAATCGACGCAGATCAACTTAGCCTACATCGACGACGTCGCGGAGTCGCTCTGCGACTTGATTGACGATGTCGCCACGCGGGAAGGGCCATATTGCATCGCGCCGGTGCAGTACAGCGCGACGCTTGGCGATATTGCATCCCGCATCCGCTCGTTTCGTACCATGCGGGAAGACAACACACTGCCGAACATGAGCGAACCGCTGACGAATAAGCTTTACGCCACCTATGTGAGCTTTCTGCCGGTCATGGAGTTTGCTTATCCGCTGGAGATGCGCGAGGATGAAAGCGGCAGCGTGACAGAATTCTTACGCCTCAGCACCGGCGGGCAGATCTCGATCAGCGTTTGCAAACCAGGCGCGGTGCGCGGCGAGCATTGGCACCACACCCGCGCGGAAAAGTTTCTGATTGTTGCGGGTACGGGCGTGATCCGGTTTCGAAGGGTGGATTCGGAAGATGTGCTGGAGTACCCTGTGAGCGGAAAGAAGCACGTGGTGGTCGATATTCCGGTGGGGTATGTACACAGCGTGGAGAACACCGGCAAGACGGATCTGGTGATGCTGATGTGGGCGAGCCAAGGCTGCGATGCCTCCGCGAGCGAAACGGTGATGTCCGACGTGACGCTATCGTAGAGGCGGGCGGATTCGCCGGAAAAGTAAGAAACAAGCGCGGGGGTGAACTCCGCGCTGTTTTCACGAGACGGACCGGACGCGCCGCAAATGTTATGGAACAGCGACACACTTCGGCATCCGATAGAGAGGAACGGTATGACAGCGGAACTTGTGACCAACGGCGGGATTACGCCGGGACCAATTTTACCGAATGAACGGGAAGACATCGCGCATGTATTGATCTTGGGCGGAGTGGAATCGCCCGCCTCTCGATTTTCCGCAAGTGAAGCGCTACAGACAGAGTTAAACAAACAGGATCTTCGCGTCTCCGCGCTACATCAAGGCGATGCGAATGCGGCGATTTGGCTGACAGAAGCAGGTATCGAGCTCATCTCGATGGCGGGTCTTCGAAACGAAAGCGGCGAAGCTTCGGCAATCGGGTTCATTGGAGTGGATACCATCGGCGCGGGCGATACGGAGTCAATGGCGAACCGCCCGTTCATCCATTGCGTCAACGGCATCCGCCTCGGCGTGGTGTCGCTTGCGGAACAGACGACCGGAGCATTCAACAATCGCGCGGATATCTTAAGCCTCGCGGCGTTTGATCGTGTGCGGATGCTGATCAATCAGTGCGATCACGTGATCGTACTCGTCCGGACAGGGCTGGATCAAGCGGAACTGCCCTTGCCGGAATGGCGCGCGCGCTACCGCCGCTTTATCGACGCGGGCGCGAGCGCTGTGGTGGATACGGGCTGCGCAAAAGGTTGGGAGGCATATAAACATGGCCTCGTGTTTTACGGACTCGGTTCGCCTGCCGGCGCGGACTCACTCGGGTTGTTTCTTTCGTTGCAGCGCAACGGAAAGCTCACCTACGAAGCGCGTGCGCTGCAAAACACGGCCGGGCTCGATTTTTCAGTAAACGATGCGTTTAGGCAGAGAATCGATGCGCAGAATGTGCTTTTTACAAATGAGAAATACTATCTTCGCGCGGCGAACGAAATGTGTCAGCGCCTGTATTGCGAAATAGAACCCGCGCAAAAGCGCGGCGTACTTGGATTATTTTCTTCGCGTGCGGAGGAGGAGCAACGGCTTTTATCACTTTTGGAAAATGAGTCTCGACGATTGATGACTTTGCGCGCGATCCGGCTCAAGCAGGAGGCTGAAAAGAAGTAGCGTTTGATTTTTGTGCGCTTGGAGAGAACTGCTTTGAATAAAGACGCACGTTTGCGTTGTGTTTAATTAACGGATGCATCGCAACCGCTAGATTTAAAAAACGGAACCATGACGGAAATACGAACAATTATGAAACAATGATCTTAGGTTGCGCCATTTTCCTACGCTGTGATATAATATCGCAGTGTATGTTGCAAAGTAAGCGGAGGAGACTGCCTTGAAGCCGGCTGCGGTGCTGGACATCGGAAGTTCCAAGATCGTCTGTCTGTGTGGCAGTTTTGTCAATCGCGATGGCATAACCGTACACGGCGTTTCTGTATGTCCGTACAACGGGTATCAGGGCGGCGTTTTTACGGATCATCGATCCTTACATAATGCGATTGTCGAGTCGGTTTCCAAGGCGGAGCAGGAAGCGCGCATGCGCATCCGCGAGGCGGCAATCAGCGTTCCCGCTCCGTTTAGCAAGATCATACTGACCGAAGCTACGCTGCCGATCGGAAACCGCGGCAAGCGCGTCATGGCGGAGGATATCGACGACGTCATTTCGCTCTCCCTCAAAAAGGTAAAGCTGAGCGGATATGTGCTGATGCACAGTACGCCCGTCTCCTTTACGGTCGGCGGGGTGGTGTCTTCCGCTCTCCCGACGGGCGCTAAGACCGAGGAACTCGGCGCGCTCGTTTCGCACATGTATGTGCAAGAGGAGTTTGTCCGCGCGATGGAGCAGGCGCTTGCCCCGCTCGATATCGAGATTTCCATGAGTGTCTCATCGCAGCTTTGCGCGGCGCTTGCGATCATTCCAGAGAAGGAGCGCGTGCGTCCCGCGATCCTCATCGACGTTGGCTACACGCACACGGATGTATCGATCGTCGAAAACGCGGCGCTTACCGACATTCGCACCATCGACATCGGCGGAAAGCACTTATCTAGCGATCTCGCCTTCGGGCTGGATATACCGCTAGAAACGGCGGAGCAGGTAAAAAGACGATTTGTCTTTTTGCAGGAGCCTTTGAGTAGCACCGAGATTGTGCGCACACCCACGGGCGCAAAGCGCGTGGATCACGCGGCGATCGAGCTCATATTGGAAGCGCGGGCGGGCGAACTGGTCACCATGATTCGCGCGGCGCTCAAGGAGATGGGCATCTCGCCGGAAGCGAGTCCCGTCACCTACCTCACCGGCGGTGGAATCGCCATGATGAAGGGCGGTATCGACTATCTCAAGCGCGGATTGCAGCTGGATATTCAGCGCGACACGCCTTGGGTTGCGGATATGGATACGCCGAATTACACGAGCTGTTTTGCGGCGCTTGATTTTGTTTTACGCGCGACCAGCGACGATATCGTAACCAACACGTCGCCGGGAACGCTGATGGACAGGCTTCGTAACCTTTTTACCAAATAAGGGGGACAAACAATGTTTGAACCGGATTTCGACAACACCTCTTTTGCGCAGATTAAAGTCATCGGCGTGGGAGGCGCGGGCTGTAACGCCATCAATCGCATGGTGCAGTACGGCTTGCGCGGCGTAGAGTTCATCGCCATCAATACCGATAAGCAGGCGCTGTTTCTTGCAAAAGCGCCAACCAAGATTCAGATCGGCGAAAAGCTGACCAAAGGTCTTGGCGCGGGTGCGGATCCCGAAGTGGGCCGCAAGGCCGCGGACGAGAGCCGTGAGCAGATTATGGATGCCCTGCGTGGCACCGATATGGCGTTTATCACCGCTGGCATGGGCGGCGGCACAGGCACGGGGGCTACCAGCATCGTTGCCGAGTGCGCCAAAGAACTTGGCATTCTGACCATCGCGGTTGTGACCAAGCCCTTCACGTTTGAAGGCAAGGTGCGTATGCGTAACGCCGAGATCGGCATCGCTTCGCTCAAACCCGCCGTGGATACGCTGATTACGATTCCCAACGATAAACTCATCGATCTCGTCGGCCGCGCGAGTCTGCCGGACGCACTGCGCGTCGCGGACGACGTACTCCGTCAAGGTATTCAGGGCATCTCGGATTTGATCGCCGTTCCGGCGATGATTAACCTCGACTTTGCGGATGTTAAGACCATCATGCGCGAAAAAGGCCTTGCGCACATGGGCATCGGTAACGCCAGCGGCGAAAAGCGCGCGGCGGAAGCGGCCCGTCAGGCTATCGAAAGCCCACTGCTCGAAACCAGCATCAACGGCGCGCGCGGCGTGCTGATGAATATCACGGGCGGCCCGGATCTGAGCCTGCTCGAAGTCAACGAGGCCGCGGAACTCATCAGCGAAAACGTCGATCCCGAAGCGAACATCATCTTCGGTGCGGACATTGATGAAGCGATGGGCGATGCGCTCCGCATCACCGTCATTGCGACCGGATTTGACCGTCCGGATCGCGTCAGCAGCATTCAGGGCGTACCGGGCTTTGGCGCGTTCAGCACCTTCCGCTCGCCTTATGGCAGCACCGGCATGGGCGCCAATCAGCAGCAGCCGATGGCGCAGCCCCAGCCGCAGCCGCAACCGTACCCGACACAACCCCAGCCGCAGCCGTATCCGACGCAGCCGCAGTATCAGCAGCCGATGCGTCAGCCGCAGCCGCAGCAGTATGCGTCCGCTTCCTATGCGCCCCGTCGCCCGATCATGACGGACGAGCCGGTGGCGGCTCCGATTCCGCAGCAGCGGCAGGAGCCGGTCTTCAGCGAAAACGATATTCGCAGAGACTATCAGGAAAAGCCCAAGAGCAAGCTGGACGTTCCCGCATTCCTGCGCAACCGTTAATTCTCGAATACAGCAAAGCGCCGCTTGAAAACAGCGGCGCTTTTTTTGCGCTTTCTAAACTTTGAACGGTTCTTTTGTCTACTTTTCTTTCAAGAAAAGTAGAAATCTCTCCCGAATTTCGCTGAACTGTTCCCCGATGGGCTTTGCCAACGAGAGATCGGCAATCATCGCGTCAAGTTGCGATAGCGTTACCCACTTTGCATCCGCGGTTTCGCCGACTTGCAGACGGATGTCGCCAATCGGCACATCTCGGCGGAGCAGATAGTGGTCGACAAACGAATCTCGCGCGGTCTGTTCCCCAATCAAAACCAGCTCGTCTTCACTGGCAATAATACCGGTCTCCTCAAACAGTTCCCGCGTAGCGGCCTGCCTGCTGGTTTCGCCTGCGAGTGCGGAGCCGCCTGTATTTTCCCAGCAATCGGGATAGCTTTCCTTTGCGGAATCGCGCAGGGTCAGAAGAACGTTCTTCTTCGAGTCGACTGTCCAGATGGAGACGACGATGTGGTATTCGCCGGGGACTCCGGGTGTGCCGCGCTGTCGCGTTTTACCGAGCGGGTTGCGTGCGCTATCGAATAAATCCCAATGCTCCAACGCGGACCTCCTTCCGAAGTCTTGATAAGTCCTCGATTACATAAACAGTACAAGACCAATCGGAATAAAGATCGCGAGTATAAAATCCAACACCTTGATCTTGGTCACCTTCAACAGGTTGAGACCGATCGCGAGAATCAAGAGCGATCCGACACAGGTCATCTCGGCGACGGCGGCGTCGCTGAGCACGGGCGCGAGCGTCTGCGCAAGCAGCGTAATTGCGCCCTGATAGAGAAACAGCGGAATCGCGGAGAGCAACACACCCGCACCGAGCGTGCTCGCGAATATGATTGCGCTCACACCGTCGAGAATGCTCTTAGTAAACAGCACTTCGTGATTACCGGTCAGCCCGCTGTTGAGGGAGCCGACCACCGCCATCGCGCCCACGCAATAGAGCAGCGTCGTGGTGATAAACGCTTCGCTGAACTTTGAATCGCTGCCCATCTTTGAAGCAAGCTTTTGCTCAAGGCCTCCGACAAAGTGGTTGAAGTGCCCGTCAAAGTCGAGAATCATACCGATTGCGCCACCAACGACGATGGAGATCGTCGCAATTAGCGCGTTTTGGCCTTTGAGCATGCCGCTGATGCCGATATAAATGACCACGAGACCGAGGCCTTGCATAATTCCGCCGGAGACGCGCTCCGGGATGCCTTTTTTCAGCACCAATCCGATGGTTCCGCCCACGAGAATTGCAATGGCGTTGACGATGGTTCCTAACATGAGATGGGGTATCCTTTCCAATTTATGCCGTGAGGCATAACAACTCATTATTCTTTGACATTTTGTATGATTATACGCTATTCCAGCGCGAAAAGAAACACACGAATCCGATTGAATTGCGCAAACCGGACGCATAATTGCCTTTACAACAAAAACACGCATGCGCGTTACGCGCGTATCAACCACTGTTTCGTTTCATGTATATTCTACGAATATCTTGTGTGCTGTCTGCTGTTTTACTACTACGTATTCTGAAAAGTAATTAGTTCTGGTGGTAAGAATGCGCAAGAATGCGCGTTTTTGTACCCTTGCTGAGGGTACTGTTCGGTGGTAACATTTGACGTGATCTAACTGTAATCGCCTTTTTTCGTATTCCAAATAGCATATAAATTCGATCACCTACGAGACGACACGATGGGAGATTCGTATGAAAAAAACGCTACTATGTGTGCTGATTTGCCTCATGGGCTGCTTTCTGTACACCGCTTGCGGTCCTGTGGATATTCCCGACCCGGAAGGCATCATGGAACCTTCGCAAACGCTCTATGCCGGGCTGGACTCGCTCACCCCGCAGGAAGCGGATGTCAAAACGGACAAACTCGGCCAGGAGTCATTTCGCATTGTTGTGGACGACGGTTTTGGCATGAAGGGTTTTGTTTCGCTGAATTGCCAGAGCTATCGGGCGGCGATCGGTGCGGTGAACAGCATCAGCATCAATCACACGCGCACTTGTCTTCGCGCGAGCGATATACTCAACCGAACGGTAGACAGCAACACGTCGAGTGAAACATTTTTTCAAAGCGCTTTGCAGGGAGATTTTTTCCAGCAAAAGAGCAATGAGATATCATCCGTTATTTCAGCGCTGGCCCAACAATACAGTAAAAACCCCGGTCAGGTAATTGTGCTTGTTTCAGACTTAATGCTTTCGACAGAAGACGACTGGACGAAGGCTGCGAGCGCGATACAAACATACATCATCAAACCGGAATACACCACGATGGGCGTCATCGGTATTCAGGGGGATTTTCGCGGTACGATTGAGAACCTGCCCGTCAGCCCGACGACAGGGAAAAAACGGAAAGTCGGCGATTATATGGTGCTGGAACGCAAGCCGGACGGAAACTTTCGTCACCCGCTCTATCTGATGTTCTTTGGTGATGATCAGGCGGTACTCAACGCGATGGAAAAAGCGATGGCATCTCTAAAGGGCAGCAATATGCTGGATCAAACAACGCCGTATTATGCCACGTATTTTTCTGAGTATGACGTGATTCCAAGAAAGACGGACGATATCAAAACCGTGTTTGATCTGGGTGTTACGCAATATAAAGAAGCGGATTACTCCGCGGAGAATATTGTACGCGGCGTGAAAAACAAAGCGGGAGAAATTCGCTATCCGGCCACAACGGAGATGCCGCAATCATACCAGCAGCTGCTAAACGATATACCGATCATGAAAATCTATCATGAGAAACGGGGCAATATGGAGAAGAACGTAACGCTCACCTATACGATTCCCTATGCGATTACGGATTCATCCAGAAACGGAGCGAAGATTGCCGATCCATTCGGGCTTGTTGTTCCGGTAAAAGACCTTGCTCTTACCAAGGATGATTATTCCGTGACGGCGCAAATTTTGATTTTAAACAATCAGACGGACGGATTGGACGAAGCTGCATTGAGTTGGATAGAACCCGATGCAACGCTCGTTTCCTGCGAGAGTGTAACGCTTGACGATGCGTGTGAAAAGGTGGAAGTGGTTCTCTCGGTCGATACGGAGTCGCTCAAACTCGATCGTCCGCTGCTCTGCCGGGTCATTTTGCACACAAGCATCGACCCGCAGGACGCGTCAATCAGAGCGTTGTTCGACGCAAGCTGGGCGGACGACTTTACACTCAACCTCAAGACGTTTGACAGCGAGTCGATTCAATACAACGAAAACGATACATCCGCGCGCTATACCGCCGCGACAACCGCCAGAACGCCGTTTTTCTCCAACTTGATGCAACAGGGTATTGGCGAAAGTCAGATACAGCTGGTTGGCGACAGTATCCGCGAGAAGACGAGTGCGTTTGAACAGACTGCGATGTTTGGCATCGTTGTGCGCAACGATGTGGACAGCTACGTGCCAAACGGTAAGTGGGAGAGCGATGAAGATTTCCACGGTTGGGCGTTTAGCGGCAAAGAGGCGGACGAAATACTCGGTATCATACGATAACACGATAACACGTGTGAACGAATATAGGTAGGAGGCTGTCTATGGATAAAACCATGAAAAAGAGGAGAAACAATCGCTTGCTCTGGACGTTTTTCATTGCGCTTGCATTCGCCGTTATTCCGCCAATGCTGTATTTAACCCCGTTGCAAAACGTGTTTATGCGCAATGAGGATGCAATCCGCTACGGCGCGCTTTTTTCGGGTACGGTGCGCTGGATTCATGCGGGCGCAATCGCCGCGGTCTGGCTGCTGAATATGCTTTTCTTTTATCAGAACGAAAAGTTCGGAGACTCCGGTGAAAAATTGACTGCGCGCACCCGATCGCAGCGGTGGCTGAACATCCTGCTGGTTTTACTCAGCGTCGGCGCGATGATCGGTTATCGCTTCAGTGTGTCTCCAGCCGCGTGGATTGGGGTTATTGTATTGAGCTCCAGGGAGGCGATCCTCACGTTCTGGACGCCTTATATCGCCGTCGGGGTGTTTACCGCATGGCTTGCGGGCTTCTGCATGTGTGCGGCTCCGGCGACCAACTGCGCCGTACGGGACCCGATTGCAAGATGGTTTGACGACAAAATCAAGCGCGCGGCGCGCACCCGCTAAGAAGGGAGCAGGATATGAAAAAGTTTGTACTGGTTGCGATTGGCGGTACGGGTATGCGCGTTGCGCAGTCGTTTGTGGCGCTGGCTGCATCGGGCTTTTTGAGCGACTTGAGCGGAACGGACTATAAGCTTGAAATTCGCCTGGTCGATTTGGACATCGTCGCGGGCAGCGATAAGATTGAGCTAGAAGAGATGATTCGCTCGTTAAACGATGCGCTGCCATATCTTTCCATCATTGTGGACGCAGATACGGCTGATTTGCGCTGGAAACCCAAGGGCATCGACGGATTGCGGAGCCTGGCAACCCCGATTGACGACAAGAGCACGCTCAATGATCTCCTGCGGGACGGCTATCTGGCGGATGGCGAGTCGCTGGCGTATCACGCTCTCTTTGGCGAGGATGACCGCACCATGGTGCTGCGCCGCGGCTGCAAGGGCAGACCGCGCATCGGCTCGCTGCTCTGGGCGGAGCAGTTTGATCAGGACTGGCAAAATCGCGGAGGATTCTGGCAATCGATCTTTGACGATATCGGCGAGAACGACGAATTGCGCATCATGTTTGCGGGGTCCGTTTTCGGCGGTACCGGCGCGAGCGGAACGCCAACACTGGCGCAAAAATACATTCTCGCCTGCGAGAAGGGTGAAACCGGACACACGGAACAGTATGCAAAGCATGTGGCGCTTACGCTCATGCTGCCGTATTTTGACCTTGGGAACGATACCGACGTGGACAGCACCTTGTTTTCCATCAATAGCAAGATGGCGCTCAAGTATTACGAAACATCGGACATTCTTGATAAGGTGGAGTTTGCCCAGTTTGTTGGCGACGACCGGCGTCAGATGGAGAAGAAGGACGAAAACGGCGATTGGAAACGTGTGCGTTTGGATAAAGAGTGCCATACGGACGAAGGACAAAACGATCCTTCCATGCCTGCGGAATTGATGGCTGCCATCGGTATCTGCCGCTATTTTGCGAATGATACTCCGAAGGGAAACAGCATTCCGTATAAGGTATATGTTCCGTTGAAGCTGAGTAATAGTGATTCACAGAAGGATGTTCCACCGGAGGTCGCGTTCCCGATGAACAGCTTTGACTATTTTCCGGTCAGCAACGGCGGAACGGATACGGGCGCGGTCAGCTCGGTGCGCGACTATATCCTGCGGCTGGAGCGATTTTGTCTCATGCTGGGTACCTATTATCGCGTCAGCGCGTCGATGAAGACAAAATGGTACTATCGACCGGAGGCGTTTCGCACCGTTTGGCGCAAACAGAAAAATCTCGGCGAAACATATGATAGCTATGTCGAAGGCGTCGGCGCACCGCTTGCGTTTGCGGAGCAGATGTTCCGCTGGTTGGAGGAGCTGGATCACCACGGGCTTCATCCGCTGTTAAAGATTGAGGGCGATCCGATCCAAAACAACACCAATAAACCGCACATTCAGCAAGAAGTTCGAGAGGCGGCGGTCAAAGGATCCACCGATCTGAATGTGTTGGATATCCCTTGCGCAAAGATCACGGCGCAGATGAACTCGATGCGCGCAGACCCGAAAGGGGCAACGAAATACTTCGTTTCTTCCTTGATGGAGTGCTGTGTGCTCCGCGCGCAGTAAGCGACGAATACGGAGGCAAAATATGTCGTTTTATCATTGGTTCTCGTCTCATCCGAATGAGATCAGCCTCAGCGGCGACAGCGGCAGGATGTCAACCATCGGGAAAGAGCTTCGAATTGCCGGCGTAAACATGGAAAACGTGACAAGACAAAGTGATTTTCGCAGGATCAGCTCGGTTCCCGATATTTGGAGCCAGCATCGATTGTTTGAGATGCTATTGCTCAATAAAGTCGAAGATGCGAGCTATCAGGAGTATGTGGATATTGCGAATCGTGAATGGCGCGCGATGCTTGCGATTCTTGTGATGGCGGAATCCTACGGCGTAAAAATCGAAACGGAGACGGTTCGCTTTCCGGGCAAGGATGATCCTCGAAATAATTATAATGGCAGCGGGTATCTTTTTGCCGCTTACAGTACGCGTCCCCATAGTGCGCAATGGCCGAGCATGGATATTTATTACGTCAAAGATGGCGATTCGCGGTATCCGATTGCGATGTCGTCTCCGACGGTGCATGTGATACCGACCAAAGACGCCTGGGATAATCTTCGGGTCGTGTACGGCGGAAAGATTCCTTGGGCGACGGATAACCGCGTGTTTGCGCCCGTTCTGGACGAGGACGGAATTGCAAAGCCGTTCCTGTTGGGCGAAAAACAAGAGGATCAGTTGCCCGCGATGATGCCCGTGCATGCGCTGATGCTGCAGCGCTGGCTTGCGCGCTATCGCGCAGAGATCGCGCAACGCCAGAGGAACAACGATCAAGCGGAGTCACTGCAAAGCGTCAAGCTTCTATCGGATTATGAGAATGCACTGGCAAGTGCCTTCCGTTTGAACGCACAGAGTATGCCCAAGCTGGACAGCTTCTTTGCCACCGGAGATCATCAGGAAGGACTGAGATTGGGTAGCCTGAGAGTGCCGCAAGACCTGAAGATATTTCTGGATCGTGCGCTCTATTCTGTGATTGATCAGGAGTCCGCGCAGGCGGAGCTCCTGGACACCCATCGCTTTGCGGGCGGCATCGCGACGGAATGCCTCGTGAGCAAACAAAACGAGAACGGAGAGTATACGCACTTCTTTGTTCCTATGCCGGTGACGCAGAGTTTCTGGCAGCTCTGGCGGGATAACGAAGATCTGAAGCCTAGCTTCTTCACCCGGTGTGTGTTTTCGCCGGATGGCGTCTTTCTTAATAAAATCACGGCGTCCGTGATCATCGGCGGGATTACGTTCTCCAAAACGTATTCGATCGGACACATCGATTCGGAATCCTGGCGAAATCTCTGTACGGCAGGCATCTGGCCGCGTCAAAAGATCGCAAACTGGTCGGAGTATTACCTGTTTTGCAACGAAATCGGCGGATATAAACTGACGCCGGGAGACAAAAGCGCGATCGTTCGCGAAACACCTTATGGCAAGCATGACGGCGTTGACGGCCCGCTGACGTATTATCTGCTGTCCAAAGCGCCGGACTACTGCGCCATGCGAAAAGATAACAGCTTGATCGGGTATTTAAAGATTCGCTCTAGAGACGAGATTGAAGCAGGAGACTCGGACAAGACTTTACGCGCCTCGATCGACTTTGGTACCTCGGCCACCACGCTGTATGCCGGCGTCAACGAGGCAAAACCGAAGAAAATTACAGGCATGTACCTCTGGAGTTTGCCGCTGATCAACACGATAAATAATGATGGTGTTGAAAACGCGCGATTGGAGAAATTCTTTTTCCCGCCGTTGCCCGTTGCGGGGAAAGCGGTCGATTCTTCGAGCAAAAGAAAGAAGCAGGCGGAGGTCTCCTACCAAACGTTGCTGGAAAATACCGCTCTCGCGTCGGACTACCCGTCCTGTATTCCGATGCAATCGATTCTGGCGGATGCGAAGGATCAAAACGCGCCAAGGGATGTTTTATCAGATAGTTGGATCTATTTCCGATCCTTTGCTTCGTATCGGGATGCGGAACTGTGGCCAATAATCTGCTCGAATCTCAAATGGATGCGTGCTGGGCAGATCGACCAACATCGTATTCGCGCGATGTTGACCGAACTGCTGATGATGCTTGCGTTGGAAGCACGCTGCCAAAGATGCGGCAAGATTTCGATCACGGCGTCGTATCCTCTGTCGTTTTTAGACACAACGCGGGATACGTATTATGAAGCGCTCAACGCGATACTCGGCTCGATCGGCGTTTCAACCGGAATTGAGATCAAACCCCCGGCGCAGACCGCCGGCCAGCTTGCAGGCACCGTGCAGAAGAATGCTCCGCTGGTAGCAAGCATCACAGAAAGCGAGGCAGTCTTCCGCTTCTCCGTTAACCGGGATAGTTACAATCAAAACTATTTCATCGTCGATATCGGCGGCGGGTCGACGGATCTCTTTATCAGTCTGGTAGACGAGAGCTTTCATAGGAACTCCATGGCGGCGTCCCTCGGCTTTGGCGCAAGAAAATCGCTGATTGAGGCGCTGTGTTCGGGCAATCATTTCTACCTTCGTGAGCTGATGCGTTCCTGTACCGCCGGACTCGATCGAGTGATTCGTGATCAAAACAGATATCTAAGCAATCTCTCGAAAAACAATCAAGATAGTTTGATTGAAGACCTGTTCTCCATTCGCGTACCGCGAGACACGACAAACCACGCGTCAAACTTGCTGCCGGAGAACTTTGGCGAAGCATTCTTATCCACCTGCGCGATGAGCCCTGTGAATGCAGTCCCGGAATCGATAAAGATGAAGGGCATCGCCAATTTCGTATCCCTGAAAAAGCGAATTGCGTTCTACCTTGGTGCTGTTATCTGGCTCTCCGGGCTGATGTTGGTTGGTAAAAACAATCAGGGGATGAAAGTATCCCTTCTGTTTGCCGGGAACGGCTCAAAGATGGTTCGCTGGCTTGCGCCGGATATGCAGCGTACGCGGCATTTCATCCATCTACTCTTCCAACAGGCGTCCCAACTGCATTTGACTGCGTCGCAATTGGATTGCCGATTCTCCACGATGCCAAAGGAAGAGGTCGCGATGGGCTCGCTACTGGAAGTACAGAACAGTTACTTTGCGCTGGATTCTACAACAGCCAGTCAGGTGCAGTTTGGTCAGGCGCACGAGGAGGGAGATTTCCCGGCGTATCGGGCGATGCAATACGAACAGAAGCCCGTCCAAACAAACGATGTAACGATTGCGGAGTATCTCGGTGTCTTTAAAGTGATTGCACAACAGAGTTACGGCTGGAGCTTTGAAGAAGGCGAATATGACGTTTCCATATTGGACGATGCTTCCGTATGCGGACAGATCGATCGGCAGATACAGCAGCAGGGATACTTCCTTAGTGCGGTGGAAGTGATCAGCGGAAAGTATCTTCAGGACTTTGACACCTTATTAACGGAGAAAGGAGCAGACAAGTGACGCGAAAGAAAAGATGCGCCGCCATCGGCGCGATGCTCCTTCTGCTGCTTGCGCTGTGCGTCCCTGTGTTCTCCGGTGCGCTTGCGGCGGATGAAAACCGGATTGATATCCCGATTGGGCAAGATACGACCGTTTTCGATGAAAACGGTCAGCCGATAGGCACAATTCAGCCGACACAAGAGAGTGGCCTCGCATATCAAGCGGATGCAGGAGACCGCATCACCGGCGTGAGAGTGTGCTATCAACTGTCTGCAATCAATGGCGCAAAACAAAATGAAGCGTTGATCGGCAAAGCGAAAGTGGAATTCAGCCTGATACAGGCCGATGAAACCGAGGTTTCAGAGCCGACGTCGACAGAGTCAACCGCGACGCTGCCTGATTACGGATGGATCGATTCCAATCTCGTTATCACGGCGCTGTCCGCGCGGATATCCGTGGATAACAGTCGATTCGCAACGCTCGAGAAGGAGATCGCGGCGTTGAAGCTGGCGGCGACGACAGAAACACCGGCAACGCCGGAACCCACTTCGACGAGCGAAGTGACCAACGATTTAAACGCGCAAAGCACTCCATTTTGGATTCCGTTTGCCGCGTTGGCGTTGGGGACTGTTTGCGCTGGCGCGCTGGGCTGGATTGCGCTCTCCGTTTACGGCTCAAAGGTTGAAAAGAAACTCCAGACGGAACAGCTGAAGAAACTCAACGAGCATCTTGCGAGAGGCATTCAAGTCAAAGATCCGCTGAAGATGGAACTCAATGCCTGGCCGAGAGAGGCGCGCGTGGAGATCGTTTCCAGCGCGTTGGATCAGATGGCGAAGCGCGAGGACAGGAGCATAACGTATCCCGCAGCACCTGTTTCAGCGGAGCCGGTAAAACCGGTTGAGCCGCCGCCCATCCCCGAAGGAGAGGAACCGGAGCTGCTCAAACTGGCTAACAGTCTCGTGGGCGTAGCCGCTTCCACAACTTGGCGGAATATCGTCAACGAGGCAGGCTGGCGCGCCGTGCTGTTGCAAGCCAATCCGACAGAGAAGGGCACCTATATTGCGGACGAAAGCGGTTATTCCATCATCGCCGCATTAATGCGCGGCGCGGAGGCGGATGTTGCGTATATCGTGCCATCCTATCATGACCCGAATGCAAGCGAGAACCGCTGGCACGATTTTTACGCGATCAACGAATCCCAATCGGTTCGAAATTATCACGTGGAAGCCTTGCCTGTGATGTTCATCGAGCGTGGTGTGTTTTTCCTACCGAAGTCGAAGGGAAGACTCATCCGAAGACCATAGGGAAAATGAATGACAGGATAATGGAGTGTGAAATACCTTTGCGGGCCGTCCAGAGATGGGCGGCTCGTTGTGCGCTACAGGAAACGCACCAAAGAAGATCGATCTTTCCGACGGAATCTATTTGGGAAAAAGAATCAAAAAAACAGTCTTGCGATCGGCGCTGCTTCTGCTATGTCCTACACATACGATTCGTTTAAAAAGAATCAAAAAAGAACCAGTCTTGCGACCGGTTCTGATTCTGCTAAGTCCTCTGGGGTTTGTGTGCAGTTACTGGCTAAATCGCTTAGTCCGCCACGTAGGGCAGTAAAGCGACGGTGCGCGCGCGCTTGATGGCGATCGCAAGGTCACGCTGATGCTTTGCGCACATGCCCGACATACGGCGGGGCATGATCTTACCGCGCTCGGTCACAAACTTTTCAAGGGTACGGATATCCTTGTAGTCGATGCTCGCGGCTTTATCTGCGCAGAACTTGCAAACCTTACGGCGGCCACGCTTCATGCGGGGACGCATTTTACGGTCTTCCATGTTGCAAGCCTCCTATTTCGAAAAATTTTGTTTGGCGGGATTACACCCGCGCTTGGTTAAAACGGGATGTCGTCGGACTGGATGTCGGTAAACCCGGCCATATCCTGCGCGTTTTCCGTACGGGATGTGGGTGCGGCTCCATCCTCCTGCTGCTTGGGCGAGAGGAATTCTACTTCATCCGCTTGCACGTCCAGAGACATGCGCGTTGTGCCGTCCTTTGCCTCGTAGGTGCGCGCTTGCAGCTCGCCAATGACGGCGACCTTACGGCCCTTGCTGAGGTAGCGGGCGCACGTTTCGCCCAACTGACGCCAGGCGTTGATGCGGAAAAAGTCCGTCGGGCGCTCTCCGCCCGCGCCGCTTGCAAAGCGGCGATTGACCGCGATGGTGAAGGAGCAGACGGTGACGCCGTTGGGCGTGGAACGCACTTCCGGGTCATGCGTCAGGTTTCCGATGAGAGTGATTTTATTCATGCTTCATCCATCCTTTCGGCACTGTGCTGTTCGTTACTCGCCTTTGCGGGTTACGAGATAGCGGAGAATCGCTTCGTCGTTCTTAAAGTTACGCTCGAGTTCTTTGGGAACTTCCGGCGCACACGTAAACGACATCAAGACGTAGTAGCCCTCGGTCTTGTAATTGATGGGGTAGGCAAGACGCTTTTTGCCCCATTCGTCGACCGCCGTTACTTCACCGCCATTGGTTTCGACAATCCCTTTGAACTTTTCGACGGATGCTTTCATCGTTTCCTCGTCCTGGGTGGGCACGATGATGTAAAGAGCTTCGTATTGATTCATTCATTTCACCTCCTTATGGTCTATTGGCCCGGCTCTACTAGTCCGAGCAAGAAGGACGTTAGCGGAAGATAGTGTATCACGAGGAACGGCATTTTGCAAGGAGTTTCGCGGAAAAACGGCGCTTGCCGCGCTCTGCCGCAGAAATTTCGTTGCACTGCTTGGTTGGATAGAACGCGAAAGGAGGACGGCTCGCCGTCCTCCTTTCTTTCTTATTTCTTTTCTACGCCGAGCGTGACGGCTTCTTTGTTGACGTCCCACTCTTTCGTGTAACCTACAGCGCCCTTGCTCAGCGCAACGCCCAACGTTTCGTCGAGAATCTCCTGTCCGAAGCGTGAGAAGATCTCCTCGATCTTCGCGCTGCCGTCGTAGGAGAGCGCGATGTGGTCGCTGACCTCGAAGCCGGCTTCTTTGCGCATGGTCTGCACCTTGCTAATGAGCTCGCGGACAAATCCTTCGTCGATGAGCGCGGGAGTAAGCTTCGTATCCAGCACGACGATGGTTTCGTCGTCCGTCGCGGCGACAAATCCGTCCGACTTGCCCGTGGAGACGAGCACGTCTTCCGGACCTAGCACCACGAACACTTCTTCAATCGTGACTTCGTAGTTCTTGCCGGACGCGTGCGCCTTGACGACCGCGTTGCCAACGCCCTGTTGCGAGAGATGCGCGCCGATCTTCGGCAAAATCTTGCCGTAGCGCGGCCCAAGCGTCTTGAGCTGCGGCTTGACCTGATAGCTCAGGAAACCGGACGCGTCGTTGACAAACTCCGCTTTCTTTACGTTCAACTCTTCGGTGACGATCTTCACGTAGTGCTCGTTCATGAGTTCGCCCTGAATGTACATCAGCGCGAGCGGCTGGCGGGTCTTGACGTTTCCGTCGTTGCGCGCGGCGCGGCCGAGGGTGACAATGTCGAGCACGCGCGCCATGTTTGCTTCCAAATCCGCGTCGATGCGGGAATCCTCCGCGACGGGATAGTCGCAGAAGTGCACGCTCTCCGGGGCGTTTTTGTCCACGCTGCGCACGATGTTTTGGTAGATTTCCTCCGTCATAAACGGCAGGAAGGGAGCGGTCAGCAGCGTCAGCGTCTTGAGGGTGGTAAACAGTGTCATATACGCCGCTTTCTTGTCCTCGGTCATCTCGCTGCCCCAGTAGCGCTCGCGGCAGCGGCGGACATACCAGTTAGAGAGTTCATCCGAGAACGCCTGCAGAGCCCTGCCGCCTTCCGTGATACGGAGCTTGTCGAGGTGACCGTCCACGGTCTTGACCAGCGTGTTGAGCCGCGAGAGCACCCAGCGGTCCATCTCGGAGAGTTTGCAGTCTTCGAGCCGATATTGCGTGGGATCGAACTTGTCGATCTCCGCGTAGAGCACATAGAACGCGTAGGTGTTCCAGAAGGTGCCGATGAACTTTCTCTGCGCTTCGCTGACCGCCTCCGCCGAGAAGCGGCTGGGCAGCCAGGGCATAGAGCCGATGTAGAAGTACCAGCGAACGGCGTCCGCGCCCTGCGCGTCCAGCACCGTCCACGGATCGACGACGTTGCCAAGGTGCTTGCTCATCTTGCGGCCGTCCATGTCCTGCACGTGTCCCATGACGATGCAGTTCTGGAACGCGGCTTCGTCAAAGAGGCACGTCGAGATGGCGAGCAGGGAATAGAACCAACCGCGCGTCTGGTCGATGGCTTCGCTGATGAATTGCGCGGGATAGCGTTTTTCAAACTCCTCTTTGTTTTCAAATGGATAGTGCCACTGCGCAAAGGGCATAGCGCCGCTGTCAAACCAGCAGTCGATGACGACCGGCTCGCGCCTCATCGTCTTGCCGCACTTTGGGCAGGGGAAGGTGACCTCGTCGATATAGGGCTTGTGCAGCTCGATATCCGGCGCAACGGAGGGGTTCAGCTCCTGCAATTCTGCGCGGGAACCGACCACGTGTACGTGCCCGCATTCGCACATCCAAACGGGAAGCGGTGTGCCCCAGTAGCGCTCACGCGAGACGCTCCAGTCAATGACGTTTTCGAGGAAGTTGCCCATGCGGCCTTCCTTGATCGTCTCCGGAATCCAGTTGACGCTGCGGTTGAAGGCGATGAGTTTTTCCTTGACCGCGGTCATCTTGATAAACCAGCTCTCTCTGGCGTAATAGATCAGCGGGGTGTCGCAGCGCCAGCAGTAGGGGTAGCTGTGCTCGAAGGCAAGCGCCGCGAAGAGCTTGTTGCTCTCTTTCAGCGCGTCGAGAATGGGCTTATCCGCCTCTTTGACAAAGAGTCCGTCCCAGGGCGTGCCGCCGATCATATGGCCGCTGGCGTTGACCAGCTGCAGGAACGGCAGCTCCCATTTTTTACCCACGCGGGAGTCGTCTTCACCAAACGCGGGCGCGATGTGGACAACGCCCGTGCCGTCTTCAAGCGAGACGTAATCGTCCGCAACGACGCGGTAGCCCTTTTTGTTGCCGAAGTTGACCGGCAGGTCGAAGAGCGGGATATATTCCGTGCCGACGAGATCCTGACCCTTGCAGGTGGAGACGATCTCGGCGTTTTCGCCAAGCACGTTTTTCACGAGCGCTTCGGCGAGAATATAGGTCTCGCCGCCCTGCTTCGCGGTGACGTAGCTTTCCTTCGCGTTGACGCAGAGGGCGACGTTGCTCGGCAGCGTCCAGGGCGTGGTCGTCCAGGCGAGGATCGCGGTGGAAGGATCGTCCTTGAGGAAGAACTTCGCGATGGCGGAGGTCTCTTTTACGTCCTTGTAGCCCTGGGCTACTTCGTGGCTACTCAGCGCTGTTCCGCAGCGTGGGCAATACGGCACGATCTTGTGCCCTTTGTACAGGAGGCCTTTCTCGTGGATCGTCTTGAGCGCCCACCAGATGCTCTCGATGTAATTGTTGTCGTAGGTGATGTAGGGGTCTTCCATATCCGCCCAGAAGCCGACCCGATCGGACATGGTTTCCCAGTCTGTCTTATATTTCCAGACAGACTCTTTGCATTTCTTGATGAACGGCTCGATGCCGTAGGCTTCGATCTGCTCTTTGCCGTCGAGGCCGAGCTGCTTTTCCACCTCGATCTCAACCGGTAGACCGTGGGTATCCCAGCCGGCTTTGCGCAGCACGTCGTAGCCTTTCATGGTCTTGTAGCGCGGGATGATGTCCTTGATCGAGCGCGTAAGCACATGACCGATGTGCGGCTTGCCGTTCGCCGTCGGCGGGCCGTCAAAGAAGGTATAGGGCTTTGCGCCTTTTCTCAGGCGCACGCTCTTTTGGAAGATCTGCTTCTCCTTCCAAAACGCGAGCACTTCTTTCTCGCGCGGCACGAAGTTTAGCTCGCTCGATACTTTTTTGTACATTTGGTTCGCTCTCCTTGCTCTGTGTGTCAGAAAAATTCATATTCCGTCTTCGGAAAACGGAGTAAAAAAATAGCCCTCCGCCTCCTCGATTGAGGGACGAAAAGCTCGAAAATCCGGCTTTGCGCGGTACCACCCTGCTTGGCGAATCAATCGCCCGCTTATGTTCCCCTTAACGCGGGGAATACGTCGCGCGTTACTCGGCTTTTCGCCTTTGGCGCGCGCGCTCACGGGTGATATCGGCTTTTTCCCTGCCCGCCGCCGCCTTGCACCAAACGCGGCTCGCTTCTGCGGACAATTTACGGAATCCGACCTGTCCCGATCATCGCTGTAATAGCAGAAGTATAGCGGGTTTTTCGCGGTTTGTAAAGAGCGCGCGGGCGAGATTGGACTGCATACGCACGCATTTATGCGTTTTTTCTGGTAAAAACGTCTTTTTGCCTTAACAGACGCGGGATAGTTTGATATAATCATTCATTACGAAATCAAAATAAGAAAACTAAGGAAAAGACCGATGGACTTCAAACAGGCAATCGCTGCCGCGCTCTCCGTTCCCGCGGGACTCCCGGCGGAGGAACTCGCAACCTGGCTCGAAACCCCTCCCTCGCCGGAGATGGGGGATTTTGCGTTCCCCTGCTTTAAACTCGCAAAAACGCTGAGAAAAGCTCCGCCTGTGATCGCGGGTGAACTTGCTTCTTCGCTCGCTTTGCCGGAAGGGGTTGCAAAAGCCGTGCCCGCCGGCGGATATGTAAATTTCTATCTCGACAAGAGCGCGCTGGCAAAGTCGGTGCTGGAGAAGGTGTTTGCCGAAGGCGCGCGCTACGGCGGCTCCGACCTTGGGCAAGGGCGCAACGTCTGCATCGACTATTCCTCGGTGAACATCGCAAAGCCGTTCCACATCGGACACCTGCCCACCACCGTGATCGGCAGCGCGCTGTACCGCATCTATAACCATCTTGGCTTTACGTCCGTGGGGATCAACCACCTCGGCGACTGGGGCACGCAGTTCGGCAAGATGATCGTGGCCTACAAGCTCTGGGGTGATCACGACACCATCGATCGCGGCGGCGTGGACGAGCTCGTGAAGATCTACGTGCGCTATCATCAGGAGGTCGAGAGCAATCCGTCTCTGGACGACGAGGCGCGCGCGTGGTTCAAGCGCATTGAGGACGGCGATCAAGAAGCACTGGGACTGTTTGATTGGTTTAAGGCGATCACGCTCAAGGAGGTCGCGGAGGTCTACGACATCCTCGGCATCCACTTCGACAGCTATGCCGGTGAGAGCTTTTATAACGACAAGATGGGCCGCGTGGTGGACGAGCTGAAGGAAAAGAACCTCTTAAAGCTCGATCAGGGTGCACAGATCGTCGATCTGAGCGACTACAAGATGCCGCCGTGCATCATCCTGCGTTCCGATGGTGCCACGCTTTACGCCACCCGCGATATCGCGGCGGCGCTTTATCGCAAGGACACCTATGATTTTGCGAAGTGCCTCTATGTGGTGGCGTATCAGCAGGATCTGCATTTCCGGCAATGGTTCAAGGTGGTCGAGCTGATGGGCTACGAGTGGGCGAAGGACCTCATCCACGTTTCGTTTGGCATGGTCAGCGGCACGGAAGGCGCATTCTCCACCCGCAAGGGAAACATGGTGAAGCTGCGCGACGTGCTCTCCGCAGCCTGCGACAAGACCTACGATATCATCTGCGAGAAGAGCCCGGATTTAGAGGACAAGGAGACCATCGCCAAGCAGGTCGGCATCGGCGCGCTGATCTGGAACAGCCTCTACAACGGGCGCATCAAGGACGTTGTGTTCGACTGGGACACCGTGCTGAATTTCGACGGCGAGACGGGCCCTTACGCGCAATATACCCACGCGCGCGCCTGCTCGGTTCTGCGGAAAGCGGACTACGCGCCTGCCGAAGTGGATTACAGCCAGCTCACGGACACGGAAGCTTCGGCGGTGATTGCGGCGCTCGGCGCTTTCCCGGATGCCGTCGTGGACGCGATGGAGAAGAACGAGCCGTATCTCGTCACCCGCGCCATCATCGCCATCTGCGCCGCGTTTAACAAGTTTTATTATGAGCAGCGCATCATGGCGGACGATGCCGCCGTGCGGCAGGCGCGGCTCGCGCTGACGGACGCGACCCGCAAGGTCATCGCCATCGGGCTAAACCTTCTCGGCATCGCGGCGCCGGAGCGCATGTAAATTAGAACACCATTTAGGTGGATATATAGGGGGATCGTATGCTGGACATCAAGCTCATCCGCACGCAGCCGGAGCTCGTAAAAGAGAACATTAAAAAGAAGTTTCAGTTTGACAAACTCGTGCTTGTGGACGAAGTACTCGCGCTCGACACCGAGTTTCGCGAGGCGCACACCCGCGCGGACAATCTGCGCGCGCAGAGAAACTCCATCAGCAAATCCATCGGCTCGATGATGGCGAAGGGTCAGAAGGAAGAAGCGGAAGCCGCCAAAAAGCAGGTCAACGACATGGCGGATGAGATGGCGCGTCTTGACGTTCGCGAGACCGAGCTTTCCGCCGAAATCCGCAAGCGCATGCTCGTGATTCCGAACATCATCGACGCCTCCGTACCCATCGGCAAGGACGATTCCGAGAATGTGGAGGTCGAGCGCTTTGGCGAGCCGGTCGTGCCGGAATACGAGATTCCCTACCATGTGGACATCATGGAGAAATTTAAGGGCATCGACCTCGACGCGGCGAGAAAGACCAGCGGAAACGGGTTCTATTATCTCTGCGGCGATATCGCGCTGCTGCAATCCGCCATCCTCGCCTACGCGCGGGATTTCATGGTGGATCGCGGGTTTACCTACTATATTCCTCCGTTTATGATTCGCAGCGGCGTGGTCACCGGGGTCATGAGTTTTGCCGAGATGGAAGGCATGATGTACAAGATCGAGGGAGAGGATCTCTACCTCATCGGCACCAGCGAACACTCCATGATCGGCAAATTTATCGACACGTTCTTAGAAGAGAGCGAGTTGCCGCAGACGCTCACGAGCTATTCGCCGTGTTTCCGCAAGGAAGTCGGCGCGCACGGCATCGAAGAGCGCGGCGTCTACCGCATCCATCAGTTTGAAAAGCAGGAGATGATCGTCGTCTGCAAACCTGAGGAGAGCATGGCGTGGTTTGAAACCCTGCTGAAGAATACAATCGACTTTTTCCGCACGCTGGATATCCCCGTCCGCTCGTTGGAGTGCTGCTCCGGTGACCTTGCCGACCTCAAGGTGAAGAGTATGGACGTGGAGGCCTGGTCTCCGCGCCAGAAGAAGTATTTTGAGGTGGGCAGCTGTAGTAATCTTGGCGATGCGCAGGCGCGTCGTCTTGGCATCCGCGTGAAAAACAAGGAGACGGGCAACTATTTCCCGCATACGCTCAACAACACGGTGGTAGCGCCGCCGCGCATGCTGATCGCGTTCCTCGAAAACAACCTCCGCGCGGACGGCAGCATTGCGATTCCGGTCGCACTGAGACCGTATTTCAGGAATAAGACGGAGATCAGATAATTCCTTTCTTTTGAAAAAGAAAGGAATCAAAGAAAACCTTAAGTGATGTGTAATAAGACCTACACAGACAGAATCAATCAAACAAAAGCGGGAGGAACACTCTCGCTTTTGTGCAAAGAGGAGGAAGCACAGATGGACTTTGAAACGCTGAAGCTGATAAAAGATGAAGCGGAGCGAACCGCGGCGACGTACGAAATATTCGATGAGGACTCGCGCCTGAACCGCAGCAAAGCCGCGCGCGTGGAGTTCATCACAACCGTACGCGCGATCGAATCCGTTCTCAAACCCGGCGTGCGCATCCTCGACATCGGTGCGGGCGCGGGGGAATACAGCCTCCATTTTGCGCAACAGGGATATGACGTTACTGCCGTCGAGCTGTCTCCTGCAAACATTGCGGCATTCAAGAAAAAGATCAAGCCGGAACATCCCGTTCGGCTTCTGCAAGGCAATGCGTTGGATTTGTCCGCGTTTGAGAACGCGAGCTTTGACGTAGTGCTGTTGATGGGGCCGCTCTACCACCTGAGCAGTGCCACCGACCGCGACCGCGTGATTGCCGAAGCTAAACGTGTCTGCAAACGGAATGGCGTGATTTTTTTTGCGTTTATCGGGAACGACATGGTGGTGTTGACAGAGCTATCCTATCGTCCGAAATTCTTCTCGGAAGAGACGTATGATCATACCTCGTTCAAAGTCGAGGACTTTCCGTTTGTGTTCTTCACGTTGGATCAGATGCGCGATATGCTCACGCGAAACGGCGTTGCGATTCAACGCGAGATCGCGGCGGACGGTGTGAGCGAACTCATGGAGGACGTGATCAATGCTCTGAGTGAAGAAGACTATGCGCAATATGTACGCTATCATCTCTATTGTTCGGAAAAGCCGGAGATGCTAGGCAGAAGCAGTCATCTGCTGTTTGTGGGACGCTGAAAGGTTAAGAATATCGGAAACAGGGAATGCTTTTCGAAATAAAAGGAACTGCTCCCACAGTTCCTTTTGTGTTGCTTGCGTGCAAGTCACTCTTCGTAGAGCGCAGCGATGGCCCTCGTCCTGCGCCGCATTTCCACGCGGACACGCGCAGGTTCGAGGCACTCGCATTTGTCGCCGAAGCTGAGTAGAATACCATAGTAATAGTCGATTTCGATGAGCGGATAGCGCACGAAATAGTGCTCCTCGCCGTCCGGCGAAATGTCTTCGTCGTTACAGTAGTCCAGTACCCGTTCCAGAATGGATTTGTGGATGCGGAGCTTGATCTGGGTTTGCCTATTGGCGAGCACGTCCGAGGCGTCCAGCTGCGGTTTCGGGTGCTCCCGCGGCGGGAAAGTTTCATCCAGTATTTGCAGGTTGGATGTGCGGGCGAGCTTGAATAAGCGAAAATCGTTTCTCATGCGGCAATACCCTTGCCAATACCACTGGTTGCCCTTTAATACCAACTGATACGGTTCTGCGACGCGCGAGATTTTGTCGCCGGAGCGGTTCAGATACGTAAACGAAAGCAGCTGATGCGCCTGCAAAGCTGTCTTGATCTGTTCTAAATACGGTTGGACGTTTCTATTGCCCGACCACGGAGATAAGTCGATCGTGATTTGGCTCGTCAGCAGATCGATTTCCTTCGCCCGTTCGGCGGGGATGAAGCGCTTGACCTTCGCCAAAGCGTTCGCCAGCTCTTCGCCGCGCACGATGCCGGAAAGGCTACTAAGCCCCATCAATATCGCGGACAGGTCGGCGGTTGAAAATACGCCTTTGTCGAGCTTGTATTGTTTCATGATCTCAAACCCGCCGTTTACACCAGAAATCGAGCGAATGGGAACCCCCGCGAGATTGATTGCGTCGATGTCGCGGTAGATCGTTCGGGGTGAAACTTCAAACATGTTCGCCAGCGCCTGTGCGCCAACACGCTCTTTTTCTAATAAAAGCAAAATGATGCTGACCAGCCTGTCGATCTTCATCTGACGGTCTCCTTCCGCGTTTTCTTTATTTTATCACGAATTGTTGCCATAAGGATGTCAGCAATGATTCGTACAATAAAGATAAGAGAAAACATTGGAGGATAACGTATGCAAAAGAAAGCGCTGGTGATCATCGACATTCAAAACGATATCACAAAACACTATAAAGAAATCATCGGGAACATCAATCGCGCGATCGACTGGGCGGTAAAAGAGGATATCCACGTGGTCTATATTCGGCATGAAAACCTGTCCGAAGGCACGCGGACATTCAAGCCAGGTACGCGAGGATTTGAGTTGGTTCCGGAGCTGAACATCGTATCGGACAACATCTTCATCAAGAGCAGAGGCAATGCGCTGACCAGCGAGGCGTTTACAGCGTTTATTCGAGAAAATGAGATCAAAGAGTTCTATCTTGCGGGGGCAGATGCGGTTGCCTGTGTGAAAGCAACCAGCTACAACATGCGAAAGGACGGCTATCCCGTTCACATCCTGTCGGATTGCATCACGAGCTACGACAAGCGCAAAATTGACGAGATGCTGCGCTATTATGAAAGCAAGGGCTGTGAAATTCTGACGCTTTCGGAACTGTAAAGCCGCGATCGCGTATAAAAAAGGAACTGCGCGCGCAGTTCCTTTTTGAGTTGCTCTTATGTATCAACCTTCGGGTTGGGCCGCCGCTTCGTCGAGCTTCGCCTGTGCGCCGCCCGCGCAGGTGTCGCAGGGATCCCAGCGGTTTGCCGCGAACGCGTCGTCCAGAGAGCCTGCAAACAGCGTGCCGCCTTCGGCTGCCGGCGTCTTGTCCTTGATGTATGGGCAATTGCGGTCAAAGTGGTAGCTCTTGCCAAACTTCGTCCAGTAGACATCGCCGACGGCTTCCGCCTGCGCTTCTTCCTGCATCTGCTGCACTTGCGCTTCGCTCGGCTGTTGATAATCGACCGAGGCGGCACCCGCGCCGAGGAATAGCGCCGCGAGCAGAGCAATCAGAATCGTCTTGGTCTTTTTGTTGAGTTTATCGGATTTCGCAAGGAGGAAAATACCGACCGGCAGGAAGCAGACCAGCACCATGATCACGCCAAGCTGGTGCCAAAGCGTGCGCACGAGCTTGCTGTCCGAAAGATTCGGGCGAATGCGGTTTGCTTTCTTCCAGAGCTGCGCTGCGACGATGCAGAAGATTGCGTCGAGTATCAGCGCACCGACGAGGAGCTGCATTTCGAGATCCGCGAATGTCAGCGCCTGATTGCGCATGGCGTAGCTAAACGCAAAGAACGCGCCGACTTCCGCCGCCAGCGCGAGCACCCAGAGGATGATTGCGCCAATGCGAAGACCCTTTACGGAACCTTTACCGCCGGAAGAGGGAGCTTCGTCGACAGACGATTCCACTGCTTCTTCTACTTCATCCACTTTCTCCGCCTTTACCGGCGCTTTTTTCGGCGCGGACTTGGCGGGAGCGGACTTGGTGACAGACCCCTTGGACTGTGCTGCTTTTTTCGCGGCTGCGGCGCGTTTTGCGGCTTCCGCTTTTGCCGCGTCAGACACGGTTTTCTTCTCCATAGATTCCCTCCACGATTCAAACTAGTAATTTATTACAGTATAACAATAACAAAAATCGTTTGCAAGAACTCCACAAACGACAATATGGAATCTATGGCGAACCGCTCGACATACTGCTATAATGGTGATGCATTCCACATAGAATGAATCGCTTGTATCAAAGGGATTTCGTGGATTGTCCTGTCAAAACACATCATAGTAGGAGCGAAGAAATCAAGACATGTTGAATTTTGAATTTTACTCTCCGACGCGCCTTATCGTTGGCAAAGGCACGGCGGATCAGATCGGCGCCCATATCGCACCGCTGGCCCAAAAGGTTCTGGTTCATTACGGCAGTGATCGCGTGGTGAAAGACGGCTTACTCAAGAGAGTGACCGATTCACTCAGCGCCTCCGGCGTTTCTTACGTGACCCTCGGCGGGGTCATACCGAACCCGGATGTCGAATTGGTGCGCGAAGGCATCGCACTCGCGAAAAAAGAAAACGTGGAGCTTGTGCTCTGCGTTGGCGGCGGCTCCGTCATCGACTCCGGCAAAGGCATCGCGCTGGGACTGAAAAATCCCGACCTTGATATCTGGGAAGTCTACGAAAAGCAGCTGGAGACCAAGGGATCGTACCCTGTTGCGTGCTTGTTGACTTTTCCCGCCGCGGGATCGGAAGGCAGCAACAGCACCGTGTTGAGCAACTACAAAACGCACAAGAAGTGCGGGTACAATCGCGAATGGAATCGTCCGGTGCTTTCCGTGATCGATCCGACGCTGTTTGAGAGCATTCCGAAGTTTCAGATTGCTTCCGGCGTTGCGGACATGATGAGCCATATCTTCGAGCGGTATTTTTCGAATACCGAACACACGGAGCTTTCGGATGCGCTGAGCGAGGCGACGCTGAGAACCCTGCTCACGTTCGGCGAAAAGGTGGTCAAAGACCCGACGGATTACGATTCGTGGTGTCAGGTTGCGCTCTCCGGCACGGTTGCGCACAATAACATGCTGGGCGTTGGCAGAGAGCAGGACTGGGCCTGCCACAAGTTGGATCATGAGCTCACCGCGCGCTTTGGTGTGACCCACGGCGCGGGGCTTGCGGTGCTCACGCCCGCATGGATGCGCTATGTCTGGCGCGTGAACCCAAAGCGCTTTTACGATTTCTCCGTGCGCATTATGGGGCAGGAGGATCAACCCAAGGCCGTCGCCGCCACGATCGAGAGCGGAATCTCCGCGTTGGAAACGTTCTATTCGCGGCTTGGTCTGCCGAGCAGGCTCGTCAAACTCGGCGTCGATCCCGCGCAGATTGCGGACATGGCGCGGGTGGTCACCCACGCGCCGGACGGCTCGGATCGTCCCGTCGGCGGACTCAAGAAGATCTACGAGGCGGACGCAAAAACGATCTACGAAAAAGCAATCTAACACAGAACAACAAAAAAAGAGGCGAGTGCCTCTTTTTTGTTGGCTCAAAATCGGTTATTTCCCCGCCAGACGTTTGATCGCCTCGGCGATGAGCTTCGTATCGAAGCGGACGCTTTCGACCGTGCAGGATTCGTCCGGCATATGCGCCTGCGCGGCCTCGCCTTCCGGCTCTACGCCGAAGGCAACCGCGTTTTCAAACGAGCGGGCATACGTACCGCCGCCGATGGAGAGCGGCTTTGCCTTTTTGCAGGTGGCTTCGCTGTAGATATCGAGAAGCGTGTTCACCAGCTCGCAGTTGGGATCGATATAGTGTCCTTTTGAGATTTTTTCGTGTACGCGGGTAAAGCCGATCTGCGCAAACTTTTCGTCCTCCGCCGCGAGCAGCTGCTCCGGCGAAACGCTGAACGGGAAGCGGCAATCCAGCGTGATCGTGACGGAATCCTCCGTCCATTCGATCATGTTGGGGGAGAGTGTCAGCCTGCCGGAATCGTCCGCAATGTCGAGACCGAAGGCTTCGCCATGCTGGTCAAACGCGAGGAGAGCCGCAAGCGACGACGCGGTCGCGAGGTCTTCCGCATTCAGCGGCTGTTCCTTCAGCGCGTCGAGCAGCGCAAGCAGCGCGTTTTGCGCGTCCTGCGGGGTGGAGGCATGGCCCGCGCGGCCGACGGCGCGCAACTCGCCCTCGTCGTTGCCACTTAGCAGCATACCGTGCTTGGCGTCCACGGGTTCGGGCGTAAAGGGCAGATAGGCCACCGCCTCGCCGGGGATGACGTTTGGCGCGGTGCCGCAGGAGATGCGGACTTCGCTGCCAGAGAGTTTCTTTGTATAGGTGGTCTGTCCGATGTTCTTTTCGGAGTTAATGACCGGATACGACCCGTCCGGCGTGAAGGCCAGCGTGGGGTTCGGCTCGGTCTTTTTGTAGCGATCGACGCAACTCCAGCCGCGCTCTTCGTCGCAGCCTAAAAAAATGCGAACGCGACGCTTGAGCGGAATGCCCGCCTCTTTGATGGCGCGGAGGGCGTAGAGCGAGGAGATCGCGGGGCCTTTGTCGTCCATCACGCCACGACCGATCAGCCGGCCGTTCTTCTGCGTGAGGGTAAAGGGATCGCTCGTCCAACCGTTGCCAGTGGGCACGACGTCCAGATGCGCCATGATCATGAGCATCTCGTCGCCTTCGCCATAATCGATCACGCCGCAGTAGCCGTCGAGCGAGCGAGCGGAAAAGCCCATTTCGCGGGCGAGGTCGAGGGTATAAGTCAGCGCGTCGTGGATATGCCGGCCCAGCGGCATGCCTTCTTCCGGCTCGCCCTGGGAAACGCTCGGAAACGAAATGAGCTTGCCAAGAGAGGAAAGCTGTTCGTCAAAATGCTGGTCGATCAAGGTTTTGTACATCGTTTTGCCTCCATATACATGCGCATGCCTGCGCGAATACGCTGCCATTATCATACCCATCAGGCGGGAAAAAAGCAAGCTACGCACCCGCACGCAACAGGTTTTCGGTTGACTTTACCGCGCGGGATTGTTACGCTGTTTTGCATGGAACAGCAAACAAGAACAACGGCACAAACGCTCCCGAGCGGACGGAAACTGACGATTACGCTGGATCGCGACGAAGCGGCGGCTAGCCGCGCGCGCGGGGAAACCGTGGTCTACGACGACCGCTATTCCGAGAATCCGTCCTTTCGGATCTATGATTCCTACCGCATCCCCAAGAACCGCGACAAGCGGGAGATTCTCCGTGCGATGATGGATTATAACGCGGCGTATCCGACAGACCCTGCGTGGCAGCGGACAGAGGATAACCTCGTTTTGGAGTGGATGGAGCATAACCTTGCCTATCGCGTGGGCTTTTTGCGCAGCAGAGCGGCAAGCGTTGATTTGGACAACCATGCGGAGGGCAAAGGCGCGCTGGGGTATTTCATGAAGAGCGCGTGGGAAGTGATACTAGGGTATCTCAAACCAAAGAAGAACTAAACAGTTCTCGAAAGACGGTAAACGCCGTCTTTTTTTATGCTCGGACATACACGAGAAAATAGTTGAAACTTTATTTTAAATAGGCCTTGATTCTAATTTTTAATGCCTTTACGCTTTGAAACAAGGATATCCTTGCAACCAAAGAAAAGGAGAAACCGACAAATGAATCAAGATCAAACACAGATGTTGCAAGAGGCGGTTCACCGTCTCGACGACAACATCACTGGCATACTGATCCAAAAAGACGGGGAAACGAGATATGAGAACTACTTTCACGGTTACTCCGCGGAAAACGCTGCGCATGTATATTCGGTGACCAAGAGCGTCTTTTCCGCGCTGATCGGGATCGCGATCGAGAAAGGCTTGATCCGCAGTGTCGAGCAGAAGGTGCTGGACTTTTTTCCGGATTACGAGATTCTGCAAAACGAAAAGACGATTCAGCACATTACGATCAAACACCTGCTGACAATGACCGCGCCATATAAATATGAAACCGAGCCGTACATGCTTTTTTTCACGAGCCCGAACCCGGTTCGTGCCGCGCTCGACTTTCTGGGCGGGGAGAAACCGATTGGCGCGTTCCACTACGCCGCGATCGGGGGCACGCATATCCTCTCAGGCATTCTCTCGCGGGCAACCGGACAAAGCGCGCTTGCCTTTGCGCAGGAAAACCTGTTTGAACCGCTGGGGATTCGCGTTTCGCAGAACATCGTCATCAGGAGCGAAGAAGAGCACGGGAGGATCATGAGCGATCCAAACACGCGTGGCTGGGTGGTTGACCCGCAGGGGAACAACTTCGCGAGCTGGGGACTGTTCCTCTCTCCGCGTGAGATGGCGAAGATCGCTCAGCTGTACCTCAATGGTGGCGTTTGGGAAGGCAAGCAGATCGTTCCCGCCGCATGGGCTGCCGAGAGCACGAGAGAACACAGCCGCGCGGTCGAGCTGGGAAACCTTGCGTATGGCTATCTTTGGTGGATCATCGATTCCGACAGCTACGCGGCACTTGGAGACGGCGGCAACGTGATCTATGTGAACCGAAAAGAGCGGATTGTGGTCTGCGTGGAAGCCTTTCTCAAGCCGGACGTGAAAGACCGGATCGGGTGGATTAAAACCGAGATTGAACCGCTGCTCTCTTAAGCAGAAGACAGGTTCATCCTGCGAAAAGCAAAAAAAGCGTGAGCGGCGCCAGCCGCTCACGCTTTTTATATCACCCTTACATCCCCAGCGTTTCGTGAACGTCTTGCATGCCGAGGATGCTCTTTTGAATTACGTCGTCGAGTGTCATGCCGAGCAGTTCGCAGCCGCCCAGGATGACCTCGCGATTGACCCCCGCGGCAAACTTCTTGTCCTTAAACTTTTTCTTCACGCTGGAGACTTCCATGTCCATGACGCTTCTGCTGGGGCGCATGTAGGCCGCGGCCGTGATGAGTCCCGTGAGCTCGTCGATGGTGTACAGCACGGTCTCCATCCGCTTCTCCGGCTTGACATCGACGCAGAGTCCCCAGCCGTGCGCGAGCACCGCGTGGATAAACGCCTCGTCATAACCGGCCTCGGCAAGCAAACGCGGGGCCACTTTCAGGTGCTCTTCCGGCCACTGCTCATAGTCCACATCGTGTAATAATCCTACGATGCCCCAATAGTTCTCGTCCTCGCCCGCTTCGCGCGCAAAATAGCGCATCACGCCCTCAACTGCAAACGCGTGCTTGAGCAGCGCTTCGCTTTTCGTATAAGCCTTCAGCGTGGAGAGCGCATGTTCTCTTGTCAAATCCATATCTCGTTTACCTCGCTGTTCCGATTCTTTTTTTCTTAACACAGGTTCGCCGTGAGAACGCATCCTGACCGTTCTTTTCACTCGTGGCTATATTGTTACGCCGTTATTTGTATGCCCATTGGCCTGACAAATGCAATCACACGGACATTTCTCAATATCATATAATAAAATTATAAAAAAGGGCAATATATTTTAGAATCTTTTCTTGACAGAGCACTTCGGGAATGATATCATTCATGATTGACTTATGATCTCATAAATGTCGGAATATGCCCAAAATCGGGTTTTTCAGCGGGTTTTTCGCAAGAAAACAAGACGATGGGTCATTTTTTGACCAATAGTGCGATTTGAGTTTTTTACCAAGGTTTTTGCCAGAAAAAAAGCGAAGGTACGGCCTGCAACCGTGCCGGCAAGGGGAGTACGCGATGATGCATGACGTTCAAATGGGCAGACAGACGCGAAAGAGCTTTTCCAGAATTCGGGAAGTGCTCGACATGCCGGATTTGATTGAGATCCAAAAGAATTCGTATTATCGTTTTTTGAAGGAGGACCTGAAAGAGGTTTTTGACGATATTTCCCCGATTACCGACTATTCCGGCAAGCTCGTACTCGAGTTTGTCGACTATCGTATCGATTTAGACGCACCCAAATACTCGATGGAAGAAAGCAAGGAGCGCGACGTAAACTACGCGGCTCCGCTTCGTGTTACCGTGCGCCTGATCAACAAGGAAACGGGCGAAGTCAAGCAACAGGAAGTCTTCATGGGCGATTTTCCGCTCATGACACCGCAGGGCACGTTTATCATCAACGGCGCGGAGCGCGTAATCGTCTCCCAGCTCGTTCGTTCGCCCGGCGTGTATTTTTCCGAGAGCTTCGACAAGGTCGGCAAGCAGCTCTTCTCCGCGCAGGTGATTCCGAATCGCGGCGCGTGGTTGGAGTATGAAACCGACAGCAACGGCGTGCTCTATGTCAAGATCGACCGTCAGCGCAAGGTGCACATCACAGCCCTTGTGCGCGCGCTGGGCTACGGCTCCAACCCGCAGATTCTCGAACTCTTCGGCGACGACGAGCGTCTTTCCGCAACTCTGCAGAAGGATCCGACGCATTCCGAAGCGGAAGGTCTCATCGAAATCTACAAGCGTCAGCGCCCCGGCGAGCCGCCGACGGAAGAAAGCGCCCGCTCGCTGCTAAACTCGCTGTTCTTCGACAAGCGGTATGATTTGGCGCGCGTAGGCCGCTATAAGTTTAATAAGAAACTTGCCATCCGCGCGCGGATTCGCAACCACATTGCGGCGGAGACGATCGTGCATCCCGTTACCGGCGAAATCCTCGCCGAGGTGGGGCAGACCATTGACCGCTTTGTCGCGGGAGACATCCAGAACGCCGGCATCAACGAAGTTTGGCTGCAGGTGGGTGACAACCGCGTCAAGGTCATCGGCAACAACTTTGTGCGCGCCAACGAGTGGCTGGAGTTTGATCCGGCGGAAGCGGGCCTCAATGAGGACGTCCATCTGCCAACCCTCAAGGCAACGCTCAAAGAAGGCGAAGGCCTGACCAAGGAAGAGCTCAAGGCGCTGCTCAAGTCGCGCTATTACGACCTCATTCCGCGGCACATTATTCCGGACGACATGATCTCGTCGATCTCTTACCTGATTGGCATGCCTTACGACATCGGCCGTACGGACGATATCGACCACCTTGGCAACCGCCGCATCCGCAGCGTCGGCGAACTGCTGCAAAACCAGATCCGCGTGGGCCTCACTCGTCTCGAGCGTGTTGTGCGCGAACGCATGGGCCTGCAGGACATGGATGTCGCGATGCCCAGTAACCTCATCAACATCCGCCCCGTGACCGCGGCGATCAAGGAGTTCTTCGGCTCCTCGCAGTTGAGCCAGTTCATGGATCAGACGAACCCGCTGGCGGAACTCACGCATAAGCGCCGTCTCTCGGCCCTCGGCCCGGGCGGCCTCAACCGCGAACGTGCGACGTTCGACGTTCGCGACGTTCACTTCTCGCATTACGGCCGTATGTGCCCGATCGAGACGCCTGAAGGTCCGAACATTGGACTGATCAACTCGCTTTCGACCTATGCGCGCATCAACGAGTACGGTTTCATCGAAGCCCCGTATCGCCGCGTGGACAGCAAGAAGCACGTGATCACGGACGAGATCGAATACCTCACTGCGGACGAAGAGGATAACTTCATCGTGGCGCAGGCAAACGAGCCGATCAACGAAGACCTGCACTGGTTCCAGAAAGACCGCGTCATCGCGCGCCTACTCGACCAGATCATCGAAGTGAAGGCCACGGAAGTGGACTATATGGACGTCTCTCCCAAGCAACTGGTTTCGGTTGCGACGGCGATGATCCCCTTCCTCGAAAACGACGACGCAAACCGCGCGCTGATGGGTTCCAACATGCAGCGTCAGGCGGTTCCGCTGCTCATTCCGGAATCTCCGATCGTGGCGACAGGCATGGAGTACAAGGCCGCGCACGACTCCGGCATCGTGCTCATCGCGAAGGAAGACGGCGTAGTTTCTCACGTTTCTGCCAAATCGATCACGATTACGGACAAGATCGGTGTGGAGCACGTGTATAAACTCACGAAGTTCCAGCGCAGCAACCAGGGCACCTGCCTCAACCAGCGCCCGATCGTTCGCAAGGGAGAGATCATCACCAGAGGCGATGTGATCGCCGACGGCGCCTCGACCGAAAACGGCGAAATTGCGCTGGGCAGAAACATCCTGATCGGGTTCATGACCTGGGAAGGCTATAACTACGAGGACGCGGTTCTGATCAGCGAGAAACTGGTCAAGGACGACGTGTTTACCTCCATCCATATTGAGGAGCACGAGGTAGAGGCCCGCGACACGAAGCTCGGGCCGGAAGAGATCACACGCGATATTCCGAATATCGGTGAGGACGCGCTGGCGCAGCTCGACGAGAGCGGCATCATCCGCCCCGGTGCGGAAGTACGCAGCGGCGATATTCTCGTCGGCAAAGTCACCCCCAAAGGCGAGACCGAGCTGACCGCGGAAGAGCGCCTGCTTCGCGCCATCTTCGGCGAAAAAGCGCGCGACGTGCGCGACACCAGCCTGCGCGTGCCGCACGGCGAGGGCGGTATCGTGGTGGATGTGAAAATCTTCACCCGCGAGCATAAAGACGAACTCAGCCCCGGCGTCAACCAGATGGTCCGCGTCTACATCGCCCAGAAGCGCAAGATCAGCGTCGGCGACAAGATGGCGGGACGTCACGGCAACAAGGGTGTTATCTCCCGCATTCTGCCGGAAGAGGACATGCCCTTCCTGCCGGATGGCACGCCACTGCAGATCGTACTGAATCCGCTTGGCGTTCCTTCCCGTATGAACATCGGTCAGGTTCTGGAGCTGCATCTTGGCGCAGCGTGCAAAAACCTCGGCATCAAGATCGCGACCCCGGTCTTCGACGGCGCGACCGAGACGGATATCAAAGACCTGCTTGTCAGTGCCGGTCTGAATTCGGACGGCAAGACGACCCTCTATGACGGACGCAGTGGAGAACCCTTTGAAAACCGCGTCTCCGTCGGCTATATGTATTACCTCAAGCTCGCGCACCTTGTCGACGACAAGATTCACGCGCGCTCGACCGGCCCGTACTCACTGGTCACCCAGCAACCTCTGGGCGGCAAGGCGCAGTTCGGCGGCCAGCGCTTCGGCGAGATGGAAGTCTGGGCACTGGAAGCGTACGGCGCTGCCTATACCCTGCAGGAGATCCTTACGGTCAAGTCGGACGACGTGGTCGGCCGCGTGAAGACCTACGAAGCGATCGTCAAGGGCGACAACGTGCCGCCCGCAGGCGTGCCGGAGTCGTTTAAGGTGCTCATCAAAGAACTGCAATCCCTCGCGCTCGACATCAAGGTGTTGTCCGATACGCGTGATGAGATCTTCATCAATGAGGATGACGACGACGACGTGGCGCCGATCGACGTCAACCTCGCGGGCCTTGAAGATGCGCCTACCTTCGCGCCGATCGACGAGGAGGAGGACGATCTGGAGGACTTCGACGAATTTGACGACTTCGAGGATTCCGAAGAGGAACCCGCAGTAACCGAAGAGATCGATTCCGCGGACGAGGGCCTCGACGGGTTGGACGAAGATCTTGCCGAGCTTTCCGATACGCTGGATCTCGACATCGACAAGGACATCGAATAAGCGGCAGCAAGGAGAAATAGACTGTGTTTGAATTGACAAATTTTGACGCGTTGCAAATCGGGCTCGCATCGCCCGAGAAGATACTCGAATGGTCCCATGGCGAGGTCAAAAAACCGGAAACGATCAACTACCGTACGCTCAAGCCGGAAAAAGACGGACTCTTCTGTGAGCGAATCTTTGGGCCGACGAAGGACTGGGAGTGCCATTGCGGCAGATATAAACGAGGCAGATACAAGGGTATCGTCTGCGAAAAGTGCGGCGTGGAAGTCACCCGCGCAAAGGTTCGCCGCGAGCGCATGGGTCACATTGAGCTTGCGGTTCCGGTCAGCCATATCTGGTATTTTAAGGGAATTCCGTGCCGCATGAAGATGCTGCTGGATATGAGCCCGCGCTCGCTGGAGCAGGTGCTCTACTTTGGCGCCTATGTGGTCATCGATCCCGGCAACACCGCGCTGAACTACAAGCAAATATTGACCGATAAAGAATACCGCGAGGCGCAGGAGCAGTATGGTTCCAAGGCGTTTCGCGCGGGCATGGGCGCGGAAGCAATCCGCGAACTGCTCACCCAGCTCGATTTGCCGAAACTGGAAAAAGAACTGCGCGCGGAGATCGACAACGCTTCCGGACAGAAGCGTGCGAACGCGATCAAGCGTCTCGAAGTCGTCGAAGCGTTTATCACCAGCGGCAACAAGCCGGAATGGATCATCCTCACGGTGATTCCAGTCATTCCGCCGGAAATCCGCCCGATGGTGCAGCTCGACGGCGGTCGCTTTGCAACCAGCGACCTCAACGATCTTTACCGCCGCGTGATCAACCGCAACAACCGCCTCAAGAGACTTCTTGAGCTGCGCGCGCCGGACATTATCGTCCGCAACGAAAAGCGCATGCTGCAGGAAGCGGTGGATTCGCTCATCGACAACGGTCGCCGCACGCGCCCCGTCACGGGCCCGGGCAACCGCCCGCTCAAGTCCCTTTCGGACATGCTGCGCGGCAAACAGGGCCGTTTCCGTCAGAACCTGCTCGGTAAGCGCGTCGACTATTCCGGCCGTAGCGTTATCGTCGTAGGACCGGATCTGCAGATGTATCAGTGCGGTTTGCCCAAAGAGATGGCGCTGGAGCTGTTTAAGCCCTTCGTCATGAAGAAGCTCGTCAAGGGCGGCTTTGCGCAGAACGTCAAGGGCGCAAAGCGCATGGTGGAACGCGTCGACCAGGCCGTCTGGGGCGTACTCGAAGACGTCATCAAAGATCATCCGGTGCTCCTAAACCGCGCACCTACGCTGCATAGACTCGGCATTCAGGCGTTTGAGCCGATCCTCGTCGAGGGTCGCGCGCTCAAGCTCCATCCGCTCGTCTGCACCGCGTACAACGCGGACTTCGACGGAGACCAGATGGCGGTTCACGTACCGCTTTCGGTCGAGGCGCAGGCGGAAGCCCGCTTCCTCATGCTCGCAAGCAACAACATCTTAAAACCACAGGATGGCCGCCCTGTCGTCTCTCCGACGCAGGACATGGTCATGGGTTGCTACTATCTGACCATGATCCGTCCCGGCGCAAAGGGTGAAGGCAAGATTTTCCACTCGGAAAACGAAGCCGTCATGGCGTACCAGACCGGAGAAATCGCGCTGCAGGCGCGGGTTAAAATCCGTCTTGAGCGCGAATGGAACGGCGAGAAGCGCCGGAAGGTCGTGGATACCACGGTCGGCCGCGTGATCTTTAACAACGCCATTCCACAGGATCTCGGCGGGGTCGATCGCACGAAGGAAGAGAATCTCTTCACGCTGGAGATCGACAAACTGGTCGCGAAAAAGGACCTCGGCAACATCGTTGACAGCTGCTACCGCAAGTACGGCCCAACGACGACGTCGCAGGTGCTCGACCGCATCAAGAAACTCGGCTTTACCTACTCTACGCGCGGCGGCATCACCGTCGGGTTCCAGGACATTCAGGTTCCCGCCGAGAAGAAGCAGATGATCGCCGACGCGGAGGTCAAGATTGTAGAAATCGACGAACTCTTCCGCATGGGTATGCTCTCAAACGCGGAGCGCAGAGAGCGCGTGATCAAGGTCTGGGAAGCGACCACGGATCAGGTCGCAAAGAAACTGATGAGTTCGCTGGATGAATTCAACCCCATCTACATGATGGCGAACTCCGGCGCGCGCGGTAGCACGGCACAGATCCGTCAGCTCGCCGGTATGCGCGGACTCATGGCGGACCCGAGCGGCCAAATCATCGAGGTTCCGATTCGCGCGAATTTCCGCGAAGGTCTCTCGGTTTTGGAATTCTTCATCTCCTCCCACGGCGCGCGCAAAGGCCTTGCCGATACTGCGCTTCGTACGGCGGACTCCGGATACCTCACCCGCCGTTTGGTCGACGTTTCTCAGGACGTCATCGTGCGCGAGGAAGATTGCTTTGCCACCCGTGGCGAGGCGCCCAAGGGCATGGTGCTCACCGAAATCAAGGACGGCAACAAGCTCATCGAGCCGCTGCGCTCCCGCGTGATCGGTCGCTATGCGGTGGATGCGGTCAAGCACCCCGAAACCGGCGAAGTCATCGTCGAGGCGGGCACGCTGATCTCCTACGAGCAAGCGGAAGCGATCGAAAAAGCCGGTCTCAAGAGCGTACACTGCCGCTCGGTCTTTACCTGCCGCGCGGAACGCGGCGTCTGCGCTAAGTGCTACGGCGCGAACCTCGCCACCGGTACTCCGGTCAACATCGGCGAAGCGGTCGGCATCATCGCGGCGCAAGCCATCGGCGAACCCGGCACGCAGCTGACGATGCGTACATTCCACACCGGCGGCGTCGCCAGCGCGGACGATATCACGCAAGGTCTCCCGCGCGTCGAGGAACTCTTTGAGGCGCGTAAGCCCAAGGGCCTCGCCGTCATCAGCGAGATCAACGGTGTGATTCACATCGACGACAGCAAGAAGCGCCGCGAGGCGGTTGTCACCAACGAGGATGGCGAAGCGGAAAGCTACCTTATCCCGTTTGGCAGCAAGCTCAAAGTTGCGGATGGCAGCGTGGTTGAGGCGGGCGACGAGCTCACCGAAGGCAGCGTGAACCCGCACGATATCCTCAAGATCAAGGGCGTGAAAGGCGTTCAGGCTTACCTCTTAAAGGAAGTGCAGAGCGTTTACCGCTTACAGGGTGTTGAGATTTCGGATAAACACATCGAAGTCATCATCCGCCAGATGCTCCGTAAGGTGCAGATCGAGGAGAACGGCGACACCGCAATGCTGCCGGGCGAACTCATCGACATCTTCCGCTTCGAGGAAGAGAACGAGCGCGTCATTCAAGCAGAGGGTAAGCCCGCAATCGCAAAGCGCAAGCTGTTGGGTATCACCAAGGCTTCGCTCGCGACGGACTCCTTCCTCTCCGCGGCATCATTCCAGGAGACGACGCGCGTGCTGACCGAAGCCGCCATCAAGGGCAAGATCGATCCGCTCGTCGGCCTCAAGGAAAACGTCATCATCGGCAAACTGATTCCGGCCGGCATCGGCCTTCGCCGCTATCGCAACGTCGTTGTGACGGAGAATAAGTAACAAGCACTGGCATAAGCCGGATGATTCATTCCAATATGGCCGCCGCGCCGGGTATCTTCCGGCGCGACGGCTTCTCATCTTCGACGCTCGAAAGGAGCAGACATGGAAAATCTGCCAGTCAACCCGAACTGTGAGCTTTCCGGTACAAAGTACTGCGCGATGCTGAACATGCATACCTGCGCCGCCTGCACCGTTCGCGACGCGGAGAACAAGGCCGAGATCATCAGCGATCTCGATCTTTACGAAACGCTGCTGCCGCAGGGTGGCATTGCGCGACTCTTTGAATCGCGCGAGTGTCAGTTTTGCACGACGCCCGTCAAGGGGAAACGTCGCGGCTATGCCATTTTAGACATGGCGCATCCCGAACCGCGTAGAGTACAAAAGTGGCTCTTCGGCAAGCGCATGGCGCGCATCGGCACCATGGTTCCCGTTCAGATGGGTGTTTGCCCGAAGTGCCGCAGGCGCTTTCTCGCGATGGAATATATGACGATGTTCATTCCCGTGCTCGTCGGGATCTTGGCGCTGATCGTGCTCTCTATGGAATCGGTACGAAATCCTTTGGTGGATCTATCGATGTTTGCACCGTTTGGAGCATGGATTATCGTCACACTCATAGGTGTCATCGCGGGCAAGCTCATTACGGACGGTTTGGAGCGCGCCTGGTCAAAAGAGATGGTGACGGATGTGTTGCGCCACCCGGTCATTGCCGAAATGGTCAAGATGGGTTGGTCGCCGATTACCGCCAAGAGCCGCACAAAGTTGCTCTTTAGCAAGAGCAGACTCGCCAAAGGCCTCGGTACCGGCGACAGCGAGCAGCCAACCGAGTGAAAATTGTGTCGACCGTTTACGTCAGACGCTAGATATAGAAAGCCTTGCAGATAAGGAAGAAAGCGTTTGACAAGCGGCATGATTGCTGATAAAATACTGCTTTGGCGGTTCCTGTTTTCTCGTAAGACATCGCAAAACATGCTGGTTTTGCGGAAGTTTACCGAAAACAAACGATTTGCTGACCTGTTTTTAACAAGAATCGGGTAAGATAGCTTTCGAGTCGATCGAAAGCGAACAGTCAGGATACAATGCTTCCTACAGGGGTTGCAGGGAGCGGTAATAGAGATAGATAAGTTTGATATGACAAAGATTGAAGGAGATTGATTCATGCCGACCATCAACCAATTGGTTCGTAAAGGCAGAGAGCAGGTGGAGTACAAATCCACGGCTCCTATTCTGAAGCAGTGCCCGCAGCGCCGCGGTGTCTGCACGGCGGTCCGTACAATGACCCCGAAGAAGCCGAACTCCGCGCTGCGTAAAATTGCCCGTATCCGTCTGACCGACGGCCTCGAGGGTACAGCATACATTCCCGGCATCGGCCACAACCTGCAGGAGCACTCCGTTGTGCTCATCCGCGGCGGTCGCGTTAAGGACCTCCCGGGCGTTCGTTACCACATCATCCGCGGCGCACTTGATACCGCGGGCGTTGCCAACCGCAAGCAGAGCCGCTCGCTCTACGGTGCGAAGAAGGTTCAGAAGCAAGCTGCGAAGAAGAAATAAGGGAGGGTCGAAACATGCCAAGAAGAGGATTTATTCCCAAGCGTGAAGTGCTGGCCGACCCGATCTACAATAGCGTGGTCGTGACCAAACTCATCAACCAGGTGATGAACGATGGCAAGCGCGGTGTCGCCCAAAAGGCGGTTTATGATGCGTTTGATTCCATCCGCGAAAAGACCGGCCGTGAACCGGGCGAAGTCTTTGAGCAGGCGATGAATAACATCATGCCGGTGCTCGAAGTCAAAGCCCGCCGCGTCGGCGGCGCCACCTATCAGGTGCCGATCGAGATCCGTACAGAGCGTCGCCAGACGCTTGGCCTTCGCTGGCTCGTGTCGTTCGCGCGTAAGCGCGGCGAGCGCACCATCAGCGCGCGCCTTGCCGGCGAAATCATGGACGGCGCCAACAGCCAGGGCAACGCCTTCAAAAAGAAGGAAGACACCCACAAGATGGCCGAGGCGAACAAGGCGTTTGCGCACTATCGCTGGTAAGCCGAACCTCCGTTATTCTACGGAAGAAGGCTTGCATACGAAGGGATTGTCCCGGTTCATCCACGCGAAAGCGGCCTGATCACGGGAAGCAATTAAGGAATCAACAGCCACGGGCCTGCGGTTCGGAGCAGTCAATCCGAACCGCAGACCCGCGCAATACTGTCGGGAACAAATTTGTAACGAGTAAAGGGAAACGATTTTGCCTAGAGATACTTCACTGGAAAAGACCCGCAATATCGGGATCATGGCGCACATTGACGCAGGAAAAACCACGACGACCGAGCGAATTTTGTACTACACAGGCAAGATTCACAAGATCGGCGAGGTGCATGAAGGCGCGGCCGCCATGGATTATATGATTCAGGAGCAGGAGCGCGGTATCACGATTACGTCCGCCGCGACGACCGCTTACTGGCGTTCGCACCGCATCAACATCATCGACACGCCCGGCCACGTCGATTTCACGATGGAGGTTGAGCGTTCGCTTCGCGTACTCGACGGCGCGGTTGCCGTCTTCTGCGCAAAGGGCGGCGTTGAACCGCAGTCCGAGACGGTTTGGCGTCAGGCGAGAAAATACGGCGTGCCGTGTATCGCTTATGTCAACAAGATGGATATCACGGGCGCGAACTTTGATAACGTTTGCACGATGATGCGCGAGCGCCTCGGCGCAAACGCGCTGCCCATCCAGCTGCCCATCGGCTCGGAAGCGGATTTCCGCGGCATCATCGACCTCGTGGCGATGAAGGCGGAGGTCTACTATAACGACGATGGCACGGATGTGCGTGAGGAAGAAATTCCCGCGGATATGCTGCCGCTTGTCAAGGAACAGCGCGCAAAGCTGCTGGACAGCATCATCGAAGAAGACGAGCACCTGATGGAGCGGTATTTCGGCGGTGAATGGTTTACGGCGGAAGAGCTGATTCCCTGCATTCGTAAAGCGACGCTCTCCGGCAGAATTGTGCCCGTTACCTGCGGCACCAGCTACCGCAACAAAGGCGTGCAGCCGCTGCTCAACGCGATTGTGGACTATCTGCCGAGTCCTTTGGATATTCCGCCTGCAAAAGGCACCGATAAGAACGGCGAAGGCGAGATCATTGTCGAGCCGCGTGACGACGGCCCGTTTGCTGCGCTTGCGTTTAAGATCCTGTCGGATCCCTACGTCGGCAAGCTCTCGTTTATCCGCGTCTACGGCGGAACGCTGAAGAGTGGTTCCTACATTTATAACGCGAGCAAGAACAAGCGCGAGCGCGTAGGCCGCATCATGATGATGCACGCCGACACGCGTACCGAGATTGAAGAGGCGCACGCGGGTGACATCGTGGCGCTGGTCGGCATGAAGGACACCGGGACAGGCGATACGCTCTGCACGGAGAACTACCAGATGCTCTTAGAGAGCATGGATTTCCCCGAACCCGTCATCCAGGTTGCCATCGAACCCAAGACGAAGGCCGGCCAGGAGAAGATGAGCTTAGCGCTCATCAAGCTCGCCGAAGAAGACCCGACGTTCCGCACCTATACGGACACAGAGACGGGGCAAACCATCATCGCGGGCATGGGTGAGCTGCATCTGGAAATCATCGTCGATCGTATGATCCGCGAGTTCCATGTGGAAGCGCGCGTCGGCAACCCGCAGGTTTCTTACAAAGAGACCATCAAGGCACCCGTCAAGGCGGAGAGCCGTTATGTCCGCCAGTCGGGCGGACGCGGTCAGTACGGTCACGTTGTGATCGAGCTTGCCCCGCGTGAACCGGGTGCGGGCTACGAGTTTGTCGACAAGATCGTCGGCGGTGTGATTCCGAGAGAATACATTCCCGCGGTCGACAAGGGCATGCGCGAAGCGCTCAAGAGCGGCAAGCTCGGCGGCTACGAAGTGGTCGACGTGCAGGCAACACTGCTGGACGGTTCCTATCACGAGGTCGACTCCTCCGAAATGGCGTTTACCATCGCCGGTTCTCTCGCCATCAAGGAGGCACTCGAAAAAGCGCAGTGCGCGCTGCTTGAGCCGATGATGAAGGTGGAAGTGCTCGTGCCGGAAGACTACCTTGGCGACGTGATGGGCAACATCACCTCCCGCCGCGGCAAGCTCAGCGGCATGGAGACCCGTCAGAACGTTCAGGTGATTGATGCGCTTGTGCCGCTCTCCGAGATGTTCGGCTATGCCACCGACCTACGCAGCCGCACGCAGGGCCGCGGAACGTTTACCATGCAGTTTGCGCACTATGAAGAAGTTCCGAGGTCGATTGCGGAAAACGTGGTTGGCAAGAAGGAATATAAACTGTAAAGTCATGAATCTGCTGATTGCAGCAGATGGAATAGAAGCGTTATTCAAACGATTGATTTAGAAAAGAGGAGACTTTTATGGCAAAGGCAAAATTCGAACGGAATAAGCCGCACGTAAACGTAGGCACAATCGGCCACGTTGACCACGGCAAGACGACGCTGACGGCGGCGATCACGATGGCGCTGTCCCAGCAGGGCGAAGCCAAGGCGATGAAGTATGACGAAATCGACAAGGCGCCGGAAGAGAAAGCGCGTGGAATCACGATCAACACGGCGCACGTAGAGTACGAGACGAAGTCGCGTCACTATGCGCACGTCGACTGCCCAGGGCACGCGGACTACGTCAAGAACATGATCACGGGTGCCGCGCAGATGGATGGCGCGATTCTGGTTGTGAGCGCGGCGGACGGCCCGATGCCGCAGACCCGCGAGCACATCCTGCTTGCGCGTCAGGTCGGTGTGCCGTACATCATCGTGTTCATGAACAAGATCGACCAGGTCGACGATCCGGAACTGCTGGAGCTGGTCGAGATGGAAATCCGCGAACTGCTGAGCACGTATGAATTCCCGGGCGACGAAATCCCGATCATCAAAGGCAGCGCGCTGCTGGCGATGGAAGCGCTGCTGGAAGGCAAGAAGGCACTGGAAACGCCGGAGTGCAAGTGCCTGTTCGACCTGATGGATGCGGTAGACAGCTATATCCCGACGCCGGAGCGCGCGGTAGACAAGCCTTTCCTGATGCCGGTTGAAGACGTGTTCACGATCACGGGCCGTGGTACGGTCGCGACGGGCCGCGTGGAGCGCGGAACGGTCAAGGTCGGCGACACAGTGGAAATCGTAGGCCTCGCGGAAGCAACCCGCTCGGTCGTCGTGACCGGCGTTGAAATGTTCCGTAAGCAGCTGGATCAGGCGATCGCGGGCGACAACATCGGTGCCCTGCTTCGCGGCGTACAGCGCACGGACATCGAGCGCGGCCAGGTTCTGGCGAAGCCGAACTCGATCCACCCGCACACGCACTTCATGGGTCGCGTGTACGTGTTGACGAAAGAAGAAGGCGGCCGTCATACGCCGTTTTTCTCGGGCTATCGTCCGCAGTTCTACTTCCGCACGACGGACGTGACGGGTTCCATCGAACTGCCGGCAGGCGTTGAGATGGTTATGCCTGGCGACCACATCGACATGAACATCCAGCTGATCACGACGATCGCGATCGAGCCGGGCCTGCGCTTCGCTATCCGCGAAGGCGGCAGAACGGTTGCCTCCGGCGTCGTCACCGAGATCCTGGATAAATAAGAATAGCAACACACAAGAGAGGCTCGCATGCGCGAGCCTCTCTTTGCATGAAAAGTTCTCTTTTAACTACTTAAGATATCCCTTAGCTTTACTACTGGTAAGAAACAGTCTTGTATCTCATAAGTTCTTTTACTTCCTTTTCTTTCAAGAAAAGTAAGAAGAAAAGGAAGTTAGCCGTTCGTCGCGTTGCCGTCGCCGGTGATGGGAATGACGTCGCCGAGATAGGTCGGCAACGGTTGTATCAGCGTATAGACAAAGTCTTTGAGCCGCGCAAGGATTTCTCTTGCCTCAAATCGCACCATACCGGGGTATGTGCTTAGGTCGGCTGCGACTCCATACGCGTTTAGTCCGAGCGCACGTGCAATATAGAGCGCGCGGTAAAGGTGGTATTCCTGCGTGACGATCAACACCGTCTTAACTTGAAAGATATCTCGCGCGCGGTAGACGCTCTCATATGTGGAAAATCCCGCGTGATCCATAAAGACATTTTCGCTGGGAATGCCTTGCTCCAGTGCATAGTCTTTCATCGCATTGACCTCGTCGTAGTCGTCCTGACCATGGTCGCCGCTCATCAAGAGCCTGTTGGAAGCACCGGCTTGATAGGCGGAGATGCCCGTTATGAGCCGGTCTTCGAGAATGCCGCTGGGCCTTCCGCTGTCCCAAACACGCGCGCCAAGCACGAGAATTGCGTCCGCGTCGAGCTTTGCCGCCTCGTCGAGCATGATGATTTGATCCTTGACGGAGCCACATACAAACGCGCTGATACCAAGCGGCAGCAGGAGAGTAAGCAGCAAGAGAACCGCTAGAATCGTCAGCAAGCGCTTCTTTTTTGAGCGAGCTGTCTTCGAATTTGTGATCATACAGTAAGGATACGCAATTGTTATGAAGCGAATGCGACGAAACGCGGAACAAAGTGTTACCATAATTTGCGGTTTTGTTAAGATAATGGGATCGTGAAGCGAAAAAGAACACTTTGAGTCACATATACGGATTTTGCTTACGAATTGGGAAGCCTTGACATGTATTTGTCAGGTTTCTTTTGCTATACTGGAGAAAATGCGGAAGGAGAGGAACAATGCATTACGCCGACTACAAGACCATCCTCTCGCCGCAAAACGGCATGAACCTCTACCGCGGATGCACCCATGGATGCATCTATTGCGACAGCAGGAGCAAATGCTATCAGTTTGATCACGACTTTGAGGACATCGAGGTCAAGCGCGATGCGGTGAAAATACTGGAGCAGCAACTACGAAAAAAGCGCCAGCCGTGCATGATTGGCACAGGATCGATGTGCGATCCCTATATTCCGCTGGAAACGGAGTTAAAGCTGACGCGCCAGAGCATTGAGCTGATCGAACGATACGGCTTTGGTCTCGCGATTCTGACCAAATCCGCGAAGCTGCTGCGTGACATCGACCTGCTCGTGCGTATCAACGAGCGAACGAAGTGCGTCGTGCAAACCACGCTGACCACATATGACGAGACGCTTTGTAAAAAGATTGAGCCGCACGTTTCGTCTACGCGGGAGCGCTTTGAGATGCTCCTGCGGCTCAAAGAGGCGGGTATTCCGACGGTGGTATGGCTGACCCCAATTCTCCCTTTTATCAACGACACGGAAGAAAACCTGCTGGGCTTGCTCGATTACTGCGTGCAGGCAGGCGTGAAGGGCATATTAAGCTTTGGCTTCGGGGTTACCTTACGCGAAGGCGACCGCGAGTATTTTTACACCGCACTGGATCGGGAGTTTCCCGGCGTGAAACAGCAATATATCCTCACGTTTGGCAACGCGTATGTCTGCAATAGCCCGAACAACGCGAAACTGATGGAGATCTTTCGAAAAGCGTGTCAGGAACACGGAATCCTGTGGCGAACAGACGATGTGTTTCGGTATCTTTGGACGTTTGAAACGAAAGAGAAGCAAATCAGCCTCTTTGAAACGTAGACGCTGTTTCCAATAGATTGACTATCACGACATATTAAAAGATTCCGCAATACTGCGCTCTATGCAGCACTGCGGGATCTTTTGGCTTTCCCCCGCGCGAAAACCGTCCGGGGGGGATGGACGGTTTTCGCGTATCGTAACCGGGGGTGCGCCGCAAAGAGGGGACCTTACGGCGCTATGTCATCGCCAGAAATCATGTCGGGCGAGATGACCTTATGTCCCATCAGGAAGAAGCGGATTACTGCTCTTCAGGTATATATTCGCCGAAGGTGACGGAGACGGTCTGCTGCTTGCCGTCGCGCTGAATGGTCAGCGTCGCAGTGTCGCCCGAGTTGTAGCCACTGATGATGCTCGCCAGCGCGGTGTTTGAGGTAATCTCGGTGTCATCCACCTTTAGAATCAAATCGCCTGTTTTCAGGCCGGCTTTTTCCGCCGCGCTGCCGGAGACGATCTGTGCGATCTGCACGCAGGTGGTGCCGCCGCCGAAGAAGTTTCCGAAGAAGCTGCTGTTACCGCTGTTTGTATCGGAAGAAAGCGTTACATCCTGCGTATACACGCCGAGATACGCCCTGCCGAGCACGTAGCCATGGTCGATAAGGTTCGAGATGATCGTCTTCACGCTGCTCACCGGAATGGCGAAGCCAAGGCCTTCGGAGTTGCTGCTGCTGGCTTTCGCGTTTACGATGCCAATCAGCGAACCGCTGGCGTTAAAGAGACCGCCGCCGGAGTTACCCGGACTGATGGCCGCATCCGTCTGAATCAGCTTCATAGAGGTATTTTCGACCGTGACTTCACGGCTCAGCGCGCTGACGATACCGCTGGTCGCGGTTCCGCGCAGTTCGCCAAGCGGGTTGCCGATGGCGATGACGTCTTCGCCAACCGTCAGCATGTCGGAATCACCCAGCGTTGCGGGAGAGAGCCCTGTTGCCTCGATCTTGAGTACGGCAAGGTCGCTGCGTGTGTCGGAACCGATCAGCTTCGCGTCATACTCCTTGTCGTCATTGAGAATGACTTTGATCGTCTCCGCACCGTTTACGACGTGTTTGCAGGTGACGATATAGCCGTCGCTGGTGAGAATAATACCGCTGCCGCTGCCTGCCTGTACCTGCTGGCTGTTGTTATCGCTGTTCCCGTTGCCAAACGAGAAACCGAAGTTGCCGCTTGCGGTGTAGTAAGTATCGATACCGACCACAGAAGGCGCGGTGAGTTCGATGATTTGCGCCTTGCTGAAGGTGGTTGCAAAGCTGCTTGCGGAGGCGTTAGTCAGTCCGGCGTTTGCGCCGCTTGCGTCTGCTTCCTTGATTGCGCTGCTCGCTGACGACTGTTTCGCCTCGAGGGCGGATAACTGCTGGTCGACATACTGTCTTGTGTAGAGACCGCCGAGTAAACCGCCGAGTAGAACCGCGACCATCATAAACACGATCAGTGTTGAGATGCGTACGCCGTGCGGCTCACGGCTTCGCTGTGCGCGCGTGCCATTGTCCTGTGGGGTGGGGGAAGAATAACGTTCGTACCAATCGTTGTTTTGGTCCATGTTCGTTCGCTCCTTTCGAGAGATGTTGAAATTCGTCTTGATTGTGCGTGATCGCGCCGCGTTCTATCTTACTTGAAGTATTCCGTCAAACAAGGGTGTGTTGGTTCTTGCTCCGGTAGAACCGATTGATAAACGATACAAATCACAATCGCATCTTTCTGTTGTGGTATCAGTATAGGAAATCAATTTGTACTTTCAATAGTATGTATTTGAAGAATGTATGTAAGATTTGGGCGTGATTATGTCAGTGCGAGTGCGCAAAAAAAGCAGCGGGGAAAGGTCCCCCGCTGGCGGTTGGCTGAATCTCGTTACTTTGTCAGGTCTATCGTGAAATTACCGGTGTCCACGATCGGGTCGAGATGACCCGCGTTGATGCGGGAGACTTTGAGTCCAACGCTCACACTTTTTGCGCCGGTCAGCGTTCCCTCCGGCGCGCCTTCCGGCCAAAGGAGCAGATAGCCGTGCGTCGTCGGGTAGCAGTTCGTGCAATAGGTCATGAGTGGATATGCCGTTCCATCGATCGTGATCCTGGGGTTGGAAGCATATGCCGTAATATCGAGCTGCTTGATGTAATGTTGCGTGATATTCTCAAAATCGAGGAGGAGCGCCTCGTGTCCGTCAATTTGGGTCACACCCATATTACGGAAAATGAAATAGGAAAGCTCACTTTGATAGACGATCGGGCCTGCCTCCGGCGGGTTCGAGACAGTTTCGGTCACATTCGGGTCGACGATGGAGGCGAGGACGGGGCGATTGAGCCTTCCGTCGTTGAGCGCCAGCGTCAGATAGAGGTCGAGCTGGGAAAGCGCGGTGATATTCTGTCGTGTCATCACTTCGGTTCCATCCAGTGCGAGCAACAGATACTTGCCTGTGTTGATGGTGTAAGTGCGGTTGACGATGTTGGTATATCCGGCGTAGACGGGGTCGACCGTCACGCTCTTCCACACGGCTTTCGGTTTCTTATAAAGCAGCACGCGCGTGTCTTGCAGCGTGCCGTCGATGCCCTGCAGGTAAACCGCGATGCTACTGTCCTCGTAAACGAGCGTTGTGTTCTCCGCAGGAGACGCGACAGCGACGGCATCCGGCATGGCGACGGTGGAGCTGATGCGCGTGGTGAGATATTTTCCGCTCGCGTCGTCGACGACGTTGAAGTCAAGCGTAAAGCCTGCGAGCGCGGAGATATTCATGTAAGTAGCTGAAGGATTGTCCGCAAAGCTGAAGGCGACGCTTGCGGCGCGCGTTTCGCCGCCTGCAACTTGCTCTGCATCCGTCAGAACGCCTTCCACCTGCCAGTCGTTGAGGCAGACGCCGTCCAGCTTGAGAGAGACGGAGGAGGCCGACGCGTTCTCAATCGAAAGGTCGAAGGAAGTCCGATCGTTTTCGCTGAAATGAACGCCGGTTACGGTTACGGTGACTCGATTGGTCGTAAAGAGCTTTTCGCTCATGGCGGTGTCGATCACGACCGGCTCCGGCGTCGGTTCCGGGGTGTGGATCGCAGTCGGTTCCGGCGTTTGCGCCGCCGTTGGTTGTAAGGTGGCTGTGGGTAGAGCCGTGGCCTCAATCGCCTTTCTGGCGGGTGCAGGAGCGCAAGCAAAGCAGAAGAACGCAAGGATCAGGACCAGTGCCGCGGAGGCTTTATGGATCATATAGAAGGGCTCCTTCATCGTCAGTCAATTGGGTCACAATAACCTTACAAATCCACTGATCAAATGTCAAGCGAAACGGTGCTTGCCGAGCGCCGGATGAAAAAAACAAAGGCGATCTTTGATCGATCCGCATTTCAAACCAAACTAGCATGATATAATACGATATCACGCGTTTCTTGGGGGGAAATATGAAACGAGGATTCGCGGTGCTTTGCACCGCTTTGCTCCTAACGCAGATATCTGGCTGCCAGCGGATTCCGTGCGCGCCGCGCGCACCCGCGCCAAAGAGTGAAAAGGCCACGGTATATCAAGACGAAACCGAAACCGCGAAGCCTGCACCGCCGACGCCTCGGACGCGCGCGAGCGCTACGCCGACTTCTTCACCCTTACCAACGATTGACGCAGCGTGGTATGAGGCGCGCAACGAGCAGATTCGAACGTTTATACGGCGATATCGCCCGAATGAACCGGAGGAAGAGATCGAGCGCGAGATTCAGCGCATGTATATCGATCCCAACAAACCAATGGTTGCGCTGACGTTTGACGACGGCCCCAAACAGGGGATCACCGACAAAATTCTGGATATTCTGGATGAGTATAATGCAAGGGCGACGTTCTTTGTCCTCGGCTGGCGGCTCGGAGACGAGGTAAAGCAGGATATCCTGCGCCGCGCGGTTGCCCAGGGCAGCGAAATTGCGAATCATACCTGGTCGCACGAGTTGCTGCCGGGACAAAACTACGTTAGCGTTCGGTATGAAATAAAGAACACAAACAAAGCAATATTTGACATCATCGGGGCATATCCGCATTGCTTCCGTCCGCCGGGCGGGCAGTATACCTTCGAGGCGATGCGCGTGACACGAGAAAACGATATGATGATCATCCTCTGGTCGCAGAGCGGAAACGTGCATGAAATCGACGCCAAGAAGATAGCGCAGAATGTGGAAAAGCAGATTGTGGACGGCGATGTGTTGGAGGACGGCGATATCGTACTGCTGCACGACACGCACGCAAACATGGTTGATGCGGTCAGAATCATCGTACCGAAGCTCATTGCCGAAGGCTATCAGCTGGTTACGGTTTGGGAACTGCTGAACTGCGCGGATCAGCCGCCGGTTCCCGGCAAGCTGTATGACCGCGAGCAGCCGCCAATCGTGCCGCAGTGATTCGGGGCGCATCCTCCAATATTGCCGCGCTGGACAGAAACCATCGCGGCAATTCTCTTGTGAAACGACGAGCGAAAAATGAGAAGAACAGCAGAATGCGTGATGCCGGAAATAAATAGCAGCAAGGCGGAATCGAGGAAAGAGCTTGACAGTTCGTCCAATCGAAAAACGAATCATATGCGCGTTCAGACGCGTTTTTCGGGTTGAAATTGATTGCATCAAAGAATTTTGGTCGTGTTGACTTTTCATTTGATACCATTTAAACTGATTACGTGGATTTGCCCGTTCACGATGAAAAACACATATCTGTATTGACAAATCTATCAACAGAAGAAGAGAGGAAAATCAAAAAATGAAGAAAATGGTAGCGATCCTGTTGACCGTGCTGGTGGCATTCTCGATGTTTGCCTGCAAGACGGCCACCGATGCAACCGCAGCCGCGGGCGACAAAAAGGTCTACAACGTCGTCAGCCTTGTCAACGGCAACCTCGGCGACAAGTCCTTTTTTGACTCCGCTGAATCCGGTCTGAAAGCCCTTCAGGATGCCGGACGTATCACCTATAAGACCATCGAGATGGGTGGCACGGACGCAGATCAACCCAAATGGCTGGAGACCCTCTACGAAGTTGCCGAATCCGGCGAATATGATCTGATCATCGTCGGTACGTATCAGATGCCCGAAAAGTTGAAGGAAGTTGCGACCGCGTATCCGGATCAGAAGTTCCTCATCTATGACGACACCTCCTTTGTCGGCGAAAATGCCAACGTCGTCAACATCAGCTATAAGCAGAACGACATGGGTTACCTCATCGGCGTGTTTGCGGCTGCAACGACCTCTGACACCTCCGTGAAAAACATCAACGCGGACAAAGTCGTCGGCTTCGTCGGCGGCGTGGACAGCCCCGTCATCAACGACTTCCTCTACGGCTTCCTCGAGGGCGTGAAAGCGACTGATCCGGAAGTCAAGGTGGATACCCGCTATGTCAACAGCTATGTCGACACCGCAACCGCCAAGGAAATGGGCCTCTCCATGATCTCCGATAACAAAGCGGACATCATCTGGGGTGTTGCGGGTCTCTCCGGCAACGGCGCTGCGGAAGCGGCTCTCGAATCCGGCAAAGCCTGGTTCATCGGCGTTGACTCCGATCAGGAAGCAACCTTCTCGCCCGAACTCGCAGCCATCACGCTGACCTCGGGACTCAAGAACGTCGGTCAGTCCATCATCTGGATCTTTGACGAATGGGATGCGGGCCGCACCTATTGGGGCAAGCTCGTCAACCTCGGTCTCACCGAAGGCGGCGTAGGCATCGTGACCGACAAGAACTTCGCGACCGTTGCGCCCAAGGCCGTTCAGGACAAGGTTCTGGCAGCTGAAGCCGCGATCAAAGACGGCAGCATCGTGGTGCCCTCCGCCATCGGCGACGACACCAATGCGGTCATCGCGCTGCGCGATTCTATGAAGCCGTAAGACAATACCTTGATACCATTGAGTCAGTCTCACTGATACAACACCGGGGGAGGGCAAAAAGCTCTTCCCCGGTTTGTTCCAACCAAACACATGATTTTTTGACGAGTAACACGCGATTTCTTCCGTGCTTCCCGGCGTGGCGTTGAATTGACGCCTCTTTTATATTAAGATATCTGTAAATCTAAATTTTCTTTTCCCGAGGCTTGCTGTGATTGCCGCTTTGCGGCTTTTCGATCCGCATTCTATGCTTTTTGTTAGGAATCATGACCGCTTAGCGGTTTTCGATATGCAATCCATGTAAAGGGGCAGCTCTATGGAACAAAATCAAAACGATCTCGTCGTCCAGATGAAGGGCATCACCAAGGTATATCCAAACGGGATTGCCGCCAATCAGGAGGTCGATTTTGCCGTGCGCCGCGGTGAAATTCACGCGCTCATGGGCGAAAACGGCGCGGGCAAGAGCACGCTGATGAAGATTCTCTTCGGGTTGGAGCAGCCGACCGGAGGCGAAATCATCGTAAACGGTGAAAAAGTTTCGCTGACGAGTCCGATGAGCGCAATTGCGCATGGAATCGGCATGGTTCACCAGCACTTCATGCTGGTGCCGAGCCTTACCGTTGCGGAGAACATCGTGCTCGGCATGGTGCCGAAGAAGAGCGGGATCTTCATCGACGCAAAAAAGGCGACGGAACTGACCCGCGAATATGCCGAGAAGTTTAACCTCGCGGTCAATCCCGACGCGAAGGTTGCGGATATCCCCGTCGGCATGAAACAGAAGGTGGAGATACTAAAGGCGCTGATCCGCGGCGCGAAGATTCTAATTCTTGACGAACCGACCGCGGTGTTGACCACGCAGGAGACGACGGAACTCTTCCGCGAACTCATTCATCTCAAAGAACAGGGCTACACCATCATCTTCATCTCCCACAAGCTCAACGAAATCAAACAGATCACCGACCGGCTGACGATTATGCGCGGCGGTAAATCGATGGGTGTGTACGAAACCGCCTCGATCTCCGAGCAGGAGATCTCCCGCCTGATGGTTGGCAGAGATGTCATTCTCGACGTGCAGAAGGACACTGCCGTTCCAACGGATGTGGTGCTGAAGGTACGAAACCTGCACTATACCAATGAATGGAACAAGAAGATGCTCGACGGCGTCTCCTTCGACGTGCGAAAGGGTGAAATCCTCGGCATCGCGGGCGTGGAGGGCAACGGACAGCGCGAGCTCGTCGATATGCTGTTCGATCTCAATGAGCCGGATGCGGGAACCGCCTCGGTCAACGGCTCGGATCTGATCAACGCGTCTCAGGCGAAGATTCGCGCGCTCGGCGTTTCCCTCGTGCCGGAAGACCGCATGACGTATGGCATTGCGGAGAGCGCTACCATCGAGGAAAACATGATCTCCGATCGGTTTGAGGAAAAGCGCTTCAACAAAGGTCCGCTTTTCGATATGAAGGCGATTCACGCCGAGAGCGATCAACTGATTCAGGACTATACGGTCTTGTGTAAGTCAAGGAATCAAAAGGTGAAGATGCTCTCCGGCGGCAACATTCAAAAGGTCGTCGTTGCGCGCGAGTTTTCCAGCGATCCGACTCTGATCATCGCCGACCAGCCCACGCGCGGCATCGACGTGGGAGCGACTGAGTTCATCCGTAAAAAACTGGTCGATCTCTCCCGCGCGGGTACCGCTGTGCTGCTCGTCTCCGCTGACCTCAACGAGGTCATGGAGCTTTCCGACAGCCTCATCGTGCTCTACGGCGGCAAGATCGCGGCCTACTTTGAGGACACGAGCCAACTCAACGACGAGATGATGGGCGAATATATGCTGGGCATCAAGCGGCAGAGCGACGAGGAGATCGGGAGGGTGTGTCATGAAAGATAGGAGAATGTTCGGGTTCGAGCTGGTGCGCGGAGCCGCGGCGATACTGCTCGCGCTTGGCGTAGGCACGATATTCATCTTTTTAAGTTCCGATGAGCCGTTTACCGCGTTGCGATACCTGCTGATCGGGCCGTTGATCTCCATCAAGGGCGGGCTTGCGAGCTTTAATACGCAGGGTTTCTACAATATTCTCGCCGCAATGATTCCGACGATCTTCACAGGCCTTGCCGTCTGCGTGATGTTCTCCAGTAACCAGTTCAACCTTGCCGGCGAGGGCATCGTCATGGCGGGCGGGTTTGTGGCAGCGCTTGCAGGCATCTACATCCACATGAACACCGGCTGGCACGCGGTGCTCTGCGTGCTGATCGCGGCGGTGATCGGCGGCCTGATCATGTTGATTCCCGCGCTCTTGAAGGTCAAGCTGGGAGCAAGCGAGATGGTCACAAGCCTCATGCTCAACTATGTTTGTATGTACGTCGTGCTGCATTTCCTCAACTACAACTTTGCCGACCGCAGCAAGGGCTCTACCCAGACCTACGCCTTTGCGGAGACCGCAAGAATCGGCTCTCTGGTGCCGGGCGGCAGTAAGCTGACCTGGGGATTTGTAGTGGCTCTCGTGTTTGTGGTGATCATCGCGATGTTGATGTATCGCACGCGCTGGGGCTATGCAATTCGCATGATCGGCATCAATCAGGCGTTTTCGAAATACTCCGGTATGAAGGTCGGCGGCACGATCGTGCTTGCGCAGGTGATCGGCGGCATGCTCTCTGGCATCGGCGGTGGCATAGAGGTGCTGGGACGCTATACCACCTTCCTCTGGAAGGAGCTGCCGGGCTATGGCTGGACGGGCGTGACCATCGCTATCCTCGCAAAAAACAATCCTTTGCTCGTTCCGCTCGCCGCGTTTTTCATCGCGTACCTCAACAAGGGTTGCCAGCTGATGGCAACGTACTGCGACGTGCCGAGCGAAATGATCGACATCATTCAGGCTGCGATCTTCCTCTTCTTCGCCGCGGAGCAGTTTCTTAGCGGCTATCGCCAGAAGATTGTGGTGAAAAACACGCAGGCGGATCTTGCGAAAGCCGCCGCCCATCTGGAAGGGGGTGCCGAATAATGTGGGGACAACTGCTGGACACCATCTTTAAGACGGAGTTTCTCTTCTCTGTGATTCGCATCACAGCGCCGATCCTCTTTGCGGCGCTGGGCGCGGTCATCGCCGAAAAAGCGGGCGTGACTAACATCGGCCTCGAGGGCATTATGATGATCTCCGCACTGTTTGGCGTACTGTTTAGTTACTGGACGCAGAGCTGGCTCGTCGGCGTGATCGGCGCGATGCTCATCGGCGTGCTGCTGGGGCTCATGATGGGCTTCTTCGCGCTCAAGCTCAAGACGGACATCATCCTCGCCGGTATCGCGGTCAACATGATGGGTGCGGGCGGAACGATCTTCCTCCTGTATATGTTTACCGGCATGCGCGGCAACACGGGCGCGCTGGTGAGCCCGAATATCCTGATTCCGACGGTCAACATTCCGTTGATCAAGGATATTCCGATTTTGGGCGATATCGTGAGCGGTCACGCGGTGCTAACCTATGTTGCATTCCTGCTGGTTTGGCTGATCTGGCTGCTGCTGTACCGCACACCGCTGGGCCTCAATATCCGCGCGGTGGGCGAGAACTCAAACGCGGCCTCCAGCGTCGGCGTCAGCGTGCTCAAGATCAAATATATTGCACTCGCGCTCTCCGGCACACTCGCGGGTCTTGGCGGCGCGTTTATGTCCATGTACTATTCGCAGGGCTGGAACAGTGGCATGGTCGCGGGACGCGGTTTCATCGCGCTCGCGGCGCAGGCGATGGGCCGCGGAGAACCCGTCGGCGCGATGCTGAGTTCGCTGCTCTTTGGTCTGGCGCAGGCGCTGCGTACCAAGGTCAGCGGCATGCAGGGTGCCTCCAGCTATCTCGTTTCGCTGATACCATATGTGGTAACAATCCTCGGCCTCGTCATCTATGCGGCGAGCACGATCAAGCGGGTCAAAAAAGTGAAAGCCGCACATCCTGAGGTGAAGGTATGATAAGTCAAGCAATCAAAAAGATCCCCGTGATTCTGGACGGCGATCCGGGACACGACGACGCCATCGCATGGGTGCTGGCAACCGCCAGTCCCATGCTCGATATCAAGGCGGTCACGTCGGTCTGCGGCAATCAGACCATACAGAAGACGACCTATAACGCAGGGCGCATCATGACGTTGGTGGGCTTGAATGTTCCGCTCGCAATGGGGAGAGTCAAGCCCCTTGTCGCGGACGCGATCATCGCGCCTACGGTGCATGGTAACTCCGGCTTGGACGGTCCTGCACTGCCGGAACCCAAGAACAAACCGGTGGACATCGACGCTTGTACGCTCATGGCGCAGGTGTTGGAAGCGAGCGAGGAGCCTGTGGTGCTGATTCCAACAGGCCCGCTCACCAACGTTGCGACGCTGTTGCTGTTGTATCCGCATCTCAAGAACAAGATTCGCCATATCTACCTCATGGGCGGCGGCATCGACTTTGGCAACTGGACGCCTGCAGCGGAATTTAATATCCTTGTCGATCCGGAAGCGGCAGACGTGGTATTTCGTAGCGGTGTTCCGATCACGATGGCAGGTCTCGACGTTACCGAACAGGCGCTGGTGTTCCCGGAGGACTTTGAACGCATCCGCGCGGTGGGAAACCCCGTGGCGAAGGTCGTTGCCGAATGGCTCGACTTCTTCTATGGGTTTCATCGCAGCATCGGCTATCCGGGGGCTCCCGTACATGACGCGGTCGCGGTCGCGGCGCTGATCAAGCCCGAGATCATGACGATGGTGGATATGTATGTGGAGATTGAGCTGACCGGCGACTATTGCCGCGGCACAACGGTGGGCGATAAGCTCGGCGTGCTCAATAAACCCGCCAACGCGCGCGTGATTATGGGCATTGACCGGTTAGCGTTTGTCGATCTGCTCGTGGAAGCGGCGCAGCACTACGGGAAGGAGGCGTAAGCGGATGAACAAGCTACCGATGCTGCTGGACTGCGACACGGGCGTGGACGACGCGGTCGCCATCCTGCTCACGAAGTACCTCAACACCTTGGAACTCAAGGCGGTGACCACCGTCGCGGGCAATGTCGAGGTGGAGCACACCACCCGCAACACGCTGCAGGTGCTGGAACTTGCGGGTATGGAACACATTCCTGTCTATATGGGAGCGGAAAAACCGCTGCTTTACGAGGCCGTCACAGCGCACCACGTCCACGGGCAAAACGGACTCAACGATATGGTGCTTCCAAAACCAAAGCGTGAGCCGGAAGCGATGCCTGCGTGGGACGCGATCTATGAATACGCAAAGAAGTATGAAGGCGAGCTGACCGTGGTTGCGATCGGCCCGCTCACCAACCTCGCGCTCGCGGTTGCGAAATATAAGGAGTTGCCGAAACTCCTCAAGCGAATCGTGATCATGGGTGGCGCGGCGGTCGGCGGAAACGTAACGCCCTCCGCCGAGTTCAACGTGTACGCTGACCCGGAGGCTGCCGACATGGTGTTTACCTGTGGGGCTCCGGTTACGATGTGCGGGCTGGACGTCACCATGCGCGCGTATCTGACCGCGGAGGAGCTCGACGAACTCGCCGCGCTCGGCAACAAGCAGGCGGTATTTGCGCGGGACGTGATGCAGGGCATCCTGAAGTTCTACCGCACCTACAAGCTCGGCGGGGTTGCGTTTCATGATCCCGTGACGGTACTGTATGCGGACGACGACAGCTATTTTCGAACCGATTTCGCGGGCGTGCGTGTGGAGACGAAGGGAAAGCTCACGCGCGGAAAGACCGTGACCGATCTCTACAGCGACAAGCAGATGGAACACAACGCCTTTGTTGTGACAAATGTGGATCGGGACGTGTTCAAACGGCGTGTGTTTGAAATCATGGCAAAGTACGGAGTATAACACAAAAACGGCCTTTGCCGCTGGGCAAAGGCCGTTTGTTACGCATCGAGCGGGATTGTTATCGGCAGATTTCCGCAAACGCATCCAGCGCGGTCAGAATCTCGTGCGCCTCGCCTTGCATGGCGGCGGTTTCGCCGTCCACATAGCTGCCGATGGCGTCCAGCGTGTCGGTCTCAAAGGCGACGACGTTGTTGAGAATGCTCATCGTGCGGATATTGCGCAGGTGCCCGATCGTATAGAGCGCCGCAGTCTCCATATCTGCGCCGAGCACACCGCGCTTGGACCAGTACGCGTCTATCTCAGTCTCCTGATCGGTGTAAAAACTGTCGTGACTGCGCGCGATACCCGTATGATAGCGAAAACCGCGCTCTTTTGCGGCGGAAACACAGGCAAAGAGCAACTCGCTGTCCGGCACGGCGGGAAAGACCGGGTTGATATAGGTCTTGCTCGCGCCGTCATCCCGCACCGCGCCGCTGACCAAAATCAGATCGCCGATCTTCACCTTCGGCTGAAGCGCGCCGCAGCTACCGATGCGGATCATGTTTTTCACGCCAAGATTGTTCAGTTCTTCGACGGCGATTCCGGCGGAAGCCCCGCCGATGCCGGTCGACACTGCGAGCACGGCTACGCCATTGTAACTGCCAACGAGGCTTCGATATTCCCGATTGTAGGCAAGCTCCCGAATATCGGTTAAAAACGCTTTGATGCGGTCGAGCCGCGCGGGATCTCCCGGTAGTAGCGCGCAGACCGCGCCGTGATTTTGATCCAGACGGATATGCGGTTGTAATTGCGGCATGTCGATTCGCTCCTTATCCAACAAAATTGATGCTGAAAATGTGTTAAAATAGTACGAACTCATTTTATCATAATCGCGATCGAAAACGAAACGGAGGCACAACCTTTGGCCAGAATTCTCAACTTTGGTTCTCTCAACCTCGACCAGGTCTACCGTGTGGATGCGTTTGTTCAGCCCGGCGAAACAAAATCCAGCCTGTCGTTGGAAACACATTGCGGCGGAAAAGGGCTCAATCAGTCAGTCGCCGCGGCGCGCGCCGGCGCGGAGGTTTGGCACGCGGGCATGATCGGCTGTGACGGGGACATGCTTTACGAAAAACTTCGCGAAAACGGGGTTAATCTCTCGCTAACGGAGCGGGCGGACGGCGTTTCCGGACACGCGATCATTCAGGTGGACAATAAGGGCCAAAACTGCATTTTGCTCTATGGCGGCACGAATCAGGCGCTGACGGAAGACTATATCGACCGCGCGCTTGCGGCGTTTGGCAGCGAGGGCCTTGTTCTGGTGCAAAACGAGACAAATCTCGTTGGCGCAATCATGCAAAAGGCGCATGCGCGCGGGCTTAAGGTTGCCATCAATGCTTCGCCGATGGACGAAAAGATATTGACCTATCCGCTGGAATTGGTGGACTGGCTCGTAGTCAACGAGATTGAGGGGGCGGCGATCGCAAACTGCGAATTTGAGGTAGATATTTTACCGCAACTGGCGAAGCGGTATTCCAGCATGAATGTGCTGCTGACGCTTGGAAAGCGCGGAGCCATCTGCGCGCGCGGACAGGAGCGCGCGACAAGCGGTATCTATTCTGTCAAGGTTGTGGACACCACGGCTGCGGGAGATACCTTCCTTGGCTATTTTTTGACGGAAGCGCTGGACGGCAAGAGCCTATCAGACGCGCTCAATCTCGCTACCGCCGCGTCGTCCCTGTGCGTTCAGGTGATGGGAGCCTCGGATTCGGTGCCGCTCAGAAGCGAGGTGCTCCACGCAATCGAGCAGGGCACGCTCGGCAAACCCGGCGAGTGGGGCGGCTGGCGATGACGCGGGCGCTGTATATCGACTGCTGCATTCGCGGCAAGCAGAGCAGGACAAAGAAGCTCGCGGAGGCGTTTCTTGCGACATATGGCGCGCGGGAGGATGTTTCCATCGAGCGGCTGACGCTGATGGACGAGCCGCTGATTCCGTTTTCCAACGGGTTCTTCTGGCAGCGGGAAGGGTTACTGGAGCGCGGCGAGCTGGACCACCCGCGCTTTCGCTATGCGCATCAGTTTCAGCTGGCGGAGCGGGTCATCATCGCGGCACCGTTTTGGGATTTGAGCTTTCCCGCGCTGTTGAAAGTCTACATCGAAAACCTCTGCGTGCAGGGGATCACGTTTGATTGTGACGAACAAAACGGCTGCTTCGGTGTTTGCCGCGCGGAAAAGATGCTGTTTTTAACCACGCGCGGCGGCGCAATGGAAGGCAGCGCGATGGACAACGGCACGAAATACCTCGGCGATATGGCAAAGTTTTTCGGCATTCCGGCGTTTAGCCACATTGCGGCAGACGCGCTGGATCAAGGGCTGGAACCGGTGGAAGTCATTCTGGGCCGCGCGATTGATCGTGCGGAAGAGCTCGCAAAGACATTTTAATGTAGGAAAGAGACAACATGAAAGCAGTTATTTACGAGAAAAAAGGCACGGTTCGCCTTGTTGATAAACCCATGCCGACCATTTTGGAGCCGCGCGACGCGATCGTAAAGGTCATGCGCGCGTCGATTTGCTCAAGCGATTTACACATTCGAAACGGCGGCGTTCCACGCGCGAAAGAGGGCGTTGTCCTCGGACACGAGTTTGTTGGTGAGATCGTCGAGATCGGTTCCGGCGTGAAAAAGTTCGCCGCGGGCGATCGCGTCGCGGTCAATGTGGAGAGTTTTTGCGGCGAGTGTTTCTTCTGCCGTAGAGGGTTTGTCAACAACTGCGTCGAGGGCGGCTGGGAGCTTGGCTGCCGGATCGACGGCGGGCAGGCGGAGTATGTGCGTGTGCCGACCGCGGACATGAGCTGCACGCGCATTCCGGATTTGATCTCGTATGAGCAGGCGTTGTTTGTGGGCGATGTGCTCGCGACGGGCTACTGGGCGGCGGGTATCAGCGAGATTCAGCCTGCGGACGTCGTGCTTGTGCTCGGCGCGGGGCCGACGGGACTCACCACGATGATGTCCGCGCGGCTGTTTGGACCTGCGGTCATCGTAGCCAGCGACGTCAACGACGCGCGTCTTGCGCTCGCAAAAGAACAGGGACTGTGTGATATCACCGTGAATCCGAAGCAAACCGATGTGATCGAGACCGTGCGCGCGCTGACAGACGGGCGCGGCGCGGACGTTGTGTTTGAAGTCGCGGGCGCGAAGAATACATTTGAGCTTGCCTGGCAGGCGGTGCGGCCCAACGCGGTCGTGGTCGTCGTCGCGCTTTACGAGGAGGCGCAGATGTTGCCGCTGCACCGGATGTATGGCAAGAACCTGACGTTTAAAACTGGCGGTGTGGACGCGAGCAAGTGCTCCGAGATCATGCGGCTCATCGAAGCGGGTCGCCTCGACACAAACCTTATGATCACGCACCGCGCGCCGCTGAACGATATCATGCGGGGATACGAGATCTTCGCAAATCAGAAGGACGGCTGCATCAAGTGGGTCGTGACGCCGTTTGAGCCGGAGAAACCCGTTTCGGCGGAACGATTCTAAGAGGCTGTGAGGAGAATAGAACATGTTTGATCCCGAAGTCGCAGCGTTGGAGCCGGATCTGATCATCTGGCGCAGGCACCTGCATCAAAACCCGGAAGTGTCGTTTGAGGAGATCAACACGACGCGCTGGCTGGAGCAGATGTTGCGCGAAATTGGCGTAGATGAGATCATTCGGCCTACGAATACCGGGCTTGTGGCGCGCGTTTTTGGCACGAAGGCGGGCAATCCCGCCGTCGTGGCTTTTCGCGCGGATATCGACGCGCTGCCTATGCGGGAGGAAAACGATTTGCCGTATTGCTCCCGAAACGATGGCGCAATGCACGCCTGCGGACACGACGGTCACGCGAGCATCTTGCTGGCGCTTGCGAAGCTGTTATGCGAGCATCGCGAGAGCTTTTGCGGCGAGGCGCGGCTCATCTATCAGCACGCGGAAGAGCTGCCACCCGGCGGCGCAATCGAGATGGTTCGCGCGGGTGTGCTTTCCGGCGTGGAGGCGGTGCTGGGGCTGCATCTTTCAAGCGGGTTTGATACGGGCGTGTTTGCCACCAAGAGTGGTGTGTTGACCAGCAATGTGGATCGCTTTACGGTAACGGTAACGGGCCGCGGCGGACACTGCGCATTTCCGGAGCAGTGCGCAGACCCGCTGCTCGCCGCGAGCGAAATGGTACTATCGCTGCAAAGCATCGTTTCAAGACGTATTACCGCGACCGAACCCGCCGTGGTCTCCGTCTGCGAGTTTCATGCGGGAACCGCTTACAACATCATTCCAAACACCGCTGTTCTCAACGCGTCCACCCGCTCCTTTGGAGAGCAAACGCGGAAAAAGATCGAGCGCGAAGTAAAAAACATCTGCATAAGCGTCGCCGCGGCGCATGGCTGTACGGCGGAGGTCGATTGGCAGGAAGGCTACCCCAGCGTGGTTAACGATGCGCAACTCACCGCGGAAGCGACAGGCGTAATCGCCGCCCGGTTTGGAGAAAATCGGCTGCTCGAGATCGGCGTGATCATGCCGGGCGAGGATTTTTCTTATCTGCACGAAGGCAGGCCGGGATTCTTTGTGGAGCTCGGCACCCGAAGCGAATCGCTCAAGACCGACGCGCCGCACCACAACCCGCATTATCGCATGGACGAGGCGGCGCTTGCGTATGGCGTGCAGTATGAATACGACGTCGCGCGCACGCTGTTGGACGGCACGCGCAGGTTTTGGGAGGATCGCGCGTGAAGCTGACGGTTTTAGTGGATAATCATACCTATATCGATCGCTATTTTCTCGGCGAGCCTGCGGTCTGCTATCTGGTTGAAGATGGGGATCGCGCGATTCTGCTCGACGCGGGATATTCGGATGTTTTTATCGAGAATGCCACGCGGATGGGGATCGATCTAGGCCACGTGACGGATATTGTGCTTTCGCACGGGCACAACGACCACACCGGCGGCCTGCCCGCGTTCTTTGCGCGGTTTACGCAGCAGGTTCGTCTCTTTGCGCATCCCGGTGCGCTCCTGCCAAAGCGGGTGGAAGGAGAACTGGTTGGTTCTCCCTATGCGCTCGATCAGCTGCCGGAACAGGTGCACCCCCGGCTGATTACCAAACCGCAAGTTATCAGCGAACACGTCACGGTGCTTGGCGAAATTCCGCGCGCGTACGCGTTTGAGAAAAACCGCGCAATCGGTGAATGCGCAAGCACTTGCGGATGTTGCTGGGAAGAAGACGCGCTACTGGACGACACGAGCCTCGCGCTGACGCTGCCGGAGGGCGTCTTTGTGGTTACGGGTTGTGCGCACGCGGGTGTATGTAATACGGTTTCGTACGCAAAGCAAGTGACGAAGCAGGAGTACATATCGGGCGTGCTCGGTGGATTTCATCTGTTTGAAACGGGAGACGCGCTGGATCAAACCATCCGCACACTGGGTGAGCTTGGCGTCAGCCGCGTCTATCCCGCGCACTGTACCAGCCTCGCCGTTAAGAGCGCGTTTGTCTGCGCGATGGAGACGATCGAGGTCGGCGTTGGGCTGACGCTGGAGTGGTAAGACGGAAGAAATGAATAGCGGCTCGAGCGAGTCCGACCATATTGAGGGATTACCGTATGCAAAAGAGCAATCTCGACATCCATGAAACGACCGAAATGGATTTGGAGAACATCCGTGCTCTCTGGAACGACGGCGAAGTGATGCACTTTGTCGGCTTCCCGAACGGGATTGGCGTGGATATTCCGTATTTGGAGAATTGGCTACGGGGAATAAGGAAGCGCAGGCCGCTGGTCAATCATTATTCCATTTATTCGGATAGAATTGGCTACTGTGGTGAAACGTATTACAGAATCGAAACGGATCGCGGGTATGCGTCCGCGCTGGATATCAAACTCGTTCCCGGTGCACGCGGGCAGGGAATCGCTTCCGCCGCGCTGTCGTTTGCCATGGAACAGGCTTTTACAAATGGCGCAACCCGCGTTTGGGTAGACCCGAACCCGGAAAATAAAAAGGCGCTCGCTCTATACAGAAGGCTCGGTTTCGTAGAAAAACCGATGCCGCAGAGTTTGACCAAGAGCGCTCAGCCTATAGATACGGTCTATTTAGAACGGATGAAACCTCTGTAGGAGGAAACGGGGTTGACCGTAAACCCCGGTGGGTTTGAAGCAGCCCTCATCCGCAAGGCCTGAATTCATTCGTAGATGTAAATCGGTAGAGTACGCAAAAGTGAACTCATTTGGAAAAGGTTGTAACTCTTTTATCTTTTTCCTGTAAACTACTTGAAAAGATAGCCAAAATCAATATACTGTCCATAGATATTACATCGGGTCTTATTGCGCTGATTACACTTGAGCGCTTACGCAATTTGGGAGGGCATCATGAAGAGAAGAACCGTGCGCATTACGCCGCTAGGGTATATTGTGCTGGCCATCATCATTCTTGTGATGGGGGTAAGCATCTATTTTATCGTCTGGTCGATGCGTAATGACGGCAACGAACAGCCGCAAGGAAACCTTAGCAGCAACTCCGTCCAGACGACGACGCCGACTCCGTCCCTCGCGCCGGTGAGTGCGGCAACCTTGGCACCCACCACGCCGCCCGACACGACCGCGCCGACGACCACCGCGCCCTCGACAACGTCCACCGTAACACCCAAGCAGGACGACACGCCGGAACCCGCCGTCAAGACGCCGACCGCGGCACAGATCGCCTCCGCCGTGGATGGAACGCTCAACTCCAGCGGCGTCGTGCTCCGCGCCGGCCCTGCACAGACCTATAGCATTCTCGGAAAGTACTCTTCCGGTACGCAGTTGAAGGTGTATGAAGCATCCGGCGACTATTTCTACGTCCGCGTCGTGAAGGAAAACCTCGTTGGCTATATCGCCGCGAAGTTTGTCGACAAAGCGGGCCTCGTGCCCGGCGAGAACGCGACACCAACGCCTAAAGCCATCGCGGGAACCATCCCCGGCACCGTTAGCGCGAGCAAGCTCGCCCTGCGCAGCGTACCGAGCACGGAGGATAACAAGCCCATCGGCGAGGTCGTCAAAGGCGACTCGGTGCTGATTTACTTCAAGACGGGCGACTTCTACTACATTCAGGTGGTGTCCACGGGCGTCAAGTGCTACGCCGCCGCGAAATACATCACCGCGAGCACGGCGGTTCCGACCGGAACACCTGTGCCGCAATAAAACGGAATTACAGACAAAAGGCTGCCTGATGAGGGCAGTCTTTTTTGTGGATACATTTTGGTTGAAAACAACCTATCGTTGTGTTATATAATAGAGTAATCTGTCAACAATTGGTGATGAATGATAATCTTAAAAGTTGTAGAGTTTATATTTGTATTCGCCTTGGGGTTGGTTTTTGCAATCTTTTTCTTATTGGCTTCGCGTTCAATCATATGCGATGATATTCGAAAAAAGAGAGGTAGACACGCACTCAGAAATCACCCAAAGCTGAAAGATGGCGTTTGGAAGTGGTTCTTTTTAACAGAGCGCATTGAACACATGGTGTATTGGCGATATGTGTTTTTTATCATTGATTCTGTCTTAAGTGTCATTATAGTCCTTATCATGGCAATAGCGATTGTCTTTGGGAACAACAAATTTCTGCAAGAAGCATTAAGATACACCTTAATTCCAGATGTGTTTTTGAAAGCAATACCAAGCATGATTCCTTGGGGTAGGTATCGAAACTAACACGCAGCAAAATATGCAAATTTAGCCTTTTATTTACACATAGGTGCAACGATTTAATGAGAGGGAATATTCTTGATTATACGTAGCAATCTGGCAATCAAGCATTCAGTGATATTTAAACATGAGTAATAAACTATATTATCGGGATAAGCAACTTTGGCAACTGACTCGAAACATTGCTATAGTGTTTCTGTTGGTAGGGATCATATTCTATGCAATGTTTGCTGTTTTTCCAGAACCTGATTATGAATACTTCAAGCAAGATACAATTGTGATCCGGTCTTTGATCTACATAGAGGGCAGTCGCTATTCTGGTAGTTATTATGTGATAGTCTCGGAACACGGTATAGAATTTAATGTATCCGGAGATTATGATTCGGTTGAGTTAAGAACTTATGCAAAAGTTGGTGCTGAAGCTGATATTAAATATTACTTTGGAAAGCTTTTTCGCCATAATTATTTGAAGGAACTTACTATCAAAGGTAAAACCCTAGTCAGATATGAAGATAATAGAAGATCGACCATGCTGATCGTTGCGATCCTTGCGGCGGGCATAGAGTTGATAGGTGGTGGATTTCTCTGGCTGGGAATAACTTGTCGCATATCAAGCCACTATAATAAACAAAAAACGCTAGAGCTGAAAGAGAGGGCGAGGATGGAAAAGAACAGACGCTGAGGGTGCTTCAAAATTCAAGTCATTTACATATGCATGCAAAAAAGAGGGCGTTTTCGCGCCCTCTTTCAAACTCTCGTTGATTCTTATTTCGCCTTTGTCGCGATTTCTTCCAGCAGCTTTGCGCGGAAGTCCGCGAGCGTCATCGTGCCGAGATCGCCGTCTTTGCGCGAACGCACCGCGACGAGACCCTGCTCCACTTCCTTGTCGCCCATGACCAGCATGTACGGAATCTTCTGCATCTGCGCCTCACGAATCTTGAAGCCGATCTTCTCGTTTCTCAGATCGGTCTCCACGCGAATGCCATACTGCTCCAACTGCTTCTGGATTTCAACCGAGGCATCCGCCGTGCGATCCGTAATCGGCAGCATCTTTACCTGCACCGGCGCCATCCAAGTCGGCAGCGCGCCCGCGTATTTCTCGATCAACAGCGCGAGCGTGCGCTCGTAGCAGCCGATCGACGTGCGGTGGATGACGACGGGGTATTTCTTCGTTCCGTCGCTGTCCATATACTGCATACCGAAGCGCTCCGCCAGCTGGAAGTCGATCTGGATCGTGACAAGCGTGTCCTCTTTGCCGTAGACGTTGCGAATCTGGATGTCCAGCTTCGGTCCGTAGAAGGCGGCCTCGCCGTCGGCTTCGCGATACGGCACCTTGAGGCCGTCGAGAATCTCGCGCATCATATTCTGCGTGCATTCCCAGTCCTCTTTGTCGCCGATGTACTTGTCCTTGTCGTTCTCGTCCCACTTGCTGAAGCGATAGCTCACGTCGTCCGTAAAACCGAGGGTATCGATCATGAATTTCGCGAGATCGAGGCAGCCCTTGAACTCGTCCGCGACCTGATCGGGACGGCAGGCAAGGTGGCCTTCCGAAATCGTAAACTGCCTGAGGCGGATGAGCCCGTGCATTTCGCCGCTGCTCTCGTTTCTAAACAACGTGCTCGTCTCATTATAGCGCAGCGGCAGGTCGCGGTAGGAGCGCGAACGGTTGAGATACGCCATAAACTGGAACGGGCAGGTCATGGGCCGCAGCGCAAAGACCTCCGCGTTTTCGTCCTCGACGTCCGGCGAGTCGCTCATGATGAACATGCCGTCGCGATAGTGATCCCAGTGGCCGGAGATTTTATACAGCTCGCGCTTTGCCATAAACGGCGTCTTGGTGAGCAGATATCCGCGTTTCTGCTCCTCGTCTTCAACGAAGCGCTGCAGAAGCTGGATGACCCGCGCGCCTTTCGGCAGCAGGATCGGCAGGCCCTGACCGATGATGTCCACGGTGGTGAAGAGCTCCAGCTCGCGGCCCAGCTTGTTGTGGTCGCGCTTCTTGGCTTCTTCCAGCGCGGTGACGTATGCTTCGAGGTCGGCTTTCTTTTCAAACGCCGTACCGTAGATGCGCTGGAGCATCTTGTTCTTCTCGCTGCCGCGCCAGTATGCGCCCGCGACGTTGAGGAGCTTGATGTTCTTCACCACGCCCGTGCTCTTGACGTGAGGGCCCGCGCAGAGGTCTACAAAGTCGCCCTGACGGTAGAAGCTGATGATCGCGTCCACGGGCAGGTCGCGGATGAGCTCGACCTTGTACGGCTCACCGAGCTTATCCATATACGCGATGGCTTCCTCGCGGGGCAGCTCAAAGCGCTCGATCTTTTGATCTTCCTTCTCGATCTTTACCATCTCGGACTCGATTTTCGCGAGGTCTTCCGGCGAGAAGGTTTCGGGCGTGTCAAAGTCGTAATAGAAGCCGTTTTCGATCGCGGGGCCGATGGCGAGCTTCGTCTCCGGCCAGAGGCGCTTGACCGCCTGCGCGAGCACGTGGCTCGCCGTGTGGCGGTATGCCCAGCGTCCGTTTTCGTCCTTAAAGGTATAGAATGTGACCTGGTGGTCGCCGTGAATGGGGCGGAAAGCGTCGCTATGCGCGCCGTCGATGGAGCAGGACAGCGTGGCGCGGGCCAGCCCCGGGCTGATCTCGTTCGCGATCTCAAGGCCCGTTAGCCCATCGGCAAATTCGCGTTTGTTCCCGTCGGGAAATGTGATGATCATTTGGATTCTCCTCCTGTTTCGTGTGCAATTCTTATTTGAAACTTCTGAATTTGGAACGCATTTTAGATGCGTTGCCAAACCAAAATAAAAACGCCCCGAAGTCTTTTATAACTTCGGGACGATAGTGTCGCTACCGCGGTTCCACCCGTGTTCGCAAACGATGCTCGTCTGCGCGCTTGATGCCGCTGTATCGGGCGGTTCCCGTCTTGGTCGCCGGCTGGTCTTCGCGCCTTCATCCGCCGCCGCGCTCGCACCAATGTGCGCGGCTCTCTTGGGTGGATGCTTCTTGTTGGCGTTACTGCTTTCCGGGTCACTCCGAAAGTATCTTTAAGTATAATCACACAATAAATAAAAGTCAAATCTTTCGCGGAGTCAGTTTGTGGGAAAACAGTGAAGAAATATGGATTTTCCGGTGTTTCTTGCGTTACGATACCGCCGTTGCCGCGAGCTCCACGGCGCGCATGCCCAGCACGTCCTCCATCTCGTACCAGCCGATGCGGCTGACGATAAACTCCGCCGCGGTCAGCGCGCCTTCCACAAACGCGCGCCGGGTGAAGGACTCGTGCGTGAGCGAAATCCGCTCATAATCGCTCGCAAGCAGAACGGTGTGCATGCCGACATATCCGCCCGCGCGGACGGCGTCGATGGGGATATCCGTACCCTCTGGCAACTCCTGCGCCAGCGTGTTTGCGATCTTCTTCGCCGTGCCGGAGGGGATGTCGTACTTTTTACTGTGGTGCGTCTCCGTGATATGGTAGTCAAACGACGGTAGCGCACGGGCGACGAGCTTGAGCGCCGCGAGCAGCACGTTGACGCCGAGGGTCACGTTTGGCGCGAAGACCACGCCAAGCTTATTATGCAACGCAAAATCCGTCATCCAGAGCAAATCCGCCTCCGAAAAACCGGTGGTGCAAAACACAACACTGGTGCGGCTTTTCTTACACGCGCGTAAAATCGCGCGTGCGTTGACGGGATTGGAAAAATCGATCACCACGTCGGTGTGTGTTTCACTGAGGGTTTGCTCGATGCTCGATATTTCGCGGATCAGAATACCGGTGTCATTTCGGTTGATGTATGCTCCCACGTCCCGTCCGGCCTTCTCGCTGCCCGCTCTGCAAAACGCAGCTGTCAACTGAAAACGATTGCTGTCGAGCACCGCGCGGAGCACTTCGCTCCCGGTGCGCCCGACGCCGCAGACGGCTACTTGTATCATGTGCGCATCTCCTTTCTGTTGGTCGATTGTTGCGTCTGTCTTTCTTACGCGGACTGGTAGAACCATGCAAAAAAACATGCGCCCGCAAATAAATCGCAAGCGCAAAAAGAAACAAAATCGGTTTTCCAATGGAAAATAGACGCGGAAAAACAGATGCTTTCTACGCTTACGAGATTAGCTGACGGATTCGGACGAAAAGCTGTCCTACCGGTGTTGCCACCGGATTCACCCCAATAATTGGTTCTCCCGTTCCTTCGCGCTTCATGCGAAAGATTCAGCTATTTGATTGTATTTCTACTATATATTGCCGGACGGAGGATGTCAAACACTTTGAACTGTATTACGTGTAAAAACGATGCAAACTAATAATGGACGCAAAGGAAATGATCGTCCGGTTCACTTATGGTACGGTTCATGCGCATTGATTTTAAACGCGCGATAGATTTGCTCAAGCAGGACCACGCGGCAGAGCCCGTGCGGCAGGGTCATATCGGACACGGATAGCTTGAGATCCGCGCGGCTTGTCACCGCGGGGCTGAGTCCCAAGGAACCTCCGATGACGAACGTGATGCAGGAGATTGCGCGGTCAAAGGTGGATTGCAGCGTGCTTGCGAACTGCTCGGAAGAAAAGCGTTTGCCGTCGATGGTGAGGCACACGACGAACTCGCCGGGCGAAATCCTACTCAGCAGCTTTTCCCCTTCGCGCTCCATCACCTGCGCTTCTTCGGCGGGAGAGAGCGTCTCCGGCGCTTTCTCGTCACCAACTTCCGCAATCTCCAGCGTACAAAAACGCGAGAGCCGCTTTTGATATTCCGCAACGGCCTCCCGATAAAACGAATCCTTTACTTTTCCCACGCAGGCGATTTTGATCTTCATGAATACCGTTTATCTCCAATTGGCATCAATACTACGGTTTAAGGATCATCTTTTGGATGGAACCGATTGCTGCGTCTGCTTCCAAGGCTTTTATGCCAATCATATCGAGGTGAATGCCGTTTTTCTCTAGCTCTTGCTTCAATCGTTCCATAAAGACGCCCTCGCCGCAGACTTCTTGATCGTTTTTTGAAGTAGTTTCAATACCGCAACTTGGAGAACGATTGATCCCAATGACGCCTAATATCGAAAACCCGTGTTTGATGTACTCGTTGATTTGAAAGAACGTTTGGTCTACCAGGTGTTGAATCATTTCGGCTGAACGATCGGTCTCCAGCTGCTGCCGGATTCTTGTATTCTCCGTGACAACGTCCCGCTCACAGCCGTGTACATCGCCTCTGTCTAATCCCAAACAGAGCAATTCGGGACACGGTAGTTGAATGATCCCTACGTTGGATTCCATCAGCAGCTTTACGATGCTTGTGTTGGTTCCCGGGAAGTCGGCGGTACCGTCTGAAATCGAATTTTGATTTAAAATACAGTGTGAAACGAGGACAATTTTCTTACTTCTTTGATCAGAAAACATGTTTTCACCCATCCATGCTATGATTTTGATACAATCATCGAATCATAAGCTGCATTATTTTGATTCCGTACGATTAAAATATCAATCAAAAACGAGTATCGCTGTTCGCTTAAAAACATGCGAAACGATATAGCATTACAGCTCAAACAACCCGCAGGGACGGAACCGGTCGGCGACGGTGACAAACATGCTGTCTAGAAGGCCCGCTTCTTCCAGCAAGGACTGCACGGTGACCAGCGCGAGCTCCGGCGTGTTGTTTTCCTCGGAGAGGTGGCCCAGAATTGCGTTTTTCACGCCGCGATCATGCAGCTTTTGCAGCACAAGCCCCGCATCCTCGTTGCAAAGGTGTCCGCGGGACGAGAGAATGCGCATCTTGAGCGGATAGGGATAGCTGCCTGCCTTGAGCATATCCACGTCGTGATTGGCTTCCAGTAAAATCAGGTCGGAGTTGGCGACCGCGTCGATCATGCGATTGGAGACATGCCCGATGTCCGTCATGATGGAGAGCTTCTTGCCCTCGTGCACGAAGGTGTAGCCAACTGCGTGCGCCGCGTCGTGCGGCGTAGAGAAGGGATGCACGCAGAGCTGCTTGAGGTAAAAGTCCCGATCCGGCTCAAACACGCGGATGTTCTTGGTTGCGATTTCGCCGATGCTGTTCGGCATGTGCTCCCAGCACTCGCTGGCGGCATAGACCGGAATATCGTATCGGCGGGAGAGCACGCCGATGCCGGAGACATGGTCGCTGTGCTCGTGCGTGATCAAGATCGCATCCATACCCTCCGGGGTCAGGTCGATCATCTCCATCATTTCGCGCAGGCGCTTGGCTGTGACCCCCGCGTCGACGAGCAAGCGAACGCCGCCCGCTTCCAGATAGGAGGCGTTGCCTGAAGACCCGCTGCATAACGGTGAAAATAACATATGAAGATCTCCTCTATTCTCAACCGCCATAGAACGGTGAAAACAACATCGTGTATCAACTACTGTTAAAATAAAGCACATCTAGTATAGCACAAGGCGCAAGAAAGTGACAGTGATCATGCCGCATCTTCGCGCGGTTCAAGTGGCGGATCGGGTGCGCATTTGGTATACTGAGTCTAATTAAACATGATGAGAAGGGCGAAGCAGTTCGCCAGGGAAGAATATGGATCGAACGACGAAACGCGCATACGCAAAACTCAATCTGACCCTCGGCGTGCTGTATAAGCGTGCGGACGGCTACCACGCACTGGATTCCATCATGCAGACGATCGATCTATTCGATACCGTTACGGTGGAGCGCGCACGGGATATCCTGGTGACCGGCACCGGCATGATGCTGCCGTATGACAACACGATCCGCAGAGCGGCAGAGCTTTACCGCGCGCTCACAGGCAGGAGCGCGCATATCCGCGTGATCAAGCGCATCCCCGCCGAGGCGGGACTTGGCGGCGGCAGCGCGGACGCTGCGGCGACGCTCAACGCCCTGCAGGAGCTCTTTGGCGAGGTGGACGAAAGGACGCTGGTGGAACTCGCGGCAAAGGTTGGTGCGGACGTGCCTTTTTGCCTCAAGGGCGGCACCCAGCGCGCAGAGGGCATTGGAGAAGTGCTCACGCCTGTGCGCGGCATGAAGCTAAATCTCGTCGTCGCAAAGCCCGCGGAAGGTGTTTCAACCAAAAAACTCTTTTCGTTGTTGAAGCTTCCGCGCGTGATGCCGGAGACGACTGCGGCGATCGCGGCACTCGCGCAGGGCGATCTAGACGCGCTCTGCCCACTGCTCTTTAACGCGCTGGAAGAGCCCGCTCTTGAGCTCGTGCCTGAGATCGGGCGCGTCAAGGCGGACCTGCTCTCGCTCGGCGCGAAGGCTGCCTGCATGAGCGGCAGCGGTAGCGCGGTATTCGGCGTGTTTGCGGACAAAGCGCAGGCGGAGGATGCCGTAAAGAAGATACGTGACGTTGCGTTTTCCTGCGTTTGCGAGAGTATCTAGCGGTTACCGTCATCAGCCCGGAGCGAAAGATGTTGCGCGTGTGTAGCCGGGCTGTTTCGTTAAAGTGAACAATCCGAGAAAAATCACAAAAACAGATGTTATTCTTACTGTAAATTCGATACAATCACGATACCGGGTATGTGTTACATATCCGTTCTCTCAACTTTCTTTTCGGGGGTCTTATGAAGAAACGACCGATCCGTTCTCGCAGAGGATTCGCATTTGCGCTCGCGCTTTGCATGCTGCTGCTCGTTGTTCCGATTTCTTCCGCGCCCGCGGACTCCGGCATGCAGTTCGTGCGCGTGCTGCTTTCCACGCAAGGGGCGCAATCGATGTCCATCCCCGTTAAGGGTACCTATACACTCGCGCAGACGCAGCGAACGTTTACCGACGGTACGCTGACCCTCTCCGCCAGCGGCAGTTCGGTCATCGTCAGCCACTCGGTGGAAGGCCAGCTCTACTCCGGCAACAGCGCGATCATCGAGCGCACAAATCTTTCGCGCGACGCGGGGTATCTAACCATCAAGACCGCGGCGGGCACGCGCAACTATCTCGGCAACCTGCAACTCAGCGCAAGCAACGGCGTACTGACGGTGGTCAACCGCGTGCCGATGTCGCATTACCTCTATGGCGTAGTCGGCTACGAGATGAGCAACAATTTCCCCGTGGAGGCGCTCAAGGCGCAGGCGCTGGCGGCAAAAGGGTATGCACTATTAAAGATTCGCGACAGCGGCGTGTACGATATCCTCGATACATCGGATGATCAGGTCTATAAAGGATATGATCCGACGAGCCAGAATGTCATTACCGCCGTGGACGCGACCATGAGCGATGTGCTGTATTACAATAATGTGCCGCTCTATTGCTACTATGCCGCGAGCAACGGCGGCTGGATGATTCTTCCCTCCGATCGCTGGACGAGTCCGATCTACGACGGCGCGTATAACTACGGAGCCGATCCTTACGATCTGCAAAATCCGTCCACACCCGTTGAAAAGGTGTTTATCTCGAATATTTACAGCGACAAAGACATGGGAACCGCGGCATTTTCGTTTCTGGATTCTCGCTTGATGGCGGCGGTCGCAGAGCGCAATGTCATTCCAAAGGATTATACGTTTAGCGGCGTGCAGTCGATCGACAGCGTGACTTCCTCCGGAACGGCGGGCTATCCGGACGATCTAAACAACCTGAATGTCACCGTGACGGCGACCGTGCGGGCGAATATGCTGGAGTCATTGATTCCGTCGCCTACACCGACTTTCGAACCAACGCCGTCTCCCACGCCGACGTTTGAGCCGACCCCGAGCCCGACGCCGACCGTTTCCCCGTCGCCTACGCCGAGCGCAACGCCGCTCGACATGACGCCTTCGCCTTCTCCCACGCCGCTGCCGGAGGGGGTGACCCCGAGCCCGACACCGACGATGGAACCGACGCCGTCTCCCACGCCGACGTTTGAACCGACGCCATCGCCTACCGCGCCGTTTGATCCAACGCCTTCGCCAACACCCGCGATTGAGACGGTGAAGACGAGCCAGGTCAGCGTGACTTTTACGTTTGACGAGATGGTTGCGGCGGGGCTTTATAAATCCGAAGTGCTCAAGATTTATTACGCCGCGCCGACGAACGGCGGTTGGTATCTGTACCATGCGCGCTATGGTCACGGTGTTGGCATGAGCCAGCGCGGCGCGCAATACATGGCAAACATCGGAAAGACGTATCGTGATATTCTCGCGTTCTACTATCCGGGCGCAACGATGGGTACCATGGCGTATGTGTTCCCTGAAACGATCGGCGCCACGCAGCCCGGTTCGGCGCAGACCGCATCCTCCAGCGGAGTCGTCAGCGGCAGCACGGTCAACGTGCGCTCGAAGGCTTCCACCAGCGGAAGCGTGGTGGAGTCGCTCACCAAAGACACACAAGTAACGCTGCTAGGCATGACGGGGGCATGGTATTACGTCTCCACACCCAACGGCAACACGGGCTATATTCGCTATGACTATATTACGCTGACGGGGTCTTCGCTGATTGCGCAGGGCAAGGTCGCAGCCAGCGCGGTCAACTTCCGCACCGGTCCCGCAACGAGCTATTCCGCGGTCGGCAAGCTCTCGCAGGATACGGTTCTTGGCATCTACGGCATGGTTGACGGCTGGTATAAGATCAAGGCCATGACGACGGGACAGGACGGCTTTATCAGCAAGGATTATGTGATCATCACGCAGTCTGCTGCGAGCAGTACGGGCGCGACCGCGACCCCGACGCAGAGCGCGGCAACACTTGTTCCGACCGCAGCGGCCGACGGCTCAACCCCGACGCCGACCGCAACATCAACGGCACCGCCTACGCCGACGCCGGTTCCGACGCCGACACTGCCGCCGAATTTTGTCGCGGCGGGTACGCTCAACGCGACCGGAGTGAATATTCGCGCGGGGGCGAGTACGTCCACGAAGAGCTACGGCAGACTGGTTAAGAACACGACGGTCGACGTTTATGAAAAGGTTGGCTCGTGGTACCGTGTGCGCGTGAGCGCGACCGGACTCGATGGATACATTTACGCGAAATACATCAACCTGACCCAGCTTAAAAACACGAGCAGTTCGGGTACATCCTCCAGCGCGGGCTATATCAATACATCCGGCGTGCTCCTGCGCTCCGGACCGGACACGCGCTATAAGAGCCTCGGTAAACTTGCGCGCAACACGAGCGTGAAAGTCACCGGTTCCTTTGGCGTCTGGTATCAAGTCGAGGTGCCGTCCGCGAAGCTCACGGGCTATACGCTCGCGAAGTATGTGACGCTGGCGAGTACGGTCAAGTCGGATACCACCCTTGGCGTGGTGACCGGAAACCTCAATCTTCGTGCGCAGGCTACGTCCGCCGCCGGCTCCAAAATATTGCTGGTGATGCCGAAAGGCTCGACGGTTACGATCTATTCCACGGTGAACGGCTGGTGTTATGTCGATTATCAGGGAACAAAAGGCTATTGCTCCGCGGCGTATCTCAAAATTAGCTGACAAGAGCGAGCCGTGTCTTTTAGCACGCGCCGGCGAAAGGAAACAAGCAACCTGATTTGGATAAAAAACATCTCAACCGCATATTCCTGCTTTCAACGGCGGGCGTGCTGCTACTTCTCGGCGTCGTTGGCGTATTGCGCGCCATGCGACCGGAGGTGAACACCGGCCCGGTCGTCGTCGAGCAGGCACAGGTTGATACCGTTCAATTGGAGACGCTGGATCTTTCGCCGTCGCCAACGCCGGAACCGATGCGATATGAAAACACGGTGACGCTCCTGGTCGATCGAAACCCGGTCATGACGCTATTAAACGAGCTTTCCGCCAAGCAGATGCTCTGGGAATATCTCGCCAGCAACGCGATCGCGCCGGAAGGGGAGACGTTCCTCTCCGCAAAATTCGACTGTGAGCTGATATTGACGCCGGGAGACCCGCTCGTTCAGCCGCTCGAGACAACGGATGCGCTGAACCTCCTCGCGCAGGACCCGTCTCTGGTTCCGATTCGCGTCACCACGCTCAGCACCGAAAAATCGGTAATCGACCCGGAGAGCGCCGAGACGGACGAACCTGCGCTGCCGAAAGGAACGCGGATCATCACACAGCTTGGCACCGGCGCGGTTTCGCAGACCAGTATGGAGGTCGTATACCGCGCGGGCACACTTTTAGAGACGGGCGCGGCGCAGACAAAGCTTTTACGCGAGGCGCGCGCAACGCTTGTGCGCAATGGAACCTACACCAAGACAAACACCTCCGGCACGCCGGATCGTCTCGAAGGGGTGCAAGGCAAGAGCAAGGGCGACCTGAAGCTCGGCTATCCGATGCGCGGGCAGGTTGTGCACTATTTTGGTTATGTCAACGGCAAGATGAACTACGGGCTGGAGATCAGCAACAGCGCTGGCACGAAGATCGTAGCGCCCGGAGAAGGCGTCGTGGTGTATACCGGCGTACGCGGCGCATATGGGTTCGTCGTGGATATCGACCACGGAAACGGCTTTGTTTCGCGGCTGACGCACCTTTCCGATGTGCAGGTGGAGCTCAACCAGCGTGTGTTCATCGGCGACGAAGTTGGCAGGCTCGCGGAGGATGAGGACGGCGGCAAACCCGTGTTGCACTATGAACTCATCGTCGACGGCATTCCCTACAATCCGCTGTTCTATATCGATTGATCGATTCAAACGCAAACAAAAAACAGGATGGTTCGGCACCATCCTGTTTTTTATTTGGATTATTACTTCATCTCATTGAGCCGCGCTTCCAGCTTTTTCTTCACCCGCTGGATGGCGTTATCCACGCTCTTAGTTGTAATTTGCAGATAGTCCGCAATCTGCTGGTAGGAGTATCCATAGAGATACAACCCCAGCACATCGCGTTCCAGCTTGCTCAGCGAGTGCTCAATGCTGTCCGCAACCGCAGACCAGTTTTCCTTGCCGATGAGTACCTCCTCCGGGTCGCTGATGCGGGTGCTGGTGAGCACGTCGATCAGCGGGCGCTCGGTTTCGCCTTCGTTTATTGAGCGGTTGAAGGAGATATAGCTGTTCAGAGGCGCGTGCTTTTTGCGCGTCGCGGCCTTGATGGCGGTGATGATTTGCCGCGTGATGCAGAGCTCGGCAAAGCCGCGAAACGACGATTGCCGGTCAAACTGATAATCCATGACCGCCTTATACAGCCCGATCATGCCCTCCTGAATGATGTCCTCGCGATCCGCGCCGATGAGAAAATACGTGCGCGCTTTGCTGCGGACAATCTGCTTATAGCGCGCGTAGAGCGCTTCCTCGGCGCGCACGTCGCCCGCGCGATGCAAGCGAAGCAGTTCCTCGTCGGCAAGCGCCTCGTAGTTCGTCATTCCGCCTTATCCTGCCTCTTTTTCTCAAACATGAGGATGCCCGCGGCAACGCCCGCGTTGAGCGAACCGATCTGGCCGTATTGCGGAATTGAGACGAGGAAATCGCATTTTTCGGAAACGAGCTTGCTGATACCGTCGCCTTCGCCGCCGATGACCAGCGCGAGCGGGCCGTTGAGCCCCTGCTTGGTCATGGGTTGTCCCTTCATGTCCGCGCCCGCGACCCAGAGTTTTGCGCGCTTGAGCTCGTCCAGCGCGGCGGGAATGTTGACCACGCGCGCAATCTTGACGTGCTCGGTCGCGCCTGCGCTCGCCTTTACGGTTGCCGCGGTGACGGAAGCGCTTCTGCGCTTACCGATGATCACGCCGTGCGCGCCCGCGCATTCCGCGCTGCGGATGATGGAGCCGAGGTTATGCGGGTCGAGGATGCCGTCGAGTACGACGACAAACGGGTCTTCATTCTTTTCGCGGGCAACTGCTAGGATATCCGCAACGGTGCAGTATTCCACCCCCGCGGCATACGCCACGATGCCCTGATGGTTGCCGGGTTTGCCGCCGTGTCCAAAGGGCAGACAGATTTCGTCCAGATGGCGCTTGTCCACCTCGCGGATGACGAGCTTTCTTTCACGCGCGAGGCCGAGGATCTCACGAAGGGAGCCGTCCGGCTCGCCGACGACCTCGATGCGGTCGATGCTGCGTTCGCTCTTGATGGCTTCCTTGACGGCGTTGCGTCCGAGGATGAGGAAGGGGAGTTCGTCCTGTTCTTGTGCGTTGGGTTCGTCCTCGGCGAGGCGGTCGCGAAGACGCATTTCCTCCGCGCGGTGGTCGTCGTAGGCGGAAGTTTTGTGATAAGGCTTTTTCTCGTAGGGACGGTTGCCTTGATATCCGCCTTGCGGCCGATCGCCGAAGTCGCGCTTGCCCTGATAGCCTTCGCCCTGCGGCTTATCCCCGAAGGAACGTTCGCCGTAAGGTTTCTTTTCGTATGGCTTCTTTTCGTAAGGCTTATCGCCATAGGGCTTTTTGCCCTGATAACCACTGCCTTGCGGACGATCGCCATAGGGTTTCTTGCCCTGATAGCCGCTGCCTTGCGGGCGATCGCCATACGGACGGTTGCCCTGATAGCCTTCGCCGGCAGGCTTGTCGCCGAAGTCGCGCTTACCTTGATAGCCGCCGCTCTGCGGGCGATCGCTATACGGACGGTTGCCCTGATAGCCGCTGCTCTGCGGGCGGTCGCCAAAAGGCTTCTTACCCTGATAGCCGGTGCCAGTGGGTTTATCGCCATAAGGCTTTTTACCTTGATAACCGCTGCCCTGCGGGCGATCGCCATAGGAACGATTGCCCTGATAGCCTTCGCCCTGTGGCTTATCGCCATAGGAACGATTGCCCTGATAGCCTTCGCCTTGCGGTCTGTCACCATAGGTCTTCTTGCCCTGGTATCCGCCTTGCGGTTTGTCGCCATAGGTCTTCTTGCCCTGGTATCCGCCTTGCGGTTTGTCGCCATAGGTCTTCTTGCCTTGATATCCACCCTCGGTCTTTTGACCGTAGGGCTTGCTGCCCTGATAGCCGCCCGATTTCGGGTAGCCGCCCTTTTTCTCGCCGGAGCGGTAGGAGCCTTTATTCTGGCCACCTTGGCCGGAGCCGTACTGTTTTTGCGGCATGGAGTGATTCCTCATTTCAATCTTAAAGTAGTCTTTTTTTGCGTTTATTTCGGTTGCTGTGGCCGATAAAAAGCATCAACATCATTCGGATGGCATTTCTTGCTCCGGCTTCGTCTCCGGCTGAAAATAAACCGTCATCAACTCATTGAGCCGCTCGTCCGCGCCGCTTAAAAACAGCCAGCCGACCAGTGCCTCAAGTCCCGTCGCCGTGTGGTAGTCCGCGGCGGAGGCATTCTTGGGCATGGTGCCGCTGTGGGCGTTGCGTCCGCGGCGAAAAACAGCGGCTTCATCCTCCGTCAGGACGGGTTCCATCCTGCGGTAGGCTGCCGCCTGACCCGCCGCGCAGACGAATCTGCTCGCGGCAAGATGCAGCTCGTGCGGCGAGCGCGCGAACTGGTCGTTGAGGTAGATGCGCGCGTAGAGATCGCAAACGGTGTCGCCGATCTGCGCCAGTGCCAGCGGAGCTAATTGCCGCGGGTTTACGCAGATTTTTGCCTGTGTCGCACGTCTTATTTCATCAATCATGGCCATACACAATTATTTTATCTGTTTGGTAGGTGCAAAGCAAGAAATATCGGATTGCATCCGACTTATTTTGAAAAAACTGCGGATGATTCGCATTTTTTTACTTGACAACCATGTGGAGAGTGATTAGAATAGCAAACAATATATCATATACCACAAAAGCTGTGAAGGGAACAAGACGTGGTTTCTTCCGCTCAGAGAGCCGGCGATTTGGTGCGAGTCGGTGCGGCAGTCCATGTGTATGGCTCATCCCGGAGCTTTTCGCCTGAACGATCCCGTTAGGGTGAAACGATTGACCACGTTACCGGTCCAGGCCTTGATGGAGGCTGATGAGGGCTATTCGGGAAACCGAAGGCTAAAACAGGGTGGTACCGCGTAATCTACGCCCCTGACCAAAACGATTTGGTCAGGGGCTTTTGTTTTGCCCTCTGACCGCACAACAGAAGGAGGAGCTCATCTTGAACAACACATTTGAAAAGTACATTCCGTTTGTACCGATCCGGTTTGAAACCCGCACCTGGCCGAACAAGCAGATCACGAAAGCGCCCGCCTGGTGCTCGGTCGACCTGCGGGACGGCAACCAAGCGCTCGTCGATCCCATGAATGTGGAAGAAAAGCTGCGCTTGTTTCACACGCTGGTGGACATCGGCTTAAAAGAGATCGAGGTCGGGTTTCCCTCCGCTTCCGAAACCGAGTTTTCGTTTATTCGCACGCTGATCGAAGGCGGGCATATCCCTTCCGACGTGACCATTCAGGTGCTTGTGCAGGCACGCGCGCACCTCATCAAGCGCACGTTTGAGGCGATCGCGGGCGCGAAAAACGTGATTTTGCACTTTTACAACTCAACCTCAACGCTCCAGCGCAAGGTCGTGTTCCGTATGGAGATGGACGGCATCGTGGGCATCGCGGTGGAGGCAGCGCAGCTCATCCGTGAGCTGTCCGAACCCGTCATCGCCACGGGCGTCAACCTCCGCTATGAATATTCGCCGGAATCCTTCATGGGAACGGAGATGGACAATGCGGTCTATATCTGCCAGCGGGTGATGGAAGAGCTGCATGCAACGCCGGAGAACAAGGTGATTTTAAACCTTCCCTCCACGGTGGAAAACTGTATGCCCAACTATTTTGCGGACGAGATCGAATACTTCATCGGGCAACTGCCCAATCGCGAGAGCGCGATCATTTCGCTGCATCCGCATAACGACCGCGGCTGCGGCGTTGCCACCGCGGAGATGGGTCTGCTCGCGGGCGCGGATCGCGTGGAAGGTACGCTCTTTGGCAACGGCGAGCGAACGGGCAACGTAGACCTCGTCACGCTCGCGATGAACCTGTTTACCCAACGGATCGATCCGAAGCTTGACTTTTCCAACATCAACAAGATCAAGGAAGTCTACGAGAGCGTCACCAAGATGAAGATTGGCGAGCGACAGCCGTATGTTGGCGAGCTTGTCTTTACCGCGTTCTCCGGCTCACATCAGGACGCGATCAATAAGGGCTTTCAGTATATGAAAGAATATCAAAGCGATCTTTGGGAGGTGCCGTATCTGCCGATCGATCCCGCGGACGTGGGCAGGCAGTATGAGCCGATCATTCGCATCAACAGCCAGTCCGGCAAAGGAGGTGCCGCGTTCATCATGCAGCAAAACTTTGGTTACGAAGTGCCGAAGGCGATGCATCCGGAGTTTGGCGTCGTCGTGCAAAAAGAGACCGACCGTGTGGGCAAGGAACTCAAGCCGGAGCGCATCTATGACCTGTTCCGCGCGGAATATGTGGATATCGACGCGCCGTACCGGCTCGTGCGGCATTCGTTTTCCGAAACCACGGACGCAAAGGGCAAGTCTCACGTGACGTTTACTGGCACGCTGGCGCACAAGGACACGGTGTTTGAGGTGGCTGGCGAGGGCAATGGCCCGATTGACGCGTTTTTTAACGCGATTCGCGGGCAGAAGATGGATAAATTCACCTTTGTGGACTACAAGGAGCACGCAATTCGAAGCGGTTCGGACTCCAAGGCGGTGGCGTATATCCACCTGCGCAGCAAGAGCGGAAAAGATGTGTTCGGCGTGGGCATTTCGCACAACATCAGCTTAGCACCGTTACGCGGCATTCTCTCCGCCATCAACCGCGCGAAACGGCTGGAGATCATTTAAGTAATCATGCAATCGAAAACGGCAGACCGAGAGGCCTGCCGTTTTGCTAGGGCACGGGGCGGGGCAGGGCCCCTGCGTTTCCCCCTTACACCATCAGTTCGCAGATGGCGTTACTAAACGCGACCGGGTCTTCGATCGGGAGGCCTTCGATGAGCAGCGCCTGATCGTAGAGCAGGTTCGCGTATTTCGCCACGCGCGCGTCGTCCGCATTCAGCGTTGCAAGCACGTTGAATACCGGGTGCGCGGGGTTGATCTCCAGCACGCGCTCCGCCTTGACGGAACCATCGGAGACCGGCATGCTGGCGAGCACCTTCTCCATCTCGATGGAGAGCGGGCCGTCGCTGGTGAGACACACGGGCGAGCTCTTGAGCCGGTCGCTGAGGCGAACGTCCTTGACCTTGCCTTCTAGCGCCGTCTTGAGCGCGGCGAGCATGTCCTTGTTTTCCTCCTGTGCGCGCTCCTGCGCCCGCTTTTCCTCGTCCGAAACGAGGTTGAGATCCGCGTCGGAAACAGACTTAAAGGTCTTTTCCAGATAGGTGCCGAGCATGCGGATGGCAAACTCGTCCACGTCGTCGGTCATGCAGAGAATGTCGTAACCCTGATCGCGTACGCGCTCGGTCTGCGGCAGTTTCATCGCGCGCTCGACTGTCTCCGCGGAGACATAGTAGATGTATTTCTGGTCTTCCTTCATCGCGTCCACATACTCTTTGAGCGAAACGAGCTTGTTTTGCGCTGTGCTGTGGTAGAGTACGAGGTCGGAGAGGAAGTCCTTGTTCATGCCGTAGTCGCTGTAGAGGCCGTACTTGATCGGCAGCTTAAAGCTCTTGTAGAATTGCTCATACTTCTCGCGGTCGTTGTCCATGAGCTTCTTGAGCTCGGTCTTGATCCGTTTTTTGAGCGTCACTGCGATGGTCTTAAGCTGGCGGTCGTGCTGCAATAGCTCACGCGAGATATTCAGCGAAAGATCGCTACTGTCCACGAGTCCGCTGACGAAACCGAAATAGTCCGGCAGCAGATCCGCGCATTTTTCCATGATCATCACACCGCTGGAATACAGCTGTAACCCCCGCTGATACTCCTTGGCGTAGAAGTCGTACGGCGGATTCTTCGGGATATAGAGGAGCGCATCGTAGCTGACCACGCCCTCGCCGCTGAAATGGATCGTCAGCAGCGGGTCTTCGTAGTCGTGGAACTTGCTCTTGTAGAACTCGTTGTAATCCTCGTCCTTAAGCTCGCTCTTGGGCTTCTTCCAAAGCGGAATCTGGCTGTTGAGCGTTTCGTCCTCGGTGACGGTCTCCGTGTCCTTGGGGTCGCCGTTCTTCGGACGGGTATGCGTGTGCTCCATGCGGATCGGATACCGGATATAGTCCGAGTACTGCTTGACCAGCGAGGAGATTTTGTAGTAGTCGAGGTAGGTGTCAAACTGCTCGTCTTCGGTGTTTTGCTTGATCTTGAGCGTTATGATGGTGCCGCACTCCGGCTTTTCCGCCTTGGTGAGCGTGTAACCTTCGCGGCCTTCGCTCTCCCAGAGCCAGGCCTCGTCGCTTCCATAGGCCCGCGAGAGCACCTGCACGTCGTCCGCCACCATAAACGAGGAATAGAACCCTACGCCGAACTGGCCGATGATGTCCACGGCGTCGCTGGTATCGTGCTCTTTTTGAACGCGAGCGTGCCGCTCTTGGCGATGGTGCCGAGGTTTTCGTCCAGCTCTTCCTTCGTCATGCCGATGCCGTTGTCGGTGATGGTTAAAATGCGTTTGTCCTTGTCCGCAGAGATGCGGATTTCGAAGTCTTCGCGGCTTTTGCCGACCTTGTCGTCCGTCAGCGAGAGGAAGTAGAGCTTATCGATCGCGTCGCTGGCGTTGCTGATGAGCTCGCGCAGAAAGATTTCTTTGTGCGTGTAGATGCTGTCGATCATCAGGTCGAGAATGCGCCGCGATTCCGCCTTGAATTGTTTTTTTGCCATGAAAAGTGCGCCTCCGTCATGAATTGCGTGTTTGTTAGCACTCAATAACATCGAGTGCTAATCTAGCATACTACGCCGGAAAGCTGTTTTCAAGCGTAGACGCGCGCTTCCACAATATTTTCACATTTTTATCTGGCAATAGCGTAAAAAAATAGACGGGGATTGCCCCGTCTATCTGACTGAATTACGTTATGTGCTCAACTTCGGAATCGCGCCCGGAGAGAGCTCTTTTAATAGCTGCATGAACTCTTCGCCCGTGATGGTTTCACGCTCAAGCAGGTGCTCCGCGAGCTTGTGCAGCGCGGATTCGTTCTCCTTGAGAATCTCTTTTGCACGTTTGTGCGCGCGCTCCACGATGGCGATGACCTCTGCGTCCACGCGAGCCGCCGTGTCCGAAGAGCAGGTCATAGCGCCGTCCGTCGCCAGATACGGATTGTTCTGGCATTCAAGAGCGACCATGCCGAATTCGTCGCTCATGCCGTAGCGGACGACCATTGCGCGCGCAATTCTCGTCGCCTGCTCAATGTCGTTGCTGGCTCCCGTGGTGATGGTGCCAAACACGGTCTCTTCCGCGGCTCTGCCGCCGGTGAGGGTAGCGATCTTGTTCTCCGCTTCCTCTTTGGTCATGAGATAGTGTTCGCTCTCATCCACCTGCATGGTGTAGCCGAGTGCCCCGCTCGTGCGCGGTACGATGGTGATCTTATGTACCGGCGCGCTCTCCGTCTGCGTGGCAGCAACCAGCGCGTGCCCGATCTCATGATAGGCAACGATGCGCTTTTCCTTGGGGGAGATAACGGCGTTCTTTCGCGCATAACCCGCGATGACCACCTCTACGCTCTCCTCCAGATCCGATTGATCCACGATTTCGCGCTTCATGCGAACGGCGCGCAGCGCAGCTTCGTTGATGATGTTCGCGAGGTCCGCGCCGGAGGCGCCGCTGGTCGCGCGGGCGATGGCTTCAAAGTCCACCTGGTCGGAGATCTTGACGCCGTGGGCGTGTACCTTGAGAATATCCGTGCGTCCCTTGAGGTCCGGCAGCTCCACGTGAATGCGCCGATCGAAGCGACCGGGGCGCAGTAGCGCGGGGTCGAGGGAATCGGGCCGGTTCGTCGCGGCGAGAATGACGACGCCTTTGCGCGCGTCGAAGCCATCCATCTCGGTAAGCAGCTGGTTCAGCGTTTGCTCGCGCTCGTCGTTGCTGCCAAGTCCGTTGTCGCGGCGCTTGCCGATGGTGTCGATTTCGTCGATAAACACGATGCAGGGTGCTTTTTGCTCCGCCTGGGAGAAGAGGTCGCGCACCTTTGCCGCGCCCATGCCGACGAACATCTCGACAAACGCGGAGCCGGAGATGCTGAAAAACGGCACGTTCGCTTCGCCTGCGACCGCCTTGGCAAGCAGTGTTTTACCCGTCCCCGGAGGGCCGACGAGCAGAGCACCCTTGGGCAGCTTTGCGCCGATCTCCGCGTAGCGGTCGGGGTTGTGTAAAAAGTCCACAATCTCCAGCAACGCTTCTTTTGCCTCGTCTTGACCGGCTACGTCGTTAAACGTCTTGCCGGTCTGCGCCTCGACATAGATCTTCGCATTGGCTTTGCCAAAGGAGAGTGCGTTGCCAACGCCGCCGGGCATGCCGTTCTGCATGCGCTTCATCAGAAATTGTCCGAGGCCGACAAAGATCAGGATCGGCAGCAGCCAACTGAGGAGGAAGCTCAACAATGGAGAGGTTTGCGTGGGAATGCTCGCGGTGAATTTAACGCCGGCTTTGTCGAGACGATCGACCAGCGTTTCATCCGGCCAGATACCCGTCTTATAATAGAGCGTATCTCCATTTTGCTTGCTGGTGAAGGTGATGGTTTGGGTTGTTTCATCACGGGAGACCTGATCCACCTTGCCGCTGTCGATCATGGTGAGAAACTCGTTATAGCCGACTTCCTTGACTTCGTTTTGCAGAAGTGAGGGAAAGACGAACGCGTTGAGCAGCAAGAGCGCGATCATGGCGATGATCGTATAATAGTAGATTGGTTTTTTGGACGGTGTATGTTCTTTCATGTCGTTCTTTTTATTCCTTACAAATCGTAATTACAATACATTCTACACTGCGTTAAGAAACGCAACAGAAACAAAAGGATTTTAGTGACCCAGACCGTACAGCACCAGCTGCTCCGCCATGGAGGCCATCTGCGCGGGGGGTTCTTTCATCTCGCGCTGGAACCATTCGCGGATGATGCCGATGAATCCAGAGGCAAGAAACGAGAAATAATAGTCAAACTGATCCGGATCCTTCTTTTGCTCTTTCAGCCAGGACTCCACCACGCGGTCGCGAATCAGCCCAATGAGTTTGTTAAAAAACGCCATGTCGCCGTTTCCGCCGAGAAACGCGGCGCAAAGATCGGCGTTTGCGGCAAAAAACTCGAATAGATCGAGCAGCAACGCGATGGGTTTATTCGTGAGCTCTTCGGAGGAATGCGCGCGAACCAGCGCCTCAAATTCGTCAAACACTTCCTGCTCCACCTGCTCCACCATATCGTAGATATCGCGATAATGCAGGTAGAAGGTGCAGCGGTTGATATCCACAAGCTGGGCAAGCTCGCGTACCGTGATGTCCTTGATTGGTTTTTCGCGCATGAGCTGGGTCAATCCCGATCGAAGCTGCATGCGGGTTTTGCGAACGCGGCGATCCATTTTCTTATTCTCCAAGGGAGAAAGCCTCCATTCAAAAGATAATATTGGTTGTTTTGTTTGATGATTTATCGGTATCTACTTTAATATAAACGAACGGTGCCAATAAATCAACACGGGTTGATGAAACTGGTGTTAACACAACGTGAACTCGGATAGAAATTCTAAAAAAGAGAGGCGATGATTCCATCGCCTCTCTTGATGTGCTTTTGTTTATTTCGGGTGGCTGAGTTTGTATTCTTTCACGCGCTGTTTGTAGAGCTTGATGTTGTCAAACGAGTAACCGATCAGGCAGTTCGGGTTCGCCGTATAGATGGCGCGCGCGGCGTCGGTCAGCACCGCGTCGTTGACGCCTTTTGCGGCGAGGACGACCGTCTTTCCGTTATTCAGTCCTGCAACGATCTGCTTGGAGATCGGAATGCCGTAGCTCCGCTGCGTCCGCTGATAGGCCCAGCCGATGTCCCCATAAGGCACCACCCAACCGCTCACGCCGCAATAGACAAACTGTTTGGACAAGATCAGCTTGGATTTCGGGTAACGAACGCTCTCCGGCGCGGAATATTCCGCTTCCGCTTCGTCCGACTTGCCCAGTTCGTAGAGACGCGATTCGCTTCTGCGATAATTTTTCCTGACTGCGCTTGTATTGATCAGGAGGATCAGGAAAAACATGCCGAAGAAGACCAGACCCAGTACATAACCATAAACGCCGTCGCTCTGGTTGTTCTCGCTTGCGCCGAAATAGTTCGTTCCGTAAAATTCTGTGATTTGTGCCGCGGTTGTGTTATCGAAGATCGATGCGATCTGCGACACATCGTCCGAATCCAGCAGATGCGTGACGCCGGTCAAGCGAACCGGACTGGGCAAAACAAAGTTTTGCGAGTTCTCGGAGTAGTAGACGTTATAGGCGTCCTGTTGGGCGGAGAGGGTTGCATAAGCGTCGTCATCCAGTGTGATTAAAAACCAGTTGCCGTCGGGGTCCATCGCCTCATAGATCGTATAGTTGCTATCACCCGTCACCTTGAGCAGCCAGTTGGAAACCAAAGAAACATCCAGATAGCTATATGTGTCGGAGCTTAATTGCGTCGACATACGAACCGGATCCGACTTTGGCTTGGTGTATTCATATGCCATGCCGATGATCATCAGCGAGACCAGCGCCGCCATGATGATCAGCCAAACGCGATACGATTTACTCGGCGCCAGAAACTCGGACATCGTTTGCTGCTTGCCTTTTTGTGTTTCCACGGTATCTATTCCCCCCAAAAAGAAAATTTCTTTTGCTTAGTATACATGACACGCACGTTTCCGTAAAGGGCATCTGCTTCGATGATCTGTGTGTAGCGGCCAGGGTAACGCTGTGATAGAATAACGAAAGGAGGAGAATATTATGCTGAAAATTGCGCAATGCTCCGATCTGTTTTACCCGATCACCGACGGCGTGAGCCGCGTGGTGAACGCCTACGCGCGCGAACTCTGCGTACTTGGGCAGGAGGTATATGTCATCACCCCGCTTGTAACGCAGGGGTACCGTGGCAGACTGCCGTATGAAATTTTGGACTATGTTACGCTGAACCTCCCGGGAGCGCCGCAATATCGCGCGACCGCCGCGACTTTGGATATGCATTATCTATCTCGCGTCAATGCGCAAACGTTTGACATCGTACATGCGCACAGCCCCGGTTCCGCGGGAATGGAGGCCGTTCGCCTTGCGGATAAGTGCCATGTGCCGCTGGTGGGCACGTTTCACACGAAATATATCCGGGAGTTTTTGCTGAGTCAGAAGGATGAGCAGCAAAAACAGCTCTCAAAATTCTTTGCGTTTGATTTCTTCAGCCGTTGCGACGAGATTTGGGTAGCCAGCGAGGAGGCGCGTTCGTTTCTCTATGAACGCGGCTTTGAGGGGAACATCGAGGTGCTTGACAACGGCACCGAGCTGGAGGCCGCGGATGCAATCGCACGCCAGCGCGCGCGGGAAGAGTTTCATCTGACCGGTTCGCCCGCACTCCTGTTTACGGGTAGCCTCGATCAACAGAGAAATTTGTCGCATGTCTTTGAGGCAGCGGCGATGCTGCGCCAGCGCGGGGTTGATTTTCAACTGCTCATCGCGGGCAACGGGCCGGAGGAAAAGCACGCGAGGACAATCGCGCGTGATCTTGGCCTGCTGGGTACCGTGCGGTTCCTTGGACAAATTACGGACGAATCGCTGCTGAGCGGACTTTACGCCGAAAGCGCGCTTTGCCTCTTTCCCATGCAGCGCATCAGCGCGGGGCTCGTCGTGCGCGAGGCCGCGGTGCAGGGAACGCCGTCGCTTGCTATCGCGGGCAGTTTTCCGGGCGATCTGATCAACGACGGGGTCAACGGACTCACCTGCGGAGACACGCCGGAGAGCATGGCGGACGTAATAGAAGACTATCTGAAAAATCCAACCCAGATCGCAACGCTACGCAAAAATGCGCGCGCCATGACACCCATACCCTGGGACGCGGCGATTGCGCGCGTCAACGCCCGCTATGAAGCGCTCGCCGGAATGGAGCGCGCGCAGCTGCGACGCAAGCGCGGACTGTTCCGCAAAGAGATGGATAAGGTAGACCTCACGCTGCAAAAACGCGCGATGGACATGATCTGGAAGTTTTTAACGCAGGACACGCAGCATCTCTATCCCTATGCGCATCGTCCGCAAAAGCCTGCCTTTTTACCAAACGCGGATCACAAATCGCTGCCGCGCAGCACGCCGGAGCGGGAGGGAATCCGCTCGCTTTCGATCAACGCGCTGCTGGACGCGATTCATGCGGACGAGGCGGCGAAAGCGCACGAGATCATGATTCTGCGCAACGGCAAGGTGATTGCCGAGGCAAACTGGGCGCCGTATGACGGCGCGTACCCGCACCAGCTCTACTCTTTGAGCAAGAGCATCACGGCAACCGCCATCGGCATGCTGGTGGATGAAGGACTATTGGATATCGACGAGCGCCTCTGCGATATCTTTTTTGACAAAGCGCCGGACGAAAAGACGCATCCCGCGCAGAAGATGACCGTCCGCATGCTGCTCAACATGAGCACGGGAACCTATTTTAACGAAGCGGGCTCCGCGATGGGCACCGACTGGGAGCGGGACTTCCTGCACGCGCCGGTAAAGTTTGAGCCGGGCAGCGCGTTTGACTACAACTCGATGAACACCTATATGCTCGCCGCCATCGTGCGCAGAAAGACGGGAGACACGCTGACGCGTTATCTGGAGCCACGCCTGTATGAGCCGCTTGGCATCGAGTCTCACTATTGGGAAACCTGTCCCAACGGAACCGAAAAAGGCGGCTGGGGACTCTCACTGACTCCGGAGAGCGTCGCGAAGGTCGGCCAGCTTTATCTCAACAAAGGCGTTTGGCACACCTTCTGGGGAGACAAGCGTCTCATCAGCGAGCGCTGGATCGAGGAGGCGACAAAGCCGCAGATCGATACCCCGCACGGAGAGATCACCTATGGCTACGGGCACCAGATCTGGATGACGGCGCGGGAAGGCGCGTTTCTCTTCAACGGCGCGTTCGGGCAGTATATGCTCGCTTTGCCGGATGAGAACGCGCTGGTGGTGCTCTTTTCCGGCACCTCGCGCCTCTTTGCGCAGGGTGGCGTGCTGGACTACGTCACCGCTTGTTTCGACGGTGTGGGAAAGGAATCTCTGCCGCGGGATGCGCGTGCGGAGGATGCGCTCAAGACCACAATCGCCGCGCTCAGCGCGAGGTCGCGCGCGCCGTTTTACGTTGCCGAGCGCAAGAGCGTTCCGCTGGAGGAATGGATCGCGCGGCTGGAAGGGCGCGTCTATTCGTTCCCCGCAAACATCGGCGGTCTGTTTCCGTTTATCCTGCAAAGCGTACACAACAACTTCACTTCCGGCTTGCAGCAGATCGTGTTCTCCCGCGATGCGGGCGGCGCGCTGGCTCTTGAACTGGTGGAAGGCGAATACAAGCACCGCTTCACGATTAAGGAAGATTGTTATACGTCGGCGCGGCTTTCGCAGCGGGGAGATGTGTTTGAGGCACGCTTCTCCGTGCAGACGGAGATTTCGCAAACAGGCGAACTTTCGCTTCACATCGCTGCGCACTTTATCGAGACGCCGTTTACGCGCATCATCCACATCACGCTTTCGGGCGAGGACACGCTGAAGGTTGTGTTCGACGAAGCGCCGTCGATTCGCGACGCATCCGAGATGTTGATGGAACTGACGGGAATTACACGCGTCGAGGTCGTGCGAAACATGCTGCCGCTGCTGAAACAGGAGCGGATGCAACACACGCTTCGCACGTTTACCACCGTCACGGTACAAGGGAAACTATAGAGAGGATTTTATACCGGCAAACCACATTACCACATATGGTAAAACGGGAAACGCACAGAAATCAGATTTCAACACATTACCATACGTGGTAAAAATAAGCAGAATGGCATTGGCTACAGCAATAAACTGCATTTTGTTTACTTACGGACTAGCGAAAAAACGAAATAAACAGTATCAATGAGAAACGAGCCTCCCAACGATTTCAGGTGTCGGGAGGCTCGTTTTATGCGAGAACGGTTGATTCAAATAGAGGAAAAAATCCTCATTCGCCTTTCATGTCGATGACCTTCGCTTTTTTGTCGATCACGTCCATGCTTAAAAGCACGGATTCGCCGATTGCAGCGTCGATGTCGTCGTCCGTTACACCCAGCGGCAGGCAAGCCTCTTCTTTGTCGATAAAGAGATTGCTCGTTTGCATATCCACGAATTTGGACATGAGCAGTCCGCCTTCGGTTCCCGCTGTGCGGTGCTGTTTCTCAATCTGCCCTGCGCTCATGGCGAAGAGGAACTTCGGAATCGTGATGATCTTCTTGTCCGGCACGCCCATATACTGGTTCATGATGGCGATCATCTCTTTCCAGGTCAGGTTAAACCAGCCGATGGGGTAGGCCGTCGCGCCCTGGCCGCGCTCCAGCGCGCCCGCAAACGCCTGACCAACCTGACGGACGGTAACCATCGCGGTGCCGCCTTTGGGGTAAAGAATCGCACCCTTCATCTTGAGCAGCATTTCGATCAAAAAGACCCAAACGGGTTTTCTGCCTTTTTGTGCGCCAAAGATATACGGCAGCTCCAGCACGGAGACCGCAAAGTTTTCGTCCGCAAACGAGAACGCCATGTTCTCCTGATCGATTCTGCTGCGGATGTAGGGATGCCAGCGCGTCAGTTCCATCTCGGGGTATTTCTTTGCGAAATAGGAGAAATAGGAGCCCGCGATCACCGCGTGTTTGACTCCGCTCTCCTTGGCGAGGCGAAGCAGACGCTCCAATGGGGTAATGTTGTATTTCTTGAAGAAGTCGTAGATGGGAGAAGGGCCTTCAATCCGCTCGTCCACACCCGCGGCAAAGATGAATCCGTCCATGCCGGTAAACAGCGCGCGGAGTTCGTCGTCGGTCATATCATTGCTGTTTTTCAGCGTCAGCGTCATTTCAGGCGGCAGCAGCGCGCCGTCGGGCAGCGGCGGGAGCGCGATGGAATGCACGCTGTGCCCGCGGGAGATGAGCTCTCGCGCGGCCTGACTGCCGAGCAGCCCCGTTCCGCCGATCATGAGTACTTTCATTTTCACACACCTCCAGTGATTTTATAAATCTATTATATCAAGTAAAATTAAATATTCCGCAACGAAATCACGTAAAAAACGCCGCGTTGTCGACGAAGGAAATACGGTTTCCCGCTCTGGCAGGTTACGCGGAGAACGTGATACAATAATCAAGATAAACGGATCGGGAAAGCGAGGCGGCACGGCGTGAAGAAAAAAGACATCTTGCTCATCTGCGGCGTGCTGCTGCTGGCGCTCGTTGTTTTTGTTGCCTCGCGACTGCTTTTGCCAAAGACCTCCGGCGCGGAGGTGACCGTCTATGTCGGCGGCGAAGTCTACGCCAAGGTGTCCGCAAGTGACTATCAAACCATAACGGTGGATCAGGGCGACGGCAAGGTCAACGTGATCGTGATCGACGAAAACGGCGTGCGGATGGAATCCTCCACCTGCAAGAACCAACTCTGTGTACGGCACGGTACAATCGATCCCGAACAAGCGGATGAGCTTCTACTCGATCACTGGATCGTCTGCCTGCCAAACGGCGTTTCCGTCGAGGTCACAAGCGCGGAGGACGAAGGATGAACCGCCGCTGGGACGCGTCCGCCATCGCAAAACTGGGGTTATTGACCGCGGTAGCGATCGTGCTGGGTTATTTTGAGTATCTTTTGCCGGTGACGGGCATTCCGGGCGTGAAGCTCGGCCTCGCCAACACGGTTTTGCTCTACGCGCTGTACCTCATTGATGTACCGAGTGCGATCCTTTTGATGTTTCTTAAAGTGGGACTCAGCGGCCTTCTTTTCGGCGGCCCTGCCGCGATGCTGTATAGCTTTGCGGGCGGCGCGCTGAGCCTTTTTACCATGATTCTGGCGCGAAAGAGTAAGGGCCTCAGTGTCGTCGGGGTCAGCGTGCTCGGCGCGGTGAGCCATAACATAGCGCAGATGGGCGTCGCCTGTTTCGTGGTGGAGACGCGCGCGATACTGGCGTATCTGCCGATTCTTCTGCTTGCCGCCGCCGTAACGGGTACTCTTACGGGGCTGATCGCGCGGTATACCTTCAAAGGTCTTCGACCGAACCGCGCGGAAGCGAAAAAGGACGAGAAAATCGGTGGGTAAACAGTGCTCAAGTATTGATTAAACCCGCAAAACATGGAATAATGCTGACAGGCACAACCGATCTTGCGCGCGAGAAGCATGCGCAACTCTACAGGAGAGATAAACGGAGAAACACTTGCTCGATATGAAACGATTTGCGCTATGCGCCGCGCTGATTCTCAGTCTGTTGTTTGGCGGATGCGCTTCAACAGCCGCGCCGCAGCGCTATGAGAAGGTCTACCTAGATGTATTTGACACCGTGACCACGGTAGTCTTGTATGACTCAAGCGAGCAGAGCGCGAACGCGAAGTTTGACGAGCTGCACAATCTCCTGCTGACCTACCACCAACTCTACGATATCTACCATACCTACGACGGCATGAACAATCTCTGTACGGTGAATCAAAACGCGGGGACTGCGCCCGTCAAGGTGGATGAGAAGATTCTCGATCTGATCGACTATGCAATCGGTATGGACACGCTGACAAGTGGCAGGATGAATATCGCTATGGGCAGCGTATTACAGCTTTGGCAGACCTATCGCGACGCGGGACTCAACGACCCCGACAGCGCCGCCTTGCCGCCGATGGAAGACCTACTCGCGGCAAACGCGGATGCGATCATCGGTAACGTCGTCCCCGACCGGCTTGCGGGCACGCTGTATGTGAGCGACGCAAACACCCGGCTGGACGTTGGCGCAATTGCGAAAGGATACGCCGCGCAACAGGTGATTGACGCGATGAAATCTGCGGGCGTGACCGGCATGCTCCTCAGCATCGGCGGAAACGTCTGTTCCATCGGTACGCGCGCGGACGGAACCGGTTGGAAGGTCGGGATCCAGAATCCGTATGGGGACGGAAACATTGCCGTCGTGCAGGTCGCGGGTCAAAGCGTGGTGACGAGCGGCACCTATGAGCGGTATTATACCGTCGACGGCAAGCGATATCATCACATCATTGATCCCGCCACGCTGATGCCGTCCACACTGTACGATTCAGTCACGGTGATTTCGAGCGATTCCGCACTGGCGGATGCGCTGACCACGGGGCTCTTCTGCATGCAGATCGACGAAGGTTTGGCGCTGATCGAGCGTCTGCCGGATACCGAAGCGCTCTGGGTGCTTTCGGACGGATCGCAGCAGATGAGCAGCGGGTTTTTCGCATATATATTGAAAGATTAAACAAAACATTACGATAGACAGGCACACGAAAGGGGCAAGATTGCATGTATTGCACGCGAAAAGTAAATGAAGACATCACCTGGGTTGGCGGAAGCGACCGCAGACTCGCGATGTTTGAGGGCGTCTATTCCATTCCGGACGGCGTTTCCTACAACTCCTATCTTATATTGGATGAGAAGACGATCCTGTTCGACACGGTGGATAGAGCTGTCGGCAAAGTATTCTTTGAAAACGTTGCGCACACGTTGAACGGACGCAAGCTGGACTACGTCGTCGTGCAGCATATGGAGCCGGATCATTCGGCGACGCTGATGGATCTACTGTGCCGCTATACGGACACAAAGATCGTCTGTACGAAGAAGACCAGCGAGATGATCTGCCAGTTCTTTGATGAGGACGTGCTGGATCGCGCGATCATCGTGAAGGAAAACGACACGCTCTCGACCGGCAAGCACGAGTTTCAGTTCATCATGGCGCCGATGGTACACTGGCCGGAGGTCATGTTTACCTACGATAAAACCGACAAGGTGCTCTTTTCGGCGGATGCGTTCGGCACCTTTAACGCGCTCAACGGTGCGCTGTTTGCCGACGAACTGGATTTTTACAACACACTCGTCGGAGAAGCGCGCAGATATTATGCCAACATCATCGGTAAATATGGCCCGCAGGTGCAGTCTGCGCTCAAAAAGGTTGCAAACTTTGACGTGAGGATGATCTGCCCGCTGCATGGTCCCGTTCATCGCAAGGACTTTTCGGCGTATATCGAGAAATATCAGCGCTGGAGCACCTATGAACCCGAAGAGACGGGTGTGATGCTCGCCTACGCATCCATCTACGGCAACACGGAGAACGCGGCGGAGATTCTCGCGAGCCGCCTGCGTGACCTTGGCATTCAGGTGGAGGTGTTCGACGTATCGGTGGTGCCGATGTCGGAGATTGTCTCGGCCTGCTTCCGCTACAGCCACCTCGTTTTTGCCGCGACCACCTATAACGCAGGTGTATTCATCACGATGGAAGAGCTGATTCACGACCTTGTGCTGCACAACATTCAAAACCGTACGCTCGCGTTCATCGAAAACGGTTCCTGGATGCCCGCCAGCGGAAAACTCATGCGCGAAACGCTCGCGCCGCTCAAGAACATGACCGTGCTGGAGGAGACCGTCAGCCTCCGCTCCTCGCTCAAGGAGGATCAGCTTGTGGAGATCGACGCCATGGCAAAGGCGATTGCGAACACCATGGTACTGCCGAAAAACGAAGATGTACCCATGGGCGAGCTGGACAAGACTTCGCTCTTTGCCATCAGCTACGGCCTGTTTGTGCTCACCGCCAAGGATGGCGAGCGCGACAACGGCTGCATCATCAACACGGTGATTCAAGCCACCAGTACGCCGCTTCGCGTGACGTTTACGGTCAACAAGGCGAATCTGACGCACGACATGGTGCTTAAAACGGGGCTCTTCAATCTCTCGATTCTCACCGAGCAGTCGAAGTTTGACGTCTACCAGCGCTTCGGTCTCAAGAGCGGGAAGGACGGAGATAAGTTTACGGACTACACCGCCTTTGCGCGCAGCGTAAACGGACTCACCTACGTTACCGAAGGCACAAACGCGCTGCTCAGCGGCAAGGTGATCAACACGCTGGACTGCGGCACGCATACGCTCTTCCTCGCGGACCTCACCGAGGCGAGAAAGCTCTCCGGGGATGCATCCGTTACCTACGACTTCTATCATAAAAACATCAAGCCGAAACCCGACGCACAAGCGCAGCAGAAGAAGGGCTGGCTCTGCACGGTCTGCGGCTATATCTATGAGGGCGAGGTGCTCCCGCCGGACTACATTTGCCCCGTCTGCAAGCACGGCGCGGAGGTGTTCATTCCGCTGGGTTCCACCGCCGAGGAGAAGAAGACGGAACCGGAGAAAAAGCCGGAACCGGAAAAAGCGGCAGAGCCGGTGAAAGCAGAAGCGCCGGTGAAGGCGAAGGAACCTGCAAAGACGGAAACGAAGAAAAAAGGGTTTATCTGTACGGTCTGCGGCTATATCCACGAGAGCGACACATTGCCGGACGACTTCATCTGCCCGATCTGCGGCAATCCCGCGAGTGTTTTTAAGCCGATTGAGTAATCATTACACCCATGGCGCGGCAAGCTAGCCGCGCCTTTTTTCGTATCCAAACATATTTTTCATTTCATTGCAGGGATTTTGCGCGTTCGATCGTGTTATTGGTATAGTAAGCCCGTGAGCTGGAATCTTTCAGGAAAGGATCACACACTTTAGGTACTGGAATGGAAAGAAACAACACGCCAAACCCGCGGGAAATCACCCGGATTGTGGAAACATATGCGGATATGCTTCTTCGGCTTGCGTTGAATCGGACGCAAAACATCTCTGAAGCGGAGGATATCGTGCAGACGGTGTATTTACGCTTGCTGCGCGCGCATCCGCAGTTTCGCAGCGCGGCGCACGAAAAAGCCTGGCTTTTGCGCACGGCGATCAACCTCTGCAAAGATTTTAAGAAATCAGCCGCTTATCGATCGAATACTTCTCTGGACGAGTCAACGACCGCCGAACTATCGCTGGAGACGACAGAGGTGCTGGAGGTGGTCAATCGTCTTCCTGAGGCGGATCGCTATGCCGTGTATCTGTTTTATTTTGAGCGAATGTCGATCCGTGAGATTGCCTACGCGTTGAACGAAAAGGAAGGCACCGTGAGCGCGAGACTCAGCCGCGCGCGGAAAAAGCTGAAAACATTGCTGAAAGGAGAAGGCTATGAATCGTTATGAAGCGGCATTTGCCGGTGTACACGCAACGCCGGAGTTCAAGGATCGCTTGTATGCGCGGATCGATCAGGAATGCCGGACGCTGGCGAACACGCCTAAAACGCCTAAGCCGATGTTCAGCAGCAAGCGAAAAGCGCTGTTGATTTGCATTGCGGCGGTTCTCCTTCTGCTCTCCGCCTGCGCGGCCTATGCGGTGTATTGGAGCAGCACCCAGCGGGCGAAGGAGTATACGCAAAGCGAGCAGGCAACGGATGATCGCCTCGCGCTGGCAACGCGTATTGCGGACGAAAGCATTGCGGGAACGACGTTCTTTTCATCGATTGAAGGCACGGCTGAGGTCGACGGACTCTCGTTTGCGTTGGTTGGCGTTTGCTTCTATCCGAATGAAAGACCGCCGGAAGTGCATCTTGCGTTTAACGCGCGCGATGCTAAGACGAATGACGAAAGCAGGTTGGTTGACTTTGACTATGTGCTGACCGTCGGCGGAAAAGAATATCCGGCATACGCAAAGGCGGACGGGACGGTGCGCGCTCTGCCGGCCATAGCGATGGCGGACACCACGATGCTCGGCGCGGAGTACGAAACCTGGTTTCGCATCGACGATCAGGAGATCATATCCGGCATGCCGATGACGCTGAGTTGTACGCTCTATGATTGGGCGCAGGATGGTCAACGCGGAGAATCGCTTGGCAGCTTCTCGCTGGATTTTGTCTATACGGTACCGACCGAGCAGATTGCGCTGGAACGGGAGCGCTTGATCGAAGAAAATTTGGCGTACCTGGATGCGCAGGCACAAAATCAGTCCGAAGCGCTGGCAAACCTGCCGGACGAAATGACGCAGCTGAATATCACACAGGAGGAATATACGTTTCACGATGCGCAGGTAAGCAAAGACGGTCTTCTACTCGGCGTAACAAGGGTGACGGACGGTTCCGAAGCAGCCGAGTTTTACATGGATGGCTACCGGCTGGAGGCCGAACCGGTCAGTCATATCTTCACGCCGGATACGGCGCGACCGCAACTCCACCTCATGCCGTGGGAGGAAGTACAGTATTTTGGGACATACGAATCAGTCTTAAAATACCCATGGTATGCGCCACTAAACGAATTGCCAGAAACAGTACTGATAGCGGTATTGCGTAATGAAGGTAGCCACAGAATGGCGAAAGGTGACGATGAAAACGATCCAATCACATACTCCTGGAACAAGGTAGCTTTTCTTTTTCGGGTCAATCCGCGCACGGGTGAAGTCACTCTGCCGAAGGATGATGCAGAACGAGATGCTTGGCGAGAAGAAACGCTACGCCTTGCCGAGGACGGGCGAAACAACGACCATATCGCGACACTGTCAGGCTCGCAAACGGTCAACGGCGTCACGATGTCGCTTTTCCAGCTTTACGTAAAGCCCAACAGCGGCTCTGTTTATATCGATTGCGTGGTTGACGGCATGTATTATCCGGGAGAGTTAGCGAGGAGCCTCATGCATCTCTCCATCAATGGCGTAGAGCAGGATACGACGGATGCCGAAGAACGCATTTCTCAATATGGGTTTTCGAAGGAACATGCAAATGAATGGGTTCGGAGCTATGGCGGCTGGCAAATTCACAATGACTGGATTGCGGGGCAGAATTTTGGCCTGTTGCTGCCAAGAAGCACATGGCAAAACGATTTGACGATCCGGCTCCAGATGGATGTCTATGATCGGGACGAGGACTGGAACCGGGTGTATATCGGCTCGTTTGATCTCTCCGCAACGGTGAACAAGGACGATATCATATCGGGCCCGGCGGAAGAAATCCATGACTTGCGGAAATAGTACAACATGCGAGATAAGTACAAAAAGAGGGCCTGTCCAGCTGGACAGACCCTCTTGTGTTGCTTTGCTTACGCCGACTGCTTAGGTTTCTTCGCGGCTTTTTTCTCGCCAGTGCTCTCCACGAGCAGCGGGGGACAGACCTTTTCGATGACGTCCTTGGTGATACGGCAGTAGCCGATATCGTCCCGCGAGGGAATATCGTACATGATATCCAGCATCACGTCTTCGAGGATGGCACGAAGTCCGCGTGCGCCGGTTTTGCGCTCGATGGCCTTCTTCGCCACTGCCTTGAGGGCTTCCTCGTCAAAACTCAGCTCCACGCCATCCATCTCAAAGAGCCGCTGATACTGCTTGGTCAGCGCGTTCTTGGGCTCGGTGAGGATGCGCATGAGCGCGTTCTCGTCGAGGTTTTCGAGGGTGACGATGATCGGCATACGACCCACGAACTCCGGAATGAGACCGAACTTGAGGAGGTCTTCCGGCAGGATGCTCTTGAGCGTCTCGCCGATATCCTTCTGAACGTTGCTGGTCACTTCCGCGCCGAAGCCGAGAATCTTGTGCCCGATGCGCTTTTCGATGATCTTGTCGATGCCGGAGAACGCGCCGCCGCAGACAAACAGGATGTTCGTCGTGTCGATCTGGATGAACTCCTGATGCGGGTGCTTTCTGCCGCCCTGCGGCGGAACGGAGGCAACCGTACCTTCGAGGATCTTTAAGAGCGCCTGCTGCACGCCTTCGCCGGAGACATCCCGCGTGATGGAGACGTTTTCGCCTTTTCTGGCGATCTTGTCGATCTCGTCGATGTAGATGATGCCCTTACTGGCTTTGTCCACGTCGTAATCCGCAGCCTGGATGAGCTTGAGCAGAATGTTTTCCACATCCTCGCCGACGTAGCCCGCCTCGGTGAGGCTGGTTGCGTCCGCAACGGCAAACGGCACGTTGAGAATGCGCGCAAGCGTCTGCGCGAGCATCGTCTTGCCGCTGCCCGTTGGCCCCAGCATGATGATGTTGCTCTTTTGCAGTTCAACCTCGTCGTCCTTATTCACGGGCGTGTGGATGCGCTTGTAGTGGTTATACACGGCGACAGCCAGCGCGCGCTTTGCCATATCCTGGCCGATGACGTACTGATTGAGCTGATTGACGATCTCCTGCGGTTTGGGGATGTTCGTCAGGTCGATGGGTTCGGCCTCGACATCCTCCTCAATGATCTCGCGGCAAAGCTCGACGCACTCGTTGCAGATGTTCACGCCGGGCCCCGCGATGATGCGGTGAACGTCCTCCTGCGCTTTGCCGCAAAACGAACAGCGCACGACGGACGAATCTTCAACTTTTGTCATAAATTACCCCTTTCCGGGTTATCTGCGCGGCGGAAAGACCTCGTCGATCAGTCCGTACGCACGCGCCTCCTCGGCGCTCATGTAATTGTCTCGCTCGGTGTCCTGGGTGACGCGCTCGACGCTCTGGCCGGTGCGCGCTGCGAGGATTTCGTTGAGGCGCTTCTTGGTTTTGAGGATCTGCTCGGCCTGGATGTTGATATCCGTGGCCTGACCCTGCGCGCCGCCGCTGACCTGATGAATCATGATCTCGGCGTTGGGCAGCGCTTTTCTTTTGCCCGGGGCGCCCGCTGCGAGCAGAAACGCGCCCATGGAGGCCGCAAGTCCGATGCAAATCGTGGACACCTCGCACTTGATGTACTGCATCGTATCGTAGATGGCGAGTCCCGCGCTGACGGAACCGCCCGGAGAATTGATGTAGAGGTTGATGTCCTTATCGGGGTCGTCGCCCTCTAAAAAGAGCAACTGCGCGACAACGCTGTTTGCGATGTCGTCGTCAATCGGGCCGCCGATAAAGATGATGCGGTCTTTGAGCAGGCGGCTGTAGATATCATAGCTGCGTTCGCCATGGCTGGTCTGCTCGATGACCATTGGGATGAGGTTCATATGCGTTCCCTCCTTCAGTGGGGAAATGGGGATGGTTCCGGCTGAGGGAAAGGAGGGTTACTCCTTCGGCTCCGCCTTTTTCGCCGCTTTTTTCGCGGGTTTTTCGGCCTTTTGCTCGGCGGGGTCGCCCTTGACGAGCACGACGCTGTCGGTCACGATCTTGACGGCTTTGCGCGCGATCACGTTGTCGGTGAGATATTCGCGATCTTCGTCGGAAAGCGTCTTTTCAAACTCTTCCACGCTCTTGCCGCTGCCGTCCGCATATTCCGCGATGATGGCCTTGAGGTCTTCGTCCGTGCAGGCAACGCCTTCTTTATCGCCGATGGCTTCGATGACGAGCTGCATCTTCACGCGCGCGGTGGCTTCGGTGCGGTAACTTTCCTTGAGGCCGTCCATGTCGGTGCCGGTGTATTTCACATAGTCTTCCAGCGATAGCCCGCTCATGCTCAGCTGATAGGAGATATCGCGCAGCATGTAGTTGATCTGACGATCGACCATCACGGTCGGGATGTCCACGATGGCGTTGTCCGCGGCCTTCTGCAGCGCGATGTTCTCAATCGCGGTCTGGCGGTTCTTCGCGGCTTTCTCTTCCATCTTGGCTTTTTTGTCCGCTTTCAGCGCGTCGAGGGTGTCAAAGTCCGAAATGTCCTTTGCAAACTCGTCGTCCATCGCGGGCAGCTCTTTGACCTGCACGGCTTTGATCTTAACGGCAAACACCGCGTCTTTTCCGGCGAGAGGAGCGGAATAATCCTCCGGGAACTTGACGTTGATCTCTTTTTCATCGCCTGCCTTGAGGCCGACGAGCTGTTCCTCAAAACCGGGGATAAACGTGCCGGAGCCGATGACGAGCAGCTGGTCTTCCGCCGTGCCGCCCTCAAACTTCTCGCCGTTTACACTGCCGGAATAGTCCAAAATGACGCGGTCGCCTGTTTCCACGGCGCGGTCGACTTCGATGAAGCGCGCGTTCTTTTCGCGCTCTTTCTCGATCTCGACCACCACTTCTTCGTCTTTGACAACGAAGTCGGGCTCGGGCACTTCAAGCTTTGTATAAGCGCCAAGGGTGACTTCGGGTTTCAGCTGCACTTCTGCGGTGAACTCCACACCCTCGGCACCGATCTTGTTGATATCCAGCGAGGGTTTATCCACGGCGGTGAGGTCGTGTTCTGCCAGCGCTGCGTCATATGCGTCGCCCCAGACGAGGTCGAATGCTTCTTCGTAGAAGGCGCTTTCGCCATACATGGTCTCAATGACCTTGCGCGGGGCTTTTCCCTTACGGAAGCCCGGCACGTTGTAGCGGCTCGCGGTTTTCTGATATGCTTTCTGTACGGCTGCGCCGAACGCCTCAGGCGAAACGGAAATCGTCAGTTTTGCGCGGTTGTTCTCGAGTTTTTCAAAGGTTGCCATGTGCTCCTCCAACTGTATATCGATTGATTCTTGTATCGAAATTGGCATAAATCGCCAGTATCAAACAATATTAACATAGGAAATCTCTCATTGCAACCCGAAATCAGGCATGTTTTGTGTGACTTTAGCACTCTTGACGCCAATGTGACAAACGAGGGTTCCCGCGAAGAAGACGAGCGCGGATTTTTATGAATTTAACTGCATAAAAGCTGGCGAAAAGGGTGCTTTTGCGCTATATTGGTATGGAACATTATACAATTGTAAAAAACCGGGAGGAAATGATACCGTGATCGACGAAAAACGCATGGTCTTGCTCAATGGTTTGCCGCAAAAAATTCACATCAAGAGTGTGGATGAGACAAATCCCGTGCTGCTGTTTTTACATGGGGGGCCGGGCGTTTGCAACCGCCACACGGTCATGACCGATCACGCGGATCTGGCGAAGACATTTACCATCGTCGCCTGGGATCAGCGCGGCACCGGTGGCTCTTATTACGGCGCAAAGAAGGAGACACTTACCGTCGATCAGCTGGTGGAGGACGCAAACGCGCTCGTTGGTTGGCTCTGCGAGCGGTTTCATAAGGATAAAATCTTCATCATCGGCGGCAGCTGGGGCAGTGAACTCGGCACCTATCTTGCCCATCGCCATCCGGAAAAGATCGCGGCCTACGTCGGCTTTGGTCAGGTGGTGGACGGCGCGAAGAATGAGGAGATCAGCTTTGCGTTTGCCATGGAAGAGGCGAAAAAAGCGGGCGATGAAAAATCCATTGCGATTCTCAAGCGCGTCGGTCCTCCGATAAACGGCGTCTACAAAGGTGGCTTTGACGGCATGATGGCGCAGCGGAATATCATGATGAAATACGGCGGTTACAGCAAGAACGCGAAGAAGCGGAGCTATTTCTCCTCCTTCGTCGTGCCGGTGTTTTTCTCCGGCGAATATTCCATCCGCGATATCTACGGGCTTGTGCGCGGGTATAAATATGTGTTAACCGAAATGTGGGACGCGGTCGGGGCAACGAGTTTTCCCGAGACCTGCACGAAGTTTGACGTGCCGTATTTCGTGTTCGACGGCGTTCTGGATCAAAATACGCCTGCGTCTTTGGTGCAAGGCTGGTTTGACAGTATTGAGGCCCCGCAAAAGGAGCTCATCTGGTTTGAGCAGTCGGGGCATAACCCGATGGGAGACGAGCCGGAGAAGTTTAAAACGCTATTAATCGACCGACTGACCGCGATCAAGAAGAAGGAGAAAAACGTATGAGCAACCCCATCACGCAGGAAATTCCCCGTACACGCTTTCCCGAAAAACTGGGGTTTTGCACCTTCTCGACGGCGAGCAATGTCGTCTACCAGTTTAAAAGCATTTACTATCTCTTTTTTCTGACGAATGTACTCAAGATCGATATCCTCATCGCGGGAACGATCCTCACCCTCGGGACGATCTGGGACGCGGTCAACGATCCGCTGATCGGCTTCTGGGCGGTCAACCACAAGTTTAAAAACGGGGAACACGTTCGGCCGCTGGCCATCTGGTTTGCCGTGCCCTGGGCGATTACGGTCGTACTTTTGTTTACCGATTTCGGCCTGCCGAACAAGGCGGCAATCGCGGTTGCGCTGATTGTCTATCTGTTCTTCGAGCTGTTCAATACCTTTGTCGGCATTCCCTACAACAGCATGGGCAGCCTTGCTACCAACCTCGACGAGGACAGGCGCTCGATCAACGTCTTCCGCAACCTTGGCGGCGCGCTCGGCGCGGGCATCGGCGCGGTTGCCTGCCTGCCGCTGTTAAAAGTCTTCGGCGCGATGGACACGAAAGGCAATCTCATCGACGCAAACAGTTCGCGCGGATTCTTGCTCACCGCCTGCGTGATGGGTGTGGTCTGCATCATCGGCTGCGTTGTTCACTTCTTTACCACAAAGGAGCGCGTCAAGCCCATTTCGGACGATGAGGAGAAGCTCTCGGCAAAAACCGTATTCACCATGTTGTTCCGCTGCAAGAGCTGGGTGCTCAACATGTTTTATATCATCTGCTATGCGGTCATCAACCTGTTGCTGATGAGCTGCATCACCTATTACGCAACCTATGTGCTCGGCAGCACGGCGGCTGCAACCGCCATTCAGGCGGCGTATCTGGTCGCGGCGCTCGGCTCTTCGTTCCTCGTCTCCGCCATCGACCGCGCGCTCGGCAGAAAGCGGACGATGCTGCTCGCCGCGGCGCTGTTCATTCTCGGCAAAATCTGGTTCGTGATCAACCCGTTCTCGCTGGGGGCGATCTATGTCAACGCGATCTCCGTCGGCGTCGCGATTACAATCACGTTTGTCATGTTTAACACCAACCGCAACAACATCGTCGACCTCATTGAGTGGCAGTCCGGCAGAAGACTCGATAGCCTCGTCTCCACGGCGGACAATCTCGCGAGCAAGCTTGCGGTCGCGGGAGCAACACAGCTCGTCGCCGTCGCGCTCTCCGCCAACGGCTTCAGCGCAAAGCTGGCCCAGCAGCCGGAGGCCGCGATAGCAACCATCAACGCGATTCTCGGCTGGGTTCCGATGGCGGTTGCGGGCTTGATGCTGGTCGTAATCCTGTTTTTGAACATCGAAAAGGACACAAAGACCATGCTCGCGGAAAAGGCGGCGCAGTCGCAAAACTTGCGCGCGTAAAGACGCGCAGGAGATACAGTTTTGACAAATTAATCGACATCCCATTGTGTTCTGTCAAAAAACCTTGATTTGCTAAGCGCACAGCTGAGTGGTATATTGAATGCAAAAGCAAAGTTTTTTCGCGTGGTTTGCGACGCAAAGGCCCGCACAAGAACACGCTTTGGCGATGCCCTTTATCGACGCGCACGGTTGATCTGAATCACGCTTTTGCATTGACTTCTTTCGCCACTTTCGATATAGATAAGGAGCCACAATCATGACAACAGGACACAATTTTTGGGATGCAAGCATCTGGTCACTGATGATTGAGCTGACCATTTTGCTCGTCGGCATGCTGACGGCAAACATGCTGCGCCGGTTGATCAAGCCGCTTCGCCAGTCTCTGATTCCCAGCTCGGTTCTCGGCGGATTTTTAATTCTCATTGCAAATATCATTGTGGAAAAGACGATCGGAGGAGAGCTGTTTAACAAGGTGACCATGGAGACGTTGACCTACCACGGTCTGGGCCTCGGGTTCGTCGCAATGGCGCTGCGCTCCAACAAGCGCGTGAAAACGAAGAAGAGCAACATGGCCGTGTTTGACGCGGGTGTGACCACGGTTTCCTCCTATCTCTTGCAGGGCATTCTTGGCCTTGCGATCACGGTTGGTCTTTTTTATCTGATCGGCAACTGGCCGGTGTCAGGTCTACTTTTACCGATGGGTTACGGGCAGGGCCCGGGACAGGCCTATAACTGGGGTCATGTTTACGAGACGGCGACTGCCTATGCGCCCTTCCAATACGGCGGCAGTTTCGGCCTTACCATTGCGGCGATGGGCTTTGTCTCGGCGGGCCTTGGCGGCGTTGTCTATTTACAGCGGATGCGCAAAAAGGGACTGATCAAGTCCTATTTAGAGAACGCGGATGAGATGGAAGACCTCACCGCCGAATCGATCACGGAAAAGGGCGAGATTCCGCTTTCCGAGTCGCTGGATAAACTCACCGTGCAGATCGGACTCGTGGTGTTTACCTACATGGCGGCTTACGGGGTCATGTACCTGATCTCGCTCGGGTTGGATTCCCTCGGCGGATTCTTCACCAGCACGGTCAAGCCGCTGATCTGGGGATTTAACTTCTTAATCGGCACCGTGATGGCGATCCTTGTGCGCAACGTGCTCAAGGAGCTGACCAACCGCGGACGCAGGCAATACCTCAACAACTTCATGCTCGCGCGCATCTCGGGCGTGATGTTTGACCTGATGGTGGTAGCATCCATCGCGGCAATCGACCTTAGCGCATTCAGCCATCGCGAGTTCATTATTCCGCTGTTGACGGTGTGCATCGTCGGTGCGGTTGCGACGTATTTGCAGCTGTCGCTTGTGAGCAAGCGCATCTATCCGGAATACCCGCACGAGGCGTTCCTTTCGCTCTATGGTATGCTGACGGGTACCGCGAGCACGGGCGTGATCCTCCTGCGGGAGATCGACCCGATGTTTAAAACGCCTGCTGCCAGCAACCTCGTCTACCAGCAGCTCTGGGCAATCGTGTTCGGTTTCCCGATGTTGCTGCTCTTGGGTTTTGCGCCGATCGGCTTAACCGCTGATCCCGCGACGTCGAACATGACCAATGTTTGGATTACGCTCGCCGCGCTGATTGCGCTCTTTATCGTGATGAACGTGATTCTGTTCCGCCGCGAGATCTTTAAGAAGAAAGAGAAAGCGTAACAAGCAAGTCAAACACAGGCCTCCGGCGAAAGCCGGAGGTTTTTTCCCCCTCGAATGATGAACTCTGCGCAGAGGGTGTCTAATTCGAATAATATAGGTTGATTTCAGCCTATTTATTGAATATACTGTATGCGGAGGAATGTATATGACGATCAATGAGGAGACAATTCTATCCATCACGGAAGCGAATCAGAACTTTTCCCGTGCAGCGCGCCTCGCCGAAAAGCACGGAGAAGTGATTATTTTCCGCAACAATAAACCCAAATACCGACTCGTTGATCTTGAGCGCGAACCGGAGTTTGAGCTTACCGACAGCGAGCGAATCGACGTTGCCGCGGCTCGTATCCTGCGCCTCTATCGACCGGCGTTTGAGGAACTTGCGAAGTGATCAAGTTTTCGCAGGAGAAAGTGCTGCTACTCCATCAACTCATCACCGAGGAGACGGGAGGAGACCCTGGGCTCCGGGATTTTGGTCTGCTAGATTCTGCGCTGGAGAGCGCATACGCAACCTTCGATGGCAATGACCTTTATCCGACGAAGGAAGAGAAGGCTGCCCGGCTTGGTTTTGCATTGATCTCCAATCATGCCTTTGTGGACGGAAACAAACGAATCGGCATGTACATCATGCTGACGTTTCTGGAGGTCAACGGTCTGCACGCGCGACCAACCAACGAGGAGGTCGTTCGTGTCGGACTCGGCGTTGCGGCGGGTGAGATCAAATATGATGAACTGCTCGCGTGGGTACGAAAAGTTACAAAACGGGGTGAACCCGCTTAATTTTCGTTGACATTCCCTTCAACAATGAGATACACTGACACCGTAAAAAGTAAATATTCGGATGACGGCATCGGGAGAGACTGCTGAGCTTCTTATTATAAGTGAAAGCAGAGCCGAAGGGGATTGCGCAACAAACTCTCAGGCAAAAGGACCGATACCCGACGAAGCTTCGGAAAGCCGGATTTTTTTCGGCACCGACGAGGCAATTTCGCAATCAGGCACATCAAATGGATTGCGAAAGAATCTTTCAGGTTCAGATACGGGGCGCGCGATTTGGTTCGCGCGTCCTGTTTTTTATTTCCCAAATTTCTCAAAATTCAATTATCGGAGGAAAATCAAATGACACTGCAAAACGACCGTAAGTACACCAATTCTCACGAATGGCTGCTCGATCTCGGCAATGGAACCTATCGCGTGGGCCTCAGCGACTTTGCGCAGAACTCTTTGGGCGACATCGTCTTTATCGACCTGCCGCAGGCGGGCGACACCGTCACCGCGGAAACCTCTCTGGGCGACGTGGAGAGCGTCAAGGCCGTATCGGAAGTGCTAAGCCCCGTGAGTGGCACCGTGACCGCGGTCAACGAAGCGCTGTCCTCTGCGCCGGAGACCATCAACGCCGACCCTTACGGCACATGGCTGATCGAGGTCAACAGCGTCACCGCGTTTGCCGAACTCATGGATGCCGGCGCATACGAAGCCTTCTGCGCCAACGCGTAACCACAACCGAAATGGCCTCCCGCAAGGAGGCTGTTTGTCTTCGCGCGCTCTTTTGAGCGCAAACCGGTATCGAACCTAATATGAACAATAAGGAGGGATTGCCTTGGGCAATTTTCTACCGTCAACCGATGCACAGCGTCAGGAGATGCTAAACATAATCGGTGTTTCATCCGTAGGCGAACTCTACACCGACATCCCGCAGGCGATGCGGGAAAAGGCAGCCGAAGCGGTAGCCGCCATGCCGGAAGGCGTTTCGGAATTTGAAGCGCTGGAACAGATGAAATCTCTCGCGAAACAGAATCGCGTGTTTGACGCGATCTTTCGCGGCGCGGGTGCTTACTGGCACCACATCCCCGCCGTGGTGAGCCGCGTTGCCGCAAAGGAAGCGTTTGTCACCGCGTATACCCCCTATCAGCCGGAGATCAGCCAGGGCATATTGCAGACGATCTTCGAATATCAAACCATGCTCTGTGAACTCACCGGTATGGATGCGGGCAACGCCTCCGTTTACGACGGCGCAACCGCCGCGGCGGAAGCCGCCGCGATGTGCCGCGAGCGCAGCCGCACGGTGACACTGCTTGCTGCGGGACTCAACCCCGAATCGATTGAGACGGTCAAGACCTATTCTTTCGGCGCGGATGCGGAAATATCTGTCGTGCCGAACAAGGGCGGCAGACTTGATCTTGACGCGCTGAAGCATGCGCTCAACGCGGGTGTCGCGAGCCTCATCCTGCAATCGCCGAACTATTTCGGCGTGATTGAGGACGTACCCGCGATTGCGGAGCTCGTCCACGCGGCGGGCGCAAAGCTCGTCGTGAGCATGAATCCCACCGCGATGGCGCTGCTCAGTAGCCCCGGCGAACTGGGCGCGGATGTCGCGATTGGCGATGGTCAGCCGCTCGGCATCCCCCTGAGCTTTGGCGGCCCGTACCTCGGCTTCATGGCGTGCAGGAAGGACATGGTGCGAAAGCTGCCGGGCAGAATCGTGGGTCAAACCACGGATGCGGCGGGCAGACGCTGCTTTGTGCTGACGTTGCAGGCGCGCGAGCAGCACATTCGCAGAGAGAAAGCCAGCAGCAATATCTGTTCCAATCAGGCGCTCTGCGCGCTGACCGCCGCGGCCTATTGCGCCGCGATGGGGCCAAAGGGGCTGACGGAAGTTGCGCGCGCGTGCTATGACAACGCGCACTATCTTGCGGGCGAACTTAGCAAGATCAAGGGATTTGCGCTGGTCAACCCGGACGCGCCTTTCTTCCACGAATTTCTAACAAAAGCGCCCGCGAACACCGATCAGGTGCTCAAAGCATTGGAAGACGCGGGCATCCTCGGCGGGCTTCCCGTTGCGGGCGGCATCCTCTGGTGCGCAACGGAGCGCAACACGAAGGCCCAGATGGACAAGCTCATCGAGACGGTAAAGGCGGTGATCGCATGAAACTATCGTTTGAACGAAGCGTTGCGGGAAGACGCGGCGTCGTGATTCCGAAACCCTCCGTGCCATCGGCAAAGATTGACACGGCGCTGCTGCGCAAAACGCCTTTGCACCTGCCGGAGCTGAGCGAGACCGACGTAAGCCGGCATTATTCCGAGCTGGAAACACAGGTCTACGGCGTCAACGACGGATTCTATCCGCTGGGCAGCTGCACGATGAAATACAACCCCGCGGTCAACGAGCAGGCCGCCTCGCTGGAGGGGTTCTACGAGATTCATCCGCTCCAGCCGGTCGGAACCGCGCAGGGCGCGATGGAAGTGCTCGTCCGCGCGAAAGAACTGCTCTGCCAGCTCGTCGGCATGGAGGAGATGACTTTCCAGCCCGCTGCGGGCGCGCACGGCGAGTTTCTGGGCATTCTGCTCATCAAGCGCTACCATGAATCCCGCAAGGACTGCGCGCGAAAGAAGATCATCGTGCCGGACTCCGCGCACGGAACGAACCCCGCGACCGCGAGCATGGCGGGCTTTACGGTGGTCAATATCCCCTCCGCACCAGACGGAACGGTGAATTTAGCCGCTCTTCGCGCGGCGGTGGGCCCCGACACGGCGGGATTGATGCTCACGAACCCCAACACGCTCGGTATCTTCGACAAAAACATACTCGAGATCACGGATATCGTGCACGGCGCGGGCGGGCTTTGCTACTATGACGGCGCGAACATGAACGCCATCATGGGCGCGGCGCGACCCGGCGACATGGGTTTCGACGTGGTGCACCTCAATCTGCACAAGACGTTCTCGACTCCGCATGGCGGCGGCGGCCCCGGAGCGGGCGCGGTCGGCTGCAAGGAGTGCCTCGTGCCATTTTTGCCGAACAAACTGCCGACTCGAAATGCGGACGGGAAGTTCGCCTTTACAGATTCCGAATACAGCGTCGGCAGAATGAAGTCGTTTTACGGCAACTTCCTCGTCGTGCTCCGCGCGATGACGTATATTACCATGCTCGGCGGCGACGGGCTGAAGGAAGCGAGCGAAAACGCCGTGCTCAACGCAAACTATATGCGCGCGCGGCTCAAAGAAGAGCTGCCGGTCGCAAACGAAGGCTTCTGCATGCATGAGTTTGTGGTTTCGCTGGAACAACTCAAAAAAGAGACGGGCGTTTCCGCGATGGATGTCGCAAAGACGCTGATCGATGCGGGCATGCACCCGCCCACGATGTATTTTCCGCTGATCGTCCACGAAGCGCTCATGTTTGAGCCGACGGAGACGGAGGGCAAGGAGACGCTGGATTTGGCGGTGGACGCGGTGAAGAAGATTCTTGAACGCGCAAAGACTGAGCCGGAAAAATTGCACCTTTCTCCCGTGACCACGCCCATCGGGCGGCCGGACGAAGTGGGCGCCGCGCGTAACCCCATCCTGCGATATGACTTTACGGAGGCAGTAAGATGAGCGACTTAAAACGCACACTATTCTATGATCGCCACGTGGCGGCGGGCGCGACAATGGTCGATTTCGGCGGCTGGGAAATGCCGATTCAGTACCCCGACGGCATCGTGACCGAGCATCTTGCAACCAGAAGCGGCTGCGGACTCTTCGACGTGAGCCACATGGGCCGGTTTCGCATCACGGGCAACGACGCGAAAGCGTTTTTGCAGCATGTGCTGACCAGCAACGTCTCCGCGCTGGACTTAAACCAGGCGCAGTACGCTATCATCCCAAATGAAAACGGCGGCGCGATCGACGACGCGTATCTTTACCGCTTCGTCGAGGACGCGTATATCCTCGTGGTCAACGCCGCCAACGCCGAGAAGGACTGGGCGCACCTGAGCCGCGAGATCAAAGCCTTCGACGCACAGATGGAGAACAAGTCCGAAGCGGTCGCGCTGCTTTCCGTGCAAGGACCGAAGTCGAAGCAGATCTTAAGCGACATGGCGGAAGGCAGCTTCCTCACCGAACCCGTGAAAAACGCGCTCGGCACCGTAAACCTCTGCGGCAAGACCGCGCACATCGCAAAAACCGGCTACACGGGCGAACCCGTGGGCTATGAAATCTTCGCCCTGCGCGAAGACGGGCTGTTTCTCTGGGACGAACTCGTGAAGCGCGGTGCAAAGCCCATCGGCCTCGGCGCGCGCGACACGCTGCGCATGGAGGCGGGGCTTCCGCTGTACGGACATGAGCTGGGCTTAGATAAAGACGGAAACGAGATTCCGATCTTTGCCATCTCGCTCGCGCGCTTTGCCGTGAGCTTTGCGGATGAGAAAAAAGGAATGATCGGTCGCGCGCCGCTGGAGCGGCAGTTCGCCACGAGCAGCCGCATTCTCAACCGCGACTTCTCCGATCTGCGCAAACTACCACGCAGGGTAAGACCCATCGCGTTGACCGGGCGCGGCGTGCTCCGCGCGGGATTCCCCGTCTATAAGGACGGAAAAGAGATCGGCTACGTCACGAGCGGCACGATGATTCCGCGCTATGTGGTCGAAAATCAGGGAAGCCTCTTAGAAACCTTCACCGACCAGAAAGCGATGCGCTCCATCGGACTTGCGCTTTTAGACTCAGATGTGCTGACCGACGACACGGTCGAGGTCGACATCCGCGGCAGCAAGATCAGCGCCGTGGTGCCCGCCTGGCACATGCGCGGAGATGCGCCGCCGTATGCGCGGCCCATCGTGGTGGATGCGCCCGAGGAGCCGAAGCAGGCGCCCGCAGGCGATCTGCCCGCAAGTGCGCTCAATCTGCTCAAAAAGGCCGCGGAAAACCACGCCTGGCGGCAGGAACAGTGTATCAACCTGATTCCGTCCGAAATGACCGCTTCCCGTGCGGTGCGGTTGCTTTCCGGCAGCGACCCGAGCTTCCGCTATGCCGAGCACAAGCGCACGGCGTCGTTCTATGACCACGAGGTGTTCTATTATCAGGGCACGAAGTTCATCGACGAAGTCGAGCGCGCGGTGGTTGCGGAACTACGCAAATACTTCAACTGCACCGAGGTGGAGGCGCGCGTGATCAGCGGACAGATGAGCAACGTCACCGTGTTTTCCGCGCTGATGGACTACAAAAACCGTCTCGACCGCAAGCGCACGCCGAAACGCCTTGGCTATATCCTCAACAACCACATCATCAAGGGCGGACACCTCAGCGCGCAGCCGATGGGAGCGCTGCACGACTACGTGGCGATCGACCCCGCGACGGAGCGCTCCGCCGTGGTGAATTTCCCCGTATTGCGTGAAAATCTCTTCAAGATCGACGTGGAGGAGACCAAGAAGGTCATCGAGCGTTACAAGCCGGAATTCATTATTTTCGGCAAATCGATGGTGCTTCATAAAGAGCCCGTGCGCGAAATCCGCGCGTTTGTGGACGAGCAGAAGCTGCCCACCACGATTATGTACGACATGGCGCATGTGCTGGGCCTCGTCGGCCCGCATTTTCAGAAGCCGTTTGAAGAGGGCGCGGAGATCGTCACCGGCTCCACGCACAAGACCTTCTTCGGCCCGCAGCGCGGTGTGATCGCGGTCAACTACAAAGAGGACGAGCTGAAATACGACCTCTGGAAGACGATCCAGACGCGTGCGTTCCCGGGCGCGGTATCTAACCACCACCTCGGCACAATACTGGGCCTCTTGATGGCGGCATACGAGATGAACGCGTTTGGCGATGCGTATCAGAAGAACGTGATCGCCAACGCGAAGTCGTTTGCGCGGAGTTTGAAGGCCGCTGGGCTGGACGTTGCGGGCGATCCCGCGATCGACTATACCGAGACGCATCAGGTGATCGTCAAGACCGGCTACGGCACGGGACCTGAAGTGGCGGAGCGGCTGGAGGAGAACAACGTCGTCGTGAACTATCAGGCGACGCCTGAGGAAGAGGGCTTCACCGCGAGCGGTGCCCTGCGCCTCGGCGTATCCGAGATGACGCGCTTCGGCTTTGGGCCCAATGAGTTCGAACAACTCGCAAACCTGATGGCCGACTGTATCCTGCGCAACAAACCCATCGCGAGCGAAGTCGCCAAGCTTCGCGCGGGCTACACCACGCTCGGCTACTGCTTCAGCGACGAAGCGGTCAATCAAGCACTGGACGCGCTCGCAACCACGAGCGGAATGTAAAGAGAGACAAAAGAAGCACCCGCCGGAGAAGACTTCGGCGGGTGCGTTTTCTCCCCGCGTGCGTGAAATCTTATATTGTTACAGACGCATTGAATTGCGGGCTAAAAAAAGCTAAAGTTCTATTTGAGAGATGGAACAAATGAAACATATCAATTTTGCGTTTTTGGAGGGAAATCTATGATTCCGGCCTATATGCGCGCGCTCGTCAAAGAAACCGCCGACAAGGGGTTGACGCTCAAACAGGTGAAAACCCCGGTTCCCCAGATCGGCGAGGTGCTGATCAAGATTCACAAAACCGCGATCTGCGGAACGGATGTACATATCTATAACTGGGATGCCTGGAGCCAGAAGACCATCGTGCCGCCGATGACGGTGGGTCACGAATACGTCGGCGAAATCGCGGCACTCGGCCCGGGCGTGGACGATTATCACGTAGGGCAGATCGTAACCGGCGAAGGGCACATCGTCTGCGGACATTGCCGCAACTGCCGCGCGGGCAACGGGCACTGGTGCAAGTTTACCAAGGGCGTGGGCGTCAATCGCGACGGCGCGTTTGCCGAATACCTCTGCATTCCCGAAACAAACGTGATCGCCGTGCCTTCCACCACGCCGGAGGAAATCGTCGCGTTTTACGATGCGTACGGCAACGCCTGCCATACGGCGACGATGTTTGACGTTACCGGCGAGGATGTGCTGATCACCGGAGCGGGACCCATCGGCATCATGGCGGTCGGTATCTGCCGGCAAAACGGCGCGCGCAGAATCGTGATCACCGATGTGAACGACTACCGTCTTGATCTCGCGATGAAGATGGGAGCAAGTGCTGCCGTCAATCTCAAGAATCAGACCGTCGAGGACACGATGAAGGAGCTGCATATCGTGGAGGGTTTCGACGTCGGCTGCGAGATGAGCGGAAACGGAGCGGCGCTCAATCAGATGCTCAAGCTCATGCGAAACGGCGGTAAGGTGGCGCTTCTTGGCATCGCGGGGCCTGGCACCGTGATCGACTGGAACGACGTGATCTTCAAGGGACTCACGCTGCAAGGTGTTTACGGCAGAAAGATGTATGAAACCTGGTATAAGATGATGGCGATGGTCGAGGCGGGGCTGGATCTGTCTCCCGTGCTGACGCACCGCTATCACTATACCGAGTTCGAGGAAGCGTTTGCCGTCATGAACAGCGGGCAAAGCGGCAAGGTGGTTCTGGACTGGACGGAGGTAAGAGAATGAGCAAGCAAGCATACGAATTTTTTCAAAATACACTGAGCGAAATCCGCTCGGCGGGCACCTATAAGGAAGAGCGCGTGATCACCACGCCGCAGGGTGCAAGAATCGACACCACCAAGACGACGGGCGTGCTCAACATGTGTGCCAACAACTACTTAGGCCTGGCGGATCATCCCGCGCTGATCGAGGCGGCAAAGGCGAGCTATGACAAGTGGGGCTACGGGCTTTCCTCCGTGCGCTTTATCTGCGGTACGCAGGGGATTCACAAAGAGCTGGAAGGCCGCGTTGCGCGCTTCTTGGGCATGGACGACGCGATTCTCTACAGCTCCTGCTTCGATGCAAACGGCGGCTTGTTTGAAACGCTCTTGACCGACGCGGATGCGGTGATTTCGGACGAGCTTAACCACGCGAGCATCATCGACGGCGTTCGCCTCTGCAAGGCCGCGCGCTATCGCTATAAAAACAACGACATGACGAGCCTGCGCGAGCAACTGGAGGCGGCGAAAGGCGCGCGCATCAAGCTCATCGCCACCGACGGCGTGTTCTCGATGGATGGATTTATCGCGAACCTCTCCGGCATCTGCGACCTCGCGGAAGAATACGGTGCGCTCGTGATGGTGGACGACAGCCACGCGGTCGGCTTTATGGGTGAGCACGGGCGCGGCACACACGAATATTGCGGCGTGATGGGTCGGGTGGATATTATCACCGGCACGCTGGGCAAGGCGCTCGGCGGAGCAAGCGGTGGCTACACGGCGGCAAAGCAGGAGATCATCGACCTGCTGCGGCAGCGCTCGCGGCCTTATTTGTTCTCCAACACGGTGGCTCCCGCTATCTGCGCCGCGAGCATCAAGGTGCTGGATTTACTCGAAGAATCGACGGCGCTTCGCGATAAGCTGCACGAGAACACGCGGTATTTTCGCGAGCAGCTCGGCAAACTCGGCTTCGACGTACCCAAGAGCGAGCATCCGATTGTGCCCGTGATGCTCTACGACGCGAAAACTGCGCAAACCTTTGCCGCAAAGATGCTGGAGCACGGCGTCTACGTGGTTGGCTTCTTCTATCCGGTCGTGCCGATGAACAAGGCGCGCATCCGCACGCAGGTCTCTGCCGCGCACACAAAGGAAGACCTCGACTTCGCGGTTTCGGCCTTTGCCGCGGTCAAAGCGGAGATGGGAATCTAAACGATTGCAAATAAAACGACCGGAGTGATCCGGTCGTTTTGATTTATATGGGGTTTGGGGTGGAAACCCAAGTGAGAAATTTATTTCTTCTCTTCTTTTACCATTTGTTCAAGACTATCCGCCAACCCGTCCAGCCAATCTCCTTCAAAGAGCTCGATGAGACCCGCGTCGCATGCGGTAGCAAGCGCGCTTTGAATCGGCAGCTCGGCGGTGGCGGGGATGCTGTGTTTATCGGCCAGTGCTTTGATGTCGCTCTCTCCAAACGGACGGACGATTTCCTTGCAGCCGGGGCACTCGACAAAGCTCATGTTCTGCACAAGCGCGAGCACGGGGATATTCATGAGGTTCGCCATGTGAACGGCTTTTTCAACGATCATGCTCACGAGCTGCTGCGGCGAGGTGACCACCACGATGCCGTCCACGGGGATCGATTGGAACACCGTCAGCGGAACGTCGCCCGTTCCCGGCGGCATGTCGATGAACATGATGTCCACATTGCCCCAGAGAACGTCCGTCCAAAACTGCTTGACGGAGCCCGCGATGATCGGACCGCGCCAGACGACGGGGTCGGTTTCGTTTTCCAGCAGCAGGTTCATGCTCATGACCTCGACGCCGGTCTTGCTCATCACGGGGAAGATGCCCTGATCGGAGCCTTCCGCGCGGGAATGGAGGCCGAACGCCTGCGGAATCGAAGGTCCGGTGATGTCCGCGTCCAGAATGGCGGTGCGGTAGCCTCTGCGGCGCATGAGCACCGCGAGCATGGAGGTGACGATGGATTTGCCGACGCCGCCTTTGCCGCTGACCACGCCGATGACTTTTTTCACGTGCGTCATGACGTGCGGTTCTTCAATCAAGCTTGTTTTCTCGCGGCTGGAACAGCTGGTGCCGCAGCTGGAGCAATCGTGTGTGCATTCTTCCATATGATTTGGTTATCCTTTATCTGAATTTTTTTGCGGCTTGCATCTTCACCAGTATTGAACAATATTGAAAAGATAAACCGCGAAGCGTTTCCGATATTTGCCGGAAACCCGGCTTTTTTATTATACGCCGTGGGATTTTTCTGTCAACCGCGCGGGAAGCGTGAATCGTGAGAAAATCACGCTTGTTGGATCGGCCAAGCACCAAAGCGCCAACTCGACGAAGCGCCGCGGCGGTGTTCCAAACCACACGAAATATGGCGGAATCTCTCGCTTTTGTTTCCAATTTGTTGGTTTGCCAAGCGCGGGGAAGATATGCTATTATAGCGAGCGAAGGTGAAAAAATGACGAACTCATACCACGATGAACCGAAAGATGTCAAGCGGCTCCGCATCGCGCGGCGCTCGATGATGTATATCGTGCGCACGCTGATGCTTATCATACTCGCGGTGATTCTTTGTATCGGCGCGTTTATGACGGCGGAGCGGTATTCCAATCTTTATATTTTAACCTCGGAAGGCATGGCGCTGCGCGCGGAGTGCGTATTTGCCGACGGCGCGAGAAACGACCTTGAAGAATATTTTACGCTTACGTTTTTGGATAACGATCCGGCAATGTCGGACGCAACCTATGCCAACTATACGATCTCTGACTATAACTACGATCTCACGATCGACCGGATCAGCGTCCTCCCCTGGTCGATGAGCGCTACGGTGACCGCGACGGAGCGGGTCACGCTCAAGGGAACCATCAACGCGGATCAGCTGGGCGAGGATCAAAACGCGGCGGACTATCCCCTGCCGGAATGGACGCCCAAGCGCTACAAAATAAAATTTATCAATGCGAACGCGCGCTGGTATATCTCCGAAATCACGTTGGTGGAAGAAAACCCGGATGGTTCCGCGCTTGGCACACCGGATCCGAACGAATCCCCGATTCCCGCAGCGACGCCAACGCCGAAACCGACCGACGCACCATGACGCCTGATTTCTTTCCGGCAAACAGACCTGTCGTTTGCCTGGCTCCGATGGCGGGGTTCACCGATCGCACGTTTCGACTGCTGTGCCGCGAGCGCGGGGCGGATTTTGTCGTCAGTGAGATGATCAGCGCCAAGGGCCTTTGCTTCATGAGCGAAAAGACACGCGCGCTGTATCTGCCGCAGGCGGGGGACGCGCCGTATACCGTTCAGCTCTTTGGCAGCGAACCGGAGACGCTGGCAAAGGCTGTCTCGATTGTGGAGCGTGATCTGGGCGAGCAGCTGCTCTCCATCGATCTCAACATGGGCTGTCCCGCGCCAAAGATTGCCGGAAACGGCGACGGAAGCGCGCTGATGCGCGATCCTGTGCTCGCGGGGGAAATCGTGCTTGCCGCGGTGAGCGCCGCGCATGTGCCGGTCTCGGTCAAGTTTCGCAAGGGCTGGGACGCGAAGAACGAGAACGCGGAGGAATTCGCCCGCGTGTGCGAGGAGAACGGAGCAGCTTTTCTCACCATTCACGGCAGAACGCGGGAACAGATGTATGCAGGCCACGCGGATCGGGCCTGTATGGCGCGGGTCAAGCGAGCGGTAAAGATTCCGGTCATCGCCAACGGAGACATACACGATGCGGTCAGCACGCTGGATACCCTGCGCGAAACCGGTTGCGACGGGGTCATGATCGGGCGCGGCGCGCTGGGCAATCCCTTCGTGTTTGAGGAGATCGTCTGCGCGCTGGAAGGGAAAAGCTACACGCCTCCAACTTGGGAGGAGCGCCGCGAGACCGCCATGCGGCACGCGCGGATGGCGCTGAGCGAGAAAGGCGATCACGCGATTGTGGAGCTGAGAAAGCACCTTGCGTTTTACTTGCGGGGCATTCACGACGCGGCAAAACTCAGAACCCGCATCAACTCTTGCAAAACACTGGAAGAACTCGAACAAATATGGGGTTGACACGATTTTTTTGCACCAATATAATAGGTAAACACGGTAGGAAGATTGAAAATTCCTCCCGCAAAGGAGAAAATGACGATGGCAGAAATTTGGCTTACGCCTGAGGAAATTGCAAAGCGCGAAGAACGCCTCGAACATCTCAAAACGACGAAACGGCTTGAGATTGCGGAGCAGTTGAAAATTGCGCGCGCGTTTGGCGACCTCTCTGAAAACGCGGAGTATGACGCCGCGAAAAACGAGCAGGCGAAAAACGAATATGATATCCAGCAGCTCGAGAACGAGCTGAAAAACGCGAAAGTCATCGACGAGAGCTCCATCGACATGACCACGGTCGGCGTGGGTGCGACGGTGAAACTCTCCGACGTGAACGACAAAACCAGAAAATTCACCTTCCAGATCGTTGGCAGCGCAGAAGCCGATCCGGTCAACGGGCGAATCTCGAACGAGTCGCCGATCGGGAAAGCCGTGCTGGGCCATAAAGCCGGCGATGTGGTCGAGGTCACAACCCCCGGCGGCATGCTGAAGCTGAAGGTCACTTCGATCGGCAAGTAACGCAAACTGGTTCTTCGGGGGCTTTTAGCCCCCTTGTTTTTTGCGATCACGCCGGAAACCCCGGCGGAATAGTGTTTAGGAGAGAGAAGAAATGGAACAACCCGTTGATCAGCTGAATCAGGAACAGGAACTCACGCAGGAGCAACTCTCGGAGCTGTTGCAGGTGCGCCGCGACAAGCTCAGCGCTTTGCAGGCGGCGGGGCAGGACCCCTTTGCCAACACGACCTATGACGTGAGCCACTATAGTACGGACATCCTCGCACTTCCGCAGCCCGCGGAAGGCGAAAAGGGCATGCAGGTCTCCATCGCGGGACGCATGATCTCCCGCCGCATCATGGGCAAGGCAAGCTTCGCGCATCTGCTGGACGCGCGAGGCCGCATTCAGGTTTATATGAAGCGGGACGACCTTCCGGAAGGCGTCTACGAGGCGTTTAAGACGTTTGACATCGGAGACATCATCGGTGTCAAGGGATACGTATTCGTCACGAGAACGGGCGAAACCAGCATCCACGCGCAGGAGGTTACGCTGCTGAGCAAGTCCTTGCGCCCGCTGCCGGAGAAGTATCACGGCTTAAAGGATGCAGAGTTGCGCTATCGCCAGCGCTTTGTCGATCTGATCGTCAATCCCGAGGTGCGGGATATGTTTCAAAAGCGCAGCCGCATCATCTCAGAGATTCGCCGCCGCATGGACGAGCGCGGATTCATCGAGGTGGAAACACCCGTGCTAAATACGACCGCGAGCGGCGCCTCCGCGCGCCCGTTTGTGACGCATCACAACACGCTGGACCTCGATATGTATCTGCGCATCGCTACCGAGCTGCACTTAAAGGAATGCGTGGTCGGCGGGCTGGAGCGCGTCTACGAGATCGGCCGGCTGTTTCGCAACGAAGGCATGGACGCTATGCACAACCCGGAATTTACGACGATTGAGGCGTATCAGGCGTATACCGACTACAACGGCATGATGGAGCTCGCGGAGGACCTCTTCTCGCGCTGCAGCATGGCTGTCAACGGCACGACGAAGATTACCTATCAGGAGCAGGCAATCGACCTGACGCCGCCCTATGCGCGCGTCTCCATGAACGAGGCGGTGCGCCAGGCAACTGGCGTGGACTTCTATGGCTGTTTAACGGACGAGGAAGCGCGCGAAAAGGCAAGATCGCTCAAGCTGGAGGTCAAGGACAAGACCGCAACGCGCGGCAAGCTCCTTGCCGAGGCGTTTGACGCGTTTGTAGAAGAGACGCTGATTCAGCCGACGTTTATCATCGACTATCCGGTGGAGATTTCTCCGCTGAGTAAGCGCAAGCCTTCCGCGCCGCACCTGACGGAGCGGTTTGAGCTGTTTATCGCGGGACACGAATACGCAAACGCGTTCTCGGAGCTCAACGACCCCGTGGATCAGCGCGGGCGGTTCGTCCAGCAGGCGCAGGAGCGCTTAAAAGGCGACGACGAGGCCATGATGATCGACGAGGACTTCTGCACGGCGCTGGAGTACGGTCTGCCCCCGACGGGAGGCATCGGCATCGGTATCGACCGCATGGTGATGCTCTTGACCAACGCCGCGACCATTCGCGACGTGCTGCTTTTCCCTACCATGAAGCCGATTAAATAGGCAATATCGTCTCTGCCTGTTCCATAAAAGCGCAAACACAATTTTCAATTGAAAAAAGA
>CAXXUL010000004.1:467500-1130574 GCA_963665375.2 Christensenellaceae bacterium
TTAAGAAAAAAATAGTAGGTAATTGTAAATTATTCTACTGCAATTTCAAATGCCGAGAAAACTCATGCAGACTCGAAAGAGTCTAAGAGAGAACTAGAGATCAAGCTAATAAGAGCACAGGGTGAATGCCTTGGCACCAAGAGCCGACGAAGGACGCGGTTAACTGCGAAAAGCCATGGGGAGCTGTAAGCAAGCATTGATCCATGGATGTCCGAATGGGGAAACCCGGCACGAGTAATCGTGTCACGTTCACATGAATACATAGTGTGATCGAGGGAACCCGGTGAACTGAAACATCTAAGTAGCCGGAGGAAGAGAAAGAAACATCGATTCCCAAAGTAGCGGCGAGCGAAATGGGAAGAGCCCAAACCGAGGGTCTACGGACAATCGGGGTTAGGACCTGCGTAATTGAGAGATCCTGTAGTTGAACATCGCTGGAAAGCGGGACCAAAGACGGTAACAGTCCGGTAAGCGAAATGGGATTGACAAGGCGGGTATCCAGAGTACCACAGGACACGAGAAATCCGGTGGGAACACGGGGGGACCACCCCCCAAGGCTAAATACTACTTGGTGACCGATAGAGAATAGTACCGTGAGGGAAAGGTGAAAAGCACCCCGGGAGGGGAGTGAAAGAGAACCTGAAACCCTGTGTTTACAAGCAGAGGGAGCGAAAGCGACCTCGTACTTTTTGTAGAACGGGCCGGCGAGTTGCTATACGTTGCAAGGTTAAGGTGTAGAGCACCGAAGCCGTAGGGAAACCGAGTCTCAAATGGGCGATTTGAGTAGCGTATAGCAGACCCGAAACCGGGTGACCTATCCATGGACAGGTTGAAGCGACGGTAAGACGTCGTGGAGGACCGAACCAGACGTATGTTGAAAAATGCGGGGATGAGCTGTGGATAGCGGAGAAATTCCAATCGAACTCGGAGATAGCTGGTTCTCCCCGAAATAGCTTTAGGGCTAGCCTCGATTTTTAGATTACCGGGGGTAGAGCACTGAATGGGCTAGGGGGCCACAAAGCTTACCGAACCCTATCAAACTCCGAATACCGGATAATTATAATCGGGAGTCAGACAGTGGGAGATAAGTTTCATTGTCGAAAGGGAAACAGCCCAGATCAACGACTAAGGTCCCAAAGTGGTGGTTAAGTGGGAAAGGATGTGCAATTGCACAGACAACCAGGATGTTGGCTTAGAAGCAGCCACTCATTCAAAGAGTGCGTAATAGCTCACTGGTCGAGTGAATGTGCGCCGAAAATGTACCGGGGCTAAACCACACACCGAAGTCTTGGGATTGCGTAAGCAATCGGTAGGGGAGCAACGAATACGGGCTGAAGCGGAATTGTGAGAGACCGTGGACTGTATTGGAGAGAGAATGCCGGCATGAGTAGCGAGAGCAAAGTGAGAATCTTTGCCGTCGAAAGCCTAAGGTTTCCTGAGGAAGGCTCGTCCTCTCAGGGTAAGTCGGGGCCTAAGCCGAGGACAAAAGTCGTAGGCGATGGACAACAGGTTGATATTCCTGTACCACGACAATTCGTTTGACTGACGCAGTGACACAGAAGGATAGGCAGAGCGGGGCGATGGTAGACCCCGTCCAAGCGGTGAGGCTGGTGCGTAGTGAAGTACGCGCACTAAGGCTGGGCCGTAATGGGGACCGAAAATAAGTAGGGAAGCTGTTGAATTCACGCTGGCAAGAAAAGCTGCTAAGGAGAATTGTGGTGCCCGTACCGCAAACCGACACAGGTGGGCGAGGAGAGAATCCTAAGACGAACGGGAGAACCCTTGTTAAGGAACTCGGCAAAATGACCCCGTAACTTCGGGATAAGGGGAGCCTCGAAAGAGGCCGCAGAGAATAGGCCCAAGCGACTGTTTAGCAAAAACACAGGTCTGTGCGAAGTAGAGATACGACGTATACGGGCTGACGCCTGCCCAGTGCCGGAAGGTTAAGGGGAAGTGTTAGGGCAACCGAAGCACGGAACTTAAGCCCCGGTGAACGGCGGCCGTAACTATAACGGTCCTAAGGTAGCGAAATTCCTTGTCGGGTAAGTTCCGACCCGCACGAATGGCGTAACGACTTGGGCACTGTCTCAACAAGGGACCCGGCGAAATTGTAGTATGTGTGAAGATGCACATTACCCGCGACTGGACGGAAAGACCCCGTAGAGCTTTACTGTAGCTTGGCATTGGATTTTGGTAACATATGCACAGAATAGGTGGGAGGCTATGAAGCAGTGACTCCGGTCATTGTGGAGCCAACTTTGGGATACCACTCTTGTGTTACTGAGGTTCTAACGAACGGCCGTGATCCGGCGTTCGGACAGTGCCAGGTGGGCAGTTTGACTGGGGCGGTCGCCTCCGAAAGAGTAACGGAGGCGTTCAAAGGTTTCCTCAGAATGGTTGGAAACCATTCGAAGAGTGCAAAGGCAGAAGGGAGCCTGACTGCGAGACCGACAGGTCGAGCAGATACGAAAGTAGGACTTAGTGATCCGGCGGTATGAGAGTGGAATTGCCGTCGCTCAACGGATAAAAGCTACCTCGGGGATAACAGGCTTATCTCCCCCAAGAGTCCACATCGACGGGGAGGTTTGGCACCTCGATGTCGGCTCGTCGCATCCTGGGGCTGGATTAGGTCCCAAGGGTTTGGCTGTTCGCCAATTAAAGCGGCACGCGAGCTGGGTTCAGAACGTCGTGAGACAGTTCGGTCCCTATCCATCGTGGGCGCAGGAGATTTGAGAGGAGCTGTCCTTAGTACGAGAGGACCGGGATGGACGCACCAAGGGTGAATCAGTTGTCGTGCCAACGGCATAGCTGGGTAGCCACGTGCGGATCGGATAAACGCTGAAGGCATCTAAGCGTGAAGCCGACCTCAAGATAAGATCTCCCATTCGGTTAACGAAGTAAGACCCCTTGTAGACCACAAGGTTGATAGGTCGGAGGTGGAAGTGCGGTAACGCATGAAGCTGACCGATACTAATAGGTCGAGGGCTTGATCAAAGTGAATTACGCTCTATGCAGTTTTCAAGGTGTTTACACAAACACCACACCTTTCCGGTGGTTTAGCTGAAGGGTTCCACCTGTTCCCATTCCGAACACAGAAGTTAAGCCTTCATACGCCGATGGTACTTGACTGGCGACGGTCCGGGAGAGTAGGTAGCCGCCGGAATCCAAAAACAGAACGTCCGCTAACGCGGACGTTCTGTTTTTCTATCCCTGTGATTATTTACTATTCCGTTCCTGAGCCGGATTGCGCGCAGCGCTTGACTTGCGACATGACGGAGCGGCGCGCTGCCAGTGGCAGAGTAAGCGCCGCGGAGGAACGGTAAGCAGCGGAGTTCTAGGAACCGCTTCAGCGGTGACGCAGAACGACGACTGCGCACCGAGCGGGAGAGTAGGTAGCCGCCGGAATCCAACGAAAAGAAGCCCCTGCATATGCAGGGGATTTCTTTTTGTCAAATTCAGGTGATTAACCACTCTTTTGGGTACGATCCAGATAGCGCGGATGTCTACTTCGGAGCAACGAGGGCTTCTCAAAGCGCTTGACTGAAGATGGGCTGAAGGCGAGCGCACCCAGTGGGCGATGAAGCGAGCCGAAAGCCCAGTGAGCAAGGGAGTATTCCGAGCCGCTTCAGCGGCGAAGGAAGACGACCTTTGCGAACTGTGAACCCGGGAGAGTAGGTAGCCGCCGGAATCCAACAAAACAAAAGACCATGCAATGCATGGTCTTTTGTTTTGTCTGCATACTTGTGTTCACCTACTCCCCCGAACCTTGAGCTGGATTGCGCGGAAACATTGCCGGAGTTAACGCTTTCATCTCAAAGCGCTTGACTGAAGACGGGCTGAAGGCGAGCGCGCCCAGTGGGCGATGAAGCGAGCCGAAAGCCCAGTGAGCAAGGGAGTATTCCGAGCCGCTTCAGCGGCGAAGGAAGACGACCTTTGCGAACTGTGAACCCGGGAGAGTAGGTAGCCGCCGGAATCCAAAAACAGAACGTCCGCTAACGCGGACGTTCTGTTTTTCTATCCCTGTGATTATTTACTATTCCGTTCCTGAGCCGGATTGCGCGCAGCGCTTGACTTGCGACATGACGGAGCGGCGCGCTGCCAGTGGCAGAGCAAGCGCCGCGAAGGGTGAACACCGGTGCCGAAGGCGCGAAACAATCCAGTGGATTGTTGAGAGGCGTGAACGGGCTGACATTCATGGCAGCACAGGGAGGTAAGCAAAGGAGCGGAAGGAACGGGCTTTCAGCCCCGACGTACCGCGACTATTGCGCACCGGGTGCGGAGATTAGGTATTGCAGCTCGCATTCGTCGCGCTGCTTTGCTTACGCTTGCATCGCTCGTTGCTCGCTAGGCTTTCGCCTCGCTTACTCCCGTACTGCGGGCGCTCGGCTCCGCCTGTCGGAATCCAAAAAGCACAGAAAATAAACAAGAATTAATTGTGTAGTAGAGCAAACTTTGCTATAATAGCACCGTTTGTACAGAATCCTATCTAATCAATCACAAGATGAGTGAAATACAAGCATAGGCATGGCATTGTAGATGAGTGAGAAAACCAAAAGTAGAATTGCGTTCGTGAAAAAACATGTGTTCTGGCGCAACCTTTTATTGATTACCTTGATCATAAGCTTGATTCCCATACTCGTAATAGCGATGTATAATCATAGCTCCGCCGATGATTTCTCATATGGATATTATGTACACCAAACATGGAATCAAACACATAACGTCTTTGAAGTGATGAAGACGATTGGGCAAACTGTTTTGCTGTTCAATAAAACCTGGCAGGGTACCTATTCGGCAATTGTGCTGTTTATGGTTCAACCCGCTGTTTGGGGAGAACAATACTATTTTCTAACAACCTATATCCTTCTTGCTTTCATACTGCTGGGAATATTCTCTTTCTTTAGAAGCTGGATTGGTAAAAAGTATAATAGAAATGACATCGCAGACATCGTTTCGTGCTGTGTCTCCATATTATTTATTCAAATGGTACCCATGCCAGTCGAGAGCCTCTTCTGGTGGAACGGGGCCAGTTTCTATGTCATTTGGAACGCAGTGATGCTGATTCAAGTTTCGTGCTTTCTTACGGTTGTGCATACGCAAAAGTGCTCGGCGCTGGAATGCGTCATAATGTTCGTACTTGGCATCCTTCTTGCAGGCTCGAATTATATCACCGCATTATTAACGGTTGAAATAACGGTTCTATTTCTTGCCTATTGTGTTTACATGCGCAATAACTGGAAACAGATATCAATCGTGCTCGTTGTTACGCTTGTCGGGTTTATCATCAGCGTATCCGCACCGGGAAACGCTGTCCGGCAACAACAATATGAGACGGTAAATCCGCTGCTCTCGATCATCGAGTCGTTCCTGTATGCATATCGCTGGGCGGTCACCTGGACGCCGGATATGTTGATCTTGTTACTTCTGTTTTGCCTGCCGTTTGCAATCGGTATTCAGCTCAATACGGAAGCAAAGACCATGCAAATTCCACTCTGGGTCAAACTCCTGCTTTTGATTGGTCTTTTTACGTCAACGTTTACGCCGACCATCTATGCGGGAAATGTCATAGGTCCGGAGCGCGCACAAAACATACGATTTTTACTCTGGGTGATCGTGTGTTTTATTTCGGAATTCCTCGTTGCAGAGCACGCTGTGAATTGGATTCGGAGACACAATCATCAAACCATTCTCCCGGATTTAGCGACGTGGTTTTCGACAAAGAAGATCATTTTTCTTGTGAGCACGCTGATGATTCTCGGAGTTCTATCAGGAATGCGCAGCTATTATTTCAATAAATTCGATTGCTTTACGAGCGTCTCCGCGACTTACTCACTCCTGACTGGAAAGGCGCAGGAATATGACCGTGTTGCAGACGGCAGAATGCAGTTGTTGCTTTCTGATGAGAAAAACGTTGTATTACAACCGTTTTTGACAAGACCATTCCTATTGTTTTTTAACGACATTACAGACGATCCTAACGATTTAAGCAACCAAGCAATGGCGATCTATTTTGACAAGGAAACGGTTCAACTGCAGAAAACAGACTGAGAGATCAAGCCTCTAATAAGAATCCCCCGTATTAACGGGGGATTCAGCCCATCGTCAAACCCCATGTTTCAAACGAGGCATGGGGTTTGCCATATCGGATATAGCCTAAGCAGAAAGAAGCGAAACGAACGCGAAAGAGGCTTCCAGAGCAAGGAAGCCATCTTCTTCATGTTCTGGACGGCAGCGGTGAGAAATGCTTGCTCGCGCATGTTGGCATTGCCGCGCATGCGGGCATAACGAAACCCGTGGAGCTGTTTGGCATCCGCGAAGGATCGTTCAATCGTTTGTTTGCGCCATGCGTAGAGATTTTTTCCTGCAGGCGTTTTCGTAAAGGCATCCGCCTGATCCAAATCGTCCTGCCATACATGCCGCGTCACCATCTTTCGTTTACTGCTTGCTCCGAAACATTCCGTTCGTTTTGGGCACGATTGACAACTCTTCGTGTCGCAGCAGTATTGGCGGTATCCTTGGCGGCTTGTGGTGGTGTGTTTCAGCAGACAGTCTTGCGGGCAGATATAGCAGTCTAGCGCAGGATCGTAGTGAAATCTAAATTTGCCGTATGTGCTGTGCGGGTGCGTGTGCCTTCGATATCCTAAAACCGCTTGAATTCCATTTTCCGCAAGCTGGTGCGCAACGGCTGCGTTGTGGTATCCAGCATCGAGTCCCATGTAGAACGGGAGCTTCCCAAGCCGTTTCTGAATCTGTTGTATGACCACGGGAATTGCATCGGTGTCATTGATGTTCGCGGGTGTAATATGCGTATTGACGATGATGTTGTATCGGCTGTCTACGGTTCTGTGCTCGCTGTAGTGGAATCCATCCGGCTTGCCTTCCTTGTGCAGTTGTCCGCTGTCGGGATCGGACTTGCTCTGTTGAATCTTCCCCGTCGTTGGCGGATCGTTCTTGTCGTCGAACTTCTTTTTGCCGAGCTTCTTACGCTCTTCGGCAACCGCAGCATCCAGCTCGCGGATATAGGTTTTAGGCGTGCGCGTAACAGTAACCTCGACCTTCTTGTGCTTGTTCGCCAGCGCCTTGACATGCGTGCTGTCGGTATACAGAATCTTGCCGCCGACAAGCCCTTTCTCCTGCGCCTGATTCAATATCTCCTGAAAGATCTGCTCCGCGATATCGTTGTTGCGGAATCTGCGCTTCCGATTCACGCTGATCGTCGCATGATCTGGCACCTTTTCCGTCAATCCCAAACCGCAGAACCAGCGATAGGCCGTGTTATCTTGTATCTCCTCGCAAAGCCGAACTTCGCTGCGGATGCCATACAGATAGCCGACGAACAACATCCGAAACAGAATCTCCGGATCGATCGCAGGTCTGCCATTGTCCGCGCAGTACAACGGCGCGCAAAGATCGTGGATGAACGAAAAATCGATCACTGCGTCGATCTTTCTCAATAGGTGATCCGGTCTCACCAGAAGGTCATACGTCACCAATTCCAGTTGCATTTGTTCCGATTCTTTGCGCTTGAGCATGCCGTTTCTCCTTGCGTTTTCCTACTATAATATTCGACATTCACCCCGCTTTTCCTTTTGGTTTTTTCACTTTTTTGCAAGAAAATGCCCATCGACAGAGTTTGTCGATGGGCTGAATCCCCCGTATTAACGGGGGATTCTTTTTCGTTTTTATCTTCTAGCAGCACTACATCTTCACCTTATAGTATAGTTTCACACCCAGGCTCGCCAATAACTGAAACAGCGCAACACCAACCAGCACCACGAATATCGTTTCGTTCCAATAACCGATCACCATACCGCCCAGCACCAACGCCAGAGATAGGATCAGCACCATCGGGATGCCGGCCTTGGCGCGGATGGCGGACATACGCTCGTCGTTTTCTTCGTTACAAAGCAGACGCAGTTTTGATTCGTCCTTCAGTGCAACTCGATATTTCATCAGCCAAAAGACAAGAACGAGTGAACCGGAAGCGGAAAAACCACACTGGAATGAGAACGCGAGGCTGTCTTTTAGCGCGTCTGGTGCGCCAAACTGGTTGTAGAGAAGAATCGCAACGCAAAACAAGACGATACTGCTCAAGAGCAGAATTCTGTTCTTAAGCTTCTTTTTATACTGTTCCATAACTATTATGAAATCCTTTCCAAATCAATATTGCTAAAATCAAACACTTCCTCAATCGTTAGCCCGAAGTACCGCGCTATCTTATACGCCAGCGCGAGCGACGCGGTGTATTTCCCGACCTCGATCGAGGTGATGGTCTGTCTTGTGGTACCCACTGCGAGCGCCAACTGCTCCTGCGAAATCTTCTTCTCTTTTCGCAACTCTTTAATTCGAGTATTCAAGCGTTCCTCCTTGAAAATAGTGCAAAGCCAGCTTTGCAAACAGGATAACATTGGATTGCCATAATGTCAAGCGAGCTTTGCAAAAAAAGTTTCATCTGATTGATCCCGTTTATGAACGGTCTTGTGATTTTCAAGAACTATGTGCTTTTGATTTTCTTAGTATGATCGAGGAAAAAATAGCGAAAAACGAGGGAGATTACAGGCTTTTTGTTTCGTTCAGCATTCGAAATGGGACAAAGAAATCAGGCAAACTTTTCCTTTTTTACAAACCCGACATATCAAAGAAACAGACTGTTTACAGAAAATAATAGAATCTTCATTTTCAAATAAAAATCTGTTCACATATATGTTGTATGATTGCATCATAAAAGAAACAAGATGTTGAAAGCAAAGATGCACGAAGAGACTAGAAGAGCGAAAGAGAGCGTGAGAGAAATGTTGGATCGTTTATACATCGTGGCGTATCTGTTCAAGATGAAGTTTCGTCATCCGGTTGCGAAAGCTAGCTGCTAAGCACCGCTAACCCCAAATACCATCCTTGTCTTCCGCCGGAGACATTTCCGGCGCGAAGGCATGTGATTTCTCTTTCCCCTGAGGCAACTCGGGGGAATTTCTCTTTTTGGCTTCGTGATAGTACGTAGGGAACGGAATATTTGACGCAAAATATTCGATTGCGAAAAAGCAAATTATAAGTTTACCCAAAAACGCTTGCAGATGCGCTCCTCTGTGTTAGAATAGTCGGAACGAGGAGTAATATTATGATGAAAGAGCGAAACATTGGCTTGCTTAGTACGCTGGCATGCTACATCCTCTGGGGACTGCTCCCACTCTATTGGCATATATTGGAAGACCTTAATGCAATCTTCATCCTATGCAACCGGGTCATCTGGTCTGCGGTGTTCACCATCGCTATTTTGTTGATCACAAAGAAGTTTGGCGAGGTGAAAGCGGTCTTTCGCGATAAATCGAAGATGCGCTTTATGATTCCCGCGGCGGCCTCCATCACCATCAACTGGGGCGTCTATATTTGGGCGGTCAATTCCGGTCATATCCTCGACTCCAGCCTTGGTTATTATATGAATCCACTCGTGGTATTTGCCATCGGCATCGCGCTGTTTCACGAGACCAGCAGCGTGCTGGACTGGGTTTCGCTCGCGCTTGCATCGGTCGGCGTGCTGATCGCAACTATCGCTTACGGCGCGTTTCCCTGGATCGCTATCGTGCTTGCGTTGAGCTTTGGCCTCTATGGTACGTTTAAGAAGCTTGCCGGCGTTGGCGGCATTACCAGCATCGCGGTAGAGACGATCATGATCGCGCCGTTTGCGCTCGCTTTCCTGCTGTTTTCGCCCGCAAGCAGTGCATCTATTGCGCAGCTCACGCCGCTGACGACGACGCTCCTGCTGCTGACCGGCATTGTCACAGCCAGCCCGCTGATTCTGTTTACGTACGGCGTTAACCGCTTGCCGCTGTCCACAGTCGGTTTTTTGCAGTATTCGAGCCCGACGCTGCAGATGCTCATCGGCGTACTGGTGTTTCATGAAGTCCTCACGCAGGATCGCATCATTGCGTTCGTATTTATCGCGGCGGCGCTGGTGCTTTATACGTTCAGTATGGTACAGCGCGCGAAAAAATCACGATTGGAAGCGTGATAAAGCGTTAGACTGAACCTCGATCGCTCAAATCTGCCACACGTTTGCCATGACCTGCGCCGCATTGTGAAGCTCCCGTGGAATCGGGGGCTTTTTGTTGCGAGAAGACCCGTTTTCTGCTATACTTCAAACTTAGGGTATTATGCGGACGAATGCCTTTTTGAACGCCGGAACAGCGACGATTTGCCGCTGTTTTGGAACACCATTCAAGAATAATTGCATCGCCCACGGAATCAATCACAAAGGAGTTTTCCGAATGGGATTTTTGGATACGCTGCTTGGGAACACAAGCGCAAGCCGGTTAAAAAAACTACAACCATATATTCAACGGATCAACGCAATAGAGCCGCAGATGAAGGCGATGACGGACGAACAGCTCCGCGCGCAGACGACGGCTTTTCGCGAACGGCTGAAAAACGGCGAAACGCTGGACGACATCATGGTCGAGGCGTTTGCAACCGTCAGGGAAGCGGCGGTGCGCACCGTGGATATGCGGCACTTTGACGTGCAACTCCTAGGCGGTATGGTTCTGCATCAGGGTCGTATCTCCGAGATGAAGACGGGCGAAGGTAAAACCCTCGTGGCGACGCTGCCCGCCTATCTCAACGCGCTGATGGGTCAGGGCGTGCATGTGGTCACGGTCAACGATTATCTCGCCAAGCGCGACGCGCAGTGGATGGGGAAAATCTACCGCTTCCTCGGCATGAGTGTCGGTTGCGTGGTCAACGGCATGGAGCGCGACGAAAAACAGGAAGCGTATAACGCGGACATCACCTACGGCACCAACAACGAGTTTGGTTTCGATTATCTCCGCGATAACATGGTGGTCTTTCGCGAGCAAATGGTACAGCGCGAGCTGAATTACGCGATCATCGACGAGGTGGACTCCATCCTCATCGACGAGGCGCGTACCCCACTGATCATCAGCGGCGAAGGCGAGGAATCGAGCGAACTGTATATCGAAGCCAACCGCTTTGTGCGCGGGCTTGAGCGCGGAAGCGACCTGACCCAACAGTCCAGTTCGGATCGCATCCTCGGCGAAGAAGTGCCGGAGGACGGCGATTACCAATGCGACATCAAGAAGCGTACGGTGCAGCTCACCGCACAAGGCATTGCGAAAGCCGAGCAGCGCTTTGGCCTCGAGAACCTCGGCGATCCGGCGAACATGGAGATCAACCACCACATCGTGCAGGCGCTGCGCGCCAATGCGCTCTTCACGCGCGATAAGGACTATGTCGTGCAGGAAGGTGAGGTGCTCATCGTAGACGAGTTCACAGGCCGCCTCATGATCGGCCGCCGCTACAGCGAAGGCTTGCATCAGGCGCTGGAAGCGAAGGAAGGCGTCAAAGTTGAAAAAGAGAATCAGACGCTCGCCACCATCACGCTGCAGAACTATTTTCGTATGTATAAAAAACTCTCCGGTATGACGGGTACCGCTAAGACCGAAGAGAGCGAGTTTATGAGCATCTACGACCTCGACGTCGTGGAGATTCCGACCAACAAGCCACTGCACAGAAGCGATTTGGACGACGCGATCTTCCCGACCGAGAAGGGCAAGTTTGACGCGATCGTCGAAAGTATCAAGCAGATTCACGCAACAGGCCAGCCGGTGCTCGTAGGTACCATCAGCGTAGAGAGAAGCGAATACCTCAGCAGCAAATTGACTCGCATCGGCATCAACCACGAGGTGTTAAACGCAAAGCAGCACGCTAAAGAGGCGGAGATCGTCGCCCAGGCCGGTAAAAAAGGCCAGGTCACGATCGCGACCAACATGGCGGGCCGTGGTACGGATATTCTGCTTGGCGGCAACCCGGACTTCCTCGCGCGCAGAGACATGCGAAACGAGGGCATGGAAGACTGGCTCATCGAAGAAGCCGTCGGTCATGCGGACACCGATAACGATGAGGTGCTCACCGCGCGCGCGCGCTATCAGGAACTCTATAACATGCACAAAGCCGTTACCACCAAGGAGCACGACGAGGTGGAATCCCTCGGCGGACTCTTTATCCTCGGCACAGAGCGGCATGAGAGCCGACGCATCGATAACCAGCTGCGCGGTCGTTCCGGCCGCCAGGGAGATCGCGGTTCCACGCAGTTCTTCGTCTCGTTTGAAGACGAGCTGATGCGCAGATTCGGCGGAGAGCGCGTCACCAACATGCTCAACCGCTTTACGAGTGCGGACGAACAGGGCGAAATCCGCCTCGAAATGCGGATGCTCACCAAGCAGATTGAAGCCGCGCAGAAGCGCGTAGAAGCAATGAACTTTGAAACGCGTAAAAACGTGTTGAAGTACGACGACGTCATGAACAAGCAGCGTGAGATCATCTATGGTCAGCGCCGCCGCGTGCTCATGGGAGAGGACGTCTCCGACAGCATCAAGACCATGATCTACGGCACCATCGACAGCATTGCACAGCAGAAATGCAACCCGCATGCGCCGAAAGAGAGCTGGGACCTCACCGCGCTGTCGCAGGAAATCTGCAAGCTGACGCTTCAGCCCGTGCGCCCGCTGATCTCCGAAGACGAGCGCAAGAATCTCTCGTTTGAAGAGATCACGAAGAAGCTCTACGCCTTTGCGGATGCGGCTTATGCGCATACGGAAGAGCGTCTCAAGCAGGCAGAGGTCGATATGCGCGAAAACGAGCGCGTGCTGCTGCTGAGAACCGTTGATGAACACTGGATGGAGCATATCGACGCCATGGACCAGCTCAAGCAGGGCATCGGTCTGCGCTCCTACGGGCAGAAAGACCCCGTCTACGCCTACACGAGCGAAGGATTTGAGATGTTTGACGCGATGGTGGACGAGATCCGCGAGCAGACCGTTCGCCGCCTGTATATGATGCAGGTGACCGGCGGCCCGCTGCACCGCGTGCAGCTCGCAAAGCCCATCGAACCCAAGGCCGAGGGCAGCGCCGCAACCTTCTCGCGCAGCGAGAAAAAGGTCGGAAGAAACGATCCCTTGCCCTTGCGGCAGCGGTAAGAAGTATAAAAACTGCCACGGCAAAAACGAATGACTCGACACGGCGCGCGCCGCCTTGTATTCGGGCGGATAGCGAAGGATTGACCGCACTGAAGCTAAACAATCATACAGTACGATCGAGAGGAGTCGACAAAGGTAATTATGATCCCATTGGACGAATATAAAATGAGCCTCGGGGAGTATGCCGAGCAGCTGGAAGAATGCCGCAAAGCGCTCAATCCCGAGAGCATCAAGGAAGAGATTCAGGCGCTGGAAGACCAAATGTCCGCGCCGGATTTCTGGAACGACGTAGACAACGCCAATAAACTCAGTCAACGCTCGCGCCAGCTGGAAAACAAGCTCGCGCGCTACAACAAGCTCAAGTCGCGCCACGAGGATCTCGGCGCGCTCATCGAGATGGCGGAAGAGGAACAGGACGACAGCCTGGTGGACGAGATCAAGGCGGAGACCGCCTCCGTCGGCGAGACCATTGAGACGATGCGCATGGAGCAGATGCTCAAGGGCCCGTATGACGCCGTGAACGCCGTTCTCTCGCTGCACGCGGGCGCGGGCGGCACGGAAGCGCAGGACTGGACACAGATGCTGTATCGCATGTATGTGCGCTATTGCGAGGGCAGGGGCTGGACCGTACGCGAGCTGGACATGCTGGATGGCGACGAGGCGGGCGTGAAATCCGTTACCTTCGAGGTGGACGGCGAGAACGCCTATGGCTACCTCAAGGCGGAAAAAGGCGTACACCGGCTTGTCCGCATTTCGCCTTTTGACAGCAGCGGCAGGCGGCATACGTCGTTTTCTTCGCTGGATGTGACGCCGATCTTCGACGATGAAACGGGCGACATCAAGATCGATCCCGACGACATCCGCGTGGATACCTTCCGTGCCAGCGGCGCGGGCGGCCAGCATATCAACAAGACCAGCTCTGCAATTCGTATTACGCACATACCGACCAACACGGTGGTGCAGTGCCAAAACGAGCGCAGCCAGCTGCAAAACAAGGAGACGGCGATGCGCATGCTGCGCGGCAAACTCCTCGAGTTGCAGGAGCGTGAGCGCGAGGAGCAGATGAACCAGATCAAGGGCGAGATGAAGAAGATCGAGTGGGGCAGCCAGATCCGCAGCTATGTCTTCCAGCCGTACACGCTCGTGAAAGATCATCGCACCGGCGCGGAAAACGGCAACATCCAGGCCGTCATGGACGGCGAGCTGGAGCCCTTTATCCACGCGTACCTCGTGCAGTCCTAATATTCTTTTACTACTTTTTCTTTAGAAAAAGAAGAACCCCCATTCGTGTGTTCTTTTCCTTCTTTTCTTTAAGAAAAGAAGAAATGCTTTATGAAATTCGATTATGATCTAGTCGGTAAGATCGGCTCTATGGCGCTCATTCGCCGGGCTGATAACGACATCGACTACAACATCTTTTCCCGTCTCGGATCGGAGCTTCGGCCCGGTATGATCTGGGTTAGCAGCGGCGCGACCGAAATCGGCCGGCTCGACTACATCCGCAGAAACGGAAAAGAGCTGACGGGCGATATCGAGGAGATCAAGGCGGATTATGCTTCGCAAGGCCAAACCATCCTCATGATGGAATACCGCAGATATATTCCAGATCGCTACAGCGTGCGCCAGCTTCTGGTGGAGCACACGCACTTTAACGACGAGGAAAAGCGCAAGCACATCCGCGGATTCCTCCTGCGCGCGGCGAAACAGAACGCGATCCCGATCGTGAACTACAACGATCCCGTAAGCATCGAGGAGATACGCAAGATGGAGCTTGCAAACCTCCGCAAACAGGGTGAGACGGTCGTAGAGTGCATCGATAACGACGAGACGGCCTCCGTCATCTGTTCGCTGGTGCATGCAAAATATCTCGTGATCTTCACGAGTGCGGACGGCATCTACCGCGATCCGAATGATCCAGGCACGCGGGTGCCCGTGGTCGAGGGAAAAGACGCGGACGAAGTGATTCAACAGATCGAGATTTTGACCGACAGCTGCGTTGGCACGAGCCGCGCCGGGTCAAACGGCGCGCGCGCCAAGCTGGACTTCATCAAGCAGCCGATTCGCGAGGGTACGACCGTCTATATCGCAAACGCGCAGCAGCGCATTGCAGACCTGCTCAATGGCACGGGGAAATGTACGGTATTTCGTACCAGATAACCGAAAAAACGATAAATATTTATTGACAAACGATAAATATAGCGATAGACTGTCGTCAGAAAAGACGATGGTCTATTCTTTTTGCGCAAGAATCAACGGTGGGTTGACGTCATCCACCCAAAACAAACAAAACCGGAGGATAATTGCAGTATGACAAAAAATAGCCGAATTTTGAACCTGCTTGTGCAGGTATGCATCGTAATCGGTATGCTTGCCGGGGTCGCGTTGCTCGTTACGATCTACACGGTCGAGATGCCGATCGTAACGGATTTCTTTACGCTGGAGGGAAAGCCTCTTTGGTTTGCAACGCTATCCGGCGTCATCGCCTCGCTCTGCATCCTTGGCGGCGAATACATCGCGTTTACCCTGTTTTGCATGATGGGTACGCTGGAACGCGACCCGTTCGTGCAGAAGAACGTGAACGCACTCCGGCGTATGGGCCTTGTCGCGCTTGTGATTGCGTTATTGGGGCTAAGCACGCTGTTTCTCCATCCGGTGCCGCTCGCGGTGATCGCGGTGCTTCCGGTTGCTATGTGCGGGTTGTTTTCGCTGGTGCTCAGCCGCGTGTTTGCGCAGGCGGTTGCGTTTAAGCTCGAAAACGACCTCACGGTTTGAGGGGTGATCACATGATTCAAGTCAATCTGGATGTCATGATGGCAAAGCGCAAAATCAGCCTCAACGAGCTGGCGAAGCGAATGGATCTTTCGCTGGCGAACCTCTCGATTCTCAAGAATAATAAATGCAAGGCGATTCGCTTCTCGACGCTGAGTAATCTTTGCGACATTCTCGAGTGCGAAGCGGGCGATATCCTCGTTTACGTGAAGGGAGAGATACCCGATGGAACAGAATCCGAGCTTGAATGACGCACAATCAGCGCCGAGACGGGACGCGCTGACAAAGCAGCAGCTTTGGCTACTGGGCGGCGCGATTCTCATCGGAATCGCACTGGAGGTTTGGCTGGAACACGACTTCTACATTGCCTACAGCATCTTCTGGCTCGTGGCGCTTGCGGTGTTCGTGGCGTTCAACTTCAGGCGTGTGATCGCGAACAAGACCGTGATAGCTCTCATCGTACCAACGCTGGTGCTCTGCGGCGTTCTCATGTTCAATTACATGAACAACGAACTGCTGGGTTTTACGATGATAGCACTTCCCGCGTTGTTGATCACCATCGGCGTGTTTTCCACGCAGCAGATCACTTATAAACGCGAGGGGAAAGCCGTTCTCGGCGTATTCATTGCGCTGTTTACGAAAACTTTTACCGCGATCGGAGCGTACTTTCGTGCCTACGCGAGCGTGCTGGGCGGCAAGAACAACACATCGAAACGACAGGGCTGGATCGGCTTTGTCGTCGGGCTTCCGCTGCTGGTTATCGTGCTGGCGCTGCTTGCAAGCGCGGATGCGGGTATGGATCGCTTACTTGGCAAGTGGATTCAAAACATCAGCCTCTGGAACTGGTTCTGGCGTGTAGTGGTCGTGTTCGTTGCAAGCATGCTGTTCTACTCGCTGTTTTACAATCTCACCTGGGGCAAGCCGGATGCGGACTTGATGCCTGTGCGCCAAAACTGGAAATTATCCGGTCCCGGCGTGGTGATGATCCTGCTGCTGGCAGCCTATGCGCTGTTTACCTATGTGCAGTTTACCTATCTCTTTGGCGGCACGCTGCCCGTCGACCTGACTTACAGCGAGTACGCGCGGGATGGTTTCGGCCAATTTGCCGCGATCACGCTAATCAACTTTACGTTGCTGGGACTCAGCCTGAGCAAGAGTGAACCCAGCCGTGCGATCAGAGCCCTGCAAACGCTCCTGATCGCCGAGAGCCTGATCATTCTCGCCTCCGCGGCCTGGCGAATGCTGCTTTATGTCGGTGCGTACGGGCTGACCATCCGCCGCGTACTGCCGCTGTGGCTCATGATCTACTTCGTGTTTCTCGCGGTGGTCGGCGCGGTACGCGTCTTTCGGGAGAAAACACCGTTTCTGCGCATCGGCGCGTTTGCGCTGGTGTATTGGTACGCGTTGTTTATCTGTATCGACTGGAACACGGTCATGCACGCGTATAACCTCGCGAACGGGTTTGTTGGATAAGAGAAGAGCTTCTGAAGTAGAAGCTCAAACAGACCATTCTATTGCCTCCTTTTCGATTAAGAAAAGGAGGTTTTGTTGATCTCCAGCGCCTTTGCATACGCCTCTTTTTTCGGCACGCCGCAGGCATTTGCCGCTTCGGCAGCGGCATCTCGGACGGAGAAACCGGAGGAGAGCAAGCTTTTCAGCAGAGACTCTAAATCTGGCGTGTTGGTATCCTGCGCTGCGGCGCGGCAGTAGACGCAGAGCACGCATTCCCCGCGTGGATCGACCTCTGCATAGCGCGCAGCAAGCTCGCTGAGTGTTCCGCGAACCGTCTCCTCATGCAGCTTGGTCAGCTCCCGCAGCAGCGCCGCGTCGAGGTCGCCAAGGCCTTCCAAGAGAGCGGTAACCGTCGCGCGGACGCGATTGGGGCTTTCGTAAAAAATCGCGAGATGGTTCAGGCGCTTGAGCTGCTCGATCAACGGCTTTTGCGCCTTTTTTTCGCGCGGAAAGAAGCCGAAAAACGAAAACGGCATGGCGGGCAGGCCGCTCATCACCGCCGCCATCAGCACGGCGGATGCGCCGGGTAACACGCTATAAGGCAGGCTATTCGCAATACATGCGGCAATCAGCACCTCGCCGGGATCGGAAATACCCGGCATGCCCGCGTCCGAAACATAGACAATGGTTTCGCCTGCCTGTAATCGCGAGACGACTTCCTGCGCGCGCTGGCGTTCGTTTTCGCGATAGCAGCTCACGAGTGGCTTCTTGATGCCGATGTGGTTGAGAAGCGTCAGCGTTCTGCGTGTGTCCTCGCAATAGACCGCGTCGCAGGTGGTCAGCGCCTCGCGCACGCGCAGGGTGAGGTCGCCTAAGTTACCGATCGGGGTTGCGCAAAGTAACAGCATAGGCGTTATCTCACCGTCCGCAAATTCTCGCCGGTCAGGTGCAGCACCTGCGTGGTATTTTTATCGCAAAGCCTGCTCATAAAGCGGTCGTCATAGCGCGTTTGCAGCTGCGAAAGTGTTAGGTTCGTGCTGCATACGGTGGCGAGACCCGCAAGTGTTCTTTCGTTGACCACGGCAAACAGCCATTCAAACGAGACGTTTGGGATCACGGGCTCGCTGCCGAGGTCGTCCAGCACCAAGAGCGGCACGCTTTGGTAACGCACTGATTTTTGTGTTTGTTCGCGGATATCCTGAAGCACGGTCTGAATAAACGCGTAGGCGGTGACCCGCTCCGCGTCGATTCCGCGGGAGAGCGCGTCATAGGCGATCGCGTTGCCGAGATACGATTTGCCCAAACCCGGCATACCAAAGAGCAGGATGCTGGGCTTTTCAGGGTTCGGTAGCGTCGAAGCGAACTGTTCGCAGATGAGTTTTGCGTTTACCGTACGCTTGCGCTGTTCCGGCGTAGGGAAGAGATCGGTCGAAAAATTCGCGAAGGTTTCGCGCGCGTTGATTCCATCGGACCCGCGCAGCGCCTCGCGCTTCATGAGCCGGCAGGAGCAGGGTTTGTTGGTGGAGCCGACATAGCCGGTGTCGTTGCAGAGCTTGCAGCGCACATGCAGCTCCAGCGCGTCCTGCGGCAGTCCGATGGAGGCAAGCAGGCGCCGTTCCTCCTCGTTGAGTTCGGCAAGGCGCGCTTTGCTCTCTTCCGGCGAGAGAACGCGTTTACCGAGGTCGATGAAAAGCCGCGCGCGCTCACGATCCAGCGCGGCGAGACGCGGCGCGTGCGCGTAAGCTTCGCGCAGGCGGGTTTCCCTCGCCTCGCGTTCTTCCGCGCGGATGCGCGCATACAGGTTGTCCAGCTGGTCGTTGATCATACGTTTACAAATCCAATTCGGGCGTCGTTATTCGATATCCTGATCCAGATCGACCAATAGGTGTTCCAACTGTTCGTCGGTCAGGTTGTTCTGCTCGGTCTTTGTCCGCTGCGGCTTTGCACCGAATCCCTGCGGCCTCGTCTCCATCCGAGCGCGTGCCGCCTCGATCGATGTAATGCCCGCGTCATGCCAATCGTTCCAGAGCTTTTTCATCATGCCAAAGGGTTCGTTTGCGCCTCTGCATTGCTCCGCGCCAAAGAGAAGAAGCTCTCGCGGCATGGCGTAATCTTTTAGATACATGCTGATCTGCGCGCGCTGGGTGCGCGTAGCGGGTTCCAGTTTTCCCGCCCGCTCGAAGACGAGGCGCGCAAACACCTGCTCTTCCGCCGTTCTTGCGTCCGCGCGCTCGATCTCCGGCTGGCTCGTCTGGCCCTCTTTCCGGAGGCTGTCGAGCAGCTCGTCGAGATAGACGAAGTTTGGCGTGCCGCTGACGGCGAGCTTTGGCAGCGCCGCGAGAATTGCCTCCGGCGTAAAGCCCCATTCCGTAATCCACTTGTCGTAAAACGCGGTCTCCGCCTTGGTCGGCTTTCGCTGTTTGTTCCATTGGCGCAAAATCTCGCTCGCACCGTGCTTTTTGAGCTCATATTTGTCGAGATAGGCGCGCGCGGCATCTCGCGTCCAAATTCCGGCTTCGGACCAGGTGCGCGCAACCGCGTCGATGTAGTTCACCGAGACGCGGCGGCCTTTTTGGTCCATGCAGTGGGAGACAAGCTCCAAAACGGTCTCCTCATCGAGTCCGTATACCTCGATCCAGTCGTAGACATGTTTGAGTTCGCGAAAATCAAACTGCCTTGGTGCAATGAGCGAACCCAACGCGGAGACGAGATTGGCATACTTGCCGGGCACAACGCCGCCTGCCTCGGAAGGTTCGATATCGAGATATTCAACGATTAGCGGGGCTTCGCCGCGAATGCGAACGAGTCCCTGCTGCTGCCAGTAGACATACGCCTCCGTCACCGCCGCGTCGGAGAGGCCGAGTGCGTCTCCAACGGAGGTCTCCGCGCCGGCACCCGCATAACAAAGCATCAGGCCGTAGAGATACACGCGCACGCAAAGCTCGCTTGCGTGCGGCAGATAATCCAATATAAACCGGTTGTCCACGGGCGTAAAATTTCGGCGCGCCGTGTCGAGAGAGAAGCGTACGATCATAGTTGAGTGGTGTCTTTCCGGCGCATCGCGCGCCAAGGTTACTACGCGAGTTGCAATGGAATGGTGGAGAGCACGTGGCTAAACCAGGCATAGCCGAGGTCGACCGCCGGCAGATAACCCAGCCCCATCAGAAGACCCACCAGCACCCAAAGCAGGAAGAGATCAATCAATACAAGCAAAATCTTCCAGAAAAGCGGGGTATGCGTGCCCTCGTTCTTTTTTGGCTTACGTAAAAAGAGCCCTCTTTGCGGTCTATGGAAGGCATTCTCGCGATCCAGAGAAGGGAGGTTGAGCGCAAGATCCACATCCTGCGCAAAATCGCGTGCAGAATATTGCTCCGAGTCCGGCTCTTCCGGTTGCTGCGTCATATCTTCTTGAAGATCCGTTCTTCTGTCGATCAAACGGAGCAGATAGATTTCATGATCGGCAAGCTGATGAATCCGAACGGGTATATCAAAATCTTCCGACTTGGTGAGCAGCTCATCGTAGAGCATGAGGAACGTTTGCTTGACCGCGCTTTTTGCGAGAGAATCGGAAGAGAGCGCCTTGCGCGCGACGGCGTAAACGCCGCGGCCATATTCCTGATATACCGCGAGGAACGCCTCCCGGTCGCCGAGATGAATACGGTTTTGCAGATCGTTTGTAATCATGCGCCTGATCCCCTCGCTACACTTCTTCGTTCATTAGCCGCGTCAAACATACCTATTATTCTATCATGGCACAATCAAAAAGCAAATACAAGCAAGAGGCGCTACACCGCAGGATTTCTCAAAGACGAAAAGCGCAAAGATAGTTTGCGAAAAATCAAGCAACGCATCCATTCAAAAAAGTCGGACTATGCTATACTTCTTGCATGGAACGATTGGATGATTTGCAGCACAACGGTTTGATGCTCTATCAGGACACGGAGTTTGAGCGCTTTTCCGCGGATGCGCTCTGGCTGTGTTCTTTTCTGCGCGCAGGGGCGCATGACAACGTTGTGGAGCTGGGATCCGGCAGCGGAGTCATCTGTGTGCTTGGAACGGATAACACCGGCGCACGCTTTACGGGAGTCGAGCGGCAGCCGGGCCTTGTTGCGCTCGCGCAAAAGAGCGCGGCGTATAATCATCAGGACATCCGTTTTCTTTGCGCGGATGTTGCCGAAGCACCCGCTTTGCTGGGCAGAGGCACGTTTACCGCCGCGGTGATGAATCCGCCATATTTTACGAGCGGGGACGCGAGCAGAAACGCCTCGCGCAGGCTGACGCGGCATGACGCCGGAGACAGCCTTGCCGCATTTTTGAGTGCGGCGTTTGCGCTGCTCAAAAACGGCGGGAAACTCTTTTTGATCTATCCTGCGGATACGCTAGGCGAGCTGTTTTCTGTGCTGGAGCGGGCGCGGTTTGCGCCAAAGCGCATGCGGCTTGTCTACAATAAGCCCGGGGAGCAAGCGCTGCGTGTTTTGGTGGAGGCGAAGAAACTCGGAAAACACGGGCTGAAGATCGAGCCGCCGGTGTTTACGGAATAGATGAAACAAAGCCCGTTTGCACGGGCTTTTATGGATCTTATCGAATTATCAACCCAGTTTCATTCTTTTGAAGACTCAACCGAGCAGGCCCTGCTTTGAATCAGCTCAAAACACAGGTTGAACACGCTGTCCCGCATTTCACGCATCACGGAGCCGATGCTGTCGTCGGTGACATAGGACATCATGCCGGTCGCATAGTTGGAGATAATGCCGATGGCGGCGTATTGGATGCCAAGGTCGCGCGCAAGCGGCGCTTCCGGTACCAGCGTTTGACCCACGATCTGCGCGCCGAACATGCGAAACATGCGCACTTCCGCCGCGGTTTCAAAGCGCGGACCTTCGGTGCAGCAATAGGTCGCGCGGCCGGAGTAAGGCAGCTTTTTTGAGAGGATAAGCTGTTCCAGCGCGTCGTTGAGCTCTGGGCTGAAAACGTCCTCCATACCGGTATGGAGCGCAAGCCGGTGTTCGGGCTCAAATGAAAGCGGGCGCTTCTTCGTCATGTCGATAAAATCGTTGATTAGACACACCGTGCCGACTTTAAACCCGTAATCGCAGGCGCCGACGGATGATAGCCCGATGATGTGGGTTACCCCCAGCATATGCATCGCGTAAATATTCGCCCGATAGTTGATATCCGCCGGATCATGGCGAAACAGTACGCCGTGACGAAAACGAAAGATGACCTCCTGCCCGCAATCGAGCGTTCCGCGGAAAATAACCACGTCGCCATACGGCGTTCCGATTGCTTCTTCGCGGTAGGGGATGGGCAGCGATTCAATGTTCGTGCCGCCAATGATCGCGTACTTCATAAACCATATCACCTCCGCTAGACTATACCATAGCAAGGTGAAAAAGTGTATACTGAAAAGGTAAATCCAATCGTATTTGATCAGGCGCGCGGAGAAGAGGACGTGCCATTTCTAGAATTTTAAAGGAGCGAAACGATGCAAAGAGCCGACCACGACCTTGCTTTTTTATTCCAATTTGAGAACATCGCCTGGTATGACGACGGAGCCGTGCGCATTCTCGACCGCAGAATCTATCCCGCGCGGGAGGAGTTTGTCACCTGTCATACGCATCAGGAGGTGGCAAAAGCGATCACCGACATGGTAACCCAAAGCTACGGTCCGTTTCACGCGGCGGCGATGGGAATGGCTCTTGCAGCTTACGAGTGCCGCGAAAAGACGGCGCAGGAGCAACTGGCTTATCTGAAGGCCGCGGCGGATGTGATTGCCTCCGCGCGCCCGACTACCGCGCGCAAGATGCGCACCTGGACGGACGACTGCGAGCGGGACGCGCGTGCTGCCATTCAGGCGGGAAAGAACGCATGCGATGCGATTATGGCGGGTGCGGTTGCGAAATTTTCCCGCAGATACGACCGGATCGATCGCGAAGCACATTTCTTTTTGGAAAAAATACCGAAGAACCCGACGATCATGACGCAGTGCTATGGAGACGCGGATGTTGGCATGCTGCTTCGCGCGCTGCGCGAGCGCGGCGACGAGGCAAAGTTTTTCACACCGGAGACGCGGCCATATCTGCAGGGCGCGCGCCTAACCGCGAGCGTGATTTGCGACATGGGATTTGACGTGACGCTGATTACGGACAATATGCCGGGCTACGTGCTCGGGCATAAGCATGTCGATCTTTTTACGACTTCTGCGGATGTGATCACGCTCGACGGGCATGTGGTCAACAAGGTTGGCACGTTTCAGATTGCACTCTGTGCAAACTACTACGGCGTGCCGTACTATGTTGCGGGCTTTCCCGATCGCACGCACCCGGACATGGATTCCGTCCATATCGAGGAGCGAAACGGTGACGAGGTGCGCCACGCGATGGGTGTCTGCACCTGTAAGGAAGGCGTCAAGGGATTCTATCCCGCGTTTGATATCACCCCGCCGGAGCTGGTGACCGGGGTTGCGACCGATATCGGCGTGCTCAAACCCACGGAACTGCACGGCTATCAGCCGATGGAGTAATCGAAATTCGTGCAATCAAAAACGGGGTGCAGTTTAGTCTGCACTCCGTTTTGTTTCCTCACTTGTCAGCCAACGTAGATGGCCTTGATCTGACGCGTACTCGGCATCATCATAATCCAGGTGTTGCCGGGTTCCAGGCGTAGGATGGTTCCGTCGTAGAGCGTATAGCTGGTTGGATCACTCAGCGTCGGCCTGCTCCAGCTGCCGAACACCGCGCGACCGTTGATAAAATACATGCAGTCGCCCTTGCCGGTCACCGTGATGTTGCGAAAATTGGTGTCGAAGGCGGTGACGTGAACATATTGGATGATGAGATTCTGCACTGTAATCAATTCGTTGGCATAGCCCAGCACATCGTCTGTCGGGGTTAGAGACTTGCTCTCACCGAGGACTTTTTTTGAGTTTTTATCGCTGCGCACCAGCACGTTTTTCGCCTTGTCATAGGTGAACAAAACGCGCTCGGCGTCCGAACTGGTGAAGGGAATGCCAATGCTCAGAATCTCTTTTCCCTTCTCATAGATTACACCGTGCTCAAACGCAAATCGCTGATCACTAAACGCCACGGAAAAGTGATAGTTATCCTCAACATACGGCAAAAGCTGGAAGAAAGAAGTATGCTCAGGAATCGACGAGATGGTCTTGTCCTGATAAAAATAATCTGCGCCGTCGCCGGCATTTTCCACATGGAAACGGATGCCGCTGTCCTTGAGCAACGGGTAACCTTCCGCTTTCGTCTCCGGATCGCCCAGCGAAACATAGAGTCCGCCCCACTCCTCGGCGGCTTCCGCAAGATAAGAGCGGGAGGTGCGAACCGGGCCTACGCGCGATGGCAGCTCGTCGGAAAACAGCGCGAGGTACCGCGTGACATGATCGGTGCGATCCAGCGGGAACTCGTAGACGATATCCGCGAGCATCAGCGCGGTCTGCGGGCGCGCTTGTGCGGCGTTGTCGATTGCGACAAGAACGGGACGATACACCGCGCCTTCCGGCAGGGGGCGACCTGTCGTCGGGGAAATTCCTTCGTTGAACGGCGTCGGCGAGGGAGAGACATCCGAATCCCCGGTGTCGTTCTCCCCGGCGGGCATAGCCGGCGTCGCCGTAGCTTTGGTGTCTGAATTGCTGAGCGCGTCTTCCGTTACGATCACGATCTCCGTATCGCTTGTTGTGCTTCCTTGCGCTGAGGAGGTACCCGTGATGGTTTGAATCACCGAGCAGCCGGAAAGCAACAAAACAACAAACCCCGCGAAAATCGGCAACAGCCGCGAGGAAAGTCTTCTGATTCTGCTGTTCGTTGCGCTATTCAATGGTCAATAGAGCGGAGGACGGATACACGGCGATCCAGGTGTTACCCGGTTCGAGCGTGACGAGCGAGCCGTCGTCCAGTAAATAAGAGGTATAGTCTTCCGCGGTTGGGCGAGACCATGTTCCGGTCACATGCTGACCGTTGATGAAATAATCGCATTTACCGCTGCCGATCATGTCGCAGGCGCGGCGGTGCTTGCGGTCATCCTCGATCGAGCCGTATTCGACATGCTGCACGATAAGGTTTTGCACGTTCATCTGCTCTTCCACATAGGTGTCTCCATGATCAGCGAGGGTGCGGGTCAGGCTCGGTTCGCCGCTCTCAAAACGGAAGAGACGGTTTTTCTCCGGATCATAGGTAAACTGAATCCAGTTCGGATCCTTGTTGTTATCAAAAGGCAGCGTCACCTTGGTAAAAGACTGACCGTTTTCATACGTGATGCCTTCGAGGAAGTTGAAGCGCTGGCATTCTTTCGCTGTGTGCTCACCATAATAGCGGTTCACCAGCGCGGCGACACGATAATACAGCGAGTGGACACTGCTTCTGTACATGTCATCCGCGCGGAATTTATAGCCATTGGGCGTTTCAAAATCATCATAGGCGCTCACCTTGCGGTAAAACGTCTTGTTAAAGCCCTTGAAATCGCCGCTCGGTAAATAGAGCGTAATCAGATCTCTTGGAATGCGTCGATACGGTTTGTCCAGCACAACGTACCCTTCATGCAGATACATACAATCCCATTCCTGCACCATATCGATGATGTAATAACGCGTAGAGCGCAAAGGCCCCGCGTAGGCCGGGTAGGTGTCGTTAAAAAGCGCCTGAAACCGCGTAATCGCCTGCTCGACGAGAAACTCGTATACGATATCCGCCTCCATCAGCGAGGTTTGCGGTTTTGCGCCGTTTGCGTTATCGATGGACATGATGAACGGCCGAAGCGGGGTTCCCTCCGGAACGACACGACCGGAGGTGAGCGATCGGTTCTTCGGTTCGGGCGTTGGCTGGGGGGTAGGCTTCGGTGTTGCGGTGATCGCAATCGTGACGATCGGCGCAATCTCAACGGTGGGAGACGGGGTTGCCGCGGGCGCAGGCGCCGGCGAACAGCCACCAATCAACAGCGCGAACGCAAGCGCTCCCGCGCATACGGAAGAAAACCTGCCGCCGCGCGGCAATCGTCTCGGACGTGTAGAAATCATATCGAGTGTTCCTTTCATCGCTTCAGATGCTCGAAGATCGGTGACACATAACGTCGATCGATGCGTCAAAATCAGTTATTCCTGTTCTTCTTTGCCAGCACAAGAACGGACAGCGCGACGACGGCAAGTAACAGCCCTCCGCCGACGTAGTAAGCGGAAGCGGTCAAGCGCGCCGCGGGCGGGGCTACGATCTCGGGGGAGGCCAAATTCGGTGCTTGGGTCGGTGAAGGCGTTGCGGTAGCGGTAGCCTCCGGCGTGGGGGACGGCGTAGGAACCGGCGTTGCGGGAACCCAGGGGGTAACCGCGGGTGTAGGCAGAGGCGCTGTACCGACCGCAATTCCGCCATCCGCAATCGAAACAAGCGCTGTGCTCTGGTTATAGTCTGCGTCTACGCGTGTGACGATGCCGCTGGAGATGGTCACCGCGCTGCCCGTACCGGAGAGTACCTGAAACCGAAGCGTCAGGAGAGTCCCTTCGTTTTCCAGCCCGAGCGCGCTGGCGCAGGCGACGCGAATGCGACCCGGTACGTCCGCATTGACGACGGTGTATTGTGCGGCGAAAAGATCGCCCGGCGTCATGGAGATGAACTTGAGCGCTGCGCTGTCATAATTGAGATCAAACTGAACGGAATCGACACCCTTGCATTGGCTGAGTGCCACAGGCAAATCGACTTGGCCATCTGTTTCGCCGGTTACGGTGCCGATCGAGATCAGTACGCTATCCGTTTCCTCGGCGAGTGCTCGTTTCGGAGCAGTGAGCGAAACTGCGAGCAGTAGGACGGTCAGAAACAGAAACACACGTTTCATCGATTGCACCTCTTCGGGAAAAACTGTATTATATATGGTACAGCAAATTCAGGGGGAAGTCAATTTGACGAGCCGTTGCAAGCGGGCGGAATCCGGCGATTTCCCTGACGAGAAAGCGGCGTTTTGGCAAACCTTTGGTGACGCGTCGCGCATTGAATTGGACAGGAAGAAACATGGAGAATATCGGGTATTACAACGGTACATTTGCGCCTATGGAGCAGCTCATGATTCCCGCGCTCGATCGCGGTGTTTACTTTGGTGACGGTGTTTACGAGGCTCTGCGCGTAGAAAAGCACCGCTTCTTCGCGCTAAGCGAGCATTTGTCCCGCTTTCGGGACAGCCTCGCGTTTTTACGCATCGCGTTCCCGATGAGGGATGAGGCGCTTACCGCGATCCTGCAGGAGGCAGCGGATCGTGTGGACAGCGATTCGCAACAGCTCTACTTTCAGGTGACGCGCGCAACGGCGATACGCACGCATGCGTTTCCGGAGACGGGCGAAGCAAATCTGCTCGTTCTTTCCCGCGGCGTCGCGCTGGCGGACCTGTCGGAATATCGCAGGGTCGCCGTGCTGCCGGATACGCGTTGGGGACACTGCAACATCAAGTCGCTCAACCTAATTCCCAGCGTGCTCGCCGCCCAGAGCGCGAAAGAGCGCGGTTGCAGCGAGGCGGTGTTTCACAAGGAAGGCATCGTCAGCGAGTGCTCCAGCTCCAATCTGTTACTGATCAAGGACGGGGCCTTGCGCACCGCGCCCGCGGACGAGCGGATCTTGCCGGGGGTGACGCGCGGACATTTTCTGATGCTTGCGCGGGAGATCGGCGTTCCGGTGGATGAGACCGCTTTTACGCTGCCAGAGATGGAGCAAGCCGACGAGCTCATGATCACTAGCACCAGCGCGCACGGGCTGCCGGTGGGGTGGATCGACGACAAACCTGTCTGCGGCAGGGATGAGGCGCTCCTGCGCAAACTTCAAAAAGCGTATCGGGAGTTCTTCTGGGATTCTCTGGGAATTTCGCAATAAGCACACAGGCGGCTTCAACCTTATGCAATTTTCAAAATGTAATTTTCGAAACCGCACGCTAGGTTGATTCTTGTTTACTAGAAAATCATTGAATGCTACTATTAGCTTGTGAGCGCTGCATTTGCCCCGGATTGTCCGTCAATACGGAAGAAGCAGACCAAATCAGAATTGATACTGCCAGCGAAACCAGGTGTATAAAACCTGTAATCATGAAACATGCAAGGAGCAGCAGGAATGAAGAAGAACATAGGGGTCTATCTTGGCGTTGCATTTGGTTGGACGTGGTTATGCTGGATCGGAGCGTTTTTAATTGGCATGACGCGGGGCAGCGCGATTTCGTTTAGCTCGACAGTGTTTGAAACCCTGCAAAACCTCAAAAATACCAATGGATGGATACAAGGCGTTTTTGCATTGGGTGTTTATGGCCCGCTGTTGGGATATGTGCTTTCCCGCGGGCATCAAAAGAAGTTCTTTACCGGAAAACCGCCGCGCTTAAGCGTAATTCTAGCGCTCAGCTTACCGGCCATCATTGCGTTGCCGGGCGTCATAGCAAGTATGATAACGCGGATTGAGATAAGCCGTGCAAAATCTCTTGGCGCAACGTTGCTGGCGATTCTTGTCTACTTCATATCAAACGTACTGACCAGCGGAACGGAAGAGTTCGGCTGGCGCGGTGTCTTATATATCCATTTGCGTGAAAAAGAAGCGACATTTTGGTCCGCCGCATGGAAAGGCGGCATCATCTGGGCAATTTGGCATTATCCCATGATGATTATGCTGTATTCAGGGCAAAGTGCATTTGTGGTGATACCGTCGTTGATTGGCTTTACGGCAGGCATTGTTGCCATGAACTATATCAGCAACTTCATTTTCGAGAGAAGCCAGTCGATACCCCTTTTAGCCGTGATGCATGGGTTAAACAATACGGCAGGATACGTTCTACTGCTCCTGTTCCCGCTGTCACCATTCACGATACTCACCCATTTGATGGCTTGGGCTGTCGTGATTTATTTGGAGAAAAAGTATAAACCGACTTTGCCTGTTGCGGCTGACGCAGTTGCCTGAGCACATTCTTATCGTTGTTTTTCTTACATAAAAAGGCTGCTTGAAATGGATGGGCAGCCTTTGTGTCATAGAAGGGTTATTATTTCGCACGGGAATGCGGGCTATTGTCCTGAAAGAGCATGTAAGCGCTCAGGCGCTACTCTTCCTGCGCAACCAGAATCGCCCGGCAGGGCGCACCCTCCGCGCCGGAGATCTTCAACGGCGCGGCATAGAGCGTATAGCGACCATCTGGAACAGCGCGCAGCTCAAGATTTTCCAGCACGGCGACGCCGTAGCCAAGCAGCGCAACATGCACGGAGAGTTCGTCCGAATACGATCCGATGGACTGCCGGTCGGTGCCAATCAATACGCAGCCCTGATTATACAGATATCCGATGGCGCTCTCGGTGAGCTGACCCGGCCCGTGTAGCAGGATACGCGGGGCAAACGGGCGCTTCATGAAATACATCGCGTCCAGCGGCGTTTTCGGCACCGTGAGCACCACGCAGTCGCCTACAAACTGTTCGAGTGAGAGCGAAGCGATGTCCTTGCCGTTTGCGATGAAGTGCAGCGGCGCGTCTATATGCGTTCCCGCATGCATGCTGGTTTCGAGACGGCTCAGGTTGTAACTCTCGCCGTCTTTCATGCGATGCACCGCCTTCAGGCGTGGCGGCTCATCACCGGGATAAGGCAGCGCTTTGATCAGGTCTCGAGAAATATCGTAAATCTTCATATTGGGGTTATCCTTGTCCGCGAGCCTTATTGCCCGCTCTGGCCACGTTTTCGCGGCAAACTTCATTATACGTTGCATCGCCGTAAAACGCAAAGCGTAATTTCATACAAGTCTGCCGATGAAAAACGAACTCCCGCCGAAGCGGGAGTTTTTGGAGAAGAGACTTGTGTTTATTCGTTTCGAATGGCCGCGAGCGGAGAAAGCTTCATCGCTCGAATCGCGGGATACATGCCGGCGGCAAGGGCAACGATGATCGAGAAACCAACTGCGCCGAACACCAGATACGCAGGGATGATGCTTCGCATGCCGGAGCTCGCCAGAAATACATTCAGCAAGGCCGAGATGCCGAAGCTGAGCGCCATGCCGAGCGCGCCGCCAAAGAGACCGATGTAAGCTGCTTCCGTGAGGAAGAGGCCCGCGATGTTATCGATGCGGCAGCCCAGCACCTTGATGATACCGATCTCCTTTGTGCGCTCGAAGATGCTCATCATCATCGTGTTCATGATACCGATTGCGGCGACAAGGAGTGCAACACCGCCGATGGCACCGAGCAGATACTGCACGTTTTGCGTGCTCTTTTCCGCCATCTCGACCGCGTCCTGTAAACTGTAGGTGCCGTAGCCCATCTGCGTGATCGCGTTTTTGACGGGCTTGACGTCCTCAATATTCGCGCACTTGACCAACACGGTCTGGTAGCTACTGGAATTATAGTTCGTGAAGTCCTTGTTCGCCTTTGCGAGTTTTTCCAGCTGCGTCGCGTCCATGATGCAATAGTAAGAGAAATCGTTATTGCCCTGATCCATGGTTCCGACGACTTTTAGCTTGTAGAAAGCGCCCAAAGGCACCTTGTCTGCATCCGAATTGTCGATCGCAGCATCCATCTGATATCGGCTGCTAACGTTGCGATAGTCAAATGTCAGCTGCATGCGCGAATCGGTTGTAATCTTCGAGTTGCCGTTCTTGTCGACTGCTTGACGGTAGTTGTCGGGGTCGTAGAAGTTCTGAAGCGTCCATGCGCCAAGCGCAATCTCATAGACGTTTGAGCCGCTGGAGCCGGGGATTTTTCCGTCGGCCAGTGTGATGCCGAATTTTTCCGCCTGCTCTTTGGTGACGCCGAGAATGGACGCATCCGTCACATACCGGCCGCTCTTGAGCATGCCGTAGGTTTCGACCAGCGGCATGACGGCGTCGACACCGGTGATCTTTTTAAACTCCGCCATCGCTTTCTTATCCAGTTTCTTTTGGCGGGAGGACCCGCCGCCGTTTCCGGTGGAAACATAGGACCAGGAGTTGACGCGGATGGTCGTTAAGCTACCCGTTCCGGCAAAGCTCTCGATGGTCGCCTGCTTGATGCCGATGCCGAGAGACACCATGACAACGATGGACGCGACCCCGATGACCATGCCGAGAACGGTCAGAAACGCTCGCATTTTTCGCCGCCACAGGTTTAAAAACGCTGTGGACAGCATATCTTTCAGGCTCATTGTTCCTCCAGTTGCGCGCTACCGCGCCGGATGGTTACTCTTCTTCCAGGGCGCGTTCGCGCTTTTTCTTCATCTTGACACCGACAACGACGAGGCCGGTCACCACGGCTACGCCGCCGAGCGCCCAGAAAACCCAACCAATGTTTGCGTTCGCCGGAGCATCGCCGGGAATTTCCATGGCACCGTTGCCGGGGGAGACCGCACCGCCAGCCGGCTCTTCGTTGACAACCATATTGAGGGGCAGTAGCGTTTCGGTCGGGTTGCCGTTGACGTCCTCATAGGTGACGCGAACCTTCGCGTCAAGCTGTCCCGCGATCGTCGGGGTTACGTTCAAGTCCGCGCGCATCGTGCCGCCCGCGGCGACGTTACCGCCAAAGTAGGATTCTTCCAGCGTGAGCCCGTCGCCAACCACGTCCACCATGCAGTTATACAGCGAGGATTTACCGAGGTTGTAGAGTGTGACGCCGACAGCTACGTTTGTGCCGACCCAGGGATCGTCATACACGATTGGATCGTTGATGCGCACGCGCGCTTTCTGCTGTACGGGGACGCTGACGCTTGCGGTTTCCTCAAAGTCGCTGCGGTTCTTCGTGCCCTCGTAAGAGAGTTTGATGGCGAGCAGCTGGGATTTCGCGTCTGCGTCCGGCGTTACTTGCAGCTTGACGGAGAGGACATAGGCGTCTTCCTTATCGATGGTACCGATGTAGACGCTGCTGCTGCCGCCCGGTGCGGGCAGGATTGCACCCGCCTCGTTGCTAAAGTCGAGCTGGAGGTTGGTGATCGCCTCCCGCTTGGAGGTGTTTGCGACCACGAGGCGCAGGGTAACGGTGTCGCCGGCGTAGATGGTGTCTTCGCTGAAGCTGTAGGACTCAAGTATGACTTTCGGCTTGCTCTTATAGCTGCTGCCGCCGCTGCTGCTACCGCCGCCGTCGGATTTCTCGCGGACTTCAATGTTGACTTTAACAGTATCAGTCATTGTTCCGTTATAGGTGATGACAAAGCTTAAAGTTTTCATTCCAGGAGTCGCGGTCGCAAGAATCGTGCCTTTTACTCTGAAGTAAGCACGATCACCAATTGCTAAAACTTTACCGTCCCATCCCACAACTTGGCTGTTGACGGAATCCCATGTTTTCTCCGGATTAATCTGAGGCGCGGCAGAAAAAGGATACGCATCCGCGTTCGCAGGATCAGGAACCGGTAGCGAGCATGTTAAATCAGTCGCGCTCTCCAGGTTCTTATTGAGAATAGGAACATAGAAATCGATATCTTCTCCGATATAGGCAGACTGGATTTGCAGGAAGCCTTTCTCTTCGTCAGAAACATCCTGCAAAAGAAAAATATGCCCATCACCGGCAGGTTCTGGCGATGCAGGTGTTGGGTCTTCCGCCAGAGCGGTGGCCAACGGCAGCGCTGCCAGCAACAGCGCCAGCGCGACCATCATCGCGAAAAGTTTGATCTTGTTCTTGTTACGCATTCAAAATACCCTCAGTTTCCCGAACACGCGGTTCGTTTTGTGTGGTGCTGTGTTGTGCATTGATCGTGATATCCGTAATTCTGCCGTCGAGCAGATGGATGATTTTGTCGCCGAATTCCGCGATGTGTTGATCGTGCGTGACCATGATCAGCGTCTTCTTCTGCTCGCGCAGAATGTCGATGATCACGTGCATGACCTCGTCGGACGTGTTGCTGTCGAGGTTGCCCGTCGGTTCATCCGCAAACACGATCTGCGGATCGGTCACCAGCGCGCGCGCAATACCGACGCGCTGTTGCTGTCCGCCGCTCATCTCGCTTGGCTTGTGGTTCATATGCGTCTTCAAGCCGACGAGATCGAGCATGCGCTTTGCGCGTTTGTTGCGCTGCGCCAGCGGTACGCCGCTGAATGACAGCGGCAGCGCTACGTTTTCCAGCGCGGTGTAATATGGCATCAGGTTGAAGGACTGGAATATGAATCCGACGCGCTTTTGCCGAAACAGGATCAGTTCGCCCTGTGTCATGCGCTCCAGATGCTTGCCTGCGATGACAATCTCGCCGGAGGTGACCTGTTCCAGTCCTGCGAGCATGTTAAGCATCGTAGACTTACCGGAGCCGCTGCGTCCGATGATGGAGCAGATATCGCCGGACGCGATCTGTAGATCCACCCCGCGCAGGGCGTGTACATCCACAGAGCCAACGTGATAAACCTTCTTCACGTTTCGCATGTCGATCAGCGTGTTTTCCTGCATCGTTCCTCCTGAATCGCTGACGGTTTCACCGTATTCAGAATTGTTTGTCAGCGATATTCTCTTCTCACGCGTCAAAGAATGGATTCCTTGACTGACGAGTGTATTATTCGTACTAATACGCATATATCATACGCTTCCCGTTCCGTCCTGTCAACGTTTCCGCGCGGGAAGAATGCAACACAATTGCAAACTCCGCTCAAACATAGGGTGGAGATGAATGCGTCCGTTCTGATACGCTTTGCATGTATTATAGGATGGACAAACGGGAAAATCCACGGTTCCAATGCGAAAATCCTGCATTTATGCTTGAAATAACAGGGGTGTTCTGATAGGATGGTGAAAACGCCGAAAAAAGCGGAAGAAAACCCGACCGACGGAGAGTTGATAGCCACATGAACAAGGCAAACGCACTAAATAGAAACGCCAACGCAAGCATCCAATGCGCAGCAAATGCGGGATGTTTGTCTTTGCGCGCCGCGTTTGCCCGCGCCGAATCCACACCCGCCATGCGAATGCGAATGCACGCGGAGCAAGCGGATGCGGTGGCGGCTGCCCTCTAGAGCGGGGGAATTCGGCTGTTTCCGCGGCCGAGCAGGGCACTTGCGCCCACCTGCCGGGAGAATTCTGCGTTTGCAGCGTGCGAAACTTCATTTTATATAGAACGGGCGCCGATGGCTGAATCCATGTTTGCGCGTGAGCGCGCTGAGGGATGAGCCAAACGGTGTTTTTTTGTGCCTTTCGGGCACCTTTACCGGAGACGGAAAACACAATAAAGAGCATTACGACACGAAAGAGGATTTATATATGCCAATCAAAATTCCAGATGGGTTACCCGCGGGCGATTTGCTCGCGCAGGAGAGTATTTTCGTCATGCCGCAGCAGCGTGCGGCGCAACAGGACATCCGCCCGCTTCGCATCGCGATTTTGAACCTCATGCCCACCAAGCAGACGACGGAGACGCAGATTTTACGCCTGCTTGCCAACACCCCGTTGCAGGTGGAGGTGACGCTGCTGCGTACTGGCACCTATCAGAGCCAGAATATCTCGCAGGATTATCTGGACTCGTTTTACCGTACGTTTGACGAGGTGAAGGACGAGCACTTCGACGGTCTCGTGATTACGGGCGCTCCCGTGGAAAACCTCGATTTTCAGGATGTACACTATTGGGACGAACTGGTGTGCCTCATGGACTGGGCGGATCACAACGTATACTCCACGCTCTACATCTGCTGGGCGGCGCAGGCGGGACTTTATCACTTTTACGGCGTGGAAAAGCGACCGCTGCCGAAAAAGATGTTCGGCATCTTCCCACATGTGGTGTTGGATCGTTCCCACAAGCTCTTGCGCGGGTTTGACGAGCAGTTCATGGCGCCGCATTCGCGCCACACGACGATTCTCGTATCGGACGCGGCAAAGATTCGCGATCTCGACATTCTTGCGACCTCGCAGGAGGCGGGGCTCTACCTCGCGGCGTCTCATGACGGGCGGCGCGTGTTCGTGACGGGACACAGCGAGTATGACGCAAAGACGCTGGAGCTGGAATATCGCCGGGACAAGGCCGCCGGCAAACCCATAGAGTTACCGAAAAACTATTATCCCAACGACGACGACACCTTACAGCCGATCATCACCTGGCGCGCGCATGGCTCGCTGCTGTTCTCCAACTGGCTCAACTACTTCGTCTATCAGGAGACGCCGTATGATATCAACGCGATTCCCGCGCAGCACGCGGAATAACGTGCAACAAAGGAGCTGTCAGTATATGGCAGTTCTTTTTCGTGCGGGTAGCGCGACGAAACGGGGCTTTTGTATTCCATTCCAAGACTGTGTTAAAATGAAGTATCAGTTTTATGAAGGAGCCGACGGATGCCGAAACTGCCGGAAGCATATGAAAGACGCATGCGCGCGCAATTGGGCGAAGCGGAGTTTTCCGCTTACCTGCGCGCAATGGAGGAGCCTTCCCGGCGCGCGCTTCGCGTAAACACGCTCAAGACCACGATTCAGAACTTTACCGCGAATGCGGATTTTCTGCTGACACCGACCGGTGTCTTGCCGGAGAGCTTCTTTTTTGAGGATGAGGTCGCAATCGGCCGCCATGTGCTGCATGCCGCGGGGTTATGTTATGTGCAGGAACCCGCCGCGCAGGCGCCCGCCGCGATGACGCAAGCTGCGCCCGGAATGACGGTGCTCGATCTATGCGCCGCACCGGGCGGAAAGACGACCCAGCTCGCCGCCATGATGCGCAACGCGGGACTGCTCGTCGCCAACGAGCCCGTGCGAAGCCGCGCGGAGACGCTCACCGGCAATCTGGAGCGGATTGGGGTGACCAACGCGCTGGTGACCTGTATGCGTCCGGACGCGCTGGCAGCGGCGCTTGGCGCTTGTTTCGACGTGGTGCTGGTCGATGCGCCCTGCTCCGGCGAGGGTATGTTTCGCAAGGACGAAACCGCGATTCGCGAGTGGTCGGAGGAGCATGTGCTCTCCTGCGCCGCGCGGCAATGGCAGATTCTCGAGAGTGCTGCGCGGCTCGTCAAGAGCGGAGGCCGGCTCATATACTCCACCTGCACCTTCTCGCGGGAGGAAAACGAGGGCGCAATCGAGTCGTTTTGCGCTGCGCATCCGGACTTTACTTTACTGGAATCCAGGCGGATGTATCCGCATTCTTCCGTGGGAGAAGGGCAGTTTATGGCTTCGCTGGTTCGCGCGCAAGGCGCGGGGAAGAATGCCGCGCCGTTTACGATGCCTGCGGGCGAGCAGATCGCGGAATTTGAGGCGTTCTGGCGGGAGACGTTTGTGATCGATCTGCCGAAGGCGATGCTTCTGCCGGACGGGCGCGTGCTGATCCCGCCGCAATGGATTCCGAAAGAGCTAAAAAATCTGCATATCGTCCGCGCGGGGGTTCTCGCGGGCGAAGTGAAAAACGGCAGGTTCACGCCGGATCACGCGCTCGCGATGGCGTACCCTGCGGACTCGTTTCGCTTGAGCGCGGCGTTTTCCGACGACGAGTTTACGCGTTTTCTCGCGGGCGAGACCGTGGCGTGCGACGATACGCTCGCCGGTTGGTGCCCCGCGGTCGCATGCGGACATCCCGTCGGCTGGGGCAAGGCGGTGAATGGCGTACTGAAAAACCATATTCCGAAAGGACTGCGAATCCGCTGACTTCCTTTTCTTGAAAGAAAAGGATGCAAAAGAACTTAACTGATCCGGGAATTCGATATGAACGTTATAAAAGACAGAAAAAGAATATTCAAAGCTATCTTTTTTGACCGCGACAATACGCTGATCTACGGCGATCCAGCGTTGCGGGCGCAGCGCGCGCAAATGATCGAGCGTTGGTCGGGAAAGGCGCTCGATGTGCCGCAGGATCTTTTCTCTCGTTTGCTGGGCGAACGCCAACTATTGACCGTTGAGAACGAAATTGCGTTTTGGAAGATGTATTTTGCCGAACTACTGCGTTCGCAAGGCGTGATGGAGGGAATCGGCGTTCGTGCGGATGCGCTCTTTGACGCCTACTGGCTCAAAGGCGGTGTAATCTACCCCGAGACGAGAGCCGTGCTGGACTGGTTTGCGGCACAGGGCTACCGTATGGGCGTGATCAGCGATACGTTCCCTTCGCTCAAACTTACGTTGGAGGCGGTGGGCCTTGCAGACTATTTTTCTTGTTTCGTATGTTCCGATCAGGTCGGGGCTATGAAGCCGGAACCGTTGATCTATCAGACTGCTCTGAATTTGCTTGGCGTTTCTGCCGAAGAGAGCCTGTATGTCGATGATTATGATGTGGAGGCGGATGGCGCGCGGAATTTAGGGTTTACCGCGTTTCATATCTGCCGCAATACGAAGCCGGCACAGGATTGGGACATCACGTCGCTGCACCAAATCATCGAGTTTTTAAGTGAATGTTTCTGATTTATTAGTACGTATAAATTAGTACGTATAAAGATTTGCACATTTGGTTTTTCGATCATACCTTCATCTACGCAGGATGTGATCAATATCGTGACCAATGGTTACACCGTCTATGTGAACGGAACGGTAATTACCGAAGAATCGATTGGCGATCAAACTAGGCACGGGCATCAAACCCGTGCCTTGTTACTTTTCGCGAACGAAATGTGACGTTTTTGTGTTAGTTGCATGTTTTCGTCATGTGACCCCCAATTCGTGAGCGCTTCTTTCGTATCAAGATAGTGTCCGGATACAAATCCGGCGCAATCGGAACGCTGCTGCTGAAAACAATCGCGTTCCGGCAACACGAAAAGCAAAGGAGATCATATCACATGAAGGAACATCAAACTCAAACGCGCACGGCAAGTCTGCGCGGCCGCACGAAGAGAACCCTCATTGCAGTGATCGCAATTATTCTTACACTCGCATTGAGCACAACTGCTTTTGCGGACAACGGCAAAGGCGGCGGCAGACCCGATGGACAGAGCACCGGCACCAAGACCCAACCGGGCGGCGATGATACACAGAACGGAACAGGCGCTTCCGGAAAAACAGACAAGCAAACCGGAAAACGCAATACGAATATGGAAGGCTTAAACATCGACAAGATCGAAGAAGCCATCGCCGCCTTGACGGACGAAGACGCAAAAGCAACCCTGACCACGCTCTTGAGCGCCTACGTGGATGCATGGACGGCGAAGCAGGATGCCGTTTCCGAAAAGGATAGCGATCGTCTGAGCACGCTTTCCGCGGCACTTTCCGCGGCGAAGACCACGCTCGACACCGCTCTGGAAGCCGCGGGCATCTCGACCGACACGCTCTATGGCGTACCGGAAGAAGCAAAGGACGGAACCGGCAAGACGAACAACCGTCCTACGCTGGACACGGATGAAATCGAGGCGGCGATCGCAACGTTGGCGGATACCGACGCGAATAAAGGCACGCTGACGCAACTGCTGGCAAACTATCAGGCGGCGATTGCGGCACAAAACGCAGGGGAGACTTCCTCGTTGAGCGAATCGGAGCGGGCTGCTCTGATAAACGCGGTGCAGAACGCGGAAAATGCGCTGCTGGAAGCCGCGCGCAATGCCGGCGTAATCGGCGGCAACGGTCGCGGACAGTTCGTCAGCGGCTATGCATATGGCAACGCAGAGATGGATATTGACGCGATGACGGCGCAGATATCCGCGCTGGATGATACTAACGAGAACAAAACGAAGCTGAACGAGTTGCTGACCGCCTATCAAAACGCGCTGCTGGCGCAGCAAAACGCGGATCAAAGCGCGCTGAGCGAAGCGGAGCGCGAAGCCTTGCAACAGGCGACCGACGCCGCGGCGGACGCGCTGAAGGAAGCGATGGAGAACGCGGGACTTGATACCCAGATTCAAAACCGCGCGCAGGAGCAAAAGGACTTTGGGTTCCAGATTGTTACCGGCGACGGTACGTCTGAAGACGGAGACGGCGGAGTCATCACCTCCTTCTTCGACTGGCTCAAATCGCTCTTTGAGTAAGCGTGTGCAGCAGGATGCGCTTTGTGTGAGAATGCAAGTAGTGCTTCTGAAATCGCGCGTCGCGTGATACGATAATGCTGCGGGGAGAGAGTCTCCCCGCGGCAAACAGAATGCATGCGGATGATAGACACGCAGGAAATGGACCAGCCAAACAGCATGGGCTTTCGCGAATCGGCGCTCGCGCTCCGCGCACAATCGGATGAGCGCGCGCGCGAAGAACTCATTACCCGGCAGGAGAAGAACATTCTTCGAATCGCTTCCCGCGCAAAGCACCGCTTTGTGACGAAGAGTGACGACGAATGGGCGATTGCTTTGTGCGCCTTTTCGCACGCGATAGACACCTACCAGCCGGAGAACGGCGCGTTTACAACCTATGCGGAGGTGCTGATTCGCCGAAGCCTCATCGATGCATACCGCACGGAAGCGAAGCATGCGCAGGAGATATCCGTTTCGCCGGACCTGTTTGACGGTAACGTTGAGGCGGAGCAGAGCAATCCCGTACTCGGCGCGACGATTGAGGCGAGCGCGCGCGCCGCGGATACCACCCTTCGGGACGAGATTCTTGCCGCAAACGAGGCGCTGCAACGGTATGGTTTCCGGTTTTTTGATCTAGCGAGCTGTTCGCCCAGCCGCGAAAACTCACGCGAGGCATGTTTTCGGGCGGCGGAAGCGATTGTTAACTGCGAAGAAGTCTTTTTACAGTTTGTGCGGACAAGGCAACTGCCGGTCAAGTTTTTGATTCGGCAACATGATATTCCCGAAAAGCTGATTGAGCGATACCGGAAATACATCATTGCTGTCGTGGTGATCTATGCAGGGGACTATCCTGCATTACAAGAATATATCCATTTGGGTCGGGGGAAACAGGTATGAAGGAGCAGAAGAGCGCGATCATCGTTGAAATACGCGGTGCTTTTGCTGCGGCGTTGCGGGAAGACGGCGTGTTTGTGCGCGTGCACAACGCGGGATATGAAGTTGGTGAATCGGTATTGCTGGAGCAGGACGAACTGCCCGAAAAGATCGTGCAGCCAAAGCGCACGCGCACGCGGTTTACCGCGTATGCCGGCATAGCGGCGGGTTTTCTGCTGTTGCTGCTTGGCGGATTCAAGGGCTACACTACTCCGGTCGGCGTGGTGAGTCTGGACGTGAATCCCTCGATCGAATACTCCATCAACTGTTTTGACAAGGTACTGGATATCACCGCGATCAACGACGACGCGGCAAATATTCTGGCGGGTCTGGACGAAACCGCGCTGCGCTATCGCTCGGTGGACGAGGCAGTGGAACAGACGATTCTCGTTTTGCGTGAGAATGGATATCTCGATGAGACGACGGAAAACGACGTGGTGATCTCCGCTGCTTCGTACAGCGCGCGCCACACAGAACAGGTTGCGGAGCGCTTGGGCGAGCGCGTAGGGCAACAGTCCGACCTGACGGTATATTCTGTGGCGGTTTCGCGCGGCGAGGTGCAGAGCGCGCACGATCTCGGCACGAGTGCGGGCAAACTCAACATCATCGAACGCCTTGGCGAAAGCTGGAACGAGACAACTTCGTTTGAGCCGGAAGACTGGGTGGAAAAACCCGTGCGGGAGATCATTCGTGAAACGAAAGAGCAGGCAAACGGAAAACAATCCGGTCAGGATCAATCCAAAGCGACGGCGGGCGGTCAGGCGAACGCGGTGACCGGCGGGGAGAACCAGCCACAGGGGCAGCCAAACCAGCCGAAGCAGCCGGACGCTACGCAACAGCCGCAGCCGACAGATGGAACGAATCAGCAGCCGGACATGACCCATCAGGGCGAAACAAAACCGGGCGGAAAAGGGCCGTAAACGGAAAGAGATTCGAGAGATTTGAGAGATTTGAGAGATTTGATGGAACACACAGCTTTTTTTACGATAGAAAATGCGTAATGAGAGCTGTGTTTTTCTTGTACTTTGATCAGAAATGTCATATACTAACGGGCGTATGTGACTTTTTGGGAGTAAAAATAACAAGCATGATTCGCAGTTTTCTGAGTGGTTTAAAGCAGGAGTTTACGGGTTACGGCGCAAAGTCCTTTTCCAAAGACCTGATGGCGGGCGTCACCGTCGCGGCGGTTGCGCTGCCGCTTGCGCTCGCGTTTGGCGTCAGCAGCGGAGCGGACGCGGCGGCTGGCCTCATTACCGCAATCATTGCGGGCGTGGTGATTGGCTCGCTTTCCGGCGGGTTTTACCAAATTTCGGGCCCAACGGGCGCGATGGCGGCGATTTTGATCTCCATCGTTTCAAAGTATCAAATGCAGGGCGTGTTTCTCGCCACCTTGATGGCGGGCGTGTTTCTATTGCTTGCCGGCGTGCTTCGTCTCGGCAAGTTGACCGCCTACATTCCGGCTCCGGTCATCACGGGCTTTACGTCCGGCATCTCGATCTTGATCGCGGCGGGTCAACTGGATAACTTCTTTGGGGTCAAGTCGGTGGGCGAGGACGTCATCGAGCGCATCGGCAGCTATTTTTCGATCGGCTTTTCACCAAATCTCTATGCGCTCTGCATCGGGATGTTCGTGATCCTCTTTATGATTGCTTATCCGAAAAAATGGAGCGCGGTCGTACCTGGCTCGCTGGTTGCGATCATACTCGCGACCGCGGCGGCCTCGCTGCTGGGGTTTGACGTGGCGCGCGTGGGCGAGATTCCCAAGACGCTGCTGCCCGCCGAGCGACTCAACCTTGCTTCGATCGATATTCATACGCTGCTCCGGCTCGCGTCTCCCGCATTCAGCATCGCGATGCTGGGCATGATCGAGAGCCTTTTATGCGGTTCCAGTGCATCCCGCATGACGGGCAAATCCTTTAACAGCGATCAAGAGCTGATTGCTCAGGGCGTTGGCAACATCATTCTGCCGTTTTTCGGCGGCATTCCGGCGACCGCCGCCATCGCTCGCACCAGCGTCGCGGTTAAGAGCGGTGCGGTCACGCGCGTCACCAGCATTGTCCATTCGCTGGTGCTGGTGGTGTCCATGTTCCTGCTGGCTCCCGTCATGTCGTCCATTCCGCTCGCCGCACTCGCGGGTGTGCTGATGGTTACCGCGTTTCGCATGAACGAGTGGTCCGCCATTCGATATATGTTCTCCCGAAAGTTCAAAGGCGCAATCCTGAAGTATTTCGTCACAATGATCGCGACGGTGATCTTTGATCTGACGACCGCAATCGCGCTTGGCGTGCTGGTGGCGCTTCTGCTGCTCGTGCGTCGGCTCTCCAAATTGGAGATCAACATCGAGGCCGTGGATGCGGAGCGCCTCTCCGCGGACGGGGAGGAGGTCTGCCGCCGTTACGGTTCCGCGCGGGTCGTCTACATCGCAGGCGCGATGATCTTCGCCAACGCGCAGGCGGTCGAGGGGATACCCGCGAGCATTCCGCTCGACTGCGACGCCGTGTTTTTCTCCATGCGCGGGGTGAGTTATCTGGATGTCTCCTGCGCACAGGCGTTTGAAGGTGTGGTTTTGTCTCTCAAAAAGCGCGGCATCCGTGTTGGCTGCTGCGGCCTTTCCTCGGAAACGCGCAGAACGATGGAGCGAAGCGGAATACTCGCCCTGATCGGCGAAGAAAATATTTATTGGAGCATCGACCGCGCGCTGACACAGGACTGTGACTGCGACCGTGTAAGCGCATAAGAAACAGTTAAGGCCACCAGTTGCGGTGGCCTTTCGTATGGTAAATATATTATTTTTCCAGCGCATCAAACGCCGCGCGGTAGAGAAGCCTGCAGGCGAACTCGTTTCGCCACCAGCCGAAGTTGAACAGCGAATAACGATAGTACTTCTCCGTTTCCATGATCAGCGCTAGATACGCTTGCCCGATTGCAAACCGGATTTCCTCCTCACGTAAGAGCGCGACGGGGAAGAAGGCCGTCGCGTTGTAGGCCGCGAGCAACTCCACTTTTTCTCGAAGCGGATGATGAAACGCGAAACAGACAAAATCTAGCATGCGATCTCCCCAGAAGCTCCGCTCCGGATCGATCCAGGAGAGATGAATCGCTTCGTTCTCGTGCCGCACGATGATGTTTGCGGGCCAAGTGTCGAAGTTGACCATGCTGCCCGAGACGCGCATCAACACCTCCCGATATCGCTCAATCGACCGTAACAGGCGTTCGCCTCTTTTTGAACGGCGTTTTTTACTTGCGCAGTCGGCGAGCGTCTGATCAACAAACGCGTAGATCGCGTCATACCAAGTATCATACTGACCGCATTGCGGATAGCCAAAGCGCTTGCTCGAAATCGCGTGAAGCTGCGCTGTCATCTCGATAAGTTGTGCGTCCGCGATTTTTCGTTCGTCCGGCGTGAGGGTCGCTTTGTTCAGCGGCTCGCCGGGCAGATATTCCATGATGAAAAAGGGAACCGGAAGCAGCGTGCGTGAAAAATCGGAATGGATCAGGTTCGGCACGCGAATCGTTGTTCTTGTGCGCATCACGTCGTACCAGAACAATTCGCTTCGCATCATATCGCGCTCATAGGTCATCACGGGGGCGTTGTCCGGCGGCGCAATCTTTAACACATATCGTTCCTCGGGCGCGGAGACAAGATAGACCGCGTTAAATTCACCGTCTCCAAGCGGTTTTGCGTGAAAAACGCCGGGAATTCCGACATCGGCAAACAAGCGCAGGATGCTTGCTTCATCCATTTCAAACTTTGTGCGACTGATCATGATCCGGTTCTCCGTATTTCGTTCGATGAAATTTTAAAAAGAAAAGTGAAAATTAATTTTTGTCAGCGCTGGCAGTTACGATCTATAATAACCTGTAGATGTATTGATTACAATGCATTGGATTGTCGAATAAAAGTTTTCGCTGATGTTGGTCAGCTGCAAGGAGAGAACATGCAACGATTGAGCGATCCCACTGTGGAATCCCGCGTAACCTCCATCCTGTCCCGGATGACGCTGGCGGAAAAGGCCGCGCAGATGGTACAGGTGCCGTATGCGTATGTTACGGAGGAGGAGGCTCATCTTTGGGCGCGGCGCGGCGCGGGATCGTTTCTGCATGTGATGGGTGAGGATGCGCGCAGAATTCAGCGCGAGGCGATGAGCACCCGGCTCGGCATCCCCGTGCTCTTCGGTATCGACGCCATCCACGGTCACGGGCTGAACCGGCACGCGGCGATCTTTCCTTCGCAGCTGGCGGTGGCTTGCGCATGGAACCCCGCGCTGGTGGAGGAGATGGGCCGCGTGACCGCGCGGGAAGTCGCGACGGACGGCCTGCACTGGACGTTTTCGCCCGTTCTGTGCCTGGGCCGCGATACGCGCTGGGGCAGAATTGACGAGACGTTTGGCGAAGACCCATATCTGGCGGGCGAGCTCGGCGCCGCGATCATTCGCGGTTATCAAGGAGACGATATCGCGGATGGTGAGCATATCCTCGCCTGTGCGAAGCATTACATCGGCTATGGCGACGCGGTCGGCGGGCGTGACTCCTGCGACACCGAGATGACGTTTCGCAAACTACGGGAAACGTTTCTGCCGCCGTTCGCGCGCGCGGTCGAGGCCGGCGTTGCGACCATCATGACCGCCTACGGCTCCATCGACGGCACGCCGTTTACCGCAAGCAGGAAAGCGATGCGCGAAATCTTACGCGACGAGCTCGGGTTTGAAGGCTTTGTCGTGACGGATTGGGATAACGTCAACAGCCTGGTCGAGAAACAGCACGTTGCCGCCGATCTGGACGAAGCATCCCTGCTGGCGGCCCGCGCGGGCAACGACATGATGATGACGACCACCGCGTTTTACGACAGCGCGATCCGGCTCGTTGAGAGCGGGAAGCTGGAGGAAGCGGTGATTGATGAGGCAGTGCGCAACATATTACGCGTCAAGGTGCGCATGGGATTGTTTGAACAGGCGATGGATCGCGGAACGCCGTCGTGCATGGGTTGCGAGGCGCACCGAAACAGCGCGCTTGTCGCCGCACGGGAGAGCGTAACCCTATTAAAGAACGACGGCGCGCTGCCGCTTGACGAAAAAACGCGAAAAATTGCGGTGATCGGCGCAAGCGCGGACGATATCCGCGCGCAATATGGAGACTGGACGTATTTTACCCATCCCCATATGCTTGCGGAAGTCATACCCGAGCGCCCGTATGTGACATTGCTGGAAGGAATTCGCGCTTGCACAGTGAAAAACAGCGCTTCGGTCGTCTATGCGCGCGGCTGCGGGCCGCTTCCCAGCGAGGCGGACGATCTGGACGCGGCGGTTTTAGCAGCAAAGGACGCAGACTTGATTATCTATGCGGTAGGCGACGTGATCGAACAAGCGGGCGAATATCGCGACCGCGCGGATCTTTCGCTATCGGGCAGGCAGGAGGAGTTGTTTTTACGTCTCAGCGCGTTGCATAAGCCAATCGTTACCGTACTGATCGCAACCAAACCGCTCTGCCTAGCACGCGTGGTGGAAGAATCAAGCGCGTTTATCGCAGCGTTTAACGGCGGTCAGTATGGCGGACAGGCGGTAGCTGAGGCGATCTTTGGCGAGATCAATCCATCAGGGAAACTGCCGATCTCGTTTCCGCGCCACAGCGGGCAGGTTCCCGTCTATTACAACAGTCTGCCGGGGTGGCATGGCGAGAAATATGTCGACCTGCCGGAATCCCCGCTGTTTTGCTTTGGCGAGGGGATGTCCTACACCCGATTCGCGTATTCCAATCTGCGCGTAGATCCAGAAACGCTGCAGGTTCGATTTACACTCGCCAACGTCGGCGCCCGTGCGGGCAACGAAACGGCGCAGGTGTATGTCAGAGACCTCGTCAGCAGCGTGATGACGCCCGTTAAGCGGCTGATCGCGTTTCAAAAGATTGAGCTTGCCGCGGACGAATCGCAGGACGTTGTCTTTTCGCTCAAAAGAGACGACTTTTCGCTGGTGCTGCCGAACGAACGGCGTGTGGTGGAGCCCGGTGCTTATGCGCTCTTTGCCGGCGGCAGTTCGCGGGACGCGGATTTACTGCGCCTCGATCTCTTGATCAAGTGATGCGAATCATCACTGAGGAAATTGTATATTTTATCACAAGAGTGTGACATGAACAATGATGCAAAACGTTCATGCAAGTGATGTTTTTTACCGATATAGTTGACGCGAGAACGTCTGCGAGATTAAAATGATACTACATGTATTGTTACTTCCTCATGGACCTTCTTCCTGAGAGGAAGATGCAGAATCGAAGGAAAGTTGGCTAATGACATGAAGATTGCCGATCGAGTCGCCGTTTTCCTCGACTCTTTTCAGCTGAAACATGCCCAGAGCGATAAAAGAAGCGCGGTCAATCTACTCGTATTTCAACTAATCTATCTTGTGTTGATCGCGGCAACCATCATTTTAAGCGTTTTTGTGGATCACGGAGAGCGGTTGTGGTTTTATTTATTGCTCTTGGGTGGTTTGATGCTCGTCATCGGGGTTGCGCTCTTCTTTAATCTGCGCGGGCGATTTCGCGTCTCGACTTGGCTGACCGCTTTTTGCATGGTGGCGGGGCCGTGGATCTCGATTTTGCTGGATCCCAGTGTTGCCGGCGGTGATTTTGTTCCGTTGATCTATGTGGGGATGTCGATTCAACTTTGTTCCATTCTCCTGCGAGAACGGATGACGATCATCATCGCAATCATTCAGCTTGCCGCAGTGGTGACGATGATTTTGATCTGCCCCGCACTGCGTCAAATCAATTGGGCGAGTCTGGTTGCGTTTATTGTGTTTACCGCGGTGATCGGCGTACTTTACGGTTTTTCCAACAAGCGTCAGTTGAGAGAAATCGATAAGCAACACAATCAGCTCGTTTTGGACGAAGCAAAACTGCGTGCGCTCTCGGTGCGCGATCCGTTGACGGGTCTTTACAATCGCCGATATATGGAGGAGACGTTTGATCGGGAGATTCAGCGCGCCATTCGCAAGCAGCAGCAGTTGTCCGTCGTCATGGCGGATATTGACGGTTTTAAGGAGATCAACGATTCGCTGGGACATGTTCGTGGCGATCAGGCTTTGATCAAAGTTTCCGCATTATTGATGAAGAACATTCGCGCATCAGATGTTGCCTGCCGTTATGGCGGAGATGAGTTTTGCCTGATATTGCCGGATTGTACGCTGGAGGAAGGCATTCGGCGCGCAGAAGCGCTCCGCCGCGTGATTGAACAATTGGGTAGCGACGCGGAGAAAACAGCAGACCATGTGACGCTTTCGCTGGGGGTTGCCGCGATGCCGGAAAGCGGGCTTACGCGCGAGACACTGTTGGCAGCCGCGGACAGCGCTCTGTATTCATCGAAACGTGCAGGCAGAAACCGCGTCAACGGTATTCAATGATCGTCCGAAGGATAAGATTCCGCTTCGTTATCATTTCAGTTCGTACCAAATGGTTTTCGTTCAAGAGTATCGATTATTAACATGATTACAGGAGTATATTTCAACGACATCAAACCATGAAGGAGATGCAAGGTGAAAGCAACACAACCTTCATCCAGCGAGGAACCTCAACAGATTATTTCGCAAGAGGAGCTCCAATTGCTTCTGGAAAACATCATCAGCGAGTTTTCGTATTATCGCATGGTCTATGATGCCAATGGACATCCAATCGACTATGTGTTCCTCGCGGTCAACCGCGCGTTTGAGTTGCAAACGGTGAAATCGCGTCAGGAGCTGATCGGTAAAAGCGTACGGAGCGTTTTTCCAGAGACGGAGCAGTATTGGATTGACTTTCTCGGGCGCGTTGCAAAAAGCGGCGTATCGGAGAGCACCACCAATTTTTCTGCCGCGTTTCAAAAGTGGTTCCATGTTCTTGCCTATTCACCGAAGCCGGGCTATGTAGCCATTACGGTGCAGGACGAAACCAACATGATGAACAAGCACCACTCTTTGGAGCGAACAGCCCAGGCGCTGGAGATACAGCAGCTGGAAAACTATCGTCTGGCGCACGAAGAGCCGATTACGGGGCTTCCCAATCGTGTTTGTCTTTATGAAGCACTCTCAAGAAAGATACAAAGTGAGCCGGATGAAACATTCCTTCTCGTCATTATTGCACCGGACAACCTCTCCGGAATTCTCGCTTCCTACGGAAGCGTGTTGAGCGACGCGATTATGCGCGGCCTCGCCCAGCGGTTCGCCGCGCATTTTCCCGGGCACGACATCTGCTTTAGCATGACGGGAACCGACTTGGTGCTGTTGCTGACGATGCCGATTGAGACAGACAAGATGCGCGAGGAATATGTCAAAGCGCAGAAGGTTGTTCAGCAGCCTGTCACTGTCGACGGAATCGACTACTACATTTCGGTCAGCTGCGGCGCCACCTGTTATCCACAGGACGGAACCGATCGCGAAGAGCTGATTATGAAGGCCAATCTCGCGCTTTATCAGGCGAAGCGAGTCGGCGAGCCTTTTGTCTTTTTTAGCGAGCAGATCAGCCAGAAGTTGCATAATCGCCTTTTGATTCGCAATGCGATGCCCATGGCGTTGGAGCACAAGGAATTTGAGCTGTTTTTCCAGCCGCAACTTCACTCGTCTCAAGACAAAGTGATGGGGTTTGAGGCTTTGCTGCGCTGGCATAGCGAGAAGCTTGGCGAAGTTTCGCCGAGAGACTTTATCGGTGTTGCGGAAGAGAGCCGATTGATTCTGCCGATCGGCACTTGGGTATTGAAGGAAGCGTGTACTGCTCTGCGCAAGATCAATGACCGGTATGGTACGCAGTATTACGTAGCGGTCAATGTCTCCGGCGTACAGCTGTCGGCGGATGATTTTGTAGACCGCGTGCTTTCCATTCTGGCAAAGACCGGAATCGAACCGTGCCTGCTTGAGCTCGAAGTGACGGAGTCCGTGCTGATCACCCGGGAACTGCACGCGATTGAGAAACTCAATACGCTGCACGAACACGGCGTTCGGATTGCGCTGGATGACTTTGGAACAGGATATTCCTCGTTGAGCATGCTCAAAGACCTCAGGATCATGACGCTGAAGATCGATAAAATGTTCATTCAAGATCCGAATGCAACCGTGCTGACCAAGATGATCGTGCGTCTGGGGCATACGCTTGGTGCTGAGATCGTGGCCGAGGGCGTTGAGACAGAGGAGCAGATGCGCAGCATTCGCCGCGCGGGCTGCGATCGGGTGCAGGGGTTCTTCAAGGGACTCCCGATGCCGCTGGATCCGCTGATGCGGTATCTATCGGCAAGAGACTAGGATAAAACGAAAGCACGTTTGCCGCGCGCGCCGAATTTTTAACGGCGCGCGTATTTATGATATCTCACACAGCGGCTTTATGATAAAATAGCCATACGCACTTTCAAAAAGAGCGAGTGCGAAAACACGCGGCGCATTCGGGAGGCCCGTTTGCGCAACCGGCAAGGAGAAGCATGGAAACACAGATTCAACTGCTCGCAAAAGAATTCAACCAAAACGAAACGCATGTGAAAAACGTCGTCGATCTCATTGACGAGGGATATACCATACCGTTTATCGCGCGCTACCGCAAGGAGATGCACGGCGCGATGGACGACACCACCCTGCGCGATCTTGCAGAACGGCTGACCTACCTTCGAAATCTTGCCGAACGGCGCGAGGAGATCAAGAAAGCCATCTCGTCGCAGAACAAGCTGACCGACGAACTCAGCCGACAGATCGACGAGGCGAAGACGCTCGCCGTGCTGGAGGATTTATACCGTCCTTATAAGCAAAAACGCCGCACGCGCGCGACCATCGCAAAAGAGAAGGGGTTGGAACCGCTCGCAACCCGTCTCTTTGCGCAGGGAAAGGACTTGCCTGCGCCGGAGACGCTCGCGCAACAGTTTATCGACCCAGAGAAGGGCGTCAACACGGTGGAGGAGGTGCTCGCGGGTGCTTCGGATATCATTGCCGAGACAATCTCGGACGATGCCGCCATCCGCGCAAAACTCCGCGACGTCATCGGCAAAAACGCGAAGGTAGGCTCCTCTGCGGTAAAGGAGGAGGACTCCGTCTACCGGCTGTACTATCAATTCGATCAACCGATCGGTCGCTTGCAGAGCCACCAGATCCTCGCGATCAACCGCGGTGAAAAGGAAGGTTTTCTCAAAGTCAATCTGGATCTCGATCGCGATCTTGCGCTGGGCAACGTCAAGCGCGCCGTGGTGAAGACAAATTCGCCCGCGGGAAGGTTTGTTGAACTTGCGGCGGAGGACGCCTATGACCGGCTGATCTTCCCTTCAGTGGAGCGCGAAACGCGAAATACGTTGACCGATCTGGCCAACGAAGGCGCGATTCATAACTTTGCGCTCAACCTGAAACCTCTTTTGATGCAGCCGCCGGTCAAGGGACACGTGACGATGGGGCTCGATCCCGGTTACCGCAACGGCTGCAAGGTCGCTGTGGTCAGCGACACGGGCAAGGTGCTCGATACCACCGTCGTCTATCCGACCTTTGGCGAGCGCCAGAAGGAAGAGGCAATTGAAAAGCTCGAATCGCTGGTGAAGAAGCACACGGTTGAGCACATCGCCATCGGCAACGGAACCGCCTCCCGTGAGACGGAGCAGATGACGGTAGAACTGATTGCGCGCAATCGCGGGGTCAGCTATATGATCGTCAACGAGGCGGGCGCATCCGTCTACTCCGCCAGCAAACTCGCGGCGGAGGAATTCCCGCAATACGACGTCAACCTTCGTTCGGCGGTTTCGATCGCAAGAAGGTTGCAAGACCCGCTCGCGGAGTTGGTCAAGATCGACCCGCAAGCCATTGGCGTGGGGCAATACCAGCACGACATGCCGCAAAAGCGGCTCAGCGAAACACTGGAAGGCGTGGTGGAAGACTGCGTTAACGCGGTCGGCGTGGATGTGAACACAGCGTCATCCTCGCTGCTCAAGCAGGTTGCCGGCTTAAACGAAACGCTCGCGAAAAACATCGTATCGTTTCGCGAGACAAACGGCGCGTTTACGGGCAGAAGGCAGCTCATGAAGGTGCCCAAGATGGGCCCTAAGGCATTTGAGCAGTGCGCGGGCTTCCTGCGTGTGCCGGAGAGCAAGCTGGTGCTCGACAACACCGGCGTACATCCGGAGAGCTACGCTGCCGCGGAAAAACTATTATCGCTCACGGGCTATTCGCTCAAAGACGTTGCCGCAGGCACGATTGCCGACCTGCCGGAGCGCGTGAAAAAACTCGGCGAAAGCAAGCTTGCCACAGAGTGCGGCGTAGGCTTGCCGACGTTGAGGGACGTCGTGAAAGAGCTCGTCAAACCCGGACGCGACCCGCGCGACGAGTTGCCAAAGCCGGTGCTGCGCACGGACGTACTGGACATCAAGGACATTGTGCCGGGCATGATTCTTACGGGAACGGTGCGAAACGTGATCGATTTCGGCGTGTTCGTCGACATCGGCGTACATCAGGACGGACTTGTGCATATCTCCGAGCTAGTCAATCGCTTCATCAAGCATCCCAGTGAGGTGGTATCCATCGGCGACGTGGTCAAGGTGGTCGTGTTGAGCGTGGATGTGGCGAAAAAGAGAATCTCGCTGTCGATGAAGCAGGTACAGAACTCGTAATAGCCCGGAGCAAGGAGGCATCTATGCGCTTTGTCAATCTCGCCATGCGAGACGGTGCACCCGCGGAGCTCATTCTCACCACGCGGGACGAGAAGGATTGCGAGGCGGTCTACACCCGCGCGTTTCTGCCGCCGCAGCGGCTGATTTTGCTTGGCGGCGGGCATGTTTGTCAACCCCTGAGCCGCTACGCCGCCGATCTGGAGTTTGACGTGGTCGTCGTGGACGACCGTCCGGGCTTTGCCAACGCCGTCCGCTTTCCGGAGGCGGGCCGGGTCATTTGTGATGCGTTTGAGCAGGCGATTCGCGCGCTCAACATCACAAAATACGATTTCGTCTGCGTGATCACCCGCGGACACCGGCATGATGCGACTTGCCTTCGCGCGCTGCTTGCGGGCGAACAGCCGCACTATCTGGGGTTGATCGGCTCGCGCCGGCGTACGATCGAGCTGTTTCACATGCTGGAGGAAGAGGGCTTTGACCGCGCGAACATCAAGCGGATTCATACGCCGATCGGGCTTGCCATCGGTGCGGAGACGCCGAAGGAAATCGCAATCTCTATCCTCGCGGAGCTGATTTCGGTCAGAAGCAGCCGTAACAAGGAGCGGGAAGAGACACTTCTTTCGCTGACTTCGCGCGAACCGGAACTGCTCCAATACCTGCTTGCCAACAAAGAACCCTGCGCGCTCGCCGTCGTCGTGGAAAAGAGCGGATCGACTCCCGTGCCTACGGGTGCGGTCATGGCGGTGAATGCGCTCGGTGGCGTCGTCGGCACCGTCGGCGGCGGTTGCGGAGAGCACGAGATTGTCAAGCACGCGCTGGATGTGCTGCGTACGGGGCAGCCGCGCCTCGTAAACCTCGACATGAGCAACGACGTTGCGGAGGAAGAGGGAATGGTCTGCGGTGGACGCATGAAGGTCTGGATCGAACCGTTTTTGAAAGAATAATCGCGAATTGATGAGAAGCAGAGGAGTTTTCCGCTGCTTTTTTCGAAAACGCTTGACAAATCAATCAGGCGCGTGTAAATTAAACATATAAAACATATATGCAATAAAAGAGGAGAGATTCATATGGCTAAAATATCAAAAAGCCTGACGGAACTGATTGGAAAGACCCCGCTGCTGGAGCTCTCCAATTATGAAAAGAAAAACGGCCTTCCCGCAAAGATCGTTGCCAAGTTGGAATACTTTAATCCCGGCGGCAGCGTGAAGGATCGCATCGCGCTGGCGATGATCGACGACGCGGAACAGCGCGGCGTCCTGAAAAAGGGCAGCGTCATCATCGAACCCACCAGCGGCAACACGGGCATCGGCCTTGCTTCCGTCGCGGCGGCGCGCGGTTACCGCATTATCATCACCATGCCGGAGACGATGAGTGTGGAGCGCCGGATTCTCATGCGCGCATATGGCGCGGAGATCGTGCTCACCGAAGGATCAAAGGGGATGAAGGGCGCCATCGCCAAGGCGGAAGAGCTCGCGGCGAGCATGCCCAACTCATTTATCCCCGGTCAGTTTGACAACCCCGCAAATCCCGCGATCCATCGCGCGACCACCGGTCCGGAGATTTGGGAAGACACCGACGGCAAGGTAGACATCTTCGTCGCGGGTGCCGGCACGGGCGGTACGGTGACCGGCGTTGGCGAATACCTTAAGAGTAAGAATCCGAACGTAAAGATCGTGGTCGTGGAGCCCGCCGATTCGCCGGTGCTCTCCGAGGGGCGCTCAGGCCCGCACAAGATTCAAGGCATTGGCGCGGGATTTGTGCCCGGCGTGCTGAACACAAAAGTGTATGACGAGATCATTCCGGTCAAGAATGAGGATGCGTTTGCCACGGCGCGCGAGATCGGCAGGGAGGAAGGCTTGCTCGTCGGCATTTCCAGCGGAGCCGCCGCATGGGCCGCAACTGAGCTCGCCAAGCGCCCCGAAAACGCGGGCAAGACCATCGTCGTGCTCTTGCCAGACACGGGAGAACGGTATCTTTCCACCGCACTGTTTGCGGATCTGCAATAAACGAATCAAGATAAAGCAAAGAGGCCGCAGTCTGCGGCTTTTTTGCTGCCGGATGATCCGGATTGACGCAAGCAGTCATTCAGGTTATGATTTTGATGCGCCGGTCAACGGCGCGTGAAGAAAGGGAAACAAACCATGCTCAACGAATTTTCCCGCGCGCAATTGCTGCTCGGTAAAGAGGCGATGGAGTCGCTCGCGGCTTCCCGCGTCGCCATCTTCGGCATTGGCGGCGTCGGCAGCTTTGCGACCGAAGCAATTGCCCGCGCGGGGGTAGGCGCCATCGACGTGTTTGACGACGACAAGGTTTGCCTGACCAATATCAACCGCCAGCTCGTCGCGCTGCATTCCACCATCGGTCAGAAAAAGGTCGAAGTGATGAGGGCGCGCATTTTGGATATCAACCCGCGATGTCAGGTTACCGCACACGCTCTTTTTTACAATGCGGACACGGCGGACGGTGTCGATCTCTCCGTTTATGACTATATCGTCGACGCGATCGATACTGTCTCCTGCAAGCTACTGCTCATCGAGCGTGCGACGGCGGCAAACGTGCCCATCGTGAGCTGCATGGGCGCGGGCAATAAGCTTGATCCCACACGGCTGGAAGTTGCGGATATCACGAAAACCTCGGTCTGCCCGCTGGCGCGCGTGATGCGAAAGGAGCTCAAAGCGCGCGGAATCGCGCATCTCAAGGTGGTGTATTCCCGCGAAGAGGCGATCAAGCCCGGGGAAGACACCGCGATCAGCTGCAAGACCGGCTGCGTCTGCCCGCCGGGGACAACGCGCAAATGCACTGCGCGCAGAGCGGTACCGGGCAGCGTTTCGTTTGTACCGCCCGTCGCGGGGTATATCCTCGCAGGAGAAGTGGTCAAGGACATCATCGCGAAACATGCGCACTCCACAGTCGGAAGTATTGCGCCGAACGGCGCGGATATGCTAGACTCGTAATAAGAACCGAAAGGAACGGATCAAATGCTATACTACGTCCGGATTCGCTGAACAACATAAGCAGACGGAAGAAACGCCGGAAACGGCGCTGTTTGTGTTGCAGAGCGGAGCGGAACGGGTAAACGTGCAGATTGCGCATGACCTCGTGTTTTCGCTTGGCAACGGCAGACAGATCATCCTGTCTGCTTTTTTGTTATCGTGACCATATCACGCTGTGCGCACCGCTCAGCGTGGTAAAATAAGCTGCTGTTAGGAATAACGAAAGGATTACCATATATGACACAACCAATGCATTGGAGACGAAAATACTTTACGATTCTGTCCGGTCAGGCCATCTCGATGGTGACAAGCGGAATCTTGCAGATGGCTTTGATCTTCTATTTAACGGAGAAGACGGGCTCCGCTCTCGTGCTCTCGCTCGCGACCTTCTTCGGCTTTCTGCCGCAGGCGATCCTCGGGCCATTTATCGGCGTCTGGGTCGATCGCTGGAGCAGAAAGGCCGTTATGATCGGCGCGGATCTGTTTATTGCGCTGGCTGGCGTAGGCCTTGCCATCATCGCGCTGAAGATCGAGCCGCCGATCTGGACCGTGCTGGCGATCCTGTTTTTACGCAGCGTCGGCGCCGCGTTCCATACGCCCGCGATGTCGGCGGTGACCCCGCTCATCGTGCCGGAGGACATGCTGGTGAAATGCGCGGGCTATAGCTCGTCGATTCAGTCCGTCAGCTTCCTCGTGAGCCCCGCCATCGCCGCGGTGGTGTATAAGAGCTGGTCGATCTCCGCGATCGTGGGGCTGGACGTGCTGGGTGCGATCATCGCGGTGCTGTTTGTGGCGTTTATCGCAATACCGAAGCCGGAAAAATCGGAACTGGTGGGGCAAGAGAGCTTCTTTTCCGATTTGAAGAACGGTTGGATGGCGATTCGGGACGATAGGGGCCTGTTTCAGATGCTCTGGATCGGCACGCTGTATATGCTGGTGTTCATGCCCATCAATGCGCTCTTCCCGCTGATGAGCATGGGCTATTTCGGTGGAACGACCACGCACGCCGCCATCGCGGAGACCGCGTTTTCCGCGGGTATGCTCGTTGGCGGGCTGGTGCTCGGCGCGTGGGGCGGGTTCAAGCGGCGCATCCTTACGCTGGGGCTGTCGGTCATCCTCATGGGCGCAGGATTCGCCGCCTCCGGCCTGCTGCCCACGTGGGGCTTTGTCGGCTTTGCTGTGCTCTGCGTGGTGATGGGCTTTGCGGCTCCGTTCCACGGGGTGCAGACCGCGATTTTTCAGGAACGCATCGCGCCCGAGTGCTTGGGCCGTGTGTTTTCGCTCAGCATGAGCATGATGTCGCTTGCGATGCCGGTAGGATTGATGCTCGCGGGTGCGTTTGCCGAGGTGATCGGCGTGCACAACTGGTTCCTCATCTCTGGTCTGCTGGTGATCGCCATCGCGCTGCTGATGCTGTCTATGCCAGCCATCCGCTCGCTGGACGACAAGCCCGCGCCGGAGACCGCCGTGGAAGCAGTCTCCGAGTTGGTGGAGTAAGGCGAGATTACGCCGGAGTACACGAAACAAAAATCCCCGTGCTGTCGTCTTGATACCAGCGCGGGGATTTTTTTCGGTTGTAGGTTTTCTTGCTCTCGACCTTGCGGGTGACCGGGTTGACTCCGTCCCAGCTTGCTCGCTTGGTTGCGTCCAGCGCGCGTTTTTCGCGCTTGCTCATCTTCTCTCGCGGGAGAAACTGTTTCATGTGGATTCACTTCCTTTCGGCGAGTAGCTCGCCGCGCATTATTTTACGTGATTTGCGAAAAAAACGCAAACGCTTTTTATTTCTAGTCTACGCGTCGTTGACAGACGGGGAAAACAAGATGTTTTCTCGACTATTACAGTTGTTTTTCGTGACGATTGCAGTATAATACAGCTGTTTGGAACACTGGAACAGGTTTTGGAGGATGATATGAAAGATAAAACGCGTTTGCTCATCACCGGAGTGATTCTGCTTTTAGCCGTAGCGCTATTTGTACTCGGCTTGATCATTTTGCCGGATACGATCGTTATGCAGGTACAGGCGGACGGTTCCGTCGGCAACACGATGCCTAAGCTGATTGGGTTACTCATTCCACTTATATTGTGCGTGGTGTTCGGCATGTTTTATTATCAGGGCGGAAAGGGAAAAAACCTGCTTGTCGCGATCATCGGTTTGGTCGCGTTCGGCTTAACGTTTTTCTTTAACCGATAATCGAATCAACGGGTGTGAAAAACCCGGCCTCGTCAGAGGCCGGGTTTTTGTGTAGCTTACGTTTCGAGATTACTTACCGAAGGTGCCATCCTGCAGCTGCTTGATATAGTCGGCAACCTTGGCCTGAGTGGCGGCATCCATGAGGGTGTCGTTGAATTTGCCGAGGTAGACCGCGCCGTTTTCGAGGGAACCGAAGACCACTTCGTTACCGAAGGTGCCCTGTTCGACCTTTTCGAGGCAGATGGCGATCATGGCGGCGTTGTCGGTGACGACGCTGCTGACCACGCAGGGATTCTGACCGAGCAGGTCGGCGGGCTGACCGATGTCAAAGATCTTGACGGTGTCGCCGTTCGCCTGGTCGATGGCCTGGCGTGCGCCGGAGTCGACGGCGGATGCATCGCCGAAGAACACGTCTGCGCCTTCATTGATCATGGAAGCTGCAAGCTCCATGCCTTTGGCGGTGTCGTTGAAGGAACCGGCGTAGGCGGAGACGACCTTGATGCTGGGGTTGATGACCTGCGCGGCAGCGGTGAACTGCGCGAGCTTGGACTTCGTGGTGTCGAGTTCCATGCCGCCGATGAAGCCGATGACGTTCGATTTGCTCATGAGGCCGGCGATGATGCCCGCGATGGAGCCGATCTGGTCGGCGTTGGGCAGGATGCTCATGATGTTGGCGGTGGGCAGTTCGGTGGAGCCGTTGAGCACCGCGAACGCAACGTTCGGGTAATCTGCGGCAACCTGCTTGACGGCGTCGCTGTACTGGTTGCCCGGCGCAAAGATCATGTCATAGCCGAGGTCGCAGTAGCTGATCATCGTGTCGGCATAGGCGGACTGATCGATGGCGTCGGTGTAGGCGGTTTCCCAGCCGCGCTGTTCCGCGGCGGCGGTCATACCGTTGTAGCAGGCCGCACCCCAACCACCGTCGGAGATGCTGGAATCGCAGATCATGGCGACTTTGAATTTCTTCTCCGCAGCAGCGGGAGCAGCTTCCTTGGCGCAACCGGCGAGCATGCCGAGGGCCAGGCACAGGACGAGCGCGATAGCAATGACTTTCTTCATAAGTGTCTTCATTCCTCCATCAAAATTTATGTAATAACGAGTATGCCTCGTAATTACCGTTGTATGGCGTCCGGCGCGCTGCGCGCGTGGAACGCTTGGGGTGTAAGAACGGCAAAGCCGTAATTACCGACTGTTTGCGGCTTGACCGCAGGGGATACTTATCTTTCTTCTCTGTAGTAGGGCTTGCCCTTGCTCTTGGGGCCAGCGATCTTGCTGCCGAAGATGGTCAGCGCAATCAGCGTCATCACATACGGAATCATCTGGAAGAGCTGATAGGGCAGCAGGTTTGTGCCAACCTGGAGCCGGAGCTGCAGTGCATCGAAGAAGCCGAAGAGCAGACACGCGAGCAGCACGCCGGAACCTGACCAGCGACCGAAGATGACCGCCGCCAGCGCGATGAATCCACGGCCCGCGACGATGCCGTCCGAATACGTGTTGACGTAGCAGGTGGTCAGGTATGCGCCGCCCATGCCCGCGAGGAAACCGCAGATGATGGCGGCTAAGTACTTCGTGCGGACGACGTTGATGCCCATGGTCTCAGCTGCTTTGGGATATTCGCCGACCGCCTTGAAGTTGAGTCCCGACTTCGTGCGGTTGAAGTAGATCATCGTGACGATGACCAGCAGATAGACCGCGTAGACCATCGGTGTTTGATCGAATAGCAGTTTTCCGAAGAAGGGGATATCCTTGAGCACAGGTATGGAGACGGTCTTCATCAGCGTGGCTTGCGCGAGCGTGGAGCTCACGCCGAACACAACGCGGTAGATAAACGAGGCCAGCGCGGGCGCGAAGATATTCAGCGCCATGCCGTAAACGATCTGCTGGCCCGCGAGGGTGATCGTGCAAAACGCATAGACCATGTTGACCAGCACGCCGCCGAGCGCGCCGCAAAGCACGCCGAGGAAGGGGTTGCCCGTCCAGTAACACACGAGAAAGCCCACGAGAGAGCCGAACGCCATGATGCCGTCGAGACCGATGTTGACGAGGCCCGCCCGCTCGGAGTAAAGCTCCGCAAGCGCCACAAACAGGAGCGGCGTCGCCATGCGGACGGCGGAGATGAGAATCTCGGAAATCATATCCCAGTTCATAATCACTTGACCTCCTTGCTCTCAGCCACTTTGTCCGTCTTCTTTTCAAAGAGGTTTGCGACAAAACTCTTGACCTTCGGCAGATACAGCATGGAAGAGCCGGCGACGGCGAATATGATCACCAGCGCCTGAATGATGTCGATGACACTGGTGGGAACGCCGGTTCCAACCTGCATCGTCGTGCTGCCGACGCGGAGTACCGCGAAGAAATACGCCACGACGACGGTCGCTAACGGATGTAGCTGCGCAATTAGCGCGAGTGCTACGCCGTCGAAGCCGTAGCCTCCGCCGTAGCCGCTGATGAGACGAAACTGCGTGCCGAGGATATCGCAGGCACCGCCGAGGCCGGCAATCGCGCCGGAGACGATGAACGCCGCGAGCATGTATCGCTTGACCGAGAGTCCGTTATAGCTACTCGCCGTGGGGTTAAAGCCCACCGCGCGAAGCTGGAATCCCTTGGAGGTATAGAAGAGGAAATACCAGATGGCGATTCCCAGTAAAACCGCGATCACGATGCCCCATGTGATGCGAAGGTCGGGGATGATGCGGCCGATCTTGCTTGCGTCCGGCACAGGCGCGGTCTGCGGCACGCTGCCTTCGCGAAGCGCCGTGGTGTAGAGATAACCCATAAAGAGCGTTGCTACATAGTTGAACATGATCGTCGTGATCATCTCGTTGAGTCCGCGCCAGGTTTTCAAGATGCCCGGCAACAGTCCCCAGATGCCACCCGCAACGGTGCCCGCGAGCACGGCGAGAATGGTGACCCACCAGCCCTCGTGGCCGATGAGCAGGGTGACCGTGATGGCCGCCATGGCGCCGGTGAGAAACTGGCCTTCGCCGCCGAGGTTAAACACGCCGCAGCGATAGGCAAAACAGGTGCAAAGTCCCGTAAAGATCAGCGGCATGGAGCGCACAACGGTGTTGGCGAGGTTGGTTTTGCTCCCGAACGCGCCCTTCATCAGGTAACCGATCGCCTCGATTGGGTTTTTACCCAACGCGAGGATGATTAGCATGCCGACCACGAACGCCAGCAGGATGGAGAGCACCGGAATCAGTACATTGAGCGTCTTTGTCTTTTGCACGTTGTTCGCCCTCCTTTACTTGCCCGCCATCGCGAGGCTGATCGCCGAGATCGGCGGGTTTTTGCCGGAATATTCGCCCATGACCTTGCCTTCAAACATGACGATAATCCGGTCGGACAGCTGTAATACTTCGTCGAAGTCCGCGCTGATCAATAGCACCGCGCAACCCGCGTCCCGCGCCGCAATCATGTTGTCGCGCACATAGCGGGTAGCTCCGATGTCGAGGCCGCGCGTCGGGTGAACCGCGACGAGCAGATCGGGGCTTGCTTCCAGCTCCCGCGCCAGAATGACCTTTTGCTGATTGCCGCCAGAGAGGGAGCGGATCTCCTGATCCATGCTCTGGCAGCGGATATCGTATTTGGCGCGCATCTTTTCCGCGTAGGCGCGCATCGGTTTCTTCTTGAGGTGCCAGCCGTTGAGATCGCAGAAGGCGCAGTTTTGCGTGCTCTTGAGTAGTAAATTTTCTTCTACCGTCATGTTGCCGACGAGGCCCATGCGGTTGCGATCCTCCGGAATGTGGGAGACGTTCTTCTCAATGAAATCCGCTGCGGTCACATGATTTACTTTGCAGCCCTTAAGCACGACTTCGCCCGCTTCCGCCATGATGACTCCGGTCACGATCTGGCTCAGCTGACTCTGACCGTTTCCGTCCACGCCCGCGATGCCGAGAATCTCGCCTTTGCGCACCATGAGGGATACGTCGTTGAGGCCGTTGTGTTTGCTTGCTTTGTTGTAGTCCACGTGCCTTAGCTCGATCACCGGCTCCTGCTCGGATTCCTTCTTTTCATAATCGCACTCGACCAGATCGCGCCCGATCATGAGGTTTGCGAGCTCTTTTCCGTCCGTCTCGCTGGCGACGAGGGTTTGAATCGTCCTGCCCGCACGGAGGATTGTCACGCGGTCGCTGACATGCAGCACCTCGCGCATCTTGTGGCTGATGAAGACGATGCTCTTGCCTTCACTCTTGAGCTTGTCGATAATGGAATAGAGGCCCTCGACTTCGATATCGGTGAGCGCCGCGGTCGGTTCGTCGAGGATGAGCAGTTCCGCGCCGCGATAAAGCGCCTTTAGTATCTCTACGCGCTGCTGCGCGCCGACGGAGATATCGGTGATCTTCGCTTCCAGATCGATGTTTAAGCCGTAGCGCCAGGAGAGTTCCAGGATCTCTTTTCTGCGCGCGGCGTGGTCGATGAAGATGCCCTTGTAGCGCCTGTCTCCGAGGATGATGTTTTGAAACACGGTCATGGCTTCGACCAGCATGAAGTGCTGGTGCACCATGCCGATGCCGAGGCGAACCGCTTCCGCGGGGGAATCGATGGCTACTTTTTTACCGCGGAGATAGATGGAGCCTTCCGTTGGCTGATACAGGCCGATCAGTACGTTCATCAGCGTGCTCTTGCCAGCGCCGTTTTCGCCCAGCAGGGTGTGAACCTCGCCTTTTTGCACATCAAAGTTGATGTCGCGGTTGGCGTAAAAGTCCCCAAACTGTTTGCTGATATGCTCCATGCGTAGGAGTTCGTTCATAGACCACGTCCCCTTCCCGATTCCGGCGGATGGCAAAGCGTTTGCCCGGTATTTTCTTTTTTTATCGTTGGTGTTCAGTGAAAGCGAAAGATAGTTGCGTCATACTGAAAATGTTGCGCCCGCTTGTGAATCGGTAACGCATAATCGAATCTACAAGCAATATAACAAACGTTCCGTACGGAAACCGTACGAAACGTCTTTGTTTCGCCGCTGTCAGGCGCGCATCATGCAATTTTTTCTTTCGTTCCCGCTGCCATTCCTGCTGGATCAAAGTAGCCGGAAGCTATTTGCGAAATAATATATCATAAAAACCGTACGAGAACCGTACGGCTTTGGAATCATGATATATGATTTTTGGATATGGACACTGTTTTGCTAACAAAACGGGGCAAGTTCGGTGAATCAGGAGAGGCCTTTTTTCTCGCACATGCGGTAGATGGCGGACTCCGCCCAGGCATAATCGCTCATAAACCTGCCGTCGAAGCGGGAGATTGCGTCCTGCTTGCCCGCCCAGAAGTCGTAATAGTCACAGGAGACGAGCTCGCGGCGCAGGTGGCAGCTGCCGCGCTCGCGCACGAAGATCTCCTCCGCATTGCAGGCTTTCAGCGTGTCGGTGAGCTCTTTGATCGTTCTTCGATAGCCGGTATTCTCGGCGGTTTTGTTCTCGCTGCCTTCGCAGAGATATTCGATGATGTCGTAGATGCCTACGTTTCTACCCTCATAAAATACGCAGAGCGCCATGAGTTCCTTTGCCTTGGCGGAGACGAAGCGAACGGGCTTGTCGTCTACCAGCATTTCAAAATTGCCGAAGGTATGAAACCGCACCCGTTTCTTCTGCCTGCTGTGCAGCAGTCGCGCGCGCTCCAAAACATCCTGAATGTCGTCCCGATCGAATGGCTTAAACACCATGTAGTCCGCCTTCATCTGAAACGCCTCAACCGCAAAGCGCGGGTGCGCGGTGATGAAGACGATGATGATATCCCGCCGCATTTCGCGCAGACGCATGGCAAGTTCAATTCCGTTCATGCCGGGCATGTCGATATCCAGCATGGCAAACTCCACCTCGTGAGAGGCGGCATAAGCGATCGCTTCTTCCGGCACAGTGAATTTGCCAACGATCTCAATCTCCGGCATATCCGCGCACTTGAGCTCTAGTAGCTGCATATCCAGAACCATGTCGTCGACCAAAATAGTTTTCATGTGCCCTCCTGACGCAGCGTTGCAATCGTTGGTGTGTTTTCTTTGGTGAGGTTATCCGCGTAGATCAGCAACACGGTGGTGCCGCGGCCCGGCTCACTCTCCACCTGCATCGAACAGCCGGGGAATTGCCCCATGCGTGTGCGAATATTCTGGATGCCGACCGAGTGCGCGCTGGTCTCCTCGCCGGGCGTATAGCCAACGCCGTCGTCCGACACGCGAACTAGATAACGGCCTTCCTCACGGCTGAGGCTGACGCGAACCGTTCCGCCGCCGACCTTCGGCTTGATGCCGTGTATGATCGCGTTTTCCACCACGGGCTGAATCGTCAAAACCGGAATGAGAAAATCCGCGTCAAACACGTCGTATTCCATGCCGAGACGCCCTTGCAGCTGAATTTTGTTGATCTCCGCATAGGCGCGCACGGTGCGCAACTCTTCGCGAAACGGCACCAGCCCGTTTTCCGCGCTCACACTGTCCACCTTAAAACGAAGAAAGCGGGAGAAATCCTCCGTCATTTTGTAGGCAGCGTCCGGATCGAGCACGATCAACGCTTGAATGGCGTTGAGCGTGTGATAGAAAAAGTGCGAGCTGATCTGCGCCAAGAGCACGTTGGTGCGGTCGTATTCCAGCTGCTTTTGCAGAGACATGATGCGGTTTTGCGCCGCTTCCTGCTCCATGCGGCGGATGGTGCCGGAGCTCACCACCGCGGTAGCGACGGAGAAACTCAACAGCAGACTCACCAGCGCGGAATAGATCACGCTGTCGTTCGTGTACCAGGGTTGCACGGGCGAGACGGTTACGTGCCACTCGGAGTTGTAGATGGGAAATTCGTAATCCAACGCGCGCTCGTCAATGCCAACCCCGTTTTTCAGGATCGTCTGCTCCTCGCCGGTGTCCGGATTGACGCGCCAGATGCGGCAGGCGAAGCCTTGCGAAGCGACGGTGGAAGGCGCGGTGAGCCCGCTGAGCGCTTCGGGATAATTGAGCGTGACCGAGACGATGCCCCAGAACGAGCCGTTCAGATACACCGGCAGACGGCCCGCGATCCCTTGACCGCCTTGAACGAGCGTAAACGGTCCCGCCATAATCATCGTTCCGCGATCGATCGCGGCCTGCGCTTCCTTATCGCCCGCCTTTTCACCCATCAGATCGTGCCCAAGTACGCTTTCGTTGCCGCTCAGCGGATAGACCGCGCTGACGACACCGTTTGGCGCAAGCAGAACGTTTCGAACGGAGCTGTCGGTGACCAGTAGCCGGGCGACGCGCTCAAAGCCTTCGGTCGAGCCTTCGCTCTGCACCACGAACGCCTCCAGCGTTCTGGCTTTGTTGAGCTGGGAGGAGAGCACCTCGTAAGACTGCGCGCTGACGGTACCCGCGATGAACTTCATCTGGTCGTCTTCCCGCGCGCGCCTGCCGTATTCGATATAGGCAGAGAGCGCGATGCAGAGCGCGAGCGTGAGGAAAAACGAGCCGACTACTTTTTTTGTGATACGCCGTTTTCGCATATCGCTCTCGCCTCGCTTTCTACTAAAACTAGCTGAAATACGTCTGAGAAATATTCAGCGCTGGTTTTATTATATGAAAAGTACTGCCTTTAAGCAACGCAAATCAAAAACGCGCATCGTTTGGTCGATGCGCGCAGAGCGTCATACTCGTTATTTTGATCCGATCGAGGACATCGATTTGATCCTTCGCCGCGTCATGGCGCGCATGAGCGCAACTTTGCTGTGGCCCATGGTGCCGAGGTCGTCGCCTCCGCGTTCCTGCCGCAAGCGCTCCTGTGCGCGCTGCTCCGCTTCGAGCGCGCGCTTTTCGTCGATCTCCTCCGGCCATTCGCAGGCCTGCGAGAGGATGTAGACGCATTCGGGACGCACCTCGATGAACCCCTCGGAGTGAAATGCGGTACGCGTGGTGTGCTCGTCGGTTTGAATCACCAGCGCGCCAACGTCCAGAGCGGAGACCATCGGCACATGCCCCGCCATCACGCCGAGGGAACCCGCGATGGACTGCACGCTGACATAAACCGCCTCGCCATTGAAGAACTCGCGTTCCGGCGTAACGACCATCAGGTTAAAGGATTTTGCCATGGTCTGCTCCTTTCTGAAACAATCGGTGTAGAAGGCGAAATTTTTGCGAACGCTTACGCGTGTTCGTTTTTCTTCATCTCGTCATAGCGCGCATGCACTTCCGCGATGCCGCCCGCCAGCAGGAAGAGCGATTCGGGAATCTCGTCCGCTTTGCCGTCCACGATCTCTTCAAAACTCGCGATCGTGTCCACAAGCGAGACGGAGCAGCCGGGTTGCCCGCTGTAAACTTCCGCAACATGCATCGGCTGGGACAGGAAGTTCTGAATCTTTCTTGCGCGGTAAACGGTCTGGCGATCGTCGTCCGAAAGCTCGTCCATGCCAAGGATGGCGATGATATCCTGCAACTCATGATAGCGCTGCAAGGTCTCCTGTACGCGGCGGGCGACGTTATAGTGCCGTTCGCCTACGATGGAAGGCTCCAATACGCGGGAGGACGAAGCGAGCGGATCGACCGCGGGATAGATGCCAATCTCCGCAATCGCGCGGGAAAGCACCGTTGTTGCGTCCAAATGCGAGAAAATCGTCGCCGGCGCGGGGTCGGTCAGGTCGTCCGCAGGCACATAGACCGCCTGAACGGAGGTGATGGAGCCGTGCGGCGTGCTTGCGATGCGCTCTTCCAGCTCGCCGAGTTCGGTAGCAAGCGTCGGCTGGTAGCCGACCGCGCTGGGCATACGCCCGAGCAACGCGGAGACCTCATTGCCCGCCTGCACGAAGCGGAAGATGTTGTCGATGAAGAGCAGCACATCCTGATGCATCTCGTCGCGGATGTATTCCGCCATCGAAAGCCCCGCGAGTGCCACGCGCATACGCGATCCCGGCGGCTCGTTCATCTGCCCGAAGGCGAGGGATGTGCGTGCGATAACGCCGCTTTCACGCATGTCGTTGATCAGGTCGGTGCCCTCGCGGCTGCGCTCGCCTACGCCGGTAAACACCGAGTAACCGTTGCGGTTTTTCGCGATGTTGTGGATGAGCTCCAGTATCAGCACCGTCTTGCCGACGCCCGCGCCGCCGAAGAGGCCGATTTTGCCGCCGACGGGATAGGGCGCCAATAGGTCGATGACCTTGATGCCGGTTTCAAACAGTGTGGTAGATGGCCGCTGCAGCATAAACGACGGCGGTGCTTGATGTACGTCCCTCTGCGGGGCGTCGATCGGGCCAAGACCGTCGATGGGACGACCGAGACAGTCGATGACGCGGCCAAGCACGGTTTCGCCAACCGGTACCTGGATGCCTCCGCCGGTGTTGAGCACCTCGATACCGCAGGAAAGGCCCTCGGTTGGTTCGAGCGCGATTGCGCGCACCACGCCGGGAGAGTGGTGCTGCACGACCTCGACATGGACAGGCGTTTCGGTTTTGGTCACGAGAAGCGAATTGATCGGCGGCTCGTTTCCTTCCTTAAAGCGCATGTCCAGCACGGGGCCTATGATGCGGATAATGCTTCCGGTACGTTCTTGTTCCGTCATTCGTGTTTTTCCTCCGGATAATAAGCGGCGTCGGCAGATCTGGACGCGTTCGCCGCGTTGGCGGCGCCGATGATGTCGGCGAGTTCGTTGGTAATGGTCAGCTGACGAACGGCGTGATACTGTTGCGTCAGCTTATCAATCATCTTGTCCGCGCTGCGCGTGGCGTTCTCCATCGCGGCCATGCGGGAGCAGTTCTCACTTGCATAAGCGTGAACGATCGCGCCGTAGACATAGCCGATCAAGAGCTGAGGAATCAGTGCGTTGAGTACCTCGGTTGGGGAGGGATCGTAGAGAATATAGGTGCTGTCATACGCTTCATCCGCATGACTTTCTGGTCTGCCGCGCTTGAAGTCGTTGAGTTCGACCGGCAATAGCTTTTGCTCTACCGGTTCGCGCGAAAGTGTATTGATAAAGCGCGTGTAGACGATGCGCAGTTCGTCGATTTCGCCGCGGTTGTATTGGTCGATCAAGATTGTCATTAGCCTTCGCACCTGGTCGAGCTTCGGCTTTTCCGCGAGGCGCTCAAAGTGCCGGTCCGGCGTGATACCCGTGCGCAAAAAGTGCGAACTGCCGACGCTGCCGATAGTGTAAACTTCCACGACGTTTTTTTCCGCCATCACCTTATCCGCAAGAGAGAGCACGGCGTGGTTATAGGAGCCGGAGAGGCCCTTTTCACCGGCGACGATGATGTAGGCGACCTTGTCGCCTGGACGGTGATCGATGTAGGGATGGTGCACGTCGCCCGTGTGGTTACGAATGTCTACGATGATATCCAGCGCGTGGTAAAAGTAGGCGCGGTTTTTCGCGATGCCGTCCAGCGCCCGGCGCATGCGCGCAGCGGAGACCATGTGCATGGCGTTTGTGATCTGGCGTGTTTGCTTTACGCTCTTGATGTGAAAGCGAATATCGCTCATGTTTGCCATGCGCTAAAGCCTCCTTTCCGGCGAAGGTTCTTTCGCCAAAATTCGCTTGATTTCACGGAGCGGCTATCAAGCGGTTGCGATTATGCCTTGCAGGTCAGTTGATAGTTTTCAATCGCGGCTATCATTTCCTGCGTCTGTTCTTCGGTCATGTCGCCGGTCTCCTCAATTTCATCGAGCAGAGAACCGTAGTTGCGGGTCACATATTGCAGCAGACCCTTTTGGAATGCGCGCGCGTGCTGAGCTGGCACCTCTTTGAGATATCCGTTCATGACCGCGTAGAGCAGCAGCACTTGTTCGCTCATCTGCAGCGGTTCGTGCTGGTTCTGTTTGAGCGTTTCGCTCAGGCGATCGCCATTGTCGAGGATCTCTTTTGTCACGCTGTCGATATCGGAACCGAACTGTGCGAAAATTTGCAACTCGCGGTATTGCGCCAGCGTGAGGCGGAGCTTTTTGACCACCTTGCGCATGGCCTTCTTCTGCGCGGCGCTGCCGACGCGGGAGACCGAGAGGCCGACGTTGACCGCGGGACGCACGCCGGAATGGAACAGCTCCGGTTCCAGATAGATCTGACCGTCGGTAATTGAAATCACGTTGGTCGGAATATAGGCGGAGATATCGCTTGCCATCGTCTCAACGATGGGCAGCGCGGTGAGTGAGCCGCCGCCGTTTGCTTCGCTGAGGTGTCCCGCGCGCTCCAGAAGCCTGCTATGCAGATAGAACACGTCTCCGGGATATGCTTCACGTCCCGGCGGACGATGGAGCAGTAGAGACATGGCACGGTAGGCCACGGCGTGCTTGCTCAGATCGTCGTAGATGATCAGCGCGTCCTTTCCGTCATACATAAACTGCTCCGCGATCGCGCATCCTGAGTAGGGAGCCAGATATTGCATCGCCGCGCAATCGCTGGCGTTTGCAACCACGATAACGGTGTAGTCCATGGCGCCGGCTGCTTGCAGCGTTTCGTAAATCTGCGCGACGGTGGAGAGCTTTTGTCCGATGGCGACATAGACGCAGTAGACGTGTTTGCCGCGCTGGTTGATGATGGCATCCACCGCGATAGTGGTCTTGCCCGTTTGCCGGTCGCCAATGATCAACTCGCGCTGACCGCGCCCGATGGGAATGATGCTGTCCACCGCGAGAAGACCCGTCATAAGCGGCTCGTTGACCGACTGACGGTCGATGATACGCGGCGCTGGGGACTCAACCGCGCGATAACGGGAAGCGGTGAGCGGTTTATTATCCAGCGGCATGCCGATGGGGTTGACCACGCGGCCCAGCAACTCATCTCCAACCGGCATCTCGACCACGCGGCCCGTGCCGTAGACGCGCTCGCCTACGTGGACAAGGTCCTGTCCGTTGAGCAGCACGGCGCCGACGCCGTCGAGCTCAAGATCCATGGTCATGCCGTAAACGTCGTTTTCAAAGGCGATCTGCTCGCCGTAACGGGTGTGCGAAAGACCCTCGATGCGTACCACGCCGTCGCCAACGCTGGTGACGATGCCATATTCATAGACGGCGGATTTATTTTCAAAGGAACGAATGCGTTTCTTGAGTGTCTGCCCGATATCTGCCGCGCTGCTGTGAAACGGCTTTTGCTCGCTGCCCGTGAGCTTAACGTTTTCGGCGGTGATCTCCGCACCGGAGACGCTGTTGGTCACGAGCAGATGCTGCGCCTCCTTGATGCGGTAGGCGACGCTCGCGTCATAGATCTTTCCGTCGATGATGGCGAGAAAGCCGCCGATCAGCGCTTCATTGCGCTTGACCTCGAAGGAAACCTCCTGGCCAAGCAACTCGTTGAAGTGCTTTTTGACAGATTCGATTTGATCTTCGCCGAACGGGCCGGCGGTGTATAATTCGCCTCTTAGAGCCATACGGAGCTCACTTTCCTAAACAATTCAAATCGTGTGCTATCCTGCGCCAATAAAACCTCACAAAACACCAAGCGAAACCGACCAGTCAGGCAGTTCGTTGTGTGCGCGGTTACGACAAGCCGGGCTTTAGCCGACCTTGTCGAAAAAGCTGTCGATGATGCGCTGGTGATCCTCCTGCGTGACTTCGCGTTCGAGAATCTTGCCCGCGATGTCTACCGCAAGTTCGGCGGTCTGCGCCTTGAGCTCACTCATCATCCCATCACGTTCGGTGACGGCCTGACTCATGGCGTCGGTCAGAATGACCTGCGCGTCCTGCTTGGCTTTTCTGCGAAGGTCTTCCGCTTCGCGTTCAGCAGCTTTTCGCCGTTCGTCGGCAATGTGCTCCGCATCGAGCCTCGCATTTTTCATCGAGGTTTCATATTGCGATTTGAGCGCGTTCGCCGCGTCACGATTGACCTCGATCTGCTCGCGTTCGCGCGCAAAATTCGCTTCTCGCTCCGCCATAAACTTGCTCACCGGCTTATATAAAAAATGGCGCAGCAAGAGAAAGAGGACGAGGAGGTTGAGCGCGTGCTCGATGAAATCGATCAGGTGAAATTCCATGGATACCCCTCTTTGACGACGTTATTTGCCCATCGTGAAGATCATGACCAGTGCAGTAACAAAGCCATAAATAGCAGTCGACTCGGTCAAAGCGAGACCGAGCAGCAGTAGCGCGTTGATCTTGCTGTTTGCTTCCGGCTGACGGGCGACCGCTTCCACGGCTTTGCCGGTGGCGATGCCCATGCCAAGGCCTGCGCCCGCGCCAGTCAGCACAGCGAGGCCCGCGCCGATTGCGATCAATCCGATATCCGTCATGGTAAGAATCCTCCTAAAGTAATACTGTTCCTATGTTTTCCGGCTGCGCCGGAGGTTTTCTGTTTGCTAAGGTGCTGTCGCGCGTCTACTCCACCTCTTCAACAGCCTCTCCAATAAACGTAAGTGAGAGATTGATGAAGATGAAATACTGAATCAACGGGTGGAACGCGTTAAAGTAGAGCCCCAGCACCGCAGGAATGCCAACCGAGAACGCACCGAGCGCGAAATAGACCAATTCAACGACGACCATTCCGCCAAGCATATTGCCAAAGAGTCGGCAGGCAAGGGAAATTGGCACCGCAAGGTCGGAGAGGAGCTTAAACGGCGCGATGATCGCCTTTGGACGAACAAAGCTCTTGAGTCTTCCTTTCACGCCTCTTTTATAGATGCCGTACACGTTGATGAGCACGAAGGTGATCAACGCATAAGAAAGCGTCATGCTCAAGTCCGTCGTCGGCGGACGGAACCCGAACAGCTCGACGATGGCTGAGCCGATGAACAGCGCGGCAAGCGCAAAGAAATAGGAAGCGAGGCCTTCGTTCTTTTGTCCGTATTTCTCACGCGTCAAGTCGCTGATTGCACTAACCGCGGTCTCGAGCACCAACTGAATGCCGCGCGGCGTTTCCCGAAAGCGTGGGATGACGAAGATGCGGAGCAGGATGGCGGCAACGCCAAGTACGGCGATGACGATCCAGGATACAAACACGGTCGAACTGACCGAAAACCCGAGGATTTCCATGCGCGTCGGGCTGATGGAAACCTGAAACGTGCGGTCACCAATCCCGAAGCAACCGAGCAAAAGTCCGCTGCCGAGCCAGAGAAGCAGGACGCCCGCCATCATGAGAAGATTGCGTTTTTTCTTGGCTGCTTTATAGCCTTCTTCCGCCTTCTCCGGCTGAGCCGTGCGTGTGCGAACGTAAAGCGCAGCGGCTCCGAGGAGGAGCGAGAGGAAAATAGCGATCCATTTTCCTACGGATGGCATGTTGAATTGCATTTAGCGGTCTCCTTTCCCGTTTCTGCGCATAAGCACGTTGATGACAAACGCGCCGATGACGAGAACGGATGAGATTCCAACGCCGCACCAGATGAGATCGCGCTGGAAAAACAGCGCTACAGGCACCAGAGCCGCGGCAAACAACAGAATTTTTGCAAACACGATGGCAAGTGTTTTCAACGATTGACCCGATGATACGGCTTTCGTCACCTGCGTGAGCAAATAAAGCTCTCCCGCGCCGCAGACAAGGCCAATCAATAAACCGGGCATCCGTTCATACCTCCTGCAATCGATCCGGGATGTACGAAGAACATGCCCAAATCAAGACAAAAATCCCGCTTAGCGAAGGTGCGCCCGTAATCCGCAGATATGCTTCACGGATTCGGCTGCGACGCCAAGAACAGGATATTGATAAAACCATTCTACAACGCAACACACCGGTTGTAAAGTGTTTTAAATCATTAACAATGACGATTCCCGCCATCGATATCGATAAACCAATATTGTTATACAAGATTCTGAAGATTTGTCAAGAAAGAAACTGATATGGCAGGGATATCCAACACAAAGAAACGCTGATTTCCGGCGTTTTATACCGCGCAAAACCGCAATGAAATTTCCTGTCGCGACAGTATGGTGTCGAGAGAAAATCAGCAAAGGCAAGTTTTCAAAGCCAATTTGCCGATAGAATGGTATAATAAACGGGAATTTTTAGCAGAGAAGAAAGAAACGGAACTTGAAATCATTATTTAAGTATTTAAAAGAATATCGAAAAGAGAGCATCCTAAGCCCGCTTTTCAAGCTCTTTGAGGCGGGGCTGGAGCTCTGCGTGCCGCTCGTGATGGCGGCGCTGATCGACCGCGGCATCGCGGGGAAAGACACGGGCTTCATCTTGCGCATGTGCCTGCTACTGGCGGGGCTTGCGCTGGCGGGACTCGCGAGTTCCATCACCGCGCAGTATTTTGCGGCGAAAGCTGCCGCAGGATTTGGCAAAGAAGTCAAGCGCGCGCTATTTTCAAAGATTCAGTCGCTCTCATTTCCGGATCTGGACACGGTCGGCGTATCCACGCTGGTGACAAGGCTGACCAGCGACAGCAACCAGGCGCAGACGGGCGTCAACCTCACGCTGCGGCTCTTGCTTCGCTCGCCGTTTATCGTGTTCGGCGCGGCGATATTGGCGTTTACGGTGGATGCGAACTCCGCTCTCGTGTTCGCGGGCGCGATTCCGCTGCTCGCCGCGGTGATCTTCGGGGTGATGCTCGTGTGCATTCCGCTCTATCGCGCGGTGCAGACGCGGCTGGATCGTATCGTGGGAGCCACGCGGCAAAACCTCGTCGGTGCGCGCGTGGTGCGCGCGTTTGGGCTGGAGGAGGATGAAAAAGAGAGCTTCCGGCGCGAAAACGACACGCTCTTTACCATGCAGCGCGCGGTCGGGTGCATTGCGTCTCTTTTAAACCCCGCGACATACGTTATCATCAACCTTGCCATCGCGCTGTTGATCTGGATCGGCGCCATCCGCGTGCAGGCGGGTGCGCTCTCGCAGGGCGAGGTCGTCGCGCTCTATAACTACATGAGCCAAATTCTTGTGGAACTGGTCAAGCTCGCGAGCCTGATCATTACGATCAATAAATCCATCGCCAGCGGCAACCGCGTGGCCCAGATACTGGAGATGCCGTCCGCAATGACCTCGCCGGATGTGCTGGCAGCGCAGCCGGCGGGCGAGATCGCCGTGGCGTTTCACGGCGTCGGCCTTCGCTATTATTCCGGTGCGGAGGAAGCACTGGCGGACATCAACCTCGTCGTGCGGCGAGGACAGACGATTGGCATCATCGGCGGCACCGGCGCGGGAAAGAGCTCTCTCGTCAACCTCATTCCGCGCTTTTACGACGCGAGCGAGGGTGCTGTGCGCGTGTTTGGTGTAGACGTAAAGGACTATCCGCTGGATGAGCTGCGGCGAAAGATCGGCGTTGTGCCGCAAAGCGCGGCTCTCTTTACCGGCAGCGTGCGGGAAAACATCCGCTGGGGCAAGCCGGATGCGACCGACGAGGAGATTTGGCAGGCGCTCGCGCTTGCGCAGGTGCGGGAAGCCGTGGAGGAAAAAGGCGGGCTGGATGCCGAAATTGAGCAGGGCGGCAGAAATCTCTCTGGCGGACAGAAGCAGCGGCTCACTATCGCGCGCGCTCTCGTGCGCAATCCTGAAATACTGATTCTCGACGACAGCGCCTCCGCGCTGGATTATGCGACGGATGCCGCGCTTCGCAAGAGCATCCGCCATATGGAAAGCAACCCAACGGTTTTCATCGTCTCGCAGCGCGCCTCCTCGGTGCTCTATGCGGATCAAATCCTCGTGCTGGACGATGGTCGCTGCGTCGGTCTCGGCACCAGCGAGGAACTGCTTGCGTCCTGTTCCGTCTACCAGGAAATCTACGGTACGCAGTTTGAGCGGGAGGCGGCGCATGCGTAAGACAAAGGAAAATAAAAACAAAACGCCGCTGGATCTCGCTACGCTCAAAAAGATCGTTCAGGCGCTCGCCGGCTATCGCCTGTTGCTCGTGCTTTCGCTCTTGTTGGCGCTCGTTTCGGTCGCGGCGGCGTTGTATGTGCCGATTTTAATCGGCCGCGCGATCGACCTCATCGCGGGAAAAGGACAGGTACAGTTTCAGGCGATCCTGCGTATTCTCATCCAAACCTGCGTCATTGCGGGCGCAACCGCGTTGCTGCAGTGGCTCATGGGCGTGATCAACAACCGCATGACATTCGGTGTGGTGCGGGATCTGCGCGAAAGAGCGTTTGAAACCATCGAGCGTCTGCCGCTTCGCTACATCGACTCCCACGCATACGGCGAAATCGTCAGCCGCGTGATTGCGGATGCGGACGCGTTTGCGGATGGTCTTCTGCTCGGCTTTTCGCAACTCTTTACGGGCGTCATGACGATCCTCGGCACGCTCGTCTTTATGCTCGCGATTGATTGGAAGACCGGGCTTGTGGTGGTTTTGCTCACGCCCGTTTCACTGATCAGTGCGCGCGTGATCGCCACCCGAACCTATCGCATGTTTCGCGCGTTGTCGGATGTTCGCGCGGAGCAGACGGGTTATCTCGATGAGATGATCAAAAACCAGAAGGTGGTGCAAGCGTTCTCCCATACCGGAGAGACGCAGGCGAAGTTCGACGAGATCAACGACAGACTCTCAAAGAACTATCTTAACGCTACGTTTTATTCCTCTATCACCAATCCCGCGACGCGCTTTGTCAACGCGCTGGTCTACGCGGGCGTGGCGCTGATCGGCGCGCTCACCTCGGTTGCTACCGGTGGCGTATTTTCGGTGGGTCAACTCTCCGTGTTCCTAAGCTATGCCGCGCAGTATACCAAGCCATTTAACGAAATCTCCGGCGTGGTGACGGAGCTGCAAAATGCGCTCGCCTGCGCAAACCGCATCTTCGCGCTCATCGAGGAGCCGATGGAGCAGCCGGATGCGCCGGACGCCGTCGTGCTGGGTAAGATGCAGGGGAATATTGCACTTGAGAACGTGTCGTTTTCCTATGACGATGAGCGCGCGTTTATCGAGCAGCTCAATTTCTACGCAAAGCCCGGTCAGCGCATCGCGATCGTGGGCCCTACCGGCTGCGGCAAGACGACGATTATCAATCTCTTGATGCGCTTTTATGATGTCACCGCAGGGGCGATTCGCGTGGAGCGAACGGATATCCGCAACATCACGCGCAAGAGCCTCAGAAGCTACTACGGTATGGTCTTGCAGGAAACGTGGCTCAGGGCGGGGACGATTCGCGAAAACATCACGCTCGGCAAACCCGATGCGACTGAGGAAGAGATCGTCGCCGCCGCGAAGGCCGCGCGCGCGCACGGTTTCATCATGCGCCTGCCGCAGGGCTATGATACCGAAATCGGCGAGGACGGCGGGAGCCTCTCGCAAGGGCAAAAACAGCTTCTTTGCATCACGCGGGTCATGCTTCGCCTGCCGCCGGTACTGATTCTCGACGAGGCGACCAGCTCCATCGATACCCGCACGGAGCAGCACGTGCAAGCGGCCTTTTCGCGCCTCATGGAGGGCAGAACGAGCATCGTCGTGGCACACAGGCTCTCCACCATCCGCGAGGCGGATGTGATCCTCGTCATGCGCGACGGCAAGGTGATCGAGCGTGGCAAGCATGAAGACCTGCTCCGGCAAAACGGTTTTTACGCAACGCTCTACAACAGCCAGTTTGCGCCGTCGTAATAAAAAAGCAAAAAACTAACAAAGCCGTGGAACGTTTCTTCCACGGCTTTATCTATCCTTTATCTTGTCGGCGAAGTGCCGCAGCAGCAGATTACAGATCGTCCACCAGCGCGCCGCTCTTGGCGTACGCGGTGCTGCGCGCCTCGAAGAAGTCCGTCTTAATCGTGTTTGCGTTGCTGTATTGGCTCACCCAACTGAGGTTTTCCGGCTCTGCGTCGTGCCCTTCATAAAGCTTCTCAAAGCCGAGGTTCGTTGAGCGGAGGTTGCCGAGATACTGCACGTAGTCCGTGATCATCTCGCAGGTCAGCCCCGCGACGCCGTCGCCGATGGCATAGTGTCCCCACGCGATCTCCTGTTCGCAACCCTCGCGGATCATGCCGCGATAAAGCGCTACCTTCTCCGGTGTGAACAGCTCCGGGTTCTCCTGCTTAAGCTCCAATAGAATGCTTCGAAACAGCCAAAGGTGCGTGTTTTCGTCGCGGTTGATATAGCGGATGACCTGCACAGATCCCGGCATGAGGTTGTTTCGCCCGAGATTATAGAAGAACATAAACCCGCTGTAGAAGTACACGCCCTCTAGAATATAGTTCGCGACGATGGTGCGCATGAGATTTTCCGCCGTGCGTTCGCGGTAAAAATGGTTGTATGCGTCTCCAATAAACGTATTTCGGCGGAGCAGATACTCGTCGTTTTTCCACTGATAGAGTACCTCGTCGCGACCCTGCGGTTCGCAGATGGTGTCCAGCATATAGCTGTAGCTCTGGCTGTGGATGGCCTCCTGATACGTTTGGATCGCGAGGCAGAGGTTCACCTCGTTTGCCGTGATGTATTCGCCGACGGCGGGCAGGTTCGCGGTCTGGATGCTGTCGAGAAAGATTAAAAACGACAGAATCTTATCGTAGGCGCGGCGCTCCGGCGCTGCAAGATTCGGGTAATCCTTCACGTCGGTGGAGAGATTGACCTCCTCCGGCACCCAGAAGTTATTCATCGCCTGACGGTACCAGTCGTGCGACCAGCCGTATTTAAGGTTATTGAAGTCATTGAGGTTTGTGGTGTCGCCCGCGATCATGCGGCGGTCGGCCAAATCGATGCTGCCGTCGGGGTTAAAAAGGGGTTTTTGTTGCAGTATTTTCATTATGATGAAACTCCTGTTATTTGATCGAAAATCAGAAACACTCAGGACGAGCAAGCTGAGCAATCCTCAACTTCAAGGCTCTTGCTTCGCACATAGTAAACGGTCTTCACGCCATGCTCAAACGCGAGAATGTAAAGCCCCAGCACCTTGCGGAATGTGAACTCGTTGGTGATGTAGATGTTCATGCTCTGGCTTTGGTCAATGTGCCGCTGGCGCACGCCCGCAGCTCGGATCGACCACGTTTGGTCGATCAGATGCGCGCTCTTGTAGTACCAGAAGGTCTCCGGCGAGAGATCGGGCGCAACGCGCGGGATGAGTCCGTTCTTTTTCTCCTCGAGGAAGTATCGGTTCATCACGGGGTCGATGCCCGCGGTGGTTCCCGCGATGATGCTCGTGCTGCTGGTGGGCGCGATGGCAAGCAGCCAGCCGTTACGAAGGCCGGTTTTCGAGACCCGCGCGGCAAGCGCCTTCCAGCGTTCGCTCGTATAGCCGCGCTTGGTAAAGTACGCGCCCGTCTGCCAGTCGCTGCCCTCAAAGAACTCGTACCTGCCCTTGTCGGCGGCGACATCCGAGCTCGCCGAAATCGCGGCGAAGTTAATCCGCTCAAACACCTTGTCGACAAACTTCAGGTGATCCTCGGTCTCCCAACCGATGCGGTTTTTCGCCAGCATGTGGTGATATCCGCTGACGCCGAGTCCGATCGGTCGGTAACGGAGGTTGTTGACCTTCGCGTACGGCACGGGGAAGAAGTTGAGGTCGATGACGTTGTCCAACGCGCGGACGACGTGGCCCGTGATGGTCTCCAGCTCGTCGCCGTTGAGGTCGATTTGCCCCAGCGACAGACTCGCGAGATTACAAACCACGAAATCGCCGGGCTTGGTGATATTCACGATGACGGTTTCGCCGTTGGTCTCGACGATCTCCTGGCTCACGTCCGAAATCCCGCTCATATTCTGCGCAATCTCCGTGCAGAGATTGCTGCAATAGATCATGCCCTTGTGGTGGTTCGGGTTTGCGCGGTTGACCGCGTCGCGGTTGAAGACGAAGGGGGTTCCGGTCTCAATTGCGCTCTTAAGGATCATGCGCACAAGCTCCTTGATGGGGATCACGCGCTTTTCGATGCGGCTGTCCGCCACGCAGTCGCGGTAGCGTTCCTCCCATTCCTCACCCCAGAAGTCCTCAAGGCTGTAGCCTTTGGTGGCGAGGATGTCGTGCGGACACATCAGGTACCAGTTCGCCTCGATGTTGTCGCGCACGGTCTTCCAAAAGAGGTCGGGATAGCAGACCGCGGGGAAGACGTCGTGCGCCTTCATACGGTCGTCGCCGTTATTGGTGCGAATCTGCAAAAACTCCGGCAGATCCTTGTGCCAAACGTCGAGGTAAACCGCGACTGCGCCTTGCCGCACGCCGAGCTGATCGACCGCGACTGCAGTATCGTTCGCGAGGCGAATCCAGCGGATGACCCCGCCCGCCGCGCCCTCGAAGCCGCGGATGGTGCCGCCTTTGCTGCGCACCTTGCCGAAATAGAGGCCCATGCCGCCGCCGTATTTACTCACCTGCGCGAAGTTGTTGATGCTGCGGTAGATGCCCGTCAGGCTATCCGGCACGGTGTCGATAAAGCAGCTCGAGAGCTGGTGAAACGGTTTTCTGGCGTTTGCGAGCGTGGGCGTCGCCATGGTGACCTTCAGGGAACTGAGCATGTCGTAAAATCGCTTGACCCAAATGAGCCGGTCTGTCTTTTCCGGCAAGGCGAGGTGCAGCGCAATGCCGAGATACATCTCCTGCGGGGTTTCCAAGGGTTGTCCCTTGTGGCTGCGAATTACGTAACGGCGAAGCAGCAACTCCAGCCCCGAATAGGTGAGTTTTTCGTCGTGCGCAGGATTGATAAACGTTCCCGCCTCGTCGAGTTCTTCTTTTGTATAGCTTTCCAATATGTAGTTGCCGTAGAGTCCGCGCTCGCAGAGATAGCTGACCTTTTCAAAGTAGCTATGCAGCTGGAGCTCGTCCAGCGCGAGGCTAAGATCGGCGGCAAAATCGTGCATGAGGATGCGCGCCGCGATAAACTCCCAGTGTGGCGCTTCCTGTGTGGTCAGCTCCGCTGCCGCGCGCGTCAGCGCCGCGCGTTTCGCGCTCTCGCCCATCTCCGGCTTGAGGAAGGAGCGGAATTTCTCGTCGAGGCGCGAAAGCTCGTACATATCCTGCGGGTAGTCCGTCTGCACCTTGTCGAGGATTTTCTCAAGCGCGCTGCCGTTCGCAAACATGGAGCAGATGCTCCTGCGTTGGGCACGCATGCGCGTGCGCTCGCTGCGGTAGAGAATATAGCTCTTGCTCTGGGCAAAATAGCCCTTGAGCATCAGCGTTTCCTCCACGAGGTCCTGAATCTGCTCCACCGAAACGGGTGGAGGCAGCAGTGGGATTCGCGCTTCGACCGCCGCGGTAATCGCCTCCAAAGCCGCCTCGGAAATCCCCGTTTGCGTGCTGAAAAACGCCTTTCGCACGGCGTTGGTAATCTTATTTCGGTCATAGGCCTCCGCAAGGCCGCTGCGTTTGATGATCTCCATCCTATCGGTCCGCCCCTTATCTGATGATTCCGGTAAAATAGTCCGTTTGTTTTTTATTAGAATCGCAAAAATCGCAACCAGTTGTGTCTTGATTTCATACTAGCACAACATATTGATTCGATCAATGCCGACCGCGACCTGCTTTGCTGCATATAAAATGCACGATGGTTCGAATCAAAAACAAAAACAGCCACAGAGATTGGCTGTTTGAAGATTCTTGTAATAAGGGGCTTGCTTTTTTCAGCGCGCGAGAGAAAAAAGTTTACAAAAGCGTAGTCTCGATTGCGGCGCTGGAAGCGTGCAAGCGTGAGAAACAATCAGAATAACGAAGACAGATCATCCAACTCGCTGAGCACCGTTAGTCCGTCCTGCTTGAGTAACGCCGCCGTCAAACCGTCTCCGGGGATCAGCTTTCCGCAAAAACAACCGTCGTAGATCTGCCCGCTGCCGCAGGAGGGGCTGTTTGCCTTGAGGATCGCGATCCGGCAGGAAAAGAGGCGCGCTAACCTCTGCGTCTCCTCCGCACCGCGCAGAAAGGGTGCGGTCACGTCGCGATCGTCCCGCGTGAGAACGCGCGTTCCCTTTCGCTCCGCGGGCGGGCGCGGAGTAGGCAGACCGCCGAGCTGCTCCGGACAAACAGGAATCAGATGGTGCTTTTTCGCGAGTGCCAAAATACGCTCGTCGATCACTCCGGTTCCGCTATAACGGCAGGGCACGCCGAGCAAGCAAGCACTGACGAGAATCGGGTCGGATTCGTTCATATGCTATCTCCTTTTTGAACAAGGATGCAAAATCATTATAGCACACAGACAAATACTTCTTCTTTATTCGAATTTTTAAGGAGAGAAGCAGTTGAAGCATAAAAATACCATTTGTGGTAAACTTTCGCGATTGACTCGCCTCTGTTTTCTGACGGTCTTCCGGCAGAATGTAGAATACCACGCAAGGTAATTTTACGCACGCCATTGAGATGCAGCGTACAAATAAGAATACACCCCGCTTTTCGGCGGGGCAAGTATGCAAAGATTCCGTCTTGGTCAATTCTCTTTCTTATGCGGATATATTTTCGTGAATTCGCCGCCGATCACCTTTCCGTTAATAGCACTTCGTTTCGTGACCCCGACCAAGCCGTCGATGCTGTCGAGCCGCTTTTTGAGGCGAACGCGCAGTACGACCAGCACGACCAGCGCGACGGCGAGGACAACGATGATTGCGTTGAGCAGCCAGTTCATGTTAACGCCTCCGTGCCGCGGCCTTCTTGGCCTGATACCAATTGAGCACCTTGAGATCGGAAGCGACGGCGAACGATTGAGAGGCGACGAGTGCCGCCAGTGCGGTTGCAACGATCATTCTTGCGGGTCCTCCAGCCGCGCCGCTTGTCGTTGGCGTCGGCGGTTCGTTTGGCGTTTGCTCGAGCACCTGAATGCTCGGCGGCTCCGGCGAGGAAGGTGGCAGCGTAGGTGCGGGCGTGATCGCGATGGTTGGGGTTGGGGTGGACGTTGCGGTTGCGGTAGGGGATGGCGTAATGACAACGCTGTTCCAGTGCCAGCGCCACTCGCCGACGAAGGTCAGGTTGCCGCCCGCAACGGTTTGGCTCGATAAATTCCAACCGTGAAAGCGCCAGGTGCCTTCTACCATGTGATACGAGCGAAATGAATCGGGTGGCGTAAATACGTCTCCGTCCACGCCGGTTGTGGAAGCCGGAAGTTTTGCGAGCACGCCGTCGGGCAGCGCGCGGCTATTGGTGCCGTTGACAAACGTAAACGTAACCGTGTAGACCGGCAGCGGCGTCCAAACCCAGGTTCCGGTGAACAAGACGTCCGAATCCGACAGGGTAACGTGATCGGGCGACCAGCCGGAAAACGTCCACATCCCCGCGCCGTCGCGTACGCTGGTAAACGTGCTATCGGGCGTTACCGTCTCGCCGGAGAGAATGCTTTCGCCTGCCGGTAACTGCGCCGTTACGCCGTCCGGCAGCGCGTGTTCCGCCGTTCCGCTGATAAACGCGAAGTCGACCGCGCGCGGATGCGGCAGATCGTCCACCACAAACACGCGGAATGTGATGACGGAAGGCGTACTAAGGGAGATCGCGGGCAGAGAGACGGTGACCACATAGCCGGAACTGGATGCAGCCTCCGATAAGCCGGAGAAATCGACCGAATAGCCGGAAGTAATGGGCTCAAACAAGCCGGTACCGCTGACGGTATCGCGAATCAAAAACGCAAACGCGGAGGCTGCGACGATGTCGCTTTCCAGCTCCGTACGCGTCTTGCCGGAAAACTCGCTTAAGCCGATGCTGACGTCGTGCGCCCGGAGACAATAGTCGTCCGTGTCCGTGTGATTATCGTTTGATTTTGCGCTTGCGGCGAGCGCGGAGGAAGGCAGAATGAACCAAACCAGCAGGATCGCCAGCGCTATTGCGGCAAGGGAGATGCGGTTTGCTCGTTTCATCATCGCGTTCCTCGCGTGTCGTTGTGTTGGAAGAGTGAAGCGTTTTGCATTGTCGGGTGTACCGATCGAAGAGGCGTTTTGTTATGCTTTAGCTTGCCACGCCGATGCTTGCCAGGCTATCCGCGTAATACCGCTTGCCAACCGGCAGCTCTTCGCCGGTGTCCAGCAGCACGCGCGTACTATCGATGCTGCGGATGAATCGCTTGCTGACCAGAAAAGACTTATGGGTACGCACAAATCCGCGGTTAAAGAGCTGTTCCTCCAGTCGCATCATCGTGGAATAAAACTCAAAGCGTTCCTTCGCGTAAACAACGGTGACAATGCGCTGCTGAATTTCAAAGTAGCGAATGTCCTCCAGCGGGATACAGCGGCTCTCTCCCGCGCAGGTGAGCACGAGCACCTCACTTTCTCGGCGATTCTTTCGTTCGCATGCGCGCAGGAAGATTTCTTCAAACTTCTCGTCGGAAGTTTTCTCTTTCACCACGTAGTGAAGCGCGCTCACGTCATAGCCCGCGATCGCAAAATCTGGCGAGACGGTGAAAAAGACGATATCGCCCGGGAAGCCGATCTCGCGCAGGCGCTTCGCCGTCTCCATCCCGTTGAGTCCGGGCATATGGATGTCCAGATAGACAAGATCGAGGGTTGCGTACTGATCCTCCGCTTCAAACAGCAGCGCTTCGCCGGAAGGAAAGGTTTTAACCTTCGCGTGAACGCCGTGCTTTTTCGAAAGCAGCTGAATCGCCTGCTTGCAGAGTGAGGTTTGCTCCGCGTTGTCGTCACAGATAAAGATATTCATCGGCTAAGGCTCACCGCCTCGCTCACTTGGGCGGCAATTCTTGCCACGCAAAGCCGGATTCTTACTTTGTCTATTTTCCTCATTCGCATCATACCTCTTTTCACAAACGGGTGAAGATCGATGTCATAAAACGCAGTTTTGATGTCAAGAACACGTTTTACAGTTCTGCTTGTTGCGCCGTGCGCGATAAAACAACGAACATCATAGCACAATTACATCAATTATACATGCTTTCTTCTATTGATTTGAATTGATTTAACGAAAATTCGACAACTCATCGGCTCAAAAGCCGCGCAGCTCAAGCGAAGTTGGGCGGAATTGCGGATTGGAAACACGATCGCGTCTGCATTTCGAGTCATTTTTTTGCAGGTTTATTACATCGGTTTTCTTTTTTGCGCGCAGTTACAGTATGATCACGCTGAAATGAATCGCAAAAGATCGACAGACGGGATGAATGAAGTGGAAAGAGCGATGAAAGCGGCGTATCAAACTTCAAAAATGGTTGCGACCGGCACGACAGCAAGGCGCGAGGAACGTACTAGCGCTGAAGGTCGGAGCGATTTGGATGTGCTGACAGGGGTTTTTCACCCGAACTATATCGAGAAGGCACTTTCCGAGGCGATGCAGCTTTCTCGGCAGCGAGAACGCGCTCTTTCTGTTTTATATGTAGATATTGACCAGTTTGGATCGATCAATGCAAAACACGGACGCATGGTGGGCGACCTTGTGCTACAGCACGTGGCGCAAACGATGCAAAAAAGAGCGCGCAAAGCGGAAGACTGGGTTGCGCGGGAAGATGCGGATGCGTTTGTGATCTGCCTGCCCGGTGTAAATCACCGCGCGGCGCTTCGTTTTGCAAACAATCTCCGCCTTGCGATCATGAGCGAGCGGCTCCTGTTCGAAGGCGACGAAGTGAGTCTAACGTGCAGCTTTGGCGTGCAGACGATGGAGATCAACACGTCGCCGATTACAGCCAGCGAACTGCTGCGATTGGCGCAGGAAAAGGCGAATGTCGCCAAACAGGCGGGCGGAAACACCGTCGCCTGAAATAATGGACTCAACAAGCGGAAAAGCTTTTGAGATATACTCTTTCCTCTCAGTGTCGTACCCCTAGTCAAAACCGCGCTTCTGGTAGGGCGCGGTTTTGACGTTTGCAGAAAAGGATGGGCTATGCCCATCCTTTTCTGCTGAGAATATGCGCTTCCGGTAGAGTGCGGTGGATATTTACGAAAGGGGTGGGCTATGCCATCCTTTTCTACTGAGAATATGCGCTTCCGGTAGAGCGCGGTTTTGACGTTTCTATATTTGATTTTTTATTTTCATATCGATTATGTTTTTCGGAAATATCATCCCGGGAAGACGACGGTCAGGAACATTTTAAAGGGTTCCACCGCTTCCAGCGCGTGCGGCACGCCCGCGGGCATCACGATCGTCTCTCCCGCGGTGAGAAGAAACTCCACTTCGCCGATGGTGATTTTCGCTTTACCATCCAGCACCTGCACCATCGCGTCGCCTTTGGACTCATGACTGCTGATCTCCTCGCCTTGATCAAAGGCAAACAGCGTCATGCTGACCGCGCGGTTTTGCGCCAGCGTGCGGCTCACGATCTGTCCTGTTTGATACGTCACCAGCGCGCCGAGCGACAGCGGCGATGCAAAGTCGATGTTTTTAATGTTTTTTTTCAGCATACGGTTTTTTCCTCCGTTGATAGATTTAGTAGAAATCTTTTTTATAATCCGAGTGTATCGCTATTCGTTCGAATGGTATGTTGTAAAAACAACTATATAATCGCAAATGCGGCAAAACCTCTGTATTGGACGAGAAAAACAAAAGCCGCGCGGTTGCGCGGCTTAGCATGAGTTACTTGCTTATTTTGCGGCGGGCATTTCGCGGCTGCCGGGTTTCTCCAGCTTGATCTTGCCCTCGCGGCAAATCGGGCAATCGTCCGGTTCATAGGAGTCGATGGAGAGCTTCAGCGCGGCGTAGACGGGCAGCGCAAAGTCGCAATCCTCCGCTCTGCGATCCGCGATGCACGCGGCGCCGATGACCTCAGCGCCCATATCCTCCAGCGCACGGACGGTCTCCATCGTCGATTTTCCCGTGGTGATGACGTCTTCCGCGATCAGGATTTTGTCGCCTTTGCCGACGGTGAATCCGCGGCGAAGCTGCATCTCGCCGTCCTTGCGCTCGGTGAAGATGCTCTCCACGCCGAGCTGCCGCGCGAGTTCGTAGGAGACGATCACGCCGCCCATCGCAGGTCCGCAGACCTTCGTGATCGGCAGGTTCTTTACCTGTTCCGTGACGGTAGAGAGGACATCCGCCGAAAGCTCCGGAAAGCGGAGCAGCTTTGCGCACTGGCAGTAACCGCCGCTGTGGCGTCCGGAGGAGAGGAGGAAGTGTCCTTCTAAGAATGCTTCGCAGCTTTTCATGATGGATAGATTGTCTTTCATATAGTCGCTCCTAACAATATTTTCTATTTAAATGATCCCGACGATCTCCTGCAGGTTGCTTAGGTGTTCCTGCTCGCAATATATAGACAGACCATCGATGATGGCGAGCATCGCGCGGGGATTGGCAAACGTCATGGTGCCGACCTGTACGGCGACCGCTCCCGCCATGAGAAACTTCAGTGCGTCTTCCGCGCTCGTAATTCCTCCCATGCCGACAACGGGGATTTTGACCGCGTGCGCAACCTGATGCACCATCCTCAGCGCGATGGGTAGAATCGCCGGGCCAGATAGACCCGCGTAGATGTTTTCAAACACGGGACGCTTTTTCTTCACGTCGATTGCCATGCCGAGAAACGTGTTGACAAGGCTCAGCGCGTCGGCACCCGCGCTTTCGCAGGCGCGCGCAACGGCGACGAGATCCGGCGCGTTGGGCGAGAGCTTGACCATCACGGGATGGCGGGAGACCGCCTTGACTTTTCCCGTGATGTCCGCCGCCGTCTCCGGCAGCATGCCAAACGCCATCCCGCCCGCCTTGACATTTGGGCAGGAGATGTTGAGTTCGAGGATGTCGATGTCCGCGTCGTTGAGCAGCCGTGCACCCTCCAGATAATCTTCTTCACAGTGTCCGCCAAGGTTGGCGATCACCGCGGGCCCGAGTGTGCGCATGTAGGCTGCATCGTGCTCGACGAAGTGCCGCACACCGGGGTTTTCCAACCCGATGCTGTTGAGCATACCGGACGGGGTTTCGTAGACGCGCATTCCTTTGTTGCCCGCGCTTCCGTTCAGCGTCAGCCCTTTTCCACTGATCCCGCCTAGGCGCGAAACGTCCATCACTTCGGCGTATTCGTGTCCGAAGCCGAATGTGCCGCTTGCTGCGATCACGGGGTTCTTCAGAGAAATACCACACAGGGTAAGTTCGAGCGGGTTAGATGGCATGGAGCACCTCCCGATAGTCGAACACGGGCCCGTCCTTGCAGACGCGCTTTCTGCCGTGCTCGGTCTGGCAGGTGCACCCAAGGCAAGCGCCGACGCCGCACGCCATGTGTTTTTCGAGCGAGACAAACAGGCTCGCGCTTGTTTGCTCCGCTGCACTCGCCGCCGCGCGGAGCATCGGCGCAGGCCCGCAGGCGTAGTAGGTGGCGTCGAGCGAAAAATCCACATCGTTGACCACATAGCCGCCGATGTTGAGGGTCACGCTGTCCGCATAACGCTCAAACTCCTGTTCCAGATACGCTTCCTCGCGAAAGCCGAGATACGCGTCGATTGTTCGCGCGGGATCGCTCGCGCGCAATTCTTTCGCGAGCTGGAGCATGGGCGCGGTACCGATGCCGCCACCGATGAGCACGGCGCGGCCAGCGTTCAGCGAAAACCCGTTGCCGTATGGGCCTTGCGCTTCGATCGTTTGCCCCGGAAGCAGCCGCGCAAACTGCGCCGTGCCGCGACCGATGGTTTGATACACAAATGTGGTCGTGCCGGAGCCAGGGTCGATTTCGCAGATGCTGATGGGACGACCCAGCAGCGGATCGAGCGCGCCCGGCACGCGCAGCATGAAAAACTGCCCCGCGCGGCCAAGCGGCGCGCCGGTAACCACCATGCGCCGGATGCCTTCTGCAATTGGTTCGTTTCGGATTATTTCAGCCATTGCAGGATGTCCTGTTTCATGTCGAGCACCGCCTTGCGCGTGTGGTCTGTGAAGCGCGCGTCCTCGCTCTTGCCTTTGTGTGCCGTGAGGATGCCGCGCGAAGAGTTGACCACGCCGCGCACGCCGTCCGCGAAGAAGCCCGCGATATCCTTGCCCGTGCCGCCCTGCGCGCCGTAGCCGGGGATCAGCAGGAAGGTATGCGGCAGCAGCGGGCGGATGCGCTCGAACTCCTCCGGGTAGGTGAGTCCCGTCACCGCGCCGATGGCGGAAAATCCGCTCGTGCCGATGAACTTCTCACCCCATGCGGAGACCTTGCGCGCCGTGCGCTCGTAGAGCATCTCTCCGTCTACGAGTAAATCCTGAAAGTCTTTCCCGCTGGGGTTGCTGGTCTTGACCAGTGCGAACACGCCTTTGCCTTTTTCGAGGTAGGGATAATACGGAGAGACCGCGTCTTCCCCCATAAAGACGTTGATGGTCATCACGTCGGTCTCAAAGTCGCCGGAGAAGTGCGCGGTGGCGTACTGCGCGGCGGTGGAGGAGATGTCCCCGCGCTTTGCGTCGGTGATGGTCACGTTGCCGCGGCTTCGCGCGTATTGCAAGGTCTTTGCAAAGGCTTTCATGCCGTCGAGACCCAGCGCCTCGTAGCAGGCGATCTGGAGCTTGAAGCAGCCCGCGATATCCTCCGTGGCGTCGATGATCGCGCGGTTGAACTCGAGTATCTTTTCGCCTTCAGAGCCGCTCTTTTCTTTGATATAATCCGGCAGGAAGGAATATTGTGTGTCAAGCCCCACGCAGACGGGGCCTTTTTTCTGTACCGCTTCTACTAACTGCTGCATTGTTTTCTCCTAACTCTATTGTCTCAAATCGCTGTGCTGTATTCGTATCTTGTTTCGCCGTCGATCACCGTGCGCAGCACCCGACCCATCACCTTGCGTCCGTCAAACGGCGTATTGTGCGAGCGGGAGATCATGCGCAGACTGTCGATCTCGCTCTCCTCCTCGACTGAGAGCGCGGTAACGCTTGCGGCATAACTCGGAAGAAAGAGTCCGGCTTTGATGCCAAGCCGCTTCGCGGGGTTGAGGGAGAGCATCTCCGAGAGCCTTGTCAGCGGGATGCTGTTCTCCTGAAATACCTTGAGGTAGATCTGGAAGGCGTATTCGATGTTTGAAATGCCCGCCATGCCGCTTGCCTTGTCGGCGGGCGTGTGCGGCGCGTGGTCGGTGGCGAGGCAGTCGATCGTGCCGTCTTTGATACCCTCGATCAAAGCCTCTACATCCGCGCGCGTGCGCAGCGGGGGATTGACCTTATAGTCGTTGTCCCAGCCGAAGAGGTGGTGCGGCGTGACCTCGCAGGTGAGCTGCAACCCCTCGGCTTTTGCGCGTCTCACCATGTCCACCGTCTCGGCACGGCTGATGTGGCCGATGTGCAGGTTGCCGCCGACTTCCCGCAGGAGGCTGATATCTCGCTCGACGATCTTGCGCTCCGGCTGGCAGTGCGTGCTGATGAGGAAGCCGTATTTTCCGGAGTCCAGCAAGAGCTCACGCATAAACTCGTCCGAGAAAATCGTCTTACCGTCGTTGCTGAGCACCCGTGTGACCCGGCTCAGGCTTTCGCGATCGGTGGGAGTCGTGTCGCCCAGCGCTTCGCCCGCGGCGGCTGCCTGCGTGAGTTTGCAAAGATGCAGATGATTCGCTTTCTCGTGGTTTGCCGTGACCAGATCGGGCGTCGCCATCACGGGGTTGGTGTTCGCCATCGCGGTCAGATGCGCGTATCCTCCCTTGAGCGCCGCGCGCATACCCGTCTCCATGGTTTCTTTTTCCGGGTAGCCGGGATCGCGCAGATGGCAATGCAGGTCGATAAACGCCGGCATGAGCGCGTTTCGCCGCATGTCGATCACCTTGTCCGCCCGCTGCCAGCAGAGCGGCGCGCAGGAGGTGATGATGCCATCCTGTGTGCAGAGGTCTCCGTAGCGGTCGCCGGAAGCATCGATGAGTCGGGCGTTTCGATAAAGCGTAATCATACCGTTTCTCCTTTCGTGATGGCGGGGGTTTGTGGTGTTACAGGCGCGTGCGTGCGTCGCAGTATTCGCAGGCGTATTGATTGGTAGCGGTGTCCACCAGATGGAACTTGATGTCCGTAATGTGCTCCTGATTCGTGATGCAGCGCGGGTTTTTACAGGTGAGAATGCCCGTGACCGTCTGCGGCGGCGTGAGGCTGACCTTGTTGACGCGCTCACCGTTTTTGATGTAGTTGATGGTGACGTGCGGGTCGATGAGGCCCAGCACATCAAGGTTCAGGTCTAGGTTGGACTCGATCTTGATGAGATCTTTTCGGCCCATCTTCTCGCTGTCCACGTTGCGCATGAGCACGACCACGCCGTCGAGGCGGTCGAGGCCCAGCTGCTGAAAGATTTTATATCCGTGACCCGCGCGAATGTGGTCGATCACGATGCCTTCTTTGATTTTTGATACGTTGACCATACTTTTTTCCTCCGTCTTTCGTGTTGTTAAGCCGGTTCTTCCGCACCGAGCAACTTCATGATCAGCGCCATGCGCACGAACATGCCGTAGCGTACCTGCTCAAAGTAGGCCGCGCGCGGGTCGCTGTCCACCTCGGTGGCGATTTCGTTGATGCGCGGCAGTGGGTGCATGACGATCATGTCCGGTTTCGCCAGCGTCATCTTGTCCGCGGTGAGGATGAAGTAGTCCTTGAGGCGCAGGTATTCTTCTTCGCTGATGAAGCGCTCGCGCTGCACGCGGGACATGTAGAGCACATCCAGCTGTGAGATCGCGCCCTCAAGGTCGGTGGTTTCGGTATAGGCGACGCCTTTTGCGTTCAGCTCTTCTTTCACGAAGGCGGGCATGGTCAGCTCTTCCGGCGAGATGAAGAGAAAACGGACGTTTTCATACCGTGCGAGGCAGGTGACGAGCGAGTGGATCGTGCGCCCGAATTTCAGGTCTCCGCAGACCCCGACGGTCAAGCCGTTGTAGCTTCCTTTATAATGGCGGATGGTCAGCAAGTCGGTGAGTGTCTGCGTCGGGTGATGGTGCCCGCCGTCACCCGCGTTGATGACGGGGATACCCGCATAGCGACTCATGAGCTTTGCCGTGCCCTCTTTCGGGTGGCGAACCACGATCAGGTCCGCATACTTTCCGATTGTGCGTGCGCTGTCCGCGATGGTTTCACCCTTGGCAGTGCTGCTGGTGTTGGGATCGGAAAAGCCCAGTGTATTGCCGCCGAGGCGAAGCATCGCCGCGTCGAAGGAAAACTTGGTACGGGTGGAAGGTTCGTAAAACAGGCTTGCCATGAGCTTGCCGCGGCAGACCCCTGCGTAGCGCTCAGGGGATTGCAGGATGCGCTCGCTCAGACTCATGAGTTCTTCGATCTCCTCGAGGGTGAAGTCGCTCGGCGCGATCAAATTTCTGTTTTTCAGCATGGTTTCTCTCTCCTTTTTTCGCTCCTCCGCGCGCGGGCGGGGCGGGTCATAAAAAAACACCGGTTAAAAAACCGATGTTGGAAAACAAATAGGATATTGAGGGAAGAATTCTTTGAATGCCTTCTTTTCGGAAACAACAATTCTGAAAAGATCAACGGCGCTGTTTGAAGGAGTACTAAAAAAGCTTTGATCAAAAATGAAAATCATTTTCGTCAAAGCCTTAAATACCAAATCAAACTGGAAAAAGAAAGAAGAAATACGAGGAGCGCGGCGGCGTTTTTGATACTTGTTTGCTTGCACGCGCGGACTCATCCTTGCTCCTGCCTCTCCTTCAGATTTTACTCATTTTGAGTAGTATATAAGAATTCCAAGCGCTTGTCAACAAGAGCTTTGCGATTTGATACGGTCTGTTTCGATAATCTATTACCCGTATCAGGAAATGCAAGTTTCAACATCGCGCACCACATTTATTCATGCTACCAAACATTTTTTCTGTCGCAGCGCAGGCTGCACAATTCCCGAATGACAAGCTGGAATTTTGCATAGAAATCGCCGAAATCACGCGCTTTGAAGGCTTTCCTGCATTTATCAGCGCATACGAACATTTCAACAAGTGCGAAAATTATATATTGCATACAGGATGCATAGATAGGGTTGCATCAAACGGGATAGGAGTTTATAATTTTGGCATGCGTCGACGTGTGGTTCACGTTGGCGTGCTTGGTTCATTCTGAACGCAAAAGAAAAAATGGAGGAAAGAGTCAATGAAGAAGTTAGTAGCGATTCTACTGGCGCTCGTTCTCGTCGTGTCCGTCGCCGCATGCGCAGCGCCCGCCGCGACCACCGACACCACAGCCGCAGAGAAGCCCGCTTCCGGCAACCCTGTCGTGAAGATCGGCATCTACGAACCCGCATCCGGTGATAACGGCGCGGGCGGCAAGCAGGAGACGCTTGGCATCGAGTACGCAAACTCCGTCAGCCCTACCGTTGAAATCAACGGAACGACGTATGATGTGCAGCTCGTCAAGGTCGACAACGAGAGCTCCAACGACAAAGCGGCCTCCGCTGCTTCCACGCTGGTTTCCGCCGGCGTCGCGGTCGTACTCGGCTCCTACGGCTCGGGCGTGTCCATCGCGGCTTCCCCGTCGTTTGAAGCTGCCGGCATCCCGGCAATCGGCATCACCTGCACCAACCCGCAGGTCACCGAAGGCAACAAGCACTATTTCCGCATCTGCTTCCTCGATCCGTTCCAGGGCACGGTTCTGGCGAACTATGCTTTCAGCACCCTCGGCGTGAAGACGGCGTACTGCCTCTCCAAGCTGGGCGACGACTACTCGGGCGGTCTTGTGAACTACTTCGTCAAGGCGTTTGAAGCCCTCGGCGGCACCTGCGTGCAGGATACGTTCCCCGACGGCAACAGCGACTTTACGAGTTACATCAACAACGCAAAGAACAGCGGCGCGCAAGTCTTCTTCTCGCCGGTGTCCACCGAAGCAGCCCAGTTGATCATCGACCAGGCGGAATCGCAAGCCCTCGGCATGCCGATTCTCGCGGGCGATACCTGGGACAGCAACGTGATTCTCCAGGCCGCGAAGGGCAAGAGTGTTGACGTCACCGTCACCACGTTCTATCCCGAAGGCGCGAATGCCGAATTCGACGCGGGCTTTAAAACCTGGGTCAAAGCGGACGCAACGCAGCTCGCCAACAACGGCGGCGACGACACCGTTGCCGCGGTTACCGCGATGGGTTATGACGCGTACTTCTTCGCGCTCGAAGCAATGAAGAAAGCAGGCAGCGTCGATCCCGCCGCCATCATGACCGCTCTGTGGAGCACCACCTACGAAGGCGTGTCCGGACCGATCGCGCTCGATCAGGTCAATGGCGACGCCATCCGCAACACCGCGTACGTCAAGCACGCGAATACCGAAACCGGCGCATGGGATGCCCTGCCCCCGGTCACGATTGGTTAATCGACGCAAAAGTCAATGCGGCGGGGGAGACAATGCCCCCGCCGCACTTTGTAGGAGCGGGTTTCTCATATGGGTTCCGCCTTGCTTATGCGGCTTCGCCGCAGGAACCGTGAATCTCTCCCGTCCTGCAAAGCGTTGAAATCCAGCATGGGGTTTCAGATCGTTTTAAACGGAACCGCACCATCTTCGGATGCGGTATGGATGGAGGCAAATCAATGCTCGATTTTCTACACGCCAACCTTTCGTATATCCTGTCGGGAATATCGGTCGGCGGGCAGTATGCTCTGATCGCCATCGGATACACGATGGTCTACGGCATCCTGCGCCTGATCAACTTTGCCCATGGCGACGTGTTCATGTGCGCGGGACTCATGATGGTCTATCTTTCAACGGTTCTCCCTGTGACGATCGCTATTCCGCTCGTGTTGATCCTGACCGTCGTGTTGGGCTTCTTCATCGAGCGCGCGGCATATAAGCCGCTGCGCACGGCGCCGCGTATGTCCGTCATGATCAGCGCCATCGGCGTTTCCTACCTGCTGCAAAACGCCGCGCTCTACTTCACCGGCGGCCTTGCCAAAGTGTATCCCGCGATCCCGTGGCTGAGCCAAACGATCACGATCTGGGGATCAACCACCAAGATGGTCACCGTGGTTACGCCGATTCTGACCATTGTGCTCGTCGTGCTGCTGACGCTGCTCATCAAATACACCAAGGTCGGCATGGCGATGCGCGCGGTCTCGAAGGATTTTGAAACCAGCCGCCTGATGGGCATTCGGATCAACACCGTCATCTCGGTGACGTTTGTGATCGGTTCGTTCCTCGCGGCGGTGGGTTCCATGCTCTACTTCACCAACTACGCGTCGGTTACCCCCGTTTCGGGCAGTATGCCGGGTCTCAAGTGCTTTGTTGCGGCGGTGTTCGGCGGCATCGGCAGCATCCCCGGCGCGGTCATCGGCGCGTTTATCATCGGCATTGCGGAAAACATCATCAAGGGCGGCACGTCGATCTTCGGTTTCGGCGGCAGCGGATGGACGACGTTTTCGGATGCGTTCACGTTTGCGCTTTTGATCATCATTCTCGTGGTGAAACCCACCGGTCTGTTCGGCGAAAAAGCCACGGACAAGGCGTAAGGGAGGCGATTGCATGAATAAGAAAAGCAAAGCGGAACTCTGGATCGCGTTTGCGGCGATCGCGCTGATCTATGTGATTGTCACCGTACTGGAGCAGACGATGGACCCGAACCACATCATCTTCACCGTGCTGAAAAAAGGCGCGATCTATTCGCTGGTCGCGGTCAGCATGAACCTGCTTAACGGCTTCACCGGCCTCTTTTCGCTTGGGCAGGCGGGTTTCATGCTCATCGGCGCGTATACTTACTCGATTTTCACGATGCCAACGGAGATCAAGCTGACCGAGTCGGTGTATAAGTATTACGAAGCCGTGATCAAGTTCGACACCGGTATCTTCGTCGGCCTCGTCTGCGCGGGGCTTGCCGCGGCGCTGTTTGCGGCGCTGATCGGGCTGCCTGTGCTGCGCCTCAAGTCGGACTATCTCGCCATTGCCACGATCGGCTTTGCGGAGATCATCCGCGCGATTTTCCAGTGGGATGTGCTGGGGCCGATCACCAACGGCGCGAACGTCATGCGCAATTATCTCGATCTGACGGATGTGAAGATTCCGTTTACGGATCTCCCGTTTCCGCCAACGCTGTATGTCTTTCTGGCTTCCGGCGTTTGCATCGGACTGATCGTGCTGCTGATCAACTCGTCCTACGGGCGCGCGTTTAAGGCGATTCGCGACGACGAGGTCGCGGCGGAAGCCATGGGCATCAACCTCTTCAAGCACAAAGAGATGAGCTTTATCATCAGCTCGTTCTTCGCGGGTGTTTCCGGAGCTCTCTTGGCGATGTATCAGTACACCGTGCAAGCCGCGCAGTTCAAGAGCGCGATGACGTATGAAATCCTGCTCATCGTGGTCATCGGCGGCATCGGCTCCATCTCCGGCAGCCTGATCGCGAGCTTCCTCTACATCGCGGCCTCCGAATGGTGGCTCAGAGGACTCGACATGGGCAAGTTCCTCGGCATCGAGGCGCCGAACCTATTCCGTTCCGGTTTCCGGCGGTTTGTGTTCTCCATCATCATCATGATGATCGTGCTGTTCTTCTCTAGAGGACTCATGGGAGATAAGGAAATCTCGTTCGCCGGACTGGTCAAACGGTTTAACAAACGCGCCAAGGCGGCGAAAGGAGGCGGTATCGATGGCTGAGAATGTGCTGAAACTCGAAAACGTAACCATGCAGTTCGGCGGCGTCGTCGCCGTCAACAACCTCTCGCTGGAGGTCAACAAGGGCGAGATCATAGCTTTAATCGGCCCCAACGGCGCGGGCAAGACCACGGCGTTCAACTGCGTCACCGGCATCTATGACCCCACGAATGGCAAGATTTCGTTCAACGGCAAAACTATCGTGGAAAATCATCCGCGCGGAAAAATGAAAAAGCTCTACGCGGGCGAAAACGCGAAGCTCTACGTAAATTCGCGTACAGTGGACCCCACGCCGGACATGGTGACCAAGCTTGGCATCGCGCGCACATTCCAAAACATCCGGCTCTGGAAGAGCATGACGGTGTTTGATAACGTGCTCACTGCAAAGCACATGCGCGCCAAGCAAAACGTGCTCACCGCGACGCTGCGCCTCGCCTACAAGGAAGAGAAGCGTATGCGTGAGGAGACGGCGGCACTGCTGGAGGAGCAGAATCTCATGCAATACGCAAACGATCTCGCGGTGAGCCTGCCTTACGGCTTGCAGCGCCGATTAGAGATTGCGCGCGCGCTTGCGACCGACCCGAAACTGTTGCTGCTGGACGAGCCCGCCGCCGGCATGAACCCGCAAGAGACGCAGGAACTCGGCGAATTCATCGTGCAGATCAAGAACAAATACGACCTGACCGTCTTCATGATCGAGCATCACATGGATCTGGTCATGCAGTTTAGTGACCGTATCTATGTCATCGACTTTGGCCGGCTCATCAGCAGCGGAACGCCCGCCGTCGTGCAGGCGGACCCGAAGGTGATCAATGCGTATCTGGGGGTGGCGGAATGAGCGATATGATTTTAAGCATCAAGGACCTGAAGGTAAACTACGGCGGGATCGAAGCCGTCAAGGGGATCAGTTTCGATGTGCCAAAGGGCGACATCGTGACGCTCATCGGCGCAAACGGCGCGGGCAAAAGCTCCACCCTGCGCGCCATTGCCGGCCTGGTCAAGCTCAAGAGCGGCAGCATCGAGTTTGAAGGCGAGAGCATCGCGGGCAAGGATACCACCGTGATCGTCAGCCGCGGCATCACGCTGGTTCCCGAAGGACGGCGGATTTTCCCCGACCTGACGGTGCTGGAAAACCTGCGCGTCGGCGCGTATATGCGAAAAGACGACATCACGCCGGACATCAACTGGGTATACGAGCTGTTTCCGCGCCTCAAGGAGCGCAGTTGGCAGGCGGGCGGCACGCTTTCCGGCGGAGAGCAGCAGATGCTCGCGGTCGGGCGCGCGCTCATGAGCCGCCCGAAGCTCATGATGATGGACGAGCCTTCGCTGGGTCTTGCTCCGTTGATCGTTCGGGATATCTTCTCGATCATCAAGGAGATCAACAAGCGCGGAGTAACCATCCTCTTAATCGAGCAGAACGCAAACATGGCGCTCTCAACGGCGCACACGGGTTATGTCATGGAGACCGGACGCATCACGATGTCCGGCCCGGGCAAAGAACTGCTCGCTAACGAGGCCGTCAAGGCGGCATACCTCGGCACCTGATTTCCGCAAACGACACAAAACGGCGGCTGTGGTAACACGCAGCCGCTTTTTTTCGCAAATGCGCCTGTTTTCGGGATTGTTCCCTTGACAAACAAATCATATATGATAAACTAACGCTACAATTTCATAAGTCTGATGAGAGAGGCGCGGTTGTCAAGAGTAGCGAGAATTTCGCGAAAGGGGCTGCCGCCGAAGCATCATTTTTCCGTACAAGCGGGGGAACGGGTGCTGGGCTGCGGGAGAATATGTCGCAGACTGTCACGAAAGTGGAGCGCTGTCATCGGTCAGGGGCGGAGCAAAGCTTCCGCGCCGCATCATCGCATGCAAGACCGCGCGTTTTCCATTTTACCGGAAAGCGCGTTTTTTTACCAAAATGAGCGCGCAAAGCCGGAGACAACACCGGAAAGCGCGTTTATTTTTTACTCATCACTCTGAAATTGTAAGAACCCAGATAAGACAAGAGTAAGAGAGGAAATCGACCAAAATGAAGAAGATCATTGCCCTGCTGTTTGCGCTGATGTTATTCGTATCGAGCGTTGCCTGCGCCGCAAAGCCCGCCGCTACCAGCGCCGTCTCCGGCGTGGAAGATGGCGTGTTAACCGTCGCGATGGAATGCGCCTACGCGCCCTATAACTGGACGCAGCCGGACGACAGCAACGGCGCGGTGCCGATTAAGGATTCCAATGAGTTCGCCAACGGTTACGATGTCATGATGGCGAAGAAGCTCTGTGAAGCCAACGGCTGGCAGCTGGAAATCGTCCGCCTCGACTGGGATTCGTTGATTCCTGCCGTGCAGACGGGGCAGGTTGACGCAGTCATCGCGGGACAGAGCATGACGCCGGAGCGCATGGAAGTCGTCGACTTCGCCGGTCCGTATCTCTATGCCTCCATCGTCTGTGTTACGCTGAACACCAGCAGTTTTGCCTCCGCGAAGGGTATTTCCGGTCTTGCGGGTGGCACCTGCACAAGCCAACTTGGTACCATCTGGTATGACACCTGCCTGCCGCAGATCAAAGACGCAAAGGTACAGCCCGCCGCCGAGACCGCGCCGGCAATGCTCATGGCGCTCGAGACCGGTACGGTAGACTTCATCTGCACCGATATGCCCACCGCGCAGGGTGCGCTCGCGGCATATCCGGACATGGTCATTCTCAACTTCGCGGGCAGCGGCGATGATTTCACCGTTTCGGACAGCGATGTCAACATCGGCATCTCCGTGCGCAAGGGCAACACCGTGCTCAAGGACGCGCTCGATAAGGTGCTCTCCGGCATGACGGCGGATGATTTCAACGCGGTTATGGCGGAGGCGATCTCCGTGCAGCCCATCGGTTAAGCGGAGCCGAAGGTTTATCTCGACGGATTCCAGGTCAAGGCGTGCCGTTTGTTGCGGCTCGCCTTGCCTTGTTGTTTTCCGTGATTTTAGGAAAAGGAGTGTGCGCGCATGACCATTCTCGCTCAGCTTGGGATTGACATTGTCAAGCTCTGGAATACCTACGCGAGCATCTATCTCACCGGCATGTGGAAGACGGTGTCGCTCGCGGTTATCTGCACGTTGGTCGGTTGTCTGATTGGTTTCTTATGCGGTGTGCTGCAGACGATTCCCGTCGCGAAGAAGGATAACGCGCTGAAAAAGGGGTTGCTTGGCTTGTTGCGCGGCATCATTCGCGCCTATGTCGAGATTTTTCGCGGCACGCCGATGATTCTTCAGGCGGTATTTGTCTATTACGGCCTGCCGTATTTTACAAATAACGCCGTACAGTGGCAGAGCGTTTGGCTCGCGGCGTTCGTCGTCGTCGCCGTCAACACGGGCGCATATATGGCGGAGACCGTACGCGGCGGCATTCTCTCGGTCGATCCGGGCCAGACCGAGGGCGCGAAGGCCATCGGCATGACCCATTGGCAGACCATGACGAGCGTAATCCTGCCGCAAGCGCTCCGTAGCATCATGCCCCAGATCGGCAACAACTTCATCATCAATCTCAAGGACACTTCCGTCATGTTCATCATCGGATACACGGACTTTTTCGCCACGCATAAGGCTGTCGTTGGGGCCACTTTCCTCTATTTTCCATCCGCAACCATCGAGATGGCGGGGTATCTGTTCATGACGCTGGTGAGCTCCATTTTGTTGCGCTGGTGGGAAAAGCGGATGGACGGAAACGCGAGCTATGATCTGGCCACAACCGATACGCTGGCGCATACGAGCGGGCTCGTGCGTTTTCCGCATAAAAACGACGCCGCGCAGAAAGAGAGGGGGCGCTGAACATGAGCGAACAGATTTTATCCGTCCAGCATCTTTCCAAATCCTTCGGCGCGAACGTCGTGCTGAAAGACATCGATTTTTCGGTCAATCGCGGCGATGTGACGAGCATCATCGGCGCTTCCGGCTCCGGCAAGAGCACGCTTTTGCGCTGCATCAACCTGATGGAAACACCAACCGCAGGCCAGATTCTCTTCCACGGCGAGGATATCACGCGAAGGGGCTATCATGTGCCAGCTTATCGTGCAAAGGTCGGCATGGTGTTTCAGAGTTTCAACCTCTTCAACAACATGACCGTGCTGGATAACTGCATGGTCGGCCTTCGCAAAGTCATGCATCAGGATCGCGACACGGCGGAACAAACCGCGAAGCGCTATTTGGAAAAGGTCGGCATGCTGCCGTATATCAACGCCAGGCCGCGCCAGATCTCCGGCGGACAGAAACAGCGCGTTGCCATCGCCCGAGCGCTCGCGATGGAGCCGGAGGTGCTGCTCTTTGACGAGCCGACGTCCGCGCTCGACCCGCAGATGGTGGGCGAGGTGCTGGACGTGATGAAAACCCTCGTGAAAGAGGGCTTGACCATGCTGGTCGTCACCCACGAGATGGCGTTTGCGCGCGATGTTTCGAGCCGAACCGTGTTTATGAAGGACGGCATCATCTGGGAGGAAGGCGCGCCGGAGCAGATTTTCGGCACACCCGAAAAGCCCGAAACCAAGGAGTTTTTATCGCGCTTTTTTGAGCGCTGAGCAACAGAAGAAAACAGGCAGAGCCGCCGCAAATGGTTGGCTCTGCTTTTTTGTTCGTGAGAGATACACAATATCGTGAGATGCTGTTCACATACTGAAATACAATATATGACGGTGTTACGAAAGACACATATCCGCATAGAAAGTGGGCATTGACGCGTTATGCACGAGCGAATACAATGAAATGAACTACTGCTTCTGCATAACATAACATACGCTGCCGATTGATCAAATGATGTGGCGCGACATGTGAAAAACGAACACTTACAGGGAACCGATCCAATCGCGTGATGCAAAGAATAACAGAGGTGGTGACCGGAGATTGAAGAAAAAGCCAGCTTTCTTTTTATGGATCATATTATGCGTTACGCTGTTTGCAGCGGCAGGGGCTATTATTTTAGGCCTGCAAAACCGACCGAAAGCACCGCTTGCGCAGGACGGAGACCCAATCTCTGTTGTGCTGGATGATAACTATCCGCCCTATGTTTTCCGCGATTCCAATGGAAAACTAGAGGGGATATTGGTCGATCAATGGGCCCTTTGGAGTGAAGAGACCGGTGTGAAGGCGAATTTATATGCCATGGACTGGGCGGACGCGCTCACCGGTATGCGCGCGGGAGAATACGACGTCATCGATACGGTGTTTGAGAATGAAGAGCGCGAAAACTGGCTGGATTTCTCGGTGCCGTATGCGACGATTGACGTACCCATCTACCATAGCAAGGAGATTGGCGGCATCACCGATGCTGCCTCATTGGCGGACTTTACGGTTGCGGTCAAGGCGGCGGATGCTTGCATTCCGATTTTAAAAGATGCGGGTGTGACCAGCATTGTCGAGTATCCGAGCTTTGAAGCGATCATTGACGCGGCAAAGAGCGGAGAAGTCAGCGTTTTTGTCGTGGACGAGCCCGCCGCGTTGTATTTTCTTTATCAGAAGGGCATTGCGGATGAGTTTAGCAGGAGTCAGTCTCTGTATTCCGGTCAGTTTCATCGCGCGGTGATAAAAGGGGATACGGCGATGCTCGCGTTGCTGGAAAGCGGGTTTTCGCAGATCCCAAGTGAGAAGTTACACCAAATCGACGATAAATGGTTCGGTCGCGAGGGCACTTTGCTCTACCTGCGGTATTATTTGAAAACCGTGCTGATTGCAATCGCTGTAGTCGGGATGGCGATTATTTGGGTCTTGCTTTGGAATCAGCGACTCCGAAAAGAGGTACGGAAGAAAACACAGGAGCTTGTACGCGAGAAGGAGCTGTCGAACATCACGCTGCAATCCATCGGTGATGGCGTGGTTGCAACAAATGTCGACGGAACGATTACACTGCTCAATCCCACCGCGCGGCGTATGACGGGCTGGGGAGAAGACGCGGTGGGCGAGAATTTTACGACGGTGCTGCGCTTGATCAACGAAGAGACGGAGGAACCGGTCTCTTCCCCGATTGAAAAAGTGCTGGAGACTGGCGAAATCGTAGGGCTCGCGAACCATACCGCGCTGATCAATCGCAGCGGTGGAAAAACGCCGATTGCGGATGGAGCCTCGCCGATTCGGGATGCGATGGGTCATATCTATGGCGTTGTGATGGTGTTTCGCGACGTAACGCAGGAAAAACAGCAGCGCGATGAGATTGAGCACATCATGTCTCACGATGCGATGACAGGGCTGTTTAACCGCTGGTATATGGAGCGGCTGCTTGCCCGGTATGATCGGCAAACGCAGGATAGTTGCGTCGTGATCATGGGCGATCTCAACGGTCTCAAGCTTGTCAACGATGCGTTCGGCCACTATGAGGGCGATCGCTTTATTCGTAAGATTGCGGCTATCCTCAAAAGCAGCTGCGGGCCAAGGGACACCGTCTGCCGCTGGGGTGGCGACGAGTTTTTGATCTTGATGCCGGAGGCGGGTGCCAAGGACGCGGAGCAGGTGATCGAGCGGATTTCGGCGCACTGTAAGGAAGAGAGCGACGAAAAACTGCAACTCAGCATCGCGCTTGGTTATGCGCTCAAGACCGGCGAAAAAGAGAGCATTCGCGACGTGCTGCGCGAGGCGGAGCAACTGACCTACCGGCGTAAACTGATGATCGAGAAGAGCTTTCGAAGCAGCGTGATCAATGCGCTTTTGGCGACACTCGCCGCAAAGAGCGAGGAGACGGAGGAGCACGCTGAACGATTGCAGCAGTATTGCGCGCAAACGGGAAAGATTCTCGGCATCTCCAACAAAGAGATGGACGAGATGTCGCTGTTTGCCATGCTGCATGATATTGGAAAAGTTGGGATAAACGATGCGGTACTAACAAAACCCGGTGCTTTGACGGATGCCGAGTGGCTGGAGATGCGAAAACATCCTGAGATCGGGTTCCGCATTGCGCAAAACAACGTCGACCTCGCGCCGATTTCGGAATATATCCTTTCGCACCATGAGCGCTGGGACGGCAAGGGCTATCCGCGCGGATTGCACGGGGAGGAGATACCGGTGCTTGCGCGCATTCTCGCGATTGTGGACGCGTTTGACGCGATGACCAACGAGCGCATCTATAGCAAGCCCAGAAGCCCGGAGACAGCCGCACAGGAGATTTTACGCTGCGCCGGAGCGCAGTTTGACCCGACCATTGCGCGCGTGTTTGTAGAGCAGGTGCTGGGGTTTTAAATTGAGCTGGGGATAATCAGAACCCCGCCGTTTTTAATTCGGCGGGGTTCTGTGTTGTTTGCGTTTATTCGAGTTCGAAAGCGCCCGTATAGAGCTGGTAATATTTGCCGCCTTCGTCGATGAGGTGCGCGTGATTTCCGCGCTCGATGATGCGCCCGCTCTCGAGCACCATGATTACATCCGAATTTTGCACCGTCGAGAGCCGGTGCGCGATGACGAACACCGTTCTGCCCTTCATGAGCGCATCCATACCCCGCTGGACAATCGCCTCCGTGCGCGTGTCGATGGAGGAGGTCGCCTCGTCGAGTATCATCACTGGCGGGTCGGCAACCGCTGCGCGCGCAATCGCGATCAGCTGACGCTGCCCCTGCGAAAGGTTTGCGCCGTTCGCGCTCAAAGGCGTATCATACCCTTCCGGCAGGCGCGTGATAAAGCCGTCCGCTCCCGCGAGCTTCGCCGCCTCGACGCACTCGTCGTCCGTCGCATCCAGCTTGCCGTACCGGATGTTTTCCAGCACCGTTCCCGTAAAAAGGTTGGTGTCCTGCAAAACCATGCCGATGGCGCGCCTGAGGTCCTGCTTATGGATCCTGTTGATGTTGATGCCGTCGTAGCGAATCTTGCCGTCCGCAATGTCGTAGAAACGGTTGAGCAGGTTGGTGATGGTCGTTTTGCCCGCACCCGTCGCGCCAACAAACGCGACCTTCTGTCCGGGTTCTGCAAAGAGAGAAACATCGTGCAGCACGGCCTTGTCCTGCTCATAACCGAAGTCCACGCCTTGCAGACGTACGTCTCCGGACAGCCGCGTATAGCGCGCCGTGCCGTCGACCTGCGGCTGCCGCCAGGCCCAAATTCCCGTACGCTCCGCGTTCTCCGTCAATACGCCGTCCGTCTCTTGGACGTTTACGAGCGTAACCGTGCCCTCATCCGACTCCTTTTGTTCGTCCAGCAGGGCAAACATGCGGCTCGCGCCCGCAAGACCCATGATGACCGCGTTGAGCTGCTGCGACACCTGGTTGATGTTGCCGGAAAACTGACGCGTCATGTTCAAAAACGGAACAACGATGCTGATGCTGAACGCCAGACCCGAGATGCTGACATTCGACGCCTTGCTCAAGAGAAACGCGCCGCCCGCCATCGCGACCATGACATAGATCAGGTTGCCGATGTTCATGATGATGGGCGCGAGGATGTTTGCAAACGTGTTGGCTTTTTCGGAATCTTGAAACAACGCGTCGTTGACTTCATCAAAGCCCGCTTTCGCCTCGTTTTCATGGCAAAAGACCTTGATGACCTTTTGCCCCGCCATCATCTCCTCGACATATCCTTCGGTTTGACCGATGGCTTTCTGCTGACGCATGAAGTATTTTGCGGAATTGCCGCCGATCTTTTTGACCACCACCAGCATGAACGAGACACCGAAGAGCACGACCAGCGCCATCCAGACGCTATAGTAAAGCATGATGGAAAACAGGGTGATGACCATGACGCCGGAGACGAGCAACTGCGGCAGGCTTTGCGAGATGAGCTGACGCAGGGTGTCGATGTCGTTGGTGTAGTGGCTCATGATGTCGCCGTGCGCATGCGTATCAAAATACTTGATCGGCAGATCCTCCATATGGTCAAAGAGCTGCTCGCGCATCTTCTTGAGCGCGCCTTGCGAGAGAACCGCCATAGCGCGCGAATAGGAAAACGACAGTACAAGCGAGACGAGATACAGCGCCGCCAGCAGCGAGGTCAGCCGGATGATCTGCGGGCCGATGACGTCCCAGCCCGCGCCCGCGTTTTGCTCCAGTACCGCGATGATGTTTTGCGTAAAGATCGCGGGCATCGCGGAGACTGCGGCAGAGACGATGATGCAGAATACCACGAGCGGCAGCGCAACAGGATAATACGAAAACAGCATGCGAAACAGACGTCTGAGCGTGCCTTTTTGATAGGTTTTCTTCGGCTTCATTCCTGCTCACCTGCCTTGTTCTGGGATTCATACACTTCGCGATAGACCGCGTCGCTCTGCAACAACTGTTCATGCGTGCCGACGGCGGAGATACCGCCTTTGTCCATCAGCACGATGCGATCCGCGTCCATGACGGAGGCGACGCGCTGAGCGATGATGATCTTGGTCGTTTCGGGCAAAAATTCTTTCAACGCTTTGCGAATTTTTGCGTCCGTATGGGTATCCACCGCACTCGTCGAGTCGTCGAGGATCAGGATACGCGGTTTTTTCAGCAGTGCGCGCGCGATGCAGAGCCGCTGCTTCTGTCCGCCGGAGACGTTGGTTCCGCCCTGCTCAATCCTTGTTTCATATCCCTGCGGGAACGAGCAAATAAACTCGTCCGCCTGCGCAAGCGTGCAGGCATGCTTGAGTTCTTCGTCGCTCGCCTGCGGGTTCCCCCAGCGCAGATTTTCCGCGATGGTGCCGGAAAAGAGGACGTTGTTTTGCAGCACGACAGAAACCTGATTGCGAAGCGCGTCCAGGTCATATTCTTTTACGTCGTGTCCGCCAACGCGAACAACGCCGCTCGTCGCGTCGTAAAGCCGCGGAATCAGCTGCACGAGTGATGTTTTAGAAGAGCCGGTCGTGCCGAGTATACCGATCGTTTCGCCGGAGCGAATGTGCAGGTTGATATCCAGCAGCGCCATACGCTCCGCTTTTTCCGAATAGCGGAAGCTCACGTGATCAAAGTCGATCGAACCATCCGCAACGTCCGGCACCGGCTGCTCCGGGCTTGTCAGCGTGCTCTTTTCGGAGAGGACTTCGACGATACGGTGGCCGGATTCGTCCGCGATGGTGACCATAACGAACACCATAGAGAGCATCATCAGGCTCATGAGCGTCTGAAAACTGTAGATCATCAGCGAGGAAAGCTGACCTACGTTAAAGTGCAGCCCGCCGGTTGTCGCGATGGTATACGCGCCAAACGTGAGAATGAAGACCATGTTGATGTACAGGCAAAACTGCATCATCGGCCCGTTGAAGGCGAGAATCTTCTCTGCCTTGGTGAATTCCTGTCGCAGTTCTTCGGCGGCGACGCCAAACTTCTGCTTTTCATAGTCTTCGCGTACGAAAGATTTCACCACGCGGATGCCCTGCACGTTTTCCTGAATGGAGCGGTTGAGCGTGTCATACTTGCGAAACACGCGTCGAAAGATTGGGAACGCGGTGCGGATGATGAAAAACAGCCCGATCCCAAGCATCGGAATCACCACAACGAAGATCAACGCGAGCTTGCCGCCCATGATAAACGACATGATCACCGCGAAGATGAGCATCAACGGGCTTCGAATGGCGACGCGGATGAGCATCATGTATGCGTTTTGAACGTTGCTCACGTCCGTGGTCAGGCGCGTAACCAGCGAAGAGGAAGAGAAGCGGTCGATGTTTTCGAACGAAAAGGATTGTATGCTGGAAAACAGATCGCGTCTCAGGTTTCGCGCAAAACCGCTGGCGGCCGTTGCCGCGGTTTTTCCGGAGAGCCTGCCAAAGTTGAGCGAAAGCGAGGCTAAGACGATCAGGATCAGACCGTAGCGCAGTACGACGTCAAAACTACAGCCCGCCTTGATCTGGTTGACGAGCAGCGCCGTGATAAAGGGAATGATGCATTCGATGACCACCTCCGCCGAGACATAGATCGGCGCGAGGATAGAGGACCTCTTATATTCCCGAATGCTGTGTATCAGGGTTTTCCACATTTGTGTGTGTTCTCCTTGCTGCCCGCGGAGCGTGTCCGTCAGGCGGGGTATTCATTTTGGTTGGTGTTTTTCGGTACGCAGTATTATTTCATGCAGGATTCGTCCAGAGACAGCGCAAACGCAGGATCAGATTTGATCTCCTCAAGGTGTGCTGTGAGAATGCCGAGCGTTTCTTCCAGCTGATCCTTTTGCTCCGCGTTGAGGCATTCAAACGTACGTTCCAGCGTGCGGTGATAATGCTCCTCAACCGATAAAGCCTTTTCGCGTCCCTGTTGCGTGAGCGAAAGATTGACCTGCCGTTTGTCCTCCGCGCACTTGGTGCGAAGAATCAGCTCGCCATCCTCCATTTTTTGCAGTATTTCGCTCAGCGCGCCGGAGCTGATCTCCAGCACGTCCTGCAGTTCCTTTTGCGTGATTGGTCCATGGTTGTTGAGCCGCATCAAAATGCGCTGTTGGCCTGCTTTTCCGCCGATTTGATAATATAAAAACCGACCACAGGTTTTCAGCCGAATGGCTAACGTATGCTCCTGCCAATGCTTCAAAGCGTGTCGCTCCCCTCAATTGCTCTGTACCAAGAAGTTAGGTACCGAACGATATTGTACTCCGATTGTTATTATTTTGCAACAGAATTGTGCAATAGGGTACCTACGGGTCGTAGAATCAAAAACACCGCCAAATGGCGGTGTAGTCAGAAAGTGTCACAAATCAGGCTCAACCTTTATTATTCTTTGCAAAATAGCTGCTCAGGATACCGAGGCTCTCGTCCCGCAATACACCGCCGGTCACCTGCGGCCTGTGCGCGGAGCGGGAGAAGACGATTTCGCAGCAGTCGCTGCCGGTTTTGCCGATGATATCGCATAGATCGATATCGCTCGCGCCGAACACGAGCCTGCCAAGCTTGGTCCAAACCATCGCGCCGCAGCACATAAAGCACGGCTCGCAGCTGGAATACAGTGTATAGTCAGTCAGGTCGGTGATGCGCTCCGCAGAGCAAAAGTTGCGCAATAAGCCGGCCTCCGCGTGATACGTCGGATCGGAGCAGGTATAGATCTGGTTTTCATTGGTAAACACGATTTCGCCGTCCTTGACCAGCACCGCGCCGAAGGGTTCGTTCCCGTGGGCAACCGCCAGCGCGGAGAGGCGGATGGCCTCTTTCATATAACGTTCGTCTTGCGTCATGATATGCGTTTCTCCTCATTACATTGCGCAGAGCTGCACAAAAAGACTTGTACCCTCATCTTAAGCGAGCAGATGGCGCATTGCAAGAACTTGTAATATGGATTGCAGACAAAAGAGAGGGTTATTCCAAAATGGCATACCCTTTCGCGCAGAGCGCTTCTTTCGCGCGGTCAAACACATCCGCCTTCGTGAAAATATAGTCCGTGTTGAAGGTGGACACGGCAAAGATGCTGATTTTTTGCGCGGCGAGAACGCCGGAGATCTCGGCAAGAATTCCCACAAGAGAAAAATCCAGCACGCCGCCGACGCGAAATCCACGCCAGCCGTCCTCCCGCGCGAGGGCGATTGCAGGAACCGCGCTTGTTTCGCAGACAAGCGAAAGCTCCTCGTCGGTTTTTGAGAAAAACAGGAATTCTTTCGAAAAATCAACGCCGGACACGTCGGGAAGCTGACAAACGGTAAACGTCTGCGGCAAAATCTTGAGATTCATGCGATACTCCTTATGGTTAAACCTTGGTTCAAACAAAACGCCCGCGGCAGTGCTGCGGGCGTGTGAAAACGTTTGCTTTGCCGTTATGATTTCGTGAAGATGGGCAGCGCCTTGATGATGCGATCGACACAGCCCTCTTCGCCGAGCGCTTCGGAATCCAGGCTGATGTCGAAATGGCTTGCGTCCCGCCAGCTTTCGCCGGTGTAGAAGCGGTAATACTCCGCGCGGTTTTCATCCTGCTCGCAGATATACTTCTTCACCTCCGCCTCCGTCATGGCGAGGGAATAGTTCGCGACGCGAGCGACCCTTGCCTCGATGGGCGCGTGGATAAACGTACGCAGCAGATAAGGTTTTCCTTTGAGAATTTGATCCGCGCAGCGGCCTAATATGATGCAACTGCTGATCTCGGCAAGCTCGGTGATAATCTTCGCCTGAAACTGGAACAGGTTTTGCTGGCTGGTAAAGTTGTCGCTGTCCGGCGGCAGCACCTCGCCCGTATACACCTTTTGTGCGGCATGCATCATCTCACGTTTGCCGAGACGTTCATCCACTTCGCCAAAGAGCCGCTCATTGATGCCGCTCACATCGGAAGCAATGCGCAGCAGCTTTCGGTCGTAAAACGGGATATTGAGTTTGTCGGAAAGCTTCCTAGCGATGTCGTACCCGCCGCTGCCTTTTTCACGCGCGATCGTGATCACATAGTGTGCCATATCCAGTCTCCTTTCCAGAGGGCGCCTTATGCGCCGAGGTATGCCTTGCGAACCCGGTCGTCCTCGGCGAGCTCTTTTGCCGAGCCGCTCATGGAGATTTTTCCTGTTTCAAGCACATAAGCGCGATCCGCGACAGAGAGCGCTTTTTTCGCGTTTTGCTCGACGAGCAGAATCGTGATTCCGCTGTTATGCAATTGCTCGATGATGGTAAAAATCTCGTTGACCAGAATCGGCGAAAGACCCATGGAGGGTTCGTCCATGAGCAGGATCTTGGGATCCGTCATCAGCGCGCGACCGGTTGCCAGCATCTGCTGTTCGCCACCGGAGAGCGTGCCGCCGAGCTGACGCGCGCGCTCCTTGAGCCGCGGGAAATGGTGATACACCTTTTCCATGCTGTCGCTGATGCGCTTGGCGTCATTTATAATATACGCCCCCATGCGCAGGTTTTCCTCTACGGTCATGCGAGAAAAAATATGTCTTCCTTCCGGAACGTGCGCAAGACCCATATTGATGATCGTATTTGCGGGCACGTTTTGCAGACTTTTTCCGTCGAGCAGGACTTCACCGGAGGTTGCGCGCAGCAATCCGGAGATCGTGTGCAGAATCGTCGTCTTGCCTGCGCCGTTTGCGCCGACGAGGGAGACCAGTTCGCCGTCGTTGACGGTGATGGTGATTCCCTTGATGGCGTGGATCGCGCCGTAATATACGTGAATGTTCTTAATCTCTAACATTCTCTGCCTCCTACTGTCCCAGATAGGCCGCGATGACCTTGGGATCCTTCGCGATCTCTTCGGGCAATCCTTCGGCGATGGTGACGCCGTAGTCGATGACCTGAATGCGCTCGCAAATGTTCATTACGAGCGACATATCGTGCTCAATGAGCAAAATCGCGATGCCGAAGCGGTTACGGATGACGTTGATGCAATCCAGCAATTCTGCGGTCTCGGTTGGGTTCATGCCGGCGGCAGGCTCGTCCAGCAGCAGCAGTTTCATGTTTGTCGCAAGCGCGCGGGCGATCTCCAGCTTGCGCTGCTGACCGTAAGGGAGGTTTGCCGCGATATAGTCCGCCTTGTCCTCCAGATGGAAGATCGAGAGCAGGTCGAGCGCTTTTTCCCTGAGCTCTTTTTCCGTCCTCCAGTACTTCGGGGTGCGGAAGAGGGAGGTGAGCATGCCGTAATGAATGTCCTTCGTGAATGCTGCCAGCACGTTTTCCAGCACCGTCATCTGCTTAAAGAGGCGGATATTCTGGAAGGTGCGTGCAACGCCCGCCGCGACGAACTGATGCGTCTTTTTGCCGTTGAGCACCTGACCATCAAGCAGGACGGAGCCTTCGGTGGGCTTATACACGCCGGTAAGCATGTTAAACACCGTTGTTTTGCCCGCGCCATTGGGGCCGATGAGACCCACCAGCTCGCCTTTAAACACCTTGATGTTGAAGTCGGAAACGGCGACGAGGCCGCCGAATGTGATGCCGAGCTTGCGTGTTTCCAAGATCGGGATTCGTTCGTCACTCATGGCTCAGCGCCTCCTTGCTTTCCTGTTTTTGGGCCAGCCGGTTCCTACGCTGTCGCTTCATGTCCGAAAAGAAGTTGCGAAGCGACAGTTCATAGGTGCCAAAGATACCCTTCGGACGGAACATGATCACGATGATCAAGATGATGGCGTAGACCAGCATCGGGAAGGCGAATATGTTTTGCAGCCACATCGGCAGTAACTTGACCCAGACACCGTTTTTAATCTGGTAGTTGACGAGGAACATGATGATCGCGGCAACGATGGAACCAGTGAGAGAACCCATGCCACCGAGCACGACCATGACGACAATGAATGTGGAATTCAGAATACCGCCGTTTGCAAATGCGAAGGAGGCGGTGGAGAGCGTTGCATTCGAGCAGGCGTACAGCGCGCCCGCAACGCCCGCGAAGAACGCGGAGTAGGCAAACGTGAACACCTTATAGAACGCCGTGTTGATGCCGGAGGCAGAGGCCGCGATCTCGTCGTCGCGGATTGCGCGGATGGCTCTGCCGTATTTGGAGCGAACGTACATAAACATCATCGCCACGCACACCAGCGTCACACCGACCGCGACCCACAGATAGGTCACCTTCAGCGCGGTGCCGAAGCCAAGGCCGTTCTTATACAGCGAGGCGGAGGCGGAACCCAGTGCGAGGCCTTCCTGACCTGCAAAGGGTAGGTTGTTGATGATGTTGACGATGATCATACCAAAACCCAGCGTGATGATCGCAAGGTAGTCGCCTTTTAAGCGCAGCGCCGGAATACCGACCAGCAAACCCACGATCGCCGCGAGCACGCCCGCCACCAGAATGCAGCCGACGAGGACGAGGATGAACGCAGGCCCGCTCTTTTCGGTAAACACGCCCGCGCGCTCTGCTGCGAGCGAAATCAGAGCCGCGGCATAGGCGCCGACCGCCATAAAGCCGCAGTGACCCAGCGAGAGCTGACCCAGAAAGCCAAGCGTCATGTTGAGCGACGCCGCGAGGATGATGAGATAGCAGCACTGCCAGATGCTAGGCGCGATGATGAGCTTAAAGTCGCCCGCTTTCCCGAACGCCTCCTTGACGAACGAAAAGCCGATCAGAAGCACCGCGATCACCAGCGTATTGAGGATATACCCCTGAACCGTTCTATTCTTGATCATACTTTCTCACCCATATTCTTTCCGAGAATGCCGGCGGGCTTGATGATCAGCACGATGATGAGGATGAGGAACACAAACGCATCCGCCATGCTCGAGCTGACATAACTGGTGGTAAAGGATTCGACAAGGCCGATGACAAATCCGCCGAGCATAGCGCCGGGGATGATGCCGATGCCGCCAAGCACGGCGGAGACGAAGGCCTTGAGACCCAGCATGGAACCCATGGTCGTGTAGACCTTGGGATATTGGGCGATATACATCAAAGCGGCGATCGCGGCGAGGCCGGAACCAATGGCAAACGTCGTCACGATGGTGCGGTTTACGTTGATGCCCATGAGGATGGAAGCGGACTTATCCTCGGAGACACAGCGCATCGCGCGGCCGATTTTTGTTTTCTGCGTGAACTGGTAGAGGACAACCATGACGACAACGCTGATAAAGATTGTGAGCATCGTCGTCCAGTCCAGCGTAACATCCGCGATGCGAACGCCGCCGGCTACGAAAATTTGACTTGCAACTTTCGGATTTGGACCGATTTGCGGAATTGCCTGCGCAAGGTTTTCAAGAAGAAGACTCACCGCGATGGCCGTAATGAGCGCCGTCATCGAGGTGCCTTTCTTGCGAACAGGCCTGTAAGCGATCAGCTCGGTCGAGATACCGACGAGCGCGCAGACGAGGATCGCAAGGAGTACGGAAACCCAGCCCGGCAGGCCAAGCTTGATCATCACCGGAATGGTGAAGATCATCGTGTATCCGCCGACCATGATGAAGTCGCCGTGTGCGAAGTTGATCAGCCGTATGATTCCGTAGACCATGGTGTAGCCGAGTGCGACGAGTGCATAGATGCTCCCTAGTCGAAGCCCGACAAACAGTGTTTGCAAAAATGTGCTCACTTGTTCGTTCCGCCTTTCGAAATTAACGGCAAAGGAGGCGCGGCGTGAGCCTCGCCTCCCCTTGCCAATATGCTGCTTGCGAATGCTTCGTTATTTGAGCTCTTTGATAACGTCGACCAGCTTCGTGGTGACGGTGGCGCCATCAGACGCGAAGGAAAGGATGGCGGCGCCCTTCGTCGGCGTGCCGGACTGATCCAGAGAGAACACGCCCGTTACGCCGGTGTACACGACAGAGGTGTCGGCGAGCGCGTCGCGGACGGCTTTCGGATCGGCAGAGCCGGCCTTTTCGATGGCGGCTTTATACATGTAGACCGCGTCATACGCAAGCGCGGAGATTGCGTTCGGCGTGGAGTCGAACATTGCTTTGTATGCCGCGACGAACTTCTGAACGGCGGGATCCGTATCGGATGGATCATAGTGGTTGGTCCAGTAGACGTTGTTGAAGGCGGTCAGATCGGCACCGTCGACAACGTAATCCGGTGTGCCGTCGTAACCGTCGGCGCCCATGATGATGCCGGTGTAACCAGCGGCACGTGCCTGGGTGACGATGTACGGTCCGATGACATCATAGTAGTACGGCGCGTAGACAAACTGCACGCCCGAGCTCGCCATGGAGGCAAACTGGTTGGTGTAGTCCTGAACGTCCAGAGAGGCGGTGGATTCGACGGCTTTGATGTTCAGGCCGTAGGTCGCGGCGGCTGCTGCAAACGAGTCATACAGACCCTTGGAGTAGGTGTCCGCTGCGCAGTAGACAACGCCAACATCGGTGTAACCGGCTTCTTTGGCATAGTAGGCCGCAATGGCACCCTGGAAACCGTCAGCATAGCAAGCACGGAACACGTAATCGTCTTCGGTCGTGATACTGTCTGCCGTAGCGGACGGCGTGAGCAGGACGACACCTTCCTCGTTTGCAGCTTCGGTGATCGCGGAGGTGCAACCCGAGGTGACGGAGCCGACGATGAGCCCAACATTCTGGGAAACGAGGGAGTTGAACGCGTTGAGCGTTTCGGCCGGGTCAAACTGGTCGTCCGTCTTGATGACGGTGACCTGCTGGCCTAAGATACCGCCCGCTGCGTTGATTTCGCTGACCGCGAGATCGACGGCGGTGGTTACGGCTGCGCCGTAGACTGCAAGGGCGCCGGTGTTCGGCGAGATGACACCGAGAGTGATACCTTCGCTCTTTTTCGCACAGGCACCGAGACTGATGACAAGTGCAATAACGAGCAAGACGCTGATCAGTTTTTTCATTTTATTTCCTCCTTCGATAATAAACAAAAATGGCTATGACTATCCAGTTCCTAAATAATCACGCCAATGTGTTATGCATGATTATAAAGAACAACGAATCCATTGTCAATATATTATATATGTTTAATTTTATATAATATACCATAAAAATTTTTATGAGCGCACATTACGCAACATCAATGGTGCTATCTGCATAAAAATTGCGCGCGATTTAGTTTATGCAGTTTCATCTCGCCTGTAATGTGTAGATAGATTTCTGTGATCGAGTGGTGCGAGAACGAACATAAAGTTCGCGTGCTAACGCTAAAACGTCAATCGAGTACCGTATAAAAAGACGAATCAATGAATATCTGCTATAATAAAGTATAAAATTGCAAAGGAGACTGCATCAAATGTTTCGGTTTAATCACTTCAACTTCAATGTGATCGATTTAAACAGGAGCCTCGTTTTCTATAAAGAAGCACTTGGACTCAATCCGGTTCGAACGGTGGATACGGATGATTTCACGCTGGTGTTTCTCGGCGACGGCAGCGGTACTTTTTCACTGGAGCTTACCTATATAAAGGGACGCACGGAGGCTTACGACATCGGAGAGGCGGAGTTTCACCTCGCGCTGACGTCCAGCGATATGGCAGCCGCGCGAAAGATGCACGAGGAGATGGGGTGTGTCGTCTTCGTCAACGAGAGCATGGGCATCTACTTCATCGCCGATCCGGACGGGTACTGGATCGAGATCATACCCGAAAAAGGGCATTGATGATAGAAAGAACAGCGCAATAAAAAAAACGCCGCGAATTTGGATTCGACGGCGTTTTTTGATTCACTCATCACTCAAACGAGCGGAAATAGGTTCTGTCCTTGAGCATGACGTCGTGCGCGCCGCCCTCCGCCAGCGTGGACGGGGAAACAAGCGTGAGTCGCGCTTTCTCGCGTAATTCGGGGATGCTCAACGCGCCGCAGTTGGCCATCGTCGAGCGCACCTTGCTCAGCGTTTGCTCGACATTGTGGTGCAGCGACCCCGCATAGGGGACATAGCTGTCCACGCCCTCTTCAAACGTGAGCTTCGCTTCGCCGCCGCTGTCATAGCGCTGCCAGTTGCGCGCGCGTGCGCTGCCCTCGCCCCAATATTCCTTCATGTAGCTGCCGTTGATAAAGACCTTGCTCGTCGGACTTTCGTCGCAGCGGGCGAAGTAGCGGCCCAGCATGCAGAAGTCCGCGCCCATGGCGAGCGATAGCGTGATGTGATAATCCAGCACGATGCCGCCATCCGAACAGACGGGAACATAGATGCCCGTCTCTTTAGCGTATTGATCGCGCGCGGCGGCTACGTCCTGCACGGCGGTTGCCTGCCCTCTGCCGATTCCTTTTGCTTCACGCGTGATGCAGATGCTTCCCCCACCGATACCGACCTTGACAAAATCCGCGCCCGCGTCCGCGAGATAGCGGAACCCGTCCGCGTCGACCACGTTGCCCGCGCCTACCTTGACCGTGTCGCCATAGCGGGAGCGGATGAACGAGATCGTCCGCGCCTGCCACTCGGTGAATCCTTCGGAGGAGTCGATGCAGAGCACATCCGCGCCCGCCTCGACCAGCGCGGGAACGCGCTCCTCATAATCCTTGGTGTTGATACCTGCGCCAACGGTGTATCGTTTCTGGCTGTCGAGTAGTTCGCCGGGGTTTTCTTTATGGGAATCGTAGTCCTTGCGGAAGACGAAGCAGAGCATGCTGCCGTCGCGAGAGACGATCGGTAATGCGTTGAGCTTGTGCTCCCAAATGATGTCATTTGCCTCGGTGAGCGAGATGCCCTCCCTGCCAAAGACCAGACGGTCGATGGGTGTCATGAAGTCCTTTACCGGTGTGCCGGGTTCCATCCGGCTCGGACGATAGTCCCGGCTGGTCACGATACCGAGGAGCTTGCCATAGGGCGAGCCGTCTTCGGTGACCGCGACGGTGGAGTGCCCGGTGCTCGCTTTGAGCGCCATAATGTCCGCCATGGTGTGTGACGGGGTGACATTGCTGTCGCTCTTGACAAAGCCGGACTTGGATTTTTTCACCGCGCGCACCATGTTCGCTTGAGAGTCGATGGGCTGCGAGACATATAGAAAGGAAATGCCGCCTTCGCGCGCGAGCGCCGCGGCGAGTTTTTCGCCGGAGACGGACTGCATGACCGCCGAAACGAGCGGAATGCTCATGCTGAGCGGGCTCGGCTCGCCGACGCGGTGCTTGCAGATCGGTGTCTTCAAGGACACGTTTTGCGGCGTACACGCGGCGGAAGAATAGCTCGGCACAAGCAGATATTCGGAAAACGTATGCGAGGGTTCGTCAAAATAATAGGCCATGGCGGTTCCTTTCGGTCGGGTTTACTGAAAATAGGAACGAAACATTTTCGTTGCGTTTCGTAAGAGTATACGCCGAAACGAGTTATAGAAAAACCCCTCAATTTTTTATTTCGCATGGGTGAACGTCTGTTTGGCGATGCGCAACGAAAAAAACGTCTTGCAGGCTGATGAATCTATTATAATATGATACAATGAAAAAAACAAACACCCGATCAGCATCGCGCAACAACTATCATAGAATCAAGAAAGAGAACATAAACCGGCTTCGATACGAATCGACTGTAGAAATCCAGGAGGAGACCAATATGCCCGAAAGCAACCATAAAGTACACGCGGTGGAGAAAGCAATCGCTCTATTGGACTGCTTCTGGCGCGAAAAGCGACCGATGACGCTGACCGAACTGAGCCGCACGACAGGCTGGCCAAAGAGCACGATACATAATCTGCTCTCCTCCATGATGGATTCCGCAATCGTGGAGCAAAGCCCGGCAGACGGTAAATATCGTTTGGGATTACATCTGTTTGAATACGGTTGCGTGATTTCGGAACACTGGAACGTGGTCAAGCTCGCGCGTCCGCACCTCAATGCGCTGGTGACAAAGACGGGAGAATCCGTTTATCTTGCGCAGCTGAATGCGGACACGCTGCTCATTGTGGACAGCGCGGAGCCGAACAACATCTTTCGCGTGGCGTCCACCGTCGGCAACCGGCTGCCGGTGCACTGCACCTCGCAGGGGAAAGCAATCCTCGCGCATCAGGACGCGGCGACGGTGCGCCGCATTCTCAAGCGCGCGGGCATGAAGAGTTACACCGTGGATACGATCAAGAGCGCGGAGGCGTATCTGGAGCAGCTCAAACTCGTGCGAAAAGAAGGCATCGCCTCGGAGTATGAGGAGTATCACAACGGTATGTGCTCGTTTGCCGCGCCGATCTTCGACTATGAGGGCGCTTGCGTTTCCGCTGTCGGAATCGTTTGTTTCCTGCATTCCGGTGACCAGAGCAACGCGGTCTCGCAGGAAACGCTTCAAGCGCTGAAAAACACCGCGGAAGCGATCTCGACCGAACTGGGCTGGCACGGGTAAGCATCGCGGGTGGATCTCATCCGGTTTCACTTACAAGAAGCATGCACAAACAGATTAAAGTAAAAAAGCTCCTGAGCTTCCGCTAAAGCTCAGGAGTTTTTTATGCGGCGCGCGCTGCCCTGTCGCGCGTTTGACCCGATGACACGCTATGTTTCGTAGGAGGAAATAATGCTATCGCTTTGGGTTTTCGCCGCGTTTGCCCATCATAGCGCAGATTACAACAAAATGGTAGTGCTTCTCGAATAATTCAACATCGTGCAATTATCGTTTGGCAATGCGCAACAAACAACAGCTTGTTAAACGAAAAGTGCCGGTTCACTGAGAAAACAGCGATACACGCGCTTTTCGAATGTGCGGCCCATGCTCCCTTAGTTCGCCGGAAAACGCCAGCGGAACAAGAGGCGCTTGAGCCGCTTCATCCGCGCGGGTAGAGCGGAGACGAGCGCACCGGCAAAGGTGATTACCTCGTCGCGCTCCTTCTTGGAGCACGTCCGCCCGGAGAAGGTCGCTCTCTGCGCGATAAGCAGCGCGCTTTCCAGTCGCGCGCGGTCGACCGCCGGATTTTGCCGCGCTACGTTGTAAGCATAGAGTTCCGGCGATTCAAGCGGCTGCATCGCGGGCGCGCCCGCAAAGCGAAGCATCTTGAGCACGTAGCGTGCGGCGGCGAGTACGGCGGCGTTACTGTCCTTTTGCAGGAAGGTGCGCATCAGTCGCTCGTGCTGATATTTTCTGAACCCAAACGCGCCAAGCGGAATACCCACGATGGCGAGTATTGCGAACACCGGCCAGAGCGGCGGACGGGCGCCGTTGTTGCCGCCGTCTTCGCTCGCGTCTTCGCCGTCCTGCGTCGTGCTGCCGTCCTGCGTTCCTTCGCTGCTGGGTGCAGGGGTGGGTGTGATCTGCGCCGCGGAATCGTCGCTCGTCTCCTCCGGCGTGGTGTTCGGATCGGGCGTGCTTTCATCCTGCTCGTTGCTCTCCGGCTCCGCTGTGGGTTCCGGCGTGGGCTCCGGTGTCGGAGTGGGCGTGGGTTCCTCAGTCGGTTCCGGCGTAGTTTGCGCGTTTTCGTCCTCCGGCGAGAGTGTCGGCTCGCCAGATTCGGATGGGGTTGGTTCGCTAGACTGCTGCGTGCTTTCGGTGACCTCGACCGGCACCCATTCCAGAATGGAAGGATCGAATACCTCTACCCAGGCATGCGCGTGCGTGTCCTCAATCTTGATAAACCCGTTTGCGTCCGGCGTTTTGTTGTAGTCTTTTTGAATGATGATGTACCCTTCGGCATAGCGCGCGGGAATGCCGAGCGCGCGCAGGAGCACCGTCGCAGTGGTTGCGAAATGTACGCAATATCCGCTTTGCGCGTCTTCCAAAAACCAGGTGGAAAAGTCGACGCCTTGCGGCATCTCCTGCGGAGAATAATCATAAGAGCACCGGTCGGCAAGCAGCGAGCGGATCGACTGGCACGTTGCCGCGAGGTTCAGCGCATTGCCGTCATAGATCGCGTGGATGCCGTAGGTTTGCAGCAATCTGTCTGCGGCTTTCTGCGTGGCGTCCGGCAATGTGGTATAGGTGTCAAACAGATAACCAATATAGGCCTTTGCAGCATTGCGAACGGTATCCGCCCCGTTGCCGGAAGCGTTGTTCAATCCATCTGCGGAACCTGCGGCTTTTTTATAAGCTTTTTCAAACCCGTCGTCCGCATTCGGAACGGAATACAGCGACATGCCGACGGGAACCGCCTCAATCGTGTAATTCGAAGCGGAGGCGGAGGAGGCAAACGCGAGCGCAGTATCCTGCACATAGCCCGCATTGGTGATTTCATCCGCGTGTGTGATCAATCCCGGCGGCGTCCAGATCGACTGCGGCGTCGCGCTGACGTTTTGTACGGAAAGCGTAAAGGTGGAGGGCATCGATCCGCTCGCGGCGAGCGCAGAGGCGAGCAGGTTTTGCGGCGCGATATCTACGCTGTTTGCCAGATCCGAAAAATCGCTTGAAGATACGTTTTTCCAGCCGTCCTCGGTATAGAGCGCGCCGGCATAATCCCGAAGATACAGCGACAACGGGTCTGAAACGCGAACGAGAAGCGCGGTTTTGCCGGAGAAACGAATGGAGGAAAGGCTTGTGAGGTCTCCGCGCGTGAGTCCGTCGTTGCTGCGCCAGAACGCGTCCTTGCCGAAATCCAGCGAAAAGATCTGTTGTTGCAGGTTTTCGATCGCATCCGGTCGCTGATATCCTTCCTGCGGCAGGATGATGCTGGATAGAATCGCGGCGAGCGCGATGAGCGGCAGCGCGAGCAAAGAGAGCGAATGCTGCGCCGCGCGCTGCGCAAGCTGGTTCGCTTTACGCCTGCTCTGCGGCACATAGACGCCGGCGCGCAGCGTGGTTTGCGCGCGCTTGGCGTTATTGAACGCAAACACCATCATATGCGCGGCAAACAGCATGAAAAACGGCAGCCGCGCGGGGGAGAGCAGGTAAAACGGCGCGGGGATCAACAGCGGCAGCGTTGAGAGCGCAAGCCCCGGCACGCTGGGTTCGCTGATGATAAAGAAAGCGGAGAGGAACGACACGACAAACACAAGCGCTTGCGCCGCGCGCGTGATCAGCAACTGCGCCTCTTCCATATCCGTTGGCTTGAGAAGAAGCTGCATGCTGTCCGGCAGCTGCAGGCTTAGCGGCGTAATTGCGCGCTCAATGAGCAACAAAGCGCCTTGCAGCAGATCTGCGGCGTGCAAAATGCCGTACACGCCCGCGAGCGCAAGACAAACCAGCGCGAAAAGTCCGCTTCTGCGCACGGAGAATACCGCGAGAAACAGCAGACAAAACGCGATCGCCGTCCAAACGAGCGTTGCAGTCGGCAGATCGAACTCATAGCTCGTGATCAGGCAAAACAGAAATCCGAGCACGGCAAGCAGCAGTACTGCGAGTTGCTGAAGCAGACGCAGCGATAATTGCGCAACCGAGTTTTCCGGCGTGGGAATTGCGCGTGCCGAACGTGATTTTTGTTGCTTCGCGCTCATTCGTCCGCCTCCGTTTCCGTCCCCGGAACGCGTCCGTTGAGCAGCTGCACCTCGCAGCCGAGGTCGCGGAGAGCATCCGCCGTCTTGTCGTCGCACTGGTCGGGCATCAGCGTGAGCCTCCGGCAGGCGCCGAGATTGGTCAGCGTCGTGAGCAGTTGTGTACCGGCTTCGTCTCCCGCCGCATTCCAGACGCTGCCTGCTACCAGATAGATCAGGTGCGTGTCCGCACGCGTGGCGCCTTCTATGGCGAAGCGTTCCAGCGTACTCCAGCGCGCCTGCCCGGGCAGGGCAAGCAGGTCATGCAGCACGGAGGCCAGCGCCTCCGGCCCCGTGACGGGCATAGTGCGAAGGCCGCCTTCCTCGCTGATCCAGCTCACCGAGTGCGTGACTTCGCGCGCCATGAGATACTCGGAAAACGCGAGCATGGTGCCGAGCATCGACTCTGCCGCGTCCGGGGTGGAGTCCTCCCGCAGCTCCAGCAGAAAGTGCAGCGATGGATTCAGTGGCAGGCCGAATTCGCGCACGATGAGCCGATTCATGCGACTGCTGAGCTTCCAGTGTACGCTGTGGCGCGAGTCTCCCTCGCGATAGTCGCGCAGTTGAAAGATTTCGCTGGGATCGCCGCCTGCTTTCTCGGTAGAATAGCTCGCACTGTCGAGGCCGAGGTCTGCCGCTTCGTCGGTCTGAATACTCCTGCTTTGCAGTTCCGGCAATACATAGACGCTACCCGTTGGGGTAGCGCCGTTTTTCGGCGAGACGTTCAGCGCAAACAAGCCAAGCGTATCGATCACCTGCACACGACGAATCAACAGATCCACTCTGCCGCAGTGCGCCATCTTGACCGAGGGCTGCATCGCATGCGCGCGCATCGGCCCAAGCGGAAACTGAACGATATCTTCCGCGGACTCGGTGTAGCGATCGCCCACGCGACCCAGCGCATTGTGCCGCTCCAGCGTAAAGCGAACGCCCGCGCAGGGAAAGGGGCTGTTGTTGCGCGCGGAGAGGCGGATGCCGCAGACGCCTTTCGGCATGATGTCGTCCTCCACCTCCAGCGCGTAGCGTAGGTTTTTGCGCATGGGAAGCGCCGCCAGCAGGGACACCAGCGGTAAAATCAGCAGGAAGATAAAGAGCAAATGAAACAGATACAGGTCGAATAAAACAAACAAAATAAACGCAAAGAAAAGCGCGTATGTATACAGAATCCGGTTTCCGGCCATGGGATTATACCGCGACGGGCGCTTGCACCTGCGTGAGCGCGCGTTTGGCGAGCTGCTGCTCGCTGATGCCGCTGACCAGTGCGCGTGGGCTGAGCTGGATGCGGTGCGCGGCGACGCTCTCAAACACGAGCTGCACGTCCTGCGGAATCAGGTAGTCGCGCCCGGAGAGATAGGCCGCGGCCTTGCTCATGCGAAGCAGCGAAATGGTGCCGCGGGGGCTAACGCCGATGCGGATGGCGGGCTGTGCGCGCGTCCAGCCGGTCAGCTCGGTGATATAGGCAAACAACGCCTCGGAAACGTAGATGCTCTCGACCTCGCGCTGCATGAGCGTCAGATCGCTTGGCGTGATCACGCGGTTGACGGAATCCAGCGAAACCGCGTTTTGATGGCGGCGGAGCATCTCCATCTCGCTTCTGCGGTCGGGATATCCCATCGACAGGCGAACCATGAAGCGATCCAGCTGGGATTCGGGCAGCGGCTGCGTGCCGGAGGAACCCGCGGGGTTTTGGGTGGCGATGACGAGAAACGGCTGCGGCACGGCGCGGGTGATACCGTCCACCGTGATGCTGTTTTCTTCCATGACCTCCAGGAGCGCCGACTGGGTTTTGCTGGACGCGCGGTTGATCTCGTCCGCGAGAAAGAGATTGCACATCGCGGCGCCGGGTACATAGACGCCCGCCGCACCTCCGGTTTGAATCGTGGTGTAGCCCGTAATATCGGAAGGCATCACGTCCGGCGTAAACTGCATCCGTTTATAAGAAAGATCCATCGTTCGCGAAAAGGCGAGCGCCATCGTGGTCTTGCCAACGCCCGGCACATCCTCCAGCAAGACATGCCCCTGCGCGAGCATGGCCATCAAAATGCTCGCGATGACGGTGTCTTTGCCGACGACTACTTTTCGAACCTGACCGATGATCTCCTGCACTTGCTGCATCAAAATCGTATTCCTCTTACCATCACAAAAATCCGCTAGCGCGGTATAATCCATATTATAGCAGTCTAGCGGGTGAGAAGGGCAAGAGTATAGCAAGAATGTATACAAAAATGAAACTTGCCCGCTAAAAATTTCGAATAACGCCGATGCCGCTCAAAAAGCGGCATCATCCGGTAATCTTTTGATATAATGAGTCGTAAAGATCGCAGGAAAAGAGGATTGATATGAAGATCGCAATCATTCACGGGCAGAATCATACAGGCAGTTCCTATCATACCGGCAGACTGCTTGTGGAGCAACTTGCAGGAGAAAACGAAATAGCGGAGTTTTTTCTTCCGCGCGATCTCAACCACTTCTGTCTCGGCTGCTATCGCTGCATTGAGAACGACGCCGATTGTCCCTGGCACGAGCAGAAAAAAACGATTGTGGACGCGATGGAATCCGCGGATTTGCTCGTCTTCACCACGCCGACGTATTGCATGGCGCCTTCCGCGTCGATGAAGGCGCTGCTCGATTTGACGTTTACGTTATGGATGACACATCGTCCGCGCGCGTCTATGTTTCGCAAGAAAGCCGTCGTGATCTCCACTTCGGCGGGCAGTCCGACTTCTGGCGCGATCAAGGGGGTTGCGCAGAATTTGTTCTATTGGGGTGTACCGAAGATCTACCGCTATGGCGTCAGTTTGCAGGCGATGAACTGGGACAGCGTCAAGCCGCAGCGCAAAGAAAAGGTCACTCGGGATATGGCAAAGCTCGCGCGAAAGCTCGATAAAAACAAACCTCCGCGCGTTGGCCTTCGAACCAAATTTGTTTTTAAGATGATGGCGGGCATGCAGAAGGCGAACTGGAGCTCTTCTCCAACGGAAAAGGAATATTGGAAAGCGCGCGGGTGGCTCAGCAAAGCGCGCCCGTGGAAGCAGGCTTAACGGAAAGTATTTTTTAAGTCCGGATTCGCAAACACGCCATCCGGTGTTATAATCATAGTCGCTCTGCCGCGCAAGCCCGCTGTTTGCGCGAAATCGAGCGGAGGATCGATACCGATTATGTCTACGAACCCTCAAAGAATCGGGCTGAACAACCCGTTTCTCTCACTCAAACACAAAAACTATCGCTACTATTTCTTCGGCATGTGCATCTCCACCATCGGCACGTGGATGCAGAATACTGCGCAGCCCTGGCTTGCGTATTCGCTGACGAAGTCCGCGTTGCTGCTAAGTGTGGTCAGCGCGCTGCAATTTTTGCCCGCGCTGTTGTTTTCCCTGTTTGCGGGGGTTCTGATCGATCGCCTACCCAAGAAGCGGATGCTGATCGTCACCCAATCACTTTCGCTTGTGATCACGTTTGCGCTTTGGCTGCTCGTTCACTCCGGCGGAATCCAATATTGGCACCTGCTCGTGACGTCGAGCTTGCTCGGCCTCGTCAACACGCTCGACATGCCGCTTCGGCAATCGTTCGTCGTTGAGATGGTGGGCCACGACGACCTCATGAACGCCATTGCGCTCAATTCCCTGACCTTCAACGTTGCGCGCATGATCGGGCCTTCCATCGCGGGCATACTGATGGGCGCGTTCGGCGTCTCCGCTTGTTTCCTGATCAATTCGCTGAGTTTTCTCGCGGTGCTCATCAGCCTCTTTTTCATCCATCCGATCGCCTGCGAGGTTGTGCAGGAAAAGCAGGAGCAGGGGGTATTCGTCTGCATCGGCGAGGGGCTCAAATATATCTTTCACAACGAGACGCTCTTTACCACGATGCTATTCATGACCGTAGTCTCCATCTTCGCGCTCAACTATGGCGTGACCATCCCCGTGTTTGCAACGCAGGTGCTGGGCCTTGCGGAGACGGGTTACGGGTTTTTGATGTCCACGCTTGGTGCCGGCGCGCTTACAGGCGCGCTGTTTGTCGCGGCGTTGAGCAAGAGCGGGCCAAGACGATTCATTCTGTTTTTCCTGCCCGCACTGACGGGACTCATCCTGATTTTGATTGGAAACACCAACAGTTTTCTCACGACCAGTCTCTCGCTCGCGGTCGGCGGATTTTTATTCGTTACTTATCTTTCCACCGCGAACTCCAACCTGCAAATTCATACGGTCGACCGTTTTCGCGGGCGCGTGATGAGCGTGTATTCCTTGATCGTCGCGGGCTCGTCGCCGATTGGTAACCTCTTTGTCGGCGCGATGGACAACTGGTTTGGTGCGCGGATGGGCTTCATCGCGAGCGGTATCGCGGTGATGGTGTTCATCGTGCCGATCTTTGTCTACATGTTTGTCCGGCGTGACCGGGTGTAGGTTGTTTTTTTCTAAAGAAAGCATTTCTTAGCAAAAAGTGATTATGAGCAAAAAGTGATTATGAGCAGAAAGTGATTTTAAGTAGAAGGCGATTTTGAGTTGAGAAGGCTGCCCGAAGAAAGAGCAGCTTTTTTTCGTGCTTTTGGGCGGAATCGATGGTACGATCAAGAGGATGACATAGTTTGATGAAGCGATACTCTGTCTTTTGGGAGGCGAATGGTTTGACCCGGATTTTGTTGACGGACGACGACCCGCGCATCCGCTCCATCGTGCGGGAATATGCGCAGGCGGAGGACTGGGAATTTGTGGAAGCGGGAGACGGCGAAGAAGCGCTTCGCCTGTTTGCCGCGGGCGACTTTTCCCTCGTCGTGCTGGATGTAATGATGCCGCGGCTGGACGGCTGGGGCGTGCTCAAGCAAATTCGAAAGACCAGCACGGTGCCCGTGATCCTGCTCACCGCGCGAAACGAGGAATACGACCGTTTGCTCGGCTTTGAGCTGGGCGTGGACGACTATATCGGCAAGCCCTTCAGCCCGCGGGAACTCATCGCGCGTATGAAGGCGCTGCTCAAGCGCGCGGGCGCGACCCAGACCGCGAGCGCGGCATTTACCCTTGGCGGACTTCGTGTGGACGCAACCGCGCGCACGGCGCAGATCGACGGCGAGACGATTGCGTTAAGCCCGAAGGAGTTTGATCTGCTCGCATTCTTCGTGTCGCGACCGGAGGTGGCCTTTACGCGGGATCAGTTGCTCAACCATGTTTGGGGATATGACTTTTTCGGCGACGCGCGGACGGTGGATACGCATGTCAAGAGCCTGCGCGAAAAGCTCGGCGCCTATCGCGAGCACATCGTAACCGTTTGGGGCACGGGCTATCGCTTTTCGGGAGGCGGAACATGAAGCGTATTTCGGCAAAACTCGCGTTGGCGTTTTTCGGCATGGCGGCGCTTGCCGTCGCGCTCGTTTGGCTCGTGCAGGCGGTGTTTTTGGGCGACAGTTACCTCAATCAGCGCGTCGCCACCATCGACGGCGCGGTTTCCGGCGTCGTGATCGACGCAAGCACCGATTATGCCGCAATCGAGAGCGCGCTCAACGTCAGCCTGCTTGCGGTCAACGAATCCGGCAGCGTGGTGTATCAGTCGGAAGGCATCCCCATGCGTGGGCAGATCGTCAAAAAGATATCGGAGCTCACTGAGCGCGCAGGCGGCGGCGTGGAATATCTGCAAACCGAGACGACGGAGTCGCGATATGCGCTCTTGAGCAGGGCTGTTGACGGCGGAACGCTGTTTCTGGTGTTTTCGCTGGTAGATGTATCCGAGGCTTCCCGCGTGTTGTTGCAGCAGCTTTGGATCATTACCGCCGTTCTCGTCGCGGCGGCGCTCGTGCTCTCGTTCGTGCTGTCGCGCTTGTTTTCGCGGCCGATCGTCGCGGTGACCAACGCCGCGAAGACCATGGCGGCGGGCGATTATTCGGTCAAAACACGCGTGACGACAAAAGATGAAATCGGTCAGCTCACGCGCGCGCTCAACGAACTCGGCGACGAGTTGGGCAAAACGGAGGAATTGCGGCGGGAGTTGATTGCAAACGTCTCCCACGAACTGCGCGCGCCGTTGACCATCATACGCGGATACGCGGAGACCGTGCGCGACGTGACCTGGCCAAACGAGGAGAAGCGCACGGCGCAGCTTAACGCAATCGGTGAGGAATCCGCACGGCTCGGCGCGCTGGTGAGCGATATTCTCGATTATTCCAAGCTTGAGTCCGGCGCGGAGGCGATGACGCCAGCCGATTTTTCGCTACCGGATACGCTGGGGGAAATCGTGGAGCGCTTTACGCTCGCGGCGGGTAAGCGGGAGGTTTCGCTCTCGCTCGTTTGCGACGGCGGCGATGTTCGATTTGACCGCGGGCAGTTTACGCAGGTGGTGAGCAATCTCCTGGATAACGCGATACGGCATGCAAGAGCGCAAACGCAGGTATTCGTAACCTGTGAACCGCGAGGAACGCACCGGCGGGTTTTGATCGAGAACGCGGGGGAACCGATTCCGGTGGAAGAATTGCCGAAGATTTGGGATCGCTACCATCGCGCGCCGCGCACCGGCGAAGCGGGTGGCCTCGGCACAGGGCTTGGCCTCGCCATCGTGAAGAGCATTCTCACCCGCCACGGGGTGGATTACGGCGTGGAGAGCAACGAGGAACGAACCGTGTTTTGGTTTGAGACGATGGATTTGGATTGAATGATGAAACACAAAACAGGACTCCGGCAGTCGCCGGAGTCCTGTTTTTGTGTAGCTGCTTTAATCAAACAACTGGTGTTTGAAGTCGCTGAGACCCATGCCCATATCCGCGGCGGCGTCGCTCAGCGACAGCGCGGAGGGATAATCGTTCGGCAGTCCCAGACGGGCATAGAGCTCGTCAAGAGATAGTCCGAGGAGATCCGCCGTCTGCGCCAGCGTATACGATCCACGCAGGTCGCTCGGCGCGTAGCCGTTGATGGTTTCGTAGTCCTCTTCCGCCGTTTCGACTGCGGGCAGCGCTTCCTCTTCGTGCGACTCTTTGCCTTCGCCACCGCCGCCCTCGCTGGACTCGGCGGGAATGCCCCAGCTCAACCCTTCGTATTTATTGGGCAGCAGTTGCATGTTCCCCGTCGCCGCGGCGATCCCGATCGGGGCAAAGAACAGCACAAGCGCGAGAATGGTCGCAAGTATCGGATGAATCTTCGCCTTCTTGGAAAACCCGGTATGGATTGCGCCCTGCACGGGGCAAACCGCGACGCACTCGTTGCAGTTGATGCACTCCATGCTTGTGACGCGCCCGTTTTTCGCGTTCATCACGTCCACATTCATCGGACAGGCACGGTTGCACTTGCCGCACTGGATGCAGGTGTTCTCGTCGACGCGAACCGCATAGGGGCTGACCTTGCCGACCGCGCCGTAGAGCGCACCCGCCGGACACAGATACTTGCAGAAGAAGCGGTCATAGACCACGCTGCCCAACAGGGAAACGATCAGTACGATGAACCCGATCAGGTAGGACGTCGTCAGCGCGTTAAAGTCCGCAAGATGTCCCAGCGCGTTAAAGGGATCATAAGGCGTAATCCAGAGTTCCCCGGTGATCCACGCCATCGCGATGGTCACGCCGAGCACAAGGAATTTCAGGTAGCGCAGGATGCCGTCCAGCTTTTTCGGAACCGTCAGGCGCTTTTTAAAGAGTTTTTGACCGATCTTACCAAAGAATTCCTGCAATGCTCCCAGAGCGCAGATCTGCCCGCAAAACGAGCGGCGCATCGCGACGGAGAGCAGCATCGTGGTGCCGAAGAGCACGAACGTGCCGATGACGATCCGCTTGAGAAATGTGCCGACGGCGATGAGCGAGAGCATAGACTCCAACCCGCCGTAAGGACAGATCGCGTGGATGGACGGGCCGACGTAGCCCAGCGTGTGCAGCATGGTCGCCGCGAGGACAAAGGTGAGAAAGCTGCCCAGCGTCACCCAGCGAATGATGCGTGAAAAGAGGGAAAGACGCTTCTCGCGGGCGGTGGTCGGTGTGACGGGGGTGGCGGACATATGACGTTACCTCCTGTTTTTTGTCGGGTTGGTTTGTATGGAATTACAGCTGATTCTGGAATGCGCGCAGGTGATTTTCCGAGGCGTGCATGAGGCTCTCAAACACGATGCGCACGTTGTCCGGCAGATTCTGGTCGAGGAAGGTTTCATACATGGCGATGTTGTTGACCTCCGCGTTGACGCCCGCTTGATACGATTCCGTCAGGTTCGTCGTGCTCACGGCGCGGCTTGCGCCCTCGTCAGCGGGGGCGGTGATGCCGTAGGCCGTAAACAGCGGGAGCAGCGCGTCAATATGCGTCTCTTCTGCGCGGATGATATTGGTAAACGGGCGGACTCTGCCGAAATCGCTCAGAATTTGGTCGTATTCGGCGCGGGCGAGGTATTCGTCCTGCACCGCGTAGGTGAGCATATCCGCTAGCGACAGGCTCTCGTCGGCGAGCGCTCCCGCGGAACCGTAACCCGTGAGGGAAGCGGTCTTGTCCGCATCGGTGAGCGTGTAGTTCGGGTCGGCGGTCGTGGTGCCGTCATAGATGGGGTCGCAATCGTCCGTGTAACCAAGGCCTAGGCCGTTGCCGTTACCGTTATTGCCGTTTGCGCCGTAGTCATAATAGCTGTCTTCCACGGTGTCGTTCGCAACGTAGCTGTCTGCGGCGTAGTTGCTTCCCGCGGTTTCGCTTCTGCCGCGGTAGCCGGTGCCAGTCAATGCCTCGTCTTCCCTTGCGGAATAGGCCCCGTAAGAAAGCGTCTCGTCCGCGGTCGTTTCGGCAGGAGCTGTCCACGCGGAGCAGCCTGCCAGTAAGAGTGAGGATGTGAGGATCGCGGCAATGGCGATCGTAAGTTTCTGTTTCATGATTGTGTGCCTCCTGTGTTTACTTGGTATGCTTTCATGATAAAGCGCAGTTGTGATGAAATCGTGATGGGTTCTTGAGTGTTTGATTAAAGTTTGAATCGCGAGACTTGTTCTGGCGCGCGAAAAAAGCACGCTTGTCGCGTGCTTTGATCGGGTAAATCAGAGTAAATTATGAACCGGAAGGAGAGGTTGGATTTTTACGCTCTTTCATCACGAGGATGTATTGCAGGACAAACAATACACCGGCGGTGAGCAGCGACGCACCAAGTCCGGTATAGAAAAACGAGATGAATGTATTCGGCGCAACGCCGGACACCCGCAATCCGATACCCAGCGTCATCATAAACGCCATGATCAGATAGGCACGCGTATCGAAAAAGCGAAAGAAGTTCTGTCGCTCTTCCTCATATTGCAGAATCCTGCTGGTATGCTTTCCGACCATTTTTCCAAAGACAAATAGTTGAAAAGCCCCGTAGACGATGGCGGAAAGTAGCCCGCGCCACCAGTTGAAGTTTCCCTGGTAGGCGATCAGCCCGATTCGAACGATGTTGAATCCCGCAATGGCCCAAACAATGCCGGCAATCAGGATCAGTGTTTGTTTCTTTACGCGCATCCGGTTTTTCATGCGATCCTTCCATGTACGAGTGATATAGAAATCATAGGGGATGGGTGCAGATTGCCAAGCGTTATCGAAATCAAAAAACTCCCGCTCGAACGAACGGGAGTTCATGTGCGTTTGATCAGGTGCCCTTGCGGGAATCGCCCCAGAAGAAGAGCGCCACCGTGCCCGGGCCGGTATGGGAACCGACGACCGTGCCGACGCTATTGATCAGCACCTTGCCGTTTAGTTTCGGGAAGGCCTGCTCCACCAGCGCCGCGACTGCCTTTGCGTCTTCTAAGCAAGCGGAGTTGGAGATGAAGCACTTTTTATCGTAATTCAGCCCGTTTTCCGCGTGCAGCTCCATCTGTTTGACGATCTCGCGCATCACGCGCTTTTTGCCGTTGATCTTAAAGCGCGGGGTCAGGTGACCGCCGTCGTCCATGTTCATCAGCGGATTGATGCCGAGGATGGAACCCACGACAAACGCGGTCGGCGAAATGCGTCCGCCGCGCTTATAGTGCGTCAGGTCGGTGGAGAAGAACCAATGATGCATGTTGAGCTTGTGTTCCTCGATCCATGCCGTGGCTTCCGAAAGCGACACGCCGTTATCCCTCATATCCGCGAGCGTGTCGACCATGAGACCATAGCCGGAGGAAGCGCCGAGGGAATCGACAACGATCAACTGCCGCTCAGGATAGCGTTCTTTCAGCTCGTCTCTGGCAATCAGCGCGCTGGCATAGGTGCCGGAGAGGCCGGAGGAGAACGTAAGATGCAGAATATCTTTGCCCTCTTTCAAAAAAGGCTCGAAAAACGCAACAAACTGCTCAGTATTGACCAGCGAGGTCGTGGGCATAGAGCCTGCAGATATCCGCGCATAAAACATGTCAAACGGCATGCTCTGGCCCAAATCGTCAAAATACTCCACGCCATCCATCGTAAAGTGGAAACAGACATAGGGAATATTTCTTTTGTCAAAGTATTCCTTTGAGAGATCGGCTGTGGAGCAGCAGGTCAGGACATAAGGTTGCATGCATTACCTCCGTGGTGTTTATATTTTTGTTGATCGGATCAGGAGCGTTCAATCATGTTTCTTCGTAAGCGATCTTTTCAAACAAGCGTCAGAATGACATGATCACGCCTTTTTCGTTTGCGTAAAGCGAGCTGAGTCCGCGCGTCGGCAGCACAAGAATTTCGGAAAAATGGTAGCGCCGTTCGATCTCCGCCCTGAGTTCTTCCGCCATCGTCGGGTTGTTGCAGTGGGTGATGACAAGGCTTTGGCCTGTTGTGTCGCGCCCGACGTGCTCAATGGTGTCGGCAAGCTTTCTGACGACCTGCTTCCATCCTTGTACATGCGAAACGAGGGAGATGTTTCCCTCCCGATCTGCGCCCATGATGGGACGGATGTGCAGCGTGGAAATCAGAGTCGCGGTAATGCGATTGAGCCGGCCGTTTTTGTAGAGATTGTCGATGTTGTCCAGCACGAAAAACGTGCTCATATCCTTGATGAAACTTTCAATTTTCTGAATGATTTCGGACTTTTCCAGTCCTTGCTGAATCAGCTTGCGGATTTTGAGGATCAGAAGCACCTCGCCTGCGGCTGCACTGCGCGAGTCGAATACATGCACTTTTGCGCCCGCTTCTTCCGCAATCTCCTTGCCGGTCATCGCGCTGGCAAAGGAGCCGGAGAGGCTGCTGGAGAGCGTGACGGCAAACGCGTCGTCCTTGCCAAACGCCTCGGCATACAGTCCCGGCGATGGGGCAGCGGAGCCGACACGCGCCTTGCAGGCTTTCATGCGCGCCATAAAGTCCGGCAGATCCAGTTTTTCGTCGTCCACATAGGAATCCTCGCCAAGGGTCAACGTCAGCGGGACGCTCTTCACGCCCCATTCGGTGCGTAATTCATCCGTCAGATCACAGCTACTATCTGCAACAAGCGTATAAGACATAAATATCTCTCCAATTCTCAGGTTCGCTTGACGCGAATACACAATAAATAGTTTAGCGAATTTAGTTCAAACAATATTCAATAGAACTTCAACAAATCCTCAACTCGAGCGCGCTTCTGTGTTGTGTTATCCGTTATAGTCTGGATTATTCTACACACTGGCGCAAGCAAGTGTTGCGGTTTTTTGTTAGAAAAAGCCGGATCGCATGTGCGTCCGACTCAACTTACGAAAAAGCTTTTGGATTGTTAAGGGTCGCAACCCTTGACCCATACATTCCGGCTGCGTCGGTTGTTCCGACGCAACGGATCGCCCGGAACGGGCGGATTCTCTGTGCGATTTGCCGCCCGGGAGCCCGAAGGGCGAGAGGCAAAACGCAATTGTCCCGTCAAAAAGCTGGTTTTTTGATGGTCAGAGCCGGATCGCAGGTGCGTCCGGCTTGTATAACATCATTCGTTCGTGATCTATGAGAGCTTTGCGGGTTCGTTTTTCAGAAAGACCGATATCTCCGTGCCTTTTCCTTCTTTGCTGATCAACTCAATCGTACCGCCGCTGAGGGAGATAATCCGCCGCACCAGCGCGAGTCCCAGCCCGCTGCCCTGACCGGAATGCGAGCGTTCGCCCTGGTAAAACTTGTCAAACGCGTGCTGGCGAACCTCTTCCGTCATGCCGATGCCGTTGTCCCGAATGCGGACGACGACCTTGCCGTCGAACACACCGCAGCAGATGAAGAGCGTTCCGCCGGGACGCGAAAACTTAATCGCGTTGTCGATGAGGTTGCTCCAAACCTGCGCCAGCAGCGATTTGCTGCCATAGATCTGCGTGGCTTCCAGCGCGAGGTCGATATTGAGCTCTTTTTCCTCCCAGAGCGGTTCATAGCTCAACAGTACGCGGCGAATCTGCTCGTCGAGCATATAGGCTTCCTGTTGAAGCACGATCTCCTGATTCTCCAACTGGGAGAGGGAGAGGATACTCTGCGTGAGTTTGGAGAGCCTGCTGGTGTTTTCGAGGATGCGGGAGACATAGGTCGCCTGTTCCTCTTTGCTCAGGCGCTCGTCTTGTAACAGCGTTGCATAGCCTTCGATTGCGGATAGCGGGGTTTTAAACTCATGGGAAACGTTGCTGACAAAATCGCTTCTCAGTGTCTCGGTGTTGGAGAGCTCCTTGACCATGATGTTGAAGCTTGTGGCGATCTCTTCGATTTCTTTCGCGATGCTCTTCTCTTCCAGCCGGACGGAGAAGTCGCCGCGGGAGACCTTCTTCGCCGCATCGTTGATCTTCACGATTGGCGAAAGCATCTTTGTGCTCGTGTAGGCCGAGATGCCGATTCCGATCACGGTTGAGAAGATGCCCATATAAGCGCTGGAGGTCACGATTGCCGTGATTGTATCGATCTTGAGCTTGAGAAGCACAAAGATAACGCCGAAGGTCAGCGCCATTGAGACCGCGATAATGATCGCGATGATCATGGCAAAGATCTGCGCCGCGCGCGGGCGGGCTTTGATCTGCGGTAACTTAGCCATGCTTTTTTACCGCCTTGTAACCAAGGCCGCGGATGGTGATGATCTCAAACTGCGCGGTATCCTTAAAGCGCTCTCGAAGTCTGCTGATGTGTACATCCAGCGTATGCGGATCGCTCTCGGTATCCATGCCCCAGATTTCGTCCATAATCTGCTGCTTGGTAAACACGCGGTTAGGGTTGGAGAGCAGCTTATAGAGAATATAAAACTCCTTTTGCGGCAACACGCTGCAATCGCCTGCAATACAAACGGTCAGGTCGTCGTAGCGAAGCTCCGCGTTTTCAAAGCGAATCTTCTTCTCGTTGACGATCTGCGCGCGCTTTAATAGCGCGTTGATGCGAAGGATCATCTCGTTGACGTTGACGGGCTTGACCATGTAGTCGTCCGTTCCCGCGAGAAAGCCGCTCTGCATGTCCTCAAAGTTGTCCTTTGCGGTGATGATGAGAACGGGCATATTCAGCGCGTTTTGCCGCAGACTCTTGATGAACTCAAAGCCGTTCATGTTCGGCATCATGATATCCGTCACGATCAGATCGATATATTGTTTTTCGAGCACGTCCCAGGCTTCCACGCCGTCGCGCGCTTCATGGTAGACGAACCCGTTTTTCGAGAGCACGGTGCAAAACAATTCGCGCAGCGCCCGGTCGTCTTCCACGACGAGAATGTGAAACATCGTACCCCTCCCTAATGCGTTCAACACAAATGCAAAAACTCGCAAATTCTGCGGGTCAACGATAAGATAACAGGGTTACTTCAATTTCTCGTCAAATTCAACCTGTTTCGTTGAGCAGGTTTCGCCGAATAAGTCGCTGTCCTGCGGCAGTCCGGCGTAGAGAACGACAAGCCGGCCTTCCCGCACGCTGACCTCGGCGGGAGCACCGGTAAAGGCGTTGCTGACCCCCAGCGGGTTTGTGTCCGTCAGCGTCGCGTCGTTGAGCGCATAGGCTAAGCCCCGCTCATAGACGCCGACTGCCTCCTTGCCAAAGGAAAAGACGGAGAGGATGCCGCTCAGTCCCGCGTGAAAACGCAGCGATTCGTTTTGCATGAACGTGATGGTTTCCCCTTCGCCAAGCAGCGCTGCGCGCGCGCCGTTTTCGCGCAGAAACGCGAGGGTTTGAATGTTTGCCAGCGTGTGATCGAGCCGACCGCCAACGCCGCCGAGTAGCAAAAACGCGCGGTATCCGCGGCTTAGGCCTATCCGCGCGGCGAGCATGGTGTCCGTATCGTCCTTTTCGACGGGATGGCGAACGACGTTCTCGCTTTCGGGTACATATCCGAGAGAGTCAAAATCTCCGACCACGAGGTCGGCGCGAACGCCGCCCATCTGCGCGTAGCCGCCGTCCGCCGCGATGACCAGATCGCAGCTTTCCGGCTGAAATGGATGATTCTGCGGCAGCGCGCAGACGATATAGCAAATGGGCGTGTGGTTCATGGTTGATTTCCGATCTGTATTCCGTAGAAATACGGGAAATGTGAATTTCTGCTTATTGTCATTCTTTGTTGTATTTATACCATGTTTTTTCGCGCAAGGAAAGCGCTAAGCCCGCGCAAAACCGGTGAAAAAAGGGAAATATTGCCTGAAAGTCGGCGTTTTTTTCGCGCGCGGGTATGATATAATAGCGTCTATGATCCAACTTGACCCGTCGTCATAGGATCGAAAGGAGCGCGCGGATTGCCAGGTTTGTTTATACGCGATGCACTGGATTCTTTCACCGCTGTGGACGTGGAGACGCCGAACCGCTATTCCCGCTCGATCTGTTCCATCGGCATCGTTCGCGTGGATGGAGAAGAGGCGCCGAAGCGGCTGCACTATCTTGTCAATCCCTGCGACGAGTTTGACGCGGCAAACATCGCAATCCACGGCATCCGGCCGGGCGATGTGGAGAACGAACCGTCTCTCTACGAGCTCTGGCCGAAGATAAAGCCGTATTTCACCGAATGCCTGCTGGTTGCGCACAACGCGCTGTTTGATCTGCCGGTGATTCGAAAGGCGCTGCTGCGTGAAAACCTGTATGCCGAAAACTGGAAGTATATCTGCACGCTGGAGACGTCCCGCAAGCATATTCCGAAGGCGACATTTGGCAGTCACAGGCTCAACGATCTCTGCGCGGGGTTGAATATTCCACTGGAGCACCATCATAACGCGCTGGACGACGCGCTCGCCTGCGCGAACCTTTATGAATATTTGCGTGCGCGCTATAGCCTAAACGAAAGAGACATCAAAATTTATCGCTGAAGCGATAGACAAACAGATCAATATTTTAAGGAGGAAGAGTTTCTCCTGATCTCAACCGAAATGCTCAAAAAAGAAGCACCAAAGGTAAGTTTCTTTTTTAGAACAGATACAAAATAAACGAATTGTTATAAGGAGGAAGAGTTTCTCCTGATCTCAACCGAAATGCTCAAAAAAGAAGCACCAAAGGCAAGTTTCTTTTTTAGAACAGATACAAAACAAATGAATCATTATAAGGAGGAAGAGTTTCTCAATGGACGACCCCGGGAACCCTAGCATACCCAGTATTGCGTTGGAGGACATCGATCCCGACAAATGCTACTTTAACCCCGGCTGCGCAATGAGCCTGTATAAACCGGAGGCGGTGGAGGAAGTGCTCCATCTGCTCAACCGCAGGTTTTTACCGACCAAGCTGCATAACACTTGCTGCCGGCACGAGCCAAATCTGCCCAAAGGTTCCACCATCATCAACAACTGCGCTGGATGCGACCGCAGATTTCGCTCTCTTTACGAGGACGTTCAGACCATTTCCCTTTGGGAAGTGCTGGACGCGATCCCCGCTCTGCCGCTGCCGACATACGACGGCATGCAGCTCTCGGTGCACGACTCCTGTTCGTTTCGCAAAAAGCCGCAGGTTCACGCCGCGGTGCGAAACCTTCTGGACAAGATGCATATCGAGGTGGTCGAGAGCCCCTTTTCGGGCGCAAAATCCGTCTGTTGCGGGGATAATTTTTACCCGCATATCTCCATTGAGGAAGTCACCGCGTTTCAAAAGAAGCGCGCCTCGCAGATGCCATGCGACGACGTCGCGGTCTACTGCGTTTCGTGCATCAAGTCTATGGCAATCGGCGGCAAAACGCCGCACCATATGCTGGATTTGGTGCTGGGCGAACCGACCGATCCGAAGGAGACGCGCATCGACGTCTATCATGAATCGCTGGATCAATACATCGAGGAGCATTAAGCATGCTGAGTGTGATCCGCTGTACGGGCAAAGATAAGACATTCGCCGCAATGGTCGCGGAGCTGGACGAGGAGCTGAACGAGCGTTACGGCGCTCAGATGGAGTTTTTCGGCCCGCATAACCACTCGCAGGACGTGCAAAATGCGGTCGTCGTCTACTGGGATGATATGCCTGCCGGGTGCGGCTGCTTCAAGCCCTTTTCGGCGGACGCCGTGGAGATGAAGCGCATCTTCGTACAAAAAGTATTTCGTGGGCGAAAGCTGGCGCGTGCGGTGATGACGGAGCTTGAGGCCTGGGCAAAAGAAGAAGGCTATTCGTTCGCCGTGCTGGAAACGGGCGTGCTGCAACCGGAAGCGATTCGCCTCTACGAGGCGGCGGGGTACGGGCGCATCCCAAACTATCCGCCTTACGTGGGCGTCAAAGAGAGCATTTGCTATCGAAAGAAACTTTAATCGATCAAATCAAAACACCGTTTCCGGGCAGACCGGAGACGGTGTTTTTTGCATCAGTGCTTTTTCGGATATAAGAGTTTGAGCCGATTCAATCGATCCCGGTATTTAACGAGATCCTCCGGCGAAAACGGGTTTCCGTGGCCGGGGTAGATGCGTGAAGGATTCAGCGCGATGATCTTGTCCCAGGATTGCGCGAACGCGGGGATATTCTCGATTAGGATCGCCTGTCTCGCGGGCGCGATGACGGCATTTGCCGCCGCGTCCCCGCAGATGAGCTCGTGCGTTTCTTCCAGATAGAGTCCGATGGAGTCCGCCGTGTGTCCCGGCAGCCAGACGACGCGAAGAGGAAGTCCCATCGTGTGAAACGGTTGATCCACCTCGCTTGTGAGGATGATGTCGCCGTCCTTCGGCAGTACCGGAGAAAAGGCGGAGTGCTTCATCATCGCGCTCAGGGCGAGGCCAAAGCGAGAGGTGAAGCCCGTTCCTTCCGGCATGGCGTTTTCGCCGGAGGCGAGCCTCGGCAGGCTCGCTTCGCAGGCGACGAGCGTTGCGCCGCTTTTTTGGAGCAGCTCGGCTAAAAACCCCGCATGGTCGTTGTGTGCATGGGTCAAAAAGACAAGCTTTATTTCCTTGATCGGAACGCGTCTGCCGTATGCAGCAAACCCGCCCGCATAACCGGAATCGATCGCGATCCAGCCCAGCGGTGTTTCCAACACATATTGGCGGAGCATGGCGCTTCCAATCTCGTGTATCCGATTTTGACCCGGCGTGATCGTCGACATGTTTTTTGCCCTCGCTTTCTCCAAAAACAGAATAGCACAAACGAATGAAGTGGTATAGCGGTATGACAACTGTTTCTCACATCCTGCGCGATTACCGTGTGTTCGTTCACAAAAAGTTCATAAATTATTCTGTCACAGAAGGGGGTTCTCAATCGTCTTATTAGCAGAACGATATTCCACGGGTTAGAATTTGGCCGCGGATCTGGTACATTCGCGATTGAAAACTGGCCTGAAAGATGGGGTGCGGCCTAACAAGCCGTCATTCGAATTCGCCGACCGGCTGTTTGGGATCGCTCAGAGAGCTCTCTCCTCGTGAGCACAAGCAGCTGTGCCCGTTTACGGAACGGGTCATCGGCGGCGATACGCGTCGTAAGTCGCGGCATCCGGCGTTATATACAAAGGCGGGACCCCTTTGTTGTGATCGGATGCCGCGCTTGCGCGAATTTTCATAACAATTCGATTTTGCCAAACGGTCTGCTCGTTCGCTTTATCTTTATTTACACAATCCCCCTTCCCAAACTGCGGACGGATATCATTCGCAAGGGAAGGGTTTTTTATCGGAATTTTATGTTGTGAAACTGACTCGTCGTGTTTGAAACGGAATTGTGAACACTTCAGCGCGTGTATTGACAAACAGAGGGTGTTCTTATATCTTTAAGAAAACAATTCTTAAGACTTTAAGAACGATACGGGGAAACAAAACATATCCCACGTAAATCCGGAGAAAATGAAAGCGCGCGAGATTTGAAGGAACACAATCGTGGAGGGAAGCAGATGGATACAAGACTGAAGGAATCGGAATGGATTATATTGCAGGCGCTTTGGCAGGAGTCGCCTTTGGATCTCAAAGGCATTATCGCAAGCGTGCAAGCGCAAAATCCCGGTGTTGCCTGGGACTATAAAACCTATCACAGCTATTTGCGTATCTTGCTGGAAAAAGGCCTGATTACGGCGCAGCGCCAAAAGAGCAGCAACCGTTACAGCCCGGCCATCACGCGGGACGAGGCGCTCTCCTGCGAGGCAGAGAGCCTGATCTCACGGCGCAGCTATTTCGGCTCGGTATCCAGCATTATGGTGCACATGGCGCAGCAGGGGCAGCTCACGCGAGAAGAGAAGCAGGAATTGCGCCTCCTTGCCGAACAACTGGCGCACGAAGACGAGGAATAAACGCTTTTTGCGCGCTGCCGAATCCGCGCATGCATATCCGCACTACACCTTTGGGGAGGAACCATGGAACAAACCATTCTCACGCGGCTGTTGGAGATTCTGGTTTACAGCACGGCAATCTTTCTGATCGTCTGGCTGTTTCGAAGCGTGTTTGCCAAGCTGCTTTCGCCGCAACTCAAGTACGCGCTCTGGTTTCTCGTCGTGCTTCGCCTGTGTATTCCGGTTACGTTCGAAAGCGGGCTGCATCTGTTTACGATCGATGCGGCATCTGCGCCGGCTGTGATCAACACAGCACCCGCAGTGCAGCAACCGGACTGGGATGTCGTTGCACCGCAAGTTGACGTGCCTATGTTAGATGGCGGCGCAAACGCGCAGCAACCGCAGGCGGACAGCAATCCTGCGAGCAAACCCGAGAGCGTCGCAAGACCACTAAGCTGGCAACAGTGGCTGCTGATCGTCTGGGCTGCGGGCTTTGTGCTGGTGCTTGGCGCGAGCGTGGTGCTGATGCTGCAATTGCGCGCAAGACTCAGAAATCTTGGTTGCGAGCCGGGGGAAAAGACCAGCGCACTTTACGAGCAGATCAAGCAGGAGATGCAGATTCACGGGAGGGTTCCGTTGCTTCTGATGCCGGATATCAACAGCCCCGCGCTGACGGTGGAGCCGTTTCCGCGTCTGCTGCTGCCGGATCGGCTGATCTTCGAGGCAAATGCGGAGAGTATGGCGTTCGCTATGGCGCACGAACTCATGCACTATAGGCGCAAGGATTATCTTGTGTGTTTACTGCTTTTATTATTGCGCGCGGTTTACTGGTTTCATCCGGTTGCCTGGGCGCTGCTCTATCTGATGCGGCTGGACATGGAGACCGCTTGCGATTCTATGGTCGTCGCGCGGTTTGACCGCCAGCGAAAGCTGAGCTATGTGAATTTACTGCTTGCGTTAGGCGAGGAGACGCGTCCGTTTTCGCTGCAACGAAAGACCGTGACGCTCGAACAAAAAGACTGATTCAGACTGGATCGAAAGGTAGGAAATAGAAAATGCGGATGAATACAGATCATCTTCTTACCCTCGGCATGGCATTGACCACCGATAAACGAACGATGGAGCGGCGCGTGCGCGGCGTGTTTGCACGAAAGCGGAGCGCAAAGGGCGTGATTATTCTTTCGTTGATCCTCGCGCTCTCGCTCGCGTTTGCCGCGTTTACGACGGCGTGCCAACCGGGGCAGGCAACGGTGAGCGATTCCAATGCGCTTGCCTCCGGCGGAAATGCACTCGTTTCGGGCGGGGATGCGATGGCTTCCGACGGGAACGTCATGGTTTCCAGCGGAGACGCGCTTACTTCCGGTGGGAACGTAATGGCGGAAGCACCGGCGGACTCCTCCGCTGGGCCCACCAAAGAGATGGCGATGAAAAAGCTGAAGCACGCCTTCGAATTGGCGCGGGTCTATCATGTACCGCGTATGGAAAACTACTTAAATCCCGAACTTGGAACCTGGACGATTCGAAAAAATCCGGACGACGCGGATCGTCTCACGGCGGCCTATCAGTTCCTGAAGATTGCGAACGCGGTCTTTACGAAAAACTATACGCCGAATGATCTAGCGACAACGTATTATGTCGATTCGACCGACTTTCGTACGGATATCTGGCGCTTTGACTCCAAGGATGGCGTGCTCTCCGGTGCGGTGGAGGCGGAGACCCTCCGCTTCCTTTCTGCGGACTGCTTAAACGAGCCGGGCGAAGCGATGCATCCCTCCCTGCAAAAGGATACGAAGAGTGATATTCGCAACATGGATACGACGACGGCTGTCGATCGGGTCGCCGAAATTCTCAATAAAACAGTCTACAACTCCGAGAACATCGGCGGAAGCGGCTATGGCAACGGGACAGCGGGCTGGCACTTTACCGCGACCACTCGTGTTGCGCTCAGCGATGATCTCTATTGCGCAATCAGCGTGTTTGGCGATCAAAACCTGACGCCGACGACCCTCTGCGTCTACCCTGATGCCGACTGCGCGGAGGAGGGTGTCTTCTGGCGCGCCGATCTGCAGCGGACGGATGACGCAACAAAGCTCCTCCATCCGCAGGATTTCCGAAAGGGAACGCCGGGCGCGAACGATATGACCGAGGCGCAGGCGGTTGAGTTTTACAACAAGCTCATTTCGCTTGCGGGCCGGAAGGATCTCGCAAAATACGAACAACCGGACGAGCCCAAAGCGACGTTTTATTTGGATTACTCCGGCGCGCGGGAGAACTACTGGCACATCGAGGACGGATGGATCAGCTTTGATCTGACGAGCCAGACCGGACGTATGCTCAATCTGAGCGGAAATGGGAACCTCGGCAAACAGCTGGGCTTGACCAGCATCCCATATGAGAAGATGGGCGGTCAGGAGTATATGAATGCGACGAATGAGCTCTTCACCGGACTATTCGGCAAAGATGCGGTTCAGTTGATCGCCGTCAACGCGGTGTATGACGATCATTATTGCACGATTGACCCATTTATGGTGGACGGAAGTAGCTACGAGGTCATGTATCAGGATGGCTTGATTGTGGATGCCGCGTTCCTCTGCTCATCCGACCCTAGCAGGTGGACGAGCGTGCCGGAGTGGCTGGAAAAGTGGGCAAAGACGGATGCAAAGACGGGCGTGATCAAGGTGCAAGGCATCGAAAGCGGAAAAGACCGCTACGTTCCCAACTGGCTCGCGGACTGGGTTTACATCAACAACGATACCGGCGAAATCTACGCCATGGAATGGTAAATTGGAACTGGTAACGCAAGCGAGGAGAGTGCGATGAAACGTTCTACCGACCATCTTCTTACCCTCGGCATGGCGCTGACCACCGACCGTCGTGCGATGGAGCAGCGCGTGCGCGGCGTGTTTGCGCGAAAGAAAAGTGCAAAGGGTGTTCTCGCGCTTTCCGCGCTGCTTGTGATTGCGCTGGGGTTTGCCGCGTTTACGACGGCGTGCCAGGCGACTAACGGACTCTGGCGCACCAATATTGCCGGAAGGGTGCACCTGCTGCACACAAGCGAGCCGTTTGAGCAGATCGCCGCAGGCAAACCTGCTAAAGAGGGCGGTCTCAATCTGCCGCAGCGGGTGGACGAGGAGGTTTCGGACTTGCCGGATGGTATGCATCTCTCCGTTCACGCACCGGTAACTGGACTTAGGCAAAGTGCATACCCCGTGTATCTTCTACAGAATGCGCAGTTTAAGCAAGCGGAAATCGATTCGCTTAGTGATATCCTTGCCGGAAACGCGCCGCTGGTTCAGACCGATATTTCCGGAGGGAAACCGCGCTACACAAGATCGGAACTCTTGCAGGCGAGGGAGATTTACACGACACTCCTGACCGACAAAAACTGGTCGAACGATCTCATGTGGGTTCAGCAGCAGATTGACGAGATCGATCTGCTGCTACAGGATGCGCCGGATGCCGTAACGCTATTGCCGGACGAAATCGAGGTTATCCATTATGCGGGAATCGATATACCGATCAGCAGAGAAGCGGACTTCTATCAAGCCTCCGGCAGGCGGATGACCATTCAAGCGTACTATACACAGGAAGGCTCTGGTCAGAGTGATCTCATAGCGGTTTATCCCGGCAATCTCTATGGAGGTGTCACCCCCGACAAGGAACCGATTGACGCAACGCAAGCAGAGGAGCATGCAAAACAGCTGCTCGATCAGCTTGGAATCCGTGCGGTACACGCGAAGTTCCCGCCCAATGTGATCGACGGAGATGACCATTACGCAATCAACTATGCAGGAATCGGCGATGCAATCGAAGTCATGGGCGGCGTAATCGGGAAGGCCGGCGGAACGCTGAGAGGCGACGAGATGCTCACGGTCCAATATGACGCACAGGGTCTCTATTCATTCAGCTGGCAAAGCCGCAGACACCTGATCGGGTGCGTGAATGCAAATGTTCCGCTCCTGCCATTTGAGCAGGTGTACCAGTCCTTCCTTAACGAAGCGCGCAAGCAGAATCTTTGGAAGACGACAGTGGAGTGGAACTACGGAGTCACCTATCAGGGCGTCGATCTCTCGGTTTCCGAATTCTCGTTGGCGTTTACGACCGTCGCCTGCGGAGCGGACAACTCGCTTTGCTATGTGATTCCCGTCTGGCGCGTATTTGGCAGGTTGCAAGGAACTACGCCAACCGGAACGCGCGAGAGTACGTCTGACGAAGCGGGCATTGCGACACAATCCGACAGCTTGCTCATGATGATCAACGCAATCGACGGAACAGTGCTGTATGCAGACGACGGCGGTGCGAGCGGGCGTTAAGCGGACAATCGATTATTACCGAGAACGCAAAAAACAGAACGGAAGAACTCAAAACGGAGGCGCATGTGCGCCTCTTTTTTCGTAACAATGCGTTTTTAAATATAATGCAAGAATATTATTAAAATGATATTGACAATGATGTGCGACACACAGTATAATGCGCTTGAGGTGATACGAATGCCGGAAGTTGACACGATGCAAAATCTTTTAACCGAGCTTCGCCGCGGGAGCCTGACGCTCGCCGTGCTGGGAAGTCTCCGGGAGCCGAGATATGGTTACGCCTTGCTGCAAACCTTGCAGGAACAGCACATCGATATCGAGGCAAACACGCTTTATCCGCTGCTTCGAAGGCTCGAGAGTCAGGAGCTTCTCACCAGCGACTGGGATACGAGCGAGAGCAGACCGAGAAAGTATTACACCGTCAGCCTGCGAGGCCGGGAAGTGCTGGAGCAGCTACTGCGGGAATGGGGGAACATGCAGAGAAGCATCGAGGCCATCTGCGGAAAGGGAGAGGAAAATGGAACAGGCAAATAAAAATCTGATCGAGCGATATGTCTACGATGTCGCCCGCCGTCTGCCCGAGAAGGATCGGGAGGACGTCAAGAAGGAGCTTCGCGCCAATATTTACGATATGCTACCGGAGAATGCGAACGACGAAGCAATCAAGAAGGTGCTCTATGAACTGGGGTCGCCCGCGTCGCTGGCGGAAAAATACCGCACGCACCCGCGCTACCTGATTTCGCCCGCATATTTTGACGAATATATAAACGCGCTGAAGTGGATTCTGCCGCTCGTGGGTGTGCTGGTGATGCTGATCGGCTTTGCGGTTTCGGCTTTCGATGTGGCGAAAGCGGGAGCAACCAGTATTCCTTACGTCTTTAGCGAAGTGATTTCCAAGGGGATCAGTATGGGGATCTCCGCCGCGTTCCAGGCGTTTGTTTGGACGACGATCGGTTTCGTCATTGCGGAGCACAGCGGAGAAAAGAAGCCAAAGGTTGGCGAGCACGGCTGGCGTGTGGAAGACCTGCCAGAGGTGCAGAATCCCAAGGCCGCCATTCCGCTTTCGGAGGGGATTGCGGAACTGGTGATCTCGATTTTGTTCTCGATCCTCGGCATGCTTTACTGCACCGGACAACTGCCGTTTGCCATGATGTTTGCGCATGGGGACATGGTGTTTTACAACATTCTCAGCGAGCGATTCTTGTCGCTGCTGGTTCCGGTGATCCTTGTTTCGCTGGCACTGGCTATCGTTCAGGCGATTGCGAAGATCAGCGACAGACGTTGGTCGGTGTTTGTCTGCGTCAGCGTGATCGCGAAAAAGGTGGTCGATATGGCGATGGCGCTCTATCTGCTCAACCAGCCGGATATCATCAGCACGGAGTTTGCAAGCTTTTTATCGGATGCGGGGCTTTCCAACATTTTCCCGTTTGCCAACGGCGGGCAGTTTTTTCATCATCTTCTTCACGGTGATACTGATCATCGGCACCGTCAGCGAGAGCATTAAGGCGATCAAGAACACCGTACAGGCATATGTGAAATAACGAGTGCCAAACAATATCTCATAAAAAGGCCGAAAGGCCTTTTTTTTGCGAATCAGTAGAAAAATATATCTTCACACGGCTCTTGACCGATCGGTCAACCAATATTATACTTAACTTGACCGAGTGGTCAAGGAGGACGAAATATGATTCAGGTCAACCATGTATTTCACGATTATGAAGGCAAGGGAACGTTTGCCGTGTCGGACATTTCGTTTTCGGTTGAGGGCGGCAGCATATTCGGCTTTCTCGGCCCTTCCGGCGCGGGAAAATCCACGATTCAAAACATCATGACGGGACTATTACCGATTCAGCAGGGCGAGGTGCTCTACGACGGCGCATCCGTTCGCACGCTCAAGTCCGGCTTCTTTAACCAAATCGGGCGTTTCGTTTGAGCAGAGTAATCTGTATGCGTCCTTGACCGGGCTAGAAAATTTAAAGTATTATGCGGCGCTGTTCTCCGTGCCGACGATTTCTCCGATGGAGCTGTTGGAGCGCGTCGGGCTGCGGGAAGACGCGAACAAGCGCATCTCGCACTATTCCAAGGGGATGAAGCAGCGGCTGACGTTTGCGCGTGCGCTGCTCAACCGCCCGAAGTATCTGTTTCTGGACGAACCGACCAGCGGACTCGATCCGAAGACCGCGGTCGGCATCCGCGAGCTGATCCTGGAGCAAAAGCAGCGCGGCGCCGCCGTGTTTCTCACCACGCACAGCATGGAACTCGCCGACGCACTGAGCGATACGGTCGCGTTCCTCTACGGCGGCTTGATTGCGGCAATGGATACGCCGGAAGCGCTCAAGCGAATTTACGGCAGGCGCGATTGTGCGCATCGTATACCGCGAAGGCGGAGAGGAGCATGAGCGGGTCATTCCGATGGATCAGCGTGACGAGTTGACCGCGTTCCTGGCAAAGGCCGATGTGGTCAAGCTCCATTCGCAGGAGGCGACGCTGGAAGAAATCTTCCTGCGCGTCACCGGAAAGGAGCTTACCGCGTGAAACAGCATTCTTTCAACCTGTGTGCAGGATAGCAAGCGTCTGTTAACCAACGCGCTATTTTGGGTGCTGACCGCGACGCTCCTCATCATCGTGCTGGTTGTGGATCTTGCGCTGCCAAAAGAAACGCTCTCCGCGGAACTGGCCACGTTGACCTGGAACGCGCCGGAAACCCTTTCGTTTGGCACGCCCGCGCAAAGCGAGGATGCTCTGCGGGAGGCCGTTGGCAAAGGCGACGCTGTCGGATTTTTGTTTGACGAGGACGGCTTGACGGTTGTGCATCCGGGGTTCTCCGAAAAGAGCCTGAATATCTATCTGCTGGAGCTCATGCACGGCGGGCTCACGCCGGTCGAGACGGTTTCTTTGGATGCGCAGGCCAAGGAGATACCGTTTAATCTGCGCTTGACGCCGATCTTTATCTGCTTTGAGGCGCTCATGGTCGGCTTTATCCTCGGCGGCGCGCTGATGCTCGCCGAAAAAACAGGACGGCAACCGTGCGCGCGCTTCGGGTTGCTCCGTTTGGCGCGGCGAAATACATACTGACAAAGACGCTGCTCTTTTCACTGATCGGCACCGTCTACGCCTCGCTGATTTGCCTGCTGACGGTCGGCACATCGATCCACTGGGGATCGTTCCTGTTGCTTTCGTTTTTCGGCACGGCGGTGTTCACGATGATTGGACTCGCGTATACTTCGCCGTTTCGCGATATGAGCGGCTGGTTTTTCTCCATGGTGGTGCTGCTCAGCGTAAACATGCTGCCGGTCATTAGCTATAGTTCGCCCGCGTTTACGCCGTTCTGGATGCGGCTGATTCCGTCTTATCCGATTTTGATGGACGTACCGCGCCGCAATGTTCGGCGGTTCGATCGATCTTGGGTACACGATTGTTGCAATCGTGATTTGGGGTGCGGTTTCCTATCTGCTCGCGCGCATATTTGTCCGCGAAAAATCATCTGAAAGGGGCGAGAGTATGAAGGCGTTTGTTGCGTCCGTCCGGCGCGAAATTCGCGCTGATCTTCCGAAACGGCATCACCATCTTCATGGTCGCCGCGCCCGCGATCCTTGCGCTGGTGTTTATTTTGATCTTCGGCGCGGTCAACAACAGCACACTTCAACTCGCGATTGATTCCTCCGTCAGCGCGGCGGAAGAGGAAAAACTGCTGCTCGTCGCGGAATGTGCAGCGCTACGATAAGACCACGGATCTGGAATCCCGCGTACGGGAAACGGACGCCGTCGTCGGGGTCACGATGAAAGACGGCATGGCGCGCATCGTCGTTGAGGGCAACGAGGACAAGGCGTTTGTCGAAGGAACGCAGGCGATCGTGGGGCTGGCGCTCGGCGCAAGCGGCGAGATACCCGCCTACAAGAGCGAAACACTGGAAGCGAAAGGAACGACGGCGTATACTGTTACCATGATTGCGATGTTGCTCATGTCGCTCTTCATTGGGGGCGCAACGGTCGGCATGTCGATTGTGGACGAGCGAGAATGCGGCGTGATCCGCGCGGTTGCGGTCAGTCCGATGCGCCTTGGCGGCTATGCGGCGACAAAGCTCTTTCCCGCACTGGTACTTGGGGGCTTTGGTATATCGGCCGCCGCGCTGATCATCGGTAAAGCGGCTATACTGCCGCAATATCTGCTTCTTGCGTTTGCGAGCATATTCGTCTCCGGCATGATGACTTTTGCGGTTGGCGGGTTTGCAAACAATCAGGTGGCTGCCGTAGGCCGTGCTCAAGGTGTTGATACCGGTTGGCATGATTCTACCGATTTCGGCGATGTTTGTGCCGCAGCAGTGGCAGTTTGTCTATTATGTTTTGCCGATGTATTGGCAATATCGCGCGCTGCGTGCAATCCTGTCCGGCGCGCCTGCGCTGTTCTATATCGGCCTAACGTTCCTGGTCAGCATTCCTTGGTTTCTGGCTGCGGTTTGGATGTTTTCGAAAAAAGCAACCTTTCGGAAAGCGAGGTGAGCGGCATGGCGTAGGTATTGGTGGGCGTTGATCGCGGTCGGCGTGATTGCTATCATATGGCTCAAGATCATATTTGTTCCGAAGTATTTTCAAAAGCAGCGCGAAAGAAAAGAGCAGCGCGAGCGCAACGAGGAGGACGGACTGATTCATGGCAACGTCGCAAAAACTGAAGTGGCTGGAGGCGGGCGGCGTCAACCCGCTCGATGAGTCGCCCGCGCTCTATGAAGCCTCGCTGACGGCGTTTGCCGCGCATTCGTTTCGCGATGCGTCGCTCAACGACATCCTGAAGGCCGCGAATATGAACAAAGGCAGCTTTTACTATCGTTTTCGCGATAAGATGGAGCTGTATCTTTCGCTGCTGTATCGCGTCGGTACGGAGAAAATCCGGCTGTTTCAGGAACAGGACGTTTCGCATATATCCAGCGGATTTTTTGACGAGTTTCGTAATATGGCGCTGATCGGGCTCAAGCTCGCGAAAAAAGACCCGCGATTCGTCGCCTTCTCCCGCAAGATATTGCAGGAAGACGCGGAGGTGCGGGAGAGGATCACCGCGTGCTTTGGAGACATGCGTGCGGGCGTGCTCGTGGACATGGTGGAGCGCGCGAAGGCCAGCGGCGAGTTTCGCGCGGATTTGCGGACTGAGACGGCAGTGTTCGTCATCGAGACGCTGCTCAACCACATGGACGAACTTGTGCCGGCGGACTGGAACGATGAGAGCATTCTTAGCGCGGTCGAGCAACTGCTGGATGTCGTTCGGTTCGGAATCGGCGCGAAGTAAACGTAATGCAAATAAAAAAGGCCGCGAGGCCTTTTTTGTTTGCTATCGTTATTTTCCTGCGTCGCGTAGCGCGGGCAGTCCGGCTGTTGCGCCGAGGGACATAAGACCGATGTCGCTGCTCCACATATTCAGCTGCATCCCGCGGGAAACCCACGGCAGCAGTGGCTTGAGCGCGCCGAAGTGCGCGCCGGAGAATTTGCCGTGTGCTTTTGCCGCGGCGATGACGCGCGAAAACGCGTCCACGATCTCAGGATCGTCAAAATGATCCAGCTTGCCGTAATCCTGCGTCATGTCGTTTGGGCCGATCAGCGCGGCGTCAATGCCGTCCACCGCCATGATCTCGTCGATGTGCTGCACGCCCGCGCGGCTCTCGATCTGGCAGAGCAGAATGTTTTCTTCGTTTGCGCGCGCCATATAGGAAACCCCGTCCACCTTGGCAAAATCCGTGTGCGGGCGGGAGAGGGAGACGCCGCGGTGTCCCATGGGCGCGTATTTCGTGCAGTCGACCAGCATCTTCGCCTGCTCCGCGCTCTCGGTGTTCGGCAGCAGCAGGCCGTTCGCGCCCATCTCGGTGAACTTCAGCGCGTGTTCGCGCCGCATTTCTGGGATGCGCACCATCGCGGGCAAGCCGATTGCGCGGGCGACCGCGATCATATCCGCAACCTCGCGCGTGGTAAACGAGCCGTGCTCGCAGTCGATGATAAAAAAATCAAATCCGTATTGCTGCAAGAGCTTTGCCATATCGGCGGCGGCAAACGTGGTCACCATGGTGCCGACGAGATGATCGCCGTTTTTTAAGCGTTGTTTGAGATTCATGTTTCAACTTCCTTCCTGAGAGCCCGTCAATCCAACTCGTCCAGCGACACAAGGCGAACCTTGCATGGCTTGGTTTCCATTAAGGCGTTCACTTCCGCCAGTGCCGGAATCGCCTGACCGATCACGCCGCGCTTGGTGACGACCAAGGTACCCGCGCAGTTACAGAACATCGCCGCGTCGGAAAGGCTCATACCCTTCTGGAATGCAACGACCAGCGCCGCCGCGAATGTGTCGCCTGCGCCGGTGGGGTCGACCACGGGTACGTCGATGCCTTCGCAGAGCGCGACCTGACCCGCGCTGCTGACCGCCGCGCCGTCTTTATCCATCGTCAACGCGACGACGGAGGGGCCTAGCTCGTGCAGCGCGCGCAGCACGTCGCCTACCGACTCCTTGCCGGTGATCATGCGGCCTTCCGCGAGCGTCGGCGCGATGATGTCCGACATACGGATCACGCCGATCATGCGTTCCAGGGATTCCTCGCGGTTGAGCTCGGTGCGGATATTCGGATCAAAGCTCAGCAAAACGCCCTTCTCTTTTGCCGTACGCGCGGCAAAGAGGCTCGCCTCGCGCAACTCGGGACTCAGGTCGAGCAGCATGCCGGGAAAATGCAGCGCATATGCGCCGTCAAACGCCGTTGTGTCCAGCTCTTCGGCGCGAAACAGGCTGCCGACCGAGTGGGAACGGTAATATTCATAGTTGCGGCTGCCATCCGGCAGATACTCGATAAACGCGAGTCCAATCTGCCCTTCGCCGGAGATGACCACGTGCCGCATATCGACGCCAAAATCGCGGATGGTGTCGTACACCATGCGGCTGAGCGCGTCCTTTCCGATCTTGCCGAGAAAACTGCTGTTCGCGCCAAGCGCCGTAACGGCGCACGCGAAAATACCAGCGCTTCCGCTGGCTACCTTTAACACAGCGCCCGCTTTTTCGATCCGGCCGCCGTTTTCAACAGGGATGAGGTCTACCAAGAGCTCGCCGAGCGAGAGAATGCGTCCGCCTTCGCGGGATTGTGTTTGCGCGTTGCATGCGTTTGTCATAATGCGTTCCCCTTGGGCGCATCAAGAGCGCCGGGTTTCGATTTTTTACCTGGGATTTCTGCAACGCGACTAGAAACGGTTTAACTAATACTCACATCTAATAAAATAGCAAATAATATTCAAAAAGTCAAGAAATCATACTATGGTACGAATGGATTATTTTTGTATTTGATTGGATATTTTGGAAAATTGCAGTTATACTGGTAAAAAAACACCCAATTCGACAGAAAGCGTTTGACAGAACGCGGTTCATTCGATATAATTTATTAGGAATTATTAGTTTCAAATCGGGGTTGCGGGGGATAATAATCGAATGAAAAAGGTAACGTCTCAGGATGTCGCGGCGCGTGCCGGTGTGTCTCAGTCCGCGGTGTCGCTGATTCTCAACGAAAGCGACAAGGTTCTCTTTAACGAAGAGACGAAGCAGCGCGTGGTGCAGGCGGCGCAGGATTTGAGCTACGAGCTACCCAAGCGAAAGAAGCGCACGCCGTCCTCGCGCACCGGAATTCTACTGCTGTTTACGCCGACGCTGAACAACCCGTTTTATGCGGAGCTGGTGCAGACGGTGGAGAGCTATGCCGACTCCTGCGGTTATTGCGTGATCGTCTGCAATACGCTGAGAAAACCGGAGTTAGAGAAGTATTATCTGGATACGTTTCTCAAGACGCGTGTCGACGGTATGATCTTTACGTTTTTGCCGAGCTTTCCGGAGATTGTGGAGCACGTTGCCGACAGCGTACCTTCCGTCCTGATCGGGGAAAAGCGGGCCGAGCAGCCGATCTGCTCCATCGAGCTGAGCAACGAGCACGCGGGCAAGATCCTCTCGGAGCATCTATACGCGCTGGGACACCGAAAGTTTTTATTCGTGTCCACGCCGTTTAATCAGCTCACTCTTGCGCGTCAGCAGCGGTTGGAGGGTATCCGCGCGTTTTTGCGCGCGCAAGGTTTGGGCGAGGACAGCCTGGAACTGCTCGCTTCCGAAGCCCAAACGGAGACGGACGCGCTGCCGGATGCGATGCCGTATGAATACGCGGTCGGGCGCAGGTTGATGGGTCAGGCGCTGGAGCACGGCGTGAAGGCGACCGCGATCATCGGCGTCAACGACATGACTGCAATCGGCCTCATCGACGAGATCAAGGCGCGCGGCTACAGCGTACCCGGCGATTTCTCGGTGTGCGGCTTTGACAATATCTTTACCTCCTTGATCTCCACCCCGCAGCTGACCACCATCGATCACCATTTGCAGGTGCGCTGCAAGGCCGCCGTGGATCAAATCACCGCGCGCAGGAGAGAGCTGAGCGAGGCGCTGCTACCGCCCGTGATCAACAAGGTGGAATATTCGCCGCGGCTCGTCGTGCGCGCGTCAACAGGCCCCGTGCGCGAAGGCGCCGCTGTCAGAAAGCGCGAGAAGAATGTTTAAGAATCTGTTCTTCCCCGCACCGCCCATCGAAGACCTGCCCCCGCAGGAACGCCCGCAGACACGCAAGGCGCTCTTTCGCCAAACCTTCCGCAATTACTGGAGCTGGTTTTTCGCGGTCAATCTGTTGACTTATCTGTTTTATCTGCCCGCGAGCATCTGGACGGAGCTCTCGCTGGAATCGCTGCTTGCCGAGGAGACCGCTTCGTTTCAGACGGTGCCGTTTTTGGGCGCATATCTTACGGGCCTTGCCGCCTGCCTCTTCATCACAGGGCCGGTTCTTGCGGGGCTGACGTTGCTGATGCGCAACTGGTCGCGCGGGGAACCCTGCATGCGCTGGCAAACGCTGTTCGGCGGCATGAAGCGTAACTTTGGGCAGGCGCTGGGGTTTTCGCTGATCGAGGGGGTGATGCCGCTGGCTGCCTATAGCGCACTGCGGTATTACGGTAATCTTGCCGACAGCGCGGGGCTTGGTTACTATGTACTGTTCGGGTTCTGCGCGGTGGTTGTGCTCTTTGCGCTCCTGATGCGGCAGGTGGTGTATTCGCTTTTGGTCACTTATCGCCTGAAGTTCGGGCAGATCATCAAAAATGCGTTTTATCTCACGTTTTTGGAGCTGCCGAGGAGCTTTCTCACGTTGCTGATCAATCTTCTTCCCGTTGCGGTGATCGCGCTGCTGTTATGGCTGCTGCCCGCGTATTCCGGCTTGCTGGTCGTGCTCGTGCTGGCGTATTACGCGCTGTTTGGCATTGCGTTGGAGCGGTTTCTCTCCGCCTCGTTTGCCAACCGCGCGATGGAAAAGCACATCAACGGAAAAATCTCCGGCGCGCGCGTGGACATCGGTATGGCGAGCGAGCGGGTTGTGGAATAGCGCATGTGAATCAAAAAAAGCAACCCCTGCGGGTTGCTTTTTTATGTGGGTTGTCCGGCTTGCGCGGGTTCCGGCGGATTCATCCGTTCCCGCTGGCGATATTGCGTGGGCGAAAGCCCCGCGTGTTGCTTAAAGAAGAGTGAAAGCTTGTTGTCCTCGATAAAACCCGTCTTTTCCGCGACCGCGCGAATCGGCAGATCGGTGTACTTGAGATAATACTTGATATACGCGACCCGTGCTTCGATCAGCTTTTGCTTAAACGAGGTGCCGTAGAGATCGCGAATCACGCGGTTGAGGCTGCTGGGACTGATGTGTACCTGCCCGCAGAGGTCTTCGATGCGCGCGGAGCCGTCGAGCGACTGACCAAAGAAGCTGTCGATGATGAGCCTGCGTGCGGAGTCGCTCTCGGCGCGCAGCATGGGGGCTACGCTTTCCCTTTGCGCCGCCATAGAGTCTGCCAAGCTCGGCAAGCACGCTGGAAAACAACGCGGAGAGAAGCCCCGCAAGCACGAGCAGCGCGGAGGATTCCGCAGAGCAGACCGCTTCGGAGAGCAGATCCGCAATCGCGATGATCTGGCGACTCGCGAAGAACTGCGCGTATTGTTCTTTTCTGAGACGCGCCAGAGCGGCGGAGAGCGCAGGGTCGCTGCGGCCGGAAAACGCGGCGGCATCCGGCAAAATGAAGCGGATGGAACAGCGCACTTCCGCGGAGTCGGGGTCTGCGATATGCGCATGGGTCACGAACGGCGCGAGCAGGAAGACGCTCTCGTCCGTATATGCATGCGCGACGCCTTCGATAAACTGATAACCGCTGCCTTTTCGACAGAGCAGCAGCTCAAAGCTCGCGTGGACGTGGTCTTCGGAAAACGACGGGCGCACGAGGCTGTGATCCTCTAAAAAACCGCGTGCGGAAAGAAAGCACTCCACGGGCAGATCGCCCGCAAACGCGCGTACGGTGAACACCTGATCGCTAACCTGCGTGTGCTCCATCGTAAATCCTCCGATAGCACCATTATAGCGCGAAGCAGGCGGGAAGCGTCAAGCACCGGCGGGTGTGAAAACCACGCGAAGTGGAAAAAACACGCGCGGTTTCGGCATGGCGGGGCTAGGCACGGCGAGATAATATGATGCTGAACCGTGCGGAGGTCTTCCGCAGGATGAAAAACAGTTTTTTACAATATGAATCTGGAGGAATATAACCATGTCCAACAAAGCGATTTCGGGCGATGCTTCCGGCCGCGGTGCCGTAGCCGGATACCGTGTTTCCATTCCCGCGCGTCAGCGTCCCTACACTGAAGAAGAGATTGCGGAAGTCGTCCGCGTGATGCGCGATGTCCCGGGCCAGACGCAGGGCGCGATGCAGGAGCAGTTTCAGGCGGATTTTAAAGCCTTTACGGGCGCGAACCACGCCTTTGCCGTCGGCAACGCGACCCAGGCGCTGAGCCTTGCCGCGACGCTCTGCGGCGTGAAACCCGGCGACGAAGTCATCATTCCCGCGTATACCTTCTGCGCCTCCGCAATTCCCTTTGGCAAAGAGGGCGCGAAGATCGTCTGGTCGGATATCGATCCCGAAACCTGGGTCGTCAGCGTCAAGGACATCGAGCGCAAGATCACGAAGAAGACGAAGGCAATCGTCTGTGTCCACCTGCTGGGCATGCCCTGCGATATGCCCGCCATCGTTGCGCTCGCGAAAAAGCACAACATCAAGGTTGTGGAAGACTGCGCACAGGCGCTGGACTCCCGCATCAACGGTCAGCACGTCGGCACCTTTGGCGACTTTGGCTGCTTTAGCTTCCACGGCGCGAAGACCATGACTACACTCGGTGAGGGCGGCATGCTGACCGTCAAGAGCGACGAGGACGCAAAGCTCGTTCCCGGCATCCGTCACAACGGCGTTTGCGGCTTCACTTACCCGCGTGATCGTTACTGGGTGCCCGCGATGAGCAACGTGGACATGGATATCGAAGGCTTCTGGCCGAATAACTTCTGCATCGGCGAGGCGCAGTGCGCCCTCGGCAGCGTGGAACTCAAGAACCTCACGAAGTTCTCCGATCTCATCATTGCGCAGAACGACAAACTCCGCGATCTGCTCAAGGACGTGCCGGAGATTACCTTCAACAAGATTCCGGAAGGTTATCGTCATGTCCGCCACCAGTACATTCAGCACTTTGACGGCAGCGCGTTTGGCAAGGATCGCAACGATTTGCTCGACCTGCTGACCACGAAATACGGCATTCGCAGCATCGTGCAGTACTATCCGCTCTATCGTTACCCGCTCTTCCAGAAGCTGGGCATGGGCGATCATGACTGCCCCGTGCTCGAAAAATTCTGGGACAACAGCTTCTCCGTTCCGATGTGGTGCGGCATGGAAGACGAAGTTCTCGTGACCATTGCGGATTCGATCAAGTCTGCAATCGCCGACCTGAAAGCCGCGAAGTAAAAGAGCGGACGAAGGAGAACACGACTATGACACAAAAGCCGGTGACGGGCGGCGTGCTGGTGCCCGCCTGCTCCCCCTGCGACGCGCAGGATCGCTTTTTGGAAACGGCCTTTGCCGAGATGCTGGAACAGGGAATGCGCGAGCCGCTGGACGGCGCGTATCTTTGCGGCGGCACGGGAGACGGCATGAAGATGCGTCTCTCGGAGCGAAAAGCCGCCGCGGAACTCGGCATCGATATCTGCCACCGGCATGAAAAATCCGCGCTGGTACAGGTTGGAGCCTTTACCATGCGCGATGCGCTGGAATTAGCGCAGCACGCGGCCGAGAGCGGGGCGGACGGGGTCTCCACCGTCCCGCTCCCCGGCGCGAGCCACGCGCAGCAGATGCAGTATTACCGCGCGCTGTCTGCCGCAGCGGGCATCCCCGTGATTCTGTATTATATGCCGCAGCCGGGCGTGAGCTTCTCGCTGGAAAACGTGCTGGAGACGCTGACAGTCCCGGGCGTAACAGGCATCAAATCCTCCACCAACGATTTTTTCTTTACCCAGCAGCTCATCGCGGAAAAACCCGTAGGTTGCGCGGTCTTTAGCGGCAAGGACGAATATCTGGCACCCGCCGTGATCCACGGTGCGGACGGCGGCATCGGTATGTGGGCGACGGTGTTTCCCAAGGCCTACGCCGGCATCTACCGCGCGGCAAAAGCGGGCGACTACAAGCGTGCGTTTCAACTGCAAAGCGAGCTCAACGCGCTCTGCGTCATCGTGATGCGGCGGGGACTATTGCAGAGCTTTGCCTGCATTTTGCACGAACTGGGCATGCACGATCGCGTCTTTCGCGCGCCCGCGCCGCAGTTTGACGCGGCGTTTGCAAAAGCATTTCTGGCGGAGGCGGGTTCGCTGGTCGAGCGGCTCCGCGCTGTGGAATAAAACAAGAAGAAGGGAACGAACGAGAGATGAACCGAATTCCAAAAACCGAGATTTCCGTGTCCCCGGTGACGCTGGGCACGATGACGTTTGGCTCTCCCGTCGCGTTTGACGACGCGGTGATGCTCACGAAATACGCCCTTTCGCAGGGAATCAACCATATCGACACCGCGAATATGTACGAGGGCTACAATCGCGTTGCGGGCAGCGCGGGCGGCGTTGCCGAGGAGATCGTTGGCGCCGCGATTCGCGGGATGGCGCGCGGCAGCGTGATCGTCTCCACGAAGGTCGGCATGAAGGTAGGTCAGGAGCCGGAGGACGAGGGAACCAGCGCAAAGGCGATTGAAAAACAGCTCGACGCGAGCCTCAAACGCCTCAAAACGGACTACATCGATCTATATTATCTGCACCGCTTTGACGGTGGTGTTACGCGTGAGGAGATTCTCCGTGCGCTGCAAAAAGCGGTGTATGCGGGCAAAATCCGCTATTACGGCGTGAGCAACTACTCCGCGGAGCAGCTCCGCGCGCTCTTGACCGCGGCGGACGAGCTGAACCTTCCGCGCCCGGTGGTCTGCCAGCCGCCGCTGAGCATGCTCAAGCAGGATGCGCTGACGGAGCTCATTCCCCTCTGCGCGGCGGAGGACATCGCCGTGATTCCGTATCAAATCTATCAGGGCGGACTACTCACCGGCAAGTATCAGCGCGGCATGGAACCCCCGAAGGGCTCCCGCGCGGAAGAAAAGCCCGCGTGGCTTGCCTCGCCGGACGACGCGCTCTATGATAAGCTGGAAGTGATCGAAGCGGGCGCAAAGGCGCGCGGCATCTCGATGAGCGCCTACGCCCTTCGCTGGACGCTGGAGCAGCCCGCCGTGGTCTCCGCCATCGTCGGCGTCAAGAGCGAAAAGCAGCTCGACGACGCAATCACCGCGGTAGGCTGAGCAACAGACCGAGAAAAGGAGAGCTGCCATGAAGAGGGTCACCTATCAGGACGCGCTGAAGGGTTTTCGCGATGTTGGAATCGAGGCGGGGGACACCGTTTTGCTGCAATCCGCCATGCGTCCGTTTGGATTTGTGGAAGGCGCGGGCAATACCATCGGCGAGGCGCTGATTGAGGCGCTGGGCCGGGATGCGGGCACGCTGGTTGCCCCGGCGTTCTGTTTTATTCACGAGGTGCAGGAGCATCCCGTGATCGATCCCGTCAACGATAAGTCCGAGATGGGCGCCATCAGCGAAGCAATCCGCCATTTCCCGGACGCAAAGAGGAGCATTGCCTACCGCCATAGCTTCTCCGCCGTGGGCAAGAACGCGGAGATGATCACGAATGTCGATCCCGCGATTTCCGCTTTTGATCTTAGGAGTGCGTTTGGCAAAATGCTTGCGTTGAATACCAAGGTCGTGCTCGCGGGCGTGACCTACGTCAACTCCACGAGTCATCATTTCGGTCAATATCTCGCGCAGGTGCCGGATCGGCACACCATCGAGCGGCAGGTGACCCTGCGCAACCCCGATGGTACACTTGAGGAGCGCATGATGATGGACTACCAGCCGCGGCCCACCACCACGGGGGATTATTATGAGTTTCCGTATGATTTCAACAAACTCGGTCTCTGGCTGGAACAGGCGGGCAAAGTCAAGATTTCGACCATCGGTAACGCGGTCATCCGCTCGTTTCGCATGCGGGATCTGATCGATCTCGTGCTGACAAAATATCCGGTCGACCAGTGGATTTTCTTTCAGGATGCGGAGCCGGTCGGTCTGCCGTTCGGGCAGAACGCCACGCGGGACTATGTGGACGAAGCGGGCCGCGAGGACACCGCGATTTGGGCGGTGGTCGATCCGGAAGCGATCTGCGATCGAAGCAAACAGTGAGACTGCTTCAAAAAACTTAGGATACCAATCAGACCCGGACGATGATAAAATTCGTTTGGGCCAATCCCGTTTTAAGGAGAAAGATACATGAAAATTGTCGTTTTAGATGGCTTTACGCTCAATCCCGGCGACCTGAGCTGGGGTGGCTTGCAGTCGCTTGGTTCCGTGACGGTTTACGACCGCACGGCAAAGGAGGACATCGTCTCCCGCATCGGAGACGCGGACGCGATTCTGACCAACAAAACGCCGATCTCGGCGGAGACGCTGGCTGCTTGCCCAAGCGTGAAATACATCGGCGTGCTGGCGACGGGCTATAACGTTGTCGACACAGCCGCCGCCAAGGAGCGTGGCGTCCCCGTTTGCAATATTCCTACCTACGGCACCGCAGCCGTGGGTCAGTTTGCCATCGCGATGTTGCTGGAAATCTGCCACCATATCGCGCATCACAGCGACGCCGTGCACGCGGGGCGTTGGAGCAGCAATGTGGACTGGTGCTTTTGGGATTATCCGCTGATCGAGCTGGAAGGCAAAACGATGGGCATCATCGGCTTTGGCCGCATCGGGCAGCGCACGGGCGAGATCGCAAAGGCGCTCGGTATGCGGGTGCTGGCCTATGACGCGTATCAAAACGACGCGGGCAGAGCCATCGGCAGCTATGTCGATCTGGACACGCTGCTCAAAGAATCCGACGTGATCAGTCTGCATTGTCCGCTGTTTCCGGAGACGAAGGGCATCGTCAACGCCGCCTCCATCGCGAAGATGAAGAACGGCGTCATCCTCCTCAACAACAGCCGCGGTCCCTTGATCGTGGAGCAGGACCTGGCAGACGCGCTCAACGGTGGTAAGGTGTTTGCGGCGGGGCTGGACGTGGTCAGCGAGGAGCCGATTCGCGCGGATAACCCGCTGTTGACGGCGAAGAACTGCCTCATCACACCGCATATCAGCTGGGCGCCGAAGGAAAGCCGCCAGCGGTTGATGGACGCCGCCGTCGCCAATCTCTCCGCATGGATTTCTGGAAAGGCGCAAAACGTGGTGAACCCGTGACGGACAGATCGAATAAACTCAAAGGCGTGCTGTTCTCGGTGCTTTCTGCGATGATCTTCGGCACGTCTCCAATCTTCTTTAAAACGATCGTTACAACCGGAATCAACACCACCACGCAGGTGGTGCTGCGCTCCATCGTGACAATGGTGATTGCCGGCATACTCGCCGTGGTAAAAAGGCAGCCGATCCTGCTCAAAGGACGGCTGCTTGTTGACGCGCTGATGGCGTTTGTCGCGGGGCAGGGGCTCACCGCGATCCTGCTCAATTCGTCCTATGCCTATCTGCCTGCGGGCATGTCCACCTCGCTGCATTTTGTGTATCCTTCGGTAGTGATGCTTGCTTGCGTGCTGCTCTTTCGCGAAAAGATCAATTTGCCGAAGCTGATCGCGCTGCTACTGAGCATTTGCGCGATTGTTCTGATGACCAATACCAGCGCGCACGGGCAGATCATCGGAGTGATTCTCGCCGTCGGCTCCGGTTGCAGCTACGCGTTCTATATTCTCTATTTGGAACGCACGCCGCTTCGGGATATCCCCGTTTGGACGTTTGCGTTCTGGAGCTCGCTCGGATGTCTCATCGCCGCGGCGGGACTGGGGATTTCGACCAACACGCTGGATGTCTCCGGCGCAACGGTGAAGGGAATTTCGCTGCTGATGCTCATGGTGCCGCTGCAAAGCGTGCTCGCGGTCAGGCTTTTCCAGCTTGGCGTGCGCTATTCCGGCTCGACGGCGGCGTCGCTTCTCAGCACCATGGAACCCGTGACCAGCACGATACTCGGCATGCTGATTTTAAACGAGGCGATGGACGCAAAAAAGCTCATCGGCTGCGCCGCGATCGTGTTGAGCGTGATCCTCGTCGTGTTCGGTACCCAGCGCAGTGAACAGGCGGCGGAACCGGCGCAACAATAGTGTTTTTCATGCAAATCACCTCGCGTACGAGTTCAGTGCGCGAGGTTTTTTTTCATATATACCTAAAAAATAGATGAGAGAAAAGCAACTCCGGTCAGGCTTATTTGATATGCGAAGAATACTGTAAAAATATACATCTTACGCGCATTGTTTTCTTTACAAACGTGTTCCGCTGTGCTAAAGTCTACTTCGTTGGTACTACAGATTGGTAATACCTATTGGTATGATTAGGAGGCGCAAGCGTTTGAGCGAGCAGATGCAAATTCAGTCGGTACGCTCCAGACTCCTTCGCGAAATGAAGGAGGGCGCCTACCGCTATTCCGGCAAGTTACCGCCGGAAGGTGTGCTTGCAGAGCGCCTGAGCATCAGCCGGACGCAGCTGAGGGACAGCCTTGCACAATTGGAACGCGAGGGTTTCATCAGCCGACATCAAGGCGTCGGCACCGTGATCAATCGCCACGTGCTGGCGGTGCCGGTGCGCATGGACATGGAGATTGAGTTCATGCAGATGATCGCGCAATCCGGACACGAGCCGAGCCTGCTCTCCACGGAGCATGAGGTGGTTCCCGCGGGGGAAGCGGTGTCTCAGCGCCTCGCGATTTCGCCCGTGGATATGGTGCTCAAGGTCATTCGCCTGATCGGCGCGGACGGAAAACCCGCGATCTACTGCGAGGACTATATTCCGACGATGCTGATCAAGAAAAAGGACTATTCCGAGCAGGACCTGCAAAAGCCAATCTTCTCGTTATTGAAGCAGTTTTGCGGCCTGGAGCCGCATATGGACCTCACCGAGGTGAACCCCGCCGTAGCGGACGAGGCGATGGCGCGGTTGTTTCAGGTGCCGCAGGGAACGCCGCTTTTGTATCTCGACGAGCTGGATTACGACAAAGAAGGTATGCCGATGCTGTACTCTCCGCAATACTATATCGGCGGGGTCATCCAGCACACGATGCTGAGAATGAAGTTTTAATAAGCCTGTTTTGTCGCAGGCTTATTCTTGTTTTTCAATTTGAATGATAAGGGAGGATTTCAGCGTGAAAAAAGTTGCCGTAGTCATGGGGAGCGCCTCCGACCTGCCGCTGGCGAAGGACGCGCTCAAGACGCTTGCCGCATTCGGTGTGCCGCATGTGGCGCGGGTTCTTTCCGCACACCGTACGCCGGATGAAGCCGCCGCGTTTGCAAAGGGCGCGGAAGCGGAGGAGATCGGTGTGATCATCGCCTTTGCGGGCAAGGCCGCGCATCTCGCGGGCGCAATGGCGGCAAACGCTGTCGTGCCGGTCATCGGCGTGCCCGTCTGCGGAAAAGACCTCGGCGGGGTGGACGCGCTGCTCTCCACCGTGCAGATGCCCAAAGGTGTGCCCGTTGCAACCGTTGGCATCGACGGGGCAGCCAATGCGGCGCTGCTCGCCGTGCGTATTCTCGCGCTGTCGGACGAAGAGCTGAGCCAGAAGCTCAAGCTGTATGTGCAAAAGCTCGCGGAGCAGTCCGCCGAAGCGGACGAGGCCATGCAAAAAGAACTGGAACAGCTTTGATTTTCTAAAATTAGAATTCCGTGATTATTTGAATCAAACAGGGAGATGTCAAAGGAGACAGGAACACATGAAAAAGATGGAGCAGATTTACGAGGGCAAGGCAAAGAAGGTGTTTGCAACCGATGATCCGAAGATCGTCATCGTGGACTATAAGGACGACGCGACCGCGTTTAACGGCCTGAAAAAAGGCACCATCGCGGGCAAAGGCGTGGTCAACAACAAGGTATCCAACCACTTTTTCCGCCTGCTGGAGAGCCGCGGCATCCCCACGCACTATGTCGAGCAGCTCAGTGACCGCGAGACCGCCGTCCGCCGCGTGGAGATTTTGCCCGTCGAGGTAATCGTGCGTAACCGCGCCGCCGGCAGCTTTAGTAAGCGCATGGGCGTTGAAGAAGGAACAAACCTTGCTTGCCCTATCTTGGAATACAGCTACAAAAACGACGAGTTGGGCGATCCATTCATCAACTCCTACTACATCCGCGCGCTGAATATTGCGACCGATGAGGAGATGGAGCAGGTGAAAAACTACTCCTTCCAGATCAACGATATCTTAAAATCGTATCTCGACAGCTTTGGCATCGAGCTGATCGACTTCAAGCTGGAGTTTGGCAGGTTTGACGGCAAGGTCATCCTTGCGGACGAAATTTCGCCGGACACCTGCCGCTTCTGGGATAAGTCGACCGGTAAAAAGCTGGACAAAGACCGCTTCCGCAGAGACCTTGGCGATGTGGAAGAAGCATACCGCGAGATCATCAGACGGCTGATGGGAGAATAACATGTGTTTGCCACAGCAACTGCCTGCGCCATACGAGCGGTTCAAGCCGGACGACGACTGCATGCATGAAGAATGCGGCGTGTTCGGTATCTATACAAACGGAAGCGGGCTGGACGCGGCGGAGGCCGCGTATTACGGCCTGTTTGCGTTGCAGCATCGCGGGCAGGAGAGCGCGGGCGTTGCGGTTTCGCGCAAAGGGCGAATCGATTGCCACAAGGCGATGGGCCTCGTCAGCGGACGCTTTAACGACGGCCTCGGCGCGCTCAAGGGCTGCAATCTTGCCATCGGGCACGTGCGGTATTCGACCACGGGAGACAGCCTGCTTGTCAACGCGCAGCCGCTCGTGGTGGAGTCCCCGCTCGGCCCGCTCGCACTGGCGCACAACGGGAATATCATCAACGCAAAAGAGCTGCGCGAAGAGCTGGAGGCGGAGGGTGTTTGCTTTCAAACCACTATCGACTCGGAGGTCATCGCGGCGCTCATCGCAAAAAACAGCAAGGAAGGCCTTGTCGAGAGCATTTCGCTCGCGATGCAGCGGCTCAAGGGCAGCTATGCGCTCGTCCTCTTGACAAAGGATCAAATCATCGGCGTGCGCGATCCAAAAGGCATGCGCCCGCTCGCACTGGGCAGCCTCGAGGGCGCGTATATCATCGCCTCGGAATCCTGCGCGTTTGACACCATCGGTGCAGAGTTCATGCGGGATGTGCGCCCGGGCGAGATCGTCGTTGCGGGACGCGCGGGGCTCAAGGCGCATCAGGCGATCCGCTCGACGGATACCGCGCTCTGTATCTTCGAGTATGTCTATTTTGCACGACCGGATTCCGATATCGACGGCATCTCCGTCCATAAAGCGCGGGAGCGCGCGGGCGAACTGCTCGCGATCTCTTCGCCTGCGGATGTGGACGTCGTCTCCGCCGTGCCGGATTCGTCCCTGCCCGCCGCGATGGGCTACGCGCGCCAGGCGGGATTGCCGTTTATCATCGCGCTATCCAAAAACCGGTATATGGGGCGCACGTTTATCGAGCCTTCGCAGGATCAGCGGCAGATGGACGTTTCCCTTAAGCTCAGCGCGCTGAAACGAAACGTGCGCGGCAAGCGCGTGCTGCTTGTGGACGACTCCATCGTGCGCGGCACGACCAGTAAATACATCGTCGCGATGCTCAAGACCGCCGGCGCAAAAGAGGTGCATCTGCGCATCAGTTCGCCTCCGGTCATGCATCCATGCTGCTTTGGCATCGATACGTCTTCCTATGAGCAGCTCATCGGCGCGAATCATTCCGTCGAGGAGATTCGCCGCTTTATCGGTGCGGATTCGCTGAGCTATCTGAGCATGGAAGACCTGCATCAAACCGTTGAGTTCGCGGCTTGCGACTTTTGCGCCGCCTGCTTCAACGGTAAATATCCGGAAGACGTCTCCGCGTTGATTCAGCGCGGCGGCAAACACGTGTTAGATCGTTAAAAGGGGGAGAATCGCATGCCGGTAACCTATCAGGAAGCGGGCGTCAGCGTCGAGGCGGGGTATGAAGCCGTGCGCCGCATGAAAGCCTATGCTGAGGCTACGTTTGACTCGAATGTTTTGCAATCCCTCGGTTCATTTGGCGGCATGTACGCGCTGGGCGAGCAGGTACTCGTCTCCGGCACGGACGGCGTCGGCACCAAGCTCAAGGCGGCGTTTGCGCTGGAGCAGCACGACACCGTGGGTATCGATTGCGTGGCGATGTGCGCCAACGACGTGGTTTGCCACGGAGCAAAACCTCTCTTTTTCCTCGACTACATCGCAACCGGTAAGCTCGTGCCGGAAGTTGCGGCAAATATTGTAAAAGGGGTTGCCGCGGGCTGCACGCAGGCGGGCTGCGCGCTGATCGGCGGGGAGACCGCTGAGATGCCGGGGTTTTATCCGATTGGGGAATACGACCTCGCGGGTTTTTGCGTGGGCCTCGTCGAGCGCGCGAAACTGATCGACAATTCGCGCGTGCAAGCGGGGGATGTGATCCTGGCGCTCGCTTCCTCCGGCGTGCATTCCAACGGGTTTTCGCTCGTGCGAAAGTTGATTCCAATGGAGCGGGTGAAGCTCGTTGAATACAGCGCAGAGCTCGGCAAGACGCTGGGCGAAGAGCTGCTGACCCCCACCCATATCTACGTCAAACCCGTGCTGTCGCTGATCGACGCGGTCGAAGTCCACTCGATTGCGCACATCACCGGCGGCGGATTTTTTGAGAACATTCCGCGCAGCATCCCCAAGGGGTTGACCGCGCAAATCGAGAAGCACGCGGTTCGCGTGCTGCCGATCTTTCGCCTGCTGCAAAAATTGGGCGAGCTGGAAGAGGCGCACATGTTTAATACCTTCAACATGGGCGTCGGCATGACGATTACGGTTCCTTCGGCGGTGGCGGACGAGGCGCTCGCGCATTTGCACGCATCCGGCGTCAACGCCTATGTCATCGGCGAAGTCGTGCCCGGCGACGCGGGCATTACGCTATGCTGAGACCCCGTATTGCGGTGTTCGTCTCCGGCGGCGGAACCAATTTGCAGGCGTTGATCGACGCGGAGGCCTGCGGGCGGCTCAACAGCGGGGCGCTCGCGCTCGTGGTCGCGAGCAAGACTGGCACTTTTGCACTGGAGCGGGCGAAGCGCGCGGGAATAGACTGCGAAACGGTTGCGCGCGCGGCCTATGCCACGCAGGAAGCGTATGAAGAAAGCTTGCTCGCCGTGCTAAACCGGCATAAGATCGATGTGATCGTGCTTGCGGGGTTCATGCAGATTCTCTCGGCAAGGTTTGTTTCGCGTTATCCTGATCGCATCGTCAACGTGCATCCTTCGCTGATTCCGGCATATTGCGGCAAGGGATATTACGGCATCAAGGTGCACGAAGCAGTGTTGGCCGCGGGCGAAACCGAGACAGGTGCCACGGTGCATATGGTCAACGAGGTGCCGGACGGCGGGCGAATCCTGATGCAGCAGCGCGTGCCTGTGTTTGCGAGCGACACGCCGGAAACCTTGCAGCGCCGCGTGATGGAGCAGGCAGAGTGGGTGCTGCTGCCACGTGCGGTGGAGCAGATTTGCTTTGACCTGATTTCGAAAACAGGAGTACGAATGAAACAACAGAATTTGTTCGAAGTCTTAAAAAACAACCCCTACCCCGGTCGCGGTATCGTGCTGGGACTTACCCCGGATGGTAAGAAAGCCGCGCTGGCGTATTTCATCATGGGGCGCAGCGCGGGCAGCCGCAGCCGCGCGTTTGTAAAAAACGGAGATGACATCGGCATTCACATGCTGGATGGCGGCAAGATCGCCGACACCAGCTTGATTTTATACGCGCCGCTTCGGACACTTTCCGGCGCGACGGTGGTCACCAACGGCGACCAGACGGACACCGTCTGCGCGGCGTTGGCGCGCGGCGAAACATTTGAAGCCGCGCTGAAAACACGCACGTTTGAGCCGGACGGGCCGCATTTTACCCCGCGCATCAGCGGCATGCTCACGTTTGCGGATGGATTTTCCTACAAGCTCTCGATTCTAAAAGCCGGAGACGAGGCGGGTAAGACCACGCTCCGCCAGACGTTTGACTACGAGCCGCTGGCGGGTACGGGGCATTTTATCCACACGTATCAAACCGACGGCGCGGTGCTGCCGAGTTTTTCCGGCGAGCCGGTCGCGGTCGCGGTTTTGGACGATTGTTCCGCGTTTGCGGATGGACTCTGGAACGCGCTGAATGAAAGCAACAAGATTTCGCTCTATGTGCGGTACACGGATCTTGCTAGCGGCAAGTACGAAGATAAAATGTATAACAAGTACGCGATAGAAGGAGAACCGGCATGAAGGAACTCATTTTAAAATACGGCTGCAACCCGCATCAAAAACCCGCGCGCATCTACGCGCAAGAGGGAGAATTGCCCATCGAGGTGCTTAACGGTCAGCCGGGTTATATTAATTTCCTGGACGCGCTCAACGCCTGGCAGCTCGTGAAAGAGCTCAAGGAGTCGCTGGGACTGCCGGCCGCAACGTCGTTTAAGCATGTGAGCCCCGCGGGCGCCGCAGTGGGTCTGCCGCTGAGCGAAACCGACCTCATCGCCTGCGCGGTGGACGATCTTTCCGGCATCAATGACTCTCCCGTTGCCTGCGCCTATGCGCGCGCGCGGGGGACCGACCGCATGTCCTCGTTTGGCGACTTTATCGCGCTGAGCGATACGTGCGACGCGACGACAGCAAGCATCATCAAGCGCGAGGTGTCGGACGGAATCATCGCGCCCGGCTACACACCGGAAGCGCTGGCGATCCTGAAGACCAAACGAAACGGCAGCTACGCCGTCGTCAAGATCGATCCTTCATATGCGCCGGAGGGAATGGAACAAAAGCAGGTGTTCGGCGTGACCTTCGAGCAGCCGCGCAACACGGCGAGAATCGATTTCTCGCTGCTGAACAACGCTGTGACGGCGGTGAAGCAGATCGATGCGGCGGCAAAGCGCGACCTGATCCTTTCGCTCATCACGCTCAAATACACGCAGTCCAACTCTGTCTGCTTCGCGGCAAACGGGCAGACCATCGGCGTCGGCGCGGGCCAGCAGAGCCGGATTCACTGTACGCGGCTCGCTGGCGAAAAGGCGGATATCTGGTGGATGCGCAGGAGCGCCGAGGTGCTCGCGCTTCCGTTTTTGCCGGAGATCAAGCGCCCGAATCGCGATAATTTGATCGATCAATACATCGGTTCCCTTGGCGGCCCCGCCTGCGGCGAAGACGGATGGGAAGCATATTTCTCTCAAAAACCTGTACCGATAACGCAGGAACAACGCGCGGCGCATATGGCCTCGCTTTCCGGCGTTTCGCTCGGCAGCGACGCGTTTTTCCCGTTTGACGACAACATCGAGCGCGCGCACCAGAGCGGCGTAAGCTATGTCGCCCAGCCCGGCGGTTCCGTGCGCGACGCGGACGTGATAGCGGCATGCGATCGCTACAATATCGCGATGTTCTTTACCGGAATGCGGCTGTTTCATCACTAAAAACGCGCAAAAAGGCGAGAGCTGTGGGTGAACATATGAAAGTTATGATCATAGGCGGCGGCGGACGCGAACACGCCATTTTGGAGAAACTACGCGAGAACCCGCGCATCGAAAAAATCTACGCCCTGCCGGGCAACGGCGGTATGCAGGCGCATGCCGAGTGCGTGCCCATTCGCGCGACAGACCTAGACGGCATCGTCGAGTTCGCCATTAAAAACGAAATCGACTTTGCGGTGATCGGCCCGGACGATCCGCTGATTGCGGGCGTTTGCGACCGCCTCCGCGCGAACGGCATCCGCTGTTTCGGGCCGGGCAAGGCCGCCGCGGCGATCGAGGGCAGCAAGAGCTTTGCGAAAAACCTGATGCGAAAATACGGTATTCCGACTGCCGATTATGCGGTATTTGACCGCGCGGGGGACGCCTACGCCTATCTTGCCAGCGCAAACTTTCCCTGTGTGATCAAGGCGGACGGGCCTGCTCTGGGCAAGGGCGTGATCATCGCGAACACGCGGGAGGAAGCGTTTCAAACGATTCGCTCCATGATGGAGGAAGGCGTTTTTGGCGCGAGCGGAAACCGCGTGGTGATCGAGGAGTTTTTAACGGGCAACGAGGTGAGCGTGCTCGCCTTTACGGACGGAAATACGCTGATCCCTATGATCTCCGCGCTGGATCACAAGCGCGCGCTGGACGGCGATCTTGGTCTGAACACCGGCGGTATGGGCGCGCTTGCGCCAAATCCGTATTATTCGGTCGAGATGGCGCGAACCTGCATGGAGCTGATCTTTTTGCCGACGATACGCGCCATGCGCGAAGAAGGGCGCGTGTTTTCCGGGTGTCTGTTCTTCGGTCTGATGCTGACGAAAAACGGGCCGAAAGTGATCGAATACAACTGCCGTTTCGGAGATCCGGAGACGCAAGCCGTGCTGCCACTGTTAGAGACGGATTTATTAGAGATTATGCTCGCGGTGGAAGAAGGCCGTCTTGGCGAAGTGCCCGTGCGCTTTCGCGGTGGCTCCGCCTGCTGCGTGGTGCTGGCTTCGGACGGATACCCCGGCAAGTATCAAACGGGATTTGAGATTTCGCTTGGCGACGCGGAGCGCGCGGATAACGTGTTTGTCTACCACGCGGGGACAAAGTTGGAGCAAGGTCGGCTTGTAACCTCCGGCGGGCGTGTGCTGGGCGTTACCGCAATCGGCTGCGACGCAAGCTCGGCACGGTACGCTGCGTATGCAGTGGCAGAGCGCATTCATTTTGAGCGCGCGTTTTATCGGCGGGATATCGGCGCGCGCGCCATCGCTATAGCGGAACGGGGAGAAAAAAAGATCGATGGTTGAACGAATCTATGTGGAAAAACAGTCCGCTTTTGCGCAGGAAGCGCAAGCGGCAATCGCGGATATTCGCAACATACTCGGCATTTCGAGCGTGACCGGACTTCGAATCCTCAACCGATACGATGTAGAGGGCGTGGACTCCGCGTTGTTTTCTTCTTGCCGGTTTACCGTGTTTGCAGAGCCGCAAATCGACACGACATATGATGAAATTCCCGCAGGAGCGGACGCAATCTTCGCGGTGGAGTATCTGCCGGGACAGTTTGACCAGCGCGCGGAAGCCTGCGCGCAGTGCATTGCGCTACTTTCGCAAACAAACGCACCCGTCGTTCGAACGGCCCGCGTCTATCTGCTCAGCGGCACAATCAGCGAAAAAGAGCTTGCCGCGATCAAGCAATACATCATCAACCCCGTTGAGGCGCGGGAAGCCGCGCTGACGCTGCCGGAGACGCTCACATTGAACGCGGAAGCGCCCGCGAAAATTCCTGTATTAACTGGATTTTGCGAGATGGAAGAAGCAAAACTCTTTGGTCTCATTTCGCAATACGGCCTTGCGATGGATCAGGACGACCTGCTCTGCTGCCGCGACTATTTTCGGCAGGAGCGGCGCGATCCAACGTTGACCGAGCTCAAGCTGCTCGATACCTACTGGTCGGATCACTGCCGTCACACGACGTTTTTAACGCAGCTGGACGTGGTGGAGTTTTTCGACCCGCGCGCACAGAAAACATACGAAACATACCTTTCCCTGCGCGAAAGCCTCGGCGTTCGTAAGCCTGTGACGCTGATGGACATGGCGACGATCGCCGCCAAGTGGCTCAAGCGTGAAGGAAAGCTCAAAAACCTCGACGAATCCGACGAGATCAACGCCTGCACGGTCAAGACCGCGATTTTGGTCGACGGCGAGCAGCAGGACTGGCTCGTGCTCTTTAAAAACGAAACGCACAATCACCCGACGGAGATCGAACCCTTTGGCGGGGCTGCGACCTGCATCGGCGGCGCGATTCGCGACCCGTTGTCGGGCCGCGCGTTTGTCTATCAGGCGATGCGCCTCACCGGGGCCGCAGACCCGCGTAGGCCGTATGCCGAGACGCTGCCGGGCAAGCTGCCGCAGCGAAAGATCGTTACCACAGCGGCGGCGGGTTACAGCTCCTACGGCAACCAGATCGGACTTGCGACGGGGCTTGTGGACGAAATCTATCACGACGGATTCCTCGCCAAGCGCATGGAGATCGGCGCGGTGGTTGGCGCGGCTCCCGCGAAAAACGTCCGCCGTGAAGTTCCGGCGGCGGGGGATGTGGTGGTGCTGCTGGGCGGCAAGACGGGGCGCGATGGTTGCGGCGGCGCAACGGGCTCCTCCAAGGCGCATTCGTCCGATTCGCTTTCCTCCTGCGGCGCGGAGGTGCAAAAAGGCAACGCGCCGGAGGAACGAAAGCTGCAAAGATTGTTTCGCAATCCCGAGGCCGCGCTGCTCATCAAGCGCTGCAACGATTTTGGCGCGGGCGGCGTTTCGGTTGCCATCGGGGAGCTTGCGGACGGCGTGGCGGTCGATCTCGACCGCGTGCCCGTGAAATACGACGGTCTCGACGGAACGGAGCTCGCCATTAGCGAATCGCAAGAACGCATGGCGGTCGTCGTGTCGCGCGAAGACGTTTCCCGCTTCATCGCGCTTGCCGGGGCGGAGAATTTGCAGGCGACCGCGGTGGCGACGATCACCGCAGAACCGCGCTTAACCATGGACTGGCGGGGCGAGCGGATCGTCGACATTCAAAGAAGCTTTATCGACAGCAACGGCGCGCAGAAACACGCCCGCGTCAGCGTAGAGAAGCCGGTTTTACGGGAAGAAAGCAAGGCGGGTGCGGCGTTTGCCGCGCAATATCGCGCGCTGGTGTCCGACCTCAATATCTGCTCCAAACAAGGCTTGAGCGAGCGGTTTGATTCCACCGTCGGGGCGTATACGGCGCTGATGCCGTTTGGCGGCGCGCGGCAAAAAACCCCCATGCAGGCGATGGCGGCGAAGCTGCCGCTCGTCGGCGGGCAGACAAACACTTGCACGCTGATGGCCTGGGGCTATGATCCGCAGATATTCGATTCTTCGCCTTATGCGGGCGGCTATGCCGCCGTGGTAGGTTCGCTTTGTAAGCTTGCCGCGACCGGCGCGCCGACAGGCGAACGGTATCTGAGTTTTCAGGAATATTTTGGCAAACCCGGCAAGGAACCCTCACGTTGGGGAAAGCCCGCCGCCGCGTTGTTGGGCGCGATGCAGGCGCAGCTCGACTTCGGCGTAGCCGCCATCGGCGGCAAGGACAGCATGAGCGGCTCGTTTGACACGCTGGATGTGCCGCCGACGCTGGTCAGCTTCGCGCTCGCGGTGGGAGATGCAAACACGCTCAGTTCGCCGGAGTTCAAGCGCACGGGCTCGCGCGTTGCGCTGCTTTCGTCCAAAATGCGAGAAGACGGGCTGCCGGATGCGGCTTCGCTCAACGCGCTGTTGGAGCAAATTCATTCGCTCATCGCAGACAAGCGCTCGCTCGCGGTCTATGCGCCGGGCGCTGGCGGCGTTGCGGAGGCGGTGTTTAAGATGTGCCTCGGCAACGGGCTGGGATTTCGATTTAACGCGGCAATTTCGCAAGAAGAACTGTTTGCGCCCCGTCTCGGCGCGTTTGTCGTGGAGCTGGCGCAAGGTGAAACCGTGGGTCAAACGTTGGGCGAAACATGCGAAGAGAGCCTGATCGTCTGGCGCGGAGAAGAGATCGATTTGGCGCAACTGGAAGCGGCTTACGAAGAGACGCTGGAAGACGTGTTTCCGACGCAGACGAAGGCGGAACTGGTTTCGATAGAGATTCCCGTACTCCACGCAACCGGGCGGATCAAACCGCGTGCGGCAAGCGGGGCAAAGCCAGTCTTCGTGATCCCCGTGTTTCCGGGCACCAATTGCGAATATGAATCCGCCCGCGCGGTGGAGCGCGCCGGCGGCGTTGCGGACGTGTTTGTGTTGCAAACCTCGTCCGCGCTGGCAATCGGGGAATCGCTTCGCGCGTTCGCGCAAAAGCTCGATCGAGCGCAGGGACTCTTTCTGCCCGGCGGGTTTTCCAACGGAGACGAGCCGGACGGCAGCGGCAAATTTATCACCGCGTTTTTGCGAAACCCGATGGCGAGCGATGCGCTCATGCGCCTCATCGACGCGCGGGACGGGCTCGTCCTCGGTGTTTGTAACGGATTTCAGGCGCTGATCAAGCTGGGGTTGGTGCCGTACGGCCGAATTGTCGAGCCTTCCGCGGAGCTACCGACGCTGACGTTTAACGTGATCGGGCGGCATCAATCGCGCCTCGTACGCACGCGTGTCACCTCCGACCGCTCGCCGTGGCTGATGCTCGCGGGCGCGGGCAATATCTATTCGATGCCGGTTTCGCATGGTGAAGGACGCTTTCTATGTGAGCCGGAATTGCTCCAATCCCTCGCGCAGAGCGGTCAGGTCGCCGCGCAGTATGTGGATGAGAGCGGCAGTCCCACAATGGATGTCCGTTTTAACCCCAATGGTTCGCTGGCGGCGGTCGAGGCGATCACCTCGCCGGACGGGCGCATCCTCGGCAAGATGGGACACAGCGAGCGCATTGGTGCGGGGCTGTATCAAAATGTTCCCGGTGACTATGACATGCGGCTGTTCGATTCCGCTGTACTGTATTTTGCTTGATTTTAGAAATGCATTCCAATAACAAAAAGCTCTTCGATTTACTCGGAGAGCTTTTGTTTGATATGAGTAAATTATCGCTTATTGACCATGCGCGCGACAAGCGGGCGATGCACGGTGATGATTCCGTGCGGGCAAAACTCCTGACAGCAGAAGCAGCGGATGCACTTCTTCTTGTCGATATCGGCAATGCGGTTACGGATCGTAATGGCGTTTGCAGGGCAAACGCGCTTGCACTCGCCGCAACCGACGCATTGTTTCGGATCTACCTGCGGACGGCTTGCGAACATGCCGGAGAGAATCTTGGCAATCGTTGGATTCTTGCTGCCCCAGAGGGTTACTTCGTGCTTGGGCGTAAGCTGAAAGTCGGCGATTACGAACGATTCCAGATCGCCGTGTATTGTCAACTCGTTAACGTTTTGCGGAACAAGCCCGCGCTGCACCGCGGCGGCGAGCGTGGGCACGTCGTCTGCCGAAAGGTTCATCAGATGCGCGCCGGCGAGGTCGAGCGCGTGCGGATTGAACGAGGCGAGGATTGCGCCCATGAAGCGCGGGGTTCCGCCGGAAGGTCCGTTTCCCTCCATGGTCATGATGGCGTCCGCAATCGAAAGCCGCGGTTTGCACCATTCGCAGAGGTCGACCAGCATGTTGGCAAACGCTTTGTGTGTGTTGTAGCGGTAATGAAACTCGGACTTCCGCAAACCGGGGATCGCGCCAAATAGATTTTTACATGCGCCGGTGTAGGCCATGAGCCCGTGCGTCTTCATCTTGCACAGGTCGATGATTGCGTCCGCCTGCGCCAGATAGTTTGTCACCTGAAACTCTTTGGCGGAGACCGCCTCGGGATAGGAAACGTCCAGAATCGAAAAATCGTCGTTGAGCGTTGCGCCCGTTTCCAGTACCTGCCGCATACCCGTGGTGGAGTAAACGCCGGAGAGAAACGCCGCGCTGAAAGGCCCGCCGGGGCTGTCTCCAACCACGACGCTTGCGCCGCGCTCGATTAAGAGCGCACAGAGTGAAGACGCTACCTGCGGGTGTACGGTGGCGGCTTTGTCCGGCTTCACGTGCATCATCATGTTGACTTTGAGCGCAATCTTCATGCCGGGGGTCACCCAGTCAAGCCCGCCGATCGGTTCCAGCGCGGTGAGCAGCGCCGTCTTGACCTGCTCGGGATCATAGGAAGCGCAGCGCGCAACCGAAACATTACAATCCATATTCTTCTCACGATCAAATCTGGTTTTCAACTCGCGCAGTCAAGCACGGTTCCCAAGAATTATATCATAATTGATACAGAACGCGTGTCATAGATGCGTATACGTGTGTGGTAGCAAAATGAAAGGTGTTTTTTAGACAACCAACTAAAACAGTGGGAAGACTTGACAAAGCTTGCGATTTCTTTGAGCAATATTTCATACACAATAAAAACACTGATAAATTCTGAATTCTTGTTGATATAGAAAATACCACTTATGGTAAAACTGGTTTTTGTGACAAAAGCGAGCATCGAATGATGCTGTTGGATGACAAATAGAAACAGAGAACTTTTTATGTATAAGTCTGCTAGACAGCGCAAAAATCCATTAAAAATACCACAAGTGGTAGACACGATTTTACATACAACATAACATATAATTTAAGCGCGAAAAAAGTTTTGACACCAAACGGCTGCTGTGATACGCATATAGGGCAAACCGGTTGATGAAACGAGGGACAGCATGGAATCCAGAGACGCATATTTCGACGAGGTCTATCGGCAGCATGCGGCGGACGTAAAGCGTTTTGTCGTCGTGCGCATTCGCTCCGCCTCCGACATGGAGGATATCGTTCAGGAGGTCTGGAAGCGGTTTTATGAGCGCACGGCGCTACTACGTCCGCAAGAACCGTATCGGTATCTGATCAAGATCGCAAAAGGCGAGCTCTATCACCGTTACCGAAACCAGAGCCGTAGAAACGAGCGGGAGGAACCGCTGACAGAGACGATCCCCGACATGCAAGCGCCGTTTGAACCGGCGCTGCTGGATCGGATGGAGGCCGCAACTGTTTGGCAAATCGTCAAGCGGGAACCCTTGCTTTCCTATCAGACATTTGTGCTTTACTACGGTTTCGACCAATCGTTGCGGCAGATCGCACAAGTGCTTCACATCAGCGAGGACGCGGTGAAAGCGCGGCTCTATCGCACCAGAGAACGGATTCGGGCCGAATGGAACGGAGGAGATGCCAAGTGACGGAACAAGAGTTATTTCACGATGCAGTGATGCAGTATATGGTGGAAGACGCGCGGATAGCACGCGAGAGTAAAAGAAAGAAGGCGCACCCGCTCGCAAGAAGAATCCTGTTTGCCGCGGCAGGCCTGGTGGTTGCGCTGGGCGTAACCGTGTTCGCGATTCCCAGCGCGCGCGCCGCGGTGGAAACATGGCTCAGCGACTGGTTCAACGCGCGGGATTACATCGGCGAGGAGAAAACGGAGCGCACCAAGGAGCCGACGATCGACGCGATCATCACCAACGCGGATGGAACAGCGGCCGCGGTAGACGAAGTTGGCGCAGGCTTTGAGGCGTATGCCAACGCGTTTGATATGAAGCTGGACGAAATCGCTTATGACGGTTCGTCGATCTTTCTCTCCGGCACGATGTCCGGTGCGACGGCGAGACCGTTTGTAGAGGCCTCTACGGGCGGGGATACCTTCCGAGCGGAGCCATATGACGGCTCGCTTGGCGGAGATGATGACTGGGAGTACTACTACTTCGCAGTTGAAAACAATGTGGACTTCGTGACCGACGACGGCAGAACGTATTATGGCGAAATCGTGCCGACCTATACAGATGAGATGAACGCAATCTGCGCGTCTCTCGCCAATCAAGAACACGAGGATGTGTTTGAAAACGGCGTGCTCGTGACCTCCAACCCTGAGGCGGACAAGCTGTGGGACGCATATCTGGCGGATCACGACGTGCGCTTCTCCATCGAGCTGAGTTGCGACCCAACTGCGCAGCCGCTATCGGGCCAGGTCGGAGGAAAGCTCTCGCTTCGGATGTGGTATGACAACGTGGAAAGCAAACATCCGATCACGCTGCTGAAAGCGATCTTTGGCGAGATCATGATCGACGCAAGCGCTTATGAGGCGCAGACAAAGACCACGCAGGCGAAAGCCGGAACCAGTGTTACCCTCGACGGCGTGCATCCCGTCACCATTGAGGAGTGGCAGCCCGCGTCGGAACGCAAGCCGGATCAGGCTGAGATTTACTGCTATACGCGCGAGTTGGATTTTTCCGGTGCTTCGGTTTCGCTCAAAGAGATCAGCTTTACGCCGACGGACACCAAGATCGTGCTGCATGTCGTTCTGCCGGAGAACTGGACGGGTGTGGAACGCTGCTATGCGGGCTTAATGTTTAAGATGCTGCTGGATGGAGAAACGCCGGAGAGCGCCATAGAGGCTAAATTCTGTGTCGAAGGGCCACGCGGAACGGGCGACCAGACCGGCAAGGCACTGGAATATGACTGCGCATTCTGGGAAAGCACAATTCCGCCAAGCCAATGGGCCAAGGCAAAGACGCTCACCATCATACCGACCACCGTCTATTGGTGGGACATGAAGGCCCACTATGACGACGGCCCGTATGAGCAGGTTTCGCTTCGGGATGGAAATGTGTTTACTGAGTATGCAAACCACACCGGCATAGAAGCAGATTATCTCTACGACGAGATGACGCAGTATGCGATCACCATTCAGCTGGATGATTACCGATAACGCGACAGGAATAAAACGAGGATAAAGCAAGGGCGCGCCGGAGACGGCGCGCCCGCTTGCGCGAGTAAGGGGTTCATTTGAGGGGGATGACGATATCGCAATCTTCCAGCGCCACTTCCGTATAATGGTCGCTGAACTGACTCATCGTAAGCTTGGTATCAAGCGGCATATCGTTGAAAGTTTCGCCATCGATACTGTATGAGGACAGATACCGCACCCAGGGTCGGAGCGTGATGGATTGCACAGCGGCAAGTTCCGATTCCGTCAACGGAATTTCGATTACAGGATCGTCGCGAAGACCGAGATGATTTGCGGTATGATATACTTTCCCGATACTGATGCCGTTGACAAACGCCTCGTATTGCACGCCCTGTCCGCCCGTTGCGCCGGGAACGATCGCGTTCCAAAGCGATTGATCTTCGTCATTCGGGAAAGAATAGTGCAGCGTTACGTTGATTCCCGTTGCGCGCCGCTCAACGGTGAAGCCGACCGTGACGGAGGAAAAGTCGAACATTCGGTTCTCGATGGAACCGTCCTCGACGCGAATGGTCAGCGGCGCGGTGCCGGAGAGTTGCTGCGATACAGTATAGCCTGCGTCCAGCTTGCTGTTTCCGTCCGTCGCGTCAAACGTCAACGTCTGCGTGATGATGGCGACAAGGCCCACCGTAGCCAAATCGTCGATGGAGCCATCCATGAGCCACATCTCGATGACGACGGTGACGGGGCCGGACGGGAACGCGGGCGATTGGTTGCCGATGAGCGTGGTTTGCTCTGTTACGCTGGTTGCAGCGCGGACGGCATCCATATCATACTCGCCGTTGCCGCCCGCTTTCAAATACGATTGCAAGCTGAGCCCGCCGCCTTGACTGGTGAAGTTCGTATAAGGTTCACCGTTGACCAGCACGCGTACGCTGTTTGTCCAGAGATCAAAACGCTCGCCCTCGCCGCCGTATGTGCCGAGAAAGCGCGTTGGACTTGCGAACAGCACCGTGTTTACGATCAGATTGCGCCCGTCATACAGAAGCTCGTTTACCTGCGGATTCAGGTCGGTAACCCAGGCATAATTGCTTCGGGCAAACGCCGAGAAGCCGTTCTCCGTTCGCCATTGATTGACGCTCTCGGCGTACTCGGTTTCATCCACATATTGAATGGTAGCATTGGACTGCGCGGGTATCGGCGTTTGCACCGCGCCCGCCAGATCGGCGTTCGTCTCGCGTTGACCCGGTTCCTCCGCCATATAGTCGGAAAGGCGGAAGATGCTGCTGAGCCAACTGCCGACCGCCTGCGAAACACCCGGAATTGAAAATACGATAACGAGAGCCGCGAACGTGGCAACGAGAGGAATCAGCCAGCGGGGTAGCCGTTTTGTTTTGTCTCTATGGATGCGCGAAGCGCGTTGAGTGTCTTTTCTTACTGCCTTCCGCTGTGTAAGCTGACCGCAGAATGTGTCGATGCGCGCGGAGAACTCCGGTGTGGGGGAGATTCGATTTTCATAGAGATATTGTTCTAACGTATTATCGTTTGCTTGCATAATCCGGCAACTCCTTTCTGAGTTGTTCGCGTGCGCGGGAGAGGCGCGAATGCACCGTACCCTCCGGCAGGTTGAGCAGCGAACAGATGTCCTTAACCGGGTATCGCTCAAAGTAATAGAGCATGACGATGAGCCGCGCGGACTCCGGCAGGGTATGGATCGCCTGCCTGACGTCCAGATGCGCCTGATCATCTTCACGGCTGGGCATTTGCTCGTCCAGCGGCAGATTTGGTCTTCTGCGCAGATAGTTTTTGCTTTCGTTTTGAACAATCTGCACCATCCAGCTCTTAAACTGCGCGCGGTTTTTGAGGCTGGCTCTATTTTCCCAGGCTTTCATGAGCGCGCTTTGCACCGCGTCCGCACAGGCGTCGCTGTTTCTTAATATGGAGTAGCTCGCCGCGAACAGCAGCCGATCCACTTGCTTGACCGCCGCGGCAAAGCCATCCGCCGTGCGGATATCCGGCCTTGGCGATTGCGGATTCATTCGTTCCATTTGCCCTCCTTGCTGCAGTGATTTCTGTATATAAGACACGGCAGGCCGGCAAAATCTTCCATCCGGTGCGTAAAAGCGCGTGAAAAACACGTGTTTCAACTAAATAGAGCAGGAAGAGCGCCTTGCTCGGGACGGCGAGTAGCAGAAATCCTAATGTGATTTCTGCTTTTCGCGTCCTGGTTTAGCAAAACCCAGCACTCGTTCCTACTCTATCATGTTTGAAGCGTGCGTGAAACAACGGGATCAAAGATGCGATTTCCGGAGAAGAGCGCGAAAGAGCTGCAATTTCGAATACGTTTATCTCTTTCCGGAATTCGCTGTAAGGTCTTAGTTCGTTGGTAGCTCAAAGTTCTTATCTGTCAGATTGGGATAGATGTCCTTGAGGACGGAATAGTCGAGAGTGCTACCTTCAAAGGACTCCGTCAGATAGAGCGTCGTCAAATTTGTCAACCCTGCAAGCGGTGTAAAATCGACCAGATCATTTCTCAAATACAGCGATCGAAGGCTCGTCAACGCAGCAAGCGGGGACAAATCGTGCAGATCGTTACAGTACGACAGATCGAGCCAGTCGAGATTCGTCAAGTCCGCAAGAGAAGCAAGCTCCTCGGCGTTGACGAGACTTCCGCTGAGGTTGAGCTGCTTTAAATTCGAAAAGCTGGAGAGCGCATGGATATCGCGGACGGGGTTGTTGGATAAATCGAGTATGGACAGGTTCTTCATACTGCGCAGCACGTCGATTCGCTCGATACTGTTGTTCTGCATCTCCAGCTTCTCCAGATTCGGGAAATACTTCAGCGCGTTGATATTCTTGACCGCTATTTCATCCGGAATGGATTCCTGCCACTGGTTTCCGATCGATAAAGCAGTTAAGGACTGGGTGTCCGCCATCGTGATATCGCCGGAGGGGAGATTCAGCGCTTCGCGAATCTTTTGCTCCAGAACAGCGTCGTTAAACGAAATCGGTTGTGGTTCGGCGACGGGTTCAAAGTCCTTCTCCGTCAGATTCGGGTAGATGTCTTTGAGCACGGAGTAATCTATCACAGGGTTGTCGCTGACGAGCAGCGAGGTCAATTTTGTGAGGCCCGCGAGCGGTGAGAGGTCTTGCACCAAATTGTTTTCCATATAGAGCCGTTCCAGGTTTTTCATGTTGGCGATCGGGGAAAGGTCCTGTATGCTGTCGCCCTTGATCCAAAGATCAAGCATGCCGGTCATTTCGGATAGCGCGCTGATATCCGTCAGATTGCTGCATCCCCAAACCCAGAGGCTCTTGAGATTGACAAGCGGTTTCAACGCTGAAATGTCATAGATTTCGTCGCTGCCAAACAGCAGCACTTCCAGCTTGACGAGTCCGGACAACGGGCTGAGGTCTATGCCCTTTCCGCCGTTTTGCAGCGCCCAGTTCATCGACAGGTTGGTTAGATTCGTAAAATACCGCAGGGCATCGAGGCTATGGATGCGCGGCTTCGACCAGTCGTTGCCGTCCATCGTGAGGTCTAACTGCGTCACACTCAGCGCGTCTGCAACCGTGATATCGCCCTCCGGCTTGTTCATCGCCGAGCGAATCATGCTCTCAAGCACCTCATCGTCAAACGGGATGACCGCGTTGGGGTCCTGCGTCGCGACCGGCGCCTCCGTAGGGGGAGCGGTTGCCGCCGCCGGTGCTTCGGTTGCGGCGGGGTGCGTTGCTTGCGCTACTTGCGGCGCGGAAGACGCGCAGGCAAACAGGCTGAAAGACAGGAGAATCGCGAGAACCAAGCTGAATACCCGTTTCATAAACGGCCTCCTCATTCATTTTTCATCAATCGAGCGAAACAAAAGATGTGCAAAGATATCTGATAATATCTTTTCAGATATGGCGGGTAAATGCAATGTGACAGAATCAATTGGCAATGAAAAGTCAATGAAATTTACAATTTGAACGGGAAATACAATACTGCTTTTGCTGAAATGATGCACTTTTCTTGAATCCATGCGGGAATTGATGTAAAGTAACCATAACCCGCGCCAAAAAGCGCAAAAGCCGTGTGTAACGCGCGCGGCGCAAGACCGAACGAATACGAGCAAGGGCAGGAAGCATGAACAAAACGACGGATCAACGCTATCAATATCTCCTCTTTGACATCGACAACACGCTGATGGACTTCACCGCCGGCGAAAAGGCCGCGTTGTTTCAAACGATGGACGAGCTCGGCGTTACAATCTCCGAGGTGGATTATCGGAAATATCTGGAGATCAATAAGGCAGCCTGGACGCGCTTTGAGGCGGGAGAACTGGACAGCAAAGCCGTTCAGCGCGTGCGCTTTGAAAACTTTGCCGCGCATTTGGGGCGCGAGCGTGATCAGGGAATCGGGATGAACGCGCGCTATGTCGAAAATCTCGGTCGACAGGCGATTTTGCTGGAAGGCGCGATGGATTTGCTCACGCAACTTTCGCACCGCTACAAGCTCGCCGTCGCGACCAACGGACTGACGCTTGTGCAGCGCGCGCGGCTTCAAAAATCCGGTTTTCTGCCGCTGCTGAGCGGCGTGTTCATCTCCCAGGAGATGGGTCTGCAAAAGCCGGACAAAGCGTACTATTCGTATATCATGGAGGCGTTTGGCGATCGCGCGCGGGAAAGATACCTGATGATCGGTGATTCGCTCTCCGCGGACATCTCAGGCGGTGTCAACGCGGGCATCGATACCTGCTGGTACCATCCGACTGGCGCCGAAGCTGCCGAGCCGCAACCCACCTACACCGTACGCGGGTATGAGGAGCTGTTGGAGTTGCTGGGGTAACGATTCCTGCAAAAAAACGCTATCTTTCGTGCGCAATTTAAGATACTATAGGAAAAATCGCACGCGCAAACGGGAGGAAACAGAAGATGGATCGCTTTGAACAAGTCACCGTCGTCAAGAAGGCGAATGTGTATTACGAGGGCAAGGTTACGAGCCGCACGGTGCTCTTCGCGGACGGAACGAGAAAGACGCTCGGGATTATCTTACCCGGCAAGTATTCCTTTGGCACGGCGGACAAAGAGCATATGGAGATTCTCGGCGGCGCGCTTCGTGCGCTGCTGCCCGGCGCGAGCGCCTGGCAAACGTTTACCGAGGGGCAGGCGTTCGAGGTGCCGGCAAACAGCCGTTTCGAGTGTGAGGCGGAGGGCGTTTGCGACTATTGCTGTTCTTATATCACGGAATAAACAGGATTTGGCAAACAAGACGGACGGAGTGTGACTACCGTCCGTTTCTTTTTTGCGCGTATGTTGTATGATCAGAATGAAGCTGTTTCGTGAAGGGAGTAATCGCATGAAAGAGGTCGTTTTATTCATCGCCATGAGTCTCGATGGCTACATTGCCGCGCCCGACGGTGCGATTGACTGGCTCGGCGGGGAGAACGCCGATGCGAGCGATTTTGGCTCCTACGAGCGATTTATCGCGGGCGTGAGCGATATCGTCATGGGGTATACGACGTATCATCAGCTCGCGACGGAGCTTTTACCCGGCGCGTGGCCTTATGCCGCGCAGAAAACGCATGTGCTCACTCACCGCGTGCCGGAATCCGCGCCGGAGTGCGTTTCGTTTACGAGCGAACCGGTCGAGACGCTGATAGACCGGCTCAAGCGCGAGGCGGGAGGCGAAATTTGGCTTTGCGGTGGGGCCTCGATCGTTCATCAAGCGATGCAAAAAGGCTTGATCGACAGATACCACATCAATGTGATACCGACCATTCGCGGCGGGGGAATCCGGCTGTTTGGCGCGCTGGAAAACGCGATTCCGTTGCGGCTGATTTCGACGGAAAGCTATAACGGGATCGTGGATTTGGTGTATGCGGTGCGATGATGCGCGGCTTGTGGCGGGCGGGGCAGGTTTCTGGTATAATGAGAGCGGAAACGTGAGGTGGATCAATTTGAAAAAAAATATCGGCAAGCTGCCGCATTTGCAGCATAAGGGCGAAGAGACCAATCCGCAGGCGGAAGGGTTTCGTGCAGTGGATAAGACCAGCTCGACCAACAGCGCTGCGCGCAATCCCGCGATGGCGGGAAAACTGATGAGCATGAGCATGCGTCAGTATACGAGAAAAGGGAAGTAACGGGTTCTATACCGTCATACACGAACCTTATCAACATTCTCAACAACAAAGAGAACCCATCGCCTACAACGAGGGTTCTCTTTTTTTGCGGGGAAAGGGGTTTATCACGGAATCGTCCAAACGGTTTGCGGCACGCTGCGCAAAGAGCGCTGAACGCTTACCCCACCCGCGTGATCTCTATAAAGTTTAGGGAGACCTCTTCGTCCGACAGGTTCTCGACATGGATTTCGAAGCAAAAGGTGTTTTCCTCCACGGTGACGGTGAATGAAATCTGGTCGTCTTGCGTGAAGAGAGCCGAGACCGCATGGCGAATTCGACTGGAGCGCGCGCTCACTTCACACTGCGTGAGATTGCTGCCGCTCACGACGACTTGATACGTTCCTTCCGGAAGTGACCAAAACGGGCCATAGGATTCTCCTTTGGCGTGTAAATATCGCACACCATCCCGATCCTCGCCGTCGACTAAATATAAATTCCCAAAGGTATACCGGCTGCTCAGGTACTCCGTGATATCGATGCTTGTTTGTCCCGGAACCGGCTCAATCATTCCAACGATCAACCCGTCTACCAGATAGTAGTTCAGGTCGATCGCAGCTGCTTCAAACGCGTTGCCGGGATGCAGGATAAAGAGTTCCGATTTGTCGGGATTCTCCAGCAAGTCGCTCCAATTCCTGCCAAACACATCTATATTCTCGCGCGCAAAATAGAAATCGCTTAGCGTCATATGGTTGTCCATCGCCCAATTGGCGATCGACCATTTCATCTCCTCGGAGAACTGCGCAAATCGTTGAATCAACACAACATGGCGGATGCTGTTTCGCTGAGAGACGTCATTCCAAAACGCAACATCGGACAACTCGGATTGATAAACAACCTTCCGGTTATATTCTTCGTGTCGCTCTAAGAGCGGATATTGAATGTCAAAAACCTGCAAGCAGAGCACGAGCGCCGCGACGAAGACCACGCACCGGCGGTTGATCAACCGGTAGGAGAGGACCACCGAACCCAGCATGATCAGATAGACCATGATCCAACCGATGCGACCCGACGCACGAAAAATCCCCCAGAGATTCTCGATGGTTCGCGGCAAGGGGATATTCAGCAACACTTTGCTATTCAGGGTGATGATCGGGCTTAATGAGGCAACACAGGCGACGATGAAAATGACACAGATCGCAATCACCTGACTTTTTCGCGCCTGAATACCGGCCCGAATTTTAGGTGAGACCAATATTGCGACGAACGAGAGCGCCACAAGACTAAGAACGCCAGCGCCCAGATAAGCAAAACCTTCATACTGGCCAATTCCATATGTTGGTAAATCCGGCAGCAAAACGGACCATTTCTGCGGATTGATGAATGCGTTGAAATTGAAGGAGAACATGCCTAAACCGCCGCTTGATGCCTCCATGCCGGACGAGAGCCCGCCCAGCAGCGCAATCACAAGAAGAGCGGAAATTATATAAGAAAGCAGCAGCACAATCGATTTGAGTATACGTTTTGTGCGGATGACATCTTCAAGGCAGAAACCCGCCAAAATGATGCCGCACATCAGCACAAAATAAATGTGTATCGCGCTGCTGAGCGCGCCAATGAGCGCCCATGTAGCGTAGATACTTGTTTTTGATTTTTCTTTTCCGGCAAAGAAAGTGTCGAGCGCGAAGAGAATAAGCCATTGACCGGCTAAGGCGGTATGTGTGTACATACGCCAAATCATGACGGGAGCAATGACGAACAGCATGCTGGTGAGAATGACATACAGCCGGTTGGGGACGAACCGTTGAATCAAGCGCGCCGCAAAAACACCCTGCAACACAAAACACAAAACACCCCAAAGTCCGAAATATTGAAATTCCGCCGGTAAAACAGAACGAAGTAGCTTAAAGATGACTGCAAAGAGCGGAATAGAATCCGTGAAGATGATGGATGCATGGCCGGGATAGGATAGCTGATCCGTCATGCCGATCGGGAACAACCAGCTCCCGTTTTTAAAGGCTTGCCATCCGATATAGTGTTGCGACAGGTCGCCTTTTCCCAGCAGCCAATCCGTATAGGTGGGGTTTATCACGTGATAACCATATATCAGAACAAAGGCTAGCATGGAAAGCGCCGCAACCACGAGATATTGCCAATTTCTCTCGAAAAAATGCTGTTTCGAATGCTGAACGGAATCTGCTGCGTATTTTTTCTTAAACAAAATACAGAGTATCCTTTCCGGTTGATGTTGCGCTACTTGTCTTTTAATCTGAACATATGCGTTGTTCGGCGTATCGCACTATTCTCTTTCGCGCAGCAGTTCTTTCATCTCCGCCAGCTCCGCCTCCATGCGGTGGAGGTGCTTTTGCATGTCGTCAATCTCCTGCTCGGCTTTGTAGTTGATTGCAAAGTCGATGATTGACTCGTGCTTATCCCGGGCGGCCTGCCGGTTTTGGCTCATCATGATGATCGGCGCCTGAAACGCCGCGATAAACGAGAGGATCAGGTTGAGCAGGATGAACGGCTTCGGGTCAAACTGTATGCCGAGAAACGGCAGCGTGTTGATCAGAATCCAGATCAGTAAAAAACACCCGAATATGATGATAAACGTCCAACTGCCGCCAAACGCCGCCACTTTATCCGCAACGCGGTCGGAGCGCTTGGTGTGCACCACATAGTCCTCATCCAGCCTTGCCGCAACGCGCTTTTCATAGCTCTCGACCATTTTATCGATGCGGGAAAGCCGGTCGTCGTTGAGTTCGAGTCCATAACCGCGAATCGTTGCCTTCGTTTCGGTCTTAATAGTGATTTTATCTTTTTCCGCTGCCATAACGCACCTCATATCCACTCGGTTTGATAGCCCTATTCTATCAGTATCGGCTGTGTTCGTAAACGCAAATCGGATTTAGACATGATATAATGATGAATAAATATATCTGGAGGGATACTATCGTATGTTGCGTGAATGTCCGCTTGCGACGGAGCGGAATAAGTGGATCGACGTGACGGATCGCATACGCGATATCCTGCGTGAAAGCGGCGTGAAAAACGGGCTTTGCGTGGTATACTGTCCACACACGACGGCGGGGATCACGATCAACGAGAACGCGGATCCGGATGTGGTGCGCGATCTGATCTTTGCGCTGGAGAAAACCTATCCCGACCGGGCGGAGTTTCGTCATAGCGAGGGAAACAGCGCGGCGCACCTCAAGGCGAGCGTCATCGGCAGTAGCGCGACGATCATCGTTCGCGACGGCAGACTGCTACTCGGCACATGGCAGGGCGTCTACTTTTGCGAGTTTGATGGCCCGCGCACGCGCAGATTCTATGTGGAGATACTGGAGGCAAACGCATGAATTCGGTTCGGGTTACGGTGCTCAAACGCGAGTTTTACCCCGATTTGGCGGATGAGTATCTGAGCGAAGGCGCTTCCGCCGGCGCATGCCCGCTGCAGTCGGAGGGAGACGTCTTTCTCTACTCCGGCGGTGCCGAGCGACCGGAAGGGCTTTGCCCGTGGGCCTGGATCGACCTGTATTCCGCGATTGCGACGCTCTACTCCGGCGGAGACGAGAATACCTGGTACCGCGACGGCGGCACACGCATCCTCTGCTGTACGGACGGAATTCGTCCCGTCGTGTACAAGCTGGAGCTCGTTCGCGCTTGATTGGCTGAAAACGAGACAAAAAAAGAGGGCGCAAGCCCTCAACAGAAGCGCGGTAAATCGTTAACGATCGTAGGTGTGTTCTAGCGTGTAAGCATCGGTGACGACGGGTTTGCCGTCCTTATCCAGCAATGGCGTCAACCCGCCCGAATAGCCCGCCGCATGGAACAGATAGTTTACGCCCGTTTCGCGATCGACCCAGATTTCATTGACGGTTGAGATTCCCTTTGAGTAAACACGAATAAAGCGATCATCCTGACGCATAAGAGGCCTCCATTTCGTTGATGATACTAGTATAACACACGGATGAATATCGATCGCAGACGAAAAACTTCCTGTCATCTATCTGATTTTGCCCGCGCGTTTCCTCAGACCTGAAGATTATATTGATCGAAACCAACCATCCTGCACAATCCAGACGCCATCGAAGCATGCAGTTTGTCAGAAAGGACCATTTATTTATGAGTGAATCACATTTCTACTACATACCGAAATCCGGAAAACTCATTCCGTGCGTGAAGGTAACGGACGCAATGGAACGCGCGGAAAAAGAAGGCGGTTTCTTTTGGCTGCATTATCTTGAGCCGACGGGCGAAGACCTGCATCCGCTGATCAAGTCGCTCAATTTGCATCCGCTCTCGATTGAGGACGCATTGGACGACAACCAGTTGCCGAAGATGGATGACTTTCCCAACAATACCTTTATCGTGTTCAATGCCTTCACCTATTCGGAAGAGAAGATCAATATCCAGGAAGTCGATTTCTTTCTCGGCAAAGATTTTGTCATCAGCATCGATCGCATCGGACCCGACGGAAAACCGATTATGAATGACATTGATCAGGTTGTGTTGCGGGAGATGGACGATAACCGTCTGGGGCCTGCGTTCGTGCTGCACACCATTTTGGATGTTATTGTAGACCACAAGGTCATCGCGATTGAAGCGATGGAGGACGAGCTGACGCAGACAGAGGATGCCGTGATGGAACGGCCAACGGAGTTTGACCCGAAATCGTTGCAGCATATCCGTCATACGCTTGTCATGCTTCGCAAAAGCCTCTTTCATGAGCGTGAGTTGTTCGTCAAGCTTTGCCGGAAGGATTGCCCGTTTATACCGGATAAAGCCATCTTCCATTATCGTGATATCTACGATCATCTCGCTCGATTCTTTGAATTGACCGAGACTCTACGCGACATTGCCACAAGCCTGATGGAGATCGATCTGTCCTTGCGCAGCAACGAGATGGCTCGTGCTTCCAATCGCACCAATCGTTCGGTTCGGCGACTAACGTTGATTACAATTGTGTTTTTGCCGCTTTCTCTGCTCGCGAGCATAGGCGGAATGTCTGAATGGTCCATGATGACCGGACCTGAAAACTGGCGTATCACATACCCGCTGTTTCTTCTGGCGATGGCGGTGGTTGGCGCGGTGAGCTATTTCTTTCTCAAGTGGATTATTCGCCGGGACGACGCCTCTGATAACGATGGAACTGACGATTAAGATCAAATAAAAAAATCAAGCTGAAGAGGAACGCGCCGCTGCATGACCGGCAGCAGGAAACTGCGGCGCGCATATGATGGACTGCCTTGCGACACGGAGACTCGTTTCTCAATCGCAAGCGGTCCTTCGAACGCAAGTCGAGACCGGAAAACGCCGCCATTTCGTTATATTTTTAAGAATATAGGTTGCAATCTTCGTTGCATCAAACCTATACTAATTCAATGAGCAAACGATTCAAAAAAGGAGTCTTCCTGTGCTTTTTTAAACGGGAAGATTCTTTTATCTAGCGGCACCGCCGTGAAACCAAGCCTGATTTTTAACGAGGAAAAACCGTTGGCAAAACGCTTTCATGAGTGGATTCGTTCCTGGCGTTACCTTGGTTATGATCGCGACACGCTTCGGCGCTACAGCGCAGAAATGGATCGCGCGAATTTGCATACCATACAACGCATGTGTTTACTCGCGCTCGCACTCACGGCACTGCTGTTTGTGTTTTACGGTCCGTTTTTACTCACGTCTGGTCGAATGATAACCGCCGCGGCGTTTGCACTTTTTTTAGTGATCGTCTATCTACTGATTGACAGAATGCTCAGCGCACAAATGCTGTATCCATTTATCCATGTCAAAACGCTGGTATTTTTGATTTCATCGGTGATGTATTTGTGCGGCATCTACTCCGGCACGCAACTCTCCGGCGGCGAACTTGGCGTGTTGAGCGTATGGATGTTCCTGCTGGTGCAGATATCGTTTGATATTGAGCCGCTTCAAAATCTGATCACCGTGTTCTTATTTGCGGGGCTGTTTCTTCTCCTCGATCAACAGGTAAAGACGCCGGAGCGTTGGCAGCAGGATGTAATCTTCACAAGCATCTCCGTATCGGTCGGGCTCTTTATCTCCTATCACCAGTCGCACTTGGCGCTGGATAATATCATCGCGAAAAGCAACTTGCAAAAAACCAATTACGCGCTCTATCATACCGCGACCACGGACGAATTGACCGGACTCATGAACCGGCGTATGCTGTTTGACCGATATAAAGCGATTTTGAACGATTGTGTTGCGACAAAATGCAGCATTGCCTGCGTGATCCTGGATATCGACGACTACAAACAGTTTAATGACAGCTACGGTCATCCCGAAGGGGACGCGCTTTTGCGTCGCATCGGAGGGCTTCTTTGCACCTATAGCGCTGAGACAGGGATCGACATCGGCCGCATCGGTGGCGAGGAATTCCTTGCGGTCTGGCAGGAGGAGAGTGTCGGCCGCTGCGAACAGGTGGCTGAGGGGCTGCGCCGCGCAATCGAGCAGATGGCGATTCCGCACATAGGTTCCACGGATCATGATCGGGTGACCATGAGCGTAGGCCTTTGCGTGCTGTCGCACGAAAAAGCGCAGGGAGCCTACCTCTACGCGGATAAAGCGCTCTATCGCGCCAAGGAAGCGGGTAAAAACTGCTCCTGCTATTTCGACGAAAAAACAGGACAATATCGATTGCTGTGTGAGGCGAAACAGCCGTCGTGATAAGTTTTTGATGAACGCGATCTGAATCGACCCGCCGAACGAAATTAAAAAAAACGGACGATCGCTCGCCCGTATGACCCATCGGAAGACTGCCGACGGGTCTTTTTCGTTCAATCTGGATTTTAAATGCAATCTATCTAGAATGCGATAGGAGAATCCTCAAAAAAGCTTATTGCGGAAGCACGACGGTTACGGTCGCGCCTTTTCCCGGCGTGCTCTCTGCGTGCGCGCTGCCGCCGTGCGCTTGCGCGATGGCGAGTACGATGGAGAGTCCGAGACCCATGCCGCCCGTCGCTTTTGCGCGCGCCTGGTCGACGCGATAAAATCGCTCGAAGATATGCTCGCACTCTTCCTTTTCCATGCCGCAGCCATCGTCTCGCACGAACAACCGTCCCGCTTTATCCTCGCGGGTAAATCCGAGCGTGATGGTTCCGCCGACGGGCGTGTATTTCGCGCTGTTGTCGATGAGCGCCTGCAGCATCTGCTTGATTTTATCGCGATCCGCAACGAGAATCGCATCCTCTGGAGAAATGCTGCTTCGGTAAACATGCGCATTGTCGATGAGGGATTGTTCTTCGATCAGTTCGGCATAGAGCGCATTCACGGAAAACGGGGTCTTGCTGAGCGAAAACTGCGCGTTATCGCTCCGCGCAAGAAACAGCAGGTTCTCCACCAGCCCGCTCATGTAGGCGGTCTGCTTGGAGAGCGCCGAGATGCTGTCCTGCAGCACGGTCTTATCCTCCGTACCCCAGCGGGAAAGCAGATCTACATTCCCTTGCATAATCGCGAGCGGCGTGCGCAATTCGTGCGAAACATCCGCCACGAAACGTCCCTGCTGATGATACGCGTTTGATACGCGCGTCAGCATGCTGTTGAGCGTCAGCGCTAGACTCCGTAATTCGTCGTCCGCTTCCGGCACTTCAAGCTTGGCGTCCAGCGTCGCGCTGTCGACCCGGTTTGCCGCCGAAATCATCTGTCCGATGGGGGCAAGCATGCGCCTGCTGGCAGCGAGGCTCGCAATCAACGCGATGATAACGCCAAGCAGATTTGCGCCAAGCAGCAAGAACCCAAGCAGCTTTAGAAAACTTGTTTCGCTGGACATCCGGTAGACAAGAATGAGGTTGCCATATATGGCGCCGTGAGCCGAGAGCGTGTTTGACGCGCGCAAAAGCATCGTTTGATCGTAGAAGATCAACTCCGGCGTTTTCTTGCCTTGTTGTAGCAGATGATCCGGCAGCGGGAAACTGAGTGCGCGACTGATGAGGCTTCCCTCCGGGTTGTACAGGAAAATGGCAAGGTTCGAATCCGTGTTGAGGTTTTCCAACAAGTCAGGATTATTATCATGCGCTTCATCGTCATCTTCCGGTTGTTCTTCTTCAAGCTCTTCTTTTAGGGTGTTGCCGATGAGCTGTAGAGAATCGAGAAGATGATCATACTGGTGCTGCACTAAGAAGCGGAACGCGAGAACAAAGACGATCAAAGACAGCACGAAAAAGATCGCCGAAAACAAAAGCGCATATACGCGCGTCAACCGGCTTGATAATTTACTTTTTGCGCGTCTTGTCTCGAATGACATATCCGATCCCCCGTACTGTTTCGATGATACGGCTTTCTTCCGTATCGTGAATTCTGTTTCGTACATAGCGCACATAGACATCCACCACGTTGCTGTTACCCGCGTAGGAATACCCCCAAACGTGTGTGAGAATCTGGTCGCGCGTGAGCACGATGTCGCGATTGCGAAGCAGATATTCCAGTAGGTCGTACTGCGTCTTTGTCAGCGCGATCGGTTCCGGACCGCGCGCAACCTGTCGGGAGGAAAGCTTCAGCGTCAGGTCGCCCAGCGTGAGCACGTCCGGCGATATCGCCTGCGCCGCCGGCTCCTTTGCGCGCAGCACCATGCGGATGCGCGCAAGCAGTTCCTCAATATGAAACGGTTTGGTGATATAGTCGTTTGCCCCGAGATCGAGACCGTTGACCTTCTCCATCACCGCGTCGCGCGCGGTGACGAAGATGACCGGAACCGAGCTCTCTTCGCGCAGGCGGCGGAGCACTTCAACTCCGCTGAGTTGGGGAAGCATGACGTCCAGCAAGATCAAGTCAAACGCACCGTTGAGCGCGCGCTCAAGACCGGACCTGCCATCGGGACAGCTCTCGGTCTCATACCCCTCGTGTCGGAGCTCCAACGTGAGAAAACGCACGATCTCCGGCTCGTCTTCAACAATCAGGATACGCATCGCATACCGTCCTTTTCCATGTGTCTGCGTGAAACGACGCGGGTTTAACCGGGAAATACAACTTCATTATATCCGCATTGAGGCGCGTTTCAAATGAGGATTCCATGAGAAATATAGTTTTGAGCCTGAAAACATGTTGCCGGAGCAAAAAACAGCCCGGAGAGCAGTTGACTCCGGACTATTGTGTCTTTCAAGCGGCTTGCTTTTCGCCAACGAAGCAAAGACGCGGGTAACGCCTAATATTGGTTCTCTTCCTGTGTGAAAACAAACCCTTGTTCACGGAACAGCGAAACGCAGATATCGACCACGGTTGCATCATATTTCGCACCCTTGCCCAACTCGATCTCGGCAAGCGCCGCGTCGATGCCGAGGGAGGGACGATACGGTCGATGCGACGTCATTGCCTCCACCACGTCCGCGACGGCGAGAATCCGGCTTTCGAAAATAATCTCGTCGCCAACGCACTTGTTGGGGTAGCCGGAACCGTCGAGCCGCTCGTGATGCTGCTGCACCATGGTCAAAATCTCCTGCGGCAGCCCCATCTCCAGTACGACGCTGTAGCTGAACTCCACATGCGTTTGAAGAATTTGATACTCGAGATTGGTGATCTTCCCGGGTTTGTTGAGGATGTCCGAGGCGATGTAGATCTTACCGATGTCGTGCACCAGCGCGCCGTAGGATAAGTTCATGAGGGCTTCCTGCGTCATGCCGCAGCGACGGCCGATCTCGCAGGCGAGCTGCTGCACCCGGCGCTGATGACCCGCCGTGTAGACATCCCGCAGTTCGCCCATCTTGGAGATGGCGTTGATGGACTGCTCAAGGCGCTTTTCCAGCACTGCGTTGGTTTCGATGAGCGTGGCATGCTGCCGCTGTAACTCCTGCTCCAACTTTCTGCGCTCGGAGATGTCGCGAATCAGCCCTTCTGTCCCGATGATATCGCCCGATTCATTTCTTAAATATTGTGCGTTCATGGAAATCCAGATCAAAGAGCCGTCTTTCCGTTTTGCCTGACAGGCTTGGCTTTTTAAATAACCGGCTGCTTCCAGTTTGATTAAAAGTTTCGCGCGCTCTTCTGGATCGGTATACATGGACTGAATGTTGACCCGGAGCATATCATCAACAGTATCGTAGCCAAATATTTGAGCCATACGAGGATTGACCAACAGGAAATTCCCGTTCATATCTACCTGAAAGAACCCGTCCTGTAGATTATCTAGAATTCTGCGGTTCTGATCGAGACTGTCCTTCAGCGTTTTTTCCGCTTTCAACTGCTCGGTCAAATCGGTGCCGATGCTTAAAATCGCAGGTTTTCCATCCCACTCGATTGGTTTTGCGTTGATCAATAGTGGGATTAGCGTCGAATTCTTACCGCGAACCATCCTTTTTACAACGATCTCTCCTTTTTCGCGCGTTAACCCAAATTTCTCACGAATGGATTCCTGCGTCGAGCCAAGCGACAACTCATAGATCGATTTTTCTTTCAGCTCGTCTTTTGAAAATCCGTGTAGTTGAGCAGTATAGTCGTTTACATAGAGAATCTTTCCGGTTTCATCCAAAACTACGATCGAACTTGGAGCGACATCGCAGATATGCGCGAGGCGTTTGATCTCCTCCTGGGCTCTTTGTGTCTCTTCTTGGTACTGAATTTGGTCGCTGATATCGGAAAACGTGCAGGCAAACTGTTTTGGCTCGGTACGATATGCTGTCACGCTGAAGTACTTGTTGAGCGAAGCGGAATAGTTTTGGAAGGTAATGGGTTCTCCCGTCGACACAACATGACCATAGATGTCGATCCAATACGGTTCGGTTTCCGGTAATATATCCAACACCGTTTTTCCGATCAAATCGTCTGCGCAAAGGCCGGTCATCTTCTCGAACGCGGGATTCACAGCTAAGAAGCGATAATCCTTCGGGCGGCCTTCCGAATCGGTGATGATTTCATGGAGCGCGAACGCATCCACCATTTGCCGAAACAACAACTGATACCCCCGCTGTGCTTTACGCTGGGCGGTGATATCTTCCATGATGATATAAACCTGATAAGGCGTGCACTCACCTTTGTGAAAAAGCGGCGTTGAAGTGACCGAGATCCAGACGTGCTCGCTTTTTTGCGCGTGGAAAATACCGAGCGTGTATGGTCCGAAGGGCTTTCTGGTACGCAATGCAATCATGGAAGGATGCTCTTCCACAGGCAAATCGGATCCGTCTTCCCGAATGGTTCTCCATTCCGGTGAACGGGACGAACGCTTTAACAATTCACTGACGGGCAGCCCAAGAATCCGTTCGGCCGCGGGGTTGGCGGAAAGGATATTTCCTTCTGTGTCCTGATACAAAACGCCTTGAGACATCGACTCAAACAGACGATTGAGTTCCTCCGCACGCGCGTTGTTTTCCCGGTCAATGCGCTGCTGTTCGGAAATGTCGCGAATACTGGCGCACACGTATTCATATCCTTGCGAGCAAAACAATCTCGCCAAGACGACGCCTTCGCGGCAGACGCCATCCTTTCGTCGAAAGAGAAAAGGACGCGGCTCTAAAATCCCATTCTGAGCCACTTGAAGAAGAAGCGCATCGCGGTCGGAAGGGTCATCATATAACTTCAGCTCAATCGTCGTCTTCCCGATTACTTCGTTCAGTGCGTATCCTGTGACGCGGCAAAAGCTTTCGTTGACATGGATGATCTCGCCGTCGCATACTCTGGTTAAGACCGCGGCATCAGGGCTGGCTTGAAAAACAGCTTGAAAAAATGCTTCTCCAGAGAGATCTTTTTTGGGGTGATCCGTTTTCTTCATTGCCTGCACCTCATCCGAACCGTGTCAAATCCTATCCTCCATTTTATGAGTGGATAAAAACCATGTCAATGCAAGATACTACATTTCACACGATATCGCATGGAAAGATGATCATTCGACGATAGGACCATGGACTTTAAGCGACAAATGACGCAAACTGCGGCTGTTTTGTGCACATCATAGACAACACGATAGCTTTATTGTGCAAATCGTTGAAAAAAGACTCATTTTTTAGCGAATCATTGCCGAAACGGAATTGACGTGTATAATATACGGATACAAACGCACTTGATCTGGATTTTACAAAGCGTTTTCGTGACTTCGAAAGGAGCGTTTCGGGATGTTTCATATTTCTTTCGATTGGCTGCAATCGTTTTCCATGTTGGGCCGTGTGACGCTCGCCGCGGTGTTGGCCGGTGTAATCGGTTATGAACGCGAGCATGTTCAAAGAAACGCGGGCATGCGCACGCATATCCTCGTTGCCATCGGTGCAGCGCTTGTGATGTGCAGCGGAGAGTTTTTAATGTCGCAATATCCGAATTCAAACATCGATCCCGCGCGCATCGGCGCGCAGGTGGTCAGCGGCATCGGTTTTCTTTGCGCCGGCACTATTATCAAAGAGGGCATCTCCGTCCGCGGGCTGACCACCGCGAGCAGCCTCTGGTGCGTGTCCTGCGTGGGTCTTGCCGCAGGATGCGGAAACTATATGCTTGCCGTTGCAACCACGGTATTGATCCTCATCGTACTGCGCGTGCTGCGCACCATGGCGCACAGCCGCAGAAAGAAGGCGAACCGCCTCGTGCTGCAGATCGTGCTCTCTATGGAAGGGCAGACCATCGTGAAGCTGCAGGAGGATCTGGAGCGCATGGGTTGCGTGATCGATGAATTCAGCTTCGCAATCGACACCAAGAACCTCAAGCGGCATGTCTACGCGCATCTGACGCTGCCGGATCGGGATAATCTAGCCCCGTTGATGGAAGGGCTTTCCAGAATTGAAGGCGTGGCTTCCGTCGAGTCGGTGTATGAGTAAATTAAAGTAACTAGCTCCGCGGGCAAAAGGGGATAACCCTAGACTGAATCAAAAACTCCCCGCGCAGTGGCGCGGGGAGTTTTATGCTTCCTGCTTCTTTTAGCCTTCGAGCATTTGCAGGATAAAGGACTTGTTACGTGCGCCGACCGCTTTGTCAACCACGTCGCCGTTTTCAAACAACAACAGCGTGGGAATGCTCATCACGCCGTACTGGCTCGCGAGCTGCGGCTGCTCGTCGATATTGATCTTAGCGACCTTGATGGCGCTGTTTTCTTCCGCAATCTCATCTACGATGGGAGACACCATACGGCATGGTCCGCACCACGGCGCCCAGAAATCGACCAGAACCTTTTTATCGCTCTCCAATACCTCTTCCTTAAAATTTGCGTTGGTGATATTGACAACAGCCATATTGACCACTCCTTATTCAAAGATAATACGATGGTTCGTATCCCTGTTTTTAGTATAACGGATGCGATTCAATTTTGAAAAGGGGAACGGCGCAATTGCCGCAAAAAAGCAACAATTCCGGCTGGATTGGATGGTTTTTGCGCTGCTTTCAACCGGACATTGCATTTTTCAACCGTGTGCGGTAGAGTAAATCCAATCATAGGAACGGGCGAGAGGATGCGAAGCGATTGCGTACACTGACTTATCTTGCAACAAAAGAAGACGAAGGACGTACCGTACTGAGCATCCTTCGCCGGGAGTTTTTATGCTCGGAATCACATATCTCCCGCCTGAAACGCCGTGAAACGGGACTGCTGCTCAATGGAGCACGCTGTTATGTGACCGCGCGGGTCGGCGCGGGAGATCTGCTCTCGTTTGAAATCGGCGATCTGCCGGACGATCACATCGTGCCGATGGAGTACCCGCTTGCCGTCGTATACGAGGACGAAGACCTGCTGATCATCGATAAACCTGCGGGGATATCTGTGCATCAAAGCACGCGCAATCCGGTGGAGCTCACACTGGAAAACGCGGTTTGCTGCTATCTCGGCGGCGGCATCAACCCGCACCCGGTCAGCAGGCTGGATCGCGGCACATCAGGACTTATGACGTTCGCCAAGAGCGGCTATCTCCATGAACGGTTGCGGCGGCAGATGCACACAGAGGATTATGCGCGCGTCTACCTCGGCGTCGCGGTGGGCAGAGTCGAGCCGCCGGATGGCGTGATCGAGCTGCTGATCGGCATGGCGGAAGGCTCCACCTTTCAGCGCGCGATTGTGCCGGAAGGCCAGCAAGCGCGAACGGAGTACAGCACGCTCGCGGTGAATGAGCGCTTTACGCTTTTGCGCCTCGTTCCGCAGACGGGGCGAACGCATCAACTGCGATTGCACTTATCAGCGATCGGCTATCCGCTCGCGGGGGACTGGCTCTATGGCGCGGAAGATCGCGCGCTTATCGCGCGGCCCGCGCTGCATTCCTACGAATTATCACTAAAACACCCGATTACGGGTAACCGAATCCATCTGACAGCGGATTTACCGGAGGATATGCGGCGGCTGATCAAGTGATCGGACGACTTGGAGGAAGAACGATGAATATTGTGCAACTGGAACGAAACGGCGAAATTATCGCGCAAGTTGAGACAGAAGAAACGTTGATGACCGACGTGCAGTCTACATTGGACTTGATGGCGACGGTGCGGTACGAAACGGGCGCGGATCGCGTCATCTTGCCCAAAGCCGCGCTGAGCGAGCGCTTTTTCGTGCTCAGCAGCGGGCTTGCGGGGGATATCCTGCAAAAATTCGTCAACTATCAGCTCAAGGTCGCCATCGTCGGGGACTATTCGGGCTACACGAGCAAACCTCTGCGCGACTTCATCTACGAGAGCAACAACGGAAGCCACGTGTTCTTTGTTGCAACCGTGGAGGAGGCGTTGGAGAAGCTTTCGCGCGCGTGAGCGCAAAAGAGCGACCCAAAGGTATCGTTCTTTTCTACACAGTCTGATTGATCGGATTTGGTTCTGCGGGCAGATGATATCCGCCCCTACAATAGCACTTGCGGGATGTTCCACAATGCGAAACCATTTGATTCGATTTCGACTTAGATTTTCTATGCTCGTGTAGGGGCGGATATCATCCGCCCGTGGCTCCCACGTAAAAGGAGCCGCCCGTTTTAAGGCAGCTCCATGCAAGTGAAAGATGAGCTTACGAATATCAGATGATCCCGAGCGGAATCAGCACGGCAAGCAGCACGATATTGAGGCCCGCCAGCGAGATAATCCATTTCTTCTGCGTCTTGGGTTCTTTGTCGTAGATGAGATAGCTCGCAAGGAAGAACGGGATGTACGTCGTGATGAACACGGGAATTGCACCCCACCACTTGTAGACCCAGATGAATGCGGGCGTGGAGGCAAGGAAGATCTCCACGAGGGAGAAGAAAAACGCGCTGCCGATGGCGAACACGATGCGGTTATTGATACCGAAAATCTTCATGTCCTTGTCGGCGGGCAGCAGCTTTGAGGTAAAGCCCGCGACCGCGAACATCATGGAAAGTTCCCAGCTCACGCCGATGAGCAGGATATAGCTCGTGCTCTCCGGCGAAACCGTCCAAAGCGCGTAACCGGTGAAATGGCAGATGACGGCGTTTGCGATCTCGTAGAGCCAGTGCACGCTGTAGAGCATCAGCGCGGCGGCGATCGCCTTGTAGTTCTTCTTGTGGATTTCGTCCACATAGATCATCACCACAAACGCGAAAATGGCGATGAACGACCAGTTGAAGTTGTCTGTGCTGCGCACGGCATCTTTCGCCAAATCCGCGAGATGCTTGAGCCCGTCGTCTCCAAAGAGCATGGAACATGTACCTCCCTGATGAAATTGTTTAGTTTTATATCGGATCAAGGTTGTATAGATAGGACTGCGTTTATTGTAGCGCGTTACACAACACGTGTCAATTTTTGGGAGATCAGATTTACTCGAAATCTAAACAAAAAAACAGCCTCGCAAGAAGTGTTCCTGCGGGGCTGCTGTTTGTCTTACCTATTGTTTGAGTTTCGCTTGTGTTTTTTCCATGAACTTCTCGTTGTCCACGATAAAGCGCTCTTGCATGCCTTCGCCGATGAGTCCCGCATCGTCATACGCACGGCACTGAAACACGAGCCTGCGCCGGTCGATCTCGATGAGCTCTGTTTCGCAGCGAACCGTCATGCCGATTGGAGTAGCCGCGAGGTGCTTGATATCGATGCGCGTGCCGACCGTGGAGCTGCCCGCGGGCAGATACGGTTTCACACTCTCCATCGCGCAATATTCCATCAGCGTGATCATGCGTGGCGTTGCGTAGACGTTAAGGCCGCCGCTGCCCAGCGCGCGGGCTACGTTTTGTTCGGTGACGAGTTCGGTTTGCGTGCCGCGCACGCCGCGACTCAGTTCGCTCATGGCAATGTCCTTTCGGGTAGAGGATGGACGCATACCGCGCCGTCTTGCGTTAGGATACCGCGATTCTCGCCAAAGCGCAATGCAGAAATCGGAAGTTTTTTACTCGTAATCGACCACGTCGACCCAGCGGAACAGGAGCTCCCGCTCCTCCGGCTTGCCCTTGACGGACTGGCTGGCGGCGACGATGGGAATCCACTTTTGCACGTATTGGCGCGGCGTTCCGCTCTTTTCGCAGAAGAGCTTGAGGTAAGCTTCCGCCGTCTTGTCGTCTCCCGTGAGGGAGAAGAGCAGAAACGTTCTCGCGGCGTCCGCGCTGGCGTTGCCTTGGGTTGCATGCGACCAGTCGAGGATAAACGGTGTTCCATCGTCGCGAATGATGATATTGGTCGGGTTAAAGTCCCCGTGGCAGAGCTTGTTGTGGCGCGGCATGGACTCCAGCAGCGTGTGCAGATCATACTTGGTCGCCGTCGGCAGCTCCGTCTGGATGATCTTGCGATCCATCTTGTCTCTTAACCGCGGCAGAAGCGGGCAGATCTGGCGATGCATCGTGAGCTGGAGATCGACAAACTGCTCCAGATACTGCGCGTGTTTTTTCGGGTTTTGCGCCATCAGTTCTGCGAGCGTTTGCCCGGGAATGTACTCGGAGATGATGTACCACTTGCAGTCTTCCGTCATACCGACGCCGTAGAGCTTCGGCACGTTGAGCGTGGTTTCCTCCACGCGCGCGTGGTTGAGCGCTTCGTTGAGCACGTCCGCTTTTTTAAATCCTTCGCCGAACACCTTGACGACGGTGTCCCCGTCGCGATAGATCGTCTTGTTCGAGCGAAACGCGATGACATTCGATAAATCCATGGTGTTCTCCTTTGTTGTTGTGAATAGATGGAAAAGAAAACGGCTTGGCGTCAGGCAGGAGGTTGATCCTGCCCGACACCATTGGTTCAGCATTTGCTTGTGTGTGAAATTGTCCTTAGCGTTACACGCGGACGCTCGTGCCATAGTAGGCGTTGAGGTACATCTGCTTGATTTCGCTCATCAGCGGATAGCGCGGGTTCGCGCCGGTGCACTGATCGTCAAAAGCCTGCTCGACCATCTCGTCAAGCCGTGCCAGGAAGTCCTCTTCCTTGACGCCGTAGTCGCGGATGGTTTTCTTGATGCCGACGCGCTCTTTGAGCGCATCCAGCGCCGCGATGAGGGCCTCCACCTTGTCTTCATCCGTCTTGCCCTTGAGGCCGAGGGAATCCGCAACCTCGGCATAGCGCGCGAGGGTGTGCGGGTGGTCGTACTGGGAGAACGCGCCCATCTTGACCGGAACGTCCGTTGCGTTGAAGCGGATGACCTCGTCGATCATCAGCGCGTTGGCAACGCCGTGCGGCAGATGGTGGAAAGCGCCGAGCTTATGCGCCATACTGTGGCAAACACCAAGGAACGCGTTGGCAAACGCCATGCCCGCCATGGTGGCGGCATTCGCCATCTTTTCGCGCGCAACGGGATCGTTGGGGCCGTTGTCGTAGGCGCGTGGCAGATACTCGAATATCATCTTGAGCGAGCGCAGCGCCGTGCCGTCGGTGTAATCCGTCGCGAGCATGGAAGCGTACGCTTCGAGGTTATGCGTCACCGCGTCGATACCGCTTGCCGCCGTGAGGCCCTTGGGTGCGTTCATCATCATGTCCGCGTCCACAATCGCCATATCCGGCATGAGCTCATAGTCCGCCAGCGGGTATTTTACGCCGGTCGTTTCATCCGTGATGACCGCAAACGGGGTGACTTCGCTGCCCGTACCCGCCGTGGTCGGGATCGCGATAAAGTACGCTTTCTCGCCCATCTTCGGGAAGGTGTAGACACGCTTTCTGATATCGGCAAAGCGCATCGCCATGTCCATAAAGTCCGCTTCGGGATGCTCATACAGCACCCACATGATCTTTGCCGCGTCCATGGCGGAGCCGCCGCCGAGCGCGATGATCACGTCCGGCTTGAAGGCGGACATCTGCTGGACGCCTTCGCGGGCGCAACCCAGCGTGGGATCGGGCAGCACGTTGAAGAAGGTTTCGTGCACGATGCCCATCTCGTCGAGTTTGTCCGTTACGGGCTTAGAATAGCCGTTTTGGTAGAGGAACGTATCGGTGACGAGGAAGGCGCGCTTTTTGCCGAGAACCGTCTTGAGTTCGGAGAGCGCTACCGGCAGACTGCCCTTCTTGAAGTAAACTTTTTCAGGCGTGCGGAACCAAAGCATATTCTCTCTCCTCTCGGCAACGGTCTTGATGTTTAACAGGTGCTTGACGCCAACGTTTTCGGAAACCGAGTTTCCGCCCCAGCTGCCACAGCCAAGCGTCAGCGACGGCGCAAGCTTGAAGTTGTACAGGTCTCCGATGCCGCCGTGCGAGGAAGGGGTATTCACGAGAATACGGCAGGTCTTCATCCGGCTGGTGTAGTTCGCGAGTTTTTCCTTCTGCGTAATCGGGTCGATATAGAGGCTCGCGGTGTGGCCGTAGCCGCCGTCCGCAATCAGGCGCTCCGCTTTCTGCAGCGCGTCCTCAAAGTCCTTTGCGCGGTACATCGCGAGCACGGGGGAGAGCTTTTCATGCGCGAACTCTTCGGAGAGCTCGACGCTCTCGACTTCGCCGATGAGGATCTTCGTTTTTTCCGGTACGGTGACGCCAGCGAGCTTCGCGATGGTGTAGGCGGACTGACCGACGATCTTTGCGTTCAGCGCGCCGTTGATCACGATGGTCTTGCGTACTTTTTCAATTTCGTCCGCTTTGAGCAGATAGCATCCGCGCTCGGCGAACTCTTTTCTTACTTTGTTGTAGATCGAGTCGACCACGATGACCGCCTGCTCGCTGGCGCAGATCATGCCGTTGTCAAACGTTTTGCTCAATATGATCGAGCTGACCGCGCAGAGGATATCCGCCGTGTCGTCTATGATCGCGGGTACGTTGCCGCTGCCGACGCCGACGGCGGGCTTGCCGCTGCTATAGGCGCTCTTCACCATGCCGGGGCCGCCGGTGGCGAGGATGAGGTCGGCTTCTTTCATCGCGAGGTTGGTCAGCTCCAGACTCGGCACATCGACCCAGTCGATGATACCTTCCGGCGCGCCTGCGGCAACCGCCGCGTCCAGTACGGTACGCGCGGCTTCAATCGTGGAGCGCTTTGCGCGGGGATGTGGACTGATGAGGATGCCGTTGCGCGTTTTCAGCGCGATCAGCGTCTTGAAGATGGCCGTCGAGGTCGGGTTCGTGGTCGGAATGACCGCGGCGATGACGCCGATGGGTTCCGCGATACGCTGAATGCCATAGGCTTTGTCCTCTTCGATCACACCGCAGGTCTTGGTGTCGCGGTATGCGTTATAGATATATTCAGAGGCGAAGTGATTCTTGATCACCTTATCTTCTACGATACCCATGCCGGTCTCTTCCACGGCGAGCTTCGCCAGCGGAATGCGCGCTTTGTTTGCGGCGGTTGCGGCGGCGAGAAAAATCTTGTCCACCTGCTCCTGGGTATAGGTTGTGAATTCACGTTGCGCTGCGCGGAGGCGGTCAAATGCGCGCTCCAATGCTTCTACGCTGTCGATCGGGGTTCTGTTCGTCGTTTTCGTCATCTTCTCCATCTCCTCTTGTCTTCCTCTTTTGTGCTGAAAAACTGTTCTCAAGAGGGTTCGTTCCGCTTTTGTTCGCAGCCTGCCCGCTGCGGATACGGAACGAACCTCTTGAATGCTTGCTTGCGGAGTCGATTTCGAAGAATCGATTCCCCGCTTTGTCTGAGACACATCCGAAGTTACTCTTCGTGACGACTCAGCGCGTGGTGCTGGTTGAAAGGGCACTTTTCGGCGGGGTTTTCCACATTGGCGGCCTGCCCGCCGTCCGAATGTGATGCTGGAAATCGCCGAATGCTTTCTTTCTGTCTCTATCCTACGATGGATGAGGATGTATTTGAAGATAGAAAAACGGAATATCAGTATATGGATATCGATATAACAATATCTATTATAACATCGGAATGCTTGAAACATAACATCGACGGTTGGACCGGGAAGGAACAACACAGACAGAATAAAAAAACACCCGGCAAACATCCGGGTGCGGCAAGCGTTTTATTCTGGAATGACCCTTTGGGCGGACTCGCGAAGCTTTTCAATCAACAGCCGATCCAGCCGCGACAGGTGATACCCCGCGCGGTAGATGAGCACATCCCGGTAGAGATTGCCGGGCAAATCGACGCGTCGCTGCACGAGCTGGAAGCGATCCAACACATCCTGCGGCATCGGGGAAGCGATGGTATAGGCGGTCTTAAGGCGGCTGATGAGTTCCAATTGGCTCGCGCGCTCATAGACCGTGATGGTGTTTTTCGCCTCGATGGCCTGCGCGAGCTCGCGCGCCTGATTGACGGGTAGCGCGGGAATGGCTGCATCGCCATACAGTATCTCGGTGCAATCCGCAAGGTCTCGGTTGGAGACGACCTGCTGGAGCGCCAGGGGGTGCTGCGCGCTCAAGATCGCGACGCAGGAAAACTCCCAAACCGGCTCATACACCAGCGAGCGCTCCGCCAGCGTGTTGAGATAGTTTGGCTCATACATGGTTTGATAGCGGATCACGCCGAGCTGATTGACCCCGTTTGCCACCTGCTTGATCGTGCGCATTGCGCCCGCCTCGCGGTAGTCCACGCTGTAGTCCGCGTCCGGCCCGAGCGAAAGGATCACGTCTGTGAGCGCCTGGGACACATAGCTTGCGCGCGGGGCACAGAGATCGAAGCGTATCTTTTTTTCGTCGGTTTGCTTATAGAGTGCCTCCATCTCCGCAATTTGGGAGAGGATGCTACGCGCGTATCCAAGGAACTCACGCCCTTTTTCGGTGGGGACAACGCCCTTCGCCGTGCGGTCGAAAATCGCGATGCCGAGGTCGTCCTCCAGTTCGCGGATGGACTTGCTCAGGTTCGGCTGATTCATATAGAGGTTTTCTGCGGCCTTGCTGATGGAACCGGTCTTTTCCACCTCGACGGCATATTTTAGTTGCAACAGGTTATTCATGCGCTTCTCCTTTCCGCGCGGGGCAAGTTCATTCGCCGATATCTCGTGCGCACCGGTCAAACGCGCAGCGCGCGCCCGGCGGTGGCAAAGGCGGTTTCATCCAACGTCTCTCCGTTTAGCACGAGGCGACCGTTGACATAGACGCGCTCAATGCCGAACGCTTTCGATTGATCGGGCTTCGAATTTTTCAAAACAGTTTCGTCAAACACGGTCAGGTCGGCAAAATAGCCCGGCTTGATATATCCACGTTCGGCGATGGAGAAACGATCCGCCACGGCGCCGGTCATCTTGCGCACTGTGCGCGGCATGGTGTCGCCCGATCCATTGAGGGAGAGGTGCAAAAACTTCGGGAAGCAATCGTAGATTGCGGGATTCTGTACGCCGTGTTCCTCGACCCACGCGTCGGTCATGTACAGGACGTTGTCGTGGCGGGACAGATCGGAGACGATCTTCGGGGTGCTGTAAGGGCCCATATTGACGCGGCCTGCAAAGTTGCTCTCTTCGCAGAGCATGAGGTACGCGTCAAGGTCGTTCATCTTTTTCTCTTTTGCGATCTGGTGGACGGTCTTGCCCTCGTAAGCTTCATGCCCCGGCCCGATGTAGGCGACTTGGATGTCGTTAAACCCGAATCCCAACAGGAGAATAGAGGCATTGGCGAGAATGCGGAAACGGAGTTTATTGAAGAATTTTTGCTTTTCTTTCGGGCTCAGCGCCTGATACCAAACCGGCATGATCGCCGTGATGACCGATACGCCAAGCAGCTCCGCGTAGATATCAAACATCGCATCCACGCCGTTTTTGCGCATGCGCTCGATGATTTCGACCAGCTCGTCCTTGCACGGGAAGGAGTTTTTGCCGACGAAGATCGCGTGGGAGTATTGCAGCTTGACGTCCAATCCCTGCGTGATCTCCTCCAGCTCGTCCAGCGCGCGCAGCAAGTGCGGCCTGCCGAGCAGTTCCGGATACGCCATCGAGACGGCGGAGTTGGCGCGCGGGTGCACGGTCAGCGGGCGGTGATAGCGCGCGCAGAGCTCGGCAATCTTTCTGAGCTCCTCTTTTGGTGCGTAGAGGCCGGGCTCGTACATCAGCCCCAGCGAAACACCGCAAGCGCCCTGCTTGAGGCTCTCTTCCAGCAGCGCGAGCATCTCGTCCAGCTCGGATTCGCTCAAGTTGCGGTTTGCGTTGCCCGTTCCGCTCGCGCGCGCGGTGCAGTGGCCCGTGAGAGAGGCGATATTGAGCGGCGTATTGCCGTCGATGGCGGTAAAAAACGAATTGAGGTCGGGATAGACGCCGGTCAGGCCGTCCATATGAAACAGACCTGCGCCAACCTTGTCGACATATGGGCTGTCGGGCGAAAATCCGGTCATGGAAAGCCCGCAGTTGCCGGCGATAAACGAGGTGATGCCCTGCCGCACAAACGGTTCGAAATACGGCTTCGGATTCGTCTTTGCCGCGTACCAGTCGTTGTGCGAGTGCGCGTCGAAAAAGCCGGAGGAAATACTTTTTCCCGCCAGATCGACGATGGTTGCATCCGCGGCGTCAATGCTTGGTGCAACGTCCAAAATCCGGTCGTTTTCAATCAGAATATCACCTGGAAATGCGTCTGTACCCGTTCCGTCATAGATACGGCAGTGTTGCAACAGTGTTTTCATGCGTATAAAATTCTCCCCTTATTATCCCGGTAACATGGTATCACAAACCGCGAAGAATGAGAAGATTTCGAATATAGTCAAATAGAATTTGACGTTTGAAAAAATCCAACTTATACTAGAGTGAAATGAATAGCGTGTGCATCTGCGCCCGATGAGGGCGCTGGCGAACGAAAGCTCGCCAAGGGAATACGGATGAAAATTCCGGGCTACCCCAGTAACCGTGAAGCGGACGAACGGACACATCAGCCACTGCATAACAGCGGGAAGGCGTCCCAGTAGGATGAAGCGAAGCCGGGAGACCTGTTTGCGCATGAAATATACTCCTGGGGTGGAGTGAAGCTATCTGCGCGCCGACAGCACGCGATTTTTTCTATTGCTCCCTCTCCTCAAAGAGCGGAGCAATTTTTTTATTTTGCTTCCCTCTCAGCTCTATTCATTTGATACAGATTTGAAAGGGATGAAACTCAACATGAAACACAGTAAACTCTTAGCCGCGTTACTTGCGGCGCTGCTCCTCCTGACCGCGATTAGCGCCTGCGCGCCCGCGGTGGCAGAACCGGTTGTAACCGCTGCACCCGTTGCCGGAGCGACTGCCGAAGCGACCGCGGAAGCGACAGAGGCGCCCGCGGGCGTCACCGTGACGGACATGATGGGACGCGAGGTGACGCTCTCCGCGCCCGCAACCCGCGTGGTTGCGCTCAGCGCCGCGGATTGCGAGGTGCTCTATGCCGTCGGCGCGGGCGACCTGCTGGTGGGTAGGGGCGAATACTGCGATTATCCGGCGGAGGTGCTGAACGCACCCGCCGTGCAGTCCGGCATGGAGACCAACATCGAGCAAATCATCGCGCTTGCCCCGCAGGTGCTCCTCATGAGCGCCATGTCACAGACCGAAGATCAGGTCAAGCAGCTGGAAGCAGCCGGCATCCAGTGCGTGGTTTCCGACGCGAAGGATATCAACGGCGTCTACCAGGCCATCACGCTCATTGGCGCGATCACCAGACGGGATGCGGAAGCCATGTCGGTTGTTGAGAAGATGGAATCCACGCTCTCCGAGCTCTCGGTTCACGCAAGCGAACTCGAAGGCAAGAGCGTTTACTTCGAGGTTTCCCCGCTGCAATACGGCCTCTGGACTGCTGGCAACGGCACGTTTATGGACGAGATTGCAACCATGCTGGGGCTGAAGAATATCTTTGCGGATACTACAGGTTGGGCTGAAATCTCCGAAGAGCAGGTGATCGAGGCGAATCCGGACGTCATCGTGACCGTTGCGATGTATTTCGGTGAAGGACAAACGCCTGTGGAGGAGATCCTTTCCCGCGCGGGCTGGCAGGACATCACCGCCGTGAAGAACGGCGATATCCTCAACCTGCAAAACAACGAGCTTTCGCGTCCCGGCCCGCGTATTGCGGAAGGTGCGCAAGCGTTGTTTGACTTTGTGAAGGAGATTGTTACGAAGGAAAATGCGGCGTAACGAAGACTTGCGTGACGGTGGCGAGCTGCCGCACCGTGCGCAGAAAATTACCAGCGGCAAACGGGAGGGATTTCGCGCGGGCGAACTCCTCCTGTTTTCGCTTGTCACGCTGGCGGTGATGGCGCTCTGCGTCTGCATCGGCAGCGTGAGTCTGCCGCTCAAAGAAACGATGCTGGTCATCTGGAACGCAATCTGGGGGCTTCCGATGCCGAGCGGTATCTCGGTGCCGATCATCCTCTCCGTGCGCCTGCCGCGCGTGTTTTGCGTGGCGCTTACGGGCTCTGCGCTCTCACTCTGCGGCGGAGCCATGCAGGGGTTACTCAAAAACCCGCTTGCCGACGGCAGCACGCTCGGCGTTGCCAGCGGTGCGTCGTTGGGAGCTGTGATCGCCATTGCGTTTGGCATCACGATTCCTGCAATTCCGTTTGCGGGGACGATGGTGCTGGCGATCGTGTTTGCATTTCTATCGCTGCTGATCATCCTCTCGCTGGCGTATAAAATCGACTACTCGATGAGCACCAACACGATCATCCTCATCGGCGTGATCTATTCGATGTTTGTCTCCAGCATTCTTGCTTTGATCATCTCGTTTGCGTCCGACCGCGTCAAGCAGATCACCTTCTGGACGATGGGATCGCTTTTGGGCACCAGTCTTCAAAACGCGCTGGTGCTGCTTGTGGCCCTCGTTGTGTTCGGCGGCGTGATCTTGCGCTATTCACGCGAGCTCAACGCCTTTGCCGTCAGCGAAAGCAACGCGCGCAACATCGGCGTGCCCGTACGGCGGGTGAAACTCACGCTGCTCATCGCGGTGAGCGCGCTCATCGGCGTTTGCGTCTCCATCGGCGGTACGATCGGCTTTGTCGGGCTGGTGACCCCGCACATGGTGCGTATGATTGTAGGTCCCGATCATAAGCGACTGCTTCCTGCATCGCTCTTTGGCGGGGCGGTGTTTCTGATGCTTGCGGACCTGGTCGCGCGTACGCTGCTGAACCCGATCGAGCTGCCGATCGGTGTAGTCACTTCGTTTATCGGCGCGTTCCTCTTTATCGTGATTTTTTATCGATCGAGGAGGGCGCGGGTATGAATCTGCTGGATGTTTCGAATTTGACCGTGCGCTATGGTGAGAAAACCATCGTCGACGACGTGAATTTTGCGCTCTCCGAGGCAGAGTGGCTCATGATCGTCGGCCCGAACGGCGCGGGCAAGAGCACGATCGTCAATGCGATTTCACAAGGGGTTCCCTATACGGGAGAGGTGCGCTTGCTCGGTAAAGACGTTCGCCGGTACCGCCCGCACGAGCTGGCGAAACTCGTCGGCGTGCTCGCGCAGACGCATGCGATGGGTTACGGTTTCACGGTGGGTTCGGTTGTGCGGCTCGGCAGATACGCCTATGCGCCTGGGCTATTCTCCGCGGGACAGGCGGAGGATGAGGTGGCGGTCGCCCGTGCGCTGGAGCTCACGGGGCTGACGAAGATCGTGGATCAAAATGTGCTAACACTCTCCGGCGGAGAACTGCAGCGGACGTTTTTGGCGCAGCTCTTTGCGCAAAACCCGAAGGTGCTGCTCCTCGACGAGCCGACCAACCACCTTGACCTCGTGTATCAAAAGCAGGTGTTTGAGCTCATCCGCGAATGGCTGAAAACGCCCGGTCGCGCGGTCGCCTCCGTGGTGCATGACCTGAGTCTTGCGCGCGCCTACGGCAGCCACGCGCTGCTGCTGGACGGCGGAGAGACGCTCGCCTACGGTCAAATGGAAGAGGTGTTCTCGCCGGAACATTTGGATAACGCCTATCAGATGGACGTCTCCGCGTGGATGCGCGGACTATTATCCCAGTGGCAGACGGAGGAGTCATCGATCAAGCGATAAAATGTCACACAGAATTGGTCTATACGTTCTTTTGAATTCGGGTGTTGTGGTGTATAATCGGAAAAACGCTACGCGCCCGATTTTTTTGTTTATGCAATCTTGAGGGTGAGACGTTATAATCGATCAAAACCTTCGGAGGGAACCAAATGCTATCCATCGTCCTGTTGCGCCACGGTAAGACGCAGGGCAACCTTGAAAACCGCTACAACGGCAGAACCGATGAGCCGCTTAGCGAAATCGGTCTTGTGGAAGCCGAGGCCGGACAGCACTACCCGGAAATCTCGCTCGTTTACGCAAGTCCCATGCTCCGCGCGCAGCAGACCGCTAAGATCTTCTTTCCAAACGCAAAGATTGAGACGGTTTATAACCTGCGCGAGATGGACTTTGGAGACTTTGAAATGCGCACCGCCGAGGAGATGGCAGACGATGAATCCTACCGCGCCTGGGTTGCGGGCGGATGTGTCGATGTTTGCCCGAACGGCGAAGGCATACCGGACTTTGCCAATCGCGCCGCTACCGCGTTTGCCGCATGCGTTGCGGACGCGATTGCGCGCGGTGAAACGCGCATCGGCGTTGCCGCGCACGGCGGGGTCATCATGGCGATCATGACGGCGTTCTCCGGTTCCGACGCGCCATACCATGCGTGGTATGTGCGAAACTGCGCGGGGTACGAGGTCACGATTGACGAGACCAGCTGGAGTCGGCGGCAGCAGTTTCAAGATTATGCGCTCTTTGGCGAACAGGCAGAGCATAACTACAGTTTAGGCAACAACGTAGAGTAATCGATCATCATAAACAAAAACAGCGTCATGCGTTTCTGCGCGTGCCGCTGTTTTTTTGTAACTTTATTTGGTGAACGCATTGAGTCCATTGTAGGTCAGCTGCTCAAGCTGCTCCGCTATCGCCTGCGGTTGCTGCGGCATCTCTTCCCGCACCCAGGCGCGGATGACGGCGACGCTGCCGTTGACCGAAAAGGTATAGAGGGTTTCGAGCAAGGCCGTATCTGCGCGGATACCCGCCGCGCGCCAGGCGAGCATGGTTTGATCGTGCGCCAGACTGATGAGCCGTTCCAGAAAGTGGGTGTCTCCGTTTTCGGAGAACAGAATGCGGCTCAGGTCAAAGTTTTTTGCGATGGCGACGCAGATCTCCGTGATCAGCGCGCGGATGCCAAGGCCGCTGCCGAGGCGTTCCAGCGAGCCGCGCACCATAACAAACAACTCCTCTTCGATGCTGGAGAGCAGGTCTTCCGTGCTCTTATAGTGCGTATAAAACGTGTTGCGGTTGATGCCCGCGCGGCGGCAAAGCTCCGTTGGCGTGATCTTCGAGATCGGCTTTTCGCGCATCAGCTCCAAAAGACTCTCTCGCAGAAACATCTTGGTGTAGAGTACGCGCCGGTCGGTCTTTTGCGGCGCATCCGGCAGGTTCATGGTGTTGACTCCTTTCGAAATGAAGGCGGTTGCGGCGGAGCGACATGTTCTTCGCCGTGAAAAACGTGAATCTCGTGAAAAAATGTGAGTAAATTGCGGATATCGAACAGTTTTACGATGTCCGGTTAGTTACTGTGCGCTACATAACGAACTGACTGTTGAATAAATAGCATGTTGTTAGTATGGTGGGTAAAGAAGAACTTGTCAAGAAATGTTGAGGAACGATCCATGTCCAGAACGATTCAGTCACCGGTTCCCTACTGCCTAAGCGATCACAAGGGGTTTGCGGAGGAGTGGGGATTACATAAAAAGAGCAGCGAGTGGTGGTATGCCACGGGCGTGCTCCACGATGAAGCGGGGAAGCTGTACTCCTACCAGTTTACGCTCTTGCGCATTCGTGCGGCGTTTCTACGCCCGTACATTCTGATGCTTGCGCTGACGGACTTTGAGACAGGCCGCCACCGCTATCGCCAAAGGATCACACTCTCGACGAAAGGCATCGAAATTCTACCGGAGCGGCTGCGCTTTGGCGCGGATGTGCTGCTCGAAAAACACGCGGAATTTATGCGGCTTCGCGTCAGCGAGCCGGACTTTTCGCTGGCGCTCGACCTTGTGTATGGAAAGGGAGCAGTCTGGCACTGTGACAACGGGGCGCTGAGAATGGGCGTCGATCGGCCCGACCAAACCACGCTCTACTATTCTTACCCCAACATGCCGACCCAAGGAGAGATCACGTTGGACGGCAAGACGATGCGTGTCTCCGGCAAAACATGGTTTGACAAGCAGGGCGGGCCGTATGCGCTGCTTAAGCCCGAGACGCACTGGGAATGGTTCTCGCTGCGCTTCTTTGACGAGGAGGAGATGATGCTCTTCTCGTTTCCGCAGGACGACTATCGCGACGGAACGTATATCCGCAAAGACGGCAGCTATGAGCGGCTGCAGGCATACGAAATCGAGGCCACGAGCTTCATTACCACGGAGGGTAACCTCACCTATGCCAACGCTTGGAAGGTGCGCGTGCCGAATCGCAAGCAGGAGCAGTATGAGATCCGCCCGTTGATTGCGGGTCAGATGAACCTCGGCTATTACGAGCTGCTTGCGGGCATCTATGACAACGCGGGCGAGCTCGTGGGCCATTGCTTTGTCGAGCTGCTGCCCGGCGCGCGCAACCGGAAGTTTTCGACGCAGCTTTTCCAGCGCGCGGAGAAGTAAGAACGGGCTGAGCAGTTTTCAAGCAGCCGACCGGAGAGTAAAGAAGAATTTAGGAGAATCGTATGAACCAATTCGATGCGATCGTCATCGGCGCAGGCCCCGGCGGGACCACCATCGCAAGCCTGCTCGCCAATCAGGGGAAGCGCGTGCTGCTGGTCGATAAAAACGACCGCGCGGGCGGGCGCATGAGCACGTTTACCAGGGACGGCTTTTCCTATGAGCTGTTTCCGCTCAACGGCGTACCCTCGACCAACTCGCTTTTCGAGGAGCTTTCGCGTACGCTGGGCAAACAGGACGCGGTGAAACCCATCCTCGCCAAAGACTTCGGTCACCTTGGTAACATCTATTATGAAGACAAACAGGGAAACGTACACAGCTGGGCGATGGGCGCGAACCCGCTGAAGCTGCTGCGGGCATTTGGCGTGCGGCTGACGGATTTTCGCGCGCTCAAGCAGACGATCGGCATGCTCTCGCGGCTTGCGCGCATGCCGGTAGGCGAAATCGAGACGCTTCAGGAGATCTCCGCGCTCGCATACATCGACCAAAACTGGCCGCTGCCAGCCGGCATCCGCACCTATTTTCTCGCGACGTTTGCCGAGGGCGTGTTTGAGATGAGCGCCGACCGCGTACCCGCGGCGGAGATGATCCGCGCGTACCAAGCCACCGTGAAGGATGGCGGCGGGCGATATTACGCGCGCGGCATCGGCGGTTTCTTTGAGGAGATGGCAAAGACGGTGGAGGAGCGCGGCGGCAGATTCCTGAAGAACACCCGCGTGAAGCGCATCCTCCTCGAGGACGAGAACGCCGTCGGAATCGAGACCACGGACGGGGAGGAATACCGCGCGCCGCTCGTCATCAGCAGCGCGGGCGTGCGGCAGACGGCACTCAAGCTCGTCGGAGAAGCGCACTTTCCCGCAGATTACATCGAGAAGCTCAAGGAGTTGGAAAACAACCTCGCCTGCGTGGGATACCGCTATTTTGTGGATGCGCCGGTGCTCAAGGACGTGATGATGATCTATTATCCGGAGGGCTGCGTCGGTAGCGTGGAGGAGTTTGCGCGCATGGCGAGAGGCGAACAGAAGCCGGAGCACAACTACATTTACATCGGCACCACGTCGCTCTATCCCGGCATGGCGCCGGAGGGCAAGCAGCTCATCTATGCCTGCATGAGCTGCCTTGCCGACCCCGCGCAGGACGCAAAGCCGTATCTCGACTATATCGAACGGCGGGTGCGTGCGCTGGTGCCGGAGCTATACGATCATATCGAGCGCGTTGAGGTGATGGAGCCAAAGACCGTGCTGCTCGTGGGCAACGACGTGATTACAAAAGGGCAGGGCGGCGAGAGCTACGGCATCGCGATGTCGCTTGGTCAATGCGGCGCAGACCGTCCTCGCGCGAAGAGCCCGATCGAGGGACTTTACTATGTCGGCAACGACGTGGAGGGAACGGGGCTTGGCACGCATATGGCGGTGGAGTCCGGCTTTAAGGTGTTTGAAATGCTCAAAAACGCATAACAACATGAGAAAAAACCGCGGAGTGATCCGCGGTTTATATGGTATTTAAGCTTTTTTTAGAGCAAAAGAAATGAAAAAACCACTGCGATGAGCAGGAGCAGCACAAGCGTCGTCAGGCAACCGCCTTTGCCGCCGGAAGGCCGTTTACCGCCGTTGTTGCGCTCAAACGCCTGCATATAGTGCGCAAATCCCGTGATGCCTTTTCCGAAATAGCCAAAGTCATCCGGCATGCGATAGCCTCCGAACGGATATCATCGTGATGATCGAAAGAGCTGTCAGTGCGGGAACCCGCCCATCAGATAGAAGAGTATGAGAAGCAGCGGAATCGCGATGAGCGCGACCAGAAGATATCGATTCACAGGGTTGAGCATACGCCGTTTTTGGGGATTGTCCAGCTCATACGGCGTCTTGTCCGTGTATTTCACCTTGTTGCGATTCGCATCATAAGAATACGGATTGTTCTCAGGCATATGGTTCTACTTACCTTTCTTTCCCTGCAATCAAAACCAGGTTTCTGTATTTTGACCGGAGTTGTACTTCCGGTTGGAAAACGTAGGAAAATCAAAATCTCTGTGACGATTGGGCCGTTGCGGCGTTACCGCTCTGCGATCATGATATAATGCGCTTGTTGAAAAAGCAACTGGAGTTTACCAATAAAAACAGTTACCTTGGAGGAAAATTGATCATGAAACGTGTTTTGTGCTGCCTGACGGCGGCTGTTCTTCTATTTGCGGTGGTTGGCTGCGCCGCGAACGCTACGCCAGTGGTGCCGGACGCTACCGCAACTCAGGCTCCCGAAACGGCGACACAGGCTCCCGAAACGGCGACGCAAACGCCGGAGAATGAAGCGATCGTGTTTGAAGACGATGCGCTGGAAGCACTCGTTCGCGATGCGATTGGCAAACCAGAAGGCGATATCACGGTAGCGGATGCCCAGGCGGTCACCGAGCTGGAGCTTTCTCAGATGGGCGTAGATAAAAACCAGCCCTATATCCACAACTTGACCGCGCTCAAGTATTTCACGAATCTCACGTATCTTGGTCTGGGCTATGCCGTGCAAAACGCGGATGATCCGACCGCTCCGGTGGATATTTCTCCGCTTGCGAATCTAACCAAGCTGGAATCTCTTCAGATGGGCGGCCTGGTGATCGACGATCTAACTGCGGTCACCAACCTCAAGAACTTAATCAGCCTTACCGTGTTCAACGGCGAGCAAGCGCTCGATTTGACGCCGCTGGCGGGGTTGACGAACCTGCAAGCGCTGACACTGCGCAACAACAAGATCACCGATATCTCCGCGCTCAAGGGATTGAGCAAACTGCTCGGCCTTGATCTGGAAGGAAATCAAATCACGGACGTAACACCGCTTGCGGGACTCACCGGATTGAACAGACTGTTTCTGTCCAATAACCCGATTGCGGATTATTCTTCGCTTGCCGCCGTGCGTTCCGATCTGGAAGAATGGGACTTCGAGGTGCAGTAACAAAGACACGATTACCAAGTGAGAACCTCCGGATAGAAACTGGGTTTTCACGAAAGATATGAAAAAGGCAACAAGCACGATGCGTGTTTTTGCCTTTTTTATTTGTGTTTTTGGTTGAACTAACATAGAATGATAAACAGATACATGCTGAACAAACAAGTGTGCAAACGGCGATAAGACAAATCAAACAAATCGCATTTCTGTTGCAAAACAAACGGAACAAACGAAAAAACAACGTTATAATGCACCTGAACAAACAAGAACGAAGCTGCCGACAAGAGCAGAATCAGGAGGAATTTGTATGGGTATGTTTTGCTATCAGTGTCAGGAGACCGCGGGCAATAAGGGCTGCACAATACGCGGCGTCTGCGGAAAAACCGAGGATGTCGCAAAGCGCATGGACTTACTGCTCTATGTGCTGAAGGGAATCTCTGTAATCGTCGTCAACGACAAACTGGATGTAAAGAAGCTGGACGCGCTTAACGGCGAAATGCTCACGAGCCTGTTTATGACCATCACCAACGCAAACTTCGACGCGGACGCCATCGAGCGCCAGATCATCAAAATGCTCGCGCTGCGGGACAGCCTCCGCCCCTGCAAGGTGGAGGATCACGACGCCGCGAACTTTACCGTCTCCGGCACGGCGCAGATGCTCGAAAAGGCGGGGCAGGTTGGCGTGCTTGCGACGGAGAACGAGGACGTCCGCTCCCTGCGCGAACTCGTGGTCTACGGCCTCAAGGGGCTTGCAGCCTATGCCGAACACGCGAGAAACCTCGGCAGCCGTGACGATGAAATCTCCGCTTTTCTCTACGAGGCGCTGGCGGCGACGCTGGACGACACGCTCTCGGCGGACGCGTTGACGGCGCTCGTGCTCAAGACGGGTTCCTACGGCGTGAAGACCATGGCGCTACTCGACGCGGCGAACACCGCGCGCTATGGAACGCCGGAGATCACAAAGGTGAACATCGGCGTGCGCAACAACCCTGCGATTCTCGTCTCGGGACACGATCTGGTCGACCTGGAACAATTGCTGGAGCAGACGCGCGGCACTGGCGTGGACGTCTATACCCACGGCGAGATGCTCCCCGCGCATGCGTATCCCGCATTCAAGAAATATGACAACTTCGTCGGCAACTATGGCAACTCCTGGTGGAAACAGCTGACCGAATTCGAGTCGTTCAAGGGTCCGATCTTGTTTACCACCAACTGCATCGTGCCGCCCAGGAGCGAGGAGATTCGCGCGCGCATCTTTACCACGGGCGCGGCGGGCTTCCCCGGCTGCACGCACATCAAGCCGGATGCAAACGGTAAAAAGGACTTCTCCGCGATCATCGCGCTGGCAAAGACGCTGCCCGCGCCGGAAGAGATTGAGCGCGGCGAAATCGTCAACGGCTTTGCGCACGCGCAAGTACTCGCGCTGGCGGATAAAGTGATCGACGCGGTCAAGAGCGGAGCCATCAAGAAATTCTTCGTCATGGCGGGCTGCGACGGGCGCATGAAGAGCCGCGATTACTACACCGAGTTTGCCGAAAAGCTACCAAAGGATACGGTAATCCTCACCGCAGGCTGCGCAAAATATCGCTACAACAAGCTCAATCTGGGCGATATCAGCGGCATCCCGCGTGTGCTGGACGCGGGCCAGTGCAACGACAGCTACTCGCTCGTCGTCATCGCGCAGAAGCTCGCGGAGGCGTTTTCGCTCACCTCGGTCAACGAGCTGCCGCTGGCGTTCAACATCGCCTGGTATGAGCAAAAGGCGGTCATCGTGCTGCTTGCGCTGCTCTCGCTGGGCGTGAAAAACATCCATCTTGGGCCGTCGCTGCCGGGCTTCCTCTCGCCAAACGTGGCGAAGGTGCTCGTCGATACCTTCGGCATTGCGGGCATTGGCAACGTGGACGACGACATCGCGCTGTTCATGAACTAAATTCCATGTATCAAAAGCATCCCTTGGCAGAAAAGCCGGGGATGCTTTGCATTTACTTACAAATGAAAAGGATCGTTTTTATTTGGCTTCGCTTGGCGGCTAGAACTCCATCAAGTTTAGTCCGATCTCATCGGAAAACACGCGCTCGATGGTGTCTGGGAAAATCTGAATGAAGATTTCCGCTGTTGCGCCGATGACTGCCTGGCTCAAATGCCCGCCAAAGGCGTTTCCGTAGATATCTCCGAGTACGATATGCAGATGCGCATACGGTTCTCCATCTTTTGTTGAGAGATTTCCGGTGAGGGCGGCGATCTCCATTGGCTGTGTCAAGGTGGTTTTGTGATAGATCCGGTCATTCGGATCAAAGAGCCCGATCTCCGCGCTGCGCACCGCGCCGAGACCGCTGACCGTTCCGGACAGAATATGGTAATCCCGCGCGGCTTTTAACACGCACGAGACGATTTCATCACCTACGTCCAGCTTGATTGCGAGCGTTTGCCCGTTGTTGAGTGGCTTACTCTGCATTTTTATTCCTCCATTTGCCCGGCGCAATCTTTTTGCGTCTCGTTTCATCATACGCCCAATTAAAACAGCATGCCACCGTCGGTGTATTTGATACGGTGATTTTCACACAATATGATAGAATGAATCCGTACACATCATCCCTATAAGCTGCTTGGAAAGGGAGGAAACGAATATGAAAATTTTGATCATCGGCGCAAACGCCGCGGGTATGAGCGCTGCTTCGCGCATCAAGCGCAAAGAGGCGCAGAGCGAGGTCGTCGTGCTGGAAGCGACGCACGAGGTCTCGTATGGCGCGTGCGGACTGCCGTTTTACATCGGCGGGCTCAATGATGATCTCGATTTGGTGCGCATTCGCTCTGTTACCGACTTTGAGAAAAATGGAATCGTCATGCGAACCGGCTACCAGGTGCAGCGTATCGATTTTGCGCAAAAGATCGTGTACGGCACGACCGATACGGGTAAAGCGTTTGGCGAATCTTACGACCGGCTTTTGATCGCAAGCGGAGCCGCCGCACGCAAGCTTCCCGTGCCCGGCGCGGACAAAGGGAACATCTTCACGCTCAAAACGCCGCAGGATGCGGAGGACTTGCGCAATGCCATCGAGCGCAAGCGCGCGAATGTGGTGATCATCGGCGGTGGCGCGATCGGGTTGGAGCTTGCGGAGGCTTGTCTGATGCAGCGCGTGAAGAGCCTTCGCATCATCGAGGCGACCAGCCAGCTGATGCCGGGGTTTGACGAGGAGTTTGCGCTCTTCGCGCGGGACGAGCTGATCCGCCATGGCGCGCAGATTCACCTCGACGAGCGGGTGACGTCTTTTTCTGGCGAGGACTGCGTGAGCCGCGTCTTGACGGACAAAGGCACATACGAAGCAGACGTAGTGATTGTTTCCATCGGCGTGGTGCCCGAAACCGCGTTTTCCGAAGGGCTGAAAAAGTTGCCAAACGGCGCAATCGAGACAAGCGAAACCATGCAAACCAGCGAACCGGATGTATTCGCGGCGGGAGACTGTGCCAGCGTATGGCATATGCTGCTGCAAAAGCCGGTCTATCTTCCGCTCGGCACATATGCCAATAAGCAAGGCAGGCTTGTCGGGGATGCGTTGCTCGGTGAACCTATTGCGTACAACCGCGCGCTCGGTACCGTCATGCTGCGGGTGATGGGGTTGGAGTTTGCAAAAACGGGGCTGACCGAGGCGGAGGCAAAGGCGGCGGGCATCGACGCAAAGAGCGTCTCCGTGCGCGCGCACTCGCACCCGCATTATTACCCGAACGCCTGCGATATCGAGATCAAGCTCTGCTATCGTGCGGATAACCGCGTGCTGCTCGGTGCGCAGCTTATGGGCGAGAGGGACACGGCGATGCGAATCGATCCTATCGCGGTCGCGATCGATCGCGGGATGACGACCACCGAGCTGGGCTATGCGGACTTTGGCTACGCGCCGCCGTTTGCCGGCTCCTGGGACGCGATCGCAGTCGCCGCCAACGCCGCGAAATAATCGAATCATTTCCTTTCTATGATTTTGCCGCCTATGGGCGGCTTTTTTGTCGAATTATTGCCGAAAATGGCGGATATGTTGGATGGTATTGAAAAAAGTTTGAATGTACTGCAATTAGTGATATATTTACTTTACTATGATTTTTTATTGCGAATATGAGAGTGAGGTAAATCCATGCCGTCTTATAACATTTTCCTTATTGATCCTGAGAAAAAGGAACAATTACATGTAAAATTTGATTCGGTTGGATTACGAAACACCTACGATCAAGTTATTGAAGATAACAGGTATAGATTTTATTTCTCATTTAATCCGATCGATGCGCAAATAGATTGGCTCCAGCTATATTCGGATTTTTTGCGATTGGATGAAGAACCAAAAGTAAAGAGCTATTTTGGTGTATTTATGATTCAATTACCTAATGGACACGAATATGCTGTTAGTCTGGGCAAATCTCATTTCTATCTCGCTCCATTCTGCGTTTACGATTTTGGATTACAGTTGGCAGAGAGAATCTTCGCTGACGCAAAAGTCAAACACGGGAAACATTTCTCTTCTCGTAGGAATAAAACAATTGTCTCGTATGGAAAATTGAATGATTTAAGTTATGAGAGTGGTGAGGCTATAGGGTTTGTCAGAGGAAGTACAGTAAATAAAGAAACTTGGGGTAAGACCGTTTCGTTTGGGCAATCAGTTCGATTAAGTTCTAAACTTACGCCCGGAGAATTAGTTCGATTGCTTCAAGAAGTTGAGGTCGCTTTGGCGGCTCCATCAAGAATTCACTTACCTCGCGCAAAAATAATCAGCGACGATGCGGAGATTGTGAGGTTGAATGCGTTTCTAGCTGAAGAATTTATGAGCCAAAGGGTTTCGGTCGAAATGGATGAGTTTACTCTAAATAGCGTATATTTTGTTTTCCAAGATGATTTCGACAATTTTCAACTTGATTTAAGAACTAAGATCAATGATAAGTACTATGCGAGAAAGTCAAGAATAATTGACGACATTGGGAGTGAAGACGTTAAAGCTTTTCTTTCAGGTGTAGCTTCTGATGGAATTCAACTATCAAGAATCCTAGATGACGTGAAAATTGTTTTCTATCGCGAGGGTGTCAAATTTATCACTAGACCGCTCAAAGAATTATTAGAGGTAGCGACTGATAATTGGGATTGCTTAATGGGCGGTAAGTGGATGAAATTTTCCCAAGATTATATTGCATATTTGAAAGATCAAGTCGGATTTATTCAAACCAACATCGACGAACCAATTATCCTTAGGAAGGTATTAAAGGAAGTTGAAGACACCCTAATTGATAGGGTTGTCAAAGAGAAAGGATATATAAAGTTACATAAAACTAGTTCAGAGGAAATGAAACTTGCCGGGTATAAGAATGTTGAAATAGCCGACATGAAGTCGACGAATTGTCTTTATTTCGTAAAACTTGGGAATACACAAGACTTTTCATATGTTTTAAATCAATCTTTAACAACAATCAATCTATATAGAAACCGGCGTTTACAGGCAGATCCAGAGGTTGAAGGAATCAGGTTCGCATGTATTTGGTTGATTTTTGATGGAAGAGTTAATGATGTTTTAAACCTGTCAGATATCAATTCCATAACTTTTTTAATTGCACTAAACGATTGGATTATGGCAGTTAAGGATGCAAGTTTTACACCAATAGCAAATATATCATATCGTAGATAAGCAGATAAACAGAAAGAAATGAGCAGAGATGCTCATTTCAGCCCACCGACTGCCTTTGTCGATGGGTTGAAAGCCGAACGCTTTCGCGTCCGGCTTTTCGTCTTTTGTTGACGCAACCCCTTTGCAAGCATAGAATGTTACTGTCACCCGATCGGGTCGCAATTTTCCGCAAAGGACACAACTCTTTTATGAAACACCGCCTGCTTGCCGCGGCTCTCATCCTGCTGATGCTCCTTTCTCCTTTGCCCGCGCGGGCGGAGGCGGCTCAGCCCGTCTTGATCAGCGACGCGGCGGGGCTGATGGCGATGGCGCAGCAGCCGGAGGGTAGCTTTGCGCTGGACGCGGATATTGATATGCGCGGGGTAGAGTGGACGCCGTTTGCGTTTTCCGGTAATTTTGATGGAAACGGGCACACGATCTATAATCTCACGCTCTCTCAACCGGGCGAGGAAACGCGGATTACCTACGATGGGCGGCATCGCGGCTATCATACGTATTTCGCCGCGCTGTTTTCCTCCGTCAGCGGTACGGTGAACAACCTGAATCTGCTCAACGTCAAGGCGGATCTCTCGACCGATCAGCCCTTCTTTCTTGCTGGCATCGCGGGTTATCTCGCCAAAGGAAACATCTCAAACTGCACCGTTTCGGGCCGACTCAAGATCACTTCTACTGCGAGGCAATGCGGTGCGGCGGGAATCGCCGGCTTCGGGCACGGACGCATCACGGACTGCGCGGTGGACGCGGAGATAACCATGATCACGGTTAATCCCGACCTCTATTGTGAAGAATATTTAGGCGGCGCGCTGGCAAACGGCTTTGCGGACGTAGAGAACTGTAAGGTGAAGCTCGCGGCATATACATCCGTGCGCGGCTACGTGCACAACGGCGGAATCGTTGGGCTCAGCGACGTAAACCCGAAGGACAAGCGACACGCGGGCTTTGTGCGCGGTTGCAGTGTGGATGCCGTGATTTCGTTTTTTGAGGACGTCGAGGATCGCCGCGCGTATTGCCGGGCGTATGTCGGCGAGATTCAAAATCCCGATCTGCTGGTAACGGGCAACGAAACTTTGCACTTTGAGAGCCTTGAAAGCAAGGACTTCTCGCAAATGCTGCTGCCGGATCCTACCGAAAACCCCGTCTATGACGCGGTCGTGACCGCGCCGCGCGACCGCGAATTTGGCTATACGACCTATACGAACCCCAAAACGGGGTATTCGTATACGGATGATTACACCGCTCCCGCACATACGCCGGGTGAATGGCAGATCGTGACTCCTGCAACCTACGACAGTGAGGGCTTGCGGCGGCAAACTTGCGCGGAGTGCGGCGCGCTGCTTGCGGAGGAAGCGATTCCGCGGCTGATCGCGGCGACATCGTGCGTGCTCAATGAAAGCCGCATCCGCCTTGCCTGCCAGCAGACCGCGCAACTGCAAGCCACGATATTGCCAGAGAATGCTACGGATCAAACCGTGATCTGGACGAGCAATAACGAGTCTGTTGCCCGCGTGGATGACAACGGGCTTGTGACTGCGACGGGCGCGGGCACTGCGGTAATCGCTTGCAAATCCGGCGACGGGTCTGCCGGCGCTTCCTGCGAGGTTGAGGTTTCTTTCAACGCGGGACAATGGATCACGCGGTATGTGCTGTTTGGCTGGCTTTGGCAAAAATAGCGCTTCGATGATGCATTTACTTGCTTCGACGCGTATGAAAACGAATGTGCAGTATGATATACTATTATTTATAGCAAATACCAATATGAAGTGGGAATTCGTACAACGCCGCAACAAAGCGCAGATTTATCTGGTGCAAGAAACGGCGCAGTACCGGTTGGTGCTTGAACAAGCTGAGGATGGGGATCTTCGTTGGGGGATACGAAATGCAGAATGCGCTTTACGTTGAAATCAGTGCGTTGGGAATCATACTGCTGTCTATCATCCTGATCATGCAACGGCAGACGAAAGCGGTTTCCGCAGCACAGCGCAGGTTTAATCTACTCATCTATGTGCTCATGGTGATGCTCGTCGTGGATGCCTGCTGCTGGCTGATTGATGGGCAGCAGTTTCGCTTTGCGTTGGAGCTCAACTATATGTTTGAGACGATTTATTACGCGCTTCACATTTTCCTTCCGTTTGCTTGGGTGCTGTATGTCGAAGGTACGCTGAGTACGGATTTGCAGGCTGCGAGAAAGCGCACCAATATCGCGAGCATTCCGCTGATTCTGCTCATGATCGCGCTGGTGTTCAATCTTAAGTATCCGTTCGTTTTTCAGATCGATGCGCAAAACGTCTATCACCGTGCAGTTGGCTTCTATTTTTACGGGTTTTTAACCTATGCCTATCTCATCTATGGCAGCATTCGCTCGCTGATCAAGGCAAAGAGCGCGCCCTGGGTGGATGATCGCCGCCGCTATTACACGATGGCGTTTTTTGCGGTGCTTCCCTCGCTCGGCGGGTTTATCCAGCTGTTTTTCTATGGCGTGAGCCTCAACTGGATTCTCGCATCCGTTTCGGCTTTGCTGGTCTATATCGATGCGCAGAACCGCCAGATTTCAACCGACCCACTCACGAATTTGAACAATCGACGAGAGCTTACCAAGTTTTTAATGCGTGAAACGCAGGATCGCGATCAACTAAAAAATAGCGGCGTATCGCTGATCATGATGGATGTCGACGGGTTCAAGCAAATCAACGACACCTATGGACACTTTTACGGCGACGGCGTACTCGCAAACGTTTCGGATATTCTCAAACTGAGCTGCAAGAACACAAATGCGTTTCTCTCGCGCTATGGCGGGGACGAGTTTTGCATCGTACTGCCCGCGAGCGCGGATGTGAATGCGGAGGAGATCATTGCGCGCGTAGAGCAAAGTGTAACGGAATGGAATGCGATGCATCCGGATATGAATCCAATCGCTTTTAGCATCGGTTATGCAGAGTGGGATTCATATATGGACAAGTCGTATGAAACGCTGCTCGCCCGCGCGGACGCCCGCATGTACGAAGTGAAAAACGCGAAGAAGTGCGCGTAAGATCATTTGATCGTCGCAAGCAAACGGCCCGCCTTTCGGCGGGCCGTTGTGCATTTCGTTGAAACTCTATTTCTTCTTTCGATCCGGCACCTTGATGACCGCACCGGTGCGGATGAGATTCGGGTTTGTGATGGAAGGATTCAGCGATACGATCTCTTCGATCGTGGTGTTATACATCTTTGAGATTCGCGTGAGGTTATCGCCCGCCAGAACCGTGTATTCGACTATTTTGGCCGGCTTAGCAACCGGAATCTTCAGTTCCCAGCCGATTTCGATGTGGCTCATGTCCTTCACGATCGGGTTTAGCTTCATGATTTCCTGCGGGGTCGTCTTATACTTCGCCGCAATTTTTAGTAGGGTATCGTTTTTTACGACCTTGTGTACCATAAACACACCTCCGGCAAGATTTTATTTTTGCCGATTCAACTTCACCAATCGATGGTGTTGAATACGGCTTCTAACTGGAACCATTATACTCCCGCGCATTTGCGTTTGCAATTTGGTTTCTGCGGTCTCAAATACGGTTGGAGACCGGTGATGTACGAACGAAGCAAGAGGTTTGCATTTTTTCCTGCATGTGGTATTATGAAATCGTTCGTAGTACGAAGGAATTTCGGCTGCCCTGCCGATAAGGAGTGATCATATGACCGATCAGGAAATCGAGCTGCTGCTCAATCAAGCGCTTAAGGACATGTTTTACAGTGTGCTGCGGCTGCAGGAGCGGAGCGTATCAAAGCTCGCAAACGGAAACTTGAGCAGAACCGAGATGCACGCGCTGGAGATTGTTCAGGATATTCCGGACGCGACGCTGACGCAGATTGCGGATGTTCTCGGCATCACGAAGGCAACGGTGAGCGTCTCCGTCAATCGGCTTGTCGAAAAGGGGTTTTTGATCAAAACCCGCGCGGAGGACGACAAGCGGAAGAGCATTTTGAAGCTCACGGACGAGGGAGAGGCGATGTGCAAGAAGCACACGCAGTTTCACGATATGCTCATCCACGCCGTCATGCGGGATTTTCAGGTGTCGCAATACCCGGAGGTGCTGCAATCCATGCAGGCGCTTGTGAACTTTTTCAACCACCTACGCGTGTAAATATAGGTATAAGGACGGACAGCAACACGCCTGAAAGAGCCATTATCTACCGATAGAAACCGAGTAAAAGTGCGCAAACAAAGCGTATTTCAACAAAACTGCAAAAGGTGTTGCGAATAACGACCCGTAAAAAGCAAGCCAGTATTCACGAGACTGGTATTTCACAATTGTACCGGGGTACAGGCCCGTATGCTTGACAAGAAAAAAGCACCATGTTATGATTCTGCGCAAGTTAGTTAGTAGTGCTAACCATGCGCGGAATCATTTTTTTATACCACCCGCGCGCCGATTTTTAATTCTCTCACTACTCCGGACTCATTCTTATTTTATCGTGCGAAAGGAATCCATACATGGATTTGGACGCAATCATACGGCTCATGGAGCGCGCGGAGCAATCCGCGTTTACAAAGATTGAAGTGCAGCAGGGCGACCTGCGCATTCTGCTGGAGCGCGGCGCGGTCAGTTGCGCAGATCCGACCACCGTCTTTTCGCAACCGCAGCAGAGCGCAGCCACCCAGCCGGAGGAAAAGGACGCGGTGCGTTCTCCCATTTCCGGCGTGTTTTATCTGGCAAAAGAGCCCGGCGCAGAGCCGTTTGTTCAGGTCGGCTCGAAGGTCAACAAGGGCGACACGCTCTGCATCATCGAGGCTATGAAGACCATGAACGACATTCGCGCGCCGAGAAACGGAATCGTTACGGCAATTCTCGCGGCGGACGGCGCAACGCTCGCCGCCGGCGACGCGCTCTTCCTCTTAAGTGAAGGAAACTGACATGCAGACGGTACTCGTGGCAAATCGCGGAGAGATTGCCGTTCGTATCATCCGTAGCTGTAAAAAGCTGGGGCTACGGACGATCGCGATCTATTCCGAAAATGACGAGCGCTCCTTGCATGTTCGCCTTGCGGACGAAAGCGTCTGCATCGGCCCGCGTCCCGCAGACAAGAGCTATCTCAATATCGACGCAATCCTCGCGGCGGCGAAGGCCTACCGTGCGGATTTGCTGCATCCCGGTGTGGGCTTTCTTTCGGAAAACGACGCGTTTGCGGAGGCGTGCGCCGAGGCTGGTCTCCGCTTGATCGGACCTTCACCCGAAAGCATGCGCGTGTTGGGCGACAAAGAAGCCGCGCGCAAGACGATGATCGAAAACGGGTTTCCCGTCGTGCCCGGCTCGGAAGGCGCGATCGATACAATCAAAGACGCGATACAGGCCGCAAAATGCATCGGCTATCCGCTGATGATCAAGGCGGCGAAAGGCGGCGGCGGCAAGGGGATTCGCATTGTGGAGGACGCTTCCGCACTCGAGCGGGAGTTTCCGCTTGTCCGGCGCGAAGCCGAGCTTGCCTTTGGCGACGGCAACGTCTATCTGGAGGCATATTTACCGCAAGCGCGGCATATCGAGGTGCAGATTCTCGCGGATATGCATGGAAACGTGCTGCATCTTGGCACGCGTGAATGCACACTCCAGCGCAAGAATCAGAAGTTGATCGAGGAAGCGCCAGCGGTGAACATTCCTGAACAGATTCGTACCGCGATGGAGCAGACGGCGGTGGACATCGCCCGCGTGGTGGGCTATCAAAACGCGGGCACGGTGGAGTTTCTGCTCACGAGGGACGGTCGCTTCTTCTTCATGGAGATGAACGCGCGCATTCAAGTGGAGCATCCGGTTACGGAGAGCATCTTCGACCTTGACCTTATCAAAGCGCAGATTCAGGTGGCGCTGGGCCACCATATCACCATGACACAAGAGAGCCTGATTCCGCGCGGTCACGCGATCGAATGCCGCATCAACGCGGAGTGCCCGGCGGAGGATTTTCGCCCGTCACCAGGTGTGATCACCGCGATGCGCCTGCCCGGCGGCAACGGTATCCGCATCGACAGCGGATACACCACGGGGGACGAGATTTCGCCCTATTACGACTCGATGGTGCTCAAACTCATCGCTTTCGCGGACGATCGGGAAGAGGCGATTCGCCTGAGCCTGCACGCGCTGGGGGAATTGGCGATTGACGGCATTGAGCACAACGCGGATCTTGCCCGCGCGATGCTCAGCGATGCGGATTTTCGCAGCGGAAACGTCCACACAAAGTGGATTGAACAGGCTTTTTTGCCACGGTTTTTAAGGGGACACGCATGAACCTGTTTTCAGAAAAAATTGAGCAGAGTCTGCCGCAGACGGGCGAAGAGTCCGGCGTGCTGGAGATCCTCCGCTGCGCGCGCTGCGGGCGCGATCTCATCGCGGAAGTGGTGCTCGCGGGTGACGCTGCCTGTCCGTACTGCGGGAACCTTTTTCGCCAGCCCGCGTATCGCCGCATTGAGGCGATCGTCGACAGTGGCAGTTTTATTGAGATCGAGCGCGAAACCGAGGCGGGGGACCCGCTTGCGTTTCCGGGCTATCGTACCAAGCTGGAAAAAGAGCGCGTCAAAAGCAAGATGCAGGAAGGCGTGGTCATCGGCAAGGCAACCATCAAAGGCCAGCGTACCGCGCTCGCGGTCATGGACAGTTATTTTATGATGGGCAGCATGGGCACCGTGGTGGGCGAAAAGATCGTAATCCTCGCGGAGTTTGCGCTGCGAAACCGGCTGCCGCTCGTGATCTTCTGCGCTTCCGGCGGCGCGCGCATGCAGGAAGGCGTGCTATCGCTCATGCAGATGTCGCGCACGACCATCGCGCTCGCGCGGCACAGCACGGCGGGGCTGCTGTATATCAACGTGCTCACGCATCCGACGACGGGCGGTGTGACCGCAAGCTTTGCCATGCAGGGCGATATCACGCTGGCGGAACCGGGTGCGCTGATCGGCTTTGCAGGGCCGCGCGTGATCGAGCAGACCGTGCGCGATAAACTGCCGGAAGGATTTCAGACGGCGGAATATCTCTATGCGCACGGGCTGATTGACCGGATTGTCGAGCGCAGAGATCTGCGCGAAACGCTGGCGACGCTGCTTGCGCTGCATAACGCGGGGCACGTGGAGACAGCGGAACCGGAGGTGCGCAGATGACGGCGCTCAAGCAAAACGTAACGATACAGACCCTGCCAAACACGAACGATCCCGCCTGGGCAAGCGTCATGTGCGCGCGCAAGGAGGATCGCCCGCAGGCGCGGGACTATATTGAAAAACTCTTTCATGGTGTTTTCGAGGTGCGCGGGGATCAGTGCATGGGCGACGACGAAGCGATTGTTACCGCCGTTGCCTGGTTTGAAACGTATCCTGTGACCATCATCGGTCAGCAGAAGGGACACACGCTCGAGGAACGCATGCGCTGCAACTTCGGCATGCCGTCTCCCGAAGGATACCGGAAATCCATGCGCGCGCTCAAACAGGCGGAGAAGTTCCATCGTCCCGTCATCTGCCTCGTCGATACACCTGGCGCTTTTTGCGGCGTGGAGGCGGAGGCAAAAGGGCAGGGTCGCGTGATCGCGGAGCATCTCAAAGCCATGGCGACGGTGAAGACGCCCTGTATCTCGATCATCATCGGGGAAGGCGGCAGTGGCGGCGCGCTCGCGCTCTCGCTGGCAGACCGGTTGATCATGCTGGAAAACAGCTATTTTTCCGTGATCTCGCCGGAAGGAGCCGCGTCGATTCTGTTTAAGGACAGCTCGCTTGCGTCCGAGGCCGCGAAAAACTTGAAGCTCACGGCGGGCGACCTCAAGCGATTTGGCATTGTGGACAGCATCATCCGCGAACCGGAAGGATATTCCCGCTTTCATATGGACGAGAGCGCAGAGGCGGTGCGAAAAGTGATTCGAAACGCGCTCAAACGCCTGACGACGCTCCCGCCGGAGAGACTGGTTGAGCAGCGGCAACAAAAATATTTGAATATGAGGTGGTATTAAATGCTGGCGCCTGTGTCAATTACGGGTATCGGAAAATGCGTACCCGAAAAAGTAGTGACCAACGACGAGCTGACCCAGTTTGTGGAGACCAGCGACGAATGGATCAGCAAGCGCACCGGCATTCGCGCGCGCCATGTCGCGGTAGAAGAGACTGCGATCGGGCTCGCGATCTCGGCGGCAAAGAGTGCTCTGGCTATGTCCGGCGAGTTGCCGGAGCGCGTCGGCGTCATCGTCGCCTGCACCATCACGGCGGAAGAACTGACCCCGTCGCTCGCGGGACGCGTACAGCATGCGTTGAATATCCCTTCCTGCGCGGCGATGGACGTCTCCGCGGGCTGCACGGGCTTCGTCTACGCGCTCGTGACCGCGGCTTCGCTGATGGACACGCTGCAAAAGGACGTCGCCATCGTGGTCGCCAGCGAAGTCATGACCAAGTATTGCGACTGGACGGATCGCTCCACCTGCGTGCTCTTTGGAGACGGCGCGGGCGCTGTGGTGCTCAAAAGAAGCGAGGTTGCGCGGCTGCTATGCCCGATTCTTTCCGCAACGCCGGATGTGGACGACGTGATCGTGGTGAAAAAAGAAGCGCGGAGCACGCCCTTTACCGGCGCGGTCGAGTCGAAGCACGAGTCCATCCGCATGAAGGGCGCGGACGTGTTTACCTATGCCGTGGGCGTGCTGGAAAACACGCTAAACGAGCTTTCCGCCTATTGCGGCGACAGGCCCATCGATAAGATCGTGCCGCATCAGGCAAACGAGAAGATTATCGATTTTGTCATCCGTACGATGAAGTTCCGTCGGGAACAGTTTTTTGTCAACATCGCAAACTATGCCAATACATCCTCCGCCTCAATCCCGATTGCGCTTTGTGATGCGATGGAGTCCGGCTGGCTCTCCGCGGGCGACCGCGTGGCCATCGTCGGCTTCGGTTCGGGCCTCACCAGCGGCGGAGCGGTGATCGATTGGACGATATCAAACAAAAAGGAGAACAACTAACATGCAGGAAAAAATTATCGCTAGTCTTATGGCGCAACTGGATCTGGATCGCGATGCGATCACGATGGAAAGCCGCTTTATCGAGGATTTCTCGATGGACTCTCTCGACATGGTGGAGATGCTCATCAATCTTGAAAAAGAGACTGGCATCAAGGTTCCCGTGGAAGAAGTGGGCGACATCCACACCGTCGGCGAACTCGTTCAGCATCTGGAAGGAAAACGCCTCGAATGAAAGCTGCCACGAGTTACCCCGGCACCATCTGTGAGCTGATTGGTACGCAATACCCGCTGATTCAAGGCGGTATGGCTTGGGTTTCGGACGCAAACCTTGCCGCCGCCGTCTCTATGGCGGGTGGTTTGGGTGTGATCGCCGCGGGCAATGCGCCGCCGGAATGGGTGGAAGCGCAGGTAAAACGCGTGCGCGAGCAGACGGATAAGCCCTTTGGCCTCAACGTCATGCTATTAAGCCCCTACGTCTCGCAGATTGCCGATCTGGTCTACGACCTGAAGGTGCCAGTGGTCATCACGGGCGCGGGCAATCCGGACGCTTACGTCAAGCGCTGGAAAGAGGCGGGCTGCGTGGTCGCTCCCGTGGTCGCGAGCCGCGCGCTCGCGATGCTCATGGAACGCATGGGTGCGGATTTCGTGATCGCAGAAGGTTGCGAAGCGGGCGGACACATCGGCGAGCTCACCTCTATGGTGCTCTGGCCGGATATCGCGCGCAGCGTGAACATTCCCGTCGTGGCGGCGGGCGGCGTCTTCGATGCTGCCGGTGTTGCCGCGGCGTTTTGCCTCGGAGCCAAGGGCGTACAGGTCGGCACGCGGTTCATCCTCGCCGAGGAGTGTACCGCGCATGCGGAGTATAAGGAGCGCGTCATCCGCGCAAAGGACATCGACAGCAAGGTCACGGGCCGCATTACGGGACATCCCGTGCGCGTGCTCAGAAGCCCCTTGCAGCGGGAGCTTGCCAGCGCGGAATACGGGCCGGACGGCGCGGTCGCGGTGGAAAAACTCGGCGAAGGTTCGCTGATGCGCGCGGTGGTGCATGGCGACAAGGAGCGCGGCTCATTTATGGCGGGGCAGTGTGCCTGCATGTGCGATCGCGTTCAGCCCGCAAGCGAAATCGTGCGCGAGTTGTTTGACCCCGCCGCAATCAAAGCCGCGCTGACAAAAGCCATCGCGAGTTTGGAGGCAGACGCATGAAGACGGCATTTCTATTTCCCGGCCAGGGCTCGCAAGCGCCCGGCATGGGCTCGGACTTATATTTATCCTACAGCCGTTATCGCGAGACCTTCGACCGCTGCGAGGCGGGCGCGGGGATCGACCTCAAAGCCGCCTGTTTCAAGGGCGAGGGCATGGACGAAAGTGCGGTCATTCAGGCCGCGATCTATACGCATTCTCTTGCGACGCTTCGCGCGCTCGAATCCGAAGGCGTGCATGCGGAGGTGTTTGCGGGGCTCTCGCTCGGCGAATATACCGCGCTTGCTGCCTCCGGCGTGCTCATGGACGCGCAGGGCGCATCGCTGGTGCGCAGGCGCGGCGCGGTCATGGACGGCGCGGTGCCTCCCGGAACAGGCGGCATGCTCTCCGTCGTGGGCTTAACGCTGGAACAGGTGGAATCGGCGATAACGCCGTTTGCAAACGTCTTTATCGCGAATCACCTCTCCGAAACGCAGATGACGCTGGGCGGACTCTTAGGTGAGCTTGCCGAAGCAAAGACCGCGCTGGAAGCCGCTGGCGCGAGAATGGCGGTCATGCTTGCCATGAAGGGCCCTTCGCACTGCCCGCTCTTGAATCAGGCGGCGGAGCGGTTTTCGACGGAACTTGCGGGTGAGATATTCGGCGAACCGTGCGGCATCGTCTACAGCAACGCGCTCGGCGCGCCGTACCCAACCGGCGCGGACTATCGCGCGCTCCTGTGCGCGCAGATGAACACACGCGTACGCTGGTACGATTGCGTGGAAGGTATGCTCGCTGGCGGAGTGACCCGCTTTGTCGAGATTGGCCCCGGCGGCGTGCTGAGTAAGATGCTCAAGCGCCGTGTCGGGCGCGAGATCGCGCTCTTCAGCGTGCAGGATGAGGCATCTTTCGAGGCATTCCTACGCGCGGAGAAAGAAGGCCTGGCATGAGCGAAGTAGTCCTGGTTACGGGCGGCAGCGGCGGCATCGGCAGAGCGATCTGCCTACAACTGGCGAAAGACGGTTACGACGTCTGCGTGCACTACAACAGCAATCATGCCGCGGCGGAGGAAGTTTGCCGCGAAATTGAGGCGCTTGGGCGCAAGGCAGTGGCGCTGGGCGGCAACCTTGGTGATTCCGCCGCGTGTGTTGCGTTGGTGCAAGGGTGCGTGGAGTCCCTTGGCGGGCTGACCGCGCTGGTTAACAACGCGGGTGTCACCTGCGACGGGTTATTGATGCGCATGACGGACGAACAGTACCGCAAGGTGATGGTATCAAATCTCGACAGTTGTTTTTATATGACGCGCGAGGTGGTCAACATCATGGCGCGCGAAAAGCGCGGTAAAATCGTCAACATCACCTCCGTGGTGGGGCTCACCGGTAACGCAGGGCAGGCGAACTACGCCGCGAGCAAAGCCGGCATGGTCGGGTTGACGAAGGCCGCGGCGAAAGAGGTCGCGCGCTGGGGCATCTGTGTCAACGCGGTAGCGCCGGGATATATCGAGACCGCGATGACGGAGGCGATGACGGATCTCGCCAAAGACGCGCTGAAAAAGAGCATTCCGCTGCGGCGCATCGGTAAGGCGGAGGACGTCGCCCACATGGTCTCGTTTCTCTGCTCCGAGGGCGCGAACTACGTCACCGGACAGGTTTTCTTGGTAGACGGCGGCATGGCGATGTAGCGCGCCGCAATGCAAGGAGGATAAATGGGTATGGAAGTATATATCACCGGTATCGGCGCCGTGTCGCCCATCGGCATGACCGCGCGGGAGAGTTTTGCCGCGGCGCTCGCGGGCAAGAGCGGCATCTCAGCGCCGGAACAGTTCTCTTCGGACGTGACGCAGATTTTTGCGGCGGGTCAGGTCAAAGACTTCACGCCGGAGCCGTATATCAACAAGCGCGAGGCCAAACGCATGGCGCGCTTTACGCAGATGGCGATCGTCGCCGCGGCGCAAGCCTGGGAAGAAGCGGGCCTCAAGCCCGAGGATTATGACCCTGAGCGCGTCGGCGTTGTGCTGGGCAGCGGCATGGGCGGCCTGGACGTGATCTGCGAGCAATACGCAGAGCTCGTCAACAACGGGCCGCGGAGCGTCTCCTCGTTCTTTATCCCAAAATCGATCGTCAACACCACCGCGGGGCTGATCGCGATTCGCTACGGGTTAAACGGTCCGTGCTATTCGATCGTGACCGCGTGCGCGTCCGGCGCGGACGCCATCGGGCAGGCGTATTACGCCGTACGCGAAGGCAGAGCGGACGCGATGCTCGTCGGCGGCGCGGAAGCGGTGCTCATCGAGCTCGCGGTGCAGGGGTTCCATCAGATGGGCGCGCTGAGTGAGAGCGCGGACATCACTCGCGCGAGCATTCCGTTTGACAAAGATCGCGACGGGTTCGTCATCGGTGAAGGCGCGGCGTTCCTGCTGCTGGAAAGCGAAGCGAGCGTCAAGAAACGCGGAGCAACGCCCATCGGCACGCTTGTGGGCTATGCGCAAACCTGCGATGCGCACCATATCACGGCGCCGCATCCGGAAGGCAAGCAGACCATCCGCGCGATGGCGGACGCGATGAAGGACGCGGGTATCACGAAGGAACAGGTTGGCTACATCAACGCGCACGGCACGAGCACGCCGCTCAACGACGCGGCGGAGAGCGCGGCGATCGAGGCCTGCTTCGGCGACTATGCGTCGCAACTCAAGGTGAGCTCAACCAAGTCCATGACGGGGCATATGTTGGGCGCTGCCGGCGCGTTTGAAGCGGTGATTTCACTTCTTGCGCTCAATGAGGGCATGGCGCCGCCGACCATCGGACTGCAAAACGAGGACGAGGTCTGCCGCCTGAACTACGTCAAGGGCAAGGCGCAAGTACTCGACAGCGAATATGCGCTTTCCAATTCGCTTGGCTTTGGCGGGCACAATAGCTGCCTCGTGCTCAAGCGCGGGAGGTAAGTTGTCGATGGAAAGCATCTCAATCGAGCAGATCAAGGAGATTTTACCGCACCGCGAGCCGTTTTTGATGGTGGATCGCGTGGACGAGCTTATAGCCGGAAAGAGCGCGAAGTGCGTGAAAGCGGTCTCCGGCAACGAGTGGTATTTTTTAGGGCACTTCGCGCAAAAGAAAGTGATGCCTGGCGTGCTGATCGTCGAGGCGCTCGCGCAGGCGGGCGGCATTGCGCTGCTGACGCTGGACGAGATGCGCGGCAAGCTCGCGTTTCTGGGCAAGATCACCAACGCGCGATTCCATGCACCGGTCGTGCCCGGGGATCTATTAGAGCTCGAGAGCGAGATCACCGCGGTCAACGGCGCGGTCGGGGTGGGCGCAGGTGTTGCGCGCGTCAACGGTAAAAAGGTCTGTTCCTGCGAATTTGTGTTCGCGATTAAAGACCCGGATTAATCTGCAAAAACGCAAGAAAAAGCCCCGGACGAATCTCGTTCGGGGCATGTTTGCGTTTTTGCGATCCATAGAGGATCAATCGTCGACGCCGACCATCACGGATGTGGCCTTGATCACCGCATATGCGGTCATGCCGATCTTGAGTCCCAACTCGTTGATGGCGCTCATCGAAATGGTGGAGGAGATGACGTTTCCGCCGCCGATATCGATCTTCACAATACCGTTTACCGCGCCTTCTTCGATGGAGACGATCGTTCCTTTGAGCTGATTTCTCGCACTGAGTTTCATGATTTTCTCAACTCCTTCCTTTTCATTATCGTACCACGATTCTTTGTCAAATCAAGCGCAAGAGTGCGTGGTTTGGTGATTCAGTCACCGGAAAAGAAAGGACGATGCGATAGAAGACGTTTGGACTACGCGTTGCTTTCTTGAAGCGCGCGGGCGAACAGTTCCGCGAGCAGATCCGCGCCTTCCTGTGCGCGCGCCGACATGCCGATACCCTGCTCTGTTGTCGCGGGTTGGATGCCGACAAGGCACGTTTGGCAGTTACAGGCGAGCTTGAGGTAGCTCAACAGCATCGGCAGCGGCAGCATATGCGTGGAAAACGAAAGCCCTGCCGCGCTTTCCTCCGGTAAAAGCTGGATGGAACCCGCGGGCAGCTCCAGAAACGCCGCGTCCACCACAACCAGCAGATCGGGGTGAAATTCACGGATCAAACCGGAGAAATTCTCCGGCGCTGGGCCGCCGGACACGAGCAGGATTCGATCATGCGCCGCGCCGACAGGAATGCCGAGCTTGATTGCAAGCTGATCAATGCAGTAGAGCCCTGCCGCGTCGTCATGGCAAAGTTCCGTGCCGACACCGAGGATGCAGACCCGCTTTTGATCCGCGAATGCAGCGGAAAAATAGGAAGAAAGCTCGCTCACAGCTCGATTTCCAAACTCTCGCGGCTAAAGTTTGCGAGCAGTACGTCGCTGGAAAAACTCAGACACTTTTTCGGGCAGGTATCCACGCACTGGCAACAAAAGACGCAGCGACCCAGGTTGAGATAGGCGTGCATCTGCTTGTCCTCCTTGGTGCCGAGGTTCTTGATCGTGATTGCCCCTGTCGGGCAGTCCCGCATGCACATCACGCAGTTGATGCAGGTCGTCGGGTCGTAGAGCAGCTTTCCGCGATACCCTTTTTGAATGCCCTCTTCGCCAAACTGATGCACCTGCGTCGCGGGTTTTCGAAAAAGATTTTTGATGGCGAGGCCGGCGAGCCCGCCGGGGCGTTCCTGTTTGTTTTTCATAAGCCAAGCCCTCCCCGCAGTAGCAAGTTGAGAATCATCTGCGCCATTGCGACCGGCGTTAGAATCGACCAGAAGAACTTCAGCGTCTGGTCGATACGAATGCGCGCCATGGTTGCGCGCAGCAGTACCATGATCAGCACGATGGCAAACGTTTTGCCCAGATACAGCACAAAATCCAGCCACGGCGTTCCGGTAGCAAACGGCAGAAACAGCGCCGCGAGCACGGAGGCAATCGCGGTGAGCTCCGTAATCGCCGTTGCGCGAAAATACGCCAGATACCGCCCGCTGTATTCCACCAGCGCGCCGCCAACGATCTCGGTCTCCGCTTCCGGCGCGTCAAAGGGCATGCGCTCCAGCTTGCTTTGCGCGGTGAGCAGCGAGACCAGAAACGCGGGGATATTGATCAGCGTATACAGCGGGTGCGCCGCGTAAAACGCCGAAATGCCGGTGATCGACCAGCTGCCCGCGAGGATTGCCGGAGAGAGAAACGCCATAAACAGCGGCACCTCATAGGCAAACATCTGCGTCAGCGTGCGAAACGCGCCGATGGTGGAGTACACTTCGTGACTGCTGTACCCCGCGAGGAAATGGCAGAGCGTCGGTATCGTTAAAAGATACAGTAATGCGATCAAATCGCCGGAATAGGCGGTGATTGCCGTATTCCTCCAAACGGGGATACAGAGGAACGCCGCGCAGACGGCGGCAAGCGAAACGGTCGGCAGGGCGGCAAAAAAGAACTTGTGCGCGTTGCGCGGCACGATGACTTTTTTGCCGATGAGCTTGAGCATATCCGCCAGCGGCTGATACCACGGCGGCCCTTTGCGGCTCTGCATACGCGCGTAGACCTTACGATCCACAAACTCCAGCAGAAACGAGTAGGCACCGAGGAACAAAAGGCCGGGGAAGACGAGCACCTGAAAAATGGAAAGCAGCATGCGTAGTTTTCCCCTTTCTTAAAATTCGCGAATTTTGATCGATCCGGGATCGATGCCGCGTGCTTTATACTGCTCGATGGACAGCGCGCGAATCTGTGCCCAGTCCGTGAGCTGGTTGACGCCGTCGCCGATGAGGTGGATGGCGCGATCCGTACAGGAATAGCAAGGATCGATCGCGGCGATGATGATTGGTACATCCGCAAGCTGGAATCCTTCCAGCATATGGCTCATGCCGTGCCAGTTTGCCTCAGATGGCGCGCGCACGCGTACGCGATCGGGCATATCCGCACCGGTCGAGCGGATATAGTGAATATCCTCTCCGCGCGGGGCTTCCACACGGCTGAACGATTCGCCGACCGGTAGCTTTCGCGGCGGACGAACGGAGATCGGACCTTCCGGGATCTCCTTAATCATAATGCGGATGAGGCGAATCGCCTCCAGCATCTCCTTGACGCGCACCAGCGTTCGTCCGTAGACATCGCAATGATCGTCGGTGACCGGGTTGACCGCGATCTCGCGAAATACGCCGTAGGGCTCGATCACGCGGATGTCGTCCATGATGCCCGCGGCCCGTGCGACGGGGCCGACCGCGCTGTACTTTTTCACATCCTCCGGCAGCAGCACGCCGATGCCCTTGAGCCGCGCAATCAGCGTGCTCTCGGTCATGGCGAGGTCGGCGTAGTACTTGAGCTTTTCTTCCAGAAGATCGCAGACGCGGAGAACATCCTCCATCAACTCCGGCTCCAGATCGCGCCGTACGCCGCCGTAGGTGTTGACCCCGTAGTTGACGCGGTTGCCGCCGATGCGCGCGAGCAGATCCAGCACCAGCTCGCGATCGCGCCAGGTATACATAAATAGCGTGTCAAAGCCGATTTCGTGCGACGCCACGCCGAGCCAGAGCAGATGGCTGTGCAGCCGCTCCAGCTCGCCGACGATGCCGCGGATATAGTGCGCCCTTCTCGGCACTTCCAACCCAGCCAGGTCTTCAAACGTCTGGCAAAAACAGGAGGTGTGCGCATGGGAGCAAATGCCGCAGACGCGCTCGATGATATACAGCGCCTGGATATAGTTGCGGCTTTCGCAGGCTTTCTCGATGCCGCGGTGATTGTAACCGATCTCGACGACCGCGCGCTCTACCTTTTCACCGTCCAGCGTAATCTTAAAGCTGCCCGGCTCCTTCAGGGACGGATGCTGCGGGCCGATCGGCACAACGACTTTATGGTTGCGTTCGTTCTTTTCGCGATCGCTCATTTGGCATCCTCCTGTTTCGGTGGTTCGTAGGTGACGGTCTTTTTGTTAAAATACGCGGGGTTCCACTCTTTGCGCAGCGGATATTCACCCTCCGGCCAGCAGTCGGGCAGGGGATAACGCGGGCCTTCCGGCAGGCCGGAGACCTTTACGCCGAAGAGATCCACCAGCTCCCGTTCGTGCAACACCAGAGAGGGATACAGTTCGCCCATGGAGCGCACGTTTGGCGCGCTTTTTGGCACGCGCTCGCGCAGCACCAGCAGCACGTTTTCATCATTGGAGAGGATATAGGAAATTCCGATGTCTTCGCCTTCGTCCGTGCCGACGATGTGCTTGCCCTTGTGGTAGCCCAGCGTCAGGTTGGCGTAATGGAGCACCTCTTCAAACGCCGCGGGATTGGTAAATGCGGTAAAAATACGCAGAGGGCGGTTGGAGACCGCCTCCAGCGCAGGGAAGCGCTTGTTGAGCTCCAGGATGGTCTCTTCCAGGTTCATTTGCCCTTCGCCTCCTTCTGATCAAGCGTGGCAAGAAGCTTGCCCACCGCGTCGATGATCGCCTCCGGTCGCACGGCGCAGCCGGGAATGTAGGCGTCGACCGGTACGACGGTGTCGATGCCGCCGGTGACGCAATAGCAACTGTCGAAGATGCCGCCCGTGCAGGCGCAGGTACCGACCGCGATAACGAACTTCGGCGTGGACATCTGGTCATAGATCTGCTTGAGCCGGTCGCGCGTTTGCAGCGTGACAGCTCCCGTGCAGACAAGCACATCCGCGTGTTTCGGGCTGCCCTGCTGCAGAATGCCGAGCCGCTCCAAATCATACTGCGGGGTAAGCGCGTCTACCACCTCAATATCGCAGCCGTTGCAGGCGCCCGCGTTGAAATGGATGATCCAGGGAGATTTTTTTTCACCCCATGCGATCGCTTTATCGAGTAAACCCATACTTTATTCCTCTAATCATCACTTGCGAAGGATTATTTGCGAAACAGGATCAACATCGCCAATGCGCCGACCGCGATGTATGCCACCGGCATGAGCGTGTGTCCTTTTGGCGCGGTTGCGACGATCATCACGAGCACATGCATGATCGTGAAGAAGAACGCAAGGTAAAACATCCGCCGGAAATTCGGATTGACATATTGACTGACCGCGTCCTTGCTTTGCCCGCAGGCGTAGGGGTCAAAGGCGTGTTTACCGGACGGCGTTTTATCCGCCTTGCGCTTGAGATACACCGAAAGCAGCATCAAAAGCAGCAGAAACGAAAGAAACAGAACCGGGGTCGTGATGACGATTTGCTCTACACTCATGGTTCTTTCCTCATCCTCTCAGGTTTTTCAGGCTGTGGATGTCCATGTTTCCGTGCTTGTGGTAGATGCTGATTGCGATGCCACTGAGCACCGTGGCAACCACGACTTCGATCACGATGACGCTCACGATGAGCGACTCCGCAACGGGCATATTGCCGTTGAGCCAGCCGCCGAGCGCCAGGAACATGGAGACCGCCTTGATCGCGAGTTCCAGCGCGATGATGATCTTGAGCATGTGCCGCGTGCGGATGAGCTCAAAGCATCCGGTCAGGATGAGCACAACGCCGGCGATGAGCATTACGGTCGATACGGTCATTGTTTTTCACTCTCCTTAAAGAACACCACGATGGCGGAAGCGCCGGCGAGAATCGCGACCATCTGACCGAAGATATCCGCCTGGCGGGTCTCCCAAAAGACGTTGTCAAAGCTCGCGGCGCTGCCAACCGGGCCGCGGGTGCCGAGCGAAAAGCCGGTGAGCAGTGATACGATGACGAGAACCGCGCCGATTGCGATTAGGATGATAGGCAGCAGATGCGCGCGTTTTTCCGGCGCGCTGGCCTGGCGGTCTCCGTTGCTGAGGCTGACTGCGCTGATGAAGATCACGGTGACGAGACCCGAGCAGACCGAAACCTCGAAGATGGCGGCGGTATGCGCGCCGAGCACATACATCAGCACGCCGCAGGCCGCGCTGACCGCGGCAAGCGAGATTGCCGAGTTGATGAGGTGCCTGCTGAGCACGGCAAAGAAAGCGGAGATCAGCATGGCGCCAAGACAAATATAAATCGCTACGTTCATATGCGCTCCTTTCAGACAAGCCCGGCTTTCGCAAGGTACATCAACACCAGCGGGAAGCCAAGACCCACCCCGATCGTACCGATCGTGAGCAGTATTTCCGATATTTTGATGCCGCCCGTGATCTCGTTGACATCGTTCCAACGCTCCTTCAGCTTGCCGAAGAACACCTTTTTCTGCAGGCGCAGGAAGTATGCGCCGGAGAGAATGCTCAGCAGCAGCGCCGCCGCGGCAACGCCGCGAAGGCCCGCGCTCCAGAGCGCGATGAGAACCAACAGCTTACTCCAGAACCCGGCGAGCGGAGGGACACCCGCAATGGAGAGAAGCGCCGTAACCGAGGAAAACGCGGTGACCGGCATCTTCGCCTGCAAGCCGCCCATCTCGTTGATATCCAGCGTACCCAGGCGCTGTCCCAGCGCAGCGGCGTTGGTAAAGAGCGCGCTCTTTGCCATCGAGTGTGTCAATAGATAGAGCAGCGCCGCGATGAGGCCTAGCCGCGTATCCGCAGCGAGGCCGAGCAGCAGATAGCCCATCTGACTGACCGAGGAATACGCGGCGACGCGCTTGAAGTTTTTCTGTTGCAGCGCGAGCAGCGCGCCGACGACGATCGTGAACAGCCCCAACACCAGAAGTGTGGTTCGGAGCGCGGCGTTGCCGGGGAAGAGGCGCACGAGCACGATCAGACTGTATACGCCCGCAATCTTGGTCACGATGCCGGAGAGCATGATGGATACCGCGGTATCCGCGCTCTCGTACGCGTCCGGCAGCCAGCTATGGAAGGGGGCAACGCCGCTCTTGATGGCATAGCCGGAGGCGAGCAGCACGAGCGCTGCCCAGCAGAGCAGGGTTTTCGGGTCTCCCGTGCCGATAAAGAGCGAGGGCTTGAGCGCGTCAAACGACAAACTACCCGCTTTGATGAAGAGCAGCGATAAGCCCGTTAGGATGAAGATCGTGGCAAGCGCGGAGAGCGTCATGTACTTAAACGCGCCTTCGAGGTCGCGCGTGCTTTTATACATGCCGATCATGACGAAGCTCGCAAGACCTGTTACTTCCATGAACACATAGAGCGAGAACAGATCGTGCACGATGAGCATGCCGTTCATGCCGAGCATCATGACCATCAGCAGATTGGTAAACGAACTGCGGTGGTCGTCAATGGTCGTCAGTGCGTTGAGCGTGGAGGCCACACTCACCATGCCGACGCAGGCGAGGAGGAACAGCGTCACCAGATCGACGCGGAAATAGTTCAGCCCTTTTACCAGATCAAAGGCGAGCGAAAAGCCAAAGCTTTTCTCGCCGGAAGCCGCGAGAAGGACAAACGCTGCAAATGCCGTGAGCATCTGCGCGCCGGCGACGCCGGTGCTCATGCCGATGGTCAAGTGGCGCATCTTCTCGCGCGGGATGACGTTATTCACCACGAGCGCGAGCAGCGGCAGCGCAAGAAAAAGCTGCGTAATGACGGTCAAAGCCTTCATAACCGCACCGCCTTTTCCGCTGCGCGATCGGCAGCAAACGGTAGATTTTGTTGAAGCAATCTCATATGTTCGCAGCCTTTCTTATAGTAGTACGATCAAAAACACGACCGCGATGCAGACCACACCGAAAGCCGCCAACGCAAGGTAGCGCGTCAGGCTGCCGTTGACGCCGCGGTGCAGCAGCGAGGAAACCCCGCGTACCAAACCCGGAACACCCTTGTCGTAGACCCAGGAAACACCCTTTTCAACCCACATACAGAGGCGAGAAAATCCGCCGACCGCCGCCGTGAGCCAGTTGTAAGGATCGAGCTTGCCAGCCTCTGCAACCGCGTAAATCTGCTTTGCGAGCGGTGCGTAGTGGATGTGGTCCGCGCTATGCAGCGCGCTGCCGCTCTTCTTGCGCCCGTAGAGGTGGTCGAGAAGCGCGATGATCAGCGCGGCGATCGAGAGCGCCACCAGAACCCAGCTTTGCGGCCAACCCGCGAACGATTCCGTGTAGCCAAGCGCGGGTTGCAGCAGCAGCGTGTGCGCAAGTGAGTTGAAAACGCCCAGCAGAATGCATAGCAGCGCGAGAATGATCGCAGGAAGCGCCATACCGACGGGCGCTTCTTTTACGTGTTTTACGCCTTGAGGAAGCACCTCTTTGCCAAAGAACGCCGCGCCGCCGAGCTTGAGAAACGAGATTGCGGTCATCGAAGCGCCCACGAGCGCCACGATGTAGTAGACAACGTTGCTCTCCAGCGCCGCGTCAAACACCAGCTCCTTCGAGAAAAATCCGTTGAATCCGGGGAAACCGGAGATCGCGAGTCCGAACACCACAAAGCATGCGGCCGTGACAGGCATCACACGGCCGAGACCGCCGATATGCCTTAGATCGGTCGTACCCGTGCGCTTTTCCAGCGCGCCCGCGGTGAGGAACAGGCCGGATTTATACAGCACGTGGTTGATCATATGAAACAGCGCTCCGATGATGCCGACCGGCAGCGCGCTGCCCACGCCGAGGATCATGTAGCCGACCTGACTGATGGCGTGATAGGACAAGAGCTTTTTCATGTCCTTTTGGATGAGCGCCATCGCCACGCCGATGAACAGGGTAACCGCGCCGATTACCATCACAAATGTGCTCACGGGCGAACCCGGCTGTACGTCGTAAAGCTGCGTCACGATGCGAATCGCGAGCCCGATGCCGAGAATCTTCTCCAGAGATGCGGGAAACAGCGCGAGAAAGGGACTCTGCGCGTCCTCCGCCGCGAGCGGAATCCAACTGTGGAACGGCACCGCGCCCGCCTTGCCCAGCGCGCCCAGCAGCATCAGCACACAGCCGGCAGCGCCAACGCCTTCAACCGGAAGGCGCGAAATCGCGGAGATGTTACTCTGTCCGGAAACATGAATCGTGATGATCACGCCAAGCATGAGCATGAGGTCGGCAACGCCGCTGATCCAAAGCATCTTGATGACGGCGCGCGGCTTTTGCAGGTTGCCAATCAACAGTAGAACGCTCATCGAAATCAACAGCCCTTCCCAGAAGACGAGCATCACGGGCAGGTTATCCGATAGCAGCGCGCCGTTGACAAAGGCGACGCTGACGAAGAAGAACAGCAGGAAGAGTCCGCCTTCTTTTTTGCCACGGTAAAAGGTTGCCGAATATCCCGCGAGCAATAGCGCGACCACGGACGAAAACAGCGGCAGCACTGCGGAAAGACCGCCGGAGACGAACCGCGCCTCAAACCCGTAGCCCGCAAACGGAAGGGATACGTTCACCCCGCCGCCAAGATACAGCGCGAGGCAGAGAAACACATTGATCAATCCAAAGACGAGCACAGAAGCGAACTGCGCCACGAAATGCTTGTTCAGCAGCCAGACGATCAACCCGCCGAGAATCGGCAGACCGATGAGAAACAGCGGCAGAGTTGCGCCGGTGCCAAGCCATGCACAGACAGAAGCCATGTTACAGCACCTCCCAGATGCGCGACGCAAGTTCCGTCGGCAGAGAAATAAACACGCCGAGTACAAGCGCGAGCACTCCTAAAAAGACCACGCTGCCGACCATGGAGCGAGATTTTTCGTGCGCATGCGTGTTGGTCTCGGGCCCTAAAAACACCTTGAAGAATACGCGGGAGAGATAGAATACCGTCATAAACGCGCCGAGGATGAACACACCGGCGAGCCAGGGCTGGTTTGCGGTGAGCGCGCCCTGCACGACGAGGAACTTTGCAAAATAGCCGGAGAACGGCGGCACGCCCATGACCGAGAGCGAGCAGAGCGCAAACGCGACCGCAGTCAGCGGGAAGCGCTTGTAGAGCCCGCCCATCTTGTTGATGTCCTTGGTGTGCAGGTTGTGTTCCACAATGCCCGCGCAGAGGAAGAGCCCGCCTTTTGCCACGCTGTGCGCGAGGATATACAGCATGCCGCCGACAAGACCTGTTTCGTTGCCGATGCTCACACCAAGCAGGATAAACGCAAGCTGGCTGATCGTGGAATACGCGATGATGCGCTTGAGATCCGTCTCCACCATGGCGCAACCCGCCGAGATGAGCGCGGAGACGGCCGCGATGATTGGCACGATCTGCGTAAACGCGGGATCGATCGTAAACGTTGCGACAAAGAGCCGCGTGTAGGCATAGACGCCGATTTTGACCAGCACCGCCGCGTGCAGCAGCGAGGTTACGGGAGAGGGTGCAACGCCCGCGTCCGGCAGCCAACTGTGCAGCGGGAATGTCGCGGACTTACTCAGAATACCAAACAGGATGAGAGCCACGCACCAAGCGGGTATCTGCGTGCCGCGCATTGCGGTGAGCTCGAAGGTGCCGGTCTGTCCCCAAATGCCGAGGAAGCCCACCAGCATGATCAGCGCGCCAAACACGGTGACCACAAAGGCCTTGTTCGCGCGCACGATGGTCAGCTCCTCACGATAGAATCCGATGAGCCGCCAGCAAGCGATCGCGCTGATTTCCCAAAAGACATACAGCAGGATCAGGCTTGTGGCGTACACGAGTCCCATCATCGCACCGATGAACAGCACCGCCATGAAATAGTATTCGTTTTGATTGTCGTAATCCTTGATGTAGCTGAAGGAGTAGATGAGAATGACGCTGGCGACCAGCGAGGACGTCATCGCCATAAATACGCTCAGCGCATCCGCCTGAAAGCCGAGGCTGAGCCCCAGCGGCAGAGCAAGGCGCACGAGGGGTTTTTCGCCCGCGAGCACCGCAGGCAGGAGCGCCGCTGAACAAACAAACGCGACCAACACGAATAGGAGCGAGAAGAAGTTTCTCACTCTCGGGGCGCGTCGTCCGATGAGCGGCAAAACACATGCGCCGATCAGCGGTAATAAGATGCAGACGAGAAGCGTAGCTTGCATAGATCCCATTTCCTCTGTCCATGACGAAAGCCCACCCCGCAAAGTCGTTGGCGGGACAGGCTTTTGCATGCAAAAATCGCGTGTTTATTATAGTGCCGCACATGTAAAAGGTCAAGAAAAGCGCAGAAACTCAAACCGATTTTAGAATATCGATATACATTCCCGTTTATCTTTCAATCAGAGTACGGTTCGTTTCTCAAAACGGAATAAAAGTGGACGACGGCATAAAAATAACGCGTTGTTACAAACGAACGCGTTGGTTTTATGTCGACGAACGAAAAATCGCTCAACTGAAAGGAATCGTATTCTTTCTCGAAAATGGGTTCCAAAACGATTTTTCGGTACTGATTATGCAGCAACACGAAAAAATAATGGAAAATTTCCGAAAAAAATTATATATAATTCAACAAATACGCGGCAACAGTTCACCGCTCGGCGGCAGGATTCGCCGGAACGTGCCAATCTGCGTCCTAGCAAACACGTTGCCGCGGCCCGCAACGACGCTGCCGATGATCGCGGCTTCTGCGCAACCGCCGATCTGCCTGAGAGCGGCAAGCGCTGCCTGCGCCTGCCCCGCCGGAAGTGAAAAGAGCGCGACACCTTCGTTTGCCACATAGACCGGATCGATGCCGAGAATGGCGCAAGCCGCGCGCACATCCGCGCGCACGGGCAGGGCATCTTCGCTGAGCGTGATATCGAGCGAGCGCCCCGCCCACTCCGTGAGTGTGCCTGCGACGCCGCCGCGCGTGGGATCGCGCATGGCGCGCACGGTTACCCCGGCATCCAGCACGGCGCGGATGGCGTGATTGAGCGGGCGAACATCGCTCTCGATTGCGGGATCGAAGCTCAGGTTGTGGCGCGCCGCCATGACCGCCATGCCGTGGCTCGCGATCGGCGCGCTTGCCAGGATCACGTCTCCCGTTTGCGGCTGCTGCGGGGGAATCTCCTGACCGGCGGGGAATGTGCCGACGCCGGCTGTCGTAATATAGAGGCCGGCGCAGCCGCCGGGTTCAACCACCTTGGTGTCCCCGGTCACGATCACAACGCCCGCTTCCCGCGCGGTATTCGCCATAGAGTCGACCACGCGCTTGAGTGTATCCAGCGGAAGCCCCGCTTCCAGCACCATGGCGCAGGAAAGATACCGCGGAACCGCGCCGGAGACGGCGAGGTCGTTGACCGTTCCGCAGATGGCAAGCCTGCCGATATCCCCGCCGGGGAAAAAGAGCGGGGTTACCACAAAGCCGTCCGTCGTCATGGCGATGCGATCGCCCGCGGGCAGGACGGCGGCGTCCGTCAGCGGAGAAAGAAATTCATTGTGAAACGCGGGCGCGAAGATGCGCTCGACGAGTTCGCGATAATCTCGCCCGCCGGAGCCGTGCGCCAGCGTAATTTGATCCGTCATAGGCCCGCTCCTTCCTATTGATATCACTGATAGAACGGAATATTGCTTTACCGACAAAGCCGGCTAAACGCCCGCTCCTTCATATTGATAATATGCCGCGCAAGCGCCTTCCGAGGAGACCATGCATGCGCCCAGCGGATGCTGTGGCACACAGGCTTTTCCAAACAGCGGACAGTCGACCGGCTCAATGCCGCCGCGCAGCACATCACCACAGCGGCAAGCGCTGTGTGAGCGCACGGGCTCCATCACGGGGGAAAGGCGCAGCATCGCGTCGTAAAACCGATGTTCGGGTTTGAGCGCGAGACCGCTTTGCGGAATTTCGCCCAAACCGCGCCAAACTGCGTCGCAGGGAGCAAACCACGATTCGACCAGCTCGCGCGCAATTTGATTCGCATTCGGCTTGACCACGCGGGGATAGGCATTCACAAGCGAGGGCTTCCCGCTCTGACACATCGTAATCAGCGCAAGCAGCGCTACCAGCAGCTCTTCCGGCTCAAAACCGGAGATCGCAGCGGGTAAACCGAGCGCCTCCGGCACAAAGCGAAACGCTTCCGCGCCGGTGATGGAGGCGACGTGACCGGGACAGAGCAGCGCATCCACGTGCGAAGAATCACTCAAAAGCGCGGAAAGCGCGTTTGGCATGGTCTTATGCGCCGAGAAGACGGAGAGGTTTGGAACGTTCTCCCGCTTGACCGTCTCCAGCAAGGCGGCGGTATGCGGCGTTGTCGTTTCAAACCCCACGCCGTACCAGACGACCTCTCGCGCGGGATTTTTCTTCGCAAAGTCCAGCGCATCCAGAGGCGACAGCGCAATGCGTACATCCGCGCCGCGCGAGGCGAGCAACAGTAAGCTCTCGTCCCCGCAAGGCACGCGCATCATATCGCCAAAGCAGAAGAGCGTCACGTTCGGCAGCTTCACCAGCGCGAGCGCACGGGCGATATCCTCTTCAGCCGTCACGCAGACGGGGCAGCCCGGGCCGGAGACAAGGCGGATATTCGGCGGCAGCAGTTGGCGGATGCCGTAGCGGCGGATGGCGTGCGTATGCGTGCCACAAACTTCCATAATGGTTATCTGCGGTAATCCGTTCGCGGCGAGCGCGATTTTTTCTGTTAGTATTTGGACGGCGTTCAAAGCAACTCTACTTCCCGAAGCAGCGCTTCCAGCTCCGCGCCTTCGTCGGGATCGACCTTCTGAATCACGAATCCCGCGTGTACGAGTACGCAATCTCCAACCGCGACCTCCGGCAAAAGCCGGACGGACGCATGGCGCGTTGTACCACCGTAGTCGATCGTTGCGGTTTCTTCTTCAATTTTTGCGATGGTTCCGGGTATCGCAAGGCACATATCTGAGTATTCCTCTCTGTTATTCTTCTGTAAGCATTGCGGCGGCAACAGCCGCTTGACCAAAGCTGATTCCGCCGTCGTTACACGGCGCCTGATGATTGAGCAGCACGGTAAACCCGCGCGCACGCAGTTGATCTTCGCCAAGCTTTAGCAGCAGTTCGTTTTGAAAACAACCGCCGGAGAGTGCGACGCGATTGCATCCCGTTTCGCTCCGGTGCAGTTCCGCGGCGTTTGCGAGCAATTCAGCCAGCGCACGGTGAAAGCGCATGCTGATTGTTCCCGTGGGTAAACCGTTTGCGGCATCCAGTATAACGCCGTTTACGACGGGACGCCAGTCGTAAATCCAACCATTCGGCTCCCACTCGATGGAAAAATGATAGCTTTCCCGTTCGGTTTCGTCCGCGCATTGCTCCAGCTCGATGGCGGCCTGTCCTTCAAACGAGACGGTATCGCGAATACCGCAGAGGGCCGCGATTGCATCAAAAAGCCTGCCCATGCTGGTGGTGACCGGCGCGTTGAGTCCCGATTGAGCCGCCTGCAACAGCAGCGCACTTTCGCTCGCGCGGGAGGAAAACAGGCGAAGCGCCGCCTCGCGATCAAGTGTCGCGTCGCTGACGCTCAGCGCCACGCGCCAGGGTTCGCGCACGGCGGCCTCTCCGCCAAGCAACGGAAACGGCAGAATATGACCGATGCGTTTGCTACCGGAAATATCGCCAAAGAGCGTCTCTCCACCCCAAATCGCGCCGTCTTCGCCATAGCCTGTTCCGTCCCAGATAAAGCCTAGCGCGGGGGAATCGATCGCATGCTCCGCGAGGACGGAGGCAAAGTGTGCGTGATGGTGCTGCACGCGTATCAGCGGCAGGCCCATCTCTGTTGCGATGCGCGTACTTGCATAGTCGGGATGCAGATCGCAGACGATTTGCGCGGGCTCCGCCGAAAACAGGCGTTGGAGGGAGACGATTTCGTTCAAAAACTCTTGCTCCGTGTCGGGATCGTCCAGATCGCCGACATGCGAACTCAAGAAGGCCTGACCATCTTTCACGAGACAAAACGTGTTCTTCTGTTGCGCGCCCATCGCGAGAATGCACGCCTTGCCCGACGGCAGCGGCAGAGGTTCCGGCGCCCAGCCGCGCGCGCGGCGCAGAGGGCGCGGTTTTCCGAGGCTCACGACAAACACGCTGTCGTCCACGCGCCGCACGATCGGGCGATTATGGGTTAATACCGCGTCGGCTAGGCTGGCAAATACCATTGACACGTCTTCGTCGCGATAGCGCATCGGTCGGTCAGAGACGTTGCCGCTCGTGAGCACGAGCGCGGGCGTTTCTTCTAATAATAAACAGTGTAGCGGCGTATACGGCAGCATGACGCCCAGCCTGCGGTTATCCGGCGCAACGGACGGGGCAAGCGCTGTGCACGCGCGTTTTTGCAGCAACACGATGGGCTTCTTTGCGCTGGTCAACAGCGCCTCTTCTCCGGAGGAAACGGTGCAGTAGTGCCGGACGACATCCATGTCTCGTAGCATCACCGCAAACGGTTTCTCATATCGCTGTTTTCGCGCGCGGAGCAGTTGTACGGCGGACTCGTTTGCCGCATCGCAAGCGAGGTGAAACCCGCCGAGCCCCTTGACCGCAACGATGTTGCCTGAGCGGATCAACGTGGCAAAACGCATGATCGCGTCGCCATCCTGCGCCGCTCCGCCGACGAAAAGCGTCAACTCCGGCCCGCAAACTTCACAGGCGTTTGGTTGAGCGTGAAAGCGGCGGTCGAGTGGATTGTCGTATTCACCTTGGCAGTCGGGGCACTGCAAAAAGGCAAGCATGCTTGTGTTCGCGCGGTCATAGGGGATATCCTCGATGATGGAAAACCGAGGTCCGCAGTTGGTGCAGTTGATGAAAGGATAGCGGTATCTCCGGTCTTCCTTTGAAAACAGCTCCCGTTTGCAATCGTCGCAGATGCCGATATCGGGCGAAATCAGCGCTGTTTTTTCGCCGACTTCGCTGGCAAGAATATGGAAGCCTTGTCCACCCAAAGGACGTATTTCGGCTTGGTCGACGCTTTGGATGCGCGACAACGACGGCGCTTCCTCCCTCAACGCGGCAAGAAACGCGGCGCAGGCGCTAGCCACGCCTTCTATTTCAATCGTAACGCCCGAAGACGTGTTTTGCACAAATCCGGATAACGCGTAGCGCGCGGCTTGCCGATAGACAAACGGACGAAAGCCCACGCCCTGCACAATTCCCCGAACTTGGATGCGGTAACGAACCATTTTTTTCTCCGGCATGATGATTTTGCGATCATTATACCACTCGCGTATCACAGAACAAAAAGAAAAAGCGCTCGCTTTTACGAACGCGTTTTGCCAACTATTTCAGAAAACCGGTTACAACGACTCGCGAATGATGATCTCCGCGTCCAGCATGATCTGCCTTGGCGCAAAGTTGTCGCTGTGCATCTGCTCAATGAGCATTTCGCAAGCTAAGAATCCAAGCTGATATTGCGGCTGCTTGACCGTGGTCAACGCGGGTTCGCTCATGACGGAGATATTGGTGTTGTCAAAACCGATGATGCCAAGGTCTTTCGGAATGGAGATGCCAAGGCGCTTTGCGGCTTTCACGGCGGCAACGGCGAACACATCGGACGCGGCAAAGATCGCATCCGGCCGCTCCTGCATGCTGAGTAGCTGGGTCGCGATGGAGACCGCCGCGTCGTAGCTAAACTCCGGCACCTGAACGATCAGGTTTTGCGCAGGGGTAATGCCCGCGGCAAGAAGCCCTTCCACAAAGCCCTGCTGACGCTTTCTGGCGTATTTATACTTGAGAGGCCCGTTGATCATCGCGACTTTGCGCTTGCCCTTGCTCAAAATGTAGTCCACGACCGCGCGACTCGCCGCCACGTCGTCGATGGAGACGTAGGATGTCGGGCTGTCTTCATTATATTCGGCGCACTGGATGAGCGGGGTATGCAGTTCCAACTGCGAAATCGTCTGAGCCGAGGGGATCGGGTCGAGCGTGATCACGCCGTCCGCATGCGTCTTTTCGATCATCTCTTCGATAAAGGAGAGCGTCAGCGGGTGCGCGCCGGTGCGAACGATAATCTCCTGGTACCCCTGCCTGCCCGCCGCAGCGGAGATGCCGCGGATCACTTCGGAATAAAACGGGTTGTCGATATCCGGCAGCAGGATGAGGATCAGGTAGCTTTCGTGGCGCACGACCGCGTCGTAACCGAGCGCGTAGATCGCCTGAACGATCTTGTCGTACGTGCCCTCCTTGACGCTTTCTTTATTATTGATTGCGCGCGAAACCGTGGCGATGGAGACCCCCGCCGCATTCGCAACATCCTGTAAGGTTGGTTTCTTCTTCGTTTGAGACATGCTCGTTCCTTTTTTCACAACGTTAAATTATCATATCACATTTGATAGATTTTGTAAATTGATCGAAAAATTGCACTTAATTCAACTAAAATGTAAAAAATGTAACAGAAAATAATATATCGTGTAAATAATGAAAATATTATTGACATGCTGTGCGATGAATGATAAATTGAAATCAACCAAGAAAAACGTGTAATCTATCTTTTTCATTTTCTTCCTCCTTACTTTAGATGAAATCATCCATGAAAAGAGAGTCAAAACCATGAAGCTTGGATTTGCCAGCGCAATTTTGCCGGATCAATCGTTTGACACCGTTGTCGACTTTGCAGCGGAGCATGGCTACCGCTGTGTGGAGATGATGTGCTGGCCGGTTGGCAAGGCGGAGCGTCGTTATGCGGGCGTGACCCATATCGACGTGGATTCGCTGGACGAAGCACGTGTCAGCGCCATTCAGTCCAAGCTCGCCGGGACTGGCGTCGAGATTTCCGCGCTGGGATACTATCCCAACGCGCTCGACCCGGAAGCGGATAAGGCGGAGGTCGCCATCAACCACATCAAGAGGCTCATCATCAAAGCGCCCAAGCTCGGCGTAAACACGGTGAACACCTTTATCGGCAGAAACCAGTATTTGAGCGTTTCGGATAATATGAAGCTTTTTGCCAAAGTTTGGCCGGACATCATCAAACTTGCCGAAGACAACGGCGTACGCGTCGCCATCGAAAACTGCCCGATGCTCTTTACGAAGGACGAGTGGCCCGGCGGCAAAAACCTGGCCGTTTCTCCGCGCATCTGGCGGGAGATGTTTTCGCTGATCGACAGCGCGAACTTCGGCCTCAACTATGATCCGTCCCACTTTGTGCTGCAACGGATGGACTACATCCGCCCGATCTATGAATTTACAGAAAAGCTCTTCCATGTCCACATCAAGGACATTAAACTCTATCGAAACCTTCTGGACGAAGTCGGCATCTTCGCGGCCCCGCTCGACTATCTGCAGCCGAAGCTGCCGGGTCTGGGCGACATTGACTGGGGCAAGTTTGTCTCCGCGCTGACGGACGTCGGCTACCGCGGCTACATCTGTGTCGAGGTTGAGGACAAGGCCTTTGAGGACACACTGGAGCGCCGCTACGAGTCTCTGATTCAATCCCAACGCTACATGAGCCAGTTTATCGTAACCGAATAAAGAGCCTTGCGGTCTTGCCGCAACTCTTTTATAAACGATATGTAATCCATTACATGCGCATCAATAGGCGTATCGGGCGAACAAAACGGGCACCGCTGGACCGGGAGAGGATGTCGCACATGGTAAAGATTGAGGATGTTGCGCGTGAAGCGGGTGTCTCGGTGGCTACCGTCTCCCGCGTGCTCAACGAATCCTGCGGCGTTCTGCCTGAAACGCAGGAGAAAGTGCGCGAGGCGGTGGAGCGTCTCCACTACGAACCCAATCTTTCTGCGCGTAATCTTCGCAAGAACGAAAGCCGTATCATCCTGATCCTCGCGCCAAACTTTTCCAACCCGTATTATTCCAACGTGCTCTCCGGTATCTGCGACGTTTCGCGAAACCTTGGCTACAGCACCTTGATCTATAACACATACGACAGTAACGCGCTGGATGAAAAACTCGTAACCAGCCTGTTTCAGAAAAATCGCGCGGACGGCATGATCACCCTCGCCGTCAATCGGGACGATCTCTGGCTCGCCAAATACGCGGAGAAATACCCGCTCGTGCAGTGCTCCGAATATGTGGAAGACGCGGAAATTCCCCATATCTCGGTCGATAACCGCTTAGCCGCGCGGGAATCGGTGCAGCACCTGATTGCGCAGGGACATAAAAGAATTGGCATTGTCACCAGCACGAACCGCTATCTTTCGAGTATGAACCGCCTGCGCGGGTATCTCGACGCAATCCGGGAAGCGGAAATCTCGCAGGATGACGCACTGATTGCGTACGCCTCCGCCGACTATTCGTTTGCAAGCGGCAAACAGGCGGCAAGAAGCCTGCTCTCGCTGCCGGAACCGCCGAGCGCAATCTTTTGCGTTTCCGATATTCTCGCGCTGGGCGCGATCGCTTCCGCCGGAAAAATGGGGTTGCAGGTGCCTTGGGACTTGAGCGTGACGGGGTTTGACGACGTCGATTATACGACGATGTTTCACCCGTATCTAACCACCATCGCCGTGCCCTGCTACGAACTGGGGCGCAGGAGTATGCTGCTTTTATACGACCACATCATGCAAAAACCGGGCGCGGAGCGGGAAGTCTATCTGCCACATCAGATCGTTCTGCGGGAGACAACCGCGCAGCAAGCGCGAGCAGACGCATAAAAATTGCGAACAAACGGGATTTGATCACCGAATTTGAAACAAGACATGACAGAACAAAGGGGAACAAACATCATGCTAAACGTAGGAATCATCGGCTGCGGCTCGATTGCAAGACAGCGCCACGCGGCGGAATACAAGAACAATGAAAACACCAATATCGCGGGCGTATTCGATGTTTCCCGTGAGCGCGCGGAAGCGATGGCTGCGGACTTTGGCGGAAAGGTCTACGATACCGCGGAAGAGCTGATTGCGGATGCTTCGATCGACGCGGTGAGCGTTTGCGTTGCCAACGCGTTTCATGCGCCGATTACGATCGACGCGCTGAACCACGGAAAGCACGTCCTCTGCGAAAAACCGATGGCGATCTCGCTGAAAGACTGCGAAGAGATGCTTGCCGCCGCACAAAAGAGCGGCAAACGTTTGCTGATTGACCACAACCAGCGCCTGACGCCCGCGCACAAAAAGGCGAAGGAGATCATCGCTTCCGGCGAACTGGGCCGCGTCATCAGCTTCTCCGCAACCTTCGGCCATAAGGGGCCTGAGATGTGGAGTGCGGATAAGAGCAGTAACACCTGGTTCTTTAAGAAGAACGCGGCTGCGTTCGGCTCCATGGCGGATCTCGGCATTCATAAGATCGACCTGATGCGCTATCTCATCGGCGCGGATGTGAAAAACGTGTTTTCCCGCATGGCGACGCTGGATAAAAAGTTTCCGGACGGCACGCCCATCGAGGTGGACGACAACTCGGTCGAGATTTTAACGTTTGAAAACGGCGCGCTCGGCACCGTCACCACGAGCTGGACCCACTATGGCGAAGAATGCAATGCGTCCACACTCTATTGCGAAAAAGGGACGCTCAAACTCTATCACGATCCGCGCTATGCGCTGCAGGTGGTGTATGCAGACGGAACGAAGGCGCATTATGAGCTGGATCGCATGCAGACCAACGACGATCGTCAGCAGGCGAGCAGCGGAGTCATCGACTTGTTTGTTGATAGCGTCCTCACCGGAAAACCGTCCGTGCTGGACGCGGAGGACATCGTCAACTCCATGCGCGTGGTGTTCGCCTGTCTCAAGTCCGCAGAGACGGGCAGAATTGTAGAACTTTAAGCGTTGGAACGGATTTCTTCGCCAATGTTCTACTGACTCTAATTTACTTTGGTAATAACCAATTATTTGGTTGTTATAAATCAAAAAAGGAGAGAAATCATGAAAAAATTCCTCGCGATTCTTATGTGCGCCATGATGCTGGTTGGCGTTGCGGCATGCGCAAAGACACCGGCGCCGGCAGCGGAAGAGCCCGCAGCCGCAGCGACCACGGCACCCGCAGCGGAAGAACCCGCGGCGACCACCGGCGGCACCATCTACGTGCTCGGCCCCACGCCGGATCACGGCTGGACCGCACAGGCAGGCACCTATGCCGACAAGAAGGTTGCCGAAATCAACGCCGAAGGTAAGTATAAGGCCGTGTACATGGCAGCTTCCACCGGTGAAGAGCAGGTTGACCAGGTTCAGACCATCCTCGCAAACGGCGACGCGGTGGGCGTGGTGTTCTTCGCACTGGAAGATTCCGCCAAAGCCGGTCAGGAAGCCCTGATTGCCGCGAATGTTCCGTTCATCTCCTTCGATCGTATCATTGAAGGACCGGACAAGTCCGCCATCCTCAACGCCTCCGGTGACAACTGGCAGTGCGGCGCAGGCATTGCGTACTGGCTGCAGAAGAACGGCATGGCGCCGGGCGCCACGATGGTTACCCTCATCGGCGACAACGGCACCGTTTGCTCCCGCCGTCAGGAAGGCTTCGAGCAGTTCCTCCGTGGCGAGATCGAGTACTACGACAAGGACAAGAACGAGACCTACAAGACCACCCAGGTCTGGACACAGGACGAGATCAACGCTCTGACGGCCGACTATAAGACGGTCTGCAACTGGAGCGCGGATGGCGCGTATCAGTACCTTGAGCAGAAGCTGCCGGAAATCGTCGCCAAGGCGAAGACCACAGGCGGCAACCTGTACATCTATTCGATGGACGATGAAATGACCTTCGGTCTCATGAACCTCCTCGAGGCGAATGCCATGGACGAAGCGACCAAGGCCGACTTCGCAGCCCTGAACGTCTACACCTCCGCAATCGGCGGTATGGCAGAGCTCTATGCGGTCATCGACGGCACCTCCACCCAGGCAGCCACCGCGAAGACCTACTTTGACGGCCTCATGTCCGTCTACTTCTCGCCGAAGATGTTTGAAAACGTCATTGGCTACATGCTCGATTATCTTGACGGCAACTGGACCTACAAAGTCGGCGACGGCAAGTACGAGCCGGTCTGGATCGTGGATGCGGGCAACGTTGCCAACTACGAAGGTTTCTCGGGTCACAAGTCCTAAGAACCTGTGAACATCAAAGCTTGCGGGTAAATCGTCCGTAAGCAGGTACGCAACACACAACTGCGCGTACGGATGCAGGCTTGCCCTGCATCCGTACGCGAATGCAGACCCGACCGGAGCGAACCCGCGAATCGGTTCACAAAACGGATCTTTTCGCGGGAAACAAATCCGATTATACTGTGAAAGAGAAGCAACCATTTCTTTCACACCCTAATTCGTAAGACAGATCTATCACCTCTGCAAAAACGAGGAAAACGGGGATACAAATTATGGCAATCCTTGAAATGCAGCACATTTCAAAGGCGTTTGGCGGCGTGATCGCGCTGTCGGACGTGCATCTTTCGGTCGAACTGGGAGAGATTCACGCGCTGCTGGGCGAAAACGGCGCGGGAAAATCAACGCTGATGAACATCCTCACCGGCGTAATCCCGACGGACAGTGGAACAATCCTGTTTGACGGAAAGAGCTATCCCAACCCAACCATCGCGATGATGGAGCGGGCGGGCATCGCCTTTGTGCATCAGGAAGTGAACGTGGTCAACGATTTGACCGTGTTTGAAAACATCTTCTTAAACCGGGAGTTGAAAACCAAGCTGGGGCTTCTCAACCGGAAACTGATGATGGAAGAAGCCGGAAATCTGTTTAACAGACTCGGTGTGGATATCGATCCCTGCGCGATGGTTTCCGAGCTCAAGACGAGCCAAAAGCAGCTTCTGGAGATCAGCCGCGCGCTGCACGCCAACGCAAAGCTGCTGATTCTGGATGAACCCACCACCGCGCTGAGCACGCAGGAAGTCGAGCACCTGTTCGGCATCCTTCGGAAGTTGAAATCACAGGGTCATTCCTTTATCTTTATATCGCACAAAATGCCGGAGATCTTCGAGATTGCGGATCGGTATACCGTATTTCGCAACGGAATGTTTATCTCCAGCGGATTGATTGCGGATACCACGCCGCACCAGATCGCAACCGACATGGTGGGCGAGCAGTACCTTGACAAGGATTATTACGAGCCGCGCCCGCTGGGCGAAACCATCGTCGAACTGCGGCACGTAACCGGGCATGGGTTTTCGGACGTCAGTCTGGAGATTAAAAAAGGCGAAATCGTTGCGTTTACGGGCCTCGCGGGCTGCGGCGCGAGCGAGATCATGCAGACCATGTTTGGGGTTCTTCCGTTTGAAGGTGGTGTGATTCGCGTGGGGAACCAATCCCTGCGCGGAACGATTCCGCATTTCATGAAAAATAAGATCGCAATGCTGCCCAGCAACCGCAAGGAGAATTCCGTGGTTCCGGATATGGATATTCTCGACAATACCTGCATTGCGGAGCATTGCCTCTCGAAAAACAGGCAGATGATTTCGAGTAAAAACGAAATGTCCCGCTACGATGAACTCAAAAAGCTGCTTTGGATCAAGTCGGAGTCGCCAAAGGATTCCATCCTATCGCTCTCCGGCGGCAACCAGCAAAAGGTGTTTCTCGCCCGCTGGCTGAACACAAAGGCGGATGTCCTCTTGCTGGATAACCCGACGCAGGGTGTGGACGTTGGCGCAAAAGCCGAAATCTATCGCCTGATACTGGAGTTTGCTTCGCGCGGGATGACGGTGATCATCAACACGCTGGAGATTCCCGAGATTAAGAAAGTATCCGATCGTTGCGTCGTCTTCTTTGAAGGGCGCGTGGCGAAAATTTTCCAGCATGACGAAATCAATGAACATGACGTTATGCTGTATTCTACCAACGCGATCAATGCGCGGAGAGGAGCCAACCATGTCGGCTGAAAAAGGCGTTTTTACCAGAGTAGGATCATTTATTTCCAAGGCGTGGAAGCGCTACAGCTTCATTTTCGTCTTTGCCATCATTCTTTTGGTGTATTCCTTTACCATCCAGGCAAACGGAAACACATTTAAATGGGGTCACATCACGGCGATCCTCGCGAGCCAGAACACCGTCATCGTGGGCACCATGGCGCTGGGCATGGCGCTGGTCATCATCACGGGCCAAATCGATCTTTCGGTCGGTTCCGCGCTGGTGTTGAGCAGCGGCGTTGCGATTATGGCGTTTAACCTGACCAACAGCGTGATCCTCACATTTCTTGCCGCCGTCGCGGCGGGCGCGCTCTGCGGCCTGATCAACGGCGTGCTCGCGGGTTACGCCAAGATGCCGCCGTTTATCGTAACCCTCGGTACGATGCTGATCTACCGCTCGCTGATGCTCTCGCTTGTTCGCGCGATCGACCCTGCCATCACGGGCTCCTCCAGCAGCCAGTTTGCGATGCTGAGCGAAAACAGCGCGTATGACGCGCTGCGCATGAAGTTCGGTACGGGCAGCCTGCCGGGCGTTTCGATTCCGTACATCACGTTTGTCTTCGTCGCGGTGATGCTGATCGTACTGCTGATCTCGCGCCGCACGAAATACGGCAAGAGCGTCTACGCGGTCGGCAGCAACGAAAAGGCAGCCTTCCTCGCGGGCGTCAACGTGCAGGGCGTGAAAGTCTCCGTGTTCGTGATCACGGGCATCCTCGTGGGCATCGCGGCGTTTGTGCAGGCCTGCAAGATCGGCAACGTCACGCCGGCCTCTTCCGGCAAGAGCTATGAAATGTATGCCATCGCGGCGGTCGTCCTCGGCGGCGTGAGCATGAGCGGCGGCAAAGGCAATCTGCTCGGCGTCTTCTTCGGCGCGCTGTCGTATACGACGATCAACTTCATCATCGTCTCGATTCCCGCGCTCACGACAGATATTCAGGATACCTTCCAGGGCCTCGTGCTCATCGCGGTCATTCTGATTCAAACCGTAGGCCCGGTCATCAAGGAGCGCCTCACCGAGGCACGCAAGCGCAAAGCCTCCCGTAAACAGGCGAGGAAGGAACTTGCGGACAGCAAAGGCTGACGTAAGACAGATGTACAAACAAAAGACCCGCGTTTCGCTTATTTGCCGACGCGGGTCTTGTTATAGGAAAGATCTGTGGTTCTGTTATAATAAAGTTCGGTAATAGAGTCCGCTTGTATGCGCTTCCTCCGTCTTCGTTCCGGCGAGAAAGCGGTGTGTGATCGAATCGATCTCTTCTCGCGTTTCGCGCGTGAAATAGAGCATTTGGTGGTCCAGACCGCCTAAACTTCGCTCCGCAATGTCCAGCGGAACACTGTTTAATAGCGCCATCGTACGAAAATGGTCACACTCGACGGGAAAACGCACCTGCATGCGGTCGGTGAGTGCGCCCCGCTGTCCGCAGGCGGCGCACCCGATCGAGGCTTTGATCGGGCAGTTTCGCAGCTGCATCAGCGGCAGATAACCGTAGGAGACGATTCCGCGCGGCAATGCGCCACCGAGATTTTTGATCGCACTCATCGAGAGCTCGAACGAGAGCGTCAGGCTGGATAACGCCTGCGCCTCATAGAAACGCAGCGCCTCGGTGTTGGAGATGTTGAGTCCGTAGCCGCCATGCACGATCAAGCCAAGGCGCTTTCCAAGTTGGATTCCATAGATGTTGTTCGCCCAGACGGAGGTAAGACCGCTTTTCGCGAGCGCTTCCAACGCTGCATCGAACGCCGGTTCATCTTCGGGAAAGAGTACGGCCGGAAGCTGCGCGATCAATTTTTCGCCGGATTCGGCGATCAACCCGACGTCGATCTCCTCCGCGGGCAACAGAATCTTTTCAAATTCATCGGCGCTTGTGAGCTGCTCTTTTTTGTAGAATCTGGCCCAAAAAGCGGGCTTTTCTAGTTTGGACTGGTACCGCTCCGGTGGCGCGAACGAGAAATCTTCTCGCTTGTGTGGCTGAATCGCGCCGCGCTGCGCGAGCAGATTGTCCAGTGCCTCTCTTCGCATGGCGTTGAGCGCGGAGGCGGGCAGCGTTAACCCATCCGCGAGATCGGCGGAAAACGAATGGACGAAAAACGGAGTACCGCCTGTCTTTTCCAAACTTTTTTTCGCGCTTTCTTCGTCCAGCGCGCGATGAATCGCGCGCTCCGGCGCGGGGCCCTCTGCCGCGACCACGCGTTCACCGTCGCTCGCGGTAAGCTCGCTTGCGTGTTCACCGAGCGAAAAGGTCAGATCAACCGGAATCAGCGGATTTTCGTTGCGACACAGCGCGGCGATAGAGCCGAGCACGCCGTCTGCACCCGTGACGTCCTCCTTGGTGCGGTAGCCAAACATATCCGCGTTGCGGTTGGCATTCAGGTAGCCTGCCGTGAAGCCGCTGCGCGAAAAGACCGCGCGGAGCGTTTCCGCATCGTATGGCTTGCCCGCGAGTGCGAGCTTGCAGGCTACGGTCGCGGCGGCAACGTACTCAGGACGCTTCATGCGGCCTTCGATTTTAAACGAATCTACGCCTGCACTCACGAGTTCAGGCAGGTGTGAAAGCAAAGACATATCTTTCAACGAGAGCGCATAGGGATGATCTCCGCTGACCCAGTTGAGCCGGCAGGGCTGGGCGCAGAGCCCGCGGTTGCCGCTTCTGCCGCCGAGCATGGCCGAAAGATAGCATGCGCCGGAGACGCTCATGCAATGCGCGCCGTGAATGAACGCTTCCTTTTGGATGGAGACGGCGCGACAGATGGTCTCGATCTCGCGAAGAGACAGTTCGCGTGCGAGAACGATGCTATCAAAGCCGATGTTTTCGAGGAACCGCGCGCCGTCGACATTGTGCACGGCGGTTTGCGTGGAGGCAAAGCGCTTGATGGTGGGGTATCGCGACTGAAAGAGCCGCAGCACCGCCATATCCTGAATGATCACCGCGTCCGCGCCGGATTGCGCAATCCGGTCGGCTTCCTCTTCGAGTGCGGAAAGTTCGCTATCCAGCACGATGGTGTTGACGGTGACGTAGACCTTTACTCCACGCGCATGACAATACGAGACGGCCTGAACGAGATCCGTTTCGGTAAAATTCGCGGCGTTTCTGCGCGCGTTGAAGTTTTGTCCGCCGAGGTAGACCGCGTCGGCTCCGCTTCGCACGGCGGCGATCAACTGCTCTTCGCCGCCGACGGGCGCGAGGATCTCTGGCGTTGGCATCAAAATTTTTCTCCTTTGGGGTACGCGCTCATGCGCGTTATGATTATTGTATAACAAAACACGTGGTCAGCGAAAGAAAATCGCACAACGAATCGAATCGGGTAAAGGAAACGATATGAGAGACGTGATCATCGGTATCGACATCGGCGGCACGCACCTGCGCATTGGCGCGGTGGATCGCGCGGGGCAAGTGACTTGCTTTGAAAAGCGCGAGAGTAGCGCGGTCTGCGGAGACAGCGGCTCCGCCCAGCGCCTGATTGCGCTGATTCACGACTACCTTATGCGAAACGGGCTTGCGGAGCGTGTGCGTGCCCTCGCGGTTGGCTTTCCCTCTACCGTGAGCCGCGACAAGCGCACCGTCTACAGCAGCCCGAATCTTCCACTTGGCGGCGCAGGCGGACTGGATGGGCAGGATGTGGTCGCCCTGCTGGAAACGGCGCTGGGGTTGTCGGTCTTTATCGACAGAGACACGATTTTTCTCTTGCAATACGATCTCGTGCGGCTCAATCTAAGGGACAAGGGATGCACGATCGGCGTCTATTACGGCACGGGCATCGGCAACGCTGTCTTTCTCGACGGCAGGTTTCTGGTGGGTAAACACGGCGTTGCCGCCGAACTGGGGCATATCCCGTATTACGGTAGCAAGAACATTTGCGGCTGCGGCAGCCGCGGGTGCGCGGAAACGCATGCTGGAGGCTACGTGCTGCGCAATCTTTGGCAAGAGCACTTTTCAAACGAGCCGTTTTGCGAGATTTTTTCGCGGCATGCCGCCGACGCACGTATCTTGACCTTCATAGAGGCCATGGCGATTCCGTTTGCGACGGAACTGAACCTGTTCGACCCCAATCAAGTGATTATCGGCGGCGGCGTGGTGGAGATGGCGGATTTTCCGATGGAGCACCTGCTGGGATATGTGCGCGAATTTGTGCGGAAACCGTATCCGGGAGAGGATTACGCGATCATTCGGGCTTCTACCGCGCCCGAGATCGGCGTTGTGGGCGCCGCGTATTATGCCATGGAGCAATTGACTGGCCTTAGCGATGAGCAGGGAGGGTTGGAAGAATGAAGAATCGATTCAGCATCATCGGGGCCGCGCATCTGGACGCGCTGGTAGAGGGGATCGACGAAAGTCAACTGCACCTCGGGTCGACTCCAGCGGAACAGATTCGACTGGATTATGGCGGAGATGCGCTGAACGAGGCGGTGACGCTTTCGCGCCTCGGCGGAGAAGTTGATCTGATCAGCAAGATCGGGCGGGACAGCGCAGGGGATATGGTGCTTTCGTTCTGCGGCGCGTCGGGGTTACCCGCCGCGCATATCGCACGCGAAAGCGGTCTCTCCACGAGTATGAACATCGTTTTGATCGATCGTGCAGGGGAGCGGCGCTTCATCACCGACCCGAAGAGCAGCCTGCGCGCGCTGTCACTTGCGGACGTATTGCCGCATCTGGGCACGATTGCGCCCGTGGTTTGCTTTGCGAGCATTTTTGTGTTTCCGCGGTTTCGTGCAGACGAGCTGGAGATGCTATTTTCTGCGATCAAGTCGAGAGGGTGCCTGCTTGCCGCCGACATGACCAAGCGTAAGAACGGCGAAAAGCTCGCCGACTTCGCGCGCGTCTGGCCGCATCTCGACATCGTATTTGCCAATATGGAAGAGGCGGGGCTGCTCTGCGACTCGACGGAAGTTCCCGCCATGGCGCAGGAGTTTCGCGCATCGGGTGTCGGTTGCATCGTCATTAAGACCGGCGCGCGCGGCTGCTATGTTGCGAGCGAAGCGTTTACCGGCGCGGTGGCGGGCTGCGTGAGCCGCGCGTGTGTGGATACGACCGGTGCCGGGGATAACTTCGCCGCGGCGTTTCTCTACGCCCGTGCTGCCGGACGTTCGCTGGACGACTGCGCCCGCTTTGCCAACGCGGTAGCGTCCATCTGCGTGGAACATTTGGGAGCAACCACGCATGTGATAACGCCCGACGAGGCGCTTGCGCGCTGCCGCGAGAATTACAGCGCTGATTTTGCCGCACCATATTTTGATTGAAATATGTAAAAAGACTACTCTCATAGCGGAATGCATGTTAAGATAGCGGAAATGTCATTTATAAGAAAATAGAAATGGAGCATCATGCCGGACAAGAGAAAGAGAGAACTGTATCTATTTTTTGCCGTCATTGTTGCGGTTAACCTCGCCGCAGGATTCAGCGAAGGCTTGTTTTCCAACTATTTCAAAGAAGTCTATTTCACCGACGCATCTCAACGCGGGCTGATTGAGCTGCCACGCGAGATGCCGGGCGTGATCACGTTTTTCCTCATCAGCGCGCTGGCCTTTTTAGGAGATATCACAATCGCAATCATGGCGCAGGGCATCGCGGCATTCGGCCTGATGATATTGGGCCTCGTGACGCCGACGTTCGGTGTTATGCTGGTATTTCTGTTTATCAACTCTCTCGGCGTGCATCTCTATATGCCACTTCGGGACAGCATCGGCATGTCGCTCTCGGAGCCGGATCAAGTCGGCAAACGCATGGGGCAGTTCGGCGGAATCAGTTATGCCGTGCTCTTGGTTGCCGGGCTGACGGTGTTCTTCTTGTTCCGGTTTGGGGTGTTCAGCCTGACAAGCCGGATCAAATGGCCGTTTGTCATCGCCGCAATCTTTTATTTGATCGCAATGCTGCTGATGATACAGCTAAAGCTCAAGACCGGAGGAGTTCGCACCAAACGCGAAAAAATCAAATGGATTTTCCGCAAGGAATATAAGTATTACTATTTGCTTGCAATCGTGTTTGGTGTACAGAAGCAGGTGATGCTCGTGTTCGGCCCGTGGGTGCTCATCGAGACGCTCGGTCAGCGCGTGGACACCATCGTGCTGCTCGGCATCATCGCCTCCACGCTTGGCATGTTTTTCATGCCGCAGCTGGGCAAATGGATCGATCGGTTTGGCGTGAAGAAGCTGCTCTATGCCGATGCGCTTTCGTTCATCTTCGTCTATCTGTGCTACGGAGTGTTATCGCACGGCTTCAATGTTGGCGTGCTTGCAAAGATCGGATTGCCGGTGATCATAACTTGCGCACTGTTTGTTATCGACCGGCTGTCGTCTCAAATGGGTATCATCCGCGTGATCTACCTCAAATCCATCGCGCTGACGCCATCGGATGTGACGCCCACGCTCTCGCTTGCGATGATGATGGATCATATTGTCTCGATCATCGTCGGCGTATCGGGCGGAAAGCTTTGGATGACCTTCGGGTCGCACTATATCTTCTACGCGGTTGCTGCGCTCTCACTCGTCAACCTGGTCGTAGCAATCCTGGTGAAAGATCCGCGCAGGATCGAAGTTCGTCTCTAAGGCGGGCTCTTGCGGCTGATGAAGAGCGTTCCCACACAAAAGCCAGACTTGCAATAGGATAGAAACGATCTTAAGCGAATAAAAACTGACGCCTTTCACGGCGTCAGTTTTGTTTGTGTGATACTATTCTTATCTGCGGTGACGGCGGCGACGCGGCGTATTGGAGATCTGCATGATCAGCAGCACGACGCCGAAGAGAAGCACGATTCCGCCGCAGATATAGATCCAGGAATAGGTGCTTGCTTTGACAGGCGCGGAATCGTCCGCAGCTGCCTTTTCAAAATACCGCGTGGTTCCGGTCTGCTCGACGGAGACCGGAGTATAGTTGCCGTCTCCCTCATGCGTAACTCCCAGCGAATACACTTCACCGCCCAACGCGGTGACGGTGACGGTATAGGTACCGTCCTCTGCGGCGGGATCGACCTTGCAGCCAACCGGTGTGAAATCCATGGAGCCGCTACCGCTGCCGCCGGAGAGCTGAATGTCAAACGTACTGCCGGAGAAAGCGTTTTCGATCCAACCGTTCATGACGAGCGCTGCTTGCACGGCGCCTGCGGTTTTCCCTTCAAAGGTGGCGGGAGCGGAAGCTTCATATGTTGCGTCGCCAGCCTTGCTGACATTGACGGAATAATCCTTGCCAGCGAGCGGATAAACGGAGATAATATAGACATTGCTTTCCCCGCTCTTGAGGCGGGCCGCGCAGCCATCGTTTGTGGTCAGCGTCGTGGCGCCCGTTCCGTTTCCTCCATTGACCGTGACCTCAAAGGCACTGCCTGCAGGAGCGTCGGAGACCCAGTTCTCAATCTGAAGTGCGTTTTGAATGCCCTTGCCGGACTGACCGATGTAGGTTCGCGTACGCTGGGACTCGTATTGATCCGTTTCACCCATCACCGCGCTGAGCGAATAGCCGCCTGCGGAAGTGACCGTGACCGAAAACTTCGTCTCCTTGGTGCCGCTTGCCGGAGAGACCGTGCATCCGCTGGCGATAAAGCTGATGGGTGCGTCTTCGAATCCGCCGACGACCTTGATCGGGAATGTATCGTTGCAGTTCTTCGCGTCGGACCAGCCGGAGACCGCGAGCGTATGCGTGCGTGATTTAACGGAAACGCCGCTCAGTGAAGCGGAGACATTGTTGTAGCCGTAGTTGCCCGGTCGCGTTGCCGTGATGGCATAAGGACCTACCGCGTCAACGGTGACCTCATACTCTTCATTAGAGAGCTTGGTCGCGGTGCAACCGACCGAGGAGATGATCATCGCTTCCTTGGTGGTGCCGCCGGTGATGCGAAGCGTAAACTTTTCGCCGTTCTTCGCGTCGCTGACCCAGTTCTCGATCCGGATGGGGGACTGATTGGACTTGCTGGAGCAGCCGCTCAGAAGCGCGGAATATGCGCTGTTATAGTTCGTGTTGCCGTCCATCAGCGCGGTGAGGGAATATGCGCCAACGCGAGTCACGGTCACTTCGTATTCCGTATCGATTGTGCCGACCGCCGGAGATACGGTGCATCCATCCGTCTGGAAGGAGATCGCACCGTTCGTGTTTCCGCCAAAAATGCGAATTTTGAAATGGTCATAATAGTCGCTTGCGCCGCCCCAACCGGAGACACTCAGCGGCAATTGATCTGCACGGCCTGCAAGACCGGTGCGCGTGTCACGCGCAAGATCGGAGATCCCGCTGGACTGCGCGGTTAGCGAATACGGGCCGGAGCCGGTGATGGTGACGGTATAGACGCCGTCGCCGGTGCCGCTCTGCGGGAATACGGTGCAGTTCTGCGCGTCAAAGGCGACGATCTCGGTGGAAGAGATACCCTGCAGCGTAATATCGAAGCTCTCACCGCAGTTTTTCGCACCCTGCCAAGAGAGAATCGAGAGCGCGTTGGTATCCCGAATCTTCAACTCGGACACCCCGGGGGGTACCGGTGCATCTTCCGTCGGCTGAAGCTGCACCACGTTGTTTGCTGCCGGCTGGACAGATTCGGTTGTTTTCTGGCTTTCGTCTATGCGGAAAGACTGCAACAGCGTTTTTGTTGCAGCGCTTGCAGGTTTATATGCAAATATAACCGCGAGGCCGAAGAATAAAATGAATGCGACGAGTGTATATACTCTGCGCTTTGCGCGTTTTCTCGCAGAACGAACAGACCGTCCCCGGTTTGTCGATCGGTTAGGAGGTGTTGCATATGAAGATGTATACCTACCCGTTTGCCCCATCGTCATTTCCCCCGGTTCATCATCGCAAAACACTGCGGTGAAGTGGAATCGCGCAGCGCCCGTGATCTCGTAACAAATGCGTTACGGTCTATTCATGGAAATTTAATATTATACTATCGCCCTGAGTATACAATGTCAAGGAAAATTTTACAAACTATTGTACCGAAGGCAGATTTCATGCACAATCTGTTGGGGTGGCGACGATTGTTCATGAATTATTCATTTCCCGAATAATCCGCTGTTTTGCATAAGTTTTCGATCGATTTTTGTCCGGTGGGGAAAGGATGTCCATTTCATATCCGGTTTGGTATAATGGATTTAAATTTTGCAAGAAAATTCATGTTTTTTTATACCTTATGGGGTAATTGCGAAAAAGCGAAAGGAATCTAAAAAACGGTATGCTGCAGGTTTTACCGCTGGAAGATGCAAAAAGAATGTTGCTGACTTTTTCGCAAAAAAAGTCTGATTTTAGCGAGCGAGTGCAGCTATCCGCGTGCTGCGGGCGCGTTTTGGCGGAAAACGTTGATTCGGAGGAAGATTTACCCGCGTTTGACCGCAGCGCGGTGGACGGATTTGCCGTCGTCAGCCGCGACACGTTTGGCGCTTCCGCGGCGCAGCCTTCACTCCTTCGCTTGATCGGCGAGGTGAAGATGGGCGAGCGAGCGCAAATTTCGATTGAGCGCGAATCCTGCGTTACGGTCTGGACCGGCGGGGAGCTGCCGCCCGGTGCGGATGCGATGGTGATGCTCGAAGAAGCGGAACAGCTGGGCGGTACGGTGGCGGTGGAGCATGCGACAGCGCCGGGCAGGCACGTGGTGTTTCGCGGGGACGATGTGAAGAAGGGCGAGCTGCTGCTGCCGGCGGGTACCCGCGTTGGCGCACGGGAGACGGGACTGTTTGCGGCGCTCGGCGTTACGGAGGTTACGGTAAAGCGGCGTTTGCGTGCGGGGGTGCTATCCACGGGAGACGAGCTGATCGATCCCTCGGAAACACCGCTCGGCGGACAGATTCGGGACAGCAACGGCGCGATGCTGCTTGCCGCCTGTCAGGAAGCCGGGATAGACGCGCGCTTCTTCGGTCGCGTGCCGGATGATGAAGCTGTGCTTCTCTCCGCGCTGGAGAAAGCCGCCGGGGAATGCGATCTTCTGCTGCTCTCCGGCGGGAGCTCCGCGGGCGCAAAGGACGCGGCGTATCGCTGCCTGTCGAAGCTGGGCGAGCCGCTGTTTCACGGCCTTGCGCTCAAGCCCGGCAAGCCCGCGTTTGCAGGACGAATTGGGGAGACGATCGTCGTCGGCTTGCCGGGGCATCCCGCAGCCGCATACCTCGTGTTTCACGCGCTGGTGCGCCCGTTGATTGCGGCGCTAAAGAACGAGCCGCTCGCAGAGCGAACCGTGCGCGCGATGCTCACGCAAGCCGTACCGAGCAACGACGGGCGCGAGGAGTTGCTGCCGGTTTGCGTTTGCGACGAAAAAGCGGAGCCGATTGCGATCAAGTCCGGCTTGATCTCCCCGCTGTCCCGCGCGGACGGGTACATTCGCATACCGCGGGACGCGGAAGGTCTGCCCAAAGGGGCGACCGTTGACGTGATCTTGTTTTAAGTAGCATACGTTTCGTATTAGAATGGGCATATGCATTGGATTCAGAAGAGAATCGAGGATGGAGCATGAGTCATTACGAATATCTGAGCAATACACAGCTGGGCGAAGCGCTGCGGCAATATTTATCGTTTTTGGAACAGCGCGGGCTGCCCTCCAGAACGGAGACCATTGCGGTTGAGGATTCACTCGGCCGGATGAGCGCGCGCGCGGTCTACGCGCGGCAATCCAGCCCGCACTACACCGCCTGCGCCATGGACGGCGTCGCGCTTCTTGCAAGGCGCACCTTTGGCGCCACGCAGACGACGCCGGTTCTGCTCAAAGAGAGCGACTTATCCCGCGTCGACACAGGCGATCCGCTTCCGGCGGGATGCGACGCGGTGGTTATGATCGAGGATTGCGTGGAAGAGGACGGCGGCATCCTGCTCCGCGCGGCGGCCTCTCCCTGGCAGCACGTGCGCCAGATCGGGGAAGACCTCTCGGCGGGGGATATGATACTGCCTTCCTATCTCGAAATTGAGCCTGCGATGATCGGGGCGCTTCTCGCGGGTGGTGTGCGAACGCTGGAGGTGCTCGCGAGGCCGCGCATTGCGATTATCCCCACCGGCGACGAGATCGTTTCGGGAAACGACAGCCTTCGCGAAGGTGAAATACCGGAGTTTAACTCCGCCGTGTTTTGCGCAATGTTACTACGCTGGGGCGCACAGGGGATAGTCTATCCTGTCGTGCCGGACGATCCGGCGAAAATTGAAGCCATGCTGCGCGAGTCCGCCGACGAATGCGACCTTGTGCTGCTCGGCGCGGGTACTTCCGCCGGAAGGGACGACGGCACGGCGGCGGCGATTCGCAAGCTGGGCGAAGTCTGCATCCACGGCATCGCCATCCGTCCCGGAAAGCCAGCCGTGTTGGGCGCGGTCGGCTGCAAGCCCGTCGTCGGCGTACCGGGATATCCCGTCTCCGGTATCATCGTGCTGGAGGAGCTGGTCAAGCCCGTGATCGACCGCATGCTCAAGCGCGAGCGCGAGACCTCGGAGAGCGTTTGTGTCAAGATGGGCAGAAAGTATGTCTCGTCGCTGAAATACCGTGAGTTCGTTCGCGCAACGCTTGGTTTTGACGCGGAGGGAAGCCTTTCCGCCGTACCCATCGGCGCGGGCGCGGGGGTAATCACCTCGCTGACGAAGGCGGACTGCATCCTCGACGTGCCGCAAAACTGCGAAGGGTACGAGGCGGGCGAGCGTGCGCATGTACGCCTTCTCAAACCCATCGACCGCATCGCGCGCACGGTGCGCATCATCGGTAGTCACGATCCGCTGATCGACGAGGCGGCGGACGAGCTTCGTCGCGCTGACATCCGCTCGTATGTGAGCAGCGCGCACGTTGGCAGCATGGGCGCGATTCTCGCGCTGGGGCGCGGCGAAGGGCAGCTCGGTGGCGTGCATCTGCTAGATGAGACGGACGGCAGTTATAACATTTCTTATATCGAGAAATATATCCCAGGCGGCGGCGTGGCTTTGATCGAGTGCGTGCGCCGTATGCAGGGACTGATCGTGAAAAAAGGCAACCCGCTGGGTATTCGGACGGTAAACGATCTCGTCAAGCCCGAAGTACGCTACGCAAACCGGCAAAAGGGCGCGGGCACGCGGATACTGCTCGACTATCTGCTGAAGCAGGCGGAAATTTCCGCGCAACAGATCGAAGGATACGCGCGTGAGGAACTGACGCACACCGCCGTCGCCGCGCAGATAGCCGCGGGCAGCGCGGACTGCGGACTTGGTATCTTTTCCGCCTCGCGGATGTACGATCTGGACTTTATTCCCGTCTGCGAGGAAACATACGATCTGCTTACCTCGCTTGCTGCGATGGAGAATCCGCAGGTGCGCGCGTTCCTGCGCGTTCTCGCCAGCGAGTCGTTTCTGCGCAGACTGGACGTGCTGGGTGGATACACCTATGACAAACCAGGCAGGATCAAGAAGATTTGGCCGGAAAAAGAGCAGGAATAGCTCGTTTTTCTCGAATAATATATCCTGTCTCAAAATTAGATCGTGCTTGCCAAAATTTGTATGCCGCCGTATGATAGAACTATCCTGCGGCGGTTGTTTTCCTGAAGAATATTGAGCAAACAATCCGTCTGACAGGAGGTTTCACACGAAATCATTCGACCGGAAAGGATGACGGCGCATGAACGATACCCTGACCCATGTCAACGCGCGCGGAGAAGCGCACATGGTGGATGTATCCGAAAAAGATGTGACCCACCGCGAAGCGGTTGCCGAGAGTTTTGTCGTCATGAAGCCTGAGACGCTGTCGCTGATTCAAAGCGGCTCCGCAAGCAAGGGGGACGTGTTTGCCACGGCGCGCATCGCGGGTATCCTTGCCGCCAAACGAACGAGCGAACTCATTCCGCTATGCCATCCCATCGCGCTGACCTCGGTGAAGGTGGACCTCATCGCCTGCCCGCCGGATCGTGTCCACATCGTCAGCGAAGTGCGCTGCGATGAAAAGACGGGCGTGGAGATGGAAGCGCTGACGGCGGCGAGCGTCGCCGCGCTGACGATTTACGATATGTGCAAGGCGGTCGATCGCGGGATGGAGATCGTTTCCACCCGCTTGCTCAAAAAGAGCGGCGGCAAGAGCGGACTCTTTGAGCGCGAGGCGAGCGGATGCGAACCCAACGCCTGACGCGCGCCCGAAAAAGCGCGCCGCGCGAAACCGTAGAACTGCTGCTGCTCGACGGGCGCCTCGGCGTGATCGGAGACGACAAGAGCGCCAAAGACGGCTCCGTGAGCCTGCTTTCAGGCGAGGCGGAAGAGCGGATTGCCGATCTTGGCGGGCTCTGCACCGGGAAGTTTTCGGCAAATATCGTAACGAACGGGCTGGATTATGCGCTTCTCTTGACAGGGATGCGGTTGGAGATCGGCTCCTGCGAACTGGAGATTACGCGCGTCGGCAAGTCCTGCTACGAAGCTTGCGCGATCGTACAGGCGGGCGAAACCTGTCCGTTGCCGAAAAACTGCGCGTTTGCACGGGTGCTAAGCGGCGGCGAGATACGAACCAATGATGAGATCACGATCGATCAAACACGTTAACAAGCACATCATGGACAGATCGGAATACAAATGAACGACCGCTTTGGACGAAAAATAACATACCTGCGTCTTTCGCTGACGGAGCGCTGCACGCTCAAGTGTGCTTACTGCCGTGCGGGAGAGGGCATCTGCCCGAAGAAGAGTGAGTTGACGCAAGAGGAGTTTTTGCGTATCACGCGTGCGTTCGCGTCAATCGGGGTCAAAAAAGTACGTCTCACGGGCGGGGAACCAATGCTCCGGCGGGATTTGCTTTCGATCATCTCCGGCATCCGCGCGATCGACGGGATAGCGGAGATCACCATGACGACCAACGGGCAGCATCTGGCGAGGCAATGCCGCGCGCTGAGAGAGGCGGGGCTCGATCGCCTGAACATCAGCGTCGATTCGCTCAAGCCGGAGCGCTACGAGAAGATCACAGGCGGCGGGTCGCTCGCGCTGGTGCTCTCGGGCATCGAGAAGGCGCTTGCGGCTGGGTTTCCGTCGTTGAAACTCAACGTGGTGCTCTTGCGCGGGCAGAACGACGACGAGACGGATGACTTTATCGCGCTGACAAAGGATCGCTCGATCTCGGTGCGATTCATCGAATACATGCCGTTGGGCGAGACGGATCAGGCAGATCTTCGCGTAACGGGAGCGGAGCTGCTTGAGAAGCACCCGCAGCTTGTGCCGGTTGAGCCATTTTATCCGGGTCAACCCTCGCGGGATTACCAAATGCCGGGTTATGTCGGGCGCGTGGGGTTAATCGACCCGATGTCGCACCGCTTCTGCGCGGACTGCAACCGCGTGCGGGTGATGAGCGACGGCATGATTCGCCCTTGCCTCGGCTCCAACACGGAGTTTTCGCTGAAAGAAGCGCTGGAACAAAGCGACGACAAAGCGCTGCTTGCGGTGATTGACGAGGCGATTGCCCTTAAGCCGGAGACGCATTGCTTTGAGGAAGGTTTTTCGGCGGAAAAGACCATGCGCCATATCGGCGGATAGCGCGCGTGCTAGAATACGCGAGTTGGTAGGATTACCAGACATGGTAATTCCAGAAAACGGAATGCGGGGAATCATCGTGGCAAAGATTACATCCATCAACATCAGCCCGAAGAAGGGCACGTTTAAACAACCCGTCGAGCGCGCGGAGCTGAGAGTAGACCATGGCATCGTGGGCGACGCGCACGCGGGCAACTGGCACAGGCAGATCAGCCTGCTCGCGCAGGAGAGCATCGACAAGATGACCGCGCTGGGGCTCAACGACCTCACGCCCGGTAAGTTTGCGGAGAACATTACCACGGAGGGTATATCACTCTACACGCTTCCCGTCGGCACGATTCTCCGCCTTGGCGGTTGCCGCGCGGAAGTCACGCAGATCGGTAAGGAATGCCACCAGCACTGCGAAATCTATAAAAAAGTCGGGCAGTGCATCATGCCGCACGAGGGGATCTTCGTGCGCGTGCTCACGCCTGGCGAAATTTCGGTTGGCGACGAAATCGCGGTCGAACAATAGTCAGCGTCTCTTTTACGGGCTGAAGTCCACATTTACTTAATTACGTTTCGCTGGCAGAAGCCGCTTTTCTTAATCACGTTTTGCGGGCGAAAGCCCGCTTTTTTACCGAATACCGCAATAATCAAGAAAGATCGGAGGCTGTATCATTACTTTCTGAAAAAATATTGCGCATGCAGAAAAATAAAATGAAAGCGTTGTTTTTTCGGGAAAATAATGATATGATTCGCTTATGAAGCTCATCGACACAAAAGACGCCGTCGGACACGTGCTCTGTCATGACTTGACACGCATTGTTCCGGGCGAAAGCAAGGACGCGCAGTTTCGCAAAGGGCATGTCGTAACCGAAGAAGACATTCCCATGCTGCTCTCGATGGGAAAGGATCACCTCTACGTTTGGGAGGTGGACGAAAACACCCTGCATGAAAACGAGGCCGCCGATCTGCTCGCGCGGCTTTGCGAGAGCGAACACATGCGCCGCGGGGGACGTGAAGGAAGGTAAAATTGAGTTGTTTGCCACCGTCGACGGCGTGTTTACCGTAGATGTGCCACGCCTCGATGCGCTCAACGATTTGCCGGATATCATGGTCGCAACCCGGCATACCAACAGCCCGGTCCGGATCGGGGACAAGCTCGGCGGTACGCGGATTATTCCGCTGTTGATCGACCGTCGCAGGATGGAAGAAGCGCAGGCGCTGGTCGGCGGCGAACCGCTGATGAAGCTGACTCCATTTCGCAAGAACCTTAAAGCGGGCATCGTGGTCACCGGAAACGAGGTGTTCCACGGTAGAATCACCGACAAGTTTACACCCGTCGTCGAGCGAAAGCTCGCCGCGTTTGGCGTTACACTCGCGCAGCGGCGCGTAAGCGACGATAGCACGGAGCATATCGTCTCCGCGATCAACGAGGTGCGCGGCAAGGGCGTGGATATCGTGCTCTGCACAGGCGGCATGAGCGTGGACCCGGACGACCGTACCCCCGCCGCCATCCGCGACAGCGGGGCAAATATCGTCACGTACGGTGCACCGATCTTGCCGGGAGCGATGTTCTTACTGGGATATTATGACGACGGCGTGCCCGTGATGGGCCTGCCGGGATGCGTGATGTATTCGCGCGCGTCGATCTTCGATATCGTTTTACCCCGCGTGGTAGCGGGCTTGCGTATCTCCCGAAGCGATTTGACAAAGCTCGGAAACGGCGGACTGTGCTTGCAGTGCGACGTTTGTACCTATCCCAACTGCGGGTTCGGCAAGGAGTAACGGAGCGGTCATGCGATCCGTTCTTCATGCGCGAACGATTCGTTTTGTGGATTACGCGGGCGTCCGGCCGGCCCCGCGTGCCAGATAAATGATGAATCGAGAGGAAAGAAAACATGAAGAAATGGATTGCCCTGTTTAGCGCCATCATGATGATGGCGATGTTCGGCGCATGCGCCGCGACGACCGCGCCCGTTGCAACCGAAGCGCCCACCGCGACCGCAACCGAGGCCGTGACCGAGGCGCCCGCCGCCACCCCCGAACCCACCGCCGCCCCGCTGGAAGCGACTGAAATGCAGCTCTTCATCGCGGCGAGCCTGGAAGGCGCGTTCAAAGAGATCATTCCGCTGTATAACGAATCCCAGCCGAACGTGAAGGTCACCTATAATGCGGATAGCTCCGGTACGCTGCTCACGCAGGTGCAGGAAGGCTTTGCCTGCGACGTGTTCTTTTCCGCGGCGGTCAGCCAGATCAAGACGCTGGACGAGCAGGGCTACATGATCGCGGGATCGCGCGTTGACCTTCTTTGCAATAAGCTCGCGTTGATTACGCCGAAAAACAGCGGCACGCAGGTGACCGGCTTTGCCGACATGGCAAAGGCGAAGAGCATCGCACTCGCCGACGGTAGCGTACCCGCTGGCAAGTATACGCGCCAGCTATTGATCAACCTCGGCGTGCTGGATGGTTCGAAGGAAGCGAAGGACTACACGACGGCGGATATCTCCGCGGCGCTGGGCGGCGTAGAGATCAACGAGTGCGGCAACGTCAGCAAGGTAAAAGAAGCGGTCAAGGAAGGCTCCAATGAGATTGGAACCGTGTACTATTCGGATGCTTACTCGGTCAAAGACGACGTGGATATCCTCGAAGTGGCGGATTCTTCCCTCACGGGCGAGATTCTCTATCCCGTCTGCCGCGTGAACAATCCCGAAGCGACCGCCGCCGAAACCGCGGCTGCGGACGATTTCATCGCTTTCCTCCAGACGGATGCGGTGAAAGCAATCTTTGAGAAGTATATGTTCATCATCAACAAATAATCACCCCGTCCCGGAGTGATTGCGTTTCGCAATCCAACGCGCCCGCCGTCCGATTTTTTAGGCGGCGGGCGCGTTTTATCGGACGACTTTGGAAAAAAGCAATGCGTTGTGTTAAGATAAAAATAATGATCGAAACGAGATTGTTTTGATCGAAAATTTGATTAAGAAAGTTTTTCGGGAGGAGGCGGAGCATGCAGGAGATTTGGGATATTCTCAAAACGCTCGATTACAGCCCGCTCTGGATTTCGCTTAAGACGGGTCTTGTCGCAACCGTGATCTGCTTCTTTCTCGGCGTTTGGACGGCACGGAGCGTGATGCACATGGGCAAGCGGGCAAAAGCGTTTGTTGATGGATTATTGACGTTGCCGATGGTGTTGCCGCCGACGGTCGCCGGCTTTTTTTTGCTGCTGATCTTCAGCCTCCGCCGCCCGGTCGGGATGTTTCTATATCAGGAGCTTTCCATCAAGGTGGTGCAGACATGGCTTGGGTGCATTCTGGCCGCGAGCGTAATCGCGTTTCCGTTGATGTATCGAAACGCGAGAGCCGCCTTTGAGCAGGTGGATATCGAGCTCATCTATGCGGGCCGGACGCTGGGCATGAGCGAGCGCAAGATCTTCTGGCGCGTGGTGCTGCCCTCCGCGGGGCCGGGCGTGGTCAGCGGTACGATTCTCACGTTTGCCCGCGCGCTCGGCGAATACGGAGCGACCAGCATGCTCGCGGGCAACATCGCGGGAAAGACCGGAACGATCTCACAACGCATCGCGATGGTCATCCAAAACGGTGATTATCGCACGGCGGGCCTCTGGGTTGCGATCATACTGCTGATTTCGTTCGGCATCGTTGTGGTCATGAATCTATTTGCAGATGCGAACCTGAAGAATATCAAAAAGTGGTAACGAGGCCGCTTTTCATCGCAAATTTCCATCAAGCAGAACGGGAGGAAGCATGTCCTTAACCGTCGACATCATCAAACGATTACAGGGTTTTACGCTCAACGTCTCGATCACGGCGGAGGCTGGTGTGACCGCGCTCCTCGGCGCCTCCGGCAGCGGAAAAAGCATGACACTGCGTTGCATCGCGGGCGTGGAGAAGCCGGACGAGGGGAGCATCGTGCTCGATGGTCGCGTGCTCTACGACTCCAAAGCAAAGATCGACCTGCCGCCGCAGGCGCGTAAAGTCGGGTATTTGTTTCAGCGGTACGCGCTGTTTCCGAACATGACAGTGCTGCAAAACATCGACGCTGGGTTGTCTCTGCTGCGGGACGCGCGCACGCGGAAGCAGAAGCGCGAGAGCTGGATCTCCCGCTTTCACCTGGAAGGATTGGAAGAACGCCTGCCGCGCGAACTCTCTGGAGGGCAGATGCAGCGCGTGGCGCTCTGCCGCATGCTGGCGGGCGAACCGGAGGCGATTTTGCTGGACGAGCCGTTTGCCGCGCTGGATAGCCACCTGAAATGGCAGATGGAGGCGGAGGTCAAGCAAACGTTAGTCGATTTTCCCGGCGTGGCGCTGCTGGTGTCCCACGACCGCGGCGAAGTCTACCGCATGAGCAGCCGCGTGTGCGTGCTCAACGGCGGGGTATCCGAGCCGATTGAGGAAACCACGGAACTGTTTGCGCACCCGCAAACGCTGCAATCCGCGCTGATCACCGGCTGTAAGAACTGTGCCCCCGCAACGGTGCTTCCAACCGGGTTGGTGTCCGTACCGGATTGGAACGCAACGCTCGCCAGCGGAAGCGGGGATGTGCGCGGGGGCACCCACGCGGGTATTCGCGCGCATTTTATCGCGCCCTGCGGCGAAAACGCGGAAAATGCGCTGCTTTGCCGCGTGGTCGGCGCGGAGGACGATGTGTTTTCCCGCATACTGACGCTTTTACCCGCGGGCGGAAGTGCCACGATCCGCGCAGAAATGAATAAAGAGACCGCGAGCGTGTACAGCATCGGCGACGAGGCGTGGTTTTGTCTGCCGAAAGAGCGCCTGATGCTGCTAAAGGAAACGCACAACGGCTAGCCCGCGCGGCTCTGGCCTGATATAATACTGATCATAACCCGATGAATCGGGTGCCAGGAGGGGATTTGCATGTTCAAAGCATCTGTGATCACCGTTAGCGACAAAGGCTTTCGCGGGGAGCGCGAGGATACGGCGGGTCCGCTTGCGGCGAGCCTGTTGAAAGAGGCCGGCTACGAGGTGATCGTCGTCTCTATCGTGCCGGACGAACAGCCTTTGATCGAGGCGGAGCTTAGGCGGCACGCGGACGAACTCGGCGCAAGCTTGATTCTCACCAGCGGGGGAACGGGCTTTAGCAAGCGGGATGTGACGCCGGAGGCGACCATCGCTGTCTGCGAACGGATGGCGCCCGGCATACCGGAGGCGATGCGCGCTTATTGCCTCAACATCACCAACCGCGCGATGCTCTCTCGGGCGCAGGCGGGGTTGTATCATGATTCGTTGATCGTCAACCTGCCTGGCAGTCCCAAGGCGGTGCGTGAAAATCTTGAGCCGGTGCTGCCCGCGTTGGAGCATGGGCTTTGCATGCTGTTGGGCACGAAAAACGAGTGCGCAAGCGAGCCGAAAGCGCGGCTCTGATCGAGCGCAAAGGATTATCCTTCATTATCAACGGAACATAAAAAACGAGCGTCTCAAGACGAGGCGCTCGCTGTTGGTTTTGGTTTCTGTTACGCGTTTTCCGGTACGCCCAGATACTGGGATTGGTCAAACGCCAGAATGCAGTAGAAGATGATGCTCAAAAAGATGAGACCAACCGCAAAACCGCCGCTCTTGCCAAAAGCTTTGGCGAGCTTGACCATGGTGATGATCGCAAACACGATGTTCGCAATCGGGATCAACAAGAACAGGAATTTCCAGCCGTTGCCCCAGGTGATCTTAAAGAGCACATAGATGTTGTAAAACGGGATGATTGCGGCCCAACCGGGTTCGCCAGCTTTCTCGAAAATCTTCCACATAGCGACGATGGCGAGAACAGCAAAAGCCAAACTCAACAGCGTCATGCCGGGTCTTGGACGCGCATAGTATTCATAGTAGTAGCTTTCCATAAACAAATCCCCCTTCAGTTATATGGATTTCACTTGAGTTGAGTATACCACTTGCTGGTAAAAAGAAAAGATAGAAGTGTGAGTTCGTCACAGGTCGAAGGAATCATCCCGCGTCGGCACACCATCGTAACGCGGCGCACCGAAGGCGAGGATGCCGAGAAAGATCGGGTTTAGGAACAGGAGCCCCAATCCGAACCAGAAGCTTTTTTGAAACGCTCTGGCGAGCTTGAAGGCTGTGATGATTGCGATGACGGCGTTCGCAATCGGAACCAGTAGCAATAGAAAGTACCAGCCGTTGCCCCAGGTGATCTTGAAGTACAAATAATTATTGTAAAACGGAACCAGCGCGCCCCAGCCCGGCTCAAACGCCTTATCGAAGATCGCCCAACAGCAAATCAGGCGATAGATTGCGTACATGAAGAAAAGATACTTCACATTGTATAATCCATCAAGCAGCATATGCCGTAAGAATATAATGAATACATCGTGAGGCATGCCGATCTCCCTTCTGTGTTCCTGCTGCTAGTTTATCGATTTGCCTTTCGGAAATCAAGCGGAAAACTGTCAATACATTACAAAAAAACCTGAAAATCAGGTAATTAACGAAAGTATGAATAACAGACGGTTTTCTAGTTGACAACACGAGGAATTTGCGTATTCTGTAGGTATCTCATCTGTAAAAACAGTTCAGGAGGTTCATCATGTCCGCTTACTCCATCAGCGCGTTGGAGATTCTTCGAAATCCCGCGCTCACGCTCAAATGGTACGTCGTACCACTGCTGCTCGTCGTGATGTACATCTACAACAAAGAGATTTCCGCGAAGAACTGGAACGTCGTGCTCGGCGGCGCGGCTCTCTGGGGCATGGACTTATTCAACGAAATCTGGAACAGCATCGTCTTTCACGCGACGGGGTTTGCGCCCGTTTGGGGAACGCCGACGGGTGTTGGCGACACAGCGCTGTTGCTTCTCATCGGCTACAACATCGAGATTTCGTTCATGTTCGCCATGATGGGCATTACGGTTTGCCTGACGCTGCCGAAAGACCCCAAGACGAAGATACTCGGCATCAACAACCGCGTGTTCATGGCGGTGATCTACACCACGCTCGCGGTGTGCATTGAGTGCTTCCTCAACTACGCGGGGCTCCTGACCTGGGAATATCCGTGGTGGAGTCGTTCCTTCCCGTATCTGGTCTGGCTGATTGGCTACCTGCCTTTCTTCACGATGGCGTTTGTCGTACACGACATGAAGAAGATGAAAAATAAACTCATCACGCTCGGGATCATCTTCGGCGTGGATATATTAGCGCTTGTGGTGTTCGGGCTGATGGGATGGATGTAAACCCAAACGAACAGCGGGAAAGACGTCTTTGACCGGGCGTCCTTTTCGTTTGCCGCGCACGTACCTTTCCAAATCGCTCTGGCTTGTTTCGCGGTTGAAACCCGCGCGGTTCGACAGAGGGATTGAACTATGCTAAAATAGTAATATATTATGGAAAAATCTGGAAAACTGGAGGAATAATGATGAAGACAATTCGACTCGGAATTGGATTTGCAACCGGCAGAAAAAGCTTCCGAAAGGTACTAAACGCCTATATCAGAAACTGGTCGGAGGCGAAGAAACAGCTTCCGGCCGACTATAAAATCAGCTTGAACTTATTTGTCGCTTATGATACCGATTATCTGAAAACGCAGTCTACCGACTATACGAACCTGAGCCAAGACATCGTCGATCAATTCGATCAAATCGTGTTCCTAGGCGCGAAAAACGCGCTGCGCAGCATTGAGCGATTAGAACGGTACGATCAGTTTAAAAAGTCGGAGCTTCGCTGCGTTTTCGGTTCCGGCTACGCGGGCAAGCGCAACGCAATTCTCTTTGCCGCGCTGGAAAGCCACATGGACTATCTTCTCTTCTTGGACGATGACGAGTACCCGCTCGCAGTGACGAAGAGCAAGGACGTCTGCCTTTGGAGCGGACAGCATGTTATTTTATCACACCTGTTGAACATTCCCAGGGCGGACTATACAAACGGGCTGCACTGCGGCTATATTTCGCCCATTCCGCAGATTCCATTCAACAAAGACTTCACCGAAGAGGACTTCAGGAAGTTTATTGAGGCGATCAGCAACGACATTCTTAATTGGGACAATATGCGGCGGCTGATGCAATCCGGCGGCGTCACTTACGCTTCGACCGAGGTGCTGATGAAGCGGCAGCCTGCGGAGGTACAGGAAATCAACCACTGCAAGTTTATCTCAGGCGCAAATCTTTGCATCAACTTAACAGATCCCAAGCGAACGTTTCCGTTCTACAACCCGCCCGGCGCGCGCGGGGAAGATACATTCCTTTCCACCATGCTGCATGACAGAACCGTGCTAGAGATACCGGTGTATGCGTTTCACGATGGTTTTTCGAGCTATAAATACATCCTCAGCGGCGTGCTTCCAACGGAGCTTGCGCCGATCAAGGCGAATTCGCAGGCGATCGTCGCACGGTTCTTAAGCGCCTGTATCGGCTGGGTTCGATACAAGCCGCTGCTGGTCTATCTGACAACTCCGGAAGGATATGACGAGGAGATTGCGCAAATGCGAAAAACGCTCGCGGAGGTTTCGCCCAAACTCGCGCGATATTTTCAAAACGATGGTTTCTTAAGAATCATCGACGAACTAGAGGAGTATCAGTCAAACGCGAAAAAACACGCCGCGCAGTTTCGCCTCGCGCAGGAGACCTGGCAAAAGTTGCTGGATACCATCATCGCGCGGTAAACGGCGCAGTAAACAAAAAATGGACATTTTAACACAATGGACACTCTTTCTGAGTGCCCTTTTATATGCGTCTTGTGCTATTACAGTGAGATTCCGAATAGATCCATCGCGTTCTGGTAGGTGGCGGCTGCTGCTTCCTCCAGCGAAATGTTGCGCACCTTCGCGAGGGTTTCCAGTGTGAGGTGAATCAATAGCGGGCTGTTGCGCTCGCCGCGGTGCGGTTCCGGCGTCATATACGGGCAATCGGTCTCAATCACAAGCCGCTCCAACGGCAGTTTTTCCGCGATACAACGCTGTTTCGTGGCGTTTTTAAACGTCAGCGCCCCGCCGAACGCGATATAGTACCCCATGTCGATATAGCGAACCGCGTCCTCATAGCTGCCGGAGTAGCAGTGCAGCACGCCGCCCAGGCGGCCCTTTCGCGCGGAGAGCAACGCCATCACATCCCCGTGCGCCTCGCGGTCGTGGATGATCACAGGCTTTTTTGCCGCAATCGCGAGGTCGAGCTGATTGGCAAACGCTTCCCGCTGCGCCTCGCGCGGGGAGAAGTCATAATGATAATCCAGCCCGATTTCGCCGACGGCTACGATCTTCTTTTGCTCCAGCGCGCGCTCCACGCGCAGAAGGTTTGTGTTGTCCGCCTTGCTGGCGGAGTGCGGATGAATGCCCGCGCTGCCAAAGACAAAGTCGTAGAGCAGCGTGAGCGCCTGAATTTTCGGGATATCTTCCGCCTCGACGCAAGCTTCGACAAAGCCGCGTACGCCCGCCGCCGGAAAGGCGGGGATCAGCGCGTTTCGATCCTCGTCAAATTTATCGTCGAGCAAATGCGCATGGGTATCAAACAGCTGCATGGTTAAACTTCCTGTGCTTCAAATTTACGCCTCTTGCGTCAGGTCGAGATCCATCAAAATCTCGTCAAAATACGTGCCGCGGACATTGATTCTTTGCTTGTGCCGACCGGCTTCCACGAAGCCGAAGCGTTTGTAGAGCGCGATGGCGCGCCCGTTACCTTCATGTACTTCCAGCGAGAGCATGCGAAGAAATCCGGTGTCTTTGGCAAAGTCGATCATGGCGTGCATGGCGATGCTGCCGATGCCGAGGTGCCAGTAAGCCTTCTTGATGGAGATCGCAACGCCGCCGACATGCGCGATTCTCGGCCTGCCTGCCGCGCGGACGTCGCAGACCAGCACGATTTCGTCGTCGATTGTGCCGACGAACATCTTCGTGTTCGGCGCGGTCAGCGTGGTCGTAATCCAGTCTTTCTCGCCTTCGAGCGTGAGACCTTCGATTCCGTTTTCGTCCGCGAGCAGAAAATCCGTCTCGCTGCCGACGACCTTGAGAAAATCAATCAATTCCTGCGCGTCGTCCAATGTAGGGTCGCGCAAAATCAGCGTTCGTCCGTCGCAAACGGTGTATTCGGACATGGGGATGCTCCTTTCCAGCGGGCGCTGTTTATCGCACTTTGAGGCCGCTCTCCATTTCGGCGAGCGTGGTCAGCGCGGAGAGGTTCTCATCCGCGGCGTCTGAGGCGCAGAGGATCATGCCGCGGCTTTCGACGCCGCAGAGTGTAACGGGCTTGAGGTTTGCGACCAGCACGACGGTTTTGCCGACGAGGTCGTCCGGCGCGTACCATTGCTTGATGCCGGAGACGACGGTGCGGGTCTCTTCACCGACTTCTACCGTCAACTTTAAGAGCTTTTTGCTCTTTTTAATCTCTTCGCAAGCGACGACTTTTGCGAGTCGTAGGTCGATCTTTGCAAAGTCGTCGTATTCAATCTCCGCAGGAGCTTCGTCGTCATCGTGTCCGCGCTTCGCGGGGGTGGCGGGCGCCGCCTGCGCTGCCTGTGCAGGTTGTACTGCCGGCGCTGGTTGCGCTGCCGGAGCAGCCGCTGCTTTCGCCTTTTCCGCTTCCGCCGCAAAATAGGCAAGCTCCGCTTCCGCGTCGATGCGGGGGAAGAGTGCTTCGCCCTTATGCACAACGGAGCCGGGGACGCTGCCGCCCCATGCGATGGCTTCAATCGAAGATTGCGCGGGCGCGGTGCCAAGCTGGGCAAACATCTTTTGCGGTGTGCTGGTGAGGTACGGCGTGAGCAGAATTGCGACAATTCTGAGGCTCTCCGCGAGGTTATACAGCACCGTCTTGAGCCGCTCCTGACCCGCTTCGCTCTTGGCGAGCGACCAGGGCGCGGTCACGTCGATGTATTTATTACAAGCGCCGACGAGCTTCCAAATCTCCGCGAGCGCATCGGGAATATGCAGCTCGGTCATCTGCGCGTCGACCTTTCCGGGCAAGTCTTTCGCAAGCGCGATGAGCGCCACGTCTTCTTCTGCAACCGTACCGGGCGCGGGCAATGTGCCGCCGAAATACTTATCGATCATCGCGACCGTGCGGCTTAAGAGGTTGCCGAGGTCATTGGCAAGGTCGGTGTTGATGCGCGCGATCAGCGCTTCGTTGGAGAAGGTTCCGTCGGAACCAAACGGCACTTCGCGCAGCAGGAAATAGCGAATCGCGTCCACGCCGTAGCGCGCGCAGAGCTGCACGGGATCGACCACGTTGCCCTTCGACTTACTCATCTTGCCGCCGTCGAGCACGAGCCAGCCGTGACCGAACACCTGCTTGGGCAGCGGCTCGCCGAGCGCCATGAGCATGATCGGCCAGATGATGGTGTGAAAACGCACGATCTCCTTGCCCACGATGTGTACATCCGCCGGCCAGAACTTTCTGTAGAGCGAATCGTCGTCGCTTCCCCACCCAAGCGCGGTAATGTAGTTGGAAAGTGCGTCTAGCCAAACATAGACCACGTGTTTTCCATCGAAATCGACGGGGATTCCCCACGTGAAGCTTGTGCGGCTCACGCAGAGGTCCTCGAGGCCCGGCAGGAGGAAGTTTTGCAGCATCTCGTTTGTTCGGCTGACCGGCTGGATAAACGTCGGGTTATCCTTGATGTACTGGATCAGTCGATCGGCATACTTGGAAAGACGGAAAAAGTAGCTCTCTTCTTCTACAAGCTCCACGGGGCCGCCACAGTCGGGGCAAACGCCGCCCGCATCTTTCACTTGGCGATCCAGCCAAAAACTTTCGCACGGGGTGCAGTAAAAGCCCGTGTACTTCGATTTATAGATATCGCCCTGATCGTAGAGCTGGCGAAACATCTTCTGCACGGCCTTGACGTGATAATCGTCGGTTGTGCGAATGAATTTGTCGTAGGAGATATCCAGAAGCTTCCAGAGGTCTTTGAATCCAGCGACGATCTCGTCCACATATTGCTGTGGGGTCACGCCCGCGGCCTTAGCCTTGCGCTCAATCTTCTGACCGTGTTCGTCCGACCCGGTCAAAAAGAACGTCTCGTCTCCGCGCTGGCGGTGATAGCGCGCGATGGCGTCCGTAGCAACGGTGCTGTAAGCGTGGCCGATGTGCAGGTTCGCACTCGGGTAATAGATTGGGGTTGTGATGTAAAACGTCTTCTTCTCTTCCATTTCGGTGTCCTCCAAACAAAATCGTAGGTAAATAAAAAAGCATGCCGCCCACATGTAAGGACGGCACGCAAAAAGCGAACCGGGTAACCACCTTACTTCCCCGACCGGAGGGGGCATAAGTTTCCGCTGTATCGGGCGGAGACCCGCCGCGGCTGAGGCGAATGGAGCGTTCACCGCGAGAAGCTCGGGAGCCATGTTCGCAAAGGGCGCGATTTCGGGCTTTCACCTGACCCCGAATCTCTCTTCAAACGCGCGAAATTGCTACTCTTTCCGTCGTCGCTTATATAGTCTCGTTAGCGTATCACCAACAATGTGCTGTTGTCAAGAGCGCGCGAAAGTGCTATGATAATTTGGCTTTCTGAATCGCAGGAAGCAGATTATGATACAAAGCGTCGAGGTAAGGATGTTCGTCGTAGCAGGTCTAGGCAATCCGGGGTTACTCTATCAGCGCACGCGCCACAACGCGGGCTTTCAAGCGCTGGATGTACTGGCGGATTACTTGAAGATAAAGGTCGCCAAGCGCGGCTTTTCCGGCGTGTACGGCGAAGGTAATTACAACGGCGAGCGCGTGATACTGGTCAAACCCACGACGTATATGAATCTCTCCGGAGACTGCATTCAGGCGGTGCTGCATTTTTATAAATGTCCCGTGGAAAACCTCATCGTGCTCTACGACGACATCGAGCTGCCAGTTGGCTCACTTCGCATTCGCGACAAGGGCAGCGCGGGTACGCACAACGGCATGCGCTCCATCATCGGCACGCTCGGCAGCGAGAGCTTTCCGCGTGTTCGTATCGGCGTTGGCTGCAACGGCGGAGAAGACCTGAAAAAGCATGTGCTGGGCAAGCCGGGCAAACAGGATCAGGCAGCGCTTTCCGAGGCGTTTTGCGACGCGGCAGGCGCGGTTCGTCTTATTATAGAAGGAAAACTACAGGAAGCGCAGGCAAAGTACAACAAACGACACATCGGCGGGACGAAGACGGAGTAAAAATCCGACCGCGTCCCGACTACAGGATAAACGGGGGACGCTTGACGCCGGGCATGAACTACAACCCAATATTGAATTTACTCGATACCGCGACGGATTACCAGCGCATGCGTTTGGCGCTGGAGGGGGGCAAAGGCCCGGTCGCGGCGTTTGGCGTTGCCGCAAACGCGAAGGCGCATCTTTGTGCCTCGCTGGCGCGCAGCCGTCAGGTGCTGTTCGTGACCGCGACGGATGTAACCGCGACGCAGCTAAACGAAAGCGTGCGGCTCTTTGGCGTGCGATCCGAGCTGTTTTTGCCGCGCGAAACGCCGCTCACCTACGTGCACGCTGCCTCCGGTGAAAACCGTAGCGCGCGTATCTCCGCGCTTTCCGCGCTGCTCGACGGCGAGCCATGCGTGGTTGCCGCGAGCGCGGCGTCTCTCATGCAAGCGCTTGCCCCCAGGGGTGCGTTTGCAAATAGTCAGATTGCGATTCGCGTCGGCGACACGCTGGAACCCAGAGCGCTCATCGAGCGGCTGGTTTCCGCGGGCTACGAGCGCGTAGAGATGGTGGAAGGGCGCGGGCAGTGCGCCGCGCGCGGCGACCTCGTGGATGTGTTTGCGCCCGGCGAGGAATACCCCGTTCGAATTGAATTCTTTGGCGACGAGATCGATCAGATGCGCACCTTCGACGCGGTCAGCCAGCGCAGCGTGGAGCAGATTCAAGAGGTCGTCATCCGTCCCGCGCTGGAAACGCCGCAACCGAAGGAGCTCACGCAAAAAGCGCTGAAGCGCATAGTGGGCCGTGCGGGCTTAAGCGATCAGGAAGAAGCCTGGAGCGAGGGAATTGCGAGCGTCGGCGGAGATGTTCTACTGCCGCTACTTTATAAGAAGACCGAGACGTTGCTGGACTACTTGCAAGAGGACGCAATCCTTGTGGTGGACGAAGCGCTACTCATCGACGAAGCGCTGCGCACGGAGCAGATGCGCTTTGCCGAGGGCGTGAAAGCCATGTTGGAGCGGGACGAGGGCGTGCCGGAGCAGGGTGCGCTGGAACGCAGCGCAAATGAGACGCTGGAGCGCCTGCACACGACGAGAACCGCGCTCTTCTACGCGCTCTCGCGCACGCATCCGCAGTTTTCCCCGCGCGAGATCGTGAATCTGGAGTCGCGGGGCGCGCCGCAGTTCATGGGTGCGTTCGATGAGATTGCGCGCGAGATCAAGCGCCTCAATCAACAGGGCGAAAAAACGGTGATCTATGCGGGCGAGCAGACGGAAGAACTGCTCCATAACCTCGCGGATTACGATGCGCAAGCGACGGCGATAAACGAACTGCCGAAGGAACTGCCCGCGGGCAAAACGTTGATTTTGCCGGGCCAGCTCGCGCGCGGATTTTCCTACCCGCAATACAAGGTCAACATCTTCACCGAATTTGAGGTGACAGGGCGCACCGAACGCGCGGTGAAGAAGAGTAAATCGAAGAAGCATCTTTCGTTCTCGGAGCTTTCGGTGGGTGACTATATCGTGCACGAAACGCACGGCGTCGGGAGATTTGTCAAAGTCGAGCCGCTGACGGTGCAGGGGAACACGAAGGACTATCTGCTGATCGAATACCGCGGTGGAGACCGCCTCTATATCCCGACGGACCAGCTCGACCGCGTGCAGAAGTACGTCGGCGGCGGAGAAGACGAGGTTGGGCCGCAGCTGAGCAAACTAGGCGGTGCGGAGTGGACGAATCGCGTCAATAAGGCGAAGAGCGCGGCTAAGAAACTCGCGGTCGATCTCGCGGCGCTCTATGCGGAGCGGGCGAGTGCGGTCGGGTTTGCGTTTTCCAAGGACACCGCCTGGCAGAGAACGTTTGAAGAGCGTTTTCCCTATGAACTCACGCCCGATCAAAAGCAGAGCATCCAGGAGATCAAGGCGGATATGGAACAGGTTCGTCCCATGGATCGCCTACTCTGTGGCGACGTTGGTTACGGCAAGACGGAGCTGGCGCTCCGGGCGGTGTTTAAAGCGGTTCAGGACGGAAAGCAGGCGGCGATCCTCGTGCCGACCACGATATTAGCCCAGCAACACTATAACACCATGTGCTCGCGCTTTGCCGATTTTCCAGTGAAGACGGCGGCGCTCTCCCGTTTCCAAACGCCGAAAGAACGCGAGGCGGTCAAGGAAGCCCTCGCAAAAGGGCAGATCGACGTTGTCGTCGGCACCCACGCGCTGCTGGCAAAAGACGTGAAGTATAAGGCGCTGGGCTTGCTGGTCATCGACGAAGAACACCGCTTCGGCGTGAATCACAAAGAGCAGATCAAGGCGATGAAAAAGACGGTAGATGTGCTCACGCTGACTGCGACGCCAATTCCGCGCACATTGAACATGTCCATGACGGGCATCCGCGACATCAGCGTCATCGAAACCCCGCCGGAGGCGCGCTATCCCGTGCAGACCTACGTGTTGGAGTATACCGACGCGCTCCTCAAGGACGCGCTGACCCGCGAACTTGCGCGAAAAGGGCAAGCGTATGTGGTCTCCAACCGCGTCGTCAGCATGGAGCAGACGCTCAGAAGACTCGAAGCCCTCGTACCCGAGGCGCGGATCAACATCGCGCACGGGCAGATGGGCGAGACCCAGCTGGAAAACGCGATGCTGGATTTTTTGGAGCAGCGATACGACGTGTTGCTTTGCTCCACCATCATCGAAAGCGGACTGGACATCGGCAACGCCAACACGATGATCGTTTTGGAGGCGGACAAGATGGGCCTGGCGCAACTCTATCAGCTGCGTGGCAGAGTCGGCCGATCCAACCGGATCGGATACGCATATTTCACCGTGCAGACCGGACGCGTGATGAATGAAAAAGCGGCAAAGCGGCTCATGGCCATCCGGGAATTCACGCAGTTCGGCGCGGGGTTCCAGCTCGCGATGCGCGACTTGGAGATTCGCGGCGCGGGAAGCCTGCTCGGCGCGGAGCAGCACGGGCACATCACCGACGTTGGCTATGAATATTACATCAAGCTCATCCGCAGGGCCGTGGACGAACAGCAGGGGAGAAATCTCGAACCGGTCACCGAGACCAGCGTGGATATTCCCATCGATGCGCACATCCCGCACGACTATGTGCCGAGCGAGCTCATGCGCCTCAAAGCCTACCGGAGAATCGCGGAGATCGACGGCGCGGAGAGCATGATGGACGTGACCGAAGAGTTTATCGACCGCTACGGCGAGCCGCCGGAGAGCGTGACAAACCTCATGCGCATATCGGAAGTCAAGGCGTATGCCGCTCGCGCGTTTATCGAGAGCGTAACGGTGCGTGAAGGCGAAGCGAGGCTGCGTTTTTCACAGGGGGCCCGGCTCGACGGCGGCAAGCTGATCAACGTAGTCTCCGGCTTTGAAGGAGCGCGGCTCATCGCGAGCGACCCACCCGCGATTGAAATACGGCAGAAAAACGCCAGTGCTGAGGCAATCACGGGCAAACTGCCACAATTCCTTTACACAATTGTCCGTTGCGTAGATAACGATGCAGGCATATAATGGACAACGTGGCAACAACTCAAAACGATGGCGGCGTATTCGGGTGAAAACGGATACGAAGCGTCGTATCGAATCGTAGTTTGCCCCAAATGCACACCATATCCACTGCGCAGAGGCGCTGAATAAACAAGGGAGAAACCGATAATGATGAACAATACCTGGAAAAAAGCGCTTTCCGTGCTGATAGCAGTCGCCCTGACGCTGTCTTTTGCGGCTTGCGCAGGCAAGAACGCAAACGCCAGCGCTTCTGACGCAACCGCGTCGGACGCAACGGCCGATCCGAGCCGCGATGAGATCGCCGTCAAGGTTGGCGATAAGTACACCATCTCCAAGGGCGACATCATAGATGAGTACGATTATATGGTCTCAATGTACTCTGCCTATGGCATGAGCGCTCCGACGGCGGATGCAGATGTAGAAGCCATGCAGGACAGCGTGATTTCTACTCTCGTCTCCGATAAGATTCAGCTCTACGAGGCGAGTCTGCTTGGCATAGCCATCACCGACGAGCAGAAGGCCACCGTCACGAAACAGGTTGAAGACCAGATGAAGTATTACACCGATAACTTCCGCACGCAGGCGCAGGGCGAAGGCGCGACCGATGTGGAAGCGCGCGCGCTGGAGATCTTCCAGGAACAGTTGGATGCGGCGGGCATGAATATGGACGTCGAAGGATATCGCGCGTATATTACGGAACAATACACCAGCGCAGCCCTCAAGGAAGCGTTGAAAGCCGAAATGACCAAGGACATCACCGCGACGGACGAAGAGATTCAGACCTATTATAATGATCTGCTGAAGTCACAGAAGGATTCCTACACCGCCACGCCCGCCGATTTCGGCGCTGCTGCGGAAGACTATCAGAAGAACGGCGGCGATCCGATGCTCTATACGCCGGAAGGCTATGTGCGCGTTCGCTCCATCTCCATATCGCCTGCGGGTGAGGTTTCCGCCGACTACACCACGCTCAAGAGTGAGATGACCACGTTGGAAGCGCAATACGGCGCGGCGGCGCTCGCGGCGCTTGCCGATAAATACACCGCGCAGGGTGCAGCGGCAACCGACACAGGCATCAATGTGACGATCGGCGATATCGAAGGCGGCGCGGCGATCGTGAGCGATTATCTGACCAAGAAAGCAGCCGCGGACGCGCTATACGAAGAATACATCAAGGACGCGCGCGAAAAGGCAAACGAAGCGTATGCCTCTTTGGAAGCCGGCACGAGCTTTGAAGACGTGCTCAAGCAATATGGTGAGGATACGATGTATACCGATTACCCGTCGTTTGTCGACACAGGCTTACTGATGTATATCGGCGGCGAAGACACCATGTGGAATGCGGAGCTGGTCAAGGCAGTCGGCCTGCTCAAGGACGGCGAACACACCGCGGTGATCAAGGCTGACGATGTGTTCTACATCCTCCAGCTTGTGGGTAGTGAAAAAGCAGGCGAGCTCTCGCTGACCGACGCGCATGACACCGTCAAGGCCGCTGTGATCGCCAAGAATGCGGATACCGCCTGGAACGCGCAGCTCAAGTCCTGGGAGAACGATACCAAGATCGTGACCTATTTTGAGGATGTGTATCGTACCATCGGCAAAGCAAAGTAACGAACCACCGATTCGGGCGGCAGAAATGCCGCCCGTTTTTTGCGTTAAGATGGAGAGATTGTTCGTTCCATATGTGTTTTTCCAGTAGAATCAGCGTGATAAAATATCGATTTTACTTGTCTTTACAATTTGGATTTGCTATATTGAGACCAGAACGAAACTGCCGGAGCGCATCCTTGCGTTTAGCATCGGCCAGCTGGTTCAATTCAAGCAGGAGGTGTTGTGAAGTATGAAGTATGAATGCGTTTGCGGTTATGTATATGATCCCGAGGTTGGTGACCCCGATAACGGTATTGCCCCGGGCACCGCGTTTGAAGACCTGCCCGAAGATTGGGTCTGCCCCGTCTGCGGAATGGACAAGGAAGCCTTCACGGCGATCGCATAACGTGTAGGAACCAATTCGACAATAAACAACGCTCCGGCCTGCCGGAGCGTTGTTTTGTTGTCTGTACGACTGAATTCTAATCTATGATCCGGCGATCTCTTTATTTGAACTCCGGTTGCTTGTTTTCATAGAGCGCCGTATAGAGCGCGTTGAGCCCGTCCAGAATGCGCGGGCCAGCGCGCGTAATCAGCGCGGAATCGATATAGAACACGCGCTGGTTTTTCACCGCGTCCACCTGCGCCCATTCGCCGCGTGCGAGGATTTCGGCTGGGCCGGTCAGCACAGGGGCAGCGGCCGGATCCGGAGTTGCGTTCGGATCGGGCGTTACGCTTGGATCAAGGGTTGTACTCGCGTCCTCATCCCCGGATCGATCCCGCGACACGGTGATGATATAGTCGGGCGAGCGGCCAACGACCTGATCCTGTGTGACACTGATTAAGCCGGACTGATCCTCAAACTCGTTATGATACCCAAGCAGTGAAACCAGCGCGGTGAAGATATTGCCGCTACCAAGGGTCGTCGCGCCGCTTGCAAGCGGGGTGAGTTCCAGATAGACCGTTTCCGAATGGGAAGAAACCTTGGTTTGCAGCGCCGCGATGGAGGTGATCAGCTGGGAAACCAGCGTTTTTGCTTCCGATACGTGGTTTGAGATCGCGCCCAGCAGCGAGATTGCGCCATACATGTTGTTGATGTCCGTCACGTTGGTGACGACGATGGCAACGCCCGCTCCGGTGAGCGCGGCGATCAAGTCCGCATCTGCCGCGTCTTCCGGGCCCATGACGACAACCTGCGGTTCGCGAAGCAGCAGCACGTCCGGATCGTTCTTACCGTTTGCGGTGGCGTATGGCAGCAGATTGACCTCGGCCGGATAATCGCAGCTCAACGAACGGCCGACGATGTTTGGCCCGGCGCCGATGGCGTACAGAATCTCACAGTCCGCAGGATCGAGAACGACGATTCGTTCCGGATAAGCGGTCAGGCGAATGCTGTTTCCCGCCATATCCGTGGTGTCCACGAGATATTCGCCGGATGTGGCGGGCTGGGAACTTGCCACGGTACTCGGCGTAAAGTCGGAGGCGACGCTTGGCGAGCCGTCCTCTACCGGTACGGGAGAGGGCAGCGCGCAGGCGCTCATCAAAAACGCAAGACATAGCGAAAGCGAAAGTCTGAGCGCGCGTTTGTTTCGGTTGGTCATGAGAGAATCCTTTCCTGACGGCGAGCGGGAATACTTTGCGCACACCGTGTGGAGAATTGCGATAAAACTGGCTACAGTATAGCATTCTGCTCTTTTCAGAGCAATTGAGTACAGCAGACAGGGAGGCTGTCGTTTTCAAGTAAGAAAATAGGAATTATTCTTGTTATAGGATTCTTTTCTTGCAGATTCGTCTTTCTATTCTATGCCAAGGTTCAAATTGCGAAAACGCGAATCGATTTTGTAGAAAGTGTTTACGGATTCTTAGCAGGAAGTTCACAAGTTTACGGCGTGCGCTGTACGCGCATGTGAAAAAGTTGTAAGATAGTGCAAGCAGGATTTGTCTGGCCGCCTGAGGCAAACGACGGCAGGAGGAGTGAAAAAGATGAAGAAAACATATCTCATCGACGAGCATCTCAAACTCGCGCTCAATGGAACCACGCTGGATTTTCGTATCCGCGGTACGGATGAATCAAACCCTGTACTGCTGTTTCTCCACGGCGGCCCGGGCGTTTGCGACCGCCACTTTGTGCTGGAGGATCAGGCCCCGTTGACGGACGTTTGCACGCTTGTCTGCTTTGACCAGCGCGGCTCAGGAAAGAGCTATACCCGCGCGCAGGCAGAGCAGCATATGGATATGGAGCTTGTGATTGGCGACGCGATCGCGGCGGTCGACTGGCTCCGCGCGCGCTATGGACAGGAAAAGATTTATCTTGCCGGGCACAGCTACGGCAGTTATCTCGGGGTGCTGCTCTGCCTGCGAATTCCCGAAAAGATCGCGGCATACATCGGCACGGGCCAACTCGCCAACGGCGCGGAGAACGAGCGCATCTCCTATGAGTTTGTGTTGAATGAGGCGACAAAGCGAGGCGATACCAAGGCGCTTAAGGAACTCGCGCGCATTGGTGCGCCGGTCGACGGTTTCTACCGCTCGTTGGATGATCTGACCGTTCAACGGAATCTCATGACGAAGTACGGCGGGGCCGCGCGCGGCAAGAAGGAGGGCATGATTTCCTCCATGGTGCTGCCCATCCTGCGCTCGCCGGAGTATTCCCTGCTTGATCTTGCGGGCTATGCGCGCGGCGCTTATTATAATCTGCGCGAGCTTTGGCGCGAGGTGATCACCTGCAAGTTTGATCAAACCGTCAAAAAGCTCGACGTGCCCGTTTTCATTACGCAGGGCAGGCATGATCGCAACACGCCGCCGGAGATCGCAAAACCCTGGTTTGACGCGCTGGAAGCGCCAAAGAAGGAATGGATCTGGTTTGAGGAGAGCGCGCATTCGTCCATACGGGAAGAAAAAGACAAGTGGAATGAGACGGTGCGAACCCGCGTATTTGGAAAATAACGGTTTTTGAGGAGGTGCAAACCACCTCCTTTTTTTGTGCCAAAAGGATGAGGAGACCATAAAACGCGCTCTGACGGTGAAATGAAAACGTAAGTGGGGGAAAGTCGATTATATTTGAAAGATTCTGAAAACAAATGTAGCGCGCCCTTTCCCTATAGCGCGGCATTTGGTATGATACACGATGCACCAATGTGGCGCAATGCCGCTTGTCTGCTTTGCGGGAGCGAGCGGTCGCCGACTCTTGGAACCTTCCGGAGTTGACAGGAAAAATTCGATCGATTCGGAGAATGTGATGGAAAGACGCGCCGTTGCGAAGCAAAAACGCAACTTGGGCCATATCGATTTCCCCATCGTCCTCATGATCGGCTTGCTTTGCGCATTTGGCCTGGTCATGGTGTTTTCGGCGAGCTATTATTACGCGCAAAACACCGCGTCGCTTGGCTACGACGGGTATTATTTCATCCGCAAACAAGCGATGTATCTGGCAATCGGCTTTCCGATGATGCTGGGGCTGTCGTTCTTTGATTATCGCAAGTTGGAGCAATTCAAGATCATCGCAATCCTGGTCTCCATCGCGCTGCTGCTCGCGGTGCTGGTTTTCGGTCAGGAAACGAACGGCGCGCGCCGCTGGATCGTCATCGGCGGTCAGAGCATTCAGCCTTCCGAGATTGCAAAATTCGGTATGATGCTCTACATGGCGTCCTTTGCTTCCAAGAAGTACAAGGTCATGCAAAGCTTTACCAAAGGAATGTTGCCGATGCTCTTGGTCATCGGCGTCATCTGCGGCCTCGTCATGTTGCAGCCGAATATGTCCATGGCGGTTATCATGGGCTTGATGGGATATGCGCTGCTCTTCATCGGCGGCTGCGACACCAAGCAGATGTTCCTGCTCGCGATCGTGTTTGCGGCGCTGTTCGCGCTGCTTGCCATCATCGAGCCTTACCGCATGGCCCGCCTGACTTCCTTCGTCGATCCCTGGAAGGATGCGCTTGGCGATGGTTACCAGCTGATTCAGTCCTATTATGCGCTGGGCTCCGGCGGACTCTTTGGCGTTGGCCTCAACAACAGCCGCCAGAAACTGCTGTACATGACGTACGGCGAATCGGACTTCATATTCGCGATCGTGGCGGAAGAGCTTGGCCTGGTCGGGGCGCTGCTCGTGCTCTTCGCATTCGGCTTCATCGTTTACCGCGGGATTCGCATCGCGTTATTGTGCCGCGACCGGTTCGGCAGCATGTTGGCCGGCGGTATCACGGTCGTTTTCGGTTTGCAGGTCTTCGTGAATATCGGCGTTTGCACGGGACTTTTGCCCACGACGGGGCAGGCGCTTCCGTTCATCAGCGCGGGCGGTTCGTCAATGATGATCTTCCTTGCGGCTATGGGCATACTGCTCAATATTTCGCGCTACAACAGCATCCATAACAACCAGCCGATTAAGGTCGATAAAAAGGTCGCGCGCGGCGTAAAGAGCGAACGCGTACACGCATAAACTCCTATAAGCGGCAGGAGAGCCGGGAATGTAATCAACAGAAAGTCTGAATAGATGGCAAGAGATAAGGGCAAACAACCGAATCAGGAATCGGGCGGGACGAAAAAGAAGAGTTTTTGGTCAAACTTTTTCGAACCCGTTCCTTCGGACGATGATTTTGACCCGGCGTCTGCCAATCGCCAATACGGCGAGCCGCCCGAACCACCGCTGAAGCATCTCTTTAGCGACGACGACGTGGAGTTTTCGGATGACGACGACGCGGATGACCTCGCGAAACTGACCTGGTCGGACGGAGAAAAGGTCGTTTCGGATACGGAACGCCTGCGTTACCGCGTGAAAAATACCGAACGGACCAAGATGAAAACAAAGACGAAAGGGAACGAACCCGTTCGCTTGTTTCATCGTGGCGAAGACGATTTTGACGAGGAAGAGGAAGATTCCTCTCGCGAACACACCACGCGTACGCGCATCTTTCGCACGGGCGCTTCGACCACCGCACGTATTCACATCAACGAAACAGAAGAGACGATTCGCATGGCAGAGGCGCAAAAGAAAGCGCGCGCCCGCGAAGCCGCGCGCAAGCACGAGGAATATGTGGAGCGGCAACTGCGCAAGCGAGAGCGCAGAGCGATCGCCACAAAACTCTTTAGCAATTTGGTTTTTGTGATTTTGATCCTTGTTGCGGTAGGCGTTGCGCTGTATTTCGGCTTCCTGCTTTCGGATATCGTGGTGATGGGCAACGAAAACTACACCGCGGACTATATCGTAGAGCGCTCCGGCCTAAAACTCGGCACGCACATGCTGTTTGTCGATCTGGACAAGGCGGAGGAGAATATCGAGCAGGATCCGTATTTGCAGGTGGATTCGCTGACCTATATCTTTCCCGCGCGCGTGCGTATCGTGGTAACCGAGCGCAAGGCTGTCGCGGGCATCGTTGGCCTCGACAGCAATGTGATCATCGATAAAAACGGATATGTGCTCTCCATGGCGGGCGGAACGGATTTATCCGACTTGATTCAGGTTACGGGCGTCACCGTATCCGGCTATCAGTTGGGGCAGAGACTCGGACAGGGCAACGATTTTTCAACCGCGACACTGGTTCAGATCATATCCGTTTTAGAGCAGTATGGTCTGTCGAGTTCGATTAAGACCATTGACTTAACGACGCCGCTTGCGATTACGATGACCGCGCAAAACGGGCTGAAGATCCACGTAGGTCAAGCGACGGATTTGGAAACGAAGATGGACGTGTTGTCCAAGTTGCTGCCGCAGTTTCTCAGCAAGGGCATTACTTACGGAACGTTGTATCTCTCCGCAAAGGGTGGAACGGTGTACTCGACCACGTCTTATACCGACCGTACGCAGGTTTTGCCGACGGACGATACGGCGAACCCCGGACAGCTTCCGGTGGACGAAAACGGAGACGGAATCGACGACAACACGGGTCTTCCAATCACATCTCCCGCCGCGACCGACACGGCAACCACCACGCCATTACCTTCGCCAACGCAATCGGGCGGAAGCGACGATTTCCAGGGATAAGAGTAATACAAAACCACCTGCTGATGTGAAGCCGGTGGTTTTTGTATGACAGCAGTTACTATTTTATTCCCAGCCCTTTTCCGCGTGGCGACAGATGGCGGAAAACGTCTCCGCTGAAATATCGTGTTCCATACGACAGGCGTCCGCAAAGGCGGTCTCTTCCCGAACGCCGAGACGCACAAGGAATTTCGCCAGTACGAGATGCCTTTGATACATGCGTTCGGCGATTTCGCGCCCGCTCGACGTGAGCGTAATGCACTTATCGTCCGCCATGTGAATATAAGAATTTTCCCGCAGTAGCCTTGTCGCGTGGCTGACACTTGCTTTGGTGACGCCGAGGCTCGTCGCGATATCGACGGAGCGCGCGCACCCGTTTTTGTCCTGCTGGATCAAAATCTGTTCCAAATAGTCTTCAATCGATTCGTTGACCTGCATGAGCGCACCTCCAGACCTTTCTTCTATGCTACACCGGAACAACACGGATTTCAAGTTGAATCCCGATTGACCGCTGTAGCCACAGCACGCCGGGCGGAATTCGTGGTTTGAAAGGCACAGCATGAATTGGGGATTGACAAGACGAGGTAGAAGCTGTAAACTTCTGTCGTGGAGTTAGACGAGTCTAACTCAAACCGATATTGCGCAATCTAATGCCTCGTAAGAGATTAAGCAAATCGAGCGAAGGCGGAAAGGCAAACCGAAATATGACGCTGGATGAGCTGAAGATTGGTCATGCGGGGACGATTGCCGCGGTCAAGGGCGAAGGCGCGCTGCGGCTAAGGCTGCTGGACATGGGGCTGATTCCGAAAACGAAAGTGACCATGATCAAGGTTGCCCCGATGGGCGACCCGATCGAGATCTGCGTGCGCGGCTATGAGTTGACGCTACGCAAAGACGACGCGCGGAATATCGCACTGGCAGAAGGAGAGGGAGAAGGATATGGTGTTTGCGCTTGCAGGGAATCAGAACTCGGGAAAAACGACGCTGTTCAATGCGCTTACGGGGTCCAATCAGCATGTCGGAAACTTTCCGGGCGTGACGGTGGAGCAGAAGACGGGGGAGATTCGCGGGGTTAAGGACGCGCACGTCGTTGACCTGCCGGGCATCTATTCCATTCGCCCGTATACGCAGGAGGAGATCGTCTCGCGGGATTTCATTCTCGACGGCAAGCCGGACGGCATCATCAACATCGTCGACGCGACGAATATCGAGCGAAATCTGTATCTGACACTGCAATTGCTGGAACTCAGGATTCCCATGGTGGTTGCGCTGAACATGATGGACGAGGTGCGCGATAACGGCGGCTCGATCGACGTGCAGCTCATGAGTCGCCAGCTCGGCGTGCCGGTGGTGCCCATTGCGGCTTCGAAGAACGAAGGCGTATCGGAGCTGGTCAGTCAGGCGATGAACGTGGTTAAGCGGCGCATCATCCCCTCCGTGCAGGATTTCTGCCCCGATGGAGCCGTGCATCGCTGTATCCACTCGGTTGCGCACGTGATTGAAGACCATGCGCAGGGAATCGGCGTCTCGCCGCGTTTTTGCGCGACAAAACTCATCGAAGGCGACGTTTCGCTTTCCGAACGGCTGGAGCTGGATCAAAACGAGCTGGAGCTCATCGAGCACAGCGTTCTGGAAATGGAGCATGACACAGGGTTTGAACGCAACGAAGCGCTCGCGGACATGCGCTATACATTTATCGAAGGCGTTGTTGCGGCCTCCGTTGTCAAGAGTCACGAGAGCAAGGAACACCACAGGAGCGTTCAGATTGATAAAGTACTGACGGGCAAATTTACAGCGATGCCCGTGTTTCTCGGGGTGATGTTGCTCGTGTTCTGGCTGACGTTCAACGTCATCGGCAGCTCGCTTTCCAACCTGCTGACCTCCGGCATCGATGCGCTGACCGCGCTGGTGGATCGCGGATTGACCGCGTACGGCATCAACCCCGTAGTCAAGAGTCTGGTCGTTGACGGTATTTTCGCCGGCGTCGGCAGTGTGTTGAGCTTTTTGCCGATCGTGGTGACGCTGTTCTTCTTCCTCTCCATTCTGGAGGATACGGGTTATATGGCGCGCGTGGCGTTCGTGATGGATCGCCTGCTGCGCAAGATCGGTCTTTCAGGGCGCAGTTTTGTGCCGATGCTGATCGGCTTTGGCTGCTCGGTTCCCGCCATTATGGCGACGCGAACGCTGGCGAGCGATCGCGACCGGAAGATGACGATCCTGCTGACTCCCTTTATGAGCTGCTCGGCGAAGATACCGATCTATGCGGTGTTTTGTGCGGCGTTCTTCGCGCGCTACCAGGCGTTGGTCATGATTGGCCTCTATGCTGCGGGCGTGATCATCGGCATTCTGGTTGCGTTGCTGCTCAAAGGAACTGCGTTTCGCGGGGAGCCGGTGCCGTTTGTGATGGAGTTGCCGAACTATCGCATGCCATCGCCAAAGAACGTTTTATTGCTGCTCTGGGAAAAAGCGAAAGATTTTCTCGAGCGCGCGTTTACGATCATATTGCTCGCGAGCGTGGTCATTTGGTTCCTGCAGACGTTTGATACGCGGCTCAACGTGGTGAGCGACAGCGCCACCAGCCTGCTCGCGATGATCGGACGCGGCATCGCGCCAATCTTCCGTCCGATGGGTTTTGCGGATTGGCGCGTGGCAACTTCGTTGATCTCCGGCTTTGTTGCCAAGGAGGCGGTGGTGAGCACCCTCTCCGTGCTGATGGGAACGGGCGTGGCGCAGCTCCATCTCGCGCTGCCGAGCCTCTTTACGACGCTCTCCGCCGTGAGCTTTTTGCTCTTTACGCTGCTGTACACGCCTTGCGTCGCCGCGGTTGCAACCATTCGCAAGGAGCTCAAGTCCGACTGGGCGACAATCGGCGTGGTCGTCATGCAGTGCGCGGTGGCGTGGGTTGTCGCATATGCGGCCTATTTGATCGGAGGACTGTTTTAAATGCATGCGTTGGATTATATCGTTCTTGCAATCGTCGCCGTAATCCTGTTTTTCGCGGTGCGCAGCAGCATTCGAAGCAAGCGCTCCGGGCGCCTGCTGTGGCGGCGGGAGCGGCTGCGCGGGTTGCGCAGGGTGCGCGGGTTGCTCCTCACGGGAAACTTGCGAGAAAGCGACGAAAAAAGAATAGGATCAAACTTTCTCCGCCGGACATCCGGCGGATTTTTTTTGCCGCTTTGCTGAGTCTGTGACAAATCATATTGACAAAATCGAACCATAAAACGTACGATGCATGCATCAACCGACTGGCTGTTTCGTGTGAGAAACAACAAACGCCAAAAACCATGGAGGTTATGATGAGTGACAGGCAGAAGACCATCGAAGTAGAAGAAGGAAGCACTTGCTTTAACACCGGATCGCTTCCGCATTACGATTTGAAACACGAGCCCGATTTGGAACAAGCGTCGGCTGAAAAGAAGACGCGTATTCTCGTGCTGGGTGCGGGCTGCCCGAAGTGCCGCGCGCTGGAGCAGGCGGTGTTAACAGCGCTGCAAGAGCTGAATCTGCAAGAGTCGGTCGGGCACGTGACGGACTATGCGGAGATGGCGAAATATGGCGTGATGAGCACGCCCGCGCTGGTGATCGATGGCAAAGTCGTCTCCATCGGGCGCGCATTAAACGCAAAAGAGGTGCTCAAACTGCTGCAGAGCGCCAATCTCGATTGACGGAGGGATCACGATTGTTTACCTACATTCTCTATGCGCTTGCGATCATAGGGCTCGCGGTCTCGTTTTTCAAAGACCGGCAGAAGACGAAAGCCGCGCTGATGAAGGCCTGGAAGGCGTTTGAAAATATCCTGCCGCAGCTATTGACGATCTTCCTCATCATCAGCTTTGCGCTTGCCATATTCTCACCGGAGACCATCCGCAAACTGCTTGGTTCAGAGAGCGGTTTTCTCGGAATTCTCGGCGCGGCGGTCATTGGCTCGGTCACGCTGATGCCGGGGTTTGTCGCGTTCCCGCTGGCGGCGGCGCTGCTGAAAAGCGGCGCGGGGTATATGCAGCTCGCGGCTTTCGTCTCCACGCTGATGATGGTCGGGATTATTACAATTCCGATTGAGAAAAAGACGTTTGGCATGAAGGCGACGATCACGCGGAACGCTTCAGCGTTTGTCTTCTCATTTGTGGTTGCAATTGTGATGGGAGTGGTGTTAGGATGAGTGAAATCGTAAATCGCGATCCGGATCGGAAGCCGGACCAGCAGGCGCGGCAAGTCGGCGCAACGCCGAACTCTAGCCCGTCCGGCAATCAAAAACAGCCATTTCTCAAACGCTACGGCGCGTTCTTCCTGCTACTGATAGCAGGGGCGATTGCGGGGCTGTTGCTGCCGGATTTAGGCAAAGCCGCGCTGAAAAACACCATTGGCAGCTTCAAAGAAATGCTCTCCGTGTTGCCGCCGATCTTCGTTTTGCTCGGCTTGCTGGACGTTTGGGTGGATCGGGCGACGATGATGAAATACACCGGAAAAGGCTCCGGCATCAAGGGCGTATTGATCGCGTTTCTATTAGGTTCCGCGGCGGCGGGGCCGCTGTATGCCGCGTTCCCGTTTGCGGCAGTCATGCTGAAAAAAGGGAGTAGCCTCTTTAACGTGCTGATCTTCATCGGCGCGTGGTCCACGACGAAGATTCCGCTGCTCGCGTTTGAGGCGTCCAGCATGGGACTGACGTTTATGCTCCTGCGGTTGGGGTTAAGTCTTGCCGGCATTCCGCTGATCGCGTTTGTGACCGATCGCGCGATCGGGCAAAAAGGAATGGACGAAATTTACGCGCTCAACGGTGCGGAACCTCCGGCGGGCGGAGAAACGGTGAAGTGAAGCGCGATTCACCCGTGTCTGCGATAATTAAGATAAGAAAGAGGATATGAGGATGGAACTCTTGATTCGCGAACTGACGGCGGAGGACTGGCCCGCCGTCGCGCGCATCTACCAGGAGGGAATGGACACCAACCTTGCGACCTTTCAAACCGAGTGCCCTAGCTGGCAGGAGTGGAACGCGGGGCACCTGCCACAGTGCCGGTTGGTTGCCGTAAGTGACGGCGCAGTTGTTGGTTGGGCGGCGCTGAGCGCGGTTTCCAGCCGCTGTGTGTATGCGGGCGTCGCAGAGGTGAGCATCTATATCGATGCTGCCGTGCGCGGCAATGGTGTTGGTAAGGTACTGCTCAACGCGCTGATTACGACCTCGGAATCGGCTGGGTTCTGGACGCTGCAATCCGGCATCATGGAAAACAACGCGGCGAGCATTGCGTTGCATAGCAGCTGCGGTTTTCGCGCGGTTGGATATCGCGAAAAGATCGGGCAAGATCGTTTCGGCGTTTGGCGCAACACGCTGTTGATGGAGCGCAGGAGTGCGCGGGACGATTTTTAGCGGTCGCCGACAGCGGCGCAAGTAGAAAACAAACGTAATACTGTAAAACAGACGATGGAGTGCAGCGCACCCCGTCGTTTTTTATACAAAATTTGCGCGTGCATTCTGAACGAATGTTCGGTATAATAGAGAAGCTTGGATCAACGCTTTTTGGAATTATAAGAATTCGAGAAAGTAGGAATTCTTATAATTTTTCACTCCGTTTGTGTTGTAAGCTATTTTTACCACATGAAAGGGGTAAAAACATGAAAAAAAGCATCTACGACCAAAGTGAACCCAGGGACAACATGATGATGGCGGCACTCAAGCAGGTCGTTTCGAACCTGAAAGCGACCAACAGCATGACCGGACAGACGGGGAGTGTCGCGAAGACGAAACAGATTGGTTCGTCTGCAAAAACAGAAGCAAATCCGCTGCGGCTTGCACAACAGGAGAAATTGTTTTCATCTGCGAATGCTACGCCAATACTGGGTGGAATCCAGAAGACAGACGCAGAGATTGCCGCAAGTAAGCTGCCATCCGACTTTCCGGCGTCTCAATGGGAAAAAATGAAACCAAGAGAGCAGCAACGACTCCTCTCGAAAACCAACCTAACTCCGCAGGAGCAGTGGAGCCTGTTGGGAATCGACCCTAAGCATATGAACAACTTGGTTGGACAGGTGCTAGCAAGCAATTCTTATGCGAATACCATCGGTGCGATGCGGGCGAAGAATGCAGACTTTAGCGGGAGCGATGCGGAGACACTGAAAAACGAGCAAAACGCGCTGAGGAAATGGAATAACGCTTTATCAAACAGGGGTGCTAACGCGTTTAAGTCTGCAGACGCTAAGACTATGCATGAAGAACAAAACACACTAAAAAAGGTAAACGAGGGGAATCAAGCGCTGAACGATTTACTAACCAGTATAAATCTGGACATGAATAATATGTCTGGGGAACAGAAGAATATCGTTTCAGCAGCTCGAATCAGCATTGCGAATAATATATTACTGGGTAATTACAATGTGGAAGATATTGTCTATTACGCTGCTTATGCAATAGCAACCAGAACAACGCCTCCGCAAGGAACCAACTATATTGTACCTATAGCAAGAGCAGGAGCGGATGAACCTCACAGAAAGATGTTTCCTCCGATAGGTTCGATAAAAACAGATTCTTTGAGTGAAGATGACTCAGAACTGATTAGCGAGAGTGATAAGTATTATTTACCAGATGGAAGCATCAGAAATAATTATTCAGAAATGATGCTTTATAAGAACAAGGTGTATCAAAAATGGATCGACAAGTATAATGAAGAATTGAGTACTGGAAAAACAAAGATCGGGGATTATCAAAAGTATTATGATCAGGCAATGCTTGAATTCTTCGAAAACTATGTTAAACCGATTTACTTTCGGAAGGATAAAAACGGGAATGGGATTGGAGAGAGTATACCGATTGGAGAACTTGTTCCACCTGAGGATCAAAGTTTTGGTGCACAAGTTGCTAGAGCGGCGATACGGTTAGTAGGACTAGGCTATAATGAAGAGGCAGGTCAAAGGATACTATGATGAAATGCAAATAGATTGCTCTGGACTTGTGAAATGGGCTGTGACTGAAGTTGATCAGTATTTAGGCGTTTATGGGGTCACGCAGAAAGCAAAATACCAGATTACAACAAAAGAGGAACCTGTTTGGACAGAAGGCAATATTAAATTAAATTTGAAAGAACTAAAACCAGGAGATACTCTTTTTTGGAGAGGCAAAGAGACGGGGGAAATCAAGCATACTGCGATATATATTGGCAACGGGCTTATGATAGAAGCACAGAATGGGTCAGTTCAAATCGTAGGCGTTAGAGAAGAAACAAAAGGTGGAGACGAAGAAGACTCCACACTAGTACAAATAAATAGAATGACAGAAGATGAACTTCTCAAAAAGGCAGAGAGGAATGAGAAACTACATGGATAAGCTTAAGAAGTTTTTGTTGAACGCCATATTCATTCTTTGTATATCAATTGTATGTCTTAGCGCATACGCTTTGGGTGGGTATGACGATTATAAAGCATATGACGGCGATGACTGGAGCATGTCTGCAAACGGAGTTTTAACGATAGAAAGCAACCAAGGATGGGCTAACTGCATTCGAGATGGTTATAAACCGGAGGTTAAAGAGTTGGTCATCGGGAAAGATGTGACATACTTTCGCATGTATAGTCTGCCGGAGGATCTACCAAGCCCCGACTTCTTTGATTCGTTCGAAGTGGAGGGATACGACAAAAACGGTGAACCATATTACAACTATAATATGTATATTGAACTTTCACCTCTTAAGATCACTGTAGAAGCGGGGAACCAGTGTTTTCGTGTGGTGGATGGTCTTTTGATTAATACTGAGACAAGTGAACTTGTGTTATCTGAAATGGGTGTGACGGATGTTGTGATTCCGGAAGGCGTGAAAGTTATCACACGGGATGCTTTCTACGAGAGAGATTTGACATCTGTTCAGTTTCCATCCTCGCTTGAAAGGATTGGACAATACGCATTTGCAAGATGTGAAAATTTGAGGAGCGTAGATTTGCCTGACTCGTTAACTCAATTGGAGAGAGGGGCGTTTTCGATGAGCACGTCACTAAAGGATGTATCGCTACCAATTGGACTGAAAAAAATTGAGGCATATACGTTCGATGACTGCGCGATCTATCAAATTGTAATACCAGAAAATGTAGAAGAAGTTGGGGCATGGGCTTTTTTTGAGTGTGATCAATTAGTGCAAGTCGATCTACCGGACGATCTTAGGACGATTCAAGAATATGCGTTCAGCGGTTGCACAAGATTATTAAGGATTAATTTCCCAATTGGATTAGAATCAATCGGAGGGGGGGCTTTTTTTGATTGCAGTAATCTAAAATACATATTTATCCCCGATTCGTTAAAGCAAGCTGGAAACGGTATATTTTCAGATTGCAATCTTTCCGTACTACGCATTCCTGCAAGCTTGGCGTTTCCAGTTTACGACAGAGACAAAGGAGAATACATCGTCAACCCTAACACAAAAAAAGACAAAACCTTCGGCCTTTCTTCCGCCGACACCGTCATCTTCTCCGGCAGCGACTACGACTTCGGCTACCCCGCGATCAATAACGCGAAGAACGTCTACTTTCTCGGCAAACCGCCGGAGGACGTAGGGCAGATTCTCGATCGCGATACGACGGGAAAAATCTATTGCTCGGAGGAATACGAACACGAGTGGACGCGCTCAACCGTCGCGAGTTGGGTGCGGCAAAAGATACAGTTCTTGCCTGCCGATCAGATAAATGAGATCACGCAAACTGCGATCAACACCACGCCGAGACCGATCGTTACACCCAAATCAACGCCAACGGCTACATCAGCGCCCGCGAACACGCCGCAACCTGTAACATCGCCTACGCCGGAACTTGCCGCCGAAACGAACGAAACCACCGACCCGCTCTTGTACGCCTTTGTGGGTATACTTGCGCTGGTGATCGCGGGGATCGTCGTGGTCGCGATGAACAACAGGAATACCAAGAAACGTTCTAAGAAGAAGTAATCGAACGGTTTGGAATCGTTCGCTATAAGGAGTTTGTCATGCCGAAAAAAGTGAAGCTGTTTGCCGCGGGGGTGTTTCTCGCGCTCGTTGGGGTTGCGTGCGTTGTGCTGGCGACCACTAGCGCGAAGGCGGATGGCAGCCAATATGGCGACTATGAGGCTCACGATGGCGATGGCTGGAGCATGACAGCTAATGGGGTATTTACGATTGAAAACGATCAAGGGTGGGTTAACTGTCTGAAAAACGGGTATAAAGTGAAAGTTGAAAAACTCATTATTGGGAGAGATGTTAGAAATTTCCGTATGTATGAGGTTTCTTATGAAGCACCGACGTCAGACTTTTACGATCCTTCCGAAATTGTTGGTTATGATAAATTTGGGCAACCTTACTATGACTATGCAGGTGGTTCAAGTCTTTACCCTCGCAGAATTGAGGTAGAAGCAGGGAATCCATACTATAAAGTAGCAGATGGACTTCTAATAAACACTAAGACAAACGAGATAGTGTTATCCGAAATGAGTGTAGTAGATGTTGTGATCCCTGAGGGAATTAAAGGGATCACTCGCGAGGCGTTTTCAGAACGCGATATTCAAACGGTTCAGTTTTCCACCTCTCTTGAAACAATAGGTGAGCGCGCATTTTCTAATTGCGCTGATTTGAAGAGCGTTATTTTGCCGGCATCGTTAATGGGAATTAAAGCGGATGCCTTTGCCGATTGCAAGAGCTTACAGAATGTATCTCTCCACTCAGGACTTTTGATACTTGGGGACTATGCATTTTGTAGATGCCCGATTCAATCCATTGAAATACCTGAGACGGTTGAGGAAATTGGAGCATATGCTTTTTTTGGATGCAATCAGCTCCAGCAGGTTTTGCTGCCTTCAGGTCTGAAAAGAATTAATGCTGGCACATTCAGTTTGTGTGATCAATTGATGCGAATCGATTTTCCAGATGCATTAGATTTTATTGGAAGACAAGCGTTCTGCGAATGCCATAGCTTAAAGCGTGTGATATTGCCAGACTCTCTAAGTGAAATAGGGGATAGAGCCTTTTGGGGATGTGATCTGACTGTCCTTCGAATTCCTGAAAAGTTGGTGTTTCCCGTATATGACGAAACCAAAATGGAGTATATTACTAATTCACATCAAAAACAGTATAAACGCTTCGACCTCCACTCCGTCGACACCGTCATCTTCTCCGGTAGCGACTACGACTTCGGTTATCCCGCGATCACAGATGCGAAGAACATCTACTTTCTGGGCAAACCGCCGGAAGATGTCGGGCAGATACTGGACGAAAACTCGGTGGAGAGCATCTTCTGCTCGGCCGAATTCGAGTTTGAGTGGACGCGCTCGACCGTCGCGAGCTGGGTTCGGCAGAGGCTGACTATTCTGCCCGCCGACCAGTTGATGCAGATCACGGACCAAGAGATGAATGCGACACCTTTGCCGACGGACGTGCCCCGACCAACGCCGGGACCGACGGAGACTCCGTGGCCGACGCCGATGCCGCGCTCGACGGCGTCACCTGTGGCAACCACGAAGGCGGAGCAGCAGCCCACCGACCCGCTCTTGTTTGTCTTTGCGGGCATACTTGCGCTGGTGATCGCGGGGATCATCGTTGTGGCGGTGAAGAGCGGAAAACCAAGGAAACGCGCACAAAAGAGGAAGTAGCAAATCACGATGGGTAGCGTTTGTCATAGGGAGACTATCATGCCGAAAAAAGTGAAGCTGTTTGTCGCGGGAGTGTTTCTTGCGCTCGTCGGGTTTGTGTGTGTTGCGCTGGTTACAGCGAGCGCGAAGGCGGATGGCAGCCAATATGGTGACTATGAAGCAGAAGACGGCGATGGTTGGAGCATGTCTGCCGACGGAGTATTTATAGTAAAAAATGACCAAGGTTGGGTGGATTGCTTAAAAAATGGTTTTGAAGTGAATGTTAAGAAGCTTATCATCGGAAAAGATGTTACCGTTTTCCGTATGTATGAGGTTTCTTATGAAGCACCGACGACAGATTTTTATGATCCTTCCGAGATTGCAGGTTATGATAGATTTGGAAAGCCGTATTATGAGTATGCTGGGGCTTCGGGACTATATCCACTCAAGATAGAAGTGGAAGCAGGTAACCCGATTTTCCGCGTTGTCGATGGCCTTCTGATCAATACTGAGACAAATGAACTCGTGCTATCAGAAGTAGGTGTGACTGACGTCGTGATTCCAGAAGGAGTAAAAACGATCACGCGTGAAGCATTTTCTGAGCGCGGGGTACTAACGGTTCAATTCCCTTCAACGCTTACGACCATTGGTGAAGGAGCATTTTTAAAATGCGACAAATTGAACAGCGCAGATTTCCCTGATTCACTCACAATATTAAAAGCCGGCTCTTTTTCGGGTTGTACAAGTTTGCAGAATGTTTCATTACCTGCAGGACTCCTAGTACTGGATGGATATGTGTTTAATGAGTGCCCAATTCAACACATTGAAATACCTGATACAGTTGAGGAAGTTGGATCTTTTGCCTTTCTAGCTTGCGATCAACTGTTACAGGTTTCTCTTCCAAATGGATTAAAAAGAATCAAGACCGGTTCTTTCAGTGGTTGTAATCAACTGCAGCAAATCAACTTTCCCGATCAATTGAAATCCATTGGAGAGCAAGCATTTTGTGGCTGCTATGGCTTGAAGCAAGTGATTTTGCCGGATTCACTTCAAGAAATTGGGAACAAAGCCTTCTGGAGGTGTAACCTTTCTGTTCTTCGGATTCCTGAGAGGTTGGTGTTTCCAATTTATAGTTTTAAGAGAAATGAGTTCATTGTTAATCCGAATTCCAAGTCGGACAAAACCTTCGACCTTTCCTCCGTCGACACCGTCATCTTCTCCGGCAGCGACTACGACTTCGGGTATCCCGCGATCACAGATGCGAAGAACGTCTATTTCCTCGGTCTCCCTCCAGCGGACGTAGGGCAGATTCTTGATCGAGATACGACGGGAAACATCTATTGCTCGGAGGAATATGAACACGAGTGGACGCGCTCGACCGTCGCGAGTTGGGTGCGGCAAAAGATACAGTTCTTGCCTGCCGATCAGATAAATGAGATCACGCAAACCGCGATCAACACCACGCCGAGACCGATCGTTACACCCAGACCAACGCCAACACCGACGCCGACACTAGCGCCAGCGAACACGCCGCAACCTGTAACATCGCCTACGCCGGAACTTGCCGACGAAACGAACGAGCCCGCCGACCCGCTCTTGTTTGTCTTTGCGGGCATACTTGCGCTGGTGATCGCGGGGATCATCGTTGTGGCGGTGAGAAATTGTAAGACGAAGAAACACGCGCGGAAGAGAATGTAAGGAGTTACAAAGGGATTCGTTTGATATAAGCAAGTATTAGCGGATTCGGACAGCACGAAAAGATTCGATCAGCACACTGGCGCGCAGAATAAAATCTGCGCGCCAATTGTTATCTCATTGACAATGTTGACGAAAAGAGTTATTGTGACTATAAAAGAAATAATAGTCACAAAGAGGCGATGAGAATGCCAAAGACACTATCTGAAGGCGAGCGCGCGTATATTGCCGAGCGGTTGAAAACGGAGGCGAAGGCTTGTCTTGCGACATATGGAATCCGCAAAACGACGATCGACGAGCTGGTCAAGCGCGTCGGAATCCCAAAGGGGACATTTTACCTGTTTTACGAATCCAAAGAACGGCTGCTGTTTGACGTGATTATGGAGTTCGACAAAGAAGCGCAGACACAGATGCTAAAAGATGTTTCCGCTTTGCCGGGCGGACCGGATGTCGAGTCTTTTACAGATATCATCCTTCGATTTTACCGACAGGTGGATCAATCGTTTTTACCGCGATTGATTCAGAACGGGGAACTCGAGTACTTTATGAGAACGGTACCGCCCGAACTTTCGCGTCAGCATGCCGAGCGGGATAGAGAGGCGATGCGCCAGATGATTGCCTCATTTCCAAATATGAAAGAGGAGCGTGTTGCTGAGTTTACCGCAGCTTTTCGGGGTGTGTTCTTAACTCTGCTGTTCAAGGATGAAATTGGGGAAGAGAAGTATGAGGACGCATTGCGAATCTTGGTTCGTGGGGTAGCGCTGCAATTGCTGGATGAGCGCTGTGGCGCTTGAAGGATAGATCGATTATTTTCAATAGGGGGGACAATAAAACATGGGGTATGCGATTGAGACAACAAAGCTGACTAAGTACTATGGCAAAGCGCGCGGCATCGTCGACGTTGACCTCACGGTGGAGGAAGGCGAAATCTTCGGTTTCATCGGCCCGAACGGCGCAGGTAAATCCACCACGATTCGAACGCTGTTGGGCCTGATCAAAAAATCCGGCGGATCAGCGACGGTCTTCGGCATGGATTGCGAAAAGGATAAGGTGAAGATTCTCTCCCAGGTGGGCTATCTACCCGGCGAGGTGTTTTATTACGACAACATGCGCGCCATCGACCTACTGCGCTACTCTGCGAGCTTCTATAAAAAAGATTGCTCAAAGCGTATTACCGATCTTGCAGACGCGCTTTCGCTCGACCTGAACAAAAAAATTGAGGACATGAGCCTCGGCAACAAGAAAAAGGTCGGCATCGTGCAGGGACTACTGCATTCTCCGCGGTTGATCATTCTTGACGAGCCGACGAGCGGACTCGACCCGCTGATGCAGCGGACGTTTTTCGACCTCATCCAGCGCGAAAACGAGCGTGGCGCAACGGTGCTCTTTTCCTCACATATCCTCGGCGAGGTACAGCGCATCTGTAACCGCGTAGCGATCATCAAGGAAGGGCGCATCGTAGACCTCAGGAGCATCGAAGAGCTGCGGAAGAATTCCTATAAAAAAGTAAGCTTCACCACGGAAAAACCAGTGGAAGGGTTTTCGCTCGCGGGGGCCGGACATATCGCGCAGGATGGGCTACAGACGAGTTTTCTCTATAATGGCGAAATCAGCCCGTTGCTCAAGACGCTCGCAAACTTGCCGCTCGTCAACGCGGATATCAGCGAGCCGGAACTGGAAGAGATTTTCCTGCATTACTATGAGGGCGGGGAGGCGGAAAAATGAACGTCTTCCGATTCGAGCTGCGCCGCACCTGGATTGGCGTCGCGGTGTGGACGCTCGTTATGACCGGCCTTCTTGCGGGGCTGATCACGGGCGCGCTGCCTGCATTTTTAGAGAGCCGGGCAGGTGTTGAAAACATGCTGACGAGTTTGCCGCCCGCGTTTGCCGCGGCGTTCGGCATGCAGATGGACAATCTCTTTAGCTTTGGCGGATTTTATTCGTTTGGATTCTTATATTTCTCGCTGTTCGGCGCGATCATGGCATCCGGGCTGGGACTCAACCTTTTCTCCCGCGAAAAACGCGAGAAATGCATGGATTTTCTTTTGACCAAACCGCGCGCAAGAAGCCGTCTCTTCGCGGAGAAACTGCTCGCGGCGCTGGCGTTGCTGCTGGCGTCAAATCTGCTATTTATTGCCGAATCGCTCGCGTTCTACCGCGCCTATGCGCCCGCGCCGCTGCTGCTGGGACACGCGTTGCTGGCCGCTTCCTCGTTGCTATGGACGGAACTGCTGTTTCTTTCCATCGGGGCCGCCATTGCGGTTTTCGCGAGAAGGGTTCGCTCGGTCTCCGGCTTGGCGACGGCGATCGGCTTTGCCGGCTTTTTGCTCAGTGCGCTCTATAGCCTGCTGGAAGAAGAAAAACTGCGCTACATCACGCCGTACAAATATTATGATACGGCAAAGGCGTTTTTTGACGGCGCGTTTGAGGCGAGTTACGCGCTCATCGGCGCGGCGCTTACGCTCGGTCTGATGCTTGCGGCCTATCTGCGCTATACGCGCGCGGATATTCCGGCGCTTTAAGGAGGAGACGAGAATGAATCTCTTTCGCAAGGAATTGAAATCGGGATTGAAGCCTTTTCTGTTCTGGACGCTTGGCTTGTTTATCTTCATCTTCGCGGGGATTGTCAAGTCCAGCGCGGCGATGGCGGACGGGCAGTTTATGACGGAACTGATCAACAAGTTTCCGCGCATCGTCGTTGTGGCAATGGGGATGGCGAATGTGGACATTTCGCAGTTCGGCGGGTTCTACGCGGTGCTGATGCAGTATGTTTTCGTACTCGCCGCGGTATATGCGGCGCATCTGGGCAGCAATGCGGTCTCGCGCGAGAGTGTGGATAAGACCTATGAGTTTTTGTTTACCAAGCCGAGATCGCGCTCGTTCATCCTATCGCGGAAACTATTGGCGGCGCTGGTATATCTTACGCTCTATGCTTGCTTGAGCCTGCTTTTTTCCGTTCTTGCCGTTCGGCAACTGACGCTCGATGTGGATTATTTTGGACTGTATCTTCGCTTCGCGGTCGCGATGTGGGCGCTGGAACTGGTGTTCTTCTCGATCGCTGCAATGTTTGCGGCGAGCATGCGCGTTTCGGAAAGAGGTGCGCGCGCAGGAAACCTTGCCGTACTGTTTACCTATGCACTCGCGGTGGTCTATGATCTTTTGGAGAAGCCCGGATTGCTTCGGCTCCTGACCCCGTTTCGCTATTTTTTGAATACTGAGGTGCTGGATTCCGTCGTGCAACCGTTTTATCTGGCACTCTGTTTTGTGCTTTCGGCCGTATTTCTGTTCATCACTTTCGATCGCTTTGAAAAGCGCGATCTCGGTGCGGTGTGATACAAGCTTACGTGACAAAACGAGGAATCAGCTCTGACCATCCAAAATGATCGGACCGTCACCTTCTCCGCTTAGAAGTGACAAAACGGAAAATTCTTTTCAAATCTTCAGCAAATCCGCTCGGGAAGCGCAGTTTTCGCTTTTCGGGCGGTTTCTTTTATGGTAACATGATGCGAATTCGTCCGACAGTCGGACGGAAGGAGGAATCGATTCTAAGCCATGGAGTTCTTGGAAAAAATCTACTGGAACAATACCGTTCTGGACTATATCGTCTTTCTCGGCGTACTCTTGCTGGGTGCGGTGATGATTTTTTTACTCGGGCGCACCGCGCTTCGGCGCATTGCGGCGTATACCGAGCGGACGCAGTCTCCCTATGGAGAGCTCGTGCGCGCGGGGGTAAAGCACTATCTGCTTCCGGTGGCGTATTTCACGCTCTTTTACTACTGCACGCGGACGCTGAAACTCAACTCGCATCTCGCCAACATCGTCGGCATGCTTTCCACGTTGTTCGCCATCATCATGGCGTCTATGTTTCTTTCCTCGATTGCGGCGCTGTTTCTCTCAAAGCTCGGCAAAGGCAAGCTGGACAGCAACTCCCTTGCCATGCGCTGGCTGATTCGCATCGCCAAAGGCGTCATCTGGGGGATTGCGCTGATTCTGTTTCTCGATAACATCGGGGTCAAGATCACGTCTCTGGTTGCGGGGCTCGGCATCGGCGGGGTTGCGCTCGCGTTTGCTGCGCAAAACGTTCTGACGGACATCTTTTGCTTCTTCACGATCTTCTTCGACAAACCGTTTGAGATCGGGGATTTCATCATCTCCGGCGATCATATGGGTACCGTCGAGCATATCGGCGTAAAGACCACGCGTCTGCGCGCGCTCGGCGGCGAGCAGCTCGTCGTCTCCAACACGGATCTGACGGGCTCCCGCATTCGCAACTATAAGACCATGCAGCAGCGCCGCGTCCTCTTTTCGCTTGGCGTGACTTACGATACGCCGAACGAAAAACTCAAGCAGATACCGCAGATCATTCAAAAGATCATCGAGGAGACGGAGGATACAACGTTTGCGCGCGCGCATTTTGCGTCCTTCGGCAGCTATAGTCTGAATTTTGAGGTGGTGTACTTCGTGCTCACCTCGGACTATGACCGCTATATGGACATTAACCAGCGCGTCAACCTCGCGATCAAAGAAGAGTTTGAGCGTCTCGGCGTCAGTTTTGCGTTCCCGACCTCTGTGGTTCAAATGCAGCAGGGATCGTCACTTTATTCACAGGAATAAAAATAACATAGCATTTGTATGCGGGACGAGTCTCTTCGCCCCGCTTTTTTAGTCCTCCGAAAACGTTCCGTGCTTGCCGCCGGACTTTTGAATCGACTTGCTGAACTTCGCAATCTCCGTGAAGCGTTGCTGCTTTTGCCGCAAATAGCCCGCCTGATCGCCTGCGTACTTGGATTCCCGCTGTAGCTTTTGATAGCTGTCAAATCGCGCGCGCGCCAGTTCGCCGGAGGCGATCGCCGCCTGTACGGCGCAGCCGGGTTCGCACTCGTGTCTGCAATCCGAGAAGCGGCAATACGGAAAATACGCTTCCACATCCGCAAACGATTCGCTGAGTCCCGCTATCGCGTCCAGCATGCCGAGCTCGCGCATGCCGGGCGTATCGATGATCATCACGCCACTTTCGAGCCGGATGAGCTGGCGATGCGTGGTCGTGTGCCGTCCCTTGCTGTCGTCCTCGCGAATTGCGTTGACTGCCATCAACTCACTGCCCGCAAGCGCGTTGACAAAGCTGGATTTTCCGACGCCGGAGCTGCCGAGCAGCACGATTGTTTTGCCGGGTTTGAGATAGTTGCTCAGCGCGTCGAAGCCGTCGCCCGTTTTTGCGCTGACCGCGAACACGTCGACTCCGGCGGAAACCCGCCGGATTTCATCCATCTGCACGGAGCAATCTTCCACCAAATCCGACTTGGTCAGCACCACGACCGGCACCGCGCCGGACTGCCACGCGAGCGTAAGATAGCGCTCCAATCGTCGGGGGTTCAGGTCGTGATTGAGAGACTGCATGATGAAAACGCTGTCGAAATTGGCGGCAACCGTTTGGTCGCCCTCGCCCAGCGTCGGGTTCTTGCGGGCGAAGAGCGATTTGCGCGGCAGGGTCTGTGTGATGGTGCTGTCACCCTGTTCGTTATACAGGATCAGCACGAAGTCTCCCGTTGTGGGAAACTCCTCCTCGCCACCGCCAAAGTAGACGGAGGACTTGAGACGCCCGTAGCACTCGAGCTCGTCGGTGACGAGTGCATAGCGCTCCTTATGCACCGCGGTGACGCGCGCGGGAATCTCTTGCCCTGAACCCCGTGCCTGCGCTGCCGCGCGCATGGCGGGTAAAAACCCATAGGCTTCCAGCCCCGCCGAATTGCTCATTTTGTCGTCCTCAAAATCGCCGCGAGGAGATGCTTGTGCTTTCGCTGCGGATGGGCGGGCACTTGTGCGTCGTATGCCTGACGCTTCGCGTCGCAACCGTGGCACGGGTGCTGCGCGAACAAATTGCCGAATTGACCGGCGTTCAGCGTCGACCCCTGCGCGGGGGACGCGAAGTAATTATGTTGATCCGGATGCATGGTTTCCTCCATATGTTCCGTTCGTCGTTTCAGCAGCGCCGCCATGCCAAACGCGCGCATCTTCGCGCGGCGCAGCGCCAGCTCTAGATTAAAGTCCGGTGTTTGCCGGATTATCGTTGCGCTAAAAGGCGCAAGTGGGAGTCGAATCTCGCTCATATGCGCTCCAACCTCCCGCTCAGATAGGCTTGAAAGCCTCTTGCGCGAGCGCGCTGCGGCTTTTGTGCATTCCGTATGTGGCTCGTATGCACAGCGTTTTGCTCCGGGGTAAGGTTTGCGCAGCCAAATTGGCCGAAATTCATCGTTGCTTCCAGCGAAGGGAATGTCGCTGGCACATCATAGTTGCGATTCATGGTATTTCTCCTTGCGTATCTAACGCGGTCGATGATTGGAAAATGGGCATAAAAATAGCCGTGACGGGCAGCCCTGTTAGGACTGCTCTCACGGCTGATTCGGATCGAAGTGCGCGTTTCTCAGCAAATAAAAACGAGCACACCCGATCGATATGCCCGTAGAAAATACAGTTCTTCGAAAGGTTCTGCTGACAGACGGATCACCCTTCCTCGTAGCGGGCTTTCAAAATTACGATTGAAAAGCCGATGCGTTACGCGATAGAGAAAGTGCGTCGTCTGACGTATTCAGTTGTTAGGCTTTCGCCACCCTGACCTTGCTCAGCATTTAGAAATTTTCCCCTTTCCGATTCCGCATGGCAGACTTGCGCCCGTTTGCGAATCATTACGGGCAAAGTATAGCATGCAATTTTCTTTTCATGCAAGCGAAATTTTGAAAATAAATGATATATTATTTTGATTTGCGCCGATCATGCTTGTATATACCCTAATAAATAATACAAAATTAAAAGCGACCTTTCGGTCGAGTTTGTATGTTGAAGTTGTTATCGCGCGAGCACGCTTGCGCCATAGATGGCGAACACGCAGAGGACGACGCTGAGGATTATATAGAGCAGTGCTACCAGCGGTTTTCCGCCGGAGAGCAAGCCGTGCGCTTCCAGCGCAAAGGTGGAGAAGGTCGTGAATCCGCCGCAAACACCCACTTTTAGAAACAACAGTGTTCGTGCATCCAGCCCGCTGGAGCGTCCAGCTGCCGTCATGATCAAACCAAGCAGAAATGCGCCAAGCACATTGATACCGAGCGTAACGAGCGGGAAACCGCTCTTGTGTTCCAATGGAACAAGACTGACGAGATAGCGCAGCACCGAACCGACAAAGCCGCCGAGGCCGACAAACAAACAATTTATAATCACAGACAAAGCATGGTCTCCACTCGAAGAAATCGCTGCGTGCGCGCGCACACAACGGCAAGAGCATAGCACAAATTGGCAAATCCGGCAAAAAATAATTTTCTAGAAGGCATTTTCGCAAACGGTTCATTAAAAAATCAAGGCATACATTTTAATTCATCTATGTGTACCATGCATGGTAATGAAGGTTCACAGGTTGTATACCATGTTAGAAATCCATAAAAGGCATTGAAAAAATACCACAAATGGTATATTTACTTCACTCGAGAAACAAAAGATAGGAGAATGCTCATCGTACAATTAAAAGCAGCCCGCTGAAGCGGGCTGCCTGACGAAGTTGCTTTTACAAAATGACTTCCACCTTCAAAGGGGAAACACCCGTTAGTTCGCGGCTGCGCGCGTCCGGCTGACTCGTGCCAACATAGAGAGAATAACGACCGCCGGGGAACACGCGGTTACCCGCGTCGTCCACCACCGTCAGCGAGGCGGGCGCGACGGAAAGCGTAATCTCTTTTGCTTCGCTCGCGTCGAGGTGGATGCGCGCAAATCCGCAGAGAATCGGGTTCGGCGTTGCAAGAGGCGAATCCTCGGCTTTTACGTAGAGCTGAACCACGTCTTCGCTTACCAACGCGCCAAGGTTTTGCACCTGTGCGTGGACGACCAGACCGCCATCCGGCGCTTTCTCCGCGCTCGCGGCGAGCACGCGGATATCCGCATAGGTCAACCCGTAGCCGAATGGATAAAGCGGCGTACGCTCCAGATAACGGTAGGTGCGTCCCTTCATGGAATAATCCGTAAACTCCGGCAGATGCGCGAGGTCTTCGTCGTGGTAGAACGTGACGGGCAGTTTGCCGGAGGGAGAGCGTTTCCCAAACAGCAGATCGGCGACCGCTTTTCCGCCGCGCGCACCGGGATACCAGACGCAGAACACGGCGTTTGCCCGCTTATCAGCCTCTGTGAGATCGATGGAGCTTCCGGCGATCAAGACGACCACGGTGGGTTTACCGAGTGCGAGAACGCGCTCCATCAACTCACGCTGCACATCCGGCAGGAGCAGATCCGGCTTGTCGCCCGCTTCCATGCTGTTTCCGTCGTCCGGCGCTTCGCCTTCCAGCGTTTCGTCGAGACCCAGCACGAGCAGCACCGTGTCGCTGTGTTCGGCAACGGTGAGCGCCTCCGCGATTCGATCATTCTCATAGGCGAGCGCTTCGGTCTTACGCCGGTAGAGGTCGCATCCAGGCGCGTAGAGTACGCGAACATCGTCTCCGCACTCATCCTGAACACCTTCCAGAATCGTAATATAGCGCGAAGAGGTGCCGTGATAGTTGCCCGTGAGCGCGACGCGGCTGTCCGCATTCGGTCCGATCACGCCGAGGGTTTTCAACTTGTCTTTTTTCAGCGGAAGAATACCGTCATTTTTTAGCAGCACACAGCTCTTGAGCGCGGTTTCCTGCGCAAGCTGGAGATGCTCTTTGCATTCCACAGTTTCATACGGAACCGTGTCATACTCGCTGCCTTCGCCCATGATGCCGAGGAGGTATCGCGTGGTAAACGCGCGCTCCGCGGCGAGGGTGACCTGCGCTTCCGTGATCAACCCTTGATCAAACGCGGACTTGAGCTGCAAAAAGACCGAGCCGCAGTTGATGTCGCAGCCGCACTGCATGGCGAGCGCCGCGCTTTCCTCCGGGCTGCTGGTGATGCCATGCCCGGTGTGGAAGTCGATCAGCGCCCAGCAATCGGACACCACGAATCCCGCAAAGCCCCATTTACTGCGTAGGATATCGACGAGCAGCGTCTTGCTGCCGCAGCACGGTTCGCCGTTGACGCGGTTATATGCGCCCATCACGCTCTCCACATCTGCATCCTTGACAAGCGCCTCAAACGCAGGCAGATAGGTCTCCCACATATCTTTTTGCGTGGCAATGGCGTTGAAATGGTGACGGATCGCTTCCGGCCCGCTATGGACGGCATAGTGTTTGGCGCAGGCGCTCGCGGTCATGACCTCGCCTTCGCCCTGCATACCGATGACAAACGCCTTACCGAGTTCCGCGGTGAGATAGGGGTCTTCACCGAGGGTTTCGTGTCCTCTGCCCCAACGCGGATCGCGAAAGATGTTGATGTTTGGGGAGAAGAACGTAAGCCCTTTATAGATATCCCGATCATCGTGTTTGGTAAACTCGTTGTATTTTGCGCGGCCTTCCAGCGCGGTAGCCTCGCTGACGGACTTCAGGGTGTCGCGGTCAAACATGGCAGCCAGCGCGATCGCCTGCGGAAAGCTCGTGGCTACGCCTGCGCGCGCGACGCCGTGCAATCCTTCGTTCCACCAATTATACGCGGGTACGCCCAGGCGTCCGATCGCGGGCGCGCCATAGACCAACTGAGACATCTTTTCTTCCAACGTCATTTTTGAAACGAGTATGCGCGCTTTCTCACGCGCTTTTTCACGGGCTTTTTCTTTTAAAAACATGGATTACCTCCTGATAAAAATTAGTAAAAAATTAAGTAAACGTATGTTAAGTACAATTATGGCAATTGATAGCGAAATCGATTGCGTTCGATGTTTCGTCTGCGTCACTTAATTTACTGTCGAATCCGCTGGAAAAGCGCAGAGTAGCGCTTGCTTCCGCTGCGGAAAGGCCCATTGAGGTGAGCACGTGCGAGGGTTCCCGCTCGCCTCCGGCACAAGCCGAACGCATGGAGACATAGATTCCCGCCGCGGAAAGCTGGTATAGCAACCGCTCGCCGGAGACACCCGGAAAGGTGACGTTCAGGATGTGCGGCAGGCGCAAAACGCCGCCTCCGTTCACGCGGCAGTCGGGGAAACGCGCGGTCAGCAACGCTTGCAGACGGTTTATCACATCACTGGAAGCGGGGAGTGTTGATAAACGCAGCGCTTTGGCAAAGCCGGCGACCACAGGTAGATTTTCGGTGCCCGGGCGAAGCGAGCGCTCCTGTGAACCCCCGAAAAACAGCGGAACAAGGGCAATTTCATTGCGTACATATAAAAATCCCGCACCTCGAGGCCCGCCGATCTTATGCGCGGCTGTGCTCAACAAATCGATCTTGAGCGCGCGTACGTCGAGCGGAATATGACCGTAGGCCGTGACCGCGTCGCAGTGAAGCGGAATGCGGTTGGCGCGCGTGATGGCGCCGATCTCCGCGACGGGTTGCAGCACGCCCGTTTCATGGTTCGCGATTTGCAGACTCACAAGCGCGGTATCGGGACGAATCAGCCGCTGTAGTTCCTGCAAAGAATAGCGTCCGTTTTGATCACAGGAAAGAATACTCAATGAATACCCTTCCCGTTCCAATGCGCGCGCGGGGGAAAGAATACTTTGGTGCTCCGTGTTGCCTACGATAAAGTGTTTTTTTTTGCGATTTGCGTGCAAAACACCAAAAAGTGCAAGGTTATTGCTCTCGGTGCCGCCGGAAGTGAAAACGATTTCGTCCGTCTGCGCGCCGATGGATGCGGCGAGCGTTTCACGGCTTTGCTGGAGTATTTTTCTCGCAGAATAGCCAATTGTATATAATGAGGAAGGATTTGCGTAAAAATCGCGCGAAATCGCGTTCATTTCGTCCAGAACCGCGGGATAGACGGGCGAGGTTGCAGCGTAGTCTAAGTAGATCATTCGCCCTTGTTTCGCTCCTTTTTGACCTGATAATATCATTTTGCCCCATAGGTGTCGTGAAGTCAATATCAATACTGCGAAATTAAGCTTAACCAAATTAATTTCAAAATCAATCTTGACTTAAACTTAAGCACAACCTATAATGATTGTGTCACATCCTTGTACACTTCGTGACGAAATCAATTTTAAAAAAAACGAATTGAATACCCCCGCTGTGTACATTGTGGCGCAATTTTAAAGGAGGAGTATCAGGAAGCAATGAAAAAGACTATCGCGATTATTCTGTCTCTCGTGCTGATGCTGGCCACGTTTGCTGGCTGCGCACCCGCGACCCCCGCTGCGGAACCCGCAACGGAAGCGCCTGCCACCGAAGCAGCGACCGAAGCCCCCGCCGCCACCGAAGCACCGGCAGCGGAAGGTGACAAAGTCATCAACATCTACACATTCACGGACGAAGTTCCGAAAATGCTGGACAAGTATATTGCCTCGCATCCGGATTTCGGCTACACCATCAATGCGACCATCATCGCCACCACAGATGGTCTCTACCAGCCCGCTCTGGACCAGGCTCTGGCCGCTGGCGGTAAGGATGCCCCGGATATGTACTGCGCCGAATCTGCATTCGTGCTCAAGTACACGCAGGGCGACATGAGCAGCTATGCTGCGAAGTACGCTGACCTTGGCATCGATGTTGCTGCGGCAACGAAAGCCGCTGACATCGCACAGTACACCATCGACATCGGCACCCGCCCGAGCGACAGCGCTCTCGTCGGCCTCGGCTATCAGGCAACCGGTGGTGCGTTCATCTATCGCCGCTCGCTGGCGATCGACACCTGGGGAACCGATGATCCCGCCGTCATCAAAGACAAGATCGGACCGGGCTGGGACAAGTTCTTTGCAGCAGCCGCCGAGCTTAAGGCGAAGGGCTACGGCATCGTCTCCGGCGATGGCGACATCTGGCACGCAGTGGAAAACAGCTCGCCGACCGGCTGGATCGTCGATGGCAAGCTGAACATTGACCCCGCTCGTGAAGCGTTCCTCGACCTCTCCATGAAACTCAAAGATGGCGGCTACTACAATGACACCCGTGACTGGCAGGATGCCTGGTTCGCGGATATGCAGGGTATTGGCGCACAGCCCATCTTCGGATTCTTCGGACCCGCTTGGCTGATCAACTACGTCATGGCTGGACATTCCGGCGGTGAAAAAGTTGGCGAAGGCACCTATGGCGATTGGGCAGTTTGCGAACCGCCGGTCGGCTTCTTCTGGGGCGGCACGTGGGTTCTGGCCAACAAAGATTCCAGCAAGCTGGAAGCGGTTGGCAAGCTCATCGACTGGATCACCCTCCAGACCGGCGAAGACGGCCTGCAGTATATGTGGGCGAACGGCACGCTCAACGGCGAAGGCGGCACGAAGGACACCGTTGCTTCCGGTACCGTTATGGCGAAGTCCAATGGCGAACTCGCGTTCCTCGGCGGCCAGAACATGTTTGACGTTTTCGTACCGGCGAACCAGTTTGCAAACGGCAAGAACCTGACCCAGTATGACGAAACCATCAACAACCTCTGGCGTGACCAGGTCCGTCAGTACACGGCCGGCAACATCTCCCGCGACGACGCGATTGCCGCGTTCAAACAGGCGGTGACCGATACGCTGGGAATCGAAGCCAACTAAGAGGCAACTGTTTTCACCAAACCAAATTAGGTATATGATGAATGTGGACGGACGGATCTCTTCCGTCCGTCCACACCCGCATCAACCGAAACAAATCTGAACCATAGGGGGAAGCGGTTATGCCTCTTTATCAAGAAGAAAAAAAGCCCAAGATCAAAGGCGTTAGTTACGCCAAATACGGTTATTTGTTCAGTATACCGTTCATCATCATCTTTCTCATCTTTATGCTCTATCCGACGGTGTTTACCGCCGTGATCGGTTTCACAGACTTTAAAGGCGTTGTTGCGACGTCGTTTAAGTTCCTTGAGCATCCGTTCGACAACTTTGCCAGTATTATTGCCAATAAGACATTCCGCGCATCGTTGGTCAATACGATCGTCATCTGGGTGATGAACTTCATTCCTCAGATTGGGCTCGCGTTGTTGCTGACTGCCTGGTTTACCAACCGCAGCCGGAAGATTCACGGCCAAGGCGCTTTCAAAGTTCTCTTTTATCTACCGAACATTATCACTGCGGCAACCGTGGCGATTTTATATGCGTCCATTTTCGCGTACCCTGTCGGTCCGGTCAACGACATTTTGCAGTCGCTTCATTGGATCAAAAAGCCGTTTGACTTCTCGACCAGTCCCTGGGCTGCCAAGATCGTCGTCGCGTTTATTCAATTCTGGCAGTGGTATGGATATACCACAATCATCCTGATTTCGGGTGTGTTGGGCATCAATCCGGAGCTGTTTGAAGCGGCGGAGATCGACGGCGCGTCGCCCTCCCAAACGTTCTTCCAAATCACGCTGCCCTGCATGCGCACGATCCTGATCTTCACATTGATCACGAGTCTCATCGGCGGCTTGAATATGTTCGATATTCCGAAGCTGTACATCTGGAACGGCGGTCCTGCAAACGCGACCATGACCACGAGTGTGTTCATCTATGCGCAAGCGTTCTCCGGCTCCTACCTGTACAACAAAGCTGCTGCAGCGAGCATGATCATGTTTGTGATCATCGCAATTCTCTCCGGTGTTACTTTCTTTCTCATGCGTGATCGCTCGGAAGTGAAAGCCAAACGTGCGATCAAACGCATGGAGAAACTCAGCAAGGGGGCAGAAGCATGAGAAGAGGTAGAAGAAAAGCAAGCATATTTATCTATATTGTTTGCATCATTCTCGCGGTACTGAGCATCATGCCATTCTGGATCATGATCGTCAACGCAACGCGCAGTACCGTACAGATTCAGAGTCATGCGATCTCGCTGTTGCCTTCCACGCATATTCTGAGCAACTTCAAGGTGCTGACCGGGAAGACATTTAACCCGTATACGGGCTTTTTGAATTCCCTCATTATCGCGACGGGTGCTACGGCTCTCTCCATCTATTTTTCAACGCTGACGGCATATTCGCTGGTTGCGTATGAGTGGAAAATGCGCCAGCCGTTCTTCACGCTGATCCTCGCGGTCATGATGATTCCGACGCAGGTCGTCAGCATTGGATTCTATCAGTTCATGTATCGCATTGGAATGACGAATAACCTGCTTGCGCTGATCTTACCAGCGATAGCAGCGCCGATGACGGTGTTTTTCATGCGGCAATACATGCTGCCGTCTCTGAATCTGGATATCGTCGCATCGGCGCGTATCGACGGCGCGGGCGAGTTCCGTACCTTCAACAGCATCGTGCTGCCGATCATGAAACCCGCTATGGCAACACAGGCGATCTTCACCTACGTGACCACTTGGAATGCGCTGTTCCTGCCGATGATCCTCTTAACGAAGAAAGAGAACTACACCATGCCAATCATGGTCAGTCTCTTGAAGGGCGACATCTACAGAACCGAGTACGGTGCGGTTTATCTCGCATTGACGCTGTCCGTTCTGCCGCTGTTCATCGTCTACTTCCTGCTTTCGAAGTACATCATCGCGGGCGTTGCGCTGGGCTCGGTCAAGGAGTAAAATCGAAGTTAACGTACGTTACGGGCGCCTGTCCTTTCGTTGGGACAGGCGCTTTCTTCTCAAAGGAGGGTATATTTCGCATGAAGGAGCGGTTTCGTCTGCTTCGCGCAGAATTTCGGAATACACTGTCATTTCTCGGAGATATCGTGATTCTCAACCTGCTGTTTCTCATTTGCTCGATTCCAGTCTTTACGATCGGTGCTTCGGCAACCGCCTGCTATGCTGGCGTATGCAGAACGCTGCAAAAGAAGGAGACCGGACTGGTTTACCGCACATTTTTTCAGGACTTTAAGGCGGCGTTTCGCCAGGCCACCGCATGTTGGTTGCTGGAGCTTGTTGTAATACTCATTTTGCTCGGGGACCTGTGGTTCGCGGTGGAGTATTCCGAGCCGGACAACGTATTTTTCATCATCTTTGCCGCAGCCGTCGGTGCGGGGGTGTTACTAGCCTCTTTATGGTTATATCCGCTGATTGCGCGGTTTCGTAATACGCTTGGGGGACACCTGAAAAACGCATTATTGCTCGCTTTTGCGCAGTTTCCGCGAACGCTGTTGGTGCTCGTCATCTGGGTAGTGACGCTTGGGCTGCCGTTGACCATCTACGAAGTGTATGTATACCTGGGTTGGCTCTGGCTCGCGGGCGGAATCTCTCTGCCGATGTATTGGACGGTAAAAATATTTCGAAAAACGCTGAATCTGGATCAAACGCAGGAAGAAGTCACCATCGAAGATTAAACAAAAATAGATGCAATATCAATACAACAGAGCGCCGGATTTCCGGCGCCCTGACTACGTTTAGATTCAGTTAGATATTTTCGCCGTTGCTTTCCACGACGGAGCGATACCAAAGCGCACTATCTTTCGGGTGGCGTTCTAGCGTTTCGTAATCGACATAGAACAAGCCGAAGCGCTCCTCATATCCATTGCTCCACTCGAAATTATCGATCAAGCTCCAGTGGAAATATCCGCGGATATCAACGCCGTCTTCTCCCGCGCGTTTGTATTCGCGCAGGTAACGCCGGAGAAAATCGATTCGATCGGGATCGTGCACCTTGCCGTCAAGATAGATTTTATCGTTGCAACTCAGCCCGTTTTCCGTGATGTAGACGGGCAACTGGTAACGATCGTAGATGAACTTCGTGCAGAAATACATCATGCCCGGCGTGATGGGCCAGCGGATCGCCGTACGCGCATAACCACGGTGGAAGGGGACATATTCAGGCCCTGATTCGCCCGCGCGGACGATGTAGGCGTTGTAAAAATTCAACCCGATGAAGTCGATCGGTTGATGAATGATCGCGAGGTCTTCCGCGGCGATGTCGACCTGACGAAAGAACGGATGATCCGGGTAATAACCCAGCAGCGCGGGGTCAAGAAACGCGTTTTGCGAAAAAAGCGAGAAATCAGGATGCATGCCAAAGGTAAACATCGCTGTTCTCGCGGCTTTGATATCCGCTGGCGAGTCGGTTTCGGGGATGCAGCAAAGTCCGCAGGAGGCAAGCCCGATTTGCGCGGAAGGATCCACCGCGCGAACGGCCTGCACCATCAAACCGTGCGCGAGCATGGCGTTGTGCCAGCAGGTAAGAAGCGGAGCCCCGTTGAGCGTTTGCCCAGGCGCGTGCCAGCCGGCTTCGTAACCCAGCCCAATGAAGCATTGCGGTTCGTTGATGGTAAAATAATGCGAAACACGCCCGCGAAAATGCGCGGAAACGACGCCCGCAAACTGCGCAAGAAGCTCTGCCGTTTCGCGATTTTGCCAACCGCCTTCGTCTTCCAGCGCCTGAGGCGTATCCCAATGAAAGAGCGTCATCCAAGGGGTAATGCCGTTTTTCAGCAACAGATCGATCACTTTGTCGTAGTAGTCGAATCCATACTCGTTCAGCGTTCTTCCATCGGGAAAGATGCGCGTCCAACCGATGCCAAAGCGATAATGTTTGACACCGAGCGAAATGAGCGCCGCTAAATCCTCCTCAAAGCGATGATAGCTGTCGCAGGCGATGTCGCCTGTGTGACCTTCGTAAGTTTTACCCGCGGTATGGGAAAACGCGTCCCAAACGGTTTGTCCGCGTCCGTCCTCAGCCACCGCGCCTTCAATCTGATAAGCCGCACTCGCAGCGCCCCAGATGAACTCTTTTGGAAACGACATGAAGCCTCCTTCGTTACCCCATCACAACGGAAACGTTGCGCTCGGAAAGGTTGTCCTCAAACGGGATGACATTACCTTCGATCGGCTTGCCGTCAACGGTGATGGAACGCACACCTTTGCTGACGCCTTCAGGCTTTTCGACCGAGATGTAGTATTTGACCCCGCGGAAGATTCTTTCGCACTGGAACCCCTTGATCGAGGACGGCAGACAAGGATCGATTGCAAGCCCGCTTAAAGTGGGGCGAATCCCGAGGATATATTGGCTGACGTTCATAAACGTCCATGCTGCGGTGCCGGTGAGCCAGCTGTTCTTTCCTTCGCCGAAGGTCGGCGCATCTACGCCCGCGACCATCTGACAGTATACATACGGTTCTGTGTGGCGGATTTCGCTGATGTCCTCCACATATGCGGGGCAGGTGCGTGTGTATACCTCAAACGCACGGTCGCCGTGGCCCAGCACGGTTTCGGCGCAGCTGATCCAGGGATTGTTGTGGCAGAAGATGCCCGCGTTTTCCTTGTATCCCGGCGGATAGGAGCTGATTTCACCGAGCTCTACGTGATAGCGCGTATAGGCTGGCTGTTGCATCACGATGCCGTGCTTGCTGTCGAGCCGCTCTTTCACGCTTTCCAGCGCGCGCGCGGCGAATCCTTCTTCGATGCCGATGCCCGCCATAACGCACATACCTTGCGGCTCGATAAAAATCTGGCCTTCTTCGCAGAGCTTGCTGCCGACGGGGTTGCTGTAAGCATCATACGCCCTGCGGAACCATTCACCATCCCAACCTGCATCCAGCACGGCGCGCGTCATCGTCTGTACTTCACGGCGTACGCTCTCGGCTTCATCTGTCAGGTGGAGATAGTTGCAGAGTTCGGCGTATTCTTTGCCGTATTTCACGAACATGCCGGCGATGAACACGCTCTCCGCAACAGGGCCTTCGTTCGGCCCAAATGTTTGGAAGCTCTCGCCCGGTTCGGTGGAGAAGCAATTGAGGTTGAGGCAGTCGTTCCAGTCCGCGCGACCGATCAGCGGCAGCGCGTGCGGGCCCTTGTGGGTCACGGTATATTGAAAACTTCTGCGCAGGTGCTCCATCAGCGGCTGTGCCAGAGCGGGATCGTTGTCAAAATCCACGATCTCGTCGAGAATCGAGAAATCGCCCGTCTCGCGCAGATACGCTGCCGTTCCCGCAATGAGCCAGAGCGGGTCGTCGTTAAAACCCGTGCCAACGTCCGCATTGCCGCGCTTGGTCAGCGGCTGATATTGGTGATACGCGCTGCCGTCGGGAAACTGCGTCGCCGCGATGTCGAGGATGCGCTCTCTTGCGCGCTCAGGAATCAGATGCACAAACCCCAGCAGATCCTGACAGGAATCCCGGAAACCCATTCCGCGGCCCAAGCCGCTCTCAAAATAGCTTGCACTGCGGCTCATGTTAAACGTAACCATGCACTGGTATTGGTTCCAGATATTCACCATGCGGTCAAGCTTATCATCGCCGGTTTTGACAGAGAAGCGTGAGAGAAGCCCTTCCCAGTGCGCGTTGAGTTCCGCAAACGCGGTCTCAAACTGCGCGTCGGTCGTATATTTTTCAAGCAAACGATCGGCTGGCGATTTGTTGATCACATTCGGCGCGATGAACTTCTCGGCAACGGGGTTTTCGCAATAGCCGAGGGTATAGATATACCGTTTGGTTTCACCGGGAGCGAGCGTCAGGCGGATGTGGTGGCTGCCGATGGGCTGCCAACCGTGCGCGATGCTGTTTTTGCTCTCGCCGGCAAACACCGCTTCCGGATCGGCAAAACTATGGTAAGCGCCGCAAAATGCGGTGCGGTCGGTGTCAAATCCGTCCACGGGCGCGTTGACCGAAAACACGGCGAAGTGATTGCGCCGCTCGCGGTATTCGCTCTTGTGATAGATGCGGCTGCCCTCCACCTCGACCTCGCCGATGGAGTAGTTGCGCTGAAAGTTGCTCATGTCGTCCACGGCGTTCCAGAGACAGAATTCCACCGCGGAAAATAGATCGATCTGTTTTTCCTGATCGGTTTCATTGGTCAATGAAACACGGGTCAGCTCGCAGTTATCATCCACGGGCACAAACGTTTCCTGCGTGGCAAAGAGCCCGTTTTTCGCGCTCTCGAGTATCGTATAGCCGAGCCCGTGGCGGCAGCGATAGCGATCCAGCTCCGTCCGGACAGGTTGCCAACCGATGTTCCAAACGGAGGAATTGTCCTTAACATAAAAATAGTGCCCGTTGATATCGAGCGGATTCTCGTTGTAACGATAGCGCGTTAAGCGCAGCAATTTCGCATCTTTATAGAAACAATATCCGCCCGCGGTGTTGGAAATAAGCCGAAAAAAATCCCGCGAACCAAGGTAGTTGATCCACGGGAGTGGTGTCTTTGGCGTTTCAATCACGTATTCCCGGGCGGCGTCGTTAAAAACCCCGTACTTCATTCAAGAGCCTCCGTATTGTATTTTAAATGATCCATATAAGCACTGCGCCAGATGCTTTGCTTCGGGCGCAGTGCACAGAAAACAAATATTACGCGCGCGTTTTGCGGCAACTGACGCTTTTGCGCTCCTTGAGCTGAAGTGAGAGCGCGACTTTCATCAGCCCGGTCTCCTGACTGGTTTGAATCGTGTCGCCGGCTTCGATTCGCGTATGCAGCAGGTCGACCGAGATGCGACCGAGACGCTCTTTAAACGCGTGCATCGTGGTGATGGGCGGGTCGATCATTTCGCAGATCTGCACGTCGTCAAACCCCATGACGGAGACGTCTTCCGGCACGCGGTATCCGCTCTCTTTGAGTACGCGGATGAACGCTGCGGCGAGCATGTCGTTTTCGCAGAAAAACGCCTCGGCGGGAACATTGCCCGCACGAAGCCAGGTGAAGATATCTTCTCTCGCCTTGTCCGGCGAAATATCGACATCGATCACCTGCAGAGGGTCAAGTCCTTCGTCCTTATGCTCAGCCATGGAAAGATGAATGCCGAGTTCGCGGTCGTCAAAATTGACGATGCGCTGCTTGGAGCGAAGATAGCCGATCTTCTTGTGCCCGCAATTGATGAGGTAGCTCACGGCAGATTTCACGCCGTAAGTATTGTCGTTTCCGACACAGTCCACATAAGCGGAAAACAGGAAATTGTCGATGATGACCAGCGGCACGTTGCCAAGCGTGTAAAAGTGCAAAAACGCGTCCCGCTGGGGAAGCGTGATATCTGTTCCAAGCATGACCACGCCGCAGGTGTCCGATAGGATACGCTTAATCTGATCATCCCACGGCTGATCGGCGTAGAAGTAGTGCACAAGGATGCGATAGCCCATCTCTTTTGCAGCGGCTTCCGCACCTCTCATGACAAATGTGGAGAAAGTCGTTTGCTCCGCTACGCCGACGCCGACGTAGATCACGAAACTAACGATGTTTTTTGCCTGCCGTTCGCTCTGGCGCGACTTCGGAGTAACATAACCAAGCTTCGTTGCCGCAGCGAGCACCTTGGTGCGCGTTTCGGAACTAACGCCGGGTTTTCCGTTTAGTGCCATTGAGACGGCGGCAGTAGAGATGCCAAGCATATTGGCGAGGTCTCGAGCGGTTACGTCTGCCATGATGTGTTCCTTATTTTTGTACTAAATTAATCATATTATACAAGTTTTAAGTTAAGAAGTAAAGTTATTTATGAAGGATTCCCATATTCCGAATTCCTATATAGATTGTATCTTGACAAAAGCATAGAATCTAGTATCATATAATTAAGCTAAATTAATCGCACTTCTAAACTTAGATACGTTTAAAAATTTAGTTAATCTATCTCAAACAACGTGGACGAAAGGATACAAAACACGATGGCTGAACTCTTCACGGGGATTCCCCAGATTCGTTATGAGGGTCCCGCAAGCAAGAACGCGCTTGCATTCAAGTTTTACGATGCGGAGCGCATTGTGCAGGGCAAACCGATGCGCGAGCACCTGCCCTTTGCCATGGCCTGGTGGCATAATCTTTGCAACGCCGGCAAAGATATGTTTGGCGATGTGACGGCGGATAAGTCCTTTGGCGAAGAAAAGGGAACCATGGCGCACGCAAAGGCGAAGGTGGACGCGGGCTTTGAATTCATGCAAAAAGTCGGCATCCGCTATTTCTGTTTCCATGATGTTGACCTTGTGCCCGAAGCGGAGGACATCAACGAAACCAACAGCAGACTCGACGAGATCACCGACTATATCCTCGAGAAGATGAAGGGAACCGACATTCATTGCCTCTGGGGTACGGCGAATATGTTCTCTAACCCCCGCTTTATGAACGGCGCGGGCAGCTCAAACTCCGCGGAAGTATTCTGCTTCGCCGCGGCGCAGGTCAAGAAAGCGCTGGAACTCACCGTCAAACTCGGCGGTCGCGGTTACGTCTTCTGGGGCGGTCGCGAAGGCTACGAAACGCTCCTCAACACCGATATGAAGTTTGAGCAGGAAAACATCGCGCGGCTCATGCACATGGCGGTCAACTACGGGCGCAGCATCGGCTTTACGGGTGATTTCTACATTGAGCCAAAACCCAAAGAGCCCATGAAGCACCAGTATGACTACGACGCGGCGACGGCGATCGGCTTCCTCCGCGCATATGGTCTGGACAAAGATTTCAAACTCAACATCGAAGCCAACCACGCGACGCTGGCGGGCCACACCTTCCAGCACGATCTGCGCGTCAGCCGCGTCAACGGCATGCTCGGCAGCATCGACGCAAACCAGGGTGACCTGCTGCTCGGTTGGGATACGGACGAATTCCCCTACGACGTGTATGAAGCCACGATGTGCATGTATGAAGTGCTCAAGTCCGGCGGACTCACCGGCGGATTCAACTTTGACGCGAAGAGCCGCCGACCGAGCTACACGTATGAAGATATGTTCGAATCATTCATCCTCGGCATGGACACGTTTGCGCTGGGACTTCTCAAGGCGGCGGCGCTCATCGAAGACGGTCGTATCGACGAGTTCGTTGAGCAGCGCTACGCGAGCTACAAAGAGGGCATCGGCGCGCGCATCGCGAGCGGCGAAGCGACGCTGGAAGAATGCGCGGCGAAAGCCGCCGCGGCAAAAGCGCCGAAGCTTCCCGGCAGCGGCAAGCAGGAATATCTGGAGAGCGTCGTCAACAGCGTGCTCTTCGGTTAATTCGGGTTCCTCCTAACACATGGGCGGCGGTGACGTCGCCCAAATTTTGCATGAGGTGAAACTATGTATTACATCGGCATCGATCTTGGCACATCCGCACTCAAAACCCTGCTTATGGATAGCGACGGCGCTGTTCTGAACATCGCCTCCCGCGAATATCCGTTGGAGTTTCCGCATCCCGGCTGGTCTCAGCAAAAGCCGGAGGACTGGCAAAAAGCGGTGTATGAGTGCATCCCCGAACTCACGCGTGACATTGACCGTTCGCTTGTTGCCGGCATCGGCGTCGGCGGGCAGATGCACGGACTCGTGGTGCTGGACGAAAACGACGCGGTCATCCGTCCTGCGATTCTTTGGAACGACGGGCGCACGGCAAAGGAGACCGACTATCTCAACAACGTGATCGGCAAGGACAAGCTCTCCGAATGGACGGGCAATATCGCCTTTGCCGGCTTTACCGCGCCGAAACTTCTCTGGATGCGCGCAAACGAGCCGGAGAACTTCAAGAAGATCGCCAAGATCATGCTGCCGAAGGACTACATTACCTATCTGCTGACCGGCGTACACAGCACGGATTTTTCCGATGCCTCCGGTATGCTGCTGCTGGACGTGAAAAACCGCTGCTGGTCTCAGCCGATGCTGGATATCTGCGGTGTCACGGAAAAGCAGATGCCGAAGCTCTTTGAAAGCTACGAGGCGGTCGGCACGCTCACGGCGGAGGCGGCAAAGACACTCGGATTACCGGAGAAGGTGTTGGTCTGCGCGGGTGCGGGCGACAACGCGGCGGCAGCCGTCGGCACCGGAACGGTCGGCGAAGGAAGATGCAATATCTCCATCGGCACTTCCGGTACGGTATTCATTAGCAACTGCGCGTTTAGCGTAGACAGCCACAACGCGCTGCACTCCTTCGCGCATTCAGACGGCAACTATCATTTGATGGGCTGCATGCTTTCCGCAGGCTCCTGCAGCAAATGGTGGATGGAAGACATCCTCGAGAGCAAGGACTATAAAGGACTGGAAGCACCGATTACGGACGACAAGCTCGGCACCAACCACGTGTTCTTCCTGCCATATCTGATGGGTGAGCGCTCGCCGCACAACGATCCTGCCGCGCGAGGCACGTTTATCGGCATGACGATGGATACTTCCCGCGCGGACATGACGCAGGCGGTGCTGGAAGGCGTGGCGTTTGCTATTCGCGATTCCGTCGAGGTCGCAAAGTCCCTCGGTATCCAGATCGACCGCAGTAAGATCTGCGGCGGCGGAGCCAAGAGCAAGCTTTGGAAGAAGATGTTTGCGAACATCCTCAATCTGGAGATCGACACCATCACCTCTGAAGAAGGCCCCGGCCTTGGTGGCGCGATGCTGGCTGCGGTCGCCTGCGGTGAATACGGCTCGGTCGAGGAGATTGCGGAAAAGATGGTGCACGTGAACGCAACCGTCAAGCCCGATCCTGAGATTGCGGCGCGCTACGAGGCGCAATATCAAAAATTCGTAAAAATCTATCCCGCTGTGAAAGCGCTCTTCCCGCAGATCGGGTAAAACAATCATTCAACGCAAGCGTCGCCAAACATGGCGGCGCTTTTTTCACACCCTGCGTTATAATATAGACAAACAGCGCAATATCTTGCAAGAATCCGGTTTTGAAACGAGGTATTCTTTGGCAATGGGACAGCCGAAAGAGAAAAAAAGCGAACTGCGCACCGCGCGATACGATCCGGAACTGATGGTGGAAGCCTATCAGTTTCAGGGTGTGATGCAGGCGTTTCCAAACCACTTTCACGAGCACTACGTGATCGGGTTTATCGAGCGCGGGCAGCGAAAGCTCAAGGTGCGCGGACAATGTCTGCTGACCGCGCCCGGCGATCTGCTGCTGTTCAACCCCGGCGAAAACCATGCGTGCGAAGCCTATCAAAATCAGCCGCTCGATTATCGTTGCATCAACATCGGGCCGGACGCGATGGCGAAAGCCGCGCGCGAGATACTCGGCACGGAAACACAACCCGTCTTTACGCGATCCGTCGTATTCCACAGCGATTTGATCGATGATTTGCGGGAGCTGCATGGCATGATTCTGCGCGGGGAGCGCGGCGTGCAAAAGGAAGAGCGGTTTTACTTTTTACTCGAACAGCTTCTGCGGGACTACGCCGAAACGGGAGAGCAAGGCCAAGCGCCGGAGATTCGCGCCGAGGTACGCGCGGTTTGCGACTATCTCGCCGCCAATAGATCGGAGCAGGTTTCGCTGGATGCGCTTAGCGAGATCGCGGGGCTGAGTAAATATCATCTGCTTCGCGCGTTTACCAAAGAGACGGGTATTACGCCGTATAGCTATCTGGAGACAATCCGTATCGATCGCGCGAAGACACTGCTCCGGCAGGGTGTTCCCGCGGCGGAGGTTGCGCTATGCGCCGGATTTTCGGATCAGAGCCACTTCACCAATGTATTCAAGCGCTTTAACGGGCTGACGCCGGGGCAATATCGCCGCGTGTTTGCCGAAAAACAAGATGATAATCAGGGAGAACAGAACGAGACATGAACACACCGGAACAAAAATGCGTCATGGTGATCGATAGCGACCTGCCGCTGGGGCTCATCGCCAACACCGCCGCAATGCTCGGCATCACGATAGGACAACTTCAGCCGCAGATCGTAGGAAATGATGTGACGGATGCCTCAAACTATGTGCATACAGGCATCAGCACCTATCCGATCTCCATGCTCAAGGGCGACGAATCGCTGCTGAAAGAATTGCGCCTTCGCCTGTTTGAGCCGGAGTTTTCCGCGCTGACTGTGGTGGACTTTTCCGACGTTGCGCAAAAGATTAACGTATACGAAGAGTTCGAGAAAAAGACCGCCGAAACGCCGGAAAGCGAGCATGCCTATTACGGCATCGCGCTCTTTGGCGACAAGAAGAAGGTCAACCGCCTCACCGGCATGCTTCCGCTGCTACGCGCCTGAGCGGGCGCGGAGCATATGCGCCCGCGTGAAAATGTGGTATAATACTCAGGCGTGTTTCTGAATGATTGAAACGGGCAGGCCGCGCTTGCCCGCTTTTTTTACGCGTTTGAGGTGAAGATATGGACAATAGACCCATCGGCGTGTTCGATTCCGGTATGGGCGGCCTAACCTGCGTGCGGCAGATGATCCGTCTGCTGCCGGGCGAGGATATCGTTTATTTTGGCGATACGGGGCGCGTGCCTTACGGCGGACGCTCTGCGGAGACCATCGTGCGCTATGCGCGGCAGGACGTTGCGTTTTTGCGCAGTTTTGACCTTAAGGCGATCGTCATTGCCTGCGGTACGGTATCGACCACCGCGCTGGACGTGCTCAAACGGGAAAATGACCTGCCGATTCTCGGCGTGGTGCAGCCTGCGGCAAAAGCCGCCGTCCGCGCGACAAAGTCGGGCAACATCGGCGTGATCGGCACCAAGGCAACGATTCGCAGCGGCGCATATGAAGCAAGCATCCGCGCGCTGCTGCCGGAAGCCGCGCTCACCGCGAAAGCCTGCCCGCTGCTCGTGCCGCTGGTTGAGGACGGCAGGGTGCGGCGCGGGGACGCGGTCACCGAGCGCGTGGTAGAGGAGTATCTCTCCTCCGTCAAGGCGGCGGGCGTGGACACGCTGGTGCTCGGCTGCACGCACTATCCGCTTTTGATGGATGTGATTTCGGACTATATGGGTGCGGGAGTCACGCTCATCGACACGGGTGAGGAGGCGGCGCGTGCTGCTGCTGCGCTGCTGTCCGAGCGAGACCAGCTCAACGATCCCGATCGCGCGGGACACCGTCGCTATTATGCCAGCGACAGCGCGGAGGATTTTGCCGCAACCTGCCAAGCTATTCCTAGGCAAGGATATCTCGGATCGCGTGGAGCGCGGTGGCGATTGAAAATTATTGATTTTCTCTCAATTTTTGCGAGAAGCGGAATGTCCGCTTCTTTTTTTTGACCGTGATTTGTTGCGAAAACGTGAGTACGCGGATATAATGGTTAGTACTACGAACTAAATGCGAACGCCGGAAGACTTATTTTTTTTTCGCGGAATCAAAGAAGCTAATAGTTAGTACTACTAACGAGTTGAGGATTCGTTGAAACAAGGATTGTATCATGCCGAAGAAAACGAAACTCCATTCGGATGAATCAATCCTGCGCAACAGGAGGCAAAAAACCACATGGTAAAGCTCACGATACAGGCGGAACACTGCAAGGGCTGCGGACTTTGCGTAGAAGCCTGCCCGAAAAAAGATCCTCTGTTTGGATGCCACCACGATCAATCACAAAGGCCACGCGCCCGCGCGGGATGATGGACGAATCCCGCTGCACCGGATGCGGTTTTTGCGCGCTGATGTGTCCGGACTGCGTGATTTCGATCTCGCGCTAGGGAGGGTGAAGATGGCAAACACGGTTTTGATGAAGGGAAACGAGGCGCTCGCGGAGGCGGCGATTCAGGCGGGATGCCGGTTTTACTTTGGCTATCCCATCACGCCGCAGACGGAGAATTGGCGCATATTTGGCAAAGCGCATGCCGGAGGTTGGCGGCGTGTTTTTACAGGCGGAGAGCGAAATTGCCGCGATCCATATGCTTTACGGTGCGAGTTGCGCTGGAAAACGGGCGATGACAAGCTCTTCCAGCCCCGGGCATCTCGCTGAAAAGCGAAGGACTGTCCTATCTGGCGGGAAGCGACTTGCCCGCGTTTGTGGTCAATGTGCAGCGCGCGGGCCCGGGGCTCGGCGGCATCCAGCCCGCGCAGGCGGACTATTTTCAGGCGACGCGCGGCGGCGGACATGGCGATTTTCCGCAACATCGTGCTTGCTCCTGCCAGCGTGCAGGAGATGGCAAGCCTCACGATACATGGCTTTGACCTCGCGGATCGATACAACATGACCGCGATGATCTTAGCCGACGGCACGATCGGGCAAATGATGGAACAGGTTAAGCTGGAGAGCGCGAAGCCGACAAGCTATGAGAAACCCTGGGCGCTGACGGGCACGGGAAACGAACGGGATAAGCGCGTGATCACCTCGCTCTATCTTGCGCCGGAAGAGCTGGAACAAAAAAATGTTTCCCGCTTTGCCCGCTATGCGCGCGTGCAGCGCGAAGAAGCGATGGTTGAAACATATTGCATGGAGGACGCGGAAATCTGTCTCGTTGCCTACGGTATCGCGGCGCGTGTTTCGAAAAACGCGGTTGCGGCGGCGCGCGCAAACGGCATCCGCGCGGGATTGATTCGCCCGATCACGCTCTGGCCTTTCCCGAACGAGGCGCTGGCGAACGCCGCGAAACAGGCGCGGCATTTTCTCTCGGTCGAGCTTTCCATGGGGCAAATGATACAGGATATCGAGCTCGCGATTCGTTGCGCGAGGCCGGTTTCACTGGTTTCCCGCGTCGGCGGCATGATTCCCGCACCGGAGCAGGTGCTGGCGGCTATCGAGCGCGTGGCGAAAGGAGAAGCGGTATGATCGTAGCATCTCGACCGCATGCGCTGACGACGGCGCCGACGCATTATTGCCCCGGTTGCACGCACGGCATCATCCATCGCCTGGTGGCGGAGGCGATCGATGCGCTAGAAATCGAGGGACGCACCGTCGGGGTAGCGCCCGTCGGTTGCTCGGTTTTGGCTTATAACTATTTCAATCTGGATATGACCGTTGCCGCGCACGGGCGCGCACCCGCGGTCGCCACAGGCCTCAAGCGGGCGAATCCGGACTCCATCGTGTTTGCCTATCAGGGAGACGGCGATCTCGCCAGCATCGGTATGGCGGAGGCGGTGCACGCCGCGGCGCGAAACGAGAACATCACCATCATCTTCGTCAATAACGCGATCTATGGCATGACAGGCGGCCAGATGGCGCCTACGTCGCTTCCGGGTCAGGTGACGCAAACTTCCCCCGGAGGGCGTGATGAAGCGCTCTGCGGCTTTCCTGTGAAGGTTTGCGAGATGCTGGCGCAGCTCGACGGGCCGGAATATATCACACGCGTTTCGGCAAATTCGGTCAAAAACGTGCTATCGGCGAAGAAAGCAATCGAAAAGGCGTTTCGCAATCAAGTCGAAGGCAGGGGATTTTCGCTGGTTGAGGTGCTCTCCTCCTGCCCGACCAACTGGGGTATGACGCCAAATGAAGCGCTCCGGTGGATGGACAGCGCGATGATTCCGTACTATCCATTGGGCGTTTATAAAGACAGAAGCGCAAAGGAGAACGTCTGATGCAAAAGAATTCGAGCAAAACACAGCGAATTTTGATCGCGGGATTTGGCGGTCAGGGTATCCTCTTTCTTGGAAAATGGATCGCGTATGCGGGCGCGCGTCTCGGAAAACAGATCACGTGGTTGCCTTCCTACGGGCCGGAGATGCGCGGCGGCACCGCGAATTGCTCGGTGATCCTGAGCGATGATGCGATCGGTTCGCCCATCGTGCATGAACCCGACGTGCTGATCGCGATGAACCTGCCTTCGTTCCTGGTGTATCAAGCGAGCGTATGCACCGGCGGCGAAATCATCTATGACGCGTCGTTGATTCAGGAGCAGCCGGCGCGGACGGACGTTCGCTATCGCGCAATCTTCGCGACGCGTATCGCCTCGGACGCCGGGCTGGACGGGTTTGCAAACATGATTCTACTCGGCGCGTTTTTGGAGGACTGTTTGCCGCTGACGCAGACGCAGCGAAATCAAGTGCTTTCTCAGGTCGTTCCGGCGCAGAAAAAACACTTGATCGAATCAAACCTGCGTGCGCTGGCACTGGGGCGGGATTGTCCGGCTTGCGGTGCGGAAGGCGAGCCGAAAGAGCGCCTGCATCCGCCGAGAGCTGTTTGAACCGGAAAAACACAAACTTGAAATGCGAACGTCGTTCCACGTCAAAAACTGCATTGTATACGGCATAAAAATACATTGACAAACAGGGCGAATGCTGATATTATGCAGAAAAATCATATATAATAGCTGTGACGAAGACGGACGAACAGGCCGCGTTTAGAGAGCCGGAGAGGGTGGAAACCCGGCGGTGCACCTATTCATTGTCCCATCCCTTCCGAGCTGAAAATTTGAAACGGGCGCAGTTGTCGCCTCCAAGTAGGGTTTTCCGTAGACGCCGCGTCAAGGCGGAGGGCTTGCTGGAGTCCGTTGAGTGGCGCAGACATTGCGCAATTTGAGTGGTACCGCGGGATACGATCGATTCCGATCACCCGTCTCAAGATGATATCTTGCGACGGGTGTTTTTGCACATGCGAAACCGTGTTATGATCAAGGAAAGAATGTGCAACAATATGCGCCTTGAGCGAGAGAAGGAGAACCTGCCGTGAAGATTTGCTGTGTTCAGATGGACGTTTGCGCGGCAGAGCCGGAGCAAAACTTCGCCCGTGCGGAATTGCTGATTCGGCAATCGGCAGAGTGTCAGCCGGACGTCATCCTGCTGCCCGAACTCTGGAACACGGGTTTTGCACCGAAACAGATCGACGCAAGTTTGGCGGATGAGGACGGCGCGCGTACCAAGGCGCTCTGTGGATCGCTTGCAAAGGGATACGGCGTCAACATCGTCGCGGGCAGCGTGCTCGCGCGAAAAAGCGGCGCGCTGAATAACACCGCTTATGTATTCGACCGCGCGGGATCGTGCGTTGCGGAATACGACAAGACGCATCTCTTTTCACCTTCCGGCGAAGGGGAGGCATACCAAGCGGGAGATCAAATCGTTACGTTTCTGCTGGACGGCGTCACGTGCGGAATCATGATTTGCTACGATTTACGGTTTCCGGAACTCGCGCGCGCACTGGCACTCTCCGGCGCGAGGGTGGTGTTTATCCCCGCTGAGTGGCGAAAGGTTGCGACAAAACAGATGCGAGCGCTGCTTGATGCGAGAGCCATTGAAAACCAACAGTATGTCGCGCTGTGTAACGGTTGCGGCAGCGCGTTTGGTACGTGCTTTGGCGGCAGCAGCGCGATCGTCGACCCGCTGGGGAATGTCCTTGTAGAAGCGGGTGAAGGGGAAGAGATTATTTTCTCTTCAATTGTTTTGGAAGCGCAGAAGCGCATCCGGAAAGAGTTACCAGTATTTTTTGACCGCAGGCCGACGCTGTATGGCCCGATCAGCCAAACAGACGACAGGCAGTAAATATGAGAACGAATGAGGAGACATGAGATGAGTTACACGTTTCCGGTGACGAGAAATCCGAACCCCAAACCCAAACCCAGCGCGAACGAACTGGTGTTTGGCAAGCAGTTTACCGACCACATGTTTGTGATGGACTATGACGAGGGCCAGGGCTGGCACGACGGCAAGGTAGTCCCCTATGGCGATATCCTGATCAGCCCGGCTTCGAGCGTGCTGCACTATGCGCAGATGATGTTTGAGGGCATGAAGGCGTATAAGACCGAAGACGGCCGCGTGCTGCTCTTCCGTCCGGAGATGAATGCGCGCCGCCTCAACCGCACCAACGAGCGCATCTGCATGCCGCAGATGGACGAGGAGCTCTTCGTCTCCGCCGTCAAAGCCACCGTGCATGAGGACAAGGACTGGGTGCCGGATGCGCCGGGCACGTCGCTCTATATCCGTCCGTTTATCATTGCGGACGATGCCGCGCTGGGCGTGAAAGCCGCGAAGCACTATCGCTTCATGATCATCCTCTGCCCGTCCGGCCCGTATTATGCGGCTAACCGCGGCAAGCTCTCCACCACGCGCATCTTCGTGGAAGACGAATACATCCGCGCGGCGCACGGCGGCACGGGCTACGCCAAGGTCGGCGGCAACTACGCCGGTAGCCTCCGCGCCTCGCAAAAGGCGTATGAGTGCGACTGCAACGACGTGCTCTGGCTCGACGCGATTGAGCACAAGTACATCGAGGAAGTCGGCTCCTCCAACGCGTTCTTCGTCATCGGCGACGAGGTGGTGACCGCTCCCCTTGCGGGAACGATCCTCCCCGGCATCACGCGTGACAGCGTGCTGACGCTTCTGCGCGAATGGGGTGTTCCCGCCAACGAGCGCAAGGTCAGCATCGACGAAGTGGTCGCCGCCGCGAAAGAGGGCGCGCTGAAGGAAGCATTTGCCAGCGGTACGGCTGCCGTCATCTCGCCGATGGGCACGCTAAGGTATCTCGGTGAAGAATATACGATCAACAACCGCGAAGTCGGGTCTCTCTCGCAGAAGATCTACGACACGATCACCGGCATTCAAACCGGCAAGCTGCCCGATTCGCGCGGCTGGACACAAGAGGTCAAGTAAAAGTCACAGGATGTTCAAAATTATATACCCGCTATAACAAAACACATCTTGTGTTTTTGTACGGCAAGCATATAATACAGTCTTGTTCCGGCACGTTGCCACGTAGTTTGGTGTGAAGTAACACGAACGCGCGGTGGGCGTGCCGGATCGTTTTTTGGTCGTTTATCGCTCCCCATCGCCTGAACAACGCCGTGGTTGTTCCACAAACTTCCGAACGCATCAGACATACCGAATCATGCGGTAATTGTGCACAAAAGTGGTTGTACAAATGGACGAACCACGTTTTAGAAACGTTGAATAAACAACATATCAAGCAAACAATGTTTTACTACAATTGAACAATCGAAACGCCAGTATCGATTTATCATCCATCCTCTTGACAGCGCGAATTTCCGGCGCGATACTAGCGATATCAGGCGGAATTTGTGGGGAAACAAGCCGCCGGAAGCGCCGCGCAGGAGCGAAAAGCGCGGCGGGTTGCTTGAGTTCGGTTTCGCCGCACCGGAAAGCGGCGCAATGGGAAAGGGAGATATGTTTACATTTGCTCAGGGCGTACCCGCGCTGACCGTTTGGGCAATCTGGCTTGCGGTGTTCGCGGGGTTGTTTGTGTTCAACGAAATCGCGCGCCGCTGGAAATGGGCGGGATTCGTCAGCTTTATCGTGCTGCCGATCACGCTTTCGGTGATTTGGTTCACCGTGATGAAGGACAAGACCTATACCGACTGGTTCCACCTGATGAAGGTGTATTCTTCGACCATCGGCTGCGTCGGTTTCTGGCTCATTCGCCATCTGCAAAAGCGGGATAAGCTCACGGGCGAGGTCAAGTGGCGTCTTGCCGACATGAAGTGGGCGCTGATCTTCCCGCCGCTGATCCTTGCGATCAACATCCTCGAGGCTTGCGTGCGTGATTTTCAGGTGGGAGCGATGTACTGGCTCGCCAACTCCGGCCCGATCGAGGGCGAAGTCACCGGCGTACTGGGTGGGCCGTGGAACTTCATGAACGGCATCGCGGGTCTGCTCAATATCATCACCATCACGGGTTGGTTCGGCATCGTCGTTCGCAAGAAGACGAAGCTCGACGGCAGCCGCGACATGCTCTGGCCGGATATGCTCTGGTTCTGGATCATTGCGTATGACCTCTGGAACTTCACCTATACCTATAACTGCATCCCGACGCACGCGTTCTATGCGGGCTTTGCGCTGCTGTTTGCGCCGACGCTTTGCGCGTTCACCGTTGGCAAAGGCGCGTGGCTGCAGCACCGCGCGCAGACGCTGGCGATCTGGTGCATGTTCGCGCAGACATTCCCGCTGTTTCAGGATAGCGGAATCCAGATGGTCAAGAGCACGTATAACCCCGTGATCTACACCGTGATGGGCGCTATCGCGCTGGCTGCCAACGTGGCGGTGCTCGTGTACATGATCTACAAGGTGGCAAAGACGAAGCGCAACCCGTACAAGGCAGAGCTTTATACCGACCTTGCGGAATACAAGCAGGTCAAGGCGCTGGCGGAATAAGTAAATAGCGAAATTTAGCAGAAAAACAGCCTCTTCCGAGCGATCGGGAGGGGCTGTTTTGGTTGATGCACGATCATAAAATAGTTGATGCGTTTTGAAAGAATTTATTGTAAAATACGGAATATAAAAGTGTGTTGAGGTTTTTATGGAATCAATTGGGGATTATCTGCTAAGGGTGTATGAGGAATTTCATACTTATCTTTCATCAGAACCTATTTTATGCAAACACAAGAAACTACATTTTCACCTCCCAGAGTTACCAGATTATAATGATCCTAACATACAGCAACACTATATTCTGAGATATACATATGCTTACGCATATGATTATAAGAGAATGTTTATTAGGTGTTTGCAACAGAACCTAAATAAAGAAACTACTCTTAAAATCTTATCTTTAGGTTGTGGAAATGCTATTGATTATTGGAGTGCTGCACAGGCGGTCGAAGAATTAAAACTAGGGTGTAGAATTGAGTACACGGGAGTAGATATTTGTCGATGGAAGTATTTTCCTAAGACTAGACCTAAAGACTCGTTTAATTTCGTACACAGTGATATTATTAGTTATCTTGATAGATTAACCCAGTTTAATCAAGGATATGTGATTTTTCCAAAATCAATTAGTGAATTTAGTTACGAAGATTTCACCCATCTAAGGAAGATTTTTCGAAACAAGAGTATTAGTAGTAAGCGCTTTGAGATATTGGCCACCTTTCGTTCCTCAGAAAATCACAGCCGAAGCGATAAGGATAGATTTATCGAGTTGGTTAATGAAATCAAAAGAAACAAGAATTGTCCTTTACGATTGCACGAACTTGGATTTAACTTTTTCAAAGGTCAAGATGAAAGAATTAAAGATGCCGATAATACTTTTCGTTATCCTGATCATATATGTACTACTATTAAAGACTTATACACGTACTGTTCAGGATATCAGGAGAAGCAAAGAACCTGTGAAACATGTTGCACTGAATTACTCACACGACAACCCTTGAAATCATCCAGAGAGATGCGTTATGGGATAGCACCTTTTGTCAGGGAGATTAAATTTTGATCATTAGTGCAAGTAGACGAACGGATATTCCTACTCTCTATTCTGATTGGTTTTACAAACGTATTCAGGATGGATTTGTTAATGTGCGAAATCCTATTAATTTCTATCAGGTCAGTAAAATCTCTCTCTCACCGGATGTTGTTGACGGTATAGTTTTTTGGACAAAGAACCCTGCACCAATGTTGGATCGACTCAGGGAACTTAGTAAGTATACATACTATTTTCAGTTTACTCTTAACCCATACGGGACGGATGTAGAACCAAACGTACCGAATAAAAGCAACTCGGTGATTCCAACATTTCAAAAGCTCTCCGACATGATTGGACCGCAGAAGGTTATTTGGCGATATGACCCAATCATACTCAGCAAGAAATATACTCTCGATTATCATAAAAAGTACTTTGAGAAGTTGGCAAAGAAACTTGCACCTTACTCGCGCAAGTGCACGTTTAGTTTTCTGGATTCATATAAAAGCACAGTAAGAAACACCAAGGATTTAGAACTCCTGCCTATATCAGATGATAGTATGCGCGAAATCGCGCAGATGCTGCAACAAATTGCATCGGCATACAATCTCAGATTAGAAACATGCGCCGAGAAGATTGATTTGGATTACCTTGGAATTGGACATGCACATTGCATAGATCAACATATATTTGAATCACTTACGGGCGACCTTCTTAGAATGGAGAAAGATAAGAATCAAAGACCTGAATGTGGTTGCATGGCAAGTATAGATATCGGAATGTATAATACTTGTATCAATGGCTGCAAATATTGCTACGCAAACTTCAATCACACAATGGCCTTGAAAAATCAATCAGGTCATATTCCAGATTCGAGCCTTTTGACAGGAAAAATTGGTGAAAGCGATAAGGTTTCTATAAGGAATGTCGCTTCGTGCAAGGATTGCGATTTTAGATTGTTTGATGAACAACTTTAGCAGAAAGCCTCCCGCAGGGATGTGGGAGGCTTTCTCATGCCCACCAAAATTTTCAATACCCCAACGTTTCCCCAACCACCACAACCTCCGTCACCTTCACGCTCCGCATCGGCCAAAGCAGCGTGACCACGCCGCAGCAGATGCGATCCTTGCTCGAACAGTTGTAGCACTTGATTTCTTTGCCCACCGCGCAGGGCGTTTTCAGCCCGAGGCGGCGCGTGTTCAGCGGGGCCGCGACGTTGCGCGCGCGAAACACCGCGCGCTCGTAATCCTCCGCGATCTTATTCACTCCAACCACAAACACCACTCGCTCGTGGTTATAAAGCGTCGCCGCGACGCGGTTGCCGCTTCCATCGATATTCACGATTTCGCCCGTCTCGGCGATGGCGTTCGCGGAGCTTAGGTAAACCTCTGCGCCCGCCGCAGCCGTACGCGTTTCCATATTATTCGTCTTCCAGTGCCAATAGACGGTGTTGTTTTCCGCTAGCTTTTCATATAGCCCCATCTGCTCCAGCGTTACGCTGCCGCCGAAACCGACCGTCTTGCCGGAAATACTCTCACAAAGATAGTCGGCTGCTTCCTTCGCCGTGTCAAAATAGCGCGCCGCAAACCCCTCGCGCGCGAGGGAGTCGATCGTCCGCTGAATGTTCATGCTGCTGTCTCCTTTGCCGATTGCGATTACGGGTATTATATCACGATCGGTGTGTTCTCAGGATGCGCAAAAGGGTGCAATCGACCGGAAACGGTTGACGCGCCGCTCAGGTATCGTATAATGAAGATAGAGATTGAACGATTGAGAGGAGTGATTGAGATGAAGAAAATAGAAACTGAGAAAGCCCCGGCGGCCATTGGCCCGTATTCGCAGGGTATCGTGAGCGGAGGGTTGGTGTTCGTCTCCGGCCAGATACCGATTAACCCCGCAAACGGAGAAGTCGTCGTTTCGGATATCTTTTTACAGACCGAACAGGTGATGAAAAACATCGGCGCCGTGCTCGAAGCCGCAGGCACCGACTTCACCCGCGTGGTCAAGGCGACGTGTTACCTTGCGAACATGGACGACTTTGACGCGTTTAACGTCATCTATAGTAAGTATATGTCCTCGCGGCCTGCGCGCGCCTGCATCGCGGCAAAACACCTGCCCAAGCATGTGCTTTGCGAAGTGGAGTGTATCGCGGAAGTGTAATCTGGCATTTTCTGTCCGGCTTATGCCGGGACAACGGAGAGCGGGGCGAAACGCCTCGCTTTTTCGTTGTGTTAAGATCGTTTGTTACGGATCAATCCGGGAGCGTTGGGGACGCATTGGTTGCGGCGGATGGGAATCGAAAAAATAATTCTGTACTTTAGCGCGATGAAGTGATAAAATACGAAAGACGCATCGGGATAGGCGGGAGCGAACGCCGCCGAAATGCGCAAACGAGAAATAAAGGGTAAGGAAGTGCCAGTATGGGTTTACCGAGAAATAAGCAGACAGACGCGCTCTTTTCCTCCGTGTTGAAGCTGGAAAACGTGGAGGAGTGCTATCGATATTTTGAGGATCTCTGCACGATTCAGGAGATTCGCGACCTGGGCCAGCGCTTGGAGATCGCCAAAGCGCTGGACGCGGGGGATACCTACCAGAGCGCGATTGAGAAGACGGGCGTGAGCACCGCCACCATCGGGCGCGTGAAGCGCTGCCTCAACTACGGCGCGGGCGGATACCGTCTGGTGCTGGATCGCATGAAGTCGGAGGAAAAGCGCTCATGAAGTCCGACACGCTGACCTTGCAGGAGCGAATCGTATTCGAGCTGCGCGAGCTTTACCAAAGCTGCGGTTACCGCCCGTACAAGGTCGGAAAATTTGAGGAATACGACCTCTACATGCGCAACAAAAAGTTTCTCGCGAGCGAGCAGGTGCTGACTTTCAGCGACACAAACGGCAAGCTCAAGGCGCTCAAACCGGACGTGACGCTCTCGATCGTGAAGAACGCGAAGGACGACGGGCGCGTGCAAAAGCTCTGCTATACGGAGACGGTCTACCGCGTGCCGAGAAACGCATACGGCTTTCGTGAGATCATGCAGACCGGGCTGGAGTGCATCGGCCGCGTGGACGACTACGCCGCGGGTGAGGTGCTGATGCTGGCGGCGCGGAGCCTGAACCGGATCAGCGAGCGCTATGTGCTGGATGTGTCGGATGTCGGCGTGCTCTCCGGCGTGCTGGCGGAGGAGCCGATTGGCGACGGCGAATGCGCAAAACTTCTCTCGCTTGCAGGAGAAAAGAACCTGCACGGTCTCGCCGCCGCTTGCGCGGAGTTGGGCGTATCCGCGCTCACGCAGGAGCGTTTGACTGCGCTCGTCTCCGCCTGTGGCCCGCTGAAACAGACGCTTTCGCGCGTAGAGACGCTCGATTTGCCGCAGACGAGCCGCGATGCCCTCGCGGGACTGCGGCGCATGAGCGACATGCTGGAGGCGTATCAGATCAAGAACGTGAACCTCGATTTTTCGGTGGTCAACGATATGGACTATTACAACGGCCTCGTATTCCGCGGCTTTGTGGAAGGGATTCCGGCCGGCATCCTCGCGGGCGGGCGATATGACAACCTGCTGCTGCGAATGGGGAAACACGGCGAGGCGATCGGCTTTGCGGTCTATCTCGACCAGCTGGAGCATTATCTTTCGACAAAACCCGCGCTGGATGTGGACGCGCTTGTGCTCTACGACGATTCGACCGATCCCATTGCGATCGTGCGCGAGACGGAATCGCTCCGCGCGCGCGGCTTGCGGTATCGCGTGCAGCGCGAGGAAGAACCGTGTCCTGCCTGCCGCGAGATCATTCGGCTGAACAAGGAGGCAAACGCATGAAACAGATGAAGCAATTAAAGCAATATAGAAACACACAGGTATGCCTCAAAATGGAGGCAAACGCATGAAGCGTATGATTAATGTCGCCCTGCCGAAAGGCCGGCTCGGCGAAAAGGCGTATTCCCTCTTTGCCCGCGCGGGATATGATTGCCCGGAGTTGCTGGAAGAAAACCGCAAGCTCACGTTTGAAAACGAGAGCGCGGGTGTGCGCTATTTCTGGGTGAAGCCGTCGGACGTGGCAATCTATGTCGAGCGCGGTGCCGCAGACATCGGCGTTGCGGGCAAGGATATCCTGCTGGAGTACGCGCCGGACGTCTACGAGCTGCTGGACTTAAAGATGGGCAAGTGCCGCATGTGCGTCGCAGGTCCAAAGGATTTTTCGGATTCGCACACGGGCATCCTGCGGGTGGCGACGAAGTTCCCCGCCATCGCGCGCCGCTATTATGCCGCGCAGAGCCGCGAGATTGACGTCATCCGCCTCAACGGCTCGATTGAGCTCGCGCCGATCCTGGGGCTCTCGGACGTGATCGTGGACATCGTGGAGACGGGTAAAACGCTCGCGGAAAACGGACTCGGCGTATTGGAAGAGATCGAGCCCATCAGCGCGCGATTGATCGCGAACAAAGCGCATTATAAATTCAAAGGCGAAGAGATTGATTCCCTCAGGAGAAAACTCGAACAGGCGGTGAACGCATGAAGATACTAAATTATGAAGAGATCGATCAAAGCACGCTTTTTCTGCGCAGGCTGGAGGACAGCGGCGTGGAGGAGATCGTGCGCGAGATCATTGCGGACGTGGCGAAAAACGGCGACGACGCGCTGCTGAAATACGCGAAAAAGTTTGACCGCGCGGAGCTGACCGGTTTGGAAGTGACGCAGGCGGAGATGGACGCGGCGCTCAACTCCATGCCGGCGGATTTGCTGGATGCGATGAAGACAGCCGCGGAGAATATCCGCGCGTTTCACAGCATGCAACTGCGCGAAGGGTTTCGGCTGGAGCGCCCGAACGGCGTCTATATGGGGCAAAAGATCACGCCCATCGAAAAAGTAGGACTCTACATCCCAGGAGGCACGGCAAGCTATCCTTCCACGGTGTTCATGAACGCGATCCCCGCAAAGCTTGCGGGTTGCTCGCTGATCGTGATGGTTTCCCCGCCGAACGAGAGCGGCACGATCGCGTCTCCCATTCTTGCCGCGGCAAAGCTCGCGGGTGTGGATCGCGTCTTCAAGGCGGGCGGGGCGCAGGCCGTCGCAGCGCTGGCATATGGTACCAAGAGCGTGCCGAAGGTGGATAAGATCGTAGGCCCGGGCAACGCGTTTGTCGCGGAGGCAAAGCGGCAGGTGTTCGGCAGGGCCGCGATCGATATGATCGCGGGGCCGAGCGAAATACTCGTCATTGCGGACGAGACGGCGACGCCCGCGTTCGTCGCGGCGGATCTGCTCAGCCAGGCGGAGCACGACGCGATGGCTTCTGCGGTGCTGATTACCAACGATCGCGCGCTTGCGGAGCGGGTCAGCTCGGAGGTGGAGCGCCAACTTCAGACACTGCCGCGCGAGGCGATCGCGAGAGCCTCGATCGAGAGCAACGGCAAGATCATCGTAACCAGCGACCTGATGTGCGCCATCGACCTCGCCAATGATCTTGCTCCGGAGCATCTGGAGCTCTGCGTGCGGGAGCCGGAGCGGTATCTGGTTTATGTGAAAAACGCGGGTTCCGTGTTTCTCGGCAACGATTGTCCGGAGTCGCTGGGCGATTATCTCGCGGGACCAAACCACACGCTGCCAACCAGCGGAACGGCGCGGTTTTCCAGCCCGCTGAGCGTGGACGACTTCGTAAAAAAGACGCAGTACACCTATTTTTCACGGGATGCGCTGGCGGAACTCGCGGACAAGATCGCGGTATTCGCCCGCGCGGAAGGGCTGGAAGCGCACGCGCGCGCGGCCTTGATTCGAAAGACGGAGGCAGACGCATGAGCCGGTTTTTGAGCGAAAAATACGCGACGTTAACGCCATATACCCCTGGCGAACAGCCGAGGGACACGCAATATGTGAAGCTGAATACCAACGAATCCCCGTTCGCGCCGTCTCCGCGCGTGGTCGCGGCGGCGGAATATGAGGCGGGCAGGCTGAATCTCTACTCCGATCCGGAGTGCACGCTGCTCAAACAGGCGGCGGCGAAGCTCTACGGCGTGGAGCCGAAAAACGTTTTGCCCGTCAACGGGTCGGACGAGATACTTTATTTTGCGTTTCTCGCGTTTGGAGATGATAAAAATCCATTTGCGTTTGCGGACGTGAGCTACGGTTTTTATCCCGTTTACGCGCGGTTTTGCAATGTGCCGAGCAGAGAGATTCCGCTGAAGGATGATTTTTCGATCGATTATCGCGATTATCTGGGAATTGCCGAGCATGTCCTGATCGCGAACCCCAATGCGCCGACCGGTGTTTGCATGTCCGTTTGGCAGATTGAGGAGATCGTTCGGAGCAATCCCGATCGCGTGGTGATCATCGACGAGGCGTATATCGACTTCGGCGGTGAAAGCTGTGTGCCGCTCATTCAAAAATATGATAATCTGTTGGTGATACAGACGTTTTCCAAGAGTCGCTCGCTCGCGGGTGCGCGCCTTGGCTTCGGCATCGGATGCGAAGCGCTCATTCGTGACCTGAACACGGTGAAATACTCCATCAATCCCTATAATGTGAACCGTATGACGCAGGCAGCCGGCGTCGCCGCAATCGAGGACGACGCGTATTATCAGGAGAACGCGAGGACGATCATGGCGATTCGCGCGGAGACGACGGAACAGTTAAGTGATCTTGGTTTCACGGTGCTGCCTTCCTCTGCAAACTTTGTGTTTGCAAAGAGCGGCAGCGTCAGCGGAGAGGAACTCTACCGCTCGCTCAAAGCGCGCGGCGTACTCATTCGACACTTTACCAAAACGCGCATTCAGGATTTTTGCCGCATCTCGATCGGCACGCGCGAACAGATGCAGATTCTTTTATCGAATATTCGGGACATCTTAAGCGAGAAAGGGAGCACAGGCATATGAGAACGGCAACCACAAAGCGCGACACGGCGGAGACAAAGATTGAACTGACGCTGAATCTCGACGGGACAGGTAAGAGCGACGTCGTTAGCGGGGTTGGCTTTCTTGACCATATGCTGACGCTCTTTGCGCGGCACGCGAGAATGGATCTTGCCTTGCGCTGCGCGGGGGACACGGACGTGGACGATCACCACAGCGTGGAAGATATCGCAATCTTGCTGGGTGAGGCGCTCAAAAAGACGCTCGGCGACAAGCGCGGAATCGTGCGCTATGGCAGCGAACTCCTGCCGATGGACGAAGCTCTGGTGCTTTGCGCGGTCGATCTCTCCGGTCGCGGAACCCTCCGCTACACGGCGGATATCCCTTCGCAAAAAATCGGTACGTTTGATACCGAGCTGGTACAAGAATTCTTTCTCGCGCTGAGCCGCACGGCGGGGCTTACGCTCCACATCAAGCAGCTGGACGGCGAGAACTCGCACCACATTGTGGAAGCGATGTTTAAGGCGTTTGGCCGCGCGCTGAAGCAGGCGGTCGCCATCGATTCCGCTTATGCGGACGAGATCCCCTCGACAAAGGGCGTGTTATAACATGATTGCAATCGTAGACTACGGGGTAGGCAACCTTTTTTCCCTCAAGAGCTCGCTGACAATGATTGGCGCGGAAGCAATCGTGACCCGAAACGCGGAAGACCTCCGCGCGGCGGACAAGATTATCCTTCCCGGCGTCGGCGCGTTTGAGGACGCGGCAAAGAAACTCCGCGCGACCGGGCTGGACGCGGTCGTGATCGAGCAGGCAAAGGCGGGGAAACCGCTGCTGGGCATTTGCCTCGGCATGCAGATGCTGTTTGACCGCAGCTTTGAATACGGCGAGCACAAGGGACTTGGACTCATTGCGGGAGACGTGATCGACATGCGGCCTGTGATCCCGGCGCACCTCAAGGTGCCGCACATCGGTTGGAACGCGCTGAAGCTGAAAAAGCCCGTGCATCCGCTGTTCCGCTATCTGAGTGACGGTGACTGCGTCTATTTTGTGCATAGCTTTTATGCGGCAAACTGCGAAAAAGCGACCATCGCCACCGCGGAATACGGCGCGGACTTGACCGCTGCGGTCGCGAGCGGAAACGTGCTTGGCTGCCAGTTTCACCCCGAAAAGAGCGGCAAGGTGGGGCTTAGCATCCTCCGCGCGTTCAGCGAGGGAACCGAATAAAAACAAGAAAACAGTTAGGAATGAACGATAGATGATCATATTACCGGCAATCGATCTATACGAAAAAAAGGCGGTGCGTCTCTACAAAGGTGATTATGCGAAGATGACCGTCTACAGCGAGGATTTGACAAAGCTCGCGGGCGAATTTCGCGAAGCGGGCGCGGAATGGCTCCACATTGTGGATTTGGAAGGCGCAAAGTGCGGTGGCACGCCAAATTTCGACGTTGCGGCGAAGATTATTCGCACGAGCGGGCTTTCGGTGGAACTCGGCGGCGGCATTCGGGACGAGGAGACGGTTCTTCGCTATCTCGACGCAGGCGTCGACCGCGTGATCCTTGGCACGGCTGCGGCAAACAATCTGGGGTTTGTTGCGGACATGGTCGCGAAATACGGCTCCGCCATCGCGGTTGGCGTGGATTTGCGGGACGGCATGGTCGCGGTGAAAGGCTGGACGGAGACGACGGGGCTGAGTGGCATGGACTACTGCAAGAGCCTCGAGGAGATCGGGGTTCAAACCGTCATCTGCACGGATATCTCGCGAGACGGCGCGATGGCGGGCGCAAACCGCGCGCTATATCGCGACCTGATGGAGTCGAACCGGATGCGTTTCATCGCATCCGGCGGGGTCAGCTCGCTCGAGGACATCCGCGCGCTAAAAGAACTCAATCTTTACGGCGCAATCGTTGGCAAGGCATACTATACGGGCGCGATCAAGCTCGCGGAAGCGATATCGGAGGCAAACGCATGATCACCAAACGCATCATACCGTGTCTGGACGTGAAGGACGGGCGCGTGGTCAAAGGGGTCAACTTCCTTGGCCTCAACGACGTGTCCGACCCCGTGAAACTGGGGCAATACTATAGCGAAAACGGCGCGGACGAGCTGGTGTTTTACGATATCACCGCAAGCGCGGATGGCAGAGCCTTGTTTACGGATATCCTCACGCGCGTGGCGGAGACGATCTTCATCCCGCTCACGGTCGGCGGCGGCATCAACACCCTCGACGATTTCGATCGCGTGCTCAAGTGCGGCGCGGACAAGGTCAGCGTCAACAGCGGCGCGATCAAGAACCCCGCGCTGATTGGTGAGGCGGCAAAGCGCTACGGCGACCAATGCGTGGTGCTCTCGGTGGACGTAAAACGAGTGAACGGGCAGTTTCGCGTGTTCGCCAAAGGCGGGCGGGAGGACACGGGCCTAGATGCGCTCAAGTGGATCAAGAGCGGCGTGGAAAACGGCGCGGGCGAGATCGTATTAAACTCCATCGATACGGACGGGGTGAAACAGGGCTTCGATCTGGAGATGCTCTCCGCCGTGTGCGAGCTTGTCAGCGTTCCCGTGATCGCTTCCGGCGGCGCGGGCGGCATTCAGGATTTTGTAACGCTTTTTACCGCGCTTCCCAAGGTGGACGCGGGGCTTGCCGCCTCGATCTTTCACTTTGGCGAGGTGCGGATACAGGACCTCAAGCAGGCACTGCATGAGGCGGGAATACCGATGCGGAGGGTTTGAGCATGTTGAATTTGGAAGAATTGAAGTATAACGCGGACGGGCTGATTCCCGCCATCGTCATCGATACGGAAACCAAGCAGGCACTCATGATGGCGTATATGAACGAACAGAGTCTGCGCGTTTCGATGGAGGAAGGGCGAACCTGCTTCTGGTCGCGCTCTCGTAAAGAACTCTGGCGCAAAGGTGAGACGAGCGGAAACGTGCAGCAGATCGTGTCTATCACGGCGGACTGCGACGCGGACACCCTGCTCGTCGAGGTGCGAAAAAGCGGGCCCGCATGCCATACCGGTGCAGAAAGCTGTTTCTTTCAGCCGGTCTACGAAGGCGAGGCGATGGCAGGCTTCCAGTACGAAGACTTGTTTGAGATGTTGCGCGGCAGAAAGGCGAACCCGAAGGAAGGCTCTTACACGACCTATCTGTTTGAGAAAGGCCTCGACAAGATTCTCAAAAAGGTCGGAGAGGAGACCACGGAGGTCATTCTCGCAGCCAAAGATCGCGATAAGGCAAACACAGTTTATGAAATCGGAGATTTGATGTATCATTGTATGGTACTCATGATCGAATCCGGCATTGAGCTGGACGACATCCGGCGTGAGATGGCTTCCCGCCACGTGATCGACCGCAAGGTCAAACAGGAGAAAATGGTCGAATGATCCAGCAAAATCTGCACACGCACAGCACCTTTGACGACGGGCAGAACACCATGGAAGAGATGGTGCTTGCCGCGATTTCGGCGGGGCTGATTTCGCTGGGGTTCAGCGTGCATACGCCGATGTCGTTTGATGCCTGCTGGACGATTCCCTCCAGGCGCATGCCGGACTATATCGCGGAGGCGCGTCGGCTAAAAGAGGCGTATCGCGGACAGATCGACGTTTACTGCGGCGCGGAGTGGGACATTGACTCGGCGAAGCGCGCGTTAGGGTTTGACTATGTGATCGGCTCGATTCACCAAATCCCAATGCGGGGCACGCTCTACGGTGTGGACAGCAGCATCGAGGAGACGAGGCAATATCTGGCAGCGTTTAGCGGCAGCGCGGATGCGGCGGCGGAAGCGTATTTTCGCCAGTACGCGGAGCTTGCGAAGATCGATGAGGTCGATATCGTAGGACATCTCGACCTTTTGACAAAGTTTGACGAACAGCGCGCGTTTTTTAACTCCGACTCGCCGCGCTTTCACGAAGCCGCGGTTGCGGGCATCGAGACGCTGGTCGCGGCGAACAAGATCATCGAGATCAACACCGGCGCAATCTCGCGCGGCTATCGCACCGCACCTTACCCTTCCCGCGCGCTGCTCAATGAAATCTTCACACGCGGCGGAAGGATTACCGTCAGTGCGGACGCACACCGCGCGCAGGACGTGAACTTCCAGTTTGCGGAAGCGACGGCGCTTGCGCTCTCTTGCGGGTTTCGCGAAATTTGGCAGTTGGACGGAAAGGACTTTGTTCCTGTTCCGCTGTATTAGAGAAACGATCAGGCAAACAGGATCAAGCACATATGGCAAAAGAGGAGGCGGCATTATGGATTCAATCGCATCGGCATTATCCGGCAACAGATATCCTGGGCGGGGCATCCTGCTCGGCAGCGTTGCGGGTCAGGCGGTGATCGCCTATTTTATCATGGGGCGCAGCGAAAACAGCAGAAACCGCGTCTTTCGCGAGGAAGGCGATACGCTCTCGATCGTGCCATTCGACGAGACGAAGGTCGCAGATCCAAAGTTGATCTTCTACACGCCGGTTCGCGTTTGTCAGGAGGCCATCGTCGTGACAAACGGGGATCATACGGAGACGATTTGCGAGAGCCTGCTTGGCGGGCATTCGTTTCAATACGCCATGAGCGCGCGCTGCTATGAGCCGGACGCGCCGAGCTATACGCCGCGCATCGCGGGACTGGTCCTTCCAACCGGGCGCTATACGCTCGCTGTTGTGCGAAAAGCGATGGATGCGCCGGATTGCAGGCGTAAGTATTGGAGCTTTGATCCCAAGGATGGCATGGCGCACTTGATCCACACCTATCAGCAGGACGGAGACCCGCTGCCCCCGTTTGCCGGCGATCCGCGCGAGGTTGCGGTTTCCGGCACGGCGCAGGAGTTGGCGGACGAAATCTGGCGCGCGCTCGACGAGCAGAACCGTGTTGCGCTCTATGTGCGCTATACCGACCTCTTCAGCGGCAAATCGACGAGCGCGATAAAGAACAAGCTGCTGGGCGATTGAGCATAAAACGCTATTATCATCAAAAAGCAGCCGCCGGATGGTTCCGGCGGCTGCTTTTGACTGTTTGCGTTATCCTAAGATTCTGCCGTCGAAGATATGGCGAATCTCCTCGGCGCTGTTGAAGAACGCATCGCACAGCACGGGGTTAAACTGCGTGCCGCGCTCTTTGCGCAGCTCCAGCATGCTGTCCTCGTGCGTGAGCGCCGGCTTATACGGCCGTTCGCTTCTGAGCGCATCATATACGTCGCAGATGGCGACAACCTGCGCGGAGAGCGGGATTTCGTCTCCCTTTAATCCATTGGGGTATCCTTTTCCGTCCCAGCGCTCGTGGTGCGACAGGGCGATATCGACCGCCATTTGGAAAATGCTGCCTTTTGGCAATCTCGGATAAGCGCGCTCCAACATCTGCGCGCCATTGACGGTGTGTTTCTTAACTTCCTCAAACTCCTCTCGCGTGAGCTTGCCGGGCTTGAGCAGTATACTGATCGGAATATCACCTTTGCCGATGTCGTGAAAGAGGCATGCCTGTTGAAGTTTAAAGATGAAGTCATAGCTCAGGCTGTGGCTATAAACGCTGTTAAAGGAAAGAACGCTCGCCACCACGCGGCAGGACTCCGAAAGACGCTTGAGGTGTGCGCTGGCTTTCTCGTCCTGCGTCTCCGCCTGATGCACGAGTGAACTGACCGTACCCCAGAGTTCGTCAATCGATTCGCTGACCTTCGCGTTGACCTGCTCTTCTACCGATTCCTGACACTGCTGCAAGGAGGAGACGGACTCTTTTTGATCGGTGATATCCTGCGCAAAACAACTTAGAAATTGAATCTTGCCTTTTTGGTCGATCACCGGCGCCATATGGATCAGCAACAGCCGACGCTCGCCCGAGGCATCGACACGCCACTGCTCGCTCTCGATGGGCTGGCGTGATTCAAACGTGTTGCGCGTTTGGGTGATGATCGCCGCGGCGTCCGCCGGGGGCAGCACGATTTCGATCGGCTGCTCTTCAATCTCCGCGCGGGATTTTCCGATAAACGCCGCGTGCGCCGCGTTGACGCGGCCGTATGTACAAGAATAGGACATTTGCCATATTTGAAACGGCAGCTTGTCCATCGTTGCTTCCAGTGTTGCAGTTGAGGGAACCAGTGTGTTCGGTGCCATTGGCAGCCTCCTTGAAACAGATAATGCGTGTGTTTCATGGCGAGGAGCGCGATTTTCGTATATCGGCCCGTATTTGTTACAATGAAACAAACAGAAAACGTGCTCAGCTAGAATATTACTTGTTAATCATAATACCGGATTACATGAAAGTCAACGAACAGTGGAATTCCGTGTGATATTTCTTGCCAAAGTGTTCAGAATATGAGATGATAATAGTAATCATAATAACTATAATCAATAGTTTTTTACGTGTGTGAATTTATCACAGATTACATTGTAACAATGCGATAACATGCTGACATACGATGTACTCTGTAACGGATTTATCCGGATGGGAAAGTTGGACACGAGGGATTTTTATTTCATTCGACTAGACGTGACTGACTTGTTAAAAATGAAATGCAGAACAGGCGAAGAACCGTTGTAGCCAGCGTGAGGACATCGAAGGAACAGGAGGGCAAGAAAAATGGGAAAACTATTTAAAAATAAAAGATTTCAAAATACGATGTTCTTTTTTGCGACGTTGACTTCCGTGATCTATCTGGTATGGCGCGCGGTGTTCACCCTTCCGCTGAAGAACGGAATTGTTGCGTTAATTTTCGGCATTATGCTGTTGGTAAGCGAGATTACATCCGCGCTTGGCACATATGAGCTGTATTATCGAAAAAATCGATCCAATAAGGTGGATCTTACGCTTCCGGAGATACCGGAAAGCTGGTATCCGGATGTCGACGTCATCGTCGCAACACACAACGAGCCGGTCGAGCTGCTGTTTAAAACCGTAAACGCGCTGACCTATATGGACTATCCGGACAAGAGCAAGGTGCATATCTATCTTGCAGACGACGGCAACCGTCCCGCGATGGTGAAGCTCGCCGAGCAGTTCGGCGTCGGGTATTTTCCGCTGGCAAACAACAAAGAGGCAAAGAGCGGGAACTTGAACAACGCCCTTCGCCAGACCAACTCGCCTCTGGTTGCTACGTTTGACGCGGATATGATCGCGCGGCGTGAGTTTTTGATGCAGACGGTGCCGTACTTCTTCCTGCCGCGGATGCGACATGAAAACGGAACCTGGCGGCTGCGCAATTCCGACGAGATCGACTCCGACTACAAGATCGGTTTTATCCAGACGCCGCAGAGCTTCTATAACCCCGATTTGTTCCAGTTTAACCTCTACGCGGAGCAAAACATTCCGAACGAGCAGGATTTCTTCTCGCGAGAGATCAACGTGATGCGCAACAGCAGCAACGCCGTGGCCTACACGGGCAGCAATACGGTCATTTCGCGGCAGGCGCTGGTGGAGATCGACGGTTTTCCGACGGATACGATCACCGAGGATTTTGAGACCGGCATTAAGATTCAGTCGAAGGGATACACCACCTACTCCACGCTGCAACCGCTGGCTAGCGGACTTGCGCCGACGAGCATCAAGAGCATGGTAACCCAGCGCGTTCGCTGGGCGCGCGGCGTGGTTCAGTCCGTGCGCAACACGAAGATTCTCACGAACAAAGGGCTCTCGCTGAGCGCGCGCATCAGTTACCTGCTTTCCTACTCGTACTGGTGGTCGTTTGGTCGCAGGCTGGTGTTCACCTTTGCGCCGATCATGTTTGCGCTGTTTGATCTGCAGGTGGTCAACACGACGTTCTGGGAAATCCTCGCGATCTGGGGTCCGCAGTATATCTTCTATACCCTTGCGATTCGCTCGCTTTCCAGCGACACGAGAAACCAGCGCTGGAACCAGATCATTGACACGATCCTTGCGCCGTTCATGGTGATTCCGGTACTGTTGGAAACGCTCGGAATCAAACAGCACAAGTTTAAGGTGACTAATAAAGACTCCAGCAAGCCCCAGAACTCCAACATCGTGTACATCATTCCGCAGTTGATCATGCTGGGCATGTCCATTGCGGGCCTGATTCGTTACCTCGGCGGCAAATACGGCATGTCGTTGCTGTTCAGCAGCTTCATCGCCTTCTGGCTCATCCTGAACATCACAAACCTCTTGTATGCGGTGTATTTCATGATGGGACGCAAAGCCTATCGCGCAAGCGAACGCTTCGAGGCGGAGATTCCGCTCAAGCTCTGCTATCACGACAAGCTGTTTGCGGCAAAGACGAAGAATATCTCCGAAGGCGGATTTCTTTTTACCATGGAACATCCGGCCTACCTGCCGGGCGACGAGCCGCTTACCTTTACGCTCACGAGCGAGCACTACAGCACAACCGTGCAGGGGAACATCGTCTACATCACAAGCACGGGCAACCAGTGGCTGTACCATGTGAAGCTTGTGCCCGGTATGACGGAGCAGGACACGCGGGAGTATCTCCAACTGGTCTACGACAGGCAGCATTCTCTGCCGAAGTCGATGAACATTTGGGTGACCGCGTTTGACGACATTGTCAATAACGCAAGCCAGAGACTCGAAAAGCAGCGCTCGGAGATGCGGGTTCTGCCGCGCATCCAGCTGGAGCGGCAAGTGCGATTTGAGGAAGGCGTAACCGGTACGCTGATCGACTTTAACTTCAAATATGTATTGTTACGCGGGTTGAGCGAACAAGCGGATACGCTTACGCTTTCGCCGCGAAGCGGGGTGGTCATTCGCCTGCAAAACTCGAATAAACCCATGACGACGCCGGGCGTGATACTCTACAGCGTGGTTAATTGGGAAGAGCTGACCAACAGCAAGGCGTTCCAAACCCTGCTGGAAGATTGGATTTTCGAATACAATCACGGTACGGCGAAACCCCGCCGCAGTAAAAAACGCCTTGCAGCATAGAACCGGATTATAGAATAATACAGTCCTCCGCGGGATCAAGCTCGCGGAGGATCGCGTTTTTCCGGGAGCGTTCTCCTGTGGCGAAAGTCACGATAGATATGCGATAATGAAACGCAGGAACCGCGTGTCCCTTTAATGGAGTACGAGCAAGAGGAGTTGTTGACCGCATGGCGATGGTTTTAACCGTATTACGACTGATTGCGTTTATTCTCTCCGCAGCGGGATATGTCGCCGTTGCGCGGGCATATTGGAAGATTACCCCGCGGGCCAGCTATATCTTTGTCTTCTCTGCGCAGGCGCTTGTGATCTATTTTGCGGGGTTGGCGGGGGTACTCGCTTACGCCGCCTATGCGCTCTTCGGCGGCGGTATCGTCCTGCTCATCGCGCTGATCATCAATAAAAAAATCAAGCTTGCCTATAACACCTCGTCAATCAACGCCATCAACCTCGCGTTCGTGTTCACCATAGGGCTTATCACCGCATCACTCATCGATACATTCTTCGTGCATTACGATAACTTTTCGCACTGGGCGGTCGTTGTAAAATACATGCTCGTGACCGACCGGATTCCGGACGCCGCGAGCGCGATCATCGACTTTAAGAGCTATCCGCTCGGCAGTTCATCGTTCCTCTACTATGTTTCGCGCATCGTGGGCAACAGCGAGGGTGTGATGCTTGTGGGTCAGGGCATCCTGCTGTTCTCCAGTTTTTATGCTGTGTTTGGCGCTATTCGCGACCGTAAGCGGTTTCTGCTTGCGGCGCTTCTGGGCCTCGGATGCTCTAGCATGGCGTATTTTAACATCAGCATCCGCATCAATAACCTCTTGGTAGACTTCTTACTGCCCGCGCTTGCTCTCGCTTCCATCGGTGTGCTGCTCGTCGAGCGAAGGAAGTTCTCTACCGCTTGCCTTGCGGTGCTGCCTGTTCTCGCGCTATTGACCATCGTGAAAAACACAGGCATCTTCTTCGCGCTGTTTGGATATGTGTTCCTGCTCTATCGCGCGGTACAGTTTCAAAAAGCGGATGCAAAGTTGCGCCCGTTTTTCTGGGGTGCACTGGGCATCATCGCGCTGTCGCTGCTGCCGATGATTGCGTGGAACATTCATACGTCGCTTGCGTTTCCCTCGGACGCGGGAAAATTCAGCTACGACTTTCAAACGCTTTCGTCGTTTGCCATCGATAAAACGCCCGCGCAGGTTCAGCAGATCGTGTTGCTGTTTCTAAAAACGGCAACTTCGCTCTCACAGCTGCCGACGCTTGGGTTCGTGCTGTTCAATGGCATCGCGCTGGCGGTCTATCTGGTTGCGCGCTTTGTGTTTCACAAAAAGTGGGAACTGCTCAAAACGCTGTTGTTGCTCGATCTTGCGGTCGTGCTCTACTACGCCGGCATCCTTGCCATGTACATCCTCTCCATGCCGCTGGACGAGGCGCTTCGCCTTGCGGGGTTCGATCGCTATGCTTCCAGCATGATTCTCTTTCTCATCGGCGCGCTCTCGATGCGCCTGACGATGGATGCGGAGAACTCCTTCTACTATCAACAGGGCGAGCGAAGGGATTACCGTGCATTTTACAGCCTAACGGCAAAAAACGTCTATCAGGCGGCTATGGTGGTGCTCTCTCTTTCCGCGGGCCTGATTCTGCTCTCCGAACTCAACGGGATGAACAGCATCAGGGCCTCGTATCCGGAGTCGCTGCCCGCGCGCGTTTCCGCCCTGACAGGAGATCATTGGACGGGGCCGGACAACGACACGCGATATCTGTTTTACTCCTCGGACAGCGGAAACGAGGTAACGAGTTATGAATTGCCGTATGTCGGACGCTATTTCCTCTTTGCGTCGCAGGTGGACGCGGTGAGCGACTTTACGGACGACGCGTTTATGAATCAGATTCAAACCTACGACAAGTTTGTCATCCTGGAGGCGACGCCTGAAATCCGCGTCTATATGCGAAAGCACGCAAACCTGCCGGGCGATCCGGGTATTTACGACGTCAAGGGGACGTTCCCCGAAGCCGTCATCCCGCAGGGATGAAAACAATGCTTGAGCCGCTCTGCCAGACAGAGCGGTTTTTCTCACAGCAGACTATATATGATATATATTTTTGCGTATGCTATTGCTTTTTGCATGCGAACGTGATAAATTATCAACAATCGTGGCAAGGGCCGCAGAGAAAGAAGCGTTTTATGACCCGTATCGCAAACGCAGCAGAATACCGTTACTTTAGCTTTACCAGCTATTACTTTGGTAAGGCTTCGTTCGGTTTGGCGCAGCAAGGGTGATCGGGTAAACAAACGCCGCATACGATCGCATCGCACCGCAGCCAAACAGGCTGCGGTTTTTTTAACTGGCGGAGGGAGAAAATTATGATTGTCGTACTCAAACCAAACCCGAATCCCGATCAGCTGGAGAGCCTGAAAAACTGGCTGCTCGGCAAGGGCATTCAAATTCACACCAGCCTCGGCACAAGCCAGATGATCCTCGGCCTCGTCGGGGACACGTCTACGCTGGATATCGATCTCATCAGCGCGCTGGACATCGTGGAAGACGTCAAGCGCGTTCAGGAACCGTATAAGAACGCAAACCGCAAGTTTCATCCGGAAGACACCATCGTGACGGTCGGCAACACCCAGATCGGCGGCGGCACGCTGACCATCATGGCGGGCCCTTGCTCGGTGGAGAGCGAAGAGCAGATCGTCACCGTCGCAAAAGCCGTCAAAGCCAGCGGAGCCACCATGCTCCGCGGCGGCGCGTTCAAGCCGCGCACCTCGCCTTACGCCTTTCAGGGAATGGGCGCGGAAGGCTTGGAACTGATGAAACTTGCCCGCGCGGAGACGGGGTTGCCCATCGTGAGCGAGATCATGGACGCCTCCCAACTGCCGCTGTTCGACGACGTGGATGTGATTCAGGTCGGCGCGCGCAATATGCAGAACTTCAACCTGCTCAAAGTGCTCGGCAAGCAGCCGAAACCCGTCATGATCAAACGCGGGCTTTCCTCCACCTACGAAGAGTGGCTCATGAGCGCGGAATACGTCATGGCAAGCGGAAACGAGCAGGTCATCCTCTGCGAGCGCGGCATCCGCACCTTTGAAACCTACACGAGAAACACGCTGGATCTCGCGGCGATTCCGGTATTGCGGCATTTGACGCACTTGCCGGTCATCATCGATCCCAGCCACGCGACGGGGAAATATGCGCTTGTAGCCCCTCTTGCGATGGGCGCGGTTGCGACGGGTTGCGACGGGCTTCTCATCGAGGTGCATAACGACCCCGCGCACGCGCTGAGCGACGGCCCGCAGTCCCTGAATCCCGACGCGTTTGACAAGCTCAATCGCAGAATTCTCGCGCTGCACGCGTTTATGACGAGCGGGGAGGGAAAAGCGTGAACGTCGGCATCGTGGGACTCGGCCTCATCGGCGGTTCGATGGCAAAGAGCATCAAGATTCGCACGGCGCACACGGTCTGGGGCGTTGATCTCGACGCGGAGACTATGACGCTTGCGCGGCTCAGCGGCGCCATCGACGGCGCGCTCTCGCGCGAGAATCTGTCCGATTGCGATCTTGTGCTCGTTGCGATCCGCCCGGCTGCGGCGATTCGCTGGGTGAGTGAGAACGCGGATTTGATTGCGAAGAAGGCGATCGTGGTCGATCTCTGCGGCGTCAAGCGCAGCGTCTGCGAACAGCTTGAACCGGTCGCGAGACAGTACGGCTTTGCCTACATCGGCGGGCATCCCATGGCGGGGCGGGAGCGCGGCGGATTCGTCTCCTCCAGCGAAGAGCTGTTTACCGGCGCTTCTATGATTCTGACACCGGATCAAAACACCGATATGCGCATGCTGGAAACGCTCAAGGCGTTCTTTACGGATATCGGCTTCGCGGGGCTGACCTTCTCCACGCCGGAGGAGCACGACCGCATCATCGCGTACACCTCGCAGCTGGCTCATCTGGTCTCGAGCGCATACGTCAAGTCGCCGGAAGCGCAAAGAAGGCGCGGTTTTTCGGCGGGCAGCTTTCGGGACATGACGCGGGTGGCGCATCTCGACGAGGCGATGTGGACGGAGCTGTTTTTAGACGATGCGGACTATCTCACCGAGCAGTTGACCATATTGATCGACCATCTCAACGAATACCGCGAGGCGCTCTCGGCGCACGACGCGGAAAAGTTACAGGCGCTCTTAAAAGACGGGCGCGAGAAGAAAGCCACGGCGGGAGGAAACTAAATCATGGATCAGCGCGTCATCCACGTTTCCGTGCGGGAAGGATACGATGTGATCATCGGCAGCGGCTTACTGTCCGAAAGCGGGCGTTTGATCCGCGCCGCTTTGGGAATCTGCCGTCTCGCGGTGGTGACGGACAGCAATGTGGCGAAACTTTATTTGCCGGAGTTGTTGACTCGCCTGCGCGAGGCCGGATATGACGCTTGTTCCTTTGTTTTTCCCGCGGGGGAATCACATAAGCGCATGGATACCATGGCTGGCATGTTGGAATTTTTTGCCGAACAGCAGTTGACGCGAATGGATTGCGTCGTGGCGCTCGGCGGCGGGGTAACGGGAGACATGGCGGGCTTCGCCGCGGGTTGCTATCTGCGCGGGGTCAAGTATGTGCAGATTCCGACCACGTTGCTTGCCGCGGTGGATTCCTCCGTCGGCGGCAAAACGGCGGTCGACCTCACGGCGGGCAAAAACCTTGCGGGACTATTCCATCAGCCTTCGCTGGTGCTCTGCGATACAAACACATTTTCCACGCTCACGCCGGATGAATTCGCAAACGGCGCGGCAGAGGCGATCAAGACCGGAATCCTCGACGATGAAGCGCTCTTTTCGCTGTTTGAAACAGGCGATGTGCGCGCAAAAATCAGCGATATCGTGGCGCAGTGCGTCGCGTTTAAAGCGCGCGTGGTGGAGGAGGACGAGACCGAGACCGGGATTCGTAAAACGCTGAATCTCGGCCACACGGCGGGCCACGCGATTGAGCGTTGCAGCGATTATACGATTCCGCACGGGCATGCGGTAGCGGCGGGACTCGCGATCATCGCGCGCGCGGCGGAAACACTCGGCTGGGCAACAGAGCCGATCGCGAGGAGAATCGAGATCGCGCTTGCGCGAAACGGACTGCCCGTGACAACGACATTTTCACCCGAAGCGCTGGCGCAGGCCGCGCTTTCGGATAAAAAACGCGCGGGAGGAACGATCACGCTCGTTGTGCCGAAACGCATCGGCGACTGCGCGCTGGTCGACATTCCTGTGGAGCAGCTCACGGACGTGTTTCGTGCAGGGATGGGGGAGCGCGCATGATCGCGCGCATCACGCCCGCAAAATTAGGCGGAACGATTCCCGCAATTGCGTCCAAGTCCGACGCGCACCGCCTCTTGATCCTCGCGGCGTTGAGCCGCGGTGAGACGCGCTTAAAGATGGAGCAGCGCTCGGAGGACATCGATGCGACGATATGCTGCCTTCGCGCGCTGGGCGCTACTATTGAAGTTTTACCGGATGGCGTACTGGTGCGCGGCATCGAGCGGGTGAACGACAACCCACTGTTGGATTGCGGCGAGAGCGGCTCTACGTTTCGTTTTCTCCTGCCGGTCGCGTGCGCGCTTTGCGAACACGCGCGATTCACTGGTTCCGGGAGGCTTCCGGAGCGACCCATCGGGGAACTGATGCGCGTGATGCAAGCGCATGGTGTTGCGTTTTCAAACGAGTGCCTGCCGTTTTCGACGACGGGCAAGCTCAAGGGCGGGGATTTCGCTCTGCCGGGCAACGTCAGCTCGCAATACCTCACGGGGCTGCTGCTCGCGCTGCCGTTGGTTACGCAGGACAGCGAAATTACGCTGACGACGCGGCTGGAATCCGCGGCATATGTCGATATCACCTTGCACGCATTGAAGCGCTTTGGCGTGCGCGTTTGCGTGGGGAACGGCGTTTACGCCGTATCCGGCGGACAGACGATGCAATCTCCCGGCGAATGCCGCGTGGACGGGGACTGGTCCAACGCCGCGTTTTTTCTCGCGGCGGGCGCGCTGGGAAAACCCGTCACCTTGACGGGACTCAACCTCGACTCGCCGCAGGGCGACAAGGCGATCTTAAACGCTCTTCGCAAGTTTGGCGCGCTCGTCGAGACGACGGCGGACGCGGTGACGGTTTCGCCCGCGCATCTCGCCGGCTGTACAATCGATGTTGGCGAAACGCCGGACCTATTGCCGATTCTCGCGGTGCTCGGCGCCTGCGCGAGCGGAGAAACGCGTCTCGTTAACGCGGCGCGCCTGCGGCTCAAGGAGAGTGACCGGCTCGCCTCCGTCTCCGCGATGCTCCGCGCGCTGGGCGGCAGCGCGGAAGAACTGCCGGATGCTCTCGTGATCACGGGCGGTCGTCTCGCGGGCGGTACGGTGGAGAGTTGTCGCGATCATAGAATCACGATGTCCGCCGCGATCGCTTCGATCCGCTGCGAAAACAGCGTGACGATTCTCGGCGCGGACGCGGTCAAAAAATCGTATCCCGCGTTCTATCAGGATTTGAACCAACTGGGAGGGCATGCGGATGTCGTCTGAATTTGGAAACACCTTACGCGTTGGCGTGTTTGGCGAATCTCATGGTCGCGCCATCGGCGTGACCATGCAGAATTTGCCGGCGGGCGAGCAGATCGATCTTCTTGCGTTGGAAGCGTTTCTGGATCGGCGCAGGCCGGGCAAGAACGCGCTCTCAACCGCGCGAAACGAGCCGGATCGCCCGGTGTTCTTATCCGGTTTGCTGGAAGGCAAAACCACCGGCAGTCCGCTTTGCGCCATCATCGAAAACCAGGACGCGCGCTCGCGCGACTACGCGGAGCTACTGGACAAACCACGCCCCGGTCACGCGGACTACACCGCCTATCTCAAGTGGGCGGGACAAGCGGATATGCGCGGCGGCGGGCATTTTTCCGGCAGACTCACCGCGCCGCTGTGCATCGCTGGCGGGATCGCAAAGCAGATCCTCGCACGAAAAAATATCTTCGTCGGCGCGCATCTTGCCGCTGTTGCGGGCATCGCAGACGAGGCGTTTCCCCTGCATCCCACGCAGGCGCTGCTTGACGGGATCGCGCAAAAAGATTTTCCCGTGCTGAGCGATGAAAAAGGCTGTGCCATGCAAGAGGCGATCTTATCCGCCTCGAAGGACGGAGACTCCGTCGGTGGCGTGATCGAGTGCGTGGCGATCGGTTTCCCCGCGGGGATTGGAAATCCGATGTTTAACGGCATGGAAAACCGTCTCTCGGCGGCGCTGTTCGGCATCCCCGCCGTCAAGGGCGTAGAATTCGGCGCGGGCTTTGCGGCGGCAGGTCTGCGCGGAAGCGAAAACAACGATCCTTACCGCATGGGTGAAGACGGCGAAATCACCACCGGGACCAACCACGCAGGCGGCATCCTCGGCGGCATTACGACGGGACAGCCGATCGTGCTGTGCGTTGGCGTCAAGCCTACGCCTTCCATCGCCAAACCGCAAAAGACAGTCAGTTTATCCCGCCGCGAGGACGCGGATCTGATCGTCCGCGGCAGGCATGATCCCTGCATTGCGCACCGTGCAGTGCCGGTGGTGGAAGCGGTGACGGCGCTCGTGCTGCTCGATTTTTTACTGGAAGAGTGATTCGTTTAATTGATTAAGAAATGCGTGGAGCAAAACACAGCGACGCGCGCAACAAATAGGAGGAAACAACCCGATGGAAGTGGAACAGATTCGCGAACAGATCGACGAAGTAGATGGTCAGCTGCTCAAGCTGTTTTTAGAGCGCATGCGCCTCGCGAGCGAGGTTGCGGCCTACAAACGTGAGCATAACTTACCCGTACTCAACAAGCTGCGGGAGCGGGAGATCCTCGCGCGCGTGCAGTCCGAAGCGGGCGAAATGGAACCGTATGCCTATCAGTTTTTTACCACGCTGATGGAGCTCAACAAAGCGCGCCAGACGGAGCTGTATTCGCCGCCGTCCCGCGTGCGCGCGCTCATCGAGGGTGCGCTGGCTGCTCCCGAAGTGGTGTTTCCGCGCACGGGAACGATCGCCTGCCAGGGCGTCGAAGGCGCGAACTCGCAAGCTGCCTGCGACAAACTGCTGCCGCGCGGCAACATCATGTATGTCAAGAGCTTTGAGGCGGTGTTTGACGCGGTGGAATCCGGCCTGTGCCAGTTTGGCGTATTGCCGATCGAAAACAGCGCGAACGGCTCCGTGCGCACGGTCTACGACCTGCTGCAAAGAAAGCGCTTTTCCATCGTGCGCAGCACGACGCTTCATATCCGCCACGAGCTATTGGCAAAGCCCGGCACGAAGCTCTCCGACATCACGGAGATCTATTCGCACGAACAGGCCATCGGTCAGTGCAGCCGTTATCTGGGCAGCCTCAACGGCAAAGTGAAGGTGATTCCATGCGCCAATACGGCGGTTGCCGCGAAGATGGTCGCCGAGGGGATCAACCCCAAAGCCGCCGCGATCAGCTCGCATCCCTGCGCCGATCTTTACGGACTCAGCGTGATCAAGGACGACATTCAGGATAGCGATAACAATTACACGCGCTTCATCTGCATCGCGAAGAACCCGATCATCTATGCGGGGTCCAACAAGATCAGCCTGATTCTGGATTGTAAAAACGAGCCGGGGGCGCTCAACAGCATACTAACCAAGATTTCGGCTTACGGCGTGAACACGAGCAAGATCGAGAGCTGCCCCGTGACGGGCCGTAACTTCGAATTCATCTTCTTCTTCGATCTGGACGCGGGTGTCCGCGAGCAGGGCGTGCTGCCCATGCTGGAGGAGCTGGAGCGCATCAGCGAGAGCTTTACCTTCCTAGGAAATTATTCGGTGATATAAGAATTCTTGTGCGATTTGGTGAGGAACAGTATGAGTGAGCGCATCTACGGATTGATCGGGCGGACGCTGAAACACAGCTATTCTGTGCAGATTCATCGCGCGCTCGGAAACAACGACTATGCGCTCTATGAGTTGGAACCGGAGTTGCTCGGCACATTTCTCACGCAAGAAAAGATCGGTGGAATGAACGTCACGATTCCCTACAAGCGGGACGTGATGGCGTTTTGCGACGAGCTGGACGAGACCGCGCGCGAGATTGGCAGCGTGAACACGATTGTACGCGGCGGGGACGGCAAGCGGATCGGCTACAACACGGACGCATATGGGCTTACCTACATGGCGACCCGCGCGGGCATTTCGTTTAGCGGCAAAAAAGTGGTGATTCTTGGCAGCGGCGGCGCTTCGCTTTGCGCTCAATCTGTGGCAAAAACGGGCGGAGCCGGCGAGATCGTCGTCGTTTCCCGCAACGGCAAGGACAATTACGAAAATTTGACCCGCCACGCGGACGCGCAGATTCTCATCAACGCGACCCCGGTCGGTATGTATCCGCACACCGGAGAGATGCCCGCAGACCCCGCGCTGTTTCCGGATTGCGAAGGCGTGCTGGAGCTCGTGTATAACCCCCGCAGAACCGCGTTCGCGTTTCGCGCGGAGGAGCTAGGCATGGCTTGCGCGGATGGACTTAGCATGCTCGTCGCGCAGGCGAAAGCCGCCGAGGAGTGCTTCTTTGGCAAAACGATTGCGGACACGGAGAACGAGCGCATCCTGCGGCTTTTGCGGCAGAGCATGCTCAACATCGTACTCATCGGTATGCCGGGCAGCGGAAAGACGACCATCGGCGCGGCGCTGGCGAAGCTGAGCGGGCGAACGCTGGTCGATCTGGACGAGCAAATCGTGCTGTCGGCGGGCAAGACCATTCCCGAGATATTTGCGGATTCCGGCGAGGTGTCGTTTCGCGCGCTGGAACGCGAGCAGGCGCAGATTTGGGGCAAAGAGAGCGGACTAATCCTCGTCACCGGCGGCGGAATCGTCAAAGACGAGAGAAATGATAAGGCGCTCAAGCAAAACGCACGCATCTATCAGATTGAGCGCGATCTTGCGCTTCTCCCGCGTGAGGGAAGGCCGCTTTCGCTCGCGACGAATCTGGAGACGATGCAACGCGAACGCGCGCCGCTCTATGCGCACTTTCGCGACGCAAGCATTACGAACGAGACCACGCCGGAGGATGCGGCGGCAAGGATTTGGAGCGACTTTTGCGCGCATGCGCAATAGCACGGAAACGGGAGAGCAGCATGAAAATACTCGTGATCAACGGGCCTAACCTGAACCTATTGGGACTGCGGGAGCCGGATATCTACGGTAGTAGAACCTATGCAGACCTCGTGGAGATGATTCGCGCGGAGGCGGAGCATCTCGGCGTAGACGTCTCGTTTGTGCAGAGCAATCATGAGGGCGCGCTGGTGGACGCGATTCAGGCGGCCTATGGCGCGGCGGACGGCATCGTGATCAACCCCGGCGCGTATACGCACACGAGCATCGCGATTCTGGACGCGGTGAAGGCGGTCGGTATCCCGACGGTGGAGGTGCATATCTCCGATCCCGATCAACGGGAGGCGTTTCGCAAGGTGTCCTACATCCGCACGGCGTGCGTCGCCAGCATCAAGGGGCACGGGCTGGAAGGATATCTTGAAGCGCTGCGTCTGCTCTGTAAGCGCGATCGATAGGAAGATTGACGGTGTAAACGCTCTATAGAAAACCGAACACAAAGCTGCAAAAAAAGTCCCGTTAAGGGGACTTTTTTGCGTTCTGTTTTGTTACATCGCTATTTGCCTACACTGGGAGAAAGCGCGATATTCTGTGCGGAGCCTTCCGCGGCGTACACCAGCGTCAATTTGGAAAAATCCGACGATGCGGGCACCTCGAAGCAGACATACCCGTGATTGTTACCGATGGAAAGGTCGGTCGACTTGATGCGCGGTAGACCGTGCGTCTCTAGAAACGTATCGTTGTCCATGCGCGCGTAAGCGTTGCCGTCCGCGTCCAGAACCGAAAGCTCGCTCCAAACGAATTTCTCTTTACCGGGCTGGTTTTTGTCGATATTCGCCAGCACCAGCAGATACACGTTTCCTTCCGAAGGATCGTCACTGTGGCTGACCTGACTGACGTCTCCGCCATACGTAACCATCGCCTCGGTGGAGGAGATGCTACTTGTGATTTCGCTCGTTTCCACGGAGATTTGCCAAATCAGCGAGGAGTCCGCCGGTGCGGCAGCAGCTTCGGGTGCTTTTGCCTGCGTAGCGCATCCCGCGCCGAGCAGTAGGAGCGTGGACATGAGTGCAATGAAAAGAATCGTCTGTTTCTTCAAGATTAGGCACCTCATTGTTTGAATCAGTTGAAATTGGTTACGGCGCTTGTGTTTCGGCGGTAGCGGGAATCGTGATCTTGTATCCGGTCAGCACATGCCCTGTCTTCGCCTTGCCCGCGGTGTCGTTGCCTTCCACCACACCACCCGCGATGGAGAGCTGATACACGCCCGGCGCAAGAGACGCGGTATCGATGCTGCCGAAGAATTGGCCGTTGAGCGCGTTTAGCGCATCAAACAGATAGCTGTTCGTTTCGCTTTGCAGTACGAGAACCGCCCTGGACAGCAGATAGGATTTTCCATCGTATGTCAACACGCCGGAGGCGACGATGCGCTCGTTTTCGTTGACGAGGGTATCGAAGCGCACCTCCAACTTACCCGCGAACACCTTTGGCAGCGCCATGTTTGCCGCGTTGCACGTATAAGACGTGCCGACGCGCTCGCCCGTGTATTCACCCAAAAGGCCGTCAAAGCTCTTCGGGGAGTAAAACTCGATGCGCTTTGCCTGATAGGTTTCGCCGGAGTTCGTGTAGGGGTCTTCCTGTACGGAGACTTCAAAGACGACTTCGCCTGCGCTCGTGACCTCCACCACGCGGGAACGGGTCACGATTTCGCCTATCACGCCGTCGACAATCGCGTCTGAACGAACACCGTCGGCGCTCAACTGGCCGCCAAACGTGATTAGGCGGTTGCCGGTGGCCGGTTCGTAGTTCGCGTCTCCCAGGAAGGTTGCGTAGCAGTCCACGCCGCGCTCCTTACCGTATTCCCAAATCTGCAGCACGGTCATTGCCGCGGGATCGATGCGATACTGCACCGCACGGGAGTAGTTTTGCGTGGCGTCCACTGCCGTTTCCTTGGAAAAACTCTTGCTTTGTCCGTTATCCAGCAGGAGGAGATCCAGCGTGTTCGGGTCGTTGTCCTGATCGGGCAGCAGCATCGGCTGATGCTGGCACCACTGCCACTCGAACCCGTCGCCGACGGGCGTGAGCAGGTATTGCTTGAGGTAGGCGCTGCTGCCTTCATAGCCCTCGTGCGGGCCGAGAATCCAGCGAATCTGCTCGGTATCCTTGTCGATGCAGATCACCATGCTCTGCGTGGGAGACGATACAATGATCGCATTGTCCGCGTCATACGGGATTGCGGCGTTCATGTGCATCCAGTCCACGACCGGAAGATTCACGATGTTTGGATGAAAGTGATGATAGGGATCGCGCGTTTCGTCGATGATCTTCGTAAAATCATACTGCCGGATCACCGCGCCGCTCGTGCGGTCAAGGATGATGGCGACGTCCTCGCGCGAACCCTTGGCAACCATGTCGACGCTGTTGGAAACGCAGAGGAGGTTGCCGTTCTCCAGCTCCACAATGTCGTGATGTACGGCATTGGGCACTTCGTATTCGCGAAACACCTTGCCGAGCCAGTTAAATTCCCAGAGCGAGGTCATGTTATAGGGAATCTGCTTGTATTCATCGCCCGTTGCGAGCATGTTGCCGTTTTCGAGCTGGATCATCGAGGTGCCGTGCGCCATATCGGTGTTACTCAAGTAACCGCGCACCTGCGCGTTTGCGTCGATGATCGCGTTGTAGGAGTGGTTAAAACACGCCGTCATGAGCGTGAACCCCGGCTCCATCTTGTCCGGTTGGCTTTCGACCAGATCGTAGATTTGAAAATCCGCCGGTAGCGGCTCGGTCGCAATCTGCAAGACCGAGACTTCGTCTTTGTCGCTTTTGAGCGTGACGGTGTTATCCCGCCCGGCATAGAGCCCGAGAATCGGAACCTCCGCACGACGGCTGTCGAGCGTTTTCTCGTAGGTTAGTGTGCTGGCGGCATCGTCGCCCTGAATGGTGACGGTGATGCTGCCGGCTCCCGCGGGATCAAACAGTACCAGCGCCGAGAGCGGATTCATCTCGTAGGGATCGATGATGACATATGGCTCGGAGATCGAATACTGCGCCTCGGCATAATCCGCGAGGATGTCTTCTTCCAGCGCGGCCTGTGCGGACAGGATATCATAGTCGGGCACCTCGGTCATTGCGGCGAGCTTTTTTGTGGTGGGTCGTACTAAAAGCCCGCTTTGGAACACGAATATGCCGGCAATCACAAGCGCGAGAACGGCGAACACGGGAATCAGGAACCATTTCTGACGGGAGTGGTTTCGCATGTCGGGGATCCTTTCTGAGTCAAACAATACCGGTTTCCGGCATCAAAGTGTTTCGGTAAGCTTTGGCAAAGATGAGCTGGTTAAGGCAGTTCCACATCGTTGGCGGCGAGAACTGTGTCGGGAATTAGCACTCGCGCGGACTCGCCCAAATGCAGATTCTGATCGCTGTCGCGATAGAGCGGCAGTCGATTGCCGCGATACGCGTCCAAAACTCCGTTTTCCGCGGCAAGAAGCGCTTCCCAAACCAGATTTCCGCCGGCATCGACTTCACTCATCACCACATGGGCGGATCGGCTCTGGAGGTCCTTGGACTCGACATAGAAAAATCCGAGGCGGTTGCCGTTTGCAAGCAATTCCGCGTTGCCGCAGCGATTGGCATAGAGTTCTACGCCGCGCTCTTTTCCATACTGCCAAATCTGCTCAATCGTGCCCTTCGATGCGTTGATGCGGTACTGCACCAGGCGTGAATAGTCCTGTATGGCGGATAGGTTGTTCGTGCGAAGCGCATCCTGCACATCCGCTTCGCCAAAACGCACGGTACCGTTGTCGAACAGTAGGATATCCTCGGTATCCGGATCATTGTCCTGATCGGGCATCAAATAAGGCGCGTGCTGCCAATAGGGCCACTCAAATTCGGATTGCCCCTCCATCGGCGTGAGCAGATCTGCTTTAAACATGTTTGGCCAGCCGTAAGGCGACGCGAGGATCCACTCGATCTCGCCGGAGGGCCACGTCATCTTGACCACGGCGGAACTGTGCCTGCTGGAGAGGATGACACTTCCATTGTCCCATTCGATGGCGTTGAGGTGAAACCAGTCCGCCGCCGAGATGTCCTGCCTGAATCCAAGCGTATTCTGCGCGCTTTGCGCCGCGTTGATTCGCTCGCTGGATCGGGGCAAAACGGTCTTTAGATCCAGCGTATTTACGACTTCACCCGTCCGGGAATCCAACTCATAAACAAGGTCTTCAACCGCCGCTCCTCTGCTGCCGGTGATCAGCAGATTGCCGTCTTCGCCCTCTTCAATATCGTGGTGCGCGCCGTACGGGCTATACCAAACGCGCAGAAACTTGCCGAGAAAATTGCGCTCGATGAAAAGAACATCTCCTTCGAGATAGGCACCGTAAGGGGTGATATAGGTGCCGCTTTCATAATTGTATAAAGTACAGTGCGGGGTGACCCATGTGTTGTTGGTCCAGCGAATATCCCCGTGAGAATCAAAAGCCAGTTTTTGCGAATATAAAAAATTCATGCCGTCGCTTATCGCAGCGGCGTTTTCGATATCGGTCTGTATGATGATATTGCCGATCGTTTCAGGCGCGATGGGTTCCGTTTGAATCTGAACGGTCGAAGTTTTTTTCTGACCGGATGCGTCCGTGACGGTCAGGGTCACGGTATTCAAATAATCCGGATACAGCCCGTAAATCGGAACAAGATGATCTGTTTCCAACGAGGCGAGGTCGTGGTCGACGTCCGCGTCGCTCGTTTTGCCAGCAACGTGTATGTGAACACTAGCGGGCGTTTCCGTGGTAAAGACTGCGAGCGCGGTGAGCGGAGAGCAGCCATAGGGGTTGTCGAGGATCAGCGGTTCTTCGGCGGAGTATGCGCCGGAACGAAGCTCCTGAAGGATCAGCGCGTCGGTCGTATCCTGCGCGGAGAACTCGGCAAGCAGCATGCGAAGCGTGTCTCCAAAGCTGGGCTCTGTTTCCGTCGGCGAGGAGGAGGGCGACTGTTGAGTGTCCATCTCTCCGCTCAAGCGCGGCCAAAGCGCAGCGACCAGAATCGCAGCAAGCATCACGAGCGCGATCACGCCGCGCAACAGCGGCCAGATGCCGAGTTTACGCTTCATCGCGCTTTCCCTTTCCCAGAAGACGGACGGCCAAGAATAAGACGTTGGGCAGCGCAACGGCGCTCACCGCGGAGACTGCGCAATATTTTGCGACGCTGCGGAGATTATCGAATACGGCGAGCGGCGCAAGGTCGCCAAACCCGCGCAGATAGACGACGCCGAACGCAAACGCGGCGATGAAAAACGCATAGATCACCGCAGAAACGAGGAAATCAAAATTGGATAAGGGCTTTTGCTTGAGGGCGCGGTGTATGGTAGCGGAGAGAAGACCAGGCGCAAGGATCAGAAAAACAGGCAGCATCGGCATCCATCCTTTCACATCGAGACGGAAAATTTGAACAAGAAACTCACAGTAAGATCATAATTATACAATACAGACCAGGGGAATACAAACATACCCCGCGAGAATTGACGTATATGATAAATCTATGTCAAATATGTTGATCACCCTACCGGTATGAGGCAAGAGATTTTAACAAATGTTGATAATAGAGCATGATTGTGCTAAATTTAGTTAGAATATGCAAAACGGGGTTAACATGGATCGCAAGAAAACGTTGAAATACTTGTTGCTGCTTGCCACAACAGGCTTTTTTTGCGTTTTGCTCGCCGTTGTGCTCTATCTGTTTCCACCCGATTACGAGTTTACCGAAAAGAAAGTTACGTTATATCAAGACGCCGAGGCGGGCGTGATGAGCACGTTTCTGCAAAACGCAGGCGTTTCTGTTTCTTCTCCAGCGTTCAGTTGCGACAGCGGGTTTTATGACAAGGCGTTTTACCTGACGTTAAGCGCTCCCGAGCAATGCAAAATCTACTATACCACCGACTCCTCTGTGCCAACCGATCAATCCAATCTGTACAACGGACCGATTTCGATCAAAGACATCTCTCCAAATGAGAACACGACGCATGTGCTCGCCGGAGTGACGGACGCGCAACCCGTGGACAAAGCGAATGTCATTCGCGCGGTCGTTTACGATCAAGCGGGAAATCACAGCGAAATCGTCACTAAGGAATATTTTGTTGCGCATCGTTCGGCAGAATACAATGCGCAGCTTCCAACCGTTTCTCTGGTGAGCGACCCGATCAATCTGTTTGACGAAACACTGGGAATCTATACGAATTACGAGATGGAGAAGTGGGAAAGAGAGGCGCTCTTTACCTATTTCGATGCAGATGGTAATTACGTGTTTGAACAGAACCTCGGTGCACGGCTTAGGGGTACGTCGACAAGAAGCGGTGTACAAAAGGATTTTACTTTAATCGCCCGCGATGAATATGACGGCAACGATACGATTCAGTATCCATTGTTCTCTATTCCGGCCGATTCATTGATCTTGCGCCACAGAGAGATCACACAAAAAGAAGGATTTTTATCTTCGCTCGTATACGATCGCGATCTGACGACACAGGAGTATCAGATGGTCAATCTGTATCTCAACGGCGAGTTTTGGGGTGTATACTCTCTGTTGACCCGTATGGACGAGTACTACTTGGGTCAAAAATACGGAGTCGATGAAAACAGCATCGCGTTTGTCAAAATCAATCATTTTCCAGAGGGCAGCGACGAAGCGATGCAGTATTATCAACAACTAATGGCGTTTATCTCTTCTAATGACTTGAGTGAAGATGCTAATTATCAAAAAGTCTGTAATATGATCGATATCCAGAGCTTGATCGATTGGTATGTCGTGAACAGCTACTGGAACAATATTGACGCAAACATATTTACCATCAACTCCATGATGTGGCGCTCGATCGATACGGGAAGTAGCGGCTATGAGGACGGAAAGTGGAGGTTTGGCATCTATGATCTGGACCACGCGACATCTGCCAGTTCGTTTTCCCTGATTGACAGTATCCAATCAAAAAACATCGAGTATGCATATCAATTTGACTACTTTATCGAGTCATTCCCCTTTGGAGCAGTATCGCCTACGGAAGACCCGATGATCAACGCGTTTATGGCCAACGCTGATTTCCGCAAGCAGTTTTACAACTCATATATAGAGATCGCAACCAAGAACTTCGATCCGGACAGGGTGCAAGCACTATTGGATGAGCAACCGTATCAAGCGGGGAACGATGCATTGTCCACGTTTTTTGCGAATCGTCCAAATTACATTTTTAGTTACCTTGATGATTATATGATCCATTATGCTGAGAATCATGAGAAGGCGATTGCGGCGCTTCAAGAAGAAGAGAGGAATACCCGGCGCATTTTTCCGCTCAACAGCGGAACGAGCATCGTGATGATTCCGGTATTTATCGCCCTTGCAGGCGTGCTTGTCGCCGTATACATCCGGCAAAACGGCGGCTTTCGGCGCAGAAAGGGAGGCTGAAGATGGAAACAACAACGAAAACAGCAATGAATTATCGCCACGAGTATAAATATGTCTGCACAGCGGTACAGGCAGAAATCATCAAATGCCGGATCAAAGGCTTGATGAAGCTGGACAACCATACTTCCGCAGACGGGTCTTATAACATTCGAAGTCTCTATTTTGACGATGCGTTTCATACCGCTTACTTCGCCAATGAAAACGGCACGGAGCCGCGCGATAAGTTTAGGATTCGCATCTATAACTGCGACACAACGAGCATTTTTTTGGAGAAAAAGCAAAAGTGCCGCGGCATGACGATAAAGGATTCCTGCCTTATTTCCATCGCGCAGGCGGAAAACCTGATTTCGGGAGAGGATGTCGTGCTCGATAGCGATTCGCCGCAACTGCTGTGCGAGTTTGCCGCGCGCAGCCAATTGCAAAAGCTGCATCCCGCGGTGATTGTCGATTACGACCGAATCCCGTTTGTCTATCCGTTAGGTAACGTGCGGGTTACGTTTGACAGAAATATCGCCTCCTCCAACCAAGTCAGCCGCTTTTTTGAGAAAGACATCGCAAAGCGGCTCATCATGGAGTCGGGACAGCAGGTGATGGAAGTTAAGTGGGATCAGTTCCTGCCCGATTATATCAAGCAGTGTTTGCAGACGAACGGGCTGCCCAGAACGGCATTGTCAAAATTCTATTATTGCAGCAAGTATAACTTATCAAGCGGGGGTATGATATGAGCTTTACAGACATTTTTGAGACATCCTTTTTAGAAGGATATGCAGCCAGCGAAATCACGGGCTACAAAGCCATCGTCTGCCTTTTGCTATGTGCGGCGTTCGGGCTTTATATCTTCGTCGCCTACCGTGTGTTGACAAGAAAGTCGTTCTTCGATAAAAACTTTGTGATTTCTCTGCCGATCATCGCCGTGATCACCGGCGCCATCATCCTCACGATTCAGTCGAACATCGTGATTTCGCTGGGCATGGTCGGAGCCCTGTCCATCGTGCGCTTTCGAACCGCGATCAAAGACCCGATCGATCTGGCTTTCCTGTTCTGGGCCATCAGTGTGGGCATCATCTGCGGCGCGGGACTTGCGCTAGTTGCGGTGATTCTGTCAGTCATCATCACCGTCGGCATGTTCTTTCTGGACTGGTTCACGCTTGGTAAAGCTTCCAAGCTGCTCGTGATCAACGCGAGCCGCGCGGAACTGGAAGAAGAGATCATGAAAGTGACGGATACCTACTGCAAGTACCACAACGTGAAATCCAGAACCATCTCGAACAAAGAGTTTGATATGGTCGTGGAAGTTCGGCTCACGAAGGAACGAGAGCTCATTTCGGAGATTGCGCAGATTGCGGGCGTTTCTTCCGTCTCGTTGCTGGCGCACGATGGAGAGGTTACGTTCTAAAGAGGCCAATTACGCGATGAGCGCAAGGTTTTTTGCAGGATGCTGTAACAGAAAAACGAATCAACAAATAGAGCGCTGTACGTAAGCATGATACTTTCGTCAGCGCTCTTTTTCTGCTTGAATTTGGTTATCCGTTAAGTTTTCTGATCAAGTAAGCCGAAACCAACATTGCGAACGCCTATTTCGCGAGAAAGTATTCCGCAAAGACGGAGTCGGTTACGCCGACGAAATTATCGTAGCACTTGTTGTTCGCCTGATCGAAAACCGAATCCAGCGCGTTGCTCTTCAGCGGCTCCGTGGATGCGCCGGAATAGTAAGCCGCCGTGTTTTCCACCGTACGCAATACTTCCATCGCGGGGGTAACGCTGCCGATGACGAGCACGGCGATCAGCGCAAATCGCAGGAGCTTGCGCTTCGGCGCGGACTCAGTCAGAATTTTTGCGATCAACAGCATCGTGTAAAACGCGGCGGGAATGCAGGTTCGCCAACCGAAATCGTAATTATTGCCGAGCTTGACAAAGCTGAAAACGATCATCGTTCCCAACAGAATCCGATAGGCCGGATCGGATTTTCGATAGAGCACGATGAAGAACAGAAAAACCAGAAACTCTGTTGAAACATACAACGCGAACTCCAGAATCGAACCCGTGTTGAGCGAAATCATGCCGACGGAGCCGGTCGCGATGTTGCTCATATAGAACAGCGAGATGAGCAGGCAAACGAGAAAACCCGTGAGATTCGGGATCGTAATCGTATTGCGCAAAAACGTGCGAAAACGATCCGGTTTGGCAACGCCTTCCATATTCGATTTTTGCAGGAACTGATAGACCAATAGCGGAAGCGTTCCGACCGCGGGGAACGGAGAGTACAGCAGCATCAGCATGAAGATAAATAGCCTGCTTCGATTGTTTGTCTCCCGTAGAAGCAGAAGGAAGGCGACCCAAAACGGAATGATCTGGTTGTAAACCCAGAACAGGAGCGTTGTGTTGGATGCGGAGCTAAACTGATAGAGCTTCAACTCCAAATGCGATCCCTGCAGCAACTCGGCGAGCGCGGTATTCATCTCATGCGAGCGGATTTTTCCCAGGAAGAACAGGACGATATCGAGTCCGCTGAACAAAATGAAGATGACAAGCGCCGTTACGCTGACTTTGCCCAACCGTTCGCAGATGAGCGCAAACGCGAGAGCGACGCCGAGATAAGCCCAAAGAAACTGAAAGACATACCCCGCTTGCATGCCGAGCGCTTTGCCAATCAGCGCGCTCGGGAGCCAGAATCCCAGATTGTAGCAGAGCAGTCTCGTCGGCCCGTAGCTGGTGTCGATCACGGGCCAATCATACTTCACCAAGTCCTGAAAGAGCGCGTTGCGGAACATGTGGTCCCAGCGATTTTGCCAAACAAACCCGCCGATGCCGGAGAGCAGAACCCAAACAAACAGGATCGCGAGGATGAGTATGATTTTCCATTTTGCGTTTGTCTTCTCCAGTTGAAACGGATTTGCGTTTTGATAGGTTTTCAACAAGCTGTAGAGAATCAGCACGATCAACGGAATGGAGACAACAGGCTTGATCCAAAAAGAAAGAAACAATAGGACCGGGATCGCCAAATACACAAGCGAAAGCGTCGGGATCCATTTGCTTTTCGTGCGCAGGGCAGTATTCATTCTGTTATCCTCGTCATGATTTTCTCATATTGTACTATTACGCATATCATAAGTCCAGTTTGGTACGCAGTGCAAGCGATCAGAGCCGGCTGTTGCATGCACGGGGAATTCTTCATTGGCGTTGATTTCGGCCCAAAGAGAAACACGACAACGTCCTGCGGAAAAGATCATTCTCGCAAGTGCGTTTACGACCAACACCCGGCGAAGAAGACGATGAAAAACTTGTATGGTACTGTGAGTCATGCTACAATTCACTGGAGCGCGGAAGCGAGAAAATTGGGGGTAAGCAGATGAAGCAATCGTTCCGGTGGCGGTATTTTTTACAGCAAGTATTGCTGATTTTCTCCGCGTGCGCTCTGTTTTTGTTAAACGCGAGATCGATCAGCACGGTCATAGTATTGCCGCTCTCCGCGCTGGCGCTCTTCTTCTGGACGAAGTATGACCATAGGCTGATCGAATGGCGACCCCGTTTTTGGGTTTGGAACATCTTTTTTGTACTGTCTGCGTTGGGAATCTGCCTAGCTCCGATGTCGATTTTTCTGAGCGCGTTCGCAGATTCCAAAATCATCGTGGTGCTGCAAAACCTATCCGGCATCGAGGCAAGCTTGCTGGTTCGAGTCATCTGCGCGATTCTGGTCGTGGCGGCAATGTGGTTTGCGTTTTGCGCGGTCCGGTATTTTTACGCGCTGTTGTTCCCGGTCGCAACCGACATTGCGGCGGACTTTCACGCACTCGAGCTTTGGTTCCTTGCCGGCGTTTCCGCTATTCTGATGATTGCGGTCGCGGTGCTGTATCTGCATACCAACGCGTTTGCGCATCCCTGGTTGGAGTGCGATCTGCTGTATTCTTCCGATTCCGGCGCGTGCATTAAATATCTATCCTATTTTCGAATCGGCGGAATCGAAAACGACATTCGCTCGCCTTTGTTTGCGCTCTTTACCGCACCGTTTTTGAGCATTCCGTATTTGCTATCCTTCCTGCTGCCTTTTGCCAACGCGCAGGCGATGGTGCTGACGATGGCGCAGGTTCCGATTCATGTCTTGACCTGGTATTTGTTCATAAAGATGATTCCGAATTGCAGCATCAACCAAAGATTGAGTCTGCTCGTGCTCGCGCTGGCGAGCTATAGCGGCTTTCTGTTTGCGTTCTTTCCGGAGCAATACATCATCGCCGTGTTTTGGGTAGCGCTCTTCCTTTATCGCTTGATTCAGCACAACCGTCGCGAAGATTTTCTCGTCATCGGCGCTGCGGGCACGATGATTACGAGCGCCGCGTTTGCGTTTATAACCGAGCGGAAGGATGAAAAGCCGAGATTGGGCAGCTCGATCAAGACGATTTTACTGACCAGCTTGAAGGGCGTTGGTGCGTTATTCGCCTTCGGCTGTCTGGATGTGCTGCTGAGCTATCAGCATGTTGCGCATCTTTTCTCGTATACCAACGTGTCCGGCTCGTTTTTCCAGAAGCTCATGCAATACTCCGCGCATGTCGGCAGCACGTTCTTTGCCGCCAACGCGGGACCAATCATCATGACGAGCGAGCTCAACGAGTGGAAAGACATCGCGGTCGGCAGCATGGTTTGGCACGAGTACCCCGTCACGGTGATCAGCATCGCGGGTGTAATCATTTTTGCGCTGGCACTGCTAGGATTCCTGTTGAACCGGAAACAGATTCTTTCAAAAATGAGTTTCTTCTGGGTGCTGTTCTCGTTTGTCGTGATCTGCCTCTTTGGCTGGGGAACGAGCGAAAACGGAATGTTCCTCTATACGAAATATTTTGGTTGGGCGTTCTTTATCCTGCTTGTTCTGTTGGTGCAAAAGGTCCTTACTTGGCTCCATCTGGAAAAATATGCAGCGCCGGTGTATTTGGCGGCGGGAGTAGGGCTCTTTCTCTACAATCTTCCGCAGATCAAAGCGCTGCTGGATTTTGCTTTGACGTATTATCCGGCGTAAAAATGGCCGATCAGCATCTCAAAACATGCGGATTGACGCGGGCGTCGCTTTTTTGGCGGCGTCCGTTTTTTAGGCTCAGAGCACTTAGGAACAGAAATTACGTATCTTGTGGCAAACGCAAATGCCGCCCGGAGAACCGGACGGCATTTGCGCAATGGAATCGAAGCGTTTGTTATTAGGGGGTAGCTGCGTTCTGCTTGTTTACGCGAGGTAGCCCGCGTGAATCAAAACATTACTTTTTGTAGAAAAGCTTGGTTCCGAGATAATAGATGATGCTGGCAACGACCATCGCGTTGATGGCGGCGATGCCCCATTTCACAAAGTTGCCGACCAGTGCGCCCGCGATAACACCCGCGATAGCCGCCCAGTTGACCTTGCGTTCTTCGCCTGCGCCTTCGACGTAGGAGGACTTGTTCAGGAAGTAGTCGAGCATAATGATCGCGCCGATCGGCGGGAGCGTCGCGTTGAGGAAGCTCAGCCAGCCGATAAAGTTGTTATAAAGCCAGATTGCGGTTATGGTGCCGACGATACCTGCGATCAACACCATCGGGCGCTTACGAACCTTGGTGATGTTGGAGAGTCCGAGACCTGCGGTATACAGCGCGTTGTCGTTTGTTGTCCAAATGTTCGCGCCCAGAACGAGCAGAGCGGGGATTGCCAGACCTTGCGCGATCATGACGTAGAAGATGTCGTCCTTACCGGTGAAAGCGCCGCCGACCGCGCCAAAGGCGAACATCAGCGTGTTGCCGAGGAAGAACGCAACAACAGTCGTAATGATAGCCACTTTGTGGTTTTTCGCAAACCGTACGAAGTTCGGCGTAGCCGTGCCGCCGGAGACGAAGGAGCCGATGACCATGCCGACCGCCGCAAACAGCGAGAGACTGCCGGCGGATTTGGAGAACATGGCAACCAGTCCGCCACCCGCCGTGGTCGCCGTGACCATGGAATAGATACCAAGGATCGCAATCAACGGAACGGACACGAAGCTGACGATCTCCAGGCCCTTCATGCCGAAGTAAGCGGAGGAGGTCATGCACGCGCCGGCGATGATAACGAGAATCCAGGGGCTGATGTGGAGCAGCTCCGCCGCGGGAATCGCAAACATTGCAACGCCTACACCGAACCAGCCGATCTGGGTGAAGCTGATCAATGCGGAGGGAAGGAAGGAGCCAAACGTACCAAAGGAGCGATGTGCCAACAGATCGAGGCTCAGTCCGGTCTTGCTGCCGATATAGGCAAGCACGCCGGTATATGCGCCCAGGATGATACCGCCGATGAGAATAGCCCAGATGAACCCGGAAAGATCCAGTCCGTTTGCCATCTTGGCGCCAACGCTCATGCTGGCGGAGAAGAATGTGAACCCGAGCATGATGACAAACATCGACCAGAAGCCTTTGCGCTCATTCGCATTAGAGGGAACCGCTTCCAGCGAGTAGTCTACGTCTACATGCTGCTGCTTGGATTTCTCCATATGACGACCTCCATATCCGTATTCTATTTTTGAATGTAACTAATTACATCCGACGAAAATAATGTACTCGAATATGGGTGCGCTTGTCAACAAAATATGACGCAAACGGGGAGAAAAATTTCATTATCACGTCACATATACGTTATCATATCAAAAAATAACGGAAATATGACGGAAAATGATTTATAATTGCATAGAAACCACTTTCAGGGAAGGCTCCTTGAAGCGGAAAGTCCCCGCGTGATATAATGTACTATCATCGCAAAGGAGCGACGTGGGGGATTTATGAACATTCGCAAAGTGGCCGAAATGGCCGGTGTATCTGTTGCCACAATCTCACGCGTGCTCAATCACCCGGAGCAGGTGCTGCCGGAGACGCGCGATCATGTGCTTGCCGTCATGAAAGAGCAGAACTATACGCCAAACTGGTTTGCGCGCGGGCTGAATCTGGGCATCACGAAGACGATCGCGCTGCTGGTTCCGGAGATTGAGAGCGAGACGCAACAGAAAATCATCTCCGGCATCGAAACCGTTGCGCGCAACAAAGGATACGCCGTGTTCTTTTGCAACACGCATGGCGACGCGCAGATTGAAGACGAGAGCTTGCGTATGTGCGAAAACAGGCGAGTCGACGGAATCGCGCTGGTGTCTTCCAATATCTCGGAGGAGCGCGTGCTGCAAACGCGGGAAAGCGGAATTCCATGCGTCCATGTTGGCAAAAACCGCCACAGCGGCTGCGATACGCTCTGTTATATCGATTTTGAAGAGGGTGCATATCGCCTGACGAGGCACTTGCTTTCCTTCGGATATACGAGCGTCGATCTGATGCTGAACACCGCGGAGCTGCACAAAAACGCGCAGATGGAGGCGGGATTTGCCGCCGCCGTCCGCGAAAGCCGTCGCGACATCGCAACCAAGCTGGTCACCTGCGACGGAGGCGTGCAAAGCGGCTATATCGCGGCGCAGCAGATGATTCAGCAAGGCAAATTGCCCGCGGCGCTGATTACCGCGGGAGACGGGCAGGCGCTCGGCGTACTAAAAGCCGCGCAGGACGCGGGGATACCGGTGCCGCAAAAACTGGCGATCGCCAGCATGACCGATTCGCCCGTATGCGGCCTTGTGAGTCCGCCGATCACTGCGCTGGAGCTGCCCGCAAGCAAACTCGGCATGGCGGCGGGTCGACTGCTGTTTGACAGCATCGAAAACAAAGAGTTGGAACTTGGCGTTCCGCAGGAGATGGTGCTTCAGCCGAAGCTGAAGATTCGAAGGTCCTGCGGCAACGAGAAATATATCTACGAACTATTCGATTGAGCAACCACCGTTTTCAAACGACGGTTTTTCCGGCAAACGCATCATAATAGACCCTGCTGATCGCATGAGAGCGAAAACACCGAACAGTGACTTTTCCTGCTTCCAGAACATTCTTGTGCAAAGGGGCATTTGCAATGTCGAAACCGATCAATCTGATGGGACTTGATCTCAAAAATCCAGTGATTACGGCTGCCGGACCCTGGGCACGGGACGGCAAGTCCATTCAGCGCTGCATTGACGCAGGCGCGGGCGCCGTCATTACGGAGACGATCACGCTGGAAGCAAAGCAGCGCGTTTCGCCGCGCTTGTTCGTAGACGGATATCGCATGTTTAATACCATGTTGTATTCCGACCTGCATTTGGAACAATGGGAATGCGAACTGGAACAGGTCAAGAAGCGTGACAGCAAGCTGATTTGTTCCATATGGGGGTCTTCCGCGTCCGAGATTGCCTATCTTGCGGCAAAGGCGGAGCGGATGGGCGCGGATGCGATCGAGATCAGCATCTCCGCGCCGATCGGTTCCCGCAACGAAAGCGTCTGCAACCATTCTTCGGATATCCGGACGTTTGTGCGTGCGGCGGTGGACGCGGTTTCGATTCCGGTGATGGTGAAGCTCTCCTATGAGGCCGCGGTTTCGCCCGCGTTCCTACAGGCGATTGAGCAGGCTGGCGCCAAAGCGGTCAGCGCGATCGACGCGATCAAGGGACTGCGCGGGGTCGATATCGAGACCCATATGGCGCAGATGTCTACCTACGGCGGCTACACGGGGCGTAACATTCGCCCGATTTCGCTGGCGACGACCGCGCAGCTGCGGCAGTATACGCAGATGCAGATCTGCTCGGTCGGCGGAATTCAAACGGCGGAGCACGCGCTGGAGTTCATCATGCTCGGCGCGACGGCGATTCAGCTCGCCTCGGCGATTCAGCGGGATGGTTATGGTGTGATTGAGAAATTGATCCGCGATCTGGACGATTGGCTGGCGCGCCATGGACACACGGAGATTGAACAAGTGCGCGGTTCGGCCTTGCCCTCGCTGATGCCGTTTGAGGATATCAAGCCAAAGCGGCTCAAGGCGATGATCACAGAGCGGTGCGACAGCGCGACGACGGACTGCAACATCTGCATGAACGGCTGTCTCTACGATGCGATTTCGCGTGCGGACGGGGTGATTGTGATCGATTCCGCCGCGTGCGAGGGCTGCGGCCTTTGCTCTTCCGGCTGCCCGAGGGGAATCATTCAGCTGGGCTGGTGAAGCGGGCGATTTCGTTGAATACGGCAAACAAAAAAGGAGCGAACAAAATCGCTCCTTTATGTTATTTGTTTGCTCTGATCCCTGAATTAGAGATAAAGCTCCGTTTGCACGGCGGTTTTTGCGACGATCTTTCCTTCACGGACGACGTAGAGCCGCTCCGGCGTCAGGCGGATGGCGTCGCGCGCGTCCTTTGCGTTGACCACGACGAGGTTTGCTTTCTTGCCGACGGCGAGGCCGTAGTCCTTCAGCTTCAAAATTTCCGCCGCGGTGGTGGTGATCATGTCGTACACGGTTTCAATCTCCGGCGGCAGACTCATCTGCGCCGCGTGGGCGGTTACGTTCGCTACCTGCAGCATATCCGCGCTGCCATAGGGATAGAATGTGTCCTTCACGCAGTCCTGACCGAAGCTGACGAGTATTCCTGCGGCGAGCAGTTCCTTCACGCGCGTGATGCCGCGGCGAATCGGTTGCTTGTCCAGACGGCCTTGCAGCAGCAGGTTGGTGACGGGGTTGGTGATGAAGCGAATCTGCGCCTTTGCGCACTTTTCGATGACATAGTTGGCATAGTGATCGTCGTAAGCTGCGAGTGCGCAGGTATGCCCCGCGGTGACGCGGCCGATCCAGCCGCGCTTGAGCGCTTCGTCCGCGATCATCTCCAGCGTACGATAGAAAGGATCGTCGGTTTCGTCCACGTGCATGTCGATATCCGCATCGAACTTTTCCGCAATATCGAAGCAAATGCGGACATGTTCTCGGCTATCGTCCGGAGACAACTCATTTGCAGGCATGCCGCCGACCACGTCCGCGCCGGCTTCCATCGCCTTCCACATCAGCGCTTCGCAACCGGGGTTCTTGATGATTCCCTCCTGCGGAAACGCGACGAGCTGCAAATCCATGACGTTGCGATATTTTTCTCTCAGCGCTTTCACGCCTTCCAAGGGCTTTAGCCCGCCGATGGTGTCTACGTCGACATGGGAACGCATATTGAGCGTTCCGTTTTTCAGCGCGCGCAGGAGAACGTCTTCCGATCGCGCAAGGATATCCTCCGTCGTATAATCTTTCTTTTTATCCCAGATGATCTCGATTGCTTCCTTGAGCGTGCCGGAGACATTCTTGCGCACCACGTCGAAGATATTTACCTTGTCGAGGTGGATGTGCGGGTCGATGAGGCTCGGGGTTACGAGCGCGCCTTTCGCGTCTATGACCGTATCCGCGGGATACGACAGGTTCGGGCCGATTTCAAGGATAACGCCCTGATCGATTGCGATATCGGTGAGCGTTTCCCGGTCGCGAAGCTTCGCGTTTTTCACGATCAACTGCATGTCGGTTGTCCTCCTAAAAATTTGATTGCTTGTAAACGGTTACGAGAAAATGAAGTGCAATTCATAATCGACAACCGCATTTTAACATAGAACATACACGGATTCAAGCGATAATGCCGGTAAAATCAAGCGTAATTCTCGCAAAAATAGAGCGAATAAAATTTATACTTCCATAGTAGACAGAATTGATGTAATTAGTTACAATGAATTTGCGAAAGTCAAATCGATGTGAGGAAAGCACTTGAATGGCGACAGCAGGGTATTTGCTGCTGCCGCAAATGATCCCGCGTGCGATCGACTTTGCCTGACGGCGGAAGGGTAGCCGCTGCCGGGCAATTGCGCTTTCCGGTGCAAAATCATGAAGGAGCGAACGAACATGATGGAAACCCAACCGGTCGGGAAACCGCTCGAGCGAATTGATGCGCGCGCCAAGGTAACGGGCCGCGCCGAGTACGGCGCGGATATCCGTTTGCCGAATATGCTGTATTGTAAGGGCGTTTACGCGTCCCATCCGCACGCAAAGCTGCTCGCGGTGCATAACGAAGAAGCTGCGCGCGCAGAGGGTGTTGCCTGCGTCGTCACCGGCGCGGATATCCCCGGCGAAAAGATGTTTGGCGAACTCTACGTGGATCAATACGCGCTCGTCTGTGATAAGACGCGCTTTTACGGTGACGTGGTCGCCGTCGTCGCGGCAGAAACGCAGGAGCAGGCGGATGCGGCGGCGGAACTCGTGACGGCGGAGTATGAAGAGCTGCCAATTCTGGCGACGCCGCATATGGCGCTTGAGAGCGATATCGCGATCAACGCGGATTATCCGGACAACATCTGCGGCAATGTGCATGTGCGAAAAGGCAGCGCAGAGAAAGGCTTGGCGGAGGCGGACGTCGTCGTATCCGGCAACTATAAAACCGGTTTTGTGGAGCATGCCTATATCGAGCCGGAATCGGTCACCGTCATTCCGGATCGCATGCGGCGGGAGCTGACCGTGCTCGGCAGTTCACAGGCACCGTATAATCTTCGTTTGAGCGTTGCGCGAATGCTCAACATCCCGATTGCGCAGGTGATCGTCAAGCCATCCGTCATCGGCGGATCATTCGGCGGAAAGATTGAGTCGGTGGAGTCTCTTGCGGTACGCGCGGGGCTGGTCGCGCTCAAGACGGGAAGGCCCGTGCAATATACGCTCACGCGCGAGGAATCCATTCGGGAGAGCTACAAGCGGCATCCGATCGAGTTTGATATTCAACTGGGCGCGAAACAAGACGGAACCCTCTGCGCCATGAGGGTGGAGGCAATCGGTGATTCCGGTGCGTATATCAACATGTCGCCGCCGGTGATGTATAAGACCGCGACGCTCGGGCCGGGGCCTTACCGCATCGAAAACGTGGACTACAACGCCACGAGCGTAATGACCAACAACGTCCACACGGGGTCGATGCGCGGTTTTGGTACGCCGCAGGCGATCTTCGCGCTGGAAAACGCGATGGACGAGCTGGCGGAAAAGCTGCACCTGTCTCCGACGGAGCTGCGGCGCAAGAACCTGCTGCAAAACGGAGACGTCAGCCCCTGCGGGCATCTGCTGGATTTCCACGAAGTCAGCATTCGCTCCGTCATGGAAAAAGCGGCGCAGGAGCTGGACTTTGATGAGAAATTTGCCCGATACAGCGCGCAAAACAAGGACGGCAGGCGCATTCGTCGCGGCGTCGGCATCGCGGTGAGCATGCGCGGGGCAAGCATTGGCGCGGATGGCAACGGCTTTGACGTTGCCCGCGCGTTTATCGAGGTATTGGACGATGGCAGCGTAAACGTTGACCTTGGCCTGACCGAGCTGGGACAAGGGCTTCGCACCTGCCAGAGCCAGATGGTCGCGGAGGGGCTTGGCGTTTCCTTTGAGCGAATCTGCTTTGGACACACCGATACCTCGCGCGCTCCTGCGACCGGCGCATGCATCGCCTCGCGCAGCACGCTGCTCGGCGGCGGCGCGCTCAAGGACGCGAGCGTGAAGGTGCAGGCGATCATGGCGCGCGCGCTGGCGCGAAAGTTTGGCAAACCCACCGACGGCATCGTTTTTGAGCAGGATCGCGTTCGCTTTGCGGATGTGGACATCTCCTTTGGAGAAGCTGCCAAGATTTGCTACGATCTTTGCGAAACGCCGATTGCGGTGGGCACCTATGTGGTGCCCCGGCTCAACTGGAACGAGAAAGAAGGATTCGGCGAGCCGTTTTATACCTACACCTATTCCTGCCACGCGGCGGAGGTGGAGGTGGACCTGGACACTGGCGGCGTAGAGGTCGTCAAGATGGTCGGCTGCCACGATATGGGCCGCGCGATCAACCCCGCTATGGCAAAAGGGCAGATTTACGGCGGCCTCGCGATGGCGCAGGGCATGGCTTTGACCGAAGACCTCGGCCACAACGACAAGACAAGCCAACTCAAAAACCTCAACTTTGAAGATTATCTGATCCCGACGATACTGGACGTGCCGGACAGCAACCAGCCGATTTTGGACGAACACGTCGACCCGAGAAGCGCGTTTGGCGGGCGTTCCCTTGGCGAACCCGCCACGGAACCCGGCGCGGGTGCGATACTCTGCGCGGTCAACCACGCGCTCGGCAAACCGGGGCTCATTCGGGAACTGCCGGCCGATTTGGATCGGGTGTTCGCCGCGATTCGGTCGATGGAAGGGAGAGAAGCATGATGGACTGTCGTGATTATAGAAAACCTACGTCGCTTGCCGAAGCGATTGAGCTGCTTCGAACGATGGAAGGTGAAGTATTGCTGCTCGCGGGCGGAACGGATATTCTGGTTAACGCGCGCGAAGGCCACCCGTACCGGAATAAAACCGTGATCGACGTTTACGGCATCCCGGAGCTCTGCCAAATCGAAGAACAGACGGACTGGATTGCCATCGGCGCCGGCGTGACGCATGCGCAAATCGAGCAATCGCCGCTGATTCGCGCAAAGGCGGGCGTGCTTGCAGATGCTTGCCGCACGGTCGGTTCGCCGCAGATTCGCAACCACGCGACCATCGGCGGAAACCTCGCGAACGCCTCTCCCGCCGCGGATTCGCTGGCGGCACTGAGCGTGTTGGAAGCGGAGGTGGAGGTAAACCGCCTTGGCGAGATATCGCGCGTTCCGCTGGGCGAAATCATCGCAAAGCCGTATCGCACCACGCTGACGGATCGGGACTTGGTCACGCGTATCTTCGTGAAAAAAGCACCGGAGGGCACGCGATTCCATTTTTACAAACTGGGTCGCAGAAAAGCGCTTGCCATCTCGCGCATGACGATTGCGACACTGCTACGGCAGGACGAGACCGGCACCGTGACGCAGTTTCATATGACGATGGGAGCAACGTTCCCCAAACCGATGCTGTTTGAGGACGTGGACGCGATGCTGATCGGTAAAAAGCCGACACAGGCGGATATTGCGGCGGTTGCCGAAGCACTCAGCGTAAAGATACCGCTCATCGCGGGGATTCGCGCTTCCACCGCATACAAACAACCCGTTTGCAACCGCATGGTTCGGCGAATCCTGGACGAACTGCTGGGAGGAATGGCACAATGAAGAATATCACCTTGCGCTTTACGCTGAATGGAAAAGAAGTCGAGCTGGATTGCGCGCCGAACAAACGCATGCTGGATGTGCTGCGCGGCGATCTGGCGCAGACCGGCACGAAGGAAGGCTGCGCGGTCGGCGAATGCGGCGCTTGCACGGTGATCCTCAACGGCGAACCGGTTGCGAGCTGCCTCGTCGCCGCGGGTCAGATGCAGGGTGCAACCATCTTAACCATAGAGGGCATGAGCGAGACGCTGATCGGGCGCGTACTGCAGGATTGCTTTGTCGAAGGGGACGCCGTTCAGTGCGGTTTTTGCACGCCGGGGTTTATCATGAGCGCGTATGCGCTGCTGCTGAAAAACCCGCACCCGACGCGGGAGGAGATTCGCGAGGCGGTGGCGGGCAACGTCTGCCGCTGTACGGGATATATCCCGATCGTGAACGCGATTGAACAGGCGGGCATCCGCATTTGGGAATGATGGACTTTTCTTTCGCGCGAGCAAAAAAAGCTTGACATTCAAAACCAACGTCACTATATTGTATATAATCAAACCGATGACGCGGAGATAACGGTGATCCTGTTCCTACAGAGAGCCTGCGGCGCTGAGAGTCAGGCGGAAAACAAATCATCAAATGGACCGCTGAGGGTGCAGTCAAAGGGGAATCGCCCGAGTATTCTGCAACGTGTTGGCATACGTCAGTTGCCGGGGATATGTTGGTATCCTGAAAAGCGTACGGATTTTCCGTAAATCAAGGTGGCACCGCGGATAAAATCGTTTTATTCGTCCTTGACAGAACAGATTGTTTTGTCAGGGATTTTTTATTGCAGAAAAACAGCCTGACGAAACAAGCATCGTCAGGCTTTTTTTGACTCGATCAAGCAGGAAGGAACACGATATGCTGAAACCCACGCTGGAGGAAATTAAACAACTCGCGCAGGACGGTCGCTATCAGACCGCGCCCGTCAGTCTCGAGATTCTCTCGGATATCCGCACACCGATCGAGGTGCTGCGCATCCTCAAGAGCGTCTCCACCCACTGCTTCTTGCTGGAGTCTGTGGCGGATCACGAAAAGTGGGGGCGCTACACCTTTCTGGGGTACGATCCGAAGCTGGAGATTACCTGTCAGGACGGAAACATGCGCCTTGGTTCCGTCGCGTTTGAAACAAGCGACCCCGGCAAATACATCAAGCAGATCGTAGAGGAGCACAAGAGCGCGCGAATCCCCGACCTTCCGCCGTTTACCGGAGGCCTCGTCGGCTACTTTTCCTACGATTATTTGAAGTATTCCGAGCCGACGCTGCGCCTCGACGCGGAGGACACGGAAGGATTTCACGACGTTGACCTGATGCTGTTCGACAAGGTGATCGCGTTTGACAACTTTCGGCAAAAGATCGTGCTCTGCGTCAATATCTCACTCAAAAACGCGGAGACGGAGTATCACCGCGCGGCGCTGGAGCTCAAGCAGATGGCGGCGCTGTTGCGGGAAGCTATTCCCGCGCCGGACGAACGCGGGCACCTGACATCAGAATTTCGCGCGCTGTTTGATGAAGAGACGTTTTGCGGCATGGTGGAGCAGGCAAAGCACCACATCCGCGAGGGGGATATCTTTCAGATCGTGCTTTCCAATCGCCTGGAGGCGACTTACGAGGGAACGCTGCTCAACGCCTATCGCGTATTGCGCACGGTGAATCCTTCGCCGTATATGTTTTATTTCTCCAGTTGTGATATGGAGGTTGCCGGCGCTTCGCCGGAGACGCTCGTCAAGCTCGAAGACGGCGTACTGCACACCTTTCCGCTCGCGGGAACGCGCCCGCGCGGCAAGACGGAGGAGGAAGACCTCGCACTGGAACAGGAGCTGCTCGCCGATCCAAAAGAACTCGCGGAGCACAACATGCTCGTCGATCTCGGCCGCAACGACATTGGCAAAATCAGCCGCTTTGGCAGCGTAAAGGTGGAGCAATATCTCTCCATTGAGCGATTTTCGCATGTGATGCATATTGGCTCGACCGTGCGCGGCGAGCTTGCCGAAGGAAAGACGGCGCTGGACGCGATCGACGCGATCCTGCCCGCGGGCACGCTCTCCGGCGCACCCAAGATTCGCGCTTGCCAGCTCATCAACGACTTGGAGAACAACAAGCGCGGTATCTACGGCGGCGCGATCGGCTACCTCGACTTTACCGGAAACCTCGATACCTGCATCGCGATTCGAATCGCCTACAAGAAAAACGGCAAGGTGTTTGTGCGAAGCGGAGCGGGTATCGTCGCGGATTCGGTTCCGGCGAGCGAACATCAGGAGTGCTTGAACAAAGCCGCGGCGGTGGTCAAGGCGATTCGGCTCGCGGAGGAGGAGACACTATGATTTTGTTGATCGATAACTACGATAGTTTTTCGTATAACCTCTATCAGCTGATCGGCTCGATCAATCCGGATATCCGCGTGGTGCGAAACGACGCGATGACGCCGGAAGAAATGCTGTCGCTAAACCCCGCAGCGCTCGTCATCTCGCCCGGACCGGGCAGACCGGAGGACGCGGGCGTTTGCATCGACGCGATTCGCGCACTGGGCGGAAAAATGCCGATCCTCGGCGTTTGCCTCGGCCATCAGGCGATCTGTGCCGCGTACGGCGCGACGGTCTCCTACGCAAAAGAACTCATGCACGGCAAACAATCGAATACGAAGCTGGATCCGGATTGCCCGCTATTTGCGGATTTGCCGGAGACGATTCCCGTTGCGCGGTATCATTCGCTTGCGGCGGTGGAGGAGACGATTCCGGCGTGTTTGCAGGTGATTGCGCGCACGCAAGATGGGGAAGTGATGGCGGTAAAGCACCGCGATTTCGACACCTACGGGCTGCAATTCCATCCTGAATCGATTTTGACCCCGAACGGGCCTGTGATACTCCAAAACTTCTTAGGTATGACAAAGGAGACGAAGAAACAATGATTAAGGAAGCAATCGTAAAGATCGTGGATAAACAGGACTTGACCTACGACGAAGCGTTCGCCGTGATGAACGAGATCATGAGCGGGGAGACGAGCGCTACGCAGAACGCGGCGTTTCTCGCGGCGCTCTCGACGAAGAGCACAAAAGCGGAGACGATCGATGAGATCGCGGGCTGCGCCTCCGCCATGCGCGCGCATGCTTTAAAAGTGCCGCACGATATGCAGGTGATGGACATCGTCGGCACCGGCGGAGACGGCGCGCAGAGCTTCAATATCTCCACCACGTCCGCGCTGGTCGCGGCGGCGGGCGGGGTCAAGGTAGCCAAGCACGGAAACCGCGCGGCTTCCTCCAAGAGCGGCACGGCGGATTGCCTCGAAGCACTGGGGGTCAATATCGACCAGTCGCCGGAACTCTGCGAAAAACTGTTGCGCGAGGTCGGCATCTGCTTTTTCTTCGCGCAAAAATACCATACCTCGATGAAATACGTCGGTGCGATTCGCCGCGAGCTTGGCATCCGCACGGTGTTCAATATTCTTGGCCCTCTGACCAACCCTGCGTCCCCGCAGATGCAGCTATTGGGCGTGTATAGCGAGTCCCTCGTGGAGCCGCTGGCACGCGTGCTGTATAGCCTCGGCGTTTCGCGCGGCATGGTCGTTTACGGGCAGGACAAGCTGGATGAAATTTCGCTCAGCGCCAAGACGACGGTCTGCGAGTTTCAGGGCGGTGCGTTTGATTCCTACACGATCGCGCCGGAAGACTTCGGCCTTGCGCGCTGCGAGAAAGCAGACCTTGTCGGTGGTACGCCGGAGCAAAACGCGGCGATTACGCGCGCCATCCTCTCCGGCACCGAGCGCGGGCCAAAGCGGGACGCGGTGCTGCTCAACGCGGGCGCCGCACTCTATCTCGGCGGCAAGGCGGACTCGTTCCAATCTGGCGTTCGGCTCGCGGCTGAGATCATCGATTCCGGCGCGGCACTGCAAAAACTGGAAGCGTTTTGCCGTGCTTCGAAAGCGTAAGCGCGATGAGCACGATATTGGATCAGCTGGCGGAGCATGCGCGGCAGCGCGTTGCGGCAGACCAGGCAAACATACCGCTCTCTGTGCTCAAGCTACGCTGCGAGCGGGGAGAGGTGCCCAAGCGCGAGCCGTTTGCATTTGAAGCCGCGCTGAAAAAGCCGGGCTTATCGTTCATCTGCGAGGTCAAGAAAGCGTCCCCGTCAAAAGGCGTAATATCACAGGATTTTCCCTATCTGGAAATCGCGCAGAAATATGAGGCGGCGGGTGCGGATTGCATCTCCTGCCTGACGGAACCCAAGTGGTTTCTCGGCAGCGACGAGATTTTTTCGCAGATTCGCGCGGCGGTGGCGCTCCCCATGCTGCGCAAGGATTTCACGGTGGACGAGTACCAAATCTATCAGGCGAAGTGTATGGGTGCGGACGCGGTGCTGCTCATCTGCGCGATTCTGGATGCACAGTCGATCCGGCGATACATCGAGCGTTGCGATCTGCTCGGTATGTCCGCGCTGGTGGAGGCGCACGACGCGGCGGAACTCGCGGCGGCGGTCTCCGCGGGCGCGCGTATCGTAGGCGTCAACAACCGCAATCTCAAGGATTTTTCGGTCGATACGAGCAACAGCAAGCGCCTCCGCGCGCTGGTGCCGGAAGGGGTGCTGTTTGTCTCCGAAAGCGGGATTCAGTCCGCGGACGATGTGCGGTTGCTCAAAGAAAACGGAGTGGACGCGGTGCTCATCGGCGAGGCGCTCATGCGCTCTGCAGATCAAAAAGCGACGCTGGCGCAGTTTCGAGGTGCCGTATGACAAAGGTGAAAACCTGCGGTCTGCGTAGGGCGGAGGACATCACCTTTGCCAACGAGTTGATGCCGGACTATGTCGGCTTTGTGTTTGCCAAGGCGAGCAAACGCTTTGTCTCGCCGGAGCAAGCAAAAGCGCTCAAGCGTGCACTACGCCCGGAAATCTGCGCGGTCGGCGTGTTTGTAAACGAGCCGATAGAGCAGATGTGCGCCTTGATTGAAAGCGGGATCATCGACGCGATTCAGCTGCATGGCGCGGAGACGCAAGAAACGGTGCGTGCGCTCAAAAGCAAGACACAAGCGCCGGTCATACAGGCGTTTCGGATCGCGACAAGAGAGGATGTCCGGCTTGCGGAACAATCCGGGGCGGATTTCATCCTGCTCGACCACGGCGGTGGCGGAACGGGCGAATCGTTTGACTGGTCGCTGCTGGATGGAATCAAACGTCCGTTTTTTCTCGCGGGCGGGCTGTCCGCGGAAAACGCAGGCGAAGCGATCGCGCGATACAAACCGTATGCGGTGGATTCCAGCTCCAAACTGGAGACGGATGGTGTGAAGGACTACAAAAAGATGAAAGCGTTTGTCGAAGCGGTTCGGCAAAACGGCTGAACGGGAGAACAAATGGAACAGAGAAAAGGACGATTTGGCGCGTACGGCGGCCAATATATTCCGGAGACGCTGATGAACGCCGTCATCGAGCTGGATGAGGCGTATCAGCACTATAAAAACGATCCGGAGTTTCAAAGCGAGCTTAAGGAACTGCTAAACAACTACGCCGGCAGACCCAGCAGGTTGTATTTTGCGCGGAAGATGACGCGTGAACTCGGCGGCGCGAAGATCTACCTCAAACGGGAGGATCTCAACCACACCGGCGCGCACAAGATCAACAACGTGTTGGGTCAGGCGCTGCTCGCAAAAAGGATGGGCAAAACGCGCTTGATCGCGGAGACCGGCGCGGGACAGCACGGCGTCGCGACGGCGACCGCTGCGGCGCTGATGGATTTGGAATGCGTGGTCTACATGGGCAAAGAGGACACCATCCGTCAGGCACTGAATGTATACCGCATGCGCCTGCTCGGCGCGGAGGTGGTGCCCGTCACCAGCGGCACGGCGACGCTGAAGGACGCGGTGTCCGAGGCGATGCGCGAGTGGACGAACCGCATCGACGACACGCACTATTGCCTCGGATCCGTGATGGGCCCGCACCCGTTTCCGACCATCGTGCGGGATTTTCAGGCGGTGATCTCGAAGGAGATCAAGGCGCAGATGCAGGAGGCGGAAGGCCGATTGCCGGACGCGGTTCTGGCCTGCGTGGGCGGCGGAAGCAACGCCATCGGTGCGTTTTATCACTTTATCGACGACCCTTCCGTTCGGCTGATCGGCTGCGAGGCGGCTGGTCGCGGCGTGGATACGCTAGAGACAGCTGCGACGATGAGCGTTGGACGCACGGGCATATTCCACGGCATGAAGTCTATCTTCTGTCAGGACGAATTCGGGCAGATTGCGCCCGTTTACTCCATCTCGGCAGGGCTGGACTATCCCGGCATCGGGCCGGAGCACGCTTGTCTGCATGAGTCCGGTCGCGCGGAATACGTCCCGATCACGGATGAACAGGCGGTAGAGGCGTTTGAATATCTCAGCCGTACGGAGGGGATCATTCCCGCCATCGAGTCCGCACATGCGATTGCGCATGCGATGAAAATCGCGCCGAACATGCGACAGGACGAGATTCTCGTCGTTTGCCTGTCCGGACGCGGGGACAAGGACTGTGCGGCGATTGCCCGCTACAGAGGGGAGGATATCGATGAGTAACATTCAAAAAGCGTTTCAAAACGGGAAAGCGTTTATCGCGTTTCTAACCTGCGGGGACCCCGATTTGGAGACGACCGCGAAGATCGTGAAAGAGATCGCGTCTTCGGGTGCGGATCTCATCGAGCTTGGCATTCCGTTTTCCGACCCGACGGCGGAAGGGCCCGTGATTCAGGCGGCAAACGTCCGCGCGTTCGCAGGCAACGTTACGACGGATCGCATTTTTGATCTGGTGCAGCGCTTGCGAGAAGAGGTCGATGTTCCGCTCGCGTTTATGACCTATGCAAACGTCGTGTTTTCCTATGGCACGGAGCGCTTTTTAAAGCGAGCGGCGGAGGTCGGAATCGACGGGCTGATCCTGCCGGATGTGCCGTTTGAGGAAAAGGCGGACTTCGCGCCCGCCTGTCGCGCGCACGGCATCGACTTCATCAGCTTGATCGCTCCGACTTCGCACGAGCGCATCGCCATGATCGCGGCGGAAGCGGAGGGGTTTCTCTACTGCGTCTCGTCTCTGGGCGTGACCGGCATGCGCGGGCAGATCACGACGGATCTCGGCGAGATGGTGCGTCAGGCGCGTCTGGCGAATCCGAACATTCCATGCGCGATCGGATTCGGCATCTCCACGCCGGATCAGGCGCGGCAGATGGCGGGTTATGCGGACGGGGTCATCGTTGGCTCCGCGATCGTCCGCCTGGTTGAGCAATATAAGGAAGAAGCGGCGCCCGTTGTCGGGCGATATGTCCGCTCCATGAAGGACGCGATTGAGCAGCGATAGCTAAAGTTGAATAAAACCAAGAGTTTAAAAAGCGGCTCGCATGAAAAATGCGAGTCGCTTTTATCTTCTTTATTAGAAGACAGATACAAAATGATTTCCTGAATGAGTTGCCTTGCATACAACTTCTTAAAGTTGTATTGCGTGACCTTCCCGATCACAACCTAGCGTTATTCTTCCGCCGTAGTCCAATCCATCACCAAGCTCTCCACGGGCTTGTTTGCCAGAAGGTTGATCATATGCTCTGCGGCCTGCCGGCCCAGCGCTTCATTCGGGTGACCATAGGACACGAAGTCGATGTTCTGCCTGCCGGTGATGGTTCCGTCGAAGCTTCTGATCGCGGTGACCGAACTGGGGTTGGAGTTGAGATACGCGAGGATGAGGAACGCAATCTCGTCGTTGTAACACACGATCGCCGTGCAAGCCGTAGCAAGCCGATTTAGGTTCTGCTTTAGCTCGGGAGAGTACTTGGATTCGGTATTAAACCAGATCATACAGTCGTCGTCGATTCGAAGATTCGCTTCTGTGAGCGCGTCAACATAACCTGAGAAACGCCGAACACCCTGAATATCATCGCTCTTAAATACCCCGCCGATGAGGCGATGACCGTGCCGGATGAGGTCCGTCGTAGCGTTGCGCGCCCCGCCGTAGTCGTCCGTGGTGATGGTCACGATTTTGCAGTTCGATTGCTGCAAAAGCTCGGGATAATAGCCGTTGAAGAAGACGAGCGGTGTTGTTTTGCATGCGAATTCCTGATAATAATGCAGGTTTGGGTTTGGCAGTGCGGTCTTTGTCCCTTCCACGATAATGCCGTCCACGACATTGCCGGACAAAAACTGGAGGATATCCCGCTCTTTGGCGATGCTGTTGTTGGTCGCCATCAGCTGAATGAAGTAGCCGTTATTCGTTGCGACTTCTTCAATGCCGCGTAAAATATGCGGAAAGATATAGGTGCTGATATAGGTCGTGATGACTGCAATGCGCATCGTCTTTTTGAGGGACTGTACTTTGCTCGACACATAGGAACCGCTGCCTTGTACTTTTGTGATCATTTCGTTTCGTTCCAGCAACTCGAGCGCCTGACGAACGGTTTGGCGACTCATGCCATGTTTTGCCGCGAGCTCCAATTCCGTAGGCAATTTGTCTCCGGAAGAATATGTGCCGTCACTCATAGAATTTGTGATGATCGAATATAGCTGGATATATTTCTTCTGCATGCTCATGCGCTCCACTTAGTGATCAAATTTATTCAACTCACAACGAAAACTGGTGACAGGATAAGGCGGTGACCAAAATACAGATAAAATATCAAACAACGCTCGGCGAATATCACAAATACCGGGAGAGCAGTTGCGTCGAATTGGACAGCTAACATATTACAATATGTATGAAAGAAGTATTGAACACATGTATTTTACCATAGATACGATATGTTTTGTATAGGAAATTCTTGTTGATTTGAAGACGCCGGGTCGGTTGAGACGCAAGATTAATCAGTTTGAACAAACTATCATAAACACATAAAAAAGAATATAAACATACAAATTAGAACAAAATTGTACGGTTCCAGGAAACACATCAACAGGCGATAGAAAGCGTAAAAATATGAAATCCAATCGTAAAAAAACTGAAAATCGTGTGAAATCGGCTGCTTTTGCAGAAAAAAGATGTGATCTTCGCAGAATCATGCATGCAAACGATTGATTTTAGTCGAAACAAATGCCGATCAAATGCTTTAAAAACGAGAGGATGTCATGTATCATTCGGAATTATGTCAAATAATCAGTCAAACAAATACAAATTAGGGATACATTTATAAATATGTATTTAAATTACGATCGAAAGATGGAAATAATACGATAAGTACTAAATATGTATTGACAAATGTGAAATATCGTTGCTAATATAATGACAAATCACGTCTTAATTGCAACAAGTTCACCTTGAGTGGAACACCAAACCGGTTTTGATGCGTCTCTGCAAGAAACGGAATCGCAAGTCAAGACGAATCGCACTTTCTGCTCGATTGATCTGTACAACTATGAAAGCGGAAGAAAGGAGGGAGCCTTCTTGAAGAAAGCGTTGGCATGCGTCATCGTTGTTGTCATGATGCTTATGGTTGTTGGTTGCGGAACGATCGGGAGTGAAAAAGCGATCAGCATCGCACTGGCGGATCAAGGAATCGATCGAATCTCAACTGCGAGCAACTCGGCCGTTCTGAACAAATCAGATGATCCGTTGACTTACACCGTGACACTCAACTTGAACTCGCATAGCATTTACTACCTCATCAATGCGGAAACAGGAGAAATCATCTCGAAAGAAGACGTGGAAAACTAAACACTTCTCCACAAAATGACCAATAAAACACACTTTTTTAGGGGGTAATCTGGGTCCATGGAAACAAAGACGTTTACATTGAAGACCGTCAAAGGAAGCTGGCGCTGCCTTGCGCTGTTCCTTGCGATCGTGCTGGTTTGCAGCATCGTATCCCAAATGATCATCACGCAGGGTTACAAAATTCAGGTCAGCTCGGTCAACTACGAAGTCCGCGGCGCAGAGCTGAACTTTGAGCTCTACAAACCGACCAACGCTTCCAGCGCGGAAAAACTGCCGTGCATCATTCTATCGCATGGCGGCTCCGAAAGCCTCGCGGCAAACAGCCTGAATGCTTGGGAACTTGCAAAGCGCGGGTTTGTTGTAATGAATGTCAGCATGTACAGCTGCGGTCTCTCCGGACAGCCGGCCATCAACGACGGCGGCACGAATGAAGAGAACTATTTCCGCGGCGGCTCGCAGGGAATGTATGACGCGCTGCAGTATGCGCGCTCCATCGCCTATGTCGATCCGAGCCGTATCGCCGTCTGGGGCCACTCTGCAGGCTATATCTGCGAAACCGCGGCGCTCCTTCAGGATGGCGAATTCCTTTCGCTGAACGATCGCCTGCTCAACGTATTGCATGATGAGTTTGGCGTTGAGATCAGCGAAGCGCAGCTGATGGAAAATGCGGACGATATCGCAGCCGCAAGCCTGAACGCAGATCAGATGTCTCTTTATAACTACCGCAAGACCGAAGTGCAGAAAATCGTTGACGGTTATGTCAAGGGCGCGCGCGTTATTGAAATGTTCGCCGAGTCCAAGGTGACCGTTGCAGGACATGAAGTAATCCGCAATCCGCAGATCAACTTCATGGTGTCCGTCGGTTCCCATGAGGACAACGGTACCTATTACAACGGCGAAACAGACCAGTACAAATCCATCTTCCACACCGGCACTGCGAATGTTGAGCGCAACACCTGGTATAACATCGCGGATTACACGATGGATCCCACCGCGACGTCTACCGCGATTGGCGCGCTCTTTGACACCGAGGTGGATAGCAGCGAAGCGCTTGCGGACGCAATCCAGAACAATACCGCAAGAATCTTTATCAACCCGGAAACCTTCCACAACGGCATGCTCTGGGATTGGCGCGCGATCAGCACGACCGTCGAGTTCTATACCCAGGTTCTTGGTTACAACAACGGTAACGTTGGTGAAAACGCAGCAACCGCAATCGACAGCAAAGACCTGACCAGTAGCTATGTTGCGCTTGGCTTCACGACGGTCGCGTTCCTCTCCATCATCGCGGCGCTCTTCGCGCTGACCTCGATCCTGCTCAAGAGCACCTATTTCTCCACCGTCGTGAAGGCGCCTTACACGCCAAGACTCTCCACGAAGGAAAGCGGATTCTACATTGCAGCAGTGTTTGCGTTTATCGCGGCGTTCCTCGGCGTCTGGTTTAACTCGATGGCAGACTTGTCCTTCTCGCTTTCCAACGCGACGACCACCAAGTGGCTACCATGGGAACCGGGTCAGATGCGTACCTTCATGATGGTCATCGGCACCGCGATTCCGGGTCTCATCCTGTTCGTCGTGCTCTGGCTCATCACCCGCAAGAAGAAAAGCGATACGCTCGCGAAGATCTCCGATGTGAACGTCGGCTGCGGCTGGAAGACCTTTGGCAAGACCTGCCTGATGCTGATTATCCTGTTTGCCGGCTTCTACATCTCCGCGGCATTCATCAAAGAGTTCTTTGGTGCGCGCTTCCTGATCGCAGACGGCACGTTTGAACTGATGAAGCCGTATGGCTTTATGAGAACCTTCAAGTACGCGCTGATTCTGCTGCCCTTCACGCTGATCATCAGCACGATGAACAACATGTGGTCGCTGAAGAACGTTACGGATACGCAGGACACGATCATCAACGTGATCGTAACATCCCTGGTGCAGAGGTGCTGATCCTGATCTCCATCCTTGCCACCTATGCGACGCCGCAGTCCGCGGTTGTGTTCAACCTCCACACCCCTGCTGCCGATCATCATCTATGCGCCTGTGATGAGCTACATCTACAGGAAGATGTACAAGATGACGGGCAATGTCTGGCTCGGCGCGATGCTGGTTGCCGTCATTCTCGGTTGGAGATTGTCCTCCTACATCTCGCACCAGTTCATCTACTGGGGTCCGAACGAACTCTCCGCGTTCTGGGGAATCTATTAATTCGTTAAGACGAAAAATCCTATTCTATATAACAATGAGGGAGTCGACCATATGGTCGGCTCCCTTTGCCGTGTGACCATTCCGTTCCCTTGAGACGCTTGCAAGCACCATGGGCTGAACATAAAGCGAACACAACGTTTTATAGGAGCTTGACTCGCGAAAATGCATATCGGGTAATAATCTTGTTTGATTCGGAAATTAAAATAAGGACATTTTCCCGAAAAGAATCAATGCGTTATCAATGCCAAGATAGTTGCATGAATCGCCAATATTGACAAATGACAGCGCGGAAAGAATCTGTAATACTCATATTAACAAGAAAACTTATTTCGAGACTCGCTTTTCAAGATTGCGTACTATTTCATAACCAAATTCGATTGGTTGCGCATTCAGCAAGATATTCCAGTTTATGAAAACATAGATCAAACAGAAACGCGCTCCGACGCGCAAGAATGATGGAGGGAAAATCCCGTGAGCCATTCGAAGATTCAGCAAGGGCTTGAAATTGCAAAGGAAGCGTATGCTGCGTGCGGCGTCGATGTAGAAGCCGCGATTGCCCGTGCGGACGCAATCCCGGTGTCCATGCACTGCTGGCAGGGTGACGACGTCATCGGGTTCGACGGCTCGGATTCGCTCTCCGGCGGTATTCAGACGACGGGAAACTATCCCGGACGCGCGCGCACGCCGGATGAACTGCGCGCCGACATCGACAAGGCGATTTCACTGATTCCCGGCAAGACAAAGCTGAATCTGCACGCGTGTTATGCGGAGAAAAACGGCAAGAAAATCGATCGCGACGTATATACCATCGATGAGTTTTCCGGCTGGCTCGACTGGGCGAAAGCGGGCAAGATTGGCCTCGACTTTAACCCTACCTATTTTTCGCACGCGATGATGGACGGCGAGTTTTCGCTGAGCAGCTTTGACGGAACCAAACGCCGGTTTTGGATTGAGCACGGCAAGCGGTGCCTCGAAATCGCGGGCGCGTTTGCGCAGGGAACAGGCCAGCCTTGCACGGTCAACTTCTGGATGCCGGACGGGTACAAGGACACCTGCGTGGATACGGTGAAGCGCCGGCGTACTCATGACGCAGGCGCTCGACGAGATATTTGACAGCCCCTACGATAAACAAAACGTGCTTGCTTCCGTTGAGAGCAAGCTCTTCGGCTTGGGCGTCGAGAGTCACACCGTCGCGAGTCACGAATACTCGCTAAGTTACGCCGTCAGCCGTCAGGTGCTCTACACGTTGGACGCGGGGCATTTTCACCCGACGGAGGTCATCAGCGCGAAGGATTTCCGCCGTGCTCCAATTTTTAGACCAGATTTTACTGCATGTCAGCCGCGGCGTTCGCTGGGACAGCGATCACGTGATCGCGCTGGACGACGAGCTCCAGCGGATTATGGACGAGATCGTTTGGAACAACTATGAAAAGCGCGTGTTCATCGGCCTGGATTATTTCGATGCGTCGATCAACCGTGTTGGCGGCGTGGGCGGTCGGCATGCGAAACGCCAGAAAAGCGATTCTCAACGCGTGCCTTGCTCCCGTCGACAGCATGCGCGCCGCGGAATACAGCGGAGACTACACGTCCCGTATGGCGCAGCTGGAAGATCGCAAGACGCTGCCGTTCGGCCTTGTTTGGGCGTATTACTGCGAGAAGACGGGCATTGCACCGGATGGCGCCTGGTTGGACGAAGTGAAAACCTACGAGCGGGATGTGCTGAGCAAGCGCTGAATAACGCGACCCTTTACCGGAATCAATTCAAACAGAGGTAGAGCAGATGAGTGAATTTCTGTCGAAATACAATGTTCTTTTAGACGACTATGCGCGGCTTTCGCAGAGCGCGGGCGCGCGGATGGATTATGTGCAGGGCGGCGGAGGCAACACCTCCGTCAAGCTGGACGATACCTACATGGCGGTGAAGGCTTCCGGCTTTTTGCCTGAGCGACGTCAAGCCGGATCAGGCGTATGCCGTGATGGATTATTCCGCTCTTCGCGCGTTTTATCGCGGGCATGAAGCCGGCGAATTCGACAACGTGGAGCAGGCTGGCTCCGCGCTTGCAAAAGCGTCAACCGTTACGATAGCGGGATTACCGGCGCTGCGCCCTTCCGTCGAGGCGGGGTTTCATTCGCTGCTCGGCACATTCGTCATCCACAGTCACAGCGTCTACGCAAATCTTGCCTGCTGCGCGGTGGAGATGAAGCAGATTTTGAAGGAGGCGCTTGCGGGCGCGGACTATTCCTGGGGAATGGTGCCGTATATCAACCCCGGCGCGCGGCTTTCGTTTGCCATCCGTGAGGAACTCAGCCGCGTGGAGCGCGAAACAGGTAAGCAGCCAAGTGTTCTATTTATGCAGAACCACGGGCTGATCGTGCACGAGGAGACCGCGGACGCATGCTTGAAGCTGCATGATGCGGTGAACGCGCGCCCTCGCCGCGTTCTTTGGTGTTGCCTCGGACGCATTCCTACAATTGGATTTGGAGAAATACCTCGAAAATCGTCTGTCCACGCGAAACTATGACGGTTCGTTTTTCATCGAAACGCCGCTATATCCCGACCAGATGGTGTTCTTTATCGGCACGCTTTCGTTCGGCGCGGGTGAGGCGAAAGAAGGTGCGCTGCTCGATCTCGCGACAGGCAAACTCTCGTTCGCGATTCCGCAAGCGCAGGCGAGCGTAATTAGGCAGACGCTGGCGGCTGTACTGTTTATTCAGGAACAGATTGAGAAAAAGGGTACACGCTCTCAACCATGGGCGAGAAGCAAAGCAGTTTATCGCGAACTGGGAGAGCGAAAAATACCGTAAATCACTCTTGGGAGCGAAAGCATGAGTCATCTCAATTTGCTCGCGTTCGACCTTGGCGCTTCCAACGGGCGCGCGATGCTTGCGCGCTTTGACGGCGAGCGAATGGAACTGACGGAATTACACCGCTTTTGAAAACCCGATGCGGGAAGAAGCAAACGTGCATCGCTGGGATGCAGGCTACCTGACACAGCAACTGAAGCTGGGGTTTGCGGCCTGCCGCGCGGAGACAAACGGGCAAATCGACTGCTTCGGCATCGACACCTGGGGCGTAGACTTCGGCTTGCTGGATGAGGGCGGGAGTTTAATCGAGAACCCGCGTTGCTATCGCGACGCGACGGACAAGGAGATGGAAGCAAGCTGGGAAAGCGTTTCCAAACGCGAACTGTTTGAGCGCACGGGCATCGCTGCAATGAATTTTAAACACCGTCTATCAGCTTGTGCGCCGTGTGCGCGAAGAGGATTTTGCGCTGAATCGCGCGAAAACACTCTTGCTGATGCCGGATTTGCTAGGATATTTTCTAACGGGTGAAAAGGCGAGCGAGTATACCAACGTCACACGACCAATCTTTACTCGGCAGCCGATCAAAATTGGGACTATGATCTGATTCGAAAACTTGGCATTCCCGAAGGGATTTTTACGAGAATTGATCGCGCGGGGTCGCTTCGCGGGCGGCTGCTGCTAAATGTTGCGGCGGAGCTCGGCATCTCGCGCGTGCCGTTTGCGGCGGTTGGCACGCATGACACGGCGTCCGCCGTCGCGGCGATTCCGGGCGAAGGCAGCTTCGCGTTTTGTTCTAGCGGCACTTGGTCACTTTTCGGAATCGAGACCGATGCGCCGTTACTGGGCGAATCGATCTATCAAGCGAACTTCTCCAACGAAGGCACTGTGCAGGGTGGATTCCGACCGCTTAGGAACATCATGGGCCAGTGGATCATGCAGGAATGCCGCAGAGATTGGGCAAAGCGGGGCGTGGAGCTGAGCTGGAAAGAGATCGACGCGTTGACCCGCGAAAGCAACACCGTTTGCCGCGATCATCGATCCAGACGACGCGCTGTTTTTCTCCACAGGAGATATGTGCAAACAAAATTGCGCGTTATTGCGAAAAAACGGGGCAGATTGCGCCCGCGTCGCCGGGCGAAATAGCCAGATGCGTCTACGAAAGCCTCGCGTTAAAATACCGTTGGGCGTTGGAGTGGCTCCAACAGATGAAGGGCGCACGCATCGACACACTGAACATCACCGGCGGCGGAATTGGAAATAAGTTATTGTGCCAAATGGCGGCGGACGCGCTGGATCGCCGCGTGATTGCGGGCCCTGCGGAGGGCTCCGCGATGGGAAATGCGCTGATGCAAGCCATGGCGCTCGGAGAAATTAAAGATATTCAGCAAGCGCGGCAGGTGGTGCGCAATTCCGTTGAACCGACTGTTTACGACCCGAAACATACCCGGGAGTGGGAAGACGCTTATGCGCGATTACTGCGCTATATGGAGATGAAATAACATATGATCGACCTAACGAAATGGGAGCAGATTGCTTCCGAGCAGATACACAATAGAAAGAAAGTTGCGGGCAGACTCGGCGGCAAGATCGCCGTGGTGACGGGCAGCGCGCAAGGGATTTGGCAAGGGCATCGCGGAGGAACTCTACCGCGAGGGCGCATGCGTGGTGATCGCGGACTTAAACGAGCCGCTGGCAAAGACGGTTGCGGAATCTCTTGGCGATCGCGCGATCGCGGTGAAGACGGATGTATCCAGCGAGGAGAGCGTTGCGGGATTGATCGCGGCGACGGTGGACGCGTTCGGCGGGCTGGACTTGTTTGTCAGCAACGCGGGCGTGCTTAAGGCGGGCTCGCTGGACGAGATGGAGAAGAAGGATTTCGAGTTTGTCACCTCGATCAACTACACCGCGTTTTTCACCTGCGTGAAGTATGCCCAGCGGATCATGCGTGCGCAGTTTGCGGCGGATTCCGCTTGGATGGGCGACATCATCGAAATCAATAGCAAATCCGGCCTCGAGGGAAGCAACAAGAACTTCGCCTACGCGGGCGGAAAATTCGGCGGCATCGGCCTCGTCGAGAGCTTCGCGCTGGAGCTCGCGCCGTACAACATCAAGGTCAACGCGATCTGCCCTGGCAACTACTACGATGGCCCGCTTTGGAGCGATCCCGAGCGCGGACTCTTCGTGCAATACCTCCGCGCGGGCAAGGTGCCGGGTGCTACGACCATTCAGGATGTGAAAAACTTCTACTTGAGTAAGTCGCTGATCAAGCGCGGATGCCTGCCGACGGACGTCGCAAAAGCGATTTTTTACGCGGTGGAGCAGACCTACGAAACAGGTCAGGCGATCGCGGTGACCGGCGGACAGGTGATGCTGAGATGATTAATTTTTCTCTGCTAAAAAGTTTAAATGAAGGATCGAAGGACGAGCGTCTCTCGGCGCTCACGCGCGCGGTAGCGCACGCAAGCTTTCCGCCCGTTGACCCGAGAATGGTCAACAACCACATCCATACGAGCTATTCGTTTTCTCCATATTCGCCTGCTGCCGCGGTGTACGCCGCGCGGGTGGAAGGCCTCGCCACCTGCGGCATCGTGGATCACGACAGCATCGGCGGAGCAAAAGAGTTTATCGCAGCGGGCAAAATCGTCGGAATTCCGACCACGATTGGCATCGAGACGCGGGTGTCGTTTGCGGAAACCGCGCTCAGCGATCGTCGCACGAACAACCCCGACCAAGTCGGCAACAGCTACATGGTGCTGCACGCGGTACCGCACGACAAGATTGAGACCGTGCAGGCGTACTTTGCGCCGCTGCGCGAAAGGCGCAACGCGCGCAACAAAAAGATGGTCGAGCGGATCAACGCGCTTTACGCAGCAGACGGCGTGAACATCGACTTTGATCGCGATGTGCTTCCGCTTTCGCAATACAGCGACGGCGGAAGCGTGACGGAGCGGCACCTCATGCTCGCTCTCGCGCGACAACTCATTTTGCTTGGCAAAGCGACGTTACCGGAACATGCAACAGAATTGGAAGTCATGCTCGCGGAGTACGATCTCGTCGGCTCGCTCAAAAAAGACTGCATCCCGAAGGTGTTCATCCCCGCGACGGACGAATGCCCAAACTTAAGCGAGATCGTCCGCTTCGCAAACGAAGTCGGCGGCATACTCGCGTATGCGTATCTGGGCGACGTGACCAGCAGCGTGACCGGCGACAAGAAGGCGCAGAAGTTTGAGGACGACTATCTCGACGAGCTGTTTGCGGTGATCGACAAAGCCGGCATCCGCGCGGTGACGTATATGCCCACGCGCAACACGCAGGAACAGATCGAACGACTCAGAAAGCTTTGCGAACAATACGGCATGTTGCAAATCAGCGGTGAGGACATCAATTCGCCGCGACAGAAGTTTACGATCGAGAAGATGAAGGAAGAGCAGTTTTCGAACTTAATCGAAAACACATGGAAGCTCATCGAGCACGAAAACGGAAGATAAACCAAGCACTTTTGGACTGAACAAAAGGAGAAGCAAATATGAAAACAAGAGCGGTTCGCCTGTATGGCGCGCACGATCTAAGATTGGAAGAGTTTGAGCTAAGCCCTGTCGGCGAAGACGGCGTGCGTTGTAAAGTGATTTCGGATAGCCTTTGCATGAGCAGCTACAAGGCGCTCCAGCAGGGCGCGGCACACAAGCGCGTGCCGGACGACGTGGCGACAAATCCGACGATCATCGGGCACGAGTTCTGCGGAATCATCGACGAAGTCGGCAAAAACTGGGCGCACAAGTTCAAAAAGGGTGACGGATTTGTCATCCAGCCCGCGCACTCCTACAAAGGCTCGCTCAACGCGCCGGGATACTCCTACAAAGAGTGCGGCGGCGACGCGACCTACGTCAACATTCCATGGGAAACGCTGCATATGGACTGCCTCTTACCGTATAACAGCGACGTATTTTTCTACGGCTCGCTCGCGGAACCCATGAGCTGCATCATCGCGACATTCCACGCGATGTACCACACCCGTGACGGCGAATACGTCCACGACATGGGCATTGTCGAAGGCGGCAAGATGGCGCTGCTCGCTGGCGTGGGACCGATGGGCCTGGGCGCGATCGACTACGCGCTGCACTGCGATCGCAAGCCAAAACTGCTCGTCGTGACCGATATCGACGACGCACGCCTTGCCAGAGCAGCGAGTATTTACTCTGTTGCGCACGCGAAAGAGTGCGGAATCGACCTGCACTATGTCAACACAGGAAAGCTCGAAAACCCGGTTGAAACACTCAAAGCCATCTCCGGCGGAGACGGCTACAACGACGTGATCTGCTTTGCGCCGGTGTGAAACCCGTCGTGGAGCAGAGCGACGCAATCCTCGCGGTGGACGGCTGCCTGAACTTCTTTGCGGGCCCGGGAGACACCGCGTTTTCCGCGACGATGAACTTCTACAACGTTCACTACAACCGCACACACGTAGCGGCTACCTCGCATGGTAACACAGACGACATGCGCGAAGCGATCTCCATGATGAACGCGGGCAAACTCAATCCCGCCGCGATGATCACGCACATCGGTGGCCTCGATTGCGTGGCGGAGACGACGGCGAATCTGCCGAAGATTCCCGGCGGCAAGAAGTTGATCTACACCCAGATCGACCTGCCGCTGACGGCGATAGCGGACTTCGCGGAAAAGGGCGGGGACGGAGCCGATGTTTGCCGAACTCGATCGCCTCGTGAAAGCCAACAACGGACTTTGGAACGCGAAGGCGGAGAAGTATTTGCTGAGCACGATGATGAAGTAAGAAAGAGTCAGGGATGACGAAATCGCCATCCCTGAAGCATCCGAACGTGAAAGTGTCTATTTCGTTCAATCCATGGTTTCATACGGCGCGGGTTCGTTGCCCTGATACCACCGCTGGCGATACGCGCCGGGCGTGATTCCCTCGTGCTGCTTGAAGAGACTGATGAAATGCCCGATGTTTGAGATACCGACGTCCATCGAAATCTGGCTAACCGAGGTTTTTGTGGTTCGCAACAGCTGCTTTGCGGCGTGTCAAACGCGTTTGGATCAGGTATTCGTTCGGGGAAAGGCCCATATAGCGCTTAAAGAGCTTCTGGATGTAGAATTTATTGATGGAAAGCTTCTTGCTTAACACATCCAGCGTGATCTGTTCCGTGTAGTGCGCGTTAATATAGGAGCGCACGTCTACGATGTACTCCGGCAGCCCTGCTGGCGTCCTTTTGGTTGGACGCCGCGTTGATGCAGCGCGTCATGAGTGTGGTGAGCAGTCCGGACGCCTGCACGTCATCCAACAGGTTGTTGTCACCGTTTTTGTAGAGGGCAAAGAGGTTTTCAAGCGTACTGCGAACGGCAATATCGGCGTCAATATTCATGAGCGCACTGCCGCCGTTTTGCGCAAGGAACAGCTCGTAATACGCCCGCGCGGTCTGCCCGTAATAATGCACCCAAAGGATGCGCCAGTTCCCCTTTTCGGGAGACGTCCGGTAATATTGCGGTTTTTCGCAGTCAATCCAGAATAATTGCCCCGGTTTGATCGTGTAACAGCTGCTTTCATAATCCAGCAAACCTTCGCCGGAGATACAGTATTTGATCAGATAAGAGGGGAGATTTGCTCTGCGGGTATAGTAGTTTTTTTCCAGCGATAAAATCGCCAAGTTCCTGCACATACAGGATGGAACTCTTCGCAATCTGGCTGGGCGTGGCGGTGATCCAAATGGAATGCTCATCCAGATCAAGCTGATAGCTTAAAGAAACCTGAGTCATGTGCTCCTCCTTGTCAAGATTCCGTAATCTTACGCCAACACTGGAAAGTGACAATGCCCATTATAACGGATATTCTAGTATTATTAGATCAATTAACAAGCAAGTTCTCAGAAGAACAAGTATCATTCTGCCGTCCGGCAATCGAAGAACCGTCTTTACTATCATACCAATATTCTGCAATCTAATACAAGTAGGGTGAAAACAATGGAACGTTTCACATGGAAAGCATATATCCTTCCCGGCATGTTGGACGAGTATATCAAGCGTCATGACGAGATTTGGCCGGAGATGACGCAGGTGCTCAACGAGGCCGGAATCCGCAACTATACCATCTGGACGACCGGGGAAGAGCTTTTCGGTTATTATGAGTGCGACAGTGTGGAATATGCTGCAAAAGTGCAGCGCGAGAGCGAAGTCGTCGCCCGCTGGAACGTCTATATGAAAGATGTTATGATCATGGCAACGGACCCGCAGACGGGCGAACCGCAAATGCTTCGTCAGGTGTTCTTGCACGGCTGATTCGAAATCAGCCCGCGGCGCGTTTCGCGGACAAGCAATTCTTTTCCCACGAATCTCGGAGGAAATATAATGTCGGAATACATTCTCGAACTATGCAATATCACGAAGATATTCCCGGGCGTCAAAGCGCTGGACGGAGTGAATTTTCAACTGAAAGCAGGCGAAATTCACGCGCTCATGGGCGAAAACGGCGCGGGAAAATCTACGTTTATCAAGGTGATCACAGGCGTTCACCACGCCGAAGGCGGAACGATGTTCCTCGACGGCAAGAAAGTGGAGTTCAAAACGCCTCTGGACGCACAGCGCGCTGGCATCGCGGCAATCTATCAGCACGTTACCAGCTATCCTCACCTCAGCGTTGCGGAAAACATCTTTATGGGTCATGAGTCCGTCAAGGGCGGCATGATTCAATGGAAAGAGATGCACAAGCGCGCGGATGCGCTGCTTCAGCGTCTGAACGCCGAGTTTTCCTCTGCCGCGCTGATGAGCTCGCTCTCCGTTGCGCAGCAGCAGATGGTCGAGATCGCAAAGGCGCTCTCGATGGACGCCCGCATCATCATCATGGACGAGCCGACCGCGGCACTGACCAGAAGCGAATCGGAGGAGCTCTACCGTATCAGCGAAAAACTGCGCGACGAGGGCAAGTCGATCATCTTCATCTCGCATCGTCTGGAGGACATGTATCGCCTCGCCTCCCGCGTTACGGTGTTTCGTGATGCAAGATATATCGGCACCTACAACGTTTCAGAGATTACGCCGCCGGATCTGATCAAGGCGATGGTGGGCCGCGAAATCAAGGAACTGTTCCCGAAACCTGAAGTCGAGATCGGCAAAGAGGTTCTCCGGGTGGAACATCTCAGCCGCGCGGGATATTTCCGCGATGTCTCGTTTGATGTGCACGCGGGCGAGATCGTCGGCTTTACCGGCCTCGTCGGCGCGGGCCGCACGGAAGTAGTGCAGACGCTATTCGGCATCGAACGCTACGATTCCGGCAAGATCTTTTTTGAAGGCAAAGAGATTCAGATCCGCAAACCGCAGGACGCAATGCGCCGCGGGATCGGACTCTTGACCGAGGATCGTCAGGAATGCGGACTGATTCTGGACTGGGGCATCGGCGCGAACATCACGCTGCCGGAGCTTCGTAAATATGCAAAGCGCAACGTAACCAACGAAAAGGTGGAGAACACCGCGGCAAAACAACTCGCGGAGAGCGTGGATGTAAAGGCCGTGACCATTTTTGACAAGGCGAGTTCGCTTTCCGGCGGCAACCAGCAGAAAGTAGTCGTCGCGAAAGCACTGGGCAGCGATCTCAAGCTTTTGATCATGGACGAACCGACCAAGGGCGTTGACGTCGGCGCAAAGGCCGCGATCTACGAGATCATGGGTGAGCTGGCCAAACAGGGGCTCGCGATCATCATGATCTCGTCGGAGATGCCGGAAATTCTCGGCATGAGCGACCGCATCTATGTTATGTGTGACGGCAGAATGACCGGAGAGCTAAGCCGCTCGGCTTTCTCGCAGGAGGTTATTCTGGAGCTGGCGATGGCCAAACACAGCCACCACGCCGCGCACGCACAAGGAGAATGAACATGCAGAGCCAGATGAAGAGTCTACTCAAAAAACTAAAAAGTTCGCGTGAGCTCAGCCTGTTCTTAGTGCTTGCGATTATCTGCGTTGCCGTTCAGCTGAGAAACAATTCGTTTCTAACGGCGAAGACGATCAACGACATGCTCAAGAACTACTCCACAACCATCACGCTCTCGCTGGGCATGATGAGCGTGCTGCTCATCGGCGGCATCGATATCTCGGTTGCTTCCTCGCTGGCGTTTTCCGGCATGTGCGCGTCGCTGATGATGCGGGACGGGGTTTACTCCTCCACACTGGTCATGTTTCTCGTCAGCGTCGGAATCGGCACCCTCTGCGGCATGCTGGTCGGCTTTGTCATCACGAAGGGCAAGGTGCTTCCCATCATTGCAACGCTGGGCTTGACCAATATCTTCCGAGGCGCAACTTACATCGTTTCCGGCAGCAGATGGGTTTCCGCCTATCAGTTCCAGAGCACGTTTAAGCAATTTGCGCAAACGAACACCTTGTCGTTCGGCCTCGTCAACAACCTCGTCTTTATTACAATCGTTTGCTATGCCGCGTTCTTTGTCATTATGAAATGGACGCGATTCGGGCGGAGAATCTACGCGGTCGGGTCCAATCCCGAGGCGGCTTCCGTCAGCGGCATCAACATCAACGGCATCAAGTTTGTGGTCTACAGCATGGCGGGCGCGTTCGCGGGACTCACCGGCGCCATGTACACCGCTCTTTACGCGAGCGCGCAGAGCGACATGGGCATGGGTATGGAGATGGACGTCATCGCGGCCTGTGTCATCGGCGGCGTCAGCCTAAACGGCGGACAGGGCAGCGTCGTGGGCGTATTGCTCGGCGCGCTGACCATGGCGGTCATCGGCAAGGCGCTTCCGCTCATCGGCGTTTCGCAATTCTGGCAGACCGCAATCAAAGGGCTGATCATCTTAACCGCGATCATCATCAACGTGCTAACACAACGGATGATGCTCAAAAATACCTTGAAAGAGAGGGAGATTTAAGCATGGCGACGCAGAATAAACGCAACATTGTCATCGAAAAAGAAAAATCGCTGAAGTCACTCTTTCTTCGCTGGGAAACGCTGCTGATCGTGCTGTTCATCGTTGTGAACATCATGAACGCGAGCATCTCGAAAAACTATCTCAACGCCGCAAACCTGTTCACCGCAATCAGCACGTTCTTGGTCAAAGGCTTTATCGCGTTTCCGATGGCGTATATCCTCGTTCTGGGCGACATCGATCTGTCCGTTGGCTCCACGGTCGCGCTGAGCGCAACGCTGCTGGGCGTATCGTATAACGCGGGTCTTCCGATGGGCGTTGCGGTGGTGATCGCATTACTTTGCGGCACGCTCTGTGGACTGATCAACGGCATCATCCTCACGAAGTTCACCGAGCTTGCTTCCATGATCGTCACTCTGGGCACCATGACGCTTTACCGCGGCATCGCGGAGATGATATTAGGCTCTCAGAGCACGGGCGGACTGCAAAACGTCACCTGGTTTTACAACCTCTATTACGCAAGGCTTGGCACCGTTCCGTATATCTTCATCGTCTTCTGCGTGCTTGCGGTTGTGTTCGGTTTCGTGCTGCATAAGACGACATTCGGCCGATATCTCTATGCGATCGGTAGCAACCGCGTGGTTGCGCGCTATTCCGGCATCCCCGTGCAGGCGATACGCTTGATCTGCTTTACACTCGTCGGCTTCGTCTGCGGTATATCGGCGATTTATTATGCAAGCTGGATGGGTACGGTGCGATTTGATATCGCGACCGGATACGAGTTGGAGGCGATCTCCATGGTGGTGCTCGGCGGCATCTCGACGGCGGGCGGCAAGGGTAATTTCCCCGGCACAGTCATTTCGATCTTCACGATCGGACTGCTTAAATACGGACTCGGCTTAATCAACGTGAACTCGCAGACCATTTTGATGATCATCGGCGCGATCCTGATCATCGTCGTCACCATCCCGAACATTCGCGTGCAGAAGAGCGTGACAAAGCTTTCCAAGACTCCGGCGAAAAGTTGCTAAGAACACACAAATCCAGAGACGAAAGCAACACCCGACCGACCGGCACACATGACAAAGCCCCGCGCAGCTAGCGGGGCCATAGAAACCAAAAATCGCACCGAAACACGGGGCTTGGAGTTTTGATCCTCAAAATCTTGAAAAAGCAAGAAATAAAGAGCTTAAACAGATTAAAAGAAGTAAAAATCCGATGTGTACACCGAATAACGGTGTTCATATAAAACAAGAAAAAGGAAGGGAATCAACAAATGAAGAAATTGATTGCTATCGTCCTCTGCCTCATGACGGTGTTTGCCCTGGTTGCATGCTCGCAACCCGCGGCAACTCCGGCGGCCGCTGCTCCCGCGGCTGGCGACGCATCGCAGACTTACGCCATCATCACGAAGTCTGCCGGCAACCCCTACAACGAGAGAGAAGCTTCCGGCTTTGAAGAAGCCATCAAGGCCGCCGGTTACACGGCGATCATCAAGCACCCCGCCGAGATCACTGCCGAAGCGCAGATCACCCTGATCAACGAACTCGTGGCGCAGGGCGTCTCCGGTATCGCCGTTGCCGCAAACGACAAGGACGCGCTGGAAACCGCGCTCAAGGCCGCTATGGCCGCGGGCATCAAGGTCGTTTCCCTTGACTCCTCCGTCAATCCCGCGAGCCGCTTGACCCACATCAACCAGGCTGGTGTACAGCAGGTTGCGCAGGCTCTGGCGGATGCCGTGTTGGATCTCACCAAGGGCGAAGGCGACTGGGCAATCCTGTCCGCAACGTCCACCGCTTCCAACCAGAACGCTTGGATCGAAGCCCAGAAAGAGATCATGAAGGGCGACAAATACAGCAAGCTGAACCTCGTGGAAGTTGCTTACGGCGATGACGAGTATCAGAAGTCTGTCGACCAGACCCAGGCTCTGCTCCAGAACTACCCGAACCTGAAGGTTATCTGCGCGCCGACCACCGTCGGTATCGCCGCTGCCTCCAAGGTTATCACCGATGCGGGCCTCCAGGGCAAGGTCATCGTGACCGGCCTCGGCCTGCCTTCCGAAATGGCGGAATTCATGGGTTCCGGCAACGTTGCCTGCCCGTACATGTTCCTCTGGAACCCCATCGATGTGGGCCGCGTTGCAGCCTACGCGTTGGTTGAGATGGTCAATGGCAAGCTGACCGGCGCGCTGGGTGAGAGCTTCACCGCCGCCAACGGCACCACCTACACCGTCACCGAAGCGGGCGACGGCGGCACGGAAATCATCATTGGGCCTCCGTTTGCATTCACCGCGGACAACATCGCAGAGTGGAAAACCGTCTATTAATCGAATCGACGTTTGATGTGCACAGTGGGGGCAGGCAGTCTTGCCTGCCCCCGAACCGATTCTTGACTTCTATAAATAAACTAGCACTCTCATTATTTACATAGCTTAACGATCCAGCCGAATCATTTCGACGGAGGAAATCAACATGAAACGGAAAGAAACAAAGCGCGCGCGCGTAGGTTTATACAGCGCCGGTTTGCATGCATATTGGAGCCAATTTGAAGGTCTGCATGACCGCATTTTAGGCTATAACGTTTTTATCGAGGAGCGCGTCGGCGGTTGGGGTGAGGTGTTTAACTTTGGCCTGGTCGATTCGGAAGTAAAAGCGAGGGAAGCGGGCGAGTTTTTTAACGCGCACAACGTCGATCTCATACTGGCACACTCGGGAACCTATTTCACGAGCTCCTGTGTGCTGCCCGTTCACCAAATCTGCAAAGCGCCGACGGTGATGCTCAATCTGCAACCGACCCCGCAGATGGCGTATGCAACGACGAACACGGGCGAATGGCTCGCGCATTGCGTCGGCTGCCCGATTCCGGAGGCGGCGAATGCGTTTGAACGCGCTGGGATTCCGCTTTCGATCATCAACGGCCTATTGGGATTATCGGAAACGCCGAAGATCAGCATGGCAAACGAGGTGACCGACGGTCTGCCGCAGGCGAAGCGCGCCTGGCGGGAGATTGAACAGTGGGTTCTCGCGGCAGGAGTCAAGCGCAACATGCAGCACGCGAGATTTGGCTTTCTCGGCAACAATTATTCCGGCATGCTGGATCTATACAGCGATTTTACGATGCTGCAAAGCCAGCTTGGGTTGCATGTGGAGCTGCTTGAAATGTGCGACCTCGACCGTAGCTTGCAGCAGGTAACCGAAGAAGATGTTGCTCAAAAGCGCAAAGAAATTGAGACCTTCTTTGAGATCTCCGGGGATTCGCCGTCCGATCCGCGCGTCAAGGCACCGACACAGGAGCAACTCAACTGGTCGGCAACTGTCGCCGCGGCGCAGGAACGCATGGTGGAAGCGTATGATCTCGACGCGCTGAGTTATTATTATCACGGCAGCAACGATAACCATTATGAGCAGGTTCAGTCGGGCTTCATCGTCGGGCATTCGCTGCTGACCGCAAAGGGCGTGCCCTGCGCAGGAGAAGGGGATATCAAGACGGACGTCGCGATGAAGATTTGCGATATCCTCGGAAAAGGCGGAAGCTTTTGCGAAATCGTTGCCATGGACTACATCCATAACACGATGCTGCTGGGACACGACGGGCCTTTTCACATCTCAATTTCGGACGGAAAGCCCATGCTGCGCGGCCTCGGCGTGTATCACGGTAAAAAAGGCTCCGGCATCTCCGTGGAGGCAAACGTGATTGCGGGGCCGATCACCATGCTGGGCGTGACGCAACTCAGGAACGGAAATCTTCGCTTCGTCGTCAGCGAGGGAACCGCGAAGAAGCTGGACATCCTTACGATCGGGAACACGCAGACGCATGTCGATTTCGGCATGGATTTGGACGAGTATATGGACGAATGGTTCAAGGCCGCGCCAACGCACCACTGCGCCATGAGCATCGGCCATAACGCCGCGCTGTTTGAAAAGGTTGCAAAGCTGATGGGGATTGAATGCGTTCGCGTTGGAAAGTGATGCTCAAATCATATCTTTCAACCTATCGTCCTTGAAAGAAGCACAAAGAATCAGAAAAGCCCGGTTCGGGCTTTTTTGCTTGGAGAGAAGATTTCTCAAACGATTGTGATCAAGCGTACATTGGATACGGAGAGTGAGTAAGTGCTTATGACGGGTTCTCCTGTTCCGCTCTCAACCGCGAAAGATAATCATACGGCGACATACCGTATTCGCTTCGAAACGTCTTGTAGAAACCGGAATATTCTAAAAAACCGCAATTGAGCGCGATTTGCGTGAGAGACAGCCCGTTTCGCATTTGATTTCGCGCGCGGATCATGCGCTTTTTTTGCAGCATTTGGTAGATAGAAGCGCCCGTCTCCTGCCTGAATTTTCGCTCGAGATAATATTTTGACAAATACACAGTGCGGCTGAGCTCGTCGAGCGTGATCTGTTCGCCAAGGTGTTCGTCCAGATAGTCCGACACGCGTTTGACAAGCGGACTGACCCGAATCTCCATCTGCGGAACCACTACGCCTTCTCCGCGCGAAATACGGTTTAGATAGACGAGCAGACTTGCTGATAGAGACCTACAAAGCACCTCTCGCCCGAATGGTTCGCCATCGGATGCTTGCAGCAACTCAAACAGCATCCGCGTGATCTGCTCGCGCATAGTGCCATTCAGCCGGATCGCACTGTTTCGCGCGGCGGAAAAGCAAGCGGAAAGGTCGCAATGTTCATCCGAAAGGTTCTCAACAAACATGCGGCTCAGCCAAAAGACGATGCGCGCATACGGCTTGTCCTCGTGAATGAATAGCGGGCGATGCACGTGATTGGGCCCGATCAGTAGCAGGTCACCCGGCTCCTCCGCAAAGGTTGCGCTCTCAATTTGATACGAAAGCTGACCGGAGAGCAAAAGAGAACATTCGTAAAAATCATGAAAGTGCGGCGCGATCTGAAAGCCGTTGTTTCCGCGAAAATGAAACACTTCAAAGTCTTCGCGCATCATATGCTGCCGAAGATGTAATTCTTCCAATGCTCGTTCCAATCGCTTCACTTCCTTTACGATCAATATAGAGCAAGAATGGAAAAGAAACAAGCAATAATATAATAGAATCTGTATAAAAGCGATGATATTCTTTCTCTAGAACACAATACGAAATCAATCAGAAAGAAGTGTATCGGATGCCACATTCATCGCGTTATGCCATCGCATGCCCAACCAGCATGGGTGTTCGAATCACGCCGGAAAACCGGCAGAGCGTGCAGACCAGCCATCTGTTTTACATGCAGTCAACCAGCGCGGAGAGCAATGTGCTCAACATCGCCTCTTCACTTGGGCATGAGTGCCTTGCATTAACGAAGTTTATCGAAGGAAGCCCCGTCTCGCTGTTTATTCAAGGCGAACTACGTGCGCGCAATATCCGCTACGAAGGCGTCAGCGTGCCGCAAGGCGGGCCGTGGGGCTATCGCCATCAGTTCAACATTGCGGATAGCGGATTCGGCCTGCGCGGGCCGCGCGTTTGGAACGACCGCGCGGGCGAGGTCGGTCGCACGCTTTCGATCGATGAATTTGACGTTGAGCGTATCTTTGGCCGCGAGGGAGTCGAAATCTTGCATCTCTCCGGCCTCATCGCGGCGCTTTCGCCGGAGACCGCAGTGTTTTGCGCAGAGCTTGCCAAGCGCGCAAAATCGTATGGAACGCGCGTGAGCTTTGATCTCAACTATCGCGCGTCTTTCTGGAACGGGCGCGAGGCGGAGCTTAGAGCGGTATTTCACGAGATCGCGTCGGTATCGGATATTCTCGTGGGCAATGAGGAAGATTTTCAGCTTGCGCTCGGCATCCACGGGCCGGAAGCGGGCGGCAAGGATTTGGGCGCGAAGATAGCAGGATTTCAGGCGATGATTGCCGCCGCGCGGGAAGCGTATCCCAACGCGCACTATTTCGCCACCACGCTGCGCGAGGTGGAAAACGCAAACGAGCATCTTTGGGGCGCGATCCTTTGCGCAGACGGAAAATGGCATGTAGAAGAGCCGAGAAGGGTTCCCGTGTTCGACCGCATCGGCGGCGGGGACGGATTCACGGGCGGGCTGCTATACGGCGTTTATCGCGGATGGGAGCCGGAGCAGTGCCTGCGGTTCGGCTGGGCTTGCGGCGCGCTCGCGGTGACGGATCAAAACGACTATGCAACACCAGCCGACGAAGCGCAGGTATGGAGCGTTTACGCGGGCAACGCAAGAATTACGCGTTGAACGGAATAGAGAAGGGAACAACGATGAATCAGGCAGATATCGGCTTGATCGGGCTCGCCGTTATGGGCGAAAATCTGATCATGAATATGGAATCGAAAGGCTTCACCGTTGCGGTGTATAACCGCACGACGGAGAAAGTGGATGCGTTTATAAACACGCGCGCAAGCGGGAAAAACATCGTCGGTTGTCACTCGCTCGGCGAACTGCGGGATGCGCTGAAAAAACCGCGCAAAGTGATGATGATGGTGAAAGCGGGGCAACCCGTGGACGATATGATTGAGCAACTGCTCGCGGTCCTGGAACCGGGCGACGTGATCATCGATGGCGGCAACAGCCATTTTCCGGATACCACGCGTAGAACGGCGTATGTGGAAAGTCGGGGCTTTCTCTACATCGGCACCGGCGTTTCCGGCGGGGAAGAAGGCGCGCTGAAAGGGCCAAGCATGATGCCCGGCGGTTCGCTGGCTGCATGGCCGCTGGTAAAGCCGATTTTTCAGTCGATCTGCGCCAAGGTGGCCGACGGCACGCCCTGCTGCGACTGGGTCGGCGAAAACGGCGCAGGCCATTTCGTCAAGATGGTTCATAACGGCATTGAATACGGCGATATGCAGCTCATCTGCGAGGCGTATCAGCTCATGCGGGATGTGCTCGGCCTGACGGCTGGCGAGATGAGCCGTGTGTTTGCGGACTGGAATCGCGGCGAGCTGGATAGCTATCTTGTCGAGATTACGCGCGATATCTTAGCGTATCAGGATGCGGACGGAACCGCTATCGTGGACAAAATCCTCGATACGGCGGGGCAAAAGGGAACAGGAAAATGGACGGCAATTGCCGCGCTGGACGAGGGCGTTCCGCTGACGCTGATCGGGGAAGCGGTGTTTGCCCGCTGTCTCTCCGCGATGAAAGAGGAGCGCGTTGCGGCGGCGAAAGCCTTCCTGCGCGAGGCGTCTGCTTTCGACGGCGACAAGGCGGAGTTGATCGACGCGATTCGGCAGGCACTCTACGCGAGCAAGCTCGTTTCGTATACGCAGGGGTACACGCTGATGCGCGCGCAGGCGAAGACCAGCGGTTGGAATTTAAACTACGGCGGTGTGGCGCTCATGTGGCGCGGCGGTTGCATCATTCGCTCGGCATTCCTGGGCAAGATCAAGGAGGCGTTCGACCGTGATCCCATGCTAAACAATCTCCTGCTCGATCCCTACTTTCGGGAGCGGATTCAGTCCTGCATTCCCGCCTGGCGAAAGGTGGTTTCGCTTGCGGTGCAATCGGGCGTGCCTGTACCCGCAATGAGCGCGGCGCTGAGCTATTTTGATGGGTACACCTGCGAGCGTCTGCCCGCAAACCTGTTGCAAGCGCAGCGGGACTATTTCGGCGCGCACACCTACGAGCGGACCGATCGCCCGCGCGGCGAATATTATCACACCAACTGGACGGGCGAGGGCGGGGATACTGCGGCTTCTACCTACAACGCATAACGAAAACGGGTCGACGACGCTTTCACGTATCGATGCGCGCTCAATCGATGGCAAATTCGATTTCGGTGTTCCTTTGATCGCCTGAATCAGAATTGATCGCGACAATGGAAAAGCACAAAGGAATAGGCGCTGTTGAAAAAGACTGATAACAGCCTGTTCACCAGCGCCGGCTTTGTTTGATCGGTAATAGATAGGAATCTATCCAAGGTTAGGCCCGCGCCAGTAAAGCCGGTAAGTAGGATGATAGCAGCTGGGAATTAGAAAAGCGTGCAAGCAAGCCGTAGTATGAACGAAATTATAACTTGTTTCGCTGGAAACGAATGGTACAAAGCAAGAACAGCTTGTTTATCGAAGATGTATGATATGATGTAGAAAATCGTTATTATAAGAGGCTGATTGCATGCTTATTGGAGGTATTATGAATGTTTTTTCGTTAATACTGACGATTCTCTCAATTTTATATATCGTGCTGGGCGCAAAGGTGTTTCGATTGGATAGACGAGCACGACAGAACAAACTCTTTTTTGTCTTGAATCTATGCCTCTTTGTTTGGTCATTTGCAACTGCGCTTTATATATCGGCAAGAAGTGAGCTTTCGTGTTCGATTTGGTATAAGCTCAGTTCGGTCGGGTGCTATCTGTTTATTGGATCTGTGCTGCATTTCTTCCTCTTTTTCACAAAAAGGGAAAACATCCTGAACCGATGGTGGAAGTATGCGATCTTGTATGCTCCGGGCATAGGCTTCTCCATTCTGGAGATCGTATTTGATTTTTATGTAAAGAGTTACGTGCGCGGTGAATATGGTTGGAGCATCGTTGCGCAGACGGACTCGGTTTTGTTTATCGCATCAATCGTTTATATCGTTGTCTATTTTACTGCTTGTATTTTATTAAGTCTTATTTTCTCCAGGACAGGAATAACGCCGAGAGAGAAAAAACAGGCCAAAGTCCTCATGATTACCTCGACTATGTCTCTATTGATCGGCTTGGCTATCATGGTGGTTGTGTCTGCTTTTGAAGTGGATATTCCGGACATCACACCAATTTCGGGAGCAATCTGGTCATTTGGAATCTATTATGCGATTGTGAAATATCAACTGCTGTCATTAACCCCGTCCTTTATTGCGGAGAACCTCTTCCAAACGATCGCGGATTCGGTGATCCTCGCGGATCCATATGGCACGGTAATCAACATCAACCCGGAAGCGCAACGACTGCTGGGGTATCAAAAGGACGATCTGCTGGGCAGATCGCTCAACGAGATATTCGTAAACGACAACAGATCTGCAAACAATATTTCCGAGTTGATGAATCGCTGCCCGGTACGCGGCGCGGAAACGTATATGGTTTCCAAAACCAATATGCATATTCCGGTTATCCTGTCGATTTCGGAGTGCAACGATAGTTTTAATTCCCGGCTGGGGTTTGTGCTCGCGTCGAAAGATGTGACCGAGTATAAAAAAGCGGAAGAAAAGATACAATATCTTGCGACCCATGACAGCCTGACAGGACTGCCAAACCGTTTGATGTTTACGCAGCTGCTGGATCATGCGATTTTATCCGCAAAGCGCGAGAACAAATCTCTGGCTGTTTTCTTTGTGGATTTGGACCGTTTTAAGACAATCAACGACACAAAGGGGCACGATGCAGGCGACGAACTGCTGAAGACAATTGCCGCGCGCTATCAACAGGTGTTGCGGGCATCGGATGTTGTTTGCCGTCAGGGCGGAGACGAGTTTGTGATCTTAATTGAAAACATCCGAAAATCGAGCGACTTAAAGCAAATCGCAACGCAAATATTGCTCAGCACATACGAACCCGTTGTTTTATTTGGCGACGAATGCCGCGTAACCGCCAGCATAGGCATTAGTGTGTATCCGAAAGACGGGGAAGACTCGCAACTATTGATGAAACACGCGGATATCGCGATGTATTGCGCGAAAGAAGACGGGAAGAACAATTACCAATACTATTCGAAGGATTTGCAATCGCTCTCCATGGGCCGTCTCGCGATTGAGAAGAATTTGAGACTGGCGCTTGAGCGATGCGAACTCTCCTTGCACTATCAGGCAAAGGTCAATTTTAAAACCGGTGCGATTACGGGGGTCGAGGCGCTGCTTCGCTGGCAAAACCCGGAACTGGGAAATGTGACCCCCACGCAATTTATCCCCGTTGCGGAAGAAACAGGCATCATTGTGCCGATCGGTAAATGGGTTCTTAAAAATGCATGTGCGCAGAACATGATCTGGCAGAAGCAGGGGTTACCTACGGTCTGTATGGCGGTGAATCTATCATTAAGACAATTGCTTGACAGCAATTTGCCGCGCGATATTGCAGATGCTTTGCGAGAGTCCGGCATGGAGCCGCAGCTTCTTGAACTGGAAGTAACGGAGAGCATGATCATGAATAACCCAAGAAAAATGATTGAGATATTGCAGAGAATTAAAAACATGGGGGTACGGCTCGCCATTGATGACTTTGGCACCGGGTATTCGTCTCTTGCGCAGCTAAAGCAGTTCCCCGTCGATACGCTGAAAATTGACCGGTCATTTATTCGCAATATTCCGGAAGACAAAGAAGACAAGGCCATCGCACACGCGATTATTTGCATGGGAGAAACGCTGGGGCTGACGGTTGTTGCCGAGGGAGTAGAAACGATAGAGCAAATGAATTACCTAAAGGATCAATCCTGCGATGAGATGCAGGGGTTCTATTTTAGCAAGCCGGTTGTTCCGGAGCAGTTTGCCGAACTGTTGCGGACTTATGAGAAATAACATTTCGGATATTTATTGATCTTGAGCAATTATGATTGAAACGTTTTTAGGAACGACATGTTGTTGCTGACCGGCTTTTCGCCGTTCGGCACGAGCCGGACTACAGAGAGTAAAAATATGGGAAGGGAGCTGTTCGCTTTCGCGCGCAGCTCCCTTTGGCACTACTCTAGTCACTTAATATGAGTTGTGTTGCTTACTCCGCTTCCTTGGAGAGGCTACCCTTCTTCGGGCGGATCTTGGCGTAGGCAAACAGCAGCAACGTACCGATCACGCCGCAGGAAACCGCATTCCAGAGGCAGGCAACTGCACCTTGCGTGAATACAAGGTTGGCGGGCTCTGCATAGATCACGATATCGAGCACGGGAGCCACGACAATCCAGGCAATCACGTTTGCGAGGATCTGGTAGATATTGAAACGAAGCACGTCTTTCCAACCGAATTCGCCTTCATCCGCGCGGATTTTGGTATAGGAAAGACCGACAAGGAACATAGAGATGCCGCTCGCGATAACCCAGCTCCACCAAACGGAACCATATTGCAGCGCATCCGAGAGCGCGTGGCCAATGAACGCGATGAGTCCGCCTGCGATTGGCCCAAACAATACCGCGAAGAACGAACCCAAGCCATATGCTGTTTGGATGTCCGTTTCGGGGATACCGGTCGGTACTTTTACGTACATAAACAGCACCGCAAACAGTGCCGCGCCGAGGCCGGTAGCTACGATGGTTTTGGTCGATACCTGGAACATTTTCTTCATCTGACAATACCTCCCTTATTCTGTTTCTGGTTGTAACAGCGTACAGTGTCTACGCCTTGTGAAAAAAGAATTCGTATGAAATCTTCTTCATATTAGGCATATCGTATCCGGTTTGTCAAGCGAGCAAGCACCCGATCAAACCGTTGCGATCCGTCTTGGATGCATCAGGCTTTTGTGAAGCGAACGCGCCAGTCGGCGCCGAATCCGAGCGCATATTTTTCCTTGAAACTGCCGCAACTTACAGCGAGCGCAACCTTCATCAATTCGTTGTTATAGATGATGGGTTCGCCCGGCTTGGCAAAACCAAAGCTCTTGTGGAAGAGCACGTTTTGATCGAAAACAGGCTTTCCTTCATGCGTCACCTCAAGATGCACCATGTCTCCATAGGCAAAACCGCACTCGAAGAACAGCCGCGTGGGAATGTTCGTCCAGAGGTTGCCAAAGTTCGGATCGTCAATCTCGAAGATACCTTCTACCTTGCCCGGCTGTGCATCAGGTTCGAGAATTTCGTGCCGCACGATCTCGCTGACCGGGTAGGCGGGGCCGACACCCTCAAAATCGATGATGCCGCTCGCGAGCCGCGCCGCCGTATAGCCAAAAAGATCGCGTCCGTGGAAGATCGCGACGCCTTCGGTGTCCTTGCCGCGCAGGCGGTTGACCGATTCGTCGATTTCGCGCACTTCCAGAATACCCATCTCGCGGTCGATGTGCGTTAAAGCGCCATTGTCGGGCGTAACGACATAGTAACCGCCCGCTACCTTCGCTACGCAGGCTCTACGCGCGGTACCTACACCGGGATCGACCACGGAGACATAGATCGTGCCTTCCGGCCAGAAACGCAGGCTTTGGTAGAGGCGATAGCTCGCGCTCCATGTATCGTATTGCGGCAGTTCGTGCGTGCCGTCAAAAATTTCCAACTCGCGATCGACCGTTTTCACCACGCCGTACATAGAGCTGACCGCGCCTTCCTTATAGGTGAAGTCTGTTTGAAATACTAGGATGGGTTTCATGATATTCTCCTTCTTGATTTAGTTGATCTCACAAACGGGCTCCGGAATATTCGCATGATCCCGTAACTGCGCAATCAGACAAACGGGTTCCAGAACTTCTGAATATTCCTGTGCCCGCGCGCAATCAGACAAACGGGTTCCAAAACTTCTGAATATTTCTGTGCCCGCGCGCAATCAGACAAACGGGTTCCAAAACTTCTGAATATTTCTGTGCCCGCGCGCAATCAGACAAACGGGTTCCAAAACTTACTGTGGTTGACAAAAATGCTCAGCGCGATGGTGGCGAGAAACAACACCAAAGACAACCCCAGCGCGAACAGATCGTTGCGCTTCATCGGCTTCGCGGCGTACCAGGTGCGCTTTTTCTCCTTACCAAATCCGCGTAAATCCATCGTATTGGAGATGGTTTCGATGCGATCCAGTGTAGAAAAAACAAGCGGGATCGTGATGTTGAGAATGTTTTTCACGCGCTTGCCGAGTTTCTCTTTTCTTGAAAGATCGAGTCCGCGGCACTGCTGCGCGGCGGAGATATCCTGATAGTCCCGAATCAAATCCGGAAAATAGCGCAGCGTCAGCGAGAACGCAAACGCAGCCTTGTAATTCACGCCCGCGCGGTTGATGCTCGCGGCAAGCTCGCTTGGATTCGTCGAGAGAAAGAAGATGATGCCCAGCGGCACGACCGAGGCGTATTTTAGCGTCTTGGTCACCTGATAGAGAAGCTGCTCGCTCGTGACCACATACCGCCCAAAGATACGGAAGAGCACATGCTCCGTGCCGTAGATCTGCGTACCATACGTTGGACTAAAGAGAAACGTCAGTACAAAGTTAAACAGCAAAAAGATCAATACGTAGATCAGCATCAACTTGATTTGCCGGAACTGAATCTGCGACATTCGTAAAAACACGAGCGAGAGCACCATAATCACCACAATCGCGCGAATATCATAAGAAAACATCACCGCCGCGGTGAGCAGCAGAAAGCAAAAGAGCTTGGTCACGCCAGAAAGGTCGTATATGGCGTTGTGCCGCTCGACATAGTCAAAGAGTTTCGCTTTCATCGCGCCGTGCTCCTCTCGTAGTCGATAAAGTGCTGCACGAACGCTTCGCAATCCTCAATTCCCGCGCGCGTCGCGAGTTCATACAGCGAAGTCACCTTCAGGCTCGCTTTGGTTGCGATTTCATCGCTGGTCAGCGCGCGCACCGCCGTACCGTCATGCAGGATTTCGCCCGCGTGCAGCACGATCGCGTGCGGCGTATACTCCAGCATCAGGTGCATGTCGTGTGTGATGAGAAGTATCGTGGTTCCCTGCGCGTTGAGAGAACGAAGGAACTCCATGATCTCCGTATAGTGCCGGTAATCCTGCCCTGCCGTCGGCTCGTCAAGGATAATCAGCTCCGGCTCCAGCACCAGTACGCTCGCGATGGTCACGCGCTTCTTCTGCCCGAAGGACAGCGCGGAGATCGGCCATTTCCGAAACGGAGAAAGCCCGCAGATCTTCAGCGCCTTCTCCACGCGCGGTTTGATCTCTTCCTCGCTTAGTCCCCGAATCTTGAGTCCCAGCGCAACCTCGTCGTAGATCATAGACTTGCAGATCATCTGGTTCGGGTTCTGCATCACGTAGCCGATCTTGCCGCTGCGTTCGTGAATCGTCCAGCCATCCATTGTCTCCCCGCAGAAGCGAAGGCTGCCCTCCGGGTCCTTACAGATGCCGGTGATCACCTTCGCAAGCGTGCTCTTGCCCGCGCCGTTGGTGCCAACGAGGCTGACCATCTCGCCCGACTCGATGGTGAAGCTCAGATTTTTCAGGATCGGCCGCTGCTCGACATAGCGATAACTTAGCGCACTTGCTTCGAGAATCGGTGCGTTTGCGGGCTTCTTTTCCCGCTCCGGTTGAGCCGCGTCCCAGGCGCAGACGGCGCTTTTTACGGCGTCAACGTCCAGCGTGTCAATCCGGCCCGCATGGAGCGTCTCCGTCACCGGTACGCCCGCGTATTTCAGCGCGGTGACGTAGAGCGGCTCGCGGATGCCGAGTGTTTTGAGGATATCCGCCGCCATCAGTGCGTCCGGCGAAAGGTCGGCGACGATTCTGCCCTCCGACATGACGATCACGCGGTCAATCTTGCGGTGCAGCACATCCTCAAGCCGGTGCTCGATGATGACCACCGTCTTGTGGTAGTCCCGATAGATCTGGTCGATCAGCTCGATGGCGGTCTTGCCCGTAGCGGGGTCAAGGTTTGCCAGCGGCTCGTCAAAGAGCAGCGCCTCGACATCGTGCACCATTACGCCCGCAAACGAAACGCGCTGTTTCTGACCGCCGGAGAGCTCAAACGGAGAGGCGTTGAGAAGCGTATCCATATTGACCATCGCGGCGGTCTTTTGCACGACTTCTTTCATCTCGCCTTGTTTGACGCACTCGTTTTCCAGCGCAAAGGCGATGTCTTCGCCCACCGAAAGTCCGATGAACTGACCATCCGGATCCTGTAGCACGGTACCGACATGCTGGCTCAACGCAAATATGCTGGACTTCTTCGTCTCGATGCCGCAGACGCGAAGGCTGCCCTTGATTTCGCCCGGATAGGAGAACGGAATCAGTCCGTTGATGCAGTTTCCAAGCGTGCTCTTTCCGCTGCCGGAAGGGCCTACGATGAGCACCTTTTCTCCCTCATAGATCGTCAGGTTGATGTCGTGCAGCGTCGGTTCCGCCTGCGAAAAATACTGAAACGAAAAGTCTTCGAACTCGACGACGGGTTTGCGGTTAGATTCCACGATGCGGCCCCTTTCCTTCGGATTTCTGCACCGCGATGGTCCACGGCGCTCCGGTGCCGACATTATAGGCGCGGGCAAAGTCGCCCTGATTGATCGCAACCGCCATTCGATCGAGGCTGTTGACATAAACCAGCGGCTCGCCGACAAATGCGTCTGCAAACGAGCGGGCATAGATCAAAGAGTTCCGGTAGACAAGGCGCGCACCGTTCATGATCTTGATCTCGACAAAATCACCGTGCCTGACTCCGAGCTTGAGGAAGAGTTCGCGCGGGATGCTCGTCCAGAGGCTGCCGAAGCGCACATCCAGCACGTCGATGTCCCCTCGGATACAATCTTCCTCCAACACGGGTTCTTCCATCGGCAATTCGACAACACCTGCGGGGTCTACCTCCGGACCGACACCCGCAAAGTCGATGATGCCGGCGGCAAGACGCGCACCGGTGTAGGCGTAGATATCCCGCCCGTGGAAGGTGTAGCTCTCGCCCGAACCGGGCAGGCGGTTGACGCGTTCGTCGATTTCGCGCGCGGCGATGATCCCGCTGATGTGCTTGACATGCGTGAGCGTTCCGTTGTCCGGCGTGATGATATACTGCCCCGCGCGGGTTTCCACCGCGATGCTGCGCCGCGTGGAGCCCACACCCGGATCGACCACAGAGACGAACACCGTACCCTTGGGCCAGTAGCCAACCGTCTGGATCAGGCGGTAGCTCGCCTCCCATGCGTTGTACTGTGGGATTTCATGTGTCAGGCTGGAAATGTTGAGCTGTTCAGAGACGGAGTACGCAACGCCGTACATGGCGCTGACCGCGCCGTCCGCAAGGCCGAAGTCGGACATGATGACGAGGGGTTTCATAATTGTCCTCCCTGTTTATTTTTGTTTGAGCGGTCTATTTGCTATAGCCGCACTGTGTAACCGATCTTATAGTATTCCGGGCGCATGTAGTGCTTGCACCGTGCAAGCGGTGTACCGTCCGCAGCGTAGAGCAGACACTCCAGCAGGTGTACGGGGGTGCCTTCTTCCACACGCAGATACTCCGTCTCCGTCTCGTTGACGAAGATGAGCTTGAACGAGATATTTTGATAGCTTGCCGCGGAATACAGTTCTTCGTTTAGAAAACGATTCATCGCGTCCGCGGAGGAAACATCTACCTGCATGCGGGAGAGCAGCTTCACCGGCACCTGTACAAACGAGTACCCAACAACCGTTTCGCAGCTTTGATACACCAGATAGCTCGCCAGCAGGATATCGCTCTTGCCCAAATCGAGTTTGCTTTGCGCAATGTCCGTCGGCGGAGTGAAGTTATAGGAGATGTCGGTCTTGTCGATCGCGACGGTGGGAAACGCGGTCAGCGGATTGGCGGAAGCCGCGTTCTTCGGCTCCTCCTTCTTCTCCACGACCAGAGTCCCCTTGCCGCGCGTGCGAACCAAAAGACCATCCTCACAGAGGATGGCCATGGCTTGCCGCAGGGTATTGCGGCTGACGTTATATTTTTGCGCAAGCGCGATCTCACCGGGCAGGCATTCGCCCTGCGGATAGACCCCGTTGACGATGTCCGAAAACAGGGAGTTATAGATTTCTACATAGGCAGGTACGCTTGTCGGTTGCAAATGAATATTCATAACCCGCGCCTTTCATGTTTTCAACGCAATTGTATGACATGTTCAACATTTAGTCAAGCAAGAAAATTCAGATTTTCCGCTGGAATAATCAAAATTTGACATACTTTTAATATGATTATAAAAGTTGTTCACCAACTGTAGAACAACTAAGGACAATTCAATCCTATAGATATCGTTGAAATCTTTTTTAAATTGTTGCGCCTGGCGTTATCGTGCATTTCATATGAAAAAAAACTATCGAAGCGCGGGACTCCAGTTCTTCATTTGATTCAGTTGCTCGAAAGATATGCGGATGTGCTTGCCGCTCATGGAACATAACCCGGACTCGCGAAGATCGCGTATCGCGCGCGCGACGGTGCGCTGACTAACGCCGATGTGATTTGCAATGTTCTGATAGCTCTGCCGGACGACGACGAACGGCGATTGGTAGGCGTTTTTTTCGTAATAATCCATCAGGTAGAAGGTGACACGCTCCAACCCGCTCAGGTAAAAAAGCTTTCCGTTGAGACCGGAATCGCGGTAGAGATCGTTTGCGATATGAAAACTGATTCTGCGCAGCAGCGGCAGATCGTTCATTGCAAATTGATACAGCTCGTCGGCGGGAATGCGCAGCACGGAAACGTCTGTTTTTGCGAGGATGGTTGCGATGATGGTTCGTTGCCGCGAGAATAGCTCTAGCAGCCCGATCGCGCCGTTGAGTCGATCCAGCACGAAATACTGGTAATCCTGTCCGCTTTCGAAGCATTTCATGCCGTCCACAAAGCCGGATTCGATGAAAAAGACGTATTCGAGAGAATCGCCTTCGCTGACGATTAAGTCGCCCGGCGCATATGTTTTCTGCGTGCAGCGCTCGGCAAGCGCGGAGGGCAATAGACCCAGCGCGCTGCCGTATGAGATGTCGAACTTATTCCAAACCTGTTCCAACTTTGTCGGCATACGATCGATTTCCCTTTTCCCACCGAAAATATTCAGCAACGAAGCGAAAAAATAAGTACAATGAAGACAAATGTCCTCTTTATTCGCGATAGGTACACTATATAATCTAATCCATCAAAAGGCAAGTGCAATGATGCCCTGCCAAGCGTCGGTTACCCATTGATCAGCCAAATGAAGGAGAGGAAAAGGAATAATGAAAAAGGTTTTTGCACTCATCCTCGCGCTCTTGACGGTTTTCGGGCTGTTTGCCTGCGCCAAGACTGCCGCCCCTGCCACGGAAGCTGCCGCGGAAGCAACCGCTGAACAGACCGAAGCCACGACAGCACCGGAGAAGGTCTACAAGGTCGCGGTGCTGGTTCCGTTCATCGGCGACCAGTCCTATTTTGACTCCGTCAACGCGGGCCGTCTCGCCGTTGAGGAATACCCGAATGTGGAAACCACGCTCATCGAGATGGGCGAGGACAAGAGCAAGTGGGAGAGCTACTACCTCGACGCCTGCGAAGGCGGCTATGACCTCATCGTCGGCGGCAACAACGACGCGGAAGAATATTTCTACGCCGCTGCCAAGCAGTATCCCGACCAGCTGTTCTTCAACTTTGACTACGTTAACCACGTCGACCTGCCCAATGTCTTTGCGGTTACGTATAACACGCCGGAGCTCGGCTATGTGGCCGGCACCGCGGCGTCTCTGATCACGCAGAGCAGCATGCCCAAAGCGAACGCGGAAAAGATTGTCGGTGTCGTGGTCGGCATGGACTTTCCTGCGATGAACGACTTTGTCAGCGGCTTCTGCCAAATCTGCTATGACAACGGCGTGCAGGTGCTCATCGGTTATCCTGAGAGTTTCACCGACTCCGCCAAAGCAAAGGAAATCGCGCTGAACATGTATGCTCAGGGTGCGGATGTCGTTTGGCAGGTTGCCGGCGGCGCGGGCCTCGGCGTATTCGAAGCCGCCGCGGAAGCGGACAAGTATGCCTTCGGCGTAGACAGCGACCAGACCATCGCACTCAGCGGTCAGCCGAACCTCGCCGCGACGATCGTCACCTCCTTCTACAAGGATTGCGGTGCGTCCGTGAAATATGCGGTTGATATGCTCATCGCGGGCACCTACCCGACCGGCGCGCAGACGCTCGGTATCAAGGAAGGTGCCGTCGGCCTGATCAAGAACCAGCAGTACATCGACATGGTTCCGCAGGAGATTCGCGACCAGATCGATGCCCAGGTTGCCAAAGTAGCCGCGGGTGAAGTTTCCGTCATCAGCGCGCTTGCGGATGATGCCGCCTGGCAGGACATCAAAGCAAAGGCAACTGCTCCTTTGAACTAAGAAACACTGGAAATTGCAGGAGAGGTGCTCTATGCTCAATAGAGCGGTTCTCCTGCTTTTTGAAAAAGGCGGAGTCGTGCAACAGCGCCCGCCTTTTTCAAAAGGCCAAGTCATCCGGCAATTCAACGATCAAAGATATGCACAGTCTGTTCAGCAAAGGGAGGGATTCCTCTGGAAGAGTCGATTTTACGACTGGAAAACATCACAAAAGTCTATTCCAACGGCGTTGTAGCCAACAAGGACATCTCGGTTGATTTTCGTAAGGGCGAGATTCACTCGATCGTCGGCGAAAACGGTGCGGGCAAATCCACGCTCATGAAGATCCTCTTTGGCATCGAGCAGCCGTCCGCGGGAAAGCTCTATTTACGCGGCGAGGAGCGGCAGTTTCACAATTCGCTGGAGGCCATCGACGCGGGTATCGGCATGGTGCACCAGCACTTTATGCTGATTCCTACGTTTACGGTGGCGGAGAGCATCGTGCTCGGTATGGAGCCGCGCAAAAGCAAGCTTTTTCTCAACAAAAAAGCTGCCGTGGAAAAAACGCGCGCCATCGCCGAACAGTATAATTTTGACGTGGACGTCACGAAAAAGATTTCCGAGCTCTCCGTCGGTGCCAAGCAGAAGGTAGAGATTCTCAAGACGCTCTATCGCAACGCGGAGATCATCATTTTGGATGAGCCGACCTCGGTTCTCACGCCGCAGGAGACGGAGATACTATTCGACGAGCTGGAGAAGTTTCGAAAGCTTGGGCACACGATTCTGTTCATCTCCCACAAACTCGGTGAGGTCAAGCAGATTTCCGACCGGATCACGATCATGCGAAACGGCGAGAGCCGCGGCACCTTCAACAACGCGGAGATCTCCATGGAGGAACTCACCGCGCGCATCATCGGTCGCGAGCTGATCAGCTCCTACGATGAGAAAAAGCGCGACTGGCCGGAGAAGAAACCCGTGTTGACCGTAGAAAACCTCTGCCTATCGCACAAAGGACAAACGCGATTGGAAAACGTTTCCTTCGCGGTGAAGCGGGGCGAAATCTTCGGTATTGCAGGCGTGCAAGGAAACGGACAGGACGAGCTGATCCGCGCCATCGCGGGCCTGAGCGGGCACACGAGTGGCACGATTACGCTCGATGGAACCGATATTTCGCGACTGCCGATCAAAAAGCGCCGCGAAGCGGGACTCGCGTATGTGCCGGAAGACCGCATGATCGACGGCACGGCGGGCGAAGCCTCGCTGGGTGACAACATCATCTCCACCTATTTCGACCGTCCTTCGCTCAACGGCCCGTTCTTTATGCGGGGCAAACGGATTCAAACCGAGGCGAGACGGCTGATCAAGGAATATTCCATCAAGGCGGAGTCGCCCACGCAAAAGATTCAGAGCCTCTCCGGCGGCAATATCCAAAAGGTCGTCGTAGCCAGGGAACACAACACGAATCCCAAGTGCATGCTTGCCGAGCAGCCGACGCATGGCATCGACATCGGCAGCGCGGAGTTTATTCACCTGCGCTTGATCGAGATGCGAAACGAAGGCGCGGGCTTACTTCTGGTGAGCGCGGATTTGGACGAGGTGATGGGCCTTTCCGACCGGCTGATCGTGATGTACGACGGCAAGATTGCGGCGTATTTTCCCGATATGAAGGGGCTTTCTCGCAGCGAATTGGGCTACTATATGCTCGGCGTCAAACAGCAGACGGCCGAAGAGATCGGAGGTGCGCTCCATGACTAAGAAAAAGTTTTCCCTCACGGGAGATACCGCGTTCGAGACCGTCAAGACGATCATCGCGATACTGATTGCGCTCTTGATCACGTTTTGCGTACTCGCGCTGACCTGTGAAGACCCCGTCGCGTCGTTTGTGACCATGCTGACCGGGCCGCTGACGAAACTGCGCTACTTTGGCAACGTGCTGGAGTCCATGGTACCTCTGGTGTTCTCCGGGCTTGCCTGCTCGCTGCTGTTCCGAACGGGACTTTTTAACCTCGGCATCGAGGGCATCTACTATATCGGCGGCGTCATCTGCTCCTTCATCGCCTGCCAGGTCTTTGGCAACAGCTTTACGCATCCGCTGGTGGCGATTCTGGTTCCGGCGCTGATCGGCGGGGTGCTGATGTTGATTCCCGGTTATCTCAAGGCAAAGTTTAACGCCAACGAGCTGGTGACGTCGCTCATGCTCAACTCCATCTATCTTGGCGTTGGCCTCTGGTTCATCAAAACATATCTGCGCGCGACGGACTATTCTTCCACCGCGTCTCCGCTGTTCACCGAGACGGCAACGTTGCCGTATATCATTCCCGGCACGCGGGTGACGATCGGCATTATCCTCGCGGTTGCCGCGGCGCTACTGATCTACATTTTGCTCTTTAAAACGCGGCTGGGCTACCAAATCCGCATGACGGGGTTAAACCCGAGTTTTGCGCGCTACTCCGGCATGAACGCCATGAGCCTGTTCCTGCTCGTACACTTTATCTCCGGATTTCTGGGCGGTGTCGGCACCTCCGTCGAGCTATTGAGCATCTATTCGCGCTTTAGCTGGGTGGCGCTGCCGGGGCTTGGGTTCAATGGCGCGCTGATGGCGATGATGGGCAAAAACAACCCCATCGGCGTGCTCGTCGTCGCGTTTGGCATCAGTTATCTGCAAATCGGCGCGGAGATTATGAGCCGGAGCACGACCGTACCGGTGGAGGTGATCTCCATCGTCACCGCAACGCTGGTTCTGCTCATTTCGGCGCAATATTTTCTGCGCGGCTGGCGTGAGAAGAAACTGCTGAAGGAGGGATTGCTACATGTCTGAGTTTTGGAGCGTCATCCTCAGTGAAGAGTTTTTAACGACGGTGGTGCGTGTGCTGGTGCCGCTGCTGTTTGCGAGCATGAGCGCATATATCGCGGCGCTGGCGGGCATCCCCAACATCGCGGTGGAGGGCATTATGCTCATGAGCGCGCTGTTTGCGGTGCTTGGCAGCTATTGGACGCAGTCCTCGTGGCTTGGGCTGCTGATTTCGATCGGTGCGGGGCTTGTCATGGCGCTGATTTTGATCCTTTGCACGATCAAGATGGGCACCAACCCGATTCTGGTCGGCATCGCGCTCAACACGTTCGCTTCCTCGTTTACCGTGTTCCTGCTTTACCTGTTTACGCAGAACAAAGGCACGAGCGCGTCTCTGGCCTCCATCGTGCTGCCGATTGTCAATGTTCCGGTCATTGAAAAGATTCCCGTGCTGCGGGCGATCCTCTCGGGACAGTATACCGTTACTTATCTGTGCATTCTCTGCATGATTCTGTTGGCGTTACTGGTTTACCAAACGCCGCTGGGTATGCGCATGAAGGCCGCGGGACTGGACGAGCGCGCCGCAAAGACCGCGGGAATCGACGTGAACCGTGTGCGCATCATCGCGGTGTTGATCTCCGGCCTGCTCGCCGCGTTGGGCGGCGCCTATATGACGACCGGATATCTTTCGATCTTTACCAAAAACATGATCGCGGGGCGCGGCTGGATCGGCATCGCAGCGCAGGCGATGGGCGGAACCAGCATGCTGGGAGTCGCGATTACGACATTTGTCTTCTCGCTGTTCCAGGCGGTTACCAACGTCTTTTCGCTCTATGACCTACCGAGCGAACTCATCAATATCATTCCGTACGTAGGCGTCCTGTTGGGCATTATTCTCTTCTCGGTCTCCACGTACCGCAGCAGCAAGAAAGGATAACGACCAACGTGCAAATTTTCATCGACTGCGATCCGGGGCATGACGACGTGCTCGCGATACTGCTCGCGCTCGCGCATCCGGAAAAAATAACCATACAGGGGATAACAACCGTAGCCGGAAACAGCACGGTGGAGCATGTGACCGACAATATCCTCAAAGTTCTTGATCACATCGGCGTGTCCGTTCCCGTGGCGATGGGCTGCGCGCGGCCGATTCGCCGAGAGCCGGAGCCGCAACCTATGGCGCACGGCGAAAGCGGCATGGACGGCCCTGTTTTACCCGCGGCAAAGTCAAGGGCGGATCAACGGCACGCCGTCGCGTTTTTGAAGGAAGAGATCATGCGAAATCGCGATCGTGTCACGATCGTTTCGCTTGCGCCGATGACCAATCTCGCGAAGCTAATCGAAACCTATCCAGAGGTCAAGCCGCGTGTCGAGCGCATTTGCATGATGGGCGGCAGTCTGCACGGCGGCAACATCCTGCCCCGCTCGGAATTCAATATCTATCACGATCCGGAAGCGGCAAAGATCGTCTTTGAGAGCGGGATTCCGATCGTGATGAGCGGGTTGGAGGTTTGTGCCGAGGCGAAGACCATGCTCCGCGATTTTGAGCCGCTCCAATTTGGCGGACGCGTGTCGCGGATGGCTTACGAGCTGATGGATTTCTACAGCGGCTATGCGCGCGCACGCGGTTGGGATTATACCAACGTGTTTGATGCGGTTCCCGTTGCGCAGATGATTCAGCCGGAGCTGTTCTCCGGCTCTCAATATCGCATCGATATCGAAACGGAAGGCTCGCTCTGCCGCGGTATGACCGTAGCGCAGCCCTGCGACGCGTTGCAGCCGGAGCGCTGCGTAACCGTGTTGGAGCATGGCGACGGCGTTCGCTTTTCCGCGCTGATGCTGGATGCACTCAAAATACTGGATCGAACACAGCCCGACTAAAAAGATTGTCGAACAAGGAGGCGCAACATGGGAGTTTTTGTCTACGAGATTCGAAGCGGACTATCGCAGATTCCGCGCGCGCATTCCGCCGCATTTTTAAGCGCGGTCGAGGCGGCGCTTGGCGAGACACTGACGCAAGCTTCGTTGCAGCAGTTCTTGGAAGAATCATTCGGGTTGATTTATGTTTCCTCGGGCGGCAGCGAGGGACTGTTTTTACAGCAGTTTTCCTCCTACGATAAACCCTGTTATCTGCTCACCAGCGGAGACAGCAACTCGCTCGCCGCTTCGATGGAAATTCTTGCTTATCTTCGCCAGAACGGGCGAAAGGGCGAGATATTGCACGGAGATGTGCAGTCGATCGCCTCGCGCATTCGCGTTCTTTCCCGCGCCGCGCGCGCAAAGCAGTCGTTGACGGGGCTTCGCATCGGCGTCGTCGGCAAGCCCTCCGACTGGCTGATCGCCAGTACGCTCGACCGCGCGGCCTGCGCCGGGAAACTCGGCGTAGAGGTGGTCGATATTCCGATGGAGGAACTGCTGGAGGCAAACCGCACCGCGCCAAGCGTGCAAAACGAATGGACGGAGCAGTTGCGCTCCTTTGGATATGATACAATCGAAACGGAGAAAGCGCTTCGCATTTACGACGCGCTGAAGCTGCTCGTATCGCGCCACAATCTCGGAGCGGTCACGGTTCGGTGCTTTGATTTGCTGGATAGTGTCTGCACGACCGGCTGCCTCGCGCTTGCGATTCTCAACGCGGAGGGCATCTATGCCGGCTGCGAGGGAGATGTCCCGTCCACACTTTCCATGGCAATTTTGGGCGAGCTCAGCGGTCAGCCGGTGTTCATGTGCAATCCAAGCCGCATCGACACGAAGGCGGGACATATCGTGCTCGCGCATTGTACGTTGCCGGTCAACATGCCGCGCGGGATGACGTTGACCACGCATTTTGAATCCGGCATCGGGGTCGCCATCGCGGGTAACATTCCGCTGGGGACTTGCACGATCTTTAAAGCGGGCTCGGATCTTTCGCGTTATTATGCCAAGGCGGGCGAAATCGAGAAAAACCTTAACGAAACCGCGCTCTGCCGCACACAGATTCAGGTTGCGCTGGACGACATGATCTATTTTCTGACCAACCCGATTCAAAACCATCATCTGGTTTGCGCGGGTGACTGGACGCGGGAAGCCGAGGAGTTTTTCGCGCTGCTATAACGCGAGCATGTATGTAACTTTGCACACGAGGAGAATCAGATGAAGAAGACGATACGCACAAAGATCGAGAGAAGCGATATCGTGCTGATGGACGATATCTACTATTCGCAACCGCTGACGTATTTCGGCAGAAAACCGAGACCGTTAAAGATGATGCTCCTCCGCCCGATCGAATGGTGGGGAGAGACAGAGCTGCCGCCGCTGCCGACCATACTCTGGGTCGTTGGTGGCGCATGGCAGCAGACGTTTCCTTCCTGGCGCATGGCGGAGTTTTCCTATCTGGCGTATGCGGGATATCAGGTTGTCGCGATCGATTATCGCACCGTCAACGAAGCGTCCTTTCCCGCGCAGGTGGAGGATGTGAAGACCGCCGTTCGTTTCTTGCGCGCAAACGCCGCGCGATATGGCGTGGATGCGGAGAAAATCGCCGTCATGGGCGATTCCGCGGGCGGTTATCTTGCGGCGATGCTTGGCGCAACCGGAGACAGCGCGCTGTTTGAAACCGACGAATGGGCCGGGTATTCCAGCGCGGTTCGGGCGGTTGTGGATTGGTATGGACCGATCGATTTGCTGCGGATGCGCGAATCCGCTCTGGCGCAGAATCCGGATTCCGGCGCGGAGGACGAGCTGCTGTTTCGGTTGTTTGCCGGGTGCCCGATTTCGGATGAAAACCGGGAATGGCTTGCTTCCATGAATCCGGAACGGTATCTTTCGGCTCAAACACCGCCGCATTTGCTGCTGCATGGAACGGCGGATGAAATGGTGGACGTGCGGGAGAGCGAGCGGTATTACGACGCGTTGACGCAAGCGGGGGTACCCGCTGAGCTGTATCTGCTCGAAGGCGCGGGTCATTGCGACCAGACCTTTTCGCAAACGGAGATTCAGCGCATTATTTTGGACTTCTTTGAGCGACACTTGAAGTAATGAATGACTGGGGAGGGGAACGCTTTGCGCTTGACAAACGATATTCGGGAGCGCATTTACGCGGGCGTTCTCGGTAAAATGACCGGCGTCTATCTCGGCCGCCCGGTTGAAGGCTGGACCTACGAGGCCATCCAGTCCCGCTTCGGCGAAATCAAGGGCTATATTCATGAAGAGCTGAACCTGCCGTTGATCGTTACGGACGACGATCTTTCGGGCACGTTTGGCTTTTTTCGCGCGGTGGAAGACGGGGGATTTCAAAGCGAAATCTCGGCAAAAGCCGTCGGCGAGACCTGGCTGAATTACATCATCGAGGACAAGACCATCCTTTGGTGGGGCGGCAAGGGAAACTCCACGGAACATACTGCCTATCTCAATCTCAAACAAGGCGTCCCCGCGCCGCAAAGCGGCAGCGCGGCGCGAAACGGGCGCGTCATTTCGGAGCAGATCGGCGCGCAAATATTCATGGACGCGTTTGCGATGATGCACCCGGGCGATCCGGAACGGGCTGCTGCCGCGGTTCGTGCCGCGGCGAGCGTTTCGCACGACGGAATCGCCGTGGAAGCCGCGTCGTTTCTCGGCGCGCTGGAAGCCGCCGCGTTTGTTGAGCCGAATCTAGATCGCCTGTTCGACGAAAACGAGCGCTTTCTTTCGAGCGCATTTCTGCGCCGTCTCGTCGATGATGTGCGAAACGCCTGCGCGAAGGCCGAGCATTGGCGCGAGGTGCGCGACTATCTCAATCAAAACTATGGCTACGACCGTTTCGGCGGAGTCTGCCACATCGTGCCAAACCATGCGCTGACACTCGCATCCATCCTGCTCGGCGGGGACGATTTTGCCCGTGCGCTAATGATTGCGGTCTCTGCTGGTTGGGATACGGATTGCAACGCTGGAAACGTCGGTTGCTTCAACGGCATCCGGTTGGGGCTTGACACACTGACAAAACAGCAAGACTATCGCGCAGATGTGCGGGATCGATTGTTCGTCGTGACTGCGGACGGCGGTGAAGGCGTGAGCGACGCGGTGCGCGAAGCGAGAACGATCATCCGCGCGGCGGCAATTGTTTATCAAGAGCAAGCAAATCTTCCCAAAGAACGGTTTGCGTTTGAGTTTTGCGGCAGCATGCAGGGATTTGCACCCTGCCCGTATGCGGAATCGACACAAGAAGCACGCTTATCCAACAAAGACGGACAAGGTCTGCTGCTTCGGATTGCGGGAGAAGCCGCAAGCGTAAGCACACCGACTTTTTTTGATCCGAACACGAGCTGGCAGGGATATGACGCAATCGCGTCGCCTTCGCTCTATGAAGGGCAAACGATGACGGCACGCTTCTTTTGTGAGGAAAATCTGCCGCCCCGCGTCACGCCGTATGCCTGCTTCGTGTCGGCGCAAGACAACGTTGAGATCGTGTTTGGCAAAACAACGCCGCTAAAACAAGGCGAGACGCAGATTCGCTGGACGATTCCGCAGCTTGGCGGACAGCCGATCATCCGCGCCGGATTCAGGGCTCAACGCGAGGGAGACGACGCGTATCAACTTACGCTGCGCTCGCTGGACTGGTCAGGCGCGCCGCAAATGTATCAACTGACGGGCGCGTTGCAAAAGAACATCACCGATCCAATGCCGTTTGTCTACCGTCAATTTGTTTCGAGCGCGAAGAATTTCGGCCTGAGTTTGACCCATACGCTCTGCGTTTCGCATCCGGAGGAAAACGGTGTGGTGACGCTGGGCACGCGGGATTTTGCGGATTATTCTATCTCCGCGTGGCTCACGCCGCAGCCAAACGAACGCTGCGGGTTGGTTGTCCGAGCGCGCGGGCACCGGCAATACTATGCCGCGCTGCTTTCGGGCGGGGACACGCTGTCGATCGTTCTGCGGGATGCTTCGGGAGATCATGTGTTCGCGAAAACCACACTGCACTATGCGGAATTTGAGCCGCTGAACCTGACGCTGACGGTGAAAGAAAACACGCTGGAAGCGAGAGCCGGTGCGGTATGCCTCAAAGCGATCGACCCACAGGCAAAATACCCGTCCGGCGGAGCGGGCTTTCGCGTGGATGGCGGCACGATGATGGTGGATGGGATCCGGATAGAAGGCGAATAGCTGGATTAAAAATGCCCCATCCGACTGATGGGGCATATAACGAGGGTATCTTCAGCAAAAGAGTTACTTTAGGCTGTCTGTAAGCGTTTGGAAGAACAGCGCCGAATCGTCGGTTATCGGGGAATGACCTGTGGTATCGAGCGTAATCAGCGTCGAGCCGGGGACGGCTTTCTGCGCTTCAATCGCCCAGGCATACGGTACGACGAGATCCAGCTTGCCGTGAATCATCGTGACGGGACACTGGATGTTCTTGATGCGGTCGCTGCCTGCGGCGGAACCCGTGGGTTTGTCCGTCATGTTAAACGTTAACAGCGAGTAGTCGATATCGACGAGATTTCGCTGCTGCATGATGGCGTCCAGATACCGCTCGTAGTCCTCTGCCGGCGGCTGCGTCAGATTGTAGATAACCGCGTTCCAGATGGCGCGCATCAGCTCGCGGTTGCCGGTCGCGTACGCGTCCAAAACGGGAGCAACCTGCACCGGATCGGCCGCGATTTCCTCTTTGGTTTTCAATAGCTCGGTGAGAATCGGCTGACCGGTTGCGTCTTTGTGAAACATCGGGTATCCGGTCGGCGGTACGCTCTCCACGAGAATCGCTTTTTTGATGCGCTTGGGCAGGCTCGCCGCCATCTCCAGCACCACGCCGCCGCCGGTCGACCAACCAACGAGCGAGCAGGTATCAATTCCCGCTTCGTCGAGAAAGCGTTCCAAATCCATCGCCAGCTCGCGCAAAGAGTCGAAGCGATGGTTGTAAGTGCTGTCGCCAAAGCCGCGCATATCCGGCGCAAACACGCGATAGTTGCCTTCAAGATGCTCCATCGTTGTCTGCCAGTGGACGGAGGAGGACATATTGCCGTGAATCAGCACAACCGTCTCTCCAGCGCCGCAGGAGCGATAAGCCAGCGTTTCATCACCGATCGATATCGTTTGAACTTCATATTGTTTCATTTCTCGTGTTCCTCCCGGTTCAAATTTTTCGCTACTATTTCAGTATACACAAAATGATTTGTCGTCTCAGCAGGTTTTTAAAATAACTGCCGTGCCCATGCCGCCGCCGATGCAGAGAGAGGCGAGGCCGAGCGCTTCGTTTGCCGCGCGCATGCCCGCAAGCAGCGTCACGATGATGCGCGCGCCGGAGGCGCCGACCGGATGACCCAGCGCGATGGCGCCGCCATTGGGGTTCGCCCGCGCAAGCAGGGTCTCTTTCGACACACCGTGTTCTTCGCTCAATAGCTGGATTACGCCCAGCGACTGCGCGGCGAACGCCTCGTTGAGCTCGATTCGCTGCATGTCCGCGAGATTCAGGCCCGCCATCTTCAGCGCCGCGCGAATAGCCGGAACGGGGCCGAGGCCCATGACGGAAGGTTCCACGCCGCCTTGTCCCCAGGCGACGATTTCCGCGAGCGGCGTGAGGCTATAGTCCGCTACCGCCCGCTCGGAAGCAAGCGCAAGGAAAGCCGCGCCGTCGTTGATACCGGAGGCGTTGCCCGCCGTTACGGTGCCGTCCTTTAGGAACGCGGGCTTGAGAGAAGCGAGTTTCTCCAGACTTGTTTTGCGGTTCGGGTACTCGTCCGTATCAAACACGATCTCTTCCTTGCGGTTGATGATCTTGATTGGCGTAATCTCTCCGGCAAAAGCGCCCGTGTCCACCGCGCGGATGGCCTTTTGCTGGGAAGCGATTGCAAATTCATCCTGTTCCTCACGCGAGATGCCGTATTTCCTCGCGATGTTCTCGGCGGTGATGCCCATATGGTTGCCGTCAAACGCATCGGTCAGCGCATCGAACACCATATGATCGACGATCTCTTTGTTGCCCATTCGAAGGCCCTGCCGCGCGCCGGGAATGAGATACGGCGCGAGGCTCATGCTCTCCGTGCCGCCGGCGAGATACAGATTGCCCGTGCCGGAGGCGATGGCGGCCGCCGCCGACATCGCGGCCTTCATGCCGGAGCCGCAAGCCATGGAGACGCCCCAGGCGGGAATCTCAACAGGGACACCGGCGTGGATCGCAACCTGCCGCGCAACGCCCTGCCCGCAGCCCGCCGGAAGGATATTTCCTACAATCACTTCGTCCAGACGATCGGCTGCAATGCCCGCCGTGGCAAGCACGTCCTTGGCAACCTCCGCGCCGAGTTTACCCGCGGATACGGTGGAGAGCCCGCCGTTAAACGCGCCGATCGCGCTGCGCTTGGCTGCAACGATATAAACCTTTTCCATTTCTTTCTCCGTTTCCGGCTCGGCGCGGGGCGCAAACGAGAAAAATCGCTTGACTTCGGGCCGACACCTATGTTCTGATAGTAAACGTTAACTGAGTGCAATACCCGAATGGAGGCCTTTATGCCAAATCCAACCTTCAACAACCTCCCGGAAGATAAGAAAGAGCGTATCCTGAACGCCGCAATCAAGGAGTTCCGCGTGCGCAATGTTCGCGAGGGGAATCTATCCAACATCGTCAAGGACGCAAAGATTGCCCGCGGCAGTATCTATCAGTACTTTCCTTCCAAAGAGGATTTGTATATCTATATCTTTGATACGCTACGCGCCCAGCGCGCGGAATTTGTGTTTCCCGCATACGAGTACTACAAGAAAGCGCCGTTTCTGGAATTTTTTCAGGAGTTTTACCTTCGGGACAGCGAGTTTTTACTGATGCACCCGGATCATATCGACCTTGGCCAACAGCTCTACGGCTGCTCGCACCCCGTTTCACAGGGGTTGATCCGGCAGCAGCAAAACCGCTATCGGGATATGTTTCTCATCGGAATTGAGTTTGACAAGCAGCGCGGGCTGATCGATCCCAATGTGGAATCCGCGATCCTTGCCGACCTTTGCGTGCATTTTGTGACCGACATCTTTATTTTTCAGAGCGTCTACTCACAGCTCACCATGCAAAACATTCGGCTGCACTGCCAGCAGACGCTCTTTTTACTCGAAAATGGCACAAAACCGCGTCAGGCTTGATTATTTACAGGCGCATACCGCCGTTGACTTCCAGCACGTGACCGGTCACATAGCTCGACTCGCTGCTGGCTAAAAACAGCGCGGCGTCGGCGATCTCTTCCGGCTGACCGAGACGGCCCAGCATGGTCATCTTGGCGAACTTATCCAGTAAATCCTGCGGAACCGTCTTGAGAATATCCGTCATGCAATACCCGGGCGCGATTGCGTTACAACGCACATTCGCGCCTTTTCTTGCGAATTCTTTTGCCCAGGTCTTCGTCATACCGATTACGCCTGCCTTGGTCGCGGCGTAGTTCGTCTGCCCGATGTTGCCGTAAACGCCGACCACGGAGGAGATGTTGATGATAGAACCGTAACCGGACTCCATCATCGCTGGCCCGACAAGACGAGTCAGATTAAACACGCCTTTGAGGTTGACGGCGATGACCGCGTCCCACATTTCGTCCGTCATCTTCTGAATCAGCGCGTCGCGCGTGATGCCCGCGTTGTTGACGAGGATATCGATCTTGCCTTGCGCGGCAATGATTTCGTCAACCGCCTTTTGGCAGCTCTCCGCGTCCGTTACGTTCAGGGAGACGAAATGCACGCCTTCCTGCTCAAATGTGAGCGGGCGAAGATCTCCGGCGTAGACGATTGCGCCCTCCTGCGCAAACCGCTTTGCGCATTCCGCGCCGATGCCCGCCGCGCCGCCGGTTACAAGCGCAACTTTTCCTTCCAGTCGCTTAGCCATGTTCAAGCCTCCATTTCTAAATTCATGAAATTCATTTTTACTAGAGTATCTGTACGTCTGTATCAGACGCGACAAATCCCAATACGAGAGAGATAAATTCCGCCGGTTTTTCATACATTACGGCGTGCCCCGCGTCCAAAATCATCGCGTGCGCGGCGTTTTGGATGCCCGCGACCAACTCCTGCTGCTGATAGAGCGGGGTTACATAGTCAAACTCCGAAGAGATCACGAGCGTTTCCGCCGTGATGTCCTTGAGCCTGGCTCTTACGTCATGCCCTTCCGCCGAGCGGATGAGTCTGCTGAACGCGTCGTAGATTTCGTCTGTAAACACCCGCTCAAACAATGCCTCTCGCGCGCTTGCCCAGGCATAGTTTTTCACGTAAAACTGCGGAGAATACACGATTGGAATACAGGTTTTGAAGAACTGCCTGCCGCTATGACTGTTGCAGGCGTATTCCCAGCTGTGTCCGATATCCCGCAGCCAGTCGGAAGTGTTCGGCGTGGTGTTGGAAAGAATCAGCTTTCGCACCTTTTCGGGATAGGCGGCGGCAAACGCAAGCGCCACTTCGCCGCCGTAGGAGATGCCGATGATGTCCCATCGATCAAGCCCGAGATGGCGCATAAACGCGTCGACCAGCGCAACCTGAATCTCCTGCGTGTATTCGCGCTCCATCTTTGCCGTGCGACCCTGATCGAAAAAGTCGAGCAAGAGAAGTCTGCATCTCTTGGAGAACGCGGGGATAAACTTGTCCCACGAGGCGCAACTCATGAAGATGCCATTGAGCACCAGAAGTGGCTCGCCCGCGCCGTGATCCTCGTAATAGATCTCTTTGTCTTCAAACAAAAAGGTAGCCATTTTCGCCTGCTTTCTGCCGCGGTTACGGCATAAACATGTATTCGCGCGCCTGCACGGAGAGCTCCGCGCGGAACTTGGGATGCGCAATTGAGATCAAGCGTCTGGCGCGCTCTTCTACATTGAGCCCGCGCAGACGAACCGCGCCGTATTCGGTCACGACATAATCCACGTCATTTCGGCTGAGCGATACCACGGCGCCGGGCTTGAGCAACGGCACGATCTTGGAGATCTCCTCGCGTTCGCCCGTATTGGGGTTTTTCACCATGGCGGTGGAGTAGAGCGCGATAAACGAGCGCCCGTTTTTTGCAAGCTGCGCGCCGATTGCGGTGTCCGCCTGTCCGCCTGTGCCGGAAAACTGAATGTGACCTAGGCTTTCGGAGCAGCATTGCCCGGTCAAGTCCACCTCGATGGAGGTATTGATCGACACCTGATTGTCGTTGAGCCCGATCACATGCGGGTCGTTTGCCCAGAAACCGGGTTTGATGCAGATTTGCGCGTTTTCGTGCATGTATTCATAGAGCTCTTGCGTGCCCATACCAAAGCAGCAAATCGAGACGCCGGGGTAGAGCGTCTTTTTCCGGTTGTTTACAACGCCCTTTTTCATGAGACGCATAATGCCCGTGGTCATCATCTCGGTGTGTACGCCGAGGTCTTTTTTGTGTGAAAGAAACTCGCAAACCGCGTTTGGAATGCCGCCGATACCGATCTGCAAACAGTCCCCGTCGTTGACGAGCTCGGCAATGTGCCGCCCGATTTCGCGATCCTTCTCGTTTGGTACGGTGTCCGCAATCGCGGGCAGAAAATAATCGCTCTCGATGATATAGTCCACGTCCTCATAGGGGACCAGATGATCGCCCGTCGTGTGCGGAATATTCGGGCTTACTTCGAGGATCACGATATCGGCGGATTTGACCATCTCCATCTCATACACGTTGGAGCAGGAGAGCATGATGCCGTCCTCTGTCGGCATGGAAGCCGAGCAAACGAAGATATTGGTCTTCACCGCGGCGTTGCGCTTAAACCCCGCGAGATGGAGGTGGTTCGGGATAAAGGAGATGCGACCCGTGTGCTGCAAGGCGCGCAGCTGGCCGGAATAAAACCAGGAGTCGATGCGGAAAGCGTTCTGATAGCGCAGAAAATCCGTGAGATACGGCGCCTGCACGGTGGCAAGGCTGCTGGTGATGGTCACGTCGCGCACGCGGTCCGCGATGGTGTGCAGCTTCATGAGAAACTCATTTGGTTCTGCGCTTGCCATGCCGACGGTGATGACGTCGTTACTCTTAACCATCTCGAGCGCTTGCTCGGCGGTGATACACTTTTCCGGATACTTGGTGCGGAAATCAAACATGAACGGAATTCCTTTCTCTTTTTGTCGGAGCGGGCGCGCTTTATTTTGCCTGTCCCCAGCGGATGCAGGTGGAGGCCCAAACATAGCCGATGCCGGCTGCAATCATAGTTACAACCGTGCCGTCCTGAATTCTGCCCTGCTGTAGACCCAGCGCGAGTGAGAGGATCTGGTCGATCTGACCGATATGGCCGTACTCTTCCAGATAGACGGTTTGCTCCGGCGTCAGCCCCAGCTCCGCAACCATGGCCTCATGCTGCGAACGCTTAAAATGCAGGATCGCAAGATAGCCGATGTCCGCCCTCGTCAATCCGCCGGATTTACGAAGCGATTCGTCAATGCAGCGATACCAGTTGGCAACGGAGACTTCGTTGAGGCGCGCTTTCATATGCGCCGCGTCCATCAAGCGGAGCGAGCGGTAACCTTCCTCGACGTTTTCCGGCGTAAACGGACGGCAGATACCGCCGATCTCAACGCCTGCGTCCCGCGCGAGGCTGCCGTCGCCCATAATATGCGAACCCAGCACGAGGTTGCGATCCATGCCTTTTTTGAGTATGAGCGCGCCCGCGCCCGCGCCGAGGTTATACATCATGGACATGTCTTTGTCCGTATAGTCCACGAAATCGCCGTTGCGATAGCCGCCGACAATCATAAGCGTGTTGATATCCTCGTCCGCGGTCATCATATCTTTTGCAATCTTGATGGCGGAGCAGGTGGTGCAGCAGCGGTTTTGCACGTCGATGCCCCAGGCGTTGTCCGCGCCGATTTGTCCCTGAACATACAGTGCGGAGGTTGTGAGCGGATATTCCTTCCACTCCTCGCCAACGCAGAGGATCAGATCGATACTGAGCGGATCGACCGCACCGCGATCGAGCGCATCCTTTGCCGCGCGAACGGCCATCTCCTGCGTTCCGTCGTCTTCACCGGGAATTCTTTTTTGCAGAATGCCGAGTTTGTTCTTGACGGCATCCTCGCTCCAAACGCCCTTTGTCGCCTCTGAAATCTCCTGCGCCGTCATGACGCACTGCGGCAAATAGAGACCATAGCTCCATACGCCAATACCTTGATCCGGCATACGATGACTCCCCTTTCCAATGGAAACCTGTTGGTTATTTGATTGAGTGAAAACTGATGTATGATCTTGTTTTGATGATAAGCTGATCTTGAAAAATGTAAAAGTGACAACATCGGTATTTCGAAGCCAGTATAGCAGACGATAAAATGAATTTCAATGCTGAATTTTGATTTTTTTTGTTTTTTATGCCGCAAACCGTGGTTTTTATCCTCAGAAACGCTATTGACAACACGGCTATCTGCGGGTTATTATGCAAGTGAACCCGAAAAACAGGCTCCAAATCACCGCTATTTCTATTATTATTTACAAAAATCGTTTCACAATGACATGAATGTCACAAATCGCAATTACAACCACCCAGAAGGAGTTGCAGTCTATGGTCGAATTCTTTCAGCAGGTTGTCGGAGGCATTGAAACCGGCAGCATGTACGCGCTTGCATCAATGGGGTTGGTGCTTATCTTTCAGACGGCGAAGATCATCAACTTTTCGCAGGGCACGCTGGGCATGTTTATGGCCTATGTCTGCACCGGTTTGATTCTTGAGCTCCATATGCCGATGTGGGCAGCCGTTCCCGCGGCGATGGGCATCGCGATGCTGCTCGGCGCTTTGATCGATCACTTCTTGATGAACAGCAAGCAAAACATCACAAATCTGAGCCGCGAGATGATCACCCTTGCGCTCATCATGATCTTTCAGGGCCTGGCGCCGATGCTCTTTGGCGCAAACGAGACCCCGTTTAGCAAGTTTATCTCCGCGTCGGCGTTGGACATCGGCGGCGTGAAGATCTTGCCGAACTCGCTTTTGATCATCGGTATCACCTGCGCAATCATGGCGGCGCTGTTCATCATACTGGAGAAGACGACGCTTGGCGTTGCGGTGCGCGCAACGGCGTCCAACCCGCAAACCGCGCGCTTGCAGGGCATACCGGTCAAACTCGTCACGCTCGGCGCCTGGGCGGTTGCGACTGCGCTCGGTTGCCTCGCTGCGGTGATGGTAGCTCCTCTGAAAAACGTGACCGTATCCATGATGGACAGCATCCATCTCAACTCGTTTATCGCCGCGGTTCTTGGCGGTTTCTCCACCTTCTACGGGCCGGTGGTCGCAAGTTTTATTATCGGCATTGCAAACAATCTGCTGGGATACTATATTTCCACAAAGTGGTCCCTGCCGCTGTTGTATGCGCTGATTCTGCTGTTTATCGTGCTCCGCCCGAACGGCCTGTTTGGAAAGAAAATCGTCAAAAAGGTGTAAGGAGAAATAAATGCGCCTGATTCGTAATAAATATCTGCAATATCTGCTCGTCGGTATGGCATTTTTACTGCCGGTGCTCCTGCGCGGCGTACCGACGGCGACCGTTACCCTCGCCGCCAGCATGGTGTATACCGCCATCGCGGGGCTCGGCATCAACGTTTTGTTGGGCTATTCGGGCCAAATTTCGCTGGGACACGCGGCGTTTATGGGGCTCTCCGCCTACCTGAGCGCATATTTGACCAAGCAACTGGAACTGCCGTTTTTGCTCTCCGTGCTCATCGCGGTGGCGGCTCCGCTGCTCATCGGTCTCATCCTCGGTGCGATCGCCGTGCGGCTCGAAGGATTCTATCTCGCGATTGCGACGCTCGGTTTCGGCGAGATTCTTCGCCAACTGTTCATCGAGATGGACTGGTTCACCGGCGGATTCTCCGGCGCATCGGCGACATATCCCACGATCTTCGGTCAAACGCTCACGAAAAACGGCATGTATACGTTTATGGTTTGCCTGCTTGTGGTGTTGATGATGCTGGTGCATAATCTCGTGCATTCTTCCACGGGACGCGCCATGATCGCCATGAAGAGCAGCCGCTCCGCCGCGATGGCGATGGGCGTCAACGTCTTTCAATACAAGCTCATCAGTTTTGCCATCAGCTCCGTCTTTGCGGGACTTGCGGGCGTGTGTTATGTCCACTTTTTCCGCCATGTCGACCCGACGGTCTGGACGGCGGGACTTTCGCTCAACCTCATCGCGCTGGTCGTCATCGGCGGCGCGGCAACCGTCGGCGGCGCAGTCGTCGGCGCGGTGGTCATGCACGGACTGCCGGAGTTGATGAAGTCGTTGCCCGTCATCGGCGAAATACCCGGTCTGCCGCTGCTGATCGTCGGCATCCTGATGGTCATTATCTTAATCTTCTATCCGCGCGGACTCATCTTCATTCCGCGGGGCATCATGGACGCGATACAAAAACGGCGCGCACACGCCAAGAAAGGGGAGGCATAAGCCATGGCGCAGGTATTATCGGTCAAAAACCTCTCAATCAGCTTTGGCGGCCTCCGCGCGGTGGACGATCTCTCGTTCAGCATCGATCGCCACGAAATCTACGGCCTCATCGGCCCGAACGGCGCGGGCAAAACCACGGTGTTCAACTGCATCACGCAGTTCTACAAACCCGATGCGGGGGAAATTCGTTTTACCGACCGGAAGGGCCGCGAGCATCTGCTCAACAGCATGCCGCCGCACAAGATCATCGGCCTCGGCCTCGTACGAACCTTCCAAAACACGGAGATCATTCGCGAACTTCCGATTATTGACAACGTTCTGTTGGGTGCGCATACCGAGTTTAAGGCGGGTGCGCTGGCGAATATGTTTGCCATGCCCTGGGCGAGAAAACAAGAGCGCGATCTGCGTAAAAAGGCGATGGAAGCTCTCAAGTACTGCGGGCTGGATCAGATTGCGAACGAGTACGCAGGGGCGCAGCCCTACGGTGTGCTCAAGCTCATCGAGCTCGCGCGTACGCTGATGTGCGAACCGAGCCTGATCATTCTGGACGAACCGGCGGGCGGACTGAACGATGCGGAAACCGAGCGGCTCACCGAGCTCATCCGCGGCATTGCGCGGGATCATCACTGCGCCATCCTGCTGGTGGAACATGATATGAAGCTCGTGATGGGGCTTTGCCACCGCATTTGCGCAATCTCGTTCGGCAAAAAACTCGCAGAAGGAACCGCGGCGGAGATTCAGCAAAACCCGCTCGTGCAGGACGCATACCTTGGCAAGGAGGACGAAGCATGAGACAGCAGACCGAAGTCTCCCAGTCCGCGCTCCATATCTCCAACCTGTCCGTTTCCTACGGCAGGATTGAGGCGCTCAAGCGCGTTAATATGCAGATCAACGAGGGCGAAATCGTCGCGATTCTTGGCGCAAACGGCGCGGGAAAATCCAGCCTGCTGCGCGCAATCTCCGGCCTCGTGTCGCCTTCCGGCGGCGAGATTCATTCGTATGGCAAGACGATTAGCAATCTTCCTGCGGAAAAACTTGTCTCCCGCGGCATTGTGCAGTCTCCCGAAGGACGGCAGATTTTCTTTGACCTCACGGTGGAAGACAATCTCGTCGCGGGTGGTTTTACGGTGAGCGCGGCGGAACGAAAGAAAAATCTCGCGATGGTTTACGAGCGTTTCCCGATCCTCGGCAAGCGTGCAAAGCAGATCGCCGGCACGCTCTCCGGCGGAGAACAGCAAATGCTTGCCATCGGGCGCGCGCTCATGGCGAACCCGAAGATACTGCTGCTGGACGAACCTTCGCTCGGGCTCGCGCCGCTGATCGTTCGGGACATTTTCGCCATCGTGCAGTCGCTTAATGCACAGGGGGTAACGGTCGTGCTCGTGGAGCAGAACGCGAAGCAATCGCTCAAGATTGCGCACTATGCCTACGTGCTGGAGGTTGGCAGTGTGTCCATCGAAGGTCCGGCGGATGAGTTGCTGAAGGATGAACGCATCATTGACGCTTATTTGGGCAAGGGCTGATCGCGCAGAAGCGCAACTGCCATAGAAAAACAGATTGATTTGGCAATAGAGCCACTCATAAACGAAACAAATAATTAGATTGATTTGGCAAATTTGCCAATCATAAACGAAACAATTAAATAGATTGATTTGGCAATTCTGCCATTCATAAACGAAACAATTAAAAGGAGGAAGACCATGAAGAAAATCGTATCATTGATTTTGGTGTTTCTGATGCTCGGCTCCATTTTTGCCTGCGCACCGCAAACACAGACCGCGGCAGCAGAACCCGCGGCAACCGAAGCAACACAGGAAGCCGCCGCAGAACCCGCCGCAACGGAAGCCCCCGCTCCGACGCAGGGCGCAACGGACACGGAAGTCCTGATCGCCAACAGTATCGCCGTCTCCGGCGCATATGCGCCCGTCGGCGTACCGTTCAAGTACGGCATGGAAGCCTACTTCAAGATGGTTAACGACAACGGCGGCATCGCCGGCAGAACCATCAAGTACATCCACACCGACGATGAATTCTCGCCCGAAAAAGGCATCGCGGCCTTTGAAAAGTTCTTCTATGACGACAAAGTGTTCGCCATCGTCGGACATTTCGGCACGCCTGTTGTTGCCGCGACGCTGGATGAGATGAAGACGCTCGGCATCCCGACCGTCTATTACGCAACCGGCATCGGTCAGCTTTATCAGGATGAAGCGGAGGGCAACGACCGCTCCTCGTTCCCGATTCAGCCGATCTACACCACGGAAGGCCAGGTTATGGTGGCTTACGCAAAGGGATATTTCAATGCGAAGACCGTTGGCGTTGTTTATACTAACGATGACGCTGGCAAATCCCTGTTTGAAGGCATTTCGATCGCTGCGGAAAAATACGGCGTAACGCTCGTTTCCGAGACCATTCAGGCCGGCGCAACCGACGCCTCCGCGCAGGTTGCCAAGGTGAAGGATTGCGATATGGTCATCGCGGCGATGATTCAGGCGACCTTCCCCGTGCTGATCAAGGAAATGGAGAAGCAGGACATCATGAAGCCCGTCCTGACCACCTACGTCAACGTCTCCAAGACGCTCACCGACGCCAACGCGGAGCATGTGCAGAAGCTCATGAAGACCGAAGGCGCGGGCATCTACGGCCTCGGTTGGGTCGACACGACCGACCTCACCACCGAAGAGTTTGTCAACTTCTACAAGTACATGCCGCTCGTCGGCGCAACCGAAGCGGACATGAACGCGTTCGCCATGACCGGCTGGATCGCGGGCAGCGTGTTCTGCCAGGGTCTGGAACGCGCGGGCAAAGACCTCACGTGGGCCAGCTTTATGGACGCGATGGAATCCGCGCCGATCCAGAACCCGTTCGGCGGCAGCGTGGACTTCTCGGATGGTCAGCGCAAGGGCACCACGGAGATGAACCTCTCCAAGATGGACGACACCGCAGCCTCCGGCTGGACGCTGATCATCCCGATCAAGAGCATCGACGACATTCTGGCGGGCGTGAAGTAAGCGTATCGATCGACAGAGCTCCAACTGCTGAAAAGACGCGCTTATTCTTCGAGCTGGACAACGTAACCAAAACGACGAAAGAAGAGCTTCCGATGGCTGGAAGCTCTTCTTTCTATTATAATGATTCATTTCTTGTAAGAATTCGTGATTCAGCTGTTTTAACTTGTTGTTTAATGCGGCTGGATTACAAGTGCTTAACCCGGAACTGGAACCGCTGGATCAGATCGTGGTTTCGCTCGTCTCCATCCGGCAGATTTCCGCTGCGGAACACATCCGGCTCGATGCCGCGCGCGCGCAACTCATCGCAGGCAGAGAGTACGATGCTGTTTGCGATCGCGACCGAAGCGATGGTGGAAACAGGGCCGGCCTTGCTGCCGTCGGAGCGGACGCTGACCGTCGCGTCTCCGTGCGGCACGTGATTGTCGATGCAGATTTGGCAAACGTCCGGCAGATGCAGCCCGTCTTTTTGCCGGGAGACATCGGTGAGATAAGCAAACGAGGAGATGCCGATGACGGTTGCGCCGCGCGCCGCTGCCTCCTGCGCCATCTCGATGGCAAACGGGTTGATACCGGAGCTGCTGACAACGAGGAAGCAATCCCCTTTTTGAATCGGGTAACGCGCGATGACCCAAGGCGCATAGCCGCTGAGTCGCTCGATTTCGCTGCTTTTCATCGCGCCTTCGTGCAGCATGGTCGAGGATTCGAAGATCGGGCTAACGGCGGCGAGGCCGCCTGCGCGGTAAAACAGTTCTTCGGCGAGAATGTGGCTGTGTCCGCAGCCAAACACATAGAGCAGCCCGTCGCGCTCCAACGTATCGGCAAGCGCAAGTCCGGCGCTCGAAATCCGATCTCGCTCCTGCTCGAAAATTGTGGTAAGAACACCGGTAACAGCGCTCTGATATTGCTCTACAAACATGGAACCCCTCCTGATTTGAGTTATAGCTCGGTGACGAGGCGATAACGATCCGCGCGATACTTGGACTCGACATACTCAACGCACTGACCGGAAGCGTCAAACGAACGCCTGGTAAAGTGCATTGCGTACGGAATACTTTCGCAACCGAGCAGTTTTCGCTCGTAGTTCTTCAGCCGAGACACCTCGATGGTCTCCGAGGCGCGCGTAATGGTCACGCCGCAGGCTGTCTGCATCAGCTGATAGAGGGACATGTTGTCCGTAATCTTCTCCGCGATGATCGCACCGATCTTCAGCGGCAGATAACAGGTTTCAATCGCCATCGGTTCGTCGTCCGCGAGGCGCAGACGCTTGAGCATATAGACGTCCTCGGTGGGCGAGATGCCGAGTTTTGCCGCGATGACCTCGCCGCTCGGGATGCGCTCCAACGCGAGAATGCGCGAGCCCGCCTTCATCTGACGATTGGACATATCCTGAGAAAAGCTGGAGACGCGAAGCAGAGGCTGCTGAATCTTGGCGGCGTTGACAAACGCGCCTTTGCCCTGCACGCGGAAAAGAACGCCATCCAGCTCCAGATCGGCAACCGCGCGGCGAATCGTAATCCGACTCACGCCGAATAGATCGCAAAGTTCCCGCTCGGAGGGCAGACAACGATCGGGAAAGCGGTTCTCGTCCCGAATCATATGCAGCAACTGCGCCTTTACCTGCGCATATTTTGCCTCGTGCTGATCGTTCTCCATCTTATGCTGGCTTCCTTTCGTATTACTCTCCAAGACCGGATTCGACAAGCTGTTTTAAGGTCTCTACTGCGGCGGATTCATCTTCGCCTTCCGCGGTAATCTCCGCGACAGCGCCCTGCGAAAGCCCGAGCGTCAGCAGGTGGATAATCGACTTTGCATTGACCGGGACACTTGCCTCTTGCGCCGCGTTTTTAATCGTGATGCGGCTGCTGAACTGTTTTGCTTTTGATACAAACTCGGATGCCGGCCGCGCATGCAGACCGGTCGGGTTGATGATGGTGACTCGTGCTGATTTCATATCGTTCCTCCAAATAGCTAAGCTCTATTAATCACGCTTATTTCTCTGTAGAATCAACTGTTTTTTTCAAAATTCAGGCTGGATAAAAATGCATCCGCTTGCGCGAGAACCTCCTGCTCGGTAGCGCATGCCATTGCCGCATCAAACAATATCCGGCAGTCGGAAAGCGAGCAAGCGCGAACGATGCGCTTTGCGCGTGCGAGCGAGGAAAAGGACATGCTGAGTTTTCGTACGCCCGCGCCGAGCAGCAACGGGATCGCGCGCGCTTCTCCGGCGAGTTCGCCGCAGACGGAGAGCGGTTTTTTCGCCGAGGAAAACGCATCTGCGCTCATCTGCACGAGTCTAAGCATCGCGGGAGAGAGCGGGTGCGCGTATTCGGCTGCTTTGGCGTTCATGCGATCTGCGGCAAACGTATACTGGCAAAGGTCGTTGGTGCCGATGCTGGCAAAGTCCGCTTCGTGCGCGAGCTGCTCCGCACAGAGCGCGGCGGCGGGGATTTCAATCATGATGCCGAGCGGAACATTCGGTACGGAAAGCCCTTCCTGTATCAGCGACTCCCGAACGGAGACGGCGATTGACCGCGCGCGGCGAAAATCTTCGACAGAACCGATCATAGGAAACATGAGAAAGAGATTGCCTGCGCTTGCCGCGCGGTAAGCCGCGCGCAGTTGTGTGCGAAAAATCTCCTCGTGGTTTAGACAAAGCCGGATGGCACGATTGCCGAGAAACGGATTCTCTTCCTTCGGCAATGGTAAGTATGGAAGCGTTTTATCCCCGCCGATGTCCAGCGTTCGCAGGATGACAGGGCGGTTACCCATGACGCGAAGGACGTTTGCGTAAGCCGCAAATTGCGCTTCTTCCGATGGCATAGTCTCCCGTTCCATATAGAGAAACTCGGATCGAAAGAGGCCAACGCCGTCGGCATAACATTCCAACTCCGGCAATTCAGCAGAACCGATGTTTAAACTGAGGGAGACGGAAACACCGTCCAACGTTTCGGCGGAAAGAGGAAGACAGTCTCGATCCTGCGCCTGTTCTGCGCGATAACCCGCTTGTTTTGCGCGATACTCCGAGAGACATGCTTCATCCGGATCGGTCAGCACGAGACCGGCGGTACCATCGACGATAACGTTTTGACCATCGCGCAGGGCTTGCATCAATTCGGGAATTCCAAGCACCGCAGGGATGCCGAGACCGCGCGCGAGAATCGCCGCGTGAGAGGTTGCCCCGCCGGCTTCGGTAAGAAACGCTAATACCAGCGCGCTGTTGAGCCGCGCAACGTCGGAAGGCAAAATATCTCGCGCGGCAATCACCATTGGCTCCGTCAGCGCGGCAAGAGAGGATTCTTTTTTACCGCGCAGAAGGCGCAAGAGACGGTTGCGTACGTCCATTAAGTCCGCCGCGCGTTCGCGCATGACGGCGCTTTCTTGCGACTGCATCAATTGAATATAGGTTTGAAACACGGAAAAAACTGCCCACTGCGCGGAAGAGCCTGAATGGATTGCGTCCGTGATCTCTTCCAAAATGGCATCGTCTTCCAGCATCTCATTGTGTGCGTGAAAGATAGCGCTCTTGTCGGCGGGAAGAGACGCGACCAGCGAAGCAAGCTCCGCTTTCGCTTGCGCCAGTGCGTCGAAAAACGACAAGCGTTGCGCGTTTTCTTCATCCGGGGAGACGTTTTTCTCCTGAACGGAAGGGTCAAACGCGTGATAACAAAAAACCTTCCCTATGCCGAAGCCGGAAGATCCCGAAATGCCTTTGAGCACTAGCGTATCTCCTTTGATCGCGTGATAACAACCGATATGACAAGTATACCACATATTATATGAATTGCAACCGGACAACATGAAAAATTCGACTTTGCGCGTCGCGGAATAGGAGAATATGGCGTAAGCTGGTCAAAAACGACGGTTTAGCGTGCAAATCCGATCTTTATGAGTCATAATTTTAGCGAGAATGTAAACAAGTGGTATTGCAATCGAATAAAACATGTGGTATATTCGAATCACGTTGAGCCAAGTTGCGCTTTGGTAATGGTATATGCGCGGCTCGGTCGCTCTAATCGTTGGACCCAACGAACTTGTTCAAGAAGAGATATCGAATCAACACAGAAACACATTTATATAATAGGCATTCAACAGAATGGAAGTACAGCGATGAATTCATTGATCGAACAAAGGCATATTCATATTCAAGCGGAAGCTGCCGACTGGCGCGAGGCAATTCGCGCGGCGGGCACGTTGCTCGTCAAGAGCGATTGCATCGCGGAAGGTTATGTAGAGAGTATGATTCGCGCGGTGGAAGAGCTTGGTCCCTATATGGTCATTCTACCGGGATTTGCACTTGCGCATGCCGCGCCGAGCGCGGATGTTCATCAGGACGCGATGTCGCTCGTTATCCTGCGCACGCCTGTCTGCTTTGGCTCGGAGGAGAATGACCCGGTGCGGGTTGTTCTGTGCCTGAGCTGTGTCGACCGTGAGTCGCATATCGCCTCGCTGCAGCGGGTCGCAACCCTTTTGATGGAAGACGACATGGTCGACAAGCTTGCCGCTGCAAGCGCGGTGGAAGAGATTCAGTCGCTGCTTACACCAAAGGATTAATCGAATTTATTAATGCTTCTTTATCCCTGTTGGAAACAACCGGGGTGGATCAAGAGAGAGAAGGGAGTTCAGAATGGGCGAAATCAAAATTCAGGCAGTTTGCGGTTTCGGTTGCGGGTCTTCATTATTTCTTCGTATGAAGATCGAGGAAGTGCTCAAAAAGAACGGCTATAGTGCAACGGTGTTTTGCGGAGATGTTGGCACCTGCTGCGCCATACAGTGCGACGCGATCTTCATCTCTTCCGAGCTGGCTGAGCGAATTGCCGGCAGAGCAAAAGTTCCTGTGATTGTGATCAACAATTTCATGAACAAAGCGGAAGTGGAAGAAAAAACATTAGCATTCATGAAATCTCTTACCTAAAATGTCGTGAGCTAGCGTATCGAGCGATTCCGTGGTAAGAGAATCGCCCGACAGAATCGTACGGTACGCTCACATCTTTGCTCAATCATCTAATCTTCGGGTAAAAAATCATTACAGGAGGAAATTATGGGAGTTCTTAATTTTATCGTCAAAGAGATCTTCGGGCAGGGCGCAATCTTCCTTGCCATGATCGCGATGATCGGCCTGATCATCCAGAAAAAGAACGTTGGCGAAATCATTCGCGGAACGTTCATGACCGCAATCGGTTTCTTCGTGCTCAACCGCGGCGTTGGCATCGTCTCCGAAGTGGTCAGCGGGCTTTCGTCCGCATTTACGGCGGTCATGCCTAAGGCCGTTCCCTCCACCGCTGTGGACATCGGCGGTCTGTACGGCACGCAGATCGGCATCGTCATGGTGATCGCGTTCATCATCAACCTCTTGGTTGCCAGATTCACCAAGTGGAAGAGCGTGTTCTTAACCGGTCACATGCTCTATTGGTTCCCCTATGTGTTTATCGCGGCCGGTGTGGACGCGGGCATGAAGGGCTTCGGCCTCGTTGCGCTCGCTACCGTATTCACCGCGGTCTACATGATCGTTTCCCCGAACCTCATGCGCCCGCTCGTCAAGGAAGCCACCGGTGACGACAGCTTCACCATCGGCCACCCGACGACGATTCTCTCCGTCATTGCCGGATATCTGGGCAAGGTCGTCGGCAACAAGGAAAAATCCACCGAAGACCTCAAGGTTCCCAAGGGACTTAGCTTCCTTCGCGAAATCTCCATCACAGGCAGCATCGTGATCCTGATCACCTACATCGTTATGGCGTTCGTGCTCAAGGCAAACGGACAGAACCCCGCAGAAATCTGGGGATATACGCCGGAAACCGTGTTCTCCTTCTACTTCACCCGTGCGATGACCTTCGGCGTCGGCATCACGATCCTACTGCTCGGCGTTCGCATGCTCATTGCGGAGATCGTCCCGGCCTTCAAAGGCATTGCGGACAAAGTCATCCCCGGCGCGATTCCCGCGCTGGATTGCCCGGTGATCTTCAACGTCGCGCCCAACGCGTTGATGATCGGCTTCATCACCGCTCTGATCACCTCCACCATCACGATCCTGATCACCGTCCCGCTCGGCATCTTCCCGACGGTTGTCATCCCGCTCGTTTTCACCTGCTTCTTCGAGGCGGGCACGGCGGCGATCATCGCCAATGCGACCGGTGGTATCCGCGGATGCATCATCGGCTCGATCGTCAACGGTATCATCATGGTGTTCCTGGTTGGCCTTGGCGCCTACTTCTTCAGCCACACGATCAACGACTGGATGCTCGTCTTCGGCGGCCAGGACTTCTCGTTCTGGGGCATCCTCGAAGGCCTCGTTGCGAAAATTTTTGCCTGAGTGATCGCAATAAGATAAGTATCGCCTGATTGAACTTCAAAAACGCGGGCTGCATGAAAATTGCAGCTCGCTTTTTTTTTGATGGAAAGAGAATCGGGAAAGATCAAACTAGGTTGAATAAAGAGAGCGATCACCCTCAATGTCGCAGTTGAGATTTTGGGATATATTGCGATGCACCAAAGAGAAAACGGTTACCTAAAATTTCCTTGATTGAGTAGGTGCGCGATGCTATATTGGAGTTGCAAAGTCAATTTATATTTTCTCTTATGAAGGCAAAAACCGATTGAACAAAAGAATACTGGAGGAGAGAATCATCATGAAACGGACAGGGAAATTTACGGCGCTGTTTTTGGCGTTACTCATGCTTGTTGCGCTGCTCCCGATGAGCGCGCTGGCGGAGGACGGCTTTATCTGCGTCTATGCGCAAGTTCCCGAGGGATGGGAAAGTCCTTGCATCTGGACTTGGGACGCGGACGGCGCGAGCGCGTTTTCCGCCTGGCCGGGTGCCGCGATGACCGCGGACGAAGCGAACCCGGGTTGGTACTATATGTATATTCCCGATACGATGGCGTTTGTGATTATCAACGCCAACGAGGGCGCGGTGCAGACCAGCGATTACGCCATCGAGGCGAAGGATCTTTGGATCACGATTGCTGCGGATACGACCGCAACGGTCGGTTACGACAAGCTGACCACAGGCGATCTGCCCGCTTATGTGCCATACGAGGAGCCAAAAGCCGCGCTATTGACGGCGGAAGACGTTGTTCTGGTCTACGCAAATGTTCCCGCGGACTGGGTGGATCCCTGCGTTTGGACCTGGGATGCGGACGGCAAAGGCGCGTTTGACGCCTGGCCCGGCGGCAAGATGACCGCGGACGCGAACAACGCGGGTTGGTACTATATCTTTATTCCGAAAACGATGGCAAACGTGATCATCAACGCCAACGAGGGTACGATTCAAACCGGAGACGGCGCGATTGAAGCAAAGAACATGTGGCTCACCGTAACGCCCGCAACAGTTGAGGGCGAGAACGCAACGTTCGCCATCAGTTACGATCAGCAGACGACGGGCGATCTGCCGGTGTACGTTTCCACCGTGAAGCTCTACGCACAGGTACCGGAAGACTGGGCTGCGCCCTGCGCCTGGGCCTGGACGAACGATGGCGTAAACGCGTTTGAAGCCTGGCCGGGACAGGCGATGGAACTCCAGACCGACGGATGGTATGCCATCGACATCCCCGCGAATATGGAAAACGTAATCATCAACGCCAACGAAGGCACGATTCAGACCGCAGGCAGCGCAATCGAGGCGGGCAAAGCCGTTTGGGTCACGGTTGCCAGCGCGGAAGAAGCGACGATTGCCTACGAGAAACCCGCCGAACCGACATTCGCCGTGCATGCCAAGGTGGACGCAAGCTGGACGATGCCCTGCATCTGGTCCTGGTCGGATCCCGACGGAACCAATGTGTTTACAAACTGGCCGGGCGCCGATATGATGGACGAAGGAGACGGATGGTATGGCTACGGTCTGCCGATGTGGGTCAACCGCCTGATCATCAACGCCAACGCCGGTGCAATCCAGACGACGGATATCACGATTGAAGCAAAAGAACTCTGGGTGGTCGTGGATGCGGAAGGCAACTATACGCTCAGCTACGAAAAACCGACCGCCGAGGCAACCGCTGCTCCCGTGAAAGCCGTTGAAGAAGCTCCGGTGGCTGAACCTGCGCAGGCAAACCTCACGTGGCTCTGGATCGCCATCGCGGCGGTCGTGGTCGCCGGCGGAACGGCTGGCGGAATCGCGATTGCGAAAAAGAAGAAAAAGAGCGCGTAACCGAGAAAACGACTTGCTGTGATACGAGCGGGCAGCCATCTGCCCGCTCAACTTCAGTGAAATGAGGTATTTTTTTCATGCGAAACAGATTTTCGAAACGGGCGATTGCGTTGCTTCTTGCGGTTTGCTTGATCGGGGGAATCGTCCCGCTTTCCGGTTGCGCAAAGAAGACTGTGGATACGAACCACATCGTCATCTGGCACGACAAAGAGGACGCGGTTGTCGAGGTGCTGCAAGCCGCGTTTGCCGAGGCGCTGCCGGATGTAACGGTGGAACTCGTGCGAAAAGACGGCTTGACGGAAGCGCTGAAACTCGTTGGCAACGATCCCAGCGCCGCGCCGGATCTGTATCTGTTTGCGCACGACAAGATCGGCGTTTATGCAGAGCTTGGGATTCTTGCGCCGATCAAAGACTTTGTGGACGAGGCGACGCTTCGTAACTACTTGCCGGTCACGATTGAATCCGCAACCTACAAGGGAACGCTCTACCAGCTTCCGCTCTATTTTGAAACGCTGTTGTTCCTCTACAACAAAGGCTTGATGAGCGAAAGCGAAGTGCCAAAGACGACGGAAGCGCTCTATTCCTATATGGAAGCGAATACCTCCGGCGGACATTACGGATTTGTCGAACAGCACAGCACCGCCTACTACAGCATTCCCTGGATCAACGGGTTTGGCGGAAAGCTGATCACCGAAGACGGCGTGCCGCTCCTCAACTCCCAAGAGGTGCGCGCAGCGCTGAAATATCATCAAAAGTTTTTGAAGTTTATGCCCGGGGAAAGCGAATATTCCACGGTGAACACGCTGTTTCTCGAAGGTATGGCGGATTCGACCATCGGCGGTCCGTGGCTCGTGCCTTCCGCGCGGGAAGCGGGAATTGATCTGGGGTTTTCCACGATGCCGGTCGTGGATGAAACCGGCCTTCCGCTCGCGCCGTATACCGGCGTGCAGGGCGTGCATGTGCTGAAAGTCGCCGCCGAGCAAAAGCACGATACCATCGCGCGCGTGCTCGCCGTGCTGACCGATCCGCAGGTGGGGATCGATCTTGCAAACGCCAGCGGTTGCGCGCCGGCAAACACGCTGAGTTATGACGATCCGAGCGTGAGCGAAGACCCGATGGTGACCACTATGCGCGCGATTGCGGAGACCGCGGAACCCATGCCGAATATTCCTCAGATGGACGTGATGTGGACGGTGCTCGGGAATCTACTGGTCGCGGTCAACCTCTCCGGCGGAGTGGTAGAGACCGAAACGACGAAGTATCAGACCAAGGCGGAGCAGTTGATTGAGGCGATGAAGTAAACGCCGTGAGAAACCGGAAGAATGATTCGGGAGGACGTGGAACGATGGACAAGCGAAACGAAAACAAGCGCGCCTATGCATACAGCGCGCTGTCGCTGACGCTGATTCTCGTGGTCGTCGTGTTTCCCATCCTGTACACGGCGTATATCTCGCTGACGAATATGAACCTCTACCACTGGTTCAACTTCGACTTTGTCGGACTGGAAAACTATAAAGAAGCGCTGTTTGTGTTCGACTCCGGCTTTCTGGCCGCGTTGCTTCGAACCATTTTATGGACGGTGCTGAACATGGCGCTTCAGCTTGTCATCGCGTTTGGGCTGGCTTCGCTGCTCAACTCGCCAAACCTGAAGGGTAAGGGCTTTTACAAGACGATATTGATGTTCCCCTGGGCGATGCCGGGGTATGTGTCCATCCTTCTTTGGAAGACGGGCATGTTTAACTCCACATTCGGCTTGCTCAATCAATGGATGCAGAAGCTGGGGCTTGATATGGTGCGCTGGCTGGCGAACGATGTGAGCGCGTTTTTATGCTGCACGGTGGTCAACCTCTGGCTCGCGCTGCCGTTTATGATCATGATTATCGACGGCGCGCTGCAGAGCGTGGATCGCAGTCTCTATGAAACCGCGCTGCTCAACGGGGCAACGCGCCTGCAAAAGACGGCTTATATCACGGTTCCCTTAATCAAGCCCGTGATCGGGCCCGCGGTGATCATCACGATCTTTACGACGTTTAAGCAGTTTGACGTGGTCTATCTGCTCACGCAGCAGGCGGGCTCGCCAAGCGGCGCAAACATCCACACCATATTGACCTATGCCTACGAAAACGCGTTTATCACCAGCAATTACGGCTATAGTTCCGCCGTTTCCATCATCATCTTCCTGCTGATGATCGGTTTTACGGTGTTGACCAATCAAGAGATGCGGAGGAAACGCGTATGAGCCTGTCGCCGCGCCAAAAACGAAGAACCGTGACCGGCGTCAAGGTCGTGTCGCTGCAGGTGTTCTTTCTTGCGCTCTGCTTTGTAACGCTGATTCCGATTCTTTACGCGCTGTCTGTTTCGCTAAACGCAAACAATAGCCTGCTTACCACCGATTTCTCCTTTTTACCGAAGGACTTTACGCTGGCAAACTACAAAGCGGTCTTTACGGAGAAACCGGTGCTGCTTTGGTTTAAAAACAGCGTATTCATCGCAATTTGCACGGTAACCATCGCGCTGAGCGTCTCCATTCCCGCGGCATACGCCTTTTCGCGGATGCGCTTTCGCGGCAGAAAGACGCTGCTGAATCTGCTGATTCTGCTCAACGCGTTCCCTTCGCTGCTGTCGATGTTCGCCATCTACAAGCTTATGAACCCGCTTGGCTTGATCGACACCCGGCTGGGGCTGATCATCGTCTACACAGGTACGATGGCGGTATTCGGACTCTGGAACATGAAGGGATACTTCGACACGATTCCGTATGATATCGAGGAAGCGGCGCGGATCGACGGCGCGAGCGAACTACAGATTATCCATCGCATCGTAATTCCGCTCGCGAAACCTTCCATCATCGTGACCGCCGTCATGGTGCTCATCTATGTTTGGAACGAGTATATCTACGCGGTCACGTTCATGACGGGCTCGGAGCATTTTACGCTCGCAACCGGACTGTATTCGCTGCAGGCGGGAGAGATGTCCGGCAGTTGGCCGGTGTTTGCCGCGGCGTCGCTGGTGATTTCGCTGCCGGTGCTGATCATCTTCCTGTATGTGCAGCGGCATATGGTCTCCGGTCTGACGGCGGGCGGCGTGAAGGGCTGATTGGCGCAATTGTAAGCAAACGCGCAACCAAAAATCACGATAAGAAAAGGGTACTATGATCAAACGAGACGCAATTTTGCATCAACCGATGTCCAATTTTTCACACGCGATCGATGAAAAGCGCCTGGTGTTTCGCCTGCGCGCGGCGCGGGGAAATCTCTCTTGCTGCCAGCTGTTTTACGGGGACACGGCCTGCCGCGTAAACCCCGTCGTTTTTTCCTCCGTCGAGATGGAGCGGGTCGCTTCGACGGACTTGTTCGACTGGTTTGAGGTCACGCTGACGAGTCCGTATCGCCGGGTTTGCTACTATTTTGAGCTGACTTCCGGCGAGGAAACCCTGCTATATTACGGAGATTTGTTTTACAACTATGTCGCAAGCGAGCGCTCGGAATATTACAAACTGCCGTATAACCGCAGAGAGGACATCGCGGATGTTCCGGACTGGCTGAAACACGCGGTGATCTACAATATCTTCCCGGATAGCTTCGCCAGCGGGAAGCGGGAGATTTCCAATATTCCTTGTGATAGGTCGCTCGCGGGTAACCTCGTGCGCGGAAAACGCGGCGGAACGATCAACGGCATTCGCGACAATCTCGACTATATTGCCGGTCTTGGTTTTACCTGCATCTATCTCAACCCGATCTTTGCCGCTGGGGAATATCATAAATACGACCTGCTGGATTACTACCAAATCGACCCGTGCTTCGGCACCAACGAGGACTTTCGCGCGCTCGTGAACGAATGCCACGCGCGCGGGATGAAGATTCTCATCGACGGCGTGTTCAACCACTGCGGATGGAACTTTTTCGCGTTTCAAGATGTGGTGGAAAAAGGCCAAGCTTCCAAGTATGCCGATTGGTTTTACGAGCTGAAGTTTCCCGTCGTCCGACCCGAAACAGGAGATGAAATACCCAATTACGAATGTTTTGCGTATGAGCGGCTGATGCCGAAGCTCAACACCGGAAATCCTGAGGTACGGGACTACTTTCAAAACGTCGGCGTCTACTGGATTGAGGAATACGACATCGACGGTTGGCGGCTGGATGTTGCGGACGAGGTGGATCACCGGTTTTGGATGGACTTCTGCCGCGCGGTTAAGGCGGCAAAACCGGACGCCGCCATCATCGGCGAGGTTTGGCAGAGTGCGCCGTTCTGGCTCGACGGACGGATGTTTGATTCCACGATGAATTATGACATGATGAAGCATTGCAAGCGCTTTTTTGCGCGCGGGGATATCAGTGCCGCGGCGTTTGACGCGCGCGTGAGCGATATGCGCATGCGATACCGCAAAAACTTGCTGTATGGGCAACTCAATTTGCTGGATAGTCACGATGTGCCGCGCTTTCTTTCCATCTGCGGTGAAGACGCGCGCAGATATCGCCTCGCCGTGCTGTTTCTTCTGACGTTTCCCGGCGCGCCGTCAATTTTTTATGGAGACGAGCAGGGGATTACCGGGCTGCGGGAGGACGATTATCGCGCGCCGATGCGATTTGACGAAACGGCGCTGACCGCGTTCTTTCGCGCGGTAATTGCGCTCAGAAACGCGAACACTTGCCTTCGAACGGGCGAGTTTCGAACGATTCTGGCGGAAAAAGGCCTGTATGTGTACGAGCGGTACGATGAAGAGACGCGCATTCGCATCGTCCTCAACGCACAGGATGAAAACGCGGAGGGAATCGACGCACTGCTAACGGGAGAGACGCTGCTTTGTGACGGATTTTACGGAAAGACGCTTGCTCCATTCGGGTATTGCGTGGTTCGAGCGTAACGGCATATAATCAAAGCGAAACATCGGGTAACCGGTTTAGAAAGGAGGAACGGGCAAATGTCGGCAACGATTAAGGATGTGGCGAAACTCGCCAATACTTCGACGGCGACGGTTTCGAAGGTAATCAACGGCTCGTACTCCATTTCGGAAGCGACGGTGGAGCGCGTTCGCGCCGCGATGCAGGAACTAAAGTACACGCCGAACAAGCGCGCGCAAAACTTCGCGAAACAGTCCTCCGGCAGCGTGGCGTTCGTCACGACGCTGGAGCGGGATACGGCGTTTACGAACCCGCATATGTTCGAAATCATGTCTGGCCTGCAATCCGCGCTCGCGCGAAAAGGATATAGCATGGTGGTCATCGACATGGCGGAGGGAAACTGCGCCGCGGTGGAAGAGCTCATGTTGCAAAAGAGCGTGGACGGCGTCGTCTTCCATGCGGCGATCGTTACAAGAGAGCTTTCGCAGCTTGTCCTGAAATACGAGTTTCCGCATGTGGTCATCGGAACGCCGAATTTTCCCAGCAAGCTTTGCTGGATCGACAACAACAACCCGATATCAGGAGAACTGGCGGCGAGCCACCTGCTGGAGACGGGCAAGAAACGAATCGCTTATATCGGCGGGCGCGAGGTGGACGCAATCTCCGAAGCAAGACTTAAGGGCGCAAAGGCCGCGCTCAGCGACGCGCACCTGCCGTTTCAAACGCATTTGGTGCTGCGCGGGGAGTCCACGCGGCAGGACGGCTACCGCATGACGGAAGAACTGCTCCGCAGCTCGCCACGACCGGACGCGATCATCTGCGCCAACAACGAAATCGCGCTTGGCTGCATGAAGGCGCTCAATACGCATAAGATCAATATCCCGGCAAGCATTGCGGTCGTGACGTTTGACGATTATCCGTTTTCCCGCATCACGGACCCGCCGCTGACGGTGGTCAACATCGACGTATACGATCTAGGCATGCAGGCGGGCAAAATGATCATCGACAAAATAAGAAAACCGAACTTGCAATTTCAAACGTTTATCACGCTGCCGAAGCTGATCGCCAGAAAATCGACGGTGTTATGAGCGAAAATAGAGACGCATCGCACTTCTGAAGCGTTGCTTAACCAGCGTATAGCCGCCCCCAAATCGGCTTTGCCTGGTTTTTTTTGATGTCAACTCCGCAAGATGAAGTTACGCAGGCGTATGTATCAAATAGCGCATTCCAGTCGTGTTAACGTATACTTAACCGAAAAGGCAGATACTCATCTACAATGGCATAGTTTAGTTCAAAATTCGCTAAAGCGCTTGCAGCGAAGTGTCTGCATCAATACTTTTTTTACCAGAACCGGATCCGGTAAAAAATGTGCGATATGCTTGACTTTATTTTGACCGGGTGCTTATGCTTTTAGTATGAGATCAGCTGTAAGACGTGCTTTCGAGACTTGGATCGATTGAGAAGGACGTGACCTTTTGCGCAGTACATCCGAATCAATCGACTTATGTTCGCAATGAGGAAACCAATCGTTGAGGGGATGGATATGCCGAAGATATTGGTCGTCGAAGATGATATCGATTTGAACAACTTAATCCGAACCGTTTTGGAAGGAAAAGGTTACGAAGTATTTTCGGCGGAAAACGGGAAGACCGCTCTGGATACGCTCGATATGACACATATCGACCTGATGATTTCCGATATTATGATGCCGCAATTGGACGGTCTTTCGTTATTGACCGATTTACGGCAGGCAAATATGGAAATGCCTGTGTTGCTGATTACCGCCAAAGGAAGCTTTGCCGATAAAAGCAAAGGCTTTTCAAGCGGGGCTGACGACTACATGGTCAAACCGATTGACATCAAGGAGCTGGAGCTACGGGTGAATGCCCTGCTTCGTCGGTCTCGGATCTCCAATGAACGCCGCTTAAGAGTTGAAGATGTGATACTCGATGCGGATACGCTTACGGTAACGAAGGACCAGAACGTACAGATCCTGTCCCCCAAAGAGTTCTATCTTCTTTTTAAGCTGCTATCCTATCCGGGTCGCGTGTTTACCCGGTTTGAAATCATGAGCGAAATCTGGGGCTATGATTCGGAAAGCGATGAGAAAACGATCAACGTGCATATCAGCAAACTGCGCTCACGCTTTGAGAACTGGCCTGAATTTGAGATTTTGACAATACGCGGATTAGGTTATAAAGCGATTGTAAAGGGTGATGTTTATGCGGGCAAATAACCGTCCGGTTCAGGCACGGATGCCGATCCTTTTTTATTTGACGCTTTTTTCGTTTGTCGTAACGATCGTATCGGCAGGCTTGCTGTATGGTCTCTGGCTCTTGAGTGTAAAACTTGGAGTTTTGCGGAATGATTCACTGAGCCTGGATCATCTGCTGCTTGGCTCTCTGATCGTAAGCGCGATTATTTCTACAGGGGTCGTCATGATCCTCGGGAACCGGTTTATTTTCAAAAGTATACGGGAATTGAGTGACGCTTCCACCCGTGTTGCAGGAGGAGACTATTCACCGCGCCTTGCAATACCAAAAGAGCGCGAAATCGGCGAACTTGTCGAGAACTTCAACCACATGACAGAACAACTTAGTAAAAAAGAAACGCTGGCTTCCGATTTTATTACCAGCATATCGCATGAGTTTAAGACGCCATTGGCTACGATTCGCGGGTATGCGCAATTGCTCAATGAAGAGACTTCGGTTGCAAAGCGGGAACAGTATATTTCAATCATCACAAAGAAGGTGGATGTTCTCACCGACCTGGTTACGAATATTCTGGAGCTGTCCAAACTGGAGAACACTGACGGCGTTCTTCCGCGCGAGTGGTTTTCGCTCGACGAGCAAATTCGAAAAAACATCTTGTTCCTGGAACCCAATTGGGATGGGAAGCAAATTGAGATGATACCCGAACTGATCTCTCTGAGTATTTACGGCAATCAAGAGTTGCTCGGCGAGATTTGGCAAAATTTATTGGATAATGCGATTAAGTTTACGCCGCCAAAGGGCAGAATCATCGTCACTATGGAAACCGACGCTGGTCGAGTCTCCGTTGTATTTCGCGATTCGGGGGTCGGCATGGATGAGGAGACGTTATCGCATATCTTTGAAAAATTCTATCAGGGAGCAAACCAGACCGCGAGGAAAGGATCCGGGTTGGGACTAGCGATCACAAGGCGGATACTTGAGATTTGCGGAGGGACGATTGTGGTGCAGTCCGCGCCGGGAGTGGGGACAACCGTGCGGGTCGGTATTCCGATTCACCCGGAGAAGTAAGTTTTTGACGCGGACGCATTAACGTATGCTTAACCTTGCTGCAATAGGATAAAGCCAGAAAACAGCAAGGAGGACGCATATGAGTGACTTTACATTGACGGAAAACATGAAGGCTTTTGGTGTAAAGCAGGTACTTTCTTACATTGATAAAGATCCCGAAAAAAATGTGCCGAAAATACTGGACTGGCTGATTCGCACGGATAAAAATGGAGTTGTATCCAACCAGGCCCGCGTCATCAAAAACGCATTTCAGGACGGGGACAACAATTGGCGACATCTGATCTTGAGCCTGTGGACCGATATCGACGACGGCGTTCGCCGCAGGTTGTTTGAGAATTTTGTAATCAATGCCAGCCTGATCGGCTCTCCGCGACAGATTAAGCTATCGGAGAAAGAGAATTGCAACGTTCCGTGGGCGATTCTGATGGACCCGACTTCGGCGTGCAACTTGCACTGCATCGGATGCTGGGCCGCCGACTACGGCAATCGCATGAACATGTCGCTTGAGCAAATGAACGATATTGTCCGTCAAGGAAAAGAGATGGGAACGTATTTCTACATCTTTTCCGGAGGCGAACCGTTGGTGCGCAAGAAAGACGTGCTGCTTTTGTGCGCCGCGCATCCGGACTGCGCATTTCTCTCGTTCACCAACGGAACATTGATCGACGAGGAGTTTGCCGACCAAATGCTGCGCGTACAGAATTTTGTGCCGGCGATCAGCGTAGAAGGCTTTGAAGACGCAACCGATGCCCGAAGGGGCAGCGGAACGTTCCAGGCGGTCGTAAAAGCCATGGAGATTCTCAGGAGAAAGAAACTGCCGTTCGGCATCTCCTGCTGCTATACGCGGGAGAATGCGGAGATCATCGGTAGTGAAGCGTATTTCGATGAGATGATTCGTCTGGGTGCGAAGTTTATGTGGCTTTTTACCTACATGCCGGTAGGCAAAAATGCGGTGCCCGACTTGATGGTCACGCCGGAGCAACGGGAATATATGTATCGTAAAGTACGGGAATATCGCAAGACAAAGCCGATTTTCACCATGGATTTCTGGAATGACGGCGAGTTTGTTGGCGGGTGCATCGCCGGCGGCCGCTCGTATCTCCATATCAACGCGAACGGGGATATCGAGCCTTGTGCGTTCATTCACTATTCCGATTCGAACATCAAAGACAAGACCTTGCTGGAGGCGTATCAATCGCCTTTGTTCATGCAGTACCGCGCAGGCCAGCCGTTTAACGAAAATCACCTGAGACCTTGCCCGTTACTGGACAATCCCGAAAAGCTTGGCTACATTGTGGATGTGTCCGGCGCCGGTTCAACCGACATGGAAAGCCCGGAAGATGTTCACGATTTAACGGCAAAATGCGAGCATGCCGCCGAGTGTTGGGCAGGCGTTGCGGACGAACTATGGAAACAGGGTCATGCTTGCCATCACATGAAGCGATAAAACCAAGGAAAGCATGGCGGAGGAAAGCATGGCGGAATTGGACGACGTGAGAATCATCCGATTCCCGGCTTTGAGGATAGATGGGGCTATACGGAATCGACTCCGTATAACCCCATATTCAAATGATGCTGGAAGCGCGTGATCGATGATCAAATCGGTCAAGGCAAGTCGGACTTCAATTGAGGATGTATGCTAAGAGAGTTGATTCGTGACAAAAAAATACTGACAGTACCAAACGCTCTATCACTGTTCCGGATTTTACTGATCCCTGCGATTGTCCTGACCTATTTCAGGAAGGAAGGACATGTTGCGGCGTTTTGCCTCTTGGTGCTCTCGTGGATCACAGATGTTTTGGATGGATGGATTGCGCGTTCATTTGATATGAAGAGCGATCTTGGAATTGTTTTAGATCCGGTCGCCGATAAACTGACGCAAGGATGCGTGATATTGGTTTTAGCCGGATCGACGCCCTGGATGGCTGCTCTTTGCGCGCTTTTGATTGTCAAAGAGAGCGTAATGGCCGTCTACGGCATGATTGTTCTGAAAAAAACAAACAGAACCTATAGCGCCAGATGGCACGGCAAGGTCGCCACTGGGTGCATTTATACCACCTTGGCGGTGCATATTTTGTGGAAAGACATACCAAAAGCATACTCGAACAGCATGATTGCTCTCAGCGCGGCGGCAATGATACTTTCGCTGATCCTGTATTGCAGGCAATATGTATCCATTTTGCAAAAAACTAGCGAGCAGACCTCTTATGAGAAACTGCAAGCGAGTGACTGATCTGCAACAGAGAGCTAAAGAACCTTTATCACGCAGGTCGCTCGCATGCGTATACTCCGAAGGTAAGAAGCCCGCGGATCATGACGATTTTCCATCGGGTGTCGTAGTTTTCAAGCGCATCCTGCGCCGCGACAATCCGGACGGGAAGCAGAACTCGGTCAGACGCGGTTGTAAACCGCGCTTAACTCTTTCCTTCAAATCGGGTTTTGCATTTTGGGCAGGTGAGATAGATTCGTCCCTTGCCTCTCGGCACGCGCAGCGTCGTTTTGCATGTTGGACACGTAAAAAGTTTATAGTACTTTCGCATTTTAAACCGCTGTTGTCTGGAACGGAACCAATTCCTGAACGGGTAAATCAACTTCATATATCGATCGTTTTCTCTGCGCCTTTTTTCAATATTGCGTGAAAAGATGCGAAAATAACTCAGCATCAGAATCGCGAGCGCCGCAAATTGCAGAATGTACACTGCAATAGACGGTTCGCTGAACAGAGAAAACAGAACTGCGGAAAGAATCAAAACGACCAAAGAAAAACCGAGCATGAATTGAGATAACGGGTCCATGCCGTAACGTCCATACATAAACGTTCCAACACGCTCCTGAATATTTTGTTTCCAGCTTTTTTTCATATGTAGCGCTCCTGTCGTGATGTAATCCTGTTGTCACTCCCGCTTGCGTTGGACGAAACATGGATTTTCGGCAAAGAAATCCAGCGCGCGCCATTCGAACCAAGAGAAACATGATGATCAGTATCAAAAACAAATGTTAAATGATCATTAACATGTGATAGACTCGCGTTTTCAGGAGGGCTCTAGCGGGTCAAAATGCAATACGACAGAGAAAAGGAACTCGATCAAATCTTCAATCGCAGATCAAAACACGCAAACCAACTCGAATCAAAGGACTGTAACAACCACAGACAAAAGAACACATCCGTCATCGTAGGCGCGAAGGGGGCCGGTTCGGTATAATGCCAGAAGGAGGATTCTGAGCATGCGTTACGGATATTTTGACAATGAACATCGAGAATACGTCATCGACCGGGTAGATACGCCCGTCTCCTGGACAAATTATATTGGAACCAAAGACATGTGCGGCGTTGTCAATCAGACCGCAGGCGGTTATCTCTTCTGCGGGTCAAGCGAATACCACCGCATCACGCGATTCCGGCCCAACGGAGTCCCGATGGATTTTCCCGGGCACTATGTCTATCTGCGGGATGAAGCAGACGGCGATTTTTGGAGCATCAGCTGGCAGCCGGTCGGCAAACCCCTCGATCAGGCGAAATACGGTTGTCGACACGGACTCTCCTATAGTAAATATCTTTGCGATTACCGCGGCATCCATGCGGAACAGACGTTGTTTGTGGCTCAGGATGATCCCGTGGAGATCTGGGATGTTGTGATTCGCAACGATGGTAATCGGGCGCGGAATCTTTCCGCCTATTCCTACTGCGAGTTTTCATTTCACCAGATCGACATGGACAACCGCAACTTCCAGATGAGCCTCTACGCGGCGGGATCGCGGTATCAGGACGGGATCATCGAACACGACCTGTATTATGAAGAAGACGGATATCAATTCTTCACCTCAAATTTCGAGCCGGACGGCTACGATTGCCTGCGGGATTCGTTTATCGGCGCGTATCGCACGGAGCGGAACCCCGTCGCGGTTGAGCGCGGCTTCTGCTCAGGCAGTACCGAGCTTGGCGGAAATCACTGCGGTTCGCTGCAAAAGCACCTGACGCTGCAACCCGGCGAGAGCGTACGGTTGATCTTCCTGTTGGGTGAAGGCGGGCTGGAGGCGGGCAAGGCCATGCGGCAACGCTATGGAAACAGCGCCGCGGTGGACGCGCAGTTTGAGAAGCTTCGCCTGTTCTGGGGGAACAAGCTCGAAAAGCTCCAGATCAATACACCCAACGACGGCATGAACGCGCTGATCAACATTTGGACGCTGTACCAGAGTGAGATCAACGTGATCTTCTCGCGCTTTTCCTCGTTCATCGAGGTTGGCGGGCGCACGGGATTGGGCTATCGGGACACCGCGCAGGACGCGATGTGCATTCCGCACAGCAACCCAGATAAGTGCCGCCAGCGCATTGTAGAACTCTTGCGCGCCGAGACGAAAGCGGGCTACGGGCTGCATCTCTTCGAGCCGCGCTGGTTTGAGCCGGAACAGAAGCAGCAAAGCTTTCGCTCGCCGACCGTGATCCCCGTGCCGGATCGCGCGAGCATTGTGCACGGTCTCAAGGATGCCTGCTCGGACGATGCGCTCTGGCTTGTGGTTTCCGTCTCGCAATATATCCGCGAGACGGGTGATCTGCAATTTGCAGATGCGTGCATCACCTACGCCGACGGCGGGGAGGAGAGCGTCTACGATCATCTCAAGCGTATTCTGAACTTTTCGGCGGAGCAGGTGGGTCAAAACGGCGTATGTAAAGGGCTCCGCGCGGACTGGAACGACTGCCTGAATCTCGGCGGCGGCGAGAGCGCGATGGTGAGTTTTTTGCACTATTGGGCGCTGGATCACTTCGTGCCGCTCGCGGAAAAACTCGAGCGAAGCGAGGATGCGGCGTATTATCGCGCGATGGCGGAGCACGTGAAGGAAGTTTGCGAGCGCATGCTCTGGGATGGAGACTGGTATATTCGCGGCATTACGGCGGATAATCGCAAGATCGGCACCCATACGGACGCGGAGGGAAAGGTGCATTTGGAAAGCAACGCATGGGCGGTGCTGTCGGGGGTTGCTTCCAAAGAACGCGGGGAAAAGGCGTTGCAGGCGATTCAAGACTATCTATACACACCCTACGGCATTCAACTCAACGCGCCGCCTTATACCAAGCCGGACGACGGAATTGGTTTTGTCACGCGCGTTTACCCGGGATTGAAGGAAAACGGCGCGATCTTTTCGCATCCAAACCCGTGGGCGTGGGGCGCGGCTTGCGCATTGGGCGACGGCGAAGTCGCAATGTCGTTCTATGACGCATTGTGCCCCTACAACCAAAATGATAAAATTGAGGTACGGCAGGCGGAACCCTATGTATACTGCCAGTTTGTGGTGGGAAGAGCGCATACAGCCTTCGGCAGCGCGCGCCATCCGTTCATGACGGGTTCGGCGGGCTGGTCTTATTATGCCGCGACGGAATACATCCTCGGTATTCGACCGGACTACGATTGCCTGACGGTCGATCCCTGCATCCCTGCCGCGTGGAAGGAATTCTCGGTGATCCGCGTCTGGCGCGGGGCCACTTACGATATCCAGGTATCGAATCCCAAAGGCGTTACTTGCGGGGTCAAGCGGATTCTGCTGGACGGCGTCCCAGTGGCGCAGATTCCGCAGCAATCTGCGGGCACGCTGTGCCGCGTAGACGTAGAACTCGGTTAAGACGCATTCTTTGAGCAATAGTCGCAGGCTTCGGTTGTCTCCGGAGCCTGTGTTCAATTCATCAAGCGGAGGAAAGAAGCATGGCGGAGCGGACGAAGAAGGGTATCTCCCTCAAGCGCGGACTCATCGCGCTCATCATCGTGTGCTGGGTGCTGCCGGTGCTGCTCATCCTCACGCTCACCGGCTATTTCATTCGCAACAACCTGCAAATTCGCATCGACGAAACGATTGAAACCAGCGTCACCAACGCGATCGATATGACGAAAACCAACATCGATTCCGCGCTGGCTGCCTCCCGCGCGGCGAGTTACGACAACGTGATCCAGCGCGCGTGGGCGCAGTATGTAGAGGATAAAGATGGCGTTGCGCTCTACGGAACCGTGACGGACTACCTCTCCCAGCAATACTCCTATGATGAGAACTTTCGCGGCGTGATGCTCTATTTTGTCTCCGATCCTTCTACCATCTACTATGCGAGCAACCGCTCCAACATGGGCAAAACCGACCCGATTCGCAACTATCGAACGTATGCACACGAGATTGTGCGGGAGCTTTCGAAGGAATCGAGCACGCGCGTGTGCTTTTTTGAGGCGAACGGCGTACTCTACCTGCTGCGCAATATCGTTAACAGCGCGTTTGAACCCTACGCCGTGATCGTGATGGAGTGCAACGAGCGCGCGCTGTTTTCGCCGCTGGATAACATCGTATGGCTTACGGACGCCAGTGTGGATATCAACGGTATTTCGCGCGTGATCGCGGGGGACGGTGTCTTGCCGGGGAAAGCGCTGGATGCGGATCAACTGTATCCGGTTGAGCGGACGCTTCGCACCTCCGATTATACGCTCTCACTCTATGCCCGCTCGGACGGCGCGCAGATCATCAGCGAACTACCGAGCTCGATGCGCTTTTTAGTCCTTGTGATGCTGCTGGCGCTTCCTCTGATGGCGTTTGTCATCTGGGCGTTTTATCGCTACGTGACGGAGCCGCTCGCGCGGCTGATCGACGCCGCACGACATGTGAAAAGCGGCGAGCGCGGCTACGCGATTTCTCCACTGCCCCAGAGTCAGGAGTTTCGCTCGCTTGCCGAGCATTTTAACAGCATGTCCGCCGAGCTGAAAACGCAGTTTGACCAAAGCTATGAGGAACAGCTTGCCTTGCAGGACGCGCGCGTGAAAGCGCTCCAAAGCCAGATCAGCCCGCATTTTTTGAACAATACGCTGGAGATCATCAACTGGGAAGCGCGCATGGCAAACAACGAGAAAGCCTGTCGCATGATCGAGGCGCTGAGTACCATGCTGGATGCCGCGATGGCGCGCGGCGGCAGCTCCGCCGTTACCATAACGGAAGAGCTGCGGTATGTGGACGCGTATCTCTACATCCTCTCAGAGCGGTACGGCGAGCGATTGAGATTCGACAAGCAGATCGATGAATCTCTGCTGGAGCAGACGGTGCCGCGGTTGATTTTGCAGCCGATCGTGGAAAACGCGGTGGAGCACGGCATTGAAAAGCGCGGAAGCGGGGCGATCACGCTTCGCATCTTCGCAAAAAAACACCTCTATTTAGAGGTGGAAAACGACGGCACCATGACGCAACAGGACCGGGAGAATATCGAGAGGCTCTTGAGCTGGGATGGAACGAGCGAGAGCGAGGAGCCCAAGCTCGGACGAATCGGCATCCGCAATGTCAACCGCAGACTCAAGATTCTCTACGGCAATGAATTCGGCCTTACGATTGAGGAAATTGCGCCGGGCAGTATCTTAGCCCGCATCAAACTGCCGCTGAATCGGGAAAGCGAAGACGAAATCATATGATGCAAGAGTCGAATTTGTACGGAACGATTGCCTGTGCTTGTCAAGCCGCGGCAATATCGCAACCACGTGCAAAATACGACAACCGCGTGTCTTATTCGCGGCAACAGATGCGACCTATAATGAAACCATCGAAGGCAAATCTACTTTTGCATTTCAGACAAATCGATACGGAGGAAAGAGACCATGAAGAAAACCATAGCGCTCATTCTGGTTCTGGCAATGTGCCTGACCGCGTTTGCGGCTTGCCAGCCGACCGCTCCCGCCACCGCAACGGAAGTGCCTGCCGCCACCGAAGTCGCTGCCACAGCGACCGAAGCGCCCGCAGCGGCGGAGCCCGTCAACCTGACGGTTGTCACCTCTTACGGTGGCGATGACGGCAACCGCCCCAACTACGAAGCTGCTCTCGCGGGCTATGAAGCCGCGACGGGCAACAAAGTGCTGGATGCTTCCGCTACATCCAACGAAGAGTGGAAAGCCAAAGTCATGACCGACTTTGAAACCGGCACCGAACCCGACGTACTCTTCTATTTCAACGGCAATGACTCCGATGCAATCGTCTCCGCGGGCAAAGTCGTCTCTCTGGACGAAATCCGCGCGGCGTATCCCGAATATGCAACCAACATGAAGGACGACATGCTCGTTCCGTCCGCTGTGGACGGCAAGGCCTATAGCGTGCCGGTCAACGGCTACTGGGAAAGCTTGTATGTCAACACCAAGGTGCTCGCAGCCGCCGGTGTGACGCTGCCGGGCGCGGACTATACTTGGGATCAGTTCCTGCTCGACTGCCAGAAGATCAAGGACGCAGGCTTTACGCCGGTCGCAGTCTCCTTGCAGGAAGTTCCGCATTACTGGTTTGATTTCTCCGTTTACAACAACGGAAACACGGCAAACCACCTGAACTTGCCCGCAGCTTCCAGTGACGAAACCGGTATGAAGTGGGCAAAGGGCCTCGAAGACATCAAGGCGCTCTATGACGCAGGTTACCTGCCTGAGAATACTCTGACCGCGACGGACGCCGAAACCGTTCAGCTGATTGCGGATGGTCAGGCTGCGTTCCTGATCGACGGCAGTTGGAAGATCGGCTTCTTCCAGACCAACTGCGCGGATCACCTCGAAGACTTCGCGCTGGCCTATGTGCCCGCCAAGGGCGATCGAGCGGCCACCGACCTCATCGGCGGCATCTCCATGGGTTACTACATCACCAAGAAGGCTTGGGACGATCCCGCCAAGCGTGACGCAGCCGTCAAGTTTGTGGAATACATGACGAGTGACGAGCAGGTCTCCATCTTCTCCGTCACCGCCGTCACCGCGCTGAAAAACGGCGTTACCCCCGGCGGATAACCTCGACAACCTGCAGAAATCCGCCATCGCAATGTGCGCAGGCGCCACGAGTGTTATCGGAGCCGTACAGGATAAGCTCACGAGTGAGCAGCGCGGCGACCTCTTTGCGAACGTAAAGAACATCGTTACCGCCAAGATCACAGCCGCGGAAGCGATCGACTCCGCACTCTCCAAATAAGACGCGTACCGAAACCGCTTGAACCGAACAGGGGTCGACCGAGTGATCGGCCGACCCCTGACCATCTTATATAATCGACTGGATCGCGACGCACGGTTTGGCATCATCGAAGGCCGGAGCGGGCAAACGGAGGCACCACCTATGAATTCCATGATCTACAAGAAAAAAGCGCCGCTGCTGTTTTTTCTCCTGCCAGCGTTTTTGTTTTTGATCGTGTATTTGTATTATCCATTCATTCAAAACATCATCAACAGTTTCTTATCCATCAGCGGACTCGGCACCAAGGCCGCAGGCGTCAACACGCCGTGGTATACGAACTATGTCGAGCTCTGGAACGACCCAAGCATGCGTACGGCGGTGAAAAACACGTTGATGCTCGTTGTGAGCACGCTGGTGTTTCAGGTTGGCACCGCGCTTGTGCTCGCGTTAATCGTAGACCGCATCAAAGTCGGGCAAAAATTCTTTCGCACGCTGTACTTTTTCCCGATCGTCATCAGCGCGACCGCGCTGGGGTTATTGTTCAACCTCATCTTCCTCTACAACGGCGGCATGCTCAATCAACTGCTGCAAAACCTTGGCGTGACCACGGCAAACATCGACTGGAAGAACGAGAAGCACTATTTCTTTACGATGCTCCTGCCGATACTCTGGCAATATGTCGGGTTTTATTTTGTGATACTCGTCACGGGCCTCAACAACATCTCAACGGACGTCTACGAGGCGGCGGAGCTGGACGGCGCGACGGGCTGGAAGCGCGTGCGCTTCATCACGCTGCCGCTCTTGCGAAACGTCATCTGCACCTGTCTCATCCTCGCGGTGACGGGCGCGCTCAAGGTGTTCGATCTGCCATGGGTGATGATGGGCGCGGGCATCCCGCTTGATCAATCATGGCTCACCGGTACGTATATGTATAACCAAACGTTTACGCGCGGAAACGTGGATTACGGCTCCGCCATCGCGGTGGTGATCGTGGTGCTGGGCGTGCTGCTGGCGCAGGTTGCCAACCGCATATTCAAAGAGAAAGAGTTTTAAGGGAGGAGACGACGATGAAAGAACAGCAAAAGAACCGAAATCGCGCTCCCCTCTCAAAGATGATTTCCTATGTAATACTTACATTTTGGGCGATCACGACGGCGTACCCGTTCCTTTGGGTCATTCTCAACTCTTTCCGCGTACGCGGGGAGATTCGCTCGGATTCGTTCTCGATTCCGTGGCCCTGGACGGGTAGCTTTACGCTCGAAAACTACATTACCGCAAACCAACGTAGCGACTTTGCCGCGGGCTACACCAACAGCATCCTCATCTCCGTGGTGGTGACGGTTGTGGTCGTGCTGCTCGCGGGGCTGTTTGCCTACGGCATGGTGCGCTATCGTTTTCGCGGGCAGAAGGTTTTGCACGGCATGATCATCGCGGCGATGATGTTTCCGGTGTTTTCCACGATCATTCCGGTGTTTCGTATGGAGGTGCTCTGGGGAATTGCGAGCACGCAAAACCGCTGGCTCTCGCTGCTTGCAACGGTTTTACCGCAGATTGCGGGCAACCTTGCTTTTGCGATCGTGGTGCTGATGGGTTTTATCCGGAGCGTACCCATCGATCTGGAGGAGGCGGCTTATTTAGACGGCTGCAACGTGTTTCAGATCTATTTCAAGATCATCATTCCTGTCGCGAAACCCTCGTTTGCGACGGTCGCGATCTTCTCCTTCCTATGGTCGTACAACGACCTGTTCACGCAGACGTTTTTCCTGCGCTACCCGAAGGAGAAGACGATTACGCTCCTGATCAACGAAATCAGCTCGCAGGCGGGCGTGAATTACGGGCTTATGGCGGCTTCCGTCGTGCTGGTGGTGGTTCCGGTGTTGATCGTCTACGTGCTACTGCAAAAAAACATCATCAAGGGCCTGACGGTCGGTGCGGTTAAAGGCTGAGGACGCTCCGTTTTGGCGAAGCGATTGTGCTATAATGGTCGGGAAGGAGAATCCCGATGATTCGAGTTGTTTTAATTGACGACGAGGCGATTATACTCGAAGGCCTGAAAAAGGTCGTCGACTGGTCCGGCTTTGGCTGCGAAGTGGTTGCTACCGCGCAAAACGCGACAAGCGGCGCGGAGATGATTCGCCGTTATCAGCCGCAGATCGTCATCACCGATATCAAGATGCCGGATCAGGACGGGCTGACCATGCTCGCGGGACTCAAGAGCGAGTTTCCGGCGCTGGAAGTGACGGTGCTGACGGGGTATCGCGATTTTAGCTATGCGCAGGAGGCGATTCGCCTCGGCGTGACAAGGCTGCTGCTCAAGCCCTCCAAGATGGACGAAATCAACGAGGCCATGCGCGCGATGAGTGAAAATCTGCGTGCGGCCAGCCTGACGAAGGAAGAAACCGGCGAAGAAAACCAGCCCGCGGGCAGCTTTCTCGTGCGCGAGGCGGTGCAGTTTATGGAGCAGCGCTTTGCGGACAAGATCACCCTGCAGGACGTTGCCGACCACTGCTATGTGTCCCAGTGGCACCTGAGCAAGCTCCTTAATCGCCATCTGGAGAAGAGCTTTTATGATCTGCTCAACGAGATTCGCATCAAGCGCGCACAGCAATTGCTCGCCGACCCGAAGCTGAAGATCGGCGATATCGGCGAGCGCGTTGGTTATTGTGATCCCGGGCATTTTGCGCGAACGTTTAAGAAGATTACAGGCATGAGCGCGTATGAATATCGAAATCAAAAAGGCTAAACTGTTTCGGCAGAATAGAATTGAACAATCTGGGAGAATGATCGGAATCAGATCATTCTTGCTTTACGAAAGGACACGTTATGATTTGTTTCGGAACCGGCGGTTGGCGCGCTGAGATCGGAAAAGACTTCTACATGGCGAATATTCAGCGTGTGGCGCAGGGGCTTGCGAATACGCTCATCGCGGACGGCAAGAAGGATCAACCCGTTGTGATTGGTTACGACCGCCGGTTTCTCTCCGCCGAGGCGGCAACCTGGGTGGCGGAAGTACTCGCGGCAAACGGCATCCATGTCTGGTTTATGCAGCGTAGCGTGCCGACCCCACTGATCATGTATCTCGTCAAGCAGCACGGTCTTTACCGCGGGATCGAGATCACGGCCTCGCATAACCCGAGTAACTACAACGGGATCAAGGTCATCGTCGAAGAAGGCAGAGACGCACCTTCGGATGTCACCGAGCGGCTGGAGCGCGAGATCAACGCGCTGGCGGACGTCAAGACGCTCCCGATAGCGGAGGCGGATCGCAACGGGCTGATCGAATACCTCAAAAATCCGTTTAACGATTTTATCGATTCTGTACTTGGCGTGATCGACACCACCGCGATCCGCGCGCGCGGGCCGAGAATTCTGTTTGACTCGATGCACGGCTCGTCTACCTATCCGCTGACGGTGATTCTCAACACGGCGCGCTGTACGGTGGACCAAATTCACGGCGATAAGGACGCGTATTTTGGCGGCATGATGCCCGCGCCGACCGAGGACACGATGGCGGAGTTGAGGAACCGCGTCGTCTACGGGAAATACGATCTCGGCATCGCGGTGGATGGCGATGGTGACCGTCTCGGCATTATCGATGGCACAGGGCGCTACATCAGCGCGAACGAAATTCTCGTGTTGCTATATACGTATCTGCACGAATATAAAGGCTGGAAAGGGCCTGTGGTGCGCAACATGTCCACCACGCATCTATTGGATCGCGTCGCGGAATCGTTCGGCGAAACCTGCTACGAGGTTCCGGTCGGATTTAAGCACATCTCTTCCAAAATCGACGAGGTGGACGCGGTACTCGGCGGCGAGTCCTCCGGCGGATTGACCGTGCGAGGTTCACATCCACGGCAAGGATTCGGTCTATTCCTCCGCGCTGTTTGTGGAGATGATCTGCAAAACCGGCAAACATCCCGAGCGAGATGATCGCGGAGATTTCGCAAAAGTTCGGCTCCTATATCATGAAGGAGTGTAACGTTCCGTTCTCTCCGGCGTTGCGGGCGGACCTGGAACACACGATCTTTACCGAGTGCGCGCTGCCGGTTTTTGCGGTTTCTCCCATTCGGGTCAGTTATCATGACGGCTGCAAAAACCTATTTTTGCGGATGATTCCTTTGTCGTGTGCCGTTTTTTCCGGCACGGAGCCGCTGCTGCGAATCTTTGCTGAGGGGCACACGCAAGAGCAGGCGCAGTCGTATATCGAGGCTTGGAAAAGCTTGCTGAAAATCTTGTAAAATTCGTGAGGAGCGATCCGGACGTTAAAAAAAGTGATATTTGAGGTGCCTCCCGAACATCAGGCACTTTGAATGAAAAGTCAATATTCAGAAAAATTTTGCCCGAATACAGCGCTGTGTGAACGGAACTCGTGGTAGTTCTCTCGTCAGCGCTTTTTTCATTTCTATCGTTCTCAGAAGGGGGAAAACGGTTTATACTCTCTCGCTTGCTTCAGCATGCTGGTTTCTGCAAGCCCCCGGAGTTTCTCCGGTAAACTTACGGAAACACTGCACAAAATGACTCTGTGAACAGAATTGGTAAAATGCCGCGATATCCGCTATCGGATCGTTACTATGCCGCACAAAATACTCTGCCTCTTCAATGCGTCTTTTAATAATATAGTTGATGGATCGTTTCATCGGTTTCGCGCTTGAATAAACCGGAGAGATAGTTTGCGTTGTGATAAACGGACGCGGCGATATCATCGAGCTGAATCGGTTTCGCTTAAATGCGCGTCGATATATTCCATAACCTGACTGACGATGGACGAGTGACGGCTGCCCCGTGCCGACTGCACACGCAAGGTTGAATCCGGAGATCATCTCGGCTTCAAACCCCGAAAGTTGATCGGTGGTCGACGCAGCTTCGATGCGCTGAATATATGTATCGCTGAGCGTGAACGCTTCGTCCGGTTTTACTCCGCCGGAGATAGCGGCGCGCGCCATGAAGGTGCAACTGCAGATCAGAGAATTTTTCAGAGAGCGTATCGGCGTGTTCGCGAGTTTGGCGCGCGGCAGGCGGTTGATATCGCTTAAAATGTGCTGGGAACTCAACGTATCTCCGTTGGCGATCATGCGGCAGACTTCGAGTTCGATTGCATATGGTACATGCTGAAACTGGCGCGTGCGATAGTCGAGCGTTTGAAGATAGTAGCCGTCTTCAATTGGCGAGCCTGTGTCCGGCTCAACTTCGGAAAGATCGGAGAGGGAGCGCTCACTCTGAAAAAGCGTTTCCAGCAATTTGCCGGAGTAGAAAAGATGCCTGTCGTCGAGCACGGGGCAGACGGCATAATGCGCCGTAAGTTCCGCCTTGCAACGAAACGGCAAAAGTCCCGCGCGAATCAGTAGCGCGAGTTGCTCCGGTTGCACGGGATTTTGCAAAACGGGACCTGCCCGCAGGAGAAAACCATCTCGCGTTGTGAAAAGAAAAAACGATTCATGGGCGGGAGTGCTGAGGTATTGCACGCTCTGATCATCCGGATACGGCACAGGCAGCAAAGACGCATCGTTTGTTATGCGGGCGGCGCAACCGATGGATTCCGGCAGACTGTAAATCACGTGATTACCCGAAAGCATCTCGGCGGGAATCCCGGTTGCATAGTGAAACATTCGTAAAAGATGGATTTTTGTTTCGGTATTCACGGTTTTCTCGCCCTCCTGATCTACTGAAAATTATAATATAAATATGAAGAATATAATAGATCAATTGTATCTACAACAAATATAATGAATCTATCAGCTAGTCGCCCGAGTTTTGCAATTCAACGGGCAAGATGATTCAACCATACAGACAATTGAACAAGGAGGAAGAGAAAGTTGAAGAAGATTCTAGGTATTTCACTGATGCTGATGATGGTGTTTGTGCTGCTGACAGGTTGCGCAACCACACCGGCTGCGACCGCGCCCGCCGCTACCGAAGCGCCCGCAGCAACAGAAGCGCCCGCAGCCACCGAGCAAATGCCGGTAGAACGTACCGTTATCAAGTTTGCGGCACAGGCGGACAGTACCCCCGCGACGCAGGCAGTCATCGACGCGTACAACGCTTCACAGGAGCTCTATACTGTGGAGTGGATCGACATGACCAACGACTCCGGTGCAATGCGCGAACAGATTTTGACCAGCATGCAAGCAGGGTCGAGTGACTACGACGTCCTCTCCATGGACGTTGTCTGGGCGGGCGAATTTGCCGCCGCAGGGTACATTGTCCCCATCGACCAACTGATGCAGGCCGATGGCCTTAAGATGTCCCAGTTCAACGCCGGCTCCATGACCGCGGGGAATTACAGTGCGAAGCAATATACACTGCCGTTCTTCCCGGATCTTGGGTTGCTTTATTTACGCAAGGATATCGTTTCGGCGGATGACGCGGCGAAGCTCGTCTCCGGTAAATACACCTATGCCGATCTGCAGGCGATGGCCGAGACGTATATGGGTCAAGGCGGAACGACGGACGGTATCGTCTTCCAAGCGAAGCTTTACGAAGGACTTGTCTGCAACCTGACCGAATACACTGCGGGTTGGACGGATATCGAAGGCGGCCTTGTTGCGATGAAGGCGATGGTAGATTCAACCGCATCTCCGGTTGACATTCTCAACTACTCCGAAGGCGAAACGCACAACAGCTTTATCAAAGGCGCAAGCGTGTTTGCGCGTAACTGGCCGTATCAATGGGGCATGATTGCTTCCGACGGAACCATCTCGCAGGATGTTGTAGATGTGGCCCCGCTACCCGGCGGCTCTACGGTCGGCGGCTGGCTGCTCGGCATCAATAAAAACTCTGTCAATCAGGAAGGCGCATGGGATTTCATGAAATTCGTAGCGACCGATGGACAGAAGATCATGTCCGTTCAGGCGGCTACCTGCCCGGCTATAACGAGATGCTTGCAGATCCGGACGTCATTGCCGCCAACGCGATGCTCTCGATGCCCGGCTTCCAGAATGCGCTTGCCACCACAATCTCCCGTCCGGTTTCCGCGCACTATTCTGAGACTTCGGATGCGATTATGAATGCGGCGCACGCCTATCTCTCCGGTGAAATGGAACTTACCGCCGCGGTTGACGCGATCAACGCCGCGCTGGCGAACTAACACACAATGAGACGGCGGCGCTCCACGCTGATACGGTGTGAGCGCCGCTCTTTCTGTTGAGACTGGAAAGGGAGGCTGTCCATGCGAAAGACAATTACGGCAAAGCAAGCTGCCTTTTTGCTTCCCCTATTTCTGCTTTTGGCCGTATTCGCGTTGTATCCCATCATTACGTCCGTAATCTATTCGCTGTTTGACTACCGGACAAACGACCAGCAAGTTGCCGGACTTTACACGAGCGGAAATTTTAACGCGCCTCTGTTTACGGAGGATTGCGGTTACATCAACTGGTTTTTACAGGACGACATTACGCTGCTGAACGAGGCGGATCAAGCTGAACTGCGGGACGCAATGGCAAAGGTAGACGAGCTTGCCGCGCAGTATTCTGCCGAAAAAGAAGTCGTAAAGGTCTCGACTTCGCAAGCAAATCAAATCTCCGCATCGGTGGCGGAGATTCAAGCGGCGATTCAGAAGGTGTATGAACGAAACGGGAACGTTACGTTTTATAACGGTTGGGATAAACTGAACACCATCTTTCGCGAAATGGACAGCTGCCTGATCGGCAGCAACTTTACCGGACTCTCCGCCTATGGCAAACTCCTGAGCGATACGCGGTTTTTCCATTCGCTCCGGAGCACGGCTGTTTTCACCGCGATCTCTGTGACGCTGGAGCTGATATTCGGCATGGCGCTCGCGTTGATTATGAATCAGGCGATTAAAGGAATCGGCGGCGTTCGAACGACCGCGCTGATTCCATGGGCGATTCCGACCGCCGTCTCCGCGCTGATGTGGAGTTATATGTACGACGGCAGCAGCGGGATTATCGCCAAAATCTTTACCGATATCGGGCTGATCGCCTCGCCGGAACTCATGCTCCTTTCGGCCGGCGGCGCAATGACGGCGGCGATTCTGGCGGATGTTTGGAAAACGACGCCGTATATGGCGCTGCTGCTTCTGGCCGGCTTGCAGATCATCGACAAAGTATTGTATGAAAGCGCAAAGATTGACGGCGCGGGACCTGTGAAAACGTTCTTTCGAATCACATTGCCGCTGCTAAAGCCCTCGCTGCTCGTGGCCCTGCTGTTTCGAACGTTGGACGCCTTCCGCGTGTATGACCTGATCGCGGTGTTGACCGGAGGAGCACAGGGAACCGAGACACTGTCCATCTACGCCTATAAACTCATGATCGCGCAGAACAACTACGGATACGGTGCGGTGGTCGTGTTGACCATGGCTCTATGCGTGGGTGTGATCGCATTTGTGTTTGTCAAAGTGCTCGGCGCAGAAATTGTGAAAGACGATTGAAGGGAGGAAACAGAATGAAAACCAAACGGCCGACAAAAGTTACTTCCGCTATCATTATCGCTGCGTTTCTTGCGGTGATGGTGTTTCCGTTTTTCTGGATTCTCATCACTTCCTTCAAACCGTCCAGCGAGATTTTCGGCAAGAGCACAGCGTTTAACATCATCGCCAACAATCCGACGCTCGTGAACTACAAAGCGGTTCTCGACAAAGGAATATTGAACTCGGTGAAAAACAGCTTCATCGTCGCCACGATTACAACGGTCTATGTCGTCAGTGTCGCGACCCTGAGCGCTTATATCCTCGCGCGCGTACGGTTCAAAGGAAAGGGCGTTGTACTTGCGATCATCCTGAGTGTATCCATGTTTCCGCAGATGGTTGTGGTCGGCCCGGTCTTTAATATGTTTTACAAGCTGGATATGCTGAACAGCTATTTTGTAACGCTCGCTTATTCCTCCATCACGCTTCCGGCGGCGGTGTGGATTATGGTGGCGCACTTCAAGCGAATACCGCTTTCTATCGAGGAAGCTGCAAGCATCGACGGCTGTTCCCAATGGAAGACACTGTGGAAGGTGATTTTCCCGATCGCGCTGCCGGGCGTTTTCACGAGCGCCATCATGACGTTTATCGCCGCATGGAATGAATACCTGCTGACGATGACGCTCAACTCGGACAAGCAGTTTCAAACGGTGCCTGTCGCTATCAACGCGCTGCGGACGCAGTTTTCCATTCTATGGGGCGAAATCACGGCCGCGACGATTTTGGTCGTGATCCCGACGCTCGCCATCGTTCTGCTGTTTCAAAAACAGATCGTGTCCGGTATGACGTCCGGTGCGGTGAAAGAATAACGCCCGGTGCGATTAAAAAATCGAGTGCAGAGTTAAATTATCCCCGGATTGGTTCCGGCGTAATCAAGGAGTATAAGGGTTTGGATGAACTGAATTTTGTCACAATGGGATACTGCGCGGAGTCGCAGACGCGGGATGAAACCTTGTTTCACTGCGCAAACGGCTACCTGGGTGTGCGCGGATGTCTGGAAGAGGGAGCAAAAAACGGCGGTGCTTCCATCCGGGGCACCTATATCAACGGGTTTTCCGAAGAGGAAGAAATATGCTATGGAGAGCGTCTTTACGGTTTCCCGCAAACAAAACAGGTAATGGTGAATCTGCCGGATGCGCAAAGCGTGCGCCTTTGGGCTGGCGGTGGAATCGTGCAAGCCTGGGATGCCGCAGCTGGAGACATGATCCGTAAGCTGGATTTTGCAAGCGGAACAGCCGAGCGAACGTTTTTCTTTCATACGGGGCAGGGAACACTGAAAATTGTTGTGACGCGGATGGCAAGCTTTTTGCAGAAAGAATTGTTCATCCTGCGCTATGCGGTTACATCCGTCGATTATTCCGGGGAAATCCGGCTGGATTCCCTGCTGAATGGTGATATAACGAATTTCAGCGATCCGAGCGATCCGCGCGTTGCCGCAAATTGCAAAACGAAACTGCTCGTTACCGAACGGTCGATGGAAAACGGCTGTCTCGGCATGCGGGCAACAACGCTTTCCAGCAAGCGCATGCTTGGCTGCGCGGTGCTGCATGACATGGATCGGGTGGAGCCGGAGCAGTACGGGCAGGGGAATCTGCTTGCCGCGAGATTTCTGCGTTCGATTTCGCCGGGCGAAACCGCCGTACTCACCAAATATTGCGTGTATACCGATGCTCCCGGCGAACAAGATTTGCTTGCGAGCGCATGCAGGATTGCCCAGAACGCGCGCGAAAGAGGATTCGATTACTGGGCGTGCGCGCAAAGATCGTATCTTGATGCGTTCTGGACTCGTTCACGCGTTCGGATCCATACGGACGAGGCGACGCAAGCATATCTAGATTTCTGCGAGTATGAGCTGCTTTGCGCGGCGGGGCAAAACGGACGAAGCAGTGTCGCTGCAAAAGGATTGAGCGGAGAAGGTTACGAAGGGCATTATTTTTGGGATTGCGAAACCTATGTTTTTCCTTTTTTCCTTTCCACCGCGCCTGAGATGGCGAAAAAGCTGCTGGACTATCGTTATCAGCATTTGGACGCCGCACGCGCGCACGCGCGCATGTTGGGGCATGCATGCGGAGCGCTGTATCCCTGGCGGACGATTACGGGGTCGGAATGCTCCGCCTATTTTCCGTCCGGTTCGGCGCAATATCATATTAACGCAGATATCGCACATGCCTTTTCCCAGTATTGGTATGCTACGCTGGATGAAAGCTACCTGCCGGAAATCTGCGAAGTTCTGGTAGAAACCGCGCGGTTGTTCCTCGACACGGGTCATTGGAAGGACGACAGATTCCGGATTGACGGCGTAACCGGACCGGACGAGTATACCTGTATCGTAGATAACAATTATTACACAAACGCCGGCGCCGCTCGCACGTTTCTTGCTGCGGTCGAGCTTTGCGGTAAATTGGCAGATTCGGGCGGGTTCGATTCGCTCCGCGAAAAAACTGGCGTTACACAGGAGGAACTCGCAGCCTTTTTTGAAGCAGGTTGTGCAATGTACCTGCCGATGGACAACGATCTTGGAATCTGCAAACAGGACGATAGTTTTCTGAATAAAAAACGCTGGAATTTATCCGATATTCCACCGGAGAATTTTCCACTGTTGATGCATTATCATCCGCTCTATATCAACCGCTGTCAAATCTGCAAGCAGGCGGATACCGTACTCGCGCATTTTCTTTACCGGGAAGAATCTCCGCTCGTCATGCGCCGGAGCTACGAGTATTATGAGCAGATTACGACCCACGACTCCAGCCTGTCTGCGTGCGTATTCTCTATGATGGCGGCGCGGCTTGGGGATTGCGCCAAAGCGATGGCGTATTTTCACGCGACCGGCGGGATCGACCTGAACGACCAAAGCGGCAACACACGGGATGGATTGCATATTGCGAATATGGGGGGCGCTTATCTTTCCATCATCGCCGGGTTTGGTGGGCTGCGCATCAATCAGGACGGGCTCAGCATCTTTCCCTTGCTGCCGGACGGCTGGAACGGCTACTCGTTTTCCACTGTATTCCGCGGCAGCCGTATGTCTGTTTCGGTCAATGAAAACGGGTGCATGCTGCAACTGCTGGAAGGCAAAGAGATCGAGATCACTGTTTTCGATCGCCGGATCAAGGTAACAGGCGCGGAAAGACAGGTCAACAGACCGGTTCGCGCGTTTATCTTTGATCTTGATGGCGTGATTACGGACACGGCGCGCTATCATTTCGAGGCATGGAGGAAAATTGCGGACGAACTCAAGATTCCATTTGACGAAGGGAAAAACGAGCAGTTTAAGGGTGTCTCCCGTAAAGAATGCATGACGCTGTTGCTCAAGTTTGGACAAATGGAAATGATGCCGCAAGAAATAGAAACGATGCTTGTTCAAAAGAATGCATATTATCTGGAAGCGCTCGCGTCGATTTCACCAAGCGATGTATTGCCGGGCATTTTGGAGATGATATCGTATCTGCGTAACCATAGAATACCGATAGCGGTGTTCTCATCCAGCAAAAATACAGACTTTATACTGGAACGAATCGGTCTGAACAACGTCTTTGATGCGGTCGTGACCGGAAATGACATCACATATTCCAAACCGCATTTTGAAGGGTATCTGCTCACTGCGGAGCAAATGGAAATCGATCCACGTCTCTGCGTCATGATTGAGGATGCGGAGGCAGGCCTTGCGGGCGCACGCAAACTCTCAATGCGAACGATTGGAATTGGAGCGAAATTGCGCGCTGAGGATGCGGATTATATACTGACGGATACACGTATGTTGCCTGAACAGATAGAGCGGATGATTTCGGAATAGTACCGATGGAGGGGATGCACTTCTCAGGGTTCCAACAATTGATGATCAGACCTCTTGCGGCCTAAACGCAGCAGACGCGAATGCAAAACGGTGCTGTGCGGAGTGTTTGCACTCAAAACCGACAACCCCGAAAGAAAACGAAGTAACCGCCCGAATTGGACGGTTACTTTGGTTTATTCAATTGATTCTGAGCTGTTTAGTGTATAAAGACGCGGTGATTCCGGATGGTTGCTACTTGACCCGATCGGTTCCTGTTGTAGAATCCATTTAGCGTCACCCATCACGTGCGGCGATCTTTTTGCAACCGGAGAATGGGTTTTAGACAATCGAAGCCTTTATTTTACTCCTCTACCTTACTCAAACGGTATTCATTTGGCGTTGTGCCGAAATACTTCTTAAACACGCTGATGAAGTGCTTATCCGAAGCGTAACCCGCTTGTTCTGCAACGGATTGGATGGTCATGCCGGGATTGCTCTTGAGCAGAAGCGCCGCTTGCATCATTCGAAGTCGGGTCAAAAACTTCGTGTAGGATTCACCCTTTTCTTCGTGAAACACACTGCTGAGATAGGCGGGGGTGATGCCGAGTGCTTCGGCGACATCCGTCTGCGTGATGGGCTCGGTGAAATGTGTGGTGATATAGCTCGCCGCCCGCTCAGCGAGCAGCTTGTGCTCGCGGTCGGTTTCGGTAAAGCAGGTTGCGACGAATTGCGCAATGTTCTTCGGGGAAAGATTTTGCGGCAGTTGAATGGCGCTGAGATGCTGCTGGATTGCGCCCGCCAGGCGCTCAAGCGTTTCGCGCAGCGCGTCGTCGTTGAGCGGCTTGAGCAAATATTCCGCGACGCCGAAGTGCAGCGCGGTTCGGGCATACTCGAATTCATCGTATCCGGTCAATACGATGATGGGCAACGTTTTACCGAGGCTTCGGATGCGCTCAATGAGCTGGAGCCCATCCATGCCGGGCATACGCAAATCGGTGATCATCAGATCATAGCTGCTCTTTTCAAAGAGCGCGAGCGCGGCCAAACCGTCATGCGCGGCGCCGGCAACGACAAAAGCGGGGTGAAGCCGCGGCAAGCTGGCGATGAGGTATTCGCGCATCAGCGGTTCATCTTCTACGACAAGGACACGATACGAATTCGACATAGCCGGCTCCATTTCTGATTTCTACGAAAGATTCGATGATACGTACTCTATGTGAACTGTTTATTGCCTGATTGGCAAATTCAATGTGTTTTGATCGTCATAGTCCTGCGGGATGCGGATCGTAACAACGGTGCCGATATCCCGCGTGGATTCGATGTGAATTATGGTATGGTTGCCATACTTCAACTTCAGCCGCTGCGAAATATTCACCAGCCCCACACTGCGTGTTTCCGCCTGCTGCGGCGATTCCGCACGGTTCGAGATGGCGTTGATCAGAGACTCCAGCTGTGCGGGTTCCATACCGATACCATTGTCGGAAACACGGATAATTGCGTCCGCACCATCTGCAAACACGCAAATCGCGATGCGTGAACTGCCGATGCGAGGCTCGCAGCCGTGAATCAGCGCGTTCTCAACGATTGGCTGTATGGTCAAAGCCGGAATACGGCAGTCGGCAAGCGCGGGATCAAGCTCGATTTGATACGTCAGATCGTCGTGCCTGCGCTCCTGCAGACTGAGGTAGCATTGCGCAATCTTGAGTTCGGCGGCAAGCGTGATATCCCGGTCGGTATTCACCATGCCGCGCAGCAGGATTGAAAGCTCGTCGATACTGGAAATCGCTTCCGCATATCGCTCGCTTTTGATGAGCAGACTCACAGTGCTGAGTGTATTGAAGAGAAAATGCGGGCGAATCTGGTTGTAGAGCGCGTCATATTGCGCGATTTTTTGCAGATACTCCGCCTCGTATTTTTCCTTTGTGAGTTTTGCGTCCCGTTCGATCATTTCGGAGATGCGAAGGAGCAGCTCGTTAAACGAGCGGTTGAGGTAGGCGATCTCCTCCGCGCGGTGCTCGGACGCGCGCACGCTCAAGTCTCCGCCTTGCGCCGTTCGCATGACGGCGACCGTGTTGTTGATGGGTTTGATGAACGAACGCACAAAGAATACGGTGACGAGCAGGCCGACCATCGCGCAGACAAACGCAAGCAAAACCGTAAACTGCCGTGCCGACGCTACGTTTTGCATGAGACTCGATTGCGCGTTCACCGCGATAATGGTCCAGTCGGTATCCTTGACGGGCTGGGTATTGATGATATAGGTTTCTCCGCCGAGCGGAACGCGCATGGGGCTCGTTCCCTCTTTCGCGGTTAAAAAAACATCGGTCAGCGACAAAGCTGTTGGCAGCGTGCTATGCTGATAGACGACGCTGTTCGCGCTGTCGATGATGAATAGTCCGCTCTTTTTGAGAAGTTGAACGTCGTCCAGCACATCCCGAATACCGCTGTAGTTCGCATCTACGCGAATCACGCCCAACGTGTTGGAGGAATCCGAGAGACTCCTGAGCCGCTGCACCATGGAAAATATGGTCAGCGAATATCCGCTGTTGATTTCGACATGCGCGGGAATGAAAACGGTGCTGGCGGTGCCGAGCGCGTCCCGATACCAACTTTCCTCTTGATAATCGACGGATAGATCGATCGGGTGTGCGGTTCGCGTACTATAATAAATCTCATCTGTGAGGATATATACGCGCAGGATGTCTTTGCGCGGAATGGTCATCACCTCGCGCAAGTAGTTTTCAATGGCGCGCCGTTTTTCGAGCATACCCGCGGCGTCCTGCGGAGAAGAAGCAAGCAAACTCATGATGCGTTCGCTATAATAAGGCGACATACAGAGCCGCGAAAGGTCGTTGATGTAGTTGCCGGTGTTGAGCGCGATCTGCTCAATAAGCTGTTGCGTCTGCGTCGCGGTCTGATCCAATAGATCATCGCTGTAGCGCATGAAGCCAATCGCGGACACCAACACAACCGATCCGAAGATCAGCAGCGAAATGACCGCGAGCAGGCGTGTTTTGAGATGATAGCGCTTCTTCACGATAGACATGCGGCTGGAGTCACACCTTTCGAAAAGAGTATAGCATATTTCCGCTTTCTGCATTGAAAATCGAAAAAAGTAGCACCTTGATCCGAAAAATGCGGAATATCAAATCGAAACGCGCCATGACATAATGACAGCGAGGGGTGCAAAGACACCTAACTTCTAAAAAGGCACATCAAATATCGAGGAGGAACAGTCATGAAAAAGTGGATAGCAATGCTGCTGATGCTGACAATGCTGGTAAGCATGTTTGCAGGATGCGCACCGGCTGCAACAACGCCCGCAGCCGAAGACACGGCAGCACCGGAAGCCGCGGCAACCGAAGCTGCGGCGACCGAAGCCCCGGCGAAGGATGTCAAGCTCTCCTTCTTCACCGGAAAAATGGAAACCATCGATCTGCTGGATGAAATCATTGCGGCATACAATGCACAGTCCAACGGCATCACGGTTGAGCAGGAGTTTCAACAGGATGCGAGCAACATCATCAAGATCAAGTTTGCTTCCGATGCGGTACCGGATGTCATGACCACCTATGAAAAAGAGTTTGTCGATCAGGGTAAATACCTGGCTCTCAACGATATGAGCCAGTGGTGGGATCGTCTGATTCCGTCTATGAAGGAAAGCTGCTCGGATCTCGCGAGCGGGAATCAGTATCGCGTTTGTACCAACATGACCATGGCGGGTTTCTTCTATAACAAGCAGATGTTTGCGGATCTGGGTATCACACCCGCGACCACATGGGATCAGTTTGTGGCAAACCTGGAAGCCATCAAGACCGCGTATCCCGATGTAGACCCGTGGTTTATCTTTGGGGAAGCATGGCACCTCGGCCACCTCATCGAGTTCTTCCCGCAGGGCTATATCAAGGCCAAATACGGTGCAACCGCAGCCAAACAGGCGTTTTTAAACAACGACTCATCCATTCTCCAGTGGGGGAATCCGGATGGCGCAATGGCAACCTTCGCCAAGGATTTGGTCGACTTGCAGCAGAAGGGACTCATCAATGCGGACGTGCTGACCGCCACGAGCGACAACTGCATCGACGCGTTTGTCACCGGAAAGACCGCCATGTTCTCCAACGGCATGTGGTGCCTCTCGAGTATTCTCGAAAAGAACCCCGATATGGCGGACAACATCGGCTTTGCACCGTATCCCGCGATGATGGCGGACGGCGTTCCGGTGGTGCTGGTTGCCGAAGATTCCGGTTACAGCATCTATGCGGATACTCCGAACAAGGACGCCGCGGTTGATTTCCTTAACTATCTCTTTAGCGCGGAGAACCAGAAAAAGTATTCCGAAGCCCTTGGTTCGCCGAGCGCATTCACAGATGTCTCCGCAGAGTGGGCGCCTGCGAGCGTAGTCGCCGGCGTGAACGACGCGGTCAAGAGCGCGACGAACATCGGCTTCACCAATGAAAAGCCCGCTGGGTTCACTGGAGACGACGCAGGCAGACTGGTTCAGGATCTGCTGGCAGGAACCTACACGCCGGAAGAGTTCGCCAAGGCGTACGAAGCTGCCTGGAACGCGGGATTCTAAACTGACGCAATCTGATCACACATGATTCAACCAGCGGTGGCGGCTTTCCGGAACATCGGCAGGCCGCCTCCGCAGTTATACGGAGTATCGCATGCGACACAAACGGATTTCCTGGGCACAGTTTTTATCCCTGCCCGCGCTGATGCTCTACGGCCTGTTCTTTGTCTATCCGCTGCTGCGCGGCATCGGCATGAGCGTGACCGACTGGGACGGCATGAGCGAAGCCAAGTTTATCGGGCTTCAAAACTTCATCGACTTTTTTCAGGATGCGCGCGCCATTCACGACATCAAGACGACGCTGATTTTCGCGCTTGGCAGCGCCGTGCTGCTCAACGTGGTGGGTTTATGCTATGCGCTCTTGATGAACAGTGAATTTCGCGGCAAGAGTTTGGCGCGCGTTGTCATCTATCTGCCCGCGATCATCAGCCCGCTGATCATGGGCTACATCTGGTTCTTCTTACTCCAACCGGGACGCGGATTTCTCCACTATGCGTTTGAGCAGTTAGGAATGACGGACCTCATCGGTAACTGGATGAGCTCTTATCCTTCGGTGCTGCTGGTGCTCATTCTTGTGAACGTTTGGCAGTTTTCGGGCATGACGATGATCATCTATCTTGCGGGACTGCAGTCGATCCCTTCCGAGATATCGGAGGCCGCGCGCATCGACGGCGCGAGCAACTGGCAGCGATTCTGGCGCGTGAGCGTGCCGATGCTGATGCCCGCCATCCGCATCAACGTGGTGACAAACATCATCGGTTCGCTTTCGGTGTTCGACGTGATCATGGCGCTCACCGAAGGCGGCCCGGGGTATGCCACGGAGAGTCTTTCGATCTATATCATGCGCATGTGTTATGGCAGCAGAACGGGGTACTCCACGGCGGTGGCGATGATCCTGTTCTTCATCATACTCGTTCCCGTGCTGATCTCCATGCGCTTTACGCGCCAAAGAAACTAGGGGGTGCCTGCCATGAAAGAAAACAAATGGGGCAAAGCGCTCCGCATTCTCTTGATCATTCTCATCTGCGCGATGTGTTTAATCCCGTTTTATGTGCTGCTGGTGCTCTCGCTCAACGCGCCGTCGCGCGTGTTTTATGAAGGGAACATCTTTGTTCCCAATTTTCATTGGCAGAATTTCATCGACGCTTGGAACAAGTCCAAGATCGGCACGGCGATGCTGAATTCCGCCATCATCACGGCGGGTACGCTGATGGTTACCATCACCACGGGCGGACTAGCGGGATATGCCGTCGCGCGGTATTCGACACGCTATAACAAGTTTGTGTTTGGATTGTTGATTGGTTGCATGATGATCCCCGGTATCATCAACACCGTTCCGCTCTATGTCCTCATGCGGCAGATCAACGCCATCGATACGCTTTGGGGCATGGTCTGCGTTTGCTCGGCGCTTGCGTTACCCAGCGCAGTGTTTATCTATGCAACGTTTATTCGCGCGTTGCCGAAGGAGATGGACGAAGCCGCGGCGCTGGACGGCTGCTCACCGTTTTCCACCTTCTGGCGTGTGATTTTTCCGGTGATCAAGCCTGCAACCGCTTCGTTTGTGATTCTGAACGGCTTCGGCATCTGGAACAACTATGCCCAGGCGGTGTTCTTTCTACAGAGCCGCGCCAAGCAAAACATTCCGCAGGCGCTATCCGTGTTCTTTCAGCAGTTTGCGGGCGCAAAATGGCACCTGATGGCGGCGACGGCGGTGATCGCGATCATCCCTGTGGTCATCGTGTTTCTCGTATTCCAAAAGCAGTTTATCAAAGGCTTGTCCGATGGTGCGCTGAAGGGCTGAGAAGGAACATTTCAATCCGTGCAAAACCGGATCATCGAGGTTAAATATGGAACTTTACCCGGAAAAAGGGCGATATCTACCCGGCGAAGAGATTCTTCTTGCGATTCAATACGACGGGGCTGCGGAGCACTTCCGCATCTCCGTTTTTCGGATGGACGTGTGCATCCAAAAATTCGACGTTAAACGAACAGGCAAGCGCACGCGCGTTCTGCTGCCGCCTGTCAAAGACTCGTTTTGCGGGCTCGGCGTGCGTTGCGAAGCCGACACCGGAGAGCGCGCGTCCTGCGCGGTGGATATTCAGGAACGCTTACGTGTATTTCGCTATGGATTTCTATCGGACTTTTCGCGCTTGGAGGCGGAGGACGCGGATGTGCTCGCCATGGCAAAACACCACGTCAACGCCGTGCAGTTTTACGACTGGTCCTATCGACACGACACGCTGGTTGCGAGCGAGGAAGACTATACCGATATGATGGGCAAGTCAAATTCACTTGCCGTTATTCGGCGCAAAATCGAGGCATGCCATGCGCGCGGAATGCGCGCTCTGGGGTACGGTGCGGTGTATGCCGCGAGCGAATCGTTTGCAGAGAGTCACCCCGATTGGCGGCTGTATGCGCGCAAAGGAGAACCGATTCGCTTTATCGATGTATTTGCGATTATGAATCTGGAGAGCGGTTGGCAATACCATATCGTTTCGCAATATCGATCGGCGGTTGTGGCGGGGTTTGACGGTATTCATATGGATACTTACGGGTTCCCCAAGTCCGCGCTGGATGCGGACGGGAAGGTCGCTCATCTTGAAAACGATTTTTCGCCCTTGATCGAGCAGACGCGCGCGGTTTTGCCGGAGGCAACGCTCGTGTTCAACAACGTCGGCGGTTGGCCTGTTGAGCGGACGATGCATGCGCCCGTCGATGCGGTCTATATTGAAGTATGGCCGCCGTACGCGCGTTATGAGCATCTGCGGCAGTTGATTTTGATGGCCAAACAGGCGCAAAAGCCTGTCGTGCTTGCGGCATATCCTGCGCCGTTTCGCCTCGACACGCCGGAGCGTGCGCTGAACGCACAGCTGGTGCTCATGAGCGCAATTGCGGCGCACGGTGCAACGCAACTCTGGTTCGGCGAGGAAAACGCGGCGCTGACGCAAGGCTATTACGCGGACTATTCGCGATTGTCGCCGGAGCAGGAACGGCAGCTTCGCGCGTATGACGGTTTTATTGTGCGGTATGAGGAGTTGCTGTTCGACGACACGCTTCTGGATGTGAGCATGACGCATTGCGGCTGGGACAACGAGGAATATGCGTGCGATACGCCGTACTCGGTGACCGGCGAAGGCGGCAAACTCTGGCTTATCCTGCGCGAGCAGGGCAACCGGAAACTCATGATACTGATCAATCTCTCGGGCGATGATTCCTCTCTTTGGAACGAAGGAAGAAACGCGCCGACTGAACAAAAAAACGTGACGCTTCAGGTGCAGACGTTTTCTGCGCTGAAAACCGCCTGGATGGCTTCGCCGGATCGCGATTTTAGCGCCGCTGAAACGATTGAATGCAAGCGGGCGGAAAACCCGCGCGGAGATACGCTTTCTTTTTGCTTGCCGAGTATAGAACGCTTTGCTATCCTGTATCTGGAAACGGAGGAGCGGTAATGAAACAGGCATGGTGGAAAGAACGGGTATTTTACCAGATTTACCCGCGCAGTTTTTTGGACACAAACGGAGACGGCGTGGGCGATCTAAACGGCATCATCGAAAAGCTCGATTATTTAAAATCGCTGGGCATCGGAGCCGTCTGGCTCTGCCCGATATACGATTCTCCAAACGACGACAACGGATATGACATCCGCGACTATGAGCGGATTATGGCGGAGTTTGGCACGATGGCGGACTTTGACGCGCTGCTGAGTGGCCTTCACGCGCGGGATATCAAGCTCGTGATGGATCTCGTGGTGAACCACAGTTCCGACGAGCACGCGTGGTTTACGGAGTCGAGAAAAGCGAAAGACAACCCGTACCGCGATTATTATATCTGGCGCGACGGGAAAGACGGCGGCACACCCAACAACTGGGCTTCTTTTTTCGCGCCGTCTGCCTGGAAGCAGGATGAAGCGACAAGGCAGTATTACCTGCACCTGTTTTCGGAAAAACAACCCGATTTGAACTGGGAAAATCCCGCCGTACGGCAAGAAATCTATGCGATGGTCAACCGCTGGTTCGACCGCGGGGTAGACGGTTTCCGCATGGACGTGATCAACTGTATCGCAAAGGACGAAGGATTGCCGGATGGCGCGGGAGCACCGAACGCCGCAGGCTACACCCTCGCGGTGGAGCGCTTCGCCAACCGCCCGAAGTTTTACGATTATCTGCGCGAACTCAGGCAAAACTGCTTTGCGGGCAGAGACTGCCTGTGCCTCGCGGAGGCGCCGTTTACCACGCCGGAAGAGGGCGCAAAAATGCTCGACGAAGAGACGGGTATCTTCGATTTGATTTTTCCGTTCGACCTCATGGAGATCGACGACGGCCCGCGCGGAAAATATGACCCCGTACCGTGGACGCTCAAACAGTTCAAGCAGATTGTCAACCGTTGGCAAACCGCGACTGAGCACGGGTGGGGCAGTCTCTTTTGGTCGAACCATGATCAGGCGCGCGCGGTATCGCGCTTTGGCTGCACGGAAACGGAGGAACTGCGCGTCCGCTCGGCAAAGATGCTCGCGACGGCGATGCACCTGCTGCGGGGAACGCCGTTTATCTACCAGGGCGAAGAGCTTGGCATGACGAATACGCCGTTTCCGGACGAGCGCGCGATACGCGACATAGAAGGAATCAACGTGCTCAACGAAGCGCGCATCACGGGAAGAACCGAGTCCACGTGGCGGGGAATCCTGCACAAAGGGCGCGATCACGCACGCACGCCGATGCAGTGGAACAGCACAAAAAACGCGGGTTTTACCGCGGGCGAACCCTGGATTATAGTGAATCCAAACTTTGTTTTGATCAATGCGGAAACAGAGGAGAACGATCCGGATTCGGTGTTGCATTTTTATCGCAGGTTGATCGCCCTGCGAAACAGCAGCCGTACGCTGCAATATGGGTCGTATCATCCGCTCTGGATGGAAAACGAACGGCTGTTTGCCTATGAGCGAACGCTGGAAGGGGAAACCTTCACCATCATCTGCAACATGTGTGAGGAAACTGCCGCAATGCCATTCGCCCCGACAGGAACCGTGGTCCTAGCGAATGTTGAAAACTCGATTCCTGATAAGATGAAGCCGTATGAAGCAAGGATATATCGGCGCAGATAGAGCCGCGTTCGCGGCACAGACGCGAATATCACCCGGAAACAAAACAGCGAGACGATATGCGGATGATCCGTTGTGTGCCGGGTAGGGGGAATCGAACTTGCCCTTGATGAATTACGCCCGGATACTGTTTCATCTTCGAGTAGCTTCCGGCGCTCCGATGCCTTCTTTTGTAATGCAGATTTGCTGTGCATTATCTTAAAATACGTGACAATATTGTTTTAAACTTCCGATACTCATATTGCCTCGTATCATGTATAATTGAAAAATGATGAGCAAAACACAAAAGAGTTTCGCAAAAGGTGCGGCTATCTTGGGTGGCCTGGGACTCGTTTCCAAGATCATCGGAGCCGTTTACACCATCGCTACGACCTACATTGTCGGAACCCACGGCATGTCGTATTACATGACGGCTTTCCCCATATACACGTTCCTTTTGGCCATATCCAGCGCGGGGTTGCCGGTCGCCATTTCCAAGATGGTGTCGGAACGAACGACGCTCAATGATTACAAAGCGGCTCATACGGTTTTTCTCAAGTCAGCCAAGGCAATGGTTGGCATCGGGTTTGTCTCGACCATCTTAATGATGATTCTGAGCAGACCGCTTGCGATCGTAGTTGGCAGGCCGGACGCCAGCTTGACAATTATGGCTATCGCACCTTCTTTGTTTTTTGTGGCTATCATCTCAGCCTTCCGTGGCTATTTTCAGGGCATGCAGCAGATGATGCCAACAGCGGTATCGCAAATCATTGAGCAAGTAGTAAAGACCATAGCTGGCCTTTTCTTGGCCTGGCTTTGGATCGGTAAAGGCGAGATATACGGGGCAGCCGGCGCTGTACTCGGTATTACTGTTTCCGAGGTTTTTGCGTTTATCTACTTACTTGTCCGCTATCGGATACGAATCACGGACTTTAAGAGGAATATCATAAGCGAACATCACGCTGACCTGACGAAAGACATCGGAAGAAAGCTTATCTATCTGGCTACTCCGATTATTGTCGGAGCATGTGCCATGCCGATCGTCCAGCTTGCCGACACAGCGATTATCACGAATACGCTGAAGAGCATGACAAGCATAATACTCTTTGGACAAGAGATTCTTCTGAACTCCAAAATCGTCAATTCACTTTTCAGTCTCCTGACAGCATATGTGAATCCGATTGTTAATATGCCGGCCGTGTTCTCTCTCGCCCTCGCCGTCAGCCTCGTGCCTTCAATCTCCGCATCCAAAGCGCATAGCGACTTGAAAGGCATTTCAAACAAGGCGGGCATAGGGCTAAAGCTTTCCTTGATGATCGGGCTCCCCTGTACGGTTGGTCTGTACCTGTTATCGACGCCCATTATTCATCTTCTTTTTGCCAAACTGAAAGGGAGCGATTTAACCATAGCAGGGAACTTGCTGGGGATCATGGCTGTTGCGGTGCTGTTCCTGACCATTCTGCAAACCATGACGGGTATTCTCCAAGGCTTAGGCAAGACCTACTTGCCGGTGATCAATCTGTTCATTGGCATTGGTGTGAAAATATTAATCAGCATCCTCTTTATTCGGATGCCGGAGGTAAATATTCGGGGTGCTGCTTTTGGAACCGTGGCCTGCTATGCCATTGCGGCATTGCTTGACGTGATCTGCGTCGTCAAATACGCCAAAGTAAGACTCAATATATTACAGGATTTGATCAAACCCCTGTTGGCGACGGCGTCTATGGGTCTGGTCGTGTACTTGATTATGCCGCATGTGGCATCCGGCGAATACTCCCGGCTTATGACCATTGGCGTGATTCTGCTTGCAGTCGTCGTGTATGCGTTCTTTACCTTTTTCTTCGGAGCGATCAACCAGCAGGATATGGAGTATGTGCCGGGTGGCAAACGCATCACATCCGCTATGATCCGGCTGGGAATCTGGAAGGCGGATGAAAACGGGGAAGGATGAGCATGAACGAAGTCTCCTGAATTTCCCGGCATCTTTTGTCGGTTGGTTGAGTCTCAAATGATTGAGCAAGATACGATTAAAAACAGCGCTGTGCGGATGGAACTCTTTTGTAGTCCCTTCGCCAGCGCTTTGTTTGTACTTGACATCCCCGGAGGCAAAAACCTGCTCATATTCAGGCCCGTTGGTCAGACGACCGGTGAAAACAGGAATCAGGTCTTCGTTACGATCTCACTCGCTTTTTCCTTATACTGCGTTGGCGTGAGTCCGCAGTAACTCTTGAAACACTTGCTGAAATAAAACTGATCGATGAATCCTGTCTTCTCCGCGATCTCTTTTACGTTGAGATTGGTGTCGCGCAGCAGCCCCTTCGCCACCTGAACGCGATATTCAATCAGGTAGCGGATGGGAGGCTTGCCGGTTTGCTCGCGGAAAATCTTGGTTAGATACGACGAGGAGAAATTGTAATCCTCCGCGATCTTTGCAAAGTTGATCTCACGGGAATAGTTTGTATGCAGATACTGCACAATGCTGGCGACGATTTGTTCCGTTGAGCCTTCGCGCTCGGTGTTTAAAAGAGATTGTTCGGAGAGCAATTCATCCTTCGCGCGGCGGAGCGTTTTCGCCAGCTCCGCTTTGTTGAGCGGCTTGAGCAGGTAGTCAAACGCGTCACACTGGATGGCGGTCTTTGCGTATTCAAACTCGCCAAAGCCGCTGATCAGCACACAGCGCAGCGCGGGATCGCTCTTGTGAATGCGTTCAATCAGCGAAAGACCGTCCAGCAACGGCATTTTGATATCCGTAACCAGCAGATGAGGATGATATTGTTCAATCGCGGCGAGCGCGGACTGCCCGTCGTAACAGACCGCGCAGATTTCAAACGATGCGTCGGCATCGGTGATGTTTTTTGCGATGCTATGTGCAATCAGTTTTTCATCGTCTGTGACGATGACGCGGAATACAGATTGATTCACTGATATCGTCCTCCGATGGTAATACTTGCGCCGCCGTCGTCCTTGTTCTTCAACTGAAAAACGACGTCGGAGCCATAGAGAATCTTAAACCTGAGATAGATATTCAGAAGGCCCATTCCCTTGATCTCCAGGGATGGGAGCAATCCCGTCTCGTCAATCTCGCATACTTTTTGAGAAAGCAACACAAGCGATTTCGCGTTGAATCCCGGTCCGTTATCTGTTACAGTAATGGTGTAAATACCATCCAGAACGGTTCCGAAAACATGGATGTGATAAGGCGGGAGTATGGTGGTGCAATAGCGCATCGCGTTCTCGACCAGCGGCTGGATGCAGAGCTTCGGAACGGAGATAGAGCCCATGCTCTCCGGAAAATCGAACGTGTAGTCGAGGTCGTTGCTGTAGCGAATCGCCATGCAGCGCAGGAAATCTTCGGTGTAGCGGATCTCATCCGCGAGCGGAACGGTCGTATCCGTGTCCGAGGAGATATAGCGCAGGATACGGGACATCGATTGGCACATCACGACGATCTCCTCGTCCATGTGCAAGTCCGCCATGCTCTGTATCGTCTGTAGGCTATTGAATAAAAAGTGTGGATTCATCTGTGATTGCAGTGCGAGCATCTTGGACTGCATTTCCTGATTTTTCAGCAAAAGCTGCTTATTCAGGCTGTCGACCAGCTCATGCTGCATCTCGATGAAGCTGTCGTAGAGCACGTTCAGCTCGATGGTTTTCGTTTTCAGCGGCGTTTTTTGCATATATCCGCTGAGATTTGTCTGCTGCATCTGTCCGTAGATTTGCTGAATCGGGACGGTGATCTTGTTTGCGGCGAGATAGGCCAGCGCGATTGCGAGCGCGAGGGAAGCGAGCGTTAAGAGGATTACCGTGCGGATATAGGAGTTGACGGGCATGAAGAGCGCATCTTGACTGATGAAGATGGCAATGCGCAGGCCGTTTGCCAACTCTGTGCGGGTTGCGAATCCGCGCGCGCCGCTGTTTGAGATCCCGGCGAACTGTTCTGATGAAGGAAGTGCATTGATCTCCGCGGCCAGCCCGGAGTAAGGATCCGATTCCAGCGGAAAAATCACGCTGCCGTCTCGCGCGAGGATCAACAGTTGTTCCCCGTAAACACTCTGATAGTCGATTGCCTGCGAAAGGACATGGCGAACGGAATCCTTTACCTCGATAAACCCCTGCACATTGTTGTATCGATTATAGTATTCACGCGACAGGGAGAAAAAGAGTTTTCCGTATGGATCGGTGGTATACCGCGCAAGTAGCGCGTCGTATCCGGTATACGCAAGTACGCTGTTGCCGTTGCCCGCCTTCGCTTCCTCATACCATGGCATGATCTGTACCGGATGGTTATAGATGTTGGAATACAGTCCTGCCGCAATCAGGGTGTCCAGCGTTGTGAAAATATTGACTTGATCGACCGGACGATTCGGGCCGATCGTCGTCGCCAGCAGGTCGTAAAGGCTCTTTGTCTGAGTGTAGTCGTTTTGGTTTTCGAGATATTGTTTATAGGTATCCTTGATCAGATAGGAGTATGCTATGTTCGTAGAGACCATGTTCATCTGGTCGATCTCGCGCTGGGCGGCGTCGGCAATCGTAACGCAGTTCTGGCGGAGCGCTGCGAATGTGCGCGAGTTGATCTTTTGCGATTCCTGCGTAATCAAGTAGACCGAAAGAATCAAAAACGGAATTAGAATGATCGCAGAAAACACTGCGATTAGGCTGGATTTAATCGTACTTCTCAGCATTTGTTTTCTTTTATGCGGTAAGTGAAAAATACACATAATTCCCAAACGAAATGTACATTTCAAGTCAGGACAGGTATTACTATAATCAAATTACACTTCGTGGGGATTATATCTTGACTTTAGAAAATCTGTCAACCGAAAAGACCAACAGAAAATTGATGGAGGAGATCGTATGAAAAAAACACTTGCTCTCTTACTGACTGTTCTCATGCTGCTTTCGCTTGCAGCTTGCGCGCAGACTGCCGCTCCGGCGGAGCCCGCTGCGGAAGTGACGGCAACGCAGGCGGCAGAAGCCACCGAAGCGCCTGCCAAGCAGGACATCACCCTCACTTTTATGGCGAGCCAGGACTGGGTACAGGACGCGGAACTCGCACTGGCGGAGAAGTTCACAGCCGAAACCGGCATCAAGGTGGACTACCAGATCGTTCCGTCCGATCAGTATCCCAACCTGCTGCAAACCAAGCTCAACGCCGGTGAGTGCACGGATATCTTCTGCTCGCAGGCGGGGCGTTTTGACATCGTCACCACGCTCAACGTCGCGAAAAACGCGGTTGATCTGAGCGCGGACAGCTGGGTCTCCACGATGGAAGCAACCGCAGCAGCCGAGGTTTCTGTGGATGGCAAAGTCTACGGCCAGCCGATGCAGGACACCTCCGCAGTCTGGGCGATTGCTTATAACAAGAAGATTTTTTCAAGTCTTGGCCTCACCATTCCCAAGACATGGGCAGAGTTCACCGCGGTTTGCGACGCGATCAAAGCAAGCGGCGTGACCCCCGTCTTCGAGCCGGTCTCCGACGGTTGGCATCAGGTTCTCTGGTTTGCCGAACTGGGCGCAGCCTATGATGAGGCGGAGCCCGGACTGGTTGACGCGCTGAATAACAACACAAAGAAACTTGCGGACAGCGCAATCATGAAGACCGCTATCGACCAGATCAAAGAGATGGCGGACAAAGGATACTGGGGCGAGAACTACATGGCGGACGTCTATGCTGACCAGTCCGCGAAGATTGCCTCCGGCGAATATGCCATGACGCTTGCCAACCAGGGCTTGCCGCAGCAGGTCGCCGATCTGAACGCGGGTCTCACGGCGGATGATATTGGTTTCTTCGTGATGCCCATCGCCGACAACCAGATGCTCAACGTCAACCCCGTCGGCCCGACCAGATTTGTTTACTCGGGTTCCAAGAACATTGACGCTGCCAAACAGTACCTCGCATTCCTGGCGAGGCCGGAAAATCTGCAATACATGATCGACAACGTCGCGAAGTTCCAAAACCTGCCCTTCAGCGGCGTAACGCCGAAGTATTCCGGCACCGTGAAGGAATTCTACGATATGTATTCGGAAAAGGGAACCGTGCTCCAGACCTCTGTGAAGTATGTCAACCCGCAGTGGATGGAAATCGGCAAAGAGATTGTCAGCGTGATTCAGGGATCGGAAGACGCCCTGACGATGCTGGGCAACATGGATAAGAACAGAGCAGATCAGGCTACTGCCGCGCAGGATTCTGCCTGGTAAGCACCGACCAACCCACGCAGCCGAGGGGAAAGCAGGCATTCTGCTTTCCCCTTTTTTACCCGCTCATGTTGTATTCTTTGCGGAAATGGTTTGAAGAAGCGGATAAATCACGATACAATAAGTTTTCATCACCCGTGCAGCAATCGTTACAACGACTTCCGACCGGAAACGGATGCATCGGCTGTATGATGGGCGGTGATCCGGGCTGCAATATGATTGGATTGAATGACGATGCCCTTTGGCGCGGATATCGTCAGGATAACCATGAGCCGGACTTCAGGAGAAGTTGAATTATGGAGTGGTTAAAAATCTACATTAGATTGAGACGGATCATACATTCCAAGAAATGAATCGTTTCGATATCATACAAGTATCATCATCGTGCTTTCATCTGCCTATCGGGCCGCATGCCTCATTTGCTTGATTCGAGTGCTTCTTGGGGGAAACCATGACAAAAAACAGGCATTATCCGACGTATTTTTTATTCGGCACATTGCTGCTTTATGTAGTGCTGTATCTATTTCCCGGGATTTTAGGCATCGGGTATTCCTTTACCGATTGGTCGGCGTATTCGGATCAGGTGCACTTCCTTGGCTTTGACCACATGTTTGACAATTACGTCAAAGCGTTTTCGGATGTCAAGTATTTCGGGTACCTGGGGAATACGCTGCTCTTCACGTTTGTAACCACAATCGTAAAAAACGTGCTTGGGCTCGCGCTTGCAGTCCTGCTCACCCGACAGGTCAAGCTGCTCAACTTCCATCGCGCGGTCATGTATATTCCCGCGGTGCTGAGCGCGCTGATCGTCGGCATGATCTTCAAGTCCATCCTCAATCCGGCGGAGGGACTACTCAACAGCGTGCTTCGAATCTTCGGCGCAAAGGGGGTCAAATGGCTGACCGATCCGAAGATTGCGTTCTGGTCGGTCATGGGAGTAGATATCTGGAAGGGCATGGGCTATATCATGACGATCTTCATCGCCGGCATCATGTCGATTTCACCAACCTATTATGAGGCGGCGGAGATCGACGGTGCGGGCGCGTGGCAAAAATTTCGCGCCATCACGCTGCCGATGCTGGTCCCGACGATGACTGTTACAACGGTTTTAAACGTCATCTACGGACTCCGGGTATTTGATATGGTCTATGCGCTGACCAACGGCGGGCCGGGATATGCGACGGAAGTGCTGTATACGGGGATCTATAAGGAGTTTGGGTTCGGAAAGTATGCGATGGGCACGACGCTGTCGTCCATCATGTTTATCTTTATGGCGATCATTGGCTATTTTCTGATTCGCGCGATGAACAGAAACGAGGTGGAGGAGTAATGAAGACCAGGAAACGGTTGCTTTCAATCGGGGTGAACGTGCTTGCATGGGTGCTCTCGATTATCCTCATCACACCCCTCGTGCTCATCGTCATCAACTCGCTGAAAACCAGCCAGGCCGCGGCGGAGATGAGCCTGCGGTTGCCGGATACGATTCAACTGGAGAACTTTAAAGTCGTCATCGAGCGCGGAAAGCTTGGGATCACCTTCCTCAACAGCCTGACCTACTCGACCTTCAGCGTGCTGCTCTGCACGTTAACTTCCGCGATGGCAGCCTTTGTGCTCTCCCGTAACCGAAGCAAGGCGAATAAAATCATCTATTTTATCATCGTGCTCGGTATGGCGATGCCGATCAATTTTATCGCGCTGATGAAGGTGATGCAGTCGCTCGATATCATCAATAAGCGGATTGGTATCATCTTACTCTATGCAGCGATTCAGACACCGTTTAATGTGTTTTTGATCTATAGTTTCGTGGGTAAAATACCCAGGGAGATTGACGAGGCGGCAATCATAGACGGATGTTCCCCGACTCAATTGTTTTTCTCCATCATCATTCCGCTCATCAAACCGGTACTGGTGACGGTCATGGTGCTGACGTTCCTGAACACATGGAATGAATACATTCTGCCGCTTTATTTCCTGGGCAGCTCGGACAAGTGGCCGATGACGCTCGCGGTGTATAACTTCTTTGGCATGTATTTCCGGGATTGGAACCTTGTCTGCGCGGACATTGTGCTCACGAGCCTTCCCGTCGTCATCGTCTATCTGCTGGGGCAAAAATACATTGTATCCGGCATGACGGCAGGTGCGGTGAAAGGTTGATCCCCAAAAGCGGCAAGGAGCGAAGCAAAAGCATGGAAATCAAGACGGACGATGGATTCTGGCGTTTTCAGAGCGCGGGGAAGCGCATCCTACGCTGCACCTTTTCAAAAGACGCGACGATTTTAGACGAATCGAGACTTGTTCGCAGAGAAGTGTTTGCGCATTTACAGGATGATCACGCGTCCGGCATCGGAATCACACCGTGCGGGAGCGAAATTCGCCTCGGCCTGCCAAACGGGTACGCAGTCGTCATTGCGGAATGCTCGCTGACGCCGATCGATGTGATTCGCTATACAACCGCCGGCGAGCCGCCGCGCGTCGAAATCGTGAAAACCGTAGATGGTCAGCGAACGCAGATCTCCAACCTGCGCCCCGTGGTGGATCGACAGTCGTATACGGGAACGATTGGCTTTCAGATACCGAAATCCACCCGCATATTCGGACTAGGGCAGGACGAAACCGGAATCCTGAACAAGCGCGGGATCAAGCAGTATCTCTATCAGCACAATATGCGTACCCCGATGCCGTTTTTTGTCACGGATGAAGGATACGGCGCTTTTTTCGATTGTTCCTCGCTGATGGTCTATGACGACACGGGGGAAACGACCCGCGTGCTGCTGGACACGATAGACCAAATCGACTGTTACGTGCTCTTTGGCAGCATGGACGAGATCGTCTCCGATATTCGCTACTTAACCGGGAAAGCGACTTTGCTGCCCAAATGGGCGTTCGGTTATATCCAGTCCCGCGAGCGATACCAAACGCAGGACGAGATGGTTGGTGTTGCGGCCCATTATCGCGCACTCCGTGTGCCGCTGGATTGCGTCGTGCAGGATTGGAAAACATGGGCGGGTGATCTCTGGGGACAAAAAACGGTCGATTTGACACGCTACCCGGATCTAGCCGCAATGAACCGTACGCTGCACGACATGCATGTGCACAGTATGGTTTCCATCTGGCCAAATATGGCGCAGGGCGGGGCGGATCACGCGGAATTTGCTGAGGCAGGGGAGCTTCTGGGCGATTATTCCACCTACAACGCGTTCTCCGAGAAGGCGCGCGCACTCTACTGGAGACAGCTTGAGCGGGATCTCGTTCCCGGCGGGTTTGACGCCTGGTGGTGCGATTCCACGGAGCCTTTTACCGCGCCGGACTGGTGCGGGGAGCGGTTGCTTCCGGAAGAGGAGCGGTATCGTCTGGTCGGCGGGGAACACAAGAAATATCTCGATCCCGCGGAGGCGAATCTCTACGCTTTGGTGCACGCAAAAGGGATTTTTGAGCATCAGCGCGCGGCAAAGCCGGAAAAGCGGGTATTCAACCTCACGCGCTCCGGTTACCCCGGCATTCAGCAATATGGCGTTGCGCTTTGGGCGGGGGATACTTCCGCGCGTTGGGATGTGCTCAAGGGCGATATCGCAAAAGGCATCAGCCTCTGCTTGAGCGGGATCCCGTTTTGGACGATCGACATCGGCGCGTTCTTCGTCGGCGGGACGGCCTGCTGGCGCAAATGGTGCGGTGACCCGACTGCGAAACCGGTTTGGTTCTGGGCAGGAGCGTATGACGACGGGGTCAGCGACCCCGCCTATCGCGAGCTCTACCTTCGCTGGCTACAGCTCGGCGCGTTTCTGCCGCTGTTTCGTTCGCACGGAACCGACACACCGCGCGAGATTTGGAATTTCGGCAACCCTGGCGAACCGTTTTACGACGCAATCGGGAAGATGATCCGCCTGCGCTACTCGCTCATGCCGTATATCTACTCGATAGCGATGCGCGTCGCATTGGAAGATTACACGATGATGCGCGGACTGTTGTTTGATTTTCCGGGGGATCCGCTTGCGCTGGGTTGCGACGACCAGTTTCTGTTTGGGGACTCACTGCTTGTCTGTCCTGTGATCAAGCCGATGTGCGACGATCACGAAAGGGCAATACACGGGGAGCTGACGCGTCGCTGTTATCTTCCAAAGGGATGTAACTGGTATTCCTATTGGGACGATACGCTGTATGATGGCGGGCAATCCGTCGATATTGAAGTGAAGCTGGATGAAATACCGCTGTTTGTTAAGGCGGGTAGCATTCTTATGACGCGCCCGGCGACGATGTATGCCATGGAGGAAACCGAAGCGCTTAATCTAAGGATTTACCCGGGGGCAGACTGCGCTTGTGTCTACTATCAAGACGACGGGGAAACCTACGCGTATGAGACCGGCGCATATGAGGAGATTCGCTTTTTCTGGAGCGAAGCAAACCGGCAACTGACGATCCGCGAAGTGCGCAAGATGCGCCGCACGCCGATTCAATGGATCATCCGCCTGAACGATACCGAGAACGCCGCAACATTCGACGGCGGGGAGAAGTGCGTTTCTTTTTTACTGAGCGGTTCTCCCGGTGCGGGATGAAATCAGCGGAACAAACAACGAATCCGGATGATTCTCATAACAAAGGCTGCAAACGAATATAAGATAGCGTCAATACGAGCGAGCAGTATGACAAACCCTCCGTCGAGCAGCGGAGGGTTTGTTGTCTCTCGATTTATATTATTCAAGCGAAGAGAGATGAAACGCAGGCGCGAGAACTACTTCATCATGTACCCATCTGATCGATACTGATGGTCAACCACTTGAGTGCATCGTCAATCGAACAGTTCTTCTGCAGGATATCGTCGATGGAACGATAGATCGCGTGCTCCACACTCGTAATTGGGACAAATACGCCGTCGCTGCGCAGAAACGATTTGCGCTGGCGGTTGGTTTCATAGGAACGGTAGATGATCGGCAGCCACGGATAATGATTCGCCAGCTCGTCGTTGATATACACGTTCTCCAGCGGAGATTGTCCGTCCAGCACCGCAAAATAGTTGCTCATCGCAGGGTCGCAGGTCCAGCGGATGAAGGAGAACGCTTCCTCTTTTCGCTTGGACTCGGGCGGAATACCAAGGCCCCAGCTTCCCAGAACGGAGTATCCGCCGGGGATGTTGGAATACCCGATTTTCCCGATGATCTTGGATTTTTTATCGTTGCTGACATCCGCGACGAACGAAGCAAAGCCAACCAGCATTGCGATATTTCCGTTGTAAAAATCCGCTACGGTCTGCTCAACCGTGTAGTTACGCGTGCTGGGGCTTGCATAGGAAAACGTCTCGATGAAGTTGGAGACGCCCTTCAAAAACGCGGTGGAGTTTGTTGCGGCGTGGCCCGCTTCGTCAAACACGCAGCCGCCATAAGCCCAAACGCGCGGCATCAACTCCGGCATGAGAACCGATTCGTTACCGGCTGCGATGGCGGTTCCGTATTGAATCGGTGAGGTAGGGTTGAACTTACGCGTAAAGAAGCTACTGACCACGTTGAACTCAAACCACGTCTTTGGCACGCGCAGACGCGTACGGTACTTTTTCTCAAACTGCTCCTGCAACTGCTGGTTTTCAAACAAATCCTTGCGATAGAGCAAGATCTGCGGACCGAAGATGAACGGAACGCCATAGCATTTGTCGTCGACGATGCCCACTTTGTTTAAAAGGTTTGGGAGGAATGCGTCCGCGCTGAAATTCTCCGCCCGCGTGAATTCGGTCAGGTCGGCGAGGCGTTTGCCGCGCACCAGAATGTTCAACCAGGGATTGTCATACATCACGACATCAAAATCGGACACCGCTTCCTTATTCATCAGACGATTGAGCAGGGAACCGTGTTCATTGAGCGTGATATCGACATTAAGTCCGGTTTTTCTCGTAAAATCGGAATGCGTTCGTAAAATCGCATGCGCATTTGGCGAATCGAGCAGCAATACCTTGATCGGGCGCGTTCGGTCGATGACGCTCGAAAAGAGCGTTTCACTCCGAAACAGCGGTTTGCCGACGATTTTGTCGTGTAGAACGATCTGCTGTTTTTCAAACATCAACGGACTTTTGATGTTTTCGAGCAGCAAGCGCGCGGCTTTTTTACCCATCCAATGTGCCGGGCGCATGGTGTGCAACACGCCGTTGCTGGTGACCGACTGGCTCCAGTTTTCCTGGCCGAAAGAAACAAAACGAATGTCGTTGTTGACCGAAATGCCGAGCAACGACAGCGCCTGCTCCAATCCGTTTGTGATGTTGCGCGATGTGGCGATGACGGCGTCGGGCTTGCTGCTGCTGAAATATTCTACGCCGGCGCGAAACGCCTCTTCCTTTGTCGCGCGCAAGTGCCGCAAGAAGCGCTCTGCATCGGGCATGCCGTTCTCCGCGTAAAACTCCCGAAAGGCGCGCGCGGCATCCGCCTCACAGCTGAGGCTGGGAGGCCCTGCAAAGAGCGCAATGGCTTCGCAACCCTCCCGTCTGAGCCCCGAAAGGAGATATCGTGTCGTCTCATAGGCGTCAAAGGAGATGAAGTTGACATCTTCGTTGCCCGGTTTGCGGTCGATGAATACGGTTGGGGTGCGCATATTGGTTTCAAAATAGCGAAAACTGTTCTGACACGAGACCACGATCAGCCCGCACATATTTTTGCGCAGGAAGCCGTCGAGAATGGTGATTTCCTCCTCGGGAACATCGTCATGCAGCGCTAGGTTGACGTAGTATCCCGCCTGCTTGAGATCGCGTTCCAGCCCGGCAAGCAAGAAAGAGTAATACTGGTCGTAGGTGTTTGGCAAGATGACACCGATTTCCAGATTGTTGTTTGTTCTGAGATTTTTCGCGTAAGAGTTGGGCTTATAGCCGAGCTCGTCGATGGATGTCTGGATGTTTTTCGCCATTTCGGGCGAAACGCTGCGCACACCGGTCATATAGTTTGACACGGTTCCAACGGATACGCCGGCATGCCTTGCGACATCCTTAATTGTACTCATCGTCAAATCCTCACTTCAGCAATTTCTATATTATACTCAGTTTGGGACGACAGTGCAATCGTGAACACAACGAATGAATCGATTCAATGAATATTATGAATAGATTCGTTGACATTAAGCTCCGTCGATTGTATTTTGATACTATCACAAGTTCGATCCATCATTGCTTTCTCTACTGCGCGAAAAATCAGCATCATAATACCGATCCGGAAACGCGCTGTTTTGTTGACTCAACACGCAACATCATAATTTTAGCAAACGTAGAATTTGGGGTGAAATCATGACCGAAGCACTGCTGGAGATGAAGGATATTCAGAAAACATTCCCGGGCGTCCATGCGTTGGATAATGCGTACCTGAATGTGCGCAGCGGTGAGGTTCATGCACTGGTCGGGGAAAACGGCGCAGGGAAATCAACTCTCATGAAGGTGCTAAACGGTATCTATAAGAAAGACAGCGGACAAATCATCTATAAAGGCGAAGAAATTGAACTCAATAGTCCACTTGACGCACAACGCCGCGGGATCGGCATGATTCATCAGGAGCTCAACCTGATGCCGCACCTCAGCGTTGCCGAAAATATTTATATCGGGCAGGAACCCCTGTTCGGCGGAATATTTCTCGATCAGAAAAAGGCAAATCAAGCGGCAAAAGAACTGCTTGCAACCATGCACTTGGATATCGATCCAACACGCAGAGTAAAGACGCTGACGGTAGCCAAGCAGCAGATGATCGAGATTGCGAAGGCGCTGAAGAACAACAGCGAATTATTCGTGATGGACGAGCCGACTTCGCCCTTGACGGACGCCGAGATTGAAGAGCTCTTCCGCTTCATTCGCCAGCTGCGCGCTGCGGGACACAGCATCATCTATATCTCCCACCGGCTGGAAGAACTCTGGCGAATTTCAGACCGTATCACGGTCATGCGCGACGGTCAGTATGTTGGAACCGTCAACACGGCGGAAGTCACCCGGCAGGAGATCATCTCGATGATGGTCGGCCGCGTGATTTACGAGGAACCCAAACAGTGCAGCACAGTACCTGCCGATTCACCCGTCGTACTGGAGGCGAAGAACCTCAACGCGCCAAACGTAAAGAACGTTTCCTTCCAACTGCGCAAGGGCGAGATACTCGGGTTTGCAGGGCTGGTTGGCGCGGGGCGTACGGAGACCATGCGCGCGCTTTTCGGCGCGGATCCGCGTTTCTCCGGCGAGGTTTTTGTCAACGGCAAGAAGGTGGAGATTCACTCGCCAAGCGACGCGGTTCACTGCGGAATCGGCTATCTGTCGGAAGATCGAAAAGCGTTCGGCATTGCAACGGGGCTTTCGGTGCGGGACAACTGCGTGATGGCCGATTTGGAGCACTACTGTATCGGTCCTCTGGTGAATGACAAGAAGATAGATGTTGTTTCGCGAGACTATATTCAGAAAATATCAATCAAAACGCCGAGCATGCGCCAGCTGGTGCGAAACCTCTCCGGCGGAAATCAACAAAAGATCGTCATTGCAAAATGGTTGATCAAGAGGTGTAACGTATTGATATTTGACGAACCGACGCGCGGCATTGACGTTGGCGCGAAGAGTGAAATCTATAAACTGATGAACAAACTGATTGAGGAGGGTAAGTCAATTATCATGATCTCCTCGGAAATGCCGGAGCTCTTGCGTATGTCCGACCGCATCATCGTGATGAGCGAGGGCGCAATCACGGGAGAAATCGATATTCGCGACGCGACGCAAACAAAAGTGATGACGCTTGCGACAATGAATATGTGAGGGCGAAACAATGACTGCGAAAAAATTCGATATTACCAAACTGCTTGCGCCAATGGTATTGGTGATACTCTACGGGTTCTTCTCCGTCTTCGGCAACAATTTTTTCTCGACGGATTACTTGATCAATATTCTGGACGGATCGTACTATATCGGTTTTATGGCGATCGGCGTTACGTTTGTCATCATCACCGGCGGTATCGATCTTTCTCTCGGAACGACGATGATGTGCGCGGCGCTGATCGGCGGCATGGCCTACAACAGCTGGCATTGGCCGATGGGATGGTGCCTCGCGTTGGTTCTCGCGGTTGCAACGGTGATCGGTTTTCTCAACGGTGTCATGGTCGCCTACATGGGACTACCCCCGTTTATAGCAACCCTCGGCACACAGATGATGGGTATGGGTTTTGGCGCAATCGCCACCAAGGTACAGACCATGCGGTATCCGACCTTCGGCACAGCGGACGGTTGGTTTAAAAATTTCTTTTATAAGACAACAACCGGATTTCCGGTTGGCGCACTCTGGCTCGCCGGATTCTTCCTGGTAGCGCTGGTCATTCTGAACAAGACCCGATTTGGCAGATATACTTTCGCCATTGGCAGCAACGTCGAGGCGGCGCGCCTCTCCGGCATCAAGACGAAACCCTGGCTTGCGGGTGTATATACCTTTTGCGGATTCTGTTGCGGTGCGGCCGGCGTGTTCTACGCGGCAGTGTATACCTCGATCATCCCCAGCACCGGAAACGGACAGGAGCTGCTCGGCATCGCGGGCGTCGTCATCGGCGGCACTTCTATGGCAGGCGGCACGGGTACGCTGGTCGGTACGATCATCGGCGTTTTCGTCATGAGTGTACTGAAGCAAGGGCTCATGTCGATGGGATTGCAGAGCCACTGGCAGACGTTCTTCACCGGCCTTGTCGTCATCGGCGCAGTGCTGCTCGACCAATACCGTGTCAAACAAGGAAACAAAGTCGTTCGTTAAACAAGCAGGACCGACTCCAACTCAATCTCACGTAAAAGGGCTGAAAGACAGACCTCTGGGTTTCTTTTGCCTCATCCACCCGGCTCCAACGGGTGAACCCCCGTTGAGATAAATCAAAATGGAGGAAACAGACATCATGAAGAAACTGCTCGTTCTCGTATTGACGCTATCTCTCGTGTTCAGCATGTTCGCATGCGCAAAGACCGCTCCTGTTGCGGAAGCAACCAAAGCACCCGCGGCAGCAACCGAAGCACCCGCAGCGGCCACAGATGCGCCCGCTGCAAAACTCTTCATCCCGGTGATCTCCAAGGGGTTTCAGCACAAGTTCTGGCAGACTGTTATGCTCGGCTCCCAGGATGCCGCTGCGAAGTACGGCGTCGACATTACGTTTGACGGCCCGCCGTCTGAGTCCGACATCAGCGTTCAGGTCGACATGCTCAACGCCGCAATGGCGAAGAAGCCCGCGGCCCTGTGCCTTGCGGCTCTCGACACCCAGTCTGTAACCGAACAGCTTCAGGCTTGCAAAGACGCCGGTATTCCGGTCATCGGCTTTGACTCCGGCGTACCGAATGCACCCGAAGGCTCGATCATCTCAACCGCCTCGACCGACAACACCGCAGCAGGCGCGCTGGCCGCAGACAAGATGTATGCCATCGAGTCCGTTGCCGCCGCGGTCGCCGCAGCCACGAAGGACGCTCCCGTTGTGATCAGCGTGATCAGCCAGGATGCGACCTCCGCCTCCATCACGGGCCGCACCACCGGGTTTGCGGAAGAAATGTTCAAACTCTGCGATGCAGCGAAGCCTGGTCTCGTCGCCGTGACCGGCCATGACACATGGAAGAAAGCTTCCACTTCCGGTGATGTCGCCGTTGAAATCCTTGTTTCCATCGCCGCGACCACCAGCGTAACCGACTGTCAGGCAGCCGCTCAGGCCGTCATTCAGCGCGCGCCGATCGCCGTGTTCTGCACCAACTCCGGTTCTGTTGACGGTATGCTCGCCGCCACAGCGGATGGTTCAGATCTCGATCGTACGAATGGTCGTTACAAAGACATGATTGTTATTGGCTTCGACTCCGGCGCAACCCTGCTCAACGCCATTCGCAACAAGTGGTTCTACGGCGCAGTTACGCAAGATCCGTACATGATCGGCTACTATGCAGTCGAGCTCGCATACAAAGCGATCCAGGGCGAGAGCATCCCGGCCGTTGTTGACACCGGTTGCCAGTTCTACACCGTGGACAATATGGACGATCCGAACATCGCAAAGCTGCTCTACGATTAATCTCTCAAACCGATCAAAGCGGGGCAGCCGAACAGGCTGCCCCGCAGAACAGAATCAGGCTCAAACCAAACAAACGGAGGCTTCTTTCCATGCTGAAAAACATACCCAGCATTCTCTCACCCGAACTGCTCGCAACGCTCTGTGAAATGGGACACAGCGACGTGATTGTCCTTGGAGACGCAAACTTTCCCGGCAAGCGCTTTGCGCAAGAGGGAAACTGCAAATTCCTGCGCGCGGACGGGCTCTCCGGCACCGCACTTCTGGAAGCAATTTTAAAGGTGATTCCGACGGACAGCTATACGCCTTCGCCCGTGATGCTGATGCAGACGATGGAGTGTGACAAGGATTTGGAGATTCCGATCTGGAAGGAATATGAAGCGATTGTAGAGAAGGAAGACCCGCGCGGGAAAAGCGCAGTGGGGTACATGGAGCGCTTTGCGTTTTACGAAGCGGCGAAAAAGGCCTATTGCATCGTTCAGACCGGTGAGTCTGCGATCTACGCGAACATCATGATCCAAAAGGGAGTCATCAAGTGAGTCAAAGAACGTGCTTATTGGGCATCGATATCGGCACCAGCGCCTGCAAACTTGTCGTCTTTGCCGACGACGGGCAGACGCTTGCGAGCCGGACGGTCGCCTACCAAACCCGTTATCCGCAGCCGGGGTATGTGGAGCAAAACCCCGACGACTGGTGGGAAGCGGTTTGCCGCGGTTCCCGCGAGATGCTGTCGGAGGGGAACATTCTTGTAACGCAGATCGCCGCCATCGGAATTGACGGGCAGGGTTGGTCTGCCATCGCGCTGGATGGTAAGGGGAACGTACTCGCACCGGACCCGATCTGGCTGGACACAAGAGCCGGATCCATCTGTGAGGAACTCAACGCAAGCGTCGGGACTGACGCAATTTTCGCGCTGAGCGGCAATCCGCTCAAGGCGCAGTATGTCACGGCCAAGATACTCTGGCTTGAGCGGCATCTGCCGCAGGCCTACGCAAATACGAAATGGATCATGCAATCCAACGGATTCATCGCCTACCGGTTGACGGGGGCTGTTTCGATGGATATCAGCCAGGCGTACGGGCTGCATTGCTTTGATATGAAAAACGGGCGCATGGATATAGACATGTGCAAGGAGCTCGGCATTGACCAGCACGTGATTCCCGATATCGTTCCCTGTCATTCGGTGGTGGGACGCGTGAGCGAAGAGGCTGCACGGCAAACGGGTCTGCTCGCTGGAACGCCGGTTGTCGCGGGCGGACTGGACGCCGCATGCAGTACGCTTGGAGCTGGTGTGATCCGCGCGGGGCAGACGCAGGAGCAAGGCGGCCAGGCGGGCGGCATGAGCATTTGTATCGATCAATACTGCGCGGATGCGCGTCTCATACTAGGATACCATGTCGTACCAAACCACTGGCTGTTGCAGGGTGGCACCACAGGCGGCGGCGGCGCAATGCGATGGTTTGAGCGCGAATTCGCGGATTTCGAACGGCGGATGGCTATCGAGAAAGGTGGATCCTCCTTTGCCTTTCTCGATGCGCTCGCCGAAACGGTGGCAGCCGGCAGTGAAGGCGTCGTCTTCCTGCCGTATCTCGCCGGGGAACGCTCGCCGATTTGGGACAATGACGCACAAGGCGTATTTTTCGGTCTGGATTACAGCAAGACGCGGGCGCATATGGTTCGCGCACTGATGGAAGGGGTTGCATATTCCCTCCGGCATAATCTGGAGATCGCCGAATCGGTCGGCGCGCAAATCAAAACCCTGCGCGCAACGGGCGGCAGCGCAAACTCCCGCCTCTGGACACAGATCAAGGCGGACGTCACCGGCAAGGATATCGAAGTGCCGGAGAGCGACCTTGCAACGCCGCTTGGCGCCGCGATTCTCGCGGGAGTCGGCATTGGCGTTTATCGAGACTTTGAGGACGCGGTGGCGCGGACGGTTAGCGTCAAACGCTGCCAGCGGCACAGTGACGAAAACCGCAGCGCGTATGACGCGGGCTACAAGATTTACCGAAATCTGTATGAGCAACTGAAAGACACGATGAAGCAATCCAGGAGGCAGGACGCGTGAAGGCAGCCGTATTAACACAAAACAAGACAATTCTCTATCAGGACATCGAACAGCCCCCGATGCGGGCGGATAGCGTGCTGGTGCGCGTGGCAGCCTCCGGCATCTGCGGTTCGGATATTCCGCGCTTCTTCCACAACGGAGTGCATTTTTATCCCATCGTGCTGGGGCATGAGTTCTCCGGCGAGGTGGTCGAGGTCGGTTCCGCCGTCACCCGCGTGCGCGTGGGGGATCGCATCTCCGGCGCGCCGCTGCTGCCGTGCATGCAGTGCGCGGACTGCCAGAAGGGTAACTACTCGCTCTGCAAGCACTATAGCTTCATCGGTTCCCGTCAGCAGGGCAGCAATGCGGACTACATCGTGATTCCAGAGCGGAACGCGGTGGTGTTTGATCCGTCCACGTCCTTTGAACAGGGCGCGATGTTCGAGCCTTCCACCGTTGCGCTCCATGGCGTATTGCAAAGCGATTACAGAGGCGGCGGCAGCGTCGCCATCCTCGGCGGCGGCACCATCGGCATCTTCGCGATGCAGTGGGCGCGGCTGCTCGGGGCAAGGAGTATCGCGGTGTTCGATATCAGCCCGGAGCGGCTTGCGCTGGCGAAGCGCATGGGCGCGGATGCGACGTATGATACGCGCGAGGCGGGATTTTTTGAAGACGCGAAGGATTTCTCCGGTGGCGGGTTTGATTTTGTGTTTGAGACCGCGGGTGCGGTGCCGACCATGAAGATGTCGTATGCGCTCGCCGCGAACAAGGCTCATGTCTGCTTCATCGGTACCCCGCACGTGGACTTGACCTTCACTCCTGCGGAGTGGGGAAACATGAACCGCAAGGAGTTTCGCCTGACCGGTTCGTGGATGAGCTACAGCGCGCCGTTCCCCGGAAAGGAATGGACGATGACCGCGGAGTACTACGCAAACGGTCGACTCAAGTTTGACGAGGCGTTCATTGGGGGTCGATACCCGATGGATCGCGCGCAGGAAGCGTTTTTGCGATTTGAGACGCCGGGCGCGGTTTCGGGCAAGATTTTACTCATGAACGAGCCCTATTTCTCAAATACTGCGCGCTGAATTGCGAGAAAACGGATCGAATCAGGAAATCACCGCACGTGGAAAACGCGGGAAAGAAATACTGAATATTTGCGGGAGGCATACCATGGAAAAAATCAATCCTTTACTGGTTCCAAGTCGTAAGCTCTATGACGGCTCTTTCATGCCGGGTATCGGCATGGGCACGTTCGGATCCGACCGGTTCACGGCGGAGCAGGTCAGCGCGGCGGTTGCCGGGGCAATCGAGGTCGGTTATCGCCTGTTTGACTGCGCGGCGGTCTACGGAAACGAAGACCTGATAGGTCGCGTGTTTGAGGCGGCGTTTGACAAGGGAACCGTCAAGCGCGAGGAGCTCTTCATCACCACAAAAGTGTGGAACAACATGCACGGACAGGGAGATGTGCTCCTCTCCTGCGCAAAAAGTCTGCGCGATCTAAGGCTGAACTACATCGACCTATTCTTTATACACTGGCCATTTGCCAACTATCACGCACCGGGATGCGACGGAGACGCGCGCAACCCCGACAGCAAGCCGTTCTCCGTAGATGCGTTTATGGCAACCTGGCGGCAGTGCGAGCGGTTGGTCGACATGGGGTTGGTCAAGCACATCGGTATGTCCAGCATGACAATTCCCAAGTTGGAGGCGGTTTTACCACTCTGCCGCATCAAGCCCTCCGCCATCGAGATGGAACTCCATCCGAGTTTCCAACAGCAGGCATTGTTTGACTATATTCTCAAGCGCGAGATTCAGCCGATTGGCTTCTGCCCAATCGGTTCGCCAACGCGCCCGGATCGCGACAAGACGCCCGACGACGTTGTAGACATTCAGATGTCGGAAGTGGTAGAGATCGCCAGAGCGCACGGGGTTCACCCCGCTGTTATCTGTATCAAGTGGGCGGTTCAGCGCGGGCAGACACCGATTCCGTTCTCCGTGTATGAAAACGAATATATCAGCAACATCAAGTGCGTGACCGAAGATCCACTCTCCGCGGCGGAGATGGAGTCGATCCGCCTTGCGGACAAGAACTGCCGTCTGATCAAGGGACAGGTTTTCCTCTGGCCCGGCGCGAACGATTGGCGCGACCTCTGGGATGAGGATGGCACGATCACGAAATAAAGCCGAACGCAGAACAAACGATCGAAACAGAACGGGATACAGATTCAAACAAATATGGATGCAAAGCAGTATTTCCTGAACCTGGTACAAAAACAAAAATCCGGCTCGGACGAGGGCATTTGCAGCATTTGCAGCGCAAACGCCTTCGTCATCGAGGCGGCGATGGAGTTCGGGCTGACACACGGACATGTCGTTTTAATCGAAGCAACCGCGAATCAGGTGAACCAATATGGCGGCTACACCGGCATGCAGCCCGCGGACTTTGCGGCGTATGTCCAGTCCCTCGCGGGAAAGGTCGGCTTTCCACAGGAGCAGCTGATCCTTGGCGGGGACCATCTGGGCCCTCTGACCTGGAGCGGCGAAACCGAAGACGAAGCCATGACAAAGGCGGAGGTACTCATCGACGCGTTTGTGCGCGCAGGGTTTCGTAAAATCCATCTGGACACCAGCATGCGGCTAAAAGACGATCCAGTCGATACGCCGCTGACGGATAAGACCATCGCCCGCAGAGCGGCGCGACTTTGCGCAGTCGCGGAACGCGCGGCAAAGCCGGGGGAAGAGCCCATCTACGTCGTCGGGAGCGAGGTACCGGTGCCCGGAGGCGCGACCGAAAACGAGGATGCGCTCGCAGTCACTCCGCCGGAGAATCTGGACACGACGATTGCTGCGTTTCGCGTGGCGTTTCACGAAAGAGGACTCGACAGCGCTTTTGAGCGTGTGATTGCCGTCGTCGTTCAACCCGGCGTGGAGTTTGCGGATAACACCATCATCACATACGACGCGAAAAAAGCACGTAAACTCACGGATCACGCAAAGACGCTCCCTTTTATTCTGGAAGGGCACTCGACCGACTATCAGCCGACGAGCGCGTTGGGTGCGATGCGCAGGGACGGCATCGCTATCCTCAAGGTTGGCCCCGCGCTGACATTCGCGCTGAGAGAAGCGCTGTATGCGCTGGAAAGCATGGAGAAAGACCTCTACGCATATTCTCCCTCGGGTGGCTACTCTCGTTTTTCGGACGTGCTGGAGCAAAAACTCGTGCAGATGCCAAAGCATTGGGAGCGCTATTATCACGGTAGCGAGGGGGATCTCGCGTTTGCGCGCAGATACAGCCTTTCCGACCGTTGCCGGTATTATCTGGAAGACGATACCATCAAAGAGTCCATTCGGCGACTGATAACAAACATCGACGTAAGGCCGCTGCCCTTTGGATTGACCAGCCAGTATTTCCCTGCGCAGAAGGAAGCGATTTTGGAACACTGCGGTCGCATCAGCGGCGAATGGCTGATTAAAGAGCGCATTCGTGATGTGATTAAGACATATTACTAAGGTGTGTTTCTATGAGCGCGGTGGTATGGATCCGGTGCCTTTTTCACTTTTCACTGGTTTTTGTCGCTAAAACCTTGAAATAGCGCTGCTAATCCAGCGCTTTTGCTCCGCAAACCGGCAAAAGACCGCTCGGACCATCCGCAACGTATTTTTGAACATGCCCGACTTCTTACAAATATCTTTATTCCGCATGGGGCCGTCAACACCGGAACGATCAGGGGTAAAAACGCTGGAACGGTAGATGGCGGGCATCTCGGCGGAATGCGGAAAGAGAGAGCAACAGCTATGGCTTTAACGGACACAAGAGAATTATTAAAAAAGGCGCAGAATGGCGGATATGCCATCGGGGCCTTTAACACCGAGAACATGGAGATCATGCAGGCGGTGTTTGAGGCGGCAGAGGAAACACAGTCTCCGTTTATTTTGCAGACAACGCCTTCGATGCTCAAGTACGCAACGCCGGAGGTATTCTTCGGTATGGCGCGCGGTCTTTCGCTTGCCTCCGGCGTACCGGTAGCATTACATCTGGATCACGGTAACTCGTTTGCCGCCGCAGCGAAGTGCCTCCGTGCGGGCTATACCTCCGTCATGATCGACGGATCCAAACTCGGTTTTGAGGAGAACATTGAGCTCGCGAAGCGGGTTGTGGATATGTGCGCCCCTTGCGCCGTACCTGTAGAGGCGGAGCTGGGCAAAGTAGGCGGCAAAGAAGAAGAGGTTCATACGGACGATCCCGACTATACCGACCCCGCCGAGGCCGAGGATTTTTGCAGGAGAACAGGCATCTCATCGCTCGCCGTGGCAATTGGCACGGCGCACGGGTTCTATAAGGGGAAACCGGTGCTGGATTTGGAGCGCCTTGGCGAAATCCGCCGGCGCGTAGAGATTCCGCTGGTGCTGCATGGCGCATCCGGGCTCACGGATGAGGATGTGCAAAATTGTGTTCGTCTGGGCATCTGTAAGGTAAACTTTGCGACGGAGCTGCGGAATGCCTATACCGAGGGCGTGAAGGATACACTCGCGGGGAACCCTTTGCTCTTTGACCCGAAGGAGTTTGGCAAGGTCGGCAGAGCGCGCGTCAAACAGCTCGTCATACAGCGTATGATCGTCTGCGGTGCTGCGGGAAAAGCGCACGCATGAACACGACGCGGCAGTATGCACGGAAATAAATGGTCGGATCGAGCGAATAATCTGCTGCGAGGTATTCCTGCGGGAATGATCCTTTTGCCGCTTTTGCTAGGTTCACTCATCAACACAATTATGTCGTCTGTGCTAAAGATCGGTTCCTATACCACCGCCTTGTTTTCCGGCGAGGGGGCGGCGACGTTGATGGCGCTGCAGATCTTTTGCATCGGTACGCAGATTCGCCTGAAAAGCATCGTTACTGTGTTCCGGCGCGGCGGGGTTTTGCTGCTGGCTAGAGTGCTTGCCGGTTTTTTGGTTGCGCTGATGTTTCAACTCTTTGCCAAGGATGGGATGATAGCAGGAATCAGCGCGCTCGCAGCGGTTGCCGCGGTATCGAATACCAACGGAAGCATCTTTATTGCGACGACCTCGCTGCTAAAAAGAGAAGAGTCTGCTGCTTGCGCGCCAGTACTTGCGCTCTCTAACGGGCCGTTTCTAACGCTGCTGATTCTCGGCTTTAGCGGAGTCTCCACAATCACCTGGCTACCGCTGATTGCGTTGCTGCTGCCGATGCTGCTTGGCGTACTCATCGGAAACATCAGTCAGAAGGCTGCTGCCTTTTTTGCGCCCGGTATCGCTTTGACGCTGCCCTTCATCGGCTTTGCACTGGGAGCGGGAATCGATCTGCGCCAGCTTTGGCTGGGAGGGTTCTCGGGCATTCTATTGGCGCTTTTTACGCTGGTAATCGGTGGCGGAATCGCTCTCATTCTGGATATTGTGCTCAACCGTGATGATGGCGCGGCGGGAATCGCAGCAAGCGCAACCGGCGCAAATGCCATTGCCGTACCGGCCGCCATTGCGTTTGTTAACCCGGGTTGGCAGGCACAAGCGGGCGCAGCCGCCACACAAATCAGCGTCTCGGTGATCATTGGCGCATTGTTGGTTCCGTTGCTTGCGGAATGGGTCGCATCGCGAAAAGACCGAAAGATAGAACCACCCAAATCGAATTGACCCAAAAAGATAGACAAAAATGGATCAGGTGGTTTGAAACGGTCGAGACAAAGTGGACACAAAGATGAGGTTATTCTAAGTTCTGTGCCAATCTTTGTGTAGGGCCGAACCAACCAGGAGCGGAATGAACTCGCTTTGCGTTGCAGCCGAGCGCAAGGTATTTGAATACTTCTTGGAGAGCTTGTTCGGAGCTGCCATAACCGGCATCCTGGACAAGCTCTCTTTTTAAATTCGATAGAAAGATTCCACGATGGCATTTTCATAGGGATTGCATACTCCGTCGAAAACCACATTATTGCATCAGGGGGGGCTTGATAACGCTGTGAGGTATGTTGAACACCATCCGTATGAATAAGCAGTCACGCTTTGGGATGCTCTCGCCAAATTGCATTTTGAGTACGGTGAGGATGAATTCACATTTGGGAGTTAAAAATCTCACAAAATCATTCGCTTCAAGAAGGCGGGTGTTTTTCATCTTTCGCTCTCCATCTTTCGTTTCTCAACTTGTTTTGTATTTATTTGATCTCGTATGCGGAGCTGAAAAGGAGCTGTCCGGACAAAGGCAGCTCCTTTCTCTATATACTGGCAAGCCGATTGTTCAGCTATGCTGAATTCCGGATTTTTAGTGGACAAGATTTTTTAGAAGAATTATAATCAGGTTGCGTTATTCTTTTGAAAATATAGTGAACAGAAATGGAAATAAAACTGGTGGCAAGCAGAGAATGCGTCGGGACAAGAAGCATGATGGATCCATCCCGTTCGAATCAGGCGATTCGAATCGTGCTTATGGGTGCAGTGTTTATTGCGATATTTCTCTTGTCATTTTCTCTTGGCAGATACGGCGTTCCGGTCAAAGAGGTTATCCGCATTTTTCTGAGCAAGCTCGTACCATTGCAGCGGACATGGACAGATGAAATGGAAGTTGTAGTGATCAATATCCGGTTGCCGCGCATTATGATGGCGTCCCTGGTGGGTTGCGCGCTTTCAACCGCCGGGGCTTCCTATCAAGGGGTGTTTCAAAACCCGATGGCGTCGCCGGATATCCTCGGCGCGTCCAGCGGCGCAGCGTTTGGCGCAGCGTTGGCGATTCTTCTTGGCGGATCATCGCAAATAATCACATCTGCGGCGTTTCTATCCAGCCTGACCACTGTGATGGCGGTATATTTCATTGCAGAACGCGCGCCGGGGCTAAGGGTGGTCAATCTGATTTTGGCTGGCATCATGGTTGGGTCTCTGTTCACGGCGGGAACGTCTTATATCAAGCTCGTCGCCGATCCATCCAACCAACTCCCTGCGATTACATATTGGATGATGGGCAGCCTGTCCGGTTCAAAATTAGGGCAGGTAGCGTTTGTGATTGTGCCGATTGCGCTGGGGTTGATTCCACTATTTTTGATCCGTTGGCAGATCAATGTTTTGACGCTTGGAGACGACGAAGCGCGAACCCTCGGCGTGAACACAAGCCGACTGCGGATGACCGTTATCTTTTGTGCGACGCTGATCACCGCAGCAAGCGTCTCCGTCAGCGGAATGATCGGCTGGGTCGGGCTTGTGATTCCGCATTTCAGCCGGAAGTTGGTTGGCAATAACTACCGATATCTTCTGCCCGCAAGCATGATTACCGGCGCGACTTTTCTATTGATCGTGGACAATGTCTCAAGAAATCTGCTTGCTGTCGAAATTCCAATCGGTATCCTAACCGCGTTCATAGGCGCGCCGTTCTTCATCTACCTGATCGCAAGACAGGAGAAAACGATATGAGCATTGAGATCAACAATTTGAGTTTTGCCTATTCGGTTCGAGAGGTGCTGAAGGATATCACACTATCGGCGGAGCAAGGACAGCTCCTTGCCGTGCTCGGCCCGAACGGAGTCGGCAAAACAACGCTGTTTCGCTGCGTACTCGGTCTTCAACCACATTATAAGGGAGTAATTCTGATCGACGGTGTGGATGCGCATACGCTCACAGCGCGGGAGTTAGCGCATAGAATCGCGTACATTCCGCAGACGCATGGCATCGCTTTTGGCTACTCCGTTCAGGACATGGTACTCATGGGGACGACGCACAACGTTTCTTCCATGAGCGTCCCCAAGAAAAAAGAACTGGACGCCGCGAACGCCGCGCTGGACAAACTCGGCATATCGCACCTGACCTATCAAAACTTTGCGAAGCTCTCAGGCGGGGAGCAGCAGCTTGTGTTGATTGCACGCGCGCTGGCGCAAAACGCGAAGACGCTGCTGATGGACGAACCCACCGCGAGCCTTGATTACGGGAATCAGTCTCTGGTGCTGCGACAGGTTCGGATGCTTGCGGATGAGGGATATACGGTATTGCTCTCGACGCACAACCCGCAGCACGCGCTCTGGTATGCAGATCGCGCAGTTGCTCTGATGGGCGGATCGATTACGGCGTTTGGACCTCCCGGCGAAGTGGTCGATTCAAAACTGATCGAGCTGCTCTACGGGGTGCAAGTTTTGCTTGTCGAGACTGCGCAAGGCCCGCTGATTTCACCCGTCATCAAAGAAGCGGCGCAATAAAGAATAATCGCGCAACAAACCAAGAGAGGAGTGAAGGGCAGATGTATCACTGGTCGCCGGATTCCATCCGTTTTCGCATCGACGCGGCGGAGCAGACAAAATACGACGACGCGATCATTGCGCGGATTTTGCCGCATCTTCCCCGGACCGCACACGTCTGCGATGCCGGTTGCGGGCTTGGTTACACAAGCATCGCGCTGGCGCGGCACTGCGCGCGGGTAAGCGCTGTTGACACAAGTCTGGAAGTGCTGTCCGTCTTGCGCAAAAACATCGCGGCAAGTCAAATAAAGAACATTGATGTTGCGGAAGGCGATCTTTTCTCCATGCGACCCGCGCAACCATACGACGCGATGTTGTTTTGCTTCTTCGGACGCGTAGAGGAGACCTTGCGGGCGGCGCAAGCGCAGTGCAGCGGAACGGTATTTATGGTCAAAAAGAACTGGCAAAATCATCGGTTTACCCCCGGAGAGATGCCGCTCAAGCGCTTCACGTTTCAGCAGACGCTGCTTGAACTCGATGCGCTCCGTATTCCGTATCGTGCGGAAACATGTTCGATTGAGATGGGGCAGCCGTTTCGATCACTGGAAGACGCCTTGCTTTTCTTCGAAACCTATCGGCAGCAGGATGACGACGAGGACATCTCGCCGGACAAAGTGAAACGATTGCTTTGCACCAGCGACTCGGATGAGTTTCCGTATTTTCTACCTGCAAGCAGAACGCTTGGTATCGTTGCGGTCGATGTTGCGGATATACCGGGGTAGACTTCGAACTTGTTAGTGAATTTTCTTTCATTACATTTCTTATAACGGCGGATAGCGGGAATCATCCCGTTTCCAGATAGAGAAGGAGGAATTCTCATGAAGAAAGCATTGTTTTTACTGATGGCGCTGATGATGTGTGTTTCCATGTTTGCTTGCGCGGCGAAGCCCGCGGAAGTTGCGGCAACGGAAGCGCCTACTGCCACCGAAGCGCCCGCCCCTACAGAAGAGCCCGCGCCGACGACGGTGCAGTTTACGGATTCCGTCGGCCGTGTGGTCGAACTGCCCGCGGACATTACCAAGGTTGCCATCTCCGGCCCGCTGGCGCAGATCGTGCTCTTTGCGCTCTGCCCAGATAAACTGGTTGGCGTTGCTTCCAAGTGGGATGCGACCGCTGAACAGTACCTTGCAACCGAATATTACAACCTGCCCGAACTTGGCCAGCTGTATGGCGGCAAGGGCGAGCTGAACCTTGAAACCCTACTTGCCAGCGGTGCGCAGGTCGTCATCGACGTCGGCGAACCGAAAGACACGATCGTTGCGGATTTGGACGCGCTGCAGCAGCAGACGGGGATCCCGTTTGTGCACATCACCGCGACCACCGCGACCATGGCGGATGCTTATACGAAGCTTGGAGAGCTGCTGAATATGCCGGAAGAAGCGAAAGCCCTTTCTGACTATTGCGCGAAGGTCTATGCTCGCACCACAGAGATTGCCAACAGCGCGGAAAAAGCGAATCTGATCTATTGCCTCGGCGATACTGGGTTGAATGTGATTGCAAAGGGTAGCTATCATGCCGAAGTCATCGACCAGCTCGCAAACAACCTTGCGGTTGTGGACGAACCTTCCAGCAAGGGCAGCGGCAACGAAGTCGATCTGGAGCAGATTCTGCTTTGGAATCCGGATATCATCCTCTTTGCCCCGGGCAGTATCTATTCCACCGTGGGCAGCGATCCCGCCTGGCAGCAGATCAACGCAATCAAGAACGGAACATATTATGAAGTACCGATGGGCCCGTATAACTGGATGGGTTTCCCGCCAAGCGTGCAGCGCTATCTTGGCATGATGTGGATGTCGCAACTGCTGTATCCCGACACGGCGCAGTATGACCTCTACACCGAAGTCGCCGAATATTTCAAGCTCTTCTATCATACCGACCTGACGCAGGATCAGTACGCCGCGCTGGTTGCAAACTCCATTGGTGCGCAGCAGGCGTTGAAACCTGCCGCGTAAGCAATCGAACAATGGAACATCTTTTTCATCAAATACGCGACTCACTTCTGCGAAACGAGAACCTCGTTCTTTGCACGATCATTGCTAGTTCGGGTTCCACGCCGCGCGGAAGCGGCGCAAAGATGGCCGTGTTTGCCGACGGTTCCACGCTTGGGACCGTCGGCGGCGGCGCGGTGGAGTTTGAGAGCATCAAACTCGCAAAACAAGCGCTACTGGAACAGACAACCTTTACACATGGCTTCAACCTCTCGCCAAACCAGACAGCCGATATCGGCATGATCTGCGGCGGTCAGGTGGTCGTGTACTTTCAATTTTTTCGCGGTGGAGATCATAAGGCAATCGAGCTGTTTTCCGCTGTAACGGAGCTGTTTATACAGCGGAAAAACGCCTGGCTTGTCACGCAAATCTCGGAAGGATGCGTCCGGCAGATGGGGATTTACTCGCGCGAAGACGGGCTGCGATACCTGGAGGAAGACACCGACGAATGGGACATTCTTCCTCTTGTGCGGCCTCGTGCGATGCTGAAAAAAGGCGAGCCCAGCTATTATGTCGAACCGCTGACGACGGCCGGATACGTCTATATCTTCGGCGGCGGACATGTGGCGCAGGAGCTAGTGCCCGTTCTGGCACATACCGGGTTTGCGCCTGTTGTATTTGAAGATCGTCCGGATTTTGCGAAGAAAGAACTCTTCCCGGATGCTGCTGAAACGATTGTCGGCTCGTTTACGAACGTCGGCGCGAGCATCTCTATCACTCCGGACGACTACGTCGTCATCATGACGCGTGGACATCAGGCGGATTTTGAGGTGCTAAAGCAGGCTTTGCTGACGCGGGCAACCTACGTTGGCGTGATCGGCAGCCGCAGCAAGATCGCAACCACCAACAAGAGACTGCTTGAGGCGGGGATTCCGGAATCTGAACTGCGCCGGATTCATGCACCGATCGGACTTTCGATCCGCGCAGAAACACCCGCCGAGATTGCAATCAGTATTGCAGCGGAGCTGATATTGCACCGCACGAAGCAAACAGAGGAGACAACATGACCGAGCGACAGCACATTTTGATCTGCGGAGAAGTGGGTGTTGGGAAAAGCACGCTGATACAGCGACTGCTGGCACAAAGCACCCGCCCGCTCTACGGATTCATCACAAAAAAGCTCGATCCGGACGAGGATGGCTTTCACCCAATCTATATCCATCCGGCGGGCGGGCGCGAGCGAAGGTTTAACGAGGAAAATCTGATTGGGACCTGCGACCGGCGCATTCACAACATCAATCTTGATGTGTTCAATACGCTTGGTGTTGATTATCTTCAGGCAAAACCCGGTGGGATCATATTGATGGACGAGCTGGGATTTATGGAGGCGAAGGCGGAGGCGTTTACCCGCGCGGTCATGGAGGCGTTGAACGGCGACATTCCCGTGATCGCCGCAGTAAAGGCGCGCTTTGACATACCGTTTCTAAACGAGGTACGAGCGCATAAAAAAGCGAAGCTTTACATGATTATGCCGCAGAATCGGGAGCAGTTGTTTGAAGAGCTGGATCCACTTGTACAAACTTGGATCCGGCAATGAAAGATGTGTTTTCCAGTATGACCAGTACGAAGCGAATAAGGATTCTGTCTCATGGGCATGCTAGGGAGAGCGCATGATCATGGAACAGAAGAAGCTGTTGTTTTCCATTGAATGACAGCTCGCCTCCGAAACGAAGCCCGCCGACCTACTCCGGCGGGTTTCGCGTATATCAGAAAACCGGCTTTGTCTTCCAACATGAATCAGGAACAAGTGATTGGAGAAATGATATGAGAGGAAAGAAAATTGACGGATTCGTAACGCGCCGGCAGGCGCTTGCCGACTTCTTTGCTGCATGGGAGCCTGCCATGCAGACGGAAGAGGTATCGCTTGCGCAGGCGGCAGGACGCATTTGTGCGGATCGTGTTTACAGCAAGCTGACTTTGCCTGTCTATCGGGTGTCCTCTTGCGACGGAATCGCGGTGGCTGCCGGGCGAGTGCAAAACGAGAGGGAAAAGATCGCTGATTGGAGAATTGGGATTGATTTTGCGCGTGCGGATACGGGGGATGATTTTGAAGACTGCTTTGATGCGGTGATTCCGATTGAAGAGATTGATCTCGATCCGGACGGAAAGATTGCGTTCCTGAGCCCGGATGTGGAGATCAAAGCAGGATCCAATACAAGTCCGAGAGGAAGCACGCTGGTTGAAGGCGACTTGCTGATGGAAGGGAATTTGCCGATTCGCGCAACGGATTTGGCTTCGCTCGCGATGGGCGGAGCGAATTTCGTCAAGGTTTGGAGAAAACCGCGCGTGGCGTTTATCCCCACCGGATCGGAACTGATTCCGCCGGGGAATACGCCGAAGCGCGGAGAGAATATCGATACCAACAGCATGATGGTTCAGCAAATGCTGCTGGAATTTGGCGCGGAGCCTGTGATGTATCCCATTGTGCGAGATAATCCGAAGGAGTTGGAACGCACGCTCAAGGACGCTCTCAGCACGGTGGATATCGTTGTATTAAATGCCGGAACCGCAAAAGGCAGCGAGGATTTCAACACCCCTATGCTGGGAGACAACGGGAAGTTGATTCACCATTACGTGGCGGCGGCTCCGGGTAGGCCGATGGCATTAGCGGTGGTGGATCATAAACCGGTCATCAATCTGCCGGGGCCTGCCATGGCGGCTTTTTTCGGCATGGATTGGTGTGTACGCGCGGCAATCAACCGCTTCTTAAATCAGCCTATGCCGCAGCGGGAGAGAATTACAGGCCGTCTCATGGAGAGCATCCGTTCGACGGAACATATGGCGACGCTGACACGCATCAATGTGCGCAAGGAGGGGGAGGACTATTTACTGTACCCACTTTCGCTTCACCGATACAGCCTTCCGCTCTGCCTGGCAAGCAACGCAATGTATGTCAGCGAAGTTGGCGAAGCAGGCGTTGAAAAAGGGGAAGAAATTGAAGTGGAACTACTGCGCGGCCGGGAAATGATGGAAGGACGTATGAGATCGTGAGCGAACAATGGAACATGGAGGCGGAGCAAAAGCACTTTGCTGAGATTTGGGAAGGTCGGGCTCCAACCAGGCTGGAACATACCGCGAAGCTTTGGGATGAACGCGCGCATGAATGGGCTAGAGCGCTTAAAGGGAACGAAACGAGAAAACAGAGAAGCGAAAACCGTGTTCGCGCAACAGCAACGTTTCTGCGCTCAAGAGGATTGCTTGCGCCGGATCAGAGCGTAATCGACATTGGGTGTGGACCGGGGTGCTTTGTGGTGGAATTTGCGAGAAGCGCGAAATCGGTCTTGGGGGTTGACCTATCCAATAACATGGTAGAGTATGGCAGGGAGGCCGCAAGAGAAGCGGACACACAACAAGCATCATTTCTAGCATGCGATTTTCGTTCTGCGAATATCGATGTGTTGGGCTGGAGAAAGCAATTTGATTTGGCATTCCTCTCAATAACACCCGCGATGCAAACGATTGATGATCTCGATCGCGTGGAAGCGGTGAGTCGTGCCTATTGTTTCCATAGTTCGTTTGTGCGTGCCTATGATGCCGTTGCGCAGGCAGCGTTGACAGAAGCGTTACCTCAAATCGAGCATAATTCCTTTTGGAATGGTAGGGTGTTTTATTCTCTGTTTAATCTATTATGGCTCCGGGGAAGATATCCGGAGGTCGCATATTACAAAGAATCCAGCGTTGACTATGTTCCAGCGACACGCGATACGGCACAACGCATTCTGGAGCGAATCCCCGCACAGGCGGCGACGGACGAAGTTGCGGAACGGATCTACCGATATCTCAATCAACACGCGGATCACGGTGGGTATATCGAATACCCGAGCGAGCGGTGGTATGGGTGGCTGCTGTGGGATGTGCGTGATTGCGCTGTGAGGTGCTACGAAATCTAAACAGAAAACAGCCTGTGATCAACACTGCTTAAACATGCGTTCCCATATGAGAGGCGTAATACTGTAGACGGGCATTTTTGCTGGCGCGTTCTTCCGCTGCTGCTTCTTTTCCACTTTTCGCTGCCATTTGCGCTTCGGGATAGACCGTAGCGTTTCCGCGTTTGATCAATGCCGTCCGTTAAAGATATCCGGGGCAGCTATTTCGAAATACGGACATATATCCAGCGTACCGGCATTGAGCGCTTGTATGACCCAACGATTCGGGATGAAACCATCGCCGTGGGCGGTAATGCGTAAGCGCGTCATGGCATTGCTTTAGTCAGGGGTCAGATCGCGAAGCGGTTGATTCAGCCAAAAGAGCGTAAGTGTGACGGGATGAGTATCATGCTTTGATACTGTTATGGTGTCGAGAAAGAAGAGAGCTTCCGCGAACAAAACGCGGAGGCTCTTTTGCTTTTCTTTAGCGGGTTCATTTGTTTTTCCAAACGGTACGGAAGTATCGACTGGCGGAGAACAGATAAAACACGAAGTACAGAAGCGCTAACACACCCCAGACACGCAGCGAACTGAGGAACACACCCGCATCCGTGCCCATCTCCGTGGTCGCGCGCTGATAGGTGAACAGCGCAAAGACCATATGGAGGGTACCAACCAGAAAAGGCAACCCGAAGACGACAGCCATCTGGCGCAGGATAGAGGCGAGGACTTCGTTTTTTCGCATGCCGATCTTGCGCAAAATATCGTAATGCTCCACTTCCTGCTGTGCCTCAGAGAGTTGCTTGTAATACAGAATGCTGCAAAGCGCCAGAAGGAACAACACACCGATAAAAGCGCCGATAAATACATAGGTGCCATACAGCGCGAACATCGTTTGATAAAACCCGATGTAGCTGATGTTACCGTTCATATCTCGCAGATAGCTATGCTGCGGGGGTGCAATCTCGTCCAGCGCTTTGACCGTTTCGGCGGAGGAGAGCGGATTGTCGAACATCAATCCCGTAAAAACGGCAACGTCGTTCGTCAAAGCTGCATAACGGTTAAAAGTTTCGCGATCCACAACAAGCGTGACAAAACCCTGCAAGTCGAACAGGCCGATATATTTATGGATAGAGACCCCGTCGATCACCAACGACTCTGTGCTTGACCCGAGGCTGACCGTCACGGATTCCCCGCTGATGTTCTTGCAAAATGCTCCCGTCGTATTGCCATCAATAAAAAAACAAGTTCCGGGTTTCACGGAGCCGTCAAACGCCGTCTTCGTGTTGCTCAATCGTCCACGCTTTGCATGTGTGCTTTCGATGATTCGTTGGTAATCGTCCGCCGAGAGCAGATAAACATCGAACCCGACGTTGGCAGCTTTCGCCTGGTTGAGCATGTATTTTCCGCAGGTCGCCTGTCCCTTAAGCATTTGAAACCGGTCTGCTGTAACAATTTTGACTTCGCCGCGGGCTTGAACTGCGTTTTGAAGTTCGGCGAACTGCGTGTCGCTGATGTCGCGGCAAATGTAGGAGTAAGGAGAATAGCTCAGGATGGAGCTTTCAAGTCCTTTGTATAAGGAATAAGCGGTACATGTCATCGCCATGGCAATCGATAGTACGATCGAAGCAATACTTAGCATTCTGGCGTTGCCGCGGGTACGGTATGTAATTTGAGAAATGCTGATGAAATTTGCCGGTTGAAAGTAGATGTTGCGATTGCTTTGCAAGACGCGTGCCAATAGCGGAACCAGGTTGCGAAACAACAGAAAAGTTCCAACGATAATAAGCAAAACGACGAAGCCGCCGTCGCGGGCCATACGCATTCCACTCGTCTTTACATCCACAAGCATCGACAACACATATGCAAATATCAGAAGCAAAACGGATAGCAGTCCTCCCGCAGGCGAGAAATTGGCGTATAATTCACCGGTTTTTTCAGCGGACAGCAGGTCAATTAGCTTATATCGGTAAACAACCTGGCTGGAATACAAGGAGTTGGCCGCAAAGATCAATATGAACACGGCAACCGTGGCAATGATCGCCGAAGCGCTTACGGTAAACGTGATCGCCGTCGTTCCGACCGCCATGATTTTCATCAGTAAATTCGTAAAAAAACGCGAAAGCACAATGCCGAGGAGCGTTCCGCTAACGAGAGCAAGAATTCCTATCACAAAATTCTCGTAGAACAACAGCTTTGAAACATCATCATGCTGCATGCCGAGCAGCGAATAGATTGCAATCTCTTTTTTTCTGGTCCGCAGAAAGAAACCGTTTGAATACAAAACGAAGACGGTTGCAAAAAGCAGCACGGCGATTGCGGCCGCGCGAAACACAAGGCTGATCTTGTTGGTGCCGACTTGAAACGAAGCAAACTGCGGATTGCAGAAAATCAGCGCGAAGATCACGAATACCATGACGGATAGCGTCACACTGATGAAATACATGAGATAATTCAGGAATCGTCCGCGAATATTCTTACACGCCAATTCAAAGAAACTCATGCTTGATTGCCTCCAATCGTTGCCAGCTCTTCGATAATCTGCGTGTAAAAACGCTGCCGATCCCCGGTATTGACTAGCTCCGAAAACAGGATTCCGTCTTTGATAAACAGAATTCGCTGGCAGAAACTTGCGGCGAAGGCATCGTGCGTAACCAGGAGGATCGTCGCGCGCCGTTTGCGGTTGAGTTGCTGCATGCAGCCGAGTAAATCCGCAGAGGACTTACTATCCAGTGCACCGGTCGGTTCGTCGGCGAGGATCAACTTTGGCGAATGCACAAGTGCGCGCGCCGCCGCGGCTCTCTGCCGTTGCCCGCCGGAGACTTCGCTCGGATATTTCTTCAGAATTGAATAGATCCCCAAGTCCTCTGCAACCTGACACACGGAGGTTTCGATCGTGCGCGCAGAACAATGGGAGAGCACCAACGGCAGCGCGATATTATCCCGAATGGACAGGGTATCCAGCAGGTTGTAATCTTGAAAAATGAAACCAAGACTGTCGCGGCGAAAATCGGACAATGCCTGCTCGCGCATTCTTGTAATCTCCTGATTGCAGATCATTATTCTGCCGGAAGTCACCGTGTCTATGGTCGCAATCACGTTAAGCAGCGTTGTTTTGCCCGCGCCGGACGGGCCCATGATGCCGGTAAACTCGCCTTCCTCGATCGAGAAACTGATGCCATTCAATGCGGTGAACATTCTCGCGCCGTGTTTTGAATCGTACGTTTTCTTCACATTTCGAACAGATAATACGTTCATGTCGCCCTCCAAGGTGATATCGTCGTTCATTGTATTATGGAAGAAGGCGAGCTGCCATTGCGCAAGCTTACGTTTTCGGATGTGTAGGTGACAAAACTGTAAGATAGTCAATCTCGACAGGGACGGGCATTGCACGGCACCTCGTTTGATTTTGAAGAGCAGAATTTTCGGAAGTATGAGCACTACAGAATCAGGATTCAAGCAACGCAAAAACCGCCCGTGTGTCGGGCGGTTTCATACTGTTTGCATCGGTCAACGAGCTGGATTGTATCACAAGGGGAGTTGACTTTAACGAACCATTCCGTCAACTCTCAAACAGACCTCTCGCCATCCACGAGAGCGCAGATGATTTGCAGGCAGGAATAGTCGGCAAAAATTCGTACGACTTGTACTCGCCGCATTTTGAAGACACACTTTAACAATTTTTCTCTCTCTATAAGAGTAACCATTACGATTTTGGCGTGCTCAGAAGTTTCAACGGCTCGCTTCGCAGATTGCCGCGGATTTGCACGAGCGATATTCCAAGCGCGAGGAGCACCACGCTCGCAAAGCAGATCAGCGGGACAAGCGGGGCGACCATGCCGGTGACGAGGTTCATCTGCTCCACGTCGGAGGTAGCTTGTGCCCAATTACTGTATTCTGTGCTGAAGGAGACCGATTTGGACAGGGCACCGAGCAGGCCCATGACAGCGCCGGAGAGAGCGTATCCGGCACCGCTGCCGACGATGCTGCCGGTCGTCACGATCGCCAACACTCCGGTCAGAAGTGAGATGGTGCAGGATCGTTTTCCCATACCCAGCGAGCGTTCGATTGCCGTCCGTCTCTTTTGTTTGCCGATGAACAGGTTGCAAAAGAACAGAAGGATCAGTATGGTGACCAGCAGACCGGAGACCAGTAAGGCAACAGCCACTTGATTGATTTGCGACAGGCCTTCTTTGATCTGTGTGTACCCCTTGTCGTAGATGGAGATCTCTATGTGGGAACCGATTCCATCCCCATCACCTGTCCCGGCTATTGCGTTCCACTTTTCCAGATACCGCTCCACGCTCCCGTTCGGAATCTGGAACACCGTATTGAATCCCTTCATCGGGCCGTAATCCAGTATGTTGTTTGCGTCGCTGCTCTTTACAGAGGCCGCCGGGACCACCACGCCGTATCCTGCCATGTCGTACCCCTCGGAGTAGGACACCTGATTAATCTCGTTGTAAATCCCGACTATGGTGTAATTATCTTGATCGAAGATATCGTAGCATTTACCCTGTGCGTTGAGCAGGTGGTTGGGATTTCCCACCAGCAGCCCGTCCGGCGGAAAATCGCGGCTGGCCGAGTCGTAATAGTCCGCGTAGTAGAGCGAGACCGGCAAGGTGTCGCCAACGGCGTACCCGTTCAACTCCGCGAATTGCTGGCTGATCAGGCAGACGGATTGTCCCTGCTGATATTCCTCCGCTGAAATATCGCGCCCGTCCACGATCGAGGAGTTCCCGACGTAGAAGGACATCAATAGCTGCGTGTTGTCGGTGGGGATCACGGGATACGTATGCTCGGCCATATCCATCGATTTCGCGAGCTCCAGCCAACGCTGCCCGTCGGGCGACTCGAAGAAGTCGGCCATCACCTCTTGATATCCGTTATCCAAAGGCTTTTCATCCGGAATTAAAACGCCTTCCGGCGTATACTGGGTCGAAACGACATAGCTATTATGGTATGAACGCGGAGCGTATTCGCCGAACAGCGCGTCGACGCCCGTGTGTGTCTCCATCCACTCCCGATGCGAGGGCCGCAGCTCCAAAGTCATCACGTAGGTTTTTCCCGCGTATAGCGTCTGCGGGTTGGGGTTCTCGTGATCGCAGAACAAAACGGTTTCCCAGTCTCCGATTTTGCGCCCCGCGATTCCCTGAATGCCATAGAGCTCCCGAAGCAGCTTTAACGGCACCGGATGATCGGGAACGCAGTCCTCAATCGGCGTCACCACGACAATTGGATAACGCGTACGCGTCTGTGCAATCAGGCGGATATACGAGTTATCGGGGTACTTGAGGTTTGGATCGTAAGCTCCGTAATATGCCCTGTGCTTGGGGGGAATGATATAATCCGCGCCGTCGAAAAGCAGCACGTCCGGCGCAATATACTTGTCGTACACGGATGCGGAGTAGGAAGTATACTTTTTCTTCTCGGCATCCCAGTAGCTGACCGTCTCATGCCTGTCCGGCGTTTGCGAGACAAGGCCGATGGTGACAAAGACCTCCTCAAGCCTCTTCATGTTCGCTTCGCCGATCATATAGAGCGCGACGCCCAGCGTTAAAAGAGACGCCGATAAGCTGACCAGAACAAGGAAAAGCCCCGATCGCAGCGGCGTGCGCAGAATCTGCCGGATACTGTTGGAGATTTCGCTCATGACCCTTTTCTCCCTTTGGTCACCCACATGCTGTTTCACGTTTTCAGCACTCCGTCCCGCATCCGGTAGATGACGTCTGCCTGCTCATAGACGCTCGGATTATGGGTGATGACGATCACGAGATATCCTCTCTCGTGCGCCAGCTCCTTCAGAATCTTCACGATCGTCTCCTCGTTGGTCGAGTCCAGATTGCCTGTCGGCTCGTCCGCAAGCAGAATCCGCCCGCCTGCCGCCAGCGCTCTGGCGATTGAGACGCGCTGCTGCTCGCCGCCGCTCATCATGACGGGAAACTGGCGGAAGATCTTCTCCTCCAGCCCGACCTCGTGGATCAGGCGCTTCGCCGTGGCCTCTGCCTCCGCGCGCTTCACGCTTAACAGCTCCATCGGGTACATCACGTTCTCAAGCGCCGTCAAGAGTGGAAAAAGATTGAACGATTGATAGACCACAGAGGCCGTTTCCCTGCGGTACCGGTCGCGATCCATCGTTTGCAGGGAGCAGCCCTCCACAAGGATTTCACCGGAGGAAGGCAGATCCAGCCCTGCAAGGAGGGATAGGAGCGTGCTTTTCCCGCTGCCCGAAGGCCCGATTACCGCGTAAAGCCGACCCGCCTCGAAGCTGCAATTCACATGCTTGAGCGCTTCGATCGACTGGTACTTGCTCTGATAGACGTATCTGACATCCTTTACTTCCAGCATAATTTCCTCCCTAGTCTAGTGCGGTCAGCACCTGCATCACGCTGAACCGGCCCAACAGGACCAGCGCCACCGCGGTGCCCGCCATGTAGACGGCAAAGAACGGAATAACGACCGCAAGCCCCAAAACGACATCCACTTTGACCAGTAGCGACGCGGCAACGACGCCCGCGAGGCTCCCGCTCAACTCCAGAATTGCGTTCTCGAAAAGCAGCATGATAAAGCAGCTCTTCTGCGTGACGCCAAGCGAGCGCATGATCGCGATCTCCGGTCGTCTGCTCTGCAAAAGCAGATATGAAACAACGAAGCCCAGAAGTCCCACAATCAGGATGACAAACGGCATCAGCATCCGCTGCATCGTTATATTCTCCTTCAAGCGCGTCGCGGCTTTGATGAACGTCTCATCATTCACCGTCAGCGAGGTGCCGCGCTGCGTCGAGTTCGCCTGGGAGATGACCGGCAGCAAACCGATCTTGTCCATCTCCGCTTTGAAACGGTTTAATTCAAGCGGTCGCGCAACCCGAAAATGCGCAGAGTCCGCGAAGAACATGACATCCTTCTCCGCATAGATCGCCCGCAGCCACCCGACGGGGAAGACCACCTGCGCGGGTCTTGCCGTACTCTCGCTCATCATCGGGTCAAAGCTTCCGACAATCGTTACCTCATATACGCCCAACGGATGGAACTTCTTCATGGCATTATCGTTCGGATAGGTGATGTTAAACAAGGTCATCTGAACCTTGTCTCCCAACGTAAGGCCCTGCTCGTCCAGCTCCTGTTTCCGGATCACGCACACCGGCTCCGCGCTCGCCAGCACTTCGGGCCCAGCGCCCTGCGCGTAATGCACCTCTCCCGACGTCAAATCCGGATATGCCTCCGCCCGGTTCACGCCGAGGCACAACGGAAACGTAAAAGCCCCCGCGTCCGTCGTCTCGTCCTCGGACATCTCACCGACCGCCGCTGAGAGCTCCGCCGTGTAATTCAGATCCGCCACATACACAGATTGATCCAGGGCATCCATCACACGCTCCTGGATCATCATTCCCGAAGAAAGCGTCCCGTTTAGATTATTGATTCGCCCCTCGATCGGAATCGCCCCCGGCAGCGCTTCGAGCTGCCGCAAATTCGTCTCCAGCCCGCGGAAAAATAGAAGCAGAAACACGACAATGAGCATACAGGTGCTCACTGCCAGCAAACTCTTTGTCCAATGCCTTCGAATGTTCAGAATTGCGTTGCGAATATGAAACATAGGTCACCATCTTCTCGTACATAGGGCTACATCGAATGCGTGCGTACCAAATGCGTAGAAACAGCATCTTACACACGCTGGAACCTTTGACGACCATTATACCAAACACCCGTTGCATATACAACTTTTAACTGTCGATTCTTTCGATCTGTTTTGAATCCGGGCAGAGATGCTGAGAAAGGCCGCAAAGCGGTTTTGACCATGTTGAAAGCGGGTATTTGTGCATACAGAAACAAGTGCTCTGGCAAGATACTCCAGCGCATAACCCCAAGGCTGGTGCAAAAAATGTCACGCATTGTTTAACTCTATACAGCCGTATCTCGTTACGATCTCGCGTACCACCGCCCGCCGATCCTGGCACAGAAGAACGCGGCAAGCGAAAACCAGAAAATGACCCAAACGGGGCTCAACAGCAAAAAAGTGCGCGGCAGGATCAGCAACAGAAACAATGGCACGCCTTGAATCACCGCCATAGACAGCGTTCGAGGCAGTTTTGCAAAGGCGATGAGAAACGCGCTTTTCCAGAGAGTTGGAAGATGCGGCTGAGACGTAAACGAAAGCATCGGAAAGAGCATTGCCGCCGTGAACAGCACGGATAGGGAAACAAACAGCATTCCGCTTACGAAGAAGAGCCGGAGCGCGGAGGGCATGCCCTCGATGATGCGGATGTTCATCAGAAAGAGTGCCGATATGGCAAGCAGAATCACCCAGCTCAACGTTGCGCGGAGAAACACAGCCCGAAAGCGCGCAAAAAAATCGCGTGCACGAATCGGCGCCTGATCCAGCGCGTAGGAGGTCATGACGCCCGCAAGCGCGGAGTAGGACGCGCCCGCGGTCACGACCGGCAGCGCGCAAAGGATAGCGAGGAGGTTTATCACGATAAAATCGAGTGCGTCGGAGAGAAACGAAGAGATCGGCGAATCGAGATTGAATAACTTAAACAACTGATTCGGCTCCTTTCAAAGGCTGGCATGGCAGCTGCTTTTTGTAGATCTGCAGCAGCAGCGCCTGCACGAGAAATGTGGCAGCCCAGGAAACGGGGTATACGACATAGAGGCTGGCGAGAGTGCCATAATGCGCATAGGCAAAATAGATCCAAAAAATGCGCAGTGCGCAGGCGCCGATAAGCGTGACAAGCGTCGGGCTGAGCGCTTTGCCAAGTCCGCGAATGGACCCGCAAGCGGCCTCCATCAACCCGCCGAGCCATTGAAAGCGGCTGATGATCTTAAGCCGCGTAATGCCGACGAGCATGACCGCGTCGAAGGCCAGATCGTCCGGCTTGATGTAGATACCCAACAGCGCGGTTCGGTTTAGCCAGAGCAGCGCGCAGAAGAACACGCCGAACGCGAAGGAATAGGTTATACAAACGCGATAGACCTTTGTGACATTTTGATACAGCTTTGCGCCGATGCTCTGGCTCGTAAAGGTGATTGCGGCCTGATAAAACGCGTTTTGTATCGTATAGATAAAGCCTTCGAGGCTGGTTGCCGCCGCGTTGCCCGCAACCGCCGCCGCGCCGAATGTATTGACGACCGACTGTACCATAACGTTTGCAATGGAGAACACGATGCCCTGTACGCCCGCCGAGAGTCCGACACGCAGCATGTCCGCCGCCTTATCGCCGTAAAAATGGATCGCTTTCGGGAGCAGACGGTAACTTTCCCGCGTGCGGATCAGGCGGTAGGTCACCATTGCGGCAGAGATAAACTGGGAAAACGACGTTGCGATCGCCACACCCGCTACGCCGAGATGCGCATAAACCACAAGCACCACGTTGAGACCAACGTTCAGTGTGCCCGAGACGATCATGATGAGCAGCGGATACCGCGTCTCACCCACCGCGCGGAGAATCGCCGCGCCGAAGTTGAACACGACGAGCGCGGGTACGCCGATGAAGTAGATCCGAAGGTAGGTCGCGGCAAGCGCCTGTATATCCGGTGGCGTATTCGTCAGCCGCAGGATCGGCGTGCAGAAGGCGTAACCGATCACTCCGGCGGCAACGCCGAGAATCAGACTCAACAACGCCGCGCAATGCACGGTTTCATAGATCGCTTTGTGGTCGTCCGCGCCGTAATAACGGGCAACGAGATAATTCGCGCCTACGGAGATGCCGCTAAAGAGCGTGACCAGCAAGATAATGATGGAATTCGTGGATCCAACTGCGGCAAGCGCGTTGCTTCCCGCTACCCGCCCGACCACCACCGCATCCGCAGTGTTATAAAGAAGCTGAAGCAGGTTTGTGAGCATCAGCGGTAAGGAGAAGCGGAGGACCTTGACGCCGAGCGTTATATAGCTGCTTGTTTTTTCACTCAATTGTTTCAAACTGTTTCACCATTACAATCCGGTATCCGGAGATTGTTTTTACAGTACACCAGTGCGATGCGGTTGTCAATCGGTGAAAAGAAGTCAATAATCTCTCGAAAAATGCTTCATTATGTGTATTGATGCGCGAAGAAGCACACGTGTGCTGCTGCGCATGACGAAAAAGGCTTGTCGGAATCAGAGAAAAAGTGTTACGAAACACTTTTTTCATCGTTTTATTGAAAAAATCAGTTGGATTCTGCGAGAATTTCGAAAATTCGGGGTTGACAGGCGAAAAAACGACCCATATAATGACAATCGTAATCGAACCCGTCCGCAAAACTCTTTGTAAAACGATCCGAATGTTTCAGAAACACTTTAGGAGCTGACAAATGAATGTTTCCACCCGAAAACTAGCTTTAGCCGCAGGCGTCTCCCCGGCTACCGTTTCCCGTTATCTCAACGGAACGGAAGAGGTAAGCAAGGAACTCGCGGACAAGATCAATTCGGCGCTGCGCGAGTTGGGTTGCGAGGAAGTTATTCGTAAGGACGGCAGAAAGATCATCATGGTGCTGGTGACACACCTGCGGTTTTCTTTTTACAGCAAAGCGGTCAGCGAGTTGTTTGATCAGAAGAAAGACAGCCGCCATTCGTTCGTTCTGCTGCAATACGACCCCGCCGCACCCGAATCGGTGAAGAATTTCGTCAGCCGGATGAAACCCATCGGCGCGATCTACTTTGAAGAAGAGATCGACAACTCGATCCTGCTGTATCTTCAGGGCATCGGCGTACGCACCGTGATGTGCGGCGGCGTTGCGCTGAATCACGAGTCGGACATGGTACATGTCAACGACATCATGGCGGCTTACGACGGAACGAACTATCTGCTCAACCTCGGCCACCGCGATATCCTCATCCTCTCCGACGATGTAAATAAGATCGGCGCGGGGTTCCAACGCATCGCAGGTTGCAGGAAGGCGATGGAGGTGCGCGGGCTGCCGCTGCCTTCGACCAATATCATCTGCGGGCCGCTGACGTTTGAGGCGGGGCATCAAGCGGTGCAGAACGCCCTCGTCAACAAGTTGAACTTCACCGCAATCTTTGCCTTTAGCGATGAGCTTGCCGTCGGCGCGATGGCGGCGCTCTACGATGCAGGCCTCAACGTACCAAAGGATGTCTCCGTGCTCGGATACGACGACCTGAACATCGCAAGCAAGATCCGTCCGCGGCTCACCACCATCCACCAACCCATCGACGGGTTTATCAAAAAGTCGCTCGATATCATCGAGCAGCCGACAGGAGAACTCAGCTCGGAAATCCTGCTCCAGCACACCATCGTTGAGCGGGAAAGTTGCCGCCGTATTTAGAAGACGACCCGACGACAACATCATCTACGGCTCTTGGTCCTTGCATTTTTTCAAGGGCTTATTTGAGAAATCATCAAAAAGGAGAATAAGAATGAAAAAGAGAATCACAGCCCTGTTATTGAGCGTGTTGCTCACGTTGACATTTGTGTGCGCAACTGGTTGCGCAACAAAACCTGCCGTACCCGCTGCAACGAGCGACGCCACTGCAGAGGCTACCACGGCGCCCGAACCCGCGGCGACGGAGCCGGTGGAACTGACCATGCAGCTCTGGGACGAGACGCAGCTGCCCGTGGTGCAGGAGAACGTCGATAAGTTCAACACCGCAAACGAGGGCAAAATCCACGTCACCATCGAGCAGATCCCGTGGGATTCCTACTGGGCAAAGCTCGACGCATCTCTTGAGACGACTGAAGCGCCCGATGTATTCTGGATGAACGTGTACATCAACAAGTATGTGGCAGCGGACCTGCTTGAGCCGCTGGATTCCTACATTGCGGCGGACTCTTTCGACACCGGTATCTATTCGCAGGGCCGTTATGCGGCCTATAATCTGAATGGAGCGCAGTACGCTCTGCCGAAAGGCCTCGATACGGTCGCGGTTGCGCTGAACACGGAAATCTTCGATCGTTACGGCGTCGCGCTGCCCAACGACGGCTGGACCTGGGACGATATGCGGACCATCGCCTCCGAACTCAAGGACAAGATCGCAGCGGCGAAAGGCACCGAGTACCCCATCGTCATGGAACTCGACGGCCAGCCTTCCTGGATTAACTTCCTCTATCAGAATGGCGGCTCCTACCTCAGCGCAGATGGCAAGACCTGCGGCACCGCAGCGCCGGAATCCAAGGATGCCATCCAGCAGGTGGTTGACCTGATGGCAAACGGCCAGATGGCGCCGTACTCCGTGCTCTCCGAAACGAAGGGAACAGACCTGTTTGTCTCCGGTCAGGCGGCAATGGTGTTTATCGGTTCCTGGAAAGCAAGCGTGCTGGAGACCAGCACCCTGGGCACTGCGGGCCAGATCAAGCTGATCCAGATGCCAGCCATGAAGGTGGACAACCACAGCACCATGGGCGGCCTTGGCTACGTGATGGCTTCCAAGAGCGAACACAAAGACGCAGCCTGGCAGCTGATCAAGTTCATCACCAGCCAGCAGAGCGAAGAATATGAAGCGCAGAAGGGCATCGACATTCCTGCTTGCCTCGCGGCACAGGCAGCCTATGTTGCCAACTTCAAGAACATCAACGCGCAGGTCTTCATGGACGCATCCGTGACGGGTTTCCCGTATCCCTCCAACGGCAACTTCGACTGGACGTCGTATGCTGATGATTCGATGCAGGCCGCGTTTGCCGGCACGAAGTCGGTCAGCGACGCGCTGGACGACGGCGCGAAGCAGGCGCAGGCTGTTCTGGACGAACTCTATAAATAATCGATCGGCTCTGTAATCCGGCGGGATCACCTGTATGATTTTCGCCGGTGGACGCGAGACACAACCCCTTCCCGCGCAAACTGCGCGGGAAGGGGCAAAACAAAAGATACGCAGCGCGGCATGCACCGCGACGCAACAACGGGCAATCGGGAGGGATTTCATGAAGAAACAGAAAACGGGTGGGAACAGGCAGCGCAGAAGCGAGATCATTGCGGCGTACACCTTTATCCTGCCTATGTTCGCGGGGTTGATCCTCTTTTCCGTCATCCCGTTCGTGCAGAATATCCTGATCAGCTTTCGCAAGGTCGGTACCTTTGGCGAAGGCACTTTTGTGGGACTTTCGAACTACTCGAAACTGCTCCAGGACGAAACATTTTGGATTGCGCTGAAGAACACGGCTTTTTATACGATCGTCGGGGTACCGCTCGTCGTCGTACTCTCCGTGTTTCTCGCAAACCTCATCAACAAGAACATCAAGGGGCGCACGATCTATCGCACGCTCCTCTATATCCCGGCGGTCACGATTCCGGCCGCAATCGGCATACTCTGGCGCTGGATCCTTAATTATAAATACGGCGTCGTCAATTTTCTGCTGCAAAAAGTCGGCGTGGAGCCCGTCGCCTGGCTTGGAGATGTGCACTATGTGCGATGGTCGATCATCATCGTCGTGGTCTGGTCCATGGTCAGCTACTATACCATCATCATGCTCGCGGCGATGCAGGGCATCAGCAAGTCGTATTACGAGGCCGCGCGGATCGACGGCGCAAGCAACCGCCAGCTCTTCTACAAAATCACGCTGCCGATGCTCAGCCCGATGATCTTCTTCTCCGTGATCATGGTGACCATCGGCATCCTCCAGATATTCGATTTCATCTACCTGATGGTAGATCGAAAGGCGCTCGCATATACCTACAGCATGAGCCTGGTTACGTATTTCTACGAGTGCGCGTTCAATAAGAGCAGTATGCGCGGCTACGGCGCTGCGATCACCGTCGTACTCGCCTTTATCATCATGATCGTCACCGTCATCCAGATGATATTCCGTAAACGCTGGGTGCAGAGCGAGGAGTAAGCGCATGAAACACGCGAATCAAATGAAAAAAACAAGCTCGCTCACAGGAGAGACGAAGGCCTCAAAGCTGGGGACGCATATCCTGCTGGTCATCGCGGCGTTCGTAGCCTTCGGCCCGTTTGTCTGGATGTTTTTAACCTCCATCAAGACCTATGAGGAGACGATACAGATTCCGCTGAAGTTCTTCCCGGACGTCGTTCAGTGGGTCAACTACGCGATCATCTCCGACAAGCTGAATTTTCCGCAGCTGTACTTCAACACGATCGTCGTGACGATTTTGATGATCGTAGGCCAGCTGATGATCGTGACCATCTGCGCGTATGCGTTCGACCGGCTTCGCTTTCCGGGCAAGAACCTGCTCTTTTTAGGCATGCTCGCGCTGATGATGGTGCCGGGACAGATCTTCATCATCCCGCGGTTCAAGCTCATGGTCTACTTCGGCTTGACCGATACGCTGATCGGCCTCGTGCTGCCGGGACTCTTCAATATCTTCGGGGTATTTTTGATGCGCCAGTTCTTCTCCACGATACCAAGGGAGCTGGACGAAGCGGCGCGCATCGACGGGTGCGGATACTTCCGCATCTATTGGGACGTGCTGCTCCCGCTGGTGAAGCCCGCGCTGACCACGCTCGCGATCCTTGCGATGCTCGGCACCTGGAAAGACCTCATGTGGCCGCTGATCAACAACTCCAGTGCGAGCAAGATGACGCTGGCAGCGGGACTTGCCATGCTCATCGGCGAACACACCACCTACTATGAGCAGGTGATGGCAGGTGGAATCATCGCGGTGATTCCGATCATCGTGCTGTTTGTGATCTTCCAAAAGCAGTTTGTCGAAGGCATTGCCCACAGCGGCATCAAAGGCTGACGGACTGCTTGACCGGACGATTACAAAGAGCAACATGCAGAACGAATGGCAGAACAAATGAGGGAAGAAAATGTATTATAAATACCCGATCAACGATGTTCATATTCATGTGTTTGATCCCGACGATCTGGACGCCTGCATCCGCATGGTGGAGCATTGCGGATACGAACACTGGACGTTTTTAGCCTGCACGCTGGTGGGAGGGCCGTTTGCGCTGACGCAGAATCTCCTGTGCGCACTGGCAAAGCTCAAAGAAGGCGGCAGGTGTCAGGCTTTTGGCTCGTTCCACTACGATGGCGACCGGGTGCCGGACGCGGACAATCTGCTGGAGCAGATCCGCTGGTTTTCCGAAGCGGGGTTCGATGGAATCAAGATGCTGGATGGAAAGCCCGGCGTACGGCTCCGTCAGAATCTGCCGCTGGACGCGGAGAATTACGACAAGATGTTCACCTATGCCGAGCGGACGCAATTCCCGATCCTGTACCATATCAACGACCCCGTCGAGTTCTGGTATCGGGACAGGCTGCCCGACTGGGCGGTCAAGCAGAACTTCTTCTATGGCGGCGGCGATTTTCCGCACAAGTTTGAAATCGATCAGGAGACGTTCGGAATCCTGCATAAGCACCCGAACCTCAACCTTTGCATTCCGCACTTTTTCTTTATCTCCGACCAGCCCGGGCTCTGCGAAGAGCTGCTGGATCGCTACCCGAACCTCTATTTTGATATCACACCTGGCTGGGAAATGTTTGAGAACTTCGCCAAGGATATCGAGTTCTGGAGAGCGTTTTTTACGAAGTACTCGCACAAGATTCTCTTCGGCACGGACACGTTCTCCGATCATTGGCAGGAGACCGTCTCCTGCCTGAGAAAAGCGATGGAAACGCGGGAGCGCTTCGTTGCCTTTGAAGAGAACTGTCTTGGTTTGGATTTGCCGGAGCAGACGCTACGGGATATCTACTACCGCAACTACGACAAGTTCGTGCGGCGCACAGACCGGAAGATGAACGTAGACATGCTCTTAGCGTATGCCGATACGCTCTACGCGCGTGTGCCGGACGATGAAAATCGAGCGCAAACCACGGCGTTGATCGACCGCCTGAAAGCGGAGATCGCGCGGTATCAAACAGGCAAACAGGGAGCGTAACAACGTGAAACTATGCGTGCTGGGCGGGGCGGGCGCGCGCTCCGCATTCTTAACAAAATCACTTGCGGTTTCCGCGGCATCCATTGGCGTGGACGAGCTTGTCCTGATGGATACCGACGAGAGGCACATCAGAACCTATGGCGAAATCGCGCGGATGATCGTCTCGCGCATCCATCCCGGACTTCGCTTTTCCGTCACGTCCGACGCTAGGGAGGCGCTCGCAAACGCGGACTATATCATCACGACGATCCGCGCGGGCGGGGACGCGTCACGCGTGTTCGATGAGCGCACCTGCCTCGATCACGGCGTGCTGGGGCAGGAGACCACGGGCGCGGGCGGGTTTGCGATGGCGCTGCGGTCGCTGCCGACGCTGCTTTCCTATTGCGCGCTGGCAAAGCGCGTTTCCAACCCCGGACACTTAATTTTCAACTTCACCAACCCGAGCGGCATCATCACGCAGGCACTGCGCGCGAAGGGGTATGACAACGTCTATGGAATCTGCGACGCACCCAGCGGCTTTATCCGCCAGCTGGAGGAGATTCTGGGCGTTGCGGACGGCGAACTCTCGATCGATTGCTACGGCCTGAATCACTATTCCTTCTTTCGAAATGCGGCCGTACACGGAAAAAGCGTACAGCAGGAGTTGCTTGAGAACCCCGAAACGTTCGTCCGTTCGGAGATGCGCCTGTTTACGCCCGAGCAGGTTCGGCTCAACGACGGCTGCCTGCTCAACGAGTATCTCTACTTCTACTACAACCGTGCGCTGACCCAGCAGCGGTTGCAGCACGCCGCGGAGACCCGTGGAGAGACGATTTGGCGCATCAACCGCGCGCTGGAGGAACAGCTGGACACGCTGACGTTTCCGCAGGACGTGGAACGCGCATTCTCGCTGTATATGCACGCTTATGCGGAGCGCGAGAACGCCTATTTCTCGATTGAGAGCGGGCAGCGGCGCGAGAAAGCATGGGTTTCACCGACGCTGGAGGAGTTTATCTCCCGGCCGGACGAGGGCGGCTATGCGGCGGTTGCGCTGCGCTTTCTCCGTGCGGCGCGCGGGGGACAGCCCTGCCGCATGGTGCTCTCCGTGCCGAACAACGGCGCGATTTCGGGGCTTGCCGACGACGATGTGGTGGAGATCACCTGCCGGATCGATCAAGACGGCGCACACCCCGTACCCGTCGGCGAGATCAGCGCGTTTCAGCTGCAGCAACTTCTACGCATCAAGAGCTTTGAGCGCGGCACCATACGCGCCATCCTCGAGCGGGACGAGGCGGAGGCGGCGCGCGCGCTGTATCTGCATCCGCTGGTCAACGATCTGCAGATTGCAGCGGATTTATCCGCAGCCTTCTTTCGGCAGTATGCGCAGTATCTCGATATGGATATCTAATACGCGCCTGCGCCGGGCTGTGTCCGGCAAAGGGGTTTAATAGGGGAAGTTTTCACATATGGCAGGATATGACGATGTATGATTTTAAAACATTTGCACAGATGAATCTGGATCTGCTCTTCAAGGGGTTTCAGCGAATGCCAAGCCCCGGCGAAGAGGTGTTTGCCGATACATTCTTGTTGCAGCTCGGCGGCGGGCCTCAGGTTTGCTCGCTTGTTCTGGATAAGCTCGGCTGTCAGGTGCAGCTTGGAACCTTTCTGGGGGATGACGACTTAAGCAACATCAGCCGCACGCTGCTGAAAAAATACGGCTTCCATAGCGTCACAAACTTCCCGGTCGATCATCCGGAACCCGTCGTTGTGACCTGCGTGTTTTCCTTCGATAGCGACCGCGCGTTCCTCTCCCACAACACGCATGTCTACGAGAGCCTGCTGGCAGGTCAGGTGGTCTATGACTTTTTGTCCGACGCAAAGGTCACCTTTGCGCCCGTCGGGCATCCGGACGTGACGAAGCGCCTGCATGACGCCGGGGTCAGGATTGTCTACGACCGCGGTTGGAGCGACGACCTTTCGATCGATGACATGAAGGATTTTCTGCCGTTTGTAGATGTGTTTGCCCCGAACGACAAGGAAGCGATGAAGATTTCCGGCACCGACAATCCGGAGGATGCGCTTCGCTTCCTCGCGCGATATACCAAGCACCCCGTCATCACGCTCGGAAAGGGCGGATGCGCCTACTTCGATGATGGAGCCGTGCAATACCTGCCTGCCATCGACGATTTCCACGCGGTGGACACCACCGGCGCTGGCGATAACTTCATGGCGGGCGTCATATACGGTATGGCGCGCGGAGACTCGATCCGGGAGTGTTTGAGCCTTGGCAATCTTTTTGCTGGCCAGTCCACAACCGCGATTGGCTGCTATGGCGCGGAGATTACGCACGAGCTCATCGAAAAATACAGGTAACCGGGAGAGAATATCATGCAGATCAACCGTGAGCGGTTGCTGGAATCCTTCTTTGAGCTGACCGCGATCGACAGCCCGTCTCTTGGCGAAAGAGCGATGACGGACGAACTCAAGTGCCGCCTTCTCGCGCTCGGGTTCGACGTGCGGGAGGACGACGCGGGCGGGAGGATTGGCGGCAACAGCGGAAACCTCTTTGCTGTTCTGCGCGGGGGCGATTCGCTGCCCCCGCTTTTGTTTTGCGCGCATATGGATACGGTACAGCCGGCGCTCAATAAGCGCGCCATACTGGAGCGCGACGGAACCATCCATGCCGCGGGGGATACCGTCCTCGGCGCGGACGACGTTTCCGCCATCAGCGCGATCCTCGAGGCCGTTCAGTCGCTGCTGGAGCAAAACGCGCTGAAGCGGGATATCGAGGTCTTGTTTACCGTTTCCGAAGAGACCTACTGCACCGGGGCTGCGGCGTTCGACGCCTCTGTGATCCGCTCCAAAGAAGCATATGTGCCGGATTTTGACGGCGTGCACGGTCAGGTGGTCGTCGCGGCACCTACGATACTGACGTTTCGCGCGGAGATTACGGGAAAAGCGTCCCACGCGGGGTTTGCGCCGGAGCAAGGCATCAGCGCGATCCTGACCGCGGCGCGCGCCATCGATGGTCTGAAGACCGGGCGCATCTCAGCCGACTTGACGCTGAATATCGGTAAAATTCAGGGCGGGCTGCTGACCAATATCGTGCCGGAGGCGTGTACGGTGGAGGGAGAGATTCGCGGCGGGGATCACGCGGAGGCGCTCGATTGTCTGAAGGTGACTCAGCGGGCGTTTCAGCGCGCTTGCGACGAATTCGGCGCTCGCCTGCGCTTCTCAAGCAATTGCCTGATCACGGCGTATCATACGCCGGAGGACGCGCCTGTGGTGCAGCGATACGTTCGTGCGTGCGAAGCGTATGGACTCAAGCCAGAGGCGGTACGCACGTTCGGCGGCAGCGACAACAACATCCTCGCGCAGCGCGGGATTTCGGGCGTCGTCATCGCGAGCGCGATGCACAACTGCCACTCCTGTGCGGAGTATATGTCGGTTGACGAGTTGTCACGGCTCGCGGAACTGTTGATGCGCCTGATGCTCACCTGAAACGAAGACTTTTTCACAGGATCGATCCGAACCTAGAAAGCAGAGAACGAAATGGATACACAGACGAGTCAAATCTACCAGGAAATTCTAAGAAGCGAACTCAAGACCGCGTTGGGGTGTACGGAACCGATTGCGATTGCCTACTGTGTCGCTTATGCGAAAAACATATTGGGGAAGATGCCGGAACATTGCGATTTGTACTGCACGAGCAGCATCATCAAGAACGCGAACGTGGTGACCGTTCCCCAGACCGGTGGACTGCGCGGAATCGAGGCAGCCGCGCTCGCGGGCCTTTTCGGCGGGGATGCCGCAAGAGAACTGGAGGTGCTGTCCTCGCTCGATGACGACGACAACCGCAGGATTCGCGAGTACTTAGGCAGCGGACTGGTACGCATTCATTTAACCGAGCACGAAACGCCGCTACGGATAGAAGCGGTTCTGCGTGCGGGCGAGGACAGCGCGTCGGTGGAGATCATACGCACGCACACTGGCCTTGGGACAGTGCGCAGAAACGGAGTCGTACTGCACGAAAATCGCCAGCAGGACACGATTGACGAAGCACACAAGTACGAGCGCTTGAACATCCGCGATATTCTTACATTCGCGGATACGGTGGATCTTTCAGAATTTGCGGACTTGCTGCGGTTGCAGATTCGCCATAACACCTCGATTGCCAACGAGGGGCTGAATCACGACTGGGGTGTGCGCGTTGGCAAGACGATCCTTACGCGGAGTGAGGGAGATATTCGCGCAAAGGCAAAGGCGATGGCAGCCGCCGGAAGTGATGCGCGCATGAACGGCTGTGCGCTGCCGGTCGTCATCAACAGCGGCAGCGGGAATCAGGGACTGACGGTTTCTCTGCCGGTCATCGTCTACGCCGAGGAGATGGGTGTTACGGAGGAGCGGCTTCTGCGCGCGCTCTGTGTTTCAAATCTGGTTGCGATCCGTCAGAAAACGGCGATCGGCCGGCTGTCTGCGTATTGCGGAGCGGTCTGCGCGGCGACAGGCGCAATTGCGGGGATATCGTATCTCAACGGAGATTCCTATGAGGTGATTTCGCAATCCATTGTCAACTCAATCGGCTGTATCGGCGGTATGGTTTGCGATGGAGCAAAATCCAGCTGCGCCAACAAGATCGCGGTCGCGCTGGAGAGCGCATTTCTGGGCTACGATTTGGCTCGCGCAGGCGAGGCGTTTCAAGAGGGTGAGGGAATCATCAAGTCCGGCGTAGAGGAGACGATCGACAGCGTCGGGCGCATGGCCAAAGAGGGCATGCACGAAACGAATCGTGTGATACTGGATATCATACTGGAGTGATTCGCACTGTTGCGTTCTGATGCATAGTTGAGAGACCAGAGAATTCCTATGAAGAGGCGGTGAGGCGTTCCACCAAAAGAGCTGTCCACGTTGCTGTAATGCATTCACGGATGGAACACGGAAGCCAGCCATGCTCTGTTTTATCTCATGCCTAAGCTACTACAATAAGAGGGTAATTGGTCTGACACGTCCACATTCGGACTAACCACGTCCGTCATTCAAACAGTCGGCCGTCGGTACGCTGTTGCAGGGTTGTTTTGGCTACATCGATCGCCCGGTTCGCATGCGGATGCTTGAATTAAAAACAGCTTGCGTGGCGCGTGCACCCGCTGCAAGCCCGAACCCGACAATTATCGATGAAGAAATACAATTACCAAAACGAAAAATGCCCGATTTTCGGGTTTTTGCATAGAAAAAGCACCCGCGAACGATATCACTTCATGAGTATTGATCTGAACAAAACCTCGCGAAGTGATATCGCATGAATCGTGAGGGCAGGTGCAAGCCGGGTCGAATTGAAAAATGAAGTTTTCGGATGTAATGCCGGATGATAATTTCAGAATCGGCGCATTTCTCCGCCTGCTTCGAGATAGAGACGTTCAGCATCGGTATGTAGTTGTTTTAGACGCTTTTTTTCGACTGCGTTTTAACTCTACCGTTTTGTTCCTTGAAATGAATTGCTATCTGAAGAAACCGGTTCAAACATTTCGGGGCTGGTTCAAGCATGAGGTAATGTTATAATATTAGTGACTGCAAAGAAATCAACGGCAGATCAGCGATGTTTCTCGAACGATACGGTTGTCCCGTAGATTGGATGGTATGGCTTTTGCGGCAGGCGCGCGGAGTTGACAGGAGCAAAAAGAAAGATGTGGCAAAATGAGCACTCTAGATGAACGCTATAAAAAAAACCTCGGCGCGTTTACCGAGGAAGAGCTGCTACTTATCTGCCAACGGACAGTATGCATCGTCGGCTGCGGCGGAATTGGAGGGCATGTAATTATGTCTCTTGCCCGGCTCGGTGTCGGGAAGCTGACATTGGTTGACGGTGATGTATTTACTGCGGGCAACCTCAACCGGCAGATATTCTGCACGGAACATAACCTGATGCAACACAAGGCTACTGTCACAAAGGCCGCGCTGGTTGAAATTAATAGCGAGGTCACCGTGCTTGCCCGCGATGTCATGCTGACTGCCGAAAACGCTTGCGAAATACTTGCCGGACACGATGTTGTCGTGGATTGTTTGGACAACATACCTTCACGCCTGACGTTGGAAGACGCTTGCGAATCTGTCAGCATTCCATTTGTTCACGGCGGAATAGACGGATTTTTTGGACAGGTCACAAGTGTATTTCCAGGAGATCGCACATTACACGAATTGTTTCACGACAAAAGAGAAACGTCGCCATCCAGCAGCCCGGCGTTTGCGCCGCAACTTGCAGCAGCACTGGAGGTGGCGGAGGTCATGAAGATACTGACGGGGCGTGGTGATATACTGCGCCAAAAGGTACTCTTCTTCGATCTGTTGAATCATACTTACGAGGTCGCTTCTCTCATGTATTCCAAGGGATAAGCGCTTCTCGAGCGTAATCGGTTGCCGCTAAAGCCCAAGAAACGTTCAACCACCACCGACCGCCGGAAAGAGAGAGAGCACATCTTCCTCATTCAACGCGGTGTCTATCGTTGCGTGGCGACCGTTGATCATGATGATAGCGACTTCGTTTTTAGGAAGCTGCAGCCGGTCAATGATATCGCCCGGTGTCAAACCGGTTTGTGACACAATCTTTTGCTCCTTCTCGCCGTACAAGCGAAGCGTGGCAAACAGTTTCACGGTTACAGTCATATTCAACCCTCCTGTGCCGGTCTTTGCTATGGTGTTTAATCTTCGCGCTTATTCTTATTATTGAAGCTTGCTTTGTTTCCCTGGTTCTTGCCATAGAATCCGAGGGCAATGCGGTATGGGCCGGGACATCCCGGCGGAAGAAACGCAACCCTGTCTCCCGGCTGAATGACGAAGTCAAGCGCCTGTACAAATCCGTTCACGAATATTACCTCGATTTCCTGATGCGCGATCTCAAGACGCGTTGCCAAATCAAAGCCGGTAATGGGCTTATCCTGATCAATGTAGAATGGCATTGAGCCGTATTTTTTACGAAGGACGGAGTTCAGCTGCATAAAGCCCCTGATTTCGAGTGATTTGTTCGCATATTCCATCATAATAAATACAACTCCATTCATAGATGCCCGGAATGTGTTTCCAAATGTGGCAAATGCAAGATCGGCAGGTTTTACCCCGATTGAAAGAAACGGGGCGTTGCCATATCAATTGGAGAACGCTCATTGCTCGTACCCCTCTGCAGGATCAGTTTACACCAAGAGAAATACAAGGACAAGAAGCCCGAAAACCGAAGCGAGCCGGATATTGCACCGGCTCGTTCCTGCTTTTAACACTCGATTGATGCACAATATACGGTCTAGAAGTTGAAGACTTCGTCTACTTCTTCAGGTGTGAAGTTCCAAACCTCGTTGTGCGGCGGGCATGGCTCATACTCCATGAACTCCGGGAGGCGGTCGTGGTGATTGGTGAAGCCGGCACGCTTATTAAAGTCGCGCTCAACTTTCAGTACATTAACGCCCAATGTGTCAACGTCCTTTGCGGTAAGCGAAATGCCGTATTGCGCATTGATCATATCGATCAGCGCTTGATAGCCGGCCGGACTGTCCGCGATACCGAAATACACAAACAAGCACATGCCCGTGCTATCCACCGCCGCCGTGCCAATCTGCATAGCGCGAGAGTACTCGATCTGACCTTCTTTTTTAAGAGGATCGATGTTCGCTCCAACTTTCAAAATGTTGCCGGAGATGCAGTAACCTGCGGTGTGATCGGCCCCCATCGGGGAGGTTGCGTAAGTCAAGCCAATGCCTTTAACCGAACGCGGATCATAAGCCGGAATCGCCTGATCCTTGACAACCGGCGTTCTATAGAGGCCGCAGACTTTGCCAACAATCGCGCAGCCGCCGGCGATAAGCCTTGCAAGCGGCGTGGGTTTTGCGATATCTTTTACAATCTCCAGCACAGCCTTGCCGTCGCCCCACGGAATCAGACCGCCGTCCATAGCGGTGGCAACCGAAACGGCGGTTTCGATGCTGTCTACGCCGACATCGTCCATCGCGCGATCGATGTAAGCGATATCGTCGAGGTCTTTGATCGACGCGTCGGCACCAAGCCCCCAGATGGTTTCGTACTCGAAACCGCTGGTGATGTACTTACCTTGCTTGTCCGTATACCACTGTGAGCAGCGGATAATACATCCGGAATGACACCCGTGCGAAACCTTGCCTTCGCCACCGCGTTCAGTGATTGTGGCGTTTACTGTTTCGCCGGAGATGATATCGTTGTGTTCAATGCGCCCTCTACGGAAGTTTTCGGCAGGCAGGCCACCCGCTTCATTGAGTATGTTGATGAGTACATCCGTGCCGTACGCAGCTAAGCCCTGACCCGAAACCGGATGATCTAAAAGCGCTTTTGCAAACACTTTTGACGCTTCTTTGAATTTCTCGGGGTCTGCAATGGGCACCTTATCCGCGCCGGTATCGTCCATGATAACTGCCTTGATCTTCTTTGAGCCAAGCACTGCGCCGAGCCCGCCACGGCCTGCGCTTCGCATATTGCCATCAGGATCTTTAAAGGAGATATTGGCGGTAGGCAGTCGATACTCACCTGCCGGTCCAACGATTGCGATACCGACATTCGAGCCGTACTTCTCGCTTAAAAACCGGATGGCTTCATAGTTGCCGCATCCGCCAATAATCTCGGCGGGCGCTTCGTCCAGTACAGGACCGTTTTTATCGATTTTGAGGACATAGAACTTATCCCCGGCGGCAAATCCCTCGATCACCAATGCTTTGATGCCAAGGCGCGCCATCTTCTGTGAAAAAGAACCTCCTGAGTTGGACTCCTTAATCGTTCCTGTCAGCGGGCTTTTTGCGCCCACAGAGATGCGGCCTGAGTTGGGGGCAGATGTGCCGCTTAAGAGTCCGGGTGCGAAGATAATCTTATTGTTCTTGCCGAGAGCATGGCAGGTAGGCTTGACTTCGTCATTGACAAAATTGGAAGTGAGTGCACGACCGCCAAGCCCTGCGTACTTTTCCGGCACAGCACCTACGTTCACTTTCAATGTCGTCATGTCTACTCGGATCATTTTACTCATAAAAAATACCTCCTGTCGATTTGGATAGGTGATCAAAAGCAGACCGCATTTTGATCTGGAAATTTGGTTCATGCGAAAAGAGAACCAAACCCTTTCCAAATAACGGGAGGCAGAACAGTTTCCCATTCAACCCATCGGGTAGTGTTCTTAGTAAAAACCTTAGAAAGCACTAACTCGGATTTGTAATTTTAATATATTAGTTTTTTAACTGATTGTCAACAGAAAACAGGTTATCTGTTGATTGTCAACGCAATTCGGATGGATTCACCAAGGTATGTAACTCACAGCTCTGCTGGTGTCAAGCGGTTTCGTTCAACCACAGCGCAAAACGCCGCCGGACGGAGTGGGATGCCACGCTGTAATACTCCATAGATTCCATTTAAAACGAGAAAAGATCAATATCTTACACGATCGCAGGAATATTCTTGCAAATGAAGTGTGAGGCATTTTACCTTATTTTGCAGCTGTCCACCGGAGCGCGCTTTGTGTACCAGCTTGGCATTTTATATTTGCACCTGCACGTTGACCAATGATCTCCCGAGTCCCAAGCTCAAGCTGGACGCAGAAATACGCCCTTCAAGATCCGACACAGACATAAGTCAAAATCGCTCACGACAAAAGCTCCAGGTGCCTGATCGCGGAAGTCTCAAGCCGGAAGGTGAGGAGCAGCGGCTTCACTGCTCCAGGTACTCCGCGCAATACAACTTTACGAAAAACGGAAACTGCCGCGATAACGTATCCCGATCAAAATAGCTGATCAATAGAAGCGCTTGATGTAGTCTTCCACGTCCGCACGGGAGCCCATAAACGGGCCGGGGGTCTCCATCTTCAGCGAGACAAGGGCGGTTGCCCAGAGGAGCGCGGTGGGGATATCGCCCGAAATTCGCTCGTTGAGATAACCGGCGAAAGTAGTATCGCCGCGACCCGTGCGACCGGAGAGATTGCGGGACTTGATCGGCTGCGTAAACACGGTTTTTCCGTCGTAGACCAGGACCTCCGTATTGTGGGTGATCATGACTTCCTTCGCACCCCAATCAAAAAGCTGCTTTGCTGCCAGCGTGCGATCGGAAAGCCCGGTCAATATCTCCGCCTCGGCGGCGTCCGTCTTGAGGTAGTCGATCAGGGGCAGATATTGCTTCTTTTGCGCCCAGTCGTGGAAGACCATGTCTCCGTCCTCCACCCACCGCAGCAGGCACTGAACATCGACGGCAACCTTCGCTTTTTGCGCGGAAAATGCGATGATTTCCTCACCGATGTCGCCGTGTACCAGCCCGGCGAGATGATAGATTTTTGCGTCGACTTCCGGTATCTCCGATACGCGGTAAGGCTCGATGCTGGAGATCGCTTTGCAGGTGCGCCGTTCACGGTCTGCGGTATGATAGACGTTCGAAATGGATGTGCCGTGCGCGCTGTTTACCGGATAGACGGTTACGTTTTTTGCGTTGGCAAAGAGCGCGGCGACGTCCGTTTTTGCTAAATCGGCCTTTGGCAAAACGGCGGTCGGATGCCCAAGAGCACCTGCCGCATAGCCGGAATAAACCACAGCGCCGCCATAGGCACTGATAGTAGTACCATCGTAATCTGTGTTGATATCCAGGCTCGGCTGGCCGATGATGAACGTGTCAAACAACTGCTTGGACATGGTGAAAGCCTCCTTGTTATGTGCTTCTTGATGTGTGAAAAAGTGGCGGATGGGAGCATGCTAAGGTCGGGATCCGCTTGGCGGGGCTATCATACAACAACCCGCTTGAATTTTGCAACAACGAAAAATCGGTTTTTTTTGCTGCGGTTTACACAAAGTCCTGAAGCGCGAGAAGAAGAGAAGTGCATGGACGGAGACGATATTTATTCCCGAAAGGCGCGTAAGCAGCATGACAGGATTGAGCCAAAAGGGTTCCTTGACGTGAGCGAATCGATGCAAACGAACAGCGCGTGCCCGTCGAAATCATGCTCTCGCAAGCGAGCTTCGATCTTGACAAGGGGGGTCCACGGTGCTATAATACCAGCATGAGAACGTTCTCAGAATACGTTCTCATTGCAAATCAAAGGTTTTCACCCTGTTTTTTCGACAAATTCTTAGAGAATATTTTCCATCTAATTTTTTCAGTGTGTTTTTCAAACATCTAATGTTCAAGTTTAATCTCGGAGTTTTTACGCTTTCTTTTTCAGATTTGGTTTTTTAATCAAGGCAATCTGGTGTCTCATTGCTGCATCTGTGTTTCCACGCATCCGACGTTGGCACTCGAAAGGGGAATATTATGAGCGTTACCATTCTGGATATCGCCGGCGCCACGGGGTTCTCGAAGGCGACGGTTTCCCGCGCGTTCATCAACCCCGAACTGCTGCAGCCGGACACGCTGAAGACTATTTTGGATGCCGCGGCACGTATGGGCTACCGACCCAACGCGATTGCCCGCGCGATGATCACAAAACGGACAGGCAATCTTGCGTTCATCATCTACGGACGCCAGGCGCCGGTTATTACAAACCCCTTCTACGGACCGATTCTTGAGAGCGTGGTCAACGCAGCCCAGCGGCAGGGATTCTCCGTGTTCATCGTTTCGGACGAAGAGATTCGCCTGCCCAGCGGGGATTTGATGCTGCAAAAGCAGGTGGACGGCGTCATCTTCGCTTCGCAGCCGGACCCGGATATGCTGGAGATGTATCGCTGCAACGGTACGCCCGTTGTGCTGGTCAACCACAGAAGCGAGCTGCCGGACATGGTGAGCGTCATATCCGACGATTATCAGGGCATCAATCTCGTCATGGATCATCTGTATTACATCGGTCATCGACGCATCGCGTTGCTGGGTGGTAATTTCACGGAGTTCATTCTCCATCGCAGACAGCAGGCATACAAAGATGCACTGGCGCGATTTGGCATTCCCTACAATGACCAGTTGGTCGAGGTTGCCGAGCCGCATGTCGCGGACGCGGAGGCGGGGATGCGACGCATTCTTCTGCGCGCAGGAGCGGATTGTCCCGATGCCGTGGTCTGTATGAACGATACGCTGGCGGTGGGCGCGATCAAAGCGCTGCGCAAGGCCGGCAAGCGCGTGCCGGAGGATGTAGCCGTCACGGGTTACGACGACAGCACCATCTGCGCGCTATGCGAACCGGAGCTCACCAGTGTGGATGGCGGTAAGGAGCGCATGGGCGAAGAAGCCGTCCGGCTGCTCTGCGACTTGATCGCGAAGAAGACAAATGTCGAGTCCGTCACGCTGAACGCGCGGCTCAAGATTCGCGCTTCTACGGCGGGAGAAGCCGGTAAAGAGTAAGGGCAAACAATAAGAGCAAACAAGCCGCCGCGCTTGATGCGCGGATATTTGGAGGATACGGAATGGAAAGCAGGACGCAACAAATACCGAAGAAGAAAAGAAAGGTTCTCATCACGTGGAGAGCGATTGTAGCCTTTGTGCTGCTGTTTATCACACTGTTCCCCATTTACTGGCTGCTGGCGATGTCGATTCGGGACAACTCCGAGATGGCGGGGAGCATTCCGGTCATCCCGCAGTCCTTTACGCTGGAGCATTTCAAAACACTGTTTACGAAAGAGGACTTTGGCCTCGCGCTGACCAACAGCTTGCAGGTAACGGCGGTTTCGCTGGTGCTCTCGCTGGCCTTCGGGCTGGTCGCGGCCTACGTCATCGCGCGACGCCGCTTCCGCTTCGGGCTAAAAAAGCCGATCACCTATTGGGTATTGCTGGTTCGTGTTCTGCCGCCGGTTGCGTTCACCATTCCGCTGTTCATCATGTTCTCCAATCTGGGCATACTCAACTCAAAAATGCCGGTTATGCTCGCCTGCATCCTGATCAATATCCCGCTGACGATCTGGTTTATGATCTCGTTTTTTCAGGATTTGCCGGAAGAGATTGAGGAGAGCGCAAAGATCGACGGCGCAACCGAGTGGCAATTGTATCTGCGCGTGGTGCTGCCGCTTGTCGCGCCCGGCATCGCGGCAATCGCAATGCTCTCGTTCATGTACGCCTGGAATGAGTACACCTATAGCATCATCTTCATCCAGACGCCTGCAAACTATACTGTGCCGCTGAAGCTGGCGGTGCTGAACACGGAGGATAATCTCACGCAGTTTGGCCTGGTTGCCGCTGGCGGTGCGATATCCATGATCCCGATAACGCTGTTTGTTGTCTTCGCACAGAACTACTTGATTAAAGGCTTATCGAGCGGGGCTGTAAAAGGGTAACAATATAAAATCAAAAAAGGAGAGAACCGCAATGAAAAAATCAATCGCACTGCTGCTGATTCTTGCCATGGTCTGCGCTACCTTTGCCGGATGCGCGAAGCCCGCAACAGAAACGGCCACAGAGTCCACCGCCGCAGAAGCAACCACAACCGAGGCTGCTGCGGAACCCACCGCCGCCGAGGCGAACCAGGCGCCGACCAAGCTCACGCTGATCCTGCGTGGCGGCACGTATGGTGAGGTCATCAAGGCTGCCCTGCCTGAGTTTGAAAAAGCCAACAACTGCACCTGCGAAGTGCTGGAACTGGCGTTTGACGAACTGCACACCAAGATCGCTCTGGATGCCGTGAATAAGCAGGGTGCGTATGACCTCTGCATGGTGGACGGCAGCTGGATGGCAGAATTCACCGCCAACAAGGTGCTGGCAAACCTCTCCGAGATGGGCTATTCGTTTGACGACGATATCATCCCCGCGACGACCTCGATCTGCAAAGTCGGCGACAGCATCTATCTGGCGCCTTACTTCGGCAACGTGACCGTCCTGCTCTACAACAAGCAGCTGATTGCGGACGCCGGATATAAGCCCGAAGATATCACTACGTTTGAGGACGTGATGGACATCGCCCAGAAGGCGAACGCAGCCGGCAAGATCGGCTTCATCGTCCGCGGCGGCTCCGGCGACAACATTGTTTCGGACTTCATCCCGCACCTGCTGGCATACGGCGGATGGGTTGTTGACGAAAACAACAAGCCCACCGTGAACACCGACGCGTTCAAGGCTGCATTTACCAACTACATCAACCTCTACAAGCTGGGCGACACGATGGATAAGGACGATATCGTCGCGGCCATCGACGGCGGCAACGCAGCCATGGCAATCGGCTGGCCGGGCTGGTACGTCCCCACGGCGGACAGCGCAGCGAGCTACACCGTGATCCCCACGAAGCTGACCGATTCCGACACCGCGAAGAACACCTCCATGTACGGCGTGTGGACCATCGGCGTCTGCAACAACAGCCAGAACAAGGAACTCACGCTCAAGCTGCTGGAGTACCTGATGGATAAGGACGTTCAGCTGGTCTCTATCGCCAACGGCGGCGTTCCCTGCCGCTTCAGCTGCCTGCAGAATCCCGACGCGCTGGCCACGCATCCGCAGCTTGCGACCGTCTGCAACGCGCTTCAGTCCGGTGTGTATCGCCCGGTCATCGAGCAGTGGTCCGAGTTCACCAACACCCTCGGCACCGAGATGGACGCCGTGATCCAGGGAACCAAGACTATGGATCAGGGCCTGGCTGACGCACAGGCTGCGCTGGAAGCGCTGATGTCGTAATCTGCTGAAAGAAAGCAATCACGTAAGCCAACCATAGGCCTTCCGGCGCTTTAGCCGGCGCCGGAAGGCCGGGTCAAGACACACCTAAACAATCGCGCAACCCCAAAAACACCATCGCTGGTTCACCTTGAATGAGAGGGTTCCCAACATGAAACAAAACGAATCCAAAAAAAGGAATATGAAAGAGTTTCGCCTGGAAGAGCGCATATTCCCGCGGGCAATGATCACGCCAACGCTGATCGTGTTGCTGGTTATGACGGCGTACCCGCTCATCTTCACGCTGATCTATAGCTTTACCGATTACAACTATCTCAAAGGCATGGACAATGCCCACTTTATCCTGTTCAAAAACTATTCCACCCTGATCAAGAACAGCTATTTCCGTCAGGCGCTCGTGAATACGGTGAAGTTCACGTTCCTTGCCGTCGCCTTCGAAATGGTCATCGGTCTGTTGATCGCGTTGTTTGTCCACGGCATGCACAGGGGGAAAAAAGTGATGCGGACGCTCCTGCTGCTGCCCTATCTGTTGCCGACCGTTACGGTGGCGCTGAGCTGGCGCATGATGCTCTCCGTCAATTACGGCATCGTCAATCAGTTTCTGACCTCTCTGGGTCTGCCGGTGTTCAACTGGTTTATGGACACGCGGACTGCGTTTGGCACCATTCTGGTCATCGACGTCTGGCAGAACGCGCCGTTTGTGTTTCTGCTGCTGTACGCAGCGCTCCAGTCCGTGCCGGAAGAACTGTATGAAGCCGCGCGCATCGACGGCGCGGGTAAGCTGCAGCAGTTTCACTATGTCACCTATCCGCATCTGAGGACGAGCATCGCCCTCTGTGCGCTGATGCGCTCCATCGATACATTCCGCTTGTTCGAAAAGGTAAACATTCTGACCGGTGGAGGTCCTGCCGGAACGACTTCAACGATTACGCAATTTTTATATACCTATGGCATCAGCAACCTGAAGTTTGGGTTCGGGAGTGCGGGCGCCGTGGTCATGACCATTCTGGTGCTGCTGATTTCCAGCATCTATATCAAGCGCGCCATCAATAATAAATAACTAAGGGAATTAGACGATATGAAGCTGCGGTTTTTCAATGTAGGGTATGGCGAATCGATTTTACTCACGGCACAAAAATCCGACGGATCGACATTTGTAATGCTGATTGACGGCGGCAGCGGGGAAGACGCGGAGTATACGGGGTTTCCCGCGCGTGTAAGAGCGGCGGATCTGATCCGTGAACTGGGAATATCCAAACTGGACGTTGTGCTGAATACGCATATTCACGAGGACCATACCTGTGGCTTGACCAGAGTCGCAAGCGAGTTTGCAATAGGAGAATACTGGTGCTGTGCGCTGCCGGAGGGAAGCGAGGACTGGCAGGCGCTGCCGGATGAGATCGTGACGCTTCCGTGCAGCGGCAAGAGCCTGCGTGCGCTGAATGCGCACCGCATGCTTTTAAGAAAGTTTCGCTCGCTCGGTGTGCCGGTGCGAAATTTGAAGCAGGGTGCCGGGCTGACCTTGCCCGTCGATGGATTGACGGCAGAGGTGCTTGGCCCTTCGGCGGAGGAAGCTGCGGATTTGTGCGGACAGTTGCGAAATCTGTATGCCGAAACAGACCGCGAGACGCAAAAACTCTTTCTGCTGGATGTGGATAAAAACATGAACAATCACAGCGTCATCCTCATGCTGAACGATCAAGGGACCAAGATCCTGCTGCCCGGGGACACCAACTGTGAAGGATATGCGCATTTGCCAAAGCAGGCACTCAAGGCTGATGTGTTCAAGGTGGGGCATCATGGACAGAGGGACGGCGCGGATGAAGTACTGGTGAATGCGGTGTCTCCGCGCGTACTGGTCGTCTGCGCCTCGTCCGACCGGCGCTATGAAAGTATGCATCCGGAGATTCTCGGCCTCTTTAGGGCCCACGACCCGAACGTGCGCTACCTGCTGAGCGATACGCCGGAGCTTCCGCCCTGGACGGACGGCATCCCGGCGCACAGGTGTTCCGAGCTGACGATTGACGAGGATGGCGGAATTCATACGGCGTATCAACCGCTCGGCAAACAATGTTTCAAGTAGGAGCATTCAGCGGAATAAACTTTGGTGTTGCTGACTGTTCCATACCGATTCCATGATTACCGGGGTGTTTCATCTGCATATGCCTGTTTCATTTTGGATTTTAGTCATACTGACGTTCGCCTTTACGTACGTAAACGGATTTCACGATGGCTGCAATGTGGTGGCGACGCTGATTGCCAGCCGCTCCATGAAGCCTTACCCGGCGCTGGCTTGGGCCGCGGTGGTAGAGCTACTCTCTCCGTTTGCCATACTTGTGCTCGGTTCCAGCGTTTCAAACACGATTCAGAAACTGATTGGTGAAAGCTGCTACACCAATCCCGCGGCGAAGAATATCGCGCTGGCGTTCATCACGGCTGGTATCCTGGCAGCCATACTCTGGAATCTAACCACATGGCTCTACGGAATACCGGCCTCGTCATCGCACTCCTTGATTGGCGGCGTGGTCGGGGCGGGGATTGCGGCCTTTGGCAGCGGCGCGGTCGCCTGGAACTACTTCTGGGGCAAGATCGTGCTGATGATCTTCCTAACCCCGGTGGTCAGCTTTCTCGCGGGTTTTGGCATCCTGATGCTATTGCGCTTCATCACTCGAAACGCCAGCCTCCGCGCGAACACCTTCTTTACGTATGCACAGTGGTTTAATGTGACATTCCTTGCATTCAACCACTCGTTCAACGATTCGCAGAAGTCCATCGGTATCATCATGATCCTGATGGGCATCTACGGCGGTACATCGGGTACCATTCCGCTTTGGATCATCGTCTGCGCCGCGCTGAGCCTTGCCTGCGGCATCGCCTTTGGTGGATTTCGCATCATCAAGACCGTCGGCGTCGGCATCTATAAAGTGCAGGCGATCGATTCGTTCGCCTCTCAGATGACGGCGGGCGCGGTGATTCTCGTTTCCTCTATGCTCGGCGCTCCGGTGTCGGCAAGCCAGATCGTTTCCTCATCCATCATGGGGGTGGGAACGGCGGAACGGTATAAAGCGGTCAAGTGGAATGTCGCAAAACGCATCCTGTTATCCTGGGTGATCACCATCCCCATCGCAGGCACGCTCGGGGCGCTGCTGTTTTATCTTTTCTCGTTCCTGTTTACCCGATAGACGACAGGCTGGTACGTAAAAACGGGCGCGTCGATATGGAAGGGCACCGGACGATTACGAAACATATCGTTTCTTCTTATAATAATGAATAAACTACCATGACCAGAGGAGCAATCCACAGTGCTGAAGCAAAAAAAGATTCCTAACTTTTATAGCGTTTTAACCCAGCAGGCGCAGACGGTGCGCGACACGGTCAGCGCGCTGGGCGTATTTTGTGAGAATCCGACGCAGGAGAATGGCGATTTCGTCAAGACGAAGGAACACGAGGCGGACCAAGTCCGTTATCTGTTGGTGGACGCGATCAACAGGACGTTTACCACGCCCATCGACCGGGACGACCTGTTTCGCCTGTCTACGGCGGTTGACGATCTGGCGGACTATGCCTGGACGACGGTGAAAGACCTGCGCATCTATGACATACCGCCGGATAAAAACCTCTCGTCCATGGCGGAAATTCTCCTGCAGATGGCGGACGGTATCCTGCTCTGCGTCACAAACCTCGCAAACAACCACGCGCTGGTCTCCGCGGAGGCAATCAAGGTGAAGAAGCTGGAGAACAGGATGAACTCGCGCTTCCACGAATCCATTGCGGAGTTATTTACATCGGACGATATCAAGAAGATACTGAAGTACCGCGAGATCTACAGCCATATGAACCACGCCTCGGATAAAGGGGACGTCTGCGCGGATCTGCTGCAGGATATCGTCGTCAAGTTTTAAGGCACATTGCGAAAATAAGATGCAAAACGCCCTTGCGGAAGACCCGATCAAAATCGTATGATAACGAAAGATTGCGATCTCGAAACGACGCGGGAAAGGCAAAAAACACAGGAATGATTCGAAACATTATCTTTGATATGGGCGGCGTGTTGATTCAATTCGACCGCACGTATTTGATCCACAGGTTGGAAGTTGCCAAAGAAGACGAGATTATCCTCATGAACGAGGTGTTTCGTTCGCTGGAATGGGCGCAGTTGGATCGCGGGACGATCACGCAAGCAAACGCGATTGCGAATATGTGCGCTCGGCTGCCGCAGCGGCTGCACGAGGCCGCCACGATGCTAGTCACCCGCTGGGATCGGCCGATCATACCGATGGAAGGCATGTATGAGCTGGCTGCGGAACTGAATGCTCTTGGTTACGGCGTATATCTGCTCTCGAACGCCGCCCTTCGCCAGCACGAGTTTTGGCCGGATATCCCTGCCTCCCGCTTTTTTGACGGAACGCTGATCTCGGCGGATGTAAAACTGGTAAAACCGCAGCCGGAAATCTACACCTTGCTTTGCAATACGTTTGGCTTGCAGCCCGCAGAGTGCTTCATGATTGACGACATGCCGATGAATATCGAGGGTGCATGTGAGGCGGGCCTGACGGGATTTGTATTTCATGGCGAAGTGACGGCGTTGAGAAACGCGCTCAAACAAGCCGGAGTCCGTCTGACGGAACGTACGTAACAAAGCGGCTTTTTCCGGATCGATCCTATCATTGAAAGAGGAATACAAGTGAAATCGGCCCGACTTCATGACATGGAACTTTATATCGCAAAAAACAGCGTGTCTACGCCGGAAGAACTGTGTGCGCATTATCATGTGTCCATCAGCACAATTCGTCGCGATATTGCCGAGCTTGCGCACCAGAAAAAGTTGACCAAAGTGTATGGCGGCGTTATGACCCGGCAACAAGCGCAGCAGGAAACACTGATCACTCAAAAATCGCTTCCAGAGGATGATGCAAGACAAAAAATCGGGCAACTTGCGGCCTCGCTGGTTCAGGACGGGATGAGCATATTTCTCGATTCCGGCTTGACGACATTGCAGATTCTGCCTTATATCGCCCATAAAAAGAATATCACAGTAATATCGCACAGCCTGATCGCGCTGTTTGAAGCATCGAAATATCCTTCGCTGCGAATTATTGCGCTCGGCGGGGTCTATAACAGTACGTCGTCGTCGTTTCAGAGCGGCAATACACTCAATGAACTGTCAAAAATGTCGATCGATATCGTGTTCCTGGCTACGACTGGGGCAACACTGGAGCTGGGGCTGACCAATGCATTCTTTTCGGATGTCGAAATCAAAAGGTCGGTCATCAAATGGAACAAGAACATTGTGCTGATGGCGGATCACAGCAAATTTGGTCGTAACGCGCTGTTGTCGTTTTGCGACTATCAACACATCAGCGTGATCGTTACAGATCAGCCGCTGAACAGTGACTTTATGAGCGCCAATGTGATCAAGCATATTCAGGTCATTACGCCGCAGACCGTGGAAGCGGCAAACGCCGCAAGTTTGAATAGTCGATCTCTGGATAGCGCACTTGACGAGAGGAAACGCTCCATATCCTGACACAAGCGTTGCCCACCGCGGGAACACATATAACCAAATAGCGCTGAGCGGACGGAACTCGTTGCAGTCCTTTCGCCGGCGCTCTATTTTATCGCTGGCTTCCTAAGCGACATAAATCCGTTCATATTCAGATATTCGTCCCGGAAACTGCCGTTGAAGGATTCGATCTATGGATTGTTCGCCGCTGCACTGTGTTTTGGGTGGGATAAAAACAGGTCGGAACACGCCGGCCTGTTTTACGATTTGTTTCTAGCAGCTGACCAAGATCGAGTTCAACAAGGGCGGGTGGCTAAACCCTCACAAAATGATACAATCGCGCGAAACGAGAGGGTGGGTGCAAGTTGATGCAACGATCTTTCCTGCAAAATGCATAGCCATCCATACTTTACACCTTTATTGTAACAAGTGTTAACGTATTCCGTTTCATTTCGGGGAATTATTCTGGAACGAATCATTTTATATTTCGTTGCCGATGAGTATTACGTATGCAATTTTGTTATTACGGCGACTTTCGTATATAATACTGACAGCTATCGGTAGAACAAAAGATCGGCGAACCATAGAATGTATCTGCTCCGCAAGTACGGATCAATAGCTGTTTCAGAAAGGCATGTGCAGCGGCTATGCGAAGATGGGCGCATATCAGAAGTTACAAAAATCGGCTATCTATGGCTTATTATTGCCTTAGAAACGAGAAAACCCGTTGATGACACAAAAAAGAACCTCTGGGGGATTTTGAAGTGAAGAACATCTTAATCGTTGATGATGACGTTTTCATCGGCAATCTGCTTGAGGAAACGCTTAGCCAAAAAGGCTACTCTGTGACAAAGGCGTACTCCGGGACAGAGGCGTTACTGCTGCTGTCGTCGTATCAGCCGGACTTAATTTTGCTGGATTTGATACTGCCGGGGCTGTCGGGGGAAGAAGTCTTAGAACAAATCAAGAATATCCCGGTTATTGTCATAAGTGCAAAGTCCGGCATTGATAACAAGGTCGGCTTGTTGCTTGGCGGGGCCGTTGATTACGTTACAAAGCCCTTTGACATGAAAGAGCTTCTTGCAAGAATTGTTGTGGGGCTTCGTAATTCAAATCCCACCGAAAACACGGTATTAACATTCTCTGGTATAAGGCTAGATACTTTGCTTCATACTGTCACGATCGGCGAAAGAGAGACCAAATTGACGCGGACCGAGTTTGCCATCCTAAAGCTGCTTATGCTAACCCCCACACAAGTTGTGACCAAAAACCTTTTACTTGACCGCATCAGCCAAGATACACCGGATTGTACGGAAAGCTCACTGAAAACGCATATCAGCCATTTGAGAAGCAAACTCCGCGAGACAACGGGCATAGACTATATAGAAGCTGTGTGGGGGATTGGTTTCAAAATGAAATGTTGAAATCTCAACCATATCTCAACTCTGTCTTATCCATTTTCTAAACCAACAACCGGTAGAATACGGGTATAAAGCATGATTTCATGCTAACAGGAGGTTGCTAGTGGAATACGTTTTAACAACCGATGCTTTATGCAAACAATATGGGCATTTCAAGGCATTGGACGGATGTTTTCTGCACGTTCCGAAAGGGGCTATCTACGGCTTCATAGGGAAAAACGGTGCAGGCAAGACTACCTTGATACGGCTGATTTGTGGGCTGCAAACACCAACTTCGGGTGGATATTCTTTGTATGGTGTTTCTGACAAAGACAAAGAAATTATCAGATCGCGCAGGCGAATGGGGGCAATAGTTGAAACGCCGTCAGTTTATCTTGATATGACAGCAGAAGAGAATCTGAAAGCGCAATACCGCATCCTTGGGCTGCCATCCTTTGATGGCATTCCCAGACTTTTATCACTTGTAGGGTTATCAAATACCGGTAAAAAGAAAGCGAAAAGTTTTTCACTTGGCATGAAGCAGCGTTTAGCAATCGCTGTCGTGCTTTGCGGCGATCCGGATTTTCTCGTGCTAGATGAACCAACGAATGGCCTTGATCCGCAGGGGATTGTTGACATAAGGGAGTTGATATTGAAGCTCAACCACGAGCATCAAATCACCGTCCTTGTGTCCAGTCACTTTCTCGACGAGCTTTCGAAGATTGCTACACACTACGGTTTTATTGACTACGGACATATAGTAAAGGAAATGAACGCCAATGAGCTTGCAGCAGAATGCAGGAAGTGTATGCGCATAGAAGTATCTTCTACGAAGGTTCTTGCACGCGTGCTTGATGAAATGCGCGTTGAATATAAAATCCTTTCCGACACAACCGCAGATATATTTGAAGATGTGAAGATTACTCCGCTCACATTGGCATTATCGGAAAAGAACTGCGAAATTGTTTCCATCAAGGAGCGGGACGAAAGTTTGGAGAGCTATTATATTGCCATTGTTGGGGGTGATAAAAATGAATAATCTGTTGTCTTTAGGCTTCTATCGTCTCTGGCGTGATAAGGTATTTTGGCTCGGAGTAACGGCCGCGTTTATTCTTTCGGTCATCTCTATGACGTTGGCCGTGAGAAGCGCAACCATGATGACAGCGGAAGGATTTGGCATCCATACGCTTGATGAATACTATTTCAGTTTAATCCCATTTTCCATCCTGTTTTGCGCTATCTTTACGAGTATGTTTATTGGGACAGAATACAGCGAAGGTACCATGCGAAACAAGATTGTCGTCGGTCATACCCGTACACAAATCTACTTGTCGAATTATCTGATTTGCTTCATTGCCGGAATATGCTTTCTAGCTGCATTGTTTGCAGGCGGCTTAATTGGCATTCCTGCATTGGGGGTATGGAAGTTGGGCATCAAAGGCGCGTTGTTGTATGTTGTGATTGCATTTTTTTATACGGCCGCAGTATCCGGAATCTTTACACTGCTTGGCATGCTTTCTTCAAACAAAGCTGCAACAGTAGTAATATCCGTTTTAATTGCACTTGCATTAATCATAGTAACGGGTACGTTGCCGTCTAACGCGCTGGGGCAGCCGGAGTTTTTCCGAACAACTGTTGAAACATCCGAACCAATAGCGAACCCACTGTACGTAAGCGGGTTCAGGCGCACGCTCTATCAATTGATCTTGGACTGCCTGCCAAGCGGACAAGCGATTCAAATGACAGACACAAGCATTGGACGCCCGCTTTTATCCATTCTCTCATCCGTTGTTATTTCGATAGGCTCAATACTGATCGGTTTGGTTACATTTGGGAAGAAAGATATAAAGTAGGGGAGGGAAACGCAACATGTTGCCTTGGATTTTGTGCGGCGTTCTTCTGCTCGTTAGTATCGTATTTGTTATTCGAAACATACAGTTAAAAAAGAGCATGGATGAAATCTGCGCGGAATTCAAGGCGCATCTTGCCATCGACACAAACACGTTAATCTCCTTGCACTTTGGAGATTCGCACGCGAAGCGTTTAGCATCAGAAATCAATATTCAATTAAGTTTGCTTCGTAAACAGCGCAATCAATATTTCAGCGGAGAACGAGAGCTGAAAGATGCAATCACAAATATATCCCATGATTTACGAACCCCATTAACTGCAATTTGTGGCTATTTAGATTTACTGGAAAATGAGGAAATGAGTGAAAACGCAGCGCGCTATTTATCCTATATTTCGAACAGAGCGGAAATCATGAAGCAGCTTACAGAGGAACTCTTCCGTTACTCCATCTGGTCGACGCAGGATGATTTGGAACTTGAAGCAGTTTGCGTAAATTCCATCATTGAAGATTGTGTTGCTGCATGTTATCCGCTATTGACCAAACGAGCAATTTCGCCCACTGTTCGAATGCCTGAATATTCTGTTTGGTGTTTACTGAATAAAACAGCAGTTTTAAGAGTGTTCGGCAATGTTCTGAATAACGCTTTGAAGTACAGTGATGGCGATTTGGAAGTGTTTCTCCATAACGGCGGAGAGATCGTTTTTACAAATACAGCATCCAGACTAGATGAAGTGCAAGTAGGGAAACTATTCGACCGCTTCTTTACGGTCGAAGCGGCGAGAAACTCCACAGGATTGGGGCTGTCAATTTCGAAGATGCTGGTAGAGCGAATGGGAGGAACAATATCCGCGAAATATGCGGACGGACGGTTAAGTATCTGCATCGCATTTCCCGTTGTCAGCGGAACCGACCGCTGCGCCGTTTTGCCGCACGAAACTCCCGCACGCTTCCTCCGCGCGGGTGCAATTTACATGTGTAAGAATCATCAGGCCGGGCGTTGACGGATTGGCAGGTGCGATACTACAATCAGAGAAACGATTGTCAAACAAAGCAAACGGACAGTTTGCTTCTATGATCTTTTCCAAGCATCCCAACGGTATATTTGAATCAAGAGGGAAAGTAGGCCACCATGACTGAGATAGATCACCTTTGGATCGTCATCTGTGCGTGCTTTGTTTTCTTCATGCAGGCTGGTTTCATCTGCTATGAGGTTGGTTTCGTCCGCCCGAAAAACGTCGTCAGCGTCGCCATCGAAAACATCATCGCATTTGTGATTGCGACGCTTGCCTTCTGCCTTGTCGGCTTTGCGTTTATGTTCGGGCAGACACAGGGCGGCCTGATCGGCGGAAGCAACTGGCTGTTACAAAACCTGAAGGGCGACTACGATTATATTTTCGTGCTGTACGAGCTCATGTTCGCTGGAACAGCCGTCACGATATTCTCCGGCAGCATGTCGGAGCGCACGAAGCTCAGGTCGCTGGTAATCGCGGCGATCGTCACCGGAGCCGTGATCTACCCGGTCTTCGGGCACTGGGTTTGGGGCGGAAACTACACGCCGCAGCATACGTTTCTCGGCGATTTGGGATTCATGGACTTTGCGGGCGCAACCGTGGTGCACTCGACCGCGGGATGGGTGGCGCTGGCGGGCACCATCGTGCTCGGCCCGCGCAAAGGCCGCTGGGACGAAAACGGCAAGCCAAAGCGCATGGGGCGCTCCAATATTCCGTTTGCCGCGCTGGGTACATTCATTCTCTGGTTCAGCTGGTTCGGTTTCAACGGCGGAAACCTGTTTGCGTTTAGCGACAAGGTAGGCCCGATCCTGCTCAACACCAATATCGCTGCGGCAACCGGCATCGTCGGCGCGACGATCGTAACCCGCTTTCTCGCGAGGGATCAAAGCTTCATGGAGGCGGTGTTCAGCGGCGCACTGGGCGGACTCGTCGCCATCACAGCAAGTTCCGATATCCTCACGCTGTGGCAGGCAGCGCTCGTTGGCCTGATCGCGGGCGGAGCAACCGTGTGCGGTAGTCTGCTGCTGCTCAAGCTCAAGATAGACGACGCGGTCAACGCCATTCCGATCCACGGCATCGGCGGCGCGTGCGGTGCGATCCTTTGCGCGGTATTCGCCGCTCCGGATAAGCTGCTGCTGCCAACACGGTTTGGGCAGATACTGGTGCAGCTGCTTGGCGTGAGCGTCAATTTTGTTTGGGCGTTCGGCATCGGACTTGTCATGTTCATCGTGATCGACAAGACGATCGGTTTGCGCGTTTCCGATGAAGAGGAAGAAAAGGGCCTCAACGTCGTGGAGTTTTCGGATATCTCCTCGTGGCTGGAGCATCTGAAGGAAGAGCATTACGAGCAGCTAACGCAGGACCTCAACAGCACCATTCAGAGACAGAACGTCGATTTGCAACGGCAGCGCGACCTGCTGGTTGCCACGCAGGAACGCGAGCGGCAGCAAATTGCGCGGGATCTGCACGACGGCGTTGGTCAGTCTCTTGTCGCGCTCAAGATCAACCTCGGCTTGCTTCCGCTGCAGCCGACGGATGAAGCACTGAAGACGCACGCGGGAAAGACGATTAAAATGGTGGATGAAGCGATCGCGGAAATCCGAAACGTGATCGGCAATCTAGAACCCAGTGCGCTCAAAAAAGAAGGGATTTCCGCCAGCATCAGGAGCCTGTGCGAAAAACTTGAGAAGATCAGCGGCATCCGTTTTCATTGTACGATTACGGACGCGATGCCTGACTGGAGTGAAACCGAGGAACTCAATATCTATCGCATTGTGCAGGAATGCCTGACGAATATCATCAAACACTCCGGCGCGACGGATGTGGACATCAACATGCTCATGCTCAACTATAACCGCTTACTGATCAGTGTGATCGACAACGGCAGAGGATTTAATCTGCAAACGGTGGATTCCGGTTTCGGACTGACTTCGATTCGGGAGCGCAGCGCCATTCTCAACGCGAAGATCGTGATAGACAGCACGGAGGGTGGCGGGACAAGAGTGATACTGGAGGTGCCGTATGAACAAAATTAGAGTGTTTCTGGCGGACGATCACAAGATTCTGCGGGAATCGCTGGTGATCTTGCTGTCGCAAAAAGAGAATATCGAAGTCGTCGGCGCGGCGGGCGACGGGCTGGAGGCATACCGGAAAATACTGGAACTCAAGCCGGACATCGCCGTGCTCGATATCTCCATTCCGCATCTCAACGGCCTGGACTTGGCGGAAAAGCTCAAGGTGGAGATGCCGGAGGTGAAGATCGTCATCCTCACGATGCATAAATCCGGCGAGTTTGTCAGCAAGGCGCTCTGCGCGGGCGTGCGCGGCTATGTGCTCAAGGACAACGCGCTGGAGGAGCTGATCGAGTGCATCGAACTCGTGTCCGAGCGAAAGGTTTATCTCTCTCAGGATATCACGGGCATCGTTGTAGACGGCTTTGTGAGTAAAAACCGCGAGAGCGCGGAGCAGGGAGAAAACGCCGTCTCTCCGCGTGAAAAGGAGATTCTCCAGTTGCTCGCGGAAGGAAAATCCAACAAAAATATCTCCGATTTGCTCAACCTCAGCATCAAAACCGTGGAAACGCACCGTTCCAACATCATGCGAAAGCTTGGATTTCACAATATTACAGACCTGGTCCTGTATGCGGTGCGAAATCATATGATCGAGCTATAGGATACAGCGTAACCCCGGGCACTTTACAGGATTACATCGCGAAAATTCAGAGATCACCGGATATGGCGGACTCGGCAAATTCGATAGAATGCCTCTATACGATCAACGTTGGAGGCATTTCTTTTTATGATCAATTCCGGAGATACAGCGTTTGTACTGATTTGCGCCGCAATGGTGTGCTTTATGACGCCCGGCCTTGCTTTTTTCTACGGCGGGCTCGTGCGTAAAAAAAACATGCTGACCATCATGATGCAGAGCTTTATCGCGATGGGTGTTGTCGCGCTCATCTGGTTTGTGTGCGGGTTCAGCCTTGCATTCGGAGCGGACGTCAAGGGCGTGATCGGCAACCTGCAATATGCGTTTCTGAGCGGCGTCGGGATGGAACCGAACGCGGCCTATGCGGGAACCATTCCGTTTGCTGCGTTCTTCCTGTTCCAGCTCATGTTCGCAATCATTACGCCGGCCCTGATTACGGGCGCGTTTGCAGACCGCATGCCGTTTAAGAGCTACCTGATCTTCCTCTCGCTGTGGTCGCTGCTCGTCTATGTGCCGAGCGCGCACTGGATCTGGGGCGGCGGATTTTTACAGAAGATGGGAGCTGCCGACTTTGCGGGCGGCATCGCAATCCACACCAGCGCGGGCACAGCGGCGCTGATTTCGGTTCTCGTGCTCGGCAAACGCACGATGCAAAAAGGGGAAGAAGCAAAGCCCGGCAGCCTCAAGCTGTTTGCCATCGGCACGGCGATTCTCTGGTTCGGCTGGTTTGGCTTTAACGGCGGCAGCGCATTGGCAGCAAACGGCAAAGCCGCGATTGCGTTTGTCAACACCGCGCTCGCGGGCGGCGTGACGATGCTGACATGGCTCGCCATCAGTTGGAATCACACCAAACGCCCGAGCCTTGCGGAGGCGCTCACGGGTGCGGTAGCAGGGTTTGTGGCGATTACGCCCGCTGCCGGGTACGTTTCCCCCTGGGCGGCGGTGTTGATCGGGCTTGCAGCGGCGTTTGTCTGCTACGGCGCGGTGCAGTTCCGGCGCAAGAAGGGGCTTGACGACGCGCTGGATGTCGTAGGCGTACACGGCGTCGGCGGTATCCTCGGCTCTCTGCTGGTCGGCGTATTTGCGCAGCAGGCCATCGGCGGCGTGGATGGATGGATCGCGGGAAACGCTCATCAGTTGCTGATTCAGCTGATCGCGGTTGCCGTCGTTGCGGTCTACTCGGCTATCGTTACGTTTGTCCTGCTCAAAGGGATCAATCTGGTTTCCCGCATCCGCGTTTCCAAAGAGCTGGAAGCGGCGGGCCTCGACACGGAATTTCAGGAAGAGGCGTAAGAGTTATCCGTTCGGGTACCGTACATAATACGAGAGCCTATGCATGACCGGGAGATATCAGCCCACCGACAAATGTTGCCGGCGGACTGACAAAGGCCATCCGGCTGTAGTGTTACACTACAGTTGGATGGCTTCTTCTGATTTGGTTGTGGGGATGGAATTCTTTGCTCGAATCAGAAAGGTTTGCTCGCACGCCATACTTCGCAAACAGTCTCTCTCGCAAAGCCTGCCGCATTTCAGAAGCCAGCAGAGATGGTTCCGGCAGAAATACCTGCCCGCATACAAAATCGCGATCAACAACACGTAATCTAAACACCCGGTTTCAAACAACTGATCCAAGTCATCCAATCCTAAAAAACAATGTATCACGAGTCAATTAAAAAGAAGAACGCATATGAATCATACAGAGACAGCTGCGAAAATATCGAAAGCGCTGGGCGGTTCAGCATCTTGAACACCGCTCGACACGGTTGAGAGTTACGCTTGTCAATGACGCTAAAGTAAATGTAAATGAACTCAAACGTATCCCCGGCGAGCCGGACGCAGATCTGACCTTGACGGAGATGCTTTTTGCGGGTGCAAGCGGACGAACGATCCGTTTCTCCGCCGTTTGTGTGAAAGGCGCGGGAAAAAGTCAGGAGCTGCTTCTGTTCAAATGCGTGATATGCATAATGGCGGGATGCTCGCTCAATCGTACCCCGAACCAAGCGGGAAGGGACGGGGTTCGGACGTTTTTCATTCCGTTTTTCGGGCAAATTCGGCCGACCTCGGGTATAAAATCAGCGCTGTGCGGATGAAACTCGTTACAGTCCCGTCGCCAGCGCTCTGCTTTTTCCTCGGCGTCCTCCGGAGACATGAGCTGTACCTGTTGTGCGGAGCGCGCCCATCCATGAGGAAATTTATGTCAAACATGGATTAATATATCCTTCAATCGATCCCAAGTGATGACGCAGGATGTAGTTGATTATGTTTGCGACGGCAAACAGGAACCCGTCAAGAAACTTCCAACGACTTGCGCCGGACTTGGCGGAATCGACGGAGGCGCTGCCTGCTAGATCAACCCAACGGGCGAAGTCATTGGGTTATAGCCTAGGCTCAGAACCTTCGTAAGATGTTGCTGAACAAACGGTCCGTAAAGTGTTTGTTTCAATTGCTATAAGCTTCTCTTCTCCGCTAGTATGCCTGGAGCGCTTTTGTATCAATGCTGATTCAGCGCACAATCCGAATTTCATATAGCCTTATTAAACAACCACGGATCAAACCGCGGGGCAAACGGCATCCTCCAGGCGCATTCCGCCCATCATGAGACCCAACTGCTGAACTGTGGTCTCGGCAGGCTTGACAATGCCCATAATTTGTCCCTCATAAAACACCGCAATCCGGTCTGAGAGCTTCATGATCTCCTCGATTTCGGTGGAGACCAGCAGCACGCCAACCCCCGCATCCCGCTGCTCCATGATACGCTTATGGATGTACTCAATTGCACCGACGTCCAGGCCGCGCGTAGGATGCATGGCAATCAGCAACTCCGGGGAGCGGCTGATTTCACGCGCTACGATGACCTTCTGCTGATTCCCACCGGAAAGATTCTGCGCCAGTTCCATGCGTCCTGGCGTTTTAATGCCAAAGTCGTGGATCAATCGATCGCTGTAAGCAGCGACGGCGGGGCGTTTCAATAGTCCTCCGCGACCGAATTTCGGACGATAATAATCCTGCAAGATGAAGTTTTCCTCCAGCGTCATTGGCATAATCAGGCCTGTTTTTTGGCGATCCTGCGGTATATGGGATACGCCATTTTTCATAATGACGCGGGTAGAGCACTTGAGCAAATCCATCTTCTTATAAAACGCATTGCCACCGCTGGATTTGCGCATGCTTGTCAGACACTCGACCAGCTCACTTTGCCCGTTTCCATCTACGCCCGCGATACCGAGAATTTCATTGGCATGAATCATTAGAGAAATGTCATCCAGAACCTTTTTCCCGCGTCCGACAGAAAGCGAGAGATGCTCAATCGTTAAAACGGGACGATCCGACTCCCGCTGCTCACGCTCAATGGTAAAGTCGACGTCCCGGCCGACCATCAGACGCGCCAGTTCACACGCGTCGCAATCCGCAATGTTGTGCGTGCCGCAGGTGCGTCCCTGCCTCAGAACAGTGACGCGATCAGAAATTTCCTTAACCTCGTTCAGTTTGTGGCTGATAAAGAGAACGGTAAAGCCGCCCGCAGTGAGACTGCGAATCATGTGAAAGAGTTCGCTCGTTTCTTGTGGTGTCAGTACAGCGGTCGGTTCGTCGAGAATCAGGATCCGCGCGCCGCGAAACAGTGCCTTGATGATCTCTACGCGTTGCCGTTCACCAACAGAAAGGTCGGCGACTTTTGCGTTTGGATCGATGTTCATGTGATATTGCGTTGCGAGCGACTGAATCTTTGTCGAAGCGGACTTGAGATCCAATCGCACAGGGTTGGCGTCTCGCGCGCCGATCAGACAGTTTTCAGCAACCGTCATGGTTGGAATCAACATAAAGTGCTGATGCACCATTCCGATGCCGATGGTCATGGCATCCTTTGCCGAGGAAAACTCCACCGGCTTGCCCTCGATGAAAATCTCACCGCTGGTAGGTTTGTACAACCCGCAGAGGCAGTTCATCAGCGTGCTCTTTCCCGCGCCGTTTTCCCCGAGCAGCGTATGCACCTCGCCCTGCTCAACCGAGAGGTTAACGTCCGCATTCGCGACGACTCCGGGGAAAATCTTGAAGATATGTTTCATTTCCAGTATCAGTGCCATAGATGCATCACCTTATCCTCTCTTGTAAGCTTTACCGAGCGATGCGGGCGCTACGGCGCTGCGGGCGAATGTTGCAAGTACGATGATGGTGAAGATATAGGGCAACATAGTCAGGAACTGATACGGAATACTTGAAGAGGACGCCAGTAATACGTTGCCCGCGACCGTTCCGGCCATAAAGACGATAGCTGCGATCATTACGCCTCGCGGCTTGTAGCGACCAAAGATAACCGCAGCCAGCGCGATGAAGCCACGGCCGGAGACCATCTCTTCCGAAAAGAACTTGGTCAACCCCGTGGACATAAACGCGCCGCCCATCGCGATGATCATGCTGCCAACAATGATCGCGGCATACTGCGTTCTAAACACGCTTATGCCGAGCGTATCCGCGGCCTTCGGGTTCTCTCCAACGGCGCGAAGGTTTAGGCCGGACTGTGTGTGAAACAGATAATAGGACATAGCAGGAACCATGAGAAACGCAAGATAGACAATCGGCATATGCTCAAAGAATGCGCCCCCCATGAACGGGATGTCTTTGAGAAACGGAATCCCCAGCGGTTGGAATACATCAATCAGCGGAACGGTGGAGCTAACGCCAAACAATATGCGAAACAACGTTGCTGAAAGACCACTCCCCAAGATATTGATCGCGGCGCCGACGACCACCTGATTGGCGCGGAGCGTTACCGTCAACAGTGCGAAAAGAAACCCGACAAGAATACCGGAAACCATCGCAAACAGCAAACCGATCCAAACGCTGCCGCTATAGTACGAGCCGACAACAGCCATCAATGTGGCAATGAGCATCGTTCCTTCCGCACCGATGTTGAGAATCCCCGCGCGATTCATCAACACCAGTCCGAGTCCCGCAAGCAGCAGGGGTGTGGCAAGACGTAAATCTGTTGCGACCCAGCCGGAGCATGTTGTTAAAAAGTCCATTTGATTACGCCTCCTTGCTTTGCTGCATTTTCTTCAGGCGATGCTCGTTCCAGATCTCGAGCAGCATCTGACTTGCAACAACGGCGATGATGACGAATGCCTGGATCACGCTCACGATCGCATCCGGCACCTGCGTGCGCATCTGCATGCGGTTTCCGCCTGCACGGAACGCGCCAAAGAGAAATGCGCCAAATATGATGCCCACCGGTGAGTTCATGCCAATGAGGGAAACTGCGATGCCATCGAACCCGTAGCCGGGCGAAAACAACGCGTAAAGACGTCCTTGAACACCAAGTACCTCACTCACGCCGGCAAGGCCAGCGAGGCCTCCCGCGAGGAACGTCACGAGCAAAATGTTTCGCTTGACGTTAATGCCAGAGTACGCCGCAGCCTGCAGATTATATCCGGACACGCGTACTTCATATCCTTTCTTGCTACGAAAAAGAAACAGCCAGAATAAGAAAATCACGAATAGCGCGATGATAAAGCCGTAGTGTGAGCGCGTACCTGGAATGAGGGTGCCGAGCTTTGCGCTATCCAAGATAGGACTTGACTGTCCGGTAACGGTACCCGGCGGCTCAAGCATCGGGCCGGAGGTTACCATAAACTCAATCAAATAGATTGCGACAGTGTTGAGCATGACGGTTACGATGATCTCACTCGCACCAAACCAAACCTTGAGCGCGCCCGCTATGAGACACCAAAGCCCGCCGCCGATAAAACCGGCAACGACGCAAAGAAGAACGTGTAAAACTGGCGGCAATCCGCTCACGTTAATTCCGCAATAGGCGGCAAAGAGCGCGCCGATGTACATTTGACCTTCCATACCAAGGTTGGTGAGCCCGCAGCGACTCGCGAGTGCATAGCTCATGCCAGTAAAGAGCAGGGGCGTCATTTTTACCAGCGTTTCTGCCAGCGATTTCTTGCTGCCGAATGCGCCCTCAATCAGAGCGGAAAACGCTTTTGCCGGGCTGATTTTCATCAAGGCGATGAGTCCCATGCCCAGTAAAAGCGCGATCACGATTGCAGATATGGAAACCAGCAGTTGCCGGAGCACGCCGGCAGTCTGCGGTTTTAGTTGAAAAGAGCTCGCTTTTTTCATGTTTCACTCCAATTTGGCACCGAACATATTTGTCCGGTGTATATACAATCTGGACGCATGTTTTCCAATGCGTCCAGATTGTTTTGTGATCGATTAATACTGTCCAGCGTAGCCGCCGCTGAAAATTTTGGAAATGAATTCGTTGATGGCAGTCACTTTTTCAGCCGGGAGTTTTGTATCCCAACCATGCCAATCAGAAACAAGCGTGCCTTGTTGATCGAGGTCGTAGGCCACTTTGCCGCTCTTCCAGTTTCCGGCAATCATGGATTCAAATACGTTCATGTAGATGTAGCTGTAGTTACGCATGACGCTGAGTACGACCGCATTCGGTGCAATCTCATACTGATCGCTATTAAAGCCGAGCGCATAAACACCCGCTGTTTCGGCGGCCCAGAGGCAACCGAGCTGTGCGCTGTTAGCGGATGCGCAAACAACATCGTATCCCTGATTGATAAAGGCGTTTGCTGCTTCACGAGCCATATCCTGATCGGTCAAGGTGCCGATATAGGTTGTGGTCGCTGTTGCGTCAGGATTGGTAAGCGCAACACCTGCTGCAATGCCGCTCACGATATCCGCGATGGCAGGGGTTTCCAAACCGCCGAGGAAGACTACTTTATCGGTATCGGTGAGGATGCCCATGATGCCACCGATGACAACGCCCATGCCGACCGGACCTACGTAAGCGAGGTTCGGGATATCCTTTAGATTGGCGTCAGTGGAACCGTCGATTTTAAACCCATAGGATAGGCAAAATTTCGTATTCGGATATTCCGGCGCAATCTCGGTCGTGACTGCCTCAAACTGCGCGCCGTGAACGATGACCATGTCGTAGCCGTCTTCACCGTACATGTTCAGATATTCGCCCATATCAGAAACGGCGATATTCTCAATGTACTCAGCGGTGCAACCGTACTTTTCACCAATTTTCTGAACTGCGTCGTAACAAATGTAGTTCCAACCGTTGTCCGTGATCGATCCGGGCAAGAGCGCCACAATACGAAGTTTGGAGTTGTCTACACTCTCCGGCGCATCCGTAGCAGCGGGTGCTTCCGTCGCGGTGGTCTCTTCTGCGGTTGCTGCGGCAGGGGCCTCTGTAGCAGCGGGGGTTGTTGCTGAACAGCCGAACATGCCAAGGACCATAACGAGGGTGAGTAACCATGCAAGAGCCTTTTTCATCAATGCTTTCCTCCATATTGAAATCTGTATCGCAAAAAGGTTTGTATCACAAACGCCTTAAGCCAAAGGAATACTGCCAGATTCTGTCTACGAAAACACTAAGAGGATAGAAATATATGATTCGGTGATGCATGTTACACCCGTTCGATTGGAGCTCGAAAGAATGCAACGCTGAATTTAGGCTCATTATAGGTGCATGAAAGCTACGTGTCAAATCGATATTATATATAATATATAGAACGACAGACAATCTACAATTGTTATTCATTGTATTCTTGCAATCGCGATTTCATAGTACCACGGCAGATATGAAAATCACTCAAATAATGCAGGATTTTAATGTTAGTCTTGCACGAAATATTTACGTTCCACGATACGGAATGTAAATTTTACTATACGGTATTCTACAAATCCGAATTTCAGTCATTTCAAGGGTTTTCGAAAGCCTCCCTTGAACAATGGAAAAAATCATGAAGGAACGAGCTCCGTTCAATTCAAAAATGGATTCCTTCTGCTTGTACGCGATGCGCTCGAAATCACGGCAAGGCCGGCATATTGACCATCCGGTCATACGAGCAGATACACCACTGGGAATTCATTGCCCTTGCATGATCACGAATCGTCCGGTAACAAATCCGGGCGTTCCTCGCTTTTCGAATGCTCCAATATATAGGTCGCGGCTTCATTCGCGTCGAGAAAGGCCAAAAACAACGTGTACACGAAACGTCCCGAATAATAGTTAACATATTCCACAATGTGGAACGCAAGCCATTGCTCATTTTTACGTGTCCGGTATACTGAAGAGTGTAGTCCAATGCAACGCCTATTCTTTGGCATCTTAAATCTCTCAGACGAAAGGGAATATGAAAATGCTACTAATAAAACGTGCGGTTCTTTACGATCAGGCGCAGGAGCGGGATATCCTGATAGGCGACGACGGCAGGTATCTGGATATTCAGGCAAGTATTGACGAATCCGTCATAGATGGCTGTCAGGTGATCGACGCCAATCATATGCTTGCCGCGCCGACGTTTGTCAACACGCACATGCACTTTGATAAGGCATACACTGCAATCGGCGGAAGAGAAAGCTCGATGGAAACGCTTGAGGACTCCATTCGCATTATGCACGATATCAAGCGCGCCTATACCGTCGAGGACGTAAAAAGCAGAGCGGTACGCGCGATTCGCGAGTGCGTTATATACGGAACAACCAAGATTCGCACCAATGTCGACATCGATAACATGGCAAATTTGGTCGGATTGGAAGGCGTTCTCGCCGCAAAAGAGGAAACGAAGGATATTTGCGATTTGCAGGTGGTCGCGTTTCCGCAAGAGGGAATTTATTGCAACGCAGGCACGGAGCAGTTGATGTGGCAAGCCATGGAGATGGGTGCGGACGTAGCGGGCGGCATGCCGGCTGCGGAGTGGCTCGACGAATGGAAAAAGCAGCATGTTGATTTGGTGTTCGAAATTGCGGAAAAGTACGGCTGTATGATCGACATGCACATCGATCAATCAAAGGATATGTTTGACCGCACCCTGGAGTATACAGCATGGCTAACGCTGCAGAAGGGTCTGAGCGGTCGCGTCACCGGCGGGCACTGCACCTCAATCACCTATCAAAATCAATCCCACGCCAACAAAGTGATGAAGCTGTTGAAAGAAGCAGGCGTCAATGTCTGCACCAACACGCAGGTGCTCGCAATCATGGGCATCGATCAGGAGCCGCGCACGCGCGGGGTGACACGCATCCGGGAAATGCTGGATATGGGGATCAATGTCGCAACGGCGCAGGACACAATATGCGACGGTTTCCATCTCTACGGAACCGGAGACCCACTGGATTACGGTCTGATTGGAGCATATACTGCTCAGTATAATACGCCGAAAACGGCACGACAGGTGTTCGATATGCTCACGACGAACAGCGCGCGCATCTTTGCCCCTAACGAAGCATATGGGATTTCGATAGGCTATGTCGCGGATCTGAATATCATCGACGCGCCAAATGTACAGGAGGCGCTCCGCACGCGTGCTTCCAGACCGTATGTGATCAAAGCCGGGCGCGTAATCGCATCGTTTTCTCGTCAGGGCATGCTGCTTTAACCGAAAATGAGCCGGAGGCGGCGCGGTATCTATATCTCCGCTCTTGAGCGGAGATATATCAAGTCGGATGAAGTGATTTTGCGCCGCGGTTGTTTGCTGCTATAATAAATCAATGATATCAGCAATAGAAGGAGACCAAAACGGTGCCATCTTCCATGGAAGAAGTAAAAACAATCGAAAAAGCGCTTCGACTGATTGACGAATTAGCCGCGGCAAAGGAGCCGCTGACACTGCAAGCGCTCACCAAACGATCCGGTTATGCGAAAAGCACCGTGCACCGGCTGGTTTCCACCCTGCGCACGCATCACATCGTGGAGCAATCCGCGGAGGACGGACGCTATTCCCTCGGTATCCGTTTGTTTGAACTAGGCTGTTCGGTCAGCAACAGTTGGGACGTTGCCGCAATCGCCAAGCCCTATATGCTAAGCATCGCAAGCGAGATAAATGAGTCTGTTTGCCTCGCGATGGTGAGCCGCGGCGAAGTTTTAATCATCGATTTTATCGAATCGACCAGCATGTTTCATGTTGTATCGCGCGTCGGGGCAAAACTACCGATTCACTGTACCGTGCAAGGAAAGATCATGCTGGCCTATATGTCACCGATACAGCGGAGGCATATCCTCAAAGATCGCGGTATGCAGATTTACACGCCCAACACGATTCATACGTTGGAACAGTTGGAGGCCGATCTGCTCTTGACGCGGGAGCGCGGTTACGCGATTGACAACAGCGAGTTCCATGTCGGTCTACACTCCGTTGCTGCTCCAATCTTGAATTACGAGGGAGAACCTACGTATTCCTTCTCGGTTGTCAGCATGTTTCACCCTGTGGAGTCGGCTGAATTCAAACGCGCAACACAGCTCGTGCTGGAAGCTGCCGCGGATACTTCCCGCGCGCTGGGCTACCGTCCGTCAGCCGATTTGTAAACAGAATTGGCCGCATTCTTACTATATGAAATAATCTTGTTCTGCAGCCTCATAAGAACGCGTGGTGTTCAGCTAGACTTGAGACCGGATCAGCTAACTCGGAATGATTCGCTCATATAAACTTGTTGAAATCTCAGGATCTCGCCGGAGACAATATTGAGTGCTGGAGAAATGAGGTGTCCTCAAAAGAGTAGTTCGGGTTGAATGAGAAAAATCGATTTTTAATGATCTCGGAGCCTGATTTTCGGGCAATTTCAGTCTACGTCAGGTATGCTGGCGAGCGGTTCGGACGGGGAATGCAGCTTCATGACAAAATGAAGTAGTTCAGATTACACTGAACTACTTTTGTTTTGCTGGTGTCCTATAGCATATTGTTATAATTTTCAACTCTTAGAATTCAAAGAAATGAGTAAAACCGAACAATATAAGTTTTTTGCTTTGCCTTATGTGACTCATGAAGACTGGCAGAGCTCGATCAACCGCGGTATGATTTTCGGGTAAATGATCCGAAATGCTGTGCAATAATAGTTATGTTCGATATCGTGCAATTGTAACCCTTGGCGGTCTCTTCTGCAGCCGCCGCGACACAGAGAAAACCAGTCGCAGTTTTTGCATTCCGCAGGGATCTGCGCAGACTCCTGGATAAACCCGCATCGATTGCAATTCATGTCAAGCGTAGGGAACGTATCGTGTACCAAATTGCCGATGCAATAGGCGTCCAGCGTATAAAAATCACACGGGTAAACGTCCCCGTTTGACTCGATGACGAGCTGATTGACACAATGGCCGGACATACCACAGCGCTCTGGCGGATAGCCAAGAAGCATCCCGGCGAGGTTTTCAAAATCCCGAATATAGACGAAAATTTCTTTTTTTCGATCCTGATACCAGACGTCGAATAGATTCACCATATATTCGGCATATTGCTCCGGGGTGAGCGAATACGAAAAAGAGCCGCGGTCGCAAAACAACGGATCAAGGCAGGGGATATACTGCTGATAAACGAGTCCGTTCTGCATGAAGAAACGATAGATCTGTACGATGTTAGCGGCGGAGTGAGCCGTCACAACAGCGGACACATTGAATTCAACACGGTACTGATCCAGCAGGCGGCCGGCTTGCATGACTTTGGAAAAGCTATCCGTAGAATCCGCACATTTTCGGAATCTGTCGTGGAACACCTTTGGTCCGTCAAGAGATAAGCCGATCAGAAAGTGATTTTCTGCAAAAAAAGCCGCCCAGCTGCGATCGATCAGCAGGCCGTTCGTCTGCAAAGAATAGTGAACAGGAAGATGCCGCAGATTGTAGCGGGTCACCTGCTCAACGAACCGGATAAAAAAGGGAAGCCCCGCAAGCGTCGGTTCTCCGCCCTGAAAACAAATAGAACAGGGGCCGTCAGCAACGTCGAATAGTTTTTGAATGATGATTTCCTGCGTTTCCAGCGTCATGATCCCGCGAAGCGGAATAGAACGATGCGAGATCTCGTCCGAATAGAAACAATAACTGCAGCGCATATTGCAATGACCCGATGCAGGCTTAATGAGCAAACTGATGGGCGGCATATGAACTCCTGACTGAATTTGCGAGGGTGCATCCCGGAACTAAGGCGACTTTCAGTAACGGTCTTCTATCCTGGCGCGCTCCAGCAGTGCGTCCACGCGCTCGTCGGTAAATCCGCCATACTGCGTTAGTGATTCGCGAATTCCGAGCCGTGAAAGATGTACGGTGCGTTCATCCCGGATTGCCTCAAAGATGTCTTCTTCCAGTGGTCGAAAGTCCGGCGTGTCTCCGCGGATCCGTTTGATTGAACAAGGATAGTTCTTCTCAAAACGCCTCACGGGTTGATACCGTGGATATTGCCGAAAATCGCCGTTGTCGACATACCCTTCTAAACCATATTTCTCTTCGTAGCAGACCAGGTTTTGTCGCAGCCGATCTCGTATGGAGAGAACCGATTCTCCGGCATCACCAAAGAGCAGGTTGCGTTTTTCGAAGGGATCCTCGTCCAGATCGAAGAGCTGATCGTCGTCCCCATAATAATGGATATATTTATATCGTTTCTCTCGTAAACAGCACCAGCGCTTACTTCCGCGCTGATGTTCGATATATTGCAAGGTTCTGTCCTTTTGGGGCGTCTGCGTAAACAACGACTCTCCGGGCAAGCAAACGTTTCCGGGATAATCCGCTCCGGCGAGATCGAGAAATGTCGGCAGAATATCATTTAAATCGACAAACTCATCCCGCACGCAACCCGGTAAAATGCCGGCCGGCCAGTGCGCGATCATAGGGATTTTGCTGGACGCGTCATAGGCCATAGACTTTTGATACGCATCCAAGTCGCCGAGCATTTCGCCGTGATCCGAAGTAAAAAGGATCAGCGTGCTTTCGAGTTCTCCCTGTTCGCGGAGTGCTTCGATCAGTCGACCGATCTGTTCATCTACGTAGGACACTGCGCAGGAGTACAACTCACGTATGCGCTGTATGGACGCTTCGTCCATTGGATTGGCGGGCAGTTGCGATTCACGCGCAATGGCGGGAATCGGTGTGATGCTGGTTGTACGCGGCGGAACTTTCCCATCGTAGACATGCGCTTTGGTTGGTGGGACGGCAAACGGCGGATGCGGTTGAATAAACCCCACCCACATCAGAAACGGACGCTGCCGGTCTCCGCGCATGTTCAAGTAATCGATAGACTGATCGACAATCCAGCGAGATTCATGCATATGCTCCGGGAGGATAGATTGCTGTGGTTGCATATAGAGAATGTTCCGCACACCATGCATACTGCCGACGTCGCCATACCCCTGTGAGCGCAGATACAGCGCATAATCGTCCTCCTGCACGTCTTTGACAACTTCGTCGCAATTGATGAAACGATCAAATCCGGTTGCGCGCCGCTCGGGTTGAAAGTGCATCTTACCGATGGCGATCGTGCTGTATCCCGCGTCGGACAGAATCTGCGCAAAGGTCGGCAACTGCCAGGGGCAGGCCGTCGCTTCGCTGCCGAAATAATTGTCGTCAAATCCGTGATGCCGTGCGCCAAGCCCGGTGATGATGTTATGCCGCGCGGGGATGCACACCGGATTTGGCGAGTAAGCATTGGAAAACAGGCAACCGTTTTGCGCGAGGGCGTCGATATGCGGCGTTTGGATAAAATCGTTTTTACCATAAGCATGAACGAAATCATACCGCAGCTGATCGCATGTAATAAAGAGGATATTCGGTCTTTTCTTCTGTTGCATCATTTCTGCCCCTAATTAAAATCGACTCTGCTGGTGAAATGGCTCGGCGTCCAAAGCCGGATAGCCGCATCAATCAGGACAGATGCTGTCGAGCGGAACGGGATCGTTGGATTTCTCCTGTTCCTTGCGCAACAGGCTGCGCATCAGCAGGCGCTGCTCGGCATATTGTAGCAGGCTGGCCAAATTCTTCAGCTCATAAGGATCTTCGGTCAGGTGATAAAGCTCATCCAGATCATGTTCGGTGCAGCTGTACTTCCAGCCGTCATAGAGAAGCGTTCTGCCGATGATTGTCGTGCCGTATCCGTGCCCGTAGGTTTCCAGCATCAGGCACTTACGCCGCGTTTCAGGGCGCTCCAGCGTTTGTAACAAGCTCTTGCCGTCAACCGGCCGGCTAAATTGCAGTCCCGCTGCCTCCAGCAGAGTAACGGGAACATCGCAGGTAAAGGTGAGAGCGTCGCAAGTCTGACCTGCTGCGATCTTGTCTTTCCAGGACAGCGCGAGCGGCGTCTTCAAAACCTCCATCGCCATATGAGAGTTTTTATCAAAGTGTCCGCCGTGGCATGCGATTGCGTCGCCGTGGTCGGTGGTCCACACGATCAATGTATTCTGATCCAGCCCCAGGGCCTTAACTTTATCTAGGATACGTCCCGCTGCAGCGTCGCACATTGTGATGTGCGCGTAACAATGCGCAAGGATGTCCTGCCACTCCGACCAGGGAAGCGATGGCGGTGAAACGACAAATCCATCCTTGCCGAGCGGTTCGTTGTTCTCCTCGCGCAGAACGCTTGGCTTATCTTCCAGCGTATCATAAAAGCTCGGGTACGGAGAAATTTGCGTTTTGTCGTACATGTCGAGATATTTCTGCGTCGGGAAAAAAGGCTGATGCGGACCCCAGAAATCGACGCGGAGCGAAAACGGCTTTCCGTCCTGCTCGGCAACCAGCTGCTCCAGCCGCTCGCAGGCGAGGTTGGCGAGGAAGAAAGCTTCGTGCGTGTCCTCGGGTGTGATCGTCGTGCCGATGGCGTGCTCGCCGCTGAAATTGTCTTCACACTGATATTCGACACCGGGTTTCAGCTTATCAAAAAAACGATAGTTTTTAAAGCCTTTGTTCAGAAAAGCGCGTTCAATCCGGTGTGTTGCGCGTGGCAAGTTATTTCTCTTGCAATACGCGGCATACTCCGGCATATTATAAGGATTTCCGTATCCGCTCTGCGATAAACCGGTGGCGTGGTGATCATATGCGCAACCTGGGCCTGCATGCCATTTGCCGTAATAGTAATTCTGGTATCCGGCATCATGCAGCGTGTTCAGATATACTTCGCGGGAGTATTGCGGATCATTTTCATTGTGTACCTGCAGGTGCGTGTGCGGATATAGACCTGTCAGAAAGCTACGCCGCGCCGGTCCGCACATCGGTGTGACGGCATAGTTTTCGGTAAATTCCGCACCGGATGCGGCGAACTTCTCGAAATTTGGACGCAGCGGTTTCACGCCGCCGTTCATACCGTGACCGTAGTATGCCTGATGGTCGTTCAGAATAAAGATGAGATTTGGCTTCTTTGCTTCCATACTATACCTCGTTTTGATAAAATGAAATCAGTTTTCTTTTTTGAAAGGAATATTCTGCTCGAACCGGGCGAGCAACTCGTCGTTTGAAGAGCGCATGTAGGACAGCATTCGCCTGCGGAGCCGTTGCCGAACGTCCATCAATGACGCGTCGTTGATTAGGTTTTTCAACGCATGTGGATCGCTCTGATAATCATAGAGCTCTTCCGGCATCCGATATCGGTAAACCCGAACGCGTTCAGCGATGACGGCATTTGTTTCGGCGGCTCTTTCCATGGCCTTGTATGCCAGACCGGACATGGATTCGGATATATATGCCGTCTCCCCATCGGACCATGCGTTGTAGATGTAGGCATAACGTTCGTCCTGCACGCAGCGCATGGGGAAATGGAGCTCCGCGTGGGTGATCTGGTTTTTTGCCGTCTTGAAAAAGGATGTATAGATATCTGTATAATGCGGATCCTGCGGATGCTCAAATAGATGCGTAAACGACCTGCCGTCGATGCCTTCGGGACAGGGGAGGCGCAGTATTTCAAGGATTGTTGGCAAATAGTCAATCGAAGCGACCAGCGCATTCGTCGAATCAGCTGCGGGGGCGTGGTCTGGCCAGACAAAAAGATAAGGACTCTTTGTGCTGTTTAGATAGCAGTTTGCTTTTGAAAACGGCATCGCCATACCGTTGTCGCTGAGCAGCATGACGATGGTGTCCCCGGTTACACCAGCTTTGTCCACTGCGGTAAGTATTTGCCCAACGGCTTCGTCACCGCGCTTTACCGAGGAAAGATATTGCGCGATCTCCAACCGGATGTCCGGCAAGTCGGGGAGAAATTCCGGCACGACGACATCGTCCGGAGAATAGCGATAGGAAACAGGCATGTGCTCGCCGAAGAACGACAGTTCGTCTTCGCTGAACGCAAACGGTCGGTGCGGGTCGTGCGAATTCGCCATCAGGAAAAAAGGTTTGCATTGCTGCTTTGCGTTTCGAATGACTTGCGTTGTATAACGATAATAACTCTCAGGACTTCTGCCGTATGCATCCTCGGGGGTGTAGGTGCGGATGTACTCATCCCAGAGAAAAGCCTCTTTTGGGGCAAGATGCGTTTCCTTTCCTACGATTCCCGTATAGTATCCGTGCTCCCGCAATATGCCGGAAAGCGTCGGTATGCCGTCGCTGATCCTTTCAAAACCTCGGGCGCCATTGCGATGCGGATAGCGCCCCGTCATCAGTACGGAGCGTGACGGTTGGCACACGGCGATGGTTACATGCGAATTGTGGAACACAAATCCTCTTTTACGCAATGCGTCCATATGAGGGGTGAGCGGTTCCGCGCCGGGCTTGAGGAATTCGTGTGAATTGTAGTTCATATCGTCTAACGTGATCAGCAGGACATTTTGACGATTCTGCATAGGTGACACTCCTTGCCTGAAAATGCTCTGATATACGGGCGGTCGTCCCAAGCTAACATTGCTGGAATATATGACATGATTCTCTATTTCATGCAACAATGGTATTATTTGTATAGCGAAATTTTACCATGATGAAAAATGCAAACAATGCAATGTGGCATGTTTTTCAATAGTTTTTCCGAAATGGTTCAAAATGGCATATTGTTTTAGAATATTCCATAGCTCTAGATAGCTTTAAACGTAATGCAACGCCCGAAGGAGTAAAGGCATGAAAATCGACGAGGTCATTCAAAAATATCAGTCCCGCGTGCGCAAGGATATGTCGGCGTTGTTCCGACGATTTCCCGACAACGAGGATATTATCGTACGCCGTCTGGACGCGGGTGCGGTGATGCTGGCGGAGGGCACCGCGACGAAATGCGTATATATTCTGCTGACAGGGACACTCAAACTCTCCTGGGAGCTACCGGGTAGGGACAAGTATATTTTCACAATAAAGGATCCGTTGATATTTATGGGCGATCTGGCCATCATGGCACAGCTACCGGAATATACGACGACCGTCACCGCCGCGACTGTGTGCGAGGCGATTTTTCTTACTCGAGGACAGTTTTGGCACTGGATGGACGAGGATCCGCTGCTGTTTCGTCAACTTGCATCGGAGAATCTAAACAAACTGCTGCAACAGAGCGTCGTGCGCCGCACGGCGGAGGAAAAATCTTCCTATATTAGAATGCTCACATATTTTCGGTGGTATTACCTGATGTATCACGATACAAACACAAACTGCGCAATCGTGAAGCGGACGAGGGATCAAATGGCCGAGGATATCAGCCTGATCAGCGTGCGCACGATCAATAGAATCCTGGATAAACTGCAGGATGACGGACTGATTAGTATCGTGAAAGGCAAAATCAATATCAACGAAGCGCAATATCGGGCTATATTAAGGGAATTGGAATAAAAAAACTTGCGGATTTCAGGACAGTTGGCATTTTTTCATACGTATGGATCATATATATTCGTTCTATTAGAATGTCTTGTCGCAATGTTTACAACTCAACAAATCTTAGGAGGAACGTATGAAAAAATTAGTTTCAGTATTTCTTGTATGTTTGCTTGTGCTGACCACTTTTTCCGGCTGCAAACCTGCTGCCGGTCAAGGCGCGGAGCAAGCAGCAGCACCCGCCGCGACAGCGGCGGAAACAACTGGAGAAACGACCGAAGCGACCGACTCGTCTGCCGCGGTGGATTATCAGATCTGCTTTGTCGTGACCGGTGGCAAACTTGGAGACCAGGCGAATAACGACGGCATTCTGTCCGGCATCCAGGCGTTTTGCGACGAAACCGGCGCAACCATGACCGCGTTGGAACTCGCCGAGGTGTCCGACATCGACAGTACGACACGTTCAATGATTTCCCAGGGCTACGACCTCTTCATCTATAATAGTGCAGACGGAGCGGATTTGATGGAAGAGCTCTGCACGCAGTTTCCGGATGTACGCTTTGTCATGCATAACGGAACAGAAGGTCCTTATGACAACCTCACCAATGTTACGAACGACGTGGCGGACGCGGCGTTTCTCTGCGGAGTGTTTGCCGTTCTGATGAACCAGAACCTGAATGGAGAACTCAAAGCAGGTTACATCGGTGGCGTCCGCAATCCAAACCTAGAACGTGCCCGTTATGCCATGCAGGCGGCTGTCGAATACCTCGGCGGTCAGCTCTCCGCGGTTTACGTCGGCAGCTTTAACGACACGGCCGGTGCAAAGGAAATTGCCCAGCAAATGCAGGCGGAAGGCATTCGCGTGATCCAGGCATGGGCGGGCGGCGCTAACATGGGCGTATTTGAAGCGGCGGAAACCGCCGGCGAAGGTTATTACTCTATGGGCGGCGCGACAGGGCAGTTCCATCTTTCCGACTCCATCATTGCGTCTTTGGCCATGAAACTCGATGTTTTGTATGACGACATTTGCACGCAGGCATACGAAGGCACGCTTGCAAGCGGCGTATTCGCGGCCAAACTATCCAACGGTGCGATCGACTGCATCTTTGCCCCCGATGACCGCGCAAACGTCATTCCGAAAGAAGTTGCGGATAAGGTGGATGAATTCCACCAGAAATTGATTTCGGGTGAGATGACTGCTCCGTCTACGGAAGAGGAATATACTGCCTTCCGCACACAAAATAATCTCGGCTGACAATATTTGTACGATTCGCTTCCCGCAACATCCGTTAGGAGGACTGAAAGCAATGATACAGAGGCGTGTGAATGCGGTAGAAATGAAGCATGTTACCATGCGCTTTCCCGGCGTGCTGGCCAATGACCGAGTGGATTTCAGCGTTCGAAAAGGTGAGATCCATGCACTGGTCGGTGAAAACGGCGCCGGAAAAACAACCTTGATGAATGTTCTCTACGGATTATACCAACCGACGGAAGGCGAAATCTGGATCAATGGTGAAAAGAAGGTCTTTTCATCCGCACTCAACGCGATTCAGGCGGGAATCGGCATGGTTCACCAGCATTTTATGCTGATTCCCCGCCTGACCATCGCGGAAAATATCGTTTTAGGGCAGGAACCGCGGACGAGCCGGATTATTCTGGATCGAAAAGCAGCAGCTGAAAACGTTGGGAAAATTTTCGAGCAGTATAATTTTCATCTGAATCCCAAGAATAAAGTATGCGATATTTCTCTCGGAGCGAGGCAAAAGGTTGAAATCGCAAAGGCACTTTACCGAAAAGCCGACATACTAATACTTGACGAACCGACGGCAGTACTCACACCGCAGGAGATTGACGAACTCGGTGGGATTTTGCAGGACTTGAAGCAAGCCGGGAAAAGCGTGATCATCATCACACATAAACTCAAGGAAGTTATGACGTTTTCCGACCGGATTACGGTTTTACGAACCGGCAGGGTAGTGGAAACGGTGGATAAAGAAAACACGGATGAAAACCAGATTACACAGGCGATGGTCGGACGTGAAGTGAGCATGGAGCGCTCCCGAAATGAAATCACAGCAACGGAAACAATGCTGGAGTTTCGTAACGTCAGCTATAAGGACATGATACGAAACGCCAGCTTTCAGGTTAGGAAAGGTGAAATCTTAGGCATAGCGGGCATCGACAACAGCGGCCAGCAACAGTTGACGGAGCTTGCAGCCGGCGTACTGAAGCCCACGACCGGGTCGGTTTTGCTGGATGGCGAGGACATCACGCATATCAGCGTCGCACAGCGCAAGCGGCTGGGGATCGGATTCATACCGCAGGATCGGCAGCGCGCAGGTCTGGTGCTCGGCATGTCGATCGAGGATAATCTGCTGATCGGATATCAACGGGACAGGGAATACCGCATATACGGCATGTTTGAGAACAGAAAGGCGATCACGCGAGATGCCGTTCATAAGGTGAAGCAATTCGACATTCGCCCGGCGAACGAAAAGGCCCTCACGAAAAACCTCTCCGGCGGGAACCAGCAAAAGGTGGTCATCGCGCGAGAGAGCAGCCGCGCGAGCCGACTGATCGTAGCAGATCAACCCTCTCGCGGTGTAGACGTCGGCGCTATTGAACTGATCTATCAGGTGTTTTCCAAGGCATGCCAGGAAGGCAAAGCCGTGCTGCTCTCCTCGTTGGAACTGGATGAACTGATGATGATATGCGACCGGATCATGGTGATTGCGCACGGGGCAGTACAAGGCATCGTGGATGCAAAGACCGCGACGCGCTATGAGATCGGCGCACTGATGCTGGCTGGAAAGGAGGATGAGCGATATGCGTAAATCGCTGTTCAACCGCGATCGTATCGCTGCGATCATGTCACCTCTGCTGATTATATTCATGTCCTTCTTACTGGTGGCCGTGATCATGGTGATCGTGGGAGCTGATCCTTTCAAAACGTATTTCAGCCTGTTTTCCGGAGCATTTGGTTCGGTGGTTGGCATCATCAACACGCTGGCGAAAGCGACGCCGATCTGCATCGCGGCGCTGGGTGTCGCGGTTTCCAGCCGAGCAGGCATTTTCAACATTGGCATCAACGGGCAGGTTGCAATCGGTGCGGTTGGTACGGTTATCGTGGGCGTCTACGCAGCGGGGCTACCGCCCGTCATTCATATAACATTATCGTTGTTGGCGGGGATGCTGTTCGGCGTGCTGTACGCGCTGATGCCAGCGGTTGCCTTTGTCAAAAAGAAAATCAATCTTCTAGTCATCTTTTTACTGATGAATACGATTGCGAACAAGCTGGTTACCTGGGTGATCTATACACAGCTCAAAGATCCGGATCAGCAGGCGACGGCGACGTATAAAATACTCTCTTCAGCGAAGCTGCCATATCTGCTCACGAGTCCGGCAAAACTCAATATCGGCGTGTTGATTGCACTGTTTGTGGCGTTTATCGTCTACATCTACTTTTATAAAACAACATCCGGGTTCGAGATGAGAACCTGTGGACTCAACAAAACAGCAGCGGATTATTCGGGGATCCATACCAGCCGCTATCATCTGCTTGCGCTGCTTGCAAGCGGCGCGCTCGCCGGTCTCGCCGGCGGAATTGAAGTGCTGGGAACATATCACAGGTTGTATGACGGGTTTTCTCCCGCATATGGGTTCGACGGAATCCCGATAGCGCTGCTCGTCAACGGCAATCCGGTTGGTATCATCATTGGAAGCATCATCTTTGGCGCGCTCCGCGTCGGTTCTACGGCGATGCAAATCAACACGGGCGTGTCCAGCGATCTTGTTGACGTTATACTTGGCACGATGATTACGTTCATCGCTCTGGAATACATCTTCCATTTCGCATCGGGCAAGATCGTCAATCTGCCGATATTCACGAGAAGAAAGACAGAAGAAAGAAAGTAGGTGGCGTATGTCGCAGACAATACTGACTTTGTTCGCTTCGTTTTTACGTTTATCCGTCCCCATTATCTTGATGGGAACGGCAAATATGTTCTGCGAGCGATCCGGCGTCATGAACCTTGGCGCGGAAGGTATGATGATCGCCGGCGCTTTCGGCGCGGTGGTGGGCACGTATTTCTTCGGAAGTCCGTGGATCGGGCTGATCTTCGGCATCATAGGCAGCATGATCATTTCCGGTGCGCACTCTTTGATCAGCGTCGAGTTTGGCGGCAGGCAAAATATCAGCGGACTCGGCCTCAACATGCTAGCGGCGGGACTGGCATCGTTTTTCTGCCGCGAGTTGTTCGGCTCCGGAATATCTGCATCAGTGGAAAATTTGCAGCGCACCCCGGTGCTGGCAAAAGTACCCGTCGTCGGGGAATTTTTATCCAAGTTTTCACCCTTGGCTTATATTTGTATCCTGGCCGTCGTAGCAAGTTCGTTTATTATGAAGCGTACCGTTCTCGGCACGCGTATCATTGCCGTCGGGGACGATCCGATCACAGCCGAAACGGCAGGTATTAATGTTTGGAGACTTAGGCACCTGAGCGTAACTGTTTTTTGTGGAATTCTGGCTGGACTTGCGGGAGCATATCTGTCCATCGGACAACTGAGCTTTTTTCAAGATAATATGACGAATGGAAAGGGCATGCTCGCGGTCATCGCAGTGAAAATGGGTCGCTGGGAACCGGGACGGATCGTTTTGGTCGCTATGATGTTTGGTTTCTTTGACGCGCTCCAAACACAGCTGCAATTAAACAACACGCTGAACATTTCGCCCGAATTGATACAGTTGATACCATATGTTGTCGGCGTCGTTGCGTTGATCCTTTCCGGCGAAAGCAACGCGTTCCCGCAGGCAATGCCCAAGCCTTACTTGAAGAATAAATATCAGTTTTAGTGAGCGCAGAAAGAGGAGCCGTATGAATACTATTATGAAACGGATAGATTCTGCGGAAGGATATATTCGATCGAAAGTGGATATCAAACCTGTTCTGGGTATGATATTGGGAAGCGGACTTGGCGGTTTTGCCGATTTGCTGGAAGATGCGATTCGGATTCCGTTTCGCGATATTCCGGGTTTCCCCGTCCCTTCGGTGGAGGGGCACGCGGGCGAACTCGTGATCGGGAAATACGGCAAAACACCCGTTGCCATACTCAGCGGCAGAGTGCATTTTTATGAAGGGCAGCCGCAGAGCGAGATTACGATTCCGGTGCGGGTGCTGCGGCGTCTTGGCGCGGACACGCTGATTCTTACCAATGCGGCCGGCGGAATCAATTTGGATTTTTCCGCAGGCGCGCTGATGTTGATCCGCGATCATATCAACTATTCAGGACAGAACCCGTTGATCGGGGAAAACTTGGGCGAGTTTGGGCCGAGGTTTCCGGATATGACGGACATCTACACAAAAGAACTTCGGGAAGAACTGAAGCAACGCGCACAGCTCGCCGGTATTCTATTGAGCGAAGGTGTTTATGCGATGTATTCCGGCCCGAGTTATGAGACGCCTGCCGAGATACGAATGTTTCGTACGTTGGGCGCTGATGCTGTTGGCATGTCGACCGTTCCGGAAGCCATCGTCGCGCGGCACTGCGGAATGCGCGTGATCGGCATCTCCTGTATCACGAACATGGCGGCGGGCGTGACGGGCGGAATCATCTATCATGCGGAAGTGGTGGAGACGGCGAACCGGGTGAAACGGGAATTCAAGGAGCTTCTTCAGATTGCAATTGACCTCTGTGCGGATCAAACATGGCAAGCGTAGAAGAAATAGAATCCAACTCAAAAAAGAAGAGGTAATAGTGATAACAACTTGCTATGATAGATAGACGACCGGAATGGAAGTAATGTTTAGATTAGAAAGATCACGATGAAGGCCGTATGAAAACAAAGACAAATCAAAACATATTATGGAAGCTTTTCACGTCGACCATGTTGATCAGCGCATTTACATTCGGAGGCGGTTATGTCATTGTACCGTTGATGAAAAAGAAATTCGTAGACGAGCTACAATGGTTGGAAGAAGAGGAAACGTTGGATTTTGTGGCGATCGCACAGTCGTCGCCAGGCGCGGTTGCCGTGAATGCCGCCATCCTTCTTGGATATCGTATCGCGGGATTTCCCGGCGCACTAGTTGCGATTTTAGGTACGATTCTGCCGCCAATGGTTATCCTTTCGATTCTTTCCTTTTTCTACATCGAATTCAAGGAGAATCCTGCGGTCAACGCGGCCCTCGGCGCGATGCGCGCAGGCGTCGCGGCTGTGATCGTGAGCGTTGTCTTCGGCATGGGGCGCAAGATCCTGCAGGAAAAAGATTTCGTATCGGTCTTCGTGATGTTGATCGTTTTTGTAGCGGTTTACTTTTTCAAAGTTAATATCATCCTCGTGATTCTGTTATGCGCGATGATCGGGATCGCGCGGATTTATTGGAAGCTGAGGAAAGAGGCCAACGATGATCTATCTTAATCTCTTTCTCAGTTTTCTTCAAATTGGGTTGTTTAGTATCGGTGGCGGATATGCCGCGTTGCCGCTCATTCAAAATCAGGTGGTCGATCTCCACGGCTGGCTGACTCTTCCAGAGTTTGCGGATGTGATTAGCATTGCGGAGATGACGCCTGGACCGATCGCGGTCAATTCGGCTACATTTGTCGGGATTAAAATTGCCGGTATTCCCGGTGCGTTGGTTACAACACTGGGTTGCATTCTGCCTTCCTGCGTGATCGTTCTATTGCTGGCATTTCTTTATCAGAAATATAAGAAAATGACGGTAATGCAGGGCATTCTCACGGGACTCCGCCCAACCGTGATCGCGTTGATCGCGTCCGCGGGAGCGTCGATCCTCATATTGGCGCTATTCGATTCAAATGGCATTGCGCTGAGCAACGTGAACTGGCAAAACGTCGTAATTACAGCGGTGGGCATTGTCGTGCTGCGATTGTTCGATCCCAATCCGATTTGGGTGATCGGTGGAGCAGGCGCAACGGGATTGTTTTTATACTATCTTGGAATAGTAGGCGAGCGTGGCAAGATCCTTTTGATTGGAGCGGCACTTATTATAATGGGTGGTCTTGGTATCGCTTATAAAATCAAGCACAAAGGACGAACCGAATAATAAAAAACATTTCGTAGCGCGATAGGGCAGCCGCGAAAGAAATAATGTCTCCATGCGGAAGCATGCTTATTTACGGATATTTACAACGGATTTTCGGAAAAGACAGTCATTATAAACATTAGGGGATTATGAATCGATTCCGTACGTGCTCAAATGACACCCTGTCCCGGTTCTCCGGATGATAGACAAACGGAATTTAGCTTGCTCTTTTTAACAGTCCGGTTTGAGTGAGAAAAATCGATGGTTTAATGACTTTAGAGCCAAATTCAGCAAATTTGACCTGTGGCAGGCAACGTTCCGGATTGATGAGAAACACTAACCTTAAGACCTTCTTACAGAATGAAACACGATCAAAGGAGCGCAGTCAACATAAGGAATATTGGTAATTTTTAAACATAAAGGGAGTCACAAAATGCAACTCCCCACTGACCGCTAATAGAATCATTCCGGATTGACAGAACGGGGCTCTTTGACAGACGGAACCTACGGGTTATTATACCGTAGGTTTTTTACTTGTCCATTATTCGTGTAACACTACAATTCGGCGGGCTATTTACGGCAATATTAGAACGCAACCAACGTACACCGTGTCTCTTTCCCCTCCTGCTCCACGCGATAAAGCCGGTAGAGCGCGGGGTCGATGCTCGACGCGTACATGATCTGCTTTGCTTCCTCGATGGTCTCGTTCTTCAGGCGCAGGGACATGCCGCAGCTCGCGGTGATGCTCCTCAGCGTCGGCATCACGACCGCGCCGCAAGAGGAGAGCAGTCGCTGCGCCGCAATCGCAGCATGCGGAGAATCGAATGCAAAGAGCCAGTAGCCTTCCATTTACAGCGTAATCACCTTGTCCGCGCGCTGCATCGCGCTCATGATGTCGTACATGTTGCTCACGGTGCCAACCTTGAGTCGATCCGCGATGCCGTAATAATTCAGGCACGTTCCGCAAACCAGAATGATACTGCCTTTTCCCAGCAGAGTCATGAGGCTGTCGATCACCTGCTGCTCCTCGCCCGCGGGCAGCTTAACCCCGTCATTCATAAAGAGAACATAGGCTGGCACGCTGTCGCCTTGTGCGAGCGTATAGAGCGCCATTTTCATGAGGTTATAGCCCAGCTCGCGATCGCCCGCACCGACGACATCCTTGCCGACGAACACCGCATACCCGTTCCCCGTAGTCGGACAGGCGATAACAGGGGTTTCAACGATCTTTCCTTCTCCGGTGAGTCGAACGTACAAATCTCCGCTTCTTTCGCCGCTGGCGACGCTCATCCCTGCGGAGTTTCCGAGTCGTGTGAGGTTTTCCACCGCCGTGCGGTTATCGACCAATATGGTTAAATCACGACAACCGCCGTCGATCTCCTTTTTTGCCATGATCACTGGCTGCGGACAAGCTTTGCCTCTTGCGTCTATCTGCATTGTTGCTCTTCCCCTTCCGGAACGCGCCGATTCGCGGTGGTTCACTTATTCATTATTCTAGCAAAAGATCACGCTCTTGAATAGAGCGCCGCCGCGCGCAATTGTGATTTTTGCGCAAAAAAGCACTCCCACGTGAACGGGAGCGATTGAGAAGTATCGTTCGTAATTCATTGCCAAATTTTGAAGCAGTTTATGGAGTTCAATTTTTATCAATATTAACGAACTCCGCTCAAAATAGAACCGGCGCCGCTTGAAATGCGACGCCGGTTGATACGATCATGTGTATTCCTGCAATCAGGGTCTTTTATCGATGTTTGTTCGATCTGCTTCAGGCTGCTTTCTTTTGTTTGACAAGCGTCTGAACGCCCTCGATCACTAGGAAGATTGCCAGGATGACCAGCAAAGCGCCGAAGACCAGTTGCAGCCAAACCGCGAGGTCCGCGCCGCCCGCCGCAATTGCGCTTAATTTCGCGATAACCGTCATGATAAGGCTGGTAAGCGTAACGATGATCATAAACGCCATCGGGATAAAGAACATTTTGTTCTTCTTACCAATGTTGCCAAGCCATGCAGCGACCGCGAGAAGCGCCAAACCGGCAAGCAGCTGATTGGCAGCGCCAAACAGGGGCCAAATCTTCGCATAGCCACTCTTTCCAAGCCAAACGCCGATCACAACCGTAATCAGGGTTGCAATATACGGATTGGCCAGAATCTTACGAATGCCCTTTGCTTCTTTCCAGGACGCCTCGCCCTCTTTCAAAAACAGCTCGGTAAACATGTACCGTGCAAGGCGCGTTGCCGTGTCCAGCGATGTCAGGCAGAAGGCGGAGACCGCCAGAATGATCAAAGCAAACGTAACCGTATAAATACCATCGCCGAAAATGCTGCCGAGCATTGCGGAAACGCCGGTAGCCAGAACCGTGGTCGGCACGGTGACAGAACGGTCCGCAAACTGCGACCAGATGGACCCGACAGCGATCAAGGCGATCAATGCCAGCAAGCATTCAATCAACATGGAACCGTAACCGATGGGTTTCGCATATTTCTCATTGGAGAGTTGCTTGGCCGTAGTACCGGAGGCCACAAGTGAATGGAACCCGGAAATAGCGCCGCATGCAACCGTAATAAACAGAGCCGGGAACATGCTTCCCAGAGACGAAATGGGATCATTCCAACCTGTGAAAGCAGGCATTTCAATCACCGGATGCGCCCCGAAAATACCTACGACAGAGGCAAGGATCATAGCATACAGCAGGAAGCTGGACAGATAGTCACGCGGTTGAAGCAGGATCCATACGGGTGCAACAGAGGCAATAAAAATATAAATACCGAGGACCCACATCCAGGTATCAGCCGGTAAATAGAGCTGAACTTTCAAGCCAAATATGATAACGCCCACAAGCACGGCGACGCCGATCAATGTGGAAACCAGAACACTTGCGTTCTTGCGGTACACAAAGTAACCAAAGCCCATAGCGACCGCGATAAACAACACGCTGATCATTGCAGCCGATGCCGAATAAAAACTGGCACCCTTGTCCAATACCCCATCTGTGTAAGTCGCGCCGAACGTTTTGGCCACGATGGAAGTAAAAGCAGCAACGACAAGCAAAAGTACAAGATAGGAAAAAACGAGGAACAGCCGTTTCGCGCGCATGCCGATGTTCTTTTCGATAACCGTACCGATCGATTGTCCGCCATGGCGAACGGAAGCGAGCAGAGCGCCAAAGTCATGGACGCCGCCGAAAAAGATTCCGCCAATAACGACCCAAAGAAAAACGGGAACCCAGCCAAACACCGCTGCTTGAATTGGGCCGCTGATGGGACCGGCGCCAGCAATCGATGAAAAATGGTGACCCGTCAGAACCTCAGGTTTTGCAGCGACATAGTCTACATTGTCGTCGACTGTGACGGCAGGTGTTTTGCGCTGCGGATCAACACCCCATACCTTTGCCAGCCAGCCGCCATAGAAAATATAGCCGCATACCAGGCAAACAATGCCAATTACGATAATAAGAATCGCGCTCAAAAGTAACACCCCCCTAAATCATTTCATTATCGTCAAATAGCCTCTTCAGATTTCCGCCCTGGCGGTTGCTTACAACAGAACCTGAAGAACACTCAAATGCGACCAAACGAAAGTCCACCCATCCATGAAAGGAGAATTTAAAGTCCTTATGAAAATGTGTTTTAGAAATCACCTTGAAAAGAGCAGGTTCAATATGGTCCGCAACAAGTACCAACGTGATATGCGTGTACATATGATCTTTGTGCGGTCTTACTCTGGACAAGCCTTCGCACAGTACAATATCCTTGTATTTTATAAAATTCTCTTGATTCAGATCGCTGACGGCTGCGATGTATACATATTCATGGTTCTCGTATCTCCAAAGCTGCGCAGACTTCACCAGGACATACTTTTCGCTGCTGGAATGAAAGTCGGCTTCCAGCGCAAAAGGCATCGATTTGTGTTCAATGCCGCTACGAACATCATAATACACACAATATTGCTTTTGCAGCTTATTGAGAACTTCTTCCGACGTCATCCCAAAGGGTACCCCTTTATCGCATTTAATTGTATTCAACTGTATCGTATTATTATGAAGAAATCTTACACATATTTGGAATAAATGTCAATCGCCGTGATGAAAAAACCCAACTCCGTTCGGCGGTCAGTTTAGGCAGGTTACTCATGCAAAAAAAGAAAAAACGGTAATTCATGCAAGAGTCGCATCAGATTTTGACCATATTTAATGGTAGTTTACAGCATGAATGTTTTCAGTACACAGAAGCGAGCAACAAAGAGGGGGGAGCGAGCGGCATATCGGCTTTGCCGGAAGGCAGCGTCTTTTGGTATGTCGTTTTTACCGACTTCCAGAAAACCCAAACGGAAAAAATCTGGGTTTAAAGGGAATGTCCTTTCACGTACGCTCGTCATCCTATTTATCTTGTTTGGATGGTATCCCATAACAGATCACATTCGGCTTCGTTATATCAAAAAAGCGCTCCCGCGAAGATGCAGGAGCGCTTGAGGATCGATTCTTGAATTACAGCAGGTTTTTCGTGGTCTCCGGATCGAACAGATGCGCGAGCGCACCGTCGAACGTGAAATACAGCTGATCGCCATATCTGAAGCCAAGACGATTTTCCACAGGCAGGTCGATGGTCGCAATGCGCATGACGCAATCTTTGCCGAGTGCTGTCACGTGGACAAACAGCTCGCTGCCCATCATTTCGGACACATCCACCTTCGCGGAAATCGCGCCCTTGTGGCCGGCGTCCGTCAACACAATGTGCTCGGGGCGGATGCCGAGGGCAATCTTCTTGGGCTGCTCGTTCTTCGCTTTGAGCGTCTTTTGGATCTCTTCCGGCATTTCGATCACTGCGCCTTCGAGACGAACGACATAGCGACCGGCTTCAATCGAGAGTTCCGCATCGAAGAAGTTCATCTGCGGCGATCCAATGAATCCTGCGACAAACAGGTTTGCCGGATGGTTGAATACTTCCTGTGGCGTGCCGATCTGCTGGATGAAGCCATCCTTCATGATGACGATACGGTCGCCCAGCGTCATGGCCTCGGTCTGATCGTGGGTAACGTACACAAACGTGGTGTTGACGTTCTGACGCAGCTTAATGAGCTCGGCACGCATCTGATTGCGCAGTTTGGCGTCAAGGTTAGAAAGCGGTTCGTCCATGAGGAAGACCTGCGGATGACGCACGATGGCGCGACCGATGGCAACACGCTGTCTCTGGCCACCGGAGAGCGCCTTGGGCTTTCTCTGGAGGTATTCAGTGATGCCGAGGATTTCCGCTGCTTCTTTGACCTTCTCGTCGATTTCAGCTTTGGGAACCTTGCGCAGTTTGAGTCCGAACGCCATGTTTTCATACACGGTCATGTGCGGATACAGCGCGTAGTTCTGGAAGACCATCGCGATGTCGCGGTCTTTCGGCGCGACGTCGTTGACGAGTCGATCGCCAATGTAGAGTTCACCTTCGGTGATCTCTTCCAGGCCGGCGATCATGCGCAGAGTGGTCGACTTGCCGCAACCCGAGGGTCCGACGAGCACAACGAACTCTTTGTCCGCGATTTCAAGATTAAACTCTTGCACCGCAACCACGTTTTTGTCATAGATTTTCTTGATGTTCTTGAGTGTAACTTTTGCCATAATTCTTTGGCTTCATCAGGCGCAGCGTTCGCTCATCGCCCAACTCGCAACCGCCCGAAAAATAGACGGTCGCATTACGACAGGTCTCCACACTGCCGCACCGCAAGCCATGCGGATGGGTATCCCTCCTTTATTTAGCGTCGCGGTGAATAAGAAGTGGAGTAAGCCCCGCGCGCAGGAATACAGAGAAATGCTTCTTATATTATTGCAGACGTCAACTCTTTTCGCAAGACTTAAATATAAAAAACGCTTAAGTTCTCCGCCTTTGCTTGATACGCGTCCACTGCATTCATTGCCATTGCCATGAATTCTCGATTCGGGGTTGACTTTGCTCACACCATGTGGTATATTACTTTTTGCACGTCGAAAGACGAATATCGCGGGGTAGAGCAGTTGGTAGCTCGTCGGGCTCATAACCCGGAGGTCGTTGGTTCAAGTCCATCCCCCGCAACCAAATCAGAAGAAGCCGTCCAGTCGGATGGCTTCTTCTGATTTTGGCTATTCATTCAGATGGACCTGAAGCCGCGACCGCCGCCGTTACGCGGTGGCAAAAACGCCCTAGTAGCGGCGTTTTTAGCGGCGGGCTTTGCGAAAAAGGCCGTTTGAAAAGCGCGAAGCGCAAGCAAACGCACCTGATTCGAGCAAAGAATTCCATCCCCCGCAACCAATAAAAAACCGCCCGATTTTTAGTGTAACACTACAGCCGGATGGTCTTTGTTTATTTTATTGGTTCTACACGATACATTGGGGCAAAGAGAGAAAGCTCCTGACCCATAAATCGGGGCAGATCGTCAACAAACTTCTCTTAACTAAGTCATTTTAACGAATAATTTCTCAATTGCGAAATATATAGATTTTATATAGATGATAACTTTATCCAGATACTTGTCCAGTAACAAATTGATCAGTTTACCAAATGATAACTTCCAAAAAAGCGTATCAATCAGCGCACAACAAACAAAAACAATCATCACAGAAGCGAAAAAGTGCACGAAATAGAACGAAGTACCAACATAAGCTGAACTATTGAATATTGTTCCCCACAAGAAAGGACGGATCAGAAAGTTATCATGTATCAGATAAATGCCAAAGGATGTAGATGCAATTCCGTTCATCAGTTTTGAATAAAATGGCTTCGTTTGCGACATTGCTAAAAACAATTCTAATGCACACATTGCACCCGGAAGTCTATTATATTCGGAAAAGTATGTGATATATTTTCTAAATACACCGGAATAGTTTAGTAGATATGACGACGATGCAATAGAAACGAGAAGGATAAAGGCCCAGAATCCAAACAAAGCAAAATGGCGGGATGCATTTGCTTTTAGAGGATATAGACGAATATATGCGGCGATTACATACAACGAAACGAAATACGCAAGATCGCTTCCGGAAAAACTGGCACCGATAAATGTTGGAAACAAACACCAGATCACAACGAAAAGTACGATCAGCGCTTTATGTTGTTTTTGTGTCAGCTTCAATAATAATTTGTTTATATATGGTGAAAGTAAAATTAAAACAGCATATGATGTAAAAAACCAGTAGGTACCGTATGAAGTCGGAAATATAGATGCAAATATATCATCCCGTCCAATCGTCGAACCCCCGGGTAAGACAAATATCGCGAAAAGCAAGAGAATCACGCTGTATGAAAACACTTGCGCAATTAAAGAAACGAAACGTGGCAATTTGAAATCGCTTTTAATCGAAAAATACCCACATACTAAAACAAAAATCCCCACTGCCGGTCGACCCAAAGACCCGAAAAATATAGCAATCACATTTTGCACAGACAAAGGAGGATCAAGATAAACAAAATTAGTTGTGCCATGAGTAACATAATGATGCATTACAATGAAAAACATTGCGAATATTCGAAGCAACTCGATATTTGATTGTCTTACTAAGCTTTGATTCTTGTTTATATTCTTTTCTTCGCTCCTGAAAGATTCTTCCTTCAGCATAGATTTTCTCTATCCTTTCATGAATCTCTATCCTGGTATTATTGACAAATATCAATTGTTTGAATTGTAGCAAATCAATGTCAGCAATGCAACTAACCATCATTTGCGAGAAAAAGACAAGAGGAAGACGGCAGGATCAAATGCAGCTGGGGCGCAAAGGCAAGCTTCATATGAGTTTCAGGAGCGTATATCGATATATGTCCATGCAAGGTCTCAACTTAACACGAAGGAAACGGTATATTTCCCCAAAGAAGGAAGCACAGGATTCGCTTCACATATTTCCCAATGTTTTGCTACAGGACTTCCGCGTTTCATTTCGCCACCTTAAGTGGCTGACCGATATCATCGATTTACCATGCAAAGATGGAAAACGCTATCTCTCGTGCAGGAAGGTTTCATTGACAAATCTATTGTAGCATATGCCATATCTACTAAATTCACTACTATACGAAGATTGCCCGTAAAGGAAGATGAAAAGGCTGACTTCGTTTGAATTGCGCAGTCAATGGCTGCAGTTTTTTTCATGTCCGTTTCCCTTGACACCTTGCAAATCGGCGGGCTTTTCTGGTTTCGGGATATACTCTTTTGCATGTGGTAGTTACCTCGCGAAAAACATGTAAATATTTTCGAGAGATACCTTGACAGGCGAGGTATATATTGTTAAGATATACCTGCGAACGGAAAGGAGGTGCGCCATGTCCGTTGCATCGGAACTCATCCGTGGGAACACGGAAACGATCATCCTGGCGCAGTTGATGAAAGGCGATGGCTATGGCTACATGGTCAACAAAGCGATTTTAAGCTTAACGGGGGGGAAGTTTGAGCTGAAGGAAGCGACGCTGTATACGGCGTTTCGGAGGCTTGAGGACGCGGGCTGCATCGTCTCGTACTGGGGGGACGAGACGACAGGCGCGCGGCGCAGATACTACTCCATCACCGATTTGGGGAGAGAATCGTATCGACTGCGAAAAAAGGAATGGGAAACTGCAGAAGCAGTGATTGACAAGCTATTGGCTGAAGGAGAAAAAGGGGGATCCAAATGAACGAGAAATTAAGACATTATATCGACGACCTTTTTGCCAACGCGCCGTCTACGGTACGCGCGGTGGAACTCAAAGAAGAGCTATATCAGAACCTCACCGATAAGTACAACGACCTTATCGCAGAAGGAAAGAGCGAAGAGTCCGCGTTTAACATCGCGATTGCCAGCATTGGTGACGTGGACAGCCTGATCTCCGGGTTATCCGGGGAAAAAAAAGCGGCAAGCGAAACGGATAAAAAGCGCTCCGCATTGCTCATTGCGATCGCGATTGGGCTCTACATTCTCAGCCCGGTACCGATCATTTTGCTTCAGGACGAAGTGGGTCTCATAATACTCTTGCTCTTCGCCGCGGTTGCAACCGCGATGCTCATCTACAACGGCGTCACCCGCGAGCGCTACGTCAAGGCGGACGACACCATGGTGGAAGAGTTTAAAGAATGGAAACAGAACGGCAAACAAAAGAACAAGGCTGTAGACGCCATCGTCGGTTCTTTCTGGCTCATCGCGGTTTGTGTTTACATCGTTGTGAGTTTTATGACTGGAGCCTGGCACATTACATGGATTATCTTTTTGATCGCGGCTGCGATTGCCTCTATGATCAGAGGATTGTTCATGCTCAAACAATAACGGGGGATAAATAACACTATGAAAGCAGCAGGTATTATTCGAATCATTGTCGGCCTCGTGATCGCGGTGCTGCTCACCGCAATCCTGGTCGTGTTGCTTACGGGCAATAACATCTTTTCGCGGTTTGGCTGGAGCAACGGTTGGGTGGATCGCTTCCTCGATCGAACTACGTATTCTTCCGGTGGCGTCAACGGCAACACCAACGAAGTCGTGGTCTCGGACAAGGCGAATGTGGATGCAACCAACATCAAGAAAATCAAGATCGATTGGGTGGCGGGCAGCGTGAATCTGCGCATCGGCACGGGAAACGAAATCGTCTTCTCCGAGTCGTCCTATCGCAGCCTGACCGATCGGCAGAAGATGCGCTATACCGTCTCCGATAACGGCGTACTTGAGATTCGCTTCTGCGATGATCTGGACAACATCTTCAACTGGTTCAGCGTGGACGCCAATATGCCGGCAAAGACGCTCACCATGGAGGTTCCCGCGTCGCTGATTGGTCAGCTGTCGGATTTGGACATCGAAACCGTCTCTTCCAACATCGATCTCTCCGGCGTGTATGGAACGGAGACCGATCTATCCACCGTCTCCGGCGAGATTCGCTGCGCGGATATCGCAACACAGATGATCGATCTCTCCACCACGAGCGGCGAGGTCGTCTGCGAAAACGCGACCGCGAAAGACCTTAGTATCAGTAACGTGAGCGGCAGCATTCGCGCCGAAGGCGAGTTTGCCAAGGCAGATGCGGAGACGGTCTCGGGTGAAGTCAGACTTTCGTTTGCGAACATTCCCGACAAGATCAAGGTAAACAGCGTAAGCGGCAATATCGTCGTGGCTCTGCCGGAAGGCGCAAACTTCACCGCGAAACTCGATACCGTCAGCGGTTCGATCAGCTGTGCGTTTGCAGGTACCCTGGGCAGCGATCTGGTGGTTGTTGGAGTCGGCGGTGCAGGTTATAACTTTAGCACGGTCAGCGGCAACCTGAGCATCGAGAAAAACTAAGCAAAAAACAATTCAGTGTTTGCGCGCCGGCGGGGAACCGCCGGCTTTTTCTACGAGTGATGTAAAATTTAGTTTATTAACATATTTGCATTCGTATGTTAACTCCTGCATGGTATAATTTGAAAAATACTAGAAATGTATGATGACATTGGTTGACGGGAGTGATACGAATGACGGTTGTATGGAATATTCTTGTAGTGTTGCTGATGGCGCTGGGCCCGCGGGTGATGGTGTTTCTATCAAAACGGGTGAAAATATTCGGCATATTAGGGCCGGTGTTCCTCTGCTATGCGGGCGGCATTCTGTTTAGCCTGATCATTCCCGAAACAGGAATCGCCATGAGTATTTCGGAGATATTGGTGCCGATTGCGATACCGCTGATTCTGTTTTCGGCGGATCTTTCCGGCATCAAGCGGCTGGCAAAGCCTACTCTCGTTTCGTTTATCCTTGTAGCGGGTTCCGTGTCTCTGGTCGCGTGCGCGGCCTATCTGCTCTTTCGCAACCGCATACCGGAGGCGTACAAATATTCCGGCATGATCATAGGTCTCTATACGGGCGGAACGCCGAACCTTATGGCGATTGGCGCCGCGCTTTCGGTGAGTGACTCGCACATCGTTTTGGCAAACGCTGCGGATGTTGTGGTCGGCGGTGTGTACTTCCTGCTGCTGATCTCGATTATGCCGCGGCTGGCCAGGCGCTTTCTCAAACCGTTTACCAAAGCGGATACGACCGCGGACGATGGCTATATTCAGATGCTGGAAAAGACGTTTGTGCCGGATAAAGAGCCGCTCTCGCTGAAATTGATTGTGCGGCATATCCCCGTCGTGTTGCTTGGGATTCTTTCGCTCGCCGTCGCGGCCGGACTTGCGCTGCTCATCACCGGCAAGCTGGATGTTGTGATCATCATGCTGGTGGTGACCACCTGCGGAATCGGGCTATCCTTCGTGAAAAAAGTGCGCAATGCGCCCGGGTCCTTTACAGTCGGGCAGTATCTGATACTGATGTTTTCTTTCGGGATCGGGCTTTCGTTTAACTTCGGCGTACTCAACAAAGAAGCGCTTTTGCTTCTTGCGATGTTTGCGACCGCGCAGTTTGGGGCCGTGCTGGTGCATATGCTGCTGAGCAAGGCGTTTCATATTGACGCGGATACCGCGCTGATTACCTCCACTGCGGGCATCTACGGACCTGCGTTTATCGTTCCCGTTGCGGACGCGATGGATAACCGCGAGGTGGTGCTGCCGGGACTCATTTGCGGCATCATCGGATATGCGATCGGAAATTATCTCGGGATCGGGATAGCCATTGCGCTAAAGCTAGTGGGCGGTTAAAATAGAAGCGCAGGATACTTTTCACGATTGAATACGACTCACGGAGGTGCGCACAATGCTTCCCATACAAACAAAACTCAACAATGGAGAATTGGACGATGCACTGCGGTATCTTTACGGCGACGCGCTGGAATCGCAGAAGCAGAAATATATTGCGCTGACAAACGCGTTTGAAAGCGCGTTTGGAGAGAGCGACGATGCGGTGCTGTTTTCCGCGCCGGGTCGCAGCGAGATCGGCGGCAACCACACCGACCACCAGCTCGGGCGCGTGCTCGCCGCTACGGTCACGATGGATACGCGCGCGGTCGTTTCCCCAAGGGCGGACAATATCGTTCGCATTCATTCGCAGGGATACACGCCGCTTTGCGTCTCTCTCGATCATCTGTCGCCGGACTCGACGGAAGAAAACGCGAGCGAAGCGCTGGTGCGCGGTATCGCGGAGCGCTTCACGCAGACGGGGCGCAGCATTGGCGGATTCGACGCGGTGACCGCCTCCGATGTACCGAAAGGATCGGGGCTTTCCTCCAGCGCGGCGTTCAGCATACTCGTAAGCACGATTTTTTCCGAATTATACAACGATGGACAGATTTCGCCCGTCGAGCAGGCGCTCGCGAGCAAATATGCGGAAAACCGCCATTTCGGAAAACCCAGCGGGTTGATGGACCAGCTGGCCTGCGCCGTAGGCGGCTTTGTTATGATTGATTTTGAGCAGCCGGAGGAGCCGAAGATTGAAAAGATTGATTGCGATCTCTCCGCGCTGGGCTACGGCATCTGCATCGTCAACTGCGGCGGCAACCACGCGGATTTAACGCACGAATACGCGGCGGTGACGAAGGACATGCGCGACGTTGCGCAATACTTTGGAAAAACCGTGTTGCGGCAGGTGGAGGAGGCTGACTTTTACGTGTCGCTGGGGCAACTGCGAAAGAGCGTTTCCGATCGCGCGATCCTCCGCGCCATGCATTTCTTTGGCGACAATGCGCGCGTTCCGCGCCAGGCGGAGGCGCTGAAAAACCAGGATATCGAAACCTTCCGCCGACTGATGAATGACAGCGGAAAATCGAGCTTCATGCTGCTGCAAAACGTTTGCCCGACAGACTCCTCCGAGCGGGGACTCGCGCTTGCGCTTGCGCTCTCGGAGCGAATGTTGGTGGATAAAGGCGCCTGGCGCGTGCATGGCGGCGGCTTTGCTGGCACCATTTTGGCGCTCGTACCGCTGGAGATGATGACCGCATATCAGGCGGAAATGGAGCGGGTGTTCGGTCAGGGCTGCTGCTATCGCTTCGCCGTTCGCCCTGTCGGAGGCGTCAAGATCTGCTGATCGCAGCATCCGGCGCAAGTAAGAAGCGACTGATTAGATAAATTGCGCAAACGGAAGAAACCTATTGCCTACGCCTGAGCAAAGTGCTACCGTATTGGATAAATACAGAAACGAGGCTACTTTCATGCGCGAAGTTGGAGAACTGCTCGGCGTCCTTACTGCTGTGGCATTTGGATTTGCGATCATGAACTTTGTGATAAAGTTCGTCAACCGCAAATGGATCATGAAGCTACCTAAAGAGAACGTCTGGAAGCAACGCTATCTGTCCTTGATGAAGTTTTTGATCAAGAATCATCGCTTCTTCGGCTTCGGCGCGGCGATTCTGATGGTTGCGCACGTCGTCGTGCAGCTCATTTTCGCGTGGGTTTCGGTCACGGGAATCATCACGGCTGCGCTCGCGGTCGTAACGGTCGTTCTCGGTGTGATCATGTTCCAGAGAAAGAAGAGCAGCAAAGCGCTCCTCTGGGCACATCGCAGTGCCGTGATCGCGTTGATTTTGGCGTTCCTCGTACACGTGATTACGAAGATCTGATTGTTTGAGACGTCCTCATTGAAATGAACGGGTTGCCATGGTGCAATCCGTTTTTTCCTATTCTGCATGAAACCAATGCCTTTTGACAGAAAAATGTGTTTTAAATACAATAAAGTTTGTTTTTTCAGCCTCGCTTTGGAGGCGTTTGACAAGCCGGAAGCGTTGTGAAATAATACGTTCATCGAGAGAAAACAAAGTTCTGGAGCGCAGAAGAAATCGCTCGATGAAAACTGAATATGCAAGGAAAATCCCGAGCCTTCACAACCGTTCCGGCTGCGTTGGCCTATGGGCAAGATCGGCAACGATCCCGCCTGCCGTGTTCGCAAAGGGATACATCCGAAAAATGACGACGACGGGCGCATCAGGCGGAAGGTCGCGTGATTTTCCTTGTACAAAAAGGAGAGGAAATATCATGACCAAACGCATTTGCCTCGTCGTTTTATCGGTTATACTCGCGTTCTCCGTCTTTGGTTGCGCAAAACCGCAGGCGAACGTTGCAACCCCGCCGGATGCAACGCCAATCACGATTCAGACGGAGCCGCAGCAAACGGAGGCCGCGGAGGTAGTTCCGGTGACCACCGACGGCCTCGGCATCAAAATCCTGCTGGAGCAGGACGACGACATGATCAACAATTACTCTGTGATCGCGGTCAATGACGCGGCTCCATTCAAGGACGCGGACGGAAAAGCGGTCAGCGGAGTCGCGATCAACACCGCAGGCGCGCAGGCGTTCATCGACTGGCTCATGAGCGATGAAGCGGCGAACTTGATCGCGAACTATGGCGTCGCGGAATACGGCGAAGCGCTCTTTACCCTGAAGGAAGGCAAACCGGTATTTTCGGGCGATATCCATCCGGCGACGGACGCCACGAAGACGATTCGCCTCTCCACGACCACCTCGGTCAACGACAGCGGCCTGCTCGATTATCTGCTGCCCGCGTTTGAGAGCAAATACGGCTACGAAGTCGAGGTTTCCGCAGCGGGAACCGGCAAGGCGATCGCAGCCGCGACCATGGGCAACGCGGACGTGATCCTGGTACACAGCAAGTCGCAGGAAGAGCAGTTTATTGCGGATGGTTACGCAAAGTTGATCGATGGCTACGACAGCGAACGGCTCACATTTATGTATAACTATTTCGTGCTGGTAGGTCCCGTGGACGATCCCGCCAAGTGCGCCGAAGCGGGCAGCGTGAAAGAAGCCTTTGCGCGCATTGCGGAAGGCAAATTCCCGTTCGTCTCCCGCGGAGACAAGAGCGGCACGCACACCAAGGAAGTCTCGCTTTGGCCGGAATCGCTTGGCATTACCACCGATCCCGCGAGCGTTGCCGCCTATAGCGAATGGTATCTTTCCAGCAACGCGGGAATGGGCGTTTGCCTGACCATGGCAAACGAGATGGATGGTTACATTCTCTCGGATAAAGCGACGTTCCTCGCGTTCTCTGCGAGCGGCGGCGCGGTCGGCTAAGAATCGATGGATAGCGCCTTTTCGCGCGCGCTGTCACTGCTGTTTGCGGGCGATCCGCTACTGACCAGCATTCTGCGCGTGACGATGATGATGACGCTCATCAGCTCCTGTACGGCGCTCCTGCTTGGGGCGCCGTATGGCGTGCTGCTCGCTTCCGCCCGCTTTCCCGGCAGACGCGCGCTGATTATCCTCAACCGCACGCTGATGGGGCTCCCGCCCGTGGTATGCGGGCTGTTATGCTATATGCTCTTTTCCGGCGTGGGCCCGCTGCGCGCGCTGAAACTGCTCTTTACCGTGGCTGGCATGGTGGTGGCGCAGGTGTTGCTGATTACGCCGATCGTAGCGGGCAGTATGGAGACTTCGCTTTCCCCGCTGGTGGAGGGCATTCGCGAGAGCGCGCAGGGTTTGGGACTATCCCGATGGAAAACGTTTCTGCTCACGCTCAACGAGAGCAAATATGCGTTGTTCTCCGCCTACCTACTTGGCTTTGGCCGCGCGATGGCGGAAGTCGGCGCGGTGTCGATGGTTGGCGGGGCGATCGCGTACAAGACAAACGTGATGACCACCGCAATCATGATGTATACCAACATGGGCAATTTCTCCTATGCGTTCGCGCTGGGGATATTGCTTCTGCTCATCTCGCTCTTCGTCAACGTGCTGGCGCACCTGCTGCAAAGGAGCGTTGGCGTATGATCGAGCTAAGTCAAATACAAAAGAGATATGATTCTCGCGTTGCGCTGGATCTGCCCGAACTCACGATTCCGGTGGGAGAGCGGCTCGCGCTCATCGGCCCGAACGGCAGCGGAAAGAGCACGTTGCTTCGCCTGCTTGCGGGGGTCATCCACGCGGAACAAGGCGTGATCTCACTCGGCGAGCTTGGTCGCGCGGAGATCGGCTATCTGCCGCAGCACCCGTATGCCTTTGACCTGAGCGTGCAAAAAAACGTAGAGCTTGCGCTCACGGGCGAGCGGGAGAAGGTGAAACTCGCGCAAGCTGCATTGGAGCGAGCAGGGCTTTTGCATCTGGCGAAAGCACGCGCAAACCGACTCTCCGGCGGAGAGACACAGCGTATGGCGCTTGCGCGCGTGCTCGCGCGTCCACGAAAGCTGCTGCTGCTGGACGAGCCGACCGCAAGCGCGGATATTCGTGCGATCGATCAAATCGAGCGCGCGATACTCGAATATGTGGAGCAGACGAACTGCACGTTGATTCTTTCCACACATATGCCGTCTCAGGCGATGCGCCTCTCGACCCATGTGCTCGCGTTGGACGACGGCAAAATCGGGGAATATGGCGAAACCGCGCAGGTGCTGCAATCGCCGCAAGCCGAGAGCACGAAAGAGTTCTTAAAGAACTGGAAGCTGTAACGCACAAGAACACAAGCGCCGCGGAGCAATCCGCGGCGCTGTTTGTCTTTTGCTGGATCAATGATTACTGGTTAAATCTCTTGTAGAGTCGACCGAATCCCGGCAGGGCGTTAATGATGGTCTCGTAGGAAACGCAGTACGCTACCCGCAGATAAGAGGGGCAGCCGAAGCTGCGGCCGGAGACGATCAGGATATCCTCGTCCTTCGCGGCCTCGGCAAAGGCGTCTCCGTCTCCGCCCGGCGCCTCAAGGAAGAGATAGAACGCACCGTCCGGCGGCATGCAGCGGTAGCCAAACGCAGTAAGTCCTTCGTAAAGCGCGTCCCGGTTCTTTTTGTAGCTGGACAAATCCGGCATCAGATTGAGCTGCGCCGCGCGCTCGATTGCCTTTTGCAGCAGCGACGGCGCGCAGACGTAACCCTGTATTCGCGCGCTGCCCGCGATCGCGTCGTAGACATCGTCAAAGTCCGGCATATCGTTTCCGATCAGCGCATAGCCGATGCGATCGCCCGGCAGTGACAGGCTCTTGGAATACGAATACGTGATGATACTCGCGTCGTAATAATCCGTGACAAACGGCACGGGAGCGTCCGAATAGTTCAGCTCGCGGTAAGGCTCGTCCGAGATCAGATAGATCGGGTGACCGACTTCGGCGCTCTTCTTGCGCAGGAGATCGGAGAGCGCATGAATCGTCTCAGCCGAATAGATCACACCGGAGGGGTTGTTGGGCGAGTTGATGATGACGCCCTGCGTTTTCTCATTGATCGCTCGTTCCAGCGCGGCAAAGTCGATCTGGAAGTGCGCCATATCCGGCTCGACGACTACGAGTTTTCCGCCCGCAGTCGTGGCAAAACAGCCATACTCCGGAAAATACGGCGCGATGGCGATAAACTCGGTGTTCTGATCGACCGTCAGCGCGCGCAGAGCCGAAGACAGCGCCGCCGCAGCGCCACAGGTGATATAGAGGTTTTTACGAGTAAAGGACGTGCCATAGCGGCGATTGAGATTCTCCGCAATCGCGTCCCGCGTTCCGTTTGCGCCCGGCGCGCTGGTGTAGCCATGCAGCGCGGAAGGATCGCTGGTGTTGAGCAGTCGAACCATTTCTTCCGTGAGTTGCGCGGGCGGTGGAACGGAAGGGTTGCCGATGGAGAAGTCGTAGATGTTCGCGTCGCCGACGATGGCCGCGCGCTTGCGCCCGAACTCGAAGAGCTCGCGGATGGCGGAGCGCACGCGCCCCAGATTGAGCATGTCCTTGGATACCATTGTGCCACATCCTCTTTCCTGTAAGCCTTTATAAATAGGGCGAACAATCGCCCTAAGTATATTGCCTGATATTGTATCACAAACCGTGCCGAAGAGAAGCGCTTTTTTGGTAAAGAGCTTCTTTTATAAAGCACTTTTTGCGCAAGAGCTATTTTTGATATTGATAGCCGGCTTCGAAGGCGGCTAGGTTCATTACAAGCGCTTTCGGGGGAACGGACTCGGTCAGGGCTGCGTTCCAGTCGATAGCATCCAGCGAGAACGCGCGCACAAGAGCGCCAAGCAGTACGATATTGGTGCAGCGGATGTTGCCGAGCGATTTTGCGATGTCGCTCGCGGGGATCACGCGCAGGTCAAACACCTTCTTCATCTCGTCATAGATGTTTGCGGGGTATGTTGCGGCGCCGCTGGAGACGGGCAGCGGCATCACCTCATAATCGTTGATCAGCGCGGTGCCTCCAATCTTGAGCAGATCGGAATAGCGCGCGCCTTCGAGCTTTTCAAACGCGACCAGAACATCCGCCTCGCCGCGCCCGATGATCGGGGAATAGACCTTATCGCCATAGCGCACCTGCGTGGAGACGGAGCCGCCGCGCTGCGCCATGCCGTGTACTTCGCTCATCTTCACGTCGAATCCCGCCTGAACGAGACCCGCCGTGAGGGTTTTGCTCATGAGCAGCGTGCCCTGTCCGCCGACGCCGCAGATTAGAATGCTTTTTCCGGTAAAGTTTGCCATGGTCGTCATTCTCCTTTCCGCTCGTCCGTGCGGGAAATTGCGTCAAACGGGCAAGCCTGCGCGCAGACCTTGCAACCCGTGCAAAGTGTTTGATCCACCTCGGCCTTGCCGTCTCTCATATGGATGGCGGGGCAGGCGACCTTGAGACACATCTTGCAACTGCGGCACTTATCGCGGTCGACCGTGCATTTGCCAATGTCGTGCTTGATGCGTTTGATGAGCAGGCACGGCCTTCGCACGATGATCGCGGCGGGAACCTCGCTTGCCAGCGCGTCGTCTACGGCCTTTTGCATCGCCTTTAGGTCTTGCGGGTCAACGATGATCACGTTGCCGTAACCGAAGCTCTTGAGCACGTCCTCGATTGCGATCTTGTTCGCGATTTCGCCTTCCAGCGTGAAGCCCGTACCGGGGTTATCCTGATGTCCCGTCATGCCGGTGATGGAGTTATCCAGTACGCACGGGATCATGTTCCCTTTGTTGTAGAGAATTTCGACCGCGCCGGTCAGCCCACTATGGAAAAAGGTGGAATCCCCGACCACGCCGAACACTTTTTTGTCGGTTATGCCCTGCTGCTCAAACGCTTTTGCCATGCCCATGCCCAGCGAGAACCCGCCGCCCATACAGGCGCAGGTGTCCATCGCGGAAAGCGGCGCGGCGTAGCCCAGCGTATAGCAGCCAATATCACCCGTGATCACGAAATCTTTTCGCTTGCTCATCACGTAGAAAAATCCGCGATGCGGGCAGCCGGGGCAGAGGGCGGGCGGGCGCGATACCATATCGAGAGCGAGCTTCGCCACTTCCGGCTCTTTCCCAAACACGCCGTGACGCACGATTTCCGGATTGAGCTCATACATCGGCGGAATCACCTGCTTGCCGACGCAGGGAATGCCCGCAGCCTTGAGCTGCTCCTCCATGAAAGGTTCCAGCTCCTCCACCACATAGAGCGTCTCCACATTGGACGCAAACGTGCGGATGAGGTCGAGCGGAAGAGGCCAGGTGAAACCCAGCTTGAGAAACGAAGTATCCGCCGGGAAGACCTCTTTGGCGTATTGGTACGCGATGGAAGCCGAGAGCACACCGATCTTGCCGCCGTTGAGCTCCATGCTGTTGAGCGGGCTTACGTTGGCGTACGCTTCCAGCTTCTTCAGTTTCTCCTCAAGCTCCGGGCGGTGAACCCGCGCGTTGCCGGGCGTGCAGACGTTTTTCGGGATATTGCGCACATAGCGCGCAGGCGAAATCTCTTTTCGTTCACTGTATGTAACTAGACTCTTGCTGTGGCTCACGCGCGTGGTGGTGCGAAACAGAACGGGCGTATCAAACCGCTCCGAGATTTCGTACGCTTCCTTCATGAAGTCCTTGCATTCCTGCGAGTCGGCGGGCTCGATGAGCGGAATTTTCGCAAACTGCGCATAGCGGCGGTTGTCCTGCTCGTTTTGTGAGGAGTGCATATCGGGATCGTCCGCCGTGACGATGACAAACCCCGCGCCGACGCCGTTGTAGGCCGCCGTGAAGACAAGATCGGCGGCAACGTTGAGGCCGACGTGCTTCATCGCGGTGAGCGAGCGCGCGTTTGCAATGCAGGCGCCATACGCCACCTCGGTGGCTACCTTTTCGTTTGGCGCCCATTCGGCGTAGAGGGAATCTTTATACTGTGCGAGGTTTTCGAAGATCTCGGTGCTCGGCGTGCCGGGATAGGCGGAACAGACGGTAACGCCCGCTTCATATGCGCCGCGCGCGATGGCCTCGTTTCCGGTGAGAAGATGACGGTTTGTGTTGTTCATGCTTTGCCTCCTTCGTGTGCCGCGATGGCGCCGAGTGCGAGCGAGGTAAGCTTTGCGTCCGCCGGGTCTGCGCGGGAGACGAGCACAATCGGGCAGCGCGCGCCGAGTACGATACCAGCGGTACGCGCGTGCGCAAAGTAGGTGAGCGACTTACCAAGCGCGTTTCCGGTCTCGTAGTTCGGCATGATCATCAAATCCGCGTCTCCGCCGCCAGCCGTCGTATATTTCTTGTGCTTGCAGGCTTCCAGGCTGATGGCGAGGTCGAGCGCGACAGGGCCGAACACGGTCATGTTGTAGCGCGACCAGTCGAGAGAAGCGAGCGCCTTTGCGTCCATCGTGGATGGAATCTTCTCGCTGACGACTTCACTGCCGCTGAGGATTGCCGCGTTGATGCTGCTGTAGCCGATGAGCTGCAGGAGCCGTGCCGCGTTTTCGAGGATCACGCGCTTCTTCTCGTAGTCCGGCGCGGGGTTCATGGCGCCGTCGCTGAGGTACAGAAGCTTGTGATAGGTGGGGAATTCAAATATCATCACATGCGAGAGGAGACCTCCGAGTAAAAGCTCCGAGTGCACTACCGCGCGCAGAAAGTCCGTCGTGTTGAGAATACCCTTCATGAGGTAGTCCGCGTCTCCCGTCTCCACGGCGTGTACCGCGGCGTGCGCGCAGGCAACATCGCTGCCGTCTTCCGGCTCAACGATGGTGAAGCCCGCTTCGTCCGCGCCGAGCGAGGCAAAGATTTTGTGAATCTCGGCCGCTTTGCCAAAAAGCTGAGCTGTGCAGATGCCCATTTCCCGCGCCGCGAGCAAGGCTTCGATGACCTCCGTGTCGTGCGCACTGGCGACCGCGACGCGAAGGTTTAACCCTTGCGCGCTTTCGACAAACTCATTCAGGGTGTGTTTCATGCGTTGGTTTCTCCTCAATTCTTCGAAATGGTATGGTTCTATTTTGAAATTGTTTACGAGTATGATTTTGCGGCTTCTCCGCGCAGCACGCGCAGTGCGCCGAGCGCGAGCGCCTTCATCTCTTCTTCGCCGGGATAGCGTAAAATCGGCGCGATCTTCTCCACGTAGCCGGTAATCTCCGCGCAGAAGCGATCGGAAAAAGCGATGCCTCCCGTGAGCAAAATCGCGTCCACCGAAAAGCGCAGCACGGCTGCCATGGCGCCGATATCCTTCGCGTGCTGATACGCCATCGCGCGGAAGATCATCGCGGCGTCCGCGTCGCCCGCCAGCATGCGCCGCTCAACCTCGCGGAAATCGTGCGTCTGTAGATAGGAATACACGCCCGCTTCAAACGAGAGCTTCTTTTTGAGCTCCTGCTTGCTGATGCCGCTGTAGCAAAGGTTGACGAGCGCGTTGACGGGCAGGCTGCCCGCGCGATCAAGCGAGAAACTGCCCTCGTCCTTGACGTTGTAAACGTCGATCACGCGGCCCTTCTCGTGCGCCGCGACGGAGACGCCGCCGCCCATATGCACCACGATGAGGTTGAGCGATTCATATGGTTTGCCGAGGTCGCGAGCCGCTTTCCGCGCGACCGCCTTTTGATTGAGCGCATGAAAAAAGCTCTCGCGCTCCATGCCCGCGAGTCCCGAGATCCGCGCGACGGGCTGCAGCTCGTCCACCGAGACCGGGTCGACGAGCAGAGCGGGAATCTGCGCTTCGTCGGCGATTGAGCGCGCGATCAAGGGGCCTAATGAGGAGGCGTGCTCGCCAAACGGCGGATGGTAGATATCATGGATGACTTGATCGTCGATCACGTAAGTGCCGCTGGGAATATGGCGAACGAGTCCGCCGCGGCTGCAAACCGCGTCAAACGAAGCGGGAGTATAGCCCGCCTGAAAAAGCGCCTCTCGCACGAGACCTTCGCGAAGCGGAAGCTGATCGACCACGCGCGCAAAGCCCGCGAGCTCCGGCTGTGTATGCGAAATCGAGGTGGAAAACACCTCGGTCTCGTCTTCATAGACGGCGATCTTCGTCGAGGTTGCGCCGGGGTTGATGATGAGCAGTCGCATTTCGTATCCTCCGCGTACTCGGCGTAGCCGAAATTCTTTCCATATAACATCGCTGATGTTATCCTATTCGCTGACGCACGTGGCTGTCAACGGAACGAAAGAGAATATATAGTATATTTATTCAAACATAAAATACCGATATTTCTGGGAGAATTCAAAATTTCATATACAAAAGTTCATTCAGAATGCATAAAAATCTGTCATGCAGGTGAAACGACGGAAAGAGAAAGATTACAAACGATAGCGCGAGCTTGCAAGAACACACAATCCGGTGTATTATATGGCTAATACACGAGAATCCTTCAGACAGGAGAAAGATGAATGATTCGCATTTTTATCGTTGAGGACGACGAGATTATTGCAAACGAGATTGCAAAAAGCTTGCGCAGTTGGGGCTTTGACGCCGTGATTGCCGCAGAGTTTGACCGCGTTGACGAGGAGTTTACCGCTTCCTCGGCGCAGCTTGTCATCATGGATATCTCGCTGCCGTATTACAACGGCTATTATTGGTGCGAGCGTATCCGGCGCAGTTCAAAGGTGCCGATCGTGTTCCTTTCCTCCCGCGCGGACACGGCGGATGTGGTGATGGCGGTCAATATGGGCGGGGACGACTACCTCGCAAAACCGGTTGCGACCGAATTACTCATCGCAAAGGTGCAGGCGATGCTGCGCCGTGCTTATGATTATGAAACCGCGGCGGCGCTCCGTTTTCTCGGCGCGGAGTTTGACGCGGCCTCCTCCAGCTTGCTGGTCGACGGAACGAAACGGGAACTGACGAAGAACGAAAGCCGCATCTTGCTGGCGCTGCTGGAAAAGCGCGGCGCAATCGTCAGCCGCGAAGAACTGATGCTTAAGCTCTGGGACAGCGACGAGTTTGTGGACGACAACACGCTGAGCGTCAACGTCACGCGCCTCAGAAAAACCTTATCGGAAGCGGGACTTGGCGACTGCGTAAAAACGCACAAAGGGCAGGGGTATTCGATAGAAACATGACGGTCCGGCGAATGCTACATCAGGACAATAGTAGAGGATGATTTTCATGCGAAGATTGCTGGACTATTTCAATTCCCGGCGAGCGCTTTTGCTGCTCTACGCGCTCAGCATGCTGACGATTTTGCTGCTTGGCTTTCTTGCGCAGCAGGAGATAATCTATGTGCGCTATGCGTGCATCATCATCAGTTTTGTCTTACTCTGCGTTTTGCTGGGCGATGGCGCGCGCTATCGCAGAGCGCGCAAGGGGATGGCGCTGATCCGCACGCGCACCGAACTGCTTCCGCGCGAGCTGCCGGAGCCGATCGACGGCTTAAGCCGCGATTACGATGCGCTGATTCGCGCGCTGACGCAAGAAAACGAGCGACTCAAGATGGAGAACCTTCGCCAGCAGGAGGAACAGAAGGAGTATTACACCCTCTGGGTGCATCAGATCAAAACGCCGATCTCCGCAATGCGCCTGTTGCTGGACGCAAATCGGGACGAGCAGACACCGCTGTTACGACAGGAACTGTTTAAGGTGGATCAGTATGCCGATCTCGCGCTGAAGTTTGTCAAGCTAGGCGATATTCAGAGCGATCTTGTCATCGAGCGGTGCGATCTCAACGAAATCGCCCATGCGGCGGTGAAAAAGTATTCGCTGCTATTCGTTTACAGCAAGCTCTCTGCACGGGTCGAACCCCTGTCAAAAGATGTTCCATGCGATCGCATGTGGCTGGAGTTTATTCTTTGCCAGCTGCTTTCCAATAGCGTGAAATACACACACACGGGCGGGGTTCGCATCTATATGGAAAAAGGAGATCTCGTGGTGGAGGATAGTGGCATCGGCATTCGCAAAGAAGACCTGCCGCGCATCTTTGAAAAAGGATATACGGGCTACAACGGGCGCATGGACACGCGCGCAAGCGGCATCGGACTCTATCTTGTGAAGCGTACGGCGGACGCGCTCGGCATTCGCATCAACGTGACCTCCGAGTTGGGCAAAGGAACGCGCGTAACGCTGCATTTTCCGGTGTACGACGAGTTCGCGCAGATGTAACGTGCCAACCATATGTGACAAAATCGTAAGGTAGGAAAGCGTATTTGTAAGGGGATTCGATGGCTCATAAGCATGCTTTTTTCGTAAAATAGCCACATCAAACAAAAACGGAGGATCATTCCATGTCTCTTCTCCAGGTAAAAGGACTGGGAAAAGTCTACAATACGAAACTGGGCATGCGGCAGTGCATCGCGCTGAAAAACGTAAACTTCGAGGTGATCGAGGGTGAGTTCGTCGCCATCATGGGAGCAAGCGGCAGCGGCAAAACCACGCTGCTCAATATCCTTGCCTCGCTGGATAAGCCCACCACAGGCGACGTGCTTCTCGACGGCGTCAGCTTCTCTTCCATCGCTGACCGCGACTTGTCGGAGTTTCGCAGAAAGCATCTGGGATTCGTCTTTCAGGATTTCAACCTGTTAGATACATTCTCGATCAAGGATAACATCCTACTTCCGCTCGTGCTGATGCAAACGCCGCTTCGCGAGATGGAAGAGCGTCTGCTTCCGATTGCGCGGCAGCTTGGCATTACGCAACTGTTGAGCAAGTATCCCTTCGAGGTGTCCGGCGGCGAAAAGCAGCGCGCGGCGATTGCGCGCGCGGTGATTACCGACCCGCGCATCCTGCTTGCGGACGAACCCACGGGCGCGCTCGACAGCAAAGCCTCCGCGAGTCTGCTGGGGCAGTTGACGGATCTGCACCAGATCGGTAAGACGATCGTCATGGTGACCCACAGCGCAATGGCGGCGAGCTACGCTTCCCGCGTGTTGTTTATCTCCGACGGCGCGCTGTTTTCGCAGCTGTACCGCGGCGAGGAGAATAACCGCGCGTTCTTCGACCGCATCGTCGCCACCCTCTCTATCTTAGGAGGTGGCGACATTGCGTAAGCTCGATCAATCCGGTTGCCTTCATCGGACGGGAGGCGAACAGCATGCGTAAATTCTTTTATTTTCGTCTTGCGCTGAGCAACGTCCGGCGTAGCAAGATCACGTATCTGCCGTATCTCGTGGCGACCGCGGTGATGAGCGGCGTGTTTCTGCTCATCGCGGGACTGCTGTTTTCCAAAGGGATGACCAACACCCCGAGCGGCGACACCGCAAAGGCGCTTTTTGCGTTCGGACTCGTGGTTTATGCGATATTTACCTTCGGGTTCATGCTCTACATCAACAACTTCTTAATCAAGCGCAGAAAGAAGGAGTTTGGACTGTACGGCATCCTCGGTCTTGACAAACGGCATGTCGGGCGTGTGCTCATATGGGAGAATACGTTTGTCATCGGCGGAGGCTTGATCTGCGGCACGGCGATTGCGCTCATCTTTGGACGGCTGCTGTTTTTGATCTTGATGAAACTCATTCATGTGGTACCGGGCAGCTCGTTTTCCATTCCGTTGATCGCATACGGGTTGATGATCGGACTGTTCTTCCTGATCTTTCTCGTGACGTCGGTTGCGAACATCATCCGCGTGCATACCGCGAGCCCGATTGCGCTACTCTCCAGCGAAAAGAGCGGAGAGAAGGACAAGAAAGGTTTGGTTCCGCTGGCGTTGATCGGTGCCGTTCTGTTGGGTGGCGCGTACTACTTTGCCTGGACGACAGAGGTGCCGGGCTTGGCGTTGGGGATCTTCTTCCCGCTGGCGATTGCGGTGATCATTGCTACCTACCTTCTCTTTCTTTGCGGAAGCATTGTGGTGCTCAGACTCCTGCGTATGAAGAAGAGCCTGTATTACCAGCCGGATCATTTTGTGACCATCTCCGGCATGTTCCATCGCATGCGCCAAAACGCGCGGGGGCTTGCCACCATCTGCATTCTTTCCACCATGCTCGTGGTCACCGTCTCCGGCACGCTCTCCCTCTATCTGGGCAGAGAACAGATGACGCGAGCCATGTATCCCTTCACGGTGCAGGTGTTTGTGAAGGATGAGGCAACGGAAGAGGAAATCGTCTCTTATGACGCAACGTTGCAGCAGATCGCGGCGAAAAACAACGTAACGCTCTCTGCGGACAAAAGCAAGCTCATCACAACTCTGCCGGAAGGGGAGGAATTCCGCCGCAACAACTTCGTTTGGGAAGACAGTGAGTTTGTTGAGGTACCGACGTTGATCTTTTACGACGGAAGTTTTCGCTTCGATGTTTCGGGAACGGACGACGACTGTCTCGCGTTTATTCAGGCGATTCGCGATCATTACAGTGAATCCTTCGACCAAAAGCCGAATCTCGTCGTGTCGGACTTTTATACCGCACGAGAGGATGGATATGGGTTCTATGGCGGGCTGTTGTTCCTGGGTGCGTTCTTTGCGGTGCTGTTCCTCGCGGTTGCGGTGCTGATTCTCTACTTCAAGCAAGTCACCGAAGGCTATGAGGATAAGGAGCGCTTCGAGATACTGCAAAAGGTCGGCATGGACGATCAGCAGGTCAAAAAGACGATCAACTCACAGGTGCTTTGGGTCTTCTTCCTGCCGCTTGCAGTAACCACGCTGCATATGCTATTTGCCTCAAAGATTATGGCGTGGATGCTCCGGCTCTTCATGCTCTACGATTGGGGACTGGTGCTGACCTGCATCGGCGGTACGCTGCTTGCATTCACGCTGCTGTATTTCGCGATCTACCGGGTCACCGCGCGCACGTATTACCGCATTGTGCGCAGATAAAGAATACCAAACCAGAAGGGGAGGCACGCCTCCTCTTTTTGGTATTTGTGAGTTGTTCACGCGATTGCGATTGTGCCAAAGATCGCAATCCGCTATAATCATACTATGGAACAAGAATTGAAAAAAGAAACAGAACAGAAACAAGAATCCAAGGATACGCGTGCGCTCGCTGCGCTCAAGGCGCTTGGGCATACCGCGTTGGGTTTTGGCAAGGCGCAGCTCATTCTCTTTGGCGTCAACTTCGTGGTGATCACCATCGGCATGATCGTGACGGGACTCGGCTGGTGGTCTCCGTTGATCGCAGTTGCGGTGAGTCTGCTGGACTTGCTGCCCGTCATCGGCTCCGGCATCGTGTTTGTGCCCTGGGCTACCATCGCGTTGATTGCGAAAAACCCGCATATGGCGATCGCGGTCGGGGCAACGTATATCGCGATGGTGGTATTGCGCATGATACTCGACCCGATCATTACGGGCAAGAGCGTGGGGCTGTCGCCCTGGATCACGCTGCTGGCTTCTGTCGGCGGGTTGATTCTCTTCGGTGGCGCGGGTATGATACTCGGCCCAATCATCGCGGCGGTGGCAAACGTACTCTTTCGCGTGTTTTTCAAAAAGAAAACGCAGGCGCAAAACCCTACCCAACCACCCGAAACGCCGGACGAACAGCAGCTAAAATAGCGCGCGCAAAAAGAATCGCGTGCTGAGAAAATAAAGACAGGTACAAGGGGAAAACGAATATGTTTCATTTCATTGGATGGATGATCATTGGGGCACTCATCGGTTGGGTTGCGAGCAAGATCATGCAGGGTAAAGGCGGGCTGATCCGCAATATCATCGTCGGCATCGCGGGCAGCGTGGTCGGCGGATGGTTGGCGGACTATGCCGGCATCGGCTCCGGCAACGTTTGGTCGATCGGCGGCTTTTTTATCGCGGTCGGCGGAGCGTGTATTCTGATCTTGATCAGCAGGCTGATTCTCGGCAAGAGATAAAAAAGCTGTTGTAAGCGGCAAGAGTAACAGAATCAAAAGGGAGTTGTCGAGATTCGACGGCTCCCTTTTTTACGTAAAACGTGTGGTTCGGATTATTGTACGATCGAGTGAACGGAGATGTAGAACTCTTCCTGACTGGGCTGAAATTTCTTTTCCATCGGCTCGAGTGTTTCGTCATACCGCTCTGCTGCGGTTTCATCAAGATCGTCAAACACGGCGCTCTGGCGGTAGATCCAGTGTCTGCCATCCAGCACATCCTGCTTTAACTCCTTGACCATCATGGCGGAAGGGCAAACTCCGTTGGAAAGCGAGACATTGCGCTTTTTGCAGCTGATGAATCCACGTGCGACGTAGTTGTTCGGGTTTCCGAAGATCACGATCACGTCGTAGCCAAGCGCGATCGCCCGCCGGAAGGAATCTTCCAGCAGCAGTTTTCCGTAACCCATCCGCTGATACTCCGGCGCGATGCAGACCGGGCCGAAGGTGAGGATGTGCTTCTCTTCGCCCGCGTCGTCGACGAGCTTTGTCTTTGTATACATCACGTTTCCGATGATCCGGCCGTCGAGTTCCAGAACCAAATCCAGCTCCGGCACAAAATCCGGGTGCGGGCGCATCATGCGAACGAGATAATGCTCATTGCAACCCGGAACGTAAAGGTTATAGAATGCGAGTCGGGTCATTCTCTCCACCGCATCGTAATCGGCCTGGGTTTCTGTTCGAATCGTGATATTTTGGTTCATTTCTAGCCTCCAATGATGGATGACTAACCAATCGTTTGATTGTTTAAAAACATCAAAACGAAGGTCGTTTGCAACCATCATTATAACAGAGCAAGGCGAGGAATCCTATCAAAAAACATTGCGCGCAATTCTATCACTACGCGCGGAGACGGAATACGTTTATTCGCGCGGTTTGCGCGCTTGCGCGGACGATTGAATTCGGAGGAACACGGCTAGCAGTAACATGGGACTGGCAAGGGCGATGCTCCTTAAGATGGATTCGATGACTGGCGCATGATTTTGAAGCCCCAGCGAAAAGAGAACAGGGCAAAACACGCAAAACGAGGCAACGTATAACATCACTTGCATTGAAATCGCTCCGTTGAGCTTTTTCCGCAGGGTGGCGACGATCAGTAGGATTGTCGATACGGTAAACAGTATGAGGCTTACGTAATCAATCCGAATCATTAACCCGTAACCGTAGGTGATGCGCCAGATGATGATGGCAATCAACGTTGTCGCAACGGAACAGAGGCAGCCAGCAAGCGCAAAACGAATCAGCTTATTTTGGCGCGGGAACAAGCAGAGAATGCCGATCAGCCCCAGCGCAACTGCGGCGCTCAAATGCCGCAGATAATAAAGTATCATGAATGGACGCTCATATGAAAAGAAGGATCCCAGCAACCAATCAAAAACACCTCCAAAATGGCAATTGAGCAGAACAGCAATGCCGACAAAGACGAGCAGCGCCCGAAAGCGCAGCTTTATGCGAACACCCGCAATCTCCTGCTCCGAGAAAGTGAAAGCAGAGCGGATCGCGTCGTTTGCCACCGCGATGCTCGCAGGCTCGTCCATGCGCTTTGCGTTGAGCAGCTCCGCGAGGCTGACGCCAAGCGCCTCCGAGAGCGGCTGAAGCTGGCTGATGTCCGGATAGCCGTTTCCGCATTCCCAGCGGGAAACCGCCTTGTCCGAAACAAACAGCCGATCGGCGAGCTGTTTTTGCGTCAGCCCTTTCTCTTTTCGCTGCTGGGACAGGAACGCGCCGAATTCTGATTGAACCATACGCTACACCACCTTGTCCTGTTAGTGTAACATTATGGTCGGGCAACGGTAAATCTACGAAATCGAGAATGCTCCAATTTTGGGGATATTGCAAAACGGCGATGCAATCGATTATACTCGACTAATCACAGCTAGAATCGGACACGATTGTTTTTTCTGCGGTGAGCGCATATAATAGCAACAGTTCAAGCTGGTGCATCAACAGGATTTACGACGAGTAAGGACAGTCATGTACGAAAAATATACGGGATTACCCGACACGAAAAAATCTGCGTCGTCCAAGAGCGGGCCGCCCTCAAAGCGACCTGTTCAGCGCGCGAGCGGCGCCTCCGACAAGGAGATCGAGTATATTCAAACGCCAAATCGCAACAGTAACGGTTCCGCTGGCGCGAAGCGACCGAGCGCACGTAAAGCGCGCGAGCGCAAGCGCAAGATGACGCTGGGGCTATTGAGCGTCGCGCTTCTTGCGCTGATCGTCGTTGCCGTCGTCGTACTGGTCAAAAGCTGCTCCGGCCCGGCGGAGGTCAATCTTGAGACGGGCAGGTTCCTAAGCGGCGTATACATCAACGGCATGGACCTCTCGGGAAAAACGGTGGACGAGGTAAGGGCGCAGTTGGAAACCAACGAGTCCTACGCGCTGAGCAACATCAGCATTACGCTTGCCAGCGAGCAGATCAACGCAACCATCTCCGGCGCGGATATGAACGCGAGTTCCAATCTCAATGCCGTGATTGAGCAGGCGCTCTCCGGCGGCCCGAATCAGGTGTATTACACGACGGTCTCCATCGACGAGACCGCGCTCACCAACCGGATCAACGCGATCAACCAAACATCGAGCCAGCCGCCCGTGGAACCCGCCGTCGTGCTGGATTTCTCGAAATCCTCCTCACCGCAGTATACCGAAGGCAAGGCGGGATTCGGGTTGGACGTGACATCCACCGTCGCGCTGATCAAACAGACGATCGAATCCGGACAACTGCAGACCACGCTCTCGCCGACGCTGACGACCGTTCAGCCAACGCAGACGCTGGAGGAGGTCAAGGCGCACACCGCCGAAATCGGCAGGTTCACCACGACCTATTCCTTCAAAGGCACCGCGGAAGACACGGAAGAGGCACGCACCTTTCTGATTCCGAACCGTGCCTTCAACATTGAAAAAGCCGCCGCAATAATCAATGGTCAGGCCGTGCTGCCCGGCGAAACATGGAGCTTTAATAAAACGGTTGGCGACCGCAACGAAAAGAACGGTTGGAAGGAAGCCAACGGCATCTTCGGAGGTGACACTCTCAAAAAGCAGTTTGGAGGCGGTGTTTGCCAGGTCAGCACGACGCTCTTCAATGCGCTTCTGGAGGCATATCCATATTTTACCTTTGAACGTTACGAGCACTCGTTCCCCTCGACTTATGTCGAAAAGGGGTTGGATGCGACGGTCGATAGCGGACACATTGACTTTAAGTTTACCAATAACTCCGGCTACAATGTCTACATCTGCGCGTATGTGTCGAAGAACAAGATGTACACTAGCCGGAAGCGCGACATTACGGTGGTCATCTACGGGCAGGCGCTGCCGGAAGGGGAAGAGTACAAAACCCGCGTAGTGCTGGTTTCGGAAGAACCGCCGGGCGAAGAGATCATCACCGAGACGCGTAAGCGTTTCATTGGTGATGATTTAGTACAAGCTCCGCCGCGTTCCAAGTATGTGGTGGACGTCTTTATCGACCACTACGTCAATGGTCAAGTCGTCGAACCGATCTTTTTTGGTGAGAGCGTTTACGAAGGCAACCCTGGGCGGAGGTTGGTCGGCATCCAGCCAACGCCGACGCCGGTTCCCTCCGACACACCCACACCTTCGACGGCAGGAACGCCATAACACATTGCAGTAACGAAGACGGCGCAAGTATAAAACTTTCGCCGTTTCTCCTTATATCTTATGGAGGCGAAACAAATGATACAGGAAATCTATAACGGCAGTGACGAAAGCATCCTCGAAGAAACGTTTACAAAAGGGCTTGGCGAATTGAAGTTTTATCATCCGGTCGGAACGTTTTCCATTACGCCGGCAAGCAGGATTCTGTTTCAAGCGATGATTGACAATCAGGATATTTTGCACGGCATCGGAATCGATTGGGGCTGCGGTATCGGCTGTCAGGCTATTCTCGCGGCGAAGATTGCGGCGGTTCAGACAGTCTACGGGCTGGATATCTCGGCCGAGAATATCAAAATCGCCCGGCAGAATGCGGAGGATAACGGAGTTGCGTCAAAGACCCGCTTTGTGTTAGCCGATTCCTATCTCCCGTTTCAGGAGGATGACAAGCAGATGATTCAGGCGCTGAAGGGAAAAGTTGACTTCATTCTCTCCAATCCGCCTTCCAGCGACTGGGACGACGGATTCGGGTTTCGAAGGATGGTGCTTGCCGGGGCAAAAGAGTATTTAAAAGAGAAAGGGATTGTTCTGCTCAATGCATCATTTCAATACGGTTTGGCTAGAGTCAAAGCGCTGAGCGAAAGTTTGAGCGGGTTTCAATATGCAGGAATATTAGCAAGCACGAATGGCGTACCGTTTGATCTATCGAGAGCCGACTTACTGGACTGCCTGAAAACATACGCCAAAGAAGAACAGAATGGCGGGATCGATTATACATTCATCGCAAACGAGGGGGATGAGCGTTCCTACGTCAATGCCCGCACAGCGCTGCGCACGTTTGAAGAAACAGGGGCGAGCCCAATCACAAAATGGCAAACACATCTATTCCGATATCTGGGGTAGCATTTCGGGCGGTTAGAATTTTTATTGGTCGGGATTTATCTGCGCAATCGTCAGCAGCTCCATAACGAGAAAAACAAACGGCGAAAGCAGGAATGCTTTCGTCGTTTTCAGGCATTGATAGGCTTCAGGCTTTAATTCTTAATAAAAAACCAAAGAGGTAGACACATAATTGCATCTACCTCTTTGGTGCCGGTGGTCGGACTCGAACCGACACGGTATCGCTACCAACGGATTTTGAGTCCGTCACGTCTGCCAATTCCATCACACCGGCTCAGAGAATTATTCTAGCATACGCAAGGAGCCTTTGCAAGCGCGGGAAGACCGATTTTTAACACACATTTTTCGAGCGAAAACCAACAATGTGAACGCAAAGCATCGGGCGTGGATGATTGAATCCCACTACACAAAATGTTATACTCAACAGGATAGATCGGATTTTTCCTTTCGCTTAAGCAAACCAAGGAGATATTCCAATGAAAAAGCTTTTTTCTGAGTTTAAGGCGTTCATCGCAAAAGGCAGCGTGATCGACCTCGCAATCGGCGTGATCATCGGCGCCGCGTTTAAAGGCATCGTCGATTCGCTGGTAAACGACATCATTTCCCCGCTGATCGGCCTTATCGCGGACACAAACTTTACCGACCTCGTCTGGCAGATTGGTGGAGTAACGATCAAATACGGTTCCTTCCTTACCGCAATCATCAATTTTCTACTCATGGCGGTCGTGCTGTTCCTCTTAGTCAAGGCGATCAGCGCAACGCGCACACTCGGCGGCAAGCGCAAAAAGAACGAAGCTCCCGCCGCACCGACGGAAAAGATTTGCCCCTATTGCAAGAGTACCATCGCAATCGACGCAACCCGCTGCCCACACTGCACCTCGGAGGTTTAATCAATTGGAAACAAACGAAACACGCAGCCCGGAGACGGAAACAAAACAAGACTTGATCGAAAACAAAGTAGATCAAACGCCGCCGGAAGAATTGGACGATCTTCAAAAGAAGGTTCGCGATCTTCCGGAACAAAAATGGAATCTCTACCAATACATTGGCGGCGCGGTAACCGGCCTTGTCTGCGGGTTTTTGCTGACGAAGGTGAGCAGCTATCCTTCTATCGGGATGTATGGCACCATCGCCGCGGCGCTGCTCGCGCTGTTTGGACCGAGGATGGTTGAAAAGCGAGTCAAGCGCACGGTACAAAAAGCGCGCATCGCTATGATGATCGCGCTCGGTGTTTGGCTGCTTGGCAATCTGCTGTATATGCTGCTCAGCGGTGTTCCGATCATCTCTAAAACCGCTTGAGCAACGAGGAGGAGAGCATGGAAAAACGTGAGCCTGTATCGAGCGGCGGAGCATCCCAACCCGCGCAAAAACCGCTGGTTTCGATCATATGCCCCTGCTACAACGAAGAAGCGATGCTACCGCTCTATTTCGACAAAATGCAGAGCGTCGTGTTTTCCAGCCTCGCGCAATATGACTTTGAGTTGATCCTGATCAACGACGGCTCGAAGGATCGAACGCTGTCGATCATACGTGAGCTTGCGCAAAAAGACGCGCGGGTCAAATACATCTCTTTTTCCCGCAACTTCGGCAAGGAAGCGGCAATGTACGCGGGGTTGAAGCACGCAAAAGGCGAGTATGTCTGCGTGATGGACTGCGACCTGCAAGACCCGCCGGAGATGATCCCAAGCATGCTTGAGCGCCTCTCTGCGGACGACTGCGACTGCGTCGCGACCCGCAGAGTCACGCGAAAGGGCGAGCCAAAGATTCGCAGCGCGTTTGCGCGCGCGTTTTACCGCATCATCAACCGCATCTCGGACACGGAGTTTGTCGACGGCGCGCGGGATTTTCGCATGATGCGCCGCTGCGTTACGGACGCGGTGCTGGAACTCGGCGAATACCACCGCTTCTCTAAGGGCATCTTCATGTGGGTAGGGTTCGATACGGTCTGGCTCGAATATGAGAATATCGAGCGCGCGGCAGGAGAGACCAAGTGGTCGTTTTGGAAATTGACGAAGTACGCAATCGAAGGTATCGTTTCGTTTTCGACCGCGCCGCTCCAGATTGCAACCGCGGTCGGCAGTATAATTTCCGTGATTTCTCTGCTGTATATGGTCGTTCGCGTCATCATCGCGATGATTTGGGGCAACCCGGTGGCGGGTTATCCTTCGCTGCTGGCGATTATGCTCACACTCGGCGGGTTTGTCCTCCTCGCGCTCGGCATCATCGGCGAATATGTCGCGCGCACCTATATGCAGGTAAAGCAACGACCCATCTATATTCAGAAAGAAAGCAACATTCAAAAATAACCACAAACGCAAAAACAGGACGGGGGATTGCCTCCGTCCTGTTTTAATAAAATCCGCTAGTTTTCTCCGTGATATCCCAGCCAGAAAACCACCTGTTCCGAAATCACCAAACCAAGCTTCCGCTGCAGGCGGATCGAGGCGTCGTTTACGATGGCAACCTGACAAAACGGAACGCGTCCCTGAGAGAGCAGGTGGTTGATCAAATGCGCCTCCAGCGCGTAGGCAAGCCCCAACCTGCGATACTCCGGAAGGATCTCAAGAAGCCCCATCGAGCGCTCCTCATGTGTGCCGACAAAGCCTGCGATTTCTCCGCGCAGGAAAACGCCGAACATATCCGCCTCGATTCGGTCGCGGATGTACCCGATGTCGTCCACCATATGATAGTTTGCGTGGATAAAACCGGCAAACGATTGATCGAGTTTCCTGATCTCTGCATGCCCCGGCAGCGAGTAGACGATGGGTTCCCGGGAACGATACACCGCGTTATAGCACTCCATCTGCGTTTGAAATCCGAGCTGCCGCTCCAGAAGCGCGCGAGATTTGGCGCCGCGCAAAACGACGAGCCGCGCTTTGGATTCGGCAAGACCCTCCCCGATCAGCGGAAAGAACGCCTCCGCATGCTCCGGTTTGCAAGCGAGAAAATACAGATCGTCATACATCAAAAGAACGCCGTGTTCATTCTCCGCAAGCGTCTGCACATTTGGCATACGCGAGGCTTCCAGCACGTCGATGTTGGCCAGCTCGTCTTGCATTAGTTTCTCATAGGTAAGCTGTTTCATGAGCGCTAGTCTAGCACAACGCGGGCCGTTTGACAACGCGCAAAACGACAAAAATCACATGCCGATCCATGCGGTCAACCGATCGTTTCGAAGACCGGGAGCGTTTGACAGACCCCACGTCAAATGGTAAACTACGGTGGTATCATATCGTGGAGTATAGGGGAAAGTGTACCCTCTTACCCGAAAGGAAACGCGCCAGATGGCGGATGTAACTGCGATTGTCCTGACCCTCAACGAGGAGAAGAATATCGGCGAGTGCCTGAAATCCGTAGCCGGGTTTTGCAGCCGTGTCGTCGTGCTGGACAGCGGGAGCTTTGATCGTACGCGGGAGATTGCGGGCGAGCATGGCGCGGAGGTCATCGAGCACCCGTTTACCTATTATGCCGCGCAGTATAACTGGGGCGTGGACAACGCGAATATCACCACCCGCTGGACGCTGAGGCTGGATGCGGACGAGCGCTTTACGCCCGAAGTCTGCGCGCACTGTGAGGAATTGCTGCGCGAGCACGCGGAGGACGACGTCAACGGCATCGTCATGGAGAGCGATTTCTTCTTTCTCGGTCGCCAGATGAAGCACGGCGGTAGTAAAAAGCGCAAGATCATGCTCTTTAAAACCGGAAAAGGAAGAATCGAGGATCGCAAGCGCGACGCGCACACGATTTTGCTCGAAGGGCGCACCGTCGCGATCAAAGAGCGCTATCTGCACTATGATTTTAAGGACTTAACGAGCTATATCAGCCGCTATAACTGGTATGCGATTCGCGAATTGCAGGACTATGTCGCCTTTGAGCAGGGCGCAAGCTTTGATGCGAACACCGACCCGAAGCTAATGCAGCACCGCAAGAAGAAGTTTACGGTCTATTATCGCGCACCGATGTTCCTGCGCGCATGGCTTTGGTTTATCTACAACTACTATTTTCGTCTGGGGTTTCTGGACGGAAAAGAGGGGTATCTCTACCACTACTTTGAGAGTTATTGGTATCGCTTTTTAGTGGATGCAAAGATCTACGAATACCGCAAGACCGGACAGATGGAAAGCGAACTGCGCTCGTTGGGAAAGTGAGTGATCATGTGATGAATCCCGTTCGGGTCATGATGGTTTTGACCGTTCGATACGGAAAAAACGGCATCGCAAACTGCGTGATGAACTACATCTCGCGGTTGGATCCCACGCGGGTGCGCTGCGATCTCGTCTGCCCCAATGAACCCGGAAACGAAGCGCGCGCGCTGGTGGAGCTGACCGGCGGGCAGGTATGGATTCTCAGCGGAAGAAACCGGCATGCGCTTTCGTACATTCGTAAACTTGCCGGTCTCGTTCGAGAGCGGGAGATTGAGATTCTTCACGCGCACGGAAACAGCGCGACGTTGGCTGCGGAGCTGATCGCGGCGAAGCTCGGCGGAGCCGGCGTGCGCATGCCGCATTCGCACAACACCACCTGCACGATGAAGACGACGGACAAGCTCCTACGCGGTTTATTTTACCGGATGAGTACGGACAATATGGCTTGTTCCGATGCCGCGGGAGAGTGGCTCTATCCGAAACATGCGTTTACCGTTTTGAATAACGCGATCGACACCGGGCGGTTCCGTTTCTCCAGTCAGGATCGGGAACAAATGCGCGAGCGCCTCGGCATCGAGGCGGAAACATTTGTTTTTTTGCATGTGGGCGCGTTCAACGAGCAGAAGAATCAGGCATTCTTATTAGAAGCGTTTCAGTGTTTGCTGGAGCAAAAAGGGAACGCGCGGCTGCTTCTTGTTGGTGATGGAGAGCGAAAAGCCTCCTGCGAAGCGCGAACAGAAGCGCTGAAGCTCAGCAAACAGGTTTCGTTTTTGGGATTGCGGGACGATATTCCCGCGCTGCTCTCCGCGGCGGACGCATTTGTTCTGCCGTCGCTGCACGAAGGGTTGCCGCTGACGCTGGTCGAGGCGCAGTGTGCGGGGCTTAGCTGCGTGGCATCCGATCGGGTGACGCGCGAAGCCGCGCTGACGGAGCTGGTTTCGTTTGCCTCGATCGAGCGGGCAGAGGAATTTGCAAACGGGATGGAAAAGACTGTCGCGCGGAAAGCGGACCGCGCAATCATGTCCGCCGTTGCGATTCTTCGCGCTGAAGAAAAGGGATACGACGTTTCACAAAACGCTCAGACGCTGATGCAGATTTACCAATCTGCGGCCGCAAAGCACAGATGGTGAAACACAGATAGTGAAGCAAAGATACTGATAGAAAACCTGTTTTCCGCCTTGCGCGCGGGTTGCGCGTTACCAGAATTTCAGGATTCCGAACAGAAAGGGACAGGCACGATGAAAAAACTCATGATCGTAACGCACAAGATGAGCGGCGGCGGCTGCGAGCGCGTGATTGCGCAGCTGTTAACCTGTTTTGCGCGGGACGGCATCGAGTGTAAACTCGTTACCGAGTGCGGCGTGCCATCGTTTTACGACCTGCCGGAGTCGGTCGAGCAGATCTATCTGACCTTTGATTCCACTCTGCCCGCTAAAAAGATACCGAAGGCGTATCGAAAGCTTCGTAAGCTGGTCAAGCAGGAAAAGCCGAACGTCGTGCTCGCTCTGCCGGAAAAGGTGAATGTTTGGACGGTGCTGTTTTTGCTGGGAACCGGCGTTCCCGTCGTGGTCAGCGAGCGAAACGATCCGCACCGCCATCCGGAGAGCAAGATCAAGCGCATTCTCCGCTGCCTCGTCTATCCATTTGCCAAAGGATTCATCTTTCAAACGAAGGACGCCGCGAAATACTTTTCCCATGCGATCCGCGCACGCGGCGTTGTGCTCGATAACCCGCTGGATATCAGCCGCATTCCGGCGCGCTACGAGGGCGAGCGAAAGCACACGGTTGTTGCCGCGGGCAGACTCCACGAGCAGAAGAATTTTGACCTGCTGATTCGCGCATTTGCACGGTTTTATAAGACGCACCATGCCTATTCGCTGGTGATCTATGGCGAAGGGCCGGAGAAGGAGCGCTTGCAAAAGACCGCAAGCAGCCTCGGCATCGCAGGTGCGGTCGAGCTCGCGGGGCAGAGCAAGACGCTGCTGACTGACATCAACGACGGCGGCATGTTTGTGTTGAGTTCAGATTATGAGGGGATGCCAAACGTCTTGATTGAGGCGATGGCTTGCGGGCTTGCCTGCATCGCGACGGACTGTCCCATCGGCGGGGTGCGCTCGCTTCTGAACAGCGGAGAAAACGGCCTCTTAATACCGGTTGGAGACGAGGACGCGCTGTATGAGGCGATGTGCAAGCTCGCGGACGACGAAGCGTATGCCGATTGGCTCGGACGGCAAGCGAGCGGGATTCGCAACCGCCTGGACGAAACGCTCGTGGCTCAAAAATGGCGAGAGTATCTGGAATCGAAGATCGATCGGTGAGTCGATTGTCTCGAAATGCTTCGATGTACTTTAAATAATATGTTCGAACAGTCCCCGATTGATTGGGTGATGATTATAGGAAATGGTTTGGAGGAGCAAGCATGAGCTTGGAGATCTTTATCGGCGCGGGCGTAGCGCCAACGGCTTCGAACGCGGAAGCATTTTCAACCGGTACCCAGAGCCTTTTATTCAACGGCCTAAACGCCGTTTGGAAAGCCGCGGATGCACGGTTGTTTTCTCTGGAGACACCGCTTTCGGACGCATCTTCCTGTGAAGGATGCGCGCGTGCCGTGTGCGCGCCGGCAAGTTGCGCGAGCGGGATCGCCGCGCTGAGTCCAACGGGCGTGAGCCTCTGCACCGAGCGAATCTCGAACTGCGGATCGGATGGAATTCATGCCACGCGCGCGGCGCTGAAAGCAAAGCAGGTCGCCTTCTTCGGCGCGGGTGAGGATATCGACGCTGCGGATCAACCGTTTTTCTTTGTACGGCATGGCGTTCGCGTCGGTATTTACGCCGTTTGCGAAAGCGAGCGCGCGAGCGCGACGGAACATAAGGCAGGCGCCAATCCGCTTGATCTTGTGAATCTGAGCGATCGCATCCGGGAGATCAAGTCCAACTGCGATCGACTAATCGTACTTTACCACGGCGGGAAGGAAGGCTATCCGTACCCGACGCCCTTGGAACAAAAGGTCTGCCGCAAGATTGCGGAGTGCGGAGCCAGTCTTGTTTTGAGCCAGGGCAGCCACACCATCGGTTGCAGCGAGCGCTGGAACAACACCACCATCGTGTACGGGCAGGGCGGCTTTATCTCCGGCGAAACGGACATTGCCGCGCAGTCCGGCATACTGGTTCGCTATACCATCGGCGATTACGGTGCGGATACGGTGAGCTTTGTGCCGGTTGTCGGCGCTGGCGGCGGCGCCGCAATTACCGATGAGGCAACGTCCGCCGCATTGTTGGAAGGATTTCAAAAGCGATCGTTGCGTGTTCGCGTAGAGGGCTTTGTCTCCGCGCGGTATGATACGCTAGGGGTTACGGCGTAAAGAAACCTCGGTTGTTCTTTCAACATGCTTCAACGATCGGGGGTATTTTTTGAAGCTGCTATCGGTTAACGGCGCTCGTACCGTTCTGAAAAACCCGTACAAGCTATTTGCATGGTTGACGCATCTCGGACTTTTTCAGCGGATGGACGATGAGCGGTATCTGAGTTTGCTTTATCACGGGGTGCTTGGCAGGCCTATCCATCTTGATCCGCCGGTGCTTTACAGCGAAAAATTGCAATGGCTCAAGCTGCATGATCCAAACCCGATCTATACCCAGCTTTGCGATAAAATTGCCGTACGGGAGTATGTTTCCCGGCTGGCGGGGGAACAATACCTGATTCCGCTGCTTGGGGTTTGGGAGAATCCCGATCAAATCGATTTTGACTCATTGCCAAATCGATTTGTGCTCAAGTGTACGCATGATTCGGGAAGCGCGATTCTCTGCGCGGACAAAGGTACCTTTGACCAGAAGGCCGCGCGCGAGACGCTGAAAAAGAAGCTCAGGAAAGACTATTCCATTGCTGGCCGCGAGTGGCCCTATCGCGATGTGCCGCGCCGCGTCCTCGCGGAAACGCATCTGGGAGACGAAGACGGAACCCCGCCGAACGATGTCAAGTTTTTCTGCTTTGACGGTAAGGTGGCGCTAGTGCTGGTGTACATTCACCGTCACGACAGGAAAAATGGCAGTTACACGTTTTTACCGGACTTCACGCCTTTTCAAATCTACGAGAACGACGAGGAGCCGGAGCAGACGATTTCGCGCCCGCCGCACTTTGATGAGATGATTGCGCTCTGCGAGAAGCTCTCCGAAGGGTTTGCGCATATGCGCGTCGATCTATATGATACCCCCGCGGGTGTGAAGTTTGGCGAGATCACGCTGCATAGTTCCAGCGGACTGAGTATAACCATGACAGAGCGCGGCGAAGTCTATCTGGGCGAACTGCTTCGGTTGGAAGAAGTGAAGTAATCTTGCTTCACGAGGATGTTCCGATCGACACCGCAAAAGAACAAGGAGAATGGAACATGCTCTTTAGCATACTCGTTCCGGTCTATAATTCAGAAAAATATCTGGAAGAGTGCTTTGACTCCGTTCTGCGGCAGAGCGAGCAGGACTATGAACTCGTATTGGTGGACGATGGCTCAACCGATGGCGGCGGAGCAATCTGCGATGCATATCAGGCGAAGTATCCCGATCGCATTCGCGTGATCCATCAAAAAAATCAGGGCTTGATTCTTGCGCGGCGCGCGGGGATTCGCGCGGCAAAGGGAGCGTATTGCATGTTTCTCGACGCGGACGACGCCTACGAGCCGCAGTGCCTATCCACCGTGCGCGAGACCATTGAGCGGACAAACGCAGACGTTGTGATCTTCAACAACTACAGCTATTTTGAGGAAGACGGTTCGATTGAGCCAAACAAGGTTGCTTTTCCCGACCAAACGGCGTTTGCCGGTGAACAAAAGCGCCTGATCTATCAGGAATTGATCGCCTCCGAGCGACTCAACAACATCTGGATGAAGGCGATTCAAACGCCGTTGCTGCAAAACGACGATACGGACTATCAACTCTATGCGGATAATCCGCACGGAGAAGATTTGCTTCAATCGCTATACCCGTTGACGCATGCGCAAAAGATCGTCTATCGCGACAAGATGCTCTATCGCTACCGTAGACACGCCAGCAGCATGACCAGAGTCATGGAGCTTCAGCGGCTGGAACGGATGTTTGACGATAAAAAAGAACGACAATTGCGTCGCTACATGACCATCTGGGGAATGGACACGCAAAAGGAGATCGATCAGCTTCAGGCGCGGACGACGCGGGGAACGCTCACGCTCTTTTGGCAGCATTACCGCGCCGCGAAATTGAGGGAGCAGAAGCGCGCCGTGCTGCGCTTTCCCTGGAGCGCGCACTTTGCGGTGCAAGAGAAGCGGACGTTTGAAAACCCCTATCTTTCGCGTATGCATCGCTTGCAGGTGCGTGCGATTATACATCAAACTATTTGGCTGCTGGACGGCATTTGCGCGCTCGGCAAGCTGAAGATGAGGGCACAGCATGGAGCGTAAAGACCCGCTGGTTTCCATCGTTTGCGACACCTATAATCACGCGCCGTATGTGAAGCGCGCGCTGGATAGCTTTTTATGCCAGGAAACCGTGTTTTCGTTTGAAATTATCGTGCATGACGACGCCTCGACGGACGGCACGGCGGACATCATCCGCTCGTATGAAGCCGCGCATCCGGAGCTCTTTCGCTGCGTCTATCGCACGGAGAATGTCTTTTCCAAAGACCCGAAGATATTGGAACATTACGTCTTTCCGCTCGCACGCGGCAAATATATCGCAATCTGCGAAGGAGACGACTACTGGACGAGCCCGCAAAAACTCCAGAAGCAGATTTCGTATATGGAAGCGCATCCGGCATGTACGTTGTGTGTCTGCGCGGCGGATTTGGTCGATCCGGAGGAAAACCGGATCGGTTCCGTTGCGCCTTATGATATGGATACGGATATCTCGACGGAAGATGTGATTATTGGCGGCGGAGGCTTTGTCGCGACCGCTTCTATCGTTGCCCCGACGCATCTGGCGCAAAACCGCGGATCGTTTTGCGATGAAACGGATGTAGACGACGCGGTGCTGCAAATTTGGTTTGCCTCCAACGGCACGACGCATTACTTTGCAGAGTCCATGTGCGCCTATCGTCAGGCGGTGCCCGGCTCCTGGACGGAGATGTACCACGCCGCGGGACGCGAGGCGCAGATTACCCACCACAGGGGGCTTGCGCGCGCGCTCAGGGAATTTGACCGGCAGTCGAACTACCGCTGGCACGAATCGGTGGACTTAAACGCAACCTATCAGGAATATGAAGTGCTGCGCATGACAAACGATTTGCCCGCGCTCAAAAAACCGCCGTATCGCAAGCGGTATCTGGAATTGCCGCTCAAAAGGCGCATTCGCATGCATCTCGTGCGGGCGGGATTATTGAAACATTAAAGATCGAAGCATAAAGATCGAAATATGAAAGATGATAACTCTGACAGAGGAGGAAGAAACGATGCACACACAGCAAGCGCTCGTCACGGTGATCTTACCGACGCATAACCACGCGCCGTTCATCGCGAAGGCAATTGAGAGCGTACTGATGCAGAAGACCGACTTTCCCTTTGACATTTTACTGCACGATGACGCTTCGACCGACGGAACGGCGGATATCTGCCGCGATTACGCCGCGCGTTATCCCGAAACGATCACGCTGATTGCCCAAACGGTGAATCAGTACACGATCGACCGGCGCATTCAGTCGCATATCTTAATTCCCCGTGTGAACGCGAAATACACCGCGATTCTCGACGGAGACGACTATTGGATCGATCCGCTGAAACTGCAAAAGCAGGTCGAATATCTGGAGGCACACCCGGATTGTACGCTCTGCATCGGCGGCGCCGATTTGGTGGACGTCAACAATCAGGTGGTGGGGCACGTAAAGCCGTATGAGATCGACCGGATTGTCGATCCCGCGGATATGATTAAAGGCGGCGGCGGGTTCAACGCGACCAACACCATCGTTATGCCGACGCAGCTGCTCAAGGATTTGCCGGAGTTTGCCGAGCACGTGGAGGCAGAGGACATTCCGTTTCAGCTGCTCGGCGCGCTGACGGGATATGCATACTATATCGCGGACACGCTGATGGCCTACCGCCTCGCGGTACCGGGCAGCTGGTCAACGCGGCAGTACGCCTCCGCTATGGAGACGCGCATCAAGACCAGCCGCGATCTCATCGCGCTCAACGAAGGCTACGACGCGTATTCCGGCGGGAAATACCACGACGCGTTTGCTGACGCGATTCGCTATCAGGAGTTTTTGATTCTGACCTATCAACACAAGCTCAAGGAGGCGAAGCAGCCGCCTTATCGCGTGTATTACGATCGGTTGTCGACCAACCGCAAAATCCGGCTGTTCGGCGAGAAATATTTCTCCGGCCTCACCATGCGCTATCTCAACTGGGCGCGAAGCCGGAAACGGTAAAGAAGGAACTATGGATTCAACCATACGCAATAAAACCATATCGGGCGTTATCTGGAAGGCGATGGAGAGCGGCGGCAACCAGCTGGTCAAGCTTGTCATCTCCGTCGTTCTGGCGCGAATGCTCGACCCGCAAAATTATAAGACGCTCACTTTTATGCTGATTATAATCGATTTTGCGGATACGATCGTGAAGCGTGGGTTTGTCACGTCTCTTGTTCAACATAAAGACGCGGACAATGTGGATTTTTCCAGCGTACTCTGGATCATGCTTGCTCTCGCTGGAATCTTTTACACTGCGTTTTACTTTGGCGCACCTATGCTTGCGAAGATTAATGTGGAGGCTGGCCAGGATCCTGTGTTCGTTCCCGCGCTGCGTGTCATCGCGCTGTCACTATTCTTTGGCGCGTTTAACTCCGTTCAGGGCGCGATCATTCAGCGCAAGCTGGAGTTTCGCTTGTTCTGCATCTCAACGTTGGTGACAACGCTGATCTCCGGCGCAATCGGCATTTGCATGGCCTATCTGGGTTATGGCATCTGGGCGCTGGTAGTGCAGCAGATCATCGGTTCCTTTAGCAACGTGGTTGTACTCTGGCTGCTGGATCGCTGGAAACCCATGCTTGTCTTTTCGCTTGAGAAAGCAAAATCGCACTTTAGTTTCGGTTGGAAACTGCTGCTTTCGAGCCTGTTGGACAAGGGTTATAACAGCATATCCAGCTTGATTATCTATGCACGTTTTGCTGATGCGTCGCTCGCTTTTTACGGTCGTGGCAAACAATATGCTGGGATGATCTCAGAAAACCTTAACAGCGTTGCGCTCTCGGTGCTGTTTCCAGCTTATGCGCGACATCAGGACGACGTTGGGCGTGTGCGCGAGATGGTGCGAAAGACGAATCGCTCTACCTCACTCATGATTGTGCCGATGATGGCGGGGCTCGCCGTAATTGCGACGCCGTTTGTGCATGTGCTGTTGACCGATAAATGGTTGCCGACTGTACCGTATCTACAGATGATGTGCATCGCTTATTTGTTTTATCCAATGGAGGCGACGGACTTGCAGGCGCTGCTTGCGCTCGGCAGGAGCGATGTATATCTGAAGACAGAGATCATCAAAAAGGTATTTGGGATTTCTGCGCTTGCAGCTGCGGTCTTCTCCTTTCAAACAGCGATTGCAATCTCGTGGAGCTATGTCATTACCTGCGTGTTCTCCATGATCGTGACGATGGCATACATGAAGAAATTCTTTGCGTACCGCTGGCGGGATCAAATTTGGGATATGACGCCGCCCGTGCTGCTTTCCATCGTCATGTGTGGTGCTGTCTATGGCGTATCACTGCTGCCTATGCCGGAGGTGGTAAGCCTGATTTTGCAGGTCGTCTGCGGGATTGCGGTCTACCTTGGATTGGCGGTATTATTTAAGTTAGAGAGTTTCACTTATCTCTGGACCGCCATGCGCAAGTATTTCACGAAGAACCGCGCACCTCAGCCGCCTGCTTGCGCGCAGGATGGCACTTGCGTGGATGATATCAACAAAATAGTCTAGTCAACAAACCGCGATTGCGGGTTTCTGATAGAGGAGGAAGGGTCGTTATGAAACTGTCTGTTGCCGGAACGGGTTATGTCGGCTTGGTAGCCGGCGTTTGCTTTGCGGAAAAAGGACACACGGTCACTTGCGTGGATGTGGACGAGGAAAAGATTGCGCAGATGCGCCAGGGAATCTCGCCCATCTATGAGGAAGGGTTGGAAGAACTGCTCAAGAAGAACATCGCCGCGGGCAGACTCTTTTTTACGAGCGATTTTCAAAGCGCATATTCGGACGCGGACGCGATCTTCATCGGCGTCGGTACACCGGAGCAGCCGGACGGCAGCGCGAATCTTCGCTATATCGCCGCGGTTTGCCGCCAGATTGCGCAGAGCGTGACGCGCGACTGCCTCGTGGTGGTGAAGTCGACCGTGCCGGTCGGCACCAACGACAAGGTGGAGCAGTTCATCAAAGACAACCTCGAACGGGATGTGATGGTTCGCGTCGCGAGCAATCCCGAGTTTTTAGCGCAGGGCAACGCGGTCTATGACACCATGCACGCCACGCGCATCATCATCGGCACGGAGGACGAAGTAGCGCGAAAGACGCTGCTGGATATCTATGCGCCGTTCGATCTGCCGATCGTGTCCGTCACGCGCCGCTCGGCCGAGATGATCAAATACGCCTGCAACAACTTCCTTGCGCTCAAGATATCCTATATGAACGACATCGCAAACCTCTGCGAACTCGTCGGCGCGAATATCGACGACGTCGCCGAGGGCATGCGCTATGATCCCCGCATTGGAGCTAAGTTTCTCAAGGCTGGCGTAGGTTACGGCGGCAGCTGTTTTCCGAAGGATACGAAGGCGCTGACCTATCTGGCCCAGCAGCACGGTGCGCAGCTGAAAACCGTGGATGCGGCGGTGGAGATCAACGCAAAGCAGAAGACGCGCCTCTTTGAAAAGGCGAAAAAACGGCTTATGACGTTTGAAAACGTGAGGGTCGCGGTGCTGGGGCTTGCATTTAAGCCGGGCACGGACGACCTAAGAGAAGCGCCGTCGCTCGACAACGTTCGCCTGCTTTTGGAGCACGGCGCGGATGTGGTTTGCTATGATCCGATCGCGGCGCAGAATTTTCAAAAGAAGTACCCGAATGTACCGCTGGCAAACAGCGTGGAGGAAGCGCTGGAAGGTGCGTTCTGCTGCTTTATCTTCACAGAGTGGGAGGAGTTTGTTCGCCTGACACCCGAGGTGTTCCGCAGAAAGATGCGCGTGCCTTTGGTGTATGACGGCAGGAACATTCTCGATCCGGAGCTCATGAAGCGCGGCGGTGTGGAATACTATTCCATCGGACGGTAAAAGGAGAACAAAACGTGTCCAATCACGGCGAAAAGATCATTCTCGTGACAGGTGTCGCCGGGTTTATCGGCTATCACTTGTCGTTGCGCCTTCTCCGGCAGGGGATGCGCGTTGTTGGCGCGGACAACGTGAACGACTATTACGATCCTGCGCTCAAACGCGCCAGACTGAAGGAACTGGAACCATATTCGAATTTTTCGTTTCTGGAGGGAGATCTCGCGGACGAGGGCTTCACCCAGCACTTATTTGCCGAAGCAAAGGCGGATGTCGTCGTGCATCTGGCGGCGCAAGCGGGCGTTCGTTACAGTATTGAGAACCCGCGCGCCTATATCGAGAGCAACGTACTGGGCTTTTTCAACGTGCTGGAGCAGGTGCGCCATCATCCGGTAGAGCACTTTCTGTATGCTTCCAGTTCTTCCGTTTACGGCAACAGGGACAATACGCCGTTTTCGGTGGAAGACCGTGTCGACAAGCCCGTTTCGCTCTATGCCGCGACGAAGAAGAGCAACGAGCTGTTTGCCTATACGTATTCTCATCTCTACGGCATCCCCGCTACAGGACTTCGCTTCTTTACGGTCTACGGTCCGTTCGGGCGGCCGGACATGGCGTATTACAAGTTCACGAAGGCGATTCTGGAAGAGAAAGCCATCGATGTTTACAACGGCGGCGATATGCTGCGGGATTTTACCTACATCGACGACGCGACTTCGTGTATTGAAAAAATGCTCTTTTGTCCGCCGAAGCCGGACGAAACCGGAGCGCCGAACGCCGTCTATAACATCGGCAATCACAACCCAGTCAAGCTCATCGACTTCATCCGCGCAATTGAAGACGCGCTGGGAAAACGCGCGCAAATCCATTATCTTCCCATGCAGGCGGGGGATGTGGAAAAGACGTATGCGGATATCGAGAAAACGCAGCGAGACTTTGGCTTTGATCCTTCTACGCAGATTAAAGAAGGACTGAAACAGTTTACAGACTGGTATAAAACGTATTACAACCAAAAATAAATCAATAACACGTGACAACTCTGTTTGGTATGCCAAAAAATCGATGAAAACGGGATGGAAACGGATGGTTGGGTTCTATAATTACACGGTGATCATGACATACTTCGGCGTGGTCAGCGCGGTGCTCGGAATCGGACTTGCGATGTACGGGCATACGTCTATGTCGGTAGTATGCTTGATGGTATCAGGCTTTTGCGACTTGTTCGACGGCTCGATTGCACGCACGCGCGAACGCACGGAGGATGAGAAGAAATTTGGCATTCAGATCGACTCGCTGGCGGATTTGCTTTGCTTTGGCGTACTGCCCGTCGCCATCGGGTTCTCGATCGGTCTGACGCATTGGTATGAAGCAGCCGCGCTGGTCATATATGTGCTTGCCGCGTTGATTCGGCTTGCTTTCTATAACGTTACCGAGGAAGAGCTCGAGTTTAGCGAAAACGCAAAGCGCGTTTATTACGACGGGCTTCCGGTCACCACGGTCGCGATCCTGATCCCGATGATCTATACGCTGCGTCCTGTCATGAAGAACGGCTTCCTGCTGTTGTATGCGATGTGTCTCCTGCTGACCGCGATCGCCTTTCTGGTGAAGATAAAGGTACGGAAGTTGGGGATGAAGGGCATGATTGCTGCGGCGTTCTGCGGCCTCGCCGTCCTCGCGCTGCTGATTGTTGGCTGGAACTGCGTCGCAGCATAAGAAACACACAGAATAATAGAGCGTCCGGCGTAAGCCGGGCGCTCTATTCTGTTTCCTTCTCAAATAATCTAGCTGAACAGCACGCCGAAGAACTCGATGATCTGCGTGACCCAGCGATCCAAGAACACCACTTTGATCTCTGCATAGCCGTCGAGAATGTTCTTTGGAATGGCGTAGCGTGCGCTGTCGAGAATCGCGCGGGCGGCTCCGTGCGTGTCTCCCGAAGCGGAGGCGCTGTAGTCCAACACGATAAACGCGATAGACAGAATCACCGCGAGTACGACGAGAGAAAAGAGAAAACGAAACAACCCGCCAAGCAAACCGCCTCTGCCGGGGCCCGGCCGCGCGGCACCGTTTTCGGAGCCGCAGTACGGGCAATACGCGCCGGTAAAGCGCGTTTTGCAGCGGCGGCAGACAATATGTGCTTTACGAGCGTTTCGCGGCATTTCGCAACAACTCCAGCGCTTCTTTTTTGCGGATGACGTGGCAGGAAGGGTGCTGAAACTCGTTCTCCGGACAATAGCCAAGGGAGACGCAGCTTGGGCCTGCGTCCTCAAACAAAGCGGGCGCAGCCTCTTTACAAAGATGCATCATCTTATTGGCGAGGTCTCGAATCTCCGTCTGCGCGTTTTTGCAGCAGCGGATTTTGAACCAGTCCAACAGAGCGTGTGCGTTCATGCCGATCAGCGCCTTAAACTCCGTCGCCTGCGGCTTGAGATAGCGCAGATCCTCTTCTTTATATCCGGCTTCCACACCTTCGTTATACCATTCTTCGAGCATGTTTAACAGATCGACCGCGCCAAGTGAAACCGTGGTTCCGTCCGGCAGTGTGCAGTCCGCGCGGTGCGGCAAAATCGAGTCCGGTAGTACGACGTCGTAGGAGCGCTTGCCGCCTTTTTGCACGCGACCGCTCTTGATGAGATAGCTCGCGAGGCGCTTTCTAACCAGCTGCACTTCCGTCACGCGGGAATACCCCTCGACGCCAAAGAGAAAATAGTCGAACTCGGTTGCGGCGAGGTGCCCTTTTTCGATGATGCTGCGCACGAGATCCGCGTTATAAGGCGAGGCGATGATCTCGCTTAACCCCCGTTCGCTGCGCGTAAAGCGCGCCGCAACGTCGGTATACACTTTTCCGCCGCCCGCTAGCAGCACGACGGTACCCTCGCCAACCCGCATCTGATTCATAGCGTTACTTCTCCCAATTGATTGATCACGCGCTCGATGCCCGCGTTTTTGATGAGACGCGTACACATGATGCACGGCGCAGGGTTTTCGATCGGACGATCGAACCCCTCAAAGCCATAGAGATACAACGTGCTGCCGAGCATTTCGTTTCGGCTTGCGCTGATGATGGCGTTTGCTTCCGCGTGGACGGCGACGCATTTTTCATACTGTTCGCCATGGGGAATGTTATGCCGATCCCGCCAGCAGGAGCCGACGTCGCAGCAGTTTTCGTCTCCGCGCGGAGCGCCGTTGTAGCCGGTTGCGATGATCTCGTCGTTTTTCACGATGACAGCACCGTATTGCCTGCGTAGGCAGGTGGAGCGTTTCGCTACCTCGGCGGCGATTGAGAGGTAATAATTCTGTTTTGTAATACGTTCCATGCGGTTCATCCCCCTTTTGGCTATTTTCGCACATAATAGATCGCTTCGCAATCATAAAACAGAATCTGCCCGCAAATTACATGAATAAAAAAACAGGCGCTTGAAACGCCTGCTGGATGGATTATGCTGTAACCGGCGGTTCCGGCGGCATGGTACGAATGCGATCGTTGTAGATTTTGTAGAACATCCACAGCGCGAGCGCGATGGTGAACACTTCCGCAATCGGGAACGCCCACCAGACCGCAGTGACCTCGTGAAACAGCTTGGAGAGCAGCCAGGCTACGGGAACGAGCACGAAGAGCTGACGCGCGAGTGAAAGATACATACTGTAGGAACCTTTTCCGATGGCCTGAAACATAACGGAACACACGATGCTGACGCTCGCCAGCACAAGACCCAACGGGATGATGGTCATCGCGGCACGGCCGATGCGCAGCATTTCGTCCGTCGCATTGAAAAGGCTCAGGATCTGATCCGGAAGCAGCAGGAAGACGAGCGCCATGATGGTCATCATCACAAGACCGGTGATCAGCGAAAGCCGCCAGGTGCGCATGACGCGCTTTCTGTTTTGCGCGCCATAGTTGAAGGCAATGATGCTCATTGCGGCGTTTGTCATGCCAAAGAGCGGCATCATGGCGATGGACTGTACGCGAAAATACACGCCGAACACCGCGACGGCAGTCTCCGTATAAGCGATGAGAATCCCGTTGAGCGCGAGCGTCATCACCGTGCCGAGCGCCTGAAGAATGATGCTCGGGAACCCTACCGCGTAGATTTCACGCACGACGGAGCCGCTGAGCCGCAGATGCTTTGCGCGCAGGCGCACATCGTTTTTCTTGCTGAAGATGAGTGCAAACGAGATCAGCATTGCGAGAATCTGTCCGCCAACGGTTGCGATGGCTGCGCCCGCCATGCCAAGCTTCGGAAACCCGAGCAGGCCGAAGATGAGGATCGGATCGAAGATGATGTTGAACACAGCACCGATGATCTGCACAAGCATCACGTAAAAATTCTTGCCTTGCGATTGCAAAATGCGCTCGCAATAAATCTGCATGAATAAACCGACGGAGCAGGTCAGTATGATCGAAAGATAGGAGACCCCGTATTCGAGCGTCTGCGGAACGGACGTGTAAGCCCGCATAAACGGGCGCGTGCCGAAGATGCCGAACAGCACGAACACGAGCATCGACAGAAGCATCAGCGTAAAGCCGTTGCCCGCCGCGCGCTCCGCTTCGTCATGCAGCTTTGCGCCGAGACGGCGCGAAATCAGCGAGTTGATGCCGACGCCTGTGCCAACCGCGACAGAGATCATGAGCATAAAGATCGGAAACGAGAGCGAAACCGCGGTCAGCGCGTTTTCACCAAGATAGGAGACGAAGATGCTGTCTACAATGTTATAGACGGCTTGCATCAACATCGACAGCGCAAGCGGGGCTCCCATACCAAAGAGCAGCTTGCCTTCGGGCTGTATCGCCATTTTATTGACCCGCACCGAGGCGGAAGGGATTGTGTTTTCTTCCATACAAACCAGATTTCCTAGATTTTCTGTTCCCGCACGCAAATAACGAACCGATGGAAACAACCATATTTCGGGGCTTTTCCGTCTGCATACAAACAATGATACGGATTGTAGCATGAATAAAAATTGCTGGCAAGCAAATAAAAAGCACGTCTGAAAAATGACGTGCCGTTTGCGCTTGATCGAAGGGCTGAGATTTACAGGAACATCATACGTTCAGCGAGGTTATCGACCGGAATGGCGGAGTCGAGTGCGTAATTGACGGTGTAGAGCGTGCCGCCGCGCATGCGTCGCAAGTACGCGATACATCTGCCCGCGTGATCGACAAGATAGCGATTTCTGCGTTTCATCGACTCCTGGGAGCAAATCTCCGCCGCATACCAAATCTCATTTGCTTCATTTAAGATAGCAGCATATCGCGCTTTATCGTGCGCATTCCAGCCATTCGTCTGATTCCTGCCGGGCAGCGCCAGATGAAGGGAGAGAGAAGGGTGCGCCTCCCGCTGATGAATCACGCATTCGGCAGCCAGCGTGTCAAACCCCTGCGCCCCGCCAACGAAAAACTCCGTCACGCCATCTTCAATTGCGCTTGCAACCGCGCGATTGAGCAGATAGACGAGGGAGATCATCTCCTCGGCTTGCTCGTTTCCGTACGCCGGCAGCGCGTCGGGTCGGTGCCCGGTAAAACAACAGCTGCTGATGCGGTTAAACAGGTCTTGCATCCATCCTCCGTGCGCCGATGAGGGCGATCGCCTGCGTGCTATCGCCGCCCTGCATCGCAAGAAACGCCGCGTTCATCACGCCCGGCGCTTCCTGACAGGCGCGCTCAAACAACTCGACAAAGGATTCCGTTCTTGGGGTTTCGTCCCAAGGCGCGTGCCAGACGGTATGATTCAGGTTCAGCCGGTCGTCGAGATCGGGGTGATGGGAGACGAGAAACGACGTGATCTTGCCGGGCATATGAAACAACCGCTCGATTCGGGAGAAGAAGCGGCGTTTGCGGTTTTGCGGATCGAAAGAGAGTGTGTTCACGAGAATCCATTTGCGATATCCGCGCGCAAAAACGCCCTGCGTTTGCATCGCAAACAACGTTTTTACCAACTGCGTGTGCAGGTTGTCCAGCTCACGCAGATTTGGCGTTCTGTAAAACACACGCGGCTTTTCCGGTACCCCGGGGAATGTTGTGCGCGAGGTCATCATCAGGTCGATTTGAATCTCGGCGGGCGTATGCGCTTTGCCGGAAAAACGCGCCTCGATATAGGGATGCGCGTTGGTATCCAGCAGAAAATGACAAAGAAAACCAAGCGTATATGCCTGCTTCGGCGCGCTGTCTTTTGCAAGCGAAAACAGCGCGGAAAAGAGAGCGCGCGCATCCAGCGTATGCAGTTTTTCCGCGAGGTCGACGCGGCTTTCAGCAAAGACCGGCTTTGGCATGGCGTCCCCGAAGTAAGGATCCGGACCCATTGTGCCGATCAAAAACGCGCCAAGGTTTGCATTGACCAAGTCGGAAACAGCCTCGCAAGAGTGTTGCAGCGCTGTGAGGCCAACCAGCGCATGTGTGAAATTATACGGCATAACTGTATTATAGGATGCTTTTGCCAGCGCCTTCAAGTCCTGAGACAAGAAAAAACAGATTTTGAGCGTGTTTATTTTTCAGGCGGTAAAAAAAGCGCGCATTCACCGACAATTGTGAAGATACTGCAACGGAACGAAAAAAGCTTTCTGCGCTATGCGGCTGGTGATATAGACATTTGATGCTTGGGAAAAGCTGATCCTGTCGGCAGATCGAAGATTTTCCGATATCAAGTTGCGTGCAAAGCGACTTGATGCAGTCATGACTTTTTTCCAACAAAAACGTGGAAAATTTGAAAATCTTGTGTTTACCTATGGTACTTTTTAGAAGTAGCGTGTTACAATACTCATGATAGCACGACTGAGGTGGAGAGCATGAAAAAGATCGTTAAGCGCAGGAGAACTTTTCGCATCAATAATCCGCTTGCGTTTGGTATTCTTTGCGCGATGATCCTGGTTCTGCTCGCGGGCATTACCTACGCGCTGGTTGCCGGCGTGATCTCGCCCGCTATCGTGAGTTATCAGGTCGCGCATGCGACCCCGACCCCCGCGCCGACGGTTGCACCGGTTACCGCAACGCCGTCGCCGACAGTCGATCCAATGCAGCCGACTGCTTCGCCAACGCTGGAGCCGGGCGCAACGCCCACGCCGACGCTGGAGCCGCCCAAAGCGCTGGATGGTCACATCATCGGCATCGATCCCGCGCGCGGATACAGCTCCAAGATTCAAGGCACTTCCACAAAGGTTTATGCAAACCGGCTGAATTTTGCCGTTGCAACGCTGGTGAAAGAAAAGCTGGAGGCGGAAGGCGCCACCGTCGTATTCACGCTCTCGAGTGTAAAGGACGACAAAACCGCGGATCAGCGCACGAAGATTCTCAACGACGGAAATGTCGAGTTCGCGATTCGTATCGAGTGCAATTCCGTGAAGTCTTCCGATACGCGCGGGGCTATGGCTTGGGTGCCGGAGAAGCACGATAAGAAGTCGGACTGCGACAAGCTCGCCCAAACGGTACTGGATGCATATATCGATGCGACAGGTTTGCCGCTTCGCTTGGTGGGGGATCAGTCGGTCATCGATAAGACGGACGAAACCTTCCTCAACGATACGAATGCTCCGGTCTTCACGCTGTTCCTGGGTCACATCAGCAACTCCGCTGAGGATAAGAAGATCAACGACGAAGAGTTTCAAAAGACCATGGCGCAAGGGATTGTCAACGGTATTATGAAATACCTTGGCATCAATCAATAAGGGATATCCATACAGAACCGCCAGTTGGCGGTTCTTTTTCTACGAAGCAGCATTGCCATGAATGCGGACGTAGTTTACCGTTCGATGATGAAGTATGCCGTATTCTTTCCTGAATCTCTGGTATTTGACGAAAATGTTAAGTAAAATCAACAAAATAAAGCAGATCAATCTGTACTTTTGCAGATTCGTCCCTTATACTAAATGAGGCTAGCGGATCGTTCCGTCCAGCTTTTTGTTTTCTGTGTCTCGAACCAAGCTCATCAACAATCCGATCAAGAGCGAGTTTCTGTCGCATTGAGGCATTGATTCAGGTATCTTGGCGCTTCGACTTGCGCCATCAATTGATAAGGCAGGTGTATGGTATTGAGGAACACGTTTCGAGGCGGCGTTCACCCGCTTCACCACATTGGTGAAGGAAAGCCGCTGACGCAGGCATGCCCCATCCGCAAGGTCATGACGGATGTCGTCGTCATCCCCGTCGGCATGCATCTCGGTGCGCCGAGCGCGCCCTGCGTGGCAAAAGGCCAGCGCGTGCTGGTAGGCGAGGTCATTGCAACCCCGGTGGGCGGCTTTGGCTTGCCGGTTCACGCGAGCGTTTCCGGCGAGGTGCTGTTCGTTGAAGAGCGCCAATTGCTTCGCAGCAAGCCCGAGATTTGCATCGGCATTCAAAACGATCATGCAGATGAGTGGGTTGCGCTGGAGCCGCGGGATGTGCAAACCGTTACTCCCGTCGAGATCATCGCTGCGGTGAAAAACGCGGGTATCTGCGGCATGGGCGGCGCCGCGTTTCCGACGCACGTCAAGCTGACGATTCCCGAAGGCAAGCAGGCGGACGCGATCATATTAAACGGTGCGGAGTGCGAACCATATCTGACGGCCGATCATCGCATGATGCTGGAACACAGTGAACGCATCGTTGCCGGGATCAAGCTCATCCTCCGCGCAACGGGTGTTGCGCGCGCGGTGATCGCGATTGAAACGAATAAACCGGATGCGATTGACAGCATGCGCAAAGCGATCTCCGGCGAAACGCAGATTTCGGTTTTACCGCTGAAGACGAAGTATCCGCAAGGCTCGGAAAAGCAGCTGATCCACGTGGTCACCGGCAGGGAAGTGCCGCGCGGTAAACTGCCGCTGGATGCAGGCGCGCTGGTGTTCAACGTTAGCACCGCCGCCGCGATATACGACGCGGTCGCGCTGGGTAAACCCTTGATCGAGCGCATCACCACCGTCACCTGCGGGGTCAGGGAAACCAGCAACCTGCTTCTACGAGTGGGCACACGCTATGAAGATGCAATCAATGCCTGCGGCGGGTTGGTCGAAGGCGCGAGCAAGGTATTCGCGGGTGGCCCCATGACGGGACTCTGCGCTGCGAATTTGGAAGTCACGGTCACGAAGGCCACAAACGGCATCGTCGTGTTTGACGAAAAGCAGGCGAAGGCCGTGCAAGAGAGCGCATGCATCCGCTGCGCGCGCTGCGTCAACGTCTGCCCGATCGGACTGCACCCATACCTGATGAGATCAGACCTCGACAAACGCGACACGGACAGCGCCAAGCAACACGGCCTCATGGACTGCGTTCTTTGCGGCGCCTGCTCTTATATCTGCCCCGCGCGGCGCTATCTCTCCTCCAGCTTCAAAGCGGCGAGAGAAGACTTGGCCGCAAAGGCGAGGAGGTAACGCATATGGAAACGAACAAACGATTTGTCGCGTCCCTAGCACCCCACATCTTCGCGAAGGATACCACCTCCGTGCTGATGATGGACGTGATCGCGGCGCTGATGCCGACGGTTCTTGCCGGCGTCTGGCTCTTTGGTTGGAATGCTGCCCGCGTGGTGATCATCTGCGTTGTGAGCTGCGTCGGATTTGAATTTCTCAGTGAAGTGATCTTCCGCCGCCCGATTACGATCAACGACCTCTCCGCTGTGGTCACGGGCATCATCCTCGCGATGAACGTGCCGTCTACCGCGCCGTGGTGGATGCTTGTCGTTGGCAGCGCGGTCGCGATTCTGCTCGTCAAGCAACTCTTCGGTGGCATAGGCGATAACTTCGTCAACCCCGCGCTCTCCGCGCGCGCGGTGCTCCTCGCGAGCTGGCCCGCGCTTATGAGTGGGGCGGCTTACGTAACACCTTTTGACGCGGTTTCGAGCGCGACGCCGCTGTCCATCTTTCAACAGATGGCGGACGCTGCGGCAAACGCAACCTCGAGCGCGACTGCGGCGGCGCTGGTTCCGCCTTCGACGCTGGATATGTTCATCGGTCGCATACCCGGCTGCATCGGCGAAGTGAGCAAGATCGCCATCCTGCTGGGTCTTGCGTATCTGCTGATTCGAAGGACGATCACCTGGCACATTCCCGTTACGATGATCGCTTCCTTTATGCTCTTTACGTGGCTCTTTGGCGGAGACCCGCTGCAGAGCGTGCTGATTGGCAGCGTGCTCTTTGGCGCGGTGTTTATGGCGACGGATTACGTCACCTGCCCCATGACGCACATGGGTCAGATGATATTCGCGGCCGGTGCGGGGCTGATCATCGCACTCATCCGCGCATTCGGTGGATATCCCGAGGGCACGACATACGGCATCCTGCTCATGAACATTCTTACTCCGCTCATCGACCGCGTGACGCGCGGCAGAATCTACGGGGAGGTGAAAGCGCGTGCGTAAAGTCATCATACTCGGATTGAAACTCTTTCTGCTCGCCGCGGTTGCTGGGCTTGCGCTGGGGTTGACCAATATGGTTACCTCCGGTGCGATTGCAGAGCAGCAGGTAAAGGCTGCGGAAGCTGCCCGCCGCGCCGTGCTGCCGACTGCGGAGCATTTTACGAGCCTGACCGCGCCGCAAGAGCTCAAGGATGCGTTTGCGGGCTATGACGCAAGCGGCAAGCTGGTCGGCAAGACTGGAACCGTCGTCACGAAAGGCTATGGCGGCGAAGTCGAGATTACGGTTGGCGTGGACAACGACGGCGTGATCACCGGCATCTCGGTCGGCGGATCGAGCTTTTCGGAGACCGCAGGTTTGGGCGCACGCGCCAAAGAAGCCTGGTTTGCGGCGCAATACATCGGGAAAGCTTCCCCGATCGCACTCAAGAAGGACGGCGGCGAAATCGACGCCATCACCTCGGCGACCATCACATCCCGCGCGGTGACCAAGGCGGTCAACAACGCGGTACTCGCTCTGGGCGGGCTTACGCCGCCTACGGAGGGATAAAGATATGGAACAGAGACAATCACTCAAAAGTGTATTTTTTAACGGCTTGATCACCGAGAATCCGACGTTCCGTCTCGTACTCGGCACCTGCCCCACCATGGCGGTGACCACGAGCGCGTCAAACGGAATCGGCATGGGCGCCGCGGCAACGTTTGTGCTCGTAGGTTCCAACGTCGTGATTTCGCTTCTTCGCAACTTTATACCGGATAAGATTCGCATTCCGTCGTTCATCATCGTCATCTGCACGTTTGTGACCATGGTGCAGATGTTCATGAATGCGTTTCTGCCCGCGCTCTACCAGAGCCTTGGCATCTTCCTGCCGCTGATCGTCGTCAACTGCATCATACTTGCGCGCGCGGAAGCGTTCGCCAGCAAAAACCCCGTGCTGCACAGCGCGGTGGACGGCATCGGCATGGGCATTGGCTTCACCATCGCGCTCACGCTGATCGGCGGCATCCGCGAGTTGCTCGGCAACGGCACGCTCTTTGGACAGACCGTGTTTGGAAGCGGTTATCAGCCAATGCTGCTTTTAATCCTGCCAGCGGGCGGATTCATCGTGTTTGGACTTTTGCTTGCGATCTTCAACGCCGTGAGCATGCGCGCCGGTAAACGGAAGGAGGCGAAGAGCGAATGAACCCCATCGTCAAGATACTTTTGTTCATGTTCAGCTGCGTGCTGACCAATAACTACATCTTCTCGCGCTTTTTAGGTTGCTGCCCGTTCCTTGGCGTTTCCAACAAAGTTGAAACAGCGTTTGGCATGGGCCTTGCGGTCACGTTTGTCATGGCGTTGGCGAGCTTGTTTACCTACTTCGTGTATTACTATCTGCTCATTCCGCTCAACCTTGCGTATCTGAACACCATCGCGTTCATTCTGGTCATCGCGTCTCTCGTGCAGGTGGTGGAGATGTTCCTCAAGAAATCCGCGCCGTCTTTATACAGCGCGCTGGGCATCTACCTGCCACTGATCACGACGAACTGCGCCGTGCTTGGCGTGACCATTCTCAATATTACGGAAGAATACAACCTGCTCTATTCGGTGCTCAACGGCACGTTTGGCGCGCTGGGCTTCCTCGTGGCCATCGTGCTGATGGCGGGGGTTCGCGAGCGGCTGGAGACGGCGAAGATCGCGCCCGCGCTGAAGGGATTTCCCATCTCGCTGGTGATCGCGGGGCTGATGAGCATCGCGTTTCTGGGCTTTTCCAACATGTTCGCGGGGGTGATGTAAGCGATGGCGCAATATTTGCCGATTTTATATGCGATTCTGGCGCTTGGCGGGCTTGGCATCCTCTTTGGGGTTGTGCTGGGGCTTGCGGATAAGAAGTTTGCCGTCGAGGTGGATGAGCGGGTCAGCGCGGTGCGCTCGGTGGTTGCGGGCGCGAACTGCGGCGCTTGCGGTTATGCCGGTTGCGACGCGTATGCCGCAGCGGTTGTGCGCGGGGATGCGGCGGCGAACGCCTGCACGCCCGGCGGCGCGAAGACCGTAAAGGCGATTGCCGCGATCATGGGCGTAAACGCGGAAGCGCAGGAACCGATGGTTGCGCGCGTTCGCTGCCAGGGAAATTGCGAACGGGTCACCACGCGATATGACTACAGCGGCGTACATTCCTGCCGCGCGGTCAGCGGCATTTCGGGCGGCCCGAACGCCTGCGAATTTGGCTGCGTGGGGTTTGGCGAGTGCGTTTCCGTTTGCGCGTTTGGCGCGATTTCGCTGGTGGACGGCATCGCCGTGATTGACGACGACGTTTGCACCGGCTGCGGCATGTGCGTTGGCGTTTGCCCGCGCAACATCATACAGATGCTGCCAAAAGATCAAACCGTGGTCGTGATGTGCCGCAACGAGGCGATTGGCCGCATTGCGCGGCTGCAATGCAAGACCGCCTGCGTCGGCTGCAAACGCTGCGAAAAGTCTTGCCCGACGGAATCCATCAAGGTGGTCAAGGGCGTAGCCGTGATCGACGAAACAACCTGCACCCGCTGCGGTGCGTGTATTCCCACCTGCCCGATGCACTGCATCGTCAACTTCTACGAGCGGAACATGGAGGATGTGGCTGCGGTTACCGCGCAGGCGGAGCTGAACGAAATCGAGATTCCGTGATGGGTTCGACCGAAACACTTTCGCATTAATATCTGCTTTTCTGCAAACAAAAGATCCGCTGTGTGGCGGATCTTTTGCTATAGAGCGCGATTAGCTTACAGGCACGGATGGATTATTCGCTGTCAGGCCTGTTATGTGGCGCGATATCCGACTCGTTACCGGAAGAAGCGTTGCATTCTTGCTCAACCTGCTTTGCCTTGCGGCGTTTTTTTCGCACGCTGAGGATGATAATAACCACGATTGCGACAATCAGCAGAAGGCCAGCTAAAACGACCTTGATGGCGTTGTAGATGCCCGTAGTGGTGCTGAAATAGTAGCGCAAGAAACCAAAGCTTGCGGGCGTATTATATGCGCTGTAGAGCGCGTGGAGCGTTTCATAATCTCGCACATTGAACTCTGTAAAGCGAAACATCCGAACACCGCGAACATCTTCATCGCCATAGCTCGTATAGCTGCTGCCCGGCGCGCTGGCGATATCGATGCCTTCGACGCTACCGATAAACGAGTTGATGTGGTCGTGTCCGTTTACGGTGAGGAACACGTCTCCATTATTCAGATACGCGTCAAAAAGGCCGTTGTTTTCGCTGGAAGGGCAGGGCGCTTCGTTGACCTCTCCGGTAAAAATCTTGTCCTCATCCGGCAGGTAATACTTGCCCGCACCGACGCCAACGCCTTTGAACGCGTCTTTGGTTCCCTTTGGAACCTCTGTCATGAGCTGATACACTTCCGGTACGGGAATATGACAAAACGCGGCGGAGGGCAGCGCTTGACCATCGTTTGCGGCTTTGAACGCGGCGCTCTGCTCGTTATACCATGCGACTTGCTCTTCCGAGACGGTGTTGTAATCCCCATTTGGCAAATAAGAACCAGAGTCGAAGAAATAGAGCGCCATGCCCGTCTGTTCGCTGCTATATAGGTAGATAGGCAACACGAACGCACCATCTTTGGTTGAGCCTTTGCCATAGGAGACGGCAAGGCAGTTGTCGTAGCTTTCGTAAATCTTTGTCTGTTCCTGAATCGAGAGCGGCGCTTCACAATCGTGGTTGCCAAAGACGACCACAAACGGAATGCCTGATTTCGCAACAGGAGCAAGCAGAGTGCGGAGCGTATCTTCACAGTTTTTCGCGCTGTTACCAAAACGAAGAACGGGACTCGCCCCTTCCAGCTGATCGCCAAGCAACACGATCAGATCCGCCGGATAATCCGCCAGAACCTGCGTTTCGCCGCTGACGACGAGCTTTGTGGTAAACTGTGTATCCTGTAAATCGGAAAGGATGAGCACGGTAAACGTTCCGTCACTGCCGAAACTCAGGCGCGCGGTATCGTTTTCTTCGGCATGGGCCACCCCAAAGACGGGCAGCAAACAGACGCCGAGCATCAACAGAAATGCGGCAAAGCTAAATAATCGTTTTTTCATTTGTTAAGCGTAAGGCATTGCAGAACCAATTGTCAATTATACAAATGTAATAATTCAAAATTCCTTCACGCGCTTCTGCGTTTTGTCGTCAAGAATACGCATCAGACCGTAATACGGCGCGGATGTTGTAATTACGCCTGTGATTTTGTACAATAAATGCGCCGCGATGGCGTGAAAACGCGCGCGCAAAGACGAAAAGAATGAGAAGTAACAACATGCGATATCTACAGGACTTGCTGAACAACAGAATTTTAGTCGCGGCGCTGGTCGCCTGGGCGATTGCGCAGGGCGCAAAGGCGATTCTTTACACCATTGTCAACCGAGAATTCAAGTTTGAGCGGCTGGTTGGCAGCGGCGGCATGCCGAGCTCCCATGCGGCGACGGTCTGCGCCATGACGACCGCGGTTGCGCTCCAATTCGGGCTCGCTTCGTTTGAGTTCGCGGTTTCGTTCATCCTAACTTCCGTCGTGCTGCACGATGCGCGCGGCGTTCGCCAGGAAGCGGGCAAGCAGGCGGTGACCATCACCGCGATCATCGACCATTTGATCAAGGAAGGCACGATCATCGAACTGCCGGAATGGGAACTCAAAGAGCTCATCGGTCATACGCCGCTTCAGGTGCTGATCGGTTCTATCATGGGTATTGGCGTCGGTTTCTGGCTCGGCTGAGCATAGGTAAGGAGCAAAGCAATGTGCGGAAGGTTTTATACGGACTTTGACGACGCGCAGTATCGGGAGATGCTCGCCATGCTCTACCTTAAGAGCGAGCGCGATGCGGGACTTCTGATGCTGAAAAACGGAGAGGTGTTTCCGACGGATCAGGTTGCGGCGCTGGATGCGATCGGCGCGCGCGCCATGCGCTGGGGTTTTGCGCGGTTTGACGGCAAAGGGAAAGTCATCAACGCGCGGAGCGAAACCGCGCTGGAGAAGAACATGTTTCGTGCGCCGATGCTGACGCAGGCGGGCTTGCCGCAGGCCGGGCGCTGCCTGATTCCCGCGAGCGAATATTTTGAATGGGAAACGCGGGACAAGCAAAAGATCAAGTATAAACTGCGCCCCGCGAAAGAAGGCCTTTTCACCTTTGCGGGGCTTTATCGTTCCGAGGTGGGATCGGACACGCCGGTATTCGTGATTCTCACAGCGCCCGCCGCGGAGGGGATCTCGTTTATTCATGATCGCATGCCGCTGATCTTGCCGCCGGAGCAGCGCGAAGACTGGCTGCATGATTCGGCCCGGGCCGCGAAGTTGCTGGAGGAGGGAACGAAAGAATTCGTCTTCGAACCCGCGGGCTAGTGAGGATCGTCCGCATGGCAAACGGCGGACAAATCGTGACAAGAAATGACAGGACGCAGATTCCCCGATTTGATATGATAGCCCGCGTAAGGGAAACAAGACGGCAAGACGAACGAAGGAGAAGTACATGGAACTGGTCGAGAGCCTCAACTTCGCACTCAAACACATCGAGCAGCACCTGCTGGAGGAGACGGACAGCGAGAAGGTTGCAAAGCATGTCGGACTCTCGCGGTTCTATCTGGAGCGGACGTTCGCCGCGCTCACCGGTATGAGCGTAAGCGAGTATATCCGCGCGCGGCGCTTAACCCTCGCGGCGCAGGAGCTCATCTCCGGCGAGGCCAGGGTCATCGACCTTGCGTTCAAGTATGGCTACGACACACCCGAAAGCTTCACCAAAGCATTCTCGCGCTTCCATGGCGTCACGCCGACCATCGCGCGCAGAATGAGCACGCTGTTGCGCTGTCAGAACCCCCTTGCGATATCGATCAAAATGGAGGGAGTCAATATTATGAACTACAAATTGGAACAGATGGACGCGTTCAAGGTCGTAGGCGTCGAACAGCGTTTTCAGATGGACACCAGCCTACAGGAAGTGCCGAAATTCTGGGATTCGTTCTTCAAACAGGGACTGCAAGCAAAAGTTTGTCCGATGTTCGGCATCAGCTTTGACGTGGATCAGGACGGGAAGTTCCCGTATATAATCGGCGAAGTGCTCAAACCCGGCATGGAAGTGCTGGAGGGGATGGTCGTCCGGGAACTCCCTGCGCTGCTTTGGGCACGCTTTGCTTGTACCGGTCCCATGCCGGGCGCTATGCAGACCCTGACTAAGGAGATCTACTCCGAGTGGCTGCCGACAAACGGTACATACGAGATTGCGCAATACGTCGAAATCGAGATGTACAGCGAAGGGGATGTAACCTCGAAGGACTATTACAGCGAAGTTTGGCTTCCGATCAAGAGGAAAGCGTAACGCGATGCAAATAAAAACGGAACCGTTTGAAAAAACGGTTCCGTTTTTATGAATTGTGAGGATATTATCTGCCGTACATCTTTGTCATCGCGGCGACCTTTTCAATCAACTCGTCGGTGATTTCGCCGGGGAGCAGGCGCCACTTCCAGTTATTGCCGCCAAGCGTGCCGGGCGTGTTCATGCGTGCTTCTTTCCCAAGACAGAGAAAATCCTGCACCTGCGCTACAAACAGATCGGCAACCGAACCCATGCCGCCGCGTAACATTCCAAACACATAGCCTTCCTGCTCATTGAGCCCGAGATAGCGAACCGAAAACGCGGCATCCGCCGGATCCGCCTCGTTAAACCAGGAGGCAACGGTTGTGTTATCATGCGTGCCCGCATAGCAGACGCAATGGCGGGAATAGGTATGCGGCAGATAGTTACTAGGTTCCCGCGCGTCAAAAGCGAACTGAAGTACTTTCATGCCGGGAAAACCGCTGCTCTTGAGCAATTGCCGTACTTCGTCGGTCAAGAACCCGAGATCCTCCGCGATGATTTCAAACGCGGGGAACGATTCTTTCAGCAAATCGACAAAGTCCGAACCCGGCCCTTTGACCCACTCGCCGTCGCGCGCCGTCGTGGCGCTCGCTTCCACGCTCCAATAGGAGGACAGTCCGCGGAAATGATCAATGCGAACGCAATCGAACAGCGTGCAGGCGGAGCGCATGCGGCGCATCCACCAGGCGTAGCCGGTCTGCTTCATATAGTCCCAATCGTAGATTGGGTTACCCCAGAGCTGGCCGTCCGCTGAAAAATAGTCCGGCGGAACACCCGCGACGCAGCGGGGCCTGCGCTGCTCGTCCAGCTGAAACTCCTGCGGTGCGCTCCACACGTCTGCGGAGTCGAGCGGAACATAGATCGGCAGATCGCCGACGATCTTGATCTCTCGTTCGTTTGCATACGTGCGAAGAAGCGTCCACTGCTCGTAAAACAGATATTGAAGGAACTGGTAGAAGCGCATGCTGTCGCCAAGCCGTTCCCGCGCGGAAGTAAGCGCCCATTCTTCCCGCATGCGCAGCTCATACGGCCAGTTTTCCCAGGCGACCCCGCCGTTTTCGTCCTTCAGCGCCATAAACAGGGCGTAATCGTTGAGCCAGTCCGCGTTTTCGGCGGCGAAACGATCGAGCGCCTGCATATGGTTCCAGTCTTCCTTTGCGCGCGAAAATGCCGCGCGAAGCACCGGAAATCGCTGCTCAAAAATCGTGCCGTAATCAACCTGCCGTGCGCCGTCGCTCCAGCGAATGGACTGAATCCAACCGCGATCGAGCAGACCTTCGTCGGCAAGCGTATCGAGATCGATGAAATACGGATTTCCCGCAAATGCGGAAAACGATTGGTATGGCGAATCGCCATAGCTGGTCGGCCCGAGCGGAAGCACCTGCCAGTAATGCTGGCCCGCGCGCACGAGCTGATCGACAAAATCATACGCGGCCCGCCCGAACGTGCCGATGCCATAAGGAGAGGGGAGCGATGAAATATGCATTAAAATGCCTGAAGATCGTTTCATAACATTCACCGATTCTCATAAATTTCGTTTCATTATATCGCGTTTCGCCGGAATCGCAATCAAAAAGCGCAAAAACAAACAAGGGAGGCAGAAAAAACTCCCTAGATCAGGCGATTTTGGAGTATTAACCCTTGACCGCGCCCTCGACCACGCCTTTGATGATGTACTTCTGGGCGGTGAGGTAAAACACGACGATGGGGACAATGCTGATGACGATCAGCGCCATGACGGCGCCCAGATCCACGTGACCATAACTTCCCTGTAAATACTGGATATGGATCGGTATCGTCTTGTACTTCGTGCGATCCAGCACCAGATAGGGCAGCAGGTAGTCGTTCCAGATCCACATGATCTCCAGTACGCCGACGGAGATCATCACGGGCTTGAGCATCGGGAACACCACGAGGAAAAACGTGCGGAGCGGTCCGCAGCCGTCGATCGCCGCGGCTTCCTCAATCTCCAGCGGAATGCCTTTGACGAAGCCCGCGAACATAAACACCGCAAGCCCCGCGCCGAAACCCAGATAGATGATCGGAATGGTGTAAGGCGTGTCCAGATGCAACACATTGGCGGTTTTTGCCAGCGTGAACATGACCATCTGGAACGGAACTACCATCGAAAAGACACAGAGGTAATAGATAATCCGCGAGAACACGCTGTTGACCCGGGAGATATACCAGGCCGCCATCGAGGTACAGACGAGGATCAGCGCGGATGAGGTGATGGTAATGAGCAGGCTGTAACCCGCAGACTTCAAAAACGGGTATTCGCCGACGTTCATGCCGTTGATATAGTTGTCGGCTCCGGTAAACGTCCGGCTGTTCGGGAATGCGAAGGTCTCCGTATTGATGGAGGAGTTGGTCTTGAAGGAGTTCATCAGCACCGTAAAGATCGGCATGAGATAGATCACGCAGATCACGATGAAGATGCCTGTCAGCAATGCTCTTCTTGCTTTATCCCGTTTCATTATTGCTGTACCTCCTTGCTGCGCGTTGCTGAGAACTGAATCAGTGCAATCGTCGCGACCAGCACGAAGAACATGACCGCCTTCGCCTGACCGACGCCGCGAGAGTTGGCGTTGAGGTAGAAGGTGTTATAGATGTTCAGCGCGAGCATCTCGGTGGATCGAATGACCGTGCCGTCCGCCATAAATACGAATGGCTGTCCGCCGTTGAGCACGAGATTTTGATCGAATAGCTTAAACGAGTTGGTTAGCGTGAGGAATGTACAGATCGTAATCGCAGGCATAATCGTCGGAATCGTGATGTGCCAGAGCGTATGCCAGCCGTTTGCACCGTCGATCTTTGCGGCCTCGATCAAGTCTCCGGGCACCGACTGCAATCCTGCGATATAGATGATCATCATATAGCCGATCTGCTGCCAGGCCATGAGGATGATCAAGCCCCAGTATCCGTATGTGGTGCTCAATACAATGGATGTGCCGTAGCGGGACAGAATGCCGTCGAATATCATCGACCAGATGTAACCGAGCACGATGCCGCCGATGAGGTTCGGCATAAAGAACACCGTGCGGAATGTGTTGGAACCCTTGATCCCGCGCGTGAGCGCGTAGGCGACGGTAAACGCAGCAGGTTGATGACGATCAGGGATACGATGGCAACCAGCGCTGTGTATTGAAACGCGTGCATAAAGCTCGCGTCCTTGAAGGCCTTGAGATAGTTGCCGATGCCGATCCATTTGGCGTTGCTCGTGGTTGTGAATTTGCAAAAGGACAGATAGATGCCTTTTCCGAACGGATAGATAAACCCGATGCAAA